>NZ_JAPPTI010000009.1 GCF_027587025.1 Vibrio sp. LaRot3 | reverse complement strand
AAACGACCACACCACCCACATTAAGCACGATAAGCACTTAACCGTCGATAACGACAGCTTCGCGTTGGTGAAAAACAATAAGCACACCACAATCAAGGGCGAAAGCAGAACCAATGTCTCCAAAGACACCACACTAGATGTCACAGGTTCTATTCACAATAAGGTTGGCAAAAGCGTTGCGATAAAAGCGGGCACTCAAGTCCACCTAAAAGCAGGTAATAAAGTGGTACTTGATGTCGGCAATGAAATCACCATTTCCGCAGGCGGCAGCTTCGTAAAAATTGACCCCGCAGGCGTTCACATGGTTGGCCCTGCAATCAACCTCAACTCCGGCGGAGGTGCAGGCAGCGGCTGCGGCTACAGCGGCCAAGTAGCAGATCTTCCGAATTTAGTTGAAGAACTACAAGCTCCGGAGGAACTTGCCCCTTATGCAGCTGCCGCACAACTCGTCAGTGCAGAAGCTCTTATCAAACTGTCAGAACTAGATATAACGATGGCAAAAATGTGTGACAAATACTCAGGAAAAGAGTGCCCTGTTCACGGTTCTAGCTGCGGAAGTTAAGGAATATACAGTGAAGACAGAATTCTCACTACCCAATGAGTCCAACCATCTACTAATCGCAGACACACTTGTAATACCAGAGATTATTGAGTTGGCGTATACCTACGAGAAAGACCCTAATATTGATGAACTTTTTCGTAATAGCAACTTTGCTCACTTAATTGAACAAAGCCCTAAGATAGTTAATATTGATGGCGTTCAACTATTAGAACAAATACAAAAAAAACAGCTACTCCGAAGCAGTAGTGTTCTGTTTTCCTATGGCAGTGACACGTCTCAAGACGAAATAATAAATCACTTACAAAACCTATTGACCGTACACGTCGGCGATAACCTGGTCTTTTTCCGTTTCTACTCCAGCCTATTTTGGATTAAGAATGCAAAACATATCAGTGAACAAGACAAAGTTTCAATTCTAGGTCCTTGCCATTCGCTTAGCTGGTTTAATGACGAAGGGGAGTATCAGAAGCTATCCCTTCCGCAATCAGTCATACCTGAAACGCCGCCCCACCCTTACCGATTCACATCTTCATGTTTCTTGGAGCAGATGTAACCTATGACCACTACTCAATATAAAATCCAACCCGGAGACTGCATCAGTCTTATTCAGCAAAAGTTTGGAATTAAAGATCGCAACGCGCTTTTGGCTTTGAACAGTGATCAAATAGACGATGTCGACTTTATCGTTGCGGGTGAATATCTCACACTTCCTGGTCAAGCAGGCTCTCCACTTAAAGTCGCGGTAGGAACAAGAACAACGATTCCTGAGGTACCAGCCCCACACCAATGTGGGCAAAGCATTTGTGACCATAAATCCCCTGAGTACGTAGACATTCTTTACGTACCAGCCGCCCCCAAGACAGGCAAGCAAGTATGGCTTGCCGTATCAAAAGAAGCCAAGAAAGCCATACAAGATGAACAAGCGCTTATTAAAAAAGCCATTACTAAAGACCGAACACAAACATTTTCCGCACTGAACGACTTGGGGATCTTGTCTAAATTTGAGCACAGTTTTCATGAAAACTTCTTAGACACAGACCAAATTGAAAGACTCAAAGAAGTCAATTGGCGCCTTGTAGCATTAAGAACCGGGGCTGCAGAAAACTACCAAAATGGTGGCGAGAAAGGGTTTATCTTAGCCACCGCAGAACAAGAATGTCTTGACCCAAAAAAAATGCTTGCTCGTAATGTTCGATGGGAACGATTTTGTAACTACATGCAATTTGGCGCGGCTATTCTCTATCCAATTCAATACGCGATTGCAGATAATTTAGGATTCGTTGAAGAAATAGAAAATGAGCTCCAACTGCTTGAGAAAGCACATCAAAAATTAAAAAAGCAGCTCATCGATCACCTAACTAAAGCAAGAGATGACATTCATAAAACAGCGATTAAAGCGGCAGGAAAACTAAAAACCGATGATGGTACCGAGTTTGTTTTTGATAAAAAACGAAACTACTACACCAGTGAACTTCAGCAAGATATTGAACAATGCATTGAAACTCTGCGTTCAAAAAACTACCGGAAAAAAGAAACCGACAAGTTCTTTAAAAAACAAACACCACATAGAACAGAACAAACATTTAAAACATGGTGGGATGACGGTGTTATACCTGCTTGTGAATATATCAACAAAATAAGAACCTTAAATAGAGGACAAGACACCCCTATGGAAGTAAGTGCCGCATTTCCATTTGCGACACCGCTTTTGGCTCTCAATCATTTTGGCTTTGTCGTCAAACAACAAGTATTACCCGATGAGGACCTAATCGGAAATAGTGAGACACATTATGGCCCCAAAACACTAACCAACCATAAAAGCTATCGCCGCTGGAGACAAAGCTCTAGCCTAACGCTTGACATAGATGACAGAGAAGAGGTTCTCAATAAAATTCTTCTTGAGCTCAATGTTAAACACTTCACGCACGACAAGCTCAACCAGTTAGATGATGCGACATTGAAACTGTTGATTAAAAATACCCAATGTGCAGCAAGCCAATGGGCATATTACCCAACTTTAGCCTTGGTAGACTTTATTGACCGAACTGCAAGCAAGTGGTTAGGCGATATAAAACAAGTCCTTGGCGTGAATCAAATACCACTCGTATTTAGTCGATTAATCGCAATAAAAAAAATAGCAACAGAAAGGCTGAGAACGCTAGAAGAGAAAGCGAAAAAAAACGCCGAAGAAGGCAACATTTTGCGGGCAATTACTCTCCCAGCTAATACGCTACCAAGCTATAAGCTGCTTTGGGACGAAAACGCATATAAGCCTATAGAAAAACGCCCTGGTATATTTAAAAACAATGCCAAGGCTGCCGATTTACAAGCGGTAGAATGCAGTCTAATTTCAGACGGGCAAGTATCTTGGGTTCGAGGCCCTTGCTGGTATACAGAACCTAAACGTAGTAACGGCCACGTTAAAGACGTCACCAACCAAGTTGGCCTAGTGTCAGCTTCAGCGGGAACAGCCGCAGTAGGTAAAACACTGCAAGATGCTTTGACACAGTTGAATGAAGATTTGGAGGGCATTCCAAAAATAGAAACACTCATTAATTTGTCAGCTGAAGTAGCGAAATATGATTCGAGCCCTTTTTGGCAAGACTCATTTCACTGGCAGGGCGGCATGGGCCCAGATGGCCAATCAACTTACATTGCCAATGCACAAGCCCAATTCTTTAGATTAACTTCCAGCATCAGCGGAGATATTAACGCCGCAGTCCCAGACGGTTTAACGATGGATATTCCTATTACTGCTGGCGGCGCAATTAAGGCGGATCTGACTTTACTTAGCGGTCAAATGAACTTCAAGGCGACCTTGCCTCTATCAAACAAAGACGATAAGAATAATGGATGGCCACTCGATTTTACCTACGCTACGTATAAGACAAGCGCCGAAAATGCCACATTAAAAAAATTTAATGCCGGTAGTCTATTTATCGATTTAGATGTTGGTGTATATGGTTTGGCCGCCGCGAGTTGCCAACTCTCGGGCCACATTGCGGTCGGGCCAACAGACAGTAAGACAGGCTTCGGCGTGAAAGGCAGCGCATTTAAACCCGCTGATTACAATAAAGAACTAGAAGAAAAAGAATTAGCCCCACAGCAGCGCCCCCCCGTAGCATACCCTCAATCGTCTACTGCAGAAGGTGGTGTAAAAGTCGATGTTTTCGCCGGTGTCGAAGCGGGCGGAAAAGCCAGTGCCTGTGTTCAATGGATACCCCCAGAAAGCCCCGACAACACAAAGCTAGAGCTAGGAACGATCGACGGTCAATTAGCCGGTAACTTAGGTATCGGCTTCTCTGGTGAGTTCCGATTCGGCATTCAACGGGGCAGAATGTACCTCATCTGTGCCGCAAAACTGGTCTGTGGGCCAGGCTTTACCGGCAAAGTAGGTGTGAGCTTGAACCCAATAAATGCTGATAGATTCGTTGCATGCGTATTACAAGTGTTAGAAGAAAAGAACTTCGCCTATATTGTGTTCTTAGGCGAGCGTGACGAACATAACCAAAACAAGAGCTTTGAAGAACTGAACCAACGGTTAACCGTTGCCTTAGCATTGGGGTTAAGTTTGGCAGATGTAATGCTTATCCCGGCGGTAAAATTTATCGAATACCAAGAAGAAGTCTTGCGTGATGAGTATGCACCAACACTAGCAATACACATTAATGAGTCTAAAACTCAGACCCAACAGTGGGCGAGTAAACTGCCACCTGAAACATTAGCTAAGTTGTTTGGTTGCCTAACGACAAAACTGGATAAACCTTGGCGCGAATCTGACGAAGAAAAAGTTAAAAGACTGCAAAATGAAGTTAATAAGATCGGAGCCTTCAGTAAATTAATGGAATGGATAACGCAATCAGGCACACAGGAAAGCCAATGTATTCAGTTTACCAAAGCTCTAATGCTAATTGACTCTACACATGAGCAGCAACGGTCACCAGCAAAAAAATGGCAACTACTAGGAGAGCGTTGGAGTGAAATAGTGAACTATTGCGTTGACCTAAGCAATGATATAGCGAAGACAAAAAGTAAGCTGGATAAAAACGACATTTCAGGTAAAGAACAATTAAACAATAGTAAAGAGGCACTAGAACGTAACATTGAGATTATTAATAAGGAAGTAAAAGTTTTAACTTTCTTATACACGACTTATACAAGACAAGATAAAAATCACATCTACTACATGCCTTTTAAGAAGCCTGAACACATAAAAAATGAGTTAGAGGAAGCAACATTAAAAGAAGTAAAAATTAAACTTGACCTACTTATTGACTTATCAAAAGATAAGAAATCGTGGCAAAAAGATTCCTCTTGGAGAATATATTTATAATGTTTAAAAAAATCATACTTTCTCTAATATTATTATCCTCGACTATCTGGGTGGTTTACATTAACTATGAGCCACCAGTTTCCGGATTCGTAAAACAAATTGAAAAAGGTGTTCTCAACCTTAAACATACGGTAAAAATTGTTGATGAAGCTGATACAAAACATAGTTCGCCATACTTTTATAGCACCTATAGCCCAGAAGATGAGCTGTACGAACCAGTATTGGCCATTCAGCAAGAGAGAGCTTATGACGCGGTAGATAAACTGGAAGAGTTGGCAGCGCAAGACAACGCTGATGCACTTTATTGGCTGGCAATCATCACCTATAAGAGTAGCGCCTTCTCAGAACAAACTGGAGCAGAGCTTTTTGAGCGTTCTGCCAAGCTAGGCAACCCCTATGCAGCCTTAATGCTTGACGAAAATAACTACGAATGCAAAACAAGCATGCCTTCTCATTGCGATAAAAAATGGGGTGTGTTAGCAAAAGAATTACTTATTGAACGAGAGAAAAATGGCGATTTGGAAGCATTATACAGCCTAATCCCTAAACAACTAGATAAAGCATCAAAACAAGATCACGAAAAACTAGATAAACTTGCCTATGAAGGATTTAATCAGGGTTATTTATTGCCACTATATACTTTGGTATTTATTTATCAAACTTTCGATTCTGACTCAGACCCAGATAGTGTTTATTCATTAACTGAAGAAGAAAGAGCAATTTTAAATCAATTAGTACTAATCATGGCAAACAGGCATCATCTTGCGTCGGTATATAATGTAATAAATAATGAAAATAACACCTACAGTGAGCAAGATATACAAAACGTGGTTAATAGCAACTTGCATACCATGGGCAACTCTTATCCGTCGGTTTTGTACTACTTAATGGATAAAACCGATTCAAGTAGAGAAGACCAATTGCAATTAGCGTCATTTGCCCAAGTAGCAGATACTTATCAAAATAGCATGAGGAAACGTTTCTTCAGAAATTACGCTTATAGTATCAACGAAGACTTTGACGAATTCTCAGAGAAAGAACTTGGAAAAATAGAACAACTGACCATTGAAAACTTGTCAAAATCAACGCCAAATATATATATAACCATGGGCTGCCCCCGAACTTTCGGAAGCTGTTTATATGTAGATGAATAGTATTTCGTTACAATGAAACTACTCAGATACTCTTCATATATACGGCTATCCAAGCGGTTTATATTAATTACAACACATATTGAGAAAGGCGGCTCTTTTGAGAGCCGCCTTTTTATTACAGCACACTACTCACACTTGTCAGTTCTACTCTTGTCGATACCGCGTGTAAGGCGATGTTGTGAATCATCTCATCTACCGTGGTGCAGGCGTCCGCTAAGATTGATACTTTGTACTGCTCCGCCGCTTTTGAGATTGCTGTGTGAGTAACGCAGTTTTGCGTCATCATTCCGCATACTAAAAGCTCATCAACACCATAGCCTTCTAGCACTTGTTGCAAGTTTGTCCCTTCAAAGCTGTCTGCGTAGTGTTTAATCACTACATCTGCATTAGGCGCTGCCGCCAAAACTTTAGGATGAATATCAGCACCTTCTGAGTCTTGATTAAAGAACGGCGAAATCCCTGCCGCTGGGTCAGCGATATGCTGAATATGAATCACTTTTACATCTTGCTGATTAGCTAATTCAATTGCATTTACCACACTGTCTAAAGTTTGCTCGGTGTTCCACAGCGGGAACTTGCCTTGTGGGAAATAGTCATTTTGTAGGTCGATAACAAGTAGTGCTTTAGTCATAATTTTGTCCTCTGTCGTTGGTGTTGTAATTATGGTTCAGATACACTCAAACGATCAGAGTCTAAAATAACACAAAGCATGGCGAATACGACAATAAGTTCAATACAAATTGCAATCATCCATTATCCAAATGCACTTCGATCCGCCATCTATGGATTAGAAGAGATGTTTCAGCTCGCCAATCGCCTGTGTGAAGAGCAGCAACTTGATATTCGTTTTAACGCCAAAATCTTCACTACAGAAACGCTTGAGAGCCTTGCACAGCATGTCGTTATTTTACCTCCTAGCCACTCTAGCTCTGAAGAGATGAGCTCTTACTCCACGCCGGAAATCGACAGTTACCTCAACCCATCTAAGTCATTTATTACGTGGTTAGACGAACAACATCGCCAAGGTGCAGTATTGTCATCAGCGTGTGCGGGGGCTTTTATACTTAGCGCCACACAAAGTTTGAATGGTCGCGCGATCACAACTCACTGGGGATTAGAACAGGCACTAAAGCAGCAGTTTCCAGATCAACTTCTCGATACCAATCAGCTACTGATCGATCATGGCGATATTCTTAGCGCTGGCGGCATGATGTCTTGGCTAGATCTTGGTTTTGAGCTAATCGCTAAGCTTGCTAGTCCTGCAATTATGAGACAGCTTGGTAAAATTTTGGTCGTCGATACCGCCCCTCGTGAACAGCGTTACTACTTACAATTTGTTCCACCAATGCAACATGGCGATATTGCGGTACTGGAAATACAAAATCGCATGAACCTTAACTACCACCAGCCGTTATCGATAGCAGAGCTTGCACATCAGGCTCATTTGACCGAGCGAACGTTGCAGCGCCGCTTTAGTAAAGCAACGGGCGACACGCCTAACCAATATTTGCAGAAACTTCGCACACAAAAAGCCTGTGACCTATTGGAGTCAACAACTCACAGTTTTGAGCACATCGCCCATCTGGTTGGCTATCAAGATAGTGCAGCTTGTCGAAAAGTATTCATTAAAATTATGGGCTTAACACCTAGGGCGTTTAGGCAACGCTTTACTCGCAGTTAACTTTGCTCTGAACTATTTTTCGTTGCAGCACATTGTTTCCTTGTCGATTGATAAGAGTCAGATTAAGATAAGCTCGATTTATAAATTGAGTAGCACATGATGCTAAGTTGTATGAGAAACTGGACTAAACATTGCCGCATGTTGAGCATTTTGCTCACGCTTTGGCTTGCTTGTTTTTCTGCTCATGCTGCATTCAATGCCCCATCGACTACGACGTCTTTCCCTTTATCGCTGCCTTCGACCCTCAAAGTTGAAGCTTTCACTAGCGATAGCTTGAACTCTAGCTCCAGTCATTCTGAGTTGAACTCAACTTCAAGTGTTCACTCTCAAGAGACAGAACAGCACTCGACCAAAATCCACGTTGAAAAACGAATCCCCGCTAAATCACTCACTCCGACATTAAGTACGGTATTGCGCAATGGTTCATTTGCGTATGAGAGATTAAACGAGGCAGAGCCAAGCTATGAGCTGGTTTTTGACCTCGATGAAGTCATCGATCAAGTTTTAGTATGGCGAGTTTATCTCGCCCTTAATCATTGGCACGACTGGACTTTAACTCCCCCTACTACTTTACACCGAGTCTCTGGCTGGAAAGAATCGAACATATTGTATCGATTTATCA
Organism: Vibrio sp. LaRot3; assembly: GCF_027587025.1. Taxonomy (GTDB): domain Bacteria; phylum Pseudomonadota; class Gammaproteobacteria; order Enterobacterales; family Vibrionaceae; genus Vibrio. The sequence continues at coordinate 119,921 of NZ_JAPPTI010000009.1, read as the reverse complement.
GCCAAGCCGACGCCTAACACTCTTCTTTGAGGGAAACCTCACCCATGCCCTTGGGCAATTACGTGCATTTTACAATGCGCCATTTTACTGAACCGAAAGAGAGTTTTCTGGTTTGGTAACCCTATTGGCTTAGCCAGTAAGAAGAATGTTATGCAAAAAAAACCTACACGAAAGACCGTGCTGAACCACTATTCAGCATGGAAATACGTGGTACTTGTTACCACTGTTATCATCATGCTTTTCAGCGCCTTACCCTCTTGGTTTGGTGAAGATGCAGCAGTCATCATCGGCCACAAAGAGTCTCCGCTATCGGTCGTTACTGTTAAGCAACAGCTGAATAGTCACAATATTGATGTCAAACGCATCGACCAAACCAGTGAGCAAACCACACTTGTACTCGAACACGCGAGTGATCAAAACCAAGCTAAAAACATCATGGCAGATATGGCGCGCAAGCAAGATATCGTGACCCTTGCGATGGTGCCAGCCGCACCAATGTGGCTACTGGATATGGGCTTTAAACCAATCAAACTTGGCCTTGATCTACGCGGTGGTGTTCAGTTTTTATTAGATGTAGACATGCAAGAGGTCTACCGCTCACATACTCAGCAAACCAGTGATTCACTCAAAACCTTTGCCAGAGAAAACAAGCTACGCGGAATCAAAATCAATGAGATTTCCGATACTAAGTTAAGCGTTAGAGCGCCAAGCGAAGCGGCTTATGATTCACTTCGAGCGCACCTTCGTCAGCAGTACCCACAATGGGAAGTAAACAAACAAGGCGAAACGAGCCTAGTTGTTCGTTTAAGTGAATCAGAACAACAAACACTCACCAGCCTGACAGTTCAGCAAAACTTGCAAACGATGCGTAGCCGAATTGAAGAGCTAGGTATTACTGAAGCGGCTGTTCAGCGCCAAGGCCAACACCGTATTCGAATCGAACTTCCGGGTGTACAAGATCCTGCGGCAGCCAAAAACGTGATTGGTGCGACCGCAAGCCTTGCATTTTATGAGGTAAAAACCGACCCAACTCGCGGTACGATGATGATCCGTGATCAACAGGGACAACCTGTTTACGTCGCACGCAAACCCGTACTAACAGGTGAACACATCGTAGATGCCCGTGCGGGAATGGGTGAGATGGGTATGCCAGAAGTAAACATCAGCCTTGATTCTGCTGGCGGTAGAAAAATCGCTGACTTCTCCGGTAAACACATCGGCAAACCAATGGCGACTGGTTACAGCGAATACAGCCGCGATAGCCAAGGCCGCGTTGAACAGAGCAACACCATTATTAGTGTTGCGACGATTCAGTCTCAACTAGGTAACAACTTCCGAATCACTGGCGTAGGTCAACTGAGTGACGCGCAAGATCTGGCGTTATTACTGCGCGCAGGCTCGCTCACCGCTCCGGTGACCATCGTTGAAGAGCGTACAATTGGCCCTTCTCTAGGGGCAGAAAATATCCAAAACGGCTTTGCCGCTCTCGCGATGGGTATGGGCTTAACGCTGCTATTTATGGCGCTGTGGTACCGTAAACTCGGTTGGGTAGCCAACGTCGCCTTGGTCGTTAACATGGTAATGCTGCTTGGTCTAATCGCACTTCTACCGGGGGCAGTATTAACCCTTCCGGGTATCGCTGGCCTTGTGCTGACCATCGGTATGGCGGTAGATACCAACGTACTGATCTTTGAGCGAATCAAAGAAAAACTGCGAGAAGGGCGAAGCCTTGCGCAATCAATCGATCTTGGTTTTAGCAGTGCCTTTAGCACCATCCTAGACTCCAACATTACTACCTTAATCTCAGCTGCAACGCTCTACGCCATCGGTAATGGCCCAATTCAAGGCTTTGCATTAACCCTTGGCCTTGGCCTTCTTACCAGCATGTTCACAGGCATCTTCGCCTCACGTGCCATTATTAACGTTATTTGGGGTCGAGATGCCCGCCGTGGAGTGAGAGTATAATGATGTCGACTACACAAAGCTTTTCTGCAAAACACATGACCAAGCTACGCCACGCGGGCAGTTTCATTTCTTGCTTGCTTATTTTGGCCTCACTGTTTTCTTTGTTCACCAAAGGCCTCAACTATGGCCTCGATTTTACCGGTGGCATGATCAGTGAAGTGCGCTTAGATTCAACCTTAACCGCACCGAAGATTCAAACCAAGTTAGAGTCAGCTCTGCATCAATCCGTCTCAGTGGTTTCTACTGGCGAAGAAGGTCAATGGGTATTGCGCTACAGCGCGCCAGAAAACCTAGACCAACAGCCAGAAATTAAACCATTATTAGAGAGTTTTTCTCACACCGTAGAGATGATTAACGTCAGCCTAGTCGGCCCACAAGTTGGCCAAGAGCTTGCTGAACAAGGCGGCTTAGCGGTACTCATTACCTTATTGGTAATTCTTGGTTACTTAAGCTTCCGTTTTGAATGGCGTTTAGCCTCAGGTGCACTACTTGCGCTGGTTCATGACGTTGTCTTACTACTTGGTTTCTTTTCACTGACTGGCTTGGAGTTCAACTTAACCGTGCTTGCTGCGTTATTGGCTGTTCTGGGTTACTCGCTCAACGACTCGATCATCATTTCAGACCGTATTCGAGAGCTATTAAAAGCGAATGTACAATTACCGATAACTGAGCTTAATAACCGCGCCATCACCTCAACTTTATCGCGTACCTTGATTACGTCAGGCACTACGTTAATTTCAGTAGCGTCATTATGGTTACTCGGCGGTGAGCCACTCTATGGTTTTTCGGTCACCATGTTCATCGGTATTGTTGCAGGTACGTGGTCAACCATGACCATCGCGACCATCATCCCTGAAATAACCAAACTAGGGCCGCAACACTACGCGCCAGAGCCGATCTCTGATACGCCATAGAAACGTCTCTTAATAAGTAAAAGTGCATAAAGCAAAGCTCGACCATGAAGGTCGAGCTTTTTTGTAGATTTACAATGTAAAATTAGCGAAGAAACAAACGCGACATCGCGAGTTTTAGCCACTTCGCTTGTTTCGCCAGCCACCAAGATCTAGGCAGCCACGTTGGGCTTGATAATACCGTCTTCGCCTTAGAAAACGTCGCGAAACCCTCTTGACCATGGTAGTGACCCATGCCTGAATTCCCTATGCCTCCAAACGGCGCGTCATGAGCAGTAACGTGAAACAGGGTATCGTTAAAACAAACACCTCCACTATGCGTTACCTCTAGCACTCGCTGTTGCAGTTTCTTATCCTTACTCATCAAATACAAAGCTAACGGGCGTGGTCTACTAGAGACATACTCCAACGCTTCCTGCATGGTTTGATAGCCAATAATCGGTAAAATTGGACCAAAGATTTCATTTTGCATCGCAGCCATCTCATCCGTTACCTGAGTAAGCAGATGAGGCAGCATCTGCTGCTCAGCGGTAGAGACATCATCAATGGTATAAATCGACGCCCCAAGTTGCTTGGCATTGTCTAAATAACCTTGCAGTCGATCATACTGAGCTTGATTGATGATATGGGTCACCGATTCCGCGTGTCCTTTTTTCAGATAGGCTTTACGAAAACGGCTGAGATAACGCTGAACAAATTCCACCTCTCGCCCTTTAGGCAGCAGCACGTAATCTGGCGCGACGCAAATTTGCCCGGCATTACTACTCTTACCAAATAAAATCGCATCAACAGCATGATTAAAGTCCGCGTCATCAGCAATAATGACCGGCGACTTGCCCCCTAGCTCTAACGTAACTGGCGTTAAGTTTGTTGCCGCTGCTTGCGCCACTTTGACGCCAACCTGCGTTGAGCCGGTAAATAGAAGATGATCAAATGGCAGCTCAGAAAAGTGCTGAGCAATCTCAACCTCCCCTTCAACGACCGTGATATAGCTTTCTAAACAGCTAAAGATTTCCGCCAATACTTGATTGGTATGTGGAGTGTATTCACTGAGTTTAACCATAACTTGGTTACCCGCCGCTAATGCAGTCACAATAGGGCCTAAACTCAAAAAGACAGGGAAGTTCCATGGGACAATAACCCCAACCACTCCTAATGGCTGGTAGATCACTTTTACTTTGGAAGGAGATAGCAGTAAGCCTGATTTTCGCTTACTCGGCTTTGCCCACTTTTTAAGGTGCTTTTGAGTAAAGTTAATATGGTCGATAGACGGAACGATATCGCACATTAAGCTCTCAAATGCATTGCGAAAGCCATAATCCTGCCCTAACGCATCAACGAGCTCTGTTTTATATTGTAGGATCGCTTGCTTTAATAACTCTAACCGTTCCAAGCGTAATTCTATCTTGGCATTCGGTTCAGATTGAAACTGCTTTACCTTTTGTTCAAACAGCTGCTTAAGATCCTCAGCTGATTTAACGTGCGCTTTATTCCAGAGATTTAGATCGACCACTTTTTCCATCTCAATGCCACTTATCCAAACATACGATACCTAAGTATATATAGATTTAACTTACGCTAGCCACTCTATCCACATGCCAAGAGCCTTTGCATGGTCCATTGGTTAAGAACCACTCACCTTGAATCCTATTGCCACTGGCTGTGGCGGTAAATCGGTAATCCCACATTCGATTGTTCGCATACAAACGCAGGCTCCCCGCTTCGTCTATCCAGCCTCTTAGTGGAGTACCATTGTAAGTTAGAGTGAACGTTGCAAATCCATCGACCACTTTCCCTGTAATGGTGGTTTTCTCGCATAGGTTGTTATTAGTAACATCGACACGTTTTCCCGCCCATTCGCCATCGAATTCAGGAGAAACAACAAAACCCGGCTCCGCAGGTAATTTTGGAAACGATTCAGCATTACTTGAACCAAACCACTGCAACTTACTGCCAACACCAACAAACACTACAAACCCAACGGTTGTAGCAACCAACATTCCCTTTTTCATGCTATGCCTTTAACTCACTTACTGTATTGATGACTTTAACAAGTAAGCTTCCCTAACAAGCAATCAATGATGTGATCCGTTACTCATCCAATAAAAGATTAAGCAAAACTTAATGTTGGCCGAGCTCTTCCACGACAAAATCAATGAAGGTTCTAACCTTAGCTGACATATGTTTACGACTTGGATAAACCAAACACAGCTCAATATCATGGCGGGGATAATCAGCGAACAATTCGATCAACTCACCAGACGCTAACCCCTCTCGAACATGACCATCAGGTAATCGACAGATACCCTTACCCAGCAAGCACAAACTCAACTCCACTTCAGGGCTGTTGGTTAGAATTACGCTGTCCAAATCGACCTTTATCGGCTCACCTTGCTTACCAACATAATCCCAAACAAAAGGCTGCTTATGATTGGAGTAACTCATAGTGCGGTGATTGGTTAACTCACTGGGATGCTTTGGCAAACCGTGCTTTGCCACATACTCTGGCGAGGCAACCGTTCGAGTACAAGAGCGTTGAACACGGCGGCTAATCAGCGTGGAATCTTGGGCTTTATGTGATGAGCGCAATACCACATCGTAACCTTCCCCGATCAAATCAACCTTATGATCGCTAGCATTGACTTCCAATTTCACTTTTGGGTATTTGTCCATATATTTCGCGAGAATGGGACTTAGCTGCACAGCACCAAAGCCAGCCGGACAACTGATTCGCAATAAACCTTTCGGCTCACTTTGCTTACCATTGATCGCATCTTCTAGATCCTGAGCGCTCTCGACAATTTGCTTACAATGGCGAAAGTAGTGCTCACCCTCAGGCGTCAAACTGAGCGTGCGCGTTGTACGGTGAAGTAATCGCACCCCCAAGCGTTCCTCCAGTTTAGAAATCTCCTTACTGATGTAAGAAGTAGAATGACCAGTACTATTCGCGGCATTGGTAAAACTCCCTTCGTCCACCACCGTGGCAAAGATCACCATTCCATCCAACAAATTCATCTCACTCATTGATTAGCCCTATTAAGAGTCATATGGAAATAATCATTGCACACTCAGGCTATTAATCAATATATAGAATCAAAGTAATCTATACCTATCCACTGATATGAAAAACGAATTTGAGGAATAAACCATGAAAGTACTCGCTTTTGGAGCCAGCAATAACAAACAATCTATCAACCAGCAACTTGCTCAATACGCAGCGAAACAAGTACCTAATGCTGACATCACAATGTTGGATATTGATAGCCTAGAAATGCCGATTTTTAGCGATGAACGCGAAAAGCAACTAGGCCAACCAGAGCAGGCTCAAGCATTCTACAAAGCCATTGGTGACGCCGATTTGGTGATCATCTCTTTTGCTGAACATAACGGCTCTTATACAGCCGCATATAAAAACGTCTTTGACTGGACATCGCGCATCAACATGCAGGTATTCCAAAACAAGCCGGTGATTATGCTAGCGACGTCTCCTGGCCCCGGCGGCGCAAGCAGCGTATTGGCAGCGGCATCAGGCTCAGCACCATACTTTGCAGCAGATGTAAAAGGCAGCATTTCACTACCAAGCTTTTTCGATAACTTCGATATGGCAGAGCAAAAAGTGACAAATGAAGAGTTCAATAGCCAACTATTGAACGTGATTGAAACGCTGTAAACAGCACAAGTAGTCACAACGATATTCGAATTCATTGCTCAAACTTCGTTATTCAAACCCTTCCAAGGTGGTGAATGTCACCTTGGAAGCATTCGGTGAAGAAAACACGCAGAGCAGCAGTAAACAGCGGCTTAATTCCGGGGGTGACAGGAGCAGGGTGCTATCTACTGCCGCTTTGGATGTTTTCTCTATGATCTATTCTGCTTGACATGAAAGGAAACAAAAACTGAACAATTAGATTTTTATCGTTCCCTAATTCCACTTATTTGATTGAAATTAAGCGTTTTACAGTCACAATAAGTTAAAATGCGGAAATCTACTTTGCATAAACTGCTTAGTTTCACGGATACAAGGGGAATAAATGTCTGATCTCAATCTGTTACGCTACTACGCCCGCTTAGCTCCACTTGGAGTCAGGCACGATGTAAAGACTGCCCTATCCGATGTGGCTGATCTACTGTTTACCAGTGCTCGCCACGCTCGAAATTTACTTGGTGATATGAAAAATCTCGGTTGGCTGCAATGGCAACCCAAAGTAGGCCGAAACCAACGTTCAACTCTGATCCTCAATCTAGAGCTGTCCGAATTAAAAGCACAATTGGCGACAGAACGCATTCAACAAGGCAAATACGAGAAAGCCCTTTCAATCCTCGATAACGATCAGCGAATTTTCGGTCAATTGCTTCAATCGACTTCGGGTGCGTCAATGCGTGAAGGTCGACTGCATATTCAGCTCACCTATAAGCGACCGTTTCAACGTTTAGTCCCTCACCAATTACATCGCTCCAGTGAACGCTACCTGATTCGCCAAGTGTATTGTTGCTTAGTAAGCAGCGATTGGCATGGTCAATTAGAGGCTCAGCTTGCTCACCATTGGCATCACAATGAGCAAGCGACAGAATGGACGTTCTATTTGCGCCCGGGAATTACTTTTCATGATGGCTCTGCGATTGATGCCAATAGCGTTGCCGATCTGTTTAATCGTCTCGCTCAACTCCCAAACTATCAGAGAGAAATAGGTCATCTAGCCAAAGCAGAAGCACCGATGGCGAATAAAGTCGTTTTTCACCTGTCTGAGCCAGACTTCGGCTTCGGTGGTCTACTGTCTGGCATTAAATACTCCATTCAACCTCTGCAACAGCTGCAAGACAATTACCAAGGAGCAGTGATTGGTAGTGGTGTATTTGAAGTGAGTGAACACTCAAACACTAAGCTTGGCTTACGTGCTTTTGAACACTACTACGCTTGTCGTGCTCTGACTGACTTAGTAACGATCTGGCAGCTGGATGAGAACGAGCTTAGAAACAAGCAGATCGATACCAATCAGATAGCAACCAACCACCCGGAACACAAAGGGGAAAGATCGTGTAATTACTATCTGACTGGGCAAGAAAGCGGCCAAGAAGAACAGGATGTCCAGCAGACGCGAATTGAAGATGGTTGTATGTTTATTCTATTCAACCAAAGAAGTGAGTCCCCACTGACTGAACAGCAAAAACGTTACTTCTCATACCTAGTCACGCCAGAAAGCGTACACCAGCAATTGTTGCAAGAAGGCAATAGCTTCGGCAGCGAACACGCTTACAACGTACTTCCTATGTGGCACTCAGTAATAAGACCTGCCGGCGAGCCGACCACATTACCGAACGAAATCTCAATCGCTGTGTATGATTACGCGGCACTAAAAAACTGCGCCAATGCGGTGAAAAAGCAACTCGAAGAATTCGGCATTCACGTGACGATAAACAGTTACGCATTTCGGGAATTAAATGCTCTCTCCCGCAATCATCAGCTTAAAGAAACCTTGGTGATCACTAACATCAACCTTGATGACAACCGCCACGCCTCGGCCTTTAACTCACTGTACAATAACGCGATTCTTCATGGCGCGATTGGTGCAGAGGCAGAACAGTGGCTGAGCCAAGCGCTGCGCACCTTGCGTCGGAATACGCCGCTCGATCAATATCTCACCGCCCTTGAACCCATTGCCTCTGCATTGATTAACCAGTTTTGGCTACTGCCTTTGTTCCATCATCGTCAAACACTACGTTTCCATGGGGTGTTGAAAGACGTCGCTCTCACCAATTGGGGATGGCCGGACATTCGCAACGTATGGTCAGCAGACTAACTCGAGAATCATAAATCAGCCAGCATAAGCATAGTCGCAATAAGAGGGGCGCAAACACCTCTTATTGCGCAACAATAAACTTAGAGCACAAAGGATTTTGTACTTCCGCAAACTCACTACCTAATCTCTAAAACCTAATACAATCTGCTATTTACCGAACATACCCATAATTTCATGCTCTAACATGGTAATTATGTTGGATATAACCCCACCCCATTCATTTGAACTCTAAATATTGTTTCGCTACCCTTATAAGGTATTCATTAGAAAGGGAAATCGAGATGAAACTCAAAACAGCAGCGCTTTTACTGCTTGGTGCAACCGCAACTCACGCCTCTGCAAATGAATGTGGTGAAGTCACCATTGCAGACATGAACTGGAATTCTGCAAGCCTAATTGCGCACGTTGACCAATTTATTCTCGAACACGGCTACGGCTGTGAAGCTGAATTAATACCCGGCGATACCATGCCAACCGGTACGTCGATGATTGAAAAAGGGCAACCTGACATCGCACCTGAACTTTGGAGCAATAGCCTAAAAGACGCACTAGATAAAGGGGTTGAAGAAAAACGCCTGCGCTATGCAGGTAAAGTTCTTGTCGATGGCGGTGAAGAAGGATTTTGGGTGCCAAAATACCTTGTGACTAAATACCCAGAGCTGGCAACCATTGAGGGTGTCAAGAAACACGCTAAGCTATTCAGCCATCCGGAAGATCCAGACCAATCAGCCTTCTACTCTTGCCCTGCCGGCTGGAACTGTCAAATCAGCGCAGGTAACCTATTCAAAGCAATGAAACTAGATGAATCTGGTTTTACTGTGGTTGACCCAGGTTCGAGCGCCGGCCTTTCTGGCTCTATCGCCAAGGCTTACGAGCGCGAAGAAGCATGGTTTGGCTACTACTGGGCACCAACAGCGGTACTCGGTAAATACGACATGGTCAAAGTTGATTTTGGCAGCGGCATTGATGAGCAAGAGTTCATTAACTGTACCACTCAAGCCGAGTGTGCATCGCCAAAAGCGACTATGTACCCGCCATCTCCAGTGCATACCATTACTACCGAGCAATTTGCCAGCCGCGCACCAGAAGCATACCAATACTTCACCAAACGCGGTTTCACCAACGCTGACATGAACCAACTACTGGCATGGATGGAAGACAACCAAGCCGATGGTGAAGAAGCTATGCTCTACTTCCTAGAAACTTATCCGAAAATTTGGCAACAGTGGGTTCCTCAAGATGTTGCTGACAAAGTAACTAAGGCCTTGTAATCACCTCTTTTATTGCGCGCTGCTACACTGTTATGAGTAGTAGTGCGCACCTCTACTCAGGACAAACAACTCAATCGTCAAAGTTGTAAGTCAGAGCGTCACATCAGCTCTGGCATTGATAAGGAAGTAATAATGTCTGACTTAAGTTGGCTTAGCGAATTCCCAGAAATGGATCGCGCTGATTTACGAGCCATAAGGAAAACGCTCGACGGAGCATACCGTAATTTCTCTCGTGAATATGGCGAGCTAATTGAATCCATATTCGACCCACTCCTATCATTCCTCGTTTGGTTTGAAAAACTGCTCATCTCCACGCCATGGTTCATCGTGTTAGCCGTCTGTACTGGATTGGTTTACGTCGCAAGCCGTTCATGGAAGCTCACTGTAGGCTGTGTGGTTTCAATGCTGCTGATCGGCTACTTTGGCATGTGGGAAGACACCATGCGTACATTAAGCATCATCACCGTATGTACCTTGCTCTCAATTCTTCTCGGTATTCCAATTGGTATTGCTATGGCGCGCTCAAACCGAGTGCAATCGATCGTTACTCCGTTGCTTGATGTCATGCAAACCATGCCTGCGTTTGTTTACCTTATCCCAGTCGTGATGCTATTAGGTATTGGTAAAATTCCAGGACTGATTGCCGTTGTCATTTATGCCATCCCTCCGGTTATCCGCTTAACCAACCTTGGTATTCGATTAGTGGACAAAGAGGTGTTGGAAGCTGCCACTGCGTTTGGGGCGAGCAACAAACAAAGGTTATTCGGCGTTCAGCTACCACTCGCCATGCCAACCATCATGGCAGGTATCAACCAAACCATTATGATGGCTCTGTCTATGGTGGTGATTGCATCGATGATTGGCGTAAAAGGCTTAGGCCAGCCAGTACTGAAATCCATCACTAACCAATACTTTACCTTAGGTCTTCTTAATGGCTTTGCTATTGTGGCTCTAGCGATTCTATTCGACCGCGCTTCACAAGCGTATGCAAAGCGCACTCAAGCGCACCTTGGAGGGCTCAAGCATGACTGATACCTTAATTGAGATTAGTGGCTTATATAAGGTGTTTGGCCCTGCTCCGCACTCAGTGATGGATCAAGTCAAACAAGGCGCAAGCAAAGAACAAGTCTTAGAGGAAACCGGACACACCGTTGGCTTAAAAGACATCAACCTAAGCATCAAGCAGGGTGAGATCTTTGTGATCATGGGCCTATCTGGCTCTGGTAAATCGACCATGATCCGTCACTTCAACCGTCTTATAGACCCTACTGAAGGCAAGATCATGGTAGAAGGCATTGATGTGATGCAGCTGTCTAACACCGAGTTAGAGCAGTTTCGTCGTTATAAGATGTCGATGGTCTTTCAACGCTTCGGCCTGCTACCTCACCGAACGGTATTAGATAACGTTGCCTACGGCCTCGAAATACAGGGGATTGAAAAAGATCAGCGTAACGCCAAAGCAACCGAATGGCTCAATACCGTGGGGCTAAAAGGCTACGAGAAGCAGTACCCAAGCCAGCTCTCTGGCGGCCAACAACAGCGGGTTGGTTTGGCTCGTGCACTCGCAACCGATGCAGAAATACTGCTCATGGATGAAGCCTTCTCTGCGCTTGACCCATTGATCCGCAGCGAGATGCAAGATCAACTTATCGAGCTGCAAGAAACGCTACACAAAACCATCATCTTCATTACTCATGATTTGGATGAAGCACTGCGACTGGGCGATCGAATCGCTATCTTAAAAGATGGCGCATTGGTGCAGCAAGGTACGCCTGATGAGATCTTACTCAACCCAGCCGATGATTATGTAGAAGCGTTTGTAAAAGACGTCAATCGCGCGCGAGCCTTAACGGTAGAGACCGTCATGCAGCCGCCTGCACTGCGTATTACTGCGCTCACAATTGAAGACGCTCTACAACAAATGAAGCGCTCTAAGCAAGATTACGGCTACCACGTCACTGAAGATGGCTACCAAGGGTTAGTCACCAAAGAAGGCTTATTAGATGCCGCCAAAGAGAGTGACCACGAAGCCCTGTTTGACGAAATCTACGAAGAAGTCCCCGCCGTATCACCAAGCTCCGCGATCGAAGAAGTCCTTACTGAGACTATGTCTTGTGATTATTCACTGCCCGTGGTCGATGACGAAGGTAACCTGCAAGGTGAACTCGAACGCAGTGCAGTAGCAGAAATATTCTCTGAATCTACTAGCGAAGAATCGCTCAAAATTGAAGCGGAGGAATCCGAAGAGCGAAAGCTAGAAAAGGTCAGTTAACAAAAGAGCCGCGAACCTAACGAATGCGACTCGCCATAACGCAAAAGGCAGAGCTCAATTAAGCTCTGCCCTTTTAAATTCAATTATATGGAGCGAGAAAAACCGTTTAACTCGCTCTATATTCAATCAATTTTGAGCGTATTTAACTCGGATCTTGCTCTTAGCTAGCGTCGACAAATTTAACGCTTCAACCGCAGCTTTTGCTTCATCTTCGTCAGGCATTTCAACAAATGCGAAGCCTTTTGAAAGGCCAGTCTCTTGGTCTAACACCAAGTTACACTCAGTAACTGTACCGTGAGTTGAGAACAAAACTCGAATATCTTGTTCTGTTGTTGTGCGCTCTAGATTGCGAACTAAAAGTTTCATAATGATTGCCTAATTTAAAATGCTCGCTAAGTGTGTCAGGTAAGTAGTCACAAACCAAGCAATATATCGATGTTCCATTGAATATAGCTCTAACCTTGGCTGTGGTTTACTCATTTAACGCTAATCCGCTCCGCAGAACAAAGAAGCCTCCAAAATGGAGGCTTTCTCAGAGTCATATACAACAATTACCACATTAGGTCATCAGGCACGACGAAATCTGCATATGGGTCGTCTTCATCAATCTCATCGGAAGATGACGTATTAAGTTCAATGATGGTCTCTTCATCGCGTTGAGCTATCTTGTTGGCTACCGCACTCGGAATAACCACATAGCCCTCTTCATAACGCGCAATAGACAAGATGCCTTTTGCCAATTGAGTCTGAACTAACTCTTCTACATAAAGCACTTTAACCAAAGTGCCGTCAGTAAAGTTATATTTGATCTCACCATCTTTCAGATCGATCTTGTTCATCTCGATCAACTGCTTGATTTGCGCCTTAATTTCTTTACTTAGACGCTGCTCTTTTTGCTGGTTGCTCAGCTCTTTATCACGCTCTTGCTGCTGACGTTTGTTCTCTTCAACCGCCGCTTTGACTTCACGAGCTTGTACTCGTGATTTCTTAGAGCCTTTCTTCGCTTTCTTAAGCTTTTTCTCGTTAACCAAGCCCGCTTTTAGCATTTGCTCTTGCAGTGTTAGTTTTGCCATGATGATTCCGATCTAGAAAATTTGCGCTTATTTTATCGAGACAACCTACGCAAATAAAGCAATCAGCGTGTAAAAATGACCTGTTCAGCAAAACGAGAAGTACTAATTAACCGTCAAAGCATTTCGGTGCGTTCGGTTATCTACCATTTCCTCTGTGTTAACAAGCTGCATAAACCGCAATAAACGCTTGTTGCCAGAATCATCCAGACGGTAAATCTGGTCAATATTCCGCTGGTTGATATGTATCGCCCACTCACAGCACCCCAGCAATAGCTCTGGGTCGTGGCTGATGATGATTACTGTGCTGCCATTTTCACGCAGCCTAGCAATTTGCTTGCTCACACGTACGACGTTGGCACTATCTAACCCACTCGTGGGTTCATCTAATACGGTAAACTCTCGCTTGGCAGCAACCGCTGTCGCTAATGCTAATCGCTGCTTTTGGCCACCAGAAATGGCTAGCGGATGAGCCTCTCTCAAATGCCCGAGATCTAACTCATTAAGAATCGATATTGCTTGTGATTCATCATCGCTCGGCATATTAAGCATCACTTCTTCTAATACGGAGTCACACAACAATTGACGATTGACTTCTTGATCGACAAAGAAACAGCGCCGACGAAGCTCTTTTCCTTTCAGGACTCCATGCTGATCAGCAAGTTGAACTACCCCTTTATCTAGACCGCACAACTGACGAAATAAACTACTTTTTCCCGCACCATTTTCACCAACTACCGCCACGATGGAAGACTTAACAATACGATGGGTTTTAACCTGTTTCAACGCTCTTGAAAACAAACTCGAACGAGGGCTGATCAACCAGTTCTCTTCAGATGAAATACGCTCCGAGCGAACATCCGATAACTTGCTAATTTGCTTGCCCAGAAATGTATTCGATGCGGGAGCCTGATAAAAACTATCAGTAATCACTTGTGTAATTCGACCATTCTCAAGATGAACTTGCCTATCCACTAAACCATCAAGGTAAGCACTACGATGCTCCGCCACGACCACCGTCATACCTTGTTGTTTCCAATATGCAATGGCCTGAGCCAACATTTGGGCAGCCTTGGCATCCAAATTGGCACTTGGCTCATCAAGCAGAATAACTTCCGGCTGCATCAAACTGGCAGAAGCACAAGCAACCCGCTGCTTTTCTCCACTCGATAAAAAATCAAGCTTGTCATGCTCCCGGCCTTCTAATTGAAATTGTTCTAGGGTTTGCTTTAGCCACCTCTCTGTCTTAGAGCGCTCTAGTGCGAAGTTTTCCGCACTGAATACCAGTTCACTACCAATTTTATTAGTAAAAAATTGGCTACGTGGGTTTTGATAAACCGTGGCGACCTTTTGGTACAAAGCAGCTTCAGGGATACTCGATAGATCTTCACCATCGAGGTAAAGTTGACCACTAATGCCACCATCGTAGAAGTTAGGAATAAGGCCATTCATCGCCCGAATTAGTGTGCTTTTCCCTGAACCAGAACCTCCGGTTAACAGCACGCATTCCCCGGAATGTATGGTCAAGTTAATGGTTTGCAATGTCGGATGGGCATGTGAGCTTGCCGCATAACGAAAGCTAAACTCTTTAAAACACAGTTTACTCATGGCATCACCCACAGCGATGTAATTGCCAACAGTACATTCATCACAATTACAGCCAAAATCGGTAAATCAAACCAAGAAAAACGTGTTTGGTAATAGTTGGTACGACGCTTTTTTGCGCCTAAACCACGGCTGATCGCAGCAGCAGAAAGTTCATCACCTATGCGTAACGTGTTACTAAGAAAAGGCAGCAATCGACTAAATACCGCAGTTTTCAAACTACCATTGCCCAATGCTAGCCCTCGCATACGCACACTACGCTCAATAGCGACAAACTCACTCAATACACACGGGAAAAATCGCAGGATAATGACCAAAACGGTAATCAAAGCAACGGGAAGCTTAAACCGATACAAGGCAGAAACCAGCTCTGAAACAGGAATGGTCATCAATAAACTAAAACTGGCCGCCGCTGGCAAAATTCGAGTACAAAACACAACCATGCCCATCACAGCAATTTGGCTATCTCCTTCAAGGCTGGGAACAACAGTGATTGCTACCCATGCAAAAAAGCCAAACAGTGAGGATAAAAATAAACCGCTCTTCCAGTAGCCTTCTAACATTAATACCAACATGGGCAGGGCTGCTAACAGCAAATAAGCGCTTTTTGCGACTTGATCTCCACCAGCGCCACCCACCAAGATGACGCTGACACACAGCAATAGCAAAATTTTACTGCGAGGATCGACTCGGCTACTTTTCTCTTGCGGTACGGTCATTGCCGATTTCGGTCGAGAAAGCTGATTGTTTCTCGGCTCTAAAATTGGTGTTTCAGCCATCGCGAAACCTACACCACTCCTGCACGGCTTAACTGCTTGTTAAGAAGTTTTGAGCCAACCTTTGCACCGATATAACCACACACCATTGCACCAACAACCAATACGGGCAGAAGCCAATATGGCATTAACACACTAAGGCTTTGAGCATATTCTTCACCATAGCCCTTGGAGATCATTGAAAAATAGCTTTCTCGTGAAAGATAAAAAGGTAAAAAGTTTCCAATCACCCACAAGCTAAATACACTGTAAGCGGTGATGCTGTGCTTAAGTTGTCGGTAATCACTACGCTTCAAAAGTAAATCGGCCAGCAAACCAAACACAGCGCCTGTCAAAACCACCCAATACCCCATACCAGCCACAAACATTAGTAGGCCATTTACAAAACCCAATAATGTGACCATGCCAAATTTATTGACTCGCATAAGGAACAGCATAAAGATCAACCCACCGAACAGGGGAGCTAAAGCCGCTAGAAGAGGGATAAATATCGGGATAAACCCTACCCAGCCAATTGCGATCATTAATACAAAAAATAGCACTGAGTAAATAGCCACGGTACTCAGATCTTTCGGACTCAAATTAAAGGTCATGCCATATCCTTGGTTAACTAACCGGTAATTTAAATTACCCTTATCGATATATTCAGTGCTCACAGCTTATTGGCTTCAAAGAATAAAAAGAACCCTAATTGTTGACAAAATAAATATTAGTTCCGAAGCGGGCATTGATATCCGTTTTGGGGTAGTCGGAAATTCATCACCTATTGGAGAATTTAAAGACGATTATTTTTCACATACACATTCACCTAAATAGTGGTTATGCAGGCCAAACAGGTCTGTGAAGAGGGAATCAGCAGTGACCAATCTACGCAAGACAGGACTCGCACAAGCAATATCAATCAGCTTATTACTCACAACAACTTACGCCTACTCATCATCGGAATCTGACTCTAGCGTGATGGAAACCATCGTCGTTTCAGCACAAAAAATTGAACAGAGTAAACAAGATATTCCCGCATCGTTAAATATCTACTCTGATACTGATTTAGAAGAGCTGAATATCAAACAAACGACAGATATTGCTCAACTCACTCCCGGAATGAACTATTTAAAAGCAGACAACCATACCGCTTACTTTGTTTATCGTGGCATTGGCGGCACCACCACAATGAACAAGATCTACAATATAAATATTGATGGCGTTACCATTCCTTATGTTAATCCGAATATATTGTTAGATGCAGCGCAAGTTGAAGTAATTAAAGGGGGGCAAGGGGCGCTTTACGGTCGAAATACGCTTGCAGGTTTGATTAAAGTTGAAACTCGCCGCCCAATGGATGGCTACGAAAATTACATTCAAGCCGATTACGGTAGCTTTAATAGTTATAACGTAGAAACCGCTATCGGGGGTGACCTTGGCGAATACAGTGCCGCTCGCATTGCTGCGCAATATAAATCCAGTGACGGATATTTCGAAAATAGCACGCTCAATAGAGACGACACCAACGACAACGAGCAATACTCCGTTCATGCTAAGTTTGACATCTACAACACTGATCAACTCAAAATCGCATTTGATTTAATCGCCGATTCCTACGATAGCGGCTTTGACAACTACGTGCTTGGTGGTGGGTTTAAGCCCTCCAATAACGAGCCGGGCTACAACACTGGTGATTTGTTCACAGGTATTTTCACCATAGAAAAAGAGCTCTCAGCCAGTACCACTCTAACTTCCATCACAAGCTACACCGATTCCAGTTACGGTTTTTTGCATGACTGGGATTTCTCTCAGTACGATATCAGCTTTGCCGATTTTGATGAGTCTACTCAATCCTTCTCCGAAGAATTACGCTTACACGGCACCACTCAAGGCGACGTGAATTGGCTAGTCGGTGCATTCTTAATGCGTGAAGAAGTGGACACCAACACCAACGTAAACTTTGGTAGTGATGCAGGCATGTGGTTTATGCCACCAGGTGTAAAAATGTCTCAAGACAGCACCATCGAAATGTTTAATGCGGCACTGTTTGGTCAAGTGATCTACCCAATGGGTAACTTTGAACTCACAGGCCGATTGCGCCTTGATTACGATGAAAAATCGCTCGATTGGAAAGACAGTAATAGTATGGGCATGCCGACAACTGCTCTGAGCTTTGACGATGACTGGTTTGCAGTGCTTCCTTCCGCCTCTTTAAGCTGGAAGCCGACCGATACCCGACATAGTTACCTATCCGTTTCACGAGGCTATAAAGCCGGTGACTACAACAATGTAATGGTAGAAGCGCCACTGGTCAGCAATGCGGTTGACCCCGAATACAGCACGACCTATGAACTAGGTCATAAAGAACGACTCTCTCGCAACGTAGAGCTCAACACTGCTATTTATTACATCGGTTGGACAGACATCCAAGTCGACGTGCCTCATCCAAACTACCCAAGTGGTTACTTGAAGCAAAATGCCGCCGAAGCGCACAGTAGCGGAATTGAAATGGAGTTACTGGCCAGCCCACTCAACGGCTTATCCATGTTCATGAACGCCAGTTATTTGTTTGAATATGAATTTGATGATTTCTCGAATGGTGCAGGCGGCGATTACACAGGTAACAAACTGCCTTATACCAACGAATACACTGTTTCTCTTGGATCTAACTATGGTCAGCCTGTTGGTATCTTTGTCGGGGCAGATGTTTCATTCTACGGCGCGCAGTTTATGAACGAAGCCAATACCTTTGAGCAAGGCAGCTATGCAATATTCAATGCTCAAGTCGGCTACCGAACTCATGATTGGGCAGTATACTTGTACGGACGAAACTTAACCGATGAAGAGTATTCAACTTCGATGTTCAATGCAGCTAAAGCCGCGGGCGAGCCTCGATTTGTTGGGGTAAAAGCAAAACTTAACTTCTAATAAAAACGCCAGTGGGTTTGGCTGCTCAAACTCACTGGCGACTTGATATTGAAGCTCAGGTATTAACGCCTAACTCATGCTGATTAAACTTAAAATCATACATTAGCTCGCGCCGAGCATTATTAGGTAGCACACCATATTGCTTGCGAAAAGCCGTACTAAAATGACTGATGTTGCTATAGCCCAACGCCACTGCCGTCTCAGTCACATTGTGGTGTTTCAACAGTTCCATCGCCCGTTTCATGCGCTCTTCTTGAAAGCAGGCATAGACACTCGTTCCAAACAGTTCTTTGAAACCTTTCTTCAACTTACATTGGTTCACACCGACGGTTTTCGCCAACTCCGCAATGGTTGGGGCAGAGCTCAAATCTGACAATAAGCAATCTTTAGCAACGGCTAACTGCCGCTTCTCACGTGTAGACAAAAACTCTTTCGTGTTCGCCGGTTTAAGTGCTTGTAAATGCCAATACAGGTATTCAAGGATGGCAGAATGCAGCAGCAATGGATGTTTAATTTGCTGCTTCATCAGTGTAATGACACGACTCACTGACGAGTTAACTTGTTGGCTCGAACGACCTTGGCGAATAAAGAACTCCATATCTTTATCGAAGTTAATTCCTGTTAGCTCTTCCCCCGCTAATGAATAAAGAACCTCAGGCCGTACCATAATCTCTAGATTACAAAAATCATCACTATCTTGAACATGGAACATCTCCCCATCCGAAAAGCCCATATTGATATAACCACTGTCACAGTTGAGGTTTTTGCCTTTGACGGTGGCACTGAAGTGACCTTGGATAAAGTGGTTCAAATGAATGTAATCCTTATTACTCGGTAGAGGGGACTCAATGTCCATTTGCTCCATGTCTGCGCGAGAAAACAAACCGACCGTCAAACCTGATTGAAGCTCAATAAAATTACTCATCTCATTGTGATTGGAGTTCTGATCATAAACGCGACCTAGTTCCTCTACAGCACTCATCTAGACTCATTCCTTTCTACCGGCCCTTGATTGATAGAAGAAAATTCTGCAACTATCCGAAACAAGGTGATTTTTCGCTCAATTGGACCGATATTACTCCGCTCAACACACACTGTAAACGATAATTGTTATCAACAAATTGCTACTATGCCGACCTTACGTGAAAAGTACGATGTGCTTTATCAGGCTACATATACTTACTGAAACGCAACAGAAAGCAGAGGTCACTATGCAAGTTAATCCTATTTGTTGGTTCGAGATCTATGTGGATGACATAGAAAGAGCCAAAACCTTCTACCAATCCGTACTAAATGTCACATTAGAAAAACTCGACAGCCCGGGTGGGATACCGATTGAGATGTGGGCGTTCCCAGATATGGGAGAGGGCTATGGCGCAGCTGGTGCGATAGTAAAAATGGACAATGTCGCTGCCGGCGGCAACAGCACCTTGGTGTATTTCTCTTGTGAAGATTGTGCCGTTGAAGAAGCAAGAGTGACTGACAATGGCGGCGCGGTTCAAGTTCCTAAAATGCCGATCGGTGAATACGGTTTTATCAGTGTTATCAGCGATACCGAAGGCAACACCGTAGGGCTTCATTCCCAGAAATAAGCCCCCCATCTTCGCGTAAGCGCTCTCTAAACAACGGAGTCACTATGGCAACTCAACAAGCGAGCAACAAACAAAACGCTATTGAATTTTACCAAATGGCCTATTTGGGCAACCCTACTAAAGCGGTTGAACTCTTCGTCGGCGAACAATATATCCAGCACAACCCATTGGTCGGTGATGGCACACAACCCTTTATTGATTACTTTGAACGAATGAACCGCGAGTATCCAAATAAGTCTATTCGTTTCCTTAGAGCGATAGCAGAAGGTGACCTGGTGGCGCTGCATACCCATCAAACTTGGCCCGATGGCGATCAGTACGTCACCATGGATTTTTTCCGTTTCGACGATAATGGGAAAATCGTAGAGCATTGGGATGCCATTCAAACCGTTCCGGATGAGATCGCTCACAACAATACTATGTTTTAGCGTGAACCAATATCACTCACTGCATGTAACTAACTCATTAGAGAAGAATTTTCACTGTGAGGTTATTAACTCAAACATTAGTTGCAGTTAGGCCAAGTAATCGAGCGCCGAAGCTGCAACATTCTCCGTTTTGAGACTCACCCAGTACTTTATTTCGCATAGATGTCAGTTTAGTGACTAAATTATTAAGTGTTTCATTTTTGAGGATCTTCCTATGCTAGGGTCGCTGTTATCCAGTGATTACACGGCTACTGACGGCGAAAACGCAGTTTTTATCCTGTCTAAAATTTAATAAAACACAATATGATGGGGTAGTTTTCAACTCGCTTTAGTTTGTCTCTCATTGGTAAGGCAATTTTTATGTGAACTTTTGTTTACGTATGGATGTAGCACTAAGTCATTATCAGGAGACAATCCTATGGTTGTTGAAGTAACCCCACGTAGAATCCTTACTACACTTCTTTCCATCATCACGTTGTTACTACTCGCGAATATCGTCAGCGCACTTTACAAAGCAAATTTCCCGCAACTTCATGGCATTGCGGATCTGTTTTACCTAAATGCAGAACGCAATATTCCCACCCTATACTCTTCAGTTGCATTAATTGGTGCAAGTTTGTTGCTGGCCTTTATTGCCAGTATTCATCGCTCTGCCAATCGCGCATGGATACTATGGGCAGTACTCGCCTGCATTTTCCTATTTTTGTCCATCGATGAAATGGCTTCAATTCACGAAAAACTAGGCAAGAAAGTCAAAGCAGGGAACGAAACTACTGGGCTACTCTATTACGCTTGGGTGATCCCATATGGTATTGCTTTGATTGGCTTTATCGCGGCCTATGCTAAGTTCCTTCTCGAACTACCCCGAAAAACCATGTGGTTGTTCATTTTTTCGGGCGGATTATTTGTCGGTGGAGCGCTTGGCTTTGAGATGCTTGGTGGTTGGCAAGCCGAACAGTACGGTAACCAAGGTTTGGTTTATACGATACTTTTTACTTGTGAAGAGGTATTGGAGATGGTCGGCGTCGCACTGTTTATTTACACGCTCACCGACTATTTATTAGAAATCAAACCTAAGCTTCAACTCGATCTAGTGCATGCAACTCAACACTAAGTATTTCACGGGCTAAGTCACTCTATGGTTAAAATTAGCCCGTACTTCTCCAAGGAAATCATTGAAGCTAACGCAAAGCTCAAGATTAGAACCCCCCAAAAGTACTACATACTGCTCAAGTTCAAGTCTCAGTCACATTAATTGCATATCAAGCAACACTATACAGTGCTAGTATCCCCTGTCTAAAAAACAGCAGCGATTTACAACGCGTTTTGCATTATATACAAGGACATAGACTGTATGTTGTCGTCAAACTTTAACAAGTTAGCCGCAGCGATAACGCTTGCGACTCTATCCGGTTGTGCGACTACGCTAACTCAACCGAAAAGCGTAGATGAAATTGAATTCCAAGATCTCAACTTTGCACAATGCGTCTACCAATACAACGAATCTTCTTTAGAAAACATTACCAAGCTCGAGTGTAATGAAGCCAACATCGCGTCTGTCGATGAAATCCAATATTTCCCTAATTTGGCTCATTTGGTGCTGTTGAAAAACGACATTACGCACATCGATACCTCAAACAACCCTGAACTGATTCGACTGATCTTGGGTGACAATAAGCTTTCGCAAATCGATGTGTCGGACAACCCGAAATTGAAATATCTCAACGTCACCAACAATGACTTAACGGACATTGATGTAAGCCATAACCCAGAGCTGATTAGCCTCTACGCTTACAAAATGCCGATTAGTCATATCGATGTATCTCACCAAACAGACTTACGTGATCTTGGCTTGAGCAGACACGAACTGACTAGTATTGACCTAAGCCAAAACCCTAATTTAACTCACCTCAACCTCACATCGGGCAAACTGACCAGCATTGATTTATCAAATAACCCTAAACTGGGTTATCTGTATCTATCTTCTAACCAGTTAGGCCAACTCGATCTTAGCCGTAACCCCGACGTTCAAATACTAAATGTGCGTAATAACCAATTGCACAATTTAGAGCTGAATCATCAACCTAGGCTTCGTGAGCTCAAAGCCGACTACAATCAGCTCAGCCAAATAGATCTCAGTGACAATCTGGTTCTCACCAAAGTTGAGCTCAACAACAACCAATTGAGTGTTTTAGACTTAACGGAAAATACTAAAGTCGAAAAGCTGACCGCGTTCAACAACCCACTGCACACGCTGACCGTTGATAGCCTAGAACAATTCAAACTGCTATCGATTGAAGGAACACCAGCCGGAAATGGCCTAAAGGCCGCAATGGAAGGGAAAAAAAGCAAAGACATCAGCAATCAATTTGCACCACGTGTCAGCGTGACAGAAGGCGGCCTAATTAAGAAGGAAGGCAATGAGTACAACGTGACTCCGAGCCAGTTCGTTTTCCCAAAAGTTGGCGATTTTATGGGATTCCGCTATTCCGTTACTCTACCGAAAGATGCAAGCGGTAATGTACCGGCAAACTTAGCGAATCAACAGCAATTCCCTATTACTGTACGCATGACTCACCCAGAAATCACCGATCCAAACACGGGTCAAAGTTCAAGGGTTTCTTCATGGACAGACACCATGTTTAAGCACAATCAAAACCTTGCTATGTGGTATTTCGGTGCAGAAAACGAAATTGTATCAGGGAAATGGACGCTGGAACTGTTGTATCGTGATTCGGTCGTCGCGCGCAAATCCTTCCAAGTGTCAAACCTTGATGACCCTGAAGAGATTGCCCAAATGACACAAGCAGTAAAGCTGCAAGAACTCGTCATTAATGCCGATAAATTCTTGTGTAAAGAGGATAAATTCCAAACTTGCTTTGAGTTTTCGAATGCACAGCAATGTGAGGCGAAACTCGCGCCGTACAAAGAGCGCTGCCGCGCAATCGCAAGCTCATCGGTTGAGCAATTAAAGCAAGAAGGGAAAATTTCGGGTGACGGTCTTCGCGAGTTCTTCAGCCACTTTGCAGTGTGCCTAGGCACGCATTACATACCTAAGTCGAACCTCGCTCCCGAACAAGTCGGGTCGTGCCTGCAAAAGTAACCCATTGATTTAAATTGTCATTACTCATGCTTTGAGGTAGAAAAAACTTAAAGCATGAGTTTATGGGACACGGAGTTACACCACAAACAAGGAACCGCCATTATGTTTGAATCTACTGTTGAACCCACTTTCGAACCCGACCCTGTTCGTCTATATATCGTATTGGATGATCAAGATTCAGCCCTGCCAGGCTACCTCAGTATCGATAGTAAGCACTGGCTTACTTGGTCAGATATTACGCCAAAATGGCTTGATGAAACTCAGCCCGATCTACTGTTAGTCTGGTCACCGAAGGCAAGCCAATTGCCTTTTGTTAATACTATTAGTGAAGAGTACAACTTGCTCTACCTACAAGATGATGACAAAGCGAAATGCTTACAGTTTTACCAACGTCTGGCAAAAGCTTGCCTTGAACCTCATAACAACTTCGATGTGGCCGATGTACGCAGTTTCATCGGATATTCTTCCCAGTTTTTTATCACGGATAGCCTCAAAGAGGTCGAACAGTTCAAGCCGGTCGACAACCTCATCGCCATTCTTTTTGGGCGCTTACAAGTTGAGGATATTAAAAGCACGTCAGACTCTATTCGCCCATTGCTAAAAGATACCGCGTTTTTCCCTATGGTATGGCAAGTAGAAGACCATGAGTTAGGCTGCTACTACTTACTTGGATTGCGCTAAACTAATCCACTTTGATGTGATAAGCCGAGTAGTAACAATCAATCTCTAAAGAAAGAGATGAACCACGCTGAGCGCACAGTGATTCGATCGCTTCCACCAGCAACTCAAACCCATTCTCGATACCAAATCGCTGCTGAAGCGCTACATACCGCTTTTGAGATGAGCATAGCAAGTGTGCTAGCTGAGTAGCCTCAACAGGCAAAAGCAAGCGCTCTTTTTTACATTCGATTGCGGAAAACTCTCCACAATCGTCAAAGTTGATCCCATGATCATAGTTAGATGACCGAGGCTCAACTTCCACCTCAAGCAACCTTAGCCACGCTTGATATTGCACTTCAAAGTCGTACACCACGACCCTCGCATTGGGGCGGCATACGCGACGCAATTCCTCAATCAACGCAGATGACTTTGCATATGGCAATGAGCCAGCAAATGTCACGAGATCAACCCTGCTATCTGGTAAAGAAGTGCTATTACCGGTTCCTACTATATAACGAATGTTATCAGCCGCTTTCGCTTGGTCGATCATTGCTTCACTTGGATCAATACCAACCACGTGCTGGCAAATAGGTGCGATAGCATGGGAGGATGCCCCTGCACCACAACCAATATCCAGACCAAAACTAAACTGAGGCAACTGAGCAAGGTATTGCTCTATGATCATGTCATGAATGGGCGGACGATAAGCCGCATAATGCAAAGAGATCTCGCGATCGTAGACATCACTCATCTTTGTTTATTACTCACTTAATTTATTCATCTAACTTAAACGCCGTAAAGTACACCGCTTTTACTCGCTTGCCGAGCATCTCAGTGCTCACATCTTGAAAACCTGCGGTCGCCGCTAACTCATGGGCTAACACAGGCGTCAGCACAATCGAGTTATTATTCTTTAAGCCATACTTACGCCAATATCGATACTTAAGGCGCAGCTTGTTAAAGCAATTCATATTATGCAAAGTGAAGCTGACACCAATCAGCCGACCTCCCGGCTTTAACACACGTAAGCACTCTTCTAACGCGCTGACAGGGTTAGGAATAACATGAAGCAGATTGGCCATAAACACAGTGTCAAAGCTGTTGTCTTCATAGCGTAGAGCAAAGCAATCCGCTTGTTCCACAACCACTTTCAGCTCATTCTCAAAGCGGATCTTACTCACTTCAATCATTGGCTGAGACACATCAGTCGCCACAATACGTTCTGCTTGTTCAACAAAACACTCGGTATAAGTACCGTTGCCGCAGCCAAGCTCTAACAGAGCACCGACATCGGTGTGTTTCTTTAATCGCTGTTTAACTCGATTAATGTCTTTAATACCAACAACATAGTTATTGCTGGCTTCAAAATTTTTGGCAAATTCTTCCCACTTGTTTTCCACTTTTCTCTCCTTGGAATACAACCGTGTTGTAGTTCGAAATCACCACATTGCTTTTCCAGACTGGTGCTGTTTTTATTTTCGTTTTTTAAACCATATCAATCAGATACGATTGCTATCTGTTCACCTAACATACAACAGATATAGAATAAAACACCCTCGAATCAGACAATTACGTCTAATTAGTGAGAAAAATCACTAAAAACGACATGAATTTATAAAGTAATCAGAGAGTTCAACGATAAGGACTATTGCTTGGTGAGGCACTGCCGCTTAAATCGGCGCACTTTGGTACGGACATTTTTCATTGGAGAAGATGTATTGAATTGAATCATACGTCCCATGGTCCATTGCTGGTACCAAGGTTGATGATAAAGCTGATGTTCGGTTTTACTTTCAATGAGATCGAGCAGAGCTTGAGTGGTACATTCAAACTCATACAGCAAGTCGCTATACGCCCAATCGGAGTATTGACGGTGAAAGTGCTCGGCCAACGAACCGAGTTGATTCCATTTATAACCCGTTTCAGGAAAATCGATTTCTAGCCCTTGCGCTTCTCGATCATGCCATTTTAAGACAAGCTGTCCCCACCCAATCAAGTATGCCACCGTATCGGCAACCGACACTTGCGTACCTTTAATATTACCTTCAACGCCGATGTCACGGCTGATCGCATCAGGAATGCTCTGATAATCGGCCATCAGCTTATCAAACGCTTGATTGATGGCGGCTAATAATTGGGGTTTGGTGGTGGGAATGGAACTCATGTTGTCTACCTCGCGAACTCAGTAGACAACTTAACTGGATAAAATGAGTAAGTATTTGAACTTGGCTACAAAAATGAACTTAGATGCATAAAGTTATTTTTGAGCTCGTTGCCACTGAACCAGCCATTTATCTAGCTGATTGGCAAACTGCTGTCGATCGCTTTGACTCAGTGGTGCAGGGCCACCCGTTTGGATACCACTGCTACGCATGGTTTCCATGAAGTCGCGAATGTTTAGGCGAGATTTGATGTTCTCTTTGGTAAACAACTCACCACGCGAACTAAGTGCATGACCACCTTTGGTGATCACTTCGTCCGCGAGAGGAATGTCACTGGTGATCACCATATCCCCTTGTTCAACGCGCTTTACAATCTCATTATCGGCCACGTCAAAGCCGGCCTGCACTTGCATCATAGTGACATTCGGCGCAGCGGGCGTCCGAATAAATTGATTCGCTACCAAGGTCACTTCTACGCCTGTTCTCTGTGCTGCTCGAAATAAAATATCACGAACCACGACCGGACACGCGTCCGCATCTACCCAAATTTTCATCAACTTTCTCAACCATGTTCTATTCTGTGCGCATTGTAACGATAGCCGCAATAAATAAACAGGGGCTTATGTGCACGGCTTATAGCCTTTGAGCCACTCATACATTGACGACTCACTCGTGAATAAAAAACGGCTTTAGCAAATCACTAAAGCCGTTTAATTTGTGATGAGTCACTTAGCGCTATAGCCAGAACAACATCGCTATTGCGGTAAGCGCGCCAATACAAGCAATATTAAGCAATATCCCTACACGCATCATCTCACTTTGCTGGATGTGCCCAGAACCAAACACAATCGCGTTTGGTGGTGTCGCGACAGGCAGCATGAAAGCGCACGACGCAGATACGGCAATCAACACGGATAAAATAACTGGTGACATACCAAAAGCTTCCGCCACGCTCGCGAACACTGGAATGAGCAAAGCGGCACTGGCCGTGTTACTGGCAAACTCAGTTAAAAACACCACAAAGATGGCTATCACCACAACGATAAAGAAAAAGCCAAGGTGGGCGATAAGCTCGGTTAAACCATTGGCTAAGAACACACTTGTCCCAGTGGCTTTCAAGACGTTACTCAAACAAATACCACCACCAAATAGCAGTAATACCCCCCAATCCGCGGTTTTTTCGATGTCTTTCCAGTGCACGACTCGGGCAAAATTTACCGCCACAATGGCGCTTAGCGCCACGATGGTATCAAACTTGGCGTAACCACCAATCATGGCATTAATCGGTTTACTGAAAATCCACAGTAAGACCGTCGCGGCAAAAATACCTAAAGTGACAACCTTACCTTTGTCCCAGTTTACTGGCTCATAATTAAGCTCGAACTCACCTTGCAGTTGAGGCTTTAAAATGACGTATAGAATCAGCAGCGCAAGAGGAAGTAATATCACGGCGGTTGGTACACCAAACTTCATCCAATCCGTAAAGGTTAAACCCACTTCGGCTGCGGCAATCGCGTTCGGAGGGCTACCCACAATCGTGGCAATACCACCAATACTTGCACTGTAGGCGATACCTAACAAAACAAAGACGTAGGTTTTATGACCACTTTCAGAGTTCACTTTGCTGAGCACACCAAGCACTAATGGCAACATCATGGCCGTGGTCGCAGTATTACTGATCCACATCGACAGTAATGCCGTGACACCAAACAACATGAATACCGCCACACTCATTTTACCTTTCGCTAAAATAAGCACTTTGTCAGCGATGACTTTATCTAAACCTTGACGATGCATTGCGGCCGCAAGCGCAAAGCCACCTAAGAACAGAAAGATAATTGAATTAGCGAAATTATTGAGCGCAGTTTGAGTATTAAACACACCAAACAGCACCGCCATTATGGGTACGAGAATAGCGGTAACAGTAACGTGCAGCGCTTCTGTTAACCACAAGATCGCGACAAAAGTGAGCATGCTTATGCCAAGTACAACTTGTGGTTCAAACGGTAGAGTAAAATAGAGGGTCGCAAATAAAGCGATATCGGCGAGGATAATTAGGCTGTTTCGGTTTATTAACCACTCACGTGTATTGCTGGGTAATGGAACACTATCATTTCTATTCATTATTATTTTCCTTATGAGGGCCTTGTGGCACTTCAAATGATCCCACATAACCCTCTAAGGAAATATTTTACTTTGCGAATTTGTTAACCACATCAATAATATGGTTATAAATGTTAATCGCTTGATTTGAGTAACTATTTACTATTCTTTATTAATCAAACTATCAAAGCTATCCATTACCTGCTGGCACTTCATTACGCGGCCATGTCCCTGCCCGGTCGTTGGTACTAACTGTACGTTTTCCATCTCATTGGCTGCACGCTGAGAGACATCAAACTTAGTAAAGCGATCGTTCTCATCATGCACTATGATGGTTTTCCCTTGTCGAAGCTTCAGCTTGCTATAAGGATCAATAGACTGAATCGGATAGCGATATTGCTCCTCTACTTCCGCCACAACCGCATTAAACAAGCGCATCGAGTAACCCGAGCGCGCCACACTCCCAAATAAGTTATCCAAATAATCCAATACAGGTGCAATCAACAATAATGGCTTATCCACCAGTTTAATATGGTGGCATTCAATCGCTGAAGCTGTACCCATACTGTGACCCACCAATCCCGCTACGTCATCAACGCTATCTAAAATCGCCTCTAGCCCACTAACGAACGCTGGAATGTGCCCATAAACACCTTCGCTAGTCCCGTGTGCTGGGTGATCGTAAGCTAATGCGGTATAACCCTGACTGGCAATATGCTCCATTAAAGGAAAGTACTGACTGGCCGTGCCAGACCAACCATGAGTCAGCACCCATACTGGTCCACTGCCCAGCTGATAAGTAGTTAGTACCCCTTCATTTGAGGTCACTTCACCTTTGACTAAGCCTTGAGGTTCTGCGTTTTTTGGCTGAGTACGGGCAGGTGTTAGCAGCAATTTACGTGCGGTTTGTTTTGCATGGTTTGGTGCTAAAACATGATGTAGCCGTGTGCTGAGCCCTACCAAACTACGCTTTACGCTGAACTTGTTCGAGGTATTAAAGTAAATTTTCTCACTCATGGTGCTGTCCTTAATTCTTTAAAAAGCGAACGGTCGTGCTTTTTAAAGAGAAAAATTAAGCGATTGATACAATCAACCGCTACGATTCTTACTCGCGAGTTTATCGACTTGCCACTCGCCAATCCGTCAATAAGCGTTCTACCCCTTGCCAAAAATGCTGTTGGCTGACCGACTCCCCTTGAATGGAATAAAACAGATGAGCACTTAAATAAAGGCCATACAGTTCAAAACTGGCTTGTTTGGCTTCAAGATCAGGGCGAAATTGCTTATTATCGATACCTTTTTCAATCTGTATGGTCAGATAATCAATCCAAATTGAGATGGTCTGCTTCAATACTGATTGCAGTGGTGAACTGCAACCGCCAGTCTCTTTCCAAGCATCTAGAAACATACAACTGCCTTGAAAAGAGTGATTCCACCCCAACCAATTGTCTAAAAGTGCTTTTAACTTATGTTCGATATCTTCATCACCGAGATCACGCGCAGGGACAATAACCCGTTCTCTAAAAGTGAGGTTGGCGTATTCCAACACCGAAATCTGCAAGTTCTCTTTCGAGTTAAAATGCGCAAACAAGCCGCTTTTTGACATACCACAGCACTTGGCTAACTCGCCAATGGTTAAACTTTCTAAGCCGTGTTTGCTTGCTAAATCAAACGCCGTGCTCAAAATGGCTTCTCTTGTGATGCGACCTTTGCTCATTACTTATCCGATCAAATCAATTCTTGTTATATTTAGCACGACCGTACTTTTTTACAAGTCCAACCAGTAAACTTATTGCGTATAGCGTATTCGTGATACGCCTCTCGAATTAATATTTATTAATCTATTCAGGATAAAAATTTGATTTAACACAAGTTGCGCAACCGGTTGTTTAATATACATTGCAGCCAGATTAATTACTCTAATTGTGTTGGAAATATGAACCATTCAAAATTTATCCCAAGCATTGAGATGGGGCGTGTTGTCGCAATATTTGCGGTTATCATCCTCCACTGTGCTTTATTTACCACTTACTGGATTGACGGTGAAAGTGAGATTCCTTGGGTTGGCTACATAGTTAACCAAGCAACTCGTTTTGCTGTTCCTCTGTTTTTTATCATTTCTGGCTACCTTGTGCAGCCTAAGATGTCAGCTAACCCTGTGGCGACATTCGGCGCATACTCTTCGCCGTTACTGCGCCTGTTTGTCGTTTGGTCGTTGATCTGTATGGCAACACCGTTCTACTGGCAAGTCGTGTTTGAACATGGCTACATGGCGGAGCGAAGCGGCTATTTTGATTATTTAACGAGTCGCCCATGGGACTCATTACTTGAAGGCGGTCTGGTACATTTATGGTTCTTGCCTGCTTTGATCATGGCGGCGTTTGTCACTGCGGTATGTGTGCGATTTAAAGCATTGGCGGTTTTGCTGCCTATCGGCTTTGCGCTTTATTTCTACGGTGTATTAGCGGGAGCTTACCAAGGTCTTACAGAGATTCCATCCCCCTTCTTCACTCGTAATGGCCCATTCTACAGCACGCTGATGTTCGGCCTTGGCTTCATGATTCGTCAGCATGATTTCAAGCTGTCTTCTGGCAAAGCATTAGCTGTCGCAGCTCTCGGCATGGCGATGCACTTTGGTGAAGGTTTCTATCTGCACTCACAAGCGCAAGCAATGAACTCAATTGATTACAACTTTGGTACTTTCTTGTGGGGTACGGGGTTATTCCTATGGTTGTTAGCGAATCCAAATATGGGTAATCAACCTTGGATTCAGAAACTCGCTAAATGGACACTGCCTATCTATGTGGCTCACTTGCCACTTAACATAGCGATATTGAACATTCTCGGTATGCTGCAGATTCCTGACGGCCCTGGCCGCGATATGATGGTGTTCTCGGGCACTATCCTTATCACGTTGGCATTTGTGAAGTTGATTGAGATAACGCCTTTAAACAAAGTTATTTTTAGGTAACCACTACTGATAATTTTTAGATAAGAACTAGCCATTTGGCATTCTGCTAACATTGAGTGCTATGGCTAGTTTTTTATATGATTAAAGTGGGCAGTGATTAAGTCTTGGGCTTATATTCGCTCTTCAGTAAACCAAAACATTTCAGGTCATGATATTGATTCTTCCAGTATCCACTTTGTCTGCGAAGACCTTCTTCTTTACAGCCAACTTTCAATAACACTCTTTCCGAAGCCACGTTCCCTGGTACGGTATCCGCTTGAATTCGATTCAACTCACCACAAGGCAGATTTCCTAAAAACGCTTGCTTTACCAACTCATTGACAACTTCGGTTGCAATCCCCTGCCCCCAACAATTTGGTAGCAAATCATAACCGATAACTGCCGACCTCGCTTTTTCATCCCAAGAGTTAAAGCCGCAAGTCCCAACAAGCTCTCCGTTTCTCTTTAGGGTAATAGCCCAACGAATGCCCGTGTTCGACTTAAATCGTTCGTCCATTGCCCCAATAATTCTCTGCGCCTGAGACAATTCAGAAATAACGTCAAGATCGTAATAGGCAATGACCGAGGGATTAGAAAACAAGCATAAAACCGATTGAGCATCTTGCTCAGATAACTGCCGAAGCATCACTCTATCTGTTTGGTACTCTGGAAAATTCACTGTCTCTCCTTTAAATACAATGCGGCAATAGCTAGCACCGGACAGAATGCCAAATGTAGAGAATCTAGAAAAGGTTGCGATGGTCTCAGCGAAGATCTATCGACATAGTTAGCAAGTTCAAGAACATGCTCAATAATACTTGCCAAGCGATTGATTGATTTATAGGAATAGCTAGTCACTACGCATTTTGATTAGCCACTTTTTCACCTGCTCGAACAAAAACGTAAAACATACGTAAACAACGACAAAAATTGCAATATCAACAATGAATAAACCCAAATCAAATGGGTCGACGAACAAACGGTAGGTATAGCCGAAATATGCCTTAATATGATCGTCTAAGATTATAGCGGCAATAAGTGCGAATATATTCATTTATAAGCCATTGTAATAGCGACCTAATTTCTGCGTAGCTCACTCGCATCAATTACGATCAAATGAAGGGAATTAAGCCGATAGCTGCTCGGCTTAATTCCCAGTATTGAGTCTATCTGTCAACTAAGAGCGATGGTAACCCGTGGTGATAAATGGCCCTAAAAGCATATTGAGCTTTTTAAAGAAGCCTTGATGTTCATCTTTAAAAATCTCTTCCGCTTTTTCAGGTGTTTCCGCACTAATAATAAGTGACTGCTCAATAAAATCTTGTTCCAACAACTGCTTAGCTTCTTGATGATAGGTCTCAGAAGCCAAATTTAAATAGGTGTAGTCGCCGTCTTTTGTAAAAAATTTAAAATCTATTTTTTCCATAACCGTTTTCCTATTTCCTAAGTACCAGACTGTAATCAAGGTAAGCCACCGTTTTATGAGCTGCCTACTAAAAGTGGTGCTAAGCACTTATTTGGAACAACCATGCTACTAAGTTACTCAAGCGACGGCTAATTTATAAATGCTTACCAGTTCTCATTTCCAACTTGCAAAGTATGAACCAGATATCACATTAACTTTATCTGTTTAAAAGAAGTGATTCGTCGCAACTGAATGAAATGAATGAGTTATTTGTCATTATAATTTTGAGTTAAATCACTTATGAAATGCGCTCGATTTTATATTGTCTCCCCAAAGCCCTACTTACAATGTGAAAATAATGATGAAAAGACATTTCCTATCCAGTGCGATTCTACTTTCTCTCGCATTCCCTACTTTTGCTGCTGATGGTGATATTCACGAAGTCACCATTCTTGGCACTTCAGACATCCACGGCCACTTTATGGCATGGGATTACGCCGCAGATAAACTCAATACCCGTGGTAGCTTGAGCCAAATCGCGACAAAAGTGAGCGAAATCCGCAATGAGCAATCAAACATCATCTTGGTCGATGCTGGCGATACCATCCAAGGTAACTTTGTCGAAACATTCAAAGATGAGCCGGTTGACCCAATGATGCTTGGTTTTAACCACATGAAATATGACGTGTGGGTATTGGGTAACCATGAATTCGACTTCGGCCTAAAAACACTAGATAGAGCTGTTTCCCAATTTAAAGGCCAATCTCTTGGGGGCAATATCAAGAACAAAAACGGCAACCCTTTCTTACCCGGTTACACCATCATCGAACGTGGCGGCATTAAAATCGGCGTGATTGGCATGGATACGCCAATGACCGAAGTTTTTGCCCAAGGTACTAATCGCCTAGAAGGAGTAACTTTCACCAACCCAACACTGGAAGTGAAGAAAGTAATCCAAGAAATTGATGCAAAAGTCGACGCTATTGTATTGGTTGCCCACATGGGTATTGAAAATGAAAACGACATCGCCAATACAGGGGTGACCGACATTGCTAACGCAAACCCAGAGCTGGATGCGATTGTGGCAGGCCACATGCACACACGCATAGACAAAGCGGTGGTTAACGGGGTGATCATTACTGAACCAGACAAATATGGCCGTGCCTTATCACGTGTTGATCTGCAATTTGAAGAGCGCGATGGTAAGTTCACTCTAGTAAACAAAGATAGCTTCACCTACAAAATTAAAGGCATGGACTCTGACGAGAATATGGATGCGCTCTACCAGCCATACCATAAACGTCTAAGAGAGATGGCGAATCGCCCTGTGGCTCAGTTAACGGGTGTAGATTTAGTGCCTGAAAATGAAATTCGCGGTATCCCACAAGTCCATATTCAAGACACGGGCATCAGTGCGCTTTACCAAGAAGCGAGTTTCTTCTACGCGCCAAAAGCAAATGTGATTGCCCTGCAAATTGATAATGATAACGCTGAACTCGATGTTGGCCCTATCAAAGCCAAAGACATCGCATACAACTACCAGTACGCAGGCGGCGAGATCACGGTTTACCAAATGACAGGCCAAGAGCTCAAAACCTACATGGAGTGGTCAGCGGATTACTTTAACTCCGTAAAACCGGGCGACGTGACATACAGCTTTAACCCTGAACGTCGTTCATCCAAATACTCAACCAACGATTTCTTCGCTGGCGTAACTTACACCATTGATCTAACAAAACCCGCAGGTGAGCGCATCACTGACCTTATGTTTGCCGACGGCACACCAGTAACCGATAACAGCGAGATTCGCATTGGTATGAACAGCTACCGCATGGGTCATCTCACCAAAAAAGGTGGCGTGTTAGAAGGCCAATCCTTCCCAGTACTGTTTGATACTGAAGCAGAATATGGCGAAGAAGCAGGTACGATCCGTAATTTGACCATTAAGTACCTAACAGAAGAGAAAAAAGGTCAATACCAAGGTAAACCTCAACACCGTTGGAAACTGCACGGCCTAGAAAGCCAATACAACCCACAACGTGAAATCGTTAAAACGCTAATCAATGATGAGAAGATCTCCGTTCCGACTAGCGAAGATGGTCGCTACACCAACGTTGCTTCTATCAACGTGAAGGATTTGATGTTCAAAACTGATAAAGATAAGCAAGCTGCGATTGCAACGCGTCAAGCCAAGTTAAGCGGATCATCTGAGCATCAAAGCCAGCAAATAAAACGCGAGATCGTGTTGATTGAAGCACTAAACTAACTCTCCATCTCACACGCTAAAGGCTTAGCCATGACTGGCGCGTGGCTAAGCCGCCCCTTTGCTACCCGCAATAGACATCACAGTCGCTTATTCATTTTCACACGACATTGGTCGCCACAACGAGAAGTGCCCGTAAGCCAATAAGAAATTCGATAGCGATTGTTGGCAAAATAGAGATAGAGTTTATCAGCCAGTGGCTTGATCAAGCTCCATCGAAGCGGAGCATAGAGCCAACCTCTACCTAATAAATCCCACGCGCGATAGGCGGCATCTAAACCAAGCCATAATTTGCCATCACCATCGACAGCATGAAGAATTCGGTTTGCTTCATCAGGATCAATATTGGGATAAGCACTAAACTCGTCGCTATAAATATCGACGGTCTTAATCATATTCGCGTTATCTCGCTGCCTAATCGCTTGCATTTCTTTCGCGCACAACGGGCATGTTCCGCCATAGAACAAAGTAAGTTTACTCATCTAAATACTTTCCCTTTATATCTATGAATACCACTACGCACAGCCCATCAGTTCGATCAATATAAGCATAGAAAGCGGATGCTTGTTTAACGCCATATCTGCAAACTTGCTTACTGGCGCACATTACTTACTCTGATTTTATGAATACTAACCAGTTAAACCACTACATAAACCCTAATCACTGGTTGAATATTTCGACCATTGATTACAACAGCGTTGTTTAACGGAGAGAAAGCCATGAATGTATTGCTATTTAGCAATGGTAAAATCGCGGGCAACACATCGTTGCTCGAATTTGGTGCGGAATGGGTAGCAGAAGCGATTGAGCGCACTGGCGCACGTAAACTGCTTTTCATTCCATTTGCGATGATCCGTGGTCAATATGACGATCGCGCCGAGCAACTTAACGAAGTCGTTGCACCTTTAGGCGCAACAGTCACCAGTATCCATCACGCAGAAGACCCTGTAAAAGCCGTCAATGACGCTGATGGCTTTATTGTCAGTGGTGGTAATACTTGGGTGCTGAATAAGCTTTTGCACGATCAAGGGCTCATTGGGCCGCTTAGAAACGCGATTCTAAAACAGAACAAACTGTTTATTGGTTGGAGTGCGGGCACCAATATCGCCTGCCCGACAATACGTACCACCAATGACATGCCCATCGTATCAGCGGTCATTCTACCGTCACTCAACTTAGTGCCATTTCAAATCAACCCGCACTACATCGAGGCCAATATCTCAGGGCACATGGGTGAAACCCGAGATGAACGTATTGAAGAGTTCTTAATTCAAAACCCGCATGAAATCGTGGTGGGGATTCCTGAAGGTACAATGCTGAAAGTAGAAGGAGAGACGCTAAGCTACCACAGTGCAACAGGCGCGCCTCTAAAACTCTTTAAGCATCAGCAAGAAGCACAGTACTTCCAAACTGGCGATGACATACAATCCTTCATGCTTCACAGCTGTTAAACCAACCATCAAAAAAACCGCAGCGAATCACTTCGCTGCGGTTTTTTATATAAGCTAGGAGAACAATCCCAATTACGGCTTTCTGGCGAGATCTCGCGCTAAAATTAACGCCAAACCAAACACCTGTAAAAACAAGCCGATATTGCGATACCATGCGATTCGCTCATTGAGTATGTTCATCTCATCGCTGAGTGTTAAGTTCTCTAAGTAGTATTCATCGATCTGATCGCGATAGATTTGTTGGGCATCGTCAATACGCTCCATGAGCTGAGTAACATTGGCTGTATTGAGCAAAGGAATCGGCTCTGCCACCCACTCTCTCAATTGCATCGCCATCGCATGATCTAACTCTTGAGAAGGTCTGATTTCAGACAGCTTAAGGTGAGTAAGGAGAACTTCTCGCTTGCGCTCTAACGTTTCAACGCTGTTCCACACCAACTGTATTGAGTAGATATTTTCTTGCTTGTTTTCATCGAGCATAGCGATGTTACCGCTCAGCTTTTCCAATACGATGCTCGACATCAAAATGGCTAACACATTAAGCACTAAACCAATCAACACCAACAGCCATGCGGGCGGCCATCCCTTGCGTATTACCATAGCTTGTCAAAGGGTAAGTAGACGATATTCAAAACGGCCAAGGCAAACAAAACGCCGAATGTTAGCTTCATGCCCGTTATACGGCCTTTCAATTTCTTGTCGAGAATCGCCCGAGCGTGAATCACTCGTCCCACTATGAATAAAACGCCCAGCCCATGGATGATCAACACATTCGCACCATTAATTTCCAACAAGGCCAGTAGAATCAGGCCGATTGGAATGTTATCAACGCCATTACCTTGCGCACTACGCGCGACCTGTAAGTCTTCAACCCCGCCATCGGCGTAAGCAATTTTGTTTTTGCGTCTTTGTTTGATGACTTGAACCGATAGCCACATCATCAATAAGCCAAGCAGTGCTGCGTAAAGTGCTGTAATCATACATTTTCTCCTTTTCATCAGTGTAGAAGAAATTCATTCTCATGTATGAAAAAGCCCCCGTTTATTCAACGAGGGCTTGGCTGCGGTAATCGTCTGGGATTACACCAACTTGTAGAACAAGGTACTGAGTGGGGGAAGGCTCACCAGTAGAGACTGATCTAGCCCTTCACTCTCCACAGCCTCACTTTGTACGACATCACGAATGGCGAAATCAGAGCCGTTGTATTGCTTAGCATCAGTATTGAGCAGCAATTGATACTTACCGCTGCAAGGCACGCCCAGACGGAAATCACTGTGTGGCACAGGGGTGAAGTTAGAGATCACCAATATACGCTCGCCCGATTCGCTGATCCGCTCATGGGCCAATACGCTCGCATCGGCCGCATCTTGCAGTCGCCATTCAAAGCCTTGAGGATCGCAATCTAGCTCATACAACGCTTTCTCGTTTTGATACAAGTTGTTCAGATCGCGCGTTAAGGTTTGCACACCTTGGTGGCGCTCGAATTGCAGTAAGAACCATTGCAATTGATCGTCGTGGTTCCATTCACCAGTTTGACCAAACTCTGCACCCATAAAGTTGAGTTTCTTACCCGGTTGGCCATACATATAACCCATGTACGCACGCAGGTTCGCGGTTTGTTGCCATTCGTCACCCGGCATTTTGTTATGAATAGAGCCTTTGCCATACACCACTTCATCATGAGATAGCGATAAAACATAGTTCTCACTATGTGCGTAAATCAATGGGAAGGTGATGGTATTGTGATGGTATTTGCGGTGAACAGGATCTTCTTGAATGTATGAGAGGCTATCGTGCATCCAGCCCATATTCCATTTGAACCCAAAGCCTAGGCCACCAACAAATGTCGGCGCTGACACGCCAGGAAACGCGGTCGACTCTTCTGCAATCGTCATCGCATTCGGGAAGTGTTTGTACACTTCTTCGTTCATCCATTTTAGGGTCGCAATTGCATCGTAGTTTTCATTGCCGCCATCCACATTAGGAATCCATTGGTCATGACTGCGCGAGTAATCCAAATAAAGCATGGATGCCACCGCATCAACACGAATGCCATCAATATGGAACTGTTCAAACCAATACAGTGCATTCGATACTAAGAAGCGTCTTACGTGTTCACGCCCCATATCGTAAATGAATGAGTTCCAATCTTGGTGCCAACCTCTGCGTGGATCAGGATCATGGAACAGTGGCGTACCATCAAAGTTGGCTAAGCCATGATCATCAGATGGGAAGTGCGCAGGAACCCAATCAAGCACCACACCAAGGCCCGCTTGGTGACAAGTGTCTACAAAATATTTGAAATCATCCGGTGTACCAAAACGGCTGGTTGGCGCAAATAAGCCGACCGGTTGATAGCCCCATGAGCCATAAAACGGGTGCTCAGATACTGGCATCAATTCGACATGGGTATAGCCCATATCAACCAAATAAGGCACAAGCTGATCGGCCAATTGACGGTAGTTTAAAAACTGCCCGTTATCATCACGCTTCCACGAACCTGCATGCAATTCGTAGAACGACAGCGCCTGCTTGCGTTTTTCTGTCACTGGGCGTTGTTGCCATTGATTATCTTGCCAAGCGTAACGGCTGTGATCGTATGTCACGGAAGCAAAAGAAGGGTGTTGCTGAGAGAAGAATCCCCATGGATCAGCTTTATGCGGCAAGCCTTCACCATCAGGACCTTTTAATTCAAATTTGTATTGTGTGCCTTCTGGCAGGTTAGGAATGAAAATCCCCCAAATACCGTAATCTAAACGTTGTAACGGAGTGCGGCGACCATCCCAATGGTTGAAGTCCGCAACTAGGCTACAAGCGCTAGCATGTGGTGCATAGACCAAAAATCGAGTACCCGAGATGGTTTTACCATCACGCTCAACCGTAACAAACTGCGCCCCCATATGATGATACATACTCTTAGGTGTATGAAGATCTTCATATTCGGCATAAATCGTGTGGTATTGATATGGGTCGTCGATGATTTGCTCATTCCCCGCCCAATTCACAGCAAGTTGATAGTGAGTAAAGCGAAGATCACGTTGCTCGGTTAAAACAAACGCAGAATCCGCTTCGCGAGTCAGTGCAATACGCTCTTCACCTTCAATCAAAAGGCTAACGGCATCGGCTCCCGGCATCCATACTCTGAGCGAACCATGCTTAGGGTCTAAAAATGGACCTAAAAAAGAAAATGGGTCAGCAAATGCTGCCTGAGAAAGTTGGCGATATGCCTGTTCTTTTTTATCTAGTGTTGTTTTATTCAAGTTATTATCTCCCTAACCTAACTTCCGTTCTGCTCACAGAGCAGCACAACAAGCAAAAAACCCGCATACGGGACGGGTAAATCCTATACCTAACTCATGCTAGGTACAGCGTTTCATATCTTAACGAATTCCGCTAGCGGTTTGAGTGACCAAAACAGAATTTTGTTATGTCAGCCACTTGTACTTAGTCATCCTCAAAAAGCGGAAAACCCAAGCATTTGGCCGAGCAAAATGCTCAGACAAACCACTTGGGTAATTATCTCAATTAGCCGTTATTGACTGACTTTAGCGCGCACTTCAGTCAGTTTGTTCGCAATCTCATTCACCTCAGATTTAGAGAACACGTCATCTAAGTTCATTGAGAGTTTACGACGCCAGTTAGGATATTCATTCACAGTACCCGGGATGTTTACCGGTTTGTCCATCTCTAACCAATCTTCCAATTGCACACTCAACAATGTTGAAGAGCCAGCCGCGACATGCAACTGAAGCGCTTGAGCAAGGTGGTTGTCCATTGGTACGTATTGAGCATCACGCCCTACGCCTTCGGGAAGGTAACCATGCCATGCCACTGAATCCAAAATACCTTGTTTGCATTCAAGTCGGTTATCAAACAGCGTGTTTAACTGCGCTTGATCTGGGTATAGGCCAAGCTCTTGCCCCATTTTTAGATCATCACAGTGCCAGAAACCACGCAGCGTTGGCATGTCATGAGTACACAGGGCTGACATTGACTGCGGTGCGTAATGAGCCGGTGAAATAAAGCCGCCGTCATCTTCAGACGTTTCAAAGAAGAACACTTTGTATGAGTGCACGCCCGCGTCACGCAAGATATCCACAATCTCATCTGGCACAGTACCTAAGTCTTCACCAATCACACTACATTGATGTCGGTGTGACTCAAGCGCAAGAATCGCTAGCATGTCTTCTACTGGGTAGTAGATGTACGCCCCTGCGGTTGCGTCTTCACCTTTCGGTATCCACCATAAGCGCAGTAAGCCCAGTACGTGGTCAATTCGCAGTGCGCCACAATGTTTCATGTTCGCGCGCAGTAGCTTGATGTAGGCATCGTAGCTCGTTGCTTTTAGCACTTGAGGGTTCAGCGGAGGCAAGCCCCAGTTTTGACCCAGTGGGCCTAAAATATCTGGCGGCGCACCAATGCTTGCATCGAGCACTAAGTTACCATCGTCAGCCCATGTTTCTGCGCCCGAGTCGGCTACGCCTACCGCTAAGTCACGGTATAGACCAACAGACATGCCTTTCTCTTCAGCCAGCGCTTGCGCTTCTCTAATTTGATTGTCGGCAACCCACTGCAAGTACAGGTACAAGTTCACTTGATCTTGGTTTTCACTGATAAAGTCTTGGACTGCGCTATTTTCAAAGCGGCGGTATTGTTCAGGGAAGACAGGCCAACCCCAAACTGAAGAATCTTGTTGGTGAAGACTTACATGCAGCGCATCAAACGCGGCTTGGTGCATCAAGCTCTCACCACCGATTTCAACAAAATCTAGGAACGCTTGTGCGCGTTCACTGTTTTTATCTAGGTGACGTTTTTTAAACTCTTTGTACAGTAGCGGCAACACGCTAAGTTTCAGCTCTGCAACCTCACTGTAGTTTACCCAATGGGATTCACGCGCCCGTTGCAAACGCTGTTGGAACTCGGCACTGCCAACTTGTTGCTGCGCTTCTGCACTGAGTGAAAACTCAGGCACTGAGCTCACATCAATGTACAAAATGTTTAACCAGCGACGCGAAGATGGGCTGTATGGGCTCGCCCCTTCAGGGTTAGCAGGAAACAGTGAGTGAATTGGGTTTAGACCGACAAAATCGCCACCGCGAGATGCAATCTCAGAGACCAATTGTTTTAAGTCACCGAAGTCACCCATACCCCAGTTGTGTTGAGTACGAAGAGTGTAGAGCTGAACACTCGGGCCCCACATCTTTTTGCCTTGCTCAATTTGAGGCTGTTTGTAGCACGAGTCTGGCGTGTAGATTAACGTCGCAGTATAAGGTGATTTGCGGCGCTTACGCTCGACAATCAGCTTGTGGTAACCCCATTCAATATCACCCGGTAGGGCAAACACTAAAGGGCCACCCTCGGCACGTTCATCACGAACGATCTGAGACTGAAGATAGCCTTCAAGTACCTCTCCCTGCTCTGTTTCTAAGCGCCAACTGAAGTCACTTTCACGAGCGCTGCTTCCTAAATGCAGTTCAACTTCAATCGGATAGCTTTCTCGTACGACAACCACTGGTTCAAGCACATCTTTTTTATGCATTTTTTGCGCAGATGCGAGTAGTTTTTTATCGCTACTGGTGTCATAGCCTAATGAAGCAAGCAAACGACGAATGGTTTCGTCTTCAACTTTGGCTTCGCTGCCCCAAGCACTTACATATTTGTCGGCAATTCTCGCCATTTCAGCGACTTGTTTTAATGGATTTTGTTGTGTCATCGCTCTCTCCGAAGGACTGCTTACCTTCAAACTAAGAAGCCTCTCTAGCGGCGCTAGAGAGGCACATAAATGGATTAACGTTTAACGCTTTCCAGTTTCCAGATGTTATTTACGTAATCACGAATACTGCGGTCTGAGCTGAACTTGCCCACCAGCGCCGTGTTAAGAATCGCTTTCTTCGCCCAACCCGCTTGGTCGCGGTATTGTTTGTCCATGTCTTCGTGCGCTTGCACGTAAGAAGCAAAGTCAGCAAGTACTAGGTATGGGTCACCGCCGTCTAGCAGGCTATCGTAAGTTGCACGTAGCTTACCGACTTCACCCGGAGTGAACTCATCACCTAATAGAAGATCAAGTGACGCCTTCAATAGTGGATCCGCTTTGTAGTAATCGTATGGGTTGTAGCCATTCGCTTTAGTGCGTTCAACTTCATCCACATCCAAACCGAAGATGTAGATGTTCTCATCACCAACTTCTTCACGAATCTCAACGTTCGCACCATCCATCGTACCGATAGTCAATGCACCGTTAAGCGCCATCTTCATGTTACCCGTACCTGATGCTTCTTTACCTGCGGTAGAGATTTGCTCTGATACATCCGCAGCAGGGATGATGATCTCAGCCATGCTCACGCGGTAATCCGGTAGGAAGACCACTTTCAGTTTATTGCCGATACGAGGGTCGTTATTCACCTTGTCGGCAATCTTGTTCAGTGCGTAGATGATCTCTTTCGCTAGGTGGTAGCCCGGTGCCGCTTTCGCTGCGAAGAACACAACGCGTGGCGCCATATCGAAATCAGGATCGTTAAGTAAACGATGGTACAGAGACAAGATGTGCAGCATGTTTAGGTGCTGACGTTTGTACTCATGCAGACGTTTGATTTGTACGTCGAAGATCGCATTGGTATCGAGATCGATATCCATGTTGGTCTTCACCCAATCCGCTAAGCGCTGTTTGTTGGCTTTCTTCACCGCCATGAACTGCTGTTGGAACTCAGCATCATTCGCGTAATTAGAGATAGACTCTAGCTGATCAAGGTCCGCTGCCCACTCATCACCAATCTTATCTGTGATCAACTGGCTTAGACCCGGGTTACAGAACTTCAACCAACGGCGAGGGGTTATACCGTTTGTAACGTTATGTAGGCGTGTTGGGTATAGCTCGTGGAACTCTGGGAAGAGGTCACGTTTAACCAACTCTGAGTGTAGCGCCGCCACACCATTAACCGCGTAAGAGCCAACCACACATAGGTTTGCCATGCGAACCATGCGGTGGAAACCTTCTTGGATGATAGACAGCTTCTGCTGTTTAGCCACATCACCAGGCCATTTCGCACGCACTTCTTGCAAGAATAAGTGGTTGATATGGTAAATAATTTCCATATGACGCGGCAGTAAGCGTTGAATCAGAGACTCGCTCCACGTTTCTAATGCTTCAGGCAGTAGCGTGTGGTTAGTGTAAGCAAACGTCTTAGAACTGATAGACCATGCTTCATCCCAGCTCAGATCTTTCTCATCGATAAGGATGCGCATCAATTCAGGAATCGCAATTGTTGGGTGCGTATCGTTTAGCTGAATCGTTTCGAATTTTGGTAGAGAAGCCAGTGTATGGCCTGCTTCTTCGTGACGACGTAGGATATCGCGTACCGATGCTGCACTGTGGAAGTACTGTTGCATCAAACGCAGTGTCTTACCTTTTTCATGGTTATCGTTCGGGTATAGAACTTTAGTAATGTTACCCGCATCGATCAGCGCGTGCTGCGCTTCGAAATAGTTACCGTTGTTGAAGCTTTCTAGAGAGAAAGGGGCAATGGCTTGGCACTCCCAAAGGCGAAGTGGGTAAACCGTATCGCTTTGGTAACCAACAATTGGCAGATCCCATGGCATCGCTTTTACTGACATACCCGGAACCCAACGGCGACGCTCAC
The DNA here is from genome assembly GCF_027587025.1 of Vibrio sp. LaRot3. Lineage (GTDB taxonomy): Bacteria > Pseudomonadota > Gammaproteobacteria > Enterobacterales > Vibrionaceae > Vibrio. Next base: position 75,589 of record NZ_JAPPTI010000009.1, on the reverse strand, counting down.
GGCCATTTTCTACATACATTTCTACATGGCCGTAGAAGCCGATTTCTTGTGCCAATTCAGGGCGAGCCACTTCCCATGGATAGCCTTCTACGCCAGCCCATGCATCCGGAGCTTCTTGTTGATGACCTTCTTTGAAAGATTGCTTAAACAAGCCGTATTCATAGTGCAGGCCGTAACCCACTGTTGGGAATTCTTGCGCAGCCAGCGAGTCCATGAAACAGGCAGCCAAACGACCAAGACCACCGTTACCCAGTGATGGGTCGCGCTCTTCTTCTAGTAAGTCAGTTAGGCTTTGGCCTAGCTCAGCCATTGCTGAGTGAACTTGCTCATACAAGCCCATGCTGATCAGGTTATTACCCGTTAAACGGCCAATAAGGAATTCTAGTGAAAGGTAGTTAACACTTTTGGCTTCACGAATCGCTTCATCTTGTTCTGTTTCTAGCAGATCAAACGTGGTCAATTCAGCTAAAGCACGACCCATTGCAAGGTACCATGAACGGCTGCTCGCTTTTTCAATCGTCGTTGCATAGCTCGCACTTAAATGCTTTTTCACGCTATTTTGGAATGACACTTTGTCAAACGTAGTTTGTTGTGTTGGTTTCATCGGTGAAATCTCTTTTAGTTTCCTTGCTACTTATCCTGCATGGACAGGACAAGCTAAACATCCTCCTACCCTAGGTAGGAATTAGGAGGAGTCCTCAGGGCGTAGAGGGCGTAAAACTGCGCGCTCAGTGATCTAAGTCGCATCAATGACGTAATTCCGACAAACACCAGTGATTATGATCACAACCCCGCCTCTCTAAAACTAGATGCGGTTTATGACGATTGGATGAGAGATAATTTCATCAGATTACAAATATGCTCATCTGGTCACATAACTTTGGAAGCTAGTTAACAAGTTGCAGTGTATTTGGTAGGACACTCGCATGTGTAGCGGTTAAAAAAGCGGCAAATAAAAGATCGTCGTCACACTTTTGGGGCGTAGTTGAGCGCAAAATGTGAATTATTCAAAAGTCTGACCTCTTATCACTCGGAGAAAAATAATTCAGCAGTAACATTGCATAAATACCGATGACCAAAATCATCTATATGCCCCTAATAAGTCCGATACTAAATAACAAAAATGGACATGGGTAAGACGGGTAAAGAACCAACTCCCACCATTGGGATTGGTATCGAGGATATAAATACGATGTGGATTCCTTCTAAATTGACACGTCCCGGTCGTTTGCATAACGCTATCGTACGACCAAGAGTGCTTGATTTGCTGCAACAAGCACCTTTTTACAAACTGGTTCTATTTCGCTCTCCTGCGGGGTATGGAAAAACAACAATGGCTGCGCAATGGCTAGCCGACAAACCTAATGTCGGTTGGTACAGTATTGACGACAGTGACAACGATGCTTTCCGTTTTATTAACTATCTGCTTCAAGCGCTGAACAAAGCGTGTGACAACGCGTGTCCAAATGCGTTGAAATTGGCCGAAAAACGCCAATTTTCGTCATTACGTAGTCTATTTAGTGAAGTGTTCGCTGAAATGGCATCCTGCCACAGAGAGTGCTACTTGGTGCTTGATGACTACCATCTGATTAATGACGATGAAATCCATGAAGCAATGCGCTTCTTCCTCAAGCATATGCCAGATAACCTAACACTGGTTGTCACAAGCCGCTCTTCTCCTCCACTGGGTACTGCAAACTTACGTGTACGTGACCTGATGATTGAAATCGGCAACGACCTGCTCGCGTTTGATGGCGAAGAAACCACGCGCTTCTTTAATCAACGTATCGCCGATGGCATTGACGAAGAAATAGCAGGTAACTTATGTAGTTACGTTGAGGGCTGGCCTTCGGCGTTGCAACTTATTGCGCTGCAAGCTCAGCACCAAAACAAATCCTTGCAACAATCCGTCGAGTCCGTTTCTCAATTCAACCACGCACATTTATGGGATTACTTAGTCGAAGAGGTATTTGATCTGCTCGACCAAGAGACCCGCCTGTTTCTTTTACAATGCTCGGTTCTTGACCACTTCAACGATGCGCTCGTTACCTCGCTAACTCAACGAGAAGATGCGTTGGGAATGATTGAATCACTCAACCGTTATGGTTTGTTTATTCACCCACTAGAGGGCGAGCAAAACTGGTATCGCTTCCACAACCTGTTTGCAGAATTTCTTGCCCATGAGCGTCAAGCTCGTATTCCGTTACAAGAGCAAAGCTTACATGAAATGGCGGCGCGTGCTTGGCTTAGTCAATCGGTGCCTCAGCAAGCGCTGTCTCACGCGCAAAAATCGGGCAATAGCCAGCTAACTGCGGACATTTTGCACCAACATGGTTGGCGCATGTTCAATAACGGTGAGCTAAATGTATTAGAACGAGCGATCTGTTCGCTTTCAAATGAACAGCTCTATAGCGCACCGAAACTGTGTATGCTGCAAGCTTGGCTTGCCCAAAGCCAACACCGCTATGATGATGTCGGGGATTTACTTAAAAAAGCAGCCGCAGAGATGGACCGTCTCAATGTGAAACTATCAACCATTGAGCAAGGTGAGTTCAACGCATTACGCGCTCAGGTTGCCATCAACCAAAACGAGCCAGAGCAAGCACTAGAACTGGCGGAACTCGCCTTAAGCCAAATGGACAGCACGGTTTACCATAGCCGCATTGTGGCCACATCTGTAGTGGGTGAAGTGAACCATGTACTCGGCAATTTAAGCCGAGCGCTACCGATGATGCAGCAAACAGAAAAGCTCGCACGCCAATACCAAGTTCACCACCAAGCGCTGTGGGCAATGTTGCAACAAAGCGAAATTTTGATCGCCCAAGGTTATGTTCAAGCGGCTTTTGAAGTGCAAGAAAATGCCTTCAAGTTGATCGATGAACAGCAACTTCATCAAGTGCCGTTACACGAATTCTTACTCCGTATTCGCGCGCAAATCTTCTGGTTCTGGAACCGATTAGATGAAGCTGAAGAATGCGTTTATAAAGGTCTCGATGTGCTTGGTAAACACGATCCAAGTAAGCACTTACATTGCTACTCAATGTTGGCCCGTATTGCGATTGGTCGTGGCGAGCTTGATAAAGCAGCGAAGTTCATTAATCACATAGATCACCTATTGAAACAATCGACCTATCATGTGGACTGGACAGCAAACGCCTCGCTTTCGCAGATTTTATACTGGCAAGCTCGTGGTAATACTGATGCCATTGAGCAATGGCTGAGTACCGCTACACGGCCAGAAAAAGCCTGTAACCACTTTACCCAATTGCAATGGCGCAATATTTCTCGCGCTCAAATCAACCTTGGTCTGTTTGACGATGCGCAGCAAACGCTAAGCTTCTTACAACAGCAAGCAGAACAAAACCATCTGCTTACCGACACCAACCGCAACATGATTGTGCAAGCAGTATTAGCCAAAGAGCTCAAACAAGACGACGTCGCGAAACAAATGCTAAAAGATGCATTAGAGCTGACCAATCAAACCGGTATTTTAGGTAACTACTTAGTGGATGGCGCGCGTATTGGTCATTTACTTGAAAAAATCAGCAACAAGTCTGAACTGGGTGATTTAGAACGCCACCGCGCTCAGCAGTTAATGAGAGACATCTCAACGACTCAACGCAGCCGCTCAGTACATTTTGACGAAGAGTTTGTGGAGAAGTTAGTTAACCATCCTAATATTCCAGAGCTCGTGCGCACTAGCCCACTAACGCAACGTGAATGGCAGGTGCTTGGCCTGATCTATTCTGGCTTTAGCAATGAACAAATTGCCCATGAGTTGGACGTAGCGGCCACCACCATCAAAACTCACATTCGCAACTTGTATCAAAAACTCAATATTGCCAACCGTAAAGAAGCGATTAGCACTGCGGAAGAACTACTCAAACTGATGGGTTACTAAAAGTGGTTTATTACGAATGAGTTGCTAAATCCACTCATCTTAAAATTAAAGAGCAGCCATCGAGCTGCTCTTTTCAATTCACACTGTAAATTATTCGCTCTACCTTTGATGATTTTACAAAAGAGAGTGAAATTTATCCTTTAAATCCAATGCGATAATCAAGCGACATAAGGCTCCGCTTTATTATCAATATTCCGTTGATAATGTTTCAATCGATCGCTAGTTTTTCCTTTTTGAGTCCATCGCTAGAATGCCCCCATTGAAACGGCAAATGCCATCTAACACTCATAAAGGGTACGAACATGACTCATCCAATTATTGCTGACCTAGAATCTCGCTACACTGCTAAACGCTACGACGCAACCAAGCGTATCCCTCAAGCAGACCTAGATGTGATCTATCAAGCAATCCGCTTATCGGCATCTTCGATCAACTCACAGCCTTGGAAATTCATTGTGATTGAAAGTGATGAAGCGAAACAAAAGTTCCACGATAGCTTTGCCAACAAACACCAGTTTAACCAACCGCATGCAAAAGAAGCGTCACATACAATCTTGTTTGCATACGATCCAAAGCTCACTAAAGAGAAATTTGCAAAACGCGTGGACGCTGAAGTCTCTTCTGGCCACTTACCAGCAGATATGTACGACATGTTCATGGGCGCTTACGCATTTGCAGAGGCCAACACAGACGAAAATGGTTACAACGGTAACTGGACCAAAGCACAAACTTACCTTGCGCTAGGCAACACACTGCACGTCCTTGCGCGTTTGGGCATTGATTCAACTACGATGGAAGGCGTTGATTCAGAACTTCTTGGCGAGCTTTTTAAAGATGAGCTAGATGGCTATGTATGTGATGTTGCTTTAGCAATGGGCTACCACAAAGATGGGGAAGACTATAACCACGGCCTACCTAAAGCGCGTCTAGCGATGGAAGATATCCTAGCGGTTCTTTAATTAACCACTCAAATTCACTGCTTTTAAAAGCCCCGAACTCGGGGCTTTTTTTTATCGTAGGAAAAACGAAAGGAGTTCGCAGCTCAGCCGTCGTGGCTTATTCAGCAATCAAGACTTCGCTGCAAATCAGGTTGGCGTTAAACCATGAACGCCATAGTAACTTCAGCGGTATCTTTAACAGATTCTGCGTACTCTTCATATTCAGCCACCAGCTGATTGATCAAGATATCAACCAGTAACAAGGCACTGACTTTCGAGGCGAATGCACCGCCAGTTAATGGGCCTTCTGGTCTTGCAGCTACCAAGACTTCATCTGAGGTTACGGATAATGGGCTATGGCGGATGTTGGTCAAACTCACCACCGGTGATTGCTGGCTTTTTGCTCGGGTCGCTGCGTAGACGACATCTTTGGTCGAGCCAGAGCTTGAAATCGCAAACCAGAGATCACTCGGTTTTGATTTCACTGCACGCATCGCGGCGATATGGGTGTCTTCAAACATGGTCGAGCTTTTGCCAATTCTAGTTAAACGAAACGATAAGTAACGCCCGACAATGCTAGATGCTCCCACACCGACACAGTGGATGTTGTCTGCCTGATGAATCATCTGACAAATACGATCAATCTGCTTTCGGTCAATCAGTGCACTGGTGTCTTGCAAACTGGTAATGGCACTTTGGGTTGCATCGTCAATTCGGTCGCCATCTTCTTTTGGTACATCGTTATTTTTAGTGGCTTGCGGCTGGCTTATTTCGATCGCCAACGCCATACGAAAATCAGAATAGCCTTTGAAACCTAAATCGCGGCACAAGCGAATCACGGTCGCTTCACTGGTCATGGTATCTCTTGCTAACTCAGTAATCGTCAGGTACTGAGCACTATCTGCGTTAGATACAATAAAATCAGCCACTGTCTTTAACTTAGGGCTGTAACCTTCCATGCCGTAGCGAAGGCGAGAAAGTAGATTAACTTGAGGTTGTGCGTTCATAGAGCTCTTGATTCCGTAACTGACGCTGGGAGTATAACGTAATTTCAAACAACAAGAACCCAGCGCTTGCTGGGTTCTGATCTCAATTATCTGTTATAACTGATATTTTTCTATTATCTGGTTCTTGTAGGTTTCTGCCTGAGTGCCGTATATCAACTGGATACCATTACCTGAGCGAATGACCCCTTTGGCATCAAGTGACTTCCACACTTCATCACTTGCTGGCAGTTCACTGTCTTTCACTGTGATACGAAGACGAGTGATACACGCATCGATTGACGCGATGTTCTCTTTACCACCTAAGTTTGTCACAATTTCATCAATCAGCGCATTCTCTTTACCGTTGTAATCTTTACGTGTGTATAGCTTGCTCTCTGCATCGTTACGACCCGGTGTTGAGTAGTTGAACTTGCGAATCATAAAGCTAAACACGAAGTAGTAAATGACTGAGTAAAGTGGGCCAAGAATTAGAATCCATTGATATGAAGTCTTCTCCATACCTTGCAACAAACCAAAGAAGGTAAAGTCGATGATACCGCGTGAGAAGGTAATCCCTACCGCTACATCAAGCATGTGCATCAGCATGTAAGCCACACCTTCTAACACCGCATGTACTGCGTACAATACAGGTGCGACGAACAAGAATGTGAACTCTAGTGGCTCGGTAATACCCGTCAGGAATGACGTTAAGGCCGCCGAGAACAAAATACCTTTCACTTTTGCTTTGTTCTTGTCATCCGCACAACGGTACATAGCCAAAGCAGCCGCTGGTAGACCAAACATCATTGGCAGGAAACCACCTGTCATTGTGCGAGTTGCTTCTGAGCTAAAGTGAACCGTTGAAGGATCTGCTAACTGAGCGAAGAAAATCTTCTGACCACCTGCAACCATTTCACCTGCAACCTCTTGAACACCACCTAATTCGGTGTACCAGAACAGTGGGTAAATCGCATGATGCAGGCCAAAGACGTTCAATAGACGCATCAAAGAGCCGTAGAAGAAAGTACCGATGTACCCCATTGCGGAGAAGGCTTCACCAGCAAAAACGATAGATTTAAAAATTGGTGGCCAAATGAATGGGAACAAAAATGCGAGTGGAATAAAGAACAACATGGTCATCACTGGCACTAAGCGGTTACCGCTAAAGAACGCCAAGTAATCAGGCAGCGTCACATTAGAAAAACGGTTAGTGATAAACGCTGACAATAGGCCACACGTAATACCGCCGAAGACACCGGTTTGTAGAGTAAAGATACCGAGCTCTTTGGTGTACATTGAGGCGAGACCTACCGCTTCATCGGCATTTGCACCAGCCGCAATCAACGCTTCTACACTAGTGGTATCTGGCGATAAGCCTTGGAAACCAAGCACTGAACCAATCACGGTATGAAAGAGCAAAAAGCCCAATACCGCAGAAAGTGCCGCCGTTTCTTTGTTGTTGTTTGCCATACCAATCGCAACACCAACTGCGAATAGTAAAGGTAAGTTCACAAACACGAATAGACCCGCTTGGAAACAAAGCACCAAAAATTGGTTAGCCAGAGTTCCCGGCGCAAGGAAGGTCAAGTTGTAGGTTTCAATCAGTGGCCCACTGGTAAATGCACCACCAACCCCGAGTAAGATACCCGCCATTGGCAATACCGCAATAGGCAACATGAATGCCCGACCGATTTTTTGTAGTACAGAAAAGATACTGTTCATGTATCCTCCAAACCCTTTGAATTATTAATATTGTATTTCAAACCGCTACGCAGCTTCCCTTAATCGAGTCAATTATCAACACAATAAAAATTTCCTTCAAATACCATGAAGAAAATCCGTGATCACTGTAAAAAATATTTTCTTTATTGTGGATGAAGATAATTTTCAGGAGTATAACTGCCTCACAAACAAGTTCTAAAAATAAAAATCATAGGTAAGAGGCGAGTTATGAAGAACTGGGATATCACCGAAATGGCCAAGAAACTGGCCAACACGATTGTCGTTTCAATTCAACCAGTTGAAGGAAGCCCACTCGATACTACCGAGTTTGTTGTTGCTATGGCTAAAGCCGCAGAAATGGCCGGAGCACCCGCGTTAAGAATCGAAAGTGTTGAGCGCGTTGCTGCTGTAGCAAAGGCGGTTTCGATACCGATCATTGGCATCGTTAAGCGCGATCTACCAGACAGCCCAGTACGCATCACACCATTTATTGACGATGTAAAAGCGCTAGAAAGCGCAGGTGCAGCGATTATTGCTTTTGATGCTACAGATCGAGTGAGGCCAGAGAGTCGCCAAGCCATTGCTGACGCAATTGTACAGTCACGCTGCATTGGCATGGCGGATTGTGCAGAGTTTGCAGACGGTTTTTGGGCGCACTCGCAAGGTATTGAATTGATTGGCTCGACACTTTCTGGTTACACTGGCGCGGTCACGCCGGAAGAGCCAGACTTGGCACTCGTGACTGCATTTGCTCAAGCCGGTTACCTCACTATGGCAGAAGGAAGATTCAATTCTCCCGAACTGTGTAAACAAGCGATCCAAGCAGGCGCACTTTCTGTCACCGTTGGATCGGCATTAACCCGTCTTGAAGTCGCAACCTCTTGGTATCTTGATGCCGTTGCCGATAAAGAAAAATAGCCCAAAGAGAAAAGGAAAACCTCATGTTAAAAGCTATTACCGCCCACACATTGTTTGACGGTGAACGCTACTTAGAGCAACACGCGTTAGTGTTTGATCATACGAAGATTGTCGACATCATTCCCATCGATCAACTCGATGCTAACATTGAGCGAGTTGACTACGGCAGGGCAACCATTGTTCCTGGCTTTATCGATATTCAAGTCAATGGCGGCGGCGGTGTCATGCTTAACGATGAGCAATCCGTACAAGCTATCGAGACCATCATAAAAGCGCATCGCCAAGGAGGCACTGCGTATTTGTTCCCAACATTAGTCAGTGAGAAACCACCAGCAATGGCAGCGGCATTGGAAGCCATTTCACAAGGTATGGAGCAAGAAATCGATGGCTTGTTGGGTATCCATTTAGAAGGCCCTTGGTTAAACCCAAATAAAAAAGGCGCTCACGATCAAAACAACTTCTACAGCCCAACAATCAAGCAGTTAGAAGCCTTCCCTTGGTTAAATAACGGCGTGAACTTCATCACCTTAGCGCCAGAGCAAGTGGATGCAGAGTCGATAAAATGGCTGTCTGATAAAGGCTGCATTATTGCCGCAGGCCATACTAACCTTGTCGAACAAGACCTTGTTGGTAAACGTGAAAGCATCAATGGTTTTACTCACCTGTACAATGCTATGTCACCTCAAACCGGCCGTGAACTTGGTGCGGTAGGGGTAGCATTGAGCGATGACGAACGATGGGCATCTTACATTGCCGATGGTATTCATGTTCATCCGCAAAACTTGCTTATGGCAATCAAACTGAAGCCAAAAGACAAGATGGTCTTGGTCACCGATGCAATGGCTTCTGTAGGTAACCCAGATGAAAGCTTCGTCCTAGATGGCCAAACTATTCGTGTTAAAGACGGTAAATTGGTTAACGAAGCTGGCAGTTTAGCAGGCGCGCACATTACGATGGCGCAATCGGTGAAAAACCTCATTGATTGGGGCGTGGATGCTGCGCACGTTTATCAAATGGCAAGCACAAACCCAGCACGAGCCATGAAACTTGATGATCAACTTGGCTATCTAAAGCAAGGTTATCGCCCTTCGGCAACCATCCTCACTGAACATGGCGATACTGCTTCAGTGCTGGTGGACGGCAACCTTTACAACTACTAGATGAGACCAACAATGCGCGGCTTGTTATTGCTGATAAGCCGTGCATTTCCCCCTGTTAGCTTGCCATACTCGCGACACCCGCTAAAAGCGCTTCTATAAGCAACCTGAGCGCTTTAGGTTGATACTTCCTCTCGCGATATACTAAGTAGGCTTGTCGAGCGCTACGGTGATATTCAGGCAGTATTTGGACTAACTTTGAATCTTGGCTTATATGCTTATGAGGCAGTGACGCGATTCCTAAGCCTTTCTCTACCGCGTCAACAACAGCAAGAATGTCATTGACCACCAGTTTGGGTTTAATGGCTATCGCCTCAACCAAATCGTCCTGCTGGTAAACTGTCATTTCATTGATATGATCCACCGACACCCAATCTTGACGTTTTAGATCCTCTATTTTCGTCATAGGCCCATGGCTGGCAATATACTCAGGACTCGCATAAAAACCATGTTGAGCCGTAAACAATGGCCTTGCGATCATGCCCTGCATATCAGTTACATCAAACGTCATCAATAGATCGCGATCCGTTTGTGGGATCATTTGCTCTTGGCTTAAAATCAGCTCTAATCGAACCTTCGGGTAAGCTTGCAAAAATTCTTCCACGACTTGTCTAACAAAGCTTCGGTAAAAATTGTGCGGCAATGCGAGTTTGATTTTGCCAACCACCTCTTGGCTATCTTCACTCAACTGTTTAAATGCCGTTTCAATACTCTCCATACCACTTTTAAACTGCTCAAAAACATTTTGCCCAGTTTCTGTCGCCACCAGCTCCCTACCCTGCTTTTCAAGTAAGCGAATATTAAGCCTATCTTCTAACGCTGATAAACGCCGAGACATGGTTGAAACCGGCAGCTTTAGATGGTTGGAAGCGGATTGCAGCGATCCCGCTTCCACCACGGCACAAAACAGATAAAGATCGTCAACGTTTCCAAATATGGAATTCATGGTTCTAAAACCGCTTATTTTTCTCAATATTGCTTGGTTATATAGTGTTTCGCAACAAAAGCCAATCATTCACATCCAAGGAAGCGATACAGAGCAAGAGAACACACTGTGACTGAAAAAATATACCAATATACCCTTTACGCGGTTTTGAGTATCACCGCCGTTTTTTCACTGTTTCTGATTACTTCAGATAATTTATCTCCCTTCACAACCCAAGCGTCTTTGCATCGTAATATCGTCTCAATAGCCCCTGAAGTTTCAGGCGTGATTGAGCATGTTTCTGTCAGTAACGGTCAGAAAGTCGCAAAGGGAGACCTACTGTTCACCCTCAACGCTGATAGCTATCAACTCAAAGTGGTTCAAGCGCAAGCAGAACTCGAGCAAGCGAAAGAGTCTTACAAAGCCACTCAGCAACAGCTGATCGCCGCACAACAAACATTAGGCCAACGCAAGGCTGAACTGCACAATCAAAACAATCGATATCAGCGTGCACAGTCCATGTTTAAGAAAGGGTTATCAACCGCGCAGGAACTGGATGACACCAAAACCAATGTTGATGTTGCTCGCAGCGCTCTTTCGGTTGCAGAAGCCGAAATAGAAAGAATTGAAGCGCAGTTATCTGGCGCAGAAACCAATGCAGCTATCCAACTGGCCAAGGCAAAACTAGCGAGTGCACAATTAGATCATACCCATACCCGCATTATCGCCAAAACAGATGGCGTCGTGACCAATCTTCAATTGCAGCAAGGCAGCTACATCACGCAAGGCTCACCCGCTCTATTGCTCGTCAATGAAGCTCAAACATGGCTAAGTGCTGATTTCAACGAGAAAGGAATGGGACATTTAGTGGCTGGTCGTGAGGTAAAAATCGCTTTTGATGCCTTACCAGGTCAGATTTTCATTGGTCATATTGAGAGCCAAGAGAGAGCCGTTCACGACGCCGATAATGGCAGTGGTCAACTATCTAGTGTGATTAACGATAGTCGCTGGATTCGCGATCAACAGAAGATCCGCGTGCGTATCGCAGTCGAAGCACTCGATCCGAGTTTAATTGCAGGTGCGCGAGCCTCTGTCAGTGTCAGTGTCAGTGTCAGTGTCAGTGTCAGTGAACCTTCAAGTTGGATAAGCCCAATCAGCAATGCTTGGATTCACCTTGTCTCTATGTTCAGATACCTCTATTAGAGCGGACACAGCATGAAATGTTTTACTCAACCTTCACCGAACAATGAAGCGATTAGAATCACGTTCGCAATTACTGCCTGTATGATGTTGGGAAAGCTGCTCGCACTCGATTCAGCAGTCTATTTGGCACTTTACCCAACCATCATCATGACGAAGAGCAAAGACTATAGCTGGCGCGGACTAACGCGCACCTTTGTGCCAACATTGCTTGCAGCCAGTTCTGCTCTTGTGGTGAGTGAAACGTTTAGCGACCATCCATTTATCATTTGGACCATCAGCCTGTTTTTCTTGGATTTCATGCGCCGACAAGCGACTTCTCCTGCCAAGATGGGGGCGATGCTAATGCCAACCTTTAATTGGATTTTAATTGTCGTATTTGCTCAGCATTCTAGTACCAATATGGCGATGCGTATCCATGAAATTCTCACTTCGATGGCCATCACTATCCTAGTGTGCAAACTGGCGGTGTATTGTTTTCCTATACCGAGTACCGGAAAGCCGAATCCCCCATCAGACAAGGCGGTTTCAGCACAACAAAGATTGATCTTTATCGGCTTAGTTGGCGTAGGCGTAGGGTTTCTGATGCAAGTAGAAATGCTCTCTGCGACCTTCTGTTTGGTGCCTGTTATCGCAGCGGCCACACAAAACCAAATATCTACCTTTAAACAGGTCGTTGAACGTCGATTCATTACTCAGGTGGGTGGCTGTGCCATTGCGGCAATATTTAGCTTACTGCTCTTAGGACATCAAAGTGTCGTCGGAGGCTATACCTTGCTACTGGCGGGCTTAATCTTTGTCATCGCGACAATGATGACGAAATCCGATAGTCAGATGCGCGATCTTCATGCCGATGCTTTGCTAGCAACGATGTTGCCTATACAGCTGTATATCTCGCATCAGAACTTGGGGCTTGAACGTACCTTCCTACGCGGTTGGCAGTTAATGGTCACTTTGGCGATACTCTACGCACTGTGCTGCTTGGTCGCTCATTACGCTTGTAAACCCAAAGCAACGAAGCCATCACTCTCTCACAGTTAGGAGTCACTTTAACGAGCAGCAATAAAAAAGCCTCGCATGTGCGAGGCTTTTACATATCACGTTTAGCAATTACAGCTCAGCGTTGTGGTAAACCTGCTGAACATCATCACAATCATCCAGCATGTCTTGGAACTTCTGGAATTTCTCAGCATCTTCGCCAGTTACTGGAGTATGCGTTTGAGGTACGAAAGTAATCTCTTCCACATCTAGCGTTAGCTCTGGGAATGCTGTGTTAAGCGCTGTCTTAGTTTTGAAAAACTCAGTGTGCGGAGCGAATACAGTGATAACACCGTCTTCTAGCTCAACGTCAGTCACGTCTACGTCTTCCATCATTAGCGTTTCTAGGATCACTTCATCGTCTTCACCTTTAAACTGGAATACAGCTTGGTGATCAAACATATGAGATACTGAACCTTCAACACCGATTTTCGCACCACACTTAACGAAGCATTGGCGAACATCTTGGAATGTACGGTTGCCGTTATCTGTCAGACAGTCAACGATTACGCTTGTGCCGCCAGGGCCAAAGCCTTCGTAACGAGCAGGAGCGTAATCTTCACCGCCACCACCTGTCGCTTTATCAATCGCTTTTTCGATAACGTGTGCAGGAACTTGGTCTTTTTTAGCTTTAGCAATCAGGTGCTTAAGCGACAAGTTCATATCTGGGTCTGCACCGCCGTTTTTGGCGCACATGTAAATTTCTTTACCGTATTTGGAATAAACTTTAATTTTTGCGCCAGCAGTTTTAGCCATAGAGGCTTTGCGCACTTCAAAACTTCTTCCCATCGGGATGTTCTCTCTTAATTCAATTTAACGCGGTGGATTTTAGCAAAATGTCGAGGCTTTTCAATTTTGCCTAACGGCTTGGGCTACGCGATACCCATTATTCGTTTGTATTTTGCAACACACTCCAAAAACCAAGTGCGCTCATTCTCATCAATTAGCTTGTTAGCTTGCAGATCAATTTCTTCAGGGCCGCCTTTTGCTTCCCTCATTTTCCACACCAAAAACGAAGCCTGCTTATCAAGCTCGACTCGGTTCTTTTCATCGGCAGGTAGAAGTGACAAGTTTATCGACATGCTGGATCTCGAATCAGAAAATACAAAGGCGCAAATATAGCACACAAGAGGGGGATGTTGAGAATAGAAAACGTTGAAAATAACTAAGGGTGGCTCAATGATTCGCCACCCACAGGTCAAACATTACGATACACGTCAGTGCAACAAGCCAAGTTCCTTTGCTTCCTCAATGGTAAGACCGCTTTCTCGAATCTCTCTCAACGCTTCAATGCGGCGACGAGCTTCGGCTGATTTTACCGTCGTGGTTGGCTTATGCGATTCTACTTCTTCCGTGAAGTCCCACTTATTCGCAATATTTGTCATTTCATCATGGTCAATAGAATTGATGGACATTGTAACCTCCGAACAAACCATGCTAGGGACGCCTCATTCTTAACAAACCTCAATCCTATTTGTTAAGCATATTTGGTGAAGAATGTGATGGTGCTAATAGTTCAAATACCCAGTAGAAATTTTGCTGCAATTCTCTTTGCACCGGCCAAAATTCCAAAGTACATTTAAAAAATTCCCCCTCAGAAAGGCCATGCTGTTCTAGATCAAGTGTGGTACAAAATCTCACCAGTTCAAACTTGCTTTCGCTGCGCAATATCCGCGTTTTCCTGCGTTCATTTTTCGACCTAGTTCACTATTTTTTGTCACTCTTCTTTTCTCGCGCAAAATAAGAGTTAATGATAACCATTATCTTTATCAAGTGAGTGTCATTATGAGTGAAACATTGTTACAGCATGCCTTTCATGCTGACCCTATAATTAAAATCCGCGACCTCTGTGTCGACTACATCACAGACACTGGTGACTTTAATGCCGTTAAGTCGGTTAGCTTCGATATTGGCAAGGGCGAAATCTTCGGTCTTGCTGGCGAATCTGGCTGCGGTAAAAGTACCATTGCGTTTGCGATAAACCGCCTACATAAGCCGCCTGCGTTTATCTCAGGTGGTCAAATCCACTTTGAAGGCCGTGATCTATTAAAACTGCCTGACAGCGAGCTAAACATGGTCCGCTGGAGCGAAATTGCCATGGTGTTCCAAAGTGCCATGAACTCGCTTAACCCGGTTTTGCCCGTGAAAGAGCAATTTGCTGACGTACTTCGCCACCATAAAGGCATGAGCGAAGCTGAATCCACCAAACGCGCTGAGCAGCTGCTTGATTTGGTTAACATTCCTCGCGAGCGATTAACCGAATACCCTCACCAATTCAGTGGCGGCATGCGCCAACGTTTGGTGATTGCAATTGCACTTTCATTGAACCCGAAACTGATTGTTATGGATGAGCCAACCACCGCGCTAGATGTTGTGGTTCAACGTGAAATCCTGCAACAAATCTATCAGCTACGTGAAGAGTTTGGTTTCTCTGTGTTGTTTATTACCCACGACTTAGCTTTGATGAGCCAATTGTGTGATCGCATCGCCATCATGCGCCATGGTGAGATTGTGGAAGTAAATACCTCAAAGAACATCCGTAATAACCCACAGCATGCTTACACGCAAAAGCTATGGGCATCTTTCCCGAATATCCATGAGGGTAAACACCAAACTGAAGGAGAGCCAGCATGAGCGAGCCAATCATCCAAGTAAACAATATTGTTAAAGAATTCACTATTGGTGGTGGCTTCTCTTCGGTTGAGCGTTTTAAAGCGCTGCAAGGAGTAAGCTTTGATCTCTATAAAGGCCGAACGCTAGCGCTGGTTGGAGAGTCAGGTTGTGGTAAAAGTACCTGTGCTCGCTTGATGACTAAAGTGTACCCAGCAACGACCGGTGAGATCCTTTTCAAAGGCAAGAACATTGACCAGATCACTAGCCGAAAAGAGCTGCTTGATTATCGCAGTAAAGTACAAATGGTATTCCAAGACCCATTTGGGTCATTAAACCCAACCCATACCATTGAGCACCACTTAACTCGCCCTTTAAAGATTCATAAACAAGTATCAGACAACAGTAAGATCCCTGGTCGCTTACAAGAGCTGATTGATTTGGTTGAACTTGCTCCGGATACCTTGAAAAAGTACCCACACGAGCTAAGTGGCGGTCAGCGCCAACGTGTTAACTTAGCGCGTGCTCTTGCTGTTGGCGCAGAAGTGATTCTGGCTGACGAACCTACCTCAATGCTGGATGTATCGATTCGTCTTGGCGTGCTTAACCTTATGCAACGCATGAAGAAAGAGCTTGGTATTGGCTTCTTGTACATCACCCACGACTTGGCCACAGCGCACTACATCGCAGAAGAGACGGCAGTAATGTACAAAGGCCAAATTGTGGAATGGGGTGATACGCAAGCGCTTCTCACCAACCCGCAGCACCCATACACCAAACTGTTGATCTCAGCGGTACCTGATCCTGATCTTCCATTTGGTCATTTAGTGGAAAGTGAACCAGACTATTCTGTAGATGCCGATAAGATCCGCGCAACAAGTGCCATTGTTCGCGATGGATTTGATCAAATTGGTCCTAACCACTTCGTTAAGCATTGGGTAGACGCAGCATGATCCAACTAGACACCTGGGTAGAACAAATCAGCACTTGGTACAAAAACCGAAAGCATGATCAAGATGAACAATTGCAAACGTTGATCTTAACTGTGCCAGATTCGGTTTGGGGTCCTGAAGTGACCGAGCTGCAAAGCAAGGCCATCGCGTGTTGGTTAGATGGCTGCCTGCGTGTCTTTCAAGGTTTGCGTTTTCAAAAACCAAATCAGGCTTATCAGTACTTGCAGCTAGCTACGAGCAAGCTTCAAGCAACGGTAAGCCAACCTCTTGCTGACCTTGAACTTAAAGATTGGTCAATGAAGCGTTTACAACACCTCACTGTATTAGGTCTTGAGTTTTGCAGCCAGCAAGAACAAGACAAGTGGCAGAGAGAATCCAATATGTTGGTGGAGAGTCATGTTGAGTTTATGGCCGCTCATGCTTGGAACGAGCCTAACGGCAATAAACTCCGGAACAATGATCAAGGCTCAGTCACATTACACTGATTTTTGACTAACAATAACGGAACGATGATCAAGGCCGCTAGCTTGATCATCGTTCCGTTTTCTTTGCCAGATCAACACGACCACTCCCCTACTTTTCATCGTAACTCATCGCGCAAAAACCAAATACACTCAGTATTTGGCAAATTTCAGACAAAAAAAAGCGAGCTCTTTCGAACTCGCAAAAATATTCAGAATGAATGTAACAATATGAGCCAATCTAAAGGGAAGATACATCCCCTATTCATCAGAAAGGACAAAAGGTTGTCTATTCGTGATTAATCATACTGGCTCACCGCTGACTTATGTCAATTGAGTGTCAGCGGAGTGTTGTAAGTATGTTTGAATTGAAAATTATTCCAATTTCGCTCCGCTTAACTCTTGATCATATTTTCGTTAAACCGCGACCTCATCGAGGGCTCTAAAGACAGTTTCATCAATGTGCCCTTCCAGAACTTGCTTACACACTTTACGTCGAACCGCCAAACCTGCGATAAGGCGCTCAATGGACAAATGCTTGTTCTCACTTTGGCTGTTGTACAGCTCAACCATTTTGCTCAGCGTTTCGTAAGGGATAGTTTGCTCACCAACACGAAGCCAATCAAGCTTGTCTATAAGCTCCAGACACTCTTCTTTGATTGAGCCATGGGAATGCCCTGTCATGGCAGCTAAAGCCGTTATACTGCGTTCTAGAGCCTCTGGAGAGGTATATTTAGATAAAGTAATGGTAATCTCATCGGCATTGACTTCAACCAAGTGCTTTCGCTGTTTAACGCGACGCCCTAAATGGCCTTTTGGTGAACGTTCTTTGCGTTGGATAGGCTCAAACTCACCATCAATAATTTGCGATAATTCATCAAGCTGCTGGCGTGAAACCATTTCGTTACGCAATGGGTTTGGCAGAGTTGGCGCCATATTGCGTTTACCGGCATTGGTGGTGCGAGCACGAGAATAACGCAGTACCTCTTCCACATCACACTTAATATCTACTTGGTAATCTTTGATCTTATCTTTTTCGATCATTGCAGAGATCGTTAAGTGATAACCCCAAAGATTCACCACGAACAGCTCATCGCTCCCTTTGCCATCGGAAAGGCGCTTTAGCTCACGAATAAGATCCATTGAGAAACGACGCCATTCGATATTGCGCGCCAGTTTTTGGTTCAAGTCACTCAACATCATCACGTCAGTATGACGACGAGACATACGGCTACGGAAGTAACTGTACAGCTGAAAAACCAAGGTGTGCTGCTTTAGAATTTCTGGCGGGAATAGGAAGAAATAATCACGCGTGAGCAGCTCTTCATAGAAAGATGGCTCCCAAACCAAGATGTATAGGTTCGGTTTAATGCGTATTTCGCCGTCAACGCCCTCTGTAGGTGCTTCTTCCGATGCAGTAATGGTACGGGCTAAAAATCTAAAACGATCGCTCTTGAAGCCTTCTGGCATGTTTTCGCTAAGCCAGCGTCCAGTCAGCTCGTGTAACTGAAAATCGGTAAATTCGATACGATCAATACTGTCGCGGATAGAATCGCGCGCAGGGCCGCTGTCCTTCTTGCCGCGTAACGACAGAATATCGGTAATGTACAAAGGCGTTTTGTTAGGAACTTGACTGGCATCAAGCTGATATTGGTGTTGATGATGCTCGTGATATTGCACTGTCAGCGTAAACAAGGCAAACAGCGTCATCAGATCATCAACGGTCATAATGTTTTTCGAAGATCGTGTCTCGATCACCGCTCGCGTACCAGAGATCGACACCATGGACTTCTGATAGTTTTTGCGTGTGCGCGGTGGTGCCAAAGCTTGGTCAATAATGCCTGCCCAATTGGTTGGCGAGACAACAAACTGATCCGCTTCATCTTTCATCGCTGGTGGGGTGTTAAGACCATATTCATTCAACAAGCGTTTATTGACTTGTGTTTGAGCCAATGCTTTGGAACGTTTCTGCTTTTCAGTTTGCTTAACACTTTCAGTGACTAGGCTGGTTGCGCCTAAGGCCGAAATCAATAAGTTTGGATTTACAAACTTATGTAACATTGTCTTGCCAGCTAAGCCTTCTTCAAACTTAACGGGAATTTGGTTGAATAGCCCGATATTGACGGCGGCGCGTAAACGTTGCTGAATAGCCGCACGAGTGATTTGTCCATCGGTTGCATCGATCAACTCAGTGGTTGATACCAAGCCATCTTTGCTTCTGAAACCACGTAGGGAAATTAAATTGAGCAGTTCAACAATACTTTTTGTCACACCTTTAAAGTGCTGATATTGCTCAATCCAGTCTACGGCCGCTTCTGATACTTCAAATAAGTGTCCATCCTTGTGGCTGCGTGGGGCTTTAATCAGTATTTTTTCTTCAGAGCTCATTTCTTAGATCCGTATCACATAAGCCGTAATATCGATATTGTTCCAGAAGAATAAAGAAAAAAAGATCATAAATAAAGAAAAAACTTATTGTTTTTAATAACTGATCTTTTTGATTAATCTGATCTTAATTGATTATATGATCTATTGATCTGAACGGAATTGGCGTCGTAAGTTGCTAATTATAAAGAACAAAAAAAATAACGCTTTGAAAGCATGATCAAGTAAAGCTCGAAACGATGATCAACTAAAGCCCGAAAACATGATCAATAATCTCTGAAACGATGATCATGTCGAAGCTGAACGCATGATCAAATAAAGCCTCGAAGCATGATCAACATGACTTCACACCTTATCCACAGGCCATTTATGATCGTGATTACCCTTTACTCCGTTATTGTAACGAGTTTGCGCGTTATTACCGAAACGATGATCAAGGAATCGCGATCAAATCGGTCTAATCGAACAAACATTAGCCGCTAGGTTAAATCCGAAAACCTCACTATTTGAGTTATCCACATCAGAACCATACTTCATTAAAAAGCGAAAGCATGATCAAGACTGGTGTTTTTCATTTTACTTTTCTTCGCTGCAAGCCAATCAGCCCGTTGATATAGAGTGATTTTCCTTGAAGCCACGGTTCATCTGCATTTGCCCGTAACTTGGCGCAAGATTTATATGCTTCCGGAAGAGTGAATACCTTGATCATTGATCCAAAAAACGATCATTTAGAAAGGTGATTGAAAAAGCGATATAAACACGTTTAATTTCCTTGATCATTGTTCCGTAGAGCCATTTTTTATCCGAAAGCATGATCACCATAGTCTCCTTGATCATGCTTTCGACACGAGTCTGACGGAATGAGTGATTTTTGCCCTACTCTTCAAATTTTGTTTACTGGGTTGCGAAACAAAAGTTGAATTTACACCCACCGTAATTTGTCGTGGTTTTATAATCGTTCCGAGAGCGACTGCGCAAATAGTGCAAAATTACCGTTTTTACATTGTAAATAAGTGACAGTGTGACATTTAAAATCTGTGGCGTAATTCGGACAAAGTTAGCCAGAAAAAACGGCGTATTTTTGTGCTTTTTATCCGTTTGTCACTAAAATGAGAAAATTATCTCGTTTTAATGTGAAGCTAATCCATAAGTGTATGTTCACCTTTTTATTGTTTTAAGTCATTATTGCTGTACAATCGAACTCGATGACTAATAACGGAAATTGGCAATGAAAAGAGAACAAACAATCGAGAATCTCATTCAGCTAGCAGAACAAACCGCACAGGTTCAAGCAGACCGTATTGAGATTGTGTTAGAAGAGCGCAGTGATGAGCATTTTCCACCGATGTCAAAAGCGTTGATGGAAACTCGTTCTGGTTTGACTCGTCGTAAGTTAGACGATGCAATTAGCAAGTTGGAGGCGGATGGCCATCAGTTTACTAAGAACAACGCCAACCACTATTCGATTTCTTTACAAGAAGCGCATATGTTAATGGAAGCGGCTGGTGTTCCTAAGTTCCATGAGCGCAAAAAGAATACAGACAACAAGCCTTGGATTATTAACGTACAAAACCAAAAGGGTGGTACGGGTAAATCAATGACGGCGGTACACCTTGCGGCTTGTATGGCGTTGAATTTGGATAAACGTTACCGAATTTGTCTGATCGACTTAGACCCGCAAGGCTCTTTACGTCTGTTCTTGAACCCACAAATCAGTACAAGCGATCACGATACCATCTATTCAGCGGTTGATGTGATGCTCGAAAACGTGCCTGAAGGGGTAGAGATCGATAACGAGTTTTTGCACAAAAATGTATTGTTGCCAACTCAGTATCCTAACCTTAAAACTGTGTCTGCATTCCCTGAAGATGCCATGTTTAATGCTGAGGCATGGCAAAACCTATCTCAGGACCAATCTTTAGACATTGTTAAGCTTCTTAAAGAGAAGTTGATTGACAAGATCGCAGATGATTTTGATGTCATTATGATTGATACTGGCCCACACGTTGATCCATTAGTTTGGAACGCGATGTACGCGTCGAACGCGCTCTTGATTCCATGTGCTGCGAAGCGTCTAGACTGGGCTTCAACAGTTAACTTCTTCCAACATCTTCCAACGGTTTATGAAATGTTCCCTGAAGATTGGAAAGGTCTAGAGTTTGTTCGACTAATGCCGACCATGTTTGAAGATGACAATAAAAAACAAGTCTCTGTGCTCACTGAAATGAACTATCTATTGGGCGATCAGGTAACAATGGCGACAATTCCTCGTAGTCGTGCGTTTGAAACTTGTGCCGATACCTACAGCACAGTATTTGACTTAACGACCAGCGATTTTGAAGGGGGTAAAAAGACCCTTGCTACCGCGCAAGATGCGGTTCAAAAGAGTGCGCTAGAGCTTGAACGCGTGCTGCATAGCTACTGGTCAACACTGAATCAAGGGTAATTAAGTAATGGCAATTAAAACCTCAGATATCAATGCAAGATTGTTTGGCAAAACCAATAAACGCCGAGCAACGAATCCGCAAGAAGCGCAACAAGCGGCAAAAGAACAGGCACAAATCATCGAACTAGCGGTTGCTGGTGAAGAGTTAGTCTCTTTTGAATTGATGCGCATTGAAGCCGACCAAGTGGCTGAGCAAACGGTTGTGTTTGCAGAGAACGCTCGTGAGCAATCATTTTTAAATGAGCACGCGTTATCGGATGTATTGGTCACGCTAAAAGAACGTGGCCAACAGTACCCGGCAGTGGGGCGCAAACGTGAAGATGGCAAGATTGAAGTGCTTGATGGTAGCCGTCGTCGCATGTCTTGTATCTTGGCTGGTAAACCTTTCCTTATTTATGTTGCTGAAGATATTAACGCAGAGCACGCTAAGTTCTTATCTGATGTAGCAAACGCACATAAACCTCTTTCTCTCTATGAGAAGGGCAAGGAAATGCAAGCTAAGCTAGAAAGCGGTGAAGCTGAAGACCAAAAGGCATTGGCGAAAATGTTCCAATGTAGCGAAGCGTTAGTGAGTGGTGCGTTGAAAGCTGCTGACTTGCCTTTAGCGCTATTGCAAGCATATCCAAATGTCGCGGATTTGGGCCGCCCAACTATCGTAAAGCTCCATAAACAATTTAGTGATTTGAGCCATGCTGATAAATCGCTGCTGCTTAAGAAGTGTCAGGATGAGCAAGGTTTCGCTTGGCAACGCAGTGAAGCTCAGGGTGTTGCGCGTATTACCAAAGACGTATCAGAGATGATCGAAGCTTGGATTGAAGAGCTTGCTCCAACGAAACGTCCTGCGAATACCAAAGTAGAGCTCGTTAAAGGTCGCGTAAGCTACAACCGCAAAGGTGCTAATTTGTCGCTCAATCTTAAGAAAATTGATGACGAGCTAATGAAAGATATCCTTAGCTTTATTGAAAACAAGCTTAAGTAAATTGCCCCGTCTATTAGAAAGCCGCTATTTGCGGCTTTTTTTGTGCCTCCAAATCGTAACGCTTACTTAAATCAATGTTCGCTAGGGCGGGCTAACAATCTTCATGGCAGCATTTCAATCCTGACAAGGTATACTATGGCTAACTCTATAAAGGTCTGCATTTGCTATGTTTAATCTCAATACTTTCTTCTCCCGTTTATCTCAACAGTCTTTGCTTATGAATCATCGGCAGGGAGTGGTGATTCGTGGTGATGCAGATTGGCAACATCAGTGTTTGACGGCGATTGAGAATGCCTATTCCGGCAATACCTTTCAATTAGGCGGCGTGAACGATAATGACAATGTTCGCGTGGTAGCATCGAACAAAGGCCAACAGTTGTTAGGGCAGGAGTGCCAAGTTCTTATTGTTGATGTTTCAGCGAGTTTTGATGCGAACAGTTTTACTTCCGCACTAGGTACGGTCGTTGGCGGAGGCTTAGTGGTCGTAGTCGGAGAAAATTTGGCGTTAGAAGGGTATGCCTACAAATGGATGGCGCGCGCCTTTGAGCAGTTCTTGATCGTTGAACAAGACGTATGGTTACCGGAACTGCCACCAGCGTATCAAACCGTAGAGGTCGACTGCTATGCTCAACAAAAACAAATTATAGAGAAAGTCCACAAAGTTGTGACTGGTCATCGCAAGCGTCCACTTGTGATCACCGCTGACCGAGGAAGAGGGAAAAGCAGTGCGTTAGGGATTGCCAGTGCAGAACTCATTTTAAGTAAAAAGGCATTGAACTCAGCCATGTCGATTGTGGTTACTGCACCAACTGTTCAAGCGGTTCAGCCTATATTTGACCACGCAAGCCGGTTACTTGGTGGCGCTGACGTCAGCAAAACATGTTTAAGCTGGCAAGGTGCGACGATTCAGTTTGTTGCGCCAGATGACCTTTTGCTAAATCGACCAAGTTGCGATTTGCTGCTGGTTGACGAAGCGGCGGCTATTCCACTGCCGATGTTACAGCAGATGGTTGAGCATTATCATCGAATGGTATTTTCAACCACCATTTACGGCTACGAAGGATGTGGTCGTGGTTTTAGTATCAAATTCAAAAAGTGGCTTGATGACAATCGTCCTGGAAATCAATTTTGTCATATGAGCCAACCGATTCGTTGGGCCGAAAATGACCCCATCGAGCGTTGGCAGTATCAAACGTTTTTGTTAGATAACGATTTGGCGAGATGCCCTTATGTTACGGACACCGAATTCTCGTTAGCCAAGATAGAAAAGAAGCAGTTATTCCAATCGCCAGAATTGCTCAGAGAGTGTTTTGCTCTATTAGTGAATGCCCATTATCAAACTACCCCGAACGACTTAATTCTGATGTTGTCAGATACTAGCGTTCATCTTTATGCCGCTTTTAGCCATGATGTTTGTGTAGGGTGTATTGTTGCCATCGAAGAAGGTCAGCTAGAGGACGATTTGTTTGATGGTGTCAAACTTGGCAAGCGTCGTCCGAAAGGGCACATGACCCCAGTTTCTATTTTGAATCATTATGGTTTTGAGCTTGCCGCTCAACAAGCCAGCCTCAGAGTTATGCGAATTGCTGTTCACCCTGAATGGCAAAATACTGGGGTAGGTAGCGATTTAGTCGCGCAATTAGAGTCGATGACCGATTACGACTATTACTCGACAAGCTTTGGCGCAACGTCTGATTTGGTTCGTTTCTGGCAAGCGAATGGTTATGTGTATGTGCGTTTAGGTAGCCAGCGCGATCAAGCCAGCGGTTGCCATTCTCTTATGTTGGTCAAGGGAACGCAGAGCTGGATAGGTGAAGTTCATCAGCTTCAGCAACAATCACTCCTTTATTTGGCTAAAGATGTGTTCCGCGATATCGACGTTGAATTGTTAAAGCATCTTGTGGTCGTCAACTCTCATTCTGTTGCTATACCGGCTGCGGTAAATAATTACGTGCAAGGTGGTTCGAGCTTTGATGCGGTCGCGCCATTCATCGAGAGATTGCTAATGAGCGACGAACAGGCATTGCAGCAAGCGTCAGATTTGGTTATCCGGAAAATTGTTCAGCAGTGGTCTTGGAGTGAATGTGCGAAGGCATTTTCACTTACTGGGCGTAAGCAAGTCGAACAGCAGTTGAGAGAAGACCTTTGTTCATTAATCTGATCAAATTTACACTGTAAAACCCTCAGCTCATCACTTGATATATTTACAGTGTAAACTGGCACGCTGTTTACACTGTAAATTCTAATCCTATTTTTAATCTTATCATTAGCGATTGGCTAGCCGCATCGCTCCTACTTTATACCGCACGAAAGAGAATATTAAAGTCTGTCTCAGAGTTGCTAATCCATTATTTCTTTCTAGACTAAAACATAAGCAATCAGTTTTTTATGGCTAGGCAAAATAAGAATGCGGACGAGAGCATATTTCGCTTGTTTTTCAATACACCATGGATGGGTGTCGTATCTACTCACTAAGCCCTACATCGTATTTGAGTCAATGGCGCTAACGCGGTTGACTCTCTCCTCTCGTCGTTTCGTTTTCATTCGTTGCCCTGTTGCGAATATCTACACCACAAACAATACGAATTAGTGTGTAGCCAGTGGCATTGCCAAAGGGCAGTTCACGACCGCGGTAGAGAATAGCCTTTCACCGCCCAAAGTCAGCATTTCAATGGCTGATCAACGCGGATTAAAGGGGGAATTATGTCGGTTGAAACAGAGATAGATACCAGAGATAGAAAGGTGACGATTTTTGTCGATGGTGCATTTGGCTTTAACTTAGTGAACGAATTTAAGCGCTGCTACGCAGATAAAAGAAACTACCGCTTTACGGTAGATTTACGCAAAGTGGACTACATCGACAGCTCGGGTCTTGGGATGTTGATTAATATGTACAACTACTTAGAGCAAGACGACGGAGCCATTCTAATCACAAATACTTTGCCTCAAGTTAGAAAGGTGCTTTCTATTTCACGCTTCGACCGCAAGTTTCGAATAGAGTAGGGGGCAGCAATGCGAATAATGATTGTTGATGATCACGCGACCAACCGAGAGTTGTGCCGATTTATGCTGAGCCATATCGCGACACGCATCGATGGTTTTGAAAATGGTGTCGGTGTCGTTGATGCAATGAAAAAGATGGACGATTTGCCAGATGTGATTCTACTTGATGTGATGATGCCGATTAAAGATGGCTTTTCGACTGCGCAAGAGATTCGCCAAGCCTTTCCGCATCAGCACATCGCGATTATCTTCCTAACCGTACTTGATGATCACGATTCATTTGAACGTTGTCTCGCCCTGGGTGATGACTTCATTCTAAAGCCGGTTGAACGCAGTGTGTTGCTTGCTAAAGTTCAGGCGCATTTTCGCATCGTGCGTATGCACAATGAAGTAGCGGTACAACGAGATCAGCTCAGCCATTTCCATGAACAAGTCAGTTATGACTACGCTATTGCAGAGTCCATCTTCTCCAACTTAAAGGAAGAGATGAGCGGGCAGGTCAAGCATGTGTATGGGGTAAACTACATCTCAACACCTTCGACGGTGTTTAATGGTGATTTAATTGTTGTCGCCAATCGTCCTCACGGCGGTATTTACGTGATGATTGCAGATGCAACCGGCCATGGCTTACCGGCCGCCATATCAGCCATACCGGCGACAAGAGCTTTTTTCTCCATGGCAGTGAAAGGATTATCTCTGGGAGAAATCGTGGCGGAGATGAATGACGTCTTGGTTCGATTTTTACCTCCGGGAATGATGTTGGCCGCCAGTTTATTTGAAGTCCGAGCTAACGGTTTTGAAGTGTCATGGTGGGGCGGTGGGTTGCCCGATGGCTACCTAATTGACCCTGATGGACAAATCTGCCGCAAGCTTGTTTCAAAGCATATGCCTTTAGGCGTGCTGCCGTCTCATGAGTTTGAAACCGATCTGGTTCATTTCAAGTTAGAACCGGATCAGAAAATAGTGACTTACACCGATGGGGTTATAGAGGCGATGAACGAGCAAGGCGAGCGTTATGGACAAGAGCGTTTAGAGAAAGTGCTGCAAAGTGGCCAAGCGATCATTCCTACCTTGTTTGAATCGGTTAAAGAGTTTTCGTTGCGCTCGGTCGATGATGATTTGTCGATACTCGCGATGGAGTTTCCTATCTCGTGTGCGCAAGATCAGATCGCCAAAAAGGAATTACCGGTATTAAGTACTCTGCCATCAAATATTACGATTCACTTTTCTGCTGAGTTACTGCGTACCGTGAGTGTCGTGAATGAAGTGCGCGAATATCTGTCTGGCTTAATTAAAGGTGGCGCGCATCTTGATCTCGTATGCTCGGTATTGTCGGAGCTGTTTTCCAATGCGATTGATCATGGCTTATTGCGAATGGACTCTAGCATCAAAGAGGAGGCGGATGGTTTCTTTCGTTTTTATCAAGTGAGGGAAGATAAACTGGCAGAATTGGACGATGATGCGTGGATCAATTTAGAGCTGGATTACAACCCAGTAGAAAAACGCATTACCATGCAGTTGGAGCACAACGGGGAAGGATTTGATTACCATGCCTTACCTAAAGAGATCGATAACCCGCTTACTCACGGACGAGGTATTGTATTGGCAACGGAGCTGTGTGATTCATTAAGCTATTCAAAACAAGGGAAGAAAGTGACGGCCATATACAGTTTTGACGCGCCACACTGTTTTCCTAGCTCGGCATAGTCTTTAACGATAACGCTTAAGGAACGAGGACGATTTTACCCACATGCCCTTTTTCTAAGAACATGGCTTGTGCCTTTGCGATCTCTTTAAGTGCAAACGTCTTTGCAACTAAAGGCTGGATTTGCTTTGCTTCAATGCGTTTAACAAGGTTAGGAAATACCTGAGGCTCAAGGTGAGTACAGCCGAAAAAGCTTAAATCTTTTAAATAGAGCGTTCTTACATCAAGCTCTACGATAGGGCCACCTATCGCGCCCGACACTGCATAACGGCCGTGAGGCTTTAATACCTCCAACAATAATGGCCATTGAGATCCGGCGACTAAGTCGATCACAACATCAATGCTATTTGAGCCAAGAGTTTTAACCAAGTCAGCGTCGCGTAATACCACTTCATCTACACCAAGCTGTTTTAATTGAGATACTTTACCTGCACTGGTAATGGCGATCACTTTCGCGCCGCGGGCTTTCGCTAGCTGTATTGCAGCCGAGCCTACACCGCCAGATGCGCCCGTTACCAAAACCGTATCGCAACTTTGTACGTTTGATCGGGTAAGCATGTTTTCAGCGGTGGAGTAAGAGCAAGGAAAAGAGGCAAGTTCCACTGCACTCATGTCGCTGTTTACCTTGTGGGCGTATATCCCGTCAACAACCGTGAACTGAGCAAACCCTCCATCGCATTCAGAACCAAAATACCATGTTGAGCTAAGTGGCTCCCCATTAAACTGGTTTAGGCATGGCTCGATAATGACACGTTCGCCAAGACGTGAAGCGTCTACGTTACTGCCGACAGCGACGATTTCGCCACACACGTCAGCGCCTTGAATCCTTGGTAACGTCAAAGCATTACCAGCCCAACCGGCGTCTTTGCTGTCGTTATTACCTTTTGAATACCAACCTGTGCGGGTATTGATATCGGTGTTGTTTACTCCGGCTGCAAGCACTTTTATCAGTACTTGATGAGCTTGCGCGGTTGGTAGTGGTATTTCTTCACTGTATTGTAGTACTTCCGGTTCGCCATGAGCGGTGAGTAATACGTTTGATTTACGCATGGTTAGCGAGGCTCCTTATAAAGCGTTTGAATGATTGCTTGCGCGGTTTTTATTGCGAGTTCACCCTGTATTGGCCACGCATTAACGACGCCCTCATGAATGAGTAGCCACTGCTCGGCTTTATCGGGTTGTCCTGATATTTCTCCGAGAATAGCACCCACTTGTTGTTTGTGCGTTTGCACCGCGTGTGCGATTTCTTGGTTGTTGGGAAAAGCGGTACACGCGTTGAGTGACATACAGCCATTTGGGGCTTCGTCTCTCATCCAAACGGTCAGTTTTCCAATCACGTTTAATAGCGCTTCTAAGCCATTGTCATCGACATCTTGCTTAAGCAAAGCAAGATAACGTTGATGGCGATATTCAAGCGCGGCAACAATCATTTCTTCTTTTGAACCGTAATACTTATATAAGGTACGCAAGCTAACGCCACACGCTTGCTTGAGTTTCGCAACGCTTGGTTCAGCGAAGCCATATTGGCTAAATGCGCTTTCAAGCTTTGCAGCGATTTGAGTTTGAACTGTCGACATAAAGGTAGAATGAACGTTTTACATAGTTCTTATGGTAGAGGGTTTATTCTACCTCTGTCAATGGTAGAGATTTTCTGTCAGGTCAATTTACAATGTAAATGGTTTTACATAGATGGATTTCTATTCACAGCATGCATAAACGGAATTATCTATGGCTCGCTTTTGTGACCAATTACAGAACGTTTAATGGAAAATGCTACGTAATTCATACTTATATCGGCTGAAATTTTATAAACTGATTCTTGGATAAAACCAAGGTAGGTGAACCATGTGGAGTGATATTGTTGCTCGTTCTGAAGACGAGCAGCAGGTAGTAGCGCAGTTGCCTAAAGAACTTACACTCAGCGCCGATTTTGACCAAACAGGTCTGGCTGATGCACTGAAGGATTTAGGCGCCGATAAATTCTTCCTAATCGAAGAAGAGGTTTTGCGTTTTCTTACTTTGGCAAAAGAAGGGAAATCTGAAGGATTCCAAGGCATCATTATTGCCGAGCAGCGTGATGCTGCGGTTGAGTTGATCTTGTCTGAAGGCGACATGCTCGCAACAATGAAAGTGACGGGCGCATACGGAGGCAAAGCACTCTCTGGCCCAACATTGATTCATGCGTTAGCTAAATCAACCGTGACCAAAGGAATCAATAAGCTGGCATTGAAAAAGGTGTTAGCGGTAAGTCACAAACTTGCTCCGGGAGAGGAATTTTCTCAAGCCGTCGCAGCAGGTAAGAATCCTATCCATGGCAGAGATGCTCGATTTATTCCTTTGGTTAAAGACGCTTCAAAACAAGTGCTTGCACCTGTCGAGGACGAAACTGGCAAAGTCGATATGCTCAATCTCGGCGAAACGATCAGCGTTGTGGTTGGTCAACCTCTAATGCGTTATGAACCACCGACGAAAGGTACGCCGGGTATTACCGTTCAGGGACATGCTATTCCTGCAACTGAAGGTAAAGAGGGTGTGCTTAAAGAAGGCAAAGGTTCTGCGTTCTCTGAAAAAAATCCCAACGTACTGGTCGCTACTGTGGCGGGTATGCCTATCTTGCATGAGCGCAGTGTCGATGTGGATGAAGTCTTAGTTGTTCCATCAATCGGTGTCGCAACCGGCCATGTGCGATTTAAAGGTAGCGTGATTGTACGCGGCAACATTGAATCGGATATGGTGGTCAGAGCGACAGGAACGATTACCGTTGGGGGCTTTATTGAGTCTGCTGATGTACAAGCTCAAGGTGATATCGAAGTCGCCAAAGGCATCATTGGTCACAACGTATCAGACGACGAGCAGAAATCGTGTGTGGTGAAAGCGGGCGGTAGCATCAAAGCCAACTATGCTCAGTTTAGTTTTTTACAAGCAGGACATAACATCGATTTGTCGGTGCACTGCTTAAACAATGAAATACGTTGTGGTAACCAATTAACCGTAAGTGATGAAGCTGGCAGACAAGGCACGTTGAGTGGCGGCCTTGCGAAAGTCGGCGGTAAAGTGACGTGCGTTAACTTAGGTGTAGAAGGCGATACGCCGACGCATGTTCATGCTTTTGCTCGTTATCAAATGCATAAAGATCGCCAAGCTAAGTTCAAAGAGCAGTATGAATTAGCGCAAGAAGCAACAATGAATGTCATCCGAAAAGAGATCGAGTTTAAGAAGCTGCCCAAAGCAGAACGCAGCGAAGAAAAACAGGATGAGATTGATAAAACCAAAGTAGCGGCTAATACAAGGCTAGAAAAAGTCAAAGCTGCCCGTGATGAGCACGCAGAAGAGTTTGAGGGCCTACTTGAAGAAAA
Organism: Vibrio sp. LaRot3; assembly: GCF_027587025.1. GTDB lineage: Bacteria > Pseudomonadota > Gammaproteobacteria > Enterobacterales > Vibrionaceae > Vibrio. The sequence continues at coordinate 44,906 of NZ_JAPPTI010000009.1, read as the reverse complement.
CATCATTGAAGTAACGAGCAAAGTCTACACGCACGTAACGGTTCAATTTGGCGATGAGAAGGTAGTGACGAAGCGAGTCCATGGCGCTAGCCTATTTACCTTTAACCAATTTGAAATTAAGTGTTCATCGATGTTTGATGATCAACTACTTGAAGAAGAAGCGTAACGATTAGAATCGATAACGTTAAAAAGGGATGACAGCTATTTGTCATCCCTTTTTCGTTTTGATGGTTATTACATCAAGCCTGATGACGCTAGGCTCATTGATTGCTGGTGAGCTGTGTTCCACCTTGGGTGACTGTTGAGTCGTAAATAGGGAAGGGTGATGACTGCGGCTGTTCCCGTTTTGATTACTGAATGTAGATAAAGACGTTTTTTTGTCTGCTAGTTATCAAATACGGAATGAAAATCGCGTAAAACGCTCTCTTTTTCTCACAGTGCTAATTATCGATACTAGGTTTAGATGTGTCATCCATCTTACTGACTGTCAGTTGGTAGATAGTTAACAAGGTTGAGTGACATTAATGATTGATTTGATAGAGGCTCGTATGACTAAATTTCCAGATAATTTCTTGTGGGGGGGCGCGATTGCTGCCAACCAAGTCGAAGGAGCGTTTTTAACGGATGGTAAAGGTTTGTCCACCGCTGACATGCTACCGAGTGGTATTTTAAGTCCCCACCAAACTCGCGAGCAGCGAACGGATGGAATCAAAGATCTGGCTATCGATTTTTATAATCGCTACCCGCAAGACATTGCGCTGTTTAAAGAGATGGGCTTTACCTGTTTACGTTTGTCGATCGCATGGAGCCGTATTTTCCCGAACGGTGATGAGAAAGAGCCAAATGAAGCGGGCTTAGCCTATTACGATGCCATTTTTGATGAGTTGGCAAAGCACGATATTCAGCCTTTTGTTACGCTCTCACACTATGAAATGCCCTATGCTTTGGTCGAGAACTACAATGGTTGGGCAAGCCGTGAGTTAATTGAGTTTTTCGAGCGTTATGCGGTGAGTGTTTTTGAACGCTACAAAAACAAAGTAAAGTTATGGCTTACCTTTAATGAAATTAACATGTCATTGCATGAACCGTTTACTGGCGTTGGTTTACAAGAGGATGCGAGCGAGCAAGAGATCTATCAAGCGATCCACCACCAATTGGTTGCGAATGCGAAAGCCGTTCAACGTTGTCACGAGATCATTCCAGACGGAAAAATCGGCAATATGTTGCTTGGTGCAATGACCTACGCTTACACCTGCAACCCTGATGATGTTATTGCTGCAATGCACGAGAATAATCGCTGGTTACTGTTTGGTGATGTACAAACTCGTGGTCAGTATCCCGGTTACATTAAGCGTTACCTGCGTGATAAAGGCATTGAACTGAAAATGGAAGCTGGAGATTTAGAAGAGTTAGCGAAAGCCAGCGTCGACTTTATCTCATTCAGTTATTACGCGAGTGGCTGCGCCAGTGCTGACCCTAAGAATAAAGAAGTTGGCAATATCGTTGAGAGTGTACCGAATCCATATCTTGAAAAGAGTCAATGGGGTTGGTTGATCGACCCACAAGGTTTACGCGTAATCCTTAATTTCTTGCATGATCGCTACCAAAAGCCGCTTTTTATCGTAGAAAATGGCCTAGGTGCGCGTGATGAAGTAAACGAGAACGGCGAGATCATTGATGATTATCGTATTGACTACCTCAACGATCATTTGGTTCAAGCAAGAGAAGCAATCTTAGATGGGGTCGATCTGATGGGTTACACCAGTTGGGGGCCAATCGATCTTGTCGCTAACTCTACCGCAGAGATGAGTAAGCGTTACGGGTACATTTATGTTGATCGCCATGATGATGGCTCAGGCACATTAACTCGAACCCGTAAGAAAAGTTTTTACTGGTATCAAGAAGTGATCAAAACCCAAGGGCAATCCCTTAAAGTGAAATAAACCAGTCAGTTTTATGCAATACCAACCGCTTAGGTTGGTATTTTTTTGCGCGTCAGCTAGCTCAGTAAAAATCAAACGATGGCTTTGATTCTTATTTGGTGAGAAAGCAATGCTTAAAATCTTTATAAATTCTCATTAAGTAGGAATACAATTTGCTCAGTTCTTAATGAAAGCGATACAACATGAGTGTGAACTCGATGAAACAAAATTCAGGACAGGTTAACGAAAAGCTCTTGCAACTTTTGATGCAAGTCGCCGTCAACGAAGAACCCGTAACTGCAAAAGCACTTAGTGAGCAATTAGGCACGCCAATCAGTAGCCTTTATCGCCATCTGAAGCTGCTCAAAGAGTGGAACTTGATCGAAGAAAGTCCAAGTGACAAAACCTTGATCATCGGTCCGGCTGCTCTACTACTGATGCGCAGTTACGAAACCAGCAAGCATGATCTGGATGATGTAGATGCGGTATTAAATCGCCTACAAAAACAAACCGGAGAAATGGCAGCTTACATGGTTCCGGTCGGTTACCGCGCTTTGTGCGTAAGCCGAAAGGAAAGTATGCAAGCTTTGCGTTGTAGTTACGTTGAAGGGCAGAGTCAGCCATTACTGCGTGGTGCATCATCAAAAGTAATGTTGGCATTTATGCCCGCACAAAGACGGGAAAAAATCCTGCGCTACTTTGGCGAAGCACATCGTATCAATGAATGGCAGCAAGAGTTAGATGAAATACGTGCTCAGGGGTATGCCTTGAGTACGTCAGAAATTGATTCAGGCGTATCTGGGATTAGTGCGCCGGTAATGAAAGGGAGCAAGTTGATTGGTGCAATTACGGTGATGGCTCCGGCGCATCGTGTTGTACAGAATCAACAGCGCATCATACTTCACGTACTTCAAGCAGCGAGGGCACTGCCCCCGGAAAGGTAATTCATATGTTTGGGCTATTTCGACGTAATAAAACACACAGCATCACAGGCGTATCTTCATTTGCCATGTCACTTTTAAGTGTGGCTCAGCATCTTAAGCCGATGAAAAATGTGGAGTTCGAAATGGCCAATCAAAGCCTTGAAGACGTGTTTGAGTGGCTCGCCGAGCAAGAAGCATCTAACTGGCTAAACGGCGGCCATTATCTCCTCAATGACCAATCTATTGCTCGTTATCAGCTTCATTTAAGCCGGTATTTGGGCGCACATACGTTGCCGGTTGTGTTTAGTAATTGCAGTGAATCTTTATTGCATGCGCTGCCAATGCTCAATATCGCAAATCAAGATTTAGGCATCGTACACATAGGCAATCAGTTTGAAGTGAAAGCGAGTTTAGAGCCGGAGATTGGTTCAGCTTTCCATTTTGCTTTGGCGAAATTCAACGAAACTCGTTTGTTTTGCTTAGGTATCGATAAAGAAGATCAAAGCGATAAAGTTTTGGAATACGCGGAAGATTTAGGGTGTGACTGGATGACGCTCAATGAGTGTCAGTTTAGCCATCGTTTTCAGGTGAAGCAGCAACTGGCTAGCTACCTTGCCCATTGCGATCAAATTGTTTTGAATATTGATCTTGCGTCATTAGCACCTAAATCGCGTTTGGAAGCAAGCCGCTGTGTTGATGTGCAATTAGTGAATCGCATTATTCGCCAAGCACTTGTATCAGGTAAGGTGAAAATGATCCAACTTGTGGGTTGGAAAGATAAACACATCTTTGCTAAATCAACGCTAAGTATTTTGCACGAAATCGCGTCAATGGTGCCAAGTAGCGATAGAGCGGCTTAACACAGAAGATTAACTAAAACGCCAAGTTTGTAGCTTGGCGTTTTAGTTAATCTCTAGGCCGTTTTACCAACGACTTCAGCCACAAGGCGGCCGATCTCTTGCCAGTTTTTTTGTTTGATGAGAGCTGGTGACACCATCCATGTTCCCCCACAACAAATGACACGTTCTATCGCTAGGTAGTCATCAATATTGGCTTCGTTTACACCGCCAGTAGGCATCAGTGAAACATTCACATACGGAGCAAGTAAGGCTTTCACCATTGCTACACCACCAGAAGCTTCAGCGGGGAAAAACTTCATAAACGTCAAACCAAGTTCTAAGCCTTGCTCTATTTGGCTTGGGTTGTTTACGCCCGGAACGATAGGCATGTTGATGCTTTGGCAATATTTTACCGTGTTCGGGTTTAATCCGGGGGCGACAACAAACTCTGCGCCTGCCTGCTTTGCGCTATCTACTTGCTGAGCATTGAGCACTGTACCTGCACCGATGTACATTTCAGGATAGGCTTGACGCATACGGGCAATCGCTTCGCGAGCGGCTTGAGTTCGAAAGGTGACTTCTGCCACGGGCAAACCGTTTTCGACGAGTGCCTTAGCTAACGGCTCAGCATCTTCTGGGTGATCGATTTGAATCACAGGAATAACACGAAATTGCTGCAAGCGTTCAATAAGAGGTTGAGACATGAGTTTTATCCTGTTGCAAAGTGTGGAGACGTACTTGAGCTTTTTACACTGTAAAGGCTGGCTTAAATACTTATATCAGTGGCTAAGAGTGTACGAGGCTTGCTGGGGAAAATCTTATTCAATCAATAGATGCTTCGAGGCGATCACAGTTTGCCGAAATGATTGTAAGGGATTGGTTATTCCGTGCGCGGTTGGGGTTATGAAAGGCCTAAAATACAAAAGCTGGCAATAAATGCCAGCTTAGACGTTGGTGATGTGCACATTACGATTCTTTCGTTTGCTTGTTCGCTTCTTTCCAGTATTGGATGCGAACACGATGCAGTTGTGCTTTTCTCATTTTCTTCATGATATTTCCTCACTAAATTCTTGCTTACATATGAGCATATGTGAATACAGTTCCTCATGAACCCTTTGAATGTAGCGGTGATTATCTTATATAGCTAGGATTTTGATCACATTTTTGTGTTGAAATGTCGTGCTACACGAAATGTAATCTGGGCTACATCTCACCATAATATTTCTGACATAAAAACGTCAGAAAAGTGCCATTCAAATGAAATCTAAATAAAACAAAAGGTTAAGATTTAGATTGCCGCCTAATAATATTAAGCATATTTAATGCCAGCAAATGTCAGGTTGAATAGAAGGATAACGTGCGATTTGCGATGAGAGCCAGATCAAGAACTGACGACGAATTGTGATGAAATTCTAAGCAATACAAAACTCCGAGTGAATAACCATAGAATAAAAATGGAAATGGCATAATTTTTGTGATGTTAAGAGTATTTTACAGCTTAGATCATTGACGAATACGTACGGTAACATTAAATTGGTAGCATATGTCCAACCGAAGAGAGGTAACGCAATGTTAGCACTAGGTATTCTTGCAATCGCTTTAGGCGTGTTTTTCGGCTCTTGGGTATGTCAGCATGGTTTGCCAATGATGGGCTTACATGTTGATACCGCCGATCCTCTTCTCGTTTCGGAAGTCAGTGGACAAGAAGTGCTCGAAGCGTAGCACTTAATTTGATGAGTAAAGGAGCCTGATGGCTCCTTTTTTGATCGTTTGAATAGCGATTTATTAGTGTCGGTTAAGAGTCGCTTTAATGGTATCGATGACCGTTGCAAACCGCAGCGGTGTCGAAGGCTTTTGTTTGCTCACTAAATAGAGCGGCTGATCCACCACCTGATTCGCTTGATGAATGTACACTTGGTCTTTTTGGCTAAAGCCATCAAGTGCACTTTTCGGCAATACTGTAAACCCAAGCCCCTTCGCCACTGGCAATAGAATTTGGCTCAGTTGGTTGACGTATCCGCTGCGTGGCAATTGATCTATTTTTATTTCCGCCAGTTCCTCATCCCCACAATGGGTTAAGTAAAGGGATAAATATTGTTCGGCGTCAGGGTGAGCAATTAAACCAAGTTGCGACAATACAGACGCGCTTAACTCTTTTGCTTGGTATTCGATAGGTAACATTAAGCAAAGTGGTTCGCGACTCAGAGGTTCAATGTCATAGCGTTTATCTTGCGGCGCTTGTGTCACGATACCTAAGTCGGTTTCGCCACTTAATATATCGGTCAGGATTTTTCTATTTGGCGCAGCCTCAATTTGCGTGATCAATTGGGGATGTTTACATTGTAAATTAAGCAGCTGGGGATAGAGAAGCAATGCGAGCGAACCAGAACAAGAGAGCGCGACGGAACCAGAATATGCGTTGTCTGGCTGAAGTTGGCTGAGCATTTGCGCTTCTTGGTTTTGTGCTTGTTTTGCGTAGTGATAAACCTGCCAACCTTGCTCGGTCACTTCAAAGTTCTTTTTGTCTCTTTCTATCAACTTATAGCCGCATGCTTGTTCCAACTTTTTAATGTGTTGGCTAACGCCCGGCTGAGTCATGAATAGCTTTTCCGCCGTGCGGGTAAAGTGACCAGTATCAATCAGTGTTTGAAGTGTTCTAAGCCAAAGCGGATTGATCATCGACTTAATTCTCATAACAATAAATTATTGAAGTGAGAATAAACGATAATTTTAAATACTAAAACACCTCCACTACAATTTTCGTAACGAACAAGGCTATTAACCTTAAATATTTGAGAGGTCGTTATGTCTATACCTTACCCACGTACATTTAGCCATATTGGTATTTCCGTTCCGGACTTGGAAGCCGCAGTGAAGTTTTACACTGAGGTGCTAGGTTGGTATTTGATTATGGAACCCACAGAAATCCTAGAAGACGATTCCGCGATTGGTGAAATGTGTACCGATGTGTTTGGTGCTGGTTGGGAGCGTTTTCGCATCGCCCACCTTTCGACTGGCGACCGTATCGGGGTTGAATTGTTTGAGTTTAAAAACCAACAAAACCCTGAAGATAACTTTGAATATTGGAAAACAGGGGTTTTCCACTTCTGTGTTCAAGATCCGGATGTCGAGGGGCTAGCAGAAAAGATTGTTGCCGCTGGTGGTAAAAAACGCATGAAAGCCCCCCGTTTTTATTATCCGGGTGAGAAGCCATACCGCATGATTTATATGGAAGACCCGTTTGGCAATATTCTAGAGATCTACTCTCACAGTTACGAATTAACCTACGCAGCTGGCGCATACCAGTAGGAAAGAAGATGAAGGCGATCACTTACCAATCAGAGACAGATACTTTTAGTCTGTCTGAGTTACCACAACCACAAGTTCAATCAGATTTCGATGTTGTCATAAGAGTGAATGCTGTCGGGCTCAATCCTGTGGATTGTAAAATCAACTTATGGCACCCAATGGTCGAAGGAATGAGCGATACATTCGTCGGGGGGCTTGATGTATCAGGAACGATTGTTGAGTTGGGTAGCGCAGTTAAAGACTGGCGGGTAGGTGATCGCGTTCTCTATCATGGAAATATGCGCCGTTTCAATGGCGGGTTTGCAGAGTATGCGGTGCAAGATTCGCGTACGCTTATTAATCATCCGGATGTTCCTGCTGAGGTCGCGGCAGCCACCCCATGCGCAGGTTGGACAGCCTACCGCGCTTTGTTTGATAAAGTCGATATCTCTCGATGTCGTTCTCTCTTTATTGCCGGGGGCGCTGGTGGTGTGGGAAGTTTTGCATTACAGCTAGCCAAACACGCAGGCGTTGAAACCATCATTACCAGCGCTTCAAGCACGAAACATGATTATGTTCGCTCTTTAGGGGCCACGCATGTGATTGACTACCGAGAGCAGGATGTCATTCAACAAGTCGCTGATATTACTGGCGGTGAAGGGGTTGAGGTGGCACTTGATTGCGTTGGCGGTGACAACGATAAAATCTCTGCGGCAGTGTTGGCGTTTGAAGGCCACTTGATTGAGTTAGTGAAGGTGCTTGAACCTTCGCAATATGATAATGCTTTTCTTCGTGGTTTATCGTTCCATCAATTAAGTTTGGGGTCTGGTCATGTTAATGGTGAGCGAGCGCGTCAAGCGCTAGTTACTGCTGGAGAAGCATTCTCTGCGCTACTTGAGCAAGGCCACATTCAAGTGATTGAGCTTAAATCGATCCCATTAGAAATGATTGGTGAGCAGCTTATGCAGATGCGTGATCAGCGAACCAAAGGCAAAATTGTCGCCATTGTGGCAGATTAAGTATTCAATCAAACAAAAGCTCGCTCAGGCGAGCTTTTTTTGTGTCTGCAACATTTTCTCTTTCTTATCTCGATTTCTGAGTTGTGCTTCCCTTCCATTTAAAGAGACATTTCTTTTACTAATCTTCTCCGCACTGGACGAAAGTGTGTTGACCTGTCTATAACTTCATAGTTTATATTGCGCTTATTGAATGACGGAGCGATGAATATGTATCGAATCTCGGAGTTAGCCCAAAGAGTCGGGTTAAGCCGCTCGACATTGCTGTACTACGAAAAGCTCGGGCTGATTTGTGGCGCGAGGCAGAGTAATGGGTATCGACGTTACTCTGAACGTGATTTGCAGCGGCTTAAACTGCTTCAACAATTACAAGCTGGCGGCTTGAGCTTAAAAGAGTGCTTAGCTTGTTTAGAAGCGAAGGTAGACAGAGAGACATTGCTACAACGGCTGAATGTGTTGGATGAAGAAATCGCGCAAAAACAAAAAGCGCGAGCCTTGCTGTCATCCATGCTTGGCCTGAACTCAATGAGAGATTGGCACCAATCGTTAGAGCACAGCGCTCCTGAGGCTCATTTAGATTGGTTGATGAAGCAAGGGTTTAGTGAAAAACATGCCCTAAGGTTGAAATGGTTGTCAAAAGATATGAATGAACATCAACAGTACATGGCTGATTTTGAGGGGCTTTTTGAAGGGCTCGATCACCTTGGTCCTAGCTCTCAAAACGATTCACTTAAAGCATTGCAATCGCTGCCGAGCGACCAAGGTCATTTACTGGATATTGGCTGCGGTAAGGGCGTAACCTCCCTCTTATTAGCGCAACATAGCCAGTTTGATATTACGGCGTTAGACAATGACGAGTATAGCTTGAGTTGTTTGGCTGAATCGCTACGCGAATTAGGGCTAGAGCAGCGCATTACCATGCAATGCGCCAGTATGACTGACATGCCTTTTGAAGCTGAGCTGTTTGATGTTTTATGGTCAGAAGGCAGTGCGTACATCATGGGCTTTGAGCAGGCGTTGCAACAGTGGCGTCAATTCATTAAGTCAGACGGTTACTTAGTGGTGAGTGATTTAGTTTGGTTAACCGATCAGCGATCTCAAGAGGCAGAAATATTCTGGCAGCAAAACTATCCGCAAATGTCGAGCGTACAACAGCGTGAAGCAATCATTGAGAAAGCGGGTTATCGGCTAATGGAGAGTTTTACGTTGAGCAAAACAGCTTGGGATAACTATTTACAGCCGTTAACAAACAAGGTGTCGACGGTCAAAGAGTCTGAAATTCGCTCCAATGCGTTGGTTGATATAAAAACAGAATTAAACATCCACCAGCAGTTTTTAGGCCAGTATGGCTACCAGATGTTTGTATTAAAGAAATTGGGTTAATAGTATGCATATTAGACAAGAACAAAGCAGTGACGAAAGTGTTATTGAAGCTGTAACATATTCGGCATTTGAAAACCACCCGCATCATGAGCCGGGGGCGAAACCGACCGAACATTTGATGATCCAAAAGTTGCGCGACAGTCATGCGTTGTCGCTCTCTCTAGTGGCGGAAGATGAGACTGGAATTATTGGCCATATTGCTTTTTCTCCGGTTGACATTAACGGTGAGTCATCGGGTTGGTTTGGATTAGGGCCAGTTTCAGTATTGCCTGATCGTCAAAGTGAAGGGATTGGTGGCGCTCTGATTCGACAGGGTATTGAACAAATCAAGCAAATGGGTGGCCAAGGTATTGTGCTGTTGGGTGAGCCGGAGTATTACCATCGATTTGGCTTTAAAGCTCAGCCAGAGTTAACACTGCAAGGTGTTCCAGCAGAGTACTTTTTATCGTATTCATTGGTTGAAGCGCCACTGCCTATCGGTGAGGTTGTGTATCACTCTGCGTTTTCATAAACAAAAAAGGCATTCGTAATGAATGCCTTTTTCATTTCATCCTGCGTTTAGCTTAAGCGGTAATGCGGGATGGGGCTTTTGCATTGATAACCTGAGTATCAGCAATCAGGTCATGCATACAACGCTTATCACCTCTGAAAATCATTAGGCAATTCATCACGGTAATGATTGATCCGATAATAGGAATTGCGGAGAGTAGGGTAATCGGTAACGAGCGAAAGAAAATGATTCGACGAAGTGTCGCTTGGCGGCCTTCCATATCAACAATCGCGATATCAAGCATCTTTTTACCGATAGTTTGGCCATGTTTGTACATCAGGGAAAGGTTAATATACAAAACGCCCAATACGGTGAAGAGGCTAAAAATGCTCAGAGCCATCGGTGATGTGCTGTATTCAACGTAGATGGGAGCAAATGCAACCGCGATGGCTACACTCCAAATAGCGAAATCGATAAGCCCTGCGCCTAAGCGTGCCCATCGTGAGGCTAGCTCATCGTTATTTTCGTTATTCATGCCTTTATGTCCTATTGTTGTTTTTATGTTGGTTGCGCCAAAGAGTTGCTCCTCCTAGAGGAAGAGGGGCTCATATTGTTGAGTGTGTAAAGAGAGAAAAGGCACTCTAACTGTAGTTAGAGTGCCTTAAAGCAAGATCTAAATTTGGGGTTTATGCCATTTGGATTTCTTGACCACGCACGTAGTTACGCTTGATCACTTGTGTTCCTGCGAAAAGATCGTGGATACAGCGTTTATCATCTCTAAAGATCAATAGAATGTTGATGATGGCAAAGATACCGCCAACGAAAGGGATCGCTGAAATCAGTGCAACAGGTAACCAACGTAGGAAGATTACTTTTAGTAAGCGTGCTTGCTGGTTGTTCATATCGACGATAGTAATGCCCAGTGCCATTTTGCCAATGGTTTGGCCACGTGAATAAAGTAAAAACATATTGATGGCAAGGATAGCGATCACTGCAATAGCAATTGCAATGATAGGGCCGTCAGAAGGATAGCTGCTGTAACCGTATCCGTAATCTGGAGTTAACGAGAAGCTCGCGATGACAGCGACGAGTATCCATACAAGACCATCTACGATAGCCGCGCCAAAACGTGCCCAACGTGACGCTAACGCACTGTTGTCTGCGTATTCCATAATTTGTTATTCCTGTTTAGGTAATGATTTGGTTGTTATGTTGTAGTGGCGTTCAACATTTTTGCTGACGTGCCCCCATTTAGAGTGCGCTACTCGCTGTTGATGAAAGTCGAATGCGGCTTGATCAACAAACTCTTCATAGACATCAAAACGATTCGGGTTATTAGGATCTTGGGTGACCTGAAAACAGAGGCATCCTGACTCTTGCTCGGTTAGTTGGCAGTGCTCTGCAAGTGCCTGTTTAACCGATGATAAGTCGTCGTCTGCAACGGTGATAAAACCGCTTAATACAATGATGTTCATGAAACGAGATGTAGTGCTACTTTGAATTGGGGAGATATTGTACCGCTGCATTTTATAATTCCAAGTGTTGAAATCAAAAATGGAGTGCATATCTTGGTTGAAATCGGAAATCCTCATGGATAAATAAGCCCATGAGTGAAGAGGATTGTGTACTCGGTTATTTTGTTTGAGAAGGTTGTTCTTTGGTCATCTCATTCGGGTAATAGAAAAAACGCCCACAGAAGTGGGCGTTGTTAAGTGATGGTAGTTATCTTGAGGTGATTAACATTCGGCTGCTTTTTGTTGTTCTAATTGCTTTTGTTGCTCTAACTGCTGGTGGTGCGCACGCTCACCAAGCAAGGCGTAAGTTAAGCAGACAATCGAGGTAATACAAGAACCTACTAAGATAATAAAACCACCATCCCAGCCAAAGTGGTCAACGGTATAGCCAAGTATTGCGTTAGCCGCGACAGCGCCACCTAAATAGCCAAATAAGCCAGTTAAGCCTGCGGCTGTCCCTGCTGCTTTTTTAGGTGCGAGTTCTAGTGCGTAAAGGCCGATTAACATAACAGGGCCGTAAATTAAGAAACCAATCGCGACTAAAGCCATCATATCGATGGTTGGGTTACCGGCTGGGTTAAACCAGTAAACCATGACCGCTACTGTTACTAGCACCATAAACAAGATGCCAGCAGGCGCTCGACGGCCTTTGAACAGTTTATCGGAGATCCAACCACACAATAATGTTCCCGGAATGCCTGCCCATTCATATAAGAAGTAGGCCCAAGAAGATTTATCAACAGAAAACTCTTTTGCTTCTTTTAGGTAAACCGGCGCCCAATCGAGCACACCGTAGCGAATTAGGTATACAAAGGCGTTGGCGATGGCAATAGACCATAGAAGTTTGTTGGAGAAGACATACTTAAAGAAGATCTCTTTGGCTGTCATCTCTTGTTCATGTGACTGGTTGTAGTCATCTGGGTAATCGTCTTTGTACTCTTCAATCGGTGGTAGGCCGCAAGATTGAGGGGTATCACGCAAGGTAAACCAAATAAAGATCGCGACTAAGGTTGCGAAGAAGGCGGGTACATAAAAAGCGGTGCGCCAGTCATCATTGAACGCCCAAAGGCCGAGAATAAACAAAGGACCGATAAGACCACCACCGACGTTGTGTGCCACGTTCCAAACTGACACTATCTCTCCGCGTTCTTTGCGTGACCACCAGTGAACCATGGTTCGTCCACAGGCGGGCCAACCCATACCTTGGAACCAGCCATTTAAGAACAATAAGATAAACATGGCAGTAATACTGCCGGTAGCCCACGGCATAAAGCCAAAGCAGAACATGACCAATGCTGACATCAACAGGCCTGCACTTAAAAAGTACCGAGGGTTAGAGCGGTCAGAAACACTACCCATTAAAAATTTAGACAGGCCATAGGCGATGGATACAGCAGCCAATGCTACGCCTAAATCGCCACGGCTGTAGCCTTGCTCGATTAGGTATGGCATTGCCAAACTGAAGTTTTTGCGAACTAAATAGTAGCCCGCGTAGCCGACGAAAATACCGATAAACAGTTGCCAACGTAAGCGGGAGTATGTGCTATCGACTTTGCCTGGCGACAAACGGTCGATGTGTGCCTTAGGTTTGAATATTCCAAACATGAGGTACCTCATTATGTTTTTGAGCGATGGTAGGGGGACAAAAAACACAAACGAGCAAAAAAGAACTTCGTTCGAAAGTGAGTGCATTCTATGAAATTCTATTTTTATTTCTGTGATAAATGTTGCACAAGGATTAAATTACATTAAATACATGTAATTAGAATTGGTTAGTTAGATGAGGATTCGATTTTCCCCAGATTTAGTTAATATCCAAAAATCGATCAAACGACAAAAAACGAACAATATCAATCTTTCATGCTTTTGAATTCGCTCAAGAGAATGTTTGATATGTTGCCTAGACAGCGTTTTTGGCTGTTGAACTTGCGTAATCTATAGGGCTTCAAGCAAGCTAATTCCAACTAAAATAGAAATAAAAACTAAAGGGTTCTTATCATGAGTGAGCAAAAATACATTGTTGCCCTAGACCAAGGCACGACAAGCTCCCGCGCAGTCATACTGGATCATGATGCGAATGTGGTTGGTGTCTCACAGCGCGAATTTAGCCAAATTTACCCGCAAGCAGGTTGGGTTGAACATGACCCGATGGAAATTTGGGCAAGCCAAAGCTCGACCTTGGTTGAAGCGATAGCAAAGACCGGGATTCGCAGCGATCAAATTGCCGCTATTGGTATCACTAACCAACGTGAAACCACCATTGTTTGGAACAAAGAAACCGGCAAACCTGTTTACAATGCCATTGTGTGGCAATGCCGACGTACTGCTGATATGTGTGAGGATCTCAAGCAGCAAGGCTTGGAAGAGTATATTCGTGATAATACTGGCTTAGTGTTAGACCCTTACTTTTCAGCCACCAAAGTAAAATGGATTTTAGATAACGTTGAAGGCGCACGCGAGCAAGCGGAAGCGGGTCAGCTATTATTTGGCACTGTCGATACTTGGCTAGTGTGGAAAATGACACAAGGCCGCGTTCATGTCACGGACTACACCAACGCTTCACGCACCATGCTATTCAACATCAATACCCTTGAATGGGATAAAACCCTGTTACAAGCCTTGGGCATTCCTGAATCTATGATGCCTGAGGTCAAACGTTCGTCTGAGGTTTATGGTCGTACCAATATTGGTGGTAAAGGTGGCACTCGTATTCCTATTGCCGGTATCGCGGGTGACCAACAAGCGGCGTTGTATGGTCAAATGTGCGTGCAAGCTGGCCAAGCAAAGAACACTTATGGGACAGGGTGTTTTTTGTTGATGAATACTGGCCAAGAGAAGGTTACATCGAGCAATGGCCTATTAACGACATTAGCTTGTGGCCCGAAAGGTGAGCCAGCTTATGCTCTTGAAGGCGCCGTGTTTATGGGCGGCGCGGCCATTCAATGGCTGCGAGATGAGCTAAAAATACTCGCAGGAGCAGAAGACTCAGAATACTTTGCTACTAAAGTAGACTCGTCGAACGGCGTCTATGTAGTGCCTGCATTTACTGGGCTGGGCGCACCTTATTGGGATGCTTATGCGCGTGGAACTATTGTTGGCTTAACCAGAGGCGTTAACTCGAATCATATCATTCGTGCCACGTTAGAAAGTATTGCTTATCAAACTCGGGATGTCCTCGATGCCATGCAGGCAGACTCGGGTATTCAGTTGGCGAATTTACGCGTCGATGGTGGTGCGGTAGCAAACAACTTTTTAATGCAGTTTCAATCGGATGTATTAAATACCGAGGTGTATCGCCCTAAAGTGACGGAAGTGACTGCGCTTGGCGCTGGGTATTTAGCGGGTCTTGCCGTCGGTTTTTGGAGCTGTATTGATGAGCTGAAAGACAAAGCGGCATTAGACAGAATATTTGAGCCACATGAAGATGAGCAAAAGCGTCGCCGCCGCTATAAAGGCTGGAAGCGAGCAGTGAAATGCGCTCAAACATGGTCAGATCTTCATGATGAAGATGAGTAATACTAGTGGTTTTATCAATAAAAGAGTGCGGCGGCGCTCTTTTTTTGTCTTCGATCGCGGATTCGCTGCACCATTGTCTTCTCACATCGCGCTAATTCGAGCACAATAGAGCAAGTTCTATTTTCGAATTGAAGCATTGGTTGTCATCCATGCTAAGGGAGTGCGAAGTGAAACAAATACCACGACATCAACAAATTGTTGAGCTGGTTAAAAAGCAAGGCTATGTCAGCACTGATGAGCTGGTTGAGAAGTTTAATGTCAGCCCACAAACCATTCGCCGTGATCTCAATGATTTGGCCGACGAGAATAAAATTCGTCGCTATCATGGGGGCGCAACCATTCCGTTAAGTTCTGAAAATACCTCTTATAACACGCGCAAAACGCTCAATTTCAATGAGAAAGACGTCATTGCTGAAGAGTTGGTTAAACATATCCCTGATGGCGCTACGCTATTTATTGATATCGGCACAACGCCAGAAGCGGTGGCGAGAGCCATTAACAAAGAACACAAGCAATTACGTGTGGTAACCAACAATATAAACGTTGCGACGATTCTGTTCCCCAACCCTGAGATTAAAGTCATTCTCGCTGGTGGTGAGGTGCGTCACCGTGATGGCGGTATTGTTGGTGAAGCAACGCTCGATTTCGTTAAACAATTTCGTTTAGATTTCGGTATCTTAGGTATTAGTGGTATTGATTATGATGGCTCGTTACTGGATTTTGACTATCACGAAGTCAGAGTCAAACAAGCTATTATTGATAATAGCCGAAGCGTATTTTTAGCCGTTGACCATACTAAGTTTGGCCGCAATGCCATGGTTAAACTTGGCAACATTGCCCAACTAAACATGGTGTTTACCGATAAACAGCCACCTGATGAAATCCGCACAATCTTGAAAGACGCCTCAGTACCATTAGAAGTGATTGAAACCGGCGCTATCGATCCTACTCAAGACTAAATCGCCCGATAAAAAGTCGCTTAATGCTAACCTCTGCTGTTGATCAGCAGAGGTTTTTTTGTGTCTAAATCACACAAAACGCTCATAAACGAAAATATTTGATGACCGAAAACGAAACTCGATCTACGCTCTAATGAGTTTCTAAAATGCTCGTTCGCTCATTGAGGGGTCAAATTTATGAGTATCCAACAAAATTCTTCTACGAATAACACATCTACGACATTAGACCTGATCGTCATTGGTGGCGGCATTAATGGTGCTGGTATTGCGGCTGATGCTGCCGGACGAGGATTAAGTGTCGGTCTATTTGAAGCGAATGATTTCGCCTCTGCGACATCTTCAGCAAGTTCTAAACTGATTCACGGTGGGTTACGTTATCTAGAACATTATGAGTTTCGTTTAGTTTCGGAAGCGCTAGCGGAGCGGGAGGTTATTTTGCGTAAAGCGCCTCATGTTGCGCTGCCGATGCGTTTTCGATTACCGCATCGACCTTTCTTGCGCCCTGCGTGGATGATCCGCTGTGGTATGTTCCTGTATGACAACCTTGGTAAGCGCACCACGTTGCCGGGTAGTAAAACGGTCAACTTAGCCAAATCGGGTTTACTTAAACCAGAGATGAAGATCGGTTTCGAATACTCGGATTGTTGGGTAGATGATGCGCGTTTGGTGTTGCTGAACGTGTTGGCGGCGAAAGAAAACAATGCCGAAGTACGTAACTATTGCCGAGTGGAAAAAGCCTACCGCGTTGGTGGTGTATGGAATGTGACCATCCATGATGTGATGACAGGGCAACGCTTTGAGCGTAAAGCGAGAGCCCTAGTGAATGCAGCAGGCCCTTGGGTTAAACAATTCTTTGATGATGGTTTAGAGCAAGTTTCACCACGCAACATCCGTTTGATCAAGGGCTCGCACATTGTTGTGCCTCGCATTCATTATGAGCCTCAAGCCTACATCATGCAAAACAAAGATAACCGCATTGTGTTTATGATCCCTTACCTAGATAAGTTTTCCATCATTGGCACTACGGATGTGGAATATAAAGGCGATCCTCGTGATGTTGCCATCTCAGAAGAAGAAGTGGATTACTTGATTGATATCGTCAATCAGCACTTTGTTCATCAGTTAACTCGTGATGATGTAGTGTGGACATACAGCGGGGTTCGCCCATTGTGTGATGATGAATCGGATTCCCCACAAGCGATCACTCGAGATTACACACTTGAAATTGAAGCTGAGTTCGAACATGCGCCATTGCTCTCTGTGTTTGGCGGTAAGTTGACGACTTATCGAAAACTGGGTGAAGCGGCGATGAAAAAACTCGCGCCATACCTACCAACGATGGGGAGAGACTGGACAGCGAATCACGCACTTCCAGGAGGTAACTTTAGTTGTACTCGTGAGCAATTGGCGAAACAAATTCATGCGCATTATTCTTGGGCTTCAGCGGCCTTGATTCAACGTTACGTGAACCAGTTCGGCACGCAAACGTGGGAGCTACTCTCCGGTGTCACCAATGAAGCAGACTTAGGACAGTGTTTCTCTGAGCAAGCGGAAGGGGTATATCAACTTGAGATTGATTACTTGATGAATGTTGAAATGGCACTGACCGATGAAGATATTCTATGGCGTCGTACTAAGCTTGGTCTTTACATGCGTGAGGATGAGCAACAAGCGCTAGGTGACTATTTAAAGCAAAAGCTTGAGCAAAAAGTGGTGAACATTTCTCAAGCCAGTTAAGAGCTAACTTTGATACGTGAGTATTAATTGGTGAGAGCCCATTTTAGGGTGACTTACATTCACAAGTTGTACACCGTTCAGTTATAAAGAGAAAATGCCTCTTTGCCTATAGGGGGAGTGACAAAGAGGCAGGTGGAGAAATGTTAGTTCAAGAGCTCTGTAATAGGTGTGCCATTTTCAGGTAGTTCCGCGTTAAAAAACGCACTCACAGTGGCTCCGATATCCGACATAGTGCTTCTCTCTCCAAGATATAAGCTTTGCTGATTGGCTCGATACGCCAAAAGTGGCACTTGCTCGCGAGTGTGTTTTGTGTGGCCAATGAATGGGTCATTACCGTGATCGGCCATCACCACCAGAATGTCGTCATGATTGAGGCGATGGATAATCTGACTTAGTCCTTGGTCAGACTTTTCGAGTATTCGCCAATACTGTCTTGGATCTTGCTGGTGACCAGAAAGATCGGTTTCTTGGATGTTGGCACAAAAGAATCCATGTTCTCTTCTATCCAAATCATTGATTAAAAGATTAAAAATCTCATTAGTGTCTACGATCGAAGTATAAGAAGTACCGTTAGGATTTTGTACAATGTCTGCCACTTTTCCATACAACCAAGTATGAATATTGGCTTGATGTAATAGCCACGGTATCTGAGTCTTGGCATTGACGCCATAACCAAGGTGAGCGACTTGAAAACCTTGGTCATAAGCTCCGCTATCGGGTGAATTTACGCCAATATAAGTCGCTTTGCCTTTGTCATTTTCTTTAACTTCAATCGCATTTAAGATGCGTTGCATGCTGTTAGTATCACCAGCAAAGTCAATGTTGCCACCAAAAGCGATATTACGGCTAACGGGATTGGCAAGCCTAACTATATGGGCGATCTCAAGGAGCTTTTCGAAAGGGACGATATTGAAGTTGCAGGTCATGTTGTAGACTTGGCCTAGATCGGCTTCGAGGTTGTCGCCAATGATCACCCCTTTTTCAGTTTGTAATAGTGACAAGCCTTGCTTAGTAATGCGATGCACGGAATACCCAGCCTTCATCAACGCTTGTTCTATGTTGGGTAAGGCAACTTGAAATGGCTGAGTTAGCGGCGGTTTAGGGTTTGTCCCCATGATCTCTTGGTGCCCCATAAACGTATCACCGCCTTGATGAGCAAGATTGGCACGACCGAAGCTTGCTAATGGGTTTGGTAGCATCACTGAATCAGGGTTTTGCACCACATTTTGAAGCCCTAGCGCCTCTAAAGTAGAAAGGCGTTTTAAAGGAAAATGGCTCAGAAGTTTTCCTGCTGTGTTTGCACCGCAATCTTGCGGTCGAACCCGTGACACGTCGTACATTTCGCCAACACCAAAACCATCTAGTACCACGACAATAAATCTAGCCATGTTGAACCTCGTTTCCTAAAGCATCATAGATGCCAATGATTTCAGGGCACGCAGACTTCACCCCGCGTATTAGGGCAACATCACTGCGCGTTACAAATACTTGAGTGCGGTAAGCCATGATGACAGGAGAGCCAATCGAGAAATGTCCAGGAAGACGAAAGTGGTAGTCGATGCTGTCGTTATCATCGTTGAATACGTTCCGCTGATGTTTTTGCTTACCCTCAAAAACCAAAGCGTTTTCAAGCATGCCTCTGCGGTAAAACCCGCCGCCGAAACAATAACTATCTTGGCCATAGTGATGAGCAATTTCACTTAAGTAGAGCAGTGCGACTTTTTCATTTTGCGCATAATGAGCGTTAGCTGGCATGGTGCCTGTTAAAGCATGTCCCGGTTCCCCATGAGTACAACCGAACTTGGCTAGCATAGGTATCGTCTCAATGCTGGTGGCGGAAGGGGCGTTTACTTGCGTGCATTCGATACCCAAAGCTTGAAGTTTTTGATTTGCTTCGAGCAAGGTGCTGATATTGGGTGTTGGCTCGGTCGCTTGGCTCTGTTGGTTATACAAAAAGCAAGGGAAGTGCGTAATACCAACAATTTCCACTCCTGACATTTGTTGGATTTGCGCGACTATAGAATCAATGTCTTCTATCGCAAAGCCAGATTCCTGATTGACGTATAGATGATCTCTAGGGTGGTAAAATTTGAGCAATATGCCTTGTTTACAGCCTGCTTGATCGGCTGCATTTGATATTTGTTGGGCTTTTTCCAAGCTATAAACTGTAATGACTTCAGGTTTAATATCTTTAACCAATGACGGTATGAAGTGTCTTGGTGGCTGAACCAAATGTCCGACATTGGCGATAGGTAAGCCGTGCTTGGCCATTATGCGTGCTTCTTTAAAATCAACGCATACTATGCCGTCAAAGGAGCATTCATCGATGAGCATTTTTGCGATAATCGGATTGCGTCCAATTTGCTTGGTCATGGCGTATAGCTTAATGCCGTACTGATCGGCTACTGTCCGCATTGCTTTCGCATTTTCAAGTAACTGATCGACATCGATAACGGCGGTATCTGGCATCAGTTTCCCAGCGTAAAAAAGGGTAAGCGTGGCTTCAATTAACGCCGGGTTTTGTTTTTCTAGGGCTTGTAAAAACATGTTCTCCCCTTATTTTAGGTACGAGCTGTCCCAGCACATTAATGGCTAATGCGCGGCTAAATATCTTTTGATTCAATGGCTAATTGTTGATATCAAGCTGTGGTACAGCTCGTTTCTTTATTGTTTAGATGGCGAATAATCCAACTACGTGAAGAAGATTCAAAATGATGCCTGTTAATATGGCTGCGACTGCTGGAGCTGCGATTTTTAGCACGGGGCGACCCATCACTTCGTTGAGGTAGAACAGCATTGCAAAGATGGTAAAGCCAGTAGTAGAGCCCATCTTCATTACTGCAAGTACACCACCAATTAATAGGGCAAACTCCATTAACGTATTCATTGAGTTACGAATGTTATCTGAAGCGTTGCGAATAGAAGGGAACTGCTCTAAGAAGCGTCCAATACCACGAAGCAAGAGTACTTCTGCGCAAATCGTGATGGCGCCAAGTACTGCGGCAACAGGCACATTGGGTGATAGGTAACCAACGACAAATACAAATGTCATCCCCACCACGCCATAAACACCGGTGGCTAATGCGGTGGTAGCAATCAGTGGAATAAAGCCAAGCCCACGCATGAACTCAGAAAGCGCGACTTGCTTCATGGCTGCATCATGTGCTGCTGGGTCGGTAATTTTGTAGGCATCTGCTAAGGCATAGATGGAGACTTCTGAGCCCGCAAAGATACCGCCGTTTGATACTGCCGAAATCAGTGCGCCAGTGACTGCTAAGAACGGTAGGTTTTTAACTATTCGCTTAGTTCTTTCATCGAAAATGCTGTGTAGACCAGACATGTCTGGGGCTTCAATTCCTGCTTTTCGGTCTGCCAAGTCTTTGCGGATAGCAAACAACACTAACATCACCATACCAACAAAGATCTGAATTGATTCAGGGTAGATACCAGTGAATTTCATGATCATTAAGCGAGAAGCTAGAATGACAACCGCAGTAATGGCACCTGCTCTCCAACCGAACTGATAGAACACAGCTAATAGTGGGAATAGAGCAAAAGCAGACATAACAGGTGTTCCAAGTTCTCCCAGTGCGCCAAGGGCATCGACAGGCAAGCCTGTCAGCACAGCGTTTACGCCTGCAAGAGATGTGACAACGAGTATGCCCCATAAACCGCCTGCTAATGCAGCAAGCACACGGCTACCTATCATTACACCTAAAATATCGGTCGGTAAAAATAGCAACCAAGGGTTAAGTAAACCGGTAGATAAGGTAAATGAAATACCAACAGAGGCAACGAAACCAATTGATAGACCAAAAGCTACTGAGCCAGCATCCCTGCGAGTCATGTTGCCTTCGAACAACTGAGGCAAAATAGGTCGAATACCGTCGTGGAATACTGCGGCACTCATGTTTGCGATTAAGGCGGTCATTGCGCAGAGCGCAGCGACAAGGCCAATGTGCATGATATCCATAGTTGCTTCCTTACTTTTCTGCGAGTATGCGCGCTAACATTGGGATAGCGTGCTCTACGTGTTCGATGGACAAACCAAAAGCGACGCAGCCTTG
Organism: Vibrio sp. LaRot3; assembly: GCF_027587025.1. GTDB lineage: Bacteria > Pseudomonadota > Gammaproteobacteria > Enterobacterales > Vibrionaceae > Vibrio. Next base: position 23,252 of record NZ_JAPPTI010000009.1, on the reverse strand, counting down.
GTCGATGAATTGGCGAACCTCTTCTTCTTTGGCTTGAATAGAAGGTTTAGCAATCGTGCAGCTTTGGCCATATCCTATGATGGCGATGGCCATTGCAAGTGCGCCACCTGCGCCGGTATTACAGCAACCAATGAAGTAATCTATCTCGCCAGATTTCACTTTCATTGCCGCATCCATATCGGTCAGAATATAGCACTCAAAGCCATTAGGGATTGTGGCTTCAAGTTGTTGTTTCACTTGCTCACGCTGTAAACCAGCAATAGCAATTTTCTTCATGTTCTATCCTTACTTTGTTGGCGCTTAAGCGCTCTTTATCCAAATAAACGAGTAGGGTTGGCTTGTAACATGGTGTTTATTTGGTGATCACTGATCCCATGCTGCTTTAGCAAAGGAACGAATTCGTCAATTAGGTAGCTAAATCCAAGGCCACCGTTTGCTTTTAGGTGAGAGCGGCGAGTGATATCCATAGAGAGCATAATTTGTTCGCAGTATCCCCTTTGGCAAAGGTCCCTGAGGGTTTGGGCTCTTTTGCTATCTGGGTAGTAGCTGTTTTTACCAATCGTATCGAACTGGATGTAGCAGCCTTGGTCGAGCATCCATAAGATGTCATCTAGGTTATCTCGTAGGTCGCAATGGCCGATGGTGACGTTATCCATAGTAACGCCACACTGAGTGAGTAATTTAATTTGCTGCTTGCCCATTGTGCTCATACTTTGATGTGTTGAAATTGGACGACCTGTTTCTAGATGTGCAATGGCAGCGGCTTTAAATACGTTTTGCTCGGTGTCGCTAAAGTTACCTTCACTGCTACCAATTTCGCCGATCACGCTGGCTTTTAGGGTTGAACCTTTAATTCCTTGTTCTATCTCTTTGATTATCCCTGCCGCTATTTTTTTCACGCTCATTTGATATAGAGAGTCAGGGAAGAAGCCTTCGATATAGAATCCTGTTGAAAGTAGAACATTGATTCCAGTATCGTGAATTAAATGTTCAATAAATTGAGGATTTCTGCCCATAAAAGAATTAGTCACCTCTACGATGTTAGTGACACCGCGTTTTTTCAGCTCTACCATCTCATCGCATAGGTGCTGATATTGGTCTAATCGACAATCAAGGTTGCTCTTTTGCGAGGACAAATCGATATAGAGATGCTCGTGGCAATAGGTATATCCGTTTGGGTCAAACATTAACTTTGCTCCTCTAGAGAGGTTTGAACAAGAGCATAGATATTCGCAATCATAAAACTCTCTTCACTTTGAGGGACGCAAGATAACGCCATAGCAGAAAGAGTTTTCTGATGGATGTCTAGTACCCTATCAAGTGTTGGGTCTTGATAGATCTCTTCCAACACATCGGCATCTAGCCCTTCTTCAACAGGCTCTTGTTGCCAGATCCGGTCGGCGGCGCGCGATAGGTGAGTCATTGCCATTTGGTATTGCTCATTGTCATGGGCAATACCAAGCTGTTTGTCGATTACCGTTACAGCGGCCATACAGCCTTGATAGGCCTTATGGCTAATAACATTGGCTTGATGTAACAGCGCTAATCTTTGTTCCATGGTGGTTCCTTTGGTTACAACGGTTAATAGCTTGGAGTTTGTTCTCCATTTACCACGGCTTTCTGATGGCCTAATAGTTCTGTTTGATTAAGAAGCTTACGCAGTAAAATCGTAATATGATTTGACTGACCATTTACTAGCATGACGGCTTCTGACGCATCTCGACATGCAGGCAAGTGGGAGAGTGACTTCTCCGCAAGTTGGTATTTTTCCATTTCGATGGCTTCTGGTAACCAAACTACCGCATCAATGTCTCCGTTAGCTAAGTGGGTTAGACTTTCACCGTAGTGGATCTCTACAATTTCAACTTCTTTGTCCTGAAAAGCTTGTGTCGTTAGGATCTTTTGGTCTGGTGAATCAGGGTCGACACCGACACGCTTGATGTCATCAAATCGGCCTTGCTTGTAAATCAACCTGTGTTCATGAGAGTACGAACGTGGTCCCAAATCTATTGCGGTCACCAGCCCAGATGCCAGTTCTTTTGCCGCAAGCTTGGACATGATTGCAATGTCATAGGTGCCATTGCGTAGACATTCAGCACGAACGCTTGCCCCGCGCATGTGGGCAAAATACAGCGGCAAATCACCAATTTGTGCTTTCAAACCACTAGCTAGTCCTTCGTAGTGGCGGGTGTATGGTAATGGCATTGCACACACCACATTGACTAACCCTGCACATTTCACCAGCTCTCTATAGTTCAGCTGAGAGATAAATGTACCGTTGCGGCCCTGCTTAGATAAAATGACCGCTCCGCTTTGTTCTATCGTTGTCAGCGCTTTTTGGATAAAACCTACTGAAACTGCAAATTCTTCTGATAATGAATCGATGGTACGTAATCGATCCCCTTCCGACGTCGTAATCAAATATTGGGCAACATTCATGATTGCTGCCCCTTCTTTACTAATGTATTGAACTGGCATAACTTTATATCTTCATTATTTTGAGGATATATTAATAATTAATCTTCTTAAGAAAAAGGAGGTTTAGGATAAAATGTGAGCAATGTCGTAAAGCGGTTCTTAGATATTTATTGTTTGTTACGAAAAGTATTGTGAGTAATTTAATGTATTTTGCACATGGCTTGAACTTCAGTTTGCCTTTGACCCAGATTAATAAAAGGTTAACTAATTGCGCATCACAGAGCTGAAACCCGTAAGATACGTGCCGTTTAGAATAATGGCCAAGATTAGAGACAGTCTGTGAAACGAGAGCAATTTGAATTGTTAGCCCCTGGGGGAGATTTAGAGTCAATTAAAGCGGCGATTGCCGCCGGTGCTGATGCGATATACTGCGGCTTGGACCGCTTTAATGCGCGTAACCGAGCAACCAACTTAACTCTAGAAAACCTTAATAGTGTCTTGGCGCTTGCTCATCAGCATCAGTGCAAAATCTTTCTTACCTTGAATGTGCTGATTTTGGAAAGTGAGATCGCTGCAATTGTGCGTTTGCTGAGTCAGCTCAATACCACACAGATCGACGGCGTGATCATTCAAGATCTTGGCTTAGGCTATATTCTAAAACACCATTTTCCTGATTTGGATGTGCATGCTTCTACCCAGCTAAATACGCACAATGAAGGGCAGGTTCTGTTTTTAAACCAGCTCGGGGCAAGCCGAGTAAACCTTTCCCGCGAATTGAACATTAATGAAATTGCTCACTTGGCGCAGTTTGGCCATCAGCACAATGTATTAATGGAAGTGTTTGTTCACGGCTCTTACTGTATTGGTTTTTCGGGTTTGTGTTACATTAGTTCTGCACGCAATGGCGCGTCGGGTAACCGTGGCCGCTGTAGCCAACCATGTCGAGAGCAATACCAAACCACCGAAACCGGTAATCACTATCCACTCAACATGAAAGACAATTCGGCTTTTGGTGATTTAACGGCATTAGCCGAAGCAGGCGTTTACTCGTTGAAAGTGGAAGGCCGAATCAAAAAATCCCATTATGTTTATACTGTGGTGGATAATTGGCGTCAGCAGATCGATCGCTTATGTGATAGTCAGCCGTTATTGACCGACACGCGCTCACTCTACACCGTATTTAACCGAGATTTCACTAACGGTTTCCTCAATGGTGAAATCGGTAAGCACATGTACATCGATAACCCGCGTGATCATGCGGTTAAGCATTTCTCAACCATTTACCAATGCACTACTGAGTCGCAAATTAGCGCGGTAAAGAAAGAGCTTTATGATGCCAAAACGGACATCATTCAAAAGGTTGAACGTGAAACATCGAGTTTTGCGCTGGAAGGTGTTCACTCCGGCAGTAGCTTGAAAGGGGCGATTGATGTACCTGAAATGATCCCGTTAGCAAAAGCCGACCCTGTGCAGCAGACTCGATTGTCGGTCCTTATCTCGTCAATCGAAGATTTACCACAGTGTCAGCATCCAGAGGTGGATGTGTATCTGCAAATACCGATGGATTTTGCTGCTCAATGTGATGATTTAATTGCCCTATTTCAAGCTAACACCATGCTTAAGCCGTGGTTTCCTGCCATCATGCTAAATGATGACTATCTTGCAGTAGAGCGTTTCCTCGCAGAGGTGAAGCCGAGTACGCTCATCACCAATAATGCAGGTGTTGGTCATCTCGCAGCTAAATTGTCGCTGAATTGGATCGCAGGCTCACAGATGAACACAACCAACTCTTACGCTTTGCATTGTTTGCAGCAAGAGTATCGTGCAGCAGGGGCGTTTTTATCTGAAGAGCTTAACTTTAAGCAGATGCGCCATCTCAAACGCCCTGAAGGGATGCGCACTTTCTATAATGTGTACCGACCAAACACTTTGTTGACCAGTCGCCAGTGCTTATTCCAGCAAACGTCAGGTTGTAAGAAAATCAAGCTGAACAAAGGCTGTTTGAAGCGTTGCAGTAAGCGAACGTCCATCATTAACCTGAAAGATGCGCCTTACATTGTTCACAAACAGAAAGGCAGCCACAACAGTTTATACAGTGAGCATAACGTACTCAATTTGGAAGTCATCGAGCAGCTTGGGCATTTGCTGACGGATGTAATGGTGGATTTGCGTCAGATTGAAACCGAGACCAAAGTGATGGTGAGTAAGAGTGAGTTGATTGAGCTATTCCTTGCCGCACTAGACAAACAAGAGCATCACTGCAGCGCAGAGCAATTGCATCAGGTGGTTACACCAACGCTTAATAAGCAGTATCAAAAAGGGCTGTAAACATTCATTCAGCATGGGCAGGCAGCTGCCCATGTTTGACCTGCTATTCTTCTTTGCGCCAACAATAATAACGTTCATCCGCTAGCCCAAGCATTGGCCTGTCTTCATAGGTATCACCATAGGCATAAATTCGCTTGTAGTCGTCTAGATTCACAGCTCTATGAATCGCCTTCACCTTATTTTCTAAACTGCAATCACCGTGCACATAGCGGCCAGTATAGCGTTGGTCTTTTTGTTCTAGCTTGCTACACAGTAAGTTGACGCCATGTTGTTTGCACCATATTTGCAAATAAGGGCTAAGTGAGGCGGATACCACGTAAATGTCGTCGCCTTGTTGTTGATGCCACTGTAAACGTTCCAAGGCATTAGGGCGTATGACTTGAGAGAGAAACTCTTGATTGTAACGCTCCGCAATTTGGTTCACCTTTTCAACACTGCGCAGCCAAAACGCGACGCGCGATAATACTGGCCGAGTTTTGCTGGCAGGTAACTTTCCCCATTTATACAGCAAGACAATTGGCCAAACGAACAACATTCCTAATGCCAAGCGAACCTTGGGTGTGGCATAAAATAAAAACGCGGTATAGGCGTCTTGATTGGTCAACGTGCCATCAAAATCGAATAGGGCTAAGTTGTTTTTTTTAGTCATGGCGATCGGCTGATTTAGGTTGATGAAGGTTGCTCACATCAACTTTTTGGGTCGGTATATCCGTAATAATAAGGCACTGTAACATGATGTTTGTTATCGATTGAAGGGGAATCCACGGGAGGTGCATTAAGGGGGCTGTTATTAACATTATGATTTATATGAAAAATAAAAATAGGCAAAGAAAACTATATCTATTTTATTTACACCGTGTATAGTGTTATCTAGCTCAAACAGTGAGCTATTGATAACCTATTGAGTTCAAGACCTTCTCAGTTCCTTTCGATTTGATTCGTCATATCTATCCTGCGATACCTTTTGCTTCAAGCCTTATTTAGTAGCTCCCATTTTTAACTTAATTAATTTATCGAGATATACATGTCTAATAAAACAACTGGCACAGTAAAATGGTTTAACGAAACTAAAGGCTTTGGCTTTATCGCACCAGATAACGGCAGCGCAGACGTATTCGTTCACTTCCGTGCGATTGTTAGCGATGGCTTCAAAACTCTAACTGAAGGCCAAAAAGTATCTTTTAACGTAGAGCAAGGTGGCAAAGGCCCACAAGCTGCTGACGTTACAGTACTGTAAGCATATCATAGAGATCTTGCTCCCCAGTGGAGTGAGATCTTTTGTTTTCCTCCACGCTATGCAGCGCATAGACGTTCATTAATACCTTCAGTAAATCTCCCCTAGTTTACTTACCTATTTCTATTTTTGTTTCCTCGTTAAACCGATAATTTTTTCATAATGGGTTAGGCATTCTCATATCTAGAATTTGAGCTTAAAAAGAAAAGACCCAACAGTATGGCTGAGTCTTGGAGCGCATGTGATTCGTGATGATGTTCAATTTGAACCTTGCGTCTCTGTCATGCTGAGCGGCTCATGTTTAATACGAGTTCCAGTACGCCACCTAATTGGTAAGTCATGCACTATCAACGGAGTGCCTTTAAAGTTGCCAGTAAGCACTCTTCACTTTCAATCTCAGCTTTGTATTTTGCTACATGCTCTCTACCTGAAAACACTCTTTTCAGCGCAGTGGACACACTTTTATTTCTAATGTCCTCAACTTTGCCCACACCTGCTAAACGAGGCGGCATTTGATCAAATCTCACGATCAGCTTGGTTTTTGTGTTTGGATCGAACGCGAATTCAGCAAGACTCCCACTACGCATCTTATACGACCAAAATTTGTTTGTGTTGTCTTTTCTATGTAGCTGTACCAGTGGCTCTGAGTTGTTCAAAATCTTAACTGCGTCTAGATCATTTATTCTTTTCATCGGTTTTTACATTAATTTATTACGTTGACAACATCATAAATAAAGAATTATGATGCTGTCAACGTAATAAATTGTTTAGATTCGCTACTTTGATGAAAAAATCTACGAACAAAAATGAGAAGTTGTTAAGTTCAATCAGTCTTGATGACTTAAACGAATACAGTCACTACACACTAACTTGTATCAATCAAACAGCAGCTCTCGCTAATACAGGTGAGTGGCCTGATGAACTGTTTATCCACTGGAATAACAGTGTTGAAGAAGTCGCAGCAGTGAAAAAATCATACCTAGGAGAAACCATGTTTTTCCTTTGGGAGTATGCTGAATTTGGACTTAACTATGATGAGATCAAAGCAGGTCACTACCATGACCCATTAATGCAAGTTTTTAGGTGGACTAGCCTATGTGATGCTTTTCTGGTTCACGCTGGTACGTTCGGAAATGAGGATCTCGCAATACAACAATTGGGTAAACAGCTTGCCTATAAAGTCTTAGCAAGATTAAAGCTCGATCTAAATATCGATATTGAAGAAGAGTTTTCTGCAAATTCGTTATTTCCTTTGTCGCATCCGACGGATTTAACAACGTTAGAGTATGCGCTCTTAGCGGGGTTTAGCCATGTGGGTGCTGTTAGAAATGAAATCTGTAATAAAGCAAACCCGCTCAAGGTTATCAAAGAGGGCAATAATTCTATTATTCCTATTGAGGAGGCGAGAGTTAAGCTTTTTAAAAAACGTAAATTCGTTCCTACTCGTGGTCTTGATTATCAATCAATATCAAATGTAGAGGGCTAAACGTATGCTTTCTATTTCGAGAAAAGTGAATGAGTCAGTACTTCTGTTAGATGAAAATGACAATATCGTTGCGACCATAAAAATTCAGCCTCAACGACGGAGAGGGCGTATCAACTTAGGTCTAGATTTTGCAAAAGAGTTAAAGTGTAGAAGAACAGAAACGCTGTTAAACACAGAGAATAAATCTCAATAATTCATCGATATTCACTATTTGTAAAAGTATGAGTGCGCGACAGTTAGCCTGCTGTTTAAAGCTGTAGGTTGAGCCTATCTATATTCATACTCAATTTTTCTATCTTTTTACCCCAACTCTCTAAAAGATTAATATTATGTTCGAAAACTATTTGGATACGCTTAAATCCCTTGAACTTCGCATTGGTAACAAAGAGTTACCTAATAGCCTATTGCTTGAACAATCGGGAAATATTTCAGTGTACTACGCACCATTCGATTACATTAATGCCAATGCAAAGATTGTTATATGTGGTATCACCCCAGGGTTTCAGCAAGCGGTTTTGGCGTTAGAAGAAGCAACCAAACAGCTTAAAAACGGCGCTTCGATTGAGGAAGCCAAACTTGCAGCGAAGAATACGGCGAGTTTTGGTGGGCCAATGCGTTCAAACTTAATCCGTTTACTCGATTTTGTCGGTATTAATCAAGTATTAGGTCTTTCAACGACATCAGAATTGTTTGGCAAAAGCAGTCATTTGGTTCACTACACATCTGCTCTAAGGTACCCTGTATTTAAGGCAGGGAAGAATTACAGTGGTACACCTTCAATGTTGTCTAACCCCGTGTTACGTAATCAGCTCGAAACACATTTACTTACGGAGTTTGAAAACTTCGCTGATGACACTATCTATGTTCCTCTTGGGCCAAAGGTTGAAGAGGCGCTTCAATTTTGTGTACAAAGCGGCGTGATTAAATCAAACCAAGTGCTAAGTGGTTTACCGCACCCATCAGGAGCCAATGCGGAGCGAATCGCTTATTTTTTAAATGAAAAACCTAAAGAAGCTCTTTCCATCAAAACGAACCCTGAAAAAATCGATACTGCTACGGAAGCATTGTTACGTCAGGTTTCACAACTCAAGGACGCAAAGGCACTGATTTAGCATAGAGGGCTGTAAACAAACAGCCCCTTGTGTCACATGAGGCTCACTACTTAGCGTCCTGCTTAACGGTTTTATTTACAGCAAAGATAATGAGAGCGAATGCGGCATTCAGCGCATAAACCAAAGACACTTGAGTTAGGTTGGTGCTGTCCACTAATTTGGTGAAAAGCGCAGAGGTAAGTGCGCCAGCACCGAAGGTTGTTGCAGTGTATAGGCCACTAGCAATACCTGCGTTTTCTTTGAAGTCCGCTAAGGCATTGGCAGGGCTACTGCTTAGAAGCATCGTACAGCCAATTGCGATAATTGCCATCGTGCAAATGAGAGAGTGCCAATTGGCAATGCCGTTCATTGTAAGCATGAAAGGTGTTTTTAATGAGTTAGCCGAATTTATAGATCGAGTAATCTCAAAATTTGAGTAATGGGGGTGTGACAAAGTAAGGTGTAAAAGCCAATGAAGGTGCTTTGCTTCATGCAGCTATATTTGTTCATTGCTATCTATATGGTTCAATCAACTTTGTGTGCAATGATTAGGCCGTAGAATCTAGTCTGTGCGTTAAGGTGTCTGTTCCGCTATTTGATTTGCCTTTTTTTAGTTTAAACCTAATTTTCTTTCTGCCATTATTCTTCAATATGATATCTCCAAAACCACACCACGTTGACCACTTGATATTCTCTGAAGTAGGCTGTTAATTTCGTCTTTTTTATTATTTGAAAAGTTGTTGTGTTTAGTTATCTTTTTACTAGAAAGATTGGGTTTTTTTATTATTTTATTAGACATACTATGCCCCTTATTAAAATTAAGGTGCACTGAACATAGGTATTATTTTAGGATAGAGAATTAAGGGAGATACAGAGAAGACTTGCTAAGGATGACGCTGGAAAACTTACTTTATATTTTATCTTGAAACAACTCTTTGTCAGAGCAAGGGCCACTATACAGGTTTGAAAAATTAAAGATAGGTTTATTTTATTTTTTATTTTCCTACAGATAAAACTCGCAAATTTCGGAAAAACCAATGTGTGCGAGGTAAGTATAGTGGTTGCTCATATTAATGTTAATCAGAGTATTCTGACACGTATATGGTTTCGTTAAAGTGTTTGGCGAGCGCTCTTAGCGTATCAAAAATATGAAGTTGTCACAGTCCGAATTAGCGCATTTGAGTACATGGCATGAACTATCGTTCAAAACCCTTAGAGGTAGTCTCGAAGCTCACGGGTTGCAAGACGCCCCGCGAATGACACTGATGGGTGTGAAATTTCTATAAGTAGACTTATTAACCCCAATTGATAAAATGTAAACCATCACTCACTAGACAATAAGGAGGTAACCCATGAACCAGTGTGCATTATTTTTTGCATACGTTTTTGCTTACGAAGCTCGCTCAAGTTTTTTCAGCCCTGCGCTGCGATAACCTAGCTTGAGCGAAGTAGCAAATCACACAGACTAACTAGAGTCTCTTCTCTCTAGCTTACAAGGTTATTGTCAGTAAATTTCTGACGATAGGCGTCTTGCGCCTTAAAACTTGAGTAAGCATATGAGCACCTTATTATCTGCCCAATCTATTGACTTTAATACACCTTCAAAAACTTTATTTGAAGCACTCTCTTTCACCCTAAAACAAGGTGACCGCATTGGCCTTGTCGGCCATAACGGATGCGGTAAAAGTACCTTGTTACAACTGCTTTTTGGTAGCAAAGAACCACATGCTGGAGATATCACTCTTTCAAGTCACTGCTTGATGGAGCAAGTAGAACAACATTTGCCAGAAAAACTGGTAAATCTCTCTATGCTCGAGGCGGTAACGGCAAAGCTTCCAAAAGAAGAACAAATTCCCGAGCAATGGCGAGCTGAACGAATTCTTTCGGATATGGGGTTTACACCTGCGGATTGGCTTTTAACGTCAAGCGCATTAAGTGGTGGGCAACATACACGGTTACTATTAGCGAGAGCTCTGATTTCTCAGCCAGATCTACTATTACTTGATGAACCCAGTAATCACCTCGATCTCCCTACTTTATTATGGTTAGAACGATTTCTACTTAACTGGAAAGGTAGCTTTGTACTTGTCTCTCATGACAGGCGTTTATTGAATAGAGTGACAAACTGTACTTGGATACTTAGGGATAAAACTCTGAGTTATTTTCAGTTGCCTTGTTCTCAAGCATTAAATGAACTGCAAAGAGTTGACGAAGCAGCAAAACAAAGAAACTTAGCTGAACAAAAAGAAATTGATCGTATTGAGAAAAGCGCGAAACGACTAGCTAATTGGGGGCGAATTTATGACAACGAAGACCTGGCTAGAAAAGCGAAAAACATGGAGCGGCGGGTTGAGCGTTTAAAAGAAACAAAGACCGAGCTCACAGCAGGCACGCCTTGGCAGCTTAGATTAAATGGAGAGTGCTTAAAGGCAGATCGATTGGTTGCATGCTCAGATTTAGCGGTTAGACCTACTCCTGAAGCTCCAAAACTGGTTCAGGTAGTGGCACAGCAGTTAAAGAGCGGTGATCGAGTTGCCATTGTTGGCAGCAATGGGAGTGGTAAGTCATCGATGCTAAAGATGTTATGGCAGAGCTATAACGACAAAGCGATGAATAATCATAGTATTCAATTTCATCCTCTTTGCCGTTTAGGTTTTTACGATCAAAGCCTAAAGCAGTTAGATGATGATGCTACTTTAATTGAGGCACTTGAGTGCTTTACCGACCTAAATGAAGAAAGGCGAAAAATCGCCCTAATAAGTGCTGGTTTTGAGTATGGCAGGCAGTCACAAAGGGTACATGAGTTAAGTGGTGGCGAGCGCTCTAGATTATTAATGCTTGGACTATCATTGGCAGAGTACCACTTGTTGATGCTTGATGAGCCAACGAATCACCTTGATATAGAAGGAAAGGATGAGCTAAGTGATGCGCTTAATCAGTTTGAAGGAGGGGTACTGCTAGTGAGCCATGATCGAGAATTGATCGAAAGAAGCTGTAATCGGTTTTGGTTGATAAGTAACGGTGAGCTAACCGAGTGGCACGACCTTGAAAAACTGTATTTAGAAATAGATTCATTGCCAGAGCAATCGGTAGCCAAACAGAGTCTTGCACTCGCAGATGCCAATATCCCTCAACCACTGAGCGAGATTGAATCGGAGGAGGTCATATTGGAAAGGCTATATCAGTTAGAAGCCTTGATCGAAGAAGATCTACTGCGTAAACCTAAGTGTCAGAAACCGAAGATGCAGGAAAAATGGCGTCAAGAAATAGAACAGATCGCTGCACAATTGAATCTTCAATAAATTGGAACAAATTATGAAAAATAATGAGCGTAGTATCCAAGATTTTACTCAATCCAACCGAAAAGCTTGGAACCAAATAATGCCTGCACATCAAAAAGCGAACAAAGCTAAACTGGATGATGCATTTCAAGACAGTTCTTATTCAGTCATTAAGAGCCCTGAATTAGAAGAGTGGAACAAGCTTGGGTTTAAAGGTAAGGATATAGCCCACTTGTGCTGCAATAATGGTATTGAATTGATGTCGTTGAAGAACATGGGGGCAGGACGTTGTGTTGGTTTTGATATCAGTGATTTGGCTATTGAAGAGGCTCAAGCTAGGGCCATTCTTACCAACAATGGTTGTGAGTATGTTTGTTCCGATGTGTATGAAATACCAAGTGACTACAACTCTTGTTTTGACGTTGTATACATTACTTCCGGTGCTTTAGGGTGGATTTCTGATATCGATGTCTTTTTTGCCAAGGTAAAGAGTATTTTAAGGCCAAGTGGAACCATATTTATTTATGAAATTCATCCATTTACTGAAATGTTGCCAACTGACGGCAATACCGAAGTTAACCCATTACAAATCATAGAGCCATATTTTAAAAATGAGCCCTATGAGGATACAACCGGGCTCGATTATTTAGGTAAAAGTGATATGGAGACGACAACGCAGTATTGGTTTGTATGGACAATTTCAGAGCTTATGATGGCAATGATAGAGCAGGGGTATAATGTTTCCCGATTTATCGAGTACAGTCATGATATATCTGAAACTCACAATCGCAACCAAGAGGCGGGTATTGAAATACCAATGAGCTTTATCTTGATTGCTAAGGGATAATTGAGCTTAAGAAATCGAATTTACAGTAGGTGCGTTAGGTTGGTCTAACGCCCTTTTTCAACACTCGGTTAAACAGCGATAAAGAACTCGTCTAATGATTTAGCGATTATAAACCTTACACACTAACTCTTTGGCGCAATAGATGGCATCTTTGGTTTCTACATCGACCACTTGGATTGAATCAAAGCGTGAGGCGTTTTTTACTGCGACATCGTGCGCTAAGATCACCAACTTAGCGTGAGCAATATCTTTGGCGGTAATCCGGTTGGAGATACCATTTGCGCCTTGGGTTTCAACTTTTATTTTGATTCCTTGTTGCGCGGCAGCTTTTTCTAATGATCGGGCCGCCAAGAAGGTGTGCGCAACGCCAGAAGGGCACGCGGTTACCGCAAGTACATCAGCGATGCCTTCTTCCGTAATTTGATTGCCAATGGTGAGGTTATCGGCGGCGCTATCAGCTTGTTCAACATTCTTTTTCAATAAGATAACGATAATAGCTGTTGTGATTGCGCCTGCTAGTGTACCGATAATGTAACCTGCTACACCATCCACCACAGGTAATACAATCCAGCCTCCCCATGGCGCGTGGTTAATCACATTGAATGAAAAGCCAATCACATTGCCTACCATACCGCCTGCAATCACAGCAGGTAATACTCGTGCTGGGTCACTGGCAGCAAATGGAATGGCTCCCTCGCTGATACCAATCATACCCATGATGCCAGCCGCTTTGCCGGCTTCGCGTTCTTCACGGTTAAATTTTTTAGGTGAGAGAAAAGTCGCGAGCGCTAAACCAAGTGGGGGCGTGCATATTGCAATGCCAACACCGCCCATTAACCATGGTTGAGTATTGATTTGGGTTTGAGCAAACAGTGTGGCGATTTTGTTGATAGGGCCTCCCATATCAAAGGCGGTCATCGCGCCTAATACACTACCAAGGACAACCTTGCCAGAGCCTGCCATCCCTGCAAGCATTAGGTTCATCTGCTCCATGATGTATGCGATAGGCGCACCGATGCCCCACATCACTACGCCACAAGTAATAAACGTGCCAATTAATGGGTAGATGAATATGGCACTCAAGGCCGTCATGCTATCAGGTAGCTTGATTCGTTTTAGGGCTTGAATGGTAAAGCCGGCTACAAAGCCTACAATGATGGCGCCGAGAAAACCTGTCTCGTAGTGCTCAACCGTAATCCATGCGCCAATCATGCCCGGAGCTAAGCCCGGCTTATCGGCAATCGAGTAAGCAATATAGCCGCCCAGTACCAAGGTAAACAGCGTTAGCCCCGCTTGGCCCATTTTTGCAATATCCGAAAGTAAGCCTGATTCTGGCAACCCCGCATGGCCGCTTAACATCACTGAGAGAGAAAGCAATACACCACCCGCAACCACAAACGGGATCATGTGTGAGGTGCCAAACAATAAGTGTTCTTTGATTCTTCTTAGAGGGTAACAGTAGGATGGAGCAGTACAGTTTGGTTGTTCGGGCTCTGGTGCTCTTTGTGAGTGTTGTTGTTCAGGTTCCATGCTTGAAAATAGTGCCAACACCTCAGCTTTGCTTTGGGCTAGCTTCAGTTTTGTAACAAAGCCATCTTCAACCAGTTTGCTAGACATTTGCGCTAGTACTTCAATATGATGTTCATCGCTATTGTCTGGCGAGGCGAGCATAATAAAGACGTCTGAAGACTCGCCAGTTTCTGAACCATAATCGATGCCTTGTTGGCTAATCCCTATTGCGACACAAGGTTTAATGACGGTTGCGCTTTTGGCATGAGGAATCGCAATACCTTCGTCAAATCCGGTGTTACCGATGTATTCTCGCTGCCATAATGCGTCTAAGAACAAGGTTCGGTTGGCGAGCTTACCGGTGCTATTGAGCATATCAACCAACTCTTCGAAAACCTCCTGTTTGCTGGTGGTTTTTAGGTCCAAACAGATGGTGTCTAGGTCAATGAAATCGGTGATGTCCATGGTGATAACTCTTGCTCAAACTATGGACAGACTAACGATAGAAAACCATACGATATATAGCAATAAAAAACCATTAACTGGATTTTTGTAACCAAGTTGTGAGAGTGTGATATTTCGCTTTCTCTTGGTTTTGTTTTGCTCATAAAATCCAATGGTTTTGTTTTTATTACCGACCTTTTTACGAAGAGAAAAACGATGAAGATTGTAGCGGTAACGGCGTGCCCAACAGGGATTGCTCATACTTACATGGCAGCAGATGCGTTGACTAAGATGGCAGCAAAGCGAAATGTTTCCATTAAGGTAGAAACGCAAGGTGCGATGGGAGTAGAGCATCAACTGACAGCCGTTGATATTGCACACGCCGATAAGGTGTTGATTGTCTCCGATATAGAGATTGAACAACCTCACCGTTTTGACCCTAATAAAACGGTTTATATTCCAATGGAAGAGGTACTGCTTAATGTCGAGAAGGTATTTATTCAACACTGCCGCGATGTGTAACTAAACGGGCATCGCTATGAACCGAGAGTACCAACTGACGTTCTTTGTTGAAGATTCATCGGCAACCAGCCATGTTGCGCAGCCACTCTGCCGATTGGCACGTCAGTTTAAAAGCCATCTGCGTATTATCAACATTACGCAAAGCCGTGATGCAGATTTATCTAAATCTGTCGCGATGCTACAAGTGGCCTTAAAACAAGGTGATTTGGTGCAGATCACGGCCTCCGGCATTGATGCAGAACTTGCCTGCTTTGTATTGAAAGATCTCGTGGCTGAGCATTACGTCTTAGTCGGTTCGCAAATTACCTACGATTTCACGCCAGATCTAACCGCGCGCTTTCCTCAAATTAGCCCCAAGTGCAGAACTCGTTGGTTTCACGCCAAAGCTCAAATGCCTCTAACGAGGTTTGAATGTTTAAAAGGTTTGGCGAAGCTAATCTATCCAGAAAATCCTGATGAATTATTGTTGTCGTTTATTAAGCGAGAAGAGCGCTCATCAACCAGTGTTGCGCCGGGGATCGCATTGCCTCATGTGGTGTTTGAGAGTGTTGATGAGGTTTCGATTGCCGTTATTACGACAGAAGATGAGATCGATTGGAACTCGCGTATGGGGCCAGTAAGCATGGCGATTGCTCTTGTACTGCCATCAACACCTAGCCGAGAGCAAATCATCGCGGCGACCACACTCACTCGTAACCTCCTTAATGAGCACATCGTTGAACGCCTACTGAAAACGCGTGGTAGCGTCGATCTTCAAGCGTTACTAATGTACCTAACCTCGCGGCTTATTTAGGCGTTAAAGCGTGGTTTTAATAATCATACGCTAGTTCACACCTCTATACTCACTGGGCGTTCTGCCTGTGCGGTTTTTAAATACGCGGCAAAAATAGTTCACATCTTTAAAGCCGCAGCGCATAGAGACTTCATTGAGTTTGAAGTTGTACTTTTTGAGCATGAATTTGGCGCGATCGATACGAACTCGTGTGATGTATTCAGCCAGTGTCATGTGGCCTTGCTGCCTGAACAAGCGTGATAGATGATTGGCCGATAGGCTAAACCTCGAAGCAATACAGTCTCGGTTAAGAGGGCGGTGGAAGTTCTCTTGAATGTAAATACAAATACCTTGGTAGAGATCTTTAACGCGGTTTTGTGGTTCGGCGAGAGGGGCATCCAGCATGGTATTGCTGTATTGCAGCAGCGCTTGAAGTAACAGCTCATCCATCGGCTTTTTGTTTTGTTCGCGAGAGAGAGAAGTCAGCGCTTCTAGGATGTTATCAATTGCGAAGCCAGAACGTGTCTGGATACTGTGTTTTTGAATATCGCTAAATCCAGCTTCACCACGTACCTTACTAACGTAGCTTAGGCCAAGTTGGCTGCGGCCAAAAAGTAAACTCAGAACCGAGCAACCTTGTTCCCAATCCGGTTTGTTCCAGCAATTGGGTGGGATGAAAAACGCATCCCCTGCTTTTGCTGTTATTTTTTCTACTTTGCGATCATGGCTTTCCATTTCATTGATGTATTCACCGTCTAAGACAATTTCAAGCCTAGGAAAGTTAACCTGATAACTGAATGTCGGGGGAGAGTGAAAGTCGCCCGCAAACCAAATGTTTTGGTTCGATTGGCGCTGTTGTAAAACCGATGAAATCACAACTTGGAAGTTCATAGCACGTACTTAAAGATGCACAAAGAGAATGAGCGCATAGATATACAATGATACTTATGCCGCGTCTATCACTGTAGATCACACTTCATTCGCTATGTTACAAAAATCCAGTTAATCACTTTAAATTACAGTGTGCTCAAAAGTGATATAAAGATATTTATCATGCGACAAATCACATTTACTCGCATGTGAATTAATTATCTAGTAAATGCATTTTATTTTATCTATTACACAGAATATAAAATATCAAAACTAAAAGGCATCTTGTTCTTATTGTTAGGTAACAACATGTCTATTTTATTATCTTCCGCTGTCGAAGAGTCTTACTTTAATAATACCATTATTAATCATTTGCTATTTCTCCCAATGGAAAACGTCATTCAGAACTACCCATGGGGCTGCAAATCTTCACTTTCTGAATTGTTTAATATTGAAAATACAGCGGGCGTGCCGCAGGCAGAGCTATGGATGGGAGCACACCCTAACGGCTGCTCTAAGGTGTCGATAAATGATGTGCAGCAAGATCTCGCGTCGGTGATTAAGGCTAACCCTAGTGCGATATTAGGAGAAAAATCAGGTCACCAATCAGCGCAGCTACCCTTTTTGTTCAAGGTGTTGTGTGCCGAAAAGGCGTTGTCGATTCAGGTTCATCCCAGCCAACAACGCGCGCAGTTTGGTTTTGCAGAAGAAGAGCGTCAAGGCACGCCGCTTGATGCATTTAATCGTAATTACAAAGACCCAAATCATAAACCAGAGCTCGTTTATGCGCTTACGCAATACACTGCGATGAATGGCTTTAGACACATACCAGAGATTCTGAGCTTGTTTGAAGCGGTAGGTTCTGCGGCGTTAAAACCTCTGCTAGAAGAGTTTGCCTTATCAGCGGACTCACAAGGTCTACAGAACTTTTTTGAGCAACTTTTAACGATGGATGGAGAGATAAAAGAGAAGGCAGTTCAAGACCTTATTGAGTTTGCGACGGTCAATCCATCCACTCTAAATAGTCAGATTATAGAGCTATCTCATCAATACCCGAATGACATTGGCTTGTTTGCTCCACTTATCTTAAATGTGGTCACCTTAGAGCCGGGAGACGCCATGTATTTGGACGCAGAAACGCCACATGCGTATATCAAAGGTACGGGTTTGGAGATCATGGCAAATTCAGACAATGTGTTGCGCGCGGGTTTGACCAACAAGCATCTGGATGTACCGGAGCTGATAGCTAACACACGGTTTGTGGAAACCCCGTCAGACTCAATTTTGCTAATGCCGCACTACGATCACGGTGCACTGAACTATGCGGTGCCCGTTACCGACTTCAAATTTTCCATTTTGATCAGTCCAAGAGAGCGCCGAATGGAGGTGGAGAGCGCCGAGATTTTACTGGCAATCGATGCGGCAGTTTATCTTGAGCATCTAAATGGTGAAACGTGCAGTATAGAAAAAGGCCAATCAGTATTTATTCCAGCCGTGAGCGGAGAATATAAGATAACCAGCAGTGGTCGTGTTGCTCGCGCTTATTATTGATTAATGTTTTTATTTATTAAGCCTCGCTTTAAATAAGCGAGGCTTTTTTATTGTCTGCTATTTTATATAGGACATAGTTCACACTTCAAAATCCATGATACAAAAATACTATTTATGGCCTTTTATTCCTATTTCTGAAGTCGCTTTGTTCTTTTAAATTTAACTCATCAAGTAAATATAAAAGAGTTAAATCATGCTTACCCAATTAACCAATGCCCAATTAATCAAACGTGAGCTAAGCGCGACTTCCAAAGCTGAAGTGTTTGAAGAGCTCGCTCAAATGTTGCTCGACAACCAACGAATTAACAGCAAAGCGGCTTTCTTAGACGACATCCTGACGCGTGAATCGCTAAGTGTCACTTCAATGGATGGCATTGCATACCCTCACGCTAAGAGCAACGCGGTTATCGAGCCTGCAATAGCGGTAGGCGTAAAGTGTGAAGGTATTGATTACGGTGATGAAGACGGCGTGAAACCAACGGTGTTCTTCATGATTGCTTCACCAGACAACGGCGCAGACCACCACATTTACGTTCTTCAAGAGCTGTTCAGCAAATTTGAAGAGACGTTTATTGAAAATATCCATAACGCGAAAGATGAAATTCAGATCCTAGAAATTCTAATTAATTCATAAGGTCACACACTATGAGCACTCTAACAGCACAAGCCACTAACGACAGTGGCGATTTTAAAAAGCTCCTCAGTACAATGAAAGGGCATCTATTGTTCGGTACGTCTCACATGCTGCCATTTATCGTGGCAGGCGGTGTACTGCTGGCATTGGCGGTCATGGCATCGGGTAAAGGTGCCGTTCCAGCCGATGGTTTGCTAGCAGACATCTCAAACATTGGTATCAAAGGGCTGGTTCTTTTCCCAATCATTCTTGGCGGCTTTATTGGTTACTCAATTGCAGATAAACCAGCACTGGCACCAGCGATGATCGCATCGGGCATCATGGCAGACATGGGCGGTGGTTTCCTTGGTTGTATCGTGGCTGGCTTTATTGCTGGTGGTGTAGTACATCAACTTAAAAAGATCCCACTTTCAGCTAACATGACAGCACTTGGCGCGTACTTCATCTACCCACTTATCGGCACACTTATTTCTGCGGGTATCGTGTTGTGGGGTATTGGTGAGCCAATCAAGCTGTTTATGGCGTCAATGAACGAGTTCTTGGCATCAATGGCTGGCGCATCAAAAGTGGTGCTAGGTACGATTCTTGGTGGTATGACAGCGTTTGATATGGGCGGTCCAATCAACAAAGTAGCAACGCTATTTGCTCAAACTCAGGTAGATACTCAACCTTGGCTAATGGGCGGTGTAGGTATTGCGATTTGTACGCCGCCACTAGGCATGGCGCTAGCAACTTTCCTATTCAAGAAGAAGTTTACTAAACAAGAACAAGAAGCAGGTAAAGCGGCAGCAATCATGGGTTCTATTGGTATCTCTGAAGGTGCTATCCCATTTGCAGCAAATGACCCAATGCGCGTTCTACCATCAATCGTAGCCGGTGGTATCGTTGGCTGTGTGTTTGGCTTCTTGACTGATGTGCTGCTTCACGCTCCATGGGGCGGTCTGATTACGGCGCCTGTATCAAGCAACATCCCAATGTACGTGGTTGGTATCGCTCTAGGCTCATTAACAACGGCAGTGATCGTTGGCTTCTGGAAACCTGTTGCGGAAGAAGAGTCAGAAGAAGAAGCAGTGCAAGTAGCGCCTGTTCAAGCGGCTCCAGTAGCAGGTGAAGGCGAGTACGACATCGTTGCGGTTACTTGCTGCCCATCTGGCGTAGCGCACACTTTCATGGCAGCTAAAGCGCTAGAAAAAGCAGGCGTGGCAGCTGGTCTGAAGATTAAAGTTGAAACCCAAGGTCAAAATGGTGTTCAAAACCGAATTACCGATTTAGATGTAGCGAACGCGAAACTGGTGATTTTGGCTCATGATATTCAAGTGAAAGATGCTCACCGCTTTGCCAATGCCAATGTGGTTGAATGCTCAACCAAAGAGGCAATGAAAAACGCAGCGACACTAGTGGTTGCATAACTAAACCTGAAATATGCTCCTAACTCTAGAGCCCTTCCCCCTAAGGGCTCTATTTTATTTCTTCGTACTTACCCTTTGATTTCTTGATACTTACTGTGACGATAAGGTGAGTGTGTTTGCAATGATCTCACTCGCAGCAAATTCTTCTAGGGTCTCTCCACCACTGTTATTCCATTCGATACTGGCTGACAAACAGTGCTTTTGCTTGCTCTTTACTCACGTGTAAATCGAAAGACTGTTTTAAGACTTGTCTTAATTGCTCGGCATCGGTGATGTAGCTCTCCTCTACTTTACCAGTACGTAAATCCGTTTGACTGAATGCTAAATGGCGTAGCAGGTAGCGATGATGATGAGAGAGCTTTGAGACCACAAGGTGCTGAGTAAAGGCAGACTCCGGGTATTGAGAGCAGTAAAAGTGGCCCATTTGGTAATCTGCTTCTGTTACCTCGGCTAAATCAAAACGATAGAGGGGCTGAGCGTCTTGATCATCATGTTGCCACATCAAGGTAAAACCATTGTGCGCCGATGGTTCAATGAAATAGCGTCGATCATTGTCATGCACGCTCTCTCCATTGAGTGGAATCGGTATTCTAGGTGTTGAAATACCAAAACCGACATCGAGTAACCATTGCTTGTCTTGCCAATGCAATAGAGTGGTTCGGTGTGTTCTTGGGCCATTATCCGATTTAAGTAGAACCCGTGCATTCAGCCTTTGCACTTCAAACCCTAAATGTTCTAAGGCTTCAAAGAGTAGCTTGTGGTGCTCGTAGCAGTAACCACCGGTTTTATCAGTTAATAAGCGTTGGCCAATCTGATCGAGTTCTAGGCTAAGTGGCTGTTTTAGCAACGGGTTAATACTGCTAAATGGCAATGTGGCTAAATGGCGTTTGATGATCTGCGTGACAAGGTCTAAGCCCGTCAATTGACGATCAATAGCGAGCGTTTGCAAATATTGTTGGATGGTTGAATGCATCGTTAATTGTCTCTTTGATTAAGCCTGATTCAGCTTGGCGCTGAACTGCGCAAGCTGCTGAGGGTCAACATAAAATCCATCTCGACTTGCTGCATGTAACGCCCCACCAAATTCCATATTAAAGTAAGCAAACAGTCTTTCAAAGAATCCAGAAAAGATCGGGCATAGCTCAGGGCTAGCAGAGCTAGCCAATACAAAGGCACGCTTGCTTGCTAATGCTCTCGCCTTGGGTTTGAATTCGGGCACTTCCAGTAGCTCTGTCATGCGATCGATCAGCGCTTTCATTGGAGCGGTGACGCTATGCCAGTAGACGGGTGAGGCAAAAACGATGTTTTGAGCGTTAAGTATTTTCTCTACCAAAGGGTAAAAATCATCGTTTGGGTAGTCGCTTTGATAATTGAAAGGGGAGATAGAAAGTTGGTCAATATCAATCAGGTCGACAGCGTGGTCAACTTCTAGAGCGGCGATGGCTTGGGCGGTGTTACCTTGCTTATTGGCGCTGGAAAAGAGAATTATAGTCTTCATTGTCATTCCTTTTAGGTTTCAAATTGGTTGTTTCCGTTGAATGACAAGGACTATAAAACCTCAGCCTAACTTGAGGTAAAGCGCTTTTTTGAATGGATATAAAAAAGGGTGGCAAAGTTGCCACCCAAAAAGGAGATAATTAGCCTAGTATTCCCAGTGCTCAACACTATGAGCGCCAAAGAATTGGTTTGAGAAGTAATCTTCACAGCTACCTTCACGCCATACATCGGCAGTCGCGCAGTGTAGACCACCACCGAATGCATAAGCATCGCGAAGATCAATAGGGATAACTTCGAAGCCGAGTTTGTCGAACTGCTCCATTTGTCCGGTTTCAGTTGCTTCAACACACACGGTTTTGTGGTCAAGAATCAATGTGTTCATTGATAGCCATGTGCTTGAGTAACATAGTGGTGGTGGGGTATCCCATGCAGGAGCAACCGCTTCAACAATTTCCCAGCCATTTTTCTCGAAGATGTCGCGTTGTCCTTTAAATAGTGGACGGTGTGGGTTCAATAACATCAAGCCCGGGCGTAACGGACAGAAGGTCGCGTCAATGTGAATTGGGTGGTTATCTTCAAAACTTAATGTATGTACACGGTAGCCTTGAGGCTCGTACTTACGCTTGATCCAACGAATACCCGCTAAGTTCGTTGTTAAGCCGTGTTGAACGAAGATGTCTTTACCCAAGCGCATGACATCGGCGGCATCAAATAAGATGTCAGTCTCTTTGGTGCTGTACTCTTTTCTGAGTGAGCGAGCCATGGTTTCTTCATCAGTTAACGTTTCGTACGCAGCCACATAATCCATACGGAAGCTGTCGTCTGATAGACGAGGGCGAGGCGCTTGCTCGATGATACATTCCGGATCAGATTCAAAGTATTCACGCAATAAGTCAACGTAAGCCAAGTACTCAAAGTAGCGGCTTCGGAAGCTCATTGGTGCCATTAGGATGCTTTTACCCATAGTTAATAGGCAGTCGCGTGGAGGCATAACACCGAAACCAGAACTGATTGAAAAATCAGGGGTGGTGATTCGTTGGTGCCAGTCAACAGCTCCCGGGCGGTCAACAATGATGCCACGATCTTCAAGTGTTTTTGCGAAGCCGTTTAGGCATTCATTTGCTCGGTCAATCGACTCCTGTGTACGACGACCAGCTTTGCTGCCACGCATTGGAGAATCAGCAGGAATTTTCTCATTACTTGCTGGACAAGCTTCAGGAATATGTTGGTTGTCAGCAATACCGACAATAACGTGTTTTAGTGGGTCAAAGTCATTATAAGATTCAACATGTAATCCAGGACGAACAATAGGCACGCCTGAATCTTTTCTTTCTAAAGGTAGGGAAGCATTTGGATATA
>NZ_JAPPTI010000008.1 GCF_027587025.1 Vibrio sp. LaRot3 | reverse complement strand
GGATTATCATCAACGAGTGCCCACACAGATTGATAGGTTTAAATTGTTAAAGAACATTCTGTTGAGCTTCACTCAAACAGGACGGCCATTTTAGCGAGATAACCAATCGTGTCAAACACTTTTTTAGTTATTTCTCTGAAAGTTAACTGATTAACTTTCGCCGCCTTCGTTGCCTGCATACTTGCTTGGTTTACCGTGACAACGGAGGCGCATTATAGGTAGTTTATCTCCGAACACAATAGCAATTTTCAATTATTTATCACTTTTAGCGTCGTTCGAATACTAATTAAACAAAACCATCAAAAATCAAACAAAAAGGGGCTAAAAAGCCCCTTTATCTATTGAACGGATTTTTAAACCACTACTGATGCGCAATGATTTGATCGTTATTGACCACCAACTTCACGGTTTTATCTGGAATCACTCGGCCAGATAAGATGGCTTTCGCTAACGGGTTCTCAACACTTTGCTGAATTGCGCGTTTCAATGGCCGAGCGCCGTAGACTGGGTCAAAGCCCACTTGAGCGATCATATCTAGCGCTTTCTCAGATACTTCTAGATGATAACCTCTTTCTTCCATACGTTTCGCCAAACGTAATAGCTGAATAGCGGCAATAGACTTAATGTGGTCTTGTCCTAATGGGTGGAATACAACACTTTCATCGACACGGTTTAAGAACTCGGGTCTAAAGTGTTTTGTGACGACATCCATCACTTGGTCTTTGATACCTTGGTAATCCAGCGCATTAAAGTTTTCTTGGATTCTTGATGAGCCCAAGTTCGATGTCATGATCACCACGGTATTGCGGAAATCTACAGTACGGCCTTGGCCATCAGTCAAACGGCCATCATCTAATACTTGTAATAGAATGTTGAACACATCTGGATGCGCCTTTTCCACTTCATCAAGCAAGATCACTGAATAAGGTTTACGACGAACCGCTTCGGTTAGGTAACCACCTTCTTCATAACCCACATAACCAGGAGGCGCACCAACCAAACGAGCGACTGAGTGTTTTTCCATAAACTCAGACATATCGATACGAACCATGGCATCTTCGCTGTCAAACATAAAGCTGGCTAGCGTTTTACATAATTCCGTTTTACCTACACCCGTTGGGCCCAAGAATAGGAAAGAACCTATTGGCTTATTAGGATCAGATAGCCCCGCTCGGCTACGGCGAATCGCATTGGATACCACTTCAACCGCTTCTTTTTGACCAATAACGCGTTTATGGAGCACCTGCTCCATGCGCAGTAACTTCTCTTTTTCTGCCTCGAGCATTTTTGAAACAGGAATACCCGTTTGCTTCGACAGCACATCGGCAATCTCTACATCGGTGACTTTATTGCGCAATAAGGTCATCTCTTGCATTTCAGCCTGAGTCGCTAAGTCTAACTGCTTCTCTAGTTCAGGGATTCGACCATATTGCAGCTCAGACATTCGGTTTAAGTCACCGGCACGACGCGCAAACTCCATATCCATACGCGCTTGTTCAAGCTCGGCTTTAATATGTTGTGTACCAGACAGTGCAGCTTTTTCTGCATTCCACACTTCATCGAGCTCAGCAAATTCACGTTCTTTCTCTTGCAGCTCTTCGTTTAATGTTGCTAAGCGTTTTTCGCTCGCTTCATCATGCTCATTGCTCAGTGCTTGCTGCTCAATTTTAAGTTGAATGATTTTGCGCTCTAACTTGTCCAAAGATTCTGGTTTAGAGTCAATTTGCATCCGAATGCTGGAAGCAGCTTCATCGATCAAGTCGATGGCTTTATCTGGTAGTTGTCGATCCGATACGTAACGATGAGACAGGCTCGCCGCCGCGACAATCGCTGGATCTGTGATTTCTACATGATGGTGCAACTCATAGCGCTCTTTTAGACCTCGTAAGATTGCTACGGTATCTTCAACACTAGGTTCATCCACCAGCACTTTTTGGAAACGACGCTCGAGCGCTGGGTCTTTCTCTATATATTGACGGTATTCATCTAAGGTTGTTGCGCCCACACAATGCAGTTCACCTCGAGCAAGAGCAGGTTTTAGCATATTACCTGCATCCATCGAACCTTCACCTTTCCCCGCACCGACCATGGTATGAATCTCATCGATAAACAGAATGACATTGCCCTCTTCTTTAGAAAGCTCATTCAGTACCGACTTCAAACGTTCTTCAAATTCACCACGATATTTAGCACCCGCAACTAACGCGCCCATGTCCAATGATAATACGCGTTTATTGCGCAGACCATCAGGCACTTCGTTATTGATGATGCGCTGTGCTAAACCTTCAACAATCGCGGTTTTACCAACACCCGGCTCACCAATAATTACGGGGTTATTTTTGGTACGACGCTGCAAAACTTGGATGGTGCGACGAATTTCATCATCTCGACCAATAACAGGGTCAAGCTTACCCTGTTCGGCACGTTCGGTTAGATCGACGGTGAACTTTTCAAGCGCTTGGCGAAGTTCTTCTGCATTGGGGTCATTCACTTTCTGACCACCACGGATCTTGTCTATCGCTTCAGATAAATTTGCTTCAGTCAGGCCAACTTCTTTTAATAACGCGCCTAAAGGGCCTCGGTCTTCTATCGCCGCAAGTAGAAACGCCTCAGACGAGATATAGCTATCTTGTCGTTTTTGCGCGACTTTATCGCATAGGTTAAATAATGTCCCCATGCCACTGGAAAGCTGAACATCACCACCGATACCGCTTACCTTAGGTAGGCGATCTAAGATTTCACTTAGCTTTGAGCGAAGATGAGTGATATCGACATTAAGCATGGTGAGTAATGGACGAATGGGACTGCCATTTTGATCCATCAGTGCCACCATTAAATGCACTGGCTCTATATATTGATGGTCACGACCTAACGCTAATGACTGCGCGTCAGATATAGCGATTTGAAACTTGCTAGTAAACCTGTCTAGACGCATACCAACCTTCCTAACCTCGACGGAAAAATTCTATTAATCAAAACAAAAGATGGATACTGACCACAAGAATTTCAAGGGTATCAGAAGCAAAAACGAAAACATTTGCGCAGATAACAAAAAGGCTGACATCAGTCAGCCTTCTATGAGTTATTTAGCGGGATTCAAGCCAAATAAAAGTGGCTTGCCTACCAGTCACGCCATCGCGTCGGTAAGAGTAAAAACGCTCAGGGTCTGAATAGGTACATAGGCCGCTAGTAAAGACTTGCGTAACCCCTAGCTTGTTTAATCGCTGCGTGGCTAGCTCATCCATATTCGCCCACCATTTACCAGGCTGCCCCGTTGGCTTAAATGCTTTAATTGCTTGCGCATCAAAGTCTGAAAATGCGTTAAGTACATCTTCACCAACTTCAAATGCGTTTGGCCCAATGGCAGGGCCAAGCCAAGCCATTACTTCACCCGAGAATTTCTCTACGGCGTTTTCAATAATACCGTTAGCCAGGCCACGCCAGCCAGCATGAACCGCTGCGACTTGTGTGCCTTTGCTGTCGGTAAGGAGTACCGGCAAGCAATCCGCTGTCATCGCTGAACATACAACACCTGTCGAGCTCGTATAAGCGCCGTCGGCATCAAGTATCTCTGAAGTTGGCGCTATAACGTCGGCAACTTTGGTTGAGTGAGTTTGATTGAGCCAAACTGGTGCACTCGGCATTTTGGCCAGTTCAACAAGCTGCGCTCGATTACGAGCAACAAGATCAGCATCATCTCCAACATGAGTACCTAGGTTAAGCCCTAAATACTCATTCGTTGAAAAACCACCTTGGCGCGTCGACGCAATCGCCTTTACATGGGATGGCACTTTCCAATTTGGCATTAAGAAAGACATAGCTAACCTCGATTACAACTGTTTAGTAGTCTTCTTCTAGACCATGCTCTTCAGCATCTTTACGCAGCGCTTCTGTCATAACGACCATATCGTTAGGGACAGGAGCATGGAACTCAAGCTCTTCGCCGGTAACTGGGTGCTCAAAACGAAGCATAACCGCATGCAGTGCTTGACGATCAAACGCACGAATCATATCCGTTAGCTCTTGAGTTGCACCTTGTGGAATGCGAGCACGACCACCATAAGCAGTATCACCAAGTAGCGGATGCTGCAGGTAAGACATATGCACACGGATTTGGTGAGTACGACCGGTTTCCAGACGCAGACGAATACGCGTATGTTCACGGAAGTGCTCCGCAACTCGGTAGTGAGTCACCGCTGGTTTACCTAATGGCGCAACCGCCATCAACGTGCGCTTAGTTGAGTGACGACCAATAGGTTGATCAACTTTACCGCCAGCGGTCATACGACCAATCGCAATCGCTTCATACTCACGAGTAATTTTACGCTTTTGCAGCGCACGCACTAAACGTGTTTGAGCAGGCACTGTCTTCGCAACGACCATCAAACCTGTCGTATCTTTATCAAGACGGTGAACAATACCTGCACGAGGTACTTCAGCAATTGCTGGGTAATGATGCAGCAATGCATTAAGCACTGTACCATCAGGTGTACCAGCACCAGGGTGTACTACAAAGTCACGTGGTTTGTTGATTACGATGATGTCGTCATCTTCATAAACAATATCCAACGGAATATCCTGCGCTTCCCAGCGCTCTTCATCCTCAAGTTCCGCTTGCAGGGTAATAATTTCGCCGCCCATTACTTTGGTTCTTGGCTTGGTTACTACCTCACCATCAACTTGAACTTTACCCGCTAGCAACCATTCTTTTAGTCGCGAACGTGAGAAGTCGGCAAAAATTTCGGCGATAGCTTGGTCAAGACGTTGACCTAATTGGCTATCTTTTACTGTATTAGTTAATTCAATCTGCTGAGCCATATCGAACTTTTTCAAAAACTGTGAGACTAATTGTCACGAGTGTGGAAGAATATTGCACCATTGTATCTGCTACCGACAAGAAAGTAACGGAAGCGACAGAATTATTTACTTCAAGGAATCGACTCCTGACATGAAACAGCATACTTTATCTGGGCTTTTAGCATTAACTCTATTAGTAGGCTGCAGCAGCGGCAGTGAACAAATCGTCCCGGATGTACCACCATCAGAGCTTTACTCTGATGCTCAAATTTCTCTTCAAAGCGGTAGCTGGATGACCGCGATTGAAAAACTAGAAGCATTAGATTCACGTTACCCATTCGGTGCTTATTCTGAGCAGGTTCAGCTTGACCTTATCTACGCTTACTACAAAAACGATGATTTGGCATTGGGTCTAGCAACAATTGAACGTTTTATGCGTTTAAACCCAACGCACGAAAAACTCGACTGGATTTTATACATGCGCGGTCTAACCCATATGGCGCAAGACCGAAACTTTATGCACGATATATTCAGCATTGATCGTAGTGACCGCGACCCTGAACCGGTAAAAGCAGCGTTCGCTGATTTCAAAAAATTACTTGAGCGTTACCCAGAAAGTGCCTACGCAAAAGATGCGCAAAAACGTATGTACGCACTTAAAAACCGCTTAGCCGAATACGATTTAGCAACCGCTGATTTCTATCTTCGTCGTGAAGCGTGGATTGCAGCAATCAACCGCTGCCAAGAGTTGCAGAAAACCTACCCTGACACGGTAGCGGCGCGTAAATCATTAGAGATTCAATTAGAAGCCTACGAAGAATTAGGCTTAACGGAAGCTGCCAATCGCACTCGACAATTGATATCGAAAAACCCGCTTTAAGCTCAGCTGATGCTAAAAAGCTCACCACTCGGTGAGCTTTTTATTTTATATTTATGGCCCATACTAAGATGGGTCATTACGCCACTTTAAAACGATGAATAATATTTTGCATATTAGAAGCTAACTGACTCAACTCGGCACAAGCTTGAGCCGTTTGTGTTGCACCAGCAGCAACTTCAGTCGATGAATGATGAATATTGTCTACATTTCGTTGCAACTCTTCGGAAACAGAACTTTGTTCACTACATGCACTAGCGATCTGAATGTTCATATTCGCAATATTTTCAATGGAAGAACTTATGTCTCCTATCGTTGTTCCTGTAACTGTCGACTGCTCATTACATTGATTGATTATATCGCAACTCTGATTTGTCGCTTCTACAGCTCGCATTGCTCGCTCTTGTAATTGATTGATTATCGCAACAATCTCTTCAGTAGAGCTCTGGGTTCGCCCCGCTAGCGTTCTGACCTCATCGGCAACAACAGCAAAACCACGGCCTTTTTCACCCGCTCTAGCAGCCTCTATCGCTGCGTTTAAAGCAAGCAAATTTGTTTGCTCTGCGATACTTTGAATGACATCAACAACCATACTGATGTCACTAGAATCTTTTTCAAGCTTAGTAACCATATCTCCTGTAGACTCAGCGACTTGCTGGGCATGAGAGATCTGGTTTATTCCTTCTCTAATGCTCTTGGTCCCATCATTTATATTGTCATTTGCAATCATCGCTGCATTCGACGCTTCTTCAGTATTAGCTGCAACTTCATTAACCGTTGCTTGTAACTGAGTCATAGCTGTTGCAACCAAGGATAATTGGCTTTGCTGACTCACCATGCCTTGCTCTGTCTGAGTCGAAACTGCGCTTACCTCTTCAATTGAACTCGCTAGCTGTGTAGACGAGCTCGCGATCTGCTCTATAATTGACTTAAGGTTATCTTGCATTTTTTGGCACGTATCGGCTAACTTACCAAACTCATCATTACCAATTTTTTCTCTATCAATCGTTTGTGTTAAATCACCATTGGTAATGCTTTGAGCTAGCGCCATCACACGGACAAGAGGTGAGCACACTTGTAAAGTTAACCCCCACCCTGCAAAAACCATAAAAGTAAGAACACAAGCGATACCTATAAAGCTAACCGTAAAGGTTTGAACCACCTGTTCATTCGCCAGCGCCCTCTTATCTGCAATGAAGTCCCGGTTTAATCCCTCTAACTCTGTCAGAGATTTAAAAGCAATTTGATAATCCTCATATCCATCAATCGTCAATTGACCTGCTTTCCCTATTTCTCCAGCACTAAACGCTGTTCGAAAGCTTTCTATTTGCTCTAAATATTCTCTCCAGTTTACTTCCACTTTATCGTAGTATTCACGCTCTTTCTCATCCCACACATAACTCTGATAATCAAATAACCTCTGTTCAAGCTGAGCTTGAAAATTAACCATGTTATCCAACCAAATTGGAACCAGTTCATGCGTAGGATTAGACAGTAAGGCATATTGATCACGTCTTATCTCTTCAAGGTTAATTTGCATATCTTTGACTAACAAAACACTTGGGACACTAACATCTGAAAAAACCAGCATAGAATCTCTAACGTTACTTATTTGTTTAACCATAAATGCAATCTGTAGTATTACGGCCAAAGAAATAGCGACAAAAATAGCAGCGACCTTATTTTTAACTTTAAAGTCTTTAAATCTCATTACTAACCACCGATAAATTTACTAAAAAACCAATTTTAAGAATTAAATTTCACAAAAAAGAAATTTAAGTAGCGCGTTATATCGCTTAAATGAATTAATTAAGAATTAAATAAAACAAAGACTCGTCGCACTTCACGGTTTATGATTTGAGAGGTTCCAATTAAGGATGTTAGTTCCAATACAGAATGTATATTTGCAGAATCGTACATGCTAAAAAAACAAGATATCTTCTCTTGCTAAAGCCAAAATAATCTCCAAGAAAGTGGGAAACCAACCACTCTATTGAACAGACCCAGACCTAATTATCCATTATCGAACCATTGGGTCATTTAGACTGAATTCACTAAAAAGAGAGATTAAAAAATATAATCGACAAAAAAAGCGCATCAAATGCGCTCCATTATGTGACTTTTCGTCTTACGCAACTTTAAAACGGTGAATAATGCCTTGCATATTTGAAGCTAACAGACTTAATTCTGCACAAGCTTGAGCCGTTTGCGTTTCACCTAAGAAGAAAGGATATTTATTCGCCATCTAATCTGCTCCAAATTAACCAAAGCTATAGATGATGATTCGATCGTGAACTAAATCACAAAGACAAAGTGAGTAAAGATTAAACAGCGGTTTTATTGAGGTCGAATGAAGTCCCTAAAAAGCGAATGATTTTTAGCAACGTACAACTCCCAATCTAAAGCGTTTTCAAAGTTTCTCAAGC
The DNA here is from genome assembly GCF_027587025.1 of Vibrio sp. LaRot3. GTDB lineage: Bacteria > Pseudomonadota > Gammaproteobacteria > Enterobacterales > Vibrionaceae > Vibrio. Next base: position 126,321 of record NZ_JAPPTI010000008.1, on the reverse strand, counting down.
ATTTTTATGCGCTTATCTAAAGACATTTTGAGTTGGATCACAATTGAATTCCATCGCTAAAAACCCACCCAAAAGCATGATCTGAATCACATTTATTTAGGTATGGATGAGTAATCTGGAGTTAACCCATGAGGGATGCAACAGAGGAAAACATCTATGAAAGTAAACATCACTGGCAAAAATATCGACATCACCTCTGCAATCCGCAATCACATTGAGAGCAAGTTTAAAAAGCTAGAAAAGTGGCAAGTGGACATCATCGGATGCCAAGCAAGCTTTAGCGAAGAACCGAACAAACAGAAGAAATTCGAGGCTGTAATTACCATTCCAAAAGGAAAGCTAGTCGCCTCAGCAACACATGAAGATTTATACGCTGCCGTTAACGAGGTAGAACAGAAACTAGAACGTCAGCTAAACAAACTACGCCACAAACCAGAAGCTCGTCGAGCAGACAAACCAGAATTGGAAGAAGCGGAGTAAAGAAAACCATAAAAAATAGCGCCGAAAGGCGCTATTTTTTTGCTTGACGCTGAAAACTCGGTTGCTTATTGTGTTTACGAACCCACTAAAAATAAATGATTTATGACATCAAACACTCTGTTCTTTTTTGACTTGTTTTTTCTCCAATAACTTTTGGAGGCTCACTCGTTTCGCAAGATAAGTCAAAAACGAACAGAAAGCCTCCCAAAGGGAGGTTTTTTTATGTAAGGAAAATAGGATGACTAAACAAAAATACTCGCTCGACGAAATTCGACTCCGTCTAAACGAGCTCGACGACCAATTGCTACAGCTACTCTCTGAGCGTCGCCAAATGAGTATTGAAGTTGCCAAGAGCAAGGTAGAGACATCCAAACCCGTTCGTGATGCAGAGCGAGAGCAACAACTACTGGTTAAGCTCATCGATAATGGTCAAAATAAATACCAACTCGATGCGCAATACATTACCAAATTGTTCCACACCATCATTGAAGACTCTGTTCTGCTTCAGCAGTCATATTTACAAAACCTCGCTAATCCTGAGCAAAGCCGTAAACCACTAGCGCGAGTTGCCTTTCTTGGTTCTAAAGGTTCATACTCTCACCTTGCTAGCCGCGAGTATTTCAGTCGCAAAAATACCGAGCTCATTGAGCTAAACTGTGAAGGTTTTAAAGAAGTCGCTAATACGGTGGAATCTGGCCATGCTGACTTTGGTGTATTGCCGATTGAGAACACCAGTTCTGGCTCAATTAATGAAGTGTATGATTTGCTTCAACACACCACGCTCTATATTGTCGGTGAACTAACTCTCCCTATTGAGCACTGTTTAGTTGCAACATCTGACATTCGCTTAGAAGATATCACAACGCTTTACTCTCACCCTCAGCCACACCAACAATGCAGTGAATTTATCGGTCGCTTAAAAGGTGTGAAGCTCGAAACATGCGCAAGCACCGCTGATGCAATGCAAAAGGTACGTGAGTTGAACCGCTCAGACATCGCCGCCATCGGTAATGCTTCAAGCGGAAAGCTATATGGCCTACAGTCGATTAAAGGCAATATTGCCAACCAAACAGAAAACCACACTCGTTTTATTATTGTTGCACGCAAATCAGTAGAGGTGTCGCCACAGATTCCGGCAAAAACCACACTGATCATGTCAACCTCACAAGAAGCGGGGTCTTTGGTAGCAACTTTATTGGTATTACAACGTTACGGCATTAACATGACGAAGCTAGAGTCTCGCCCAATTATGGGTAATCCATGGGAAGAGATGTTTTACGTAGATTTGGAAGCGCACCTCGATTCCGAAGACATGCAACAAGCGCTATCTGAAGTAACAAAAATCACCAAGCACTTGAAGGTACTTGGCTGTTACCCGAGTGAAAACGTCAAACCCACTCAAGTAAAGCTCACTTAACTTTCAAACTTATAACGCTGACACATTTGCCTATCAGGAGCTTTATTAAATGTGTCAGCGTAATTTTATCTACTTGTCATTTCCGCTCGCGAACCCCGCACCTACCAATATCACACTATTCATGCAATAAATGTAACAACCACCAAAGCTGCAACGTATTGATTAAGTTGATTAAAACTTGTGCCTGAATCGCAATTAATTGATGCATCATAGCGCTCAATACAATCATGATTCGAGCAAGGGCAAATAGATTGGACTCTTAAGCTCGAACGATTAGCTCAAGAGCTAACGTTATAAATTGCATTTGAAAGGCCATGAAACTCAATACTAGAGTCCTGTTACTTGTTACCCCGGTTGTGTTGCTCAGTGCCGCCTTATCGAGTTACAGCATTTATCACAATCAAAAAGACGCATTGATCAAACGAGAAGCCAGTTACTTGCAGCTTACAATGGAAAAGCTTGCCGGGCACTTTAGGCAATCTTATGCGTTAATTAACAGCTATTCGCTAACGCTGACCAAAAGTGACATCATTCGCCATTACCTTGATCCGCAAGAAAATCCATTTAAAGAGATGGAGTTGCAAGATGACCTTAAGCGGACTATTGCCACTCTTCAATCCACCGGACAAGACACCATCGGTGTCGCGATCCTAAACAATCAACGCCAAGTTCGCTTCTTTGCCGACAGCCAAAGTGATCCTTTTTCTAAATTTGATGAAAAGGTCATGCGCTACGTTAACTATATCTATCAGCAATCAGGGCAGCTTACACATACGGGTTTTACCAAAAACCACCAAGGGCAGAGTGTGTTGGTTCGCTACAACATTCTCAATCCCGATACGTTAGTCACCCCATTTAACTACGATAATGACGAAATTTACTTCGTCGTGGTCTACCTCACATTAAGCCAATTTGACCAACTTAAGCACATACTCGAGTTTGATAACGACAGCAGCATCTTCTTCACCGATCATCCAGTGTATAAATCGGGGTTGAATCATTCTGTTGAACTAAAATCAGGACTCTATGCGACCTTAGATCCTGCTCAATATTTGCTTAACGATAAACTTGAGGCTATTGAGCATAAGCTGGTGCTCTCTTTTGCTAGCTCAGCTCTAGTCACGGTTCTGATCTTATTGATTTTGCTCTATCGCCATGTGATTAGCCCTATCGCCAAGTTAGACAAACAACTATTAGATGTAGAACAACGTAAGCGCCACAACATAGAAAAGCTCCCTAACGACGATGAGATAGGTCGTTTATCGGTGCGCTTTTATGAGATGTATCGTGAGTTGCATTCAAGCTACCAAAAGACCAAAGCTCTGGCAGAAAATGACCACTTAACTCAGTTAGCAAATCGTTACCAATTTCAAACTGCTGTTGAGCGAACGCTAGTCAATAAAATCCGTTATCACTACGCTTGGATTCTGTATATTGACTTAGATAACTTTAAGTATGTGAATGACAAATATGGCCACAATACTGGCGATAATTTGCTGATTAATTTTGCCAACCATCTAAAAGTTCAATGCTTTGATTGGCAAAAAAAGCACAGCCTAAAATGCCTACCCTCTCGGCTGTCCGGAGATGAGTTCGCGATCTTTATCGCCTCTTCACAAAGAGATGCCTATGCCGAATCCTTAGCTGAGGCCATTCTCGAACCGCTAATGAAAACTGGCCGTTCGCCATTGGGGAACTTCCCTATTACCGCCAGTATTGGTATTGCAGCCTACCCCGACGATGGCAACGATCTCACCAGCTTGTTATCCAATGCTGATACCGCGATGTACCAAGCGAAGCGAGCAGGTAAAAACCAAGTTGCTTACTATTCTCAAGAGCTTGATAATACTGTGCGACGTCGCACTCAAGTTGAGCGTGCGCTGCGAAGCGGAGAGTACAACAAAGAGTTTACGCTGCAATACCAGCCCTACTATAACCGCCAAGGCGACAAGGTGATGGGCGTCGAAGCTCTGTTGCGTTGGAATTCACCAAAGCTTGGGCGAGTAAACCCAGCCGAATTCATCCCAATCTCGGAAAAAACAGGCTTATTTGGCAATATCGACCGCTGGGTTATCGAGCAAGCGTTTCGCGATTTTGTCGGGATTCAAGCGCTGTTTGAACACGACATCCAACTGTCGATCAACCTCTCTTCTGCCGAGCTTGATTCTAAGCAACTGGCTCTATTTATCGAACGTATGGCGCATCGCTACAAAGTGCGCCCTGATCTTATCGACTTTGAAATCACAGAAACCTTCGCCACAGATTCACAAAGCTATACCTTGCTGCATGAGCTCTCGACCATGGGCTTTAAGCTGGCGATCGATGATTTTGGTTCTGGCTATACATCCATCACACAGCTTGTAGAATACCCGGTACAAAAAATTAAATTGGATCGAGAATTCTTAGCTGCGTTAATTAAAACCGACAACCGAAAAGTAGTGAAACCACTGGTCGATTTGTGCCATTCACAGTCAATGATTGTGACCGCTGAAGGTATTGAATCCGAAGACATGCATACTTGGCTTGCAGACAATAAATGCGATTTCATGCAAGGCTACTACTTATCACCGCCGGTCGATTTACATCAGCTAAAAGAGTTCGTTTCTTCGAAGAAGGTAAATGGATATGTCCACCCAGACAGTTATTGTCGCTTCGCTTAATCCTGCCAAAATAAAAGCGGTAGAAAGTGCTTTTTCAGCTAGCTTCCCTCAGCAATCTTTTGAATTTGTTGGTGTGAATGTGCCAAGTGGTGTCGCCGATCAACCTATTGGTGATCACGAGACGCATCTTGGTGCGTTAAATCGAGTGAAAAACGCCAAACAAGAACGACCAAATGCAGATTATTATGTTGGTCTTGAGGCTGGCAATGAAGGACAAACAACCTTTGCTTGGATGGTAATTGAGTCAGACACTCACAGAGGAGAATCCCGCTCAGCTAGCCTAATGCTACCACCAGCGGTTGTTGAAAAGCTGTCAGCTGATAACGAATTAGGAACGGTGATGGATGAAGTGTTTGCCACCAATAATATCAAGCAAAAAGGTGGCGCGATTGGTTTACTGACCAAAGATCTCCTTACTCGAAGCTCTGTTTATCATCAGGCACTCATTCTGGCTTTGATTCCCTTTATTAACCCAGAGCACTTCCCTGCCAACTTATAACGCTGTGAAACTAAAAAAGGTGTCCTAAGACACCTTTTTGTTCGCTTCTGAATAGAACTAATCTACCTTCAGGAGATGAGCAATTTGCTGCTTTTCATCACCGCTTTTCGATTTCAACTCATTAGAGCCACGAGTAATGGTGGCAACACCCACACCAAGCAGTTGGCTAATCTGACGCTGAGACAAATCCCCTTTCAATAATTCACGGAAAATATTCACACGAGCGACAAGAGAATCACGTTCATCTGGAGTTAGTAACATGGTTAATAACATTTCATGCTGCTCAGATTCGGTGCTCTGTTTAATCAGATCTAATACTTGCTGCCACTCTTTATATTCAGGTTGTAATGACATAGTTGTGCGCCTAATACTTGGTGTTCACTTCATGAGTTTTAAGAAACGCACCGTCCGCTCCTAATAAATCTCGATAGTAAGTTTCAAACATCAAAATGTTTTGCACGTAACCACGAGTTTCGTTGAAAGGAATCGCCTCAATAAAGGCGTAAGCATCTAATTGCCCTTGCGTACGAGAACGCCACGTTTTCACTCTTGCTGGCCCTGCATTATACGCAGCAAACGCAAAAATTCGATTGTTATCGTACTGTTCTAATAACCCTTGTAAGTAACGACTGCCGATTTCGATGTTTTTACCGACTTCGTACAGTTCATGGCTACCGCGATAAGCCAACTGATATTTCTTCGCGGTATATTTAGCGGTAGAAGGCATTATTTGCATGATGCCACGTGCACCAACAGGTGATCTTGCCTCAACATCCATCGCACTCTCTTGGCGAGCTAACGACATGAGAGTAATAGGATCGATATTGTGCTTTTCACCATAGAAGTTAAACCACCAACTGTGAGCAACAGGGAAACGCAGCTCAATGTTGTCCCACATTTTCGCTTGTATACTCGCAGTGACTGTTAAGTGATGCCAACGTTTATAAGCCGCATATGCTGCGAGCATCTCTTGCTCTTGGCTGTTTGCTTGGCGAAGTAACCAAGCCCATTCGCTTTTCGCTGCGGCAATCTTATCGCGTACGATCAGTTCATCAATACGTGTCAAACTCACGCTATATGGCGCAACCACATTACGATCTAATGTAAATGTGGTCTGCGGGTATTCAATAGAACGTTGAATCTCTTTAGCCGCCGCAACACTGTAGAAGTTTCTTTGACCAAGAATAGACTCTAAACGTTGTTGGCCTTCGCTTGTTTGTCCAAGCGCGACCTCTGAACGACCTTGCCAGTATTGCCAACGATTCGACTGCTGAGCCTCTTCTGGCATCAGCGCGATCCATTGAGTCACCCCTTTCCAATCTGCATGCTGAATAGCTAATCGAGAGCGGCGCTCTAGCAGCTTCACATTCGAGGAAGTCGCTATTTTTGCATCTCGCCATTGGATTAAACTTGGTGAATCGGTATTGATTAAACGAAACGAAATATAATCGGCCAGTTGCTGCGCGCGTTCATCCGTTAGGTGTTGACGCTCAACCACGGTTGCCCATGCCTTTTGCGCTTTAGCAACGTCTTTACGCGCCAGTTTTTCTAGCGCCATCTCAGCTTGTTGTTGATAAAACTCTTCGGCGGGTTGCTTAATCGCAAACTGCGCTACCTGCTCAGGCTGGTTAAATAACGCCACCATCAGCTTTGCCCGATTACGAGCACTGGTACTGTCGAGCTGTTTAGCAAGATAATTGAGTAACTTACCGTTACGCGAATCAAAGGCGAGCAACATCCGTTCTAAAATTAATTGATCCGTTCTTAGCCCTGCTTTATCCCACGCTTGAAATAATGGGTCACAGGCATCAGAGACACTCTTTCCATGCAACCAAAGATGCTCCGCGCCCTTGTAGGCGGCTTGCTTGTTCCCCGTTTGCATCTGAGCATTATAATAATGACATTGATACTGCTCACCACGAGGAGGTTCAGTCTGAAAACTCAACAAAGTTTGCCACTGTTTTTGCTGAGCCAGTCGGTCTAAATAAGGTGCTCGAATACGATTGGAAAACGGAAAACTGCGATTTTGTTCAATAAATGCCGTCACCTGTTGAGGCGACTTATCCCCTAACTGAGCCATGAAGACACGATAGTCGACATAAGGCGTCAGCGGATAATTTGCAATTTGAGGGCGAATGCTTAGGTATTGTTCGATATTTCGCTCATCCAATAACTCTTGAGCTTGGTCGTACACCTTGCGTTGTTGGCTTAAATCTAACTCTTTGCTCGCATGAGCATTTACACTGCATAACATCGCGCTAAAAGCCAATAGCGATGATGGAAGGCGATGCAGTGGTTTTGAAAACCTTGGCGTCATCTCTTCTCGTCCTAGTGAGAATTTATCGTCATTTACCCAAATTAGCAGATGCTATGAAAACGTTTGGGTATCAATATTAAGGACTATTCTAATCAGTCCTGTAAAGCATTTAGGTGTAAACAAAAATTATTTCATATAACTGTGACACATTTAATAAAATAGAAATCACAGCGTGCGATTACTTCCATTTATTAACTTGGCTAACAAACCGAGTTGGGTTGGTGTAAAATGCTCTTTTATGTGCATAGAAATTTAGGAACGATCGGCAATGGCTGAATACGTATATACCATGTCGCGGGTGAGCAAGATTGTGCCACCTAAGCGTCAAATTCTTAAAGACATTTCTCTTAGCTTCTTCCCTGGCGCAAAAATCGGTGTTTTGGGTCTAAACGGTGCAGGTAAATCTACCCTACTACGCATCATGGCGGGTATCGATACTGATATCGATGGTGAAGCTCGTCCACAACCAGGTTTGAACGTAGGTTACTTACCTCAAGAACCTGTACTAGATGAATCTAAAACAGTACGTGAAATTGTAGAAGAAGCGGTTTCTGACGTTGCTGGCGCAATGAAACGTCTAGATGAAGTTTACGCAGCTTACGCAGAAGAAGATGCTGACTTCGATGCACTAGCAAAAGAACAAGGCGAACTTGAAGCGCTTATCCAAGCGAAAGATGGCCACAACCTAGAAAACGCACTTGAGCGTGCAGCTGACGCATTACGTCTACCAGAGTGGAATCAAAAAATCGCTCACCTATCTGGTGGTGAACGTCGCCGTGTTGCGATTTGTCGTCTGCTTCTTGAAAAACCAGACATGCTGCTACTTGATGAACCAACCAACCACTTGGATGCAGAGTCAGTTGCATGGCTAGAACGCTTCCTTGTTGATTACAATGGTACTGTAGTTGCGATTACCCACGACCGTTACTTCCTAGATAACGCTGCGGGTTGGATTCTTGAACTTGACCGTGGTGAAGGCATTCCATGGGAAGGTAACTACACCTCTTGGCTTGAGCAAAAAGACGCACGTCTGCAACAAGAAGCGTCTCAAGAAAAAGCTCGTCAAAAGACCATTGAGAAAGAACTTGAGTGGGTTCGTCAAAACCCTAAAGGTCGCCAGTCTAAATCTAAAGCGCGTATGGCTCGCTTTGAAGAACTACAAAGCGGTGATCGTCAGAAACGCAATGAAACTAACGAACTGTTCATCCCGCCAGGTGAGCGTCTAGGTGACAAGGTTATCGAAGTTAAGAACCTGACTAAGTCATTCGATGGCCGCGTACTTATTGATGACCTGTCATTCAACATGCCTAAAGGTGCTATCGTCGGTATCATCGGTGCTAACGGTGCAGGTAAATCAACACTATTTAAGATGCTAAGCGGTACTGAGCAACCTGATTCAGGCTCTATCGAAATGGGTGAGACCGTTAAACTGGCTTCTGTTGATCAGTTCCGTGATTCAATGGATGACAAGAAGACGGTTTACCAAGAGATTTCTGAAGGCGCTGACATCATCAAGATCAACAACTTCGAAATTCCAGCTCGTGCATACTGCTCACGCTTCAACTTCAAAGGTTCAGACCAGCAGAAGATCATCGGTGAGCTATCAGGCGGTGAGCGTAACCGTGTACACCTTGCTAAGCTACTTAAAGCGGGTGGTAACGTACTGTTACTCGATGAACCAACCAACGACCTTGACGTTGAAACACTGCGTGCACTAGAAGAAGCATTGCTAGAGTTCCCAGGTTGTGCAATGGTTATCTCGCACGACCGTTGGTTCCTAGACCGTATTGCTACACACATCATTGATTACCGCGACGAAGGCCAAGTGAACTTCTACGAAGGTAACTACAATGAGTACATGGAGTGGCTGAAGAAGACTCTGGGCCCTGAAGCTGCAGAGCCTCATCGCATCAAATATAAGCGCGTTACTAAGTAATCAATGACTTAACTAAAGTCGCTTGAATTTTATGCAAAGGCCGCTATCATAGCGGCCTTTATTGTATACGGTAAATATGAAAAACCTTTTATAAGACCCGCCATCATTAACTTTGAGCGACTCCACACAGAAATTTAAATTATTCTGTTAAGCTAACAGAAATAACAGGAAGAGAACTAAGTATGATTGAACGCCGTCGTTTTTCCCGCATCGTATATAAAGCCCCAGCGACCCTTACCCAAGATGAGCATCAAGTAGACGCTAGCATCAAAGATCTCTCTTTGCATGGCCTTTTAGTTGCTTGTGATGAGTCAGATTCGTTGGATTTAAAACCGCTTTCAATTCGTTTCTCATTGCCTGACAGCGATGTGACAATCGAGTTAGTGGGTCGAATCATTGCTAAAAATGACCATATCTTACGGGTATCCATTGAGCATATTGACCTAGAGAGTATCAGCCACATCAAGCGTATCGTTGAACTCAATGTGGGCGACGATAAACTGCTGCATAGAGAAATTGAGCACCTTTCAGATTTAGGTGAACACTCTTAACCCTGTTTTATGTCTAAAAAAATTACTATATCTATTCCTGCTGGCAAAGGGGAACAATGTTTCTCGCTCAGCAGAAAACACATTTTTATTGCTTTCGCTGCCACAACAACGGCAATTTTAGGTACCGCAACTTGGTTGGTACATTCGCAAAAACAAGTAGAAGCCCTTGAACAACAATTAACTGAGGTATCAGAGCAAAAATCTAACTTTGAATCACTGTATTCAGACCAATTGGATACCACTCATAGCCTCTCTCAAGAGCTAGAAGAGAAAAGCAGCCAGCTCAACATTCTTGGCCAACGAATCTACGATGTTGAATCCGTTTTAGGGCTCGCAAACGAAGAAACGGAAGGCGAACAAAATCTAGAAGATCGACTGGATGCAGCGGCAGTAGACTCGGCGGTACGTGCAACGATGTTTCGTATGATTCCAAATGATGCCCCGCTTGACTACTTACGAATTTCATCTTCTTATGGCCGTCGCACCAACCCAATTACAGGTAAGCGTCATACACATACGGGGATTGACCTCACGTGTAAACGCGGCACTGACATTATCGCCCCAGCAGATGGCGTGATTGAAACTGTGCGTCCAAGTAAAAAAGGGTTTGGTAACTTCTTAACCATTCGCCATTCATTCGGCTTTATGAGTTCTTTTGCCCACTTACACCGCTTTAAGGTAAAAAGTGGTCAATTCGTAAGTAAAGGGGATGTGATTGCTTCGTGCGGCAACTCTGGTAACTCGACAGGCCCTCACCTTCACTATGAAGTACGCTTCTTAGGCCGCGCTCTCAACCCACAGTACACCATGGACTGGACTCCTGAAAACTTTGATTATCTGTTTGAAAAAGAGAAAAAAGTAAAATGGAAACCTTTGGTTGAGTTAGTAAGCCGAGTGGTTAAACTACAGATCAACCTGACTAATGCGCCTTATGTTGACTCGTCAATCAAGACAGCGGTGAATAAAGAAACGAGTTCAGAAAAGGTTGAATCAACGAACTAATGTGAGCGTTGTCGCTTCAATCACTTGGTTGAAGCGACAGCGCAACTTTCTTATTCTTCCACACCTTTACAATCCACCTCAAAATGCTGTTGATCTGAAAAATAAAGGTGAATCTCCTTTATTGCCATTTTTACACCCAGCTTTTCAGCATGAGAAGAACAAAACACACCTTGCCCACTCACTGCTATCATCTGCTCAGTGCTCAAATCATTTTGAATATCTAGATACACTCTAAGTCGCTCCGGCGCGAGAACGCTTGGTACGTAGCCAGATTTCCACAATACTTCACCTTGGTCATCAAAATCGAAATCTCTCACAGCAAAGTTCGCCTTATTCACTCTAGTGAGTTCCTGACTACTTAATCCTACATAAAGTTGGGGGCCAACTCGCCATTGGCTTCCATCAGCAGTCAATTGGACACTTCGCAGCTCAGTCCTTTGGTCATCGAACCAAAAAACACGCAGTGTTTTTCCCTCAACATTTGGATAAAGTATGGTCGCGGGGTACTCATCACCGTCTCTATCAAACTCATAAGTTGACAGTACATTCTCATGACCAAAGCACTTATTCAGATCAGCTTCCTCTTTGATCTGCTGACACTTTCCAATTCTAAAATCGGGAGTTATATCTAAAGACTCAGCTTTTGCAGGGAGAGAGACGAATAGGAGAGTTAACAATATCGTTATCAAACTAGAGATGTTTATTTTCACTACCCTTTGATTCAATGACATATAATTAACTTCATTCTGTACAGTTCAAGAAACATGAAACTGAGAAAACACCATAATTCACGACCATTGCAACCACAAAGTATCTACTCATAAATTAACTACCACTTTGTCCATTCACAATATATTTTCCTGATTGAAGGCATACACATCAATTAGCGTTTCTCTGAGAACATCATAAACAAGGCGACTCTTTCTAAATATTAAAACCGTCACAACTCGACTTCTCTGTAGTAGTAATTAATCCTTTCTACACAGCGTTCAACATTTTCATTGTGGAGTATTACGTTGACACCACAAGATTTAGAAACATAGCCTTTCCAAGAGTCTTTATAATAATCCAATTCTGAGTGAGTTCTCTTTTGACGAAGCATATAAGCAAGTTCTACTTCTTTAGACTCGATATAGTCAAACTCTAGCAACCTCGCATATGTTACCCACGTCATACAATCCGAAATGAGATACTGAGTCATAATGTCACTACTCACATTTGAATTATCAAAAAACTCCTCCCCATTACATGCTTCAGTTTTATATTTCAACCAACTCCGTTGCGATTCTTTAAATTCATTGTCTAAATCATATTTTTTAAGATAATTTAAAATTTCATGATATCTTTCATTTAGTATTAAATCTCCGTTCTTATAATCCAATTTTCTTTGTTTAAGCTTACTATTAAAATCACCAGAGAAATCTATACTTACGTATGACTGTGCTGAAAAAGAGAGAACAGAACAAAGCAACATTGCTATCATTTTATAAAACACGTGTACTATCCAAAATCATTAAATATTTTTTCATCTAACTACCCACAAGAGATCAAACTATTCAAGCTTCAAGTAATCATATTTACCCATATTTATGGTATAGGTAGCTACCTATTTATATTGCTATTTCTCGAATAATTCTAAATATCTCGCATTTCTTTGCGTCTATTCCAGTTTCTTATATTGGGCTTACCTAGGCTGACTCCACCACACGGAATTTAACTAACTCACCTTACACTGAGACCAAAGCTTTCTCTGTGGCGAACGAAGCGTCAGATCCTGATAGCAAAACCGCGGTCATCTAGCAAGAAGAATAGAAACTAAATTCAATAATTTTAGAGCCTTAGGTCATAAAATATTGTTTTATTGCAACACAAATCAGTGATATGTTGTGCACCGTTCACAGCACTGATTTTGTTGTACAGTGATGCTGTGAATCACTATAAAAAATCGAAACTCAGAATGGATATTTAAGGTTAATCAATATGAGATTTTTCAAGCTAATGACGGCGGTACTACTTTCTGCTGTTCTTGTAGGATGTGGTGGTCATGATTACGAAGGTACGTGGACTTCAGAAGCTGGTGCGATGGGTTTCTCCATGCAATCAGGTGAGATTGAACTAGGTTCTGATTACATGATTTCTGACGGTGTTCGCTCAGATGCTGACTTCGAAGTTATCGATCAAAACGGCACTCAGTACCTAGTTGTATCTGAACCTTCAAATCCGAACGATAAAATTGCGTTTAAAATCGTATCTGATGATGAGTTAATCATGGATTTAGGTCTAGCTGCTATTACGCTGCGCCGCCAATAATTCACTCAGATCGGCTGAATACTAAAAAGCCCCAGCGTGACTCACGCTGGGGCTTTATTTTTATCGTTTGTCGCTAAATTATCTAACCGCGATGAATTGAATCATTGGCTTGTTTGAGCAAGTTTTGGCTTTCATCCATAAACTGCTGTGAGTGATCGCCAAACCAGTCACTGACCTTGTTAAAGCTCTCGACAAACGCCTGCTTGTCTTTGCCATCTAAGATCTTCAGCGCTTCACCAAAACAATGATGGAATCGCTTAATCATCTCGATATTTTCATCTGATGACAGAATGATATCACCGTACAGATTTGGATCCTGACCAAATAGACGACCAACCATGGCTAACTCTAATCGGTAAATTGGTGAGCTAAGTTGCAGTAACTTATCAATATTTGGGTTTTCTCGGCTCAAATGTAAACCATAAGCGAACGAGGTGAAGTGGCGCAGCGCTTGGATCAGTGTCATACCATGGTCATGCTCGCTAGCCTCAATCTGACACAAGCTAGCTCCCCAAATAGAGAACTGTTTCAACAACCATTGGTAGTGTTCTTGACCACGACCATCACAGTAAACAATTACCTGCTTCGCCAAACTTGGCACATCAGGGCCAAACATTGGGTGTAAGCCAACAACAGGGCCACTATGAACGTTCATCATAGCTTGCAACGGCTTGGACTTGATCGAGGTGAGATCGCACAAAATACAATCGTCGGGCAAAGAGCCTAGCTTCTCTATCACGCCTTCCGTTAAATGGATAGGAACCGTGACAACCACTAGACCCGCATTATCGAGAATCTCATCTGCACGAGGCCAATCTTGGCTACCCAATATTTTTACTTGGTAGCCAGATAAGGTAAACATACGAGCAAACAATCCACCTAGCTGACCTTTACCACCAACAATCACCACAGAGCGCAGCTCTGGGTTAAGGCATTTAAAGCCTGAGTCTTTCTCACTGGCGTAAGACTCGCGCATGGTACGGCGCAGAATGTCTTCAATTAACTGAGGAGGAACACCAATTTTCTCAGCCTCTGCACGACGAGAGGCCAACATCGCTGCCTCTCTGTCTGGCGCATAAATAGGTAAGCCATGCTCACTTTTTACTTCACCCACTTGCTCTACTAAAGCAAGACGCTGAGAGAGCAGATCTAAAATCTGTTTATCGACTGCGTCTATTTTATCGCGCAGTTCATTCAGTTGTTCGGCCATTGATGTTCCTATCGTTGTTCTTTTTATTCCATTAGATCTTTTGGCGGTTCTCTAAGAACGGCACCAACTCTTTGTGAGCATGACGTAATAGTGCCTCAGTTGAGTCCCAATTAATACACGCATCGGTAATCGAAACTCCATACTTCATCTCATTTAAAGGAAGATCCGCAGATTGGTTTCCTTCGTTAATATGGCTCTCAATCATTAAGCCAATGATTGAGCGATTACCTTCACGAATTTGGTGAATCGCATCTTCTGCCACTAATGGCTGACGACGGTAGTCTTTACGGGAGTTGGCGTGGCTACAATCGATCATCAGTGCAGGCTCTAGACCAGAACGAACCATTTCTTGCTGACATTCTGTGACCGACACTGAATCGTAGTTAGTTTGTTTACCACCACGCAAAATGACATGGCCATTCGGGTTACCTTGAGTTGTCAGCAATGCCACTTGACCTTCACGGTTGATCCCCATGAAGCGGTGACCAGATGAAGCCGCTTGCATCGCGTTAATCGCAGTGCCTAAGCTACCATCTGTACCATTTTTAAAACCAATCGGCATTGAAAGGCCACTTGCCATTTCACGGTGAGTTTGTGATTCGGTGGTACGCGCGCCAATCGCCGCCCAGCTAAAGGTATCCGCCAAGTATTGTGGGCTGATTGGGTCGAGCGCTTCTGTTGCTAGTGGGATTTCCATCTCTGCCAATTCAACCAACAGTTGGCGGCCGACGTGCAGACCGTGCTCAATATCAAACGTACCATCTAATTGCGGGTCGTTAATCAGCCCTTTCCACCCAACAGTAGTACGTGGTTTTTCAAAGTAAACGCGCATAACAATATACAGTTGGTCACTCAGCTGTTCTGACAATGCTTTGAGACGTTTTGCGTATTCCTTCGCAGCCTCAACATCGTGAATAGAACATGGGCCACATACCACCAGCAAACGATGATCTTTTTTATGAATAATGTCAGCAATGGTTTGACGAGATTGCTGGATAAAGCGACGAGCATTATCACTAAGAGGCAATTTCGCTTTTAACTGCTCTGGTGTAATCAGCACCTGCTCATCAATGATGTTAATATTACTCAATTCACTTTTTTGCATAACTTAAACCTGTATGTTAAATTTTACACCCATCAAATCCATTTCCGATGAGCTTGCGTTAACCATAAAATAACAGGCTAATTTCAGATTTCAACCGTAAACTTAAATAAACACTGGGTGTAAATTTAAATTTACATCCATTCTTTTATCGCTTTTTATAACAAAACTGCTCATTAAGCGTATTTTATTGCCTTCATATTGTTAGAATATTGCTATCAAATCTCAGTAATTTAAGGTGAAGCAATGGATCTGATTCTATCTCTCCTCCAGCAAATGTGTGTTTACCTTATGCTCGCCTACATGCTGAGTAAAACACCTCTATTTCTCCCCTTGCTGAGCATTTCGAATCGCCTTAGTCACAAACTCAGTGTTTATGTCCTTTTCTCATCATTCTGTGTGATGGGCACTTACTTTGGTCTTCAGATCAATGATGCGATCGCCAACACGCGAGCGATAGGCGCGGTGATGGGTGGCTTATTTGGCGGCCCTGTGGTTGGTTTTTTTGTTGGTCTAACAGGTGGGTTGCATCGTTATACTTTGGGTGGTTTTACCGACCTCGCCTGCGCTATTTCAACTACAGCAGAGGGCTTAATTGGCGGCTTGTTACATACCTATTTACTGCGTAAAAATAAGAGTACCTTGCTGTTTAGCCCAACCATTGTTTTTAGCATTACCTTGGTTGCAGAGCTGGTGCAGATGGCAATTATCTTGATGGTGGCGAAGCCATTTGATCAAGCCTACAGCTTGGTCTCAGCCATTGCCGCCCCAATGATCATTGCTAACTCAGTCGGTGCGGCCCTGTTTGTGAGCATCTTGCATGACCGAAAAACCATTTTTGAAGAATACTCCGCGACCTTTTCTCGGCGAGCATTAAACATCGCAGAACGTTCTGTGGGCATTCTCGCTTCTGGCTTTAATACTCACAATGCAGAAAAAATAGCACGAGTGGTGTATGAAGAAACCAACGTTGGTGCTGTCTCGATTACTGATGATGAAAAGATCTTAGCCTTTGTCGGTATTGGCGATGATCACCATAAACCAGAAACCCCAATTTCTTCGCAAAGCACCTTAGATGCTATCGCACAAAACGATATCATTTACCTCGATGGGCGAGAGAAACCTTACCAATGCTCTCTATCTTCAGATTGTAAGCTTGGCTCAGCGCTAATCATTCCGCTGCGCACCGGTGACAAGGTTATCGGTACGATCAAGCTATATGAACCTAAACGAAAGCTATTCTCGACCATTAACATGTCAATGGCCGAGGGTATTGCACAGCTGCTTTCTAGCCAAATTTTGTTTGGCGAATATCAACAGAAGCAAACCCTGCTCTCGCAAGCGGAAATCAAATTACTGCATGCTCAGGTCAATCCGCATTTTCTATTTAATGCATTGAATACCATCAGTGCCGTCATTCGCAGAGACCCGACCAAAGCACGAGAGTTGATTCAGCATCTTTCACAATTTTTCCGCAGTAACTTGAAACAATCGGTAGAGACAGTAACGCTTAAAGAAGAGCTCGCCCACGTCAATGCCTACCTGACCATTGAGAAAGCGCGCTTTACCGATCGGTTGGACATTGAGATAGACATTGACCCAGTACTGCTCGAGCGCAAACTGCCCACTTTCACCTTGCAGCCACTAGTTGAAAACGCCATTAAACATGGCATCTCCAACTTGCTGGAAGGTGGAGTCATTAAGATTTATAGCCAAGCCACGGCCAATGGACATCAAATTGTTGTTGAAGATAATGCGGGCAGTTATGTCGCACCTAACGATGATCACGCTGGGCTAGGTATGCAAATTGTGGCTAAGCGACTCACCAACAAATTTGGTCGAGTGAGTGCGCTCAACATCGATGTCGCGCCGAATCAATACACACGAATGAGTTTTGTTATTCCGAACCAAACCAAATAGTGACACCGAACAACTGTATAAGGAATGGATACCATGCTGACAGCTTTGGTCATCGACGATGAGCTATTTGCTCGCGAAGAGCTTACCGAGCTTTTAGAAGAAACGGGGCAGATTGAGGTTATCGATCAAGCCAGTAATGCTATTGAAGGTTTAAAGAAGATCAACCAACTCAAACCGGATGTGGTGTTTCTTGATATTCAGATGCCACAAATCACCGGTATTGAACTACTCGGTATGCTCGACCCAGACACCATGCCTAACGTCGTGTTTGTCACCGCTTATGACCAGTTTGCTATTCAAGCCTTTGAAGACAATGCCTTTGACTATCTACTCAAGCCTGTCGATACCGAGCGCCTAGATAAAACTATACAAAGGCTATTAAAAACCGAGCAGCGCAACCAGCAGCGCTATGATGCCGTCGCACCGCAAACCTTAGACCAAGTGCCCTGTATTGGCTTAAACCGTATCGTGATTATTCCAACGCAAGATATTGAGTTCGCTTACAGTGATATCAGTGGCGTTCATGTACAAACGGCAGAACAAGCCGCAACTTGTCAGCTCACGCTCAAAGTATTGGAAGAAAAAACGCCGCTCGTTCGTTGTCATCGTCAATACCTGATCAATGTAAAAGCGATTAAAGAGATCAAACTGCTTGAGAATGGCCTTGCGGAAATCATCACATGCAGTGATCACCCTATTCCTGTCAGTCGCCGCTATTTAAAAACGCTTAAAGAGCTACTCGGATTCCATTAAAAAATCCCGCGCGATGCGGGATTTTTTACGAACGATGGGCAGAAAGATTAACCTTCTAATATACGTTTCATTGCGTCAGAGGCTTGTTTCCACTCTTCGCTGCGCTGCAAATCAGCCATTGTGAACGACTGTTTCTTTAGAAGAGTCATCGCTTCTGGAAATTCTAAAATCGGTAAGTTATCTAACACTTCCACTTGCTGATCGCGGTTGTTACATAGCAAGATCATATCACAGCCAGCAACTAAGGCTTGATGCGAACGTTCCGCTGCGCCACCCATGATCGCCGCTCCTTCCATGTTTAAATCATCTGAGAAGACAATACCTTTAAAGCCAAGCTGCTCTCTAAGCACTTTCTTCAACCAAAATTGAGAACCACTGGCTGGTTGGTCATCATATTGGGGATAAATTACGTGTGCTGGCATCATCGCGTCTAAAGTGCCCGCTTCAATTTGCGCTTTAAAAATCGCCATATCTTGCTCAAGAATCGAATCACGCTCGTCATAAGGGGTTTCTAAGTGAGAATCAGCAATCACGCCACCATGGCCCGGGAAGTGTTTACCCGTTGTCGCCATCCCGACGGATTTCATACCCTGCATAAAAGCGGTACTGTGGCACAAAATGGTATCGACATCGTCACCAAAAGCACGGTCACCAATCGCCTTACAATCAAACCCCTTATCAAGTACAGGGGCGAAGCTTAAATCGATATCATGGGCAATCAGCTCCGCTGCCATTAGCCAACCACCTTGTTGAGCGAGTTGCTCACCATTATCTTGTTGCGCATACAATTGAGCAGTAGGAATACGAGAAAAGCCTTCGCGGAAGCGTTGCACTCGGCCACCTTCTTGGTCAACACCAATCAGAATTGGACGCTTCGCAGCTTTACGCATTGCCGTAGTTAACGCCAATAGCTGCTCGTTATCGTGGTAGTTGCGGCCAAATAGAATCACACCACCGACGGTTGGGTGCTGCAAAATTTCTTTATCTTCAGCCGTAAGTTCGTATCCTGCAACGTCTAGCCATAACGGGCCCATAATGTCTCCTGATATAAAGGGCCAATCGCACTAATGATTTACTCATTATTGGAAGTTAGGGCGATTGGTATAAATTTCGCTATGGCTTCAAGGTTATTCCGATTAATCTCGGTATACAATGAATAAGTCATTCAAATAGTTAAAATTGGATATGAGAACAAAACAACGCTATATCGGTGTCATGTCTGGCACAAGCATGGATGGCGTGGATACCGCGTTGGTTGAAATTGACACTCGCGGCATACGCTTGATCGCCTCACATGAGTACCCAATGCCTAACTCTCTCAAGCAGCGCTTGCTCAATATCTGCATAGGCCAACAAACCAATCTTGCAGAAGTCGGCGAACTGGATCATTTACTTGGCCATCTGTTTGCCGATGCCGTGAACGCCTTACTCGAACATGCCAATTGCTCAGCAGAGGATGTCACGGCCATCGGTAACCACGGGCAAACGGTCTACCATAGGCCAAATGGTAGTGCGCCTTTTACCATGCAGCTTGGCGACGCCAATATTATTGCCACCAAAACAGGCATAGACACGATTGCAGACTTTCGCCGTAAAGATATGGCGTTAGGCGGCCAAGGCGCGCCTCTTGTCCCTGCGTTTCACCAATCCATTTTCCAACCGACAAACTCTAGCGTGGTGGTGTTAAACATTGGTGGCATTGCTAATATCTCTGTACTTCGCCCTAATCACCCCGTGATTGGTTACGATACTGGCCCGGGTAACATGCTAATGGATGCTTGGTGCGACAAACATTTGAATGAGAAGTTTGATAAAGATGCTCAGTTCGCCAAGCAAGGTAAACTAAACCAAGCACTGCTTTCACAAATGATGGAAGAGCCATATTTAGCACTAGACGCACCGAAAAGTACCGGACGCGAGCTCTTCAACTTACCTTGGTTAGAAACCATGTTAAGCCCGTTTTCACTCTCTGCGGCTGATGTTCAACGAACACTTTGTGAATACACCGCCATCACAATTGCCAATGACGTTAAGCGCTACCAAATCGGTGAAGCGCCAGAGCTTTTAGTTTGTGGCGGCGGAGCTAGAAACCCGCTGCTGATGTCTCGCTTGACCCAGCTATTACCGGATTGGGCGGTGATGTCTACCAATAAAAAAGGCGTCGACAGTGATAATATGGAAGCTATGGCTTTTGCGTGGCTGGCTCAACGCCGCATCGCTAACTTACCAAGCAACTTGCCCGAGGTAACTGGCGCAAGTAAACCCGCCTCTCTAGGCGTTCTCTATTTTGCAGAACAATAAGGATTCGTATGACTAACGACGCACTGATCGCGGCACTCTCACACTTGGTTTCTGAAGGACGCAACCCAGAAACGATGGATATCGATTTACTGCCATCACTCGATATCGTTAAGCGCATTAACCAACAAGACAAGCAAGTTCCTCTAGCAGTTGAACGTGTTCTGCCAGAGATTGCTCAAGCCGTAGATAGCATCACTGAGGCCTTTAAAGTCGGTGGTCGATTGATTTATATGGGAGCGGGTACCAGCGGCCGACTCGGTGTATTAGATGCGTCTGAGTGTCCACCGACATTTGGAGTCTCTGATCAAATGGTAATTGGTTTAATTGCCGGCGGACCTGAGGCCATTTTAAAAGCCAAAGAAGGCGCAGAAGACTCTTTTGAGCTCGGCGTTGAAGACCTGAAAAGCATCCAGTTTTCAGACAATGATGTGGTGGTTGGTATAGCCGCGAGTGGCCGAACTCCTTATGTCATTGGAGCATTACGTTACGCTAACGAGCTCGGTGCAACGACCGTTGCACTCTCTTGTAATCCTGACTCACCTATTGCCGAAGAAGCACAAATTGCCATTTGCCCGATTGTTGGCCCAGAAGCTTTAACCGGCTCTACTCGGTTAAAATCTGGTACCGCGCAAAAATTGGTGCTCAACATGCTCACCACCGCCAGCATGATTCGCTTGGGTAAAAGCTATCAAAACCTAATGGTGGATGTGAAGGCGACCAACAAGAAGCTGGTCGCTCGCGCCGCTCGTATCGTTATGCAAGCCACCGACTGCGAAAAACCGATCGCTATCGAGACACTAGAGCAAACCGACTATGATGTGAAAGTGGCGATTCTAATGATTCTCACCGGTATGGATGTAGACAGTGCAAGGCATCACCTTCACCAGCAAGAAGGTTTCTTGCGTCGTGCTGTAGAAAAACACGACCAAGAGTAAACGAATGAAAACAATGGCTTAAAGCTTGTGTTTTAAGCCATTAATTCTGATATTCATTCCAACCGCGCTGCCACTCCATGCGAAACTTCTGCGCTTGCTCTGTACCTTCACATACCCCTTCATAATACTGACCAGACAGCCCAATTTGATAGGCAACGTTCGGATTACAAAACTCCGTAATTCCCTCAAGGTAACCTTGGTCATAATCGGCTTGTATCGCTGCCCCTAAACTCACCAGTTCTTGAACTGAACGAGAGTTATTGCCACTGATGCCATCTTGATAACCAATTTGATGCCAGTCACCTTGCTGAGCTAATTCTTCAACTGAACTCGCGCAACCAGCCAATAATGCCAATGACAGTAAACCTAACTGCTTTATCATTGTTTTTCCTTTGAATTTTCACCTTGCCAACAGTGTAACCACTAAATTGAATCCATGACCACTCAAGCGCCACAAAAACCACTTAATTTGTTAAATCACCACTAAACACGCTATATGACCACTGACTAGGAAGTCGAATGAATCTAGCGCACCGCCCCTTTACTATGCACCCTGAGATTGAAAACAATTCACTTTAGGACAAGAGCTATGTTGTGGTTTCTTACTTGTGTAGCAGCACTGATCGGTGGCTACTTTATATATGGTACTTTCGTTGAAAAAGTATTTGGTATTAACGAAAAACGCCAAACTCCAGCACACACCAAAACGGATGGTGTCGACTTTGTACCCATGTCGACGAAAAAAGTTTACCTCGTTCAACTGTTAAACATTGCCGGTGTTGGCCCAATTTTCGGACCGATTATGGGTGCACTGTATGGCCCTGCTGCAATGCTTTGGATCGTCGTTGGCTGTATCTTTGCAGGTGCTGTGCACGACTACTTCTCAGGTATGCTTTCTATTCGCAATGGCGGTGCATCTGTACCAACAATTACTGGCCGATACCTAGGCAATGGCGCTAAACACTTTATGAACATCTTTGCCATTGTTCTTCTACTGCTAGTAGGTGTGGTATTTGTTTCTGCTCCTGCGGGAATGATCACTAACCTAATCAACGATCAAACCAGTCTAACCGTTAGCATGACATCTATGGTGGCAATCATCTTCGGTTACTACATCATCGCAACGATAGTCCCTGTCGATAAAATCATTGGCCGCTTCTACCCACTGTTCGGCGCACTGCTGATCTTCATGTCTGTTGGCCTGATGACAGCCATCGCGTTCTCAAGTGAGCACACGGTATTAGGTGGTTTTGAAGTGAGCGATATGTTCACAAACCTAAACCCTAACGATATGCCACTATGGCCTGCACTATTCATTACCATCGCATGTGGTGCTATCTCAGGCTTCCACGCGACTCAGTCTCCACTGATGGCGCGTTGTATGGAAAATGAAAAAAATGGTCGCTTTGTATTCTACGGAGCAATGATTGGTGAAGGTGTTATCGCACTTATCTGGTGTGCTATCGCACTGTCATTCTTCGGCTCACTTGATGCACTTCAAGAAGCAGTTGCCAACGGTGGTCCGGGTAACGTGGTTTACTCCTCATCATTTGGTCTGTTAGGCGTATTTGGCGGTATCTTGGCCTTCCTTGGTGTGGTCATTCTGCCTATCACATCTGGTGACACGGCATTCCGCTCTAGCCGCTTAATCCTTGCTGAATACTTCAACATGGAACAGAAAACACTGCGCAACCGCCTAATGATGGCTGTACCGCTATTTGTTCTTGGTGGCATTCTGACTCAGGTTGACTTCGGTATCATCTGGCGCTACTTCGGCTTTGCTAACCAATCAACAGCGGTAATGATGCTTTGGACTGCATCGGCATACTTGCTGCGCCACAACAAGTTCCACTGGATTACCACTGTACCAGCAATGTTCATGACCACGGTTTGTGTCACCTTCATTCTGAACAACAGCAGCCTAGGCTTTGGCCTACCGATGCAAATCTCAACCTTCGTTGGTGTTGGCTTTGCGTTGGCCGTGACAGCTTACGTAATGATTACGTCTAAAGGCAAAGGTGAGACAGACTTAGCGGACGAAGAGAAACCGCAAGCTGACACCAAAACGGCCTAATACTCTTTAGCACTTTCGCTTGCTAGTGCTTCTCTCTTGGCCTGAGAAGCTGAAAAGACTCCCTCACAGGGAGTCTTTTTTACTATTACGTATTAATTAAGGGACACAAAAAAGGCGACTCGGTGAGTCGCCTTATCTAAATGAGAGTCTGTTGGGCTAAGCCTGATACTTAGTCTATCTGCTTAATTTGCAGCTCTTTTGGCACTTCAAAGAACATGTTCTCTTCACGGCCCACTAGGTCTTCAACACTCGTTGCACCTAGTTCTTTAATACGGTCGAGGATCTGATTGACCAACTCTTCTGGCGCTGATGCACCTGCGGTTACCCCAACATTGGTTTTACCATCAAACCACTCAGGTTTAATGTCTTCCGGACAATCAGTTAGGTAACCCGGCGTGCCAAGCTTTTCTGCCAACTCTTTTAGGCGAGTTGAGTTAGACGAGTTTTTCGAACCAACAACGACGACAACATCCACGTCATTGGCTAAGTCACGCACTGCATCTTGACGGTTTTGAGTCGCATAACAGATGTCGTCTTTACGCGGACCTTGAATCTCTGGGAACACGCGACGTAGCTCTGCAATCACATCTGCGGTTTCGTCCACTGACAGCGTTGTTTGGCTAACGTAATGAAGGTTAGACGGGTCTTTGACCTTAGCCACCAGCTTTTCAACGTCAGCAGGAACTTCCACTAAGTACATACCGCCATCATCACTCGAGTATTGCCCCATTGTGCCTTCCACTTCCGGATGACCAGCATGACCAATTAATACCACTTCCATATGACGACGACTGGCACGAGCTACTTCCATATGGACTTTGGTTACCAATGGGCAAGTGGCATCAAACACGGTGAGATCACGCGCTTTAGCTTCTTGTCGCACTGCTTGCGAAACACCATGAGCAGAAAAGATAACGATGTTGTCATCAGGAACTTCATGTAACTCTTCAACGAAGATAGCTCCACGCTGTTTTAAACCTTCCACCACGAAACGGTTATGCACAACTTCATGTCGCACGTAAATTGGAGGTTGGTACATCTCTAGCGCGCGCTCAACAATGCTGATAGCACGATCAACACCAGCACAGAAACCTCGCGGGTTGGATAATAGGATCTTCATTTCATTGCTCATGGTAGTGGATGGGTCTACTTTTTGGCTCGCTATTCTACAGACAAAATTTCAACTTCAAAAGTCACATCTTGTCCCGCTAACGGGTGGTTAAAATCAACCGTGACAGAATCTCCCGCAATATCAGTGATTATGCCGGGGATCTCCATTCCATCAGGGCCAGAAAACGCCATAATTGTGCCAACTTCCACTTCAGAATCACCGGCAAATTTCGCACGTTCCATATGGTGAACGTTGTCAGGGTTCGGCATTCCAAAAGCGTCTGCTGCGGCTAACTCAATCGCCTTCTGTTCACCTTCATTCAAACCTAATAAGCAACGTTCAAAGTTTTCACTCAAACTGCCATCACCAATAATCAATTTGGCTGGCTTGCCCATGTTGAGAGTGCTATCTGCCACTGAGCCGTCCTTCATTTTGATAGTGAAGTGCAAAGTTACAGCTGAATCTTGGGTAATGGTAGTCACGTTATCGCTTCCTTTTCGTGTCGAACCGCTAGGTATTTTTTATTATCCGCTTCAACATAATAAAAAGCGCTGTCCGAATCAACGGACAGCGCTTAGGGTTATTATTGGGTTAATGGTCTATTTGGCATCTGCGTGAGGTTTGTCTTCTTTTTTACTTAAGAAGCCATCGAGAATAATCATCGCCGCACCAATACAGATTGCACTATCTGCTAAGTTGAATGCTGGCCAATGATAGTTGCCCCAAAAGACATCCAGATAGTCGACCACAAAACCATGCAAGATACGGTCATATACGTTACCTACTGCGCCACCAATGATGAGGGCGTAGGCAATATTGTTCCACTTTTCGCTTGCAGGAAGCTTACTCATCCAATAAGTCAGCATGCCAGTGACAACAAACGCGATGCCAGTAAAGAACCATCGCTGCCAACCTTCTTGATCACTCAAAAAGCTAAATGCAGCTCCGTAGTTATGCACATAGAGCAGGTTAAAAAATGGCAAAATTTCAATGCGATTGTTCCAGCCGTAACCCATGTTATTCATAACAAGGTATTTGATACCGATGTCAGCTAGAAAGATCACCAACGCCAGCCAAAGCCAACGAACACCTGATTGCTTTAATGGAATGTTTGACATCTTATCCTCTAAAAAATGAGTCGAAGAATGAATCCTAAAAATAACCCCAGTAAATACTGGGGCTATGAAATACTAAATTAGTTCAATTACGGTTTGCTCTAAATTATTGGTACTGTAGCAAGGCGACAAATTTACGAAGCTCCTGAGCATAGATTTCCTATGTGATGGAGTGAGTAAATGCAGTCAACACCGCTACAGAGCCAAGAATGACGAGCAATTAAGCGAATTTACGCTCTTCACCTTCACCCTCAACGTTAGTCACACAACGACCACAGATTTTCTCGTGACCTTCGATAGTGCCTACGTCTGGAGTGTGGTGCCAACAACGGTCACACTTCTCTGCTTCCGTCGCTTTCACTTCAACGAACAAGCCTTCAACGTCTGTTGCTTGTGCCGCGTCACTCTTCTCGCTTAGTGGTTTAACAACCGCTGCAGAAGTCAGTAGCGCGAAGCGTAGTTCGTCTTCTAGCTTAGCCAGTTTCTCTGCTAGCTCGTCTGCTGCAAATAGTGTTACTTCCGCTTGCAGTGAGCCACCAATGGTTTTGTCTTTACGAGCATCTTCTAGAAGCTTGTTCACACCACCACGAACTGCTTGGATTTCAGCCCAGAATTCATTACTTAGCTCTTCACCTTCAGCAAGACCGAATAGACCTTCGAACCACTCACCAGTGAATACGAACTTGTCACGCTCACCCGGCATCTCGTTCCAGATCTCGTCTGCTGTGAATGACATGATAGGCGCCATCCAACGAACCAATGCTTCTACAATGTAGTAAAGCGCTGTCTGACAGCTGCGTTGAGCGTGACCGCCCTGCTTCGCTGTGTATTGACGGTCTTTAATTACATCTAGGTAGAATGAGCCCATTTCAATAGAACAGAACTGCATTAGACGCTGAGTTACACCGTGTGTGTTGTACTCGTCGTATGCTTTGATGATCTCTTCTTGCGCCGCTAGTGCACGACCTACAGCCCAGCGATCTAGAGCAACCATCTCTTCAGCAGGAACGATATCCGTTGCTGGGTTGAAACCACTTAGGTTCGCTAGGAAGAAACGCGCTGTGTTACGAATACGACGGTACGCATCTGCAGAGCGTTTTAGGATTTCATCAGAAACCGCAACTTCACCAGTGTAGTCTGTTGACGCAACCCATAGACGCAGAATGTCTGCACCTAGTTTGTTCGTTACGTCTTTTGGTGCAACGACGTTACCGATAGATTTAGACATCTTACGGCCGTGACCATCAACTACGAAGCCGTGTGTTAGCACTTGCTTGTATGGCGCTTCGTCTTTCATCGCAATAGATGAAATTAGAGAAGACTGGAACCAACCACGGTGTTGGTCTGAACCTTCTAGGTATAGATCGGCTTTGTTGCCGCTGTACTCTTCACGTGCATCAACCACTGAGTAGTGAGTCACACCTGAATCGAACCATACGTCTAGCGTATCCAATACTTTCTCGTATTGGTCAGCGTCGTCACCTAGTAGGTCTGCAATTTCTACATCCCACCAAGCTTGAATGCCTTTTTCTTCTACCAATTGAGCAACTTTCTCAATCAGCTCTAACGTGTTTGGGTGCAGTTCTGCCGTTTCTTTATGAACGAATAGAGCGATTGGCACCCCCCAAGTACGTTGACGAGAGATACACCACTCTGGGCGGCCTTCAATCATACCTTCAATGCGGCTTTGACCCCATTCTGGCATCCACTCAACACTCTTGATTGACTCTAGTGCTTTTGCACGTAGGCCCGCTTGGTCCATAGACACAAACCATTGTGGTGTTGCACGGAAGATAATTGGCGTTTTATGTCTCCAACAATGTGGGTAGCTGTGCTCATAAGCGTGATGATGTAGTAGCGCGCCTTTTTCTTTTAGCGTTTCAACTACCGCATCATTTGCTTTAAATACGTGCTGACCAGCAAATAGCTCAGTGTCTGGTAGGTAAACACCGTTAGAACCTACTGGGTTAGCCACTTCTAGACCGTATTTGTTACCGACTGCGAAGTCTTCTTGACCGTGGCCTGGCGCTGTGTGAACCACACCAGTACCTGAGTCAGTTGTTACGTGATCACCAAGGATCGCCGGAACAGTGAAATCGTAGAATGGGTGGTTGAACTGAGACAGCTCAAGATCGGCACCTTTCGCAAAACCTAAGTTGTGGAAGTGCTCGATACCAGCGCGATCCATTACATCTTTCGCTAGCTCTGCCGCGACGATGATGCGCTCTTTCGTCTCACCTTCAACTTGGATCAACACGTACTCTAGATCATCACGAAGACATACTGCGCGGTTTGCTGGCAGTGTCCATGGTGTTGTCGTCCAGATAACGATTGAGATATCACCTTCGCCTTCATGACCTTCACTTAGATCAAACTTAGCAAGAAGCGCAGCTTCATCAGCGGCTTTAAAACGCACGTCGATAGATGGCGATACTTTGTCTTTGTATTCTACTTCCGCTTCCGCTAGTGCTGAACCACAGTCAGTACACCAGTGAACAGGTTTGAAACCTTTTAGTAGGTGACCTTGGTCAGCGATTTTACCTAGAGCACGGATGATGTTTGCTTCTGTAGCAAAATCCATAGTGCGGTATGGCTTATCCCACTCACCCATGATGCCTAGACGTTTGAAGCTCTCTTTTTGACCTTCAACTTGGCCTGCTGCGTATTCGCGGCACTTCTCGCGGAACTCAGCCGCTGTAACTTTTTGACCTGGCTTACCAACCTTTTTCTCTACCATTAATTCAATCGGTAGACCGTGGCAGTCCCAGCCAGGAATGTAAGGTGCGTCAAAACCTGAAAGAGTTTTGGATTTAATAATAATGTCTTTAAGAATCTTGTTTAGTGCGTGACCAATGTGAATATCACCGTTCGCATATGGAGGACCATCGTGCAAAACAAATGACTTCTTGCCTTTTTTGGCTTTACGGATTTCACCGTATAGATCTTCTTGATACCAACGCTTAAGCATTTCTGGCTCGCGATTAGCCAGATTGCCGCGCATCGGAAACCCTGTTTCAGGTAAGTTCAGGGTATCTTTATACTCACTCATCGATTCTTAATTCCGTTATGTTGGGCGAAAGTTAGACATTATGCTAAATGGTGGACTAAACCATTTAACCTTTAAGCTGACGCAGCCACACCCTTGCTGCCTCAGCATCCAATTCAATTTGTTGTTTTAGTGCTTCAAACGAAGCAAATTTTTCTTCATTACGAAGTTTATGTAAAAGTACAATTTCCAGCTGTTTACCGTATAGGTCAGCTTGAAAGTCGAATAAGTGTACTTCTAATTGTTGGCGAACACCATTTACCGTAGGCCGGTTACCAATGTTTGCCACCCCGCCAATGGCTTGTTCTCCAAGACCTAAAGCTTCCACTACGTATACACCTGAAACCGGAGAAACGCAGCGCTTAAGCGGGATATTCGCAGTAGGAAAACCAATCGTTCTTCCTAACTTGCGTCCGTGGGATACTCGCCCACTAATACTGTAGTCACGACCTAACATCTCTTTGCTTGAGGCTAAATCATCACTGGCTAATGCTTCACGAATAGCTGTGCTGCTTACGCGTAATTGCTGCAAACAGAAGCTTTGAGTGCTCACGACTTCAAAACCATATTCTTTACCAGCTTGCTCTAGCATCGCAAAGTTACCTTTACGACCACGGCCAAAGCAGAAGTCATCACCAACTACCAGAAACTTAACACCCAATCGCTTGACCAACAAGTCACTAATAAACTGCTCAGCAGTCAAATGAGCAAAATGGGTGTTAAAACTCACACAAAGTAAGCGGTCGATATCGAGTTTGCTCAGCTGAACAAACTTGTCACGTAACCGTGTTAATCGAGCTGGCGCTTTTTCTTTAGCAAACAGTTCTAAAGGCTGAGGCTCAAATGTCATCACCATAGATGGCAAGCCAAGTTGTTCAGCTTGCTGAGAAACTTGTTCTAATACCGCTTGATGGCCAAGATGAACGCCATCGAAGTTTCCTATGGTCAACACACATCCTTGATGGTGTGGTTTTATATTTTGAATACCTCGGATTAATTCCATGGGAACGTGCTTAATGCCCTGTTTTCTAATTTACACTGCGTGAAACTGACGGATTATATACCAATCCTAAGATCCAAGTAACCTCAAGATGTACTGTTCGGCGAGAATAACTTACTTCACGGATAAGGCATCAATAGGCAGCAGCGATGATTTCAAGTGCTACCTATTGAGGTGCTTGGAGATATTATTCGGTCGCCGCTTTTAAGTCTTTTAATCGCACGCCCAAGATAAGTAAGGTCAGCAGATAGATACCCGCCCCCAAACCAATCAAGATCGCCAACCACATTACGCGCTCAGAAAAGCTCCAAGTTAGCCAAACACTCATTTCTTCTAACTGCCAAAGGATCATCGCTACCATAGCGCCACCAGCAACCACTAACCGAGCTGCGAACAACAAGGTCGTTTTGGTTAACTTATAAACACCTTGCAAATGAAGGCCTCTATATAGAAGCGCCATGTTGACAAACGCCGACAGCGCCGTTGCCATAGCAAGGCCAACATAACCATAGAACCATGCAAAAATAGCGTTAAATACCATGTTAGACACCATGGCTATGATGCCGTATTTCACTGGTGTTTTAGTATCTTGGCGAGAGTAGTAACCCGGAGCGAGCACTTTAATCAGCATGAAATTAAGTAAGCCTGAAGCATAGGCGAACAATGATAATGAAGCTTGATGAACATCTTGCGGAGAGAATTCACCACGCATAAACAACACCATTAGCATTGGTTTTGCCAATACCATCAAACCTAACATGGCCGGTAAGCCTAGTAGCATCACCATACGCACGCCCCAATCCATCGTTGAAGCAAAACCCTCACTGTGAGCGTCAACGTGTTTACGCGATAACGCAGGCAGAATCACCGTCGCGATGGCTATACCAAACAAACCAAGTGGGAACTCAAGCAAGCGGTCAGAGTAATAGAGCCAACTGATTGATCCGGTTTCTAAGAAACTGGCAATAAAGGTATCAAACAGCAAGTTAATTTGGCTGACAGACACGCCAAACAAAGCTGGGATCATCAGAGTGCGAATTTTTACCACACCCGGATCGCGCCAACCCCATTTAGGTTTGACCATCACGCCTGCTTTAATAAGGAAAGGGATTTGGAATAAGAACTGAACCAAGCCACCTAGGAAGACGCCGATGGCTAAACCTACTTCTGGTTGTGCCAATTGAGGGGCGATAAACCAAGCAGACAAAATGATCATCACATTGAGGAATACGGGGGTAAAAGAGGACACCGCAAACTTACCCATTGTATTGAGAATCGCACCGGAGAGCGCAACAAAGGTGATGAACCATAAATAAGGAAAGGTAATTTTGAGCATGAAGCTAGCCAGCTCAAATTTTTCAGCCGATGGTCCGCCATTCATCCAATCAAGGAACCAACCAAAACCAAACAGCGCTGTGACGACACCCGAACCAAGTATACCAAGTAAAGTCACTATCGAGACAATCACACCGAGTGTACCGGCCGCTCGCGCAATTAACTGGCGCGTTTTATCCATATCGCCACTCGCATGGTACTCAGTCAGTACTGGGACAAAAGCTTGCGAGAATGCCCCTTCAGCAAATAGACGGCGCAAAAAGTTAGGAATTTTGTTGGCAAAGAAAAAGACGTCAGCGCTGGCACCCGCCCCCATTAAATTTGCGACAACCACATCGCGCACTAAACCTAATACACGAGAAATCAAAGTCATAGCACTAACTATCATGCCAGACTTGAGCAGACGTTTACTCACAATTACCCCTAAGACACGTCAATGCTACGCTCTATCTGCCCATTTACTTCTATGAAAGTCGTGATGTAAGCAGATAAGTATTAGCATTGAAAAAAAAATACTGATAGAATCCCCGCCATCTTAACCGCGAAGCCCCGTCTAATCCAAAAATTGTTTGGTTCAGACTGGTTTTTGCACAAATCATTTGACATTTAGGCGCAAATGAGGGATAGTCCTCGCCCTTAAATTGTCACCGAACTAAGTTTTTGGGAGTTAGACCCTTGGCAAATAGTAAATCTGCTAAGAAGCGCGCTATCCAAGCTGAGAAACGTCGCCAGCACAATGCTAGCCGTCGTTCTATGATGCGCACTTACATGAAGAAAACTGTTGCTGCTATTGAAGCAGGCGACAAAGAAGCTGCAACTGCTGCATTCACTGCAGTTACACCTCTACTAGACCGTATGGCGACTAAAGGCCTTATTCACAAGAATAAAGCAGCTCGTCATAAGTCTCGCTTTGCTGCTGCAATCAAAGCTCTATAATAGAACTCTGATTCCCAGTAAAGAAAAAACCGGCCTTGGCCGGTTTTTTTATATCTTTTTTTTGCTCTTCTCAATCTCATCGCAACGAAACAAGATTCAAGACTGCAGCGAACTTAAGCTTCGCAGTACATGCCATGCAGTAAATGAATCATCGCTTTAACTTCTTCACTGCTCAACGTGTAATAGACCGTTTGTGCTTCTTTACGAGTATTCACCAACCCATCACGACGCAACCAAGCAAGATGCTGCGATAACGCCGATTGGCTTAACTGAAGCTTGCCACAGAGCTCACCCACCGATAGCTCTTGATTGTGCAGCAAACACAATATTTGCAAACGACGCTCATTCGCCATGGCTTTTAATAGCACAACGGCTTGCGCTGAATTTCTTTCCATCTCTTGTACGTTCATAAGGGAGCACTCCTGAGAACAACCATATTTCTACACATCTATTTGTAATGATTAAGGGCGCTTACCCCGAATTATTCTATTCCTAATACCCGATTTACCGAATTGGTCAAAAAATGTCAATTAAACAGCTTGCTAAAGTTCGCATCACAGACATTTTTTACCGCGGGATGTTGGATCATACGTTCGGCAAAGATAACGTAATACTCTTCTTTTAATTCATCGATGTGGCCAATGAGCTGTAATGGCAAGTCATCACCAACTTCAGACATATATAGAGTCGGCGCTAAAAAAATCACATCATGATGATAACGTGCAAAGGCTTTCATTAACGCGACATCATCAAATTCACCCAAAATATTGGGCTGAATACCTTGGCGATCGAACCACTCAAGCACTTTACGCCCCATTGCTGTTCGGCTACCCGGAATTAACAACTTACGTTGCTCTAAAACAGCAGGAAAATTTACATCATCCACATTACCGGAACAGAAAAAGCTCATCCGGCTTTCACCAAGCTTTTTGCTATATAGACCCGGGCTTTTACCTGAATCAACTGGGCAATCAGATAGAATCATATCCAACTTGTGTTGGGAGAGTTGCTCCAACAACATTTCGTGAGTCGATTCAAAACAGCGAAGATGGATACTGTTATCATCAGGTACCGTGGTTAGCAGTACTTTACTCACCAAGCGCTTAGACAATGCATCTGCGACGCCCACGTCAAACAACAAGTTCGAGCGCTGGCTGTAGTTGACGATATCAAGCATTTCATAGCTAAGGCCATACATGCGGTCGGCATACTTAAACACCAGTTGCCCTAACTCTGTGGGCTCGACGCTACGACCATTACGTTTCGTTAACTTGCCATCTAAACGCTCTTCTAAAGATTTAATCTGCCCGGTCACTGTTTGCGGAGTAAGAAACAACGCTTCCGCCGCTTTGGTGACAGAGCCTTGTTTGCATACCATCCAAAAATAATAGAGATGGTTGTAATTTAAGTGAGACATATCCGGATATCGCCTGATTGAACAACTCACTAGGTTATAACAAAAGTACTAGATGACAACAATAGTTCGTAATTTTCGAAGTTAAAATCGAAAACCAATAATTAAACCGAAATATTAAATTCAAATATGACAGCCAAATGTCATCTAACAGCGAGAATAAAAACAAATTCCAGTAAATTTCTTAATAATTTGTGAGCCAAGCATCAAAAGAAAAAATGCTTTTTAAACATTAAAAATCAACAACTTAAACAGAGTGTAAAACACGAATTACAGGCTATTTTTTGTCCTGGTCATAAAAATCGCTTTGTTACACATAACTGTAATATTACTGAAATATTTCCTCTCTAGTATCGCCCTCAGATTAAACATACCGACCAAACAACGTTTTAACGGTCCAACGGAGAAAATTATGATGAACCAAGCTACTTCTACAGCAGCACCAATCTCGAGCACTGCTCGCTGGTTGCGCTGGGCTAACTTGGCATTCATGTTGTACTTGCTACTTCTAGCGGTATCTATGGTAGGCAGTGGTTTTAAATGGGCAACTGGCGATCAGGCTAAGGTGCTATTTGAATTCGCGTCTCACCCAGTAGCAGGCCTAATGATCGGTCTAGTAGCAACAGCGTTAATTCAATCTTCTAGTACAGTTACTTCTATTATTGTTGGCCTTGTAGCAGGCGGCCTACCGGTAGAAACCGCTATCCCTATGGTTATGGGTGCTAATATCGGTACAACAGTAACAAATACTCTTGTTTCACTTGGTCACGTTCGCTGTAAAGAAGAGTTTAAGCGTGCGTTTGCAAGTGCAACTATCCACGACTTCTTTAACCTATTAGCTGTAGTGATCTTCCTACCGCTAGAGATGATGTTCGGCATCCTTGAGAAGGCATCTCACTGGTTAGTATCACCACTTCTAGCTACTGGTGATATGAGCATGAAGGGTATGAACTTCATCAAACCAATCACTAAACCTGTTGTAAGTGCGATTAAAGAGCCTCTAGCGACATTTGGTGACACTATTGGTGGTGTTCTACTTATCGTACTAGGTATCGCAACTATCTTCGTCGCTATCACTGTTATGGGTAAGCTAATGAAGAGCCTAATGGTTGGTCGTGCTCGTGAAATCCTTAAGAACGCTATCGGTCGTGGCCCTATTCACGGTATCGTTTCTGGTTCTATCGTGACAGTGCTAGTTCAGTCGTCTTCAACAACAACTAGCCTAATGGTTCCACTAGTAGGTTCGGGTGTTCTTAAAGTTCGTGACGTTTACCCATTCACGCTAGGTGCTAACATCGGTACATGTATTACAGCGCTTCTTGCAGCAACTGCAGTATCAGGTGAGTTCGCGGTATTCGCACTACAGATTGCTCTAGTACACCTAGTGTTCAACCTAATGTCGACTATCTTCATCTTTGGTATCCCGTTCCTACGTGAACTACCAGTGAAAGGCGCTGACTTCATCTCTGACATGGCAGTGAAGAACAAAGCGGTTGTCGCAGCTTACCTACTGGCAGTATTCATCATCATGCCGGGTACTATCCTAGCGCTAACTGCTTAAGCAACCAGTTACCATCGCATATTCAAAGCCCGCAACCTTGGTTGCGGGCTTTTTCATTTTAAGTGGGCTCAATCCCTACCTTTTCATCTAACATCGTCACACAACCGCTCTCACTGCCGAGCTCGATACTCTTACTGAGTTAACTTACTCCCCCACTTTGCCCTGCGCCTGAATGCGATTGCATTTGAGGTCTAACATTGTGTTGTAAATACCACGCATAAAAAAACCGCCTCGATAGAGGCGGCTTCATCAATCAATTAAGCGCGTTACACTGAGAACGGGTATCTGATCGGTTCGTGACACTCATAACCTTCGACCCAGAAATCATCCAATGTTACCCATGTTTCTAAATCTTCTAGAGATTTAATTTCTGGGTTGATATGGAATGTCGCAGGCGCAAGAGGTTCACGCTTTAGCTGAACATCACGCATCAGTTCAAGTTGATCTTCATAGATGTGCGCATTGACAATCTTATGGTACGCAACGCCCGCTTTCTTTCCGGTGATCTGAGCCATGATTGCTAGGAAGACATAGACTTGAACCATATTGAAGTTCAAGCCAAGCGGCACATCACAAGAGCGCTGAGTGCTGTTGAGATACAAAGTATCACCCAATAGCGAGAAGTGATGGCTATACATACATGGACGTAAGCAGCCCATATGGAATTCGCCAGGGTTGTAGAAGTTCAGAATCTCACCGCGGTCATCGACACCACGAGTTAAGTCATCCACAATCTTACGCAGCTGATCAATATGACCGCCATCTGGCTTTGCCCATGCGCGACCTTGCACACCGTAGACGCGACCCATGTCATCTTCACCCTTACGGTAAGGATTGTTTAGCCAAGCGTCGTTTAAGTTCGCGTTGGCATCCCAAGTTTTAGTGCCCAGCTTACGAAAATCTTCTGCGTTGTCGTAACCACGAATGTAGCCAAGAAGTTCAGCGACCGCCGCTTTCCAGAAACTTTTACGCGTCGTCACTAATGGGAATTGGTTGTTCGCCACATCATACGTCAAGTCAGCATTAATGACGGTAAGGCAACGCTTACCGGTACGTTCGTTTTCAACCCACTCACCGTGGTCAACAATTCGCTGACAGAGTTCTAAATACTGTTTCACACCAATCCCTTACTTCGCTTTTGGTAATTCATCTTTGTAATGGCCACGTTTGTAGGCCCATACCACCATGAGAGCACCCGCAATGATCATTGGGGTCGATAGAATTTGTCCCATCGAGATAAAACCACCAAATAAACCTAAGTGGGCATCTGGCTCACGGAAGTACTCCACAATGAAGCGGAATGTACCATAACCAGCTAAAAATAGCCCTGACACAGAGCCAAGAGGACGTGGCTTTTTGATAAACCAGTTCAAAATTAGGAACAACACCACACCTTCTAACGCCATTTCATAAAGCTGAGAAGGGTGACGCGGTAAAGGCCCACCATTAGGGAAGACAAATGCCCAAGGTACATCCGTCACTCGTCCCCAAAGTTCGCTGTTCATGAAGTTACCCAAGCGCCCCATACCTAAACCAAAAGGCACAAGCGGTGCGATAAAATCTGCGACTCCAAAAAAGGTTCGGCCATGCTTACGCGCATACCAGAACATCGCGGTAATCACACCCAACAGACCACCGTGGAACGACATACCACCAGTCCAAACCTTAAATAGATACAATGGGTCTTGTAGGAACAGATCAAAGTTATAGAACAGCACGTAGCCAACACGGCCACCAATGACCACACCTAAGAAACCCGCAAATAATAGATCAGAAACTTGATCGCGCGTCCAACCACTATCAGGCTTATCTGCTCGGCGATTTGCTAGCCACAAAGCAAACATAAAACCAATTAGGTACATTAGGCCATACCATCGCACAGACAGAGGCCCAATCGAGAAGAGAACAGGATCAATATTAGGAAAGTCTAGATATCCCTGAGACATAAACGGATTACTCTTAGATTATTAAGTTCTTTTTGAGAGTGTGTTACAGCAACATAGTTCCCGCAACACAAATTAAAAACAGCGCGAATACCTTCTTCAATGCAACGGTGGGCATCGTAGAGGCAAGCTTAGCGCCAATACGAGTGGTTAACATAGAGGTTGAAGCCACCGCTGCCAACACAGGCAAATACACATAACCCACGCTGTATTCTGGTAAATTTTCGACGCGGTATCCTTGTAGGATAAAGCCTACCATGCCTGATATTGCAATAACACAACCACACACAGAAGAAGAGCCTACTGCTCGGCGCATTTCGACGCCATGACGATTTAAAAATGGTACCGAAAGCGAGCCCCCGCCGATACCCGCTAGGCTTGAAACCATACCGATGAAAGCGCCACAGACGACAGTCATTCCGCTGCTTGGCATGGTTCTCACTCTGGTGCTGTTGATACTAAGCAGCATCTGCAATGCCAGCAGCAATACAATCACACCAAACACGCGCGGTAAATAATGGCTTGGAATCCACTCGGCAACATTTGCCCCTAAGAAGCCGCCAACCAATACGCCCGGCATCAACCACTTGATGACAAACATATCAACATTACCTAGCTTAAGATGATTTAATGCGGAAGATCCTGAGGTAATAATAATACTGGCTAACGAGGTCGCTAAAGCGATCTGCATGGTAATTGAAGCGTCAATGTTCGCTTTCGGTAGAAGAAATACCAAAGCAGGAACAACAATCAGTCCACCGCCAATGCCTAATAGGCCCGCCATAATGCCAACAAATGCACCAAGCATTAGCAGCAGCATTAACAGTTCAATCGTCACTCTTTTTCCTTATCTAACCTTAGGTAGGCTACTTGTTACCTGCTCGAATAAAGCCTGCAAGGCCTTTTTGTTCGAAGAAGTCTTGCATCATAGTATAAATATCTTTGCCATAAGGTTGCATCAGAGCATTGTCAGCAAGCTGCTTTAATTCTTCACTGCTTGTATGGCGTAGCAAGTATTTTACTTTCGCCACGTTTGAGGTATTCATACTCAGGCTGCGATAACCTAGCCCAACCACAAGCAAAGCACCAATCGGATCACCGGCTAGCTCACCACATATACAAACTGGGATATTCAGCTGCTGGCAAGATTGATGAATATGATTCAACGCCATGATCACTGCCGGATGCATCGATTCATAAACATCCGAAACTCGAGCATTGTTACGGTCAACCGCTAATAGGTATTGAGTTAAGTCGTTAGTTCCCACAGAAACAAAATCGACTTTACTGGCAATGAGCGGCAGCAAATAAAGCATCGAAGGCACTTCAATCATCACCCCGACTTGAGGGCGAACAATTCGTTCATCAACTTGTGAGACTTCCAGATAAGCCTGATCAATCAATGCAATGGCATCATCCAACTCTTGAGCACCAGACACCATTGGCAGCAATATGCTTAAGTTCTGGGTTTGCGAGCTGGCTTTGAGCATCGCGCGGATCTGCATCAAAAAGATATCCGGGTGATCTAACGTAAAACGGATACCACGCCAACCAAGAAATGGGTTGTCCTCTTCGATAGGCAAATAAGGTAACGCCTTATCACCACCGATATCGAGGGTACGCATCACCACTCTTTTATCTGGGTAAGTATTGAGTACCGATTGATACTGCTGAGTTTGCTCATCTTCTGATGGGAAACGGTGCTGCAGCAAAAAGCTAATTTCGGTGCGATAAAGGCCTACCCCGTCAACCCCTTGGTTAACAGCGATATTGGCATCGGCACTTAAACCCGCATTCAGTAACACTTCAATACGCTGATTATCGGCGGTAAAAGCAGGCTCTTCAATGCGCTGATTGACCATGGTCGCCAGCTCACGCTCTTCGTCTGCTAAAGCACGATACTCTTTGAGCAATTGACGATTTGGCGAAACCAAAATCTTCCCGCTGTACCCATCAACGACGCCGCGCTTACCATTGATATTCGACAGATTAAGCGTTACACCCATCACCGCAGGAATGCCTAATGCGCGCGACAAAATAGCCGCATGAGAGTTAGCCGCCCCTTCTAAAGAGATTACCGCCAACAATTGATCTTTGGGAATCGATGCTAGCAAGGTTGCGGTGAGTTCTCGAACCACTAAGATCACTGGCTTGTCGAATTTAGGTTGCTCGTTTTCAGTATTATGCAAAAAATAAAGCAGCCGCTGACCTAACTCACGAATGTCTTGTGCACGTTCGCGCAAATACACATCTGACATTCGAGCAAAACGGTTTGAGTAGGTTTCAACAACCTGTCTGATAGCCCAGTCAGCACGATCCCCTTTCTGAATTTGCGCCTTAAGATCTTTACGCAACATAGGATCGTTGAGTAGGTGAGTAAACAAGTCGAAGATTGCGAGCGCATCTTTATTGATTTCGCTATCAAGCTTTTTACGCATCCGGCGAAAATCTGCTAATGCCGCTTCAATGGCCAATAGCAACCATTCTTGCTCTTGCTCCACATTCAGGGTGGACGCAGGGTAGATGTCGGTCAGCTCTGGTTGAGTATCATCCCACCAAAATTGACCAATAGCGACACCCGATGACGCTGGAATCCCTTTAATAGCCTGTTGTTTTTTCTCTAATCGCCACTGCCCTTGAGTTTGAGCATGGGCAATGATCACCGCAATCTGAGCAGCAAGCGTGACCAAAAAAGACTCTTCCATCTCATCAAAAAGACGAGGATCTTTTTGTTGGACGACGAGTACGCCAAGTACTTGCTTACGGTGAATGATCGGAGTACCGAGAAAGCTTTGATACACTTCCTCTCCGAGCTGGGAGAAATACTTAAAATTAGGGTGTTTGGAGGCTTCAGCTAAATTCAAAGGCTCAGCGGTACGTTTAACCAAACCGACCAAGCCTTGGCTGAAGTTAATGTGGATTTTTTTGCCTTTAAAACGTAAACCCTGAGTGGCCATTAACTCAAGGCGCTGCATTTCTTCGTTTGCAAGATAAACGGTGCAACACTCTGTGTTCATGGCGAGACACGTCTGTTTAACCAAAATGTCTAATGCCTGGTGGACATCATCGACTTTGGAAACCTGTTCAACTATTTCCCTTAGTTGAGAAAGCATCTCTAACCTCTTCGTGGCTTACGCTTGCCTTTCGCTCGACGTTCTTTAAATGGCATTGCCATTGAGGCAAATTCTTTCATCGCGCGGCGGTATACATCACGCTTAAAAGAGACTACTTGACGCACTGGATACCAATAACTGACCCAACGCCAACCATCAAATTCAGGGGAACTACCACGCTGCATATTGATTTTAGATTCATCACAATCTAATCGCAGTAGAAACCATTTCTGTTTTTGGCCGATACAAACTGGTTTTGAATCCCAGCGCACTAAACGCTTTGGCAATTTGTATCTCAGCCAATGGCGACTCGTCGCGACAACTTTTACGTCTTTTTTAGTAAGACCAACCTCTTCGTATAATTCTCGATACATGGCTTCTTCTGGCGTTTCGCCTTCATCGATTCCGCCTTGCGGAAACTGCCAAGAGTGTTGTCCGTATCTTTTTGCCCAGAAGACCTGACCATGGTTGTTACAGATTACAATTCCCACATTTAAGCGGTAACCATCGCCATCTATCACTGGCCAACCTCTAATAAATTCTTAATTGCGGTAATTTTTCCACATATCCCCAACCGGAGCAAACTTACTAATGTGACTAACGCAGAAATTATCACCGAATATTACTCATTTGGATAACTATTAACCACAAAGCAGTTTATTCACAATAGAATGAGACATCAGCCACATTTATTCACCTTTTCTGTGTATAACTATGTGAAAAAGCATCCCGCAAGCGATCATTAATCGCACAACCGCCCTAATAGAGTAAAACCAACATCTAAATAAATACAATTAAAACCATAAAATACATAAACTTAAATCAATAAAACACGAAAACACTCTTTTCTAATATATCGGCAAGCAGACGAAAATACAGATCGGTCAAAGATCCACCAAGTTGTATTTATCCACACTAACAAGTGATATTTTTTATACAGATGGCCAAATTAAGACTGAACACACCTCCAAAACCCCTGTAAATACATACATTAGTCACAAATTTCGTGGATTTAGACAAATCACCTGTGGATAACCGTTGAATGATGATCTTTTAGGCATATCGCTTAAAAGATCCGCGAGTCGATATTTTCCAGTAATTCATTACAATAAAGCCATCTCAACCAACTCTATTGTTTGCAATGAAACCCGAACCTCAGTCAGAACAAGAACTACTCGATCGTGCCAGAGAAATCGCAGGGATTACTTTCAAAGAACTCGCTGACGAAGCAGGAATGGAAACACCACCGGATCTTCGCCGCGATAAAGGCTGGGTTGGGCAACTATTGGAATGGCATTTAGGGGCGACCGCGGGCAGTAAACCACAACAAGATTTCGAGCAACTTGGCATAGAGCTAAAGACCATCCCCATTAGCTATACGGGAAAGCCGTTAGAGACAACTTTTGTCTGTGTTGCGCCGCTGACCGGAGTGCATGGTTTAACTTGGCAAACTAGCCATGTTCGCAATAAGCTATCGAGAGTTTTGTGGGTACCCGTGGAAGGAGAAAGAGAAATTCCATTAGCCGAAAGGCGCGTTGGCTCTCCTCTCATTTGGTCACCAACTGAAGAACAGGAAAAGCAATTGCAAACCGACTGGGAAGAGCTCATGGAACTGATCGTACTCGGCCAAGTTGAGCAAATCACAGCTCGTCATGGTGAAGTGCTGCAACTACGCCCAAAAGCGGCCAACAGCCGAGTTTTGACCGATGCCTACGGGGCAAGTGGTAAAATGATCAAAACCCTTCCACGAGGCTTTTATCTGCGCACTCAGTTTACCGCCACTATCCTAGAGCAAAACTTCGTTTAATGCGTCGTCAGAGACATTTCAATATCATGATACAACGGTCCATCACCTGATCCGCATTCATCATAAGCATTGTGCAAACGTAGATAAGCGCGCTCGACGCCAAGTTTTAAGAGTTCATCTTTTACTTTATCTAAAGACTCAAAATAAATGGGATCATCATCTAACACTATCGGCTCAAGCTTGTGCTTAAATTCCACCGCAAGTAAGTAGCGAGAAAGGTCAGAACAACTAATCACAAATACTTTTGGCGGTTGATAACTCTGCTTATGGTGACCATGAATCCACATATCTAACTGCTTTATTTTCATTGCTTCCCCCAGCATTTTCTTTGCTGTAGAGATTAATTATAGACCGTGCTTAAAGATCTTTGCCCGCAACCTCTTCCCTTGATCCTAAATGATCCCGTATATTGAAATAATTAGCTCAATAACAAGGAAGGGTTATGCTTTATCACAAGTTGCCTCACTCAAACTTAGAAGTGAGCAAAATATGTTTAGGAACAATGACATTTGGTGAACAAAACACTCAAGCCGAAGCGTTTAGCCAGCTCGATTTTGCCTTCGAGCAGGGAGTGAATTTCATCGATACTGCGGAGATGTACCCTGTACCTCCGAAACCAGAAACACAAGGTTCTACTTAATCCATCATCGGTAACTGGCTAGAAAAATCAGGTAAACGTGAGAAGATCATTCTCGCGACGAAAGTTGCTGGCCCTCGTAACGTACCTTATATTCGTGAAAACATGAGCTTAGACCGCCGCAATGTTCATCTTGCGATAGACGATAGTTTGCAACGCCTCAAAACTGACTATATCGACCTTTACCAAATTCACTGGCCGCAACGTCAAACCAACACCTTTGGCCAATTGAACTACCCCTACAATGACGAACAACATGAAGTAACGCTGATTGAAACGCTTGAAGCGTTAGCTGAACTGATAAAAGCAGGAAAGATTCGCTACATTGGGGTGTCCAACGAAACGCCTTGGGGAGTAATGTCGCTCCTTAAGCTAGCGGAAAAACATGAGCTGCCACGTATCGTTTCTATTCAAAACCCTTACAACTTGCTCAACCGAAGTTTTGAAGTCGGGCTATCTGAAATTAGCCGCTACGAAGGTGTTGAATTACTGGCTTATTCGCCACTTGCCTTTGGCTGCTTATCTGGCAAGTACCTCAATGGTCAGCGACCAAAAGGCGCTCGCTGTACCTTATTTGAACGCTTCGTTCGCTACTTCACTCCACAAGGTGTCGCAGCGACAGAAGCCTATGTC
Source organism: Vibrio sp. LaRot3 (assembly GCF_027587025.1). Lineage (GTDB taxonomy): Bacteria > Pseudomonadota > Gammaproteobacteria > Enterobacterales > Vibrionaceae > Vibrio. The sequence continues at coordinate 83,203 of NZ_JAPPTI010000008.1, read as the reverse complement.
AACTTGGCCCATCAGCATGGATTAGACCCAGCACAGATGGCTTTAGCCTTTGTTAATCAACGCCCATTTGTTGCTTCCAACATCATTGGCGCGACAACCATGGAACAGCTTAAAGCCAATATCGACAGTATTTCAGTAAATTTAAGTGATGATTTGTTATCTGAGATGCAAGCAATTGGGACCACTTACTCCAATCCTTGCCCTTAATAAGTTGGGGGGAGCAGGCAATGCTCCCCCTATTAGCTACGTTGGTATTCGCAAAGTTAAAACACGACGAAGATGACGTAAACGACGTTCAACTTTTACTTCTGGGGTAATGGTCTTATTCAAAGGACGACCTTCGTTATCGAGACCAATATCGCGCAGCAAGTGCTCGTTACCCCATGGAATATCAAAAGAACTGCGGCGAACTTTACGTTGCCATGCTTTCTCTTCACGGCGGATATCTGCTTTAACAAGGACTGTAGCTAGTTTTAGATAAATTGAGTGACTCATGGTTTTTCTCCAGTTAGTACGATTTACTGGGAAAAAGACAGTCGAAGATAAAATTTCGGACTCAATCGGCTGCCTTTCTCCGCAGCCAATTAAAATTGGATAACGGATCAGTAGGTTGCTTGGGTATCTTTACTATCGGCTTTTACAGCGGGGCTGCACAAAGCAGCACCTAGTAGGGCCATAGGATCGACAGACGCACTAACGTGTTTGATAACGATGAACTGTTTCATTGTGCGCCTCCTAGCAATCTAAAAATCCAATAAAATTTGGTGGGTTATGAGCCTGAGCTCATGGTTAAATTTTATGCAACGGCGAATAATATTCAACCACTTATTCACGCAAAAGCTAAAAACATTTTTTTAACCTAAAAGTAACTAACCATAACCGCTATTTATAAAATATTCCTCTTGGAAATAAGCATGTTTCCAAGCATTTATTTGGGCAATAAAAAAGCCAGCTATAACTAACTGGCTTTAAATTCAACTAATTAAGTTTTTTGTTGATTAATATACTTGGTCAATCACAACACTTTTTTCTACTAACCACTCTTCGAGCTCGCCATTATTCAGCATCACTGCGACATCAACTGGTTGCTCTGGGTCAACTGAGAACTGCCAAACAAATGCGATCTCCCATTGGTTTTCACTGTGTGTTCTTAACTCAAGCAGATCGCCATCAATCAACCACTCTTCGCCTCCCTGACGAATCGCAATACTTTGTACCATCAGCTCCGCCGGTAGCGCGGCATTGGACTCAAGATACAAAGCGCCGTGTAAGGTCTGATCTTGCACTTCACCTATGGTGGGCATTTTGTTTAGCCACAAGTTGCTCTTTAGCTCAACGCTGTTTTGCGCAACCATGATTTGATTATCTTGCTCCCAGCCCACTTGTGGCGAAGAGCAACCAGCTAACAAGGCTATACCGAGTGAGATTGCTGCAAATTTTTTCATGACGTCACCTTCGTAATGCTTGATTGTTATATCGGTAATATTAGGATGATTTAACGGTTTCTAACCAATCTTTGAGTATCTCAATGTCATGTAGATACTCATTCTTAATTTCTTCAACCCAGTCATCGATGTTCTCCCACCATGCCGGTAGATTTGGCGACTGAGCCTTCTGAGCTACGCTTTGAATGTGTTTTAAACCAATTGAACCCGCTGCGCCTTTAATTTTATGCGCTTCGGAGACTATGCCTTCTTGATCTTTCGCGGTCATGTTGGAATCGAGTAACTCAATGTAATCAGGCATCATGTCCTCAAACATCTCAACACTGTCATAAACGGGTTGAGTCCCGACGATACCCACATAAGACTCAAGCATCTCTAGATCCAATAAACGTTGGAATACTTCCCTATTATCACTCTCCCCTGTTTTGGATGCTACCTCCGGTTGCGCTTCTGCTTCGCCGTCAGAGACCAAGCTCAACACTTCCTGCACGGCAGCAAGAGAAAGAGGCTTACTGATCGCTTCATCCATCCCTTTTTCGTAATACTCTTGCTTGTTCTTAAGTACATTTGCGGTAAGGGCAACCAAAGGTGGTAACTCTGAATAATGTTCACGGAAGTAAGCAGCCACATCGAAGCCTGTCATATCCGGCAATTGAATGTCTAAGAAAGCCAAATCAAATTGTTGAGGGTCAAACAGATCAATCGCCTCTTGCCCCGTCATCGCTACAGTCACTTGATGGCCGAGGCTTTCTAACAGTGAACGAGCAACCGTCACATTAAGTTCGATATCTTCGACCATAAAGATGCGCAATGATAAGTTCATATTGGCTTCAACCACTTTAGGCTGCTCAATTTCACCAACTGGCACTCGAATGGTCACCGTAAAGGTACTACCAAAGCCTTCTTCACTGCTTACATGGATATCCCCATCCATCATATTAATAAGCTGCTTCGATACCGCTAAGCCAATCCCAGTACCAACGGCATGTAAGTTATCCTTGCCGGATTTGACTTGGTAATACATGGCAAAGATCTTATCGAGCTCGGACTCAGGAATACCGACACCGGTATCCTCAACTTCCATGGTGATATGAGCATAGTCATCTTCAACCTCAGCACTGACTGATAACACCACCCCACCTTCTTTGGTGAACTTCATTGCATTACTGATCAAATTCCACAGTACTTGGCGCAGTCGAGTGGCATCCACTTCAATGGCATGCGGGAAATCGGTCAAACGTTCTAAATCAAAACGCAGCCCTTTCTGCTCCGCCATCAAGGCAGACAGACTTTCAATCTCAACCACAAACTCATCAAAGTTTAATGGCGCAGGATAAAGCTCTAACTTACGACGATCGAACTTATCCATATCAATGATATCGTTGAAAATATTGCCTAATGTCACCGCACTGACATTAATCGTTTGCATGTGTTTACGCTGTTCATCAGTCATGTGGGTATCTAGCAGCATGCGACTCAAACCAACAATACCGTTAAGCGGTGTTCTTAATTCATGGCTAATGGTTGAGATGAAGGTGGTTTTATCCCGGCTGGCTTTTTCTAATGACTCTTCATGACGCTTACGCTCAGTAATATCACGACCGAAACCAACCAAACCTAGATGGCGTCCATCTTTGCTGTAAAATGGCACTTTGCGCAGCTCGAAGTAACTCTTACGGCCATCAGGATATTCTAGCCATTGCTCGTAGGTTAGCGCTTGATTGTCTGAGAACACTGCATCATCGGTTTCCACAATCTGTTGAGCGACTTCTTTACTGTAAACTTCCCATGGAGTTAAGCCGACTAATTGCGCTTCTTTGCGTCCTGTTAGCTCTTCCATCGCTCGGTTACAACCCGAAAACACCCCTTCTGCATTGCGGTAGTAAATCAAATCTGGAGAGGCATCAATAAATGAACGCAGTAACGCCGTTCGCTCAGCTAATTCCATTTGTGTGCGTTCGCGCTGATAAACCTCATTTTCGAGATCTTTCATCGCTTCTTCACGCGCTTCTTCCGCTTTAATACGCTCTTCAATTTCTTGATTTAATTTGGTGATATTTTGTTGCAGTTGGTTGTTGAGCTCTTGGTCACGAGAACGCATGTCTTTGAGTTTAGAAACCAGCTTAGAAAGACGCTGACGAGACTCTTCCAGTTGATCAACCACCACCGATAAGAAGTAAACCGCCCAAGGGGTGATAATCAAACCAAAGAAAACGGAACGAACAATATCGATATTGTCGACCTTGCCACTGAGAACCAAGGTGATCCCAACTTGAACGACAACCGCTAAAGCCACCAGCGCAAGAGCAAGAAGAATAGAAAAACGTAAGATGCCCAACTTGACGAGCAAATCAACATAATACTGAGCGAGGTTTTTGATGGTTTTCATTAAGCGCTCCGAGCGAAAAGATTAATTAAATCTTAACCTTTTTCACCATCTTCGGCTAAGGATTCCCTTAACTAACAAGGCTTAATTTTCTGATGTGTGATGCACACAAGTTTGGTTTCGACCATCTGCTTTCGCCTGATACAAGGCGCTATCGGCCAAGGCAACAATAGACTCACAGCTGTCATCAGGATGAGGGAGAACTGATACGATACCAAGACTGACGGTCAACAGTTCATTAACTGCCGAGCTCGCATGAGGGATTTCTAACTTACGCACTTCGTCATGAATACGCTGAGCAACCAACTTCGCCCCATCGGCGGTAGTGTTTGGCAAGATAAAACTGAACTCTTCACCACCATAACGGGCAACGCAATCACTGGATCGAGAAACCACTTGGCGGAATACTTTCGCTACCGCGATCAAGGCTTCATCACCTTTTTGGTGACCATATAGGTCGTTAAAGCCTTTAAAATCATCAATATCACACAACATGACCGTAAGAGGCTGCTTCTCACGCACATGCAAATGCCACAAGGTTTCCAGTTGCTCATCAAAACGACGGCGGTTAGAGATTTGCGTTAAGCCATCCACAAAGCTTAAACGCTCTAGCTCTTGGTTGGCTTCTTCAAGTTTCTGCTCAGCAAGATAACGCTCAGACACATCTCGAGCCATAACCAATACGCCATTAGTACCAGAAGCTGGGTCTCTGAATGGCGACTTCACCACATCATACCAGGTGATTTCGCCGTTACTGTGGATCAGCTGGTCAATGTAACGCAGCGACTTACCTTCATTAAGCACCACGTTATCACTCTCAGACCAACGCTCGTAGGCCTCTTTCGAGATAACATCTTGCAGTCGTTTACCAATCAACTCATCAATATCTGAAATGCCCATGGCTTTAATAAATGGCTCATTACACGCTTGATAGACCAAGTTTTCATTGAAGATGCCGATGGAATCCGGGCTAGATTCGAGGATATTTTGCAAAATGGTATCGCGCTGAGCCAACGCAACTTCGGTATCTTTACGTTTATCCATCTCATCACGTAGGCTCTGCTGCATGTTGTGCCAATCGGTCACATCATGACTGATGCCAAGCATCCCGAGCGACTCACCTTCAGCAGACATCAAAACGCTTTGATGCGTTTCAAGCAAACAACTGCGACCATCAGAATCTATGGTCCAACGACGGTTACTGGCACGGCCTTTCATTATGCCTTTGATTTCAGCACTGCCTTCCTCGACGCGATCAGTCCAAAAACGGTCAAAAGCACGGTTGGTCACCATGTTTTCGCCATTACTGCTTTTTACAAAGATAAGCTCAGATAAATTATCAAAAGCGCTTTTAATCACTGATAAGGACTTAATCTCTGTTTGAATTTCATCGTCACTAGGTCGATAAGGCGTTACGTACATCAACCAAACTGAGCGACCTTTATAGTGCGTTTTACGCCCAGTCACTTCGACTTGAATTGTTTTCGTAGCAGAGACCGGCCATTCCACTTGGTAGCCAGTAAAGCCATCACCAGAGAACTTGGCGGTCACTTCGCTGACAAATGACTGATGTAAGGAGTCCGGTAGTAGATAGGATTTACCAACAAATCGCACGCCCAATAGCTGCGCAGCAATATTATTGGATAAGATAAGTTGCCCTGTTTTTGCGTCCACTAAGAGCAATGAACAAGGCGTATCTTGAAACATGATTTCAATCTGGCGATTGAAATTAACGTATAAATGCGCAACAACAACGATGACCGCGAATATAAGAATTAACTCAAATCCATGCACATGCACAGATTCATATATCCACGTCCCTAATAGCTCTATCATTGCGTCATCTAAAATTAACTTTGGTTAACAGAAGAAGATACCAGTTTCTGTAGGGTTAGTCTCGGTTATTGCAATTCAGGCTTAACATATTCAAATGTATCTTCGGTCAAACTGCCTTGCGCACCTTCTTTATTCAAAGAACGACCGATTTCCGTCATGGCTAACCAGCGGTTTTCACACCATAAAGGCGCCAATAACGTTGGTCTTCTTGCCGCTGAAGAAACGCGATGGTACACCACATCCGCGGGCGTCATGCGAATCAGCTCACTGGCAATGGACACATACTCTTCTAATTCCGGTGCTTGTAGGCGACCAGCCTTCCAAGCTTTAGCCATAGTACTGCCTTCTACAATATGAAGGCCATGCAGTTTGATGCCATCAGTACCGACCTCAAGTACCTTACGCATGGTCTCAACATTGTCCTCGCGCGTCTCTTTTGGCAAACCGACAATTAGGTGGGTACATACTTTAATACCAAGTGCACGTGCGCGCTGAGTGATCTCAGCGTAACATTCAAAATCATGGCCACGATTAATGCGCTTTAACGTGTCGTTATTCGCCGTCTGTAGCCCTAGCTCTAGCCAGATTTCATAACCTTTATTCACATACTCTGATAGTAAATCAAGTACCGCATCGGGCACACAATCAGGACGAGTACCCACACATAAGCCAACAATATCCGCCGCTTTTAATGCTTCCTCATACATGTTCTTAAGCACTTGAACTTCAGCATAAGTACTGGTGTAGGCTTGGAAATAGGCAAGGTACTTTTTCGCGCGGGCTATCTCACCAGCTCTTTCTTGCAACTGCTCGTGAATGCTTTTGATTTGCGCTTGCTCATCTGCAAAAGAGGCCACATTGCAAAAAGTACAGCCACCTCGGCCAATCGTGCCATCTCGGTTCGGGCAACTAAAACCGCCATGCAGCGTTAGTTTATGCACCTTTTCTCCGTAACGGCGCTGAAGATCTTGTCCTATGGTGTTGACCAGTTCGTGTAATTGCATGAGTACTTACTTGAGAATGAGAATAACAATCATTAAGATTTCTGTAATTAAATTACAACATTGAAATCTTTTTTAGCGCTTTCGATCTAACCAGATTTATCGATTTGATCCCTATCACAAATCAATAAACATGCAAAAATACGTGCTTCAAACTACGGATTAGGCAAATAACAAACATAAAACCTATTTATGCGACGAAAAAACTGCGCAACAAAGCCGACTTTTGATTGCATTTCGTACCGAGTAAATTGTAGGATACTTACAGGTTTTACTTACAGAACTTCGGTTAAATTACAAAATAAACTGTAAGAAAATCGGTGTTGTTCATATCCCACCTATATAAATCACTACAAAAGTGATGCTGTAAGATGGATAACACCATGGATTGTTTTTCTCGCAACATTTTTCCTGTGAGAAGCAGAAAGGAATCAAACCTGAGCAACCTCGTTCAGGTGCGAATCAAAACTATAAAAGGAAGAGACGCGTGATTAAGTTCGCTTAATAGTGCTGCGTCCAGATTAGATTGGAAGGATGTATCTATGGTAGATAGAGAGCATAGTGCACAGGGTCTTTATACTCCAGAATTGGAGCATGATGCCTGTGGTATCGGTTTTGTTGCTCACCTAAAAAACCGTAAATCTCATGAAGTAGTAACTCAAGCACTCGATATGCTTGCCCGTATGGAACACCGTGGTGGTCAAGGTTGTGACCCTTGTAGTGGTGATGGCGCAGGTATCTTGTTGCAGAAGCCCCATGAATTTCTTTTAGAAGAAGCGGTAAAGCTTGGGATTAAGCTACCTTCTTTTGAAAAATACGGTGTCGGTGTCGTTCTATTCCCTAAAGATGAGAACAAACGAGCGCAATGTCGTGACATTTTAGAGCGTAATGCTAAACGCCTTGATTTAGAGGTGATTGGCTACCGCGTACTGCCAACCGACAACTCAATGATCGGTGCAGACCCTCTTAGCACTGAACCGCAGTTCGAACATGTATTCGTAACTGGTGGTCCAAACACAACTCCTGAAGAACTAGAGCGTAAGCTTTACGTTCTGCGTAACTACACAGTACGCGTATGTCTAGAAAGCGTGTCGAACATTGGTGATGATTTCTATATCAACTCAATGTCTTATAAGACACTGGTTTACAAAGGTCAGTTAACTACTGAGCAAGTACCGCAGTACTTCCTAGATCTACAAAACCCAACCATGGTAACTGCGCTAGCACTCGTTCACTCGCGCTTCTCTACCAACACATTCCCTAAATGGCGCTTAGCACAGCCTTTCCGTTACATTGCTCATAATGGTGAGATCAACACCGTTCGCGGTAACTTGAACTGGATGAAGGCTCGCGAAGCGATCATTGAATCAGACTTGTTCACTCAAGCTGAAATCGACATGCTACTGCCTATCTGTCAGGAAGGTAGCTCAGACTCATCTAACTTTGACATGGCGCTAGAGCTCCTAGTTCTTTCTGGTCGTAGCCTGCCACATGCCTTAATGATGATGATTCCTGAAGCATGGCAAGAAAATAAGAACATGGATCCAACTCGTCGTGCGTTCTACCAATATCACGCCAACATCATGGAACCATGGGATGGCCCTGCATCAGTTTGTTTTACTGATGGCGTTCAAGTAGGTGCAACCCTTGACCGTAATGGTCTTCGCCCTTCTCGCTATACGGTAACTAAAGATGACTTCCTAGTAATGGCGTCTGAATCAGGCGTCGTTGAAATTGAGCCTGAGAACGTTGAGTTCCGTGGTCGTCTGCAGCCAGGACGTATCTTCGTTGCTGACCTAGAGCAAGGCCGCATCATTTCTGATGAAGAAGTGAAAGATGGCATCGCCACCGCTCAACCGTATGAGAAATGGGTAGAAGAGAACCTGCTTAGCCTTAACAAGCTACCAGAAGCGGATAACGTTCACAGCCAACCGACTCCAGAGCGTCTGCTGCATCGTCAACAAGCGTTTGGCATCAGCTCGGAAGAAGTGAACGAAGTCATTGTTCCAATGGCGAACGATGGTAAAGAGCCACTTTCTGCAATGGGTGCTGACTGGCCTTTGGCTGTGTTATCGCACCAATCTCAGCATCTATCAAACTACTTCAAACAGTTGTTTGCTCAGGTAACCAACCCACCTATCGACCCGATTCGTGAGCGTATGGTTATGTCTCTGAACACTTACATTGGTAAAGATCAGAACTTACTAGCAGAGTCACCTGTTCACTGTCGTAAAGTAGAGCTAGAGTCACCAGTTATCTCAAACGCTGAGCTAGAAAAGCTGCGTGCGATTGATAACGAGCACTTACAAGCGAAAACCCTTGATATCGTTTTCCAAGCGAACGAAGACCAAGGCAAGCTTGAACGCGCACTAAAACGTATTTGCCAATACGCAGAAGATGCGGTGATTGATGGTTACTCTATCATCCTTCTGACTGACCGAGCGGTTAACTCTAACCACGCAGCCATTCCAGCCATGCTGGCCGTTGGTGCGGTTCACCACCACCTAATCCGCAAAGGCTTACGTGCAAAATGTGGCATTGTGGTTGAAACAGGTGACGCGCGCGAAACGCATCATTTCGCCACGCTGGTTGGTTACGGCGCGAACGCAGTTAACCCATACCTAGTGACTGAAACTCTGGTTGATCTTCAACGTCGTAAGAAGCTTGATCCTGAAGCGTCACTGGAAGCTCTATTCAATAACTACCGCAACGCGATTAATGGCGGCCTATTGAAGATCTTCTCTAAAATGGGTATCTCAACATTGCAGTCTTACCAAGGTGCACAGATCTTTGAAGCGCTGGGTATTCACAAGTCAGTGGTTGATAAATACTTCACTGGTACAGTTTCACGTATCCAAGGTCTAACCCTAGACGACATTGCAAAAGAAGTATTGATTCGTCACCGTGTGGGTTACCCAACTCGTGAAATCCCGATTCAAATGCTGGATGTGGGTGGTGTTTACCAGTGGAAACAACGTGGTGAAAAACACCTATTCAACCCAGAAACAATTTCACTACTGCAAGAGTCTACGCGCAACAAGAACTACTCACAGTTCAAGAAGTACGCAGAAGCAGTAGATAAGCAAGGTGACAATGCCGTTACGCTACGTAGCCAGCTTGAATTCATTAAAAACCCAGCAGGTTCAATCCCGCTAGAAGAAGTAGAACCAATCGAAAGCATTGTGAAACGCTTTGCGACCGGTGCAATGTCATTCGGCTCTATCTCTTACGAAGCGCACTCAACGCTAGCAGTCGCGATGAACCGTCTCGGCGCGAAATCTAACTCAGGTGAAGGTGGTGAAGACCCAACTCGCTTTGAGCGCAAAGAAAATGGCGATTGGGAACGTTCAGCGATCAAACAGGTGGCATCAGGCCGCTTCGGTGTAACGTCTTATTACCTAACTAACTCTGATGAAATTCAGATTAAGATGGCGCAAGGTGCGAAACCAGGTGAAGGTGGTCAGCTACCGGGTGATAAAGTGGATGACTGGATCGGTGCTACGCGTCACTCTACTCCAGGAGTAGGCCTAATTTCGCCACCACCACACCACGATATCTACTCAATCGAAGATTTGGCTCAGCTCATCTACGATTTGAAAAACGCTAACCGCGCAGGCCGTGTTAACGTGAAACTGGTATCGGAAGCAGGCGTAGGTACGATCGCATCTGGTGTTGCGAAAGCGAAAGCTGATGTGGTGCTGATTGCCGGCTTCGATGGCGGTACAGGTGCATCTCCGATGTCGTCAATTCGTCACACTGGTCTACCTTGGGAACTTGGTCTAGCAGAAACGCATCAGACGCTACTGAAAAACGGCCTACGTAACCGTATCGTCGTTCAAGCGGATGGCCAAATGAAGACTCCTCGCGACCTCGCAGTAGCAACGCTACTTGGTGCGGAAGAATGGGGTGTAGCAACCGCAGCGCTTGTGGTTGAAGGTTGTATCATGATGCGTAAATGTCATAAGAACACTTGTCCGGTTGGTATCGCAACACAAAACAAAACGCTACGTGAGCGCTTTGATGGCCGCGTAGAAGACGTTGTAACCTTCTTCCAATACATGGCTGAAGGCCTACGTGAAATCATGGCTGAGCTTGGCTTCCGCACTATCGATGAGATGGTTGGTCAAGGTCAGAAGATGAAACTTCGCCAAGACATTAGCCACTGGAAATACACTAACCTAGATCTATCGCCTGTACTGCACGTAGAGCAAGCTCGTGAAGCGGACGGCATCTACAACCAGACAGAGCAAAACCACAATCTAGAAGAAGTGTTAGACCGTAAACTGATTCAAGCGGCAATCCCAGCACTTGAAAAAGGTGAAGCTGTCGAGGCTGAGTTCCCTATCATCAACACCGACCGCTCTGCGGGTACGATGTTGTCGAACGAAATCTCGAAGGTGTACAAAGACCAAGGTCTACCTCAACCGATGAACGTGAAGTTCACAGGTTCTGCAGGCCAATCTTTCGGTGCATTCCTTGCCAAAGGCGTGAAGTTTGAGGTTGAAGGTGACGCAAACGACTACTGGGGTAAAGGCCTATCAGGCGGCACGCTAGTGCTCTACCCAGATGCTAAGTCAAGCATCGTACCGGAAGACAACATTGTCGTGGGTAACGTATGTTTCTACGGTGCAACCTCTGGTGAATCATTTATTCGAGGCCTAGCCGGCGAACGTTTCTGTGTTCGTAACTCAGGTGCGAAAGTAGTGGTTGAAGGTGTGGGTGACCACGGTTGTGAATACATGACTGGCGGCGCAGCTATCATCCTTGGCTCTACAGGTCGTAACTTCGCGGCAGGTATGAGTGGTGGCGTAGCTTACGTGTGGGATAAGTCAGGTGACTTTGAATCGAAGCTAAACCCAGAACTTGTCGACCTAGACCCAATTGAGCAAGAAGACAAAGACCTACTACTCGACATGTTAACGAAACATGTTCAATTCACAGGAAGTGAAGTGGCTCAGTCTTTCCTAGACAACTTTGAAGCAAGCCTGCAAAGCATGGTGAAAGTAATGCCACGCGATTACAAAGCAGTACTTCAAAAGCGTAAGGCAGAGGCACAACAAAAAGAAGCGGAGGCAGTGTAATGGGTAAGCCTACTGGATTTTTAGAGCATGGTCGCGAGCTTCCAAAGAAGCTCGACCCAGCGGTACGTATTCAAAACAACAAAGAGTTCGTACTCAACGAAGAGTTTGGTGAGAAGATTGGTACGCAAGCTTCTCGCTGTATGGACTGTGGTGTGCCGTTTTGTCATAACGGCTGCCCTATCGGCAACATCATCCCTGAGTTCAATGATGCGGTTTACCGTGACAGCTGGGAAGAAGCTTGGAACATTCTAAGCTCTACCAACAACTTCCCAGAATTCACTGGTCGCGTATGTCCAGCTCCGTGTGAAAGTGCTTGTGTATTGGGGATTAACCAAGACCCAATCACCATCTGTAACATCGAGAAAACCATCGTAGAAACGGCCTATCGTGAAGGTTACGCAAAACCAAAAACGCCACGTTCGCGCACAGGTAAAACCGTTGCGATTATTGGTAGTGGCCCTGCAGGTCTTGCCGCAGCAGAACAGCTTAATAGCGCAGGTCACACTGTGACTGTGTTTGAACGTGATGAAAAAGTGGGTGGTCTACTTCGCTTTGGTATCCCTGACTTCAAACTCGGCATGGATGTGATTGACCGTAAAGTTAACCTAATGGCTGAAGCGGGTGTTGAGTTTAAAGTGAACCAACATGTGGGTGTAGATGTTAACGCTCAGCAACTACGTCAAGAGTACGATGTCGTGCTACTGACGGGTGGTTCTACTGTACCACGCGATCTGCCAGTTCCTGGTCGTGAGCTAAATGGCGTTTACTTTGCGATGCAGTTCCTTGCGCAAAACAACCGTCGTGCCAATGACATGGACTTAAAAACCGAAGAGATCCACGCGAAAGATAAACACGTTGTGGTTATCGGTGGTGGTGATACCGGTTCTGACTGTGTGGGTACTTCTAACCGTCACGGTGCGAAGAGTATTACTCAGGTTGAAATCATGCCGATTCCACCAGAGAAGCGCCCAGCAAACATGCCTTGGCCTCAATATCCGATGATCATGCGTACTTCGACATCTCATGAAGAAGGGGTTGATCGTCACTGGAACATCTTAACCAAAGAGTTCATTGGCAACGATAAAGGTGAAGTCACCGGTCTTCGTATTGCAGATATCGTTTGGCAAGATGCAAAAGAAGGCGAGCGTCCTAGCTTCAACGAAGTGGAAGGCAGTGAACGCGTTATCCCTTGTGATATGGCTTTCTTAGCAATGGGCTTCTTACATCCAGAACCAACTGGTGTCCTTGCTCAGCTAGACATTGCACTTGATGATCGCGGTAATGTGGCGACTGATGGCTTTGCAACGAACCAGCAAGGTGTATTTGCCGCAGGTGATATGCGAACAGGTCAGTCTCTGGTTGTTCGTTGTATCAATGAAGGCCGTGAATGTGCTCGCGCAATTGATGACTACCTAATGGGTGGCACCAACCTAGAAGCAAAAGCAAACTCACTCATGCTTTCAGCATAATCTCTATTGGCGGGAATACGATATTCCCGCCACTCTTTCCTTCCGTCTATAGTTTGACCAGCCTTGCGCTGGTCTTTTTTATCTCTAACTTATCTCACTAATTCTTTCGATTGCCTGATCGCAGCTTTCACCCGTTACGTATTTTGCTACACTGAAAAGGCTTGATAATTCAGGGAAAATACAATGCGTTCATATCTGATCCCCCTAACTTCGCTACTTGTACTTGCGGGATGTAGCCAAGGAGAACAAAACATGGCGAGCAAAATCGATCAACTTTGCGGCGATAAACCAAACTGCGTGTCTACATTAGACACCAGAGAGAAACATCAAATCGCGCCTTTTACACTCAAAGCTGGTGTCACGATTGAGCAAATCGAACAAATCGCGCTGCAATTACCTGGCGCGAAAACCGCAGATAAGCAATCAAATTATTTACGTGTAGAGTGCACCAGTAAAATCATGAAGTTCGTCGATGACTTAGAGTTAAAAATCGATGGCAATCAATTGCTGGTTCGTTCTGAGTCTCGGGTTGGTTATTCAGATTTTGGTGTCAACCGAAAACGTGCCGAATCACTAAGAGAATCTCTGAACCGCTCAGGTTTATTGGATTAAATTCATACTCACCACTAAAATTCATTCGATAACAGGCCGAAGCATTCTGACAATATAAGCAGAAAAAATGAACAACTATTCATTAACTTTTCGCTAGCAGGATCTGAAAAATAGGCGATCTTAATCACAGAATGCTTGCTATAAAGCACCGCTCGTGATAATTATTGAGCCTAATCGTAAGAGCGAATCGGAATCGTTCTCATGTGAAATGTAGCTGAAGGCTTCGGCACCGTAGTGATACATGCCAAAGGAACCCGCAGTGTTGCACTGCTAGCAATCAAGGAAATGATCGAATGAATCAGGAATATCGCTCGCTGTATGATCGCGAGCATGAGCACTCGAGCTGTGGGGTGGGATTCATCACCGATAAAAGTGGTGAACAAACCCATGAAATGCTCTCTCTTGCTCACCAAGCTCTATGTACGATCCCCCACCGTGGCGGTATGAACGCCGAAGGTATTGGTGATGGTGCAGGTGTTAACATCGATTTGTCGGTTAACTTCTATCGCTTTTTACTTGGTCAACCTCACCTTAATAAAGGTGATTTTGGTGTTGCCAACTTTTTCTTCCCTTTTGACCCATCCAAGTTTGATGCAGCAAAAGCTCTGATAGAAGATACCCTGAGCCAATATAAGCTCACTATTCAACTTTGGCGTGAAGTGCCAATCAATCCAGAAGCAGTGAACACTGCCTCACAACAAGTTCAGCAAACCATTCACCAAGTGGTATTCATCAATGATGACTCTTCACGAAACATCGCTGAATTTGAACAGCAGATAAACTTGGCGCTTGGCACGCTGGAATCGACTGGATTTACCGATGACGCACTAGAAGGCTTTTATCCGCTTTCAATGAGTTCAAACACCCAAGTGTATAAAGGCCGCCTAAATTCTTGGGAGGTGGTGCCCTACTTTGCTGACTTAACGAACCCAGAACACCAAATTACGACACTGTTCTTCCATACCCGTTTCTCTACTAACACAGCGCCTGCAACTATGATGGCTCAGCCATTTCGTAGAATGGCGCACAATGGTGAGTTAAATACCGATAAGAAGAACCGTTTAAGCGAAGATGCGATCGCGCGTCAGCAACATAAAAAGGTCATTTTCCCCAAGGGGCAATCCGATTCTGCTCGTCTAGACCAAACGCTAGCCCGTCGTGTAGTCGAAGATAATCTCGATATCGTCACCGCGGTATTGGCGATGATGCCACCAGCGTGGGAAAACGATCACAACCTTTCTCAAGAAGTCCGCGATATGCTGGAGTATTTCAGTTTATCGGAAGAGAAAAACGATGGCCCAGCGGCTCTGATTTTCTCTGACGGACAAAAAGTAGGTGCGCGTCTAGACCGTCTTGGTTTACGTCCACTGCGTAGCGTCGAAACGGATCGTTACCTCGCGGTAATGAGTGAAGCAGGGCAAATTGATTTCCCGGCGGATCAAATTACTCGCTTTGGCCGTATTCAAGCAGGCGGCATGATCTATTTCGATCATGCTACGGGTCAATCTTACGAAACGAATGAGATTCTAGAGAACCTTGCTAAAGAACGTAACTACAGCGCGTTACTTGAGTCAGCACGTATTACCCTTAATGATCTTGAAGCCTCATCGATAGAAGACGTCACAGAAAATACCGAGTTTAGCTCGTACAGCCGTCATGTGGCTTACTCGCTCAACCAAGAGAGTTTCAAATTCTTCCTCGACCCGATGCTCGAAAATGGCGCAGAAAAAATCACGGCGATGGGTTTTGGTCTTGCACCTAACGTATTGACCGATGAAGAAGGCGGAATATCGAAGTACTTCAGCCAACGTTTTGCTCAGGTGACCAACCCACCATTGGATTCACTTCGTGAGTCTGACGGCATGACCTTACGTGTCGCATTAGGCGCAAAACCCAACTTCAGCCCACAAGATACCGTGCAACTCGTGTTGCGTTCTCCGATTCTTCAGCCACAGCAGCTTGAGCAGATCTTCCAGCAAGATCGCATCAAGATTGCGACTTTAGATGCGGTTTTCACACCGACACTCAATAGCAGAGAAGACAATACTCAGCGTGTCGAGCAAGCAATTCAGCAGCTCTGCGATCAAGTAGAACAAGCAACGAAGGATCGCTGCGGCATTATCGTGTTAAGCGACAAAAACATCGCCAATGATAAAGCAGCACTGCCTGCGGTACTTGTAGTCACAGCCGTCAACCAACGCCTAATTAAAAAAGGCCTACGTTTTGATACCAGTATTGTTTATCAAACGGGTCAGGCGGTGAGTAGCCACGACATCGCTTGTTTACTTGGCTTTGGTGCTTCTGCGATTTGTCCTATCTCGGTTTTCCATCGAGCGAAAACCCTATCTAACAATCAAAGCATTGAAACAGGTTTAAACAACTTCCAGAAAGCGTGTGAAAAATCGCTAATGAAGACCATGGGTAAGTTCGGTCTTTGTACTGCGGAAAGTTACATCGGTGGTGAGTTCTTTGAATCCAACTTCTTAGATACTGATTCTGAGTGTTTGAAGCGTTATTTCCCGAACATCAGCTCACCGGTTGGAGGTGCGCGCTTAGATGACTTAGCATGGAGTGCAGCAAAATGGCACTTCAAAGCCTTGGCCATCAACGAAGAAAACCAAATCCCACTACTTGGTCTGTTTAAAGAGCGTCAAGATGGTGCTGGACACAGTTTTGGTAACACGGCAGTTCGTGAATACATCAACATGACTCAAGAGTCAGTTCAGTATGCCAACGACGACCAAGCAGAAAAAGCGCTTGAGTCAGCGGTAGTGACCAACGATGACTTAGGCTATAAAGATCGTGGTTACGACAAACTTACCCCAGAGCAGATTGATGCGTTTCAAGTGACGCCTTCATACCGTTCATTCGCTGACAATCTTTATACTGAACGTGAATCTCGCCCTGCGACTCTGCGCGACATTTTACTGCTACCGCTCGATTTTACTGCGGTCACTTCTGTCGACCAATTTGCTCACTTACTCGATCGTTTCCATTTTGATGGCAACATCGACTACTTATGGTCTGGCTTAGATGTCGACGCACAAGGCGATCACTTTGTCCTGACACTGACTAACTCAAACGCCACCGATGCATTGCAAGCCGCTATCGAGCAAGCTTGGAGTGAAAAAGTATCGTCAGTGACACGCAATGGCGATGCAATAGAGCTAAAAGCAAAGCCAGAGCTAGCAGGTTTCTTAAACCGAATCCGCGCGGCACGCAAACCAATCGAGCTAGATCAAGTCGATGCAGCACATTTGATTACGCCGACTTTCGCGTCCGGCGCAATGAGTCACGGCGCACTCAACTCCAATGCTCACCAAGCCGTTGCGCAAGGTACTAACATTGCAGGTGCGATGAGTAACTCCGGTGAAGGTGGTGAACACTCATCTCGTTTCAACTCCATCAAGTCGAGCAAAATCAAACAGTTTGCCTCTGGCCGATTTGGCGTGTGGGTGGGTTACTTAGCCGACCCTCAGCTTGAAGAGATTGAAATCAAAATCGCTCAAGGGGCAAAACCCGGTGAAGGCGGTCAGCTACCATCACCAAAAGTAACGGTGGAAATTGCCGCTGCTCGTGGTGGTACACCGGGCGTTGAACTAGTCAGCCCTCCTCCACACCACGATACTTACTCTATCGAAGATTTAGGTCAGCTAATTCACGATGCCAAAGCAGCCCGCGTTCGCGTTATCGTCAAACTGGTGTCGTCTGAAGGTATCGGCACAATTGCTGTTGGTGTGGCAAAAGCAGGTGCTGATGTCATCAACGTAGCCGGTAACACCGGTGGTACGGGTGCAGCTGCAGTAACCAGTTTGAAAAACACCGGCCGCGCAGCAGAAATCGGTATCGCCGAAGTTCACCAGTCACTGAGTGAAAACGGCTTACGTGACAAAGTGACACTGCGCTGTTCAAACGCACACCAAACCGGTATGGATGTCATCAAATCCGCCATTATGGGTGGTGACTCCTTTGAGTTTGGTACCACTGCATTGATGATGCTGAAATGTGTCATGGCGAAGAACTGTAACGTCAAATGTCCTGCTGGCTTAACCACCAACCCAGAGCTTTACCAAGGCGACCCTCGCGCCCTCGCGCAGTACTTCTTAAACGTTGCTCATGAAGTACGTGAGATTCTCGCCAAACTCGGTTACCGCTCATTACAAGAAATTCGTGGCCGCACAGAGCTACTGCATTTAGCGAACCACCACAGTATTGTTGGTCGCTTAGATGTCACTGGATTACTGCGTGACGTAGACATCGTCAAGATAGCTAAACCTGTTTACCTTGAAGCGGATTTCACACCCGATGACAAGCTTATCGAACAGCTACTAGGTAACTACTTCGAATCTGAGCAACGCCAAATCGTACTCGATGGCGGTAAGCTAAATAACTGCAATAAATCTACCGGTGGCCAGCTATCGATAGACATTGAGCGCAGTCTTAACTACCAATACGTTGGTCAACACCACCCAGCGGTTCTAACCAGTAGCAATGGGCGTCGATTCTTAGATGCAGAATCTATTTTGGTACAAAGCCGTGGTAGCGCAGGCCAAAGTTACGCTGCATTTAACAACAGCGGCCTAATCATGGAGCACACTGGCACTTGTAACGATGGTGTCGGTAAAGGTTCTAGTGGTGGCCATATTGTGGTTCGCTCGCCAAGTGACAAGCCGTTAAGTGCTGGCAACAACGTACTAATTGGTAACTTCGCTCTATTTGGCGCGACGGGTGGCCAAGCCTTCATTGAAGGTGAAGCCGGAGACCGTTTCGCAGTACGTAACTCAGGGGCAGTCGCGGTTGTCGAAGGCGTTGGTGATTTCTGCTGTGAATACATGACCAACGGCTCAGTGATCAACTTAGGTGGTTACGGTAAGGGTTTTGGTAATGGTATGTCTGGCGGTGTGGCTTACCAATACAACGTCGATGGAAAATTCGCTGACAGTTGCAGTAAAGACTCTGTGATGGTGTTACCACTGATCGATCATGACCCGGGTTATGAAGAAGCACTAAAGTGGCACCTAGAACAGCACCTACGCTTTACCCAATCGGCAAAAGTACAGCAGATTCTGGCTGATTGGCCAACCAGCCGCACCATGTTTACCTTGGTGATGCCGCTTGCTTTAGTGCAAAGCCAACACCCAGAAAGCATTCTCGAATCTAACCCGCGCAAGAAAATGCTCGAAGAACTTATTAGCGGTGAAGCGGGTCGCTTGATTGAGCAGATTCACTTTGCTTACCGTGACGGTATCGACCTTGCTCATGGCTTAAGCCCACAATACGGAGATATGGATACCTCTCTGATTTGTGACTTACTGACTCACAGTGGTGTATTGCACCGAGCGCAGCAATTGGTCAAGACACAAACCAGCGACGAACAAGAACAAACCGTTCTGGTTAAGCGCTTGTTTGAGCACCGTGATAAAAAACTGCTTGATGCGATTAGTAAAGATTTGAAAGAAGCCGTTTCAAACTACAAAGATGAAGAACTTGCTGTATTGCTTGCTGATAAGCGAGTGCAAGACTACAAATCATCACTGGCACGACGCGATGTTTGGGATACCCATTCCCGAGGAACCACTGTTTGGATCCTTGCGCGAGAAGCTGATATTAGCCAACAACTGCTATCCATCGAGCGGATTAATCAGCGTATGGCAACCCTGTACTGCCACGCCTTTGCCGATGTGATTAGAGCGGATATTGAGCAAGAAAAAGCACTCGCAAAACAAACTGAACAAGAAGCCCCAGCAGCCTAGGGAAGGCGCGTATCTTAAGATAGGAAGAACAATGAAAGTACCTCATTTGCCACAAGATATACCATTTAACGAAGACCAAAAGACTTGGTTAGCGGGCTTCTTTTCTGGCCTGCACTCGCGTCTATTGGTAAAAGAAGAGTCGGTCGTCCACGCTGAATCTAAACCTCAGGTGAAAGCACTGACGATTCTTTATGGATCACAAACAGGTAATGCGGAAAGCGTTGCTTACGACACCGCCGAAAAAGCCAAAGAATATGGCATGACGGCAAGTGTTTACGACATGGATGATGTCGATGCGCAAATCTTTGTTAAATCATCTCGCCTACTGATTGTAACCAGTACTTACGGTGAGGGTGAAATGCCAGACAATGCCGAAACCCTCTGGCAAACTATGAGCAGCGACAATGCACCAAAACTAGACGGCACCTTCTTCTCAATACTTGCTCTGGGTGATACTAGCTACGACGAATTCTGTTTGGCTGGTAAGCTTTGGGACGAACGTCTAGAAGAACTAGGGGCGATTCGTGTCACGACTCGTGTTGATTGTGATATCGACTTTGAACAACCATCAGAAGAGTGGATGATTGCCACTCTACCTAGCATTGCTGACAAAGGTGAAGATGGCGAAGGCAGTTCAGCACAAGGAACCGCCTCTACCCCAAAGCAGAAATCTAAGTTCGGTCGAAAGAACCCGCTGCAAGCGACGTTGAAGCACAAACGTGTTCTTAATAAAGAAGGATCGTCGAAAGAGATCGTTCATTACGAATTTTCGTTGGAAGGCTCTGGCGAATTTTACAAGCCGGGCGACGCGCTCAATGTGATTCCACAAAACCAGCCTCAGCTAGTGGATGACTTCTTAGCGCATTTACGTTTCTCTGGCGATGAAAAACCATCATGGAACGGCGAGAATCACAGCTTACGTGAGATTTTTACGCGCTACCTCGACATTCGCACGCCATCAAAAGAGTTCATCAAAGCGATGGCAGAAGCATCCAGCGATCATAAACTGATAGAAATGATCGCCAATGAAGATAGCACGGCTCTCAACGACTTCTTATGGGGTAAAGACACCTTAGATATTCTACGAGCCTACCCAAATGTGACGCTATCGTTGGCTGAAGTGTTAACACTGCTTAAACCTATTGCGCCACGTGCTTACTCCATTTCATCAAGTTTGAATAAACATAACGATGAAGTACACCTAACCATTGGCAGCGTACGTTATAAGAATGGTGAGCGTGACTATAACGGTACCTGTTCAACTTGGTTGGCTGACATCGTTGATGAAGGTGAAAAAGTCCCTTGCTACTTTGCTCCAAACAAAAACTTTGCAGTGCCAGAGGACGACAAAGCACCAATGATCATGGTCGGCCCGGGGACGGGTATCGCCCCATTCCGCGCGTTCTTAGAAGAACGTGAAGTGCAAGCTTCACCCGGTGATAACTGGCTTATCTTTGGTGACCGAAATGGTGCAACCGACTACATCTATCAAGAAGAGATAGAAGCGCTGCAAAAGAAAGAGGTGTTAACTCGCTTAGATCTTGCTTTCTCTCGTGACCAAGCGGAGAAGGTTTACGTACAAGATAAGATGCGTCAAAGTGGCGCTGAGTTATTTGCATGGCTTGAGCGTGGCGGTTACTTCTTTGTTTGTGGTGATGCTTACCACATGGCTAAAGATGTTGATAAAGCGCTGCACGATGTTATCGCAGAGCACGGTAAAGTCAGCGAAGAAGAAGCGAAAGAGTATGTCGCGACTCTTAAGAAGCAAAAACGTTATGTGCGAGATGTGTACTAAACGGCTCACCGCTTTAAATTACGCCTAATAAAAACGCCCACTTATCTAAGTGGGCGTTTTAGCATCTATTGGCTAGCACATAATTGGCTTAGTAAAAGGAATTAACCCTTACCGCCTTTGATAGCGTCAATGATTTCTGTGGTTGAACAACCATCTTCAAAGTTCAGCACTTTTACTTGGCCGCCGTTAGCAATCACTTCTTTACCACCAGCAATCTCTTCTGGTTTGTAGTCACCACCTTTAACTAGCAAGTCAGGCAGAACTTCAGAGATTAAACGCTGAGGCGTATCTTCACCAAATGGTACAACCCAATCAACGGCACCTAGACCCGCCAAAACAGCCATACGACGATCTGTTGGGTTAACCGGACGACCAGGGCCTTTAAGACGCTTAACAGACTCATCAGTGTTTACCGCAACAATTAGGCGATCACCCAGCTCTGCTGCGTGGTTTAGGTATGAAACATGGCCTGCGTGCAGGATGTCGAAACAACCGTTGGTCATCACCACTTTCTCGCCTTTCGCTTGCGCTTGTTTCACCGCTTCAATCAATGCAGACTCAGTAATAACACCGAAATCAGTATCTTGGCTGCCGTGAATTGCTTCTGCTAACTCGATGGTCGAAAGAGTAGATGTGCCCAATTTGCCGACAACCACACCAGCTGCAGCATTCGCTAATGCACACGCTTGGTCTAATGGCTTACCTGCTGCAACAGAAGCTGCAAGCACAGAGATAACCGTGTCGCCTGCACCTGTTACGTCATACACTTCTTTCGCTTGAGTTGGTAAGTGGAATGGTTCCTGACCACGACGAAGAAGTGTCATACCATGCTCACTACGAGTCACAAGCAGCGCTTCAAAATCGTATTCTCCAATCAGTGCTAGGCCTTTTTCTACTAGCTCTTGCTCTGACTTCACTTTACCTACAACGTGTTCAAATTCAGCCATGTTTGGCGTTAGAAGCGTTGCACCACGGTAGCGTTCAAAGTCTGCACCTTTAGGGTCGATGAAGACAGGTACATTTGCAGCGCGCGCTTTTTGAATAAATTGCTGTACGTGCTCAAGAGCTCCTTTCGCGTAATCAGACAGAACCACTGATTTCACTTTTGGTAGAGCTTGCTCCATACGATCTAGAATCAGCTCTGGATCGGTGTTTTCAAACTTATCTTCAAAGTCCAAGCGGATAAGTTGTTGACCACGACTAAGTACACGTAGCTTAGTGATGGTTGGGTATTCTGGTAGTGCAACGAAATCACATTTCACGTTCAGTGAAGATAATGTCTCGTTCAGCACTTTAGCTGGTTCATCGATCCCTGTTAACCCGACGATATGCGCGTGACCACCTAGCGAGGCAATGTTCATTGCTACGTTAGCTGCACCACCAGGGCGCTCTTCGTTGTTTTCTACTTTCACTACAGGCACAGGCGCTTCTGGCGAGATGCGTCCAGTAGGACCATGCCAGTAACGGTCTAACATTACGTCACCGATAATTAGTACGCCTGATTGACTGTAGTCAGGTAGGATTGGTTTCATTATGGATCTCCATTATGTAATTCAAGCGAAGTTTAACATAGGGTTTTCATAGCCTAAACCCTATTCTAGCCAGTGCTGCCAAACCTTAGTCACCAACTCACGTTCTTGAGTAAATTTGTCATCAGCTAAATCGGCATCCAAATTCAGCAAATTTCGGTGATGAATCTGATCGCGCATTTGAGTATAAGCGTGAGTAATCGCCATCGCTTCTACTTCATCCATGATTCCTTGAGCCATCATGGATTCGAAAATTCGCACATTATCAGACCAGCGAGTCAGCTTTGGTTTGTCATGGCTATAGTTAAGCACTAGGTACTGCGCCAAGAACTCGATGTCAGTGATACCACCGGGGTCTTGTTTCAGCATAAAGCGCCCTGCTTTTTTGCCACCAAGATGATCACGCATTTTCACTCGCATCTCAGTGACGTCTTTTTTCAGTTTGTCTGTTTCTCTAGGTAACGTCAGTATATTGTGGCGAATCTCGCCAAACGCCGTTTGCAGCGCTTGATCACCATAAATCATACGCGCTCGTACCAGAGCTTGATGCTCCCACGTCCACGCATCTTCACGCTGATATTCGTCAAACGCATCGGTTGGGCTAACCAACAAGCCAGAAGCGCCAGATGGACGTAAGCGAGTGTCCACTTCGTACAGAATGCCTGATGCTGTTCGAGTCGAGAAAATATGAATGATGCGCTGCGCTAAACGTAAGTAAAACTGGCGGCCATCAATTTCTTTTTTGCCATCGGTATAAACATTCACTGGGCAGTCGTGCATAAACACGATATCCAAATCAGAATTATAGCCAAGCTCCCAGCCCCCGACTTTGCCATATCCGACAACCGCAAAGCCTTTACCATCACGATCATGAACATGGGTTGGTTGACCATATTTCTCTGTCATTTGCAGCCAAGCTTGGTTGACCACCGACTCGACAATCGCTTCAGAAAGATAAGTTAAGTGGTCACTTACTTTCATCACCGGTAGCACTTCTGCAATGTCAGCGGCCGCAATGCGTAAAATACAGATCTGCTTAAACTGACGCAGCGCTTCCATTTGTTGTTCCATATCGTCTTCTGGAATACGCGCAAGATAATCACGTAATTCGGTTCGATACGATTCAAGCGGTACAGGATTATAGAGTTGCTGCGGGTCAATAAGTTCATCTAAAAGAATAGGATAACGGCCAAGCTGTTCAGATATCATCGGGCTAGCGGTACACAAACGGACTAACTGCACCAATGCCGCTTCATGTTCATCCAATAATTCAAGATAAGTGGTACGTGTAACGATTTTTTGCAGCAAGTGCAGCACGCGTGATAAACCAAACTTCGCATCTTTATGGGCAAAGATGGCTTGGAAAATTTTCGGCATTAGGCGATTTAGCACTTCACGGCCGCGCGGGCCCAATGTCTTCTTGGCCAAATCACTCTTAAATTGGATGATGGTCTGCGCCATAGTAGCAGGCTCTTCCACCGCCACATCGTGCTCAAGCACATGTTCTATCACATCGGCTTTATGCGCCATATCCCACAGTTCATGGAAGTGCTTAGCGACTTCGGTTTGCTCTTCTTCATCATCACCGATCAATAAGGTAAACACTTGGTGAACGTTAGCCATGTGTAGGCGTACTTGCTCAAGCAAGCTATCCCAGCTTTCAAAACCCATCGCCACCGCAAGTTGAAGTTGCTCTTGGTCATTATCTGGCAATGTTTGCGTTTGCTTATCAGCCATCGCTTGCAATAGGTTTTCCAAACGGCGCAAAAACTTATAAGCATCACGCAGATGCTCGGTTTCATGTTGTTCGAGCAGTTCTAAATCTTGGATGGCATCTAGCGTGACAAGTAAGCCACGTTGGCGCAGACTTGGCTCTCGACCACCACGAATCAGTTGGAAAACCTGCGCGATAAATTCAATTTCACGAATGCCACCCGCGCCAAGCTTAATGTTGTTACTCAAACCACGACGGCGAACTTCACTGCTGATCATCGACTTCATGCGGCGCAGCGACTGAATGGCACTAAAATCGATATAGCGGCGGAACACAAATGGACGCAGCATTTGGCGCAGCTCTTGATATTCTGGGTACATTTCTCGCCCCATCACCCGCGCTTTGATCATCGCGTAGCGTTCCCAATCTCGCCCTTGCTCTTGGTAATAGTCTTCCAGTGCTGCATAACTCATCACCAATGGACCACTGTCACCAAACGGACGTAAACGCATATCAACGCGATAACAGAAGCCATCGAACGTCTGCTGATCAAGCGCTTTGATAATCCGCTGACCTAAACGGGTAAAGAACTGAGCATTAGCAAGGCTACGACGTGCGCCTTGTGTTTCACCGTTTTCAGGATAGGTAAAAATAAGATCGATATCAGAGGAGAAGTTCAGCTCGCCACCACCCAGTTTGCCCATGCCAATAATCAGCATTGGCTGCGCTTCGCCCTGCGCATTGCATGGCGTACCCCACAGTTCACAACACGCTTTGTATTGCCACTGATAGGTTTCAAAAATCATTGCCTCAGCCAACTCAGACAAATGCTGCAAACTCTGCTCTAAAGACCAACTACCGTTAAAATCGCGCCAAGCAATATTGACCATTTCACGATATCTAAACTGGCGCAGAATCCGCTGCCCTGCCATCTCATCATGGCATTCTGCTAATAACGCAGCGAGATGCTGACGATAGTGGTCTGCTCGATTCTCCATTGCCAACATCTCTGGTAATTGTTGGCGTAAACCTTCATCTTTCACCAGTGCCTCGACCACAAACTTGCTCAAACCCGCAACATAGGTGAGCTGAGAATAGATCTCTTGGGGCCATTGCTTGTCGAGTTCAAACTCATCTAACTGAGCAAGTGCAGATTGGGAAATTGGGTTTAGAGATGAAGGCAGTGTCATAGTTCTTCCTTGATGAGAGCCTTAATATGCTTGCGGAGCATAAGCAGTATATTGTATCGCAGCTTAGATAGGGTGCTGATTTACTGTCTTTTATAACAGATTTTATCCAATAAAAAACGCCTGCTATTTAGTAGCAGGCGTTTATTGAGTCACTATGTGAAGTGAAAATGAGCGAAAATTAAAGTTACACCTTGAACGATGTGATCTTCTTATCTAGCTCTTCAGCGTTTTGCTGCATGATTTCAGAGGTCTCTAATAGCTCACTAACCACGGTTACTGATGCTTCAACCAGCTCACGTACGTTGGTTAGGTTCTGATTCATTTCTTCTGCAACACTGCTTTGTTGGCCTGCTGCTGTAGCAATTTGGAAGTTCATATCATTAATTTGATTTACTTGCGTTACGATACCATCAAGCTCGCTACCCGCGTTGGTCACTAGCTCTACGCCTTCGGCCGCTTCAACCACACTCTTCTCCATTAGCTCAACCGCTGAATTTGCGCTTGATTGAAGTTGAGTGATCATTTCTTGAATTTCTACTGTTGCTTGTTGAGTGCGTTGTGCAAGGTTACGAACCTCATCCGCTACAACCGCAAAGCCACGACCCGCTTCACCAGCACGTGCTGCTTCAATCGCGGCGTTCAATGCAAGTAAGTTAGTTTGCTCTGAAATGCCTTGGATAGTACCAACAACGCTGCCGATAGAGTCGACGCTTTCTTCAACTTGGTTTACTGCTTGAGCAGACGCTGCGATATCTTGCGACAGCTCGCTAATCTTACCCACGGTGTCTTGAACGAAGCGTTGACCTGTTGCCGCCTGACCTGAAGCGTTCTCAGTGAGTGACGAAGCGTTTTGCGCATGATCAGCAACCGTTTGAACCGTAGAAGTCATCTCACTCATTGCGGTCGCAAGTTGGTCAATTTCGTTGAACTCTTCCTGCGCAGATTCTTTGGTCTCAGACATACTCAATGTCATGATCTCAGTTAGGCCAGCAAGCTCTTGTGACGAACTTACCTGCATCTTGATCAGCTCTTGTAAACGAGAACGTGTTTTCTCAAGCTCACGCGCTACATCACCGTACTCATCTTTACATTGCAGGTTAATCGGAGAAGACAAGTCACCGCTTGCCATTTGCTTAATTGCTTGATTCAAATAGCCCGTCTGACGCAACATAATGCGCGCAGCGAACAACAGAATGACGACAAAAATACCGATCAATACGATGGTTTGCCAAACTACTTGCATTAGGTAAGCTTCATAATGCGTTTGAGCAACCTCGGCACTATCTGTCGCAAGTAGTAGTGATTCGTAAAACGTATTCGCGTCCCATAATTGCTTGCCGACGATCAGTAAGGTACTGAACACCATTAGCAACGCCATCTTAGGAACCAGTCGAATGTCCGTTACCACTCGCTCCCAAGGCTTAAAAGCCATTGTCGTCATTGTCCGTTCTCCGCTAAAGTCAGGGTTATAAGAGTTCTATCTTAAGTGGACTCTTTGGGTACTTTAGTGCTAGTAAATGTAATTAGATAGCAAGTACATGGATTTATTTTGAGCCTCGTATGAAAAGAAATGATACCAAAGACGACACCAAGCCGATGAGCTTATTGTCACTTATTCTGTCTTTTATGGCGCTATTTGTGATCTCGGGCTTATTGTTCCTGCCAATCAGTCCAGAAACTCGTCAGGTTCTTATCGGCCTCGACTTTCTCATCTGTAGCATTTTCCTTCTACAACTATTGATTGATTTGATCCGCTCCGCAGATCGAATGCAATTTATGAAAAGACACTGGATAGACTTCGTTGCAAGTGTGCCCATGATCGAACCTTTACGCTTTGCGCGCATATTTCATATTCTGCGTGTAATTTTAGTCATTCGCTCCACTCGGGGCTTTGTTCATCAACTGTTTACCAACCGCAAAGAGACAACTGTTGCCTCTATTTTATTGTTACTAGTGGTTCTGATGACGCTCGGCTCTAGCTCAATACTGTTTATTGAGGGGCACTCTCCTGATGCCAACATCAAGACAGGGGGTGAAGCGTTGTGGTGGGCGTTAGTGACGATATCTACCGTCGGCTATGGTGATCACTACCCTGTGACCAAAGGCGGTAAAATATTAGCGTCTGCGTTAATCATCTGCGGTGTGGGCTTGTTCGGTATGATCTCAGGCTTAATCACTTCAATTATTACCTCACCGACCAAGAGGCAAAGTCTGTTAGCAGCGGAAAAAGAGAAGCAGATGACGGAAATGCTCGAACAGCAACAAAAGCTGCTAAGCCGACTGGAGACGTTAGAAAGTAAGATGAATAGAGACCTAGAGAAACTATCAGACCAAAACAACAAAGGAGAGCAATAGCTCTCCTTTTTCTTTGTTCTGATGACAGTTACTCTTGCCAGTATGGCTCAGCCTCAATACTCATAATACGAGTTTGTTCCATCGCATGCAGAATCGAGGTCTCTTGACGAGTTAACCAACGCTCCAATTGCTCACGCTCTTCACCTTCTAATTTTTCAACCAAAGGCTCAAGCACTTTCAGAATGAGTAAATCATCTATTCCTTGTAACAAATCGGCCCAAGGAAGACGGAAGCTATTGCGCTCGTCTGCATCGTATAAGCTTGCAAAACCAACCCCAGTGTAAAGGTTACGCATCAAACGGTATTGCTGATCAATATACTCTTGGCGAGATAAAATCTTCTCTGGCGGGAAAGCATCAATCAGTTCGTTCCAAGTACGCTCTAGCTGACGTACTGAGAAATGCTCAATGCCTAGCGCCATCTTTTGGCGTGATTTGTCGTCCAAAAACGGCTGCCAGCCGCGAGTTAAAATCCAACGACTCAAGTCGAGCAGCAGTGCGGTGTAGCGAGCTGAATTAAACTGAGCGAGCGTATCTTCGCGCGAAGGCAGTTGCTGCTGCATCTCAGATAGCTCAGCAACCAAGAACTTACGCGCATCAAGTTTACGCAGTGCGTGGCCCTTATCTTCAAGCAAGTCTTCTAGGTAATCGTATTGCTTAATCCACTCGAGATCTTGTTCTAACCATTTCAGCTCTTGGCGAATTAACGCGCTCGCTTTGCGCGGCACAATGCCGCCATAAATGGTTAAGGTTTGGCGAATAAAGCTAATCGAGTTCTTAATTTCATGCAGAGCTTCAATCGATTCACGCTCTGAGTAGATTTGCTCATGGTAATGCCAATGAGACAACGCGTGCTCAAGCGAGTTAATCAGGCAAGATTCGACGTTGTCATGCTTATCGGTATTCACCAGCTCTAAAGCGCGCACCTCATCACCGGTATAACCCATCGCGAGGCGATAGCCACGAGCCGCTTTGCTTAAGTTGCCTAAGCGCATGCCGCCATTATCGCTGAGCATACGAGCTAAGGTGAACAAAGCATCGGTTTGACCCGACTTAAGCTCTAGCTCTACTTCGCAAATATCATCACGCAGGTCGCCGGAAATCACTTCACCTTGGTCGAAAGCCACTTCTATTTGACTGCCATCCGGCATACCCAGTAGCCACTGTTCACGAGTGAAGTTGGTTGAGAATAGAGGGAACAACTCAGATTGCAGTGTCGCGACATCTTTACCGTTTGGCCAAATGTCTTGCGGATGCAAAGTTAAATCTGGGTCGTTGCTGTTATGTTCTGCATTGTATTCTGGTCTTTGGTGCAGCCCTGCTACAACACGTCCTGCTGTTTTCACCGTTTGTACGAATACATCGTCGAAACGGCGAATTCTCAAGCCAATATCGTGCTGTCTTAACCAGTTATCAGATGTGTCAAAGTAGGTGTTACCCAATTCACGACAACTGTGCTGAAGTACCTTTGTTTCTGATATTTTGTTACGTAAAGTTTCTGAAAAATCAGGAGAAACGAAAAACTTCAGTTCTATCTCGGTTTCCATAGTTATACCTTTAAAAGCAGATACGAACAGGATATTGCCTAATTTCTCACTCGGCAAGAGAGAAATATCGCCCCAATGATGATCTAAAACAGTTTTAAAGAGAGATTTAATGGGTTAACATGCGCGCCTTTATAGCCATCGTTCAACATTTCACCTCAAATCGGTGTATGTTATTTATAGGTTATATTAATTAGGTTGAATGACCATGCCAGTAAATACAATCATGGGGTTATTTGCAAAGTCCCCTATTAAGCCTTTGCAACGCCACGTCGTGTGCGTGAACGAATGTTGTTCTCACCTTGTGAACTTCTTTGAAGTGATCTCACAAGGCGATTGGGAAAAAGCATCTGAAATTCGTGCACAAATTTCTCACCTTGAGAAAGAGGCCGACGTTTTAAAGCGCGAAATTCGTCTAAAACTTCCTCGCGGTTTGTTTATGCCAGTAGATCGTAGCGATATGCTTGAACTACTAACGCAACAAGACAAACTAGCAAACCTTGCTAAAGATATCGCAGGTCGTGTTTATGGCCGCCAGCTAACTATCCCAGCTCCTCTACAAGAGAACTTTATTGCTTACTTGAAACGTTGTTTAGATGCAGCAGACCAAGCGCAAAAAGTGATCAACGAGCTAGATGAATTGTTGGAAACTGGATTTAAAGGCCGTGAAGTCACTCTGGTTGCAGAGATGATTAATCAATTGGACATGATTGAAGACGACACCGATGCGATGCAGATTGAACTTCGTCAGCAGCTAATGCTAATCGAACAAGATCTTAATCCTATCGATGTGATGTTCCTGTACAAAATTTTAGAATGGGTAGGCGGTATTGCCGATCAAGCACAACGTGTTGGCGCTCGATTGGAATTATTGCTATCTCGCTCATAAACGATAAGTTAACTCAATAACGAAGAGCATTTTTCGACACACCCCATATAGGCGATGAATATTTCTACGCTAACGGGGCTTTTTCGTGTCTAATTTTTGCTCCGCTTGTTATCAACAACTAGGTATTACGATGGATATCCTTGCGAACTACGGCACTGTCCTGATTATTGTTGCTGCGATTTTTGGCTTTATGATGGCTATTGGTATTGGTGCGAATGACGTAGCCAATGCGATGGGCACATCTGTAGGCTCAAAAGCGCTAACCGTTAAACAAGCGATCATTATCGCAATGATCTTTGAATTTGCTGGTGCATATCTTGCCGGCGGCGAAGTAACCGATACGATCCGTAAAGGTGTAATTGAAACTTCACTGTTCGCTCATCAGCCAGATGTTCTTGTTTACGGTATGATGTCAGCTCTACTTGCTGCTGGTACTTGGCTATTAGTTGCGTCTTACATGGGCTGGCCAGTATCTACTACTCACTCAATCATCGGTGCGATCATCGGTTTTGCGTGTGTATCTGTAGGTACAGAAGCAGTCGATTGGGCTAGTGTTCAAGGTATCGTAGGTAGCTGGATTATTACGCCTGTTATCTCTGGTTTCTTTGCGTACGTCATCTTTGTTAGTGCTCAGCGTCTGATCTTCGACACTGAAAAGCCACTATTCAACGCTAAACGTTTTGTACCTGTGTACATGTTTATCACGACAATGGTTATTGCTCTAGTAACCATTAAGAAAGGTCTTAAGCACGTTGGTCTTCACTTAAGCAACACTGAAGCATGGTTATGGTCTGCAGGTTTCTCTGGCCTTATCATGATTGGTGGTTACCTCTACATTCAGAAGAAATTTGCTGAACGTGAAGATGACCACAGCTTTGCTGGCGTAGAAGGCATCTTCAGCGTACTTATGGTTATCACAGCTTGTGCAATGGCATTTGCTCACGGCTCAAACGACGTAGCAAACGCGATTGGTCCACTATCAGCAGTTGTTTCAACTGTGGAGCACATGGGTGAAATCACAGGCAAGAGCACGATTGCTTGGTGGATTCTACCTCTAGGTGGTTTTGGTATCGTAGTTGGTCTAGCAACGCTTGGTCATAAAGTAATGGCAACCGTTGGTACAGGTATCACTGAACTAACACCTAGCCGTGGCTTTGCTGCTCAGCTAGCAACAGCATGTACGGTTGTATTAGCTTCAGGTACTGGTCTACCAATCTCAACAACTCAAACTCTTGTTGGTGCGGTTCTAGGTGTAGGTTTTGCACGTGGTATTGCAGCACTTAACTTGGGTGTAGTACGTAATATCGTTGCATCATGGATCGTAACGTTACCTGCGGGCGCGCTATTAGCGGTTGTGTTCTTCTACGCAATTCAAGCTTCATTCGCCTAATCAATAGGTCAGTGTTTTGTTAGAACACTGTCATTATTGACTCAACACCGCAGAAAGGGAGGCTCAGCCTCCCTTCTTTGTTGCACAGTCTAAAGAAACTTCATACTATTTGCCCTCTAGCTGAAAGCTTGATGACTGTTAAAGGATTTACCGTGAAAAAACTGGTTTTTATGATCTTAGCATGTGTTCTTGCAGCCCCTGCTGCAATGGCTAAAGATCGCTACATCTCTGATAATTTGTTCACCTACATGCACACTGGCCCTTCGAACCAGTACAAAATTATCGGCAGCGTGAATGCTGGCGACAAAGTGAACCTTCTTACTACCAACAAAGAAACTGGCTACAGCCAAATTATCGATGAAAAGGGACGCAAAGGTTGGGTTGCTTCTCGATTCGTGACTGCACAAGAAAGTATGGCACTGCGCCTTCCTCGTCTTGAAAAAGAGCTTTCTGAAGTAAAATACAAATTAGAAAACGCTAACGAAATTGCGAACAAAGAGAAAGATGGTCTCGTAGACTCGCTTGAAACTCGTAATAAGCAAATCTCTGAACTTGAGCAAAACTATAGCGAGATCAGCAAGCAGCTAACCGCAGCACAAACTGAAATTCGTAACCTACGCGCGAAACTTGATACACAAAAAGATGATCTACTGATGAAGTACTTGATGTACGGAGGTGGTATCGCGGGTATTGGTCTACTACTTGGCTTGATTCTTCCGCACATTATTCCGCGTAGAAAACGTTCACCATCAGGCTGGGCGTAATCGTCAAACCAAATAAACGAAAGGTCACCAATGGGTGACCTTTTTAATATCTAGCGAGCTCAAAGCACTCAGTTAACCGTTCCACTCATACAGTGCAGGAACACGTATCAGATCCTTGTTGTAGCGAATCACACACGCTTGTGGCTCGATCGTCATCAACTTGAGATCATCTGCAATCCACTCGCCTTGCTTATACTCTACGTCATTAATCTTCACCCAGCGCTTATTCACATTCGTGGTATAAACATGAGTCTGGAAATTCAATGCAGGTAACTTACCTCGCCACTTGCCTGCTGACTGCGATAAATCATCAATATTCGCGTTATTACCCGAACTAGAACCCGCCATCACCGCTTCTACTCGTTGCAAAATTTCTGGTGATAATTCTGACAAATCAATATTATCTAACAGCGGTTCATCCTCAGGTTGCGACGTAATTTGTGAGGCCTTCTGAGAGACTTTTATTTTCGGCGTTGCATCGGATATAGGCGCTGGCTTCACCGATTTTGATGTGGTGATTGGTGTGACCGCAATCTCTTCAATAAAAGGCTGTTCGGCTTCTGTTGATGCCAATGTTTGCGCACCGATATAAGGCTCGATAGTGACCGGAGCAGGCACTTCAACCGTCACTTCTTGGCCTTGATTGGCCAACTGCCACTCCGCTAACTGACGTTGATACTGAGTGTATATCGCCAATCCACCCGCAACGATAGCAGGTACGAGCAACCAAGTGACATGAATAGCCATAGGCGAGCGCTTTTGCGGTAACGCACCCATTGATATTGGTGCGCTCGATTGGTGGCTATTGTAACTTTGCTCAGAGCTTTGTAGTGCTTTCAACGTTTGTGACATTAGCTACGCTCCTCGAATTGAAGCTTAGGCGCATCCGTTTGACTATACAGCTCTAATCTTTGCAAGGTTTCCGCACCCGCGATGCCATCAACGCTTAATCCCTGCCAACGCTGGAAAAGCTCTACTTTTTCTTTCACTTCTACTCCATAGCGTGAGCTACTGGAAGGAGCAAGCTCCAATACTTGAGATAGTGAACTATCTAAGCTTGCGACTTCTGAACCATTCATCCCCGGCGCAAGCGGTCGATACCAACCTCGCTGCCAGATTAGGTGATAATCCCCTTGCCACATGTGCTCAAACCATTCTGTAGCAATGATGACTCGTTGACCTTGTAAAACCAGCTCTACTTGAGTGTCATCCAATCTGTCTAACACCGCGTAACGCGTTTTTTCATCCAATTGTAGTGTCACCACAGCCGGTAGATTGTGTCGCTTTACATCGGCTAAACCGCCATGAAATGATTGGCAATGGAATAACGACTGATTGTTATCAATACAGAGCTTATCCACTCTTGAGGCTTGATAACCCCACAACGCATAAAGGTCAGCCAAAGAAGATTCGAACTGATTCGAAGTGAGTACTAACTTTTCTAACTCAGGCGGAAAGACTTGTTTAATCATCTCGATATTTGGTGTCGCCGGATTTTGCGCGACTACCCAGTTGTATATCGGCTGTTGCAAGTAACTCGGTGCGCCCCACCATACGCCTGCGGCAAGCAATAAACCAACACCAGCAGATGCCAAGGTTGAGATACGGCTTTGTCTTTGCTGACGCTGCAATTGTGGCTGCTGAAATGACGCTTGAAAGCTCATCACTTCATCACAAGCGAACTCCACCGATTGGTAGCTTGGCTTTTCCTCACCTAATTGGTAAGCGCGTTTCAAACTCGCATCACACACTAAGTTAATTAAACGTGGAATGCCCTGAGTTTGCTCTGCGATATACTTAACGGCTTTGGTAGAAAACAGCTCATCATTACCACCCACTAACTGAACCCGAAATTGAATATATTTCGCCGTTTCTTGAGCGTCGAGTGGTAGTAGGTGGTATCGCCCAGTGATGCGTTGCGCCAGCTGGCGAAGCTGTGGCATTTGCAATTTTTGCTGCAGTTCCGGCTGACCAATAAGCAAGACTTTAAGCAGTTTATGCTGATCCGTTTCTAAGTTGGTTAGCAATCTCAACTGCTCTAGAACATCAACAGAGAGGTGCTGCGCCTCGTCGATCAACAGTAAGGTTTGTTTACCATTTGCATAACTGTCGAGTAAGAAGTGCTTTATTGCACTATTGAGCTGCTTTAATGATGAGTCAGGCTGATAATCAACACCAAATTCATCGCAGATCGCTTCTAGTAGCTCTATATTTGAGAAAGTAGGATTTAATATAAAACCCGCTTGAGTTGACCCATCAAGCCCATTTAGCATGGCTTTCGCAACCGTGGTTTTACCTGTACCAACTTCGCCACTTAACATCGCAAAACCGCCGCCATCACCTAAGCCAGACTGGAGGTGATAAATGGCTTCTTTATGACGCTGACTCAGGTACAGGAAACGAGAGTTGGGCACTATCGAAAAGGGTAGTTCCACGAATCCAAAATGTTGGTTATACATGCTAATAGCCGCTGGGAATTTATTGCTAAGGAAAGTACCATTGCTAGCGCGAATATCCAATGGCAGATGTAATATTTAGAGAGGCAAAAGTGCAAAGATACCTAGTTGGCGGCGCAGTTCGCGATCAATTACTTAACTTGGATGTATACGATCAAGACTGGGTAGTGGTTGGCGCGACACCGACCGAAATGTTGCAACTTGGCTATACTGCGGTTGGCAAAGACTTCCCGGTATTTCTGCATCCTAAAACCAAGCAGGAGCATGCCCTCGCCCGTACTGAGCGGAAAGTCGGAGCTGGTTACAAGGGCTTTGAATGCTATTTTGCGCCTGATGTGACTCTTGAAGATGATCTACTTCGCCGAGACCTCACCATCAATGCGATGGCCATGGATGACGCGGGTAACATCATTGACCCTTACAATGGCCAACAAGATCTACACGACAAGGTTCTACGCCATGTATCAGAAGCTTTCACTGAAGATCCTCTCCGCGTTCTACGCGTAGCCCGCTTTGCGGCTAAACTTGCTCACCTTGGCTTTAGTGTTGCAGCAGAGACCATCGCTTTAATGGCCGAAATTGTTAAGCAAGGCGAGTTAAACCATCTAACCCCTGAGCGCGTGTGGCAAGAGTGGCATAAATCACTTTCCACCGAAGACCCACAAGTATTTCTCTCTGTTTTACGTGAGTGTGGCGCTTTAGCTGTAGTACTGCCTGAAATAGACCAATTGTTTGGTGTTCCACAGCCAGAGAAGTGGCATCCAGAAATCGACACTGGCATTCATACCTTAATGGTCGCGAAGCAAGCTGCCTTACTCAGCAAATCTACCGCTATGCGCTTTGCGGCACAGGTCCATGATTTAGGTAAAGGGATAACCCCTAAGGAAGAATGGCCAAGCCATAAAATGCATTGCCATACCGGGTTAAAGCTCATTAAAAAGCTCGCGCAACGCGTTCGTATTCCCAATGAGTATCGGGATTTAGCGCTAATGGTGTGCGAACAGCACTCTAACATTCACAGAGCAGCAGAATTAAAACCACAGACCAAACTCAAAGTATTAGATAAATTTGATGTATGGCGTCGCCCAGAGCGCCTAGAAGAAATATTACTTTGCTGTATGGCTGATAGCCGCGGCCGAACCGGCTATGAAGCGATCGACTACCCACAAAAAGCTCTGTTTGAAAATGCCTATCAAGCAGCACTCAGCGTCGATGTACAACAAATAATCCAAGATGGATTTATAGGCGCAGCGATTCGAGAAGAGATGCAAAAGCGCAGAGTCACTGCAATTGCAGCCGTCTAATAGGCTCACTAAAATTACAATTAAACACCTCCTTCGTAGAGGTGTTTTTGTTTTATCTGGATACATAAAAGCCGCACAGAAGTGGAGCCTCTCGAAGCTCTAAGCCCTAAACGCAAAATGCCCCACTAAAAAGTGGGGCATTCATTAAAGCTTTAAGCTAATAATTCAAATTATGAATTATTGACCTTTAACTTCTTTAAGACCGTTGAAAGGAGCTTTAGCGCCTAGAGCTTCTTCGATACGGATTAGTTGGTTGTACTTAGCAACACGGTCAGAACGGCTCATAGAACCAGTCTTGATTTGACCTGCAGCTGTACCTACCGCTAGGTCAGCGATAGTTGCATCTTCAGTTTCGCCAGAACGGTGAGAGATTACTGCTGTGTAACCTGCGTCTTTAGCCATCTTGATTGCAGCTAGAGTCTCAGTTAGAGAACCGATTTGGTTGAACTTGATAAGGATAGAGTTAGCTACGCCTTTCTCGATACCTTCAGCAAGGATCTTAGTGTTAGTAACGAATAGATCGTCACCTACTAGTTGAAGCTTGTCACCTAGTAGTTCAGTTTGGTGCTTGAAGCCATCCCAGTCAGACTCGTCTAGACCGTCTTCGATAGAAACGATTGGGAATTGGTTAGCTAGCTCAGCTAGGTAGTGGTTGAACTCTTCAGAAGAGAAAGTCTTACCTTCGCCTTTCATGTTGTAGATGCCAGCTTCTTTGTCGAAGAACTCAGATGCAGCACAGTCCATAGCTAGAGTAACGTCTTTACCTAGTTCGTAACCAGCAGCAGCAACAGCTTCTGCGATAACTTCTAGAGCTTCAGCGTTAGACTTAAGGTTAGGAGCGAAACCACCTTCGTCACCAACTGCAGTGCTGTAGCCTTTAGACTTAAGAACTTTAGCTAGGTTGTGGAATACTTCAGCACCGATACGTAGACCTTCTTTAAGAGTCTTAGCACCAACTGGTTGGATCATGAACTCTTGGATGTCAACGTTGTTATCAGCGTGCTCACCACCGTTGATGATGTTCATCATTGGTAGAGGCATAGAGAACTGACCAGCAGTACCGTTTAGCTCAGCGATGTGCTCGTATAGAGGCATGCCTTTAGCTGCAGCAGCTGCTTTAGCGTTAGCTAGAGATACAGCTAGGATTGCGTTAGCACCAAACTTAGATTTGTTTTCAGTACCGTCTAGGTCGATCATTACTGCGTCGATTGCAGCTTGGTCTTTAGCGTCTTTGCCAACTAGAGCTGTAGCGATTTCGCCGTTTACAGCTTCAACTGCTTTAAGAACACCTTTACCTAGGAAACGTGCTTTGTCACCGTCACGTAGCTCAAGAGCTTCGCGAGAACCTGTAGATGCACCAGATGGAGCTGCTGCCATACCTACGAAACCGCCTTCTAGGTGTACTTCAGCTTCTACAGTTGGGTTACCACGTGAGTCGATGATTTCACGACCTAGAACTTTAACGATCTTAGACATTAATGTTTCCTCTCGTATTCAAAAATAAATGTCGAAATTAAAAGGGCAGTCGCAAACCTTCGCAACCGCCCGTATCCTTTTACTTCTCAAATTCGCCGCGTTGGTACTGACCCGCAGCTTTCACGAAACCTGCAAATAGCGGATGACCATCGCGAGGTGTAGATGTGAATTCTGGGTGGAATTGAGCCGCTACAAACCATGGGTGAGCTGGGTTCTCAATAACTTCTACCAATTTCTTGTCCGCTGATAGGCCAGAAACTTTTAGGCCAGCTTTTTCGATTTGCGGACGAAGATTGTTGTTCACTTCGTAACGGTGACGGTGACGTTCGTGAATCGTCGCGTTACCGTAAAGTTCACGTGCTTTAGTCCCTTTCTCTAGGTGACATAGCTGTGAACCAAGACGCATTGTACCGCCTAGGTCTGACTGCTCAGTACGTTCTTCAACGTTACCTTCGCCATCAACCCACTCTGTGATCAAGCCTACCACAGGGTACTTAGTGTCCTTGTTAAATTCTGTTGAATGTGCACCTTCCATACCCGCTACGTTACGCGCGTATTCGATAAGAGCAACTTGCATACCTAAACAAATACCAAGGTAAGGTACGTTGTTTTCACGTGCGAATTGTGCAGCTCGAATCTTACCTTCAACACCACGGTCACCGAAACCACCTGGAACTAAGATTGCATCAAGACCTTCTAAGATCTCAACACCTTTGTTCTCTACGTCTTGAGAGTCAACGTATTGAATCTTAACGCTTAGACGGTTCTTAAGGCCTGCATGCTTCAGTGCTTCGTTTACAGATTTGTATGCATCTGGAAGTTCGATGTACTTACCAACCATACCGATAGTCACTTCACCGGTTGGGTTTGCTTCTTCGTAGATTACTTGTTCCCACTCAGAAAGGTCTGCTTCAGGAGCATTAATGCCGAAGCGAGTACATACTAGGTCATCTAGACCTTGAGCTTTGATTAGTTGAGGGATCTTGTAGATTGAATCTACGTCCTTCATTGAGATTACCGCTTTCTCAGGAACGTTACAGAATAGCGCAATCTTCTTACGCTCGTTCGCTGGGATCATACGATCGCTGCGGCAAACTAGAATATCTGGTTGGATACCGATAGATAGCAGCTCTTTTACAGAGTGCTGAGTTGGCTTAGTTTTCACTTCACCTGCTGCTGCAAGGTAAGGAACTAGAGTTAGGTGCATGAACATAGCGCGCTCGCGGCCAAGTTCTACAGCTAGCTGACGAATCGCTTCCATAAATGGTAGAGATTCGATATCACCAACAGTACCACCAACTTCAACGATCGCTACGTCGTGGCCTTCAGCACCAGCAATTACACGGTCTTTGATTGAGTTAGTGATGTGAGGGATTACCTGAATAGTTGCACCTAAGTAATCACCGCGACGCTCTTTCGCTAGAACGTCTGAGTAAACACGACCTGCTGTGAAGTTGTTACGCTTAGTCATCTTGGTGCGAATGAATCGCTCGTAGTGACCAAGGTCAAGGTCAGTTTCAGCGCCATCTTCCGTAACGAACACTTCACCATGTTGAATTGGGCTCATAGTGCCTGGGTCAACGTTGATGTAAGGGTCAAGCTTCATCATAGTCACTTTTAGACCACGAGCTTCTAGAATAGCCGCAAGAGATGCTGC
Source organism: Vibrio sp. LaRot3 (assembly GCF_027587025.1). Taxonomy (GTDB): domain Bacteria; phylum Pseudomonadota; class Gammaproteobacteria; order Enterobacterales; family Vibrionaceae; genus Vibrio. The sequence goes on along the minus strand of NZ_JAPPTI010000008.1, from coordinate 43,558 downwards.
TGCAATACCTTTACCTAGAGAGGATACAACCCCGCCAGTAACAAAAATGTAATTTGTCGTCATGTTTAACCTGAAATTGGTTGAATGAGGGAAAATGGATTTCTTCTGGACGGGATATAAATATACCAGAAGCCCTTTACCGCCACAACGTGAAATCTATCACACCGCGATTATTTATTTTTTGCTTCAAATCAAACTGCGTTAATAGAACGTGCAAGCGGTGAACATAGTTGAGTCAATCTTGTCCCATTTCGCCGCTATTTCATCACTCGGAAGCGTTTTCTTCACGCTTTATTTGATTCCAATGCTCATCAAGCTCTTGTAACGAGCACTGCTGTAACTCTTTGTTTTGCTCTGCTACTTTGCGCTCTACACCTTGAAAGCGGCGGGTGAACTTCAAGTTCGCTTTACTCAATGCCGCTTCTGGATTGACCTGCACATGACGAGCCAAGTTCACAGTGGCAAGCAGCAAATCACCAAGCTCTAATTCAAGCTTGTCTTGATTAACATCGACTTGAACGGCTTCATCCATAACTTCATCGATTTCTTCACGAACTTTATCCACCACAGGGCCTAACGAATCCCAATCAAAGCCATAACGTGCACATTTTTTTTGGATTTTTGTAGCACGAGAAAGAGCAGGTAGAGAGTTTGGTATTGAGTCTAGAATACTTTGTTCTGATTTGCCTATTTGCGCTTTTTCTTTTGCCTTTTCCGCTTCCCAATTGGCATTAATTTGTTCATCGGATTCAAACTCCACATCTGAGAAGACATGCGGATGGCGACGGGTCAGTTTTTCATTCACGGTCTCAACTACATCAGAGAAATCAAACAGCCCCTGTTCTTTCGCCATTTGGCTATAGAAAATCACCTGAAATAGAAGGTCACCCAACTCTTCTTTTAAATTTGGCCAATCACGATTATGGATGGCATCCACCACCTCATAGGTTTCTTCAATGGTGTGCGGCACAATGGTGTCAAAAGTCTGCTTCACATCCCAAGGGCAACCACTCTCCGGATCACGAAGCTGCGCCATAATTTGTTCTAATTGTTCGATTGGATGACTCATTTTTTGTTCCTTCAACCCTTTCTATCTAAAGAGCTTTAATTCAAATAAAAAGGCGAGCAGCCAAAACCACTCACCTTTCAATTATTTCTGACTGATTTTACTAAGTAGTTGGTTGTTCTAGCTAGGCAGCAAACTTATGAGACCCATGAACATAGCTTGTCTATGAGATTGGGCGATATAAGTGCAGCTAACGCCGCTAGAAAGCCAAATACGACGTAAAAGCTAGCCGAGGCGTTTTACAGACATCACATCTTTAATCTGCTCAACCCGCTTAGAAACGCGCGAAAGCACTTCCACGTTAGTGACTTCTAAATCAAAGTCCATGATCGACATTTGAGTACGATAATCGACACGACTCTTCATGCTGGTCACTTTGATTTTTTCGTTGGCAAACAGGGATGTAATGTCTTTTAGAAGACCGCCTCGCTCCATCGCTTCTACACGTACTGTGAGAATATATGACCCAACAAAGCCACTGCCCCATACGGTTTCGATGATGCGCTCTGGCGCATGATGGCGCAGTTCTTCTAGCTGTTCACAGTCATTGCGGTGCACGGAAATACCACGCCCTTGGGTAATGTAACCGGCAATTTCATCGCCCGGAATTGGCTGACAACAACGCGCGAGATGAGTCATGAGGTTATCTACCCCTTCGACCACTACTGCATCTTTCTTCGGACGACTTTGCGCTGGCGCTTTATTCTCAGCTTCTTGCAGTTTTTCTAGGGCTTGTTTGTCTTCTTCTTCCGCGGTTGGTTTATTTACCAACGCATTAATGTGGTTGATGATTTGGTTAATACGCAAATCACCACTGCCTACACCTACGTACAGCTCGTCTGGCGTGTTCACGTTGAAACGTTTGAGCGCATATTGCTCTGCATGTTTCAGTGTTGCACCAATTTTAGCTAACTCTTGCTCTAGGATTTCACGCCCTGCTTCGAGGTTTTTCTCACGGCTTTGCTTACGGAACCATGCATTAATTTTGGCGCGTGCTCGGCCTGAGGTCACAAACCCTGTTGAAGGATTTAGCCAGTCACGAGATGGGTTTGGCTCTTTTGAGGTGATAATTTCAACCTGATCACCCATTTGCAGTTTATGGGTAAACGGAACAATTCGACCCGCCACTTTTGCACCTATGCAGCGATGACCCACTTCTGAGTGAATGTGGTAGGCAAAATCAAGCGGCGTTGCACCCATTGGTAGGTCGACCACATCGCCACGCGGGGTAAAGGCGTAAACGCGATCATCAAAGACTTGGCTTCGAACTTCATCCAGCATTTCACCAGAATCCGACATCTCTTCTTGCCAATCGAGTAGTTTACGCAGCCACGTAATCTTCTCATCGTAACCGCTACGACCACTGCCACCTTCTTTGTATTTCCAGTGCGCGGCAACACCAAGCTCCGAATCTTCGTGCATCTGTTTAGTACGAATTTGGATCTCGATGGTTTTGCCTTCTGGGCCAAGAATGACGGTATGGATAGATTGGTAGCCATTCGGTTTCGGGTTGGCTACGTAATCATCGAATTCACTTGGAAGATGCTTGTACTTGGTATGCACCGCACCTAATGCAGCGTAACAATCTTGGAGTTGGTCAGCAATGATTCGCACTGCTCGCACATCAAAGAGCTCATCAAAGGCTAAGCCTTTTTTCTGCATTTTGCGCCAAATACTGTAAATGTGTTTTGGACGACCACTCACTTCGGCATTGATGCCTGAACCTTGCATTTCTGAGGTTAAGTCATCGACAAAATCTTTGATGTATTGCTCGCGAACGATACGACGCTCAGAAAGCTGTTTGGCAATCTGTTTGTAAGTTTCAGGTTGCTGGTAACGGAACGCGTAATCTTCGATTTCCCACTTAAGCTGACCGATACCCAATCGGTTTGCTAATGGCGCGTAGATATTGGCACACTCTTTTGCAGCGGCGCGGCGCACGTCATCGGGCGCTTTTTTTACTTCAATCAAGTTGCAGATTCGCTCGGCTAACTTGATAACTACGCAGCGGAAATCATCCACCATCGCCAATAACATGCGGCGCACGTTGTCGACTTGGCTTGAGGCAGCACTGCCTTCTAAAGCAACGTTCAACTGACCTAACGCTGCCATTTCAGCGACGCCATCAATCAGTTTTACGGTTTCTTTACTGTGGTCTTCTTCGAAAGTTTCTCTGTCTAACGCACCGCTCGCGACTAGCGGGTACAATTGCGCGGCAACCAGTGTCGCTTTATCCATCGACAAAGTAATGAGGATTTCGATCATCTCTCGACCACGCCATAGGAGTAACGCGGCGTCCTCTCTACCTTGTAGATAGGTTTCACATTGGTGATATATTGTCGTTAAGCGCTGAGCCGTCTTTGGCTCCTGTTTTAGGCTAGTAATCCATTTATCTTGCTCAAACTGTTCGTCTTGATTCAAATGAGCGCTTCGTACCGCAACCATCTTTTTTCGTCCTAGTTTTTCTTTTTTTTTCTAACAACTCAACCGATATTAGGTTGAGCCGCTAGCTTTTACGTCCGTCATTTTCAAACACTTGATTCCATCGTTACTGTTTTACAAACAGTGCCATGGACTCAAGGTGGCTGGTGTGTGGGAACATATCCAACATACCAAGTTTTTCTAATTTGTAGCCTTGTTGCAGCAAGCTTTGGCTATCTCTGGCTAGGGTAGCAGGATTACAAGAAACATAAACCACCCTCACTGCGCCAAGCGCAGACAATTGCTCAACGATACCACTTGCCCCTGCACGAGCTGGGTCGAGCAGTATTTTATCAAACTTTTCACTCGCCCATGGCGCAAGTGACATATCTTGTTCCAAATTTGCTTGGTAGAACAGAGCATTGTCTATTTGGTTTAACTGGGCATTGCGGGTGGCTTTTTCAACCATTGCGTCCACACCTTCGACGCCTATCACAGCTTTCACTTGTTTTGCGATCGGTAAGCTGAAGTTGCCTAAACCACAAAAGAGATCCAGTACGCGGTCTTCACTGCTCAGCTCTAACCAAGATAGCGCTTGCTCAACCATTTGTTGGTTTACGTCTTGGTTCACCTGAATAAAGTTGTTTGGTGAAAATGGCACCGTTACGCCCACTTCGGTGTAGTGAGCTTCATCACCCATAACTAAGTTGAGCTGTTCCGCTTCAGGCATCAAATAGAGTGTGGTCTGCTTTTCACGCGCGAACTGCTCAATTGCCGCCTGATCTTTATTGGTTAAAGGCTTGGTATGGCGCAGTACCATCACATTGGTATTATCGCCTTTCACTAATTCTACGTGACCAAGGCTCTCTTGACGGTCAAAACTCTGTAGTAATTGATACAGTTCAGGCAGCATCGCATCGAGCTCAGGAGCTAATACAGGGCAATGCGTCACAGTCACTATTTGCTTACTCTGTTTGCGGCGAAAACCAAACTGCAACTGACGAGTTTTCTTATCTAGCATGACACTAATACGAGCGCGACGGCGATAACCTTTATCATCGCCAACAATTGATGGCAGAAGATCTTGGTTTTGCCCTGAGAACTTGCTCATCAACTGACTTAAGGTCTGTTGTTTGTAATCTCGCTGACTGGCAAGATCCAAATGCTGCATATTACAACCACCACATTGCTCAAAGTGCTGACAGATAGGTTCAACACGCTCAGCACTCGCTTGCTGCACTTTAATCAACTGAGCGCGGGCAAACTTGCTTTTTGACTCAGTCAATTGAGCCAGAACCTGCTCACCTGGCAGTCCCCCTTCAATAAACACTGGTTTCTTGTTTTGATACGCAATCCCCGCGCCATGGTGATCAAGCTTTTCGATCTTAAACGCTTGGTGTTTAGTGTTTAATTGAGTTTTCTTTTTAGGTTGGAAAAAACGCGCCATGCTCAGTGCCTGTAATATTGCTTCAAATTGCTGTTCAGGCATCACCTTTTCGTGCCTGAATCATTGTAGTCCCTTTCTTGGGCGATTATGCTTATCGCTTCGACGGGATATATCTAATATTTTCCCATATCCACACCACGATGTTTAGACAATAATGACCAGATACGGCTTACGCGCCCGCGTTATTACTCTTACTCTAGCGCCAACCCTCATAATTGGCTTAATCTTGAGTGCAATTTTTTCGTTCAACCGCTATCACGACTTAGAAAAGCAGGTGATAAATTCTGGTCTGAGCATCATTGAGCCATTAGCGATTGCCAGTGAAGATGGCATCAAAAGCAACAGTCGAGAATCGGTGCGCCGTATTATCAGCTACGCCCATCGTAAGAATTCTAAATTTGTGCGCAGTATTGCGGTATTCGACTACAACCACGAACTGTTTGTTACCTCGAACTTTCACCCTAACTTTGAATCACTGACGTTTCCGCGTACCGCACCCATTCCGCTCTTGGTGACCTCAGACTTACAAGACAACACGTTAATTTTACGTGCTCCCATTATCAGTGAATCTGGCGTAACTCAAACACCACAAGGGAGAGATACCACCCCTGCGCTTGGCTATATTTCAATTGAGCTGGATCTTTCCTCTCTGCGCTTGCAGCAATACCAAGAAATTTTCTCAGCTTTCCTCGTGCTTCTCATTGGTTTGAGTCTGTCCGGTTTCTTTGCGATGCGACTCATGCATGATGTGACTCGCCCTATCTCACACATGAAAAACATGGTGGACCGCATTCGCCGTGGTCACTTGGATGTTCGTATTGAAGGCAAAATGCACGGTGAATTGGATTCACTGAAGAACGGTATCAACGCGATGGCGGTATCGTTGTCTGAATACCATGTGGAGATGCAGCATAGTATCGATCAAGCGACATCAGACCTACGTGAAACCCTTGAGCAGTTAGAGATTCAAAACGTTGAGTTGGATATCGCGAAAAAACGCGCCCAAGAAGCCGCGAGGGTAAAATCTGAATTCTTAGCCAATATGTCTCACGAGCTTCGCACACCACTCAACGGTGTGATTGGCTTTACCCGCCAAATGCTGAAAACCAAGCTGACTAATAGCCAAACGGACTATCTACAAACCATCGAGAAATCGGCCAACAATCTACTCAACATCATCAACGATATTCTGGATTTCTCGAAGCTTGAAGCGGGTAAACTGGCACTTGAAAATATTCCATTTGAGTTCCAAGAAACGCTCGAAGAAGTGGTGAGCTTACAAGCCACCAGCGCCCATGAGAAAGGCTTAGAAATCACACTTAAAGTCGACTCTAAAGTGCCTACTGGCCTAGTGGGTGACCCATTACGTATCCAACAGGTTCTGACTAACTTGGTTGGTAACTCAATCAAATTTACCGAGCGCGGCAACATTGATATCAGTGTCGAGCTTCGTTCACAGAAAGATGATGTCGTCGAACTGCAATTCATGGTTCGCGATACCGGCATTGGTATCTCTGAGCGTCAACAAGCTCAGCTATTCCAAGCATTCAGCCAAGCTGACGCCAGCATCTCTCGCCGTTATGGTGGTACAGGGCTTGGTTTGGTTATCACCCAGAAATTGGTTAGCCAGATGGGTGGCGAAATCAGCTTAACTAGCCGTCTGCACCAAGGTTCTACCTTCTGGTTTACTCTGCGCTTACATGCGACAGATATGCCAATGAGCGAGCTAATTGAAGCGCAAGTGCTTAACCAACGTTCTCTGCTCTTGGTTGAGCCAAATATGCAAGCGGCGTCAATTACGCGCCAAATGCTAGTTCAACATGGCCTGTCGGTTAGCTACCGCTCATCACTGCCAGAAGAAGTCGAGAAGTTCGATTACGTATTGCTAAACCTTGCGCCGAACAAGATAAATGAATTGGAGCAAGTGGAGCAATGGGTCGAAAAAGCCTTGAGTTGCGCGCCTCACGTTGTTGTGGGCACGCCAAGTACTGCACTGGCACTCTCAGATCACCTGATTCAAAAGTATCAGATTCACTGTATTACTAAGCCCCTTTCACGTAAGAAGTTGCTGCAAACTCTGGCGGCGAACCAAGAAAGCTTACCTGAGATTGAACATGACGAGCCGGTTTACAATGAAACCTTGCCGCTGACTGTCATGGCCGTCGACGATAACCCAGCCAACCTAAAACTGATTGCTGCCCTATTGGATGAACGGGTGGAGCGCGTCGTAACCGCAACAAATGGCGCAGACGCGGTGGCAAAAGCAGAAACACAAAAATTCGACATCATCTTGATGGATATTCAGATGCCGCACATGGATGGTGTGACGGCATGTAGCAAGATTAAACAAGGTGAACTTAATACGCATACCCCAGTGATTGCGGTAACCGCTCATGCGATGAGTGGCGAACGAGATCGACTACTTCAAGCAGGTATGGATGATTACCTCACCAAACCAATCGAAGAACACGTGCTGCAACAAGTCTTGATGCATTGGAGTCCTTTAACTAAAGCTGACGAGTTAGAAAAACTGGACATTCCAGCGCACCCCGATCCTATTGTGCAAGCGCACGCTGCGGCGATTGAGCACCAAAATATCATTATTGATTGGCAAGCTGCGCTCAAGCAATCAGCTAATAAAGAGGATCTCGCCAAAGAGATGCTGCAAATGCTGATCGACTATATGCCAGAGGTTAATGACATTGTAGAACAGGCGATTGACAGTGAAGACTTCGATATCGAACAGCTAATTCACCACGTTCACAAGCTACATGGCAGCTGCTCTTACAGCGGAGTTCCTCGCTTGAAGAAAGTCTGCGCAACCATCGAGAAACAGCTTCGTTCCGGCGCGACGATTGAAGATATCGAACCTGAATTATTCGAGCTGCAAGATGAAATGGAAAAAGTAACCGCCAGTGCAGAGCCTTACTTGGCGACAGAGTAAAAGGCACTAAAACAAAAGCAGCTCATGATGAGCTGCTTTTTTGTCTCTAAGTTTAGTATTTCAGCATAGCGGCTTACTTAGCTTTCGTAGATAACCGTTGCCACTGCATAGTGTCTTTCATCAGATATAGACAAATGAATATGATTAACCTGCTTGCTTTGGGCAATCTCTAACGCTTTATTCGCTAGGGTTAAAACCGGTTTGCCATGCTCATCATTCGTCACTGTAAAATCGTGAAACGTTACGCCCATTGCAATGCCAGTACCTAACGCTTTTGAAGCGGCTTCTTTAGCCGCGAAACGCTTAGCTAGAAATCGTCCTTGCTGTTTCAAGCTATCAAATTTAGCCAACTCAACGTCGGTTAAAATGCGTTTAGCGAACGCTTCGCCGCTGCGCGATAACGCTTTCTCTACTCGCTCAATCTCCGCGATATCCGTGCCCAGACCTACAATTGCCATACGACTACCTAAACTGTTTTATAGCTGCGGCTTACGCGCTTCAACCATAATCGCTTTCATATCCGCCACTGACTTTTCTAGGCCATCAAAGACTGCGCGGCCAATGATTGAGTGACCAATGTTTAGCTCGTAGATCTCTGGGATAGCCGCAATTGGTGCTACGTTATGATACGTCAAACCATGGCCTGCATTTACGGTAATACCTAGATCAGCGGCGTAGCTTGCACCTGCCGAGATTTTCTTCAGCTCATCTTGCTGATCTTCTTCGCTGGTCGCGTCAGCATAGTGACCAGTGTGAAGCTCAATAAATGGTGCGCCACACGCTTTCGCTGCATCAATTTGTTCACGGTCAGCATCAATAAACAGTGACACTTTAATGCCCGCTGCAGTTAGTTTTTGCGTTGCGGCTTTCACTTTCTCAAGTTGACCAGCCACGTTTAAGCCACCCTCGGTAGTCAGCTCTTCACGCTTCTCAGGTACTAAACACACATATTCAGGTTTAGTGTTTAGCGCAATCTCTACCATCTCATCAGTCACGGCCATTTCAAGGTTCATTCGCGTCTGAATCGTTTCACGCAGAATACGAACATCACGATCGTTAATATGACGGCGGTCTTCACGTAGGTGGATAGTAATGCCATCCGCGCCCGCACGTTCAGCAATCTCCGCTGCGTGCACTGGATCTGGGTATTTAGTACCGCGCGCATTACGTAGTGTCGCGATATGGTCGATGTTTACACCTAGGTAGATTGAGCTCATTTTCCAATACTCCGTTTGGGAACCATACTTAGAAAGAGTTCCCTGCTTTTTAATGGTTTGCCGCCAAGATAAGGCTTTAACGCTATGCGTGTAAAGCGTTTTGCTGCTTTAAGTTGTTGTTTAGTTATAAACCTACGTTCACTTATCGCGATCAGTTCATCGCCCATAAAGGTAAGGTTGTCATTTCGTACCGAGGCAATAAATCCTTGCTGCTCTCGATAACGGTAAGTCATTGTAGGATCAATCGCTTCACCCGTACCTGCACAATGGAGAAAGTCGACACCATACCCCATGGCTTGTAACAAGGCTAATTCAAAGCGGCGCAATGCAGGTTCAGGGTTGTCCGATTGAGCAAGCTCCGTTAATGCATGCAGGTAATCATGAAATAGTGCTGGCATTGGCACTTCGGCCATCAAAACTCGCCCGACTAGCTCGTTCACATACATGGCCGAATAAAGGTTAATGCCTGTCAGAGGTAATCCTAGGCTGATGGGTTCTGCTTGGCGAAGCGTTTTCATTGAACCGCCACCCGACCATTTCAGCAATAAAGGGGTGAATAGTTGCAGCGCACCTTTTAAGTTTGATCGCTTACTGCGAGCCCCTTTAGACATTAAGGTTACGCGGCCGAACTCCTCGCTGAATACATCGAGAATCAAACTGGACTCACTGTATGGTCGGCGATGAAGAACAAAGCAGCGTTGTAAACCTTCTGCGGACATATAAACCTTTCTACTAGGAAATAAAAAAGGAGCCTAAGGCTCCTTTCAATTCAAACTCGGAGCGAAGCACTAACGCTTCACTGTATTATAAATCGTCGATGTAACCTAGAGAACGCAGTGCACGTTCATCATCAGCCCAACCTGATTTCACTTTAACCCAAGTTTCAAGATAAACCTTACGACCAAACAGCTCTTCCATATCTAGACGAGCTTCACGTCCGATAGTTTTGATCTTCTCGCCACCTTTACCAATCACCATCTTCTTCTGGCCATTACGCTCAACAAGAATCAGCGCGTTAATGTGGAAACCGTCAGTCTCTGGGTTGTAATCGAAGCGTTCAATTTCAACCGTGATTGAGTATGGAAGCTCATCACCAGTAAAACGCATCAGCTTTTCACGCACGATTTCAGAAGCCATGAAGCGCTGAGATCGGTCTGTCACGTATTCTTCAGGGAAGTGGTGAGTCGCTTTAGGTAAGTGTTCACGCACGTGTTTACGCAATACATCAATGTTCTTACCGTGCTTGGCAGAAATTGGCACTACGTCAACGAAATCCATCTTGCCCGACATTTCTTGCATGTGCAGCATGACTTCGTTGCGGTCTTGCACCACGTCTACTTTGTTAACACACAGAACCACTGGGAAGTTAGACTTTTGAAGTTTGGTTAATACCATTTCATCGTCTTTGGTCCAGTGTGTGCCATCAACCAAGAAGAACACTAGGTTTACATCACTCAGTGAAGAGTTTGCTGCACGGTTCATCAAACGGTTAATCGCACGCTTCTCTTCAATGTGTAGACCCGGAGTATCAACGAAGATTGCTTGGTAATCCCCTTCCGTATCCACACCCATGATGCGGTGACGAGTTGTCTGAGGCTTGCGAGAAGTAATCGAAATCTTCTGGCCAAGAATCTTATTCAGTAGCGTTGATTTACCCACGTTCGGGCGACCAACAATCGCGACAAAGCCACAATGTTGGTTTTCAGGAGAGCTTGGCTCGCTGCTCGATGAGAAGAACGCATCGATATCAAACTCTTCGTTTTGGTTGTCTGTTGAATCAGCCATTGGTTAGTTGCTCTAATGCTGTTTCCGCAGCCGCTTGTTCTGCCTTGCGACGGCTGGTGCCTTTACCGATTACAGGTGATCCAATACCTGCTACTTCACACGAAACCGTAAACTCTTGGTTGTGTGCTTCACCTTTAATATTAGTCACTGTGTACACAGGTAGTGGTTTTCTTCGACCTTGTAAAAACTCTTGTAGGCGAGTTTTCGGATCTTTTTGAGAAACACCCGGCTTGATCGCTTCAAGGCGCGAGTTATACCAGCTCAAAATAATGCCACGTACGTTTTCAATGTCGCTATCTAGGTAAATAGCGCCAATGATGGCTTCTACAGCATCAGCTAAGATTGAATCACGACGGAAACCGCCACTCTTCAACTCACCTGGACCTAATTTTAAGTAATCTCCTAGTTCGAATTCACGACCTAGTTCAGCCAATGTATTACCACGTACTAATGTTGCACGCATACGGCTCATATCACCTTCGTTTACCTTAGGGAAACGATGGTAAAGATCATCAGCAATAACAAAACTTAAAATTGAATCGCCCAGAAACTCAAGACGTTCGTTGTGTTTGCCATTAGCGCTGCGGTGAGTCAGCGCTAAGTTGATAAGCTCAGCATCTTTAAATTGATAGCCGAGCTTTTTTTCTAACAATGCAATTGGAGAATTCATGCTCTCTCGATTTTATTAGTTAATACCACCGATGCGGTCAAAACGCACACCAGTTGGAACCCAAGTAGGTAAGATACTGCTTTCATCGCGATCACGCTCAAAACTGATCCAAATCGCGACAGCTTTACCGACTAAGTTAGCTTCAGGAACAAAGCCCCAGAAGCGGCCGTCAGAACTGTGGTCTCGGTTATCACCCATCACAAAGTAATGACCTTCAGGCACAACCCACTCATTTACGCCACTACGAGGTTGATAGTTTTCAACAATGTCATGACGTGCTGGGTTGATAAGAATTTTGTGCTCATGCCCATCAAGCTGCTCATCCGCTTCAATCATTGCGGTTCGACCATAGTAGTAGCCGCTGTTTGTTTTATTAAGCTGAGCAACTGGGTTACAGCTAGTTTCGCCTTTCTTCTGCAAGCAAATTTGCTTATCTGCACTGTATCTAACGATATCGCCCGGTAAACCGATGACACGCTTAATGTAGTCAACATTTGGGTCTAGCGGGAACTTAAATACAATCGGGTCACCACGTTCTGGTTTGCCTGTTTCGATAAGCTGTTTACGCCATACTGGGTCTTTTAGGCCATAGGCGTATTTCTCTACCAAAATAAAGTCACCCACTAGCAAAGTAGGCATCATTGATTGAGATGGAATTTGGAACGGCTCGTAAACAAAGCTACGTAGCAACATGACGACAGCAATCACAGGGAAGATTGAAACACTGTTTTCAACCCACCATGGCTGTGCTTTTACTTTCTCGATTGTCTCAGCATCTAGACCATTCGTCTGAGCTTCGATTTCTGCTAGCTTTGCAGCGCGCTTCTTAGCAAATACAAACTTTTCTAAACACCAAACAATACCGGTGACAACAGTCAGAATAACCAAGAACAGAGAAAATTTGTTCGCCATGTGTTCCCTTACCTTTAGAAATGCGAAAGTGAAAGAGCCGAAGTTCTTTCACCTATTTAATTATTTTACTATCGCAACACCCTAGTCGTTGGAGTTGCAGCTAAGCGACAAATTAACTCAGCCCTGTGAGCATAGATATGCTTGGTAATTAGGGCGGAGTTAATGCAAGCAACAAGGCTGCAGCTTCAAATATGACGGGTATTTTAATCTTTGCCTACGTGAAGAATGGCTAAGAACGCTTCTTGAGGCAGTTCAACGTTACCAATCTGCTTCATACGTTTCTTACCTTCTTTCTGTTTCTTCAACAGTTTCTTCTTACGGCTTACGTCACCACCGTAACATTTCGCGATTACGTTTTTACGTAACTGCTTAACGGTTGAACGAGCAATGATGTGGTTACCGATCGCAGCTTGAATTGCGATATCGAACATCTGACGAGGGATGAACTCTTTCATCTTCTCAACCAGCTGACGGCCACGAGTTTGCGATTGATCTTTGTGAGTAATCATCGCTAGCGCATCCACAGTGTCGCCGTTCAGTAGTACGTCTACACGCACCATGTTCGATGCTTCAAAGCGTTGGAAGTTGTAATCCAGAGACGCATAACCGCGAGATGTAGACTTCAGACGGTCGAAGAAATCTAGTACTACTTCAGCCATTGGAATGTCATAAGTAACCGCAACTTGGTTGCCATGGTAAACCATGTCTACCTGCATACCGCGTTTCTCTACACATAGAGTAATTACGTTACCTAAGTATTCAGAAGGCACTAGGATGTTACAACGTGCAATCGGCTCACGAATTTCTTCGATGTCGTTAACCGCTGGTAGCTTAGCTGGGCTATCTACATAAAGCAGGTTACCGTTCGTCTCTTCCACTTCGTACACTACCGTTGGTGCGGTAGTGATAAGGTCTAGATCGTATTCACGCTCAAGACGCTCTTGAATGATTTCCATGTGCAACATGCCAAGGAAACCACAACGGAAACCAAAGCCAAGTGCAGCCGAGTTTTCTGGCTCATAGAATAGTGACGCATCGTTTAGGCTTAGTTTGCCTAGTGCATCACGGAAGTTTTCGTAGTCATCAGAAGATACAGGGAATAGACCCGCGTAAACCTGAGGTTTTACTTTCTTAAAACCTGGTAGCGGTTTATCACAACCGTGTTTCGCGAGTGTTAGCGTATCACCTACTGGCGCGCCTAGGATGTCTTTGATACCACAAACAACCCAGCCAACTTCACCGGTACGCAGTACTTCTGTATCAACTTGTTTAGGTGTGAAGATACCTAGACGGTCGACACCCCAAACTTGACCAGTACTCATTACTTTGATCTTATCGTTCTTCTTCAGTTCGCCGTTTTTAATACGAACTAGAGAAACTACGCCAAGGTAGTTATCAAACCATGAGTCGATGATCAGTGCTTGTAGTGGCGCTTCAGGATCACCTTCTGGCGCTGGAATCGCAGAAACGATGTTTTCAAGAACATCATCTACGCCAATACCGGTTTTCGCACTACAACGAGTCGCTTCCATCGCATCAATGCCAACGATCTCTTCGATTTCTTCTGCCACACGCTCTGGGTCTGCGGCTGGTAGGTCAATCTTGTTAAGGATTGGCACAACCTCTAGATCCATTTCAATCGCGGTGTAACAGTTAGCAAGAGTTTGAGCCTCTACACCTTGACCTGCGTCGACTACCAATAGTGCGCCTTCACATGCAGCTAGTGAGCGAGATACTTCATACGCAAAGTCTACGTGTCCTGGAGTATCGATGAAGTTTAATTGGTAGGTTTCACCGTCTTTAGCCGTGTAGTTAAGAGTCACACTCTGAGATTTGATGGTGATGCCACGCTCACGCTCAAGATCCATTGAGTCAAGGACTTGGGCTGCCATTTCACGATCGCTTAAACCACCACATACTTGGATTAAACGGTCAGATAGGGTCGACTTACCATGGTCGATGTGGGCGATAATCGAAAAGTTACGAATGTGCTTCATGATTTGGTGTGACTAAACTCTTGTAAATAGGGACATAAGAAAGCCGTCATTTGACGGCATTTCAATCAAGTTGGCAGATTCTACCCAATTTCTAGGCGCTTCGCACTATTAACCTTACCTAAGCGAGAGAAACTCTCACGCTAAAAGGTGCATCGCTAAGAAACGGGCTCTCCCAATACTCTTAATAATATGACTTGTTCGGAAGATTGTCGCTCAATTCGAGACGCTAAAGCTTTCGCCACATAGATACCAGCAAGGGCAGACAAGGCTGAAAGGATAATCACCAAGTCTTCTCCGAAGCCAAGTGATGGTGCGATCCACCAGTTAGCGACTAATGCGCCAACCATGAGAGAAAACAGCGGAATCAGGTACACCACGGCAGCTGATTGTAACAAGCTCTTCTCTGCTAAACCGATTTCCACCACTTGGCCGACTTTCACCATTTTCTTTGTAACAAGATGCCAATGCAGCGCCTTACTACCAATCGCTTTGGAAACAATACCGGTGCCACAACTTTTTTGCGACGAGCAGCTAGAGCAGCTAGTTTGCTGCTCACAACTTAGCTCAACGTCGTAACCTTTTGCGTTTTGGGTTACCGACGAGACTGTCGCAAGTGCCGTCATCATAGTGATTACTTCTCTTGAATGGTCAGTTTGACCGACTGGGCAATGCGTTTAGCGGTCGCGGGCGGAATATCACCAATAACGGAGATTTCCATATTGCCATTGACCAAGGTGTGCATCGTTCTGCGTCCTTGACGCACAACCTGCCCTTTGACTGATTGGTCATCTCGCTCTGAAATATAGACAGAGAAAGAGAACAGACCATCACTGTACATTTGGCTCTCTACCATGCGTTCAGTGATTGCCATGCGATAACGATTGAGATCTTTTGCTTCAAAACCTTTCGGAATCCACTCTACATCCCAGAATGTTTCTTTCAGCTTACCTTTCGGTAGTGATAATACCTGAGGCAATTTCACATCATTAAGTTTACTCAAGATCTCAGCAATATGATCATTCACACTGTAAGAAATGGTGCGATATTGCTCTAGTACCTCTCCGTCACGATCAACAAGATCGGCGCGCAAAGGCAGGTGAGTTTTTTCATCAACCCAAAGAATGTAGGAGTAACGTAAGCCATCTTTTGGTACTACGCGGATAACCTGACACGCAGAGCCTGCTTCTCGAGCACGACCAACTTGAATAAAGTCGTAATCCTCTGCCAGTTCTTTGATATCTGAGTTAAGAAGCGGAATGGTGGGTGCCACCATATTGCCCGACTCGATCGTAAATGGCTCTACACCCGGTTCGATATAACTGACTTCATCACCACGACGAATCACTTCTCGAATCGGCCCGGCCAAATACAGCAAATGGGCAAGTTGGTTCTCTTCATCGCGCGCATGGCGATAAAGTAATGGTTCAATACTGTTTTTCTTAATCAGGATATAAGACAGTTCGTAATTAAGATGCTGACTTGCGTCGTTCATTTGAAGCAACAAAGCCTCTGCAGAGGTCTGCTCTGCAAAGGCCATTGGTGTATTCAAACTGAACAGTGTCAGCGCACTGATCAGGAATTTTTTCATTCAACTACCGTATCTGAGTGATCATTACGATCGATAGAGTGTTCGCTATTTAGTCTAAGTTGTAATTCGTAATCTTGCAGCATCGCATTAATACGGCGACGTTGCTCTTGTACGTTCACTTCATTCTTTGGTGTGTCTACGTTTTGACGCGTTAAGCTCACAGGCTCAACTGACCCAGAGAATGGCACGGTTTGCAGCACTGGTAACTGCTCTGATTGTGCATCAGAACCACCTTGCTGTTGAACACCTAAAATCACCGCGAGCGAGACGCAAGCAGCAATACCTACTTGGCCAAAGTGCGTTAACCACGCTGGTAGGTAGCGTCTCGCCTTTTCTGGTGATGGTTGAGGTTCAATACGTGCATCACTGATGTCAGAGACATTGTGTGATTGACTAAATGAATTATGTGCCGGTTCATTTTCTAGCGCTAAAGCAACGCTTTCAGCAATATTCCATTCTGGCTTTTCTGGTGCCTCACCGCGAAGAACATCACCAATTAAGTGGTAGTTCTTCCAGGCTTGTAAGCTATCTTGATCTTGCTCTAATTCACTGATTAAAGCTTTATCGATCAATTCTCCATCCATGAGTGCTGAAAGTTTTTCTTTGTCAGCCATTATTTTCACCATTATGTGTTGCTGGTACTAGCGTTGTAGAAGTGGTTGAATTTTCTTTTCTACCGCTTCACGTGCACGGAAGATACGCGAGCGTACCGTTCCTACTGGGCAATCCATCACTGCGGCAATCTCTTCATAGCTTAAGCCGTCAAGCTCGCGCAAAGTCATCGCAGTTTTTAAATCATCGGGCAGTGCTTCTATCGCACTGAAAACAACGTGTTTCAATTCTTTGGACAACGTTAAGTTCTCAGGGTTCGATATTTCTTTTAACGCACCACCATTTTCGTAATATTCAGCTTCTTCAGTGTCCACATCTTGCGCTGGTGGCCTACGGCTCTGCGCGACGATATGGTTTTTCGCAGTATTAACAGCAATTCGGTACAACCAAGTATAAAAGGCGCTCTCGCCACGGAAGCTTGGTATTGCTCTATATGCTTTAATAAATGCTTCTTGTGCTACATCAGCAACATCTCCGGGATTGTTGATGTAACGAGAAATAAGATTGCATACTTTGTTTTGATATCTCAAAACCAATAAGTTGAATGCTTGCTTATCTCCACTCTGAACTCGCTCAATCAATACTTGATCGGTCAGTTGCTCGTTCATTCGAGCGGGTACTCCTGTTGTTATCAACCCCTACCTTCACCGGTATGAGTATTAATTATGCAAAATGTAGTATTGACACCACTGTTTACTTGAGCACTATTGTGACCTAGCAAAAAAAAGAAAGTTCAAAGTTATTTCAAATTTTTCTTAGGAAGTGATGACCAACACCCTTATAAAAATGAATTGTGAGGATGAAGGCGAGCAAAAGCAATGGCATTTCGTAACAATTGCATGCCACGCAGTGGTATTATTGCCATTAATTGAATTGGACAGAGTGCTCCCACTCTAAAATAACTCAGGAATTTAAAAGTTTTATGAACGCAAACCGTGAACATCAATGTGATGTGTTAGTGGTAGGTAGTGGCGCTGCCGGTCTATCGTTAGCGTTGCGTGTTGCAGAACACGGCAAGGTCATTGTGTTAAGTAAAGGACCACGCAGTGAAGGGGCGACATATTACGCGCAAGGCGGTATCGCAGCAGTATTTGATGAGTCAGACAGCATCGACTCTCATGTTGAAGATACGCTAATTGCAGGCGGCGGAATCTGTGAAGAAGATACCGTTAAATTCATTGCTGAAAATGCCAAAGATTGTGTGCAATGGCTGATTGATGGCGGTGTACCTTTCGACCGAGAAGAGAACGACAGCGACGATAAACCTCGCTATCACCTCACTCGTGAAGGTGGTCATAGCCATCGCCGAATTCTTCATGCTGCCGATGCTACTGGTATGGCAATGCAGAACTCTTTGCAAGACAACGTCCACAATCATCCAAACATTACAGTACTAGAGCGACACAACGCACTGGATCTGATCACTGAAGACAAAGTCGGTGGTGACTGTAAGAAAGTGGTCGGTGCATATATTTGGAACCGCAACCAAGAGCATGTTGAAACGGTAAGAACCAAATACGTCGTACTTGCTACAGGTGGCGCTTCTAAAGTGTACCAATACACGTCTAACCCAGATGTATCATCGGGTGATGGTATTGCCATGGCTTGGCGTGCAGGTTGTCGCGTAGCTAACCTTGAGTTCAACCAATTCCACCCTACTTGCTTGTACCACCCAGAAGCGCGTAACTTCCTACTGACGGAAGCGCTACGTGGTGAAGGCGCTTATTTACGCCGTCCAGACGGTACACGCTTTATGCCTGACTTTGACGAGCGAGCAGAACTTGCCCCTCGTGATGTTGTAGCTCGTGCCATCGACTTTGAAATGAAGCGCTTAGGTGCGGATTGCATGTATGTAGATATTAGCCACAAACCGGCAGACTTCATTGAAAAGCACTTCCCGACTATTCATGACCGCCTGATGAAGTTAGGCATTGATATGACCAAAGAGCCGATCCCTGTGGTTCCGGCTGCGCACTACACCTGTGGTGGTGTGATGGTCGATCAACGTGGCCAAACCGATCTCTCTCAACTGTATGCGATTGGTGAAGTAAGCTACACCGGCCTGCATGGTGCGAACCGAATGGCGTCAAACTCACTGCTTGAGTGCGTGGTTTATGCTTGGGCAGCCGCAAACGACATCATTGCCAATCTCGGTAATGCACAACTACCGCCTACACTTCCTGCGTGGGATGAAAGCCAAGTATCGTGCTCAGATGAAGAAGTGGTTATCCAACACAACTGGCATGAGCTACGTCTGTTCATGTGGGACTATATGGGTATTGTGCGTACAGACAAGCGTTTGGAACGCGCGCTGCGCCGCATCCAACTACTGCAACAAGAAACGCACGAGTACTACAGCAACTTTAAAGTATCCAACAACTTACTTGAGCTACGTAACCTATTACAAGTAGCAGAGTTGATGGTACGCTGTGCGATGGAACGTAAGGAAAGCCGAGGTTTACACTACACCTTGGATTATCCAGAGAAACAAGAAAACAGCGGTCCAACCATCTTAGTACCGGAAAAGCTTCAATAAGCCTTAATGAAATAAAAAGGAGCGATATCGCTCCTTTTTTGTTGGTAAGCCCATCTCAAGGTGGGCCAATTAGCCATTGACTAGAGGCTTAGCGGACTTTACTTAAGTTGTGTGCCACTACTTTATCAATCATTGATGCGTGAGCGAGGTTTTCACTACGGCCATGCCCCATTACCCATGTAAATAGGTCTGGGTCATCACACTCTAATAATGAGACAAAATCACGCTGCTCGGTTTCTGAAAGCTCATCAAAACACTCTTCAAAAAATGGCATGATCACAACATCCAGCTCTAACATACCGCGGCGACATGCCCATTTAATACGTGCTTTCTCTTCCGGGGAATACATTTCTCTTCCTCACCTTGATCGGTTATTTGCCCCGAGTGTAGCAAGCAAGCCGTCAGACAACTACTAAGTGAGTCACACTAACGCGACCGTGCTCACTCGCAAACCTTTGCTCTTGAGTTATCGCGATTCGCAACCCACATTATAACGGTAAAAGCTTGAAGCTCTGCTTGCAGTTCGCAGCGAGTAAGACTTAACATATTCAAATACGACAATTATTAGGTATCTCTCATGGATTGGCTCAACGACTTTTCTCCGCTGTCTCTAACCGCTAAAGACCCATTGCCAGAATTGGCGCTTACTCACTTAAGCGACTGGGGTGCTATCACTGCAGTTGGTGCTGATGCGAAATCATACTTGCAAGGTCAAATCACCTGCGACGTTGTCCAGTTAGCGAAAGATAACCTAACATTTGGCGCTCACTGTGATGCAAAAGGTAAAGTATGGAACGTGTTCCGCCTATTCCATCACCTTGAAGGCTACGCGTTTGTGCAACCTAAATCCGCGATTGAGAAAGAGTTGGTTGAACTAAAGAAATACGCGATTTTCTCTAAAATAGAGCTGGTTGAAAGTGAGCAGGTTCTGCTAGGTCTGATTGGTGATAAAGCCGAAGCAACCATCGACCAAATGACGTCTGATCGTGGTAATGTTCGTCCTTTGAACAACGGCACAGCAGTAAAAATCGATCACCAACGTTGGCTGATTTTGATGGCAGCAGATTCAGCAGAGCTCCTCAGCCAAACGCTACATGCTGAAAAAGTAGATCAAGACATTTGGCGCAAACTCGAAATTGAAGCAGGCATACCTATACTTGAAGCCAATCAACAAGTTGAACACATTCCACAAGCACTTAACGTTCAGGCGCTGGATGGCATTAACTTTAAGAAAGGATGCTACACCGGCCAAGAAACGGTAGCGCGCGCAAAATACCGCGGCACAAATAAACGCGCTTTGTTTATCGTCAAAGGCCATAGCGAGCAGCCACTCTCAAATGATGAAACGCTAGAGCGCTCTGTGGGCGACAACTGGCGAGCTGCTGGTAAATTGCTAGCAAGTTACCAATATTCTGATGGTGAAACGATCGCAACCGTTGTTATGCCAAATAACTTAGACGGTGACACCCAATTCCGCTTAGCCTCACAACCAAACTCTATTTGGACTATGGAACCACTTCCGTATTCGCTCGATGATGAATAATACCTTCACTTCAAAAATCACGGAGTTCCTTGAACAACAAGGAATTCCGTACCGACTACTCATGCACAAAACCGAAGCCACCAGCATAGAAGATGCAGCCCAGCAGCGTGGGATTCGTCCTTCTCAAATGGTCAAAACCATGGTGCTTCGTGACATGGGCGGGTTATACGCTTTAGCCTGTGTACCGGGCGATCAGGCGGTTGATCCTAAGAAAGTACGAGCCCTATTAAACTGCCGCAGAATGACCTGTGTTGACTTAAGCCAAGTAGAACAAATTACCGGCTACAAAGCAGGCACAGTGACACCTTTATTACTAAAACGCAGTATGCCGATCTTTTTTGATCATCAACTCTTAGCAGAAGATGAAATTACCATTAGCAGTGGCAGCCGCATGGCTGGCGTTGCACTTTCATGCCAAGATCTTATTCAGCTTTGCCAGCCACAAATAACCAACATTTGCCGCTAACTGTTAAACAGTAACTATCAATAGATACAAACAACCCTAAATAATGAGATCTTCATCGCATATACCGCTACGTTATCCTTAAATTTTTATTCATTTATTAAGCATATGTAGTCATTCGTGTTGTTTTGAATTATTCTGAAATGACTCATGTGACATCTGTTGGACTTTCTAGTAGTACTTTAAGAGAGCTTAAGTCTACGAATAAGTTTCCTCCTCACGTGAGTAAAAAGTGAGTCCACTGTTTAGCTCTGGATTTCCACTTTTTGTGTAATGCATCTGTGACTATTCGCCCGCAAATCCACGCGGGCTTTTTTTTACATTAATTTAACTTTTAGTTGGCAAATCACCCGCTTCTCAGACTATTCTTAAATCTGTCACAAACTGATGGTTAAATACACGCCATTGGAACTTTATGAAGTTCCAGTAGTCAGAACAATAGTGAGGTAAAAATCACACAAAAATGGATATTTATCCGCTGTTTTGCTCACAACAGCACAAATATCCACTTACAACGAATACAACTGGGTATTCCCCCATCAACGTCACACATTTTTAAGTGGGGAATCCGTATAATTATTGGTGCTTGCTAAACAAAAAGGATAATTCTATGAGACTGTTTAAGCGCTATACACCTAGTATGATTGCTAAACATGTTAGTCGGCTATTTAAAGGAAGAATCTATATCTACGGTGTAGGTAAATTTGAATTCGATAACGGTAAATTGATTTTACCGGCTAGGGCTGAAAAGCGTCACTTCCGAGCGGTGAAGGAAGTGAATCAAGAAATAATGCGATTGCGCTGCGCGTACGCATAACAGAATCAAAAAAGGGTTGGCTACGAAATGTGCCAACCCTTTATCATTTGGGTGTTATTCTAAATTCGCTGAGTTACTTGCTATCAATATAGGCAGGATATTTAGCAAGGTTAGGCAGATTCCCTTTAAGACCTAATGCTCGTTTCATGATCTCGTCCTTCGCTCCCGGCAATTGGCCTGCGATCGTCATTCCGATGCCACGAATCAACTTCTTAGCTGGATTATCACCTTCAAACAAATCGCGGAAACCTTGCATTGCAGCAATCATCTTCGCAGCCTCAGCTTTACGCCAACGCTCATAACCACGTAGGTTACGCTTTGTCCCGATATCTTGGCCTTTTTGCCATAAGCCAATGACTTCTTGAGCAAGGCTGGCGGCATCCAGTAAGCCTAGGTTTACCCCTTGGCCTGCAAGTGGATGAATGGTATGGGCCGCATCACCAACCAGCGCAACGCGTTCTACTGCAAAGTCACGCGCATAGCGCATTTTAAGCGAGAACGCGTAACGCTCACCAATCACTTCGCACAAACCAAGACGTGCATCGAATTCAGCAGTGAGGGCTTTATTGAACTCATCTTTATCCATAGATACCAAACGCTCAGCACGGCTAGGTTCAGTAGACCAAACAATCGAGCTCATTTGACTACCACCCATTGGTAGAAACGCTAATGGGCCTTGTGGTGTAAAGATTTGGCGAGCCACTTGTTGATGAGGCTCTTGTGTCCAAACATTAGCCACGACCGCACTATGGCCATAATCCCAATGCGTCAGTGGAATATCTTGCTGACGACGAACCCAAGAGTTTGCGCCATCAGCGCCCACAACCAACTTGGCCGTTAGAGATTGACCATTGTCTAACGTCAACCATGCTTCACTTTCACCAATAGCCATTGACTGGCATTGAGCCGGCATAAATAGCGTCACGTTTGTCTGTTTCTCAACTTGCTCAAGCAAAGCAAGTTGAATCACTCGGTTTTCTACAATGTGCCCAAGGTCAGGTTGAGCCATTTGCATCGCATCAAATTCAATGCGGGCAAAGCTGTCTTGCTCCCAAACTTCCATCGCTGAATAGGCGGCCGCACGACGATCGATGATCCCCTGCCACGCACCTAAATTTCTCAGCATGGTTTCGCTTGAACGACTCAATGCCGAAACGCGTACATCAGGCAAATCATTCAACTCACTCTCTGGAGTACGACTTTCAATTACAGCGATTCTTAAATCACTATCGCGAAATGCAGCCGCAAGCGCGAGGCCAACCATGCCTCCACCAACAATTGCAATATCAACGCTTTGCATCATATCTGCATCCTTCGCACTATCGTGCAACTAAACCTAATGTTCTTTGTAAGAGCGGTGTTTTTAGAACCGGTAAATGCTCCATTGCAGCCAGACCTAAATTGCGACCAATACGCATCGTTAAGTAATCATTTGAAAACAAGTGAACCAGTGAAGAAGTCAGTGCAATGGTCGCTTCTCTATCTTGCTCACGGCGCTGTTTAAACTCACGTAGTACCGCGTAACTACCGGCATCCTGAGGAGATTTGACGATCTCTTCTGCTAACGTAGCAACATCACGAATACCTAAGTTAAACCCCTGCCCCGCAATTGGGTGTAAGGTTTGAGCAGCATTACCGACAATAGCGAAACGATGAGAGCTATTTTGCTCTCTGTAGCGAAGCAGCAACGGATAGCTTGCTCGTTCGCCCACTTTAGCCATTTTGCCTAGACGCCAACCAAACGCTTGCTGTAATTGTTCAAGAAATTCAGATTCACCAAGCTGCAAAACTTGTTGCGCATTTTCTGGACGTAAACACCATACCAACGACATACGCCCTTCACTCATAGGCAATAACGCTACTGGGCCTTGTGAGGTAAAGCGTTCAAATGCTCGCCCTTGATGGGCTTGTTCTGTTGTAATATTGGCGATTACGGCGACTTGGTCAAAATCATGTTCAGTTAAGCTCATGCCTAACTGCTGACAACAAGATGACACCGCGCCATCAGCAGCCACCAACAATTTACACGTCAGTTGTTCACCATCATCGAGCGTTACGACATTGTGCTCTACGTCTCGCTCAATGGAAGTTACAGAGTTTGGACACAGCAGTTCAACATTGCTCTCACTCGCTAAACGCCGATGATAAATACGCCCAACATCCGCAAGCTCAACAACATAACCTAATGCTTCAACACCGACTTCTTCAGTAGAGATTTCAGTGATGCCAGCATGAGTGCGGTCTGAAACATGAATGTGCTTGATTGGCGTTGCAACGGTGGAAATAGCCTGCCAAAGTTCGAGTCGCTTTAGAATATTGACCGTACCGTAAGAAAGCGCAATAGAGCGAGAATCGAACCCCGGGTGTGCAGTGTGATCGACTTGATACGGCTCCACAACCGCAACAGATAGTGAACCTTTACTTAAGTTTTGAATAGCTAAGGCTAGGGTCATACCAGCCATCGCGCCACCAGCAATCACAACATCAAACTGTTTCATGCTTCTACCTTACACACAAATACGTCACTTAACTTAATGGATAGTGGGAGCTTTCGTCTCTTGGCTTGGCTTTTGACCAAACTCTGCGTGAATCGTTAATACACAAACTTTTACGTGCTCAACCACTTGCTCTAAAAGCACCGCTTGCTCTTGCATGTCATCGTCTTCATCAATGCCAAGCTTAGAAATTTCTTCTAAATCAGCCAGCGCTTCTTTCACTTCCTTCGATGCTTTTTTTATATTGGCACCAACTAGGCCTAAGCCTGAGATAAAGTGATTCACCCAATCAGCCACACCATCTGCGATGTCAAACAAAGTCGCACTCGCTTCTTCATCTGGCAGCAACATCGACATTTCCATGCTAGAGCCTGTTAATTCTTCTGTCGCAACCGCTAACGTTTTATCAGCCAGTTGCAAAGATTTATCCGGCCAACCCATACCGTCATTGGTGTAGTCGAAAATCAGCGGTTGCCAGCTCTTATCGTTCAGACTTAAACCACCACTCAACATACCTGCAAGTAAGCCATGCAACTCAGCTGGGTTTACGGCAAGGCCAGCGCTTTGTAGTTCGCTCGCAAACATCAAGTAATCTGGTAGGGTTTTATCACTCATGGAAAGACCTAAATAATTTTTATCTAAAGGTTAATCGTACCACTTCAATCCCAATGCGAAAATGTAGAAGTCATCAATAATGAATAGCTTTTACACAAATTGCCCAATTACTGTGTGATCACCCTTTGTTTTGCTTTTGTCACACGGGAAACACTTGAATCTTAACAAGGCTTTTTCTATAGTTTCCCCCTCGGTGATGGTCTGCAGTATCACCTTAATACTAAGTGTAGAGTGGATATGAGTAGCCAAGCGGTAGAAGTCGAAATTTTAGGTAAGTTAACACGTGTTAACTGTCCTGCGGGTCAGGAAGAAGCATTGCTTCAAGCCGCTAAACGATTGGACGATCGTTTAAAAGACATGACAGATAAAACCAAAGTGACCAATGAAGTGCAATTGCTTACCATTGCGGCGCTAAACTTCTGTTATGAAATCGAAACTCGCAACGACACTACTGAGCAACACGAGCAACAGCAGGCAGAACTCTCAGAGCGAATGGAAAAGCTCTCTGCATCTTTAGATGATGCATTAAGTAAAGTACAGCCAGGAAAGGCGTCTTCTTTATCTTAAAGACTTTGTCTTACAGAAAGGTTAAGCTAGTCTTAATGTCTGTATAGGCAGCCAAATTTACCCTGGAGTGTGCGTCAGTGGGATTACGTCCCTGAGCCGATAAGCAATACCCAAGGATTAGTACTTGGCAGCTATTGAGCAAGCTCGGCATGTACCGAGAAGCCTACGGTTACCATTGCTGATCCGCCTTGAACCAGCTGGTTCAAGGGTCAAAATCTCCAACGGCACTCTGGGGTATCCTCTTTATTACCCCAAACTCAAACGGGGTAACAATGACAACGTCTCGTCAAGAATTTCGCAAAATCATCCGCCAGCGACGCAATAGTCTCTCATCTCAAGAGCAACAAATCGCTGCGACCCAACTCATTCAGCAATTTTCTACTCTTAATGAGCTCAGCCACGCTCAGCACATTGCTCTCTACCTCACCGCAGATGGAGAAGTCGACACTCAACCGCTGATTCATTGGCTTTGGCAACAAGGTAAAGATCTCTACTTACCAGTTATTCACCCCTTCTCTAAAGGCCATTTGCTGTTTTTGCATTATCAATCAGATACGCCGATGGTGCTCAATCAATACAAGATTGCAGAGCCTAAACTCAATCAAACCTTAATTAAGCCTGTAAACCAGTTGGATATCATTTGCACGCCATTAGTTGGGTTTGACTCTCATGGCCATCGATTGGGTATGGGGGGCGGCTACTATGACCGCACGCTGGCACCTTGGTTTGCCTCCGGTAAAGGCCCAAAACCCATTGGTATTGCGCATGATTGCCAGCATGTTGAGGCACTGCCAATTGAGCAATGGGACGTGCCACTACCCAAAATAGTGACACCGAGTCGAATCTGGCAATGGGAATCCTAACTTTTAACCGCTATAATCCCGCGCGCAATCGATAACCCACATCCAGTTTAGGAGACGAGCATGACTCAAGATGAAATGAAAAAAGAAGCCGGTTGGGCAGCACTAAAATACGTTGAGAAAGACAGCATTGTTGGCGTTGGTACTGGCTCTACTGTGAATCACTTCATCGATGCACTAGGTACAATCAAAGATGATATTAAAGGTGCGGTTTCAAGCTCAGAAGCTTCAACTGCCAAACTGAAAGAGTTAGGCATTGAAGTATTTGACTGTAACGAAGTGGCTAAACTTGATGTTTACGTTGATGGCGCAGATGAAATCAACCCAGCTCGCGACATGATCAAGGGTGGCGGTGCAGCTTTAACTCGCGAAAAGATCGTTGCAGCTATCGCAGACAAATTTATCTGTATCGTGGATAACACCAAAGCCGTTGACGTACTAGGCCAGTTCCCACTGCCTGTAGAAGTGATCCCGATGGCTCGCTCTTACGTTGCACGTGAACTTGTAAAACTAGGTGGCGATCCTGCTTACCGTGAAGGTGTTATTACTGATAACGGTAACGTAATCCTAGATGTGCACAACATGCAGATCTCAGAGCCAAAAGAGATGGAAAAAGCAATCAACGCTATCGCTGGTGTAGTAACCGTTGGCCTATTTGCTGCTCGTGGTGCTGATGTGGTTATCACTGGTACACCTGAAGGTGCAAAAATCGAAGAGTAACCTCTTCACAATACAGTACTAGCTTGATATGACTGTAGGCTAATTCTGTTATTTCTTTACAAGCGGCGCTTATTAGCGCCGCTTTTTATTGCCAAGAATATAAAAATTATTGTTTATTCCGTAATTTTCTTACCCAAGCTGTATTTTTTTTGTTAACTTAATGAGCAGAAGACGCACAAGGAAAACGTTTGCGCTCCTATGAAGCGGTTAGGAAAACCTCTTTTTTAGCCCCTTTAATGCAATGTGCGCCAGTTTAGCCCCCTTTCCCATTCAAAGGACGAAGAAAATGGCCAAAGTTTCACTGGAAAAAGACAAAATTAAGATTTTACTGCTTGAAGGGCTTCACCCATCATCTGTAGAAGTTTTGCAAGCAGCGGGTTACACCAACATCGAATACCATAAAGGCTCATTACCGGAAGAAGAGCTTTTAGAGGCGGTGAAAGATGTACACTTCATCGGTATCCGTTCGCGCACCAACCTATCCAAACAGGTAATCGATGCCGCTGAGAAGTTGGTAGCAATTGGCTGTTTCTGTATTGGTACTAACCAAGTTGATCTTAATGCAGCGGCTGTACGCGGTATTCCAGTGTTTAACGCACCATTCTCCAACACTCGTAGTGTGGCTGAGCTTGTTCTTGGTCAAATCCTACTATTACTGCGCGGCATTCCTGAAAAGAACGCCCTCGCGCACCGCGGTATCTGGAAGAAGAGTGCCGACAATTCTTACGAAGCACGTGGCAAACGCCTAGGTATCATCGGCTATGGCCACATTGGTACTCAGCTAAGTATCATTGCTGAAAACCTTGGTATGCGTGTTTACTTCTACGATATTGAGAACAAGCTTTCCCTTGGTAATGCCACTCAAGTTCATACGATGAGCGAGCTTCTCAACAAGTGTGACGTTATCTCGCTACACGTTCCTGAAACTCCGGGAACAAAGAACATGATGGGTGCAGAAGAGTTTGCTCGCATGAAGCCAGGCGCGATTTTCATTAACGCGGCTCGCGGTACTGTGGTTGATATCGAAGCGCTATGTCACTCACTAGAAGCTGGTCACCTATCTGGCGCAGCGATTGACGTATTCCCAACTGAACCAAAAACCAATGCTGACCCATTTGAGTCTCCGCTAATGAAATACGATAACGTGATTCTAACCCCTCACGTTGGTGGATCTACTCAAGAAGCGCAAGAAAACATTGGTGTTGAAGTAGCAGGTAAGCTAGCGAAATACTCAGACAACGGTTCAACGCTATCGAGTGTTAACTTCCCTGAGGTTTCACTACCAGAGCATGGCGATTGCTCTCGTCTACTACACATTCACCAAAACCGTCCGGGTGTGCTCACTCAGATCAACACCATCTTCGCTGAAGAAGGCATTAACATCGCAGGTCAGTACCTACAAACATCTGCCGATCTTGGTTATGTTGTCATTGACGTCGAAACCGAGCGTTCTGAAGAAGCATTGGCAAAACTAAAGAGCATCGAAGGCACAGTACGTGCGCGTATTCTTCACTAAGATTCTTTAAGACTCTCAAACAAAAAACCACCGAAAATTCGGTGGTTTTTTATATCAGCCTAAGGTTACGCTTTTAGCGCGCGCTCACCTCGAGCAATGCCGACGACACCGCTACGCGCCACTTCAATAACATCCGTCACTTCTGACAGCGCTTGAATGAAGGCATCGAGCTTTTCGCTAGTACCTGCAAGTTGCACGGTATATTGCGAAGCCGTCACATCGACAATCTGCCCTCGGAAGATATCAGCCGTGCGCTTTACTTCGGCACGAGCAAAACCACTGGCTTTGACTTTGACCATCAACAGTTCACGCTCAATGTGTTCTAGCTCAGAAACCTCTTGTACTTTGAGTACATCAATCAACTTGTTGAGCTGTTTCTGGATCTGCTCTAGCTCCATATTGTCAGAGATGGTGGTAATGTTAAGGCGCGACAATGTCTCATCATCTGTTGGCGATACAGTCAGCGACTCGATGTTGTAGCCACGCTGAGAGAACAAACCGACCACGCGAGATAAAGCACCCGGTTGGTTTTCCATTAGTAGCGAAATTATGTGTCTCATTAGGTACGCTCCGTTTTGCTCAGCCACATCTTGTCCATGCCTTCCCCTTTAATCTGCATTGGGTAAACATGCTCGGTTTCATCCACGTTGATATCCACAAACACCAAACGATCTTTCAGCTCTAGTGCTTGTTTAAGGCCAGATTCAAGTTGATCTGGCGTTTCAATGCGAATACCTACGTGACCGTAAGCTTCTGCTATCGCCGCAAAATCGGGCACTGAACTCATATAAGAGTTGGAGTGGCGACCTTGATAAATAATATCTTGCCACTGCTTCACCATACCTAAGAAACGGTTATTCAGGTTAATGATCTTAACAGGGATGTCATATTGCATCGCGGTTGAGAGCTCTTGAATATTCATTTGAATACTGCCATCACCAGTAACCACCACCACTTCTTCTTCTGGTTTAGCAAACTTAACCCCCATACCCGCGGGCAAACCAAAGCCCATCGTGCCCAAGCCACCAGAGTTGATCCAACGACGCGGTTTGTTAAATGGGTAGTAAAGCGCAGCAAACATTTGGTGCTGACCTACATCTGAAGCAACATAAGCATCACCGTTCGTCAGCTTATGAAGGGTTTCAATCACTTGCTGTGGCTTAATGCGCTCTGGAGAGGTTTCGTAACTCAAACACTGTTTATCACGCCATGTTTGAATCTCATCCCACCACTGATTGATAGAGGCTTCATCATTAGTGCCGCCTTGTTCAACCAACAGCTCAACCATGCTTTGTAGAACCTTATCCGCAGAACCCACAATAGGAAGATCCGCTTTCACATTCTTAGAGATCGATGAAGGATCGATGTCAATGTGCATGATTTTGGCATCTGGACAGTACTTCTCCAGATTGTTCGTGGTTCGATCATCAAAGCGCACCCCGATCCCGAAGATCAAATCTGCATTGTGCATCGCCATGTTGGCTTCATAAGTACCATGCATACCCAACATGCCAAGCGAGTTCTTATTAGTACCAGGAAATACTCCTAGGCCCATCAAGGTACTCACTACCGGCAAATTTAGAGTCTCTGCCAGTTTAAGCAGAGGTGCATCCGCTTCTGATATAACGGCACCACCACCCACGTACAGTACTGGTTTTTTCGCTTCTAGAAGCGCTTTTAACCCTTTCTTAATTTGCCCTTTATGGCCTGTGGTTGTTGGTCGGTACGAGCGCATCGAAAGAGAAGCTGGGTATTCATACGGCAACTTAATTTGTGGATTAAGCACATCTTTCGGTAAATCAATCACCACAGGGCCCGGTCGGCCTGTAGTGGCAATGTAAAATGCCTTCTTCACCGTCTCTGGGATATCTTCCGCTTTCTTAACTAAAAAGCTATGTTTGACCACAGGACGAGAAACACCAACGATGTCACACTCTTGGAACGCATCATTACCAATCAGGTTGTTTGGTACGTTACCAGAGATAACGATCATTGGAATGGAATCCATGTACGCGGTGGCAATACCAGTAATGGTATTGGTCGCTCCGGGACCAGAACACACTAGCACCACCCCCGGTTTACCGGTCGCACGGGCATAGCCATCGGCCATATGCGTTGCGGCTTGTTCGTGACGAACGAGAACGTGTTTGATTTGGTCGGTTTTTGCATGAAGGGCATCGTAAATATCCAAAACGGAACCGCCTGGATAACCGAAGATTTGTTCAACGCTTTCTTCGATGAGAGATTGAACCACCATCTCTGCACCGGACAACATTGCTGCCATATTTTGCTCCTTTGCCACACTAACCAGTAAGGTCAACTAATTAGAGTGGTTTTACATAGTCTAGGTCTTATTTGTAGCCTAATTGAAATACTTCCACTTTTTCGCTATGCCTTGCTTTTGTCATAACAAAAAGCAAGCTACCGCAACAAATGTAACGTTTTATTTTCAATGAATCCATTGCGACATTTATCGCAGAACAGACACAATGCTAGGTTGCAGTTAAATCTCAGACCGACTGAGCAATAGATATGTTTATACCAGTTTTATCATTGGAAAATAGGAATAAAAAAAGAGAATAATTTTTTCGAAAGATTGCTTGTATCGAAACTTCAAATAGCCAACTAGAAGATAAAAAAATCCCCCTGCTCAGAGTTAGCTCCAAACAGGGGGATTTTTAATCAACAAGAAAAATTGTCCAATGATTACTGCTTATGGGCAGACTTATCTTTGTACATTTCTTCGATTTCATCCTGATACTTGTCGTTAATCACTTTACGACGCAGTTTTTGCGTTGGTGTGAGTTCGCCATCATCCATAGAGAAAGCTTTTGGTAGTAGTTTGAACTTCTTCACTTGTTCAAACTTAGCCAGTTCTTTCTGTAGGTCGTTAACGCGCTTTTCAAACATCTCCATCACTTGGTGATGCTTAATCAGCTCTAGGCGATCGTGGTAAGCGATATTGAGCTCTTTGGCATACTCTTCTAAACTATCAAAACATGGCACGATCAAAGCAGATACAAACTTACGCGTATCCGCAATTACAGCAATCTGTTCAATGAAATGGTCTTTACCAATCGCACCTTCAATCATCTGTGGTGCAATATACTTACCACCCGATGTTTTCATCAGCTCTTTAATGCGGTCTGTAATGAATAAGTTACCGTTTTCATCAATATGACCGGCATCGCCTGTTTTCAAGAAACCGTGCTCATCAAACGTTTTCTCTGTTTCTTCAGGCATTTTGTAGTAACCGCGCATCACCATTGGACCACGAACAAGAATTTCATTGTTCTCGCCAATTTTCACTTGTGCACCCGGCATAGACATACCGATTGAGTCAGGGTCAAAACACTTGTCATCCCAGCACGAAATTGTGGCGGTAGTCTCCGTCATGCCGTATCCCAGCTTGACGTTAATACCAATAGCGTGGAAGAAGCGACCAATGGTTTCATCAAGCTTAGCGCCGCCACATGGCATAAAGTTGATTCGACCACCCAGTAATGCTCGTAACTTCGATAGCACCAACTTGTTTGCTAGTTTATAAGCTTTCTTTAGCATGAACGATGGCTTACGACCTTCTTGATGACAAACCGCCATCTTCGCGCCCATGTTCACCGCCCAAGTAAATAGCACTTTACGAATAAATGGTGCTTTAGACACTTTCTCGTGAATTGCTGAGAAGATCTTCTCGTAAAAACGAGGAACCGCGCACATCACTGTCGGGCGAACTTCACCTAACGCATCACGCACTTGCATGGTGTCTTGCAGGTAACAGTTGGTCGCACCTTTATAGAGTACGTAGAAAGTCCATGCTCGTTCAAATACATGTGATAAAGGTAGGAAACAAAGCGACACGTCTTGCTCAGACAAGCTTAAACGTTGGTCGTGACCTTGTAATTGAGCGGCAATGTTTGCGTAATCAAGCATCACACCTTTTGGCTGACCCGTTGTGCCTGAGGTATAGATCAGAGTAAACAGATCATCAAAGTTCACTTCATCAATACGTTGCTCTAATTCAGCGCGCTCTACTTGCTCACCTTTGGCAATAAAGTCTTGCCAAGATAGCGCAAAGTCATGACCTTTAAGGTCAATATCACTCGACATCGCCACCAGCAACTCAAGCTGATCGCATTGTTCAAAAATCGACACTGCCGCATCAAATTGCGCTTGTTCACCCACAAACAGCACTTTTACATCCGCATTTTGTAGGATGTAAGCCGATTGAGCCGCTGTATTCGTTGGGTAAATTGGCACAGTCACGCCACGCAGTTGCATTGCAGCAATATCTGCAATCGTCCATTGCGGCATGTTGTTGGAGAAGATCCCTATCTTGTCTTGAACTCTTAATCCTTGAGCCAATAACGCAAGTGAAATGGCATCCACTTGCTCACCAAACTGCTTCCAGCTAATGCTTTGCCAAACACTTTCAACTTTGTGTTTTAGCGCTGTACGGCTACCGCCTTTAGCAATCTGTTCACGAATTCTTTTTACGATATGAAAATCTAAATTGGCCATCTTCTCTACCTTTGGCTTACACATGTAAGCTAATTTGGCCGACAGTGTACCGTCCAAGCTAAAAAAGGCAACTGACACGGGTCAAAGTTATAATAAAAAAGCCTCGGTGGCATTTAGCCTCCGAGGCTTTAAAACTCTAGCTTCGCAGCCGATCTTATCGACTACAGTTCTACTCTATTGATAAATTAATAAACTTATTCAATAACTTACTTGTTTAAACTAGCAACAACCACTTCGCCACAAATCGCCATGAGCTGATCTCGTAACCAAATGTGTCCTTTATCTTTTTCACTTGATTCATGCCAGCTCAAGTAACCAGAAATAGTCATATTTTCAAATGGAGCAGCGATGATTTGTAATTGATCTTGGTTTGCTGCGTTTTCTACCATCCAACGTGGCGCGATCGTCACTAATTCAGACTGGCCTACAACGTATAAAACATTGCTCAGACTTGTGCCTTCGTAATAAGCATTAACCTCTAGTTCGCGATACGCTTGCTCAGAAAAACTACGTTGGCCATGCACTTTTGAAAGCTTAGCGTGGCGCTCTGATTTAAGCACGTCAGCAGTGATTGAACCTTGGATGCGAGGGTGTGATTTAGCCGCAACAATGACTAGCTCATCTTGGAAGATTTCAGTGCTTGAGAAGCCCTGCTCATCGAAGCGAGCATAATCAATGACAAAATCAATCTCTTGGTAACGCATACGCTCAGCAAGATGGCGGTCAAACTCCGCATCTAGATGTAATTGCACGTTTGGCGCTTGTTGATGAATCGTTGACATTACCTGCGGAGCAAAACGCATGTCACAAGGGCTGCACATCGCTAACTTAAATAGTCGAGTCGATGTTTCTGGAGAAAATACCGAACTAGGTAATTCATTACGAATAAGTTGTAAGGCTTGACGCACTGGGCCAAACAATTGGCGTGCTCGCTGTGTTGGCTGAATACCACGGCCTTGGCGCATAAACAGTTCATCATTAAACATCACTTTTAGTCGGGCAACAGCGTTACTTACCGCAGGTTGTGACATACCTAAATTGTGTGCAGCACGAGTAATATTTTGCTCTTGCATTACTGCATCAAAAACAGTGAGAAGGTTTAAGTCAACACCACGAAGAGTGCTTTCCATACGGTAGCTAGCAATTGCGCCAATCGGTTCTCTAATATCTGTCATCAGTCACTTCTCTTGTTCATTTTGTAATGGTTTCGACGCCATAGAAAAGAGTTATCTCCAACCTAGAGTCGAGAGCGGTTATCTATTTACCGCTTGGATGAAT
This sequence comes from Vibrio sp. LaRot3, assembly GCF_027587025.1. Taxonomy (GTDB): domain Bacteria; phylum Pseudomonadota; class Gammaproteobacteria; order Enterobacterales; family Vibrionaceae; genus Vibrio. The sequence continues at coordinate 8,971 of NZ_JAPPTI010000008.1, read as the reverse complement.
TATTGCGAGAACAGACTATCGACTAAGCAAAGTTCGAAAGGCAACAAGATTGATAATGAATCACTATTTTTTATATGAATCTCGATTTAATCCTTAAATTTCAAGCCAATGTAAAAATATAAAAAAAGCTAAATAACACTCCATTTAACCGTTTTCGTTAAAATTCACCTCGCCAATGAATGAGGTAAACTAAGGAGCAATACATAAACGACAGCTATTAGTCCAACCACTGGAGCATTCTCGCTACCAATACCAATAATCACCAAACCATCCCGTTTAGACATTCATGGCATAACTTGGAAAATCGACTTTACTCCACAACTGAGAGGTTAGATAACGAGTATTGTCCCAATCGCCTTCCAACAACCAATCAACAATGGCTTCGGCCACATTTGGGTAATCCACACTTTCTCCTGGCGCTTCATCCAGCCACGTCCGCACAAGAGCAGCATCTAATACTTCCATACTTGAGGCCAAACCTAATGTTTCTAACGTCGCAACATTAGACATCTGTTCAAACTGACCAGAAAGTGGTTTTAACAAGAGCTTTTTGCCTAATGTTAGTGCTTCCGACGGCAACTCAAAGCCTCCGTTAGCGATGATGCCGGCACATCGATTCATGTGGTGATGGAAGTGTTCAAAACTCAATGGCAGATACTCGATATTGTCGACTTGCTTCGCTTCCATGACATCTGGGTGGTAGCACACAAACATCTGGCTTTTGAATCTCAGCAGTAGGTCAGTAATATCCTCCAAACTCTCAAACGGTAGATAGACTAAAACAAACGCTTCGCTCTCTACTTGGTCTTTGTGAGTGTGGACAATCGGCGGCAATATAGGCTGGTTGAAATGATACCAATGTAAGCCAATATGATGCTGACTCGGAGCAAAATACCGAATCACCATCTTGTCTAACCAGCTTGCGCCCTTTAGCGGCACGGGATAACGAAAAGCATTTTGATGACTGATACTCACTACAGGCTTACCTTGCAGCTTTGCAGCCCAAGCAGAGACGGGTTCAAAATCATTAAGCACCAAATCATAATCGGCCAAATCAAGAGAGGTCACATCATTGTAGAACTCAAGTAGGCTGTTACTTGTCGCCGTTTTAAAATAGTTTACTCGACCTTTTTCAGTCGAAAAGGTTAAGCCTCGTCGAGTTTGAAAATGACCAAATTGCTCCATCGAAAAGTACTTATTTTTATCACGCCCGGAAAAGAGAAAATCAACGTCTATTCCGCGCACTTTTAACACATCACACATCGCCCTAGCTCTCGCGATATGGCCATTTCCAGTCCCTTGGACACCATACAAAATCTTCATTAGAACACTCCTAACTAAAGCCCAACCACTGCAACGATGCGGTCGCGCAAGCTAAACCGAGTAGCGCACCTAGCACCACATCCGTTAAAAAATGCACACCGAGCAGAATTCGAGATAATGCGATTAGCCCAGCCCAAACAAAGCTCAACACGGCAAACGTCGGATAGAATTGCGCAATCAACGTAGCCATAGCAAAAGCCGCGGCTGTATGACCTGATGGCAAGCTATAGCGGTCTGATGGGGTGATAAATGAAGGAATTAACGAACTGAGTTCTTGCGGCCGGCGACGCTTAAATAGATTTTTGGTTAGCCAGTAAATCGGTAGCTCTAAAGCAAACGCAAGCATACCCGCGATAAGGAATAACCTCCCTAAATCACCGTCAAACCACCAAGCCATGCCTCCTAATACCGCATACAAATGACCATCACCCGTTTTAGAAACTAAGCGACTGACTTTAGAAATAGGTAAACAAAACTTATGTTGTAAGCAAAACAGTGAGAAAGCCAGATCAAACTTGGCAATAGGCTCTATTGAACGCATAACGCACTCCTTCTTTATGGCTGCGATGCGATCAAAGTAAGAGGATTACGTGACACTAGAGTGACGATTTATTGTTGTCTCGGTTACAACAAACCTACGCCAGTAATAGCAATGAAGCTCGCGCGCAAGCAATACCTAATGCTGCACCTAGCAACACATCAGTAAAGAAGTGAACCCCCAGCAAAATACGAGAAAGGCTAACGAGGAGCGCCCAAATCAGAGCGAACAAGTAAAGCGAAGGGAAAAAAGCGCCAACCATGGTCGCCATTAAAAATGCCGCCGCAGTATGGCCAGACGGAAGGCTGTATTGATCCGCTGGTTGAATGATCGAGGTTAGGCTTTCAGAGCGCTCAAATGGACGACGACGTTTAAAACCGTTCTTCAAGATCCAATAGAGAGGCAACTCCAACGTAAATGCAAACAACGTCGCTTTGATAAACTCGATGCCGAGAGCACTATTCCCCCACCAAGCCAACATAGCAACGATAAGAAATAGTGGGCCATCACCAGTGTGGGACACGACTCTGCTCGCTTTCGCTAACCTAGGATGGAAACGATTAGATAGACACAACGATGAAAACGCCAGATCAAATCTGACAATCGGCTCTATCGCTTTCATACTCATTTCCATCATCTAACCATCAACAAGATGACATGTTATATCAGCAGAGATGAACGCGAGATTAATGGTTTGTTTAGGCTCAACCAAAAACATTCAAACAACAAATGTCTATTAAGGAGTTATTCAAAAAGAAGTGCTTACTCTTGAAGTTTGTCTGAATTGAATAAAAATTCGACTTTAGGGTTGACGTACTGGGTCGAGTACGGTACTAATCTATTAACTTAATTTTGTGGATTCATTAACGCTCTTAGGAAGTAGTTAACAATGACAACTCGTTTTTCTATCCTGCTAAGCCTCCTCCTGATCGTGAAAATATCGCGCGGGTAGGCTGTGGAAGAGAAATAACGACACAGAATGACAGAAACCCGCACCGAGATGCGGGTTTTTTTGTGACCAAATAATGGAAGAAAACGATTAAACGCGCATTTACTAGACGTTTAATTGAAAAGAAAAGGAAGCACTTATGAATGATCAGGTCATTATCTTCGACACCACCTTGCGTGATGGCGAACAAGCATTGTCAGCCAGTTTGACAGTCAAAGAAAAACTGCAAATCGCTTATGCCTTAGAACGCCTTGGTGTTGATGTTATCGAAGCTGGCTTCCCTGTTTCTTCCCCGGGTGATTTCGAATCTGTCCAAACCATCGCGCGCAACATCAAAAACAGTCGTATCTGTGCTCTTTCACGAGCAGTGGCTAAAGATATTGATGCCGCCGGTGAAGCATTAAAAGTCGCCGAAGCCTTTCGTATTCACACCTTCATTTCTACTTCTACCGTTCACGTTCAAGACAAGCTACGCCGTAGCTATGAAGATGTCGTAGAGATGGGGGTTAAAGCGGTAAAACATGCCCGTAAATATACCGACGATGTCGAGTTTTCTTGTGAAGATGCTGGCCGAACTCCTATCGACAACCTATGCCGAATGGTCGAAGCCGCAATTGATGCAGGCGCAACCACGGTCAACATCCCTGACACGGTAGGCTATACCGTTCCAAATGAATTCGGCGGTATTGTACAAACGCTTTTCAACCGTGTTCCTAATATCGACAAAGCAATCATCTCTGTTCACTGTCATGACGACTTAGGCATGTCTGTGGCTAACTCTATCGCTGCAGTCCAAGCTGGTGCGCGACAAATTGAAGGCACCATCAATGGTATTGGTGAACGCGCGGGTAACTGTTCTCTAGAAGAGATCGCGATGATCATCAAGACCCGTCAACAGCTACTAGGCGTCCATACTGGGATCAAACATGAAGAAATTCACCGCACTAGTAAGTTAGTCAGCCAACTTTGCAATATGCCAATTCAAAGCAACAAAGCGATTGTTGGTACGAATGCATTTAGCCACTCTTCAGGCATCCACCAAGATGGCATGTTGAAAAATAAAAACACCTACGAGATTATGACGCCTGAGTCTATTGGCCTGAAGAATCAAGCGCTCAACCTAACGAGCCGTAGCGGGCGAGCTGCGGTTAAGAGCCACATGGACTCAATGGGTTACAACGAAGATGAATACAACTTGGATGCGTTGTATGAAGACTTCTTGAAGCTTGCTGACCGTAAAGGCCAAGTGTTTGATTATGATTTAGAAGCACTAATGCACTTCTCTAATCTTCGCGAAGAAGACGACTTTTACAAACTAAACTACTTGAGCGTTCAATCAGGTAGTGTCATGGCGACAACTAGTATTAAGCTTCAGTGTGGCGATGAAGAAACCAGCGAAGCCGCGGTCGGTAACGGCCCTGTAGATGCTCTATATCAATGCATCTACCGTGTGACAGGTTATGACATCGTACTAGACAAGTTCGACCTAACAGCAAAAGGCGAAGGTGAAGATGGCTTAGGCCAAGCGGATATCATCGCCAACTATAAAGGTCGCAAATACCATGGCACAGGCGTATCAACAGACATTGTTGAAGCCTCTGGCCAAGCATTGCTGCACGTAATCAATAGTATTCATCGTGCAGATACCATTGCGGAAATAAAACAAAAGAAAATCACCGCTGTATAGGATGACGACCTAGCGCTTGCCGTCAGGCGCTAGGTAAAAATTAAAGCAACACAACGCTAAATATTTAAAGGATTAACATGACAGACAAAAACTACAAAATCGCCGTATTAGCTGGTGATGGTATTGGCCCTGAAGTAATGGCTCAAGCAAGCAAGGTCTTGGATGCGATTGAAACCAAGCACGGCATCAGTTTTGAGCGCGACGCTCACGATGTTGGCGGTATCGCAATTGATAACCATGGTTGCCCATTACCAGAAAGCACAGTGAAAGCATGTGAAGAATCCGATGCGGTTCTATTTGGCTCTGTCGGCGGCCCTAAATGGGAGCATTTGCCACCAAACGATCAGCCTGAGCGTGGGGCACTGCTTCCACTACGTAAACACTTCCAGCTATTCTGTAATCTGCGTCCAGCACAAATTCACAAAGGCTTAGAAGCCTTCTCTCCATTGAGAGCGGATATCTCAGGCAATGGCTTTGATATTGTCGTGGTTCGAGAACTGACTGGCGGAATTTACTTCGGCCAACCAAAAGGCCGTGAAGGTGAAGGCGCAAACGAGAAAGCTTTCGATACTGAGGTTTACCACCGTTTTGAGATTGAACGTATCGCTAAAATCGCGTTTGAATCTGCACGTCTACGTCGTAAAAAAGTGTGTTCTATCGATAAAGCAAACGTATTGCAAAGCTCAATCTTATGGCGCGAAGTGGTTGAAGAAATTGCCAAAGACTACCCTGACGTTGAGCTTTCACACATGTACATTGACAACGCCACTATGCAGCTTATTAAAGATCCCGCTCAGTTCGACGTAATGCTATGTTCAAACATCTTCGGTGACATCATTTCTGATGAGTGTGCGATGATCACTGGTTCTATGGGCATGCTTCCTTCCGCTTCACTTAACGAGAGCCAATTTGGTCTTTACGAACCAGCAGGTGGCAGCGCACCAGACATCGCAGGTAAGAACATTGCCAACCCTGTGGCACAAATTCTCTCAGCGGCATTAATGCTTCGCTATAGCCTAGGTGAAGAAGCCGCGGCACAAGACATTGAAAACGCCGTATCTAAAGCATTAGAAGCAGGCGAACTCACAGGCGACCTTGCCGGAGACAAACCAGCACTATCGACATCAGAAATGGGCGATAAGATCGCTGCATATATTTTGAATTCATAATTATTACACGGAAGTTTACGAGCATGACAAAAACGCTTTATGAGAAGGTCTACGACGCACACGTCGCCGTAGCTGCGGAGGGTGAGAACCCTATTCTTTATATCGACCGTCACTTGGTCCACGAGGTTACTTCCCCACAAGCTTTTGATGGCCTAAGGGAAAAGGGACGTAAAGTTCGTCAACTAGGCAAAACCTTCGCCACTATGGATCACAACGTTTCCACGACAACAAAAGACATTAACGCCTCCGGCGAAATGGCTCGTATCCAGATGGAAACCCTTTCTAAAAACTGTGAAGAGTTTGGCGTTACGCTTTACGACATCAACCACAAGTATCAAGGCATCGTGCACGTAATGGGGCCAGAACTTGGCATTACCCTTCCGGGTATGACCATTGTCTGTGGTGATTCGCACACCGCGACTCATGGTGCATTTGGCTCGCTGGCTTTTGGCATCGGTACTTCAGAAGTAGAACACGTTCTAGCGACTCAAACGCTAAAACAAGCTCGTGCTAAAACGATGAAAATCGAAGTAAAGGGCAAAGTTGCGTCAGGCATTACGGCAAAAGATATTGTATTGGCCATTATCGGAAAAACGACGGCTGCCGGCGGCACTGGTTACGTCGTTGAGTTCTGTGGTGAAGCGATTCGAGATCTTTCCATGGAAGGTCGCATGACCGTTTGTAATATGGCTATCGAGTTAGGCGCGAAAGCAGGCCTAATTGCTCCTGATGAAACAACGTTTGAATACATTAAAGGACGTAAATTCGCCCCTAAAGGTGCAGATTGGGATGCCGCAGTAGAATACTGGACTTCACTAGCCACAGACGAAGGTGCAGAGTTCGATGCTGTAGTCACGCTAGAAGGTAAAGACATCAAACCACAGGTCACTTGGGGAACCAACCCAGGACAAGTAATTGGCGTTGATGATGTCATTCCAAATCCAGACAGTTTTGCTGACCCAGTAGAAAAAGCGTCTGCCGAGAAAGCGCTAGCATACATGGGCCTGGAAGCAGGTAAAACGCTGTCTGAATATAATGTCGACAAGGTCTTTGTGGGTTCTTGTACCAACTCTCGTATTGAAGATATGCGTGCAGCAGCCGAAGTAGCAAAAGGTCGAAAAGTGGCAGAGCATGTACAAGCCTTGATTGTTCCGGGTTCTGAGCAAGTAAAAGCCCAAGCAGAAGAGGAAGGGCTAGACAAAATCTTTAAAGACGCAGGCTTTGAATGGCGCTTACCGGGTTGTTCTATGTGTTTAGCAATGAACAATGACCGTCTTGGCCCGCATGAGCGCTGCGCTTCCACTTCGAACCGAAACTTTGAAGGTCGCCAAGGTCGTGATGGTAGAACACACTTGGTAAGCCCTGCAATGGCCGCAGCTGCCGCAATTGCTGGTCATTTTGTTGATATTCGCGATCTGGATTAAGGAGAACTACCATGTCAGGCTTTAAACAACACACAGGCTTAGTCGTTCCTCTTGATGCGGCAAATGTTGATACCGATGCGATTATTCCAAAGCAGTTCTTGCAAAAGGTTTCACGCTTAGGATTTGGTAAACATCTGTTTCACGACTGGCGCTTTTTAGACGATGCAGGTAAACAGCCAAACCCAGAATTCGTGATGAATGCACCTCGTTACCAAGGAGCATCGATTTTACTTGCTCGTGAAAATTTCGGTTGTGGCTCGTCGCGAGAACATGCTCCATGGGCACTTGCTGATTACGGTATTAAAGCGATGATTGCGCCAAGCTTTGCCGATATTTTCTACGGCAACTCAATCAACAACCAAATGGTACCAGTTCGTTTGACTGAACAAGAAGTGGATGAAATTTTCCAGTTCGTTGAGTCGAATGAAGGCGCTGAAGTAGAGGTAGATTTAGAAGCAAATATAGTCCGTGCAAATGGCAAAGAGTACTCTTTTGAAATCGATGAGTTCCGCCGTCACTGCCTACTTAATGGCTTAGACAATATTGGCTTAACACTTCAGCATGAAGATAAGATCGCTGAATACGAAAGTAAAATTCCGAGCTTCTTAGCATAGAGTTCAATATAGTGAAAAGAGGTTGGCCATGTGCCAACCTTTTTTATTCAACGCTTATAATCATTGAAAGAAAAACGCACAAGCGTTGGTCTAATTGAACACTATTAAACAATCGAGCTTCAAGATGAGAAAACTAATCGGCGTTAGCCTAATAGCCCTATCATTCAATGCCTTTTCAGCCCCTAAATCTGAGCTTTGGGCTTATTGGCAACAAAGTAACGAAACAAGTACGACGGCAGTTTCTCATCAAGAATGGCAACACATCCTTGATCGTTACCTCGCTGTCGAGGGGCAACATCATCTATTTCGCTACAGCGCAGTCACAGAGCAAGACGACGCTAAATTAGATGACTATCTAGTCTATCTTGCAAAACAAAACCCACATAACCTATCCAAACCTGAGCAATACGCCTATTGGGTGAACATGTACAACGCCATTACGGTTGACCTAATTCTTCAAGATTATCCTATTAAATCGATCACCAAATTAGGTGGCCTATTTAGCTTCGGCCCTTGGGATGAAGAAGTGATCACCATTAGTGGCAAAGAACTCACTCTCAATGACATTGAACATAAAATTTTACGTCCAATATGGAATGACCCTCGAACCCATTACGCGGTTAACTGTGCAAGCTTAGGCTGCCCTAATCTACAGCAACAAGCCTTTACCGCTCAAAACAGTGAAGCTTTATTAGAGCAAGCCGCAATAGACTTTATCAATAGTGACAAAGGGGTCATGGTGAAAGGTAATGATCTTAATCTATCTTCAATCTACGATTGGTTTAGTGATGATTTTGATGTCGATGGTGGCGTGAAAAGCCACATTGAGAAGTATCGTAACAACCTACCCAATATATCTGGTTCATTTAACTACGACTATGATTGGTCTTTGAACGAGAAAAAATAAACTTTTTTCGATAGATACGAAAAAGCCCCGACCGAATGATCAGGGCTTTATATAGGTACCTAGCGATGTCCTACTCTCACATGGGGAAGCCCCACACTACCATCGGCGCTATTGCGTTTCACTTCTGAGTTCGGCATGGAATCAGGTGGGTCCACAATGCTATGGTCGCTAAGAAAATTCTTTACGTTTTGCTTTAAATTTTCTTAAAGAAAAACTCAAAACAAACTGTAAATGGTGCTGATACCCAGACTCGAACTGGGGACCTCATCCTTACCAAGGATGCGCTCTACCACCTGAGCTATATCAGCATCAGTGTCCGTTAGGACTAAAAAAGCCCGCTTTTGCAAACGGGCTCTTTCA
>NZ_JAPPTI010000007.1 GCF_027587025.1 Vibrio sp. LaRot3 | reverse complement strand
CAGCAGTCTCAGCAGTCTCAGCAGTCTCAGCAGTCTCAGCAGTCTCAGCAGTCTCAGCAGGGTGAGGATGCAAAGGCATCCAGTTCAAAGCAAGCACCCAAACAAGAAAAAACAGAAAATGTTGCCAAAAGCAAAGCGCAGAGTGACAACAAAAAGTCAAAAGAGCCGGGGGATAAACCCGTTACCGCGAGCACTCAGGGCGTCAATCAAGCAAATGAGATTGACCCTGAGCTTCGTAAATTAGAGCAAGTTGAATCCGCTCGTGATCCTAGCCTCTTACTCAAAGCCCAGATGGTGCTACAAGCAAGAGAAAAACCGCTACCAAAAGAGTCGAACAAACAATGGTAATGCTTAAGCGACGTATTGCGTCGACATTCATCCTCCTACTGACATGCTTAGCAACGAGCACGCCTACTTGGGCTGCCACTCTTAAAGCATTAGTCAGTAATAACAAGGTCGTAGAAAATCAGGTCTTTAATCTTAAAGTGATCTTCGATGAGCATGTCGATAATGACGCGATCGATTTTTCGGTCTTGGAAAACGACTTCATCGTAAGTCAGCCCCGTTTCAACACGTCATTTCGAATCATTAACGGCTCTCGCTCTAGCAGCAGTGAATGGGTGTTGTCATTGGTGCCTAAAGGGATTGGCAATACCACTATTCCAGCATTCGAAGTGGAAGGTGAACGATCCCAACCCATTCAGATTAGTGTAACCCGCGACGCATCATTACCTAAGCAAGGTGAACTTATCTCGGTGGTAAGTAAGCTTGATAAACAGCAACTCTACCCAAGCGAAAGTGCCACGCTAAAAGTACGAGTGATCATCAAGCGACAGGCTCGCCAATTTAAAGACTCTCAGTTTTCAGAACCGACAGCGCAAGGTCTAACCATCACCAAACAAGGTAAAGACCAGCAATTTAACACTGTGATTAACGGCGTCGAAGCTACGGTAATTGATAAAACCTATTCGATTACGGCAGAGACCGCGGGTAAATACGAAATTGTTAGTTCATCTCTAAAAGGCACTGTGATCTATCAGTCACAACAAGGTTCTTCGCGTTTTATTCCAATCAATATTGAGCCCGAAACCTTTATGATGACGGTCTCCGCCAAACCTAATGATTATCAAGGTCATTGGCTACCAGCCTCCCATTTAGAGCTGACTCAGAATTGGTTTGATAGTAATGGAAATCCATTCAGCCCTGATACTTCAAAAGTTGCAGTGGGCGATTCGCTGACTCGTGAAATCACGTTGGATATTGATGGGCTCGCGCCAGAACGCTTCCCTAATTTACAGCTAACCTACCCTACGCAGCTTCGCGTTTATTCAGAAAAGCCCAGCTTTAGCGCGCTTGAAAATGGTATGCAGCGAATGACCTTACGCCAAGTGTTGATTCCACAAAAAGCAGGCGACGTTACAATGCCAGAACTGTCACTACCATGGTGGAACAGCCTAGCCGAGCAACAGCAAACAGCTCGGTTGACGGGACTACAACTCAACGTTGATGAGGCAACCAATGCCAACCCAGCAATTGCGCCCCAAGCTGTTCGTGTAGCTACCGAGCAAATGGCAGAATCGCCAGAAGTGATTATCGAACGTGGCATTTGGCCTTACCTAACTGGCATGTTTGCCCTACTTTGGCTAATCACACTCATGTGGGCTTTAAAACGCCCAGCCCAGAAGCCAACCAGCGAAGAATTACCCGCTATGCCTATTGATGAGAGCAACGCTCTGATTGCGGCATTACAAGCGCAAGATTGGAGCAAAGCATTACACTTAGCAAAAGCTTGGCTTACAACCCAGCAAGGTAAAGATGTTCAACTCATCGAACAGATCGAGAACGAACTCGCTAACATGAGCCAAGCGCTCTACTCTGATGCGCCTAAAGAATGGCAACCGAACCAGCTAATCAAACTGATAAAGAAACTTAGCAAAAGTAAACCAACCGCTAAGCCGCCATCTTCATTAGCAAAACTGTAAAACCAAAAAAGCAGCCATCTGGCTGCTTTTTCTTTGTAGGTTCACTCGATGAGTTGTTACTAATCTGTCTCTGTCGATTCGAGTTCAACCATCTTACCTGAAATACAGTTTCGTCCTTGGTTCTTCGCCTGATATAGCGCTTTATCGGCCAAGTTGTAAAGAGCATCAAAATTAAAATCATCCCCTTTCAGGTGAGTGACTGTGTAACCGACCGATACCGTTAATACCGCGCGATCTTCATTGTCTGCATGAGGGATGGCTTCATCCTCGATGCTTGCTCGAATACTCTCGGCAAGCTTGAGCACTTGTTGCTCGGTTTGGTTTACCAGCAACAAAGCAAACTCTTCACCACCAATACGACAGAACACTTCATTATTCTGCTGTGCATGATGTTGTAAGATGCTGCCCACGCGCATCAAAGCAATATCGCCCTGCATATGACCATAGCAATTGTTATACAACCCAAAGTGGTCAATATCGACCAAGATCAAACCATAGATTGCATTACCGCTATTTTTATCCAAACAGATATCTTCTAGTAAAGACTCCAACATACGGCGGTTACCAAGGCGAGTAAGGGGGTCCATTTTCGCCATCAACTCAAGCTGCTCGTTTGCTTCTTGTAGCTCTCTAGTTCGCTCTTTTACTTCTTGTTCAAGAGTTTCGTTCAATACGTGCACCGCTTCTTGCGCACGTGTTCGGAGCAAAACCTCAGTCAAGTTAGACGCAAACATACGAATAACTTCACGCAGTTGGTGTGTCAGAGGTGAACGACGAATTAAGTTATCCGCCGCAATAAAGGCAATCGGCTCGCCACTGCTACTGGTAAGCATCGTCATCGCTGTCCAGCCGAAGCCTACAATATGAAAATCGTGATAAATAGGCACTGATTCTTCAAATACGACTTCATTTGGATTGGAACGAGCATTGTTCACAATCGAACGATCAACTAACTCTGAGCGATAATACGATTCATCGGTAATGTTACCTTGAATATCCGTACCCCAAGTCCCTTGCATATATGAACAGTTTTCATCAGTAAGAAAGACGGCTAAACGGTCTATGCCTAGCTTGTTAATACCAAAGGTGACGGCTGATTTACACACATCGCGTACCGTCATACAACGAGATAGTTCAACCATACTCGCATGCAGCATACGGACATTTTGTTCTTGGCGTTTTCGAATATAGATTTGGGCGAGTAAAGAAGTAAAGGATTCAAGCATCTGCTTTTGGTAGGACGTAATCGGGGCGCGGTTGATATAGTTATCAAGCGCTATCCAACCGATAATATCTTCTCCATCTCGGAGGATAAGCATCCCATTCCAGCCTTGGCCTATAACAGAGCCATCATTGTAAAGCGGCGCGTTTTCTAACACGACCAATCCTTCTTGGCCTTCAAAAAGCGCGTTAATATAGGCTTCTTCCAGTTGGTGAAGATCGTACTGAGTATGATGAACATCAACCGTTTTGCCCTGTTCATCAGTACCATACGTTCCACTGAAACAACGTTTTTTAATATCGAGTAACATCAAAGCGGCGCGATCAAAGCCCAATCGCTCTCTGATAGATTCAACAGCAAAACGATGTAACTCATCTAAACTTTCTGGGTTTGAAATATCGACGGCGATCTTTTGTACCAGTTTCATGTTTTCAATGAACTTTTCACGTTGCTGGATCACATCTAGATATTTCGCTTCTTTAATATCGCGCTCACGATATTCACTCGCCGCGACCAGCTCAGCACGGACACATTGCCAGCGTGAAGCAATGACCTGCAACAGATCCAACGCATGCTCATAGTTGGCCTTTTGCATAGTCTCAGGGTCAACCGACTCAACCATCAAATAGGTTCGCCCCTCTGAATGATTGTCCATCATAAATATGTAGGAATTAAGCGCGATCGCGTTCGACTCCTCCCACTGGCATGTCGCCATGGTTAGCGGAATAAGTCCGTCAGGCGTATCAAACTGCGCAACCCAAGACCAAAACGTATCTGGATAATGGTTAAGGGCGGCAGGCTGCCCTTGGCTGTATAGCACTTTAGGAGGCTCGCCAGCGCGAGGTTCAGAGAAAATACAGATCGACTGCGGCTGGAGCAGTTCATCCATATATTGAAATAGAGCATTGGCAAGAAATCGATGATTTCTTGCAGACATAATGTCTTTGAGTAAAGCACGAGGAAACATTATTGAACCTTTCCTAACCAAATTTATGATAATTATGCGTTACAAAATTAACAGCTTCGGATAGTCAATCAAATGAGTAACACTATGCCCTGTTAACTCACTCGCAGTTCGCTTATTCCAATTTTCATATACATGAATCGAATAACATTTTTTTGATGTTGTTTCCAAAATTGATAGCCCTATCTATAAGTATGAATAACACTAAAGACAGGTATAAACCAAGAAAATATAAACTTTACGACTACTATCGGCGTGAAAGCGAAACATGCTAAGAGCCATTCAAACGCGAACTTGATGACCATAGATTGCATAACAGCTAACTAATCCGACCTACACTATATACATGCAGCAAATTTGTTTTGGCATTCCAATTGCTTTATTAGCAGGGTGCGAAATTCGCAATGGCCCTCTTACAACAAGCCACGAGATAAGCTGATGAAATTGATGATTATTTGGTTAGGCCTACTAATGACAACTTTTTGTCATGCCCAAGTAGACAAAGTCTCTGTCGATAAATCTAAGCGTCGTTTGTACTTAATGAACAATGGCGAAATCATTCGCGAGTTTCGTGTCGCTTTGGGTAAGCAGCCCATCGGCCATAAGCAACAAGAAGGTGACAAACGCACCCCAGAAGGGCTTTACACACTGGGATTTGTATTAGAGAACTCGCAATTTTATCGCTCAATTCATATCGACTATCCAAATGCTTCAGATATTGCGAATGCCAAACAAAACAACGTAAAGCCCGGAGGAAATATCAAAATTCATGGTTTGAAAAATGGCGAAACCTTACCGAGTGACTACATCCAAAGTTTCGATTGGACCGATGGCTGTATTGCCCTATCCAATCACGATATGGATGAGTTTCTGAGTTTCGTAAAAGAAGGAACTCCAATTGAAATTCGACCATAAAAAAGACACCATTTAGGTGCCTTTGAAACTATGCTGATTTTTGCGAGCGAGTTTAGCAACGCATGACTATGCCGCTAATTGACGAGCTTGTAAGTCATGTCGCTTGAGTCCATCAACCCTGACTCAACCAAGCTTCTCTCCAACATCATATCTTGGAGCTGTTTGAGTGAGTTGATATTGCCATAACTGCGGCGAATTTGATCGAATGCCTCTTCAAGCTGCGGAAGATTCTGCGCATTCATCTGATCTGTCGTCGCTTCTGAAGCGGCTAAGAACCATTCCACATCTTTGGTAATCTCTTGAACTTGTACTAGGCTCTCTCGCAATTTCGCTTGGTAGTGTTCCACCTCTTTAACAGCAGAGAAAAACTCTGTCCAACTCTGCATATTATCAATCGGTGACTTAGAACCAACTTCCGTTTTGCTGAGTTTCACTCTTGAATCGTTAATCGCTTCTTTGAGTTTAAACAGCCTCAAACTCAGCTCATCCGATCGCTTCGGCAGTAACTTCACTTCGTATTTAACTAACTTACGAATCGCATGAATGTGCTCATCGCGTTTCCGCGCTGAAAGCGCTAAAAACTCATAATCCACTTTGCCCACTGAGCTAGTTTTAAGGTGCTTACGAGCAGATTCAATCTTTTTGTTGAGAAGCGATTTAACGCCCTTTTTCGACCCTTCTTCCCACGCTCTACGAGAAGCGGCTTTCAACGCAGCGCCACCAGCCACTTCGAGCAATGCTGCACCCTCTTTCGTACCCGGGAAGGGAATCATTCCAATACCCGTTTTTACACCTTTTTGAGCCAAGTCCATTGCGACCATTTTTTTATCACGTTTGACCCAGTTCTTAGCAGATTGGTACTTATTGCCGAACTTTCGCGCCCAACTCTTGTGATATGAAGCACTGTCTTTTTCTACATGTTGTAAAAACTCTTTCGCCATTTTTTTAGCATTTTGGCTAGCCATACTGAAGTTCCCTGTTTTGCTTCTACTTATACTTCCCTGCTAAGTAGGTTGAGTTATTTAAGCGCAAATAAGCTTAGTAAAATAATGGTTTAGATTAGTTAAACTTTAATTACTATTAAAACTTAACTAACCTACTAGTCGCTCAAAGTATAGATATAAATAACCAACATTTAGACACGTGCTACAAAATTAACCCTAGCTCGCTAAATAATCCTAAATGTCTGTATTTATCGTTCTAATATTATTATGAGCCAAACTAGATTCTTTACATCTGGCAATCGCATAAGGAGATGCAATGGCCGATAAATACGCCAGTTCGACTAGCAACATGACAGCAGTCGACTCTAATAATCAAGAGCACATTGTTACCCAAGCCACCGTATCACAAAGCCTGTCAAAGCCAGATACCATTCGCTGTACGCTGCTTGCGGCAAGTTTTGACATTGAAGATCAACTAGGCCAATCCATCACGATTAAACGCTATTTTAATCAATCCGATAACAACACTATAAATCGTTGTTACAACGGAATTATTACCGCAATTAAACATTTGGGCATGGATGCTAATCTGGAAAATAACCAGTATGAAATCACGATAAAATCTTGGTTATGGTTATTAAAACACACACATTCGTTCCGGGTTTACCAAAACCAATCCACACAAGAAATTGTCAGTGATATATTTGACAACGCAGGATTCAAAGGCAGCTATCAAATATCAAGCATGCCTTCAACCAAGCGAGAATATTGTTTGCAGTACAATGAATCGGATTTTGATTTCGTCACTCGCTTATTGGCTGAAGAAGGCATTCAATACTATTTTGAACACAGTGAGAATGCTCATACCTTAGTTTTACAAGATGCACAGACGCCTTTTGAACAAGCAAGCAATACCAAATTTGACATGCGTGAAACTCCCTCTGGTGATTACCCATTAATCGAAAAATGGAACCCGATCTCACGCTTTCATGGAGCGAGTATTGAGTTAACCAGTTACGACTACAGCCAAAGCAAATTGGTGTCTGGCAGCGTCAAAAAGTCTAGCCACTCTATCGCTAATCACACTCAATTGACCCGTAACCGATATCCGGAACTTGGTATTAGTGGTGATACATCCGATCTTGCCAGTAGCCTTGCTAAAAGACGAGTCGAACAATTAGAGCAAAACTACCTAACCATTGAGGCCACGGCGAAACACGATGCTTTTACTATCGCTACTTGGTTTTCACTTGCGAGTCATTTAGACAAAACGCAATTAAGTGACTATTCGGTGATAGAGCTCAACATCCACTACGATCAAACCACTGAATGCCAAACTCAACTTCGCCTCGTACCTAAGTCGACTCCCTATTACCCAACAGTAACGGGTAAACAAAAAGTCCATGGGTTACAAAGTGCTACGGTTGCAGGTTCAACGACGGGAGAGGTTAATCAAGACGAACAAGGGCGTGTAAGAATCCAATTCCATTGGGATACAGAAGCGAGTGGAGACAAAACCAGTTGCTATGTCCGTGTTGCCCAAATGCTCGCTGGTAGTGGCTATGGTGCTCAATTCATTCCGCGCGCAGGCCAAGAAGTATTGGTTGCATTTATCGATGGTGACCCCGATCAGCCCATCATTACTGGCAGTGTGTACAACAGTAAGAATGCACCACCCTACGCCGAAGCCAACACCACCAAATCTGGGTTCAAAACTCAGCTTTCAGGGCAAAGTAACGAACTCTATTTTGACGACAAACAAGATAACGAACTGCTCTACCTGCATGCGGCAAAAGATTTAACTCAAGAGGTGGAAAACAATCAAACGGAAACCATTAAAGGTGAGCTTACTCAAACAGTAACCAAAGCAATCACAGTGAGTACAGAGGATAATTACAACTTAACTTCGTCGAAAACTCTGGCCGAAAAAGCCAAAACCGTCACGATCGAAGCGGATGACTCGCTGGAGCTCAAAGTAGGTTCAAGCAAAATTACTCTTTCATCCTCCTCCATTTCAATTGAAGCAACTAACATTGATGTCAAAGCTAGCAGCGCTCTAAATATAGAAGGCACAAATGTCACTAGCAAAGCAACGGCGGCGAATAAACTCACTGGCGCAACGACGGCTGTAGAAGCCTCAAGTTCAAACAGCATTAGTGGATTGAGTGTATCGATAAAAGCGGACACAACACTCTCGGCCGAAGGGTCGCTAAGTGCAGAGTTTAAATCCGGACTCAAAGCCACATTTGATGGTGGTGTCATGGGCGAAGTAAAAGGTGCAATTGTTAAGGTAAACTAATGACTTATAAAAAAATTCCATACCAGACCATAAGCCAAGTTCTGCCACGTTTTAAAGCCAGCGACGAAGCGAAACAGCTCTTGGCTAATGAGCAACCAATCGCCGAGGGGCTACAGGCTCTCAGTCGTCATAAACTTAACAGCGATCTCGTTCAGCTCCTTGCTCATTGCCTACCGGTACGTGAAGCGATTCTCTGGGGTGCTCTGTGCTTGGAGACACGCAACGATGTCTGGTCTCCGCTGCAAAAACAAACCCTTGAAACCTGCAAACAATGGGTTTTATCTCCGTCGGAAGAGCTGCGTAGAAAAGCAGAATTACTTGCTAATCGATTGGAGCTAAACTGCGGGCCCTCTTGGCTCGCACAAGCGGTATTCTGGAACGGCTCAGGCAGCATTATTGCCCCAGATCAGCCACCAGTCATGCCTGACCCATTCCTATATGCTAAAGCGACTGCTGGCGCAATAAATCACGCAGCAGCACTGCCAGATTGGCAAAGAAATCAAGAATTTATTGATCACGCCTATCAACAAGCCATCAATATCGCCAAAGGTGGTCAAGGTATTCAACAAGTGCAAGGAGTCGCTTCATGACATTGCCCGCTGCTCGTTTGACCGACATGCACGTTTGCCCAATGCAAACGCCTGCAACTCCACCCATTCCTCATGTTGGCGGCCCGGTGACAGGCCCCGGCGCACCGACGATCTTGGTCGGTAGTATGCCAGCAGCCACTGTTGGTGATATATGCGTTTGTGTGGGAACACCTGACTCTATTGCCATGGGTAGCACTACAGTACTATTCAATAGCAAGCCAGCTGCTCGAATGGGTGATACTACTTCTCATGGTGGTAGTATAGTGGCTGGAATGCCAACAGTTTTAATCGGTGGATAACCCTAAAATAACCAAGGAAATTTAATAAAATCAACCATTAGTCCGACCAATTTTTGCGGTACAGTTCTAAAATGCAATGAAATTATAAATTTCATCTTCCTGTTTCTAAAATCCCGCCTACACTGAATTTACAACATAAGAACTAGTTCTTAACAGAACTATAAACAAAGTATTCGACGTAGTAGGACATGGTAGACAAAGACAGTCTGTTGGCACAGATAGCGGATGATTCGCCTAGTGGCGTATATTTGAAGCTGGATAGAAGTGCGTATCGCACACTCAGAAATACATACAACTCTGCTCAGTCAGCGTTTAGGCAGCTTGTAGAAACCCCCGATGCTTCCAGCGACGAAGCTTTGCTCGAAGCAAATGACAAACATTGGCAGGAGCTGCGCTCAGCAACCTATCATGCGCTAACTCAATCCAGTAAAGATCTTGAAATCCTTGGTTGGTACATCACAAGCCAAGTCTTTACGTCTCAGCCGTTTACTAACTTAGCTGATGCCACCTATGTCTTGCGTAAGATCAGTGAACAATTTTGGGATACGCTCAACCCATTCCTACCAGACGACAAACTGAAAAGCAGCGAAGCATCAAGTATTGCCAGAGAACGTGCTGAATTTAGAACCAAACCTCTGCTGCAATTGGTTGGCGAAAGCCAAGATACCACCGCCTTGTACATGCCACTGCAATTAGTCGCTTTCATTGGCGAAATAACGCTAGCCGATTTTTATCGTGCCGAACGCAGCGGCGAACTGGCGCAATTGAAACAGACGGCGCAACAACAATTCGACGGTTCTGTGGCGCAAACCCTGAATGAGTTAGCGCAGAGCTACCAAAACTTCACTCAAACCGAGCAATCAATCAATGAAAAATGCCAGCAAGTTAACGCCACTTCCGTTAGCTTCAAATTCATCAAACAGAACATTGCTGATGTGATCAATGCGATTAAATTTCTAGTTGCTGACCAATTTGATAGCTGGCCATTAGACGATAGTTATCAATTGATTGAAGTGCTGCCTCCTTCTGAAGTGGAACAACAAACTCAAACAGATGCCGATAAGTCTCAACTGGAATTCGCTTCTCATGAATTGACTGATGATGAGTCAACAAACGACAAAAGTAGCCAATCCGCAGGCCAAAGCACACTTGGCAGCGATTCACATTTATCCCCGGTAAACCAATCCATTGAGCTTTCTCACCCCACAACAACTTCAGCCGAGTTCACCTCATTCCCATCGAGTCAAACGTTAGCCAGTCGTGATCATGCGTTTGCTGAACTAAGGCAAATCGCCGATTACTTCAAACATACTGAACCACATAGCCCAGTATCATTTTTACTGGAGAAAGCGATTCGATGGGGATACATGAGCCTGCCAGAACTGCTCGAAGAAATGACCGATGGTAACAATCAAGTTTTGGCGCATATCAATCAATTAACGGGGATGGATAATCAAGAGATCACACCGATTAAAGCGGCTTCCCAACCCGTTAACACTACGCACGAGACAAAGCCTAAAACGTCAGTGACGCCGGCTAGTAATGAGGTAAGCAATTCACTTTCAACTAGCGCCGAAAAGACTTCGGACGCTAGCGGAAAAACAACGTCAGATCAGACGAAAAACTCCAACGAATCAAATCAAACCAAGGAACAGACTGCTCAGTCTTCAAGCGGTATTACGGATTTCGAGTGGTAGAGAATAAAGCTATTTCGCAAAGGAGAAAACAATGGCTTCTATTTACATGAGAATTGATGGCACGACCCCTAAAGGTGCTGCAACGGTAGAGAAAATCGGTGGCAAAGATGGGTTCTTTGCAATTGATACCGTTAACTGGAACGCAGTACGTGGCGTGGGCATCGATGTTGGTAATGCGAACAACGCAGACCAAGGCATGGTATCGCTCGGCGAAGTGAACATTACCCGTGGTTGTGATGGTGCAACACCATATCTAACCACTTTCCTATACGCCCCAGGTGGCGAAGGTAAAACCATTGAAATCGTCATGACCAAGCCCAACCGCGAAGGCTCAGGTGCAGATCCTTACCTCATTCTTACCCTAACGGCGGCTCGTATGTCGAGTTACAACATGGGTGCATCTGACGGCCACCTGCCAAATGAATCATTTAGCCTAACTTATACCGAGATTTCTAAGGCTTACTACATCGAAGGCGAAGGCGGCAAGATCGAGAAAGGGCCAGAAGTTGGCTTCGATGCAACAACCGCCAAAGTTACTTCAACAGCATCGTAATGGAATAAGGAGAGACCATTATGCCACTTAACTCCCAACATAAGCGAGTAAGTAAAAACCGTGTAAGTATCACTTACGACGTCGAAACCAATGGCGCTGTCGAAACCAAAGAGCTTCCTTTTGTTGTTGGCGTAATTGGTGACTACTCCGGCCACAGGCAAGATAAAGAAGAAGTAGAAGATCGCACTTTCTACAATGTCGATAAAGACAACTTCGATACTGTCATGAAGCGTGTCGGCCCTGAACTGTCTTTCAAAGTAGATAACGTGTTGGCAGAGGACGACAGTCAGTTTGAAGCCAGCTTGAAATTCTCCTCAATGAAAGATTTCGAGCCGGAAGCGATCGTTGATCAAGTAGAACCTTTAAAAAAACTGGTTGAAACACGTAACCAGCTTAAAGTTCTGCTTTCAAAAGCCGACCGCTCACGCGACCTAGAAAAGCTGCTCAAGGAAGTACTGCAAAGTGCAGAGACCATCAACGCACTTTCTGACGAGCTTGGTATCCAAAAAGAAGGAGCCGAATAATGACGACTGAAGTTGAAAATCAACCGCAAGCGGAAGCTGCTGAAGCATCACTCAGTTTTCTAGACCGTGCGATTGAAGCCACAACCCAAACACCTGCTGATACGACAAAAGAGCTCTTTTCAGTACTTGCCGAACAAGCACTATCCGGCACAGTTACATGGGACAAAAACCTGACCAAAACCATTGAAAACGCGATTGTCGAAATTGATAAGAAGTTATCAAAACAGCTTTCTCAAGTTATGCAGCAAAAAGACTTCCAAAAGCTTGAAGGCTCTTGGCGAGGATTGCAAAAACTGGTTAAAGAAAGCGAACTTGGCCGTTCACTAAAAATCAAAATGGTCGACTTTTCACAAGAAGAGTTACTAGAGCAATTTGAAGATGCGCCAGCGATTGATCGCAGCCCGCTATTTAATGCGGTATACCAAGGCGAATACGGCACAGCCGGTGGCGAACCGTATGGCACTTTCATTGGTGATTATGAGTTCAGCGCCAAAGACGAAGACGTCGCCCTACTGCGCTACATGGGTGAAGTTGCTGCTGCATGTCACGCACCATTCGTTGCAGCGGCTAATGCAGAAATGTTTGAGTTCAACGACTTTACAACATTCGAAGAAGGCAAACCTGTTGCAGCAGGCTTTGATTCTCCAGCATACGCAGCGTGGAACGCATTCCGCGAAAGTGATGATGCGCGCTACGTTACGCTCACTCTACCACGAACTCTGGCACGTCTACCTTACGGTGATAAAGGCATTGGCACTAAGTTATTTGCTTATGAAGAGTTGGGTACTGATGCAGATGGCAACCCAAAACCGACCGGTAATGATCAACTAGTATGGTCCAACGCTGCATACGAGCTAGGTCTGAAAATGACCCAAGCATATACCGCATCCGGTTGGTGTACTTCAATCCGTGGCCTAGATAACGGTGGTAAAGTAGAAAACCTACCTAACTTGACCTTCAAAACGGAAGCTGGCGACTTGGTTCAGCAGTGCCCAACCGAAGTTAACCTAACGGATGAACGTGAGAAAGAGTTAAGTGACTTAGGCTTCTTGCCGCTAGTTCACTACAAGAGCTCCAACTATGGCGTATTCATCGGCGGTCAAACAACACAACAGCCAAAGACCTATACCGACCCAGATGCGACAGCCAACGCTGCTATCTCAGCACGTTTGCCATACATCATGGCAAGTGGCCGCATTGCTCATTACCTAAAAGTAATGGGTCGCGACAAGCTAGGTTCAAACCTTGAAGCGCCAGACATTCAACGTGAACTGCAACTCTGGATTGACCAATACACCAATGCAGGTGCCATTGGCAACGAGCAGCGAGCGAAAACCCCGTTAGCAGAATCCAGAATTGAAGTGGTTGAGCAACCGGGTAAACCGGGCGCTTATTCTGCGGTTGCACACCTAAGGCCATGGTTGCAACTCGAAGAGTTGACCACGTCAGTTCGTATGGTAGCGAAGATTCCGGGTTAACCCGTAGATAAGCCATGGCCAATTTGGCCATGGCTTTACAAGGATGGTATGAACACACTGTTTAATTCAAATTGGCAACACCAATTTAATCGACTCGACAGCAAACAAAGCGACTTTTTAAAAGAGGCGCTCTGTTTGCTTTTGCAGTTAGAACCCTCTGCGTTAAGTGACACTCAATCACTTATCGCTTCGGTATCTCGCCTTATAGCGCAAATTGATCAGCAACTTTCCAAACAGTTAGATGCCATTATCCACCAGCCCGACTTTGAACAGTTACATACTAACTGGTTAGGATTACAAGGCTTAGCCACGTTACCGATCAACTATCAACGCACCCAACTTAAAATACTCAATATGAGTTGGAATGAAGTATCGGCAGATGTTAACCAAGCGTACAGTGTTAAAACCTCACGTCTGTACAACAAAATTGGTAACCAAGAACTCAACACGCTCGGTGGGCACCCATTCGGCGCCATTCTATTTACCCACCCTATTGCGGCGGATGTAGATTTAAGCGCTGATTACGACGATCTCTTCACCATTGAGCTACTCAGCCGTTTGGGCGAAAGCACTTTATGCTCAATGCTATTTTCTCCAAGCCGCAACTTTTTAGTCGATTCTGGCGCAGATTGGCTATCAGATACCCAGCGGATAGAAAAAATCCTTAACGGCCCTGATTATCAGTCTTGGCAAGCATTAAGAGAAAAGAGTTCATCTCGTTTTATCGGCATTACCTTACCGGAAACATTAATGCGTAAGCCATACACTAACGCTAAAGTCGGCTTTATCTATAACGAAGCAAAAAGCGGCTTATGGGGCATTGCTGGTTTTGCCTTTGCCTCGACCATCATGTGCGAGCACCACCGAGTTAATTGGTTTGGCTTTCTTAAATCCCGTTGGAACGACAACACTCAGGGCGCTGTAATCAACCAGCAACACAGCCCTAGCCTATTTCTATTTGAGCCTAAAACCAAAGTCATGCTGTTTGGCCAACTGTCCACTTTTTATGCGCATAATGGCTTTATCCCTTTGACCAAAAATAACCTAAGCGACAAGTATTTCTTCAATGGCAACAACTCCATTTGGCTGAGTGGTCAATCAGATAACGACAAAGTGCTCGCTCAAATACAAACAAGCTTGATGTCTTGTCGCATCGCCCATTATTTAAAAGTACAAGTGCGTGAAATGATTGGTAGCTTCAAAACCGCCGCCGAATGTGAACTGTTTTTATCACAGTGGATTGAGAAGTTCTCTAGTAATGTGGCTTACGCCAATGAAGATACTTTAGCCAAATACCCGTTAAGTTTTGCAAAAATTAGCGTGTGTGATTCTGACCAGCACCCCGGTAACTTTGTTTGTACCTTACGTATTGTACCTCAGTATCAATACGATCATTTCTCAGGCGAAGTAGTGCTCACCACCGAACTGGATGAGGTGGCTTAATGAGTTTTTGGACCACGTTTATTAACCCACAACCCGCTAGCTATAAAGATGATATTGAAGATATTCGTTATCACCTAACCAGACTGCTCGATTCCGAAGCCTCGCTCATCTCCATCGACAGTCGGTTGACTCAAGTTCAGCAATCCAACTATCGATTTGGCATTGAAGATGTCCATTTACTCAGTGCCAATCTAGATAAACACCAATTAGCGATGAAACTTGAAAGCTACATTAAGACATTTGAGCCACGACTTAACCAAGTAATGGTAGAAATCATCGATAGAAAAGCGGGTGAAAACACCATCGCATTTAACGTTGTTGCCAAAACCAACACGAGCCACGGTGAGAAAGAACTGATTTTTGACTCAAAGATATCATTGAACGATCTCACCACTGATATGCAGGAGGATATGTATGAGTGATCCTCTACTGCGTTATTACGAACAAGAGCTGACCTTTGTGCGTCGTGCTCTAGGCCAGTTCGGCGATCAACATAGCAGCCACGCACAACGCTTAGGTGTGCATCAAGGTCAAATTGAAGACCCAAGCTTAGCGAGGCTGTTAGACGGAGTCGCTTTACTTAACGCCAAGGTAGAAAAAAAGCTTACCGAGCAACTCCCTGACGTTATTAATGGTTTACTCGGAGTGCTTTATCCGAGTTATATCCAAACCGTGCCAAGCGTTGCCTACTTAGAAATGCGTACAGACGAGCCTGTCACTGAATCCATTGCGATTCCAAAAGGTACCCGCTTTTCCTCTTTGGCAAATGGCGAAGAGTGTCTATTTACCACTGCCGATAATTTAGACACTGCGCCATTTGCCTTACTTGATACCAAGGCCAGCAGTGCCCCATTTGATTTCGACCGACCCGCTGGTGCGAAACAATGTTCTGGCGTCATCCAACTCACCTTATCTACTGGAGATGATGCCGTTACATTCAATCAGCTTAACCATCCACAGCTGGATCTGTTTGTACAAGGTTTCGAAAACAATGCGGACTCTTTGATTGAACTACTCTTGGGCGAAACTCAGGCTATTTCAGTTTCTGATGAACAAGGCTTACAGCACGTGCTGCTTGAATCAGCCGACCTCAAAAGCCGCATTAGCGATAAAGAATTTCAGTTTTTACCCAAAAAAGGCAATCAATTTGCGGGTTTTCAGCTCATTAACGAGCTATTTTTCTTCAAAGAGAAGCGTCAATTCTTCCGCCTAAATAATTTTGGTCAAGCGGCAAAACAGTTCGAGCAATCCACCATTGTATTGAACCTATTTATGCATTCATTGCCATTAGAGTTTGTACGCTTGTTCGATAAACACGTGTTTAAGCTCAATGTCGTACCAGCCATAAACTTGTTCGACCAATCTGGTGAGCCAACACCTTACGATCAACGCAGTTTGTCTATTCCGGTCAACGCAGATTCCCACAGCGATAGCCACATTGAAGTGGTTGAAGTAAAACAGGTTTATGAGATCACTCCGAAAGGTCAAAAACCGTTAACGCCACTGTTTAAAGACAGCTATCACAGCAACCCATCCGACGATTATTGGCAAGCGACGACCAGTTCGGAGGGAGAGCTACAACTCACCATAAGCCTTGCTGACATTGAGAACATTGAGTTTTCCAAGCTTTATGGCACGCAATTACTATGCTCCAATGGCAAACAAGCCTGTACTATTTCAGGCCAAATGACTTGCTTAGATCCTATTGATTTACCGGGCGATTTCCATTCGCTCTATCCGCCATCAGCCCCAATAGAGAAGGAACAGGATCCAAATCTTCATTGGCAATTTATTGGCATGCTAAACAGCAACTTTTCGTCGCTTCAACAAGCAGAAAACCCAGCTGAGCACCTCAAGCAAATGCTGCAATTGTGCAGCAGAAACCAACTTAACAATGACGAAATTCAAACGATTCGTGAGGTTAAATTACGTTCCCAAGTCTCCTCAATGCGAATGCTCGGTAAAAACATTTTTGCGCCTGGAACTGAAATCGAAATCACCTTGGATACAACAGGCCACTACTTAATCTTTGCTGAAACGCTTAATCGATTTTTCCAGCAATTTTGCAGCTTCGATCGCTACATTCAGCTGTCTATCAAACTGCACGGACGTGATGGTATTGCAAAACGCTACCCGAAAGTCCACGGCAGTCAAAGTGCGTTGTAAGAGGATTAAATATGACAACGTCACTAATCAATGACCTCAAACAGCACCCACATCAATACGACTTCGCTCAGGCAATGCGTTTATTAACGCATATAAAGAAAAGCAGCACTAAGAGACTAAAAATCGAGCTCAAAGCTGAAGCGATGCCATCTGGTGAAGCTAGTGAAGTGGAGTATTTCTCTTACACTCAAGACAGCGCTAAGCTCAGAGTCGCCAAGCAAGCATTATCCGGGCTTTTCGGAGTCGTGCCCGATTATATCTATCAAGAAATGTTAAGCGCACTGCACAACGATGATCACGCACTTAAAGACTTTCTCGATGTGTTTAACCAACGTCAATTAGAGCTGACCGCCTTATTAGAGCAAGCACCACATTTACTCATTCAGCAAGAACTTAACCCAGAAAAAAGCCAGTTACTCCGACATCTGGCGGATTTAAAACAACAGCACCAAGGGTTATTTCAGTATGCATTACTGTTCAATCAAGGCCATCGTAATCTTGCGACTCTAGAGCAAATTTTAAATGATTACTTCCCTTACCAAATGTCGGTGGCAACGAAAACTCATGAACGTAGGCAGTTACCTAAAAGTGCACTGACAAGGTTAGGCACTCAACCGAACTTTAACAGCGGTATTGGCCAAGGCTTCTTAATTGGAAAAACCTGCTTGATCCATAACCATCATTTAAAGATCAGCATTCAACCGGCCAACCAAAAGCAGCTGAACCAAATTAGGCTAGATACACAATTGGCTGATCATATTCGTCAGTTGATTCGCCACTACTTACGAGATACCACCCCTATCTCTATCTATTTACAAGTTAAGCGAGCGTACCTCGCAAAACCTATGCTGTCATCGAACTCACAGCGAGCAGCGAAATTGGGCGAAGTGGATTGTCTCGCTCCAGAAAGAAAACCACAGCAACGCATTCAGATTCTATTGAAATGACATCGTTGCAGCGAGAAACCAACTCGGGACTAGTCGCATTGCGACTAGGAATAAAGATACAAGGAATTGAGTATGACCCAAATAACACTGACTAACTTAGTGGCTAAGCTCTCAGACCAACTCAAGCGTGCATTAGAAACTTCAGCAGGCTCGGCCATGAATCAGGGCGTTGCGGCGATTGAGCCTGAGCATTGGCTGGTCGAACTACTCAACCAGCAAGATACCCAATTAAAAGCATTAATGACGCAACAGAATGTTGACCCGCAAGCTTTTCTAAACGAATTGACTCAGCGCATTTCTCGACTACCAAACGGCAATCAAGGCCAGCCAACCTTAAGCCATGGCCTAACTGAGCTGTTAAAAGATGCATGGATGATCGCATCAGTGAATTATGGTCACGGGGAAATCATCAGCCTGCATCTAGTGCAAGCCATGTTGCAACAGAACAAAATTGGCACAACCACGTTAGCACTAGATAGCCTACAAAACGTATCTATTTCTGCGTTGCAAGGGTTAATCGAGAAGACGCCAGTAAGCCATTCAAACTCACAAACAAGTTCAGTAAACAGTGGCGTAGCAAGTAATGCTCCATCTGGTTCTGATGCTCTCAGTAAGTACACTATTAACCTTACTCAACAAGCCATCGAAGGCAACATTGACCCTATCTCTGGTCGAAATTCCGAAGTTCGCAAAGCGATCGATATACTTTGTCGGAAACGTCAAAACAACCCAATTATGGTGGGTGAACCGGGTGTAGGTAAAACAGCGGTGGTAGAAGGTTTAGCACTGCGTATTGCAGCCAACGAAGTACCAGCCGCTTTACAAGGTGTCCAAATTCACTCTCTCGATCTTGGTTTGCTCCAAGCCGGCGCTAGCGTAAAAGGTGAATTTGAAAACCGCTTAAAAGACGTCATCAATGAAGTGAAAAACAGCGAACAACCGATCATTGTGTTCATAGATGAAGCGCACACATTAATTGGTGCTGGCGGCGCAGCAGGACAAAACGACGCAGCCAACTTATTGAAACCAGCCTTAGCACGTGGTGAGTTTAAAACCATTGCTGCCACAACATGGGCGGAATACAAAAAATACTTTGAAAAAGACCCTGCGCTGACACGTCGTTTCCAAATTGTCTCTATTGAAGAGCCAAACGCAGAAGATGCAAAGCAAATGCTACGTGGTATTGCAGCATCACTGCAAAAACATCATGGTGCATTCATTGCCGAATCTGCAATCGATGCAGCAGTATATCTTTCTATCCGTTACCTCCCAGCCCGCCAATTACCAGATAAAGCAATCAGCTTATTGGACACCGCAAGCGCTCGTATCGCACTGACTCAAGGAGCAAAGCCTGAGGTCATCGAGTCTTTAGAACAAACCGTTCGCTACTTAAATAATGAGCTTAATGCGCTTGAGAAAGAGCAAGAGCTGTTTGGTACTCAAGAACAACAAATCATTGATATCAAACAAGAGATCGAACAAAGCCAAACTCGACTTCAAACCTACCAAGCTCGATGGCAACAAGAAGTCGAACTGGTCGAGCAAATTAAAGCACGACAAGATTCGATTTTAAGCAGTGAACAAACCGAAACTGACGAACAACATACACTCAATGCTTTGCTTGACACCCTTAGCGAACTGCAAGGTGAAGAGCCATTAGTCAATGCAATGGTCGATGATACGGCAATTGCTCAAGTCATTTCCAATTGGACTGGCATTCCAATCGGCAACATGATGAGTGACGAAATTGCTCGCCTATTGAGCCTAGAATCTGAGTTGGACAAACGCGTCATCGGCCAAGATGTCGCTAAGCAAGAACTGGCAAAAGCGATTCGTATCTCTCGTGCAGGCCTTACCGATAACCGTAAACCTATTGGCGTTTTCTTAATGTGTGGTCCAAGTGGTGTCGGTAAAACTGAAACCGCCATGGCGCTTGCAGAGCAATTGTATGGCGGCAGCAATGACCTCACTGTGATTAACATGACCGAGTTTAAAGAAGAGCACAAAATTTCCATGTTGCTTGGCTCTCCTGCGGGCTATGTTGGTTTTGGTGAAGGCGGCGTACTCACGGAAGCCATTCGCCGAAACCCATATTCCGTATTGCTTTTGGATGAAATGGAAAAAGCCCATCCGGGCGTTCATGACCTCTTTTATCAAATCTTTGATAAAGGCCATATTAAAGACAGTGAAGGTCGAACTGTCGATTTCAAAAACACCCTGATAATCATGACGTCTAATGCCGCTGACCAAGCAATCTGCGATGTTTGTGCGGATACCGAACAAAGCGAACGCATCAATAATGATGAGCTCTTACAGGCTATTCGCCCCGATTTACAGCGTTACTTCAAACCTGCATTTTTAGGCCGAACAACGATTGTCCCTTACTACCCACTTAACGATGAAGAGTTAGCCAAGATCACCGCAATTGCGCTAAATCGCATCAAAAAGAAACTCGCCGAACAGTATCAAGCAAGTTTCACTTGGGATGAGGGTTTTGTTGACTTTGTGGTAAGCAAAAATACTGACCCAACCACCGGCGGCCGAGCCGTAGAGCAAATTATTAACCGCTGCTTAATGCCGAAATTGGCTGAAGAATGTATAGGCCGTTTAAGCCGCCAAGAACCTATCAGCCAAGTGACTGTGACTTCTGCTAACTCAACACAAGGATTTAAGCTCGACATTCAATAGAGCAGTGATAAAGATGTTTAATTTCGACTCTATTTTTAGCCAAGAAACTGTGCGCCAACTCACGATGGGGTTGGTGCCTTTGGTGTTACTCACTATTAGTGCTTTGCATTCTATTCACGTTAGTGCCACTACGCTACAAGGCCCTGATAGATTATTACTGACCACACACAAGTGGCCACCTTACCAAACCCACCAGAACAATCAGATGCAAGGCTTTGCACTAGAGAAGGTGAAATGCGCATTAGGCGAAATGGGCCAACCTTACAAACTCACTATGACCGATTGGTCTGAAGCTCAACTTCACGTGCACAGCGGCGCTCAGCATGGTTTTTTTGTCTCACCCCAAAGCGATGAACATGATAGCTACGCTACACTTTCAAACCCAATTGCCGAGCAAAATTTACGTTGGTACTTTGGAACAGGGGTAACCCCAAACCTTGATGAGCTTGCCAAGCTAAATCTCAAATTCTCATCTGAATTTGGCTCAGCGTCTTGGTTTTGGCTAAAACGCAATGGCTACAACGTAGTGAAACAACCTCGGGATGCCAAAGTTTTGCTTTCTTTACTCAAACAACGGGAAATTGATGTC
Source organism: Vibrio sp. LaRot3 (assembly GCF_027587025.1). Classification (GTDB taxonomy): domain Bacteria; phylum Pseudomonadota; class Gammaproteobacteria; order Enterobacterales; family Vibrionaceae; genus Vibrio. Next base: position 119,544 of record NZ_JAPPTI010000007.1, on the reverse strand, counting down.
GCCCTAGAGGACGAACTCGTCTTCAGAAACGAACTGAGTGCGGCTTCTTTACCGTTGGACTACTTCCAATCTCAAGTATTTGCCACCAAACCCATGGGGGTCTACTTCTCCCATCGCTTTCTTAGCAAATACTCCGGTTTCCTTAGTGCATTTAACTATGCGCTCACTAAGTGCGAGGGATAACAGATGGCCATCAGTATACATTTGATTTCAATACCCTCAGATGAAGTCGTGACATCTAGAGTTGTCTATCTACCGAATGATGGTGGACAACTTGGCCGAGCAGCTTCTTGCGATGTCGTGCTTCCTGATCAATCAAAACGCATTTCACGCATTCATGGGCTGATCCGCCTATCTGATAATGGCTATGTCATAAAATGCAGTGGTAAGAACCCAGCCCAACTCAACGACAAAGCCATGGTTCGAGAGAAAGACTACCCATTAAACGACGGCGACATTCTCAAGATAGAGCAATACTCGATGCTCGTCTCAACACTGACGGCAAGCACTGCTCAACCAGACACTAAAGCAGATGAGCCAGCCATCTCCAGTTCGTTTAATTTGTCTCTCGACGATAAGGATATTGATTTTCTAGACCGAACCGAAGTCACACCACTTGGTCAACAGAAAACCAACTATTCGCACAATAATGTGCTCAGTGACGATCCTTTTTCCATTGACCCATTTGAAGATCTAGAACAAGAATTGGAGCCTGAATTAAAAGTCGAAATCGAACAGGTTGAACAACAAAAACAAGCCGTTGAGCAAGCATCAGAGCTTGAGTATCTGCCAATCTCTAATAACCACCAGCTCGAAGCATCCATCGAAAAGCTGATTTCTATATCTGAGAAAAATAATCAATATTTGCGAAACCCTCCCCTTGCCCATGACGCCTTATTTGCTGCGTTAGACAAGACCTTAGATCAGTTTCTTACCGAGTTTGCACCTAACCAACTTGAAAGCCAGTTCAGTGAATTCGTTTCTGGCGGCGTGTTCTCTAGCAAAGAGAAAAAGTATTGGAAGATTTACCGTAAACACTATCAACATCGTAGCGACAACGGTGACTTTCGCCGTCAATTTAAAGCCATGTTTATGGAAAACATGCAAAAGCAGAGTGAGGAAAGCTAATGAAAAAATGGCTCTTCCCACTGTTACTGACACTCGCAGCGTGTTCTTCTGACCCTGAACCCGTGCTATCAAAATACACACTTAAGATAGACGCAGATAAAGCCATCAATGCGACAGACAATAACGCCACTAACCCAGTGGTCGTTCGAGTCTATCAGCTAACAGATGCACAGCAATTTAAACAGCTCGATTTTATCGACCTATACCAAGACGACATTACCTTGCTTGGCGATAACTTAATCTCCAAGCAAGTATTACCCGTTGTCATGCCTGACTCCAAGTCCGAGCAAGCACTAGACATCAATAGTCAAACTCAATTTATCGCCGTACTGGTTGAATTCGCCAATTACGAATCCAGTGAGGCCAAAGTGGTGACTGCTACACCAAAACAAACTGAACAATTTCTTCAACTAAACATCAATGGCAATACCGTGGCCATTGAAGCTGTCACGCCTGACTCATCATGGTGGGATGTATTTTAGTTAAAGACACAGATAAGGAAATCTCGTGGACGCATACAAAAAAGTCGTTTGGCAAGAAGGCATGTTCATTGCCCCACAGCACTTTCAACAACAAGATAGATACACACAAAACTACGTCAGACAAAACGTAGAGACATTAGCTGGTTACGCACCCTTTTATGGCGTAACCGAACTGGTGTTAAACCATGACCTACTTAAAATCGGTAAGCTATCGGTTTCTTCAAGTGCTGGGTTACTCCCAGATGGCACTCATTTTGAGCTCAAACGTGAAATTGCCCGTGACATTTCTCACGGCACTATAGAGAAAATCGCTTACCTTGCCTTACCTGTGTCACTGCAAGGCAATAACGATTACTCAGATGATGAAAGTCAGCAAAGCCGATACTTAACCCGCACCATCAATGCATTTGATACTTCAACCACTGAGAATGCCAGTGTTGAAGTCGACGTTGCACAGCTTAACATCTCAATAAAACTTGAAGGAGAAGACAGCTCAGGTTTTACATTGATTCCTTTCGCTAAGGTTCTCGAATGCAGTGAAACTGGGGAGGTGTTATTGGACCGAGCCTTTATTCCCGCCTGCTTGCATTACGGCGCATCCAATCTATTAATTGAGCGTCTTAAAGAAATTCACGCATTGACTTACAACCGAGCAACCAATTTGTTAAAACGCATTGATGCAGGCCAAGGGCAAAAGAGCCCACAGTCATTAATGCAAGATTATCTATGGTTACAAACCTTGAATACTTGGCTGCCGTGGTTTGATCTCACGCTAACAAACCCTAAATACCCAACTCATCAACTGTATATCGAACTCAGAAAGTTCGAAGCTCAGGTCATGGCCTCAACCCCTGCTATTCCTGAGGCATGTCAGCCACTGGATTATCATAAACTTTACGACGGCTTTAACCCGCTGTTTTCAAGCTTACGCAATATGCTTACCTTAGTTCAGCAAGACTCGGTCATCGAATTCCACTGGGATTCTTCACTGTTTGAAAAGCGTCGTTTATTACGCACCCTAATCAAGGATGGCAGCAACATCCTCGATCGTCGTTTCGTTTTGTCCGTAAAATCCAATATCAGTACCGCTGAGCTCAACGAACTGTTCCCAGCGGCGGCAAAGCTCAGTAGTAATAATAAGATTGTCGAAATTGTACGCAACGCACTTTCAGGCATTGAGCTGTCACCTCTTCCGGTCGCCCCAAGCGAACTAAAACCTATGCCGGGAACCGCCTATTTTGAAATAGACACATCCGATCGCAACTGGATTGAAATGCTCGATCACCGCGATGCTCTCGCTCTTCATGTCGATACCCGCATAGGAGAGCTAGAAGTGATGTTGTATGCACTGAGGTAAACCACTATGGATTACATGGATGAAGAAACCTTAGTTTGGGACCAGAAAGACAACCAGTTTGTTGCGAAAGATGAGCAAGACCTCAGCGTGCTGTGGCGCTCTGTTAGCCCAAATCAATCTCATACCGAATTTTTGCGCCACTTTGATAAAGCGGACAATCAACTGATTAACATCAGCTCTGAACTATTGGCGATCACTCTAAAAGTGAACTCGCTAGCGGAGCCAGACGATATCACCACGCTACGTTTTCAGTTAGCGAACGCCATCAACGATATTAAAGCCAAAGCGACGGATCTTACCTACCCGATAGCAGTGATAGATAAGCTTTGCTTCTTATATGCGGTTGTATTGGATGAGTTCATCATCTACACCGAATGGGGTGAAAAACAAGGCTGGGAAAACAAAACCTTGCTGAGTGAACTGTTTGGTATGCGAAACGGCGGTGAACTCTTTTTCACTGTTGCTGAAAAAGCTTCTCGTCAGCCTCATAAGATGATTGATCTGCTCGAAGTGATCTATCTGTTTTTGAGCGTTGGCTTTAAAGGACAATACCGAGAAACAGGCAGTGAGCAGCTCAAACGCTTTACCCATCAATTAGAGCAAATTCTAAGTCAATATCGTCAGCCAAGTGCCCTATATAGTCATACTAAAGTCGCTCTGCCAAAAGTAAGAAAACCGACTCGTAAAAAACGTTATGCCTTAACTACCGTGTTATTTAGCGGCTTAATTGGCTTGATTATCTCCCTCACCTACTTTTGGTATCAAAAAAGCGAACCGCAGCGTGCCAAAGATTTCGTTCAACTTAGTGAATACAGTCAGCGCTATATTGAAACAGGCCACGCCGAAGAAATTGTCTATCTAAGCGATGATTCAGACATTAAAGGCCATGAACAATTAGCCAATGTTGCTGCGTCTGAGTCATCAACCACGGATCCAGTATCTACAACACTAAACACAGGCGATCAATCTTTACCTTGGATCGTTCAGCTTGCAACTTTTTCTGCTAAACAGAATGCAGAGAAATTCCTAAACAACTTACCTAAATCCGACTATCAGCCTTCGGTAGATCAAAGCGGTAACTACTTCAGAGTTATCATTCGTAGTAACAGTCTTCAATCGGCGAAAAACATCAAAACTTGGTATCAAAACCAAAGTAATGTCAGCGCTATCATTGTTCGTAGCCAACGAGAAGGAACAGCTTTATGAGCCAAAATCCAGCTCAGACTTCTAACTCGGCCAAACCTAACATCGCCCTTTGGTCACTGGTTTTTGCCTTGGTTATTTTCGCCATTGGTATCGGCATCACTTGGTACTTTAGCACCATAGAGCACTTATGGATTGGCGCACTGCTTTCTCTGTCTGCCAGTCTCTTACTTAGCCTTTGTCTTTATTGGCTGTGGAACCGAAAGTATCGTCCTAGTGAACAACCCGACCCGCATCAATTACTCATAGAGAAACGAGCCAAACTTCTGGCCGCCCACTTTAAAAAGATGTTGGCGCTACAAAAAAGAAAACGCCGCTTAACAAGCCGTTACGATCAACCTATTTACCTAATGCTGAGCGATCAACCGAGTAAAGAACGATCCATCATTACGCAGATGGGCTACGAAGCATACAAGCTCGATGGCTTTGGTAACGACATCGAATTTCCTATCCTATTTTGGCTCAGTGACCATTCAATTCTTATTACACTGAGCCGAGGTGATGACCAACATCCTTTATATCTGAAAACCCTGTGCGATAGCTTAAAACGTTGGCGACCTCGCCAAGCAATTAATGGAATATTACTCACCACAGATGTCGAACAACTGATCAACTATAACGAAGAGTCAGCCCAATACACTGATCAGCTAAAATCGCAACTAAAGCAGTTTAATCAAACCTTTGGCCTTAATTTACCGATCTACAACTTAGTCAATAACATGGGGCAATTGAGCGATTTTTGTCAGTTCTTCTCTGGGTTTGATGAATCAAAACGTCATGAAGTGTTTGGCGCTACAAGCCCTGTACAAAATCATGGCGGAATTGATGCTGACTGGTTTAACAACGAGTATGACCATTTGATTAGCCAATTGATCTCTAATATGAGCCATGCGCTAGGTAACCAACTCAATCAAGATTACCGCAACGCCATATGCAGTGCGCCCTATCAATTTGGTCTACTGAAACAGAACTTATGGCACTTTTTACAAAGGCTGCATCGAGGGGACCAATACACCGATGGCTTAAACTTCCGAGGCTTCTATTTCACCCATAGTGGCGAGGATTTCCCGCAGCTCGATATGCTTGCCAACGTGGTTAATCAAGAGCTAGGCAACGAACAATATCAACAGCCGCAGCAGGTGCCTGTTCAGCAAACCTTGTTCGCCCAACATTTAATGTCCCATGTCATTTTGAATGAAAACGCGCTTGTTGGCGTTAACAAGAAAAAAGAGAATGGTTTATGGGCAATGCAAACAGCCTATACCTTAATCTGGGTTGCTCTGCTCGTTGGAACTCTAACCTTACTCAAGCTTGATTTTGATTATCAAACCGCTCGTGAAGAGCAAGCCGACACCATGCTTGAACGATATAAAGAAGCAATTGCAGCGCAGCCATATCAAGAAGATGATTTAGCGGCAAACATTCCAAACCTCTATACCATGCATCAAATTTATGCGCTCTATAATAAGCCTGAGCCTTGGTATAGCTTATCGGTTTTGCCTACCGCTACCATTCGACCTCAAGTTGAAGCCGCTTATGTCAAAGAGCTACAGCAAGTGTTACTGCCATCAATGGTACACAGCATTGAAAATGATCTGTACGTTTACGTAAACCTTGAAGACCAAGCCAAAACCTTGGCACTTCTCAACGATTACCGACTATTGTTTGATGCTGAGCGCAGCAATATTGATGAGCTTAAAAGCTACTTCCTAGCCAATTTAGAGCATGAAGGTGAAGCGGACACCACCAACACAGCTCAGCTCAAAGTGTTGCTTGATGACTTGTTTGAGCAACATCTCGTGGCCGAGACACCCAATCAAGAATTGGAGGGTTTAGCCACTGCGGTGATTAACCAATCCAACATCGAAACCTTGATATACCAGCACATACTCAACGATCAAGCATTTGAGCGCCGAATTGATGTTCGTAAAGAGCTCGGTAGTAATTTCGAGCGAATCTATCAATTCAAGGAAGGTTTTGTTGGCTACTTAGTGCCCTATTTATACACTCCGACCGGATTCAATGAACTCGATTTATCGGTGGACTCCAAGGTACTAAAACAAGCATTAGTGGCTTATGAAGGCATTGCCGGCCATTCACCAAGCGCATCCGAAATGCACCGTATTAGCCATGACCTCAAACGGATGTACCAAAACGACTATATCAATTATTGGCGTGACTTCATCGCCAATGTGGAAGTCAAACCGATTACCGAACCAGAACATCTAACCAGCAGTTTAGACGCCTTAACTAACGCCTCAAATCACCCTATTAATAAGCTGTTCACTACCGTAAGCAGCTATACCACGGTGACCATGCCCGAACTTGAAAATAAGGAACAGAAAACAGACGAGCAAATTGCTGATAGCGCACAAGACAATGAGAAAGCAGAATCTGCCCGACTCATCACCTTGGCTTTCAACGATTTTCACCAACAAGTTACCGCTGGCGAACAAGGCACTACGCCTTTAGATTCTTTAGCTGCAAGCCTAACAGCGACAAAACAATGGCTCGACCAATTTTATCAATCTGAAACGCCAGACAAACTGGCCTATCAAACACTATCAAGTGGGCTGAAAGTACAAAGCCCGGTACCAAAACTGGCGGATATTGCAGACGACCAACCTCAGCTTTCCGGAGAGCCAGCTAGCTATATTGCCACCCAAGCCAATGAGTTGATCATGCAAATGGCACATCAATACATTAATCAGCTTTGGCGCTCTGAGGTGTTCCAACCGTATCAAACCACCATTGCTAGCTATTATCCTTTTGCGAAAAACGCAAATAACGATGCCAGCACAGCAGATGTAGCAGCTTTTTTCAAAACCAACGGCACGTTAGATAATTTTTATCAGACGGTTCTCAAAGACTTTTCTTCAAACAAGCGCCTACCTTATATGTCTGGGTTACTCGCAAATACGGGTTTTTCACTCGACTCTGGGATTTGGCTAATGATCAACAAAGCCGAAGATATTCGCTCAGCATTGTTCTTGTCTGACCCTCAGAAAGTCAGTATTCAATTCCAGCTTAAGCCGCTAGAGATGAGTTCAGACCTAACCGAGTTTTCTATTCGTGCCGAAAAGCCCATTTTCACCTATCAGCACGGCCCGATGTTATGGTCAAAACAGACATGGTTGGGAGATTCAGCTCAGCAAGATGAACTATCAATCCAGCTACAACAACAAGCGACAGCGATAGCCAATGAAGAGTTTAAAGGCAGTTGGGCGTGGTTTAAGTTAATTGAGCCAAGGGTCACTAAAAGCTCTGCGCAAAATACTCAAGTGGAGTTTGATTACGGTGACAGCAAAGTAAAACTATCAATAAAAACACAAGGGCAGAATAACCCCTTTGTCCCAAACTTCTTTGCTGGCTTTGTACTGCCTGAGAGCATCTAGTGGATAGTCTCGCCAACCATCAGTTACTGTTCAAAGCCTGTGGTGTCGTTGCTCAGCATGCAATGGCACCCAAAGTCTTTGCCTGCACGCATCCACACTATGGTGACGTGGTGGTTAAAATCGCTCAAACGACTGCAGAGAAAATTGCTCTAATGCGTGAAGCCAAATTTCTCAGCAACTACATGAGCAATTATTGGCCTGCGATTTGGGATTCAGGCTCATTGAATCAAACAGATTGGCTACTACTTGAACGCTTTTCTGGCGTTCATCTCAACAAACTCAGTTGGCAAACCCGTTTGAATCCAATTGCAATTAATCTAGAAGTTGCCTTGCAGCACTTGCACCTCACAGGAATGATTCATGGTGATATCAAACCTTCAAATATCATTGTTACTTCAGAGCACGAGGTAAGGCTGATCGACTTTGGTAGTGTGTTACCTATTGGCTCTCGATACCAAATCCACGCCTCTACCAGCATCACACCAAAATACAGCTCACCTAACGCCAAGCTAAGACTGGGCGTAGTTTCAAGCAAAGACGATTACTACGCCCTTGCACGAAGTATTATTGATACACAACTGAATCAGCAAGCTCACAGCTGTCAGGGGGTATCTGCCAAGTATTACGAAATAACAAGGATTTAAAAATTCACTTGTGAACTATTCAATTTCATTCACTTTTATGAGTCGAGGGAATACTAAAACCACTAAGCGTCCTTTAAAAAGATAACGAAAAAAACACTAACCAAGCTTCCCTCATCAAATAATAGAAAGGCATTTATATAAATTAACACCTCCATATTGCAATCAATATAAATTTGGAACATATTGAATTTTGGCTACTTTCCGTGAGGACATCCAATGGAACCAAAACAAATTGTTGAGAAATGGGTAGATGCTTTTAACCAAGGCGATGCAGAAAAGATCGCTGAGTTTTACAGCGACAACGCAATAAACCATCAGGTGGCCAATGAGCCTGTAATTGGAAAAAGCGCGATCAAGCAAATGTTTACCGATGAGTTTTCTGCGGCAGAGATGGTATGTATTGTTGAGAACATTTTCCAAGATGGAGAATGGGCAATCTTAGAATGGAAAGATCCTATTGGCCTCCGTGGTTGTGGTTTCTTTCAATTTGAAAACGGCCTGATTGTATTTCAGCGCGGATATTGGGATAAGCTCAGCTTCCTAAAAGCACATAACCTACCTATTCCGAATTAGTTTTTATACGCCTTCGATAACATAGCGATACAAAATACAGGGAGGTATTTTGAATATTACCTTAGTTCGTCACGGTAAACCGACAGCAAGCTGTAACCCGACGGTCAAAGCGTCTGGGTTTGCCAATTGGGTTCGAGCATATAACCACTCCTATATAGCTGAAGATAGCCAGCCAACTAAACCGTTACAAGACAAACTGACGGGGCATTTTATCTTCGCAAGCAACTTAAATCGCGCCCGCCACTCAGCACAACTTTGCATTGGCAAGCAGCCAGATATGGTTTTGCCTGAACTTCGAGAGCTCGACATTCCTCGTTTGAAAATTCCATTAAAAATGAAGGTTAACCACTGGCTCGCAATCTCACGGATACTTTGGTTATTTGGCATATCGGGTAACAGTGAATCAATCACACGCGGACGAGCACGAATCAGAAAAGCAGTCGACTCACTTGAACAGCAAGTTACGCAAACACCTAATATTGCTGTTTTTGGACATGGCCTAGCCAATCGGTTCATAGCAAAAGAGCTCGTTAAACGTGGTTGGCAAGTCAAGCAAAAAGGCAGTGGTTTTTGGAGCAGTATCGAATTGACCAAACCGGTCCCGTCTTAAAGGAAATCTATGTTTACTCTAACTATCGATGACAATCTAACTCTTGCTCTTGTCGAGCCTTCATTTGCGCAACTCTATTTGCAAATCATCTCTAAGCAGCGTGACTACCTAAGCCAATGGCTTGCATGGCCACCTCATGCTCATGATGAAGCCTTCTTCCTCTCGTTTGTTGAACGTTCACTACGTGAATACGCAGAGGGCAAGTCCATGGTTTGTGCGATGGTTTATCAAGGACAAGTGGTGGGCAACGTAAGCTTCAACAAAATTAATCAGCAGCTAAAAAGAGTCGAAATCGGTTATTGGTTGGATGCAGACTATCAAGGCAAAGGGATTGTTAGCCGCTCGGTCGCTAAACTGACGGAATTCGCTTTTACTAAGCTAACGATGGAAAAGGTACAAATCTCTGCGGCTACCGACAATCAACCAAGCCGTAACGTATGCGAACGACTTGGTTTTAAACTTGAAGGAATCATTACGCGCAATGAAAACCTAAATGGTCGAATTGTTGATCACGCAATATATGGTTTAAGTCGAGAATCATGGCTAAAGCTTAATGCCTAATATTCTCTGCGCGATACTCTGAAGGGGTTAGACCCACCTTGTTTTTGAATAGACGCGAGAAATATTGCGGATATTCGAAGCCAAGCGCGTAGGCGATTGTCGCGACAGAATCTTTCGTTGATAGCAATAGATCTTTTGAACGTTCGATCAACGCTTTATGTATCCAATCTTTGGTTGTTTTGCCGGTTTCAGCTTTAAGCGCATCACTTAAATATCGGCTCGTCATATTCATATTGCTCGCCAACTCTTCCACTTCAGGAATACTTGTCGACTCTTGCTCAATCGCGGCCATACGTTGTTCTAGCAGTACAGCAAACTTATCGTAAACCGAACTATCAGCTTGCTTACGCATCAAAAACTGACGGTAATAATACCGGTTGGCATACATCAACAACGTTCCTAACTGAGACAAAATCAGCTCTCTGGTAAACTCATCGGTATTATTTTGATACTCCGCATCAATCGCATCAAAAATAGTCGCCATTTGTTGTTCTTCTTTAGGGGAAAGATGCAAAGCCTCATTCACTGAATAATTAAAGAAATGGTATTGCTTTAGCTGCTCTTGTAGCTTGTGGCCTCGGATATAATCTTCATGAAAACAGATCGTTCTCGCGACTGATTCAACTTTAATTCCTACCCCTGTAAGCTCTTGTTCGGGGGCAATAAAGATCATCGTACCATTAGAGCAATCGTATTTAGTTCGGCCATAGAGCAGTTCGCCTGACGTAATATGTTTGAGCGATATGGAGTAGAAGCTTGAACTGATCGTAAAACCACCGTCACAGCTAAGCGGATTATCATCCCGCTTAGAACTCATCTTAATGATGTCGAACAACGGGTGCTCTGGGGGACGAACGCCCAGCGCTTCATTTTGCTCTGCAATGGTATTGAACTGATACTTTTTCATATAACGACCTTATAGAAATTCAAAGAGCATCCCTGCTCTTCGATATCTCAATCAACGTATTTTGTTGGTGAGTTAAGCATTATTACCCGTATGTAGACTGTCAAAGAAATACGCAATTTTCTCTGCGGCGACGGTGACATACTCTTCTACATCATACAAGTCTACATGATTCGCGCCCGGCACTTTAAACAGCTCTTTAGCAGATGTGACCTTGTCATAAAATAACTCTGTTGCAATCGCGGTATCCGCCAGCTCACCCACCACTCCTAGGAAAGGTTGAACCATGCGATCTGCGTATTGCTCACCAATGTTAATCACCGCAGACTCATAGATGTTACTCAAAACTTGGTTAGAGAACCTAGGGTAAGTCTCACTCCCTGCGCGACTTGTTCCGTAAAAATCATAGCCATCTAATTGAGCGCCAGAAAGGTTCGGGTTGTTCTCCAGATAATGTGGGTCATCGTATCCAAACAAGTCGAATGTTTCGGTTTGTTGAGTATCAAACATACGTTGGCGAGCTTGGTTAGCCGCGGTAATCATGCCTTGAAACGCAGAGCTATCAGCAAAAAACATCGCATCCGTTGCTAGCATGGCACTAATAGAAGCAAAGGCTTTAACGCGCATATCCGTTATTAGCACACTACTCATGATATTACCGCCACCACAAATACCAACGCCATAGAGTTGATCATTATCGACAAATGGCTGAGCACTTAAATAAGAGATCGCATTGCGTAAATCTTCATGTTTACGGAAAGCATTTTCGTCATTGCGGAAACCTTCAGCATAGCCTTCTGATTCACCTTTGCTGTTGTAATCAAATGCGAAATATACAAAGCCCATGTTTGCAAAAAGAGGCCCATATACTGCCGGTGTTTGTTCTTTAATTTGATGAGCAGGAGGCGTAACGACTATGGTTTTGTACTGCTTGGATTGATCAAAACCTTGTGGTAGGTAAAGCTCACCGATAAGTGTTAGACCTGCACTTTTAAATTCGACCTTTTGTACATTCATCTTGGTATCTCTCTTTGCTGTTTCGATGTAGCCATACTAAGCAATGCTGATGACTTGGTCAGTGCACAAAACACCGCAATGTGTATACAAAAATCCGCAACAAGCCATTTTCTACATTGGCACGGTTTGCATATTAACTGGCACGCTTGGCTAGTTACCCTCTATCAAAGTCGCGATAAAGTTACCTCATCAACCAAACAGTGAAACACCCCAAAAGAGAGGTAGATATGTTAGACGAACAACAAGCCCTACAAGCCATCAAAAATATCGCTGGCTCAGTAAAACCAATACGTGCTCCTATTCTAAAAACACCAGCTGATTATGGATTGGAATACCAAAATGTGTTCTTCCAAGCTATGGATGGTGTCCCTCTAGAAGGTTGGTTCATTCCGGCTGACTCCAACAAACTGATCATTTTTAACCACCCAGGGACGTTTAACCGTTACGGCTTCCCAGGACACTTAGAACCTTGGAGCAATTTCAGCGACGTTGAAGTAGACCTAGTAAAAATCCAAGCTGAGCTACACAAAGCGGGCTATAACGTATTAGCTTATGATATGCGCAATCACGGCCACAGTGGTGATGCACATGGTGGTGCAGTTGGCCTTGGCTTTTATGAATGGCGCGATGTGATTGGCGCAATGCAATATGCGCAAACCCAACCGCATTTAAAGCAAATGCAAGTAGGCCTATTTAGCCCATGCGCGGGTGGTAACGCCACTATGGTTGCAATGAGCAAACATCCGGAATTTTTTACCGATGTGAAAGCGCTCGTCTGCCCACAACCTTGTTCTGCTGGAGTTCCGGCCCAAATCTTTGCCAATATGGCCGGCGTTGGCGATAGAATGGATGAAATCGACTTAGAACAACGCAAGCTTGGTGGCTTACCAAATTCAGAAATGACGCCACATCCATACGCGGTAAACGTGCATACGCCTACCTTCATTATTCAGGTAAGAGACGATGCATGGACTAAGCCTGACGATGTACAGACAACGTTCGACCTACTCGGCACCAAAGAGAAAAAACTATTTTGGGTAGAAGGCACAACTCAGCGCTTTGATGGCTATAACTATTTTGGTGATAATCCAGAACAAATGATTGAGTTTTTTAATCAATATATGCAGTAATAGCTTTGAGCAGGTGAGAGACACCTGCTCAGCTATTCCTATTTTTTCGTCAATGCGTTGCACAGATTTTCAGATGAGAAAATGAACATATGAACATCACCTAGGTGATTGTACTGAATGGGTAGAAACCATGGTTAAACAATTTAGCGAAGACAAAGTGCGTGTTAATGACGGTTTCTGGCTGATGCTTGAAAAACTTGGAGCATCTCGTCAAGCCATTGCCCAGCATGCGCAAATTCCAACGTCGGTATTGCTGAATCAAGCAACACCGACTACGCAGCAGTTTTTCTCCATTTGGCAATCCTTACCTGCTATAACAAACAATGCAGATATTGGTTTTGATTTCGTTAAAACCATCAAAGTGACACGATTACCTCCTGAGTTATTTGCCGCATCGTTAGCAAAGGATTATCGCAGCGCCCTGTTAAGAGTAGCGCGCTTTAAGCGATTGTGTGCGCCAGAAATCATTACCGTAAACGAGAGTAATGGTATGGCTAAGATCAGTATTGAATGGCTCAATCATCAGCGAATACCCGATTCGCTTGTCGATACTACTCTGAGCTTTTTGCTCGCCCTTGGCCGTGATAATAGCGCGACAAAAATAGAGATTGCGGCCATACATCTACAACGGTCACCATCTAACGAGTGGGACTTGGAACAGTTATACAGCGCGCCGATCAAATTTAACTGCGACCACAATGCTATTGTTTTAAAAGCATCGGAACTGGACACCCCGCTAGAAGGCTATAACCAAGCCCTATCCGACATGCTGTTGCCACAACTTGAACAAGCCATCACTCACCAGCGCCAATCGCAAAGTTATTGCGAACAAGTAAAGTGGATTATTGAACAAGTTCTAAGTGCTGGCAGCCCCACATTAAATGACGTGGCCAAAGAGCTTGGCGTTAGCGTACGTACCTTGCAAAGACGTATTACCAATGAAGGTCATACGTTTAAATAGCTACTTAACCTTGTTCGTTTAGAGATGGCTAAACAGTATCTATTACAAGAGGGGCTCAGCCTCTATGAAATTGCGGTATTGCTTGGTTATGAAGATCAGAACTCATTCTTTCGTGCTTTTAAGCAGCAAGAAGGTAATACGCCATCCAATTGGCGCGAACAAAACAAATAAAAATTGCTGATTCGGAGTTTTGTATACAAGTTACGGCATTTTGTGCACTGACTCGACGACAGCGAGTGTTTACACTCTCTCCACTAGCATCACACTTTGTATTTGAAGTAAACATTATGAAGACACTCCCTTACATTGCCATTTTGCTTGGTTTTGCATTGTCACTTTTAGGCTGCGCTTCAAGTAACCCAATGCCATTGAACCAATCAGAACAGTATTACAATTACATTCAGCCGACGTTTTCAGATTACCTAACGGAAACGCACTCTTGGCTTGTAAAGAATCGTGGCTACATGAGCGATGAGCACGACCAAGAAATTGCCATGAACATGCCGTTTGAATTAAAACCAGATACGGTGACCAATAAGGCCATTTTGCTAGTACATGGCTTGGGCGATTCGCCTTACAGCTTCTCTGATGTTGCTCAAACGCTTCGCCAGCAAGGCTTTTACGTACAAACCTTGTTGCTGCCCGGTCATGGTAGTAAACCATCTGATCTCAACCTACCCCATTACCAAGATTGGCAACACATAGTCGATCACTACGCCAACCTACTAAAAAATGACTATCAGCAAGTATGGTTAGGAGGGTTTTCGACTGGGGGTAACCTTGTAACCATTCATAGTGTTGAACAAGGAGAGATTGATGGCTTAATCCTGTTTTCACCAGGCTTTCAGTCTCGCGCTCCAATCATGGAAAAGTTCGCTCCACTCGCCTCCATTTTCATTGATGGCTATGATGCCGAAGAGAACAACAAAGCACGTTATACCTCAGCCCCTATCAATGGTGCTATTGCGTACACAGAGAGTGCCGTACAGCTACGAAAAAGTCTCAAAAAGCACACGGTGGCTATACCAACACTTATCGCAGTGGCGGAAGCGGATAGCATCATCGACCCAGAAGAAGTCAAAGAACTGTTCGATCAACGATTCACCAATCCAAATAACCAACTCCTTTGGTATGGCGAAACACAATTTGACTCGTCGTCGGTTCAATCTAACACAATGAAGCTAGACAATTTACACATCAGTACGGCGTCACACATGAGCCCACTGTTTGCACCTAGTAACCCTTACTACGGCCAAAATGGTGAACACAGGATGTGTATGAACAGCATGAGCCAAAAAGCGACGGATTATTGCGAGCAAGGGGGCGAGGTTTGGTGGTCTGCATGGGGGTATGAGGAAGAAGGAAAAGTACACGCTAGACTCACTTGGAATCCATATTATCAGCAACTCACGGACAGTATGTCGAATATTACCGCCATTCACTACGTCGCTGAAAATTAATATGAATAGATGCTAAAACGGCCACTCGAACTACGCATTTCGAGTGGCCGTTTTATATGCAAATACAGTAAAAATGCAATTATTAACGTTAGGCAGTGATTAGATGTAGAGCGCTACGATGGCACAGATCATCACAAACACAGCGGCGTACCAGAAGATCTGAGCTTTGCTGTCTGCTACGTTGACTTTAATGTAATTGATTTCCTCATTCGCCATCGTCACAAACTCGTTGTAGGTTACCGATAGCTCTTTTCCTGCTTGCTTCACATCGCTTTGCAGTTTATTAAACGCGGTATCAACAAAGTTAGCTACGCTTTCAACAGAACCTGTTGAAAAAACTAAGTTATCCCATACCACCATTCGCGATTCATACTCGCCTTCACTGACACAATTCAACACACGAAGATCATATTCGCGTTTCGTGCGTTCACTGCCCAAACGATTTGGACAAAGATTAATTAGGTCATTCAAGACAGATACTCCAAAAATTTAGATAGATTTTAGTCTGAGGGATGATCAAAACACCCTCAAAAAACTGGGTAATAAAAAGTGATCCAGCCAAATTTTGTCTCAGTAACAATCTGTGGGGCATATTAGAGTCGTCGCTAAAACGCAGCAACACGCGGTTTTTATCCAAACGACAAACAAAATCAGTTGAAATCAAAGCAAGGTATTGATTTTGATTTTCTCTATCGCCGCAACTACATTTTTACAGGTTCCGGATAACTCAAAAGTACGAGGTAAGAATGAACACATCAATCAAACTCAAAGCTGGCAGTCCATTTCCGAATTTAAGTGCGACGCTGCTCAATGGTGACTCTGTCACACTAGGCAAACCACGCGAGGGCGCGAGTTGGCAGGCGGTATTCGTTTATCGCGGAAAGCATTGTCCGTTGTGCACAAAATATCTAAATGAATTAGAAGGTTACATACAAGAGCTTGCAGATATTGATGTGGATGTATTGGCCGTTTCAGGCGATGCGAAACATCAACTAGAACAGCACTTAGAGAAGTTAAATATCAGTTTTCCTATCGCTTTTGGACTGACTGAAGAACAGATGAAAACGCTTGGTTTGTATATTTCAATCCCCCGTTCAGAACAAGAAACAGACCATAACTTCTCCGAGCCCGGACTATTCGTGATCAACGAAAAAGGCCAATTGCATGTGGTGGATATTTCCAATAACCCCTTTGTCAGGCCGGAGTTAGGTGCGCTAGTTCGTGGGCTTGCGTGGATTAAAGATCCAAATAATCATTACCCAATACGTGGCACGTCAGATTATTAACCTCATAAGCTCTCTAACGAAATGAGCTCAGCACCAAAGCGTTGAGCTGATAACTATTGAAAGGCAAGCTATCCTCGCTGAATGAGAAACGCATGGTCAATTTCAATGTAACGATCGCTCGCGTCAATCAGGTTTTGCGCAGTCAACCCCGGTACGCCATACACATCCACTTTAGTACCAAATCGCTGCTGAATACGTCTTACCAGCAGCTCAAAATCACCATCCCCTGACAGCAATATAATTCGATCAACATTAGCGGCGGCTTCATAGACGTCGAGAGTAATACCAACGTCCCAATCCCCTTTCGCACTGCCATCTTTACGCTGAATAAATGGCTTTAGCTGAACATCAAAGCCGATACCACGCAAAATATGGTGGAATTGACGCTGCTTAGGGTCGTTCGACGCAATAGCATAGGCATTCGCAAGCTCAACTTGATTACCTTGAGTCGCCACATACCAGAACTGGTTGTAATCAAAATTTGATTGGTATTTCTGTTTGGTGGTGTAGTAGATGTTTTGCACATCGACAAAAATGGCCACTTTTTCCATTGGAGTACTCACTTTCATTCAATATCTTATGGTAACAACTGAGTAGAAGAGAAGAAACGTTTTCCTTGTAATATATGCCTGTTGAATACCATTCCATATAATGTTCTACTGAATGAAAACAAGGAGTAATCAATGGAACTGCGCAAAGCAAACTTGAGCGATATCCCCGCTATCGTCGAACTGCAAAACCAATGTCATGTGAGCCAGCTCAATGCGGCTGACAAACAAGATGGTTTTCTCAACACTGTACTCAATGACGAGTATCTCGCACCAGCGATTAACGACGAGCAAAGCGTCTACATTGGTTTGGTTGAAAACCAAGTGGTTGCTATGGCCGTCTGTGCAAGTTGGCACTACTGGCAGTTCTCTGCAACGCTTAAATCTGTGGGTGAAAAACTCGTGCAACCGCAACACAAAGCCTTTGGTATTACCCAAGACAACAGCGTATTTTGGGGCCCAGTTTGCATAGCAAAAGCACACCGAGGACAAGGTAGCTTTGAGCAGTTGTTTGAGTTTGCGAAGAACGCCTGTCAGGTTGACTGTATCTACACCTATGTGCACCAAGATAACCAACGTTCGTTAGCCGCGCACGTAAATAAAGCGCATTTCACGCCTTTAGGGGAACTGGATATCAATGGCCAGCCCTTTATTGAACTAGCCATTAAAACCAACCGTTAATGATGAAGTGACGGCTCAGGGAATTTGATAATGATTTTTTTCAGGTATTGCTGACAACTTCTCAACGCATCCACGCATTCACTGTCGAGCTTACCTTGGTGAACCATTTTCTCCATTTCGAGTAAAGCATGACGTATCGACCAAGCTTGGCGATAGCTTTTATGGGTTGTCATAGCATCAAATATATTGGCGACCGTTATGATGTGGGCTGGGATCGGTAACAGATCCCGAGAGACACCATTGGGATAACCAGAGCCATCCATAAACTCATATTGATTATGCATAATCTGATTAAGCATCATGACGCTTGGATGAGAAGGGCTGCCCACTGAGTCAACGATCTCATTCATAATGCGGATACCGTTATCAATGTGCTCGCGAACGCTATCAAGCTCTGTTTCGCTCAGGCGTTGATCGGTATAAAGCATCTTTTCCGAAACTTCACTTTTACCAATATCGTGAAACTGGGAAAACAGCGCGATGGCTTCTACTTGCTCATCATCCAAACCATAATCGTCTGCAACATATTCGGCGATAAGGCGAGTATAAAGCTTCATTCGTCGGCCATGATAATAGGAGTCGATGCCAAACAATTTTTGCCCACTGATCAACCGCTCTGCAAACGTCGCAATGGTATCGACCACCTGATATTGCGACTCAACCGTAAATTGAACCATCTCAAAGTAAGGGGCTAACGCGCCCAACTGGCGAGAATTAAACGCATTGGTTTGATAAGAGTTGAGGAACACAAAACCGCTAAAGCGACGATTTTGATAACAAGGTACAGCGGCAGAAGATCGATAGCCTTTTTGCAGTAGAAATTGCACTCGTTCACAATGGCTAATCTGACGTAAGTCATTGACGATTCTCGCCACGCCCGTTGAGGCACTGCGTTTTAAATGATTGAGCTTATTAAACCTGTGTTCATGATGAAGGTCATTCCACAAATCAAATTCACTGTCTGCATAGGTGGTCAATCGATCTGTTTCTTTATCGTATTTTGCGAACGAAAGCCGAGCTATTTCTGGCGCGCAAGCGTGCATGCGCTGCATTAAGTCGTGGAGCTGTTGATTGAGTGGTTTGGTGGTTTGGTAATAACGGTTGTTCATCCTTTCCCCCGACGTTTCCATAATCAGCAAATAGCCAATACCGGAACGAGGAATAGGAGCGCGAATTGAAATTATCCTAACCGGCGAGAAAAGAGCCTTTGCTGCTTTATTAGTTGTCTATAAAACATACAAAACAAACCCGAGGTTCAGCCAGTAGAATCGTATAGAATTCGTCCATCTCGTGATCATTATCAAAACTCTATACGATTAGTAAAGCTTCCTTGTTAAATCGGCGCTGCTAGCCCTATTCAAACCAGTTTAATTTTTCGTGTAGCGAGGTCACGCTACCTACCACTATCAAAGCAGGGCTTTGAGCATTCTTGGCCATGTGTGGTAATTCATTAAGGTTACCACGCAGTACTTTTTGCTCGCGGCGAGTACCATTCTCGATGATGGCACACGGCATATCTGCTGCAAGGCCATGAGTCAGCAACTTATCAGCAATGTAACCACTTTGCTTCAAACCCATATAAAACACTAAGGTCGCGTTCGATTGGGCTACTGCTTGCCAATCCACCTCTTTGCCATCTTTTTGAACATGACCCGTGATAAACTGAACCGCCTGAGCATGATCACGATGAGTAAGCGGGATACCCGCATAGGCCGTTGCACCCGCCGCTGCGGTGATGCCCGGAACCACTTCAAATGACACACCATTTTCTGCCAAGGTTTCTAGCTCTTCCCCACCTCGACCAAAGATAAAAGAGTCACCACCTTTAAGACGAACGACACGTTTACCCTCTAACGCTTTGTCTACCAAAATTTGGTTAATTTGATCTTGAGGAACGCAGTGGTAATCCACTTTCTTACCTACGTAGATCATCTCAGCGTTGCTGTCCGCTAGTGCCAAAATTTCAGGCGAAACCAAACGGTCGTAAACCACCACTTCAGCTTGCTGAATGACACGATATCCCTTCATGGTTAATAGATCTGGGTCTCCCGGGCCTGCGCCAACCAAAGAAACAAAACCAGTGTTAGTAGAAGTGCGGGGAAAGCTCATAACATTGCTACTCGTTGTAAATTTGAATATAAGAAGTAAGACTATTTCGAATCACTACTTTTTATAAGCAAACAGATACAAACTATTGAATTTCAATGCCCTACGCCATGACATAGGGCATATACTCTCCAGTTTTATTCTGCGTTTACTGGGTTTAGTGCTGCGCTTTCTTCGCTGTTAATTGCTGGCGCTGTCTTCGCGTGAGTTAGGTAAAGTGGAATACAAGTCATCACAAGACCACCCACAATATTGCCTAAGATAGTTGGGATTAGGTTGAAGTTAAGCCATGTTGCTACACCAAAATCCGCGCCTAAAATCATACCTAGTGGGAACAAGAACATGTTCACTACCGTGTGCTCAAATACCAACGCAAAGAAGATAAAGATTGGGAACCACATCATTGCAACACGACCAGATACCGAGCGTGCAGTCATGTTACCGATAACGCCTAAACACACCATTAGGTTACAGAAGATGCCGCGAACGAAACAGGTGATCCATCCGTCCATTCCCATCGCTTCAAAACCTGCGCTACGCGCTGTTGATACCGCGATGAACTTCTTCGCTACCGCATTCAACTCTAATGAGAAGTTACCTGTTAACGATACTGCGACTAAGTAAGCCACAATCAATGAGCCAATCAGGTTACCTAAACCAACCAGTCCCCAACAACGGAAAATGCGACCCCAAGTAATACCCGGACGATTCGAGAACTTGGCTAAAGGAGCTAGACCAAATACACCGGTTACTAGGTCATAACCCATAACACTCAAAATCACGAAGCCCACAGGGAAGACAAGCGCACCCACAATGCCGACGCCGGTTTGAACGATGGTCGTAATCGCGACCACAACCGCAAGCGATAAAATTATGCCCGCCATCGTGCCGCGCAAAATCAGATCGCGCGTGCTGGTGTTGGTTTTCGCTTCACCCACGTTAATCATGGTTTGAACGAATTCAGCAGGTTTAAAGTCTGTAGACATGAGAGTGTCCTTATTCAAAAGTGAAAGTTAAAAATTAAAAGATTGAATAGTGAAAGGCTCCCTACCCCTTTCCCGATCCCTACGGGCAGGAAGCCTTATAGCTATTAAATCTCTTGGTTAACGCACATCTAAGCCGCTATTTCCACTTTGCCATTTACGACACGAGCAGAAAAAGATTTCACATTAAAACGTTCATCTTCCATGCACGTACCCGTCGCTAGGTTAAAGCGCTGCTTCTTAAGTGGGCTTGCGACCCAAAGCTCATCTTGATGTTCAACAATCAGGCCACGAGATAGCACATTTGAATGAGCAAACGGGTCAGTATTGCTTATCGCAAACACTTGCTCTTCGCTGGTTGGGCGAAAGATTGCCACTTGCTGGCCTTCCACCAATGCACAAACCCCAGTGCCCGGTACGATATCGTTGATGTCGCAAACAGTTTCAAAAGTCATGGTTCACTCTCTCTTAAGCTTCAGTTAGCGCTACGTGTAAGATGTCGCCTTTCGCTTCTGGATGTTTTTCAACATAGGAAGCTGGGCGGTGTTGATCTCGTTCAGAGACAAACACTACGTTATCGTCACGCTTGTCTGAGTTGATGAAGTGTGCAAAACGAGTAAGCTGAGATTCATCATTGATGGTATCTGTCCACTCACAGCGGTATTCTTCGACCAATTTCGCCACATCCGTTTCAAGCTGTTCATTGATGCCCAGTTTGTTATCAACAATCACTTCGCGTAGGTAATCAACGCCGCCTTCCATGTTCTCAAGCCATACTGATGTGCGCTGTAGTGGCGCAGCTGTACGGATGTAGAACATCATGAAACGGTCGATGTATTTAATGAGCGTTTCTTGGTCTAGATCGCTTGCGAGTAGGTCTGCGTGGCGAGGTTTCATGCCGCCGTTACCACATACGTACATGTTCCAGCCAGCATCGGTAGCGATAATGCCTAAATCTTTACCTTGTGCTTCTGCACACTCACGCGTACAGCCTGATACACCAAACTTCATCTTGTGCGGAGTACGAATGCCTTTGTAACGGTTTTCGATATATGAACCTAAACCAACAGAGTCTTGAACACCGTAACGACACCAAGTTGAACCCACACAAGTTTTCGCCATACGCAGTGCTTTCGCATACGCTTGACCCGTTTCAAAACCTGCGTCAATTAGCTTGCGCCAGATATCAGGTAAGTCATCTTTTTGCGCACCAAACAGGCCGATACGCTGAGCGCCGGTTACTTTGGTGTATAGGTTGTATTCTTCAGCCACTTTCGCTAGTTCACCCAACGCCTTCGGTGTCACTTCACCGCCCGCCATACGAGGGATCACAGAATAAGTGCCGTCTTTTTGGATGTTGCCTAAGAAGTTGTCATTGGTATCATGAAGCTTCACAAGCTGTGGCTTCAAGATGTGCTCACCCCAGCAAGAAGCCAGAATTGAACCTACAAGAGGCTTACATACCTCACAGCCGTAGCCTTGACCGTATTTCTCTAATAACTCTTCAAAGGTTTTGATTTCTTCGATGCGGATAAGATGGAAAAGCTCTTGGCGCGAATAAGCAAAGTGTTCACATACGTCGCTTTTCACTTCAACACCAGCTTTAGCAAGTTCTGCATTTAGTACTGATGTCACCAGTGGAATACAACCACCACAACCCGTTCCTGCGCCAGTCACGGCTTTAATATCACCAATTGTATGGTGGCCATCGGCAACCGCTTGGGCAATTTTGCCTTTGGTTACATCAAAGCAAGAACAAATTACCGCGCTTTCAGGCAGTGCGTCTGCACCTAGAGACGGTTTTTCAGCACCGGCATGGGCGGGAAGAATAAGCGTATCTGGATGTTCAGGAAGATCGATTTCATTGAGCATTAATTGCAGCAAATCACCGTAGTCTGCGGTGTCACCAACCATGACAGCGCCAAGCAGCTTCTTGTTGTCTTCAGATACAATCAGACGCTTGTACACTTCTTGCTCTTCGTTTTGATAAACGTAGCTCTTACTGTTTGGAGTTCGGCCATTAGCATCGCCAATTGAGCCTACTTTTACGCCAAGTAGCTTAAGTTTTGCCGACATATCTGCGCCTTCAAACTTGCTCTCAACGTTGCCAAGTAAGTGGTCTACTGCCACTGTCGCCATTTTGTAACCCGGAGCAACAAGGCCGTAGAACATTTCGTTCCAAGAAGCACATTCACCAATCGCGTAGATGTTTTCATCGGATGTTTGGCAGTGGTCATTAATTGCGATACCACCACGTGGCGCAACATCTAGCTCCATCTGACGAGCAAGCTTATCTTGTGGGCGAATACCTGCTGAGAATACGATGAAGTCGGTCTCTAGCTCAGTGCCATCAGCAAAGCGCATAACATTGCGAGACTCTTTACCCTCTGGCGCAATTTCTAGGGTATTTTTACTGGTGTGAACGCGCACACCCATGCTTTCGATTTTCTGACGAAGTTGATTACCACCAGCAAGGTCAAGCTGCTCCGCCATCAGCTTAGGCGCAAACTCTACAACGTGAGTTTCCATACCTAGCGCTTTCAGTGCACCCGCCGCTTCTAGGCCAAGTAGACCACCACCGATAACCACACCGACTTTGCTTTTCTTCGCACACGCTTCGATCTCTTTTAAGTCTTCGATAGTGCGGTAGACAAAGCAATCTTTGCTTTCACGGCCTTTGATAGGTGGAACAAACGGGAATGAGCCAGTCGCCATGATCAGTTTATCGTATTGAATTTCACGGCCAGAGCTGGAGTAGACGATGTTTTTATCCCGGTTAACGTTAATCGCGCGCTCACCGAGTAACATGTTGATACCGTGTTTTTCGTAAAAGCCTTCTTTTACTAACGACAACTCAGCCGCCGTATGGTGAGAAAAGTAAGAAGATAGGTGGACACGGTCATAGGCAACACGCGGTTCTTCACAAAATACGGTGATATCGTATTGAGTTACATCGGTTTTATCTACCAGATCCTCGATATAGCGATGGCCGACCATCCCATTACCGACGACGACTAGCTTCATCTTGCTCATAATTAATTCCAGTCATTAATTTTAGTATCTGACTGGATTGTCATTTATGAAGAAAAATGAATACATGATGTAAATCAATTACCAATTTAAACTACCCTAAAGGGGTAGATAACTCTCTAAAGAGGTAGATATTATTTATTTCGACAAAAATCACGTCATTTACTTTCATAAATTGTCATTTAGTTAGAAATTTACGACCGAAGTGATTAAAAACATTTAAGTGACACACATCACATTCTAATATCTTATTTTGCGGATTTTTCGCTAATTTTCGTTCATTGTTCGCACCTTTGAAACTGACATACTTACGACCATTCTCAATACATAACGGAACAAAAATAATGAAGAAGTTCGTATTAGTTAGCTCAGCAATCCTTGCGCTTAGCGGCTGTTCAGACGTACCAAGTAGCGCCAAAATCACTGGTCAAACCGATCAAATTCAGCGTGAGCTAGATAAAGAAGGCTTATCACTTGGCATGATTTACGTTAGCCAAGAATCGGTAGATGAAGCGAAGAAAAACCGCAAAGTACTCTCTGCGCTGAGAGACTTCTCTCAGTACCGTGAGTTCACCACCGAAAACGAAGGCGTACTAACGTTCGATACCGAAGCATTCAATAAACAATTGGCGGCGTTAGATTCAAGCATTAAATCGGATGTTGAAGACATTTATGCCAACTCTGCGCAGATCACGACTGATCTAAACAACATCTTAAAAGCTCGTAAACAAGAGCAAATCAACAAGCTCAATGGTGATCTTGCGGCTGTACGTGCCAGTGCCGAAAAAGATTACCTCATCTTTGACCAACACACTGCTCACCTAAAGCCTTATCAGCTAAAAGTGGAAACCGCTAAGAAAGCAATCGAAGAAACAAAAGCTAAATTTAACGGCCTAAGCCAACCCGCAATGGTTGCATACAACAAAGAGATTGTTGACCGTGAACTACCTATTCGTAAATATAACGACAACTCGAACATGCTGCGCTACCGCCATGGTAAAGTGAACAGCAATGGCCAATGTCGTGATGGCTACGCGAAAAGCTGGATCATGAACAACACTTGTTACTACATCAACCACCCACACGAAAGCCTAACAAGCGAAGCTGGCTTGAATGCGATTAAAGAAGGTGTAACAGTGAATGTTCAGCTTAAAGAGAAGCTAGGCGAAAACAGTTGGCGCAGATCTTCTGGTCTTTATGGTGAGCTTAAAACCGCTGAGAAAAACCTGAAAGATCAAAAAATTATCGCGGAAAACAAATTCGGTCAGTACAACACGCGCACCATTCGCAATGCTGAGTACAAAGTAAAATCACTCAATGACCAGATTGCCCGTATCAATGACAAAAAATCAATTGGCTATGATGACTGGCAAGTGCTTGATTCAACGATTGCTAGCAACTACAAAGTGCAAGAAAAGATCAAAGCGATTAAAGATGAGTTCGTTAATAACATCGATATCAGCTACTCGACAGAAGACGTTAATCTAAACAAAGAGTTTGATTATGACGCATCTTCAGCAGCGGCTATCCTCTACACCATCGACGGTGACACAATGAGAATGGTTTATGGCTGGAAGCTAGAGTCTGAAGAAAAGCTCGCGAAACAAGAGCTAGACGTGGTCGAACTACCTATTGATCGTCGTTCTTCAATCAACGTAAGCCATCGCAAGTTTACTGACATTGAAAAAGCACTACGCGATTCGTTGTACTAAGTAAGAATCATCGCTCATTTCTCAGGCCACCTTGCGTGGCCTGTTTCTTATTGAACGTAACGCCAGTTCCCAGTTTAAGGCCTTATTCTGTTTTCCACCGAAATGGACAGCGCATACGCTTGTAAAGCCGCAATCGCACCAATAACCAAAGGAACGATGATAGAAACAAACGCGATCGCAATATAGAGCCCTGCCATTATCAATTTATCAAACACACTTACGCTATGCGTCCACCCCATTTGCCCATCAATAAAAAGGCCAAATACACTCATATAGAAAACAAAATACATCACCGCAGATTTTTGCCATGGCTCTCTTTGCAGGTCGAGTACCGTGTAAGATGATAAATAGATCGACAGGCTCACCACGCCTCCCAGAAAAAGATAATCCAACGGGTATTCAACAGCCGTTTTTCGAAAATCGCCCCAAGAGACAAGCCAAACTAACCCAATAGTAATGGCGAGTGTAAAAAGTGCATTTTTAACAATTAATACGTTCATACTCACTGCGGGTCATTTATTAAAGACGCACCAATTGGTTGCGCCCATCATTGCGCAGCCGTCTAATAACGACAGATTGAAGTATGCCTTCCCTGCGCCCTCATCCTCAAAGGCTTTACGTACATGCTTCAGCTTTACCTCAAAAATCATGCTAGTCCCTTCAATTCCATTTAATTAAAGAGAATCTAACACCATGCTCAACATCGTACATAAACTTTCACTGGGTAAGCTCAATCTTTATAAGTAACTTCACACACATACAACGAGATTAATGTAAGAAGACATTCTAGATGGTGTATTCATGTACAGGGATAGTGCCACTAGCTTGTTTATTTATGCGCGGCGCAACATAACGATTGAGCAAGTAACCATCACTATCCAAGATTTAATTGGCAATGTAGAAATCGAGCTCGTTGCTGAAGAGTAACCGCAAATAATTGAATCAATATCAATACGCTATACACGTTAAGACGAGATGCACTCAAGCGATGAGATGGCAGAAAAAGAGTTCGTGGAAGACAACGAGAGCCAGTCTACCATCCACTATTTCGCCTACAACAGGACCATTAATTGGATCATCAACCTAGCAATTTTAGGTGGTTTGTTTTACCTCAATAGCTAATGGGACTGGATATATGTAGTTTCCCTATATTTATTACACGGTTTGATACTAAAATCGCTCCTTTCAAATAGTGCTTGTAAGTTATCAGATGTTAGAAGGCCTGGTCGCATAGCGACTGGGCTTTTTTTGCTTTCGAATAACTTTTATCTTGCCTATCTGATAACGTAAAACGTTCAGCCATATCTAGGATGTAATTCATCACTTCTAGGATTCGAGTAGGCCCTGCGGCGGGAACAAATTGTCGCTCTCCTATCAAGAACAGCGAAACTTGTTTGAACCCTATCTAGTAGGGCTTTACCTTGTTTGGGTCATAAGCCATTTAGCACATTAAGAACCGAAGTTAGTTATAGGATAAAAACATTAAAGTAAGGCGGTGGCGATAATCCATAGCTTCTGCGTCTAAGTAAACGCCGTATCGCCTAAAAGCTATTGACTATATTGCTTATGGGTATGACACTTGTTGGCCAATTCTACGATTGTGCGCCCTTATATTGGATAGAGGAATGATCACTAACACCCGCTTATCTCCGCAATTAATTGTAGTTGCAGCCGCCATGTTCCTCGGGCTTTCAGAAAGCTCAGCTCAACAAATAACAGAAGTCACAGCGCCTAATACAAACAAAGGGGAATTGACCATGAGTCAGTCGCATATACTCACATTAAATGATGTATCTTTTGATAAAACGCAAGGCAGCATTGATGCCTACACGGGCAACCATCAGCACATTATTATCCCGGACAATTTTGCTGGCATTGCCGTTACTGAGATCTCAGATTACGCTTTTTCAGAAGTGGAAGATATTGATGAAGATACCACACCAGAAAATCAGCTTGTAAGCGTTGTCCTTCCTAACACTATTACACATATTGGAGAAGGTGCCTTTCAGCGCAATGCCTTAAAACAAATCGCCATCCCAAGCGCTGTTAAGCGCATCGGTTACGATGCCTTCGCGGAAAACGCCCTCACCCAAGTGGATATCTCAGATTCCGTGACTGAAATTGTTGAAGGTGCATTTCGCGATAACACTATTGAGCAGCTTACTCTAGGTAAGTCAGTGTCGATCATTGACGACTACGCCTTTGCCAACAACGCTATTAAAGAGTTAAATCTACCAGACTCATTAACCGAAATTGGTAGGGAAGCCTTTGCCAACAATGCCATCACTCAGGTGTTAATGAGTAAAAACATCACTTATATCGGCCGTGACGCCTTTATTGGCAATCCACGAATTGGTAGACCAATAAGAGCCTTTGGTGAGAAAAAACCACCAAAAGAAATGACAGATGAAGAGTTTCTAGAAGCGTTTGGAGACTTGTAAGCGCTCAGAGTGCTATTGCTTATGCCCGGTATCCCATATCCCTCTGTTCAAGCGTTCAATACAGTGGAATTAGCAAAGGTGTATATGTGGATTCAATATAAGCAACAACTAAGTGCGGCTCGCTGATGGTGAAGGTTAGTTTAATATTGACTTGTTGCTTGATCAGATCGAGTCTCACTTGGCGAAAATGCGTTGAGCATGAAACTCTCTTAGACTGACAAGAGCGAGAAACATGGGACGGCTGTCAGGAAGCATGCTTTCATTTAATTGGCAGCCGTAGCTCAGTAACCATGGCGTCAAACCGCTATGAAAGCTCTCTTTAATTAGCATCAACATACCTGATACCGAACACCTAACGTAAATCATTCTGCCGCAAATACTAAAGCTCAACCAACCCAAAAGTGCCAAACGTTGCGAATCCATCTTAAACGCTTATTATACGAATTTTTCTAACAGCTCCCTTGTCATAAAGTAACTATGTGGATCGACTTCATAATCAGCAAACGGCTCACAATATGTGAACCCAAATTTCTCATAGAGGTTTCGAGCTGGTTGGAAAAATTCTTGAGTGCCTGTTTCTAGGCTAACTTGCTCAAAACCGTTATCGATAGCTGAATTCAAAGCATGAGTTAGAAGCTTTGTGGCAACGCCTGATTTACGAGAAGAGCTAGACGTTCTCATTGATTTCAATTCAATGTGAACAGGGGTTAGTTGTTTTACCGCAAGACAACCTTGTAGCTCTCCACCGACCCAGCCACTGAAAAATGTAATGTCCGATGATTTCAATGCATCAACGTCTAGAGCATGAACACTTTCTGGAGGAGAAGTGGCATGCATATCTGCTAAGTGCTCTTCGAGAAGCTTAATCACCTCACCGCCCGACAAATCATCTATTTTAATTTCCATATTCCGAATTTTCCTTATTCTGATAACGTCGCATTAAGTAGTAAGCACCATTAGTCTGCCTTAAGCGCCTTGTTATTCGGCATTTCTTCGTTGTAGCTCGGCCTTAAACTTACTTTCTCTATGTAACCAAATACCCCAGTTAACAAACAGCATTAAACATGGAAAAATTAAGTATTCCACAACATGAGCTTTTACGTACATTAATACGCTTTCTGCGTCTGAGGACGGGTAGTTAAACAAGATATTAAACACTATAAAAGCAGATGCCATTACCGCTGTACTTTTAAAAGCCCAGACGAGAAATCCCTGCTTTCTAACCTCGTTCCAGTACCCAAAATCCTTATCATTCATACGTATTCCCTAACCCATTGCTGGTAATGAAAGCGACAACCGTCGTGAATCACTCTTAAATGTATTGTTAGCACTTAAACTATCGCTGCTTCATAAACGCCACTGCTAACCCAGAAGAAACGAATGTAATTCCTGCACCAATATTTAACCCCGACACCAGTCTAGGTTTGTTTCTAAACCACTCAGACAGTTGAGACGAGAAAACACCCATTAAACTAAAGCCAACTGCCGTTAATACCGCAAACCACACTCCATAACCGATCATTTGAGTTGTCACTGACCCTAAGCTTGGGTTTACAAATTGAGGCACAAAGGCAAGAACAAACATACCTGGCTTCGGGTTAAGTGCGGCTGATAAAAAACCAGTTGAGAAGATAACTTTCAGAGACTGTTTTTTCGCTGGTTCCAATGAGAACAGATTTCTCGAACGAAGTACTTTCAAACCTAGCCATATCAAGTAAGCAGCACCAACGAGTTTTACAACGTAAAATGCCACTTCAGAGGTTTGAATTAGAAGAGTTAACCCGAAGGTAGCGGCGACGACATGAAACAAGATACCCGCTCCAGAAGACATCCCTGACATTACTGCTGCTAGCCGACCTTGACTTAAACCGCGACCGATGGCGAGCAAATTATCAGGCCCCGGCGAAATAACTAACAGTAAACAAGCCAATGTATAGGTAGCAAACACCTCTAATGGAAACATAACACCTCCTTTTTGTATGATTCTAAGAGCTAACGCCGGTTAAGTAGTGAGTATGGCTAATCACATACCTTCCCCCAATTACACCGTATATACAAGAGTCAATTAATACCAAATGCTTCATAGCGTTATTCATCAAATCACTCTATACGCTAAAATACACGATACGCTTCCTATTCATAATTAGTAGAATAACCAATTAGCTTAACTGAGCCTTTTAGATAATTTAAAATTTATAAAGTTCTTAATTTCGGCAATATGGTTCGATGAAAATAATACTAGATGTGATTCATATCACTAAAGATTGGCATGATGGCGATGACCCTCCTTATAATTAACATATAATGTTTCGCTAGATTAAACCCTCACGGAAAGAGAAATGATTAAACTACCGAAAACCATTCTTGCCCTTACTCTAAGTGCGGTATCACTTCCCTCATTTGCCAACATGTACTCTACAAACCAAGGAATCAAGACGGACACATTTGATAGCAATTACTTCTTTGGTCAGTGGGACGTTAATTTTAAGCAACGTCCGACGCCACTTGAAATATTCGAACGCAACCCTAAGTTCGTCGTAATATACCCTGGCGACAGAGAAATAACTGAAAAGCGAATGGACAATCTAAGAGAAGCAGGCTTAAGAACAGAATATAGCGTTGCTTCGAAGATTTGGGATGAGTCCCGCAGTGTTTCTTACAAAGTATTTAAGAATAAGGTTATTAGCGAGAACCTCACTCAAGAAGAAACTTTTGAGCACATGAAAGAATACAACCTCATGCAAAACGTTGATGATGACATTGAGAGAGCATTCATCAAGTCTAACGGTAAAAATGTGATTGGCTTTGAGACCTACAGTAAGCACGGTACAGTATCTAACGCTGATGTTATCTCTTTCTTTGATTATCGCAATCTAGGTGCTCTAGAATCTCGTTTGTATGAGAAAGTGCAAAAGGCACAAAAATACCATAAAGAAAACTTCAATTACGACATTAACAAGAACGTTGATCTCTACATGCTATCGAGCGGTTCAAATCTAATGGGCGTCGACATTATCTCTGATAAAAAATTCGTTCTTTACAACTTCACCGAACGTAAACCTAGCGCTCTTGAGTTTACTCGACCGGCAAAGGAATACGATGTTAAATCGTACAATCAGTTCTTCAAAGAGTTTGACGCTCAACAGAAGGCTAAATAATCCCTTCCGCTCACATTAAAAAAATAGGGCCGAGGTGTACTCGGCCCTATTTAAAATAATACACTTAGCGGTATCAGTTCAGACTAAACATTACTTATAACGTTCAACACAAGTTTGAATAGCTTTCTCAGTCTCTTCTTTGTTATTAATTTCTTCGATGATTTTTTCTGCTTTCTCAGGGTGCTTATCTATCTGAGTTAGCATTCTTTCTAATTTCTTAGGTGTTACATCACTAAAATCTCTCAGTACCTTGTTAGCTACTTTGTCCTCAGTGCCTCTTGGTGTGCTATCAGAGATTTCTTTTGCCATCTCAACGGCTGCATCCACATCTTTATCTTCAACAATTAGGCGAGTCACTTCAATTTTAGTATCTGCTAAGAATTGACAACGTTCTTGAATAGAGCCATCAGTAGGGTAATCAGTATCAACACCACCACAACCTACTAATGCCAACGTCATAGCCACTGCGCTTAATTTCATGATATTTTTCATTTAAAATCCTATGGTAATACATTCATATGCAAAGGAAATAAAAATACAAGATATAATGTTAAATATCAATAAATTATATCGTCAAATCAAAAACTTCGTATCCACGTCATACGCTTGTTGAAACGAGTAAGAAACATGATGTATCTGCACTGACTAATATTTCCTGATTGATGTGAATGCCATCCTCTAAGCCAGCTGACGCCAAGGCATACTATGTTAAATATAAGAGCAAAAGAAATTAAGTAAGCATTAGACCCTCACTTAATTTCTCTTTGAGGAAAATACAATAAAACTTGTAGGTATATTACTATTAACCATGCAATATATTATAATTAATCAATTAAAATCATCTATTTTATAAACTACCATTTAGAGAAAAATGAATAAAAGAATTATGTATTAAATAGAATTTTTTAAGAACGGCATCCATGACTTCCAAAGTAACCATCTATTAAATCGAATAATACTTGTACCCAATAAAAAACGACGCATCAATCTCAATTGAGGCGTCGTTCGATTATCTTGGGCATTTATAGGTGTAACGTAGGGTTAGTCTTGCCATTTCGCTCATCGAATAGTGAGTATTCGTATTAACAGAAGTAAGCCCTCTTAACCTAAATTCACCCTACTCCCAATCAAGGATAACTTTACCAGAAGCCCCGCTACGCATAGCATCGAAGCCTTTTTGGAAGTCATCAACTTTGAAGTGGTGAGTGATAATTGGCGTTAGATCTAGACCTGATTGGATAAGGCTTGCCATCTTGTACCAAGTTTCGAACATCTCACGACCGTAAATGCCTTTAATTACTAGGCCTTTGAAGATCACTTGGTTCCAGTCGATGCCCATATCTGATGGTGGAATACCTAGAAGAGCGATGCGACCACCGTGGTTCATGGTTTGCAGCATAGAGTTAAACGCTGATGGGTTACCAGACATCTCTAAACCAACATCAAAGCCTTCTGTCATACCAAGCTCAGCCATAACGTCTTCAAGCTTTTGCTCTGCAACGTTGACTGCGCGAGTCACGCCCATCTTACGAGCAAGGTCTAAACGGTATTCGTTTACGTCAGTGATAACAACGTGACGTGCGCCTACGTGTTTAGCTACCGCTGCTGCCATGATACCAATTGGGCCAGCACCAGTGATTAGCACATCTTCACCCACAAGGTCGAAAGAAAGAGCCGTATGTACTGCGTTACCAAACGGGTCAAAGATTGACGCTAGGTCATCTGAAATGCCTTCTGGGATCTTAAATGCGTTGAATGCAGGGATCACTAAGTATTCAGAGAAAGAACCGGTACGGTTTACACCAACACCAATGGTGTTACGACAAAGGTGAGTACGACCACCACGGCAGTTACGACAATGACCACAAGTAATATGACCTTCACCCGATACGCGATCGCCGATTTCAAAACCGCGAACTTCTTGGCCGATGCCAACTACTTCACCCACGTATTCATGGCCTACAACCATAGGTACAGGAATCGTCTTTTGTGACCATTCATCCCAGTTGTAGATATGAACGTCTGTACCACAGATAGCGGTTTTCTTAATGCGGATAAGCAGGTCGTTGTGACCCATTTCTGGCTTATCTACTTCCGTCATCCAAATGCCTTCTTCAGGCTTTAACTTAGATAGTGCTTTGATTTTCATATTCTTTACCACATATCAGCGCATAAGGTTGGCACTGAAAAATCTATACAATGTTCAAAACACTCCGCTTACATAGAGGTAAGCGGAGCAACAGATTAGATAATGCCCATGTCCTTACCCACTTGGATAAAGGCATCGATAGCGAAATCAAGTTGTTCACGAGAATGAGCCGCAGACATTTGAGTACGGATACGAGCTTGGCCTTTTGGCACAACCGGGAACGAGAAGCCCACGACATAAATGCCTTTCTCTAGCGCGCGTTCAGCAAACTCAGCCGCTACTTTTGCATCGCCAAGCATGATTGGAATGATCGCGTGATCTGCGCCGCCCATAGTGAAACCCGCATCTTCCATGCGAGTACGGAAGTGAGCCGCGTTTTCCCATAGCTGGTCACGTAGGTCGCCGCTTTCTTGAAGAAGATCCAATACGCGGATAGACGCATTAACAATTGCTGGTGCAACTGAGTTAGAGAACAAGTACGGACGAGAGCGTTGACGAAGCCAGTCAATCACTTCTTTCTTACCAGAAGTGTAACCGCCTGAAGCGCCGCCCATTGCTTTACCAAGTGTACCCGTGATGATATCGATACGGTCAACTACATCGTGGAACTCATGCGTACCAGCGCCTGTTTTGCCCATAAAGCCCACTGCGTGAGAGTCATCAACCATCACTAGTGCGCCGTATTTGTCAGCCAAGTCACAAATAGCTGGTAGGTTTGCTACCACGCCATCCATAGAGAACACACCGTCAGTAACAATAAGAGTATGGCGAGCACCCGCTTCTTTTGCGGCGATCAGTTGCTGCTCTAGCTCTTCCATATTGTTGTTTGCATAACGGAAACGCATTGCTTTACATAGGCGA
This sequence comes from Vibrio sp. LaRot3, assembly GCF_027587025.1. Taxonomy (GTDB): domain Bacteria; phylum Pseudomonadota; class Gammaproteobacteria; order Enterobacterales; family Vibrionaceae; genus Vibrio. The sequence goes on along the minus strand of NZ_JAPPTI010000007.1, from coordinate 85,164 downwards.
ACACCGTCAATGATTGAAGCGTGGTTCAATGCATCTGAAATGATCGCGTCTTCTTTGCCCAAAATGGTCTCGAATAGACCCGCATTTGCATCAAAACATGAGGTGTAAAGAATCGTATCTTCTTTACCAAGGAATTGTGAAAGCTTAACTTCAAGCTCTTTATGAATATCTTGCGTACCACAGATAAAACGAACAGAAGCCATACCAAAGCCATGTTCATCCATACCCGCTTTGCCCGCTTCAATCAACGCAGGGTGGTTAGCTAGACCTAAGTAGTTATTGGCACAAAAGTTAAGTACTTCTTGACCAGTAGAGATTTTAACAGCCGCTTGTTGCTGCGAAGTGATTACGCGTTCAGACTTATACAGACCTTCAGCTTTTACATCTTCGATTTGCTGTTGGATCTGTTGGTAAAATGCAGAAGACATTTCAAATTCCTTCCTAGTTATTATCTTTATGTCAGCACTTGAATCTAAGCCAAGCACTTTGGTTTTTCCTGCTGCTCTAACAAGAAAAACCACTATGGACTAAGTGTAATCTAGGATGAGGATTTGAATTATCCCACGAGGTGGAAAAACATTATTGAATCTCAGGCACAAATAAGATTTACTTACGGTCAGCAAGGACCAAGTTCACACTTGCCAAGATAAAAATAGCGATTGTGACTAAGGTAATGTTTTCGAGTATCGACCAAAGGTCGAACAAGATATTTGCATAAGGCATTTTTGGTCTCCTCTCTTGTTTAAGTGCGCTAACCATACCGCTCGAAAGCGTTGCAAACAGAGAGCTAAATCTCAAAAATCCTTTATTTTCATATATATCACTATATTAAAAAATATGATCAACACTAAGTTAATTACACTGTTACCCGACCTTGCTTCATTCATTCTCGTTGTGAATGAAGGCAGTTTTACCGCTGCGGCAAAGAAGCTCAATGTCACCCCTTCTGCACTGAGTAAACTGATTACCCGACTAGAAAAGTCGCTATCAGTAAAATTGTTTGAGCGAACAACGCGCAAACTTGTGATTACACCTGCGGGGAAAAAAGTGTTCGACCAAGCGGTATTGATGGTAAACGCGGCGCAACAAGCCGTTGAAATATCCACCAGCGATCATACCGAGGCATCGGGGTCATTAACGGTTGCCGCGCCTGAAGCGTTCCTAAATTCGGTATTACAACCTTTAGTAATTCCATTTTTAAATCAATTTCCTGAGATACAGCTGAGATTACGCGTCGCTGATGGTCAAATCGACCTGCTTAGAGAAGGGATTGATGTGGCGTTTAAACTCACCGATAAACCCGATGAAAACTTGGTTTTACGAGAGATAGGTCAAACGCACTTAAGACTGTGTGCCAGCCCGAATTATATCGAAAAGTTTGGCATGCCAAAGCACCCTACAGAATTAATGCTGCATGACTGTTTGTATCTGGCAGAGACAGAAAAAGACAATATATGGGACTTTTTTAAAGACGATGAATACCACTCTGTGAGCGTGTCAGGCCGATACGCCGTCAACCACTCGCAAATGCGTTTGACTGGGGTTAAAAATGGTTTAGGTATTGGTATCTTTCACGACTTCGTGATTGCAGACTCTCTTGCTAACGAAGAAGTAGTCGCGGTCTTACCCGATTGGACCATCAAAAGTAACTATCATGGCTCGATTGCTATGCAGTACGCGCAAACTCAATATATGCCAGCAAGAATGCGAGCATTTATAGATTTTGCGCTTGAACATCTAGTTCACAAGCTCGTTAAGGCTTAACAAATCAACAAGCGCTTAGTAATAGCTGAGCGCTTATTATCTACACCAAAACTAAAGTTGCACTACAGCTTCAAGCTTGTTGCCATCGAGATCAAGCACGTAAGCGGCAAAATAACCCGGTGCATAATGTTCTCGTAACCCCGGTTCTCCCGCACACTGACCACCCATTTCCAACGCTTTTGTATAGAACGCCACTACAGATTGTTCACTTGTTGCATTAAAGGCAATATGTACGCCACTCCCTGCCGTAGAAGAAGTTTGGCAAGAGCACCCAATCCAAAATTCGAACTGGTCACCATAACAAGCGGCTTCACCTTCAATAGTGTGCGTCCTATTCACCGATAAGGTTGCCAATACAGAGTCGTAAAACGCTACTGATTTCTCAAATTGACTCACACCCAGCGACACATGATTAAGAATCATAAAACCTCATATATACATACAGTTAAGTGAATAAATTATTCATTTAACTTAGCATTTCTTGGCTTAAACGTATTGATAAGGTTTCCTGCTAACATCAGTAGTGCACCGATAATTAGAGCGACTTCTATTTTTTCCCCATAAGCGACAGCTCCAACCACCGCTATTGCAGGAAGCCTTAGAAAGTCCATTGTGACAACAACGGTCGCATCTGCATACTTCATCGCTGAAGAGATACAATAATGAGCACTCAATGAGGTAACACCAATAATCCCTAGCCATCCCCATTGGTAATCCTGAGGCCACTGCCAGTCAGAAGCGGCTAGAGCTCCTGCAATAGGTAATTGAATTAAGCTCATGTAAAAGATAATGCTGAGAGGAGATTCTGTTTGGGATAAAGACTTGGTCGCGACATGGGCAAGGGAATATCCAACCGCTGCTGCCAACATAATCATGGTACCGTGGTTAATACTTTCAAACCCCGGTTGGACGATAACAACTACCCCAGCAAAGCCAAAAGCAATTGCCGCTATCTTTCTAACGGTTAGCTTCTCTTTCAATAGCAGAAAGGCTAATACTGCTGTCCATAAAGGGACGGTAAATTCTAACGCAAACACTTCTGCCAACGGCAGCAAAGCAATGGCAAGAAACCATCCATATTGCCCAGCAAGGTGAACCACATTACGAGATAAATGTAAAAACCAACGTTCTGTTTTTACCTCAGTCCAACGCCGAGTAAAAAACAAAATCGACAACACCACCAAAAGGCCTGTTGCACTGCGGAAGAATAAGACTTGAAAAGTATCGAGAGACGAAGACAACTCTCGAGCTGCTACTGCCATTAGACAAAATGACAGCAGCGCCCCTAGCATCCATGCTACGGCTTTATTAACCATGACTACCCTTGAGTGATTTAGTTTACAGCAGAGCTGTGCGCCGCGATCACTTTCAATTGGTTTTCTACTTGGAGCCACAAGCGAGTAAACATGAACGTACCGTTCGACTGTTGCCCATCAAACATGCCTTCCATATCAACCTTTGCATGCACGACTGCGCCATGATTTAGAGGCTTAATCGTCACTTGTGATGTATGGATGTTAGTAATGTCGATCAAACCTAGCTCATGAGCGGCAATGTCTTGTTGTTTGCTAATCACCTGTCCTGTATGACTGACAAACATGAGATCATCTGCCAATATCCCTTGTAATGCTTGAACATCAGATTCCAACATTGCGCGTTTTAATTCTAACTCTGCTAGCCTTACTTGCTCTATTTCCATCGACAAACTCCTTTCTCGTCTTAGCAATTTATCGAACTGTAATAGATATCAGACACTTGCTTGAACTCAAAATGATAGCTTTCGATCAACTTCTCATATTTATGTAACTTAAACTCGATGTTTTTCAGAGCCGGATTCTCAATCTGCTGTTGAATTGAGAATTCCACGTTGATCCAAACTTTAAAGGATGCATCTTCGCTCATAATATGGCTCAGCGTTGTCGAGTTTGGTTGCCAAAGTGTGCCCTGAGCATCCTTTAGCTCAAAATCAAACTCATGCCATTGTTGCTGATCGCTTAAACCATCAACCACAACCATAAAGCTTAGTGGCGAAGTAAAATCGTTATCTGGATATATTCGCACTTCATTCTGAGGCCAAACGCTCATCAGGCCATCTTCAGCCGCTTTGTGGTAACCACAACTCTGGCTTTTCACTTTAGTTTGGTTGTCGAATGGTATGGGTTGGTAATAACTCCGCTTAGTTGGGTAAACAACACAACCAACCTGAAAGCAAACCAGTAACAAGACAATCAACGGCTTCGATAATTTAATGTTCATAACTCTCTCCTTTCAATAAATTATGAACACTGTTTTATTATTTTTAAAGCTTACCTTACATGACCTTACAAATGGTTTTAGTTTCCTAAAACAACTTGCATCACTGTGCACCTTCCAGTTGCAGTTCTATCGATTTGCTCTCTACCAGTGTCCCTTCAATTTGGCATATCAACAGCTGCGTTTGTTGGTTATTCGCGCAAGCGACTTGCTCGCCATTTTGATCCCACATAGCACTTTTACCTGCGGTGTCCCATCCACCCGTTTGACCGATGTGGTTGGCGAGCATGACTGGCATTTGATAGCGCTGAGCCATGGTCGACAAAATTGCGCTATCCGACTCGTAACCGTTGGGTGAAATCAGCGCACTGGAAATATAAAGATCAGCTTCCGCGTCATGAGCATCTTTTGCATGCTCTGGTTCAGAAAAGTCAGCGCATATAGACAGGGCCAATTTGTAGCCATTCAAACGTAAAAAACCATTACTCAGCCCAGAACTTACATGGCTTTCTTCACCTGCATGCAGATACTGCTTCGAATAGAACTCGACTTCTCCGGTCGGCAAACATATCGCCATCGATATATATGGCTTACCAACGGGATTTTTTACTGGGCAACCGACCATGGCGATAATTTGCTTCGCCACAACAAGCTCTGACAATTGGCGAATTTCATCAGACCTTTTATCTAGTGCATTGGCGGAGGCATTTGCTAAGTCATATCCCGTTAAAGAGAGCTCAGGGAAAACCACCAAGTCAGCGCCATGTTCAGCGGCTTGTTGAATGGCTAAGATATGTTGCTTCAAATTATATTGAACATCGCTATCACGCACTGGGACTTGCGCTAAAGCGATTGAAACCTGATTTCTGTGCATCTGTTACTGCTCCTCAACGACAAGGCCTCGGCCAGTCTTTAGAAAATGAACCCAATCTGAGCGATTTCTCAGCTCGGCTTGTTGGATGGCTGAGCCAAAATCATAAGTGACTTTGTGTAAGCTAACCTGCCACCTAGCTTGGGCATCTTGATACAAAGTGGCGTAGCTCGCTTGACTACTGAATGTTTCCATTGAATGGATGCAAGGTTCATCATCGGTATAAGCAGGTAGGCCAACGCTACCCGGGTTAATGACTAACTGCCCTGTCGATAACTCTACACAGCGGGGAGTATGAGTATGTCCACAAAGGATAATAGGCGCTGAGCACCCGGAAAGAAGTTGAATGATCGCGGCATCATCTCGTAGTTGAGCTCTACCTGATTCAACCTCTTCCAACAGATAGATTAAGTCATCTTTCGGCGTGCCATGGCATGCGTAAATCTCGCCATCGATTCGGGCATCAAAAGGCAATGACTTCATCCAATCCAGAGGCTCCTGCCCCAAATCCTGCAATATAAACTGCATGGTAGGGTTGCCTTGTACTTCTTGCTCTGTCGATTGATAAATCTGGCGGTCTTGATTTCCTGAGATAGTGATGGCGTCTAATTGCTGCAAATATTCAAATGTTGCCCTTGGGGCGATTGGGCCATAAAGAATGTCGCCCAGATTAATAAAATGCGTCACACCTTGTTGCTTGGCGTGCTCTACAACGGCTTGCAAGGCGTACACATTACTGTGAATATCTGAAAGAACTGCGTATTTGGTCATTGCACTCGCTCCTTGAGTGGCGTTGTACGTAAATGCTCTTAACCCCTTGATAATATCAGTATTTATAAAATAAATGCACGCTATATTGCGTGCATTCTCAATAATTACTTCTGGTTAGCTCAATGCATATTGCAAACTCTTCACCCGACTAAACAGCACCCAATCGAGTAGCAGCATCGCCACGATGGTTAGCCCCGCTAAAGGAAAACAAACACCAGTCAGCACCACAGTAAACACTCCTGTACGCCACAGGCCATTGTGTTCAAAGCGAGGGGGAACGCCTAAGCGTTTTTGTCCACTCGGGCGACGTTGCCACCACATAATCACACCGGATATGGAAACAGCTATGAACAAAAGGCAAACCAATACATTTGCCCATTTGTTTACTGGCGTAATGTCACCGGTATGCAACGCAATTCCTGCAGCCATTGCTTTGGCCATTAGGTTGTAATCTTGCCAAGTCACATCCGCCAAAACTTGATGGCTATATTGGTCAATATGAGTGGTTCGATCTTGAGTAGGGTTGGTAATATCGCCGCTCATCGTATTAGCGGTAAAGGTAAACACACCCGTTTCTGAGCGAGGTAGATTCAATCGATAATCAGTAAAACCTAGTTGCTGGCCTTGCCTAACGATATGATCAATCTGAGAAGCAAATGAACGATTTGTCTCCATTGCCTCATGCCCCATATTTGCATGATCATGTGAGGCTGGAACAGGAGTTTGTTCCAAGTTCCAAGGCAACTCCTCTTCACTACCGTGATTTAAGTCCTTATGAGTTAAATTAGACAAAGGAACCTCATCCCACTTTTGTGCAGGAAAGCTGCTCCAAGCTTGCACCATTTTTCCTCCCCAAAAACCGGCCCATGCAAGCCCAGAGAGAACAAAGAAGAGCAAAACCAATGCGAATACGCCGCCAATATTAGCGTGGAGATCACGCAGCAATATTCGGCTTCCTTGACTGAATCGAAGCCTCAAAAAGCCTGACTTTGTTACATTGTCCGTCGGCAGCCACATATAGACACCTGTAACCAGTAAAAGAATAGAAAGGCTTGCTGCCACCTCAATCAAGTAATCTCCCATATCGCCAATTAACAGTGTGCCGTGAATATCGTTAGCTAACTGATACCAACTGTCACTGCGATCTATTTCACCTAGAACCTCTCCACTATACGGATTAACGGTCACAAACACGCTACTACCATCTTGATGACGAACGTTGAACCGATTGGCTAAATCAGCTTGCTTGGCAGGTATAAATTGAGTAACAGTACTGTCAGGAAATTGCTTTTCTACGGCCAACAATTGCTCAGATACCGCAGCAGCTTGCTCTCCAACATCAACACTAATGATAGATTGATAGCGAAACTGTTCGATCTCGTCATCAAACAACATGACGATACCGGTAAAACACAGCATCAACATGAATGGCACAACAAACAAGCCGGCATAAAAATGCCAGCGCCAAGTAAGAAAATAACGCGATTTTTTGATCGTTTTGTGCTCTGAACTGGAGCCAGTTGGAGCCATCTTTTTATTTATGCTCGACATGAACAAATCCTTTTTTAGACATAAGCCTCCTCCTTCGAATCAGAAGATGAAGCTTGCTTTGACTTTATATTTTTCTAATTTTTATTGGATTGATGACGAATACGGAGGAGCTCTAGGAAATGCACTCTTATATCGAGAAGAAAGAGTCAAAATTGTGGTCGAAAAGGCCGTGGAAAGCGTGACGACACGGTCAATAACCACAGGTGAAATACTACCTATTTCTAAATACGTGAAATGGCCAAAAGGACATGGTTTACCATGCGGCTTTATTGAGTGGCCTTCTTCTACCTGAACAAGCTCGAAGCCATTAATAGTACAAAGTGTCGCCCATACACCGGCACTTTGACCATGTGCATTAATAACAGGCATAGCAACAACTAACGACCAGCTCAACGCAGTCGCTAAGATAAAACTAGAATAGAGCCTTCGGGGCCATCTTATGGAATAATGAATTGGTTTTAACATTGCTTTCACTTATATGAAAAGCAAATATATAACCTTTTAATAACAAGAAAAGAGAAAGATCGTAAAATTTCTTATCTACGCACGCTTTTTATAAAACCCACCAACAGTCGAAGCGGATTGTTCGCTCATTAGAATATCGCTAGGGAACAAGAATAGCCGACTGTTTTCGGCCATATCCCCTCTAACTTGCCAAAATAGCCGACCATTCAAGAGGCTCTCAAACGCTAACCACCATTCCCCATGCACAATCAACAGTAACGGCTGGCCGCCCCGTTGAATACGAGCAATCAGTTCCAGAGAGGCATTAAGCCTTTGAGAAAATACTCGGCCAGATTCGCTGCCAACAATATTGAGGTTCGGCTGCTGGTAACGTTTATGATACGACTGCCATTGAACGTGCAGATGGGGCTTTTCATCGACGACCTCTCCTTGCAACACACCAAAACCTCGCTCTCTTAAAAGTGAAGAAACCACGATGTTCCCACCAGAACGACGTGCAACAAGCTCGGCGGTTTGGGTTGCTCTGCCAAGATCAGAGCACAAGATAGTGCCACCAGCTAAATTAGGCAGGTTCATTTCATACAGTTCCGCTATTGCAGCCTTGGTTAACGGGCTGTCTAAGTGACCTTGTATGCGGCTTTGCTCATTCCAACGCGTTCGACCATGACGCATGACCCAAATGTGCGCCATTAGTCCAACTCACCTAAAAACATCTTCGCGGTAAGTGAAGGGTTTGAAGCAAAATACCAATGAACATAACTGGCGATTAGGTTGTTAACCCTATATATCGCCTCACTAGGTCGACCATACTGGCTAACGCTTTGCTTCCAAGCCGACAAGGAGGTTGTCGTTTTCGAGTAATGGAAAGTGTGGCCTCTTAACACCTCGTCACTTGCCAGCTCTGCTTCAACGAGCCCTAATGCGGCTAACTTTGTTTGCATTTTGGAGTTGGCCTTTAAAGCCCCGCACATTTGCAAGCTTTTGCCATTCGTTGCTTCGATTGAATCTTGCAAGAACAGCATGCCACCGCATTCTGCGACCACTGGGATACCATTAGTGACAGCGTCACGCAGTATTTCGCGTAACTTGCAGTTATCATGTAATTTCTCTAAATGAAGTTCAGGGTAACCACCAACCAAATAAACCGCATCACACTCAGGCAAACTGTCCCCCGCGACAGGAGAGAAGTAACTCAGTTTTGCGCCCAACTGTTCTAAACAGTCAATGTTGGCTTGATAAAGGAAGCTAAACGCGCAGTCTTGCGCTATCGCAATAGTTTTGCCTTGTAATACCGGTTCGATTGAATGCACAGGTAGGTGCGAAAATACCGTTTCACGGGCGGGAAGCTGCCAATGTGCACCAATACTTTGCGCAGCACTTTCTAAACGCTGCTCAAGATCAGTGAGCTCTTGCGCTTGCACCAAACCTAGATGACGATCTGGAAACGAAAATTGTTCAGACTTAGGAAGATAGCTAAGCAATGGCGTGTCTGATGATACGCTTTGTTGCAGCATGTCAAAGTGCCTTGGTGACCCTACTCGATTAGCAAAACAAGCGGCGACTTCAACATCTTGGCGGAAGTTTGCTAAGCCATACACTATTGCACCAAAGGTTTGAGCCATTGCCCCAGCATCAACCACTACCATTACAGGAATACCGATTTTTGCAGCAATATCAGCGCTAGAGCATTGACCATCGAACATACCCATCACACCTTCGATCAGTATCAAATCTGCCTCTTGAGCGGCTTTGTATAGGAGTTGCTGACAGTGCTCTAAGCCACACATCCAAAAATCTAACTGATAAACAGGCGCACCACTCGCATGAGACAGAAACGCAGGGTCAATAAAATCTGGCCCTGTTTTGAACACGCGTACCTTTTTACCCTGATTTCGATAATATCGGGCAATCGCGGCCACAACGGTTGTTTTCCCTGCACCTGAGCTTGGCGCAGCGACCACCAATGCTGGGCATATCGCTTCATTCACCATCAAACGTCCTTATGTTCAATCATTTATATTCTATTGAAATCGTATTTAACGCACAGATAAGCCGCTCTAATTGCTCAGCATCAGCACATAAGCCAAATCTCAATGCATCTTGTTCGTCAGTTAAACGCACCAGAATGCTTTGTTGGCAAAGCGCTTGATACAACTCGGGAGATTTAGAGTGTTCTAACCGAATAAACAGACCAGCACTCGAGACAATACAGCCAGCAAACACAGACTGAATTCTCTCCAATTGCAGTTCGCTCGCGTATTTGATCTTACTTCTAGCTTGCTGCTGCCATTGTGAATCTTTTAAAGCTTGAGTAACCACCCAACGACTGGCTCCACAAATTGTCCAAGGGCCGAGTTCGCTTCTTAACTGTTCAAGCCAATTTTGATGAGCAGCCACAAACCCAACCCGCGATCCCGCAAGGCCAAAGAACTTACCAATCGAGCGCAGTACAATCACATTATGCGGTAACGCACTGCTCGCGACTTCGTCATGCTGCATTCGCGAGATCGAAATGAGGCGAGATGATTGATCTTGCTCATCCATAAACGCTTCATCAATCACTAATACCGCATGATTTGGTAAATGGCTTTCAACATAGTCCAACTGCTGAGGAGAAGCTAAGAACGTTGATGGGTTATTGGGGTTAATAATTAACACCGCATCACAAGATTGCAATTGTGCTTGGCTAGGTAAGGTTTGGTATTGCTCGATATGCCAGTATGACTTCTGCCATGCTTGGCGATGCTCTTGATACCCTCTTTCCGGTAATAGTACTGTACCCTTTCGGCCTAACTTATGTTCAATCACTCTTGGTAGTAATTGAATTGCCGCCTGAGAGCCCGCTACTGGCAGTAAATCCTGATAACCATAATACGCTTGCGCTGCTTGCAATAAGCCATCTTCCTCTTCAGGCAAGCGATGCCAAACATGCTGAGGAACATCACCGACTTGATAACTAAAAGGGCTAATACCGGTACTAAGGTCAAGCCATTGACTAGGTTGAGTGTTGTATTGCGCCGCGACTTGCTGCAAGCGGCCACCATGATGAAGCATAAAATCCTCGAATTAACGTAAACCTAGACTAACAATGCGATAGCCCAAATAATGACTAAGGCGAGCCAAACAGAACGTTCCAATAACCGACAAGCTCTTGGGATATCTTGAGGCGTGATCTTTTGCTCGCTTCCCATATTGGGTTTATCAATCCATTCGCCGTGATAGCAAACACGCCCACCTAAACGCACATTGAGTGCACCGGCACCCGCGCACATAGCGACACCGCCATTTGGGCTAGAGCAATATTGGGCTTGGGTTTTAACACAATCAATCGCGCGTTTGGTATCACCTAGTATTGCGTAACCAAAAGCCGTAATTCGCGCTGGAATAAAACCAAGCTTATCGTCTGTTTTTGCGGCGAAGCGGCCAAACGATAAATAACGCGGGTTCTTATACCCCCACATCGCATCTAAGGTATTCACTAACCTAAAAAGCACGGCGCCGGGTGCGCCAAAAAGCAGCCCCCAAAACAAGGTACCAATCACAGCGTCGTTACCATTTTCAAGTACAGACTCGACCGCTGCAATGGCGATCTGTTCGTCATCCATTTGCTGCGCGTCTCGGCTAACGATCATTTGTACTGCATGTCGCGCTTGGTTCATATCCCCCTGACTTAGCGGTGCATAAATCGCCATCGCATGCTGCTCTAAACTCTTACCACCTAAACACAAATAGATGATTGCAGCGTGTAGCAGCAATAACAGCCAAGGCCACAGGCCGGCATTAGCTAGCAATAAGAACAACCCGCCAACAACAATAACAATTGGCACTACAGCAATAAGCCACGCGAGGCGACCTTGCCAGTTTGGTGGGCAAGACAAAGCTCGACACCACTTCTCAACTCTGATCGCCCAATTGCCAAAGCCAATTAATGGATGGCATCGACTTGGTTCTCCTAACCATTTATCCAATAACAGTGCACAAGTTAACGCTAATGCTAACTGCCATAGGCTAAGCCCAAGTAACATCTTGCTGTCATCCCTATTGTTCTGATTCCACAACTGAGGCCTTGCGACACGCATGACTAAACGAAGCGTCATAAAGCTTAGAATCGGGGAAATCATTAATTGCCAACACTTTCGACACAATGATCATCGCCGTCGAACGTACATTCGCATCATGCAATTGCTGAGCGATATCGGCCAGTGTACCACGAAATATTCGTTGCTCAGGGTGAGAGGCTTTTTCAACGACGGCAACCGGCCATGTTGAAGGGTAAACTTCACTCAGTTCTCTTACGACTTTACGAATTAAAGTCGCACTTAAAAACAAACAAAGCGTCGCTTCATGAGAAGCAAGGCTTTTCAAGTTCTCTTTTTCAGGCACTGGAGTGCGCCCTGAAGCTCGGCTCAAAATGATGGTTTGGCAGTGCTCAGGTAACGTCAACTCTTGGCTCAATGCAGCCGCAGAGGCTTGAAACGAGCTAACACCGGGAATTACCTGCCAATCAATACCTAATGCTTTCAGTCGGCGCGTCTGCTCAGCTAAAGAGGAATAGATAGACAAGTCACCCGTTTGAACTCTTGCTACATCATCACCCCTGCTATGGGCATCTAAGTAAACTTGCGTAATTTCATCCAAATCCATTCCTGCGGAGTCTAAAACTAACGCATCAGGACGAGCGCGTTCAATTACCGCTTTTGGTACTAAGCTGCCGGTATACAGTACCACTGGGCACTGCTCGACCAACTTTGCTCCTTTGACGGTAATTAAATCCGGATCACCTGGCCCTGCTCCAATAAAGTACACGGTCATTTTAGTACCTCGCTCTCCACGGTTTTAACAGGCTCTGTCACCAAGGTTCTGCCCGGTCGCTGACCTTCTTTTACCGCGCCATCGTCTAAATCATATTTATGCTGATAGCCGCGCGGCGTCACAATCCAATTTTTGTAACGGTAGCTATTGCTGTTACCAACAATCACCGAAGCACTCATGGCAAACTCTAATTGAGTAAAGTCTTTCAAGGTTGTCAACTGCACCTTTTGTTCATCGCGATAAGCGCTATCAATCACCGCAACCGGAGTATCCGGCGAGCGATGTTTAAGCAAAATATCCTTGGCTATTTCGATTTGATTAACTCGCTTTTTAGAACGAGGGTTATAAAAGGTGATGACAAAGTCTGCGATTGCCGCCGCTTCGATGCGCTTTTCGATCACCTGCCAAGGTGTCAATAAATCGGATAACGAGATGGTGCAGCTATCATGTCCCATCGGCGCTCCGACCAAAGAAGCACAAGAAATTGCTGCGGTTACTCCGGGCACGACTTCAACGTTAAAATCCAGCGCTCTTTCCGCCATGATCTCAAACACCAATGGCGCCATAGCGTAAACACCCGAATCCCCCGAGCAAACTAGAGCAACGTTTTTACCTTGTTGAACTAATTCAATGGCTTCATCTGCACGTTGCCATTCTTTGGTCATTCCGCTGCGAATCACATCTTGATTATCTAGTAACGGACGAACCAATCTAACGTACAAACCATAACCTACTACAGCATCAACAGAGCGCACAACTTGCTGCGCTCGCTGAGTCATTTGCTCAATCGAACCGGGGCCTAAACCCACTAAATAAAGCGTTGCCATAGTCAAGTCACCCTTATGCTTGCTTATCGAGTTGAACGTCAAGCTGCATCAAGCCATGTTCAATTTGCTGTGTAATTAGGGTGTACAATGGCTCGAAGCCCAATAAATTAAAGGCTTCACCGTTTTCATCACGGGCTAGTGTCACATCAAATTCCGCTTCTAAGTGCTGCTGAATATCGTGTAGATCATTCATAAAATGGTTACCCGATGCCAGTAGCAACGGGATCACTTCAAGCTCAGGCCTATGATCATCAGCATAGCCAAGTTGTTGCTTCATCTTGAGCAGTTTTCTTTCCACCAACTTAAATGGCCATGCGCCTTCTAGTGAGCAAACCAGCGCATTGGAATCAAGCAGTTCAAGATAATCGCGAACGTAACCAATAGACTGATGTCCCGGGTTGTCCAAATATGGTGCTCCGTGGAATACGTACAGTTTAAGTGGCGCATGATCAAAACGAGTATCTAACTCATCAAGCAACTTACCCGTTTGCTGGCTTTGGTTAAATAAAGCAGGCGTATAAGCGTAATTGGCAAAACTAAATTGAGAGAACCCTTCTACTACCTTTTTGAGTTGAAGATGCTCATCAGTCGGGAATAGGTAGGCACTGACCACCAACACTTGTTTGTATCCAGAGAACTCTAAATCCGCCAACACTTGCGGCAGTGTCTTGAGTGACAATTGTGATTTCTTGATCACCATCTTAGAGCTTACCGCCATGTGTACATCACACTCTGGGTATTCTTGAGCTAAACGATCGGCGAGTTGTTGATAGCGCTGCTGAGCAACGACCGAGCCGAAACAACAAAGTACAATCGCGCATCCTTGCTGATAGTGTCTTAATCTTTTAATCATGCTGCCCTCCTTGGGGGCTGATATCGTGCATTAATAATGGCGAATCAGGATCGGCGAGCGCCGTCTTAAATTCCTGATGGCTAATGACTGGAGCTAGAAAATGAGAAGATAATTGCTGGCGAAGATCGATTCCTTGCGCCAACGATAAAAATAAATCGCACCACTGTTGATGGCTAAACTCTTCAATATTGCGTAACCAAAGAGCATGGTTTGGCCCTATTTGTTCGGCGTTGGCTCGTTCGTAAATCACCAATGTCGCCTTTTGTCGGCACGCACCAACGCACTGAGTACGAGAAACTTTGATTCTCTGCTCGCCAGAGTTCAACCCAACATGCTTCAATATGTCTCGCAGCGCGTGAGTCATCGCTTTGCTGCCTTTCTTGGCGCAGCGTCCACCTTCACACAGCATAATGTGAAAGCGATGATGCAGCATAGGGCGATTCAAATCTGGGTGCCTTGGTTTACACGCAAAGCCCTCAACCACCGGGTTGCCATAAGCATTTAACTTATCGGGTACAGGCGCGACTTCGCCATCTTTTTGTTTAATCAGTTTATTCTTAAACTTTTCACTGCGTAAGCTTTCACTGAACTCTCTGCGGCCGATTGCTAATGTGACGTTTTTTCCATCCTTGCAAAACTTTTGCTTAGCAACCACTAGTTGTGTGGTGTCACTTGATCGAAGCGCAGCCGCTTCGGCTACTGAGCAACTGCCTGTTACTTTTTTCACGTACTCCGATGGATGCAAGATACCCGGCTGAGTGTCTAATTGCTCAGCGGAATAGCAAATAAACTCAACACCAAGCTCTCGCGCATTGGAGACAATCCCTTGCTCATTGGCCTTGAGCTCGATGCTAGAGACGTTCTTTATCGCTGCACTGTGAATGTTGTATTGCTTCAATACCTCATGCAACGCTGCACCAATCACTGTATGTGGCGTATTTCTATCGCAACCTATCCCTATATGGATGCTATTAGGCACCCAGAAAACGGTTTTATCTTGCAAACCCAATTCGACCGCTTTCCTATATGGCTCAATCGAGTCTGAAACAATGATCACCCCAGCCCACTCTCGACCTGAAAG
Organism: Vibrio sp. LaRot3; assembly: GCF_027587025.1. GTDB lineage: Bacteria > Pseudomonadota > Gammaproteobacteria > Enterobacterales > Vibrionaceae > Vibrio. The sequence continues at coordinate 69,916 of NZ_JAPPTI010000007.1, read as the reverse complement.
CGCCGCTAGGTCTTGGCTGTAACACAGATGTTTTGGCATTGCTTTATCATAAGGCCACCAAGTTAGATCGCCCGAATCTTGGTAAATCAAAACCGGCAAATCATTCACTACCGCTGCGGAAACTGTAGTCACGGCATGCTCACAACATGGAGCTAGATACCAACCAAACGGCGCACCCATCAAGTCAACCGACAAGGTTTGCTGAACGTCTGAAGCGGTGGTTAAAACAGCTTCACCACGAACGATTCGGGCTAAGCGCTTTGCCAACGCGTTACCACCGCCACGATGGCCACTCACTAATGGAATGACATGCCTTCCCGCTTCATCTAAACACAATACGGTTGGGTCACTACGTTTATCATCAAGTAAAGGAGCAATGGTTCGAACCGCAATACCACTCGCGCAAACAAATACGTGCGCTTCAAAATCAAGCCATTGCTGAGCAACCTGTTTGGCGATTGGCGGTTCCATTACCGTAACAGCATCATGTTCCACCGCTTTTGGCGCAGCAAACACTTGGCTGTAAGGTAGGCTTCTTGCCAAGACCTTCGCTTGTTTTAAGCCACCTTTTGTTAAGGCATAAATGGCGACCTTGTTATGGTTCAACCTCATTCCAGCACCGTTTCAATCTGCTGTTCAATGGGCTGTAAGCCACGAAGTGCGCCGCGCTGTTTGCGGATCGATAATTGAACCATTGAAAAATAACGATGTTCTTTAGGCACTTGCTGTAAACAAGAATAAACCGCCTGTTTATCTGTCGTCGCGTGAGAGACATATTGCGCATATTGGAGCAAATTGAGTTCTTTTAGGCGGTCAGTAAGCTTTTGCACCACACGGCCGACTTTAATAAAAATGATGGTATCAAACTGGGTTGAAAGTTCGGCAATGTGCTCTAAGCCATAGGTTGCAGGCACCACACAAAAGCGCTCTTTTCCATCCGCTAGAGGCTGTTGCGTCACACTCGGAACTGCAGTAATCGAGCTAACTCCGGGAACAACTTGAATACATGAACGAACATTCTCATCCATCTCTAGCAGCTCTTCTTGAATATAGCTCCATGTACTATAAACCGACGGATCTCCTTCAGTCACAAATGCAACACTCAGGCCTTGTTTTAAAAAACCGTAGATTTGCTGGGCGGCTTCTTGCCACGCCGGAACGGTCACTCCGCAATCACGGGTCATCGGGAAATGTAAAAAGCACCGCTTTGTTCCAATCTCCTGTTCACACACGCCAACACTGGCAAATGCTTGTTGAAGGATCTCCCATGCAAAGGAGTCTTGCTGACCTTTATTTCGCTCCGGTATCGCTAATACATCGCACTGTTGAATCAACCGCATTCCTTTTAAAGTCAATAGCTCACCATCTCCGGGGCCAAGACCAATTGAAAACAACTTAGCCTGAGTTAAGGCCATACTTTTTCTCCGTTAATTATTTTTATGAAAGACATACAGATAAACAGGGTTCTCTGCTTGCAGTCTTTGATAGCCGGCTAGCGGCTGAGTGTTCGCTACATTGAGCACTTGTAGCTGATATTGTTGGTTATTGAGTTCAGCCCAAGCTTGAACTTGCTGCTGAGTTTCTAACGTCACTGCGCTGACTACAATTCGGCCATTCACCTGCAATACTTGCCACGCAGCATTCAAAATATCGCTCATCTCTCCTCGAGAGCCACCAATAAAAACACCGTTTGGCGCATCGAAATTGTCAAGACCTAAAGGCGCTTTAGAATGAATTAATGCCACGTTATCAACGCTATGGCTTTGAAGGTTATGCGTTATGGCCTCAATGCATTCGATTTCCGATTCAATCGCCCAACCTTTGCCTTTGTAGGCTTGTTTAGCGAGCTCAATCGCAACCGACCCTGAGCCTGAGCCTATATCCCAAAAGCAATCTGTAGGTGCTAGCCTAAGCCATGCAATTGCCTGATTTCGTACTGCATATTTTGAAATAAGCCCTCGTTTAGGCACTTTTTTGGCAAAGTCATCATCAAAAGCAAACACGCCATACCCACCCCAACGCTCATTTAAGCCGCGCTGCAATAAAACAACGTTGAGGGGGTCAAACTCGTTACTCGATAACTTAGCTAACTCAGCAACGCTATATTGACGTACACGCTGTTTTGCTGAGCCCAATTGCTCGCATACCGCGACACGCCAATCTTGTTGATTATATAGCTCTAAGTGCTGCGCAATCCGCGCTGGGTGATTGGTTTCATCCGTTAGTACGGCGCATAAATCGGTATGCTGCAAAGCGCTGGTTAAGCCGAATAAAGGACGACCATGCAACGAAACAAAGCTGGCTTGCTGCCATGGCCAGCCGAGCTCTGCACAAGCTAACTGCATGCTACTCAAACTTGGAATGTAGCGTGCCGAAACACCTAACCGCTGTTGCAACGTTGCGCCAATGCCAAAAAACAATGGGTCACCAGAGGCGAGAACAACCACCTCTAGACCATCATCCAACCGAGACGAAATAGCGCTTAACCAAGCGTTAAAGCCCATTGCCATATCGAGAAATTCACCCTGAAACTGGGGAAACCAAACTTTATGCCGAGCATGACCCGCTAACACTTCCGCGTTTGCGACACTATTTACCGCTTTACTGGTTAGGCTTAAACAGCCATCTTCCGCGATACCGACAACGGTCAACTGAGGGTTCATAGCGCCTCCGTTAACAAAGCATGAATCGTTGAAACCACCAATGGGCTACCGCCTTTTCGACCGAGACTGGTGATATATGGGATATCCGTTTCAGTGAGCATTTGTTTGGATTCTTCGGCCATCACAAAGCCGACCGGGATTCCTATGATTAATGCCGGCTCTGGCCCACCTTCTTTGGCGATTTCTAAAGCTTCAATAAGAGCTGTAGGCGCATTGCCGACGGCTAGGATTGCGCCTTCTAACAACCCTTGCTCTGCGCAGTAGCGCATGGCCTCAAGCGATCGAGTTCGACCGCTTTGCTTCGCTCTCGCGATCACTTCAGGATGGCTCACAAAGCATACCGCCTCGTTGCTATTTACTGCCAAACGCTTTTTATTCAACCCACTGACAATCATACTGACATCACTAATAATCAACGCGCCGCTTTTTAATGCGACTAAGCCTTGCTCCGTCGCTTTTTCGCTGAACTTAAATAGCTGTTTGAATTCAAAATCACCAGTGGTATGAATCGCTCTGCGAACAATGTTCCACTGACTCGGCGTAAAACCATGCCCACCGTGAATCCGCTCTATTTCATCATCGATAATCGCAAAAGAGCCACTTTCTATCGCTCGTCCTTGCGCCGTCATTTGCTGCATGACGAGTTCAGTATCTGTTGTCATTGTGCTTCCTTATCCATAATTTCAGTGTGATCGCTGCAACCAGATTGGCTGACCATGGATTTACTTTCGTTATCACGCTGGTTAATTGGAAAACTGTTAGCGAGTTGAGGCCCATCGAAATCAACTAAGGTCACCTCTACCGGGAACTGATGTTTGATGTATTCGCTTGCATGCTGTTGTGCAAGTAAACATAAGTCAGCCAGAAACGCTTGCTGTCGCTCCGTTCCCCGAACTAAATCCAGCACTTGTCGACCAGTTCGACTATTGGCTATCTCATTAACTAAATGGCTTGGATAACCACAATGATCCGCTCTATCTGCAAGCAAACCAAAATCGATACCATGGCCAGAGACATGAGTCATCATCCTCCCAGATATCAACTTGCAAAGCTTACCAATCATGACCACTAAATGTATTGAGTTGGCATTACAACGCTTTGCACAGCGCAGCCCAACACCAATGAAATCCCCCGCTTGAATAAACTGCATCGGTACAAACTGCGGGTAAATCTTCATCGCGGCGGCTTCTGTTCGGCCACCCGTGGTCAAACAAAATGCTCGGTGACCATTCTCAGTACCAATTTCAATACTCTGTCTAACCGAAGCAGCGTAAGCGGAAGTAGAGAATGGCTTAACCGTCCCCCGCGTCCCTAATATTGAGATACCGCCAATCAAGCCAAGCCTTTCACTGATGGTCTGCTTGGCGGCTTCTTCTCCTTTGGGCACTGAAATAGTAATGACTAGACCTTGAGTCGGTTGCTCCGAGTGCTTACGCTCTCTTTCGACCATTGCTAAGATATTTGCTTTGGGTACGGGATTTATAGCTGGTTGGCCTACCGCCAGCTCTAAACCGGGTAAAGTAACCGTAGCCACGCCTAGACCACCCTTCACTTCAATGGCATGCCCATTGATCGGTTCAATTAATGCGTGAATGGCTAAGCCATGAGTACAATCAGGGTCATCGCCACCGTCTTTAATCACTTGTGCCAAGACTCCGCTATCCGCAGGCAAGTAGTTCACTGCAAACTCAGCGTTATCACCATTGGGCAAAGTGATCGTAATGTTCGAAGGGTTTTGTTTACTTAACAGGGCACGAGCAGCGGCTGCACTTGCTGCAGCTGCGCAAGCACCCGTTGTGAAACCGGTTCTTAGTTCACCTTTATGGCTTGAACGTTTGAGACGAGACATGATCAGCTACTCAAACGCATCACCAGATTATGACAATTGAGGCTAACTTTATTGAAAGATCGCGAAAAGACCCTGCCATGGTTCGGATGCTGACAGAGTAGAAAAATTGTGGCTAACACGTTCCGTAGCGCCATAAAACACTCCTGTGTTTAACGCCAACAGCTCGAACCGATACCTAAGCATCAACAAATCCGAAACTGGGTGCTCCCGCCCATACTGCCGGCCAACGTTAAGCTTAGGTACTCTGACTCGGTAGTGGCGATAACTCGCATGCAATAAAACAGCACATCTTCGATGTTATCGATCTCTACCTTACAGTTGCGGGTACAGTTTAGGCCTTTCACCTAATTCCCCTAAACTCAGTGGATGCAGCGATAATGACAGGAATGAAAATAGTTCTTATTGATTCAGATCAGTTTGAGAAAACGATTGCGGGATTTTATGTGCTTTGGATTTAAAAAGAGAGTAATCGCCAATCTTTTGCGCTTAAGGTCGATCATTTTCCTGCTCTTTGTAGAACAAAAATCTCTATAAAGCGTTGACCATAAACTCAATTTACGTATGGTTATTATTTATCCATCAAGAAAAGGAATTCTTTGTGACGCAGTATTATGTCAGTGACGATCGCAGCAAAATCGACTTTGACGTCGTCCATCACTTTTTATCCAATAGCTATTGGTCAGCCGGTATTCCTGCAGAAACCTTGCGTCGCGGCCTAAAGCATTCACTCTGCTTTGGCGTGTATGACCAGCAAGATAATCAAGCCGGGTTCGCGCGAGTGATCAGTGACTACGCAACTTATGCGTATATCTTGGATGTGTTTGTATTGGAACAGCACCGTGGACAAGGCTTAGGTAAAAAGCTGATTGATACCATTTTAAAGCATCCTGACTTGCAAGGATTGCGACGTGTTTCGCTCGGCACTAAAGACGCGCATGGCTTGTACGCTCAATATGGTTTTACGCCAATCGATAATCCAGAAAATGTAATGCACATTTGGCAGCCTGAGCTCTATCAATCCAATGAACTAATTTAGCATAAACATAAGCCCTGCGTTTTGCAGGGCTTCATTTTAGCGGCCAATTACCAGTATTTAGCATCATTCAGGGCTTCTACACATCTTGTCGTCCCTGAAACGGGAGTAATGTTGCTCCCGGTTAGTGAAACAGCAAGCCATCCATTTGGGTAGCTTAGTGGGAAAGGAGCTGGAATAATGCTTTCTGCGATCTGCTTGAACCCCACTTTGCTATAAAAGCTTGGGTCCCCATAAGTAACGGCTATAAAATTGCCTGCCTTTGACATTTGATTCAACCCATAGTTAATCAATGCCTGCCCAATCCCTTGCCCTTGAACTGACGTTGAAACAGCAACAGGAGACAGCAAACACATCCTTTCTCTTTCATTTGAGTCAACTTCATTGTCGAGCGGCGTAAAGACAATCGCTCCCATGATTTGTTCATCTTCACTAATAGCGACAAAGCACTCTAGATCATGGCTCGCTGTCTTGACGAATAAATCTTTGACTAGCATTGCAATTACTTGGCCTTCTTCAGCACCTTCAGAATCGGCAAACGTATCTAAAAACAACTGTTCAATCTGGCTTGTTTGGGTGGCTAGGTAACGCGAGAACTTCATTTAATTCCATAATCACTTCAAATAGACCCCGATATTATATAACCAGTTTAATTGTATGTAGAAACAAAAGAGCCCAAGCATGGCTTGGGCTCTAAAAATACAATCACGAGTGATAGTAAGGCGAAATCAGTTACCAGATCTCATCAGTAATGGTTTCTTTATATTGCTCAGATTTAGCAATATCTTCCTTCGACATGTATTTCTTCACATCGCGAATCTCTTTCACTGCATCTTCATCACCATTCTCTTCGGCAATCTCAAACCAAGCGAGTGATTTCACAAAATCGCTAGGGATACCATGACCATTGCGATACGCGTAACCAACCATATATTGAGCGTAAACATTGTCTAGCATGGCCGCTTTTTCAAAGAACAAAAACGCTTGGGCGTAATCTGTCTTTTTAAAGCCACAACGTTGTTTGTATTCAGGGTAGTAATAGATATCGCCCATCTTTGCAAACGAACGTGGGTGCTCGTCAAATTCAATCGCACGTTCTAGCCACTGCATCGCTTTTTTACAGCTGGTTTCAACACCTTCGCCATTCAAGTAAGAAATACCTAGGTTGTACATTGCGCTGATGTTTTCTTTTTCAGCTGCTTGCTCAAACCAATAGGCGGCTTTGGCGTAGTCTTGAGTCACACCTACGCCATCATTGTAAGAAAACGCTAGCTGGTACATCGCATCGTCAGAGCCTAACTTAGCGGCTTTTAGGTAGTAATCGTTGCCTTTGCGAACATCTGCCTCTGTGCCTTCACCGTCGAAGTACATAACGCCAAGGCTGTATAAAACATAAGGATCGTTGCCAGCTTCTGCTTTATGGAAAAGCGCTAATGCTTCTTCATAGTTTCCGTCCATGTACTCCATGTCCGCTTTAACGGTTTCTGCACCATCATGGCCAGTTTTTACCGCGCGTTCGATGTAGTCATGACCAAGATCTATCCCATCTTGCATAATTGAGTTATCAATCAGCAGTTGGCCGGCTTGGAACAACACGTCGGGATCATTTGAGTTTTGAGCCTGCTTTAACAATTCTAAGTCTTCGCCTTCGAATTCTTCCCAACTTAAGTCATAGCTATGAGCTTGATATGAGATCAACAACGCAGCAGAGGTGAGGAGAGCTAATGAACGTTTTTTCATAATTACCTAAATATAATTTATTGAATTTATTAGTTTTAGCCAATCCTATAGATCAATCCTTCCAAGCTCCAGACAAATAATAGACAATGAAACTTCAATCATTACAATGTGATAAAAGTCACACTAAGAGCCTTTAATTTACGGATTTCGCCTTCAATTACGTTCATTGTTTCCCTTTTTTAACCCCTTCATACTCTTCATCAAACTCAATAGATGCATGAAAAATATGAATAAATTAAAACTTACTACCCTCTCTATTGCTATTGCACTTCTCGCTGGTTGTGGCAGTGACGAAGCTAGCGATAACACGTCAAACAATGGCAATACTCCTAACACGTCAAAGAACCAAGTCTTGTTGGATAAAGCTGCGAACGTTTCCATCACCGATTCTGGCTCGTTTCTAAGTAAATGTACCGGCGGCGTTGGAAACACTTACCAAACCGAAAACCTCTTCATTGAAGCAACGGCTGCCAATATTACAGCAAGCCAGCTGCAACAAGCTGGTCAAATTGCGCAGGTCGCACTAAACGAGTTGATGGCAGATGCTAACCTAACTTCCGCAGAGCTTGGATTAAACAACAGTCGTTGGACAGTATGTTTTAACGACCCTAACGGTGCGGGTTACTCTGGTTCTGCTTACGAGAATCGCTGGGAACAACACCTTAAATCCGATCCTAGCGATCTGTACCGCCTAGCGAAGCACGAGATGACACACGTTGCGGGTTTTGAATTCTTTGGCGGTGAGACCAACAGTGGTGAAGTGTATAAGTGGTTCACTGAGGCACTTGCAGTTTATATTGCCCAAGCAGATAAAATTGTCCCTGCACGCGAGATAGACAATTACGCCAGCACTTCAGGCATTGTTTCACCAATCACTGTTGACACTTACTTGACCGAAGACACCGTTAAACAAAAATACGAGAACGTCTACGATGTTTACGTGACAACTATTGCCGTGCTTAGCAAAAAATACGGTATTTCGGTACGAGAATGGTTCGATCTTTACACACAAGCTAAGTCATCTGGCGACTTTAAAACCGCTTTTGATGCCTTTATGGCTGCAAAGAGTGCGACAGGGATTACACATACTCATCTAGAAAATCTGACAAACTGGAAAAACCTAGTAGCAGATTACGTTGAAAGTGATATGTCTAATCAGATAAACATCGAAGCAGACTACCCTGCAGAATTTGTGTTTATTGAGGCAATCAACTACAAAAATAGCGGTGTTTCAGCCCAAATTGGCCGCAGCGATGTAGCTGCTACAACAGGAACGGTCTACTACAATGGTGACAGCATCGCCGATGGCACGCACAAGGTCTTCACTGAAAGCGAAATCAGCGGCAAATGGTACATGATTGGTCCAGTAAACGTCGAGTTTAGCAATGGCGACGTGGTCAATACCAACACCATTAACTTTAAAGGCGCACCTAAGGAAGAATATACTGACTAACCTGATTAAGAACTCAATCGACTTAGATGAATTCATCAAATAAAAACAAAGCCCTTAGTAGGGCTTTGTTTTCTCTATATAAACTCAATACAATTTAACTACGCTCGTTAAAGGTATCTCTTAGCCCGGTAAGCTCAGTCGCTTTAACCGAAATATCACTTGATTGAGAATTTACTATCTCAGCTTGTTGCGCATTGTGCTGAGAGAGACTGTCAATTTGTTCAATGTTACTGCTGATCTCTTTCGAGAGATGGGCTTGATGCTGTGCTACTTCACTGATCTGCTGTGACAGTTCAGAAATACTTGCCATTGACCCCATGACAGCTGATAAAGATTGCTGAGATTGCAGTGCTTGATCAACACAGTGATCGACCGTCTCTTTCTCTTTACCCATTTCAGATTGCCAATGACGTAGTGTTTCTTGCATTCCAGAAATAGAAGCCTGAATTTGCTCTGTTGCAGAATTCGTTCGAGAAGAAAGGTTTCGCACCTCATCAGCTACTACTGCAAAGCCACGGCCAGACTCCCCTGCCCTTGCTGCTTCAATTGCAGCGTTGAGTGCAAGTAAGTTAGTTTGTTCAGCAATGCCTTTAATCTCTACCATGATGGCATCGATTCGTTCGGCTTCTTGAGTCAGCTCAGCAGAAGATTCGCTCGATTTCTGAATTTGACCCGACAAAGAATCAATCGCCGTTTTGGTTTGATGCATATTTGATTCTGCATTAATGCATTGCTGATTCGCTTGTTCCACTTGCTCGGAAGCTTGCGTAATGCGCTGTTCAACATCATCAATAGCGGTCACGATTTTCTCTACCGAATGGCTAATATGATGAATCTCTGTTGCTTCTTGCTCTACGCCGCCTTGTGTATCTTCAGCGGCCTTTTTCAAATTCAGCACGTTTTGCTCAAGGCCGCTGCATTGATCCTGAACACGGCCAAGTATTGTATGGATTTTCCCGTGCGCCATTTTCAAGTGGTAATCTGCAACGCCATGTGGTTGAGCCCCCGAGAAAACCAAACGAGAGACACTGTCGTATTGACCTAATAACTTGGTGTAGAACTGCGGAGCTGAGAAAATTTCAGGTTGGAAGCAGACAAAAGGCAACGCCAACAGTAATACGCTTAATAACGGTAACCAATAGCTACCAGCGACAATTGCAGCGCCTAAAGAAATAAAAGCCACCAATCGAAACTTAAACTGACTCCAGAACGGTACGAGTGCTTTACCTGCATTTACCTTTCTGTATAGACGTTCAGCCCGTTGTTTAAGCTTATCATCAAGGGGAGAACGTACCGACTGATAGCCCACTACCGAACCATTGCGTAAAATAGGCGTCACAAACGCATCTACCCAATAGTAGCGACCATCTTTACAACGGTTCTTCACCGCTCCACGCCATGAAGCGCCAGCTTCAAGGTTAACCCATAAATCTTTAAATGCGGCTTTGGGCATATCGGGATGACGCACAATATTATGATTAGTGTTCACTAATTCTTCTTGGCTGTATCCGCAAACCCGAGAAAATGCCTCATTGGCGTAAGTAATTACGCCTCTCTTGTCAGTAGTAGAAACCAGTTCTTCACTAAATTTAACTTCTTCATCTACGACATTCTTATTTCTGCGACCCATTTCTTGTCTCATCTCTGCGATAAACGCCGCATAAGTTACACTTTTTGGGTAGTTGATATCCACATTTTCCGTAGAGTTAATTCTATAAATTTGAAGTTAATAGAATTAGTGCATTATTTAGACAAAATGTTGCATACAAGTTTGCATAAATTGCATCAATAAGCGCCTAAATTTTCTTGATTAAGAAGGAGGGAAATTGAAGTTTTAACAAGAACTTAAGGAAGGAAAAATAAATAAAATGATCAATTAAACAATTATAAAACAAACACTTTTTCCAAAAGTTAAATAATCAAACACCTGTAATCATCTCAAATTATAGAAGCAAAACACATTCATAAAATCTATGCGTGCGACGTACATCAACATGCATGTGCCACAAGCGATCAAAAAGCACCCAACAAGTTACTGTTTTGTAAATACTTTAGATTAATAAATAGTCAACTTTCATGCACAAAATGAGTAAGCACGAAAATCGTACTCATATCGACCAAAAATAACGTTTAGCGATCTGAGGGATGATTAATACCATCGTTAATCGGCACAGGCTCAAGATCATAAGGATTAATATCATCTAAACAGGCGACATTAATTGCGTATTGATATGGATTGGATCGACGTTGATGATGGGTGTATATACCACAAGTCTTACAAAAGTAATGTTTTGCGGTCATAGTATTAAATTGATAGCAGGTCAGATTGTCTTCCCCTTCAATCACCTTTAAGTTTTCTAACAGCACTGATGCTGCCATAGCACCACGTTTCCTACACATCGAACACGTACAGCGCCTTGGGTCTTCAATTCCATTCGGCAGAGTCAGTTCTAATACCACAGTGCCGCAATGACAGCGGGCTTGGTGTACAGGCTTAACATCCATATCTAGCTCCTACTTAAAAAAATCAGTGCCATTAAATTGAGTTGCAGATTTTTAAATTGAAACCCAATATCTTGCCAATTGACACTGAAAGGTTGCGCCAAAAATAACGTTATCTAACTGACCTCCGTTAGCCTCTATAACACGACGTGAAGCAATATTGTCCTCATCAGCGGTAATCAATGCTCGGGATATATCTAATGATTTTAGTTCAGGTAGTACAGCTGCCAACATTGCCTTTCCGTACCCCTGTCCACGCTGGGATGGAGCAATGTCATAACCTATATGACCGCCTTCTTGGCTAAGAAACGTATTATCTATGTTATGACGTACTCGTATCACTCCCACGATCTGCCCTTGTGGATTGATAAACCAATGATGAGAACAAGGAACATAAGTCGGTTTTAAGTTGATTCCTTGCGCTTCATCTAGCAAAGAGCGTACATAGGCAGAGAAATTCGACATACATTCCGCATAGCACTCACCATTTACTGGATCGTTCTTCACGTAGTCAAAGTAGAATTGCTCAAATGCGTGTTGATAGTTTGGGGAGGGAACAACTAGCTCCATGTCTTATCCTCTCATTACATCAAATAACTAAGATAAGACAAAGAGTTAGTAAGGGGAAGTAATAAGACTAAAAACCCAACGCAGATATCAGCCGATAAGGCCAAGTCACACTACCAGAATTAATAACGTCGAAAAGAGTGAAAAACACCACACAAATCACTGCCAGCTTAGCTAGCCTCTTAAACAAAAACATAATCTTATCCGTTACTGATCAATGCCTTCACGCATCATGAGGCAGGTATGACGTTAGTATATCCGAAACTGATTAGCATGCATGAAGATAATCAAGTCGATTCGTTAGTAGATGTAAACTCATACTCTATCAGCACACCTCTTCATCTGGCAGATAAAAGAAAAGCCCTTTCCAAACGGAAAGGGCTTTAGCTTAGTTCCCAAAATGAGTAGAGTTTTATAGCAGCTCTACTGACTGCTGTGCAATTACGAATTCTTCGTTAGTAGGGATAACCATTGCAACTGCATCTAGCACTGCAGATTTCGCGATAACACCTGCGTTACCAAAGCGAGCATCTTCATTACCCTTAGCGTCTTCTACAAAACCAAGAAGTTTCAGATTGCTTAGAATCTCACGGCGAATTGGCAGTGAGTTTTCACCAATACCACCAGTGAAGATGATGCCGTCGAATGAATCTAGCGCTGCAAGGTAAGATGCAATGTATTTAGACACACGGTATGTAAATACTTGGAATGCTAAAGTTGCACCTTCGTGACCCTCTTCCATCGCTTCTAAAATACCGCGAGCATCGCTTGTTAGGCCAGATACACCTAAGAAGCCAGAAGCTTTGTTCAATGAATTGAACACTTTCTCTTGAGACCAACCTTTCTTAAGAAGGTACTCGATGATGCCTGGGTCAAGGTCACCACAACGTGTGCCCATCATCAGACCAGACAGTGGCGTGAAGCCCATTGAGGTATCAACAGACTCACCATTATTAATCGCACAAACAGAAGCACCGTTACCTAGGTGAACAGAGATGAAGCTTGATTCTTCTACAGGCTTGTCAATCATCTTCGCAGCTTCACGGCTCACGTAGTAGTGGCTAGTACCGTGGAAACCGTAACGACGCACACCAAATTCAGAGTAAAGTTCTTTCGCAATCGCACCAGTGAATGCTCTCGCTGGCATGGTTTGGTGGAATGCCGTGTCGAATACTGCAAACTGAGGTAATGCAGGGAAAGCAGTCATAGCCGCTTGAATGCCTTTCGCACCAGCAGGGTTGTGGAGCGGAGCTAGGTCTGAAAGACGTTCAATCTCGGCTAAAACATGCTCATCGATACGTACTGTCGATGTAAACTTCTCACCACCGTGAACAATGCGGTGGCCTACTGCTACTAAGTCTGATGAGAAACCTAATGTCTCGATAAGCGCAACAATGCGGTTAATCGCATGTTGGTGATGGTTATCTGCCGCAGTGATGGCTTCTTCGGTTTTTTCGCCGTTATATTTCCAACTGATAACTGCTTCAGGTAAACCAAAGCATTCGCCTAAGCCACTAACAAGCGCGTCGCCCGTATTTGAATCGATGACTGCGAACTTAAGAGAAGAGCTACCAGAGTTAATAACCAACACTAACGAGTTAGACATGAGGTATGTATCCTGTTTCAGACTTAATGTAGAAGCAGATGCTTCATTGTTTAATGAGTTTAAATATTAAAATAATTTTTAAATCTTTCAACTTTCTTTTAGCTTTAATTGCAGGACAAACGTTTTTTTCTTGATCTAAAGCAAGAATCAATTTTATTTGCGGTTGGAAATTATTCGAAAAGCATTCAATACCTTGCATAGACCTACTAAAAACAAGGCATAGCGGAAAGTGAGCAACTCCATTTTAACGTCTTACATCGCCTGTTCACATGCCTCTTTTGAGGCATTTTATGCACAAAAATCGACTAGATAAAGCGCAAAACATAAACAATGACCATCAATGCAAACTTTCAAGCATTACAAAATTTTTGAATCGAACTCATAGTTTGATGACAATTTGAACAAGTCTATATGGCGTTCAACTAGATTTTAAACCAAAAAAAACTGCCCAAAATGGGCAGCTAATGCAACAACACATTTAATGAAGGTTAAAAATGGTAAGCTGCAGACAGTTTAAAGTTACGGCCCGGCTCAAAGTCATCCGCTAAATACGTACCTACCGGATTGCGTGATGAGTCGTATAGTGTCCCTACGCCACTGGTTGAGGCATGTGATGTGTAAGTCTCATCAAACACGTTATCAATACCAAACGTAACAGACAGGTTGTCATGTTGTGTCGGTACCCATTGAACATAAAGGTTGTGTACGTCGTAGCCTTCTTTCACTGGATTACCTTGAAGAACATTGTCTTCGTCCATAACAAATTGTGAGTTCCAACCGAAGATAAGACCTAAATCATCCATTTGATAATCAAGCGTCAAAGACACTGAATCACCAATATCTTTACTGCGCGGCATGCTACCGGTTGAAGCGTATGGACCACCATCTGTTACGTTGTCAGCATCGCTTTTCGCATAGCTTAGCTTACCGGTGAAACCTTGGTAACCGTACACACCAGACAGCTCGAAACCTTCTAGTTCAATATCGAAACCGTTTTGGATGTAATAGCCACTGATGGAACGATCATAACCTTCAATGATGTAGTCATCGATTTGGGTTTTAAATACCGTTAGGTTAGACCCGAAGTAGTGTTCCCCCGCCCAGTGATTAAACTTAAACCCGACTTGGCTATTTCGACCCGTTTCTGGACGCAGCTCCTCCGCCAGAACCGTACTTTGTTGGAACTGGATGAATGTCTCTAACAGTTCAGGCGCTTTAAACAGCGTGCGCGTGCTTGCGAAAACTTGGAATGAATCCGTTACATCAAACTCACCAGCAATCGCCCAAGTCACTTCGTCGTAGCTGGTATCACTGGTTTCCGCTTTGCGATGATAATCGTCGTAGCGAATACCTAAAGTTAGCGCAAACTGCTCAATGAGTTGAATCCTATCTTCTAGGAAGATAGCCGTGCTGATTGCATCTTCATCCATGTATTGAACACCGTCGTAGGTGCTCGACGAGTTTTTGTCCATGTAATCAAAACCGTAAGTAACGGTATTACCGATAGAGCCAAGCTCAATATCCGATTGCACCTTAGCACTCAAACCCACGTTTTGGTTCTTCGCTGTATTGATACTGTCTCTGTTTAAGACCCCCCACGACGTCGGGGTTTCATCACGAGTAATTTCTGTGGTTGAGCTGTATAAGGTGACATCTGCATTATGATTTGCACTGGTAAACTCATACCCTAAGCGAACCGTATCGCGATCGTATTCTGTCGGTAACAACAAATCAGCGTCACGACCTGTTGTATTCGCATCTTGACCACGGTCAGGACGCGCACTGTATTCACCTTCGTCACGATATAAATCGTAAGACAGTTCGAATCTATGCTGGTCAGACGGTTCAAAACCAAATTTGCCTAGGATGTTGTAGATTTCACCATCGACGCCATAAGTCTCTGTACCGTTGCCATCTTCAAAGTTGTCATTGTCCACGCCATGTATGTACAACATGCCATCGATCTTGTCGCTCAATTGCGCATAACCGGTGATTGACCCTTTATGGCTGGCGTTACTTGCATATCCACCATATACGCGGACACCTACGCTTTCGCCGCCACGCAGCAGTTCTTTGGCATCTTTGGTTTCAAAATAGACTGAGCCACCTAGGCCACCTTGAACAACCGAGTTGTTACCTACTTGAATCTCAGCCGACTTTAGAATGTCAGGGTTAAGAGTAAGGTTACCAATATGGTGGAACATATTGGCGTGCTGAGAAGCGCCATCAAGGCGAATGTCTAAATCGGTTTCACCTAAACCACGGATATTAATACGCTGATTGACTGAATGCGTACCGCCAACATCAACGCCCGGTACATCACGCAGCAAGTCAGACATATGATCAGCCTGCTTTAGCGACATATCATCAGCACCGATAGACTCCGAGCTACTTGATACTTTCGTCCCCCAAACGACTACTTCGTCGAAATATGCACTTTCTTCGGCCAATGCAGAGAATGAAAGCGCCAGACCAACGGCCAAACACACGACTGACTTATGGGGTTTAACTCGAATGTCCCTTTTCATGAACTTCCTCTTTAAATCTAAATGATAACAATTCGCAAGCATGATAGGATTGAACCCTCATTTCACAAAGTGAATTGAGTTATGCACAATCGCATTCATGTTATGAGGAAATACAGCATGGGCGTCGGTACTAAATCTCGACCAAGACTAGAAAAAGTAGCACTTACTAAGAAAATTGAGGAATCAGAAAAGCAGCTCATCGTCGGTGTTAGCCGCAGAAACAATGGCCCGTTAGTCGAAGGACATTTTGTCTCTCATCGCGTCGATGATTGTTTTACATTGCATGGCAGCAGAAGCGAAGAACTGACTGATTCTAATATTGTCTCAACAGCGCCTGTCTCCATCATCGTAACGCTACTGCTGCAAGGCCACTTAGAATTTGGCTATGATGATTTAGAGTTTAATCTCGATGCGCGTATAAAAGCGGAAGGCATTCTAGTTAACCTGACAAAGCCTGCGAACTTTCGACGCCGCATCACCAAAGGTAACCATGTCACCAAACTAAATCTAATGCTGAAACCCGATTGGATCTTGGCGCGCAGTTCCGAGACATGCCGCGTGCGTCAATTTTTAAAGGGCCACAAAAACTCAATCCGATTCGACCTTACTCCAGAGATCTACCAATTGGTGGACCAAGTGCTTGATTTGCACAACGCCACCAGTTTCCTCAATAAGATAAAACTCGAAAAGATTTCGATGCAGTTAATGGAAATCATTTTTGCTCAGCTTGAACAGCAAGCGATCGCGAAATCTGACACTAAGTTTGAACCCATTGCACAAGCCGATGTGGAAGATATTATCAGCTATATCGAGACCAATTTAGATAACCCGCTGACCATAGATTTAATTGCACATCGGTTCGCAATGAGCCCATCTAACATTCAACGCAAGTTCCGTAATCACATTGGCTGTACAATCAATGGCTACATCCGCACCCGACGATTAGAGATCGCTAAGCAACATTTAGAGCGCGGTATTATCTCTATCACCGAAGCCGCATACGAGGCAGGCTATACCCACCCTTCTAACTTTACCATCGCGTTTAAGAAGGCCTTTGGCTATCCTCCAAACGCGATGATGCGCAAAGACATGAGTTAATGCGGCTACATGTAATAAAATCAACTGTGGTAAGCTAAGTGGATTCTCATTAAAGGTAAACGCCATGAACATTGGTCAAGTTGCCCAATTAACTGGGCTATCAAGCAAGTCAATTCGCTTATACGAAGATAAAGGCATCATCACTCCCCCATTGCGCAGTGCGTCGGGGTATCGCGAATATGGCTCGCAACATTTGCAAGAGCTAAACCTTGTTTCCCGTGCAAAAAACGCTGGATTCTCCCTTGCAGAGTGCAAAGAATTTGTTGAACTTGCCCATAACCCACATAGAAAAAGCAGTGAAGTCAAAGCCAAAGCACAAGAAAAGCTCAAAGAAGTGGAGATGAAAATCCACCAGCTGCAAGAAATCGAAAAACAGCTCAAACAGTGGGTCTCATCATGCCCCGGCAACGGCAGTAGTCAGTGCCCTATCATTGATGACTTAACTAAATAGATGATTTAACCAAATAAAAAGGCTTCCCAGTGGGAAGCCTTTTTTAGACAGAGTTGCAATCAGTAATAGGTACACATGCGCTTACCATCTTGCTCGATGATATTAAAAGGCGTTTCATAGATGCTTTCCAACACATCGGCCTGAATCACTTCCTCTACTGACCCTTGTGCTACCACTTCACCTTTCTTAAGAGCGATGATCTTGTCGGAGTAACACGCAGCAAAGTTGATGTCGTGAATCACCACCACTACTGCTTTATCCATTTCACGCGCTAAGCGACCAACGTTACGCATAATTTGCAGTGAGTGTTTAATATCTAGGTTATTCAATGGCTCATCTAAGAACACGTAGTCCGTATCTTGCGCGATGACCATTGCAATAAACGCCAGTTGTCGCTGACCACCACTCAACTCATCAAGGTATTTGTTTTGAATGTCAGCAAGATCTAAGTATTCAATCGCTTGGTTAATTACCGCTTGGTCTTGGTCGGTAAGCTTACCTTGGCTGTAAGGAAAACGGCCAAAAGCGATCATCTCACGTACCGTAAAACGCATAGTAATGTTGTTAGCTTGGCGCAGCACTGCAAGACGCTTCGCCAGCTCTTTGGTATCCCAATCGGCGAGCTCTTTGCAGTCGATGTACACTTCACCTTTGTCTTTCTCAACAAGGCGACTTGCCATTGATAACAGGGTACTTTTACCCGCGCCGTTAGGGCCAATGATTGCTGTCACTTTCCCTTTTTCAAACTCAGCACTGGCGTCGTTCACGACGGCCGTTTTACCGAATAATTTAGTTAGGCTTTGTAATTTAATCATAATGACCCTAAACGATTTTGTTTCGTAGCAACATCGATAGGAAGTAGATGCCGCCAATAAAGTTAATCACCACGCTCAACGTCGTTGAGAACCCGAAGACATTTTCCACAATCCATTGACCACTCAATAGAGACGCCACAGACAACAGCGAAACGCCCAATAGCAAAACTCGGTGCTGGTACGACTTAAGCATTTCACGCGCTAAGTTGGTCACCAGTAGGCCAAAGAACATAATTGGACCAATCAATGCTGTCGAGATAGCAATCAATGCTGCAGATAGAATCAACACCTGTAGCGTCACGCGTTTTACATCAATCCCCAAACTGGTTGCGTTATCGCTGTCTAGCCAGAACACATCCAACACTCGGTTTAAACGGAACAGTAAAAAGCTGATTATGGCTAATAGCGGCGTACACAAATACACCAACTCAACTTTGATGTTATTGAAGCTGGCAAACAAGCTTGATTGCAGCGCAGCAAAGTCATTCGGGTCCATCAACATAGTCAAAAACGATGAGATGCTGCCAAACAGCTGACCTAAGATCACACCCAATAACAGCAATGCCATTAAGTTTTTCTGTTTGCTGCCAAAATAGAAACTGAACAACAACACCGAGAAACCAAGCATAACACTGACAGACAGTGAAAAGTTTACATAGTCATTAAGCACGTACGAACTCATACCGCCGAACGCAACGACAACCACCACTTGCGTGAACATGTACAAGGAATCAAAACCCATGATACTTGGCGTCAAAATGCGGTTGTTAGTGATGGTTTGGAAAGCTAAAGCCGACTGGCCAATCGCAATACCGGCTAAAATCATTGCCATCACTTTAGGTACACGACGAGACAAGAAGTATTGGTAGTTATCGGCATTCAAACCTAAACCAATGAACAAACCTGCAAATACTAAAGCGACAATCGCTAATAACAGTAATTTAGTTCTATCCTGCATTCTTTTGGCCTCGCAGAATAAAGAAGATAAAGATACCACCACCTAACATGCTAATGATCATCGAGATTGGGATTTCATAAGGGAAGATAATCGTACGGCCGACAAGGTCACAGCACAGCACAATAAGCGCGCCTAATACCGCCGTGAGTGGAATGTTTTTGCGCAAGTTATCGCCATAGAACTTACTCACTAGGTTCGGCACGATTAGACCAAGGAAAGGCAACTGACCGACGATCATCACCACGCTGGCCGACATAATAGAGACCAAGGTGACACCTAAAATAATCACTTGGCCATATTTAAGACCAAGGTTGGTTGCAAAGTCTTTACCTAAGCCAACCGCAGAAATACGTGTCGCAAATAGGTAGCCAATGACCGCGATAGGGATAGCGATATAAAGCAGTTCATAGTCGCCTTGCAGCAAGTTAGCGAAGTTGGCAACCGCCCAACCGGACATGTTCTGCAACGCATCGTATTTATACGCGACGAAAGTGGCTAATGAATCCACCACATTACCGAAAATGATGCCGATCAGTGGTACAAAAATAGCGTTCTTAAATTGGATTCGATTAATAAACTGCACAAACATTAGTGTGCCGAGCATCGAGATTAAGAAGATTAACCAGATTTGCTGACCACCAAAGAAAACAAGGCTTAATACATAGCCCAACATCGCACACTCTATCGTGCCAGAAGTCGATGGTGCTGCGAATCGGTTTTGGCTGATCTGCTGCATAATCAAACCAGCAATACTTAAACCTGCACCTGCCAGTAGCACGGCCACCAAACGAGGAATACGGCTGGTAAACAACAAGTTCCAACTGCTTGCATCCCCTGCGAGCAATGCCCCAATGCTTAATTCTCCCACCCCTACGAAAAGGGAAGCAAAGCTAAGCACTATCAAAATTGGCAATAACTTTTTCAAAATTTGCCTCTAACGCTAAAAAGCCCAAGCAAACATGTTTGCTTGGGCAACTTTATTACTTAATTCTTTTAAAGGTCGATTGAAGATTGAACATCTTTAATCATTCGTTCTGTCGCTTGAATGCCTGAAGCCGCTAAGTACCAAGCATTGATGTCTAAATAAGCCATGTGCTTGTTTTGGTATGCATCAGTCGCTTTCACTAATTCGTTTTCAAAATCACGCTTAGTCGTGCTCGTACCTTTGTTGATTAACATGTCTTTATCAACAATCAGTAACGTTGATGGGTTAGCATCACGAATAAACTCGTAAGACACCAGATCACCGTGGCGGCTTGCTTTAATGCCTTTTACTGACTCGTTAAAGCCAAAATCGCGGTAAATAGCTGAGAAGCGAGAATCAGCACCAAAAGCCGTAATGTTACCACCGGCACTCATTACCGTAAGCGCATCAACAGAGTTAGTCTGGTTGTAATCGCGAATCGCTTTGAACTGGCTGTCCACTTGAGCGATCTTCTTCTCAACAAATTCTTGCTTGCCGAAAATCGTACCTAGATTACGCCATTGTTGCTGCGTGCTTACCCAGTAACCTTGCTCGTCGTTTGGAGCGAACACTACCGTTGGCGCAATTTTGCTTAGCTCTTCGTATTGGCTTGCACCACGAGAGCCGACAATAATAAGGTCAGGTTTTTGAGTAAAAATCGTTTCAAAGTTTGGCTCAGACAGGCTACCTGCAGAAATAAAATCACCGCTACGGTATTTCGCAAGGTAATCAGGGAACATACTCACGGTAGATAGTGCAACAGGCTCAACACCCATTGTAACAACTGCATCCAATGCACCTACACCAATCACAACTACGCGCTCTGGGTTTGCTTCTAACTTTGTCGTACCTTGAGCGTGTTGGATTTCTACCATTTCAGCATTGGCGCCAAATGCCACCAAACCGGATAGTAGTGCTAACGTTGAGACTTTCATACTTAACTCCATAACCATTAATGCAATGCATTATCATTTAGATTTGTATCAAAGTCATCTCAGATTTACGTTTTTTACAAAAACCACAATAGCCGCAAGGCAATAAAAAAGGAGGCTTTCGCCTCCCTTTAACTGTCTGTTTTTTTTGATTAGAAGAAATCTATCGATGAACGGCCATTACTTGAACGCTTTGGTTTTTCTGCCTGAGGCTTATCGCTCTGTTTGCTTTTCGCTTGGCTTGGCTTGTTGGCTTTTTTGCCCTTGGCAGGCTTTTCTTTACGAGCTTTTGATGGCGCTTTTTCTGCTTTAACTTCGCGCTCCGCTTTTGGCTCAGGCTCGGTTACTGGCGCATCGCACACCACAACGTAGTACTCTTGATTAAACTCAAAGAAGTCACCGTCGTACATCTTGCGGCGCTTACGCGTTTCTAACTCACCGTTAACCGCCACATACCCTTCAGAGATAAGGTGCTTCGCCTCCCCCCCGCCACCAACTAAGTTAGCAATTTTGAAGACTTTATACAGTTCAATAGGATGTGATGATACTTCGATACCTATCGCTTCAATCTCTATTTCTTCGCCTTGATCTTGCCAATCAGCATCACCTTGATACTCGCTCATCACATCACCTCTTTTTCAAAACCCGAAGTCTAGCCTTTAACATCAGATTTTAACAAGTAATTTCGCCGCTAGCCCTTACAAATCCGCGCAAACGCTTGCTTTTACGTAGCGCAATTTGATCGCTAAAATGCCGCCCTTATCTTATAAAAACGCTAAAGAAACCGCATAACCAGTCGCTATATTGATAGATTAATAAATAACATTTCTCTGTCATGCTTGCTCTACCATCGACTTAATGATGGGAAGCCAATCAAAACAGTCAGTTATTGCTGAATCTTTTGCGAATGACTACGCAAATTTAAATAGCTCAACTCTATTTAGACTAAAAAACCACCATTCAGTATCACGTGATGATCTTTATGGTCACGATGTGAATTCGGCGGTAGTCGGTAATTAAATATTCATGTACAAACGCTACTATGCAGCTGGCCGTAGATTGGCTAGAAGTAGTCCCATTAACCAAATTGATTAGGTCGTAAGAATCAATGGCTAAGCCTCAACCATATCGTCAGTTCTCATTAGTATCATCAGAGTCTATGATGAACAACAGTGCTTTTACGCCGCTGATCTCCATCGCTGAACTCGATATGTTGATGGGCCATCATTTCATGCACATGTTCGATGTGATGAATGACGGTCTGTTTTACATGACAGACACCGACAATGTTATTTTCTACAACCCTTCGTTTTACCAACAATTTGGCATTGCTGATGGGCAGATCCTGTTTAGCAAATGGCTCGATCTTATCCACCCCTTTGACCGCCAAATTCTGCTGGAAAAGGTAGAACACCATCTAGATACCAGCAATGATAAACAGGTAACGCAGTACCGAGTGCGCAAAACCAATGGTCAATATGTGTGGATTGAAGGCTCAGGGATTACCAAAACCGTCAATGGCCAAACATTCATTATTGGTTGCCATCGCGATATTTCAGATGCCAAACTGATGGAAACTTATGTCCATCAAGCTGCATTTCGGGACAACGCATCAGGCTTATCGAACAGCCACAAGTTATCGGTCGACCTATCTGGGCTGAGCCTACAAGCGAGCGAGGAATACTCGCTGATCTATATCCATTTAGAAGATATCCGCTCATACCAATCGCTGCACGGGCCACATATATTGCGAGACTTGATGTCTCATCTACTGTCATCGCTTAACACTTTCCCCGATGAGTTTGTCGACATTTATCGTGTCCAAACCGACGACTTTGCCATCTTGGTCAAAGGTCAATACAACGAAGGCGAGATAAACGCATTAGGCGAGCGTATTTTAAGCTCTTATCGCCAATCGATAGAGATGAATGGTTACCTGTTTGGTACCGATATTAGTATTGGCATAGTACCCAATTTTGACCGTGCTCTACCGCCAGAAGAACTGGTGCAAATAGCAGCACGAACTAGTCAATTTGCACGAGCAAAACACGAAAACTACCTTGGTATCTACAACGCAGCTACCAAGAAAAAAGTCGATCGCCACTTTCATATTGAAAGAGAACTCGCACAAGCGATTAAAAACGATATTCTGAGCGTGCGTTTTCAACCAATCATCAGCACCAAGGACAACGCCATCGCTAGCTTTGAAGCCTTAGTTCGTTGGAATGATTCGACTTTAGGACAAATCTACCCAGACGAATTCATCGCTGTTGCAGAAAAAAATGGCCTAATCGTTGACCTTGGCTATCTCGTGGTCAACAAAGCATGCCAATTTATCAAGCAATATCAGCTCAACCACAACAGTAAAGTCCGGGTAAACATCAACGTTTCGGTATTGCAACTGCTTAATAATCAATTTCCCGATCGCGTTAAGATGATGATTGATGAGTATCAAATCGATGCCGACCGCATTGTATTGGAACTCACGGAGACGATTATCCTCGAAGGCAATAAAAGCGCCGAATCGCAGCTTTGTCGCCTTAACGAATATGGTTTTCGATTATCGCTGGATGATTTTGGTGCTGGCTACAGCTCACTCAACAGTTTCTTTGAGCTGCCGTTTAAACAAATCAAAGTCGATAAAATGCTGGCTTGGCGCGCGTTAGAAAACCCAGCGACGTTCGAATACTTAAGCTTCATTACTCGGCTATGTACTGACAACAAAGTCGACGTGGTGATTGAGGGGATCGAAAACGCCGATATGCAGCGTAAGTTCACTAAGATGGGCGTGCACTATTTGCAAGGTTTTTGGTTCGCAAAACCTCTATGCCTCGCCAGCGCTAGCCAAGTGACTATGGTTTAATATAGCCACTCAGCTAACTGAATTAAGACAACGCCACCAGCTCTTGGGTATAAGATTGCTTGGGCTGCTCAAACAGGCGCTGGGTTTCACCCTGTTCAATGATCTCTCCCTGCTTCATGACGATCGTGTAGTGACATAACGACTTCACAACATTGAGGTCATGGCTGATGAACAAATAAGTAAGCTGATACTTTTGCTGTAACGACTTTAGCAAATCCAATATCTGCGCCTGTACCGTTCTATCTAACGACGAGGTTGGCTCATCAAGCAGGATAAACTCAGGTTTCAATACTAAAGCTCTGGCAATGGCAATACGTTGTCTCTGACCACCCGAGAACTCATTGGGGTAGCGAAAACGAGTTTGTGGGTCTAAATCCACTTCTTTCATCGCCTCGACTATCACATCATCGATTTCTTGTTCCGACATGTCAGTATGAACGGTTAACCCTTCACCGATGACTTGAGCCACGGACATACGTGGATTAAGTGCCGAAAACGGATCTTGAAACACCACCTGCATCTTACTGCGATAAGGCAGCATGGCTTTACGATCTAACCCTTGAATTTCATTGCCTTGATAGCTGATAGACCCTTCTGAGCCCACCAAGCGAAGAATCGCCATGCCCGTCGTCGACTTACCTGAGCCACTCTCTCCGACTAAACCGATAGAATGCCCTTGGCGTAGCTCAAAGCCCATATTGGTCACTGCTTTAACATGGGAAATGACACGCTTAAACAAGCCGCCGGTGATCGGGAACCAAACACGAAGTTGCTCTACAGAAAGTAAAGTCGGTGCATTCTCACTCACTGCAACCGGTAACCCTTTCGGGTCTGAATTAATTAACTTCTGTGTATAGGCATGCTCTGGCGCGTTAAACACTTGCTGACACTCCCCTACCTCGACCAACTCACCGTTTTGCATCACCGCGACTCGGTCAGCAATTTTGCGCACAATGCTTAAATCATGAGTAATAAACAGCATCGCCATGCCAAGCTCTTGTTGGAGCGCTTTGAGTAGGTCTAATATTTGCGCTTGAACCGAGACATCTAAGGCGGTAGTTGGCTCATCTGCAATTAAAAGCTCAGGTTCATTGATGAGCGCCATCGCGATCATAACCCGCTGCCTTTCTCCACCAGAAAGCTCGTGAGGATAAGCGGATATCTTAGATGCTGGATTGCGAATGCCCACTTTTTCTAGCCATTCGAGCGCAAGTTGTTCAGCCTTCTGTTGGCGCAACCCTCTATGAATGGCTAACGTCTCAACCAATTGCTTACCAATCTTATGCAAAGGGTTAAGCGACACCATCGGCTCTTGGAAGATTATTCCGATGCGGCCGCCACGAATACCGCGTAGCTGACGCTCGGAGCAACTCAACATATCTGTGCCATCGAAAGTGATTTGGCCATTGAGATAATGAGAAGAACCTTTAGGCAACAGCTTAAGAATAGAATTGGCCGTCACAGATTTACCAGAACCACTCTCACCGACTAGGGCTAGGGTTTCCCCCTTTTTAATCTCTAGCGAAACGCCATGAGTGACGGTTTCAATTTTGTCCGCTCTACCAAAGCCGATCGACAAATCTTTTACTGTTAGGATTGTTTCAGTCATGGCTAACGTCCTTGATGATGAGGGTCAAATGCGTCACGAACAGCTTCACCAATGAACACCAACAATGTCAGCATGACCGATAAGACAGCAAATGCGGAGATACCAAGCCAAGGCGCTTGCAAGTTCGCTTTACCTTGGGCCAATAGCTCACCCAGTGAAGGAGAACCCGCGGGTAAACCAAAGCCAAGGAAGTCCAACGAGGTAAGCGTGGTAACCGATCCCGATAGAATAAATGGCATCATCGTGAGCGACGCGACCATCGCATTGGGCAACATATGACGCAACATAATACGATTATCACTCACGCCCATCGCCTGCGCCGCACGCACATAATCAAAGTTACGGCAACGCAAAAACTCCGCGCGAACAATACCCACTAAACTCATCCAGCTAAACAGCACCATAATGCCCAGTAGCCACCAGAAGTTAGGTTCAACAAAGCTCGACAAGATGATCAGCAAGAACAAAGTCGGCATACCAGACCACACTTCTATAAATCGTTGACCGATTAAATCAAGCCAGCCGCCGTAATAACCTTGCGTCGCGCCAACAATGACCCCAATAACACTCGAGATAACGGTTAAGACAAAACCAAACAGCACCGAGATACGGAAACCGTAAATGATCCGCGCTAACACATCGCGACCTTTATCGTCTGTACCCAACCAGTTTTCTGAGTCAGGGGCTGAAGGGACTGCACCGGAGATATTGAAGTTGATCGTATCGTAACTAAAGCGAATGAGCGGCCAAACAATGTAACCATTTTCTTCAATCAACTCGATAACGTAAGGGTCGGTATAATCAGCCTCGGTTTCAAACTCTCCGCCAAACTCTGTTTCAGCATACTGATTAAAAACAGGCACAAACCACTGTTGGTCATATTCGACTAATAGCGGTTTATCATTGGCGATGAACTCAGCAAACAAACTCAACACGAACAAAATCGCGAATACCCACAACGACCAAAAACCTCGCTTGTGCGACTTAAATCGTTGCCAACGCGCCTGATTAAGAGGATTCGGAGCTTTGTTTTTATTCCACATTAGCGCGCCTCAAAATCAATTCTTGGGTCAACCCAAGTGTAAGTCAGGTCAGAGATGATACTGAGCACCAAACCCAGTAAGGTCATGATATAAAGTGAGCTAAATACCACGGGGTAATCACGCTGAATGGTCGACTCAAAACCGAGCAAACCTATCCCTTCGAGTGAGAACATCACCTCAATCAGCATTGAACCCGTAAAGAAAATACTAATAAATGCGCTCGGGAAACCGGCGATAATGATCAACATGGCATTACGAAATACATGACGATACAAAATACTCTGTTCGTCTAATCCTTTCGCGCGTGCTGTCACGACATATTGCTTGTTAATTTCATCCAGAAAGGAGTTTTTGGTTAGCATACTCAATGTGGCAAAACCCCCAATCACCATGGCGGCAATAGGTAAAGCCAGATGCCAAAAGTAATCAACGATTTGTTGATACCAAGTCATTTGGTCAAAATTAGAAGAGACCAATCCGCGCAGTGGGAACCAGCTGAAATAGTTACCGCTGGCAAACAGAATGATCAAAATGATTGCAAATAAGAACCCGGGAATCGCGTAACCGATAATGACCAGAGCACTCGACCAAATATCAAACCGAGAGCCATGATGAATCGCCTTCATAATGCCAAGGGGAATAGAAATCAGATAAATAATGAGCGTACTCCACAACCCCAAGGAGATGGAAACAGGCAGTCGCTCGACAATCAAATCAATCACATTACCACCTTTAAATAGACTTTCACCAAAATTAAAGGTCGCGTAGTTTTTGAGCATATCGAAGTATCGCTCATGGAGCGGCTTATCAAAGCCAAACTGCTTTTTAATCTCTGCCACAACTTCAGGGTCAAGTCCGCGAGAGCCTTTATAGCCCGCTGCGCTATCGTCACTGTTTAAGTCCGTCGCGCTGCCTGCTTCGTTACCTCCACCAGCAAAGCGCTCCATAATACCGGAACTGTGCCCTTCCATTTGGGCGATAGCCTGCTCTACAGGCCCGCCCGGTGCAATCTGAATAATGAAGAAGTTGATGGTGATGATCGCCCACAAAGTGGGGATCACCAACAATAATCGGCGAAATATGTACGCAGCCATTTATCCCTCTTTAACGGCGTTTCTCTGGTAGTTTTAGGCTTTTCTGCTCTGAAATCCACCATGTGTCGATGCCCAAATCGTATTTCGGCATTAAGTCTGGACGTTCAAATTTGTCCCACATTGCCACACGGTAAGAGCCTGAATGCCATTGCGGAATAATGTAGTAATTCCATTGCAGTACTCTATCAAGCGCTCTACCCAAATCTAACAACAGCTCTGGATTACTCTGATTGTCGGCAATTTGTTGAGTCAACGCGTCCACAACTGGGTCAATAACGCCTGCCTTATTGTAAGACGAATCAAGGAAGTGAGAGTTCCATACAATCATTAGATTCGGCCCCGGATAAGGGTTGGCACCGAACTGACTCGAAATCATGTCAAAATCACGATCGCGCATTCGCTTAATGTACTGAGTTGTATCCACACTGCGGATTTTCATCTCAATCCCCATGCGCTTAAGGTTTTTCTGTACCGGAATGACGATTCGCTCGGTAGTTGGGCTGTAAACCAAAATTTCAAACGCCAACGGCTGACCCGTTTCAACGTTAGTCATTACCTTATTTTTCAGCTCCCACCCCGCCTCTTTGAGTAACTTAAAGGCGGTGCGCATTTGGCTGCGAATTCGACCTGAGCCATCCGTAACAGGAGGTTGATATTCCGAAGAGAACACACGCTCTGGTATTTGATCTTTGAAAGGGGCCAAAACCTTGAGCTCACCTTCGCTTGGTAACCCTTTCGCTTCATAATCCGTGTTTTGGAAATAACTGCGGGTACGCGAATACTGGTCATAGAACATGTTCTTGTTCATCCACTCAAAGTCCATCGCGTAGTTCAGCGCTTCACGCACTTTAGGGTCTTTAAATACCTCTCGGTGCGTATTGAATACAAAGCCTTGAGTAGTTTCTGGTTTTTGATGGGGTATTTGCTGCTTAACAATAAAGCCTTTATCGAAGTTTTGCCCGGTGTAAGAGTTGGCCCAAAACTTGGCTGAGTTTTCGATTCTAAAATCAAACTCACCAGCTTTAAACGCCTCTAGCATCACCGTATCATCGCGATAATAGTCATACTGGACTTGCTGGAAGTTATGACGACCAACATTGACCGGAAGATCTTTCGCCCAGTAACTGTAGTCTAAGGTGTAAGTAACACTTTGGCCTGACTTATAGTCGGTAATTTTGTAAGCAGAGCTACCGACTGGCGGCTCAGAAAGTGGCTCGGCAAAGTTTTTGTCATGCCAAAAGTGTTTTGGCAGCACTTTGGTGCTTTGCGCGAAACTAAATAGCTTTTCTCGGTTTGGCGTCGCCATTTCAATGCGCACAACCAAATCACTTTTCGCGGTCACCGATTTGATGTCTTTATAATAAACGCGATATTGCGGCACACCTTCTGCCATGAATTTATCGAAGGTAAAGGCGACATCATGGGCAGTGATGGGCTTACCATCTTGAAAACGCGCCTTAGGGTTGATGTCTAATTCGAGCCAAGTGTAATCATCGGAGTAGCGCACGCGCTGAGCAATAAGAGGGTAATAGGCATCTATTTCGTCGCTAGGAGAAAACATTAACGAGTCATATAACTCCCCGCTCCCTTGCGCTGCGACCCCACGAGACGCATAACGGTTGAAGTTGTCATAAGTGCCAACCACACCATACGTCATTTTGCCAAACTTTGGCGCATCAGGATTAACATAATCAAAGTGCTTAAAATCCTCTGCATATTTGGCATGGCCAAAGCCAACCAAAGAGGTACTTTCAATTACTTCTGCAAAGCTTGCGCTGCTGCATAGTGCAAGCATTCCGCTGATAACGACATGTCGCAATTTAGCCATAGCTACTCCCTTAGCTGGTTTCTCTCTACTTTGGCATTAAACCTTGGGTAATTTTAATATTATTAATTCAATCACTTGAGTAAGTATATACTGAAATTGTTCAATGAGATGATTTGTTATGAAACAAAATACGTTTTCATCTCATCCATCTATCTTTTCCTATCTCACCATTTCGCAGACAAAATAAAACCCACCGTAGTGGGTTAATTCTATAACATTTCTTGTGCAACCAAGTGAAGTAAGAAAGTCTCGCGCTCAATGCTCATGCCTTTCTTTGGGCTTTCAGCCATGGTCTTCTCATTGTGAGCGATAGCATCATGTATGTTCATCCACACTGGCTTCATGCCGTTCTTGATTTCGTAATCTTCGTAAGCGGTCTCGCCTAACTCTCGGTCAATCTTGCACGTGTAGCAATATGACGTCATGTGCATCACATCGGCATCGTCTTTGTACCAAGGTCGAAACTCTTCATAGATACCAAATGGTTTGATGTTATGAATGTTGTTTGCGCCAGTTTCTTCTTCTAGCTCGCGAACCATCCCTGAGATAACATCCTCACCTTCATCTAAACCACCGCCAGGAATGGTGTAGTCATGGTAACGCTCTGTGTAGAGCAGAAGAATGTCTTCACCATCGATAACTATCGCTCGTGCGGCTTTACGCTGAAATACCGATTTATCGTCTAGATGGTCGATGTCAGGATGGATGGTAGTTTTTAAATGACGCATAACTTTTTACAACTGGCAGAAAAGCTGGCGATTTTAGCACAGTCACCATTTACCACAACGTGAGCTTAATTCTCGTTAATGATCAAAAGTGCATCTGCATAATGTGCTGAGGCCCTGCTGCACCACCATGATATAACTTACCGGTATCCATAAACCCTGCTTTTTGATAACAACTGTAGGCTGCGGGGTTTTTGCAGTTCACAGTTAAATAGACCGACTTAAACCTCGGATAGTTCAAACTCAAATGACCAGAAAGCGCCTCTACCGCTCTTGTTCCGTAGCCTTTTGCTTGCTCGGTTGCATCAATAAAGAACGCTCTTAGCCCTAAGCCATCTTGCAGGCAAAAGTCATAACCATATTGGTAATAGGTATCGATGAGGAAAAAGCCTACCACCTTATCTTGATGTAAGATCACATGAGGGTGCACCTCATCATTCACATCCGATAAAATCTCATCCATCGTCCCTACAAATTTCTCTTGTTCTTCTACTACTTTTAATAGTGAAACCTGAGCAAGATGGTCAGAGTTCATTTCTGAAATAGTGATCACTTGAATATTCCTTTATTATCTTTTTTGCAACATCATTATAACTATCAACGCTACTCAGGCAATATATTCTCGGTTACCACAAAATATTCATGGTTTATTTTTCTGTTCGTTGCGTATATCTATAGTAATTAGATTTTGGATGTTTAATTCCACAAATAACTTATGGAATAGCACCGCCCATTATTGAGGTATTTTCTATGGTAGATGTCGCCGTATTCAGTTCTAAGTCTTACGATGAAGTTTCATTCAACAAGAGTAATCAAGCATACGAATATAACCTTCACTTTCATGATTTTCAGCTAACTGAAAAAACCGCCAAGATGGCACAAGATTGCCAAGCGGTTTGTGCATTTGTAAATGATGACCTTTCCCGCCCGGTGTTAGAGGAACTTGCTGAGCAAGGCATCAAACTGATCGCCATGCGTTGCGCGGGGTTTGATCGCGTTGACCTACCTGCAGCGCAAGAACTTGGTATTCAAGTCGTACGAGTTCCTGCCTACTCGCCAGAAGCAGTCGCTGAGCACGCCGTTGGTATGATGATGTGTCTAAACCGACGCTTCCACAAAGCTTATCAACGCACCCGAGATGCTAACTTCTCATTGGATGGCCTAGTCGGGTTCAACTTCCACGGCAAAACGGTTGGTATTATTGGTACGGGTAAAATCGGTATCGCGACCATGCGCATCTTGAAAGGTCTTGGCATGAACATCCTTTGCTTCGACCCATACGAAAATACCGCAGCCCTTGAGATGGGTGCAAAGTATGTATCGAAACAAGAGTTGTTTGAAAAAAGTGACGTCATCACGTTGCATTGCCCGATGTCGAAAGAAAACTACCACCTACTTGATGATGCCGCGTTCGACAAAATGAAAGATGGTGTTATGATCATCAATACCAGCCGTGGAGAGTTACTTGATTCTGCTGCAGCAATTGAGGCACTAAAACGTGGCCGAATTGGCGCACTTGGTTTAGATGTTTACCACAATGAACGCGATTTGTTTTTCCAAGACAAATCGAACGATGTGATTGTCGATGACGTATTCCGCCGCCTTTCGGCCTGTCATAACGTACTATTTACTGGTCATCAAGCGTTCCTAACTTCTGAAGCGCTAGGCAATATTTCTGATACCACACTCAACAACATTCAATCGTATTTTAAAGGTCAGTTATCTGGTAATGAATTAATTGAATATTAAAACCATTGAGTGACATAGAATAAAGGCGCTGATTGAAGCGCCTTTATTATTGTCAACGATTGTTGCAAGCCGTGGCTATTTTCTTAACGCATTAAGCTTAGCTTGAGCGATACCAAAAATAGTATCGATTGGGTAACTGCCCTCATCACTTGGCGTACCCGCTGGTTTACCAGTAAAGATCTCTATCGCCTCGGTGACATGATCAATCGCCCAAATGTGGAACTCTTCTTTCTCAACCGCTTTCACGATGTCAGGTCGAAGCATCAGATTGTGCATGTTAGAGCGAGGAATAATCACCCCTTGGGTGTTGTTACGCCCTTTGATAACACAAACATCAAAGAAGCCTTCGATTTTCTCGTTCACACCACCAATTGGCTGAGATTCACCAAACTGGTTCATTGAGCCAGTAATTGCGATGTCTTGTCGGTTCGGTTGTTTGGAAAAGGCAGAAACCACCGCACAAAACTCAGCCATGCTGGCACTGTCACCATCCACGCCACCGTAAGATTGCTCGAAGGTAATCGTCGTCGTAAGTGGCACTCGCGCCGTTTTACCAAATACCGATGACAAGTAAGCCGTCAAAATCATCACGCCTTTAGAGTGAATACTGCCACCAAGGTCAACACTGCGCTCAATATCAATGACATCCCCTTCTCCATAACAGGTCGTGGCAGTAATGCGGTTTGGCGCGCCAAACATGTATTCACTGGTGCTCAGCACAGAAAGCGCATTAACCTGCCCTACCGCTTCACCATGGGTATGAATCAGTGTCGTACCATTAATAAAGCCTTCCATCACGGTATCTTTTAAACGACTGACGCGAAGCTCTTGATTCGCCAGCGCTTCTTCAACATGAGAAGAGCGAATCATATTGGCGTTGGCTTGTCTTGCCACGTAGTTTGACTCACGCAA
This sequence comes from Vibrio sp. LaRot3, assembly GCF_027587025.1. Classification (GTDB taxonomy): domain Bacteria; phylum Pseudomonadota; class Gammaproteobacteria; order Enterobacterales; family Vibrionaceae; genus Vibrio. Next base: position 36,934 of record NZ_JAPPTI010000007.1, on the reverse strand, counting down.
TAGGTTGGCAATATGGGCAGAGTGGAGCGAAATCTTATTCTGATCACCGGCTAAACGAGCACTGTGTTCAATGATGCGTCCGATGGCTTTGCGATCACAATGCAGCATGCCATTATCGTGCACCACACTAGAAATAAAACGTGCGTAATGGAGCTCTGAGTCTTCAGTCCGTTTCATCTCATCTTCAAAATCAGCAGTCACACGGAACAGCTCACTAAACTCCGGATCGTAATGTTGCAGCAGTTGGTAGGTTCGGTAATCACCAAACAGGATGATTTTTACATCGAGCGGAATTGGCTCAGGATCGAGCGAAACTGCACCGGTTAACGTTAGCTCCTTCTCTAATGAAGTAAAACTCAATTGACGCGAACGCAGTGCGCGCTTTAAGCCATCCCACACGTAGGGCTGCTCAAGCACTTTTTGCGCATCCATCAACAGCACACCGCCATTGGCTTTGTGTAAACTACCCGCACGAATCAGTGAGAAGTCAGTAAACACGGTGCCTTTAAAGGTGGCCGTTTCAATGTAACCAAACAAGCTGTGATAGTTCGGGTTTTCTTCCACCACAACCGGAAACTCACACGCAGGTCGATTAACCAATACGTTCACTTTATAGCGACGCGGAAGCTTCTTATCTAAAGAGGCGGCGGCGATCTCTGCTTGCTCATTGGATTGTTCGAGGAAAATATCCGCGTTATCGACAATATCTTTCTGTAATTCAGTCAGGTACTGTTTAATATCGGAATAGGTTGAGTAATCCGCTTTCAGTTGTTTAATGAAGTGAGCAACCACATCCAAAGTGACATCTTCATTTAATTTTTTGATTTTCTCGCTGTAAGACTCTTCCCATTCGGTCAGCTCACGCACCATGTCACGCAACTGAACCTCTAGCGCGTCAATGGTGTCGCTAAAGCGTTCTTGCTCTTTATCACTCAGCTCATCGAAAGACTCTTCGGTATGCAAATCTTCGCCATTCATTGCAACAAACTGATAGTCGCCTTGATTGGTCACCGTTAAACTGATGTTTTTTTGTTTGGCCTCTTTACTGATGGCCTCTAGTGCGATTTGCTGTTTCTGCGCGAGCTGATTTTTGAGCTTGTCAGCACGGGTATAGTAGAGCTCGTTATCGAACGCTAATGGCATGGCGACCACCAGCTTGGCAATCATTTTCTCAATGTCATGTTTGAATCGGTTACCGACACCGCATGGCAATTTGAGCACTCGAGGGGTTCGGGTATCCTCAAAGTTCGCCACATAACACCAATCAAACAAGCCATCCGTATCGTGCTTATGTCGATTGAGGTAACGCAGCACCATGGTACGTTTACCTAAGCCATTTTGGCCGATGGCGTAGATGTTGTAGCCTTTCTCCTTGATCGACATGGCAAACTCAACCGCCTTTTGCGCACGTTCTTGACCAACAATTTCATCGATCGGAGGTAATTCTTTTGTCGATTTACTAGGCAGCTTATCCAATTGAGTTTCTTGATAAAGCTGCGCAGCTTCTAGCCTTTGAATGGTCATTATTATGTCCTTATTAAACCCTCACTAATATTAGACTAGACGATTTCCATTTACATTTTAGTGACTTACACCGAAATCACGTCTAACCGCTCAAATATCCATCAATTCAACCTTAAAACAAGCTCATAATGATAATTATTTGCATCCGTTAATGAATTGCATTTTAATATATGGCCAAGCAAGCCTGAGTGCAGAATTATCAAGTTCTTCGCTAGTAGGTGAAAGGATTTAAACCCAAGGAGTAAGCTCACATGGATCTACAGCAATGCTGGACTCATTACTTGAAAGCTGAGCAGTTACTAGAACAAGGTCATTGGCCAGAAGCCCACTATCTCTTCGAGCAAGTGCTGTCACATATGCCAGAGCATGTGCATGCCGCTTTGAACAATAAAGAAACCAAACCTTGCCAGTTTTCATGCCTAGTGACAGGCATTCGTGATGCCTCCGTTTCTCAATCCCAAATTCTTAATCGCATGGGCCAGCATCAAGAAGCCTTTGATACGCTTAATCAAACCTATGCGTTACTGCAATTTATTTCTATCGAACCTTCTGATTTGGTTCGAACCACGGATCATATTCTTAGAAAACATAGTGAAGACTTGTTGCGCCATATGGGTGCATTTTGTTCAGCACAACGCAATGCGCAATGGATGTTGGAATTTGAACAAGTGCAAAAAGCCCATCACCACTTTGATAGTTTGAAGTATCAAGGCAGCAACCACGATCATTCACACGTGATAAATTGATAAGGAAGTACAATGTCACAAGCACCTATTCTTACTGTTCGTAACCTCTCGGTTAGCTTTACTACCAATGATGGTATCGTTGACGCGGTAAAAGACGTTAATTTTGACCTTTTTAAAGGCGAGACTTTAGCCATTGTGGGCGAGTCTGGTAGTGGTAAATCCGTTTCTACCAACGCTTTAATGCGCCTTTTGCCGGGTAACTCGATTGTTCACCCAGACTCACGCATTGCGTTTGAAGGCAAAGAGCTTACCGAGCTTTCTGAAAAAGCGATGCAGTCGATTCGTGGCGATCGTATTGGCATGATCTTCCAAGAGCCGATGACGTCACTGAACCCATACATGCGTGTCGGTATCCAAGTTGCAGAAGCGATCATGTGTCACCGACCAGTGAACTCACGCCAAGCCAAAGAGAAAGTCATCGAACTGTTTAACTTGGTTCACTTACCTAACCCAGAAACAGCATACAAAAAGTATCCACATGAGTTTTCTGGTGGCCAGTTGCAACGTATCATGATTGCGATGGCGTTAATCAATGAACCAGACATTCTCATTGCGGATGAACCGACGACCGCACTAGACGTAACAGTACAGGCCGAGGTGCTCAATCTTATCAAAGAGATTCAAGCTAAAATGGGCATGGCCATCTTGTTCATCACTCACGACTTAGGTGTGGTGAAACACTTTGCCGACCGCGTGATTGTCATGTGTAAAGGTGACGTTGTAGAAGAAGGCCAATGTAATGCCCTATTCGCTGAGCCTCAGCACGAATACACGCAAATGCTGATTAACTCGATTCCGAAAGGCAGCAAAGATCCTATCGAAGAAAATGCAGCGCCACTGCTAAAAGCGCAAGATATTCGCGTTAAGTTCCTGATCAAGCAGAAGTTCATTCAAAGCAAAAACGAATACTTTGAAGCCGTGAAAGGCATTTCACTGGAGCTAAAACAAGGTGAGACGTTAGGTATCGTGGGGGAATCTGGCTCAGGTAAATCCACTCTAGGCCGCGCTTTAATTGGTTTACTGCCAAGTTCAGGCAAGATCGAATACAAAGGTCGTGATATTGCGACCCTAAGCAACAAAGAGAAATTTGAACTGAAAAAAGACGTTCAGATGGTATTCCAAGACCCTTATGGTTCTCTTTCTCCACGTATGACGATTGGTGACATCATCACAGAACCGCTCACCGTGCATCAACCAAACTTATCTCGTACTGAACGTATGAAACGCGCTCGCACAGCATTGGAAGAAGTGCGTCTAGACCCGCATTCGATCAACCGCTACCCACACGAGTTCTCTGGTGGTCAGCGTCAGCGTATCGCGATTGCGCGTGCTCTTATCCTTGAGCCATCTTTTATTTTACTTGATGAGCCAACGTCAGCACTTGACCGTTCTGTACAGCTAACCGTTATCGACCTTTTGAAAGATATTCAGAAGAAACACAATATCGGCTTCCTATTTATCAGCCATGATTTAAGTGTTGTAAAAGCACTGTCTGATCGCGTACTTGTGATGCAGAAAGGTGAGGTAATGGAACAAGGTACTGCAGAAGAAATCTTCCACAATGCGCAAAATGACTACACCAAAAAGCTGATTGACGCTTCATTTGATCTCGACGAAGAAGAAGTCGCTGTCGCATAGCTTTATGCTTGAACGTACAAACGCCCAGCACAATGCTGGGCGTTTTTGTTTGTGTCATCAACTCATGCGCTATTCGCTAACAGCAGCTTCGTCAACTACAGGTTCACAAATTACGCTCTGGAGTTAAAAGCAGTGAGCTATCTCCAGATAACGATTCTTTATATGCTCAATCAGCAGCTTCACTTTCTTTGGCGGTTGGCGCGTAAACGGGTAGACGGCGTAGATACCTAATCGCTTACCTACTTGCTCTGGAAACAGGTCTATCAGCTCACCTGAGTTGAGATCTTGATAAACAAGACATCTTGGCATGTAGGCGATCCCAAAACCGCCTAGAGCGGCTTTACGCAGCGCAGTTGCATTATCTGTAGAAAATGAGCCTGTCACCTTAACGATGTAGTTTTTAGTCGGCCCTTTAAACTCCCAATCACTCGCGCCTGTGGTTTGATACGCGTATTGCAAGCAGTTGTGCTGCGTCAAATCATCAGGCTTCATCGGCCTACCGTAACGTTTAACATATTCCGGAGAGGCGCAAACCACCCATTGTGAATCGAGTATATGACGAGCAATTAAGCTCGAATCTTCCAAGTACCCGGTTCGAATCACCAAGTCGTAACCACCGTCGACCAAATCAACAAAGCGATTATCTAGTGACATATCAATGGTTAAGCCCGGATGCATCGAACAAAACTCCGCCACTGCATGAGCTAAAACGAGGTCGCCAGAGATCGTCGGCACCGACATTTTGATGTGTCCGGTGACTTTTTCACCAAAGCCTGAAACCGAGTCCATAGCCTCTTGAGTGGCCTGCTTCACACTTTTAGCACCTTGTAACAAGGCTCTTCCTGCTTCAGTTAAGGTTAATTTGCGCGTGGTTCGATACAATAACTGCACACCAGCTTGCTCTTCCAAACGCGCGATTCTTTTGCTAACTACCGAATTTGTAAGGTTATTTTGTTCAGCCACCTTACTAAAACTGCCCAATTCAAACACCTGAGAAAAGAGAATTAAGTCATCTGCACGCATTTTATTATGCCATTTTGGGAATCAATCATTTTCATTATCTCCCTATATTCACAAAAAATAAAGCGTAACATTCACACCGAATTAACACATATATCACAACTACTCTAATAAAAAATTCGTCAGCTTAAACTGAACTCAGCCCGAACGAGGAAGTTCCATGAATGAAACCCTACTTGCCTTAGTGGCATTCTCACCCATTGTGGTGGCAGCCATTCTTTTAGTTGGACTTAACTGGCCAGCAAAGAAAGCCATGCCAATTGCATTTGGCCTGACCGTCATCATCGCCCTAGTATTTTGGGACATGTCGGTAACTCGCGTAGTTGCCTCAGTATTCCAAGGCTTAGGCATTACCGTCTCCGTACTTTGGATTGTGTTTGGCGCCATCTTCTTACTTAACACTCTCAAACACACCGGTGCGATTACCACCATCCGTAACGGCTTTACAGACATCTCCGCTGACCGTCGTGTACAGGCCATCATCATCGCTTGGTGTTTCGGTTCATTCATTGAAGGTGCATCTGGCTTCGGTACACCAGCAGCGATTGCAGCACCACTATTAGTCGCGATCGGTTTCCCTGCGCTAGCAGCGGTACTGATGGGCATGATGATTCAATCAACACCCGTCTCTTTTGGCGCAGTTGGCACACCGATTATCGTTGGTGTTAACAAAGGCCTAGACACACACATGATTGGTAACCAGCTTGTCGCAAATGGTTCAAGCTGGGAAGTTTACCTACAACAAATCACATCAAGTGTGGCTCTAATTCACGCTGTGGTTGGTACGCTGATTCCAGTACTCATGGCCATGATGCTCACCCGCTTCTTTGGTAAAAATAAGAGCTGGAGTGAAGGCCTAGATATCCTGCCTTTCGCGCTATTTGCCGGCATCTCATTCACCGTTCCATACGCATTGACTGGTGTATTCTTGGGCGCTGAGTTCCCATCACTTATTGGTGGTCTATTTGGTCTGGCGATTGTCGTAACAGCAGCGAAGAAAGGCTTCCTTGTGCCTAAGAGCAAATGGGACTTTGAATCAGAAGATAAGTGGCCAGCTGAATGGCTAGGCTCTCTAAAAATCGAACTTGATGACAACAAACAAAAACCAATGGGCCTTGCGCTAGCGTGGGCACCGTATGTTCTTCTTGCAGTCGTGTTAGTTGCTAGCCGCGTGAGTTCAGAGTTCAAAGGTTTACTAAAGAGCGTTAGCTTATCGTTTAGCAACATTTTAGGTGAAGCGGGTATCAGCACCGCGATTCAGCCACTCTACCTGCCGGGCGGAATATTGGTCTTCGTTGCACTTATTGCGGTATTGATGCAAGCGAAGAGTGTTAAGCCGTTAGGCGCAGCATTAGCTGAATCAAGCAAAACATTGATTGGTGCGGGTTTCGTTCTACTGTTCACCATCCCGATGGTACGTATTTTCATTAACTCAGGAGTCAATGGCGCCGATCTGGCGAGTATGCCGGTCACGACAGCAAACTTTGCCGCAGGTCTTGTGGGTAGTGCATTCCCATCACTGAGCGCGACAGTGGGTGCTTTAGGTGCCTTCATTGCAGGCTCCAACACCGTATCTAACATGATGTTTAGCCAGTTCCAATTCGAAGTGGCACAAACACTGTCTATCTCTAGTGTTATCGTCGTCGCTCTACAAGCGGTTGGTGCAGCTGCAGGTAACATGGTGGCTATCCATAACGTTGTTGCCGCATCAGCAACAGTTGGTCTGCTAGGTCGTGAAGGGGCAACACTGAGAAAAACGGTTATCCCAACATTCTACTACCTAGTTATGACGGGCATTATTGGTCTCATCCTTATCTACGGTGTCCAATTTACCGATGTACTAATGAAGTAAAAGCTAAGGAGCTGCGCTAATCCCTCGTCGGCGTGGCTCCGCCTTATCCTACCCCCCAAACCATTGGTGTTGATGCTCATTTAATCCGACAAGACCCGCTTTGTGCCCTACCACACTAGCAACCCCACCGAGCGTCAGCACCAATTTTCCTCCTTCTGTTTTGCGATTCTGTGCTTTTGCACCGATTGTTTTTATCATTACCGTTTACATTCCGGTAAAATTATCGTTACTATGAAGCTAAGGTTCATTAGTGAGACAGTGGTATGAAACGTGTTCCGAAGCAGGGCTTTACGTTAATAGAACTAATAGTAGTTATCGTAATTTTAGCGGTCATCGCTGTGGTGGCACTGCCTCGTTTTATCAATTTTAGCCAGCAAGCTGAAACGTCAAAAGTCACCACGCTTTTTGACCACTATCGCTCGGCGGTAAACATTTACCAAGCAGCCTGCTATGCGCGCGGTGGTGATCAAAGCTCTGGTAAGTTTGATAACTCAAACCCATTTGAAATTGACGGTATCAAATCGAGCTTTTCTGGTAGCTGTTTCCCTGCTCGCGCGAACTCTCGCAATATCAATAACCCCAATAACTGTTTTGCGACCTTTGCAACCTTACTCAACTCCGATCACTATGATAACCACCCGAGGTTTAGCAGCACGAACCCGCAACAAGGGGGCGAAAACGCCAATCGCGTCAATTATGCTGATATGCTGGTGGCCCAACAAAACGGCTACAAAGTCTTTATTCATCAACGCCGTCGCTATCATTCCTATTGTCATTTCTACAGCTTAGAAGGCGACTTAACCGACGCACCATTTATTCTTTATAACGCAGTGGATGGCGAAATGGTGACAGGAACTACGGACTTAAGCCAATCACTAAGTTGGAATGACGAACTACTCAAATACAACCAAGCGACTGAACCATTTTGATCTTATAATTTGCGTTATTGAACAACGTTTTTTACCGACCGTTCTGGCATGATTTACATAAGCTTGTTTATCTAAGAGTTGTTGTAAATGAAAATCGTCATCCTGCATGGGCTCTATATGCATGGCCTTGTGATGCAGCCATTGAGCCATAAGCTAAGAAAGTTTGGTTTTGATACCCAAGTTATCACCTACAACACCGTGGCGATAGAACAAGAGAAGGTGTTCTCCCGCATCGATAATGCCCTATCAGATTCTCAAACCAATATTCTGGTTGGTCACAGCTTGGGTGGCTTAATCATTAAAAAATACCTTGCTTCGCGCCGCCCTTCCCTACAACAGATCAGCCACGTAGTGACAATAGGATCACCGATTAAAGGGGCTTCTATTGTGAACCGGATTCGAGATTTAGGAATGGATGCCATCTTAGGTAACTCGCCAGAGCATGGACTTAACATGCATGATGACATTTGGGACTTTGAGCAAAAGCTCGGCAGCATCGCGGGTACACTTCCGTTAGGGGCTCGAGCGCTATTAATGATGGATAACTCCATCATGTCTGATGGTACTGTCACGGTCGAAGAAACCAAAATCGAAGGTATGACCGACCATATTCAAATCCCAAGCTCACACACCAGCATGATTTATAGCTCGTATGTGCCTGAGCAAATTAAATATTTTTCTGAACATAATACCTTCCAACATCAAACGTAACTCCCTCACTTTCCATTGATATATTTGCGGGGGATTCATCGCTAATCCCCTCTACTTTATTGATAAACCTGATAGAATGGTGCAACTGATAATCATTTACAAACAGCCATGACACAGAGTCCAACTACTCCAGTACTCTCTACTGATAGCGAACAAGGTATAGTACCAAGCCATACTTTTGTTAAAGGATCAGAAAGCCATGAAATGGTTCAACTCGACGGTGCTGAGTTAGAGGTTTCTCGTTTTAAGTTTGATGAGATAGAAATCATCACTTTTCGAGGACAAGTTCACCAAAAGACAACGCTGCCTATTCAAGATTCTGGTGAATATGTGTCCCTTGCTTTTGTCAAAAATGGCACTATTACGACAACATCCAATCAGTGTAACTACCACCACGTCGCGAAACCAAACACGGCCAATCTTTGCAGCCACCATCAATTTAAGGGTACTGCTCAGTTTGAACCAACCAAAGATCTGCAAATTGTCTCTATCTGCGTAACCAAAAATTATTTAACCGAATTCAACACGTTGTTAGAGCACTGCGACGTTGCAAAAGCCAATGGCTACATGCACATTTCGATGAACAACAATGTTCCAATGCAAAACTGCATCGACTTACTACTCAACCCTCCAGTGTCTGGCTCAATCAAACAAGTATTCCTCAAAGGCAAAGCCTATGAACTCATCGCATTGAGTATTCAGTCACTGTTTAGCCAACCGTTAGAGACAGGAAACATTGAGAATAAAACTCGCAAGCGAGTTGAACATGCGCAGCACATTCTCAATCAATCATTAAGCTCCCCTCCTAAACTGTTTGAGTTAGCCAAAATGGTTGGAACCAACGACTGCCAATTGAAAAAAGACTTCAAAGCGGTACTTAATACAAGCCCTTATGCGTATGTGATTCGCCGTCGAATGGAAAGTGGTTATCAAATGATTACTACGATGAACCATTCTATTACCGATATCGCCCAAAGCCTTGGTTACAATAATCCTAGCCACTTTTCATCCACATTCTACAAGCACTTTGGCGTTAAACCTAAAGACCTAAAACATAGTCGAAAGGCTTAGACTAACTGGTCTGGATTGGTTTGGAGCTTCGCGCACCTGCCGCTGTTACTATCAACGTTAAAATAGCTAAGACGACCGCGAACAGCCAGAAAGGACTCTCGGTTTGTAACTGGTACAGACTCGCTGCTAGCAGCGGCCCTACAATGTATCCGCCTGCTTGCGCACTCGCAGCTAGGCCCGATACCGCGCCTAGCTCTTGTTGACTAACCGCTAAAGTGACACTGGTATTGAACCCTGTTGTCATCAGGCCAATTGAAATACCAAACAGTGCAAACATTCCGTGAACATGCCATAACTCCTGTGTCTGAGTCATAAAAGCAAAAGCGATCGCCCCTAAGGCCAAACCGAACTGAACCATACGTGACGCAGGCAGCTTTAACTTGCCCATGATCATGACTTGAGTGGCAATCGTTGCAAGCGCGGAGAACACAAAGCCAATACTACTTTGTGCCGCCGCAGCACTTGGCTCCAAAAAAAACAGGTCTTGATAACGAAATGCAGCAAGCTGCAACAAACCGGATAACGTAATGAAATAGACAAACCCAGTGATCAGCATAAGGAAAATACGGCGATCAGTAATGAGCAATTTAACTTGCTCACCCTCTCTGATTGCTGGCTTGCTGTTTGGTACTAATCGTATGACTAGCAAAGCAGCGATTGCGGCTAAAGCACCAGACACGTATAGAGGTAGCGTAATCGATACAATCACCAACAATGAGGCAATGGCTGGCCCACCGATCATTCCCAAACCGAAAGCCGCTTGAATTGAAGCCATAACCGATGCGCGCTTTTCATCTGGGGCGGACTCTGCCATTGCGGCTTGAACAGACGGAAACACTCCACTTGAAAGCAATGCATAACAAAGACGAGCACCCGTCATAAACAAAAACGCACTAAAAGCAGAAATAATACCAACTCGGCCTAAATCCCCAAACACACCAAACAAAGCCGTCGAAATGGCATAGCCTAGGAAGCCGAAAACAATCAGCTTCTTACGCCCCCATTGATCACTTTTCTTACCCCAAAAAGGAGCAGACAGCATGAATGCAATGGCCGCTAAGGTAAAAATCAGCGCAATTTGATAATCTGGAATACCTATTTCTCGCCCGAGCGGAGGTAACACAGAAAATATAATCGACTGCCCTGCCCCTACCGTCGCTAAACCACACAGTAAAACCCAATTGGTCAACTTGCTCATATTGTCTACTCCTTCAGAATCAGTATTAGAAACGGACTTTAACCAAAATTAGAATTCAGCTGAGACCCCTAAGCCAAAGGTCCTTGGTTGTCCGATTCCCGAAATTGGCGCGGGGCCGGGAAACGGCAACGCGTAATAGTTAGTTTGATACTCTTGATCCGCCAAATTTTGAGCAAAGAAATAGAACGAGTAGTCATCAATTCGATAACCCAATTGGCCATCCCACAAACCATAACCATCAATTTCAAGAGTGTTGTCTGCATCGGTATAAGTTGCAGAGCGATAGGTATAACTCAGCTGACCATAAAGCCCCGCAAAATCACCATATGCCAACGTTGTCGCCGAGGTAAATTCAGGGCTGTTTGCCATCTGACTACCATTAAACTCACCCGATTTGTATTCTGCTTTGTTGAACCCCAAAGAACTGCTTAACCACCATCTCTCTGCAAGCTGCCAACTAACATCAGCCTCTGCGCCGAAACTGGTCGCTTTGTCTACATTAAAGAATGTGATTTGATTTAAAGCATCAATACTGCGGCCGTGAGCATCGGTAATATCTAAATAAAATAGATTTAAATCGAAGCTGATAGCGTTATCTAACCATACCGTCTTAAAGCCCAACTCATAATCTATCGTCTTTTGTGGTTCATACATCGACGTTAATGGATCCATCGCAGTAAAGTTAAATCCACCCGCTTGATAACCTTTTGAAACACTGGCGTAGATCAAACTACCCGCATCCGTTTTATATCCAAAAGCGATCTTTGGTAACCACACATCCCAATCTGCTTGTTGCGAAAATGTCATCACTGTCTCACTGCCAAACATGACACTTCGGTTGACTGAGTCAAATTCTTTGTCATCTCTTTGCCATCTCAAACCAAGCGTGGTTTCAAATTTCTCTGTGACTGGTATACGAACCTGGCCAAAAACAGCATATTGTTCAGCAGCCACATCCGAGCTATTGTGCGCTTCCATTGGCCCAAACAAGGAGTTTGGCACGTAGTTACCATTGTCCTTGGCATCATAGAGACTATCTTGATAATAAATCCCTGTTACCCATTTAAAATCACTATAACGAGAACTTAGTCTCAACTCATGGGTCATACTGCTCACTTCAGAATCATCAAAAAACTTCGCGCCATTAAAGTCACCAAGCAAAGGAGAAGAAGACCCGAACGTCCTATCCATATCTGACTCATGTTGAGCGCTCGTCGCTTGATTGGCAGCCAAATAAGTCACCGTAACTGCATCCGCTTCATGCTCAAGCTTTAGCGACTGATCAGACACTTGTACGCGGTTAAATGCATCTACCTCTTGGCTGGTTTTAAAACTGCCATCATTTTCAGCATAAAATGGTAAGCCGCCGTTATCACTATCCTCATGATTAAATGAGATAATGACGTGGGTCTGCGGTGAGATGTTCCAACGAACATTACCATTCCATTGACCCACTTGAACTTCGTCATAGTTACGCTTAGACGTTGGAAACTCATTTTCCAAGTATCCTTCACTGCCTCTATAGCGCGCAGCAATACCAAAACTAAGCACGTCTTCAATCAGGTCTTGTCGATAAGAGCCAAAATACATTTGACCATCGTTTTCACTAAACTCAGCGATGACTCGACCTTCAGGGTAACCACTAGGTTGCTTTGTCTTAATGTTAATCACGCCACCAAGGCTACTTTGCCCATATAAGGTACTCTGCGTTCCACGTAAGAATTCAATCTGATCGACATCTAATAACCCTAAGTTCATGCCATACACTGACGAATGAGGCACGCCATCGATAAACACAGTAATCGGCGATTCTTGGGCGAATGCCGACGTCGCTAAACCACGATAATTGGGTGACGAAAAAATCCCATAATTGTTTGATACCGCAACATTAGGTAACTGCTTTAGAAATGGCTCTAAACTATATATCGCTTTTTGCTCTAGCTCTTCACCACTCACTACCTGAACCGATACTGGAATATCTAGGACGTTTTCTTCCATTTTGCTTGCGGTAACAGTGATAACTTCAACATCTGAGGCGTCACTCGCTGACACCATTTGAGGCCATGCAGCCCCAAAAGCGATAGCAAGTACGGTTAATCGAACTGACATTTTAATCCTTTGAAATAACACAACAATGATGAAGGGAATGATATTCAATATCAATTGATAGCAATGTTGATATTCGGAGTTTTTACACCACTATTGGGAATTTTTTGGATTAAATGTTTAACAGATAATAAAAGCCCCACGGAAGTGGGGCTGAGACGTTTATTTTTTCTGAGGTGACAATGTGGTTTTAAATCTCTGCGTATCCTTACCAAAGTACAGTTCAATTTGTTGCTGTACGTCAGCAAGCGTAATATCTTTAACAGTCGCATCAAGATCAAATAAGCTTTCTACCCCGTAATCATGCAGCAAGTAACGGGTGTAGAACCACGCTCGCTGACCTGCATCGTCATTAATTGGATACAGATCGACCGCAAGTTGCTTCCCGGCGTTGCTCACCTCTTGAGTACTGATTGAATCAACAAAATTTTTCACCACTTTATCAATTGCTTTCTCAACTTTACTTGCATCGTTAGGGGCAACTTGTGCTTCAATAATCCAATCAGAATCTGAGTTGCCATCAGCGTGAATCACAATCGCTGACGGTGCGTAATCCAAACCTAGATCTTCGCGAACATATTCCGAAAGACGGTTATTTAACATGCGCTGAATAATATCATCTATAAACACGCTTTTAGCACTGTTCAGTCGCACATCTTTGTGAATGAACCTAGCCGAATAAATCGTACTCTTCTCATTGTTTACCGCTAAATCAATATGAGGTTCAAACTCAGAATTGTACTTAGCCGAAAATGGCTGAGGATTACCTGCTTCTAGAGGAATTGATGCTATGTATTGACGAAGAACCGCCGATAGTTGCGCTGGTTGTAAGTCACCAATAATCACCAATTTCTGGTTTAGTTTCGTTTGGAACAGCGCTTTGTACGCCTGACGAATTTGCGCAACTGTGACCAAAGCAATATCTGGGTTGCCGTACTCAAAGAACACGCTGTCTTTTTGGTAAATATTGTGACTAATTGCTTTATTCCAACGGCCAATTGGAGAGTTAAAGTAACGTGCACGTTCTTCAAACAGCTCTTGCTTCACTACTTCAACATTACGTTCGTCAATATTTAAGTCTGTATGGATGTTGTATAGCAGCTTAAACGCTTCAGCCACAGAAGCTTGAGTAGTGGATATTTCAAAGCTTTGATCAGTCACACCCAAGAATGGATTCACACTAATTGAACTGCGACGCAGATGGGCATCTAACGCTGAGCCATTCAGTTCCCCAATACCACTACGTAAACCTACTGGCGTCAGCATATTAGCAGCAGGGATCAATTCCGGTTTTAGTGCTTCTTTACCACCAAGATTGGCATACACTAGGAACACTTGATCACCAATACTCTTGTCTTGCTCATACCAAACTTCAACACCATTTGATAATTGCCAAACGTACATACCATACTTTTCTTGTTGAGAAACAATAGTGCCTGGCTGCTCTGGTTCAGCGAGGCCAGAATCCGCAAGAGCAAGTGTCAATGGTTTTGCGCCCGGTTGAGATAGACGATTGTCCATCGGAGCAATAGATGCCAATAACGGTTCGCGCGCTTCTGCTTTAGATCGGCCAATCACCGTCGTCATCTCTTCACTTAACAAATCACGAATCTGGAAGTTGATTTTGTCAAGATCAGCCTCATCGAGTAGTTCTTCTAGACTTCCCCGATATTCCTTGCGTGTTAGATACGGCTCGTCACTGGTAAGTGACCAAGACATGTCATCTGCAAAATCGGAAGCCGTTCGTTTATTCCAGTACACGTTAACGTCTTCTAGATCTCGCTGGTATGACGCTAACACAGAGTCCAGCTCTAGCTGATTTACACCATGGTCACGAAGAGAGGCAAGTGTATCCACCAACAAATCTTGAGACACTTTACGTTGCGACTCTGCAAACGAAACAGAAAATAGGTTATAACGACGCTGAGAAATATAGTAAGGCATCGCCACCAACTCTTGCACCGGTTGAGCCGCATCGTCATAAACGCTGTTTAGGCGAATTTGTATCAAGCGTAACGCGATATCATCCAGCCAGTTTTCAACTCGCTGCTCACGGTTCATAATCAGAGCGCTACCACGTTCGTTCAAGACACTGAAGCTTGGTGATTCAGATTCTCCAACCACCTCAACCCAATCAGCTAAAGCTAATTCATGGTAAGGTTTTTGGGGGCGTGGTGCTCTCTGCGTTGCTTGCCAATCTGAGAACATTTCTTCAATTAAACGTTGCGCTTCGCGATCATTAATATCACCAGTCACAATGAGCTGTGCATTTTGAGGTTGATACCACGCCTCATAAAAAGCACGCAAACTCTCAGCACTCGCACCTTTTACTGACTCAACAGATCCCAATACGTCATGCTCAGCGTAAGGCGTACCCGCGATCATTTTTAGATAAAATTTCTCCGAGAGATTCTTATTTTCAGGACGGCTCAAGCGAATTTCACCGAGTACCACGCCTTTTTCTTTATCAACTTCGGCTTGATCAAGAGTTAAACCATTACCAATATCACGCATCCATAGTAATGCTTTAGAAAGCTGTGATTTATTTGGCAAATCAATCTTATACACTGTTTCGTGGTAACTAGTATAAGCGTTTAAGTCAGCGCCAGAAGCAGCATCGACACCTTCAAACATCCTATCAACTTCATTAGCTGTAAAGTTCTTACTGCCATTAAATGCCATATGTTCAACAAAGTGTGCATACCCTTGCTGCTGAGCGTTTTCTTGGAAAGACCCAACGTGAAAAACCATTCGAATGGAAACAGGTTCCTTATCTGTTGGGTAAATGTGGTATTGCATGCCATTGGTTAGCTTGCCTTCATACCAGTGATCTTGAGACTTATTCGATGCTGTGCGATCTGGTTGACTACAACCTACAAAAAACACAGCCAAGAATAAAAGCAATATGCGTTTAGCCATCTTTGACGCCTTATATTGTTATTAAAATCCATAATTTATGGTAATGGTTTGATTTATAAAATAATGCTTTATTAGATTAAAATAAACCCAATTATCAAAAATGCGTTGCTTTATTACGATCAACATTTGACCTCTGATGCAAGTAAGGATATATTATCGTTATTCGACGATTAACTATCATCTACTATGAATCAATGTGAATTAGCTAACCAATCTGCACTAGAGGCAAGCGATCAGACCTTGGCCGATGAGAAATCTTTTGCGTTACAAGCGAAAGCGCTATCACACCCAGCCCGAGTTCGTATTTTGAAAATTCTGCACACTCTAGATGAACTGGGTGGTTGCCTAAACAATGATCTAGTCAGCCAACTTGGCCTTGCTCAATCAACGGTTTCTGAGCACTTACGCATTCTAAGACAAGCAGGCTTTATTACAGCAGAAGCTCAGCCTCCAAAGATGTGTTATCAGCTTAATCGAGCGCAGACTGAGCAATTCCGCCAACTGTTCAACGCATTATTTAAGTAATACAACAAGACTTTACCTTATGGTTTAGTCTGCACCTTAGCATCGCCTTTCGACGATAAACGAATGAGATATTATCAGATGAGTAATTCTGCAATTTCAACACCGGCAACGCCTAAAATGAGTTTTCTCGATCGTTACCTTACTGTCTGGATTTTCGCTGCAATGGCAATTGGCGTTGCCATTGGCGCCCTCTTTCCACAAGTAGCTGAGTGGAACGAATCGATGAGTGTGGGTAGCACCAATATTCCATTGGCGATTGGCCTTATTCTGATGATGTACCCGCCGCTAGCAAAAGTTAATTACAGTTTGCTAAGCAAGGTACGCAAAGACAAAAAAGCCATTAAGCTCTCACTCATTATGAACTGGGTCGTTGGCCCAATACTGATGTTTGTATTGGCGCTGACATTCCTTGCTGACAAACCCGGATACATGGTGGGTATTATCCTTATTGGCCTAGCCCGCTGTATTGCAATGGTGTTGGTATGGAATGATATTGGCGGCGGTAACAAAGAGTATGGCGCCGCTTTAGTGGCAATAAACAGCGCTTTCCAAATCGTGACTTATAGCTTTATGGCATGGTTGTTCATTACAGTTCTGCCACCAATGTTTGGTTATCAAGGCTTCGCTGTAGATATCTCTATGCTCGATATCGCTGAAAGTGTCCTTATCTATTTAGGTATTCCATTTCTGGCTGGCTTTTTAAGCCGTAAATGGCTAGTCGCAGCCAAAGGTGAGCAGTGGTACAACGAAGTTTTTATTCCAAATATCTCCCCTATTACGCTAATAGCTCTACTTGGCACTATCGTATTAATGTTCAGCCTTAAAGGTGAAATGATTCTACAGTTACCGATGGATGTCGTGCGCGTCGCCATTCCACTGGTTATCTACTTCGTATTGATGTTCTTTATCAGCTTCTTTGTGGGTAAGAAGATGGGCATCGAATACGATAAAAACGCATCGATCGCCTTTACTGCGACGGGCAACAACTTTGAGCTCGCGATTGCAGTATCTATCGCGGTATTTGGCCTTAACTCTGACCAAGCCTTCGCCGGTGTGATTGGCCCACTGATCGAAGTGCCTGTGTTAATCGCCTTAGTCAACATTGCACTGCGAATGAAGCAAAAATACAAACTTGCTCGAGTTTAGCGTTGAATAATATTGAAGATTGAAAAGGCAACTTTTTGAGTTGCCTTTTCTTTATAAGCCACAAACCACCAGCACCCTATAATAAATTAAGAAGCTAGTTACCTTACTAGTCTATATCTAAGCAAAAAATATGAGTATAGGTTGCGGAGAAGCAAACTTACTTCAACTTGAAATCATCTATTTATGCACCGGAGTACCTATGACCAAATCGAACAGCAAGCCAACGAACTACTAGCGACGTGGGGGGCGAGCAAAGCGCAAATAGACTCGATATTACTCAAAGTAACCGACGACAATGAACGCCAAATTAGAGTTAACTTACTGTTCTCTATCAACGACTGCTTACAATTACTCATTAGAGACGAGAAACATCGCAACCGCTACATGAGAACCAAAAATCTAGGACCATTTTTCGATGGAAGAATACCTTTAGATATTATTGCGAGCGGCAATCTAGCAGACCTTACAGATGTTCAGCTACGGATTAGAAATATGATTTGTATATGAAGGCTGATAGACTTATTCGAATATCTATTTGGCCTTGCCACACTTTAAGCCCTCTTAAGTTTCAACGAGCCTTCACAAAAGACCACTGAGGTAACCCTCGAAAATTGGCATGTTTTACGTGCTGGAAGATTCAAGAATTTAGACCAACTAACTGAAATTACTAACACCAAAAAACTGATGGCCTAAGAGATCGAAAACAACGACTTTAGATAATTTTTCCGACTTCATATAACACCCAATTAAAGTGTGAGCCACGCTGCCACTATACTTAACCTTACCACCGTAAACACAAAACCCAACGATGGAATGAAAAATACCAAGCGTTGGGAATCCGTCTTAAACGCTTTGTTATGCGATTGGTGATGATAACCGTGAATTTGCCATTCGCACAACTTGACGTATCGGTTGTAATTGAATTTCTGAAATAATCGCTGAAACATACCCAACAACTATAACGGGGATTCCAACCGACAAACCAAACCACACGGATCCGCTTAATTCAGGTTGCCCCCACTGACTGTAGAGCGATGACATGATAGAAGAAAAGATCAACGTCAAAGATAGAAGCTGAATCCAAGCATGGCTAGATACGACGAAAGAACTCGAATAATGATTTTTGCTAATTGTAGCCTTACCGGCGAAACCTCCAATTTTTACTCTAATCTTTGAGTTACTACCAGATATTTCGTAGCCCTGAGAAACCAATTGATCAATTATTTCTTCCACTTTGAAACTCCTTTTTTACTGGGTCGCATAACGCCTTGTTAAGGGGTGAGCAACGCACCACCTAACTCAACCATACCACCATAAACACTAGACTCAACAATTAGCACTGAAAATGGCAAGCGTTGGGAATCCCTCTTAAACAATTTGTTAGTTTCATTTTTCAAGCATAAGGCTCTGATATTGAGCTATTTTACTAAAATCTTCTGTGTGCTGAGGAAATTCTGCCTGCAACAAACACAAAGCATCAGCCAATGTTATTTGGTGTAAGTTGGAAGTGTAACCAAAAATTAAACGATTCACCTGTGATTCAAAATACTCTAACCCTGACTCTGTCTTGCATTGTTCCCAATTGGCTAAATCAATATTGTCGTCTGGGTCTTCTACAGGGCTATTAGCCTGCACATATAGATTTGATAGCATGGCTTCATATTGTAATGATGAAAGCTCATCTTTACATCGTAATAGCCAAGCTAAAGTAATGAGATTATGTCCAAAGAAATCAAACTGTTTGATACAAGACGATAGAACATCAGCAACATTTATTTTTACTGACCCTAGTTTGTCATTACCCACATTTGAAAATGTCGACGTAACAAACTCTGTAAATCGGTTAAGGAAAGTTGGAATTTGCTGTTCATTTAGTTGTTCGTAAACACTATTCATCGCAAGTAAGATTGTCACATTGTGCGACAAAGATTCCTTAACTGAGGCTGCTTTCGTAGCGTAATGATTAAAAACATCTTGAAAGCCTTTCTTGTTATGCCACTGCAAACTGGCTTGGTAAGCTGCAGGATAAACACCACTATTAAGAATTCTATGAATTCGGAACTCTTGAAATTCTGGTGCTTGAATTGACTCTGCATAAATTGGTGGAGCTACGACTGAGTCATTAGCCATCAACATGGATGTATGAGAGAAAATTTTACAACTTTCACCAAAGCGCTCTGCAAGATAGTTTGCAGATAAGACTGCTTTTAATGCATGTGGTTGATGAATTACCGCTCCACTATGCAGAGCTTGTTCTAATAGTTCTGAATTTTCCATGTTTCCTCCATGAAACTAACGCCCAGTTAAGGTGTGAGCAACGCAATACCGATGCAGCCGCATACCGCCTTAACCACTATAAGCAACGCATAGTAAAAATGCCACGCGTTGCGAATAACTCTTAAACAGATTGTTATGTTGCGGTGTTTAAGATTAGCGACTGAGCAAACTCTCGCATGTGTCGTGCATTGTCTGCTTTGTCTTCATCACCACAGGCTTTCCCATAATATTCAATGTCCGGTGAGGAATACACTGGCAACACTTTTTCTGCATACGTCATCACTGTCCCCGCTTCACGACACAAAGCCCCAAATGCATAAGGTTTTATGAACTTATGGTTCTCTGACAGCAGTTGACCTTTAAGCCAGTACTCTGGCGTATCGTTGTGCCATGCCCAAGCCAAATGACCGAGTTCATGTTCGAGTACATGTACTTCTGCGTCAGATGATAAAACCAGAAAACTGCGACTAAAATTCACATGAGCAGTACCGGCACTTCCGTCCTGTGAAAATGGGTGGTCTTTAGGAAGAACTAGTGCATAGTAGCTCCCCTCATGTTGCAGTGGCTCTAACACCGAGTCGCCTACAGCTTGCGCTAACTGATTATGCAGCTTACCACTACCACCTTCTTCGAAATCTGCAAGGTCAAGCCTAGTAATCCCTGACAATGTTCGTTGCATCGGCACACATGAGTTTTCAAGAACAAAATTAGAGTAGTCTATGAATTCATTGATTTTTGACTCGCTTATAGAGTCATCCGTAAAGAAATGAACTGGAGTTTCTACCTTTTCAGTCAGTTCACAACCTGCTAATGACAGTTCTTCTCCACTGCGTTTCCCGACGAAAAATAGTGCGACAACACCTAATAATGTGCAGCCAACCACAAGATTTTTCTTCATTAGACTGTCCTTTTTACTCTAGCAACATAACGCCGCATTAAGGTGTGAGCGATACTTGGCTATACTTGAGCGAAGCGAAACCGCCAAGCGTTGAGAATCACTCTTAAATGCTTTGTTATGTGCGTACTAAATATTTACGTACAATCTCAGCATGTCTTTGTGTTGAATACCATTTTCATAGATTGGCTCGGGGTAGTTTAGCAAAAAATGGTCTTTGATGATTGAGTCTACTCGAAAACCTAAACGCTGATAATATGTCAGTTGATAGCCAAATGTACCCGTACCAAGCTCAACACGATTGATTCCCTTACTTGGTAGCTGAGATAGAACAAGCTTTAGTAACTTAGAACCAATACCCTGACCTTGCAGCTCTGGAGATACCGATACATTAAATATCTCAGCAAGGCTGTTGGTCTGCGCTTTAACTATACAAGCAGCAAAAACTCGTCCGTTGTCTAATGCAGCAAAACACCATGAGTCAGGTAAATATGAAGCGATACTAGCTTCAGAAGGATCGGCTTCGAGCAATAAATCTAGTGGAATTTCGCTACTCTTGACTTCGATATATTGCATATTTCCTCCAAGCACATAACGCCGCGTTAAGTGGTGAGCAACGCAAACCACCCTACCTAAACCATTGTGCCTTTAACACTAAAGCCGATTCAAACTGAAAGCGCCATGCGTTGGGAATCCGTCTTAAACGCTTTGTTATGTGTTTGGTTTAACCAGTTCGCTTTGATTCTAATCTCTTGATTTTATTGGTACATGCCTTACTAAAGCAGCCAAGTTCTTTTTCCCACTGTTTATTGCTTATAGGCATAACGCGCAAGTCCCCTAAAGCTTTGGGATGGCACCAAGACTTTAAAGCCTTCAAAACACTTATTTGCTCGCTAATATTGCCCTGAGCATATTGTTCCCTTAAGCGTTCTAATTCGAGTCGTGCCTGCGAATGATTGGATTCCTTAAGTATTTGAATTACTCCATTTAGCTTTTCATCCAAAGTCATACCCCTAGCCTCCTTAGAACACATAACGCCGCGTTAAGTGGTGAACAACGCCAACCACCCAGCCTAAACCATTGTGACATAAACACTTAAACCGAAGAAAGCCGAAAACGCCAAGCGTTGGGAATCCGTCTTAAACGCTTTGTTATGAGCGTGGTTCAGCTAGGTGATCTATGCCCAATTCTCGTTGCTTACGCTTACTTAAACCACTCGCGACAATTCGGTATGATTCCGATAAATAGTACTTTAGGTCATCGTCTAATTTGCCTGAAGTCTCAACCTGCTGTATCCACTTCATTCCACGACTAGCAAAATATGGAGCCGGTTTATAACCTTCACAATCACCTAGAAAGTCGAAATTTAAGTTGGAGGTTTTAAACGTGAATGCAGCTTGGGAACCATCGCTCCAACCACCTATGGCAAAGACTTTACCACCAACCTTCCATACATCGGAATTGCCCCATTGAACGACGTGACTCGTTCCAGCAAAAGAACCGCAAAAATGGTTAAATTCTTCGTAGTTCATGCTGATTCCCCTATTAGCTCATAACGCCGCGTTAAGTGGTGAGCAACGCCAACCACTCTACCTAAACCATTGTGACATAAACACTTAACCCAAAGTAAGCCGAAAATGCCAAGCGTTGGGAATCCGTCTTAAACGCTTTGTTAGGCATCTTTGCTCAAGATTTGCACTGCTATTTCAGCGGCTTTTCGAGTGTAGTTACTACAGTTAGACCGAAGATTATGAGAGCGAAAGTGAGCCATACCCTCTTCTGTACCAATGTCACAACCCAAAAGATCATGACAGTCTTTAGCCCCAAATTCATTTAGAAACTTTTCAACTAACTCCTGCGTTGCTTCGTACGTATTCACGGCAGTATCACTTTGGGATTCACGACCTAGAACTAAGCTAATGCCCATAACAGCGCCTGATAAAGCACCACATGGTCCGCAGGTTCTAGCCATGCCACTACAAAATCCAGTCGCCATTTTCGAGGCTAACCGATCATCCACCCGGTGATATTCAGCGATAGCAGAAACGACACTTTCAGCACACAAAAGTCCATTTTCAAAATGAGCTTCCGCTAACTTCCCAAATTTTATTGCTTCTTCCATGACAGCAACCTCCTTGATGCCTAACGCCGCGTTAAGTAGTGAGCAACGCAACCACTGAACCTAACCTTACCACCGTAGACACTGAACTCAACGATGGAATGAAAAGTGCCATGCGTTGTGAATCTGTCTTAAACGCTTTGTTAGGTAAATATGCTAAATATAGCTACCTGCCCTTTTGGAAAATGCCCTAATTATAAACTCATCCGTAAATAAGAGTCTTGTACGATAAAAGCCTGATTCGAATAAGTTGTATCTAACCGTTTCTACTTTATTCCAAAACTCTAACTCTTCGACCATATGAATGTAGTGAGAAATAGCGAGACGATCGTCTAATTGCCCTGTTCGACGAATAAAGACATGGTTATCGATTTGATGCTGCATAGCCTGAACCGCATCAAACAGCAAAGGAAAATTATCATCACTGGCAAGTTGGTTCAATTTCCTTAAGCTATTCCTAAAATGAGAGAAACTTAAGTTTATATACTCCCAGTTGTCCCCCTTACATGGAATTAAATGATTTAAGTGCTCAACATGCTGCTGCCCACCATTTAACCTTAGTAGTCTATTGATCTTTTCAGCCTTTTCCTTGCACATCGCCATATCATCTTTCCAAGATGAATAGTTCATAGACTAAAAATTGGGCTGATACTGAATATTACTGAGGTTGGAGTTCTTAACTTCCGATATTTCACCGATAATCTCAGCAACCTTGATTGCTGCTTTAACCTTTTGTTGCTCTTTAGGAACAATAGTAATTATCGTGTCAAATATACAAGCCGCTGCTACAGAGACAAGCAAGCTTTGAAACCAATTAGGATCAGCAGTAAAACTAATACATGCCATTGATACTACGAATAGAATATAAGTGAACTTCTTCCTTACTGAGTTAGGTGTGACTAAGTTCACTATAAAATTTAGTATCTGACTGTCAGTAGAAATTATACGATGATTTCTAGATAGATTACGATAGAGACGAAGGTAGCATCTACCTTTAATTTTATAATACGTTTTCATAATACAACTCATATGGATATCACCGTTTACCTAACGCCCAATTAAGGGGTGAACAACGCCTCCATCCAAACCTAACGCATTGTGCCATAAACACTAAATTTGAAGTAGAAGCAAAAGTGCCAAGCGTTGTGAATCCCTCTTAAATTGCTTGTTATATTTACTAACCACCAAGCCCCAACCAACCTGTTAGTAAAAGGACTAACACTCCAGATGCAACACCTGCAAAAATAATTGAAACTATATGGTCGATAAACCACTGCCCAACACTTTTCCTTGATGATGATTTTATGTTTGTAATGGAACTGCCATTGCCTGTTTGAACATTTTCTACAGGGGCATTGAAATTATTAGTAACACTAGAATTTTCTTCTTTTTTACTCATGTTTTCATATTTCTTCTTAACAATAACTGCGTGCCCACTAACGGTTTTTTCCATATTTGCCACATAGCCCAAAACGCTGCATTTAGGTGCTGGTTTGAAGCCGTTTCCCATAAGTCGGCTATCAACATCAGCCATATGACGATAAACCGTTGCTACCATACCATTTAAAGCAGATAAACATTCTTGGATAGCGGTGTCGATTGAAACACCGCAGTTATATGCAGTTTTACCAACTTGCTCAAGGATTTCTAAACTATGGTTCTCCAAATATGGTTCAATGTAACCACACCAAAATGCCTGCCGTGGAGAGCCAGTGAATTTTATCCCTTGATATCTGATTGGCGTGCCATCGTATTTTTGGGTTTCAAACGGAGGGCCGACAGAAATAAATGACCACCTAATAACCATATCTGCTAACTTTTTTTGTGTTTCTGATACTAACTTATTAGTCAATGGATAAACTTCTGAAGCCATTCAGCACTACCTTTTAGCTCGAGATTCAATGTAAATATAACGCCCAATTAAGGTGTGAGCAACGCTACCCCGAAACCCAACGATACCACCTTAAACACAAAACCCAACGATGGAATAAAAAATGCCAAGCGTTGGGAATCACTCTTAAATTGTTTGTTATGTGAATTTACTTTTTAGTTAGGTGATTTAAAGGAGCCCATGCCAACTCACCTCCTTCCCCTAACTTTGAGCACCAGATCCAACCATTGAGATCGTACTCTCTAATTAAGGTTTCGCCCACTGTAAGCGTATGCTCTTTGGCAACATAGTCCTTGAGAACTGTCACTTGTTCACTATCGATAGTTAGAACTTGCTTTGGAACCCAACCTTCTTTTCTTGTTCCGCGACAAAAGACCCAATTTGGCCAATCACCTTCCGGATTTGATTCTTCCACAAACTGCAATTGTTCACCTTTTACTACATGAATAGGTGACTCTGGAGCATCTTGATATTCTTTAACGACTTGGTATTCCATTTGTTATATTGACTCCATTGACATAACGCCGCGTTAAGTGGTGAGCAACGCCAACCACTCTACCTAAACCTTTGTGACATAAACACTTAACCCAAAGTAAGCCGAAAATGCCAAGCGTTGGGAATCCGTCTTAAACGCTTTGTTATGTACGTGCTCAAAGGGATGCCCCATCTATTTTTACGACCTGAATTTCACTGATATTTAACCCACTAAGACAACGAGCATTTACAGCCCAACCAGTAAATGGGACTTTGCCTACCTCGATTTCAGCTTTAGTCAATTGGCTAGGTTTACGAAATGGCAGAATACCGCATTTAGGACAAAAGTAGTCTTCTGCTGTCTCACTGCCCCATTTGTATAAACCTGCATTTTCGAGAGGAGTTAGAACCGTCAAATTCTCTTCTGGCACTCTAAAAATTAGCGCACCTCTACGGATACAGATGGAACAATTACACTCTCGAAGATGGTCAATATCAGCTAAAACTTCGAATTTAATGAGACCACAGTGACATGAACCGGAATACGTTTTTGGCATCCTGCCTCCTTAGTACATAACGCCCTGTTAAGGTGTGAGCAACGCAATACCGAAGTTTCCGCATACCACCATAAACACTAAATACAACGCATAGTAAAAATGCCAAGTGTTGCGAATCACTCTTAAACAATTTGTTAAATGCATCATGTGCGCATGACTAAAGGCACATCTTCTGCGTTAGGCAAAGAATCACTATTTCCCATATGCCTATAGATATTTTGTCGATCTTCAACGCTTAGTTTTTCCCATAAAGAGGGGCTGATACATACGTCTTCGGATTCGGTAAATGCATACATATTAAGAATAGAGATCAATTTCTCATCGTTTACTAAGTTTTTAAAATCCGAGCAAAGCTCATCGAACTCAGCAAACCAGCAGAATGAAACTAATGTCCGATTTTGCGATGGCACAATACTGAGAGCAATAAAAGGTTGAGGGGATTCAAAATGCTCAGTCATCCATTCAGAATGCTTTTCACGTAGAGGAGAAAAGCAAGTTGTACACGACACACCTAAATTCCCGTGAAGTTCGAAAGAACGGAAAGTAACGCTATCACTATAACTGTTTGCTTCATCTATTTCCTTTAGTCTTTGGAAATAAAATGGCGAATCTTTATCTAAAAATAACTTAATACCTGCGGTCGAAGCTTCATAACCACTTCGACCTTGGGGATGCATCAGCTCCCCAATTTGCTTGAGGATATCGATTTGCCTAAGGTAGGAGTCCCTTTTGTTTGCGGATTCATAACTAACACTCCGAAGCAACAAAAGGTAATTGTGATAAGCATCAGTAACATCGAGATTTTCATTTTCTATAGGAGAAAAAATCTCTGTATCGTGACTGTTACAATAACCTTTGTACCTAGACGATTCAGTTATGGTTTTTTTAACAAGTAGCTCTCGTGGCTTTCCAGAAAAAATATTATAAAGCCCCTTCTCTACACTATATACCCACCCACCCTCAGCAATTGAGTCAAGTTGGCACTTCTTTTGTTGAGAATGGGACTTTATTGCTTTTTCTTTACAGCCAATTTCCATACAGGAATATTCACGGCGATTTGATGCCTTCTGAGCCTTTCCTATTCCAGCTTTAATCAACTTTATCCTTTGAACTTCTCTCATAAGCCTTACCAATCCAATGTGCATTTAACGCCGCGTTAAGTAGTGAGCAACGCTAACCACATAACCTAAGCCATTGCACCATAAACACAAAAGCCAATTAAAACCAAAGTCGCCAAGCGTTGCGAATCTGTCTTAAACGCTTTGTTATGTGTCTTCCATCTCCATCAGAGTCAGACACCAGTCGCTCCAATCTGACGCATCTAAGTGGTCAACAACAAAATCTGGATTTTCTTGCCCCCACCAAGCTAGCACTATTCGATATTCCTTTTCTGATAATGTGAAAGGAGTCCATCCCCCCATCAACCCATCTTGGTCACATGGGTCACTTCCACCTCTTAAAAAGTCATTAAAAAACTCTAACGGAGGGAAATATTTTTCACCATCTATATAACCGAATATGCCATAGCATACTTTTTTGTTCTCCGACAATATACGAATTGCTAAACCCGAATTATCTTCCATTCTGTTACCTGTTTTCTTTTGACACATAACGCCCTGTTAAGGTGTGAGCAACGCAATACTGAAGCCACTGCACACCACCTTAATCACTTAAACCAACGCATGGTAAAAATGCCACGCGTTGCGAATCACTCTTGAACAGTTTGTTAGTGCGCTTTTTCAGCGATCCCCTAACCTTTAAGCGCGTTACGCCAATACTCGACCGTTTTGTCTGAAACCATGCCGGTTTCTCTGGCTGCAGCCACTAGAAAGTCACACAACTTAGCTGCTATCTGCTCATTACCGAGTAAATACAAACTACGAATTGCTCGGGTCAGGCGGAGTTGATTGTGGTCATGACTTTTAAGCCAGACGTGATTAGCAGGACTTAGTTCTAGTAATGAAGAAATTTCACACCCGTCTCGATGCAATCCCCAAAACTCAAGTAAAAGGTCGAGAGCTTTTAAGTGAGCTACACGCAATTCTTCTGAATTAGCAAAAGCCTCTCGATCCGCTTGAGTTACCAAAGGAGCATGTTGATTGAACTTAGTACCCTCATCTATCGGGAAAAGAACTTGAATGTACTTATGATCATGCTCTAGCCAGAAGTGGTTGTAAGCTAACAACTGCTCTACATTGCGACCAAATTTATCTGGAGCTTCACCAGATATGAAACGAGCAATTTCACTCATTTTAAATCCTGCTAATTGTAATTTTTATCTTTGCGCACTAACGCCGCGTTAAGTAGTGAGCAACGCCAGCACCTAACCTAAACCATTGCGCCGTAAACACAAAACCCAACAATGGAATGAAAAATGCCAAGCGTTGGGAATCTGTCTTAAACGCTTTGTTATAACACTATGCCAACAGTTCGCGTTTAACTCTTTGAAACTCTCCACCACGGTTCGGGAATACAAGATAGACACGAAACGCCAAGTTCTCACTAACCATTGGAAAAAAGATTTCAATCGCTTGCTTTTCTTCATCGATATTAAAGTGTTGTATCTGTTCTTTATTGAGATACGTTTCACCTTTTGAATTATATGAAAGTCCAATAGTTGCACCATACCAACCCCCGGACTGATCTTGTACGCCACCATCCTTGACTACAATTTTTATTAGGTTTTTATTCATTTTTTATCCTTTTAATACCAACTCAGTACAAAATTTATCGTTGTGTTATAACGCCCAATTAAGGGGTGAGCCACGCGACCACGATACAAAAATTGGACGCCGTAAACACTAAACCTGACCCGAACCAATAATGCCAAGCGTGGGGAATCCCTCTTAAATTGTTTGTTATGTGGCTGGTTCAGTTTATAAGACTAAGCAAACTGATAAAGGCAAAGCAGCCGAAAGTAGAAACTTACCACCCAAACCTGTAGATTCTAATTTCGTTACCACTGTGCTTTTCGGTGTTTCATTATCAATTAAACTACTTGCTGCCACCCCAGCTACATTGCTTGGGTCACAATACCCTACTTTGTGACCAGAAAACGAAAACAATGTTCCTAGCCCAAGTTGAAGTAGCATTGAGTAGAAGAAATAGTCACTAACATACTGAACACTCAACGAATTAGTAACTAATTCAAACGTATAGACCACCGCGAAAAAAAACGAATTTGCTATAAATATAAACAATAATAATTTACGCACCTTACTCACCTATTCTTGATTGCCAAATAACGCCGCGTTAAGTAGTGAGTAACGCTGACCACTGAGCTTAACCTTGCCACCGTAAACACCAAAACTCAACCAAACCAAAAATGCCCTGCGTTACGAATCTGCCTTGAACGCCTTGTTATACGCGTGGTGGGTTTTTAAGTCGAACTTTCATCACGCTATGATTTGGCTCACTTTCGATATCAACAACAGACCAACCCAAAGATTGATACAACAAAGGAACATTCGTATAAGCATACAGGTGAGCTTGACCGATTTCTGATGCTTGATTCACACCACGATTTATTAGTTCACTTGCTATACCTTGACCACGATATTCTGGAGAAACATAAACCGCATTAATCCAAACAACTTCAGAATCACCATGTGGTTCTTGAAAGTGAGAAAAAGCCAAGCCACCGATAACCACATTCCCTCTGAGAGCAGCAAGTACCTGCGGAAGCTTAGAGTCGGGTTTGTATGTGTCAGAGAACAAAAAATCTGACCATTCACTTTGAAATAGCTTTTCTAAAGCAATCCAATACCGACCATTTTCACTACAATTTCTGAATACTATTTTGTTCATATTGGATATTTTCCAAGAAAGCGTATAACGCCCTGTTAAGGGGTGAGCAACGCAATACCGAAGCCGCCGCAAACCACCTTAAACACTAAAATCAACACATAGTAAAAATGCCACGCGTTGCGAATCCCTCTTGAACAGTTTGTTATGTGCGTGCTTACTTTATGCACCAAACTGCTTTATACGCTTGGCACCAATAAAAAACCGATACTTACTTTGTTGAAGTAAGTCTAAATGGCGCTCAAACTTGGGTAAGCCATTGGACAAAGACAGATGGTAGACGAGTCCATTACCGGCGTACACTCCAACGTGTGCTCCGTATGAGTCAGCAGAGTCGTTGTACAACATGATATCTAGCGGCTTAAACTCAGTGACCACCTCACTCAACTCTGAGTCATTCCACAGTTCACTAGAACGGTAGTTAGGTGGATTTAGACCGAAGTCTCTGAGCAGATTATACGCAAAGACCTGACAGTTAGCTCCAAGCGTTAAGTCGGAATCATCTTTGCAACCTGGAATGCGGGATGAAACGTATCTTACATTTTTGAATCTATCGGGAATATCCATGTCCATTTTCTCCCAAAGCACATAACGCCGCATTAAGTGGTGAACAACGCGACCACCCAAGCCTAAACCTTGCCACACAAAACACTGAAGCCGACCTAAACTGAAATTGCCAAGCGTTGAGAATCCGTCTTAAATGCTTTGTTATGTGAATTTCTGCGCTTATCCAATATTGCTATTTTTACTTTTTAGACTTTCGTTCTCTAGTTCGAGTTTTTGAACTTGAAGCTCTAAAAACCGGTCTAGATTAGGCTGAGTAAAAACAAACCACCGAATAAAGCCAATTAACATTGCTACAAAGCCGAACACCAACATTCCAACAGACACCCCTTGCTCCAACTTTTTATCCGACGGTTTGATGCTGATGAGCTTTTCAATAGCTATTACTTCTAGTTTTTCTGTTTCGGTAGGATTAGCAATGCTGTTTAACTCTGAGGATCTCAAAACTAACTCAATAAACTCATCATTAAACCTTTCATTAGATAAGTTAAACAAGTAGCCCCCTCCCAGCATTAACAACAACCCAGCTATCGTAAGAAATTTATACAAATTATCCGTTGGTATTGTTACGTTTGCTTGATACATACTCGTAAAACTCCATATTCACATAACGCCGCATTAAGGTGTGAGCAACGCTACCACGAAACTTAACCATACCACCGTAAACACAAAACCCAGCGATGGAATGAAAAATGCCAAGCGTTGGGAATCACTCTTAAATGCATTGTTAGCTGCCTTTAACAAGGAATACGCCAAATAACCTGCCTAACAGTGTCTGCTCTACCTGCTGATATTTCCTTACTAGGAATTTTATTTTCCAAAGCTGGTATCGGGCTATCCATCCATTTTAATGAGTTGTCTTGTGAATGATAGTAAATGGTTATGGCAATATCCCTATTTCCACCGCATTTACCTAAAAGCTCATCTTTGAATGTGCAACTTTCAAAGTTGTCTTCCAAGCAAGATACATATTTATTCCAACCTTCAAAATTCACTATGACTCCTTATGGCAGCTAACGCCGCATTAAGGTGTGAGCGACGCTTGGCTATACTTGAGCGAAGCGAAAACGCCAAGCGTTGCGAATCACTCTTAAATGCTTTGTTAGGTCTGTGTAACTAACTCCCAAGAGTGCAAGCGTTGGTTTTGCACTAGAACCTGAGCTCTTCCGATTTTGATACCTTCTTTTAAACTCCACCATGTAGGATAAGGCATAGCTGTAAGCGTTATAGCCAATAACATTAGCGCTTCTGAGTTTGATAATTCAAGCCAACTCTTAAGATAAATTGGACATGTCATCACCATAAAACATGTCATATATAGCAATAAATAACATGCAATTAATACCCGCCGTTTATTTTCAGACTGGTATTTTCTTTTAAATCTTAGATGGTTGTTACCCAGTGATTCTACTTGCTCTAAGTAATCACGAGATAAAACGTAATCTCTTAAACACTGAGCTGGGTTCACCAATGATAATATGTACTCTATTTCGGATGCTGGTACATTGTTCGTGCCTGCAAGCGCTTGATAACCTTTTTCTTTAGCATAGGGATGTAAATTTTTTTAGAGTCAGACAAAAACTCTTTTGCGAAACGATATTCCTCTCTGAGCTTTGCTCGCTTACCGCTAACTACATCGTATAGTATTTTGCTAATCGCCGCGAAGCTAGATACTCCGCCAATAATCTTTATCAATAGGAATATGTCCACACGTCCTCCGAAGACCTAACGCCGCATTATGGTGTGAGCAGCACTTGGCTATACTTGAGCGAAGCGAAAACGCCAAGCGTTGCGAATCACTCTTAAATGCTTTGTTAGCAATATGTTCAAAAACCTAGCACCTTAACTAAAATAGCACCTAATACTGCCACTATAATGGGCGCTACATACAATTTATGGATATTTGAGAACATCCCACTATTTGGAATATAAACTGTTTCAGCAATCTCGGAATGTGTTCTAGCAACACTGCCTTTTACCGATTCTTCGATAATCTGGTCTTCAATTTTCTTCCTAATTTTTCGTAAACGAACAGACAATTGCTTACCTAAACCCCAAAATGTGAGCCCCACAAATATCGTTAGGTATATTATGATGAAAGGTATGTTGTCCGGTTCTGCTAAGTGCATGTGATTTGGGGTTGGTGATTTTTCCCAAAAAATCATTAGAAATTCTGTGTTCTGATAAATAAATGCTACTAAATTTTTGAATGGAGCAGCAAATGCCGAACCAAGTCGAGACCCATCATCTAACCGGAAATAAATCATTTTTAGAAATGAAATAACCGTAGAGACCACGCAAGGAACAACAATTGTGAACCCAACAATTCTATACAATATAGATTTCCGTTTTGCTTCGTAAAAATTCAAAATACTTCCTTATATTGCTAACGCCTGCAATAACGTGTGCCACGATGAACTCACCAAGCGCACTGAACTTCGTACCAAAACCGCCGAGTAAAAGGCATCACCTTGATTACTTTGTTAAACGGGTTCTACCCACGAATACTGTTGTCCCTCCAACAATCGGGTAGCAATCTTATTTATCAATGTTTTTCGCCACTTTAAAATCAAATATTCTTCAATTTCTGCACGCCCCAATTCAACAGGAATGTAAGACATTTTATAGTTTTCTGTAATGTACTTACGTAAAGTTCCTAATTCCTTGAATCCGTACTTACTCTTTATTTTTTTTGTAAAAGCATGATTATACGGCCTCATTAGATCCGCCATACGGCTACGAATACCCGATGTTTCGCCGACATAAACAGGAGTTGAGCCTTCCCATATCACATACACGCCACCATGATCAGGGAAGTCATTTCGCCAACCGTCAAGAAAGGGTATATGTTTCTCAGCGTAACTCAATTCTGCTTCAATCTCAGATAAAAACTTTTTCGTATCAAATTTCAAATTTTCACATCCCGTTTAACGCCTTGCTAAGGTGTGAGTAACGCAATACAAAAGCTACCGCACAGCACCTTAATCACATAAGCCACCGCAAAGTAAAAATGCCACGCGTTACGAATCACTCTTAAGCAATTTGTTAGTACATGCGCTACTTCTATTTGTGCGCTCCAAGATATTGAAAACTGGCATGATATGAAAGGCTTTGAACACTGAAGTGAGACGGGCAGCTACAAAACTTTACCGCCATTGAGAGACAAAAGTGAGCTAGAAGAAAAACACACTGAGCTGCCCTACTTTCACTTGCTTCAAATTAGAAAAGGATTCGTTCCTCGCACTTCGACAGCAACACCAAAGAAAGACAATTTTGACTTAGTAAAAACCACGAAAAAGAACAAGCAATAAAAAAATAGGCTAAGAGTTAGAAACCGTAAACGGTGAAATCAAAGCGAACACTCCGCATATAGTGCCACCGGAAAGAACGTGAAAGGTACAAACCGAAAGGTGTAAAGACGAGCGCCAAAACAGATAAACACCAAAACTTATGACCTTTGATGTCAAACCCGTACTAACGCCCTGTTAAGGGGTGAGCAACGCTACCACCAAAACCTAAAGCATTGTGCCATAAACACTTACGTTGAAGTAGAACCAAAAATGCCAAGCGTTGGGAATCCCTCTTGAACAGTTTGTTAGAACGATGCTCAATAGCTCCTTAGATGCACCAAGATATTGAAGAAAAAGGCAAAACAAAAGGCTGCAAACACGAAAATAAGAGGGACAACTGCCAAAGCAAAACTCACCCTCAAACCCTAAGCTGGCGTAGAAGAAAAGTACTCCAAAATACTGCCCTACCACCATTTTCAAATTAGCAAAGGATTCGAGCGTAGAACCCAAACAACCACGTCAAAGAGCAAGGTTTAAGACGATAAACTTTCGCAGCCAAAGAAACCGCGCGAAAGAAATAGCTACAGTGTTAGAAACAGTAACCGGTTAATTTGAAGCACCCTCTCCGCACATAGTGCCACCGGAAAGAACGTGAAAGGCACGCTGACTCAGGTGAAAAGCAAAGCCAAGAACAAGATTAACTCTGAAATTTTAGCCTGTGATTTTCAACCCGTTTCTAACGCCGCGTTAAGTAGTGAGCAACGCTACCACAAAACTTGACCATACTACCGTAAACACAAAACCCAAATTAGCACTAAAATCGCCAAGCGTTGGGAATCTGTCTTAAACGCTTTGTTATAAGCGATTTTTCCATTGTCGCCAATGCCCAAACTTCACCATTTATGACACGTGACTCACGATCCACTGACTTAACTTTAAAACCTAATTTTTGGTAACAGTTTTGAGCAACTCGATTTCGCTCAAAGACACCAAGACTTAGTTTCCAAGCCCCAAATTCAACAACGGCTTTATCAATGACAAGGTTCAGCATGAGTTGACTAAATCCTTGTCCACGATATTGCTCTGCAATTAGTACCCTACAGATTCGGTAGTGACTATTTGTAATTTGGAATAGTTCAACGAAACCTATTGGCTGTGAGTTGTTGAACACAATAAAGGGATTTACTTCCGACTTTGAACAATGAGCTTTAATCTGAGTACGATCAAGTGGGAATGAGTAAGTTGGACCACTCCACAGGTACTTCTGCTCTTGGCTTTGAACCCAGCCAATAAGCAAATCATAATACTGTTCTGAAAATGGCTCTAATCTCATTTCTACGCCCTAGCTTATAACGCCGCATTAAGGGGTGAAGCAACGCTACCACTAAACCTAATTTGACTACCGTAAACACCAAAACTCAACCAAACCAAAAATGCCGAGCGTTGCTGAATCCCTCTTGAATGCTTTGTTATGTGCGTAACTCGCCCATGAACGCCTTTGCCTTTTTAGGGCTTGTTATTCTTACGAATTTGATATGACTATACTTCGGATCGTTTAGCAATTCTGTGTAACGAGACCGTTTTTTACTGTAAGTTTTTAACGTCCAAAGGATGATAGAATTTTTACTAAGAAAAGACTTCCTGAACGACTCAACATTACCTGTTTTATCCCATAGTTCCTGCTTGGTGACTGTGCGAACTAAAGCCCGTTTCAGAGCTTGAAACAGTGTTCTTACGAAGGAATAATCAACCCAAATGATGGTATCGACTCTGCGCCATTTAATTTCAGCAGTTCGATTGTAGTTACCATCAAGAACCCAGTGTTCTGCGTTCAATCTGTCAGCTAAATTTGCAAAGAACTCTTCATCTGAAGATTCTTGCCAGTTGGGCTTCCAGAATATGGCATCCATTTCAACATAAGGATACTTTAGCTCACTCGCGAGCATACGACTGAAAGTACTTTTTCCACTGCCACTAGTGCCTATTACATTGATTCTTTTCATCGTCTGACCTGATTTTCAGCCCTAGCACATAACGCCCAATTAAGGTGTGAGTAACGCTACCACGAAACTCAACCATGCCACCGTAAACACTGTACTCAAATTAGAACCAAAAGTCCCAAGCGTTAGGAATCACTCTTAAATTGTTTGTTAAGCATATGGGGGCGCCAATAAGAATCCCATAACTCTTTATTAGTAGTCGGTGAATTTCTACTTTGAGTAGTTGGATGAGGTGCCTTTACAACCACATGATCAAAAATCGCAACCATATCTAACATATGATGAGCATCACCACAGGCTAAAATCAACTCAGAACGATCCAGAATAGGAAAGTTGACACCAAAAGCTTTATTTATGCACCCTAAATGCTTCTTTTGTGAAATCTTCTCATTTCTAAGTAATGATATGACGCATTGAGCAAGACAATACCAAATTTTAACAATGCGAAGGCGCAATCACTTGGAGTCGCATAATCGCTTTTAGGGATACAGCCGAATAGTGACGAAAATATACTATAACCTGCACTTCCTTTTTTAAGGTCGTCCCAAGAGGCCTTAACAAAAGGAATATTTTCAGCTCCATTTGGGTATGGATCTCGTCCTAAGATAACTAACCTGACAGTAGAAACTGAAAGAGCTTCCTTTAGATAATCTTCATTCAAAGGAAACTCAGAATATTTGTATTTAATTTCAATCATATACACTCAATTAATATGCTTAACGCCCTGTTAAGGTGTGAGCAACGCAATACCGAAGTCACCGCATGTCACCTTAAACACTAAACGCAACGCATAGTGAAAATGCCTCGCGTTGCGAATCACTCTTAAACAGTTTGTTAT
Source organism: Vibrio sp. LaRot3 (assembly GCF_027587025.1). Classification (GTDB taxonomy): domain Bacteria; phylum Pseudomonadota; class Gammaproteobacteria; order Enterobacterales; family Vibrionaceae; genus Vibrio. The sequence continues at coordinate 840 of NZ_JAPPTI010000007.1, read as the reverse complement.
GTTTTATTCTACGATACACCGCACTATACTAAATGAGCTTGGAACAGTAATGATGCTTTGAGGTTCTTGTTTTAATTTAAGAGTTTCATAGATACTAGGATTTAGCTGGATAGCGTTGTCGACAAGCACAGTAGTCATTTGAGGACCAAGGAAAATTACTGACTTATTTTCACCTAAATTGGAACAAAAGTGTTTCGTACTAAAGTCAACTTTATGTGCGACAGCATAAGCCTTAAGCTTCATATGCTGCTCACTATCAAAGTACCTATTAGTAAACACCCACCCAGTGAGAGCAGAGGCTAAATACCCCACCCCCAGGAGAAAAGCCAACCAACCATACTTGTTCTCTCCTCGATACGCCCACGCACTAAGAGATAGCATCACAAACGAAACTAAAAACACAACTCTAAGTACAACCTCGAGAGTCAAAACAGTATTTAAAAATGTAAGTGCAATTTGAGTATAAGGAAAAGCAGACGCATCAACACCAAAAACTGCATTTATTGTTGCCGAAGCCGTGTAGTTTGATGAATAAACAAGCAATGAAAAAGCTAAAGAGATCGCAAACTTCACTGAATTGTACTTCCACAGCTCAGAGATATACGAATTTCTTTCAAAAAAAGCTGCAATGTAAACCAATAGCCAGGCAATACCACTAAAAAAACTTAAATGAATATACGGTTTAAACCAGTCCTCATCGATTAAAGCCAAAGGGATAACAACCGTAAGCAGAAACCCTAAAGTCCCAAATAAACCTAGTTTGAACTCTTCATCATATTTCTTTTTTTTAGCCTCTAGCTCTGAGGGTTCCGTATTTCCCAATGTAACCTCCTGTAAACA
>NZ_JAPPTI010000006.1 GCF_027587025.1 Vibrio sp. LaRot3 | reverse complement strand
GGATTATCATCAACGAGTGCCCACACAGATTGATAGGTTTACATTGTTAAAGAGCTTTCTTCTTTGTGACTCACATCACTTCGGAAGAGGCGGCCATTCTATCGAGATAATCTTCTGTGTCAAACACTTTTTGAAAATTATTTCATTTTTGTTTCTGGCCTGTCTGACTGGCTTCAAACTCTTGTGAGCCCTTGCCCTGTCGACGAGGAGGCATTATAGAGATCGCGGTCACATTGGCAAGCGTTATTTTGAAAAAATTGCAAAAATAAGGTTTAGATGGTGATTTATCATTCAAAGCCTTATTTATTCAACTTTACCCCAAAACAACAAACAAAATACCCACAAAGTTATCCACAATGACATGTTTAAAACAATAAAAAGGGCTGTTAAAAACAGCCCTTTAGTGAGTTATCCGAGTTTAAATCCCTGAACCGTGCTCTTCTCCGTCATCTTCATGGAGACCGCATTCACGTTTTAAACCAAAAAAGCGGGTTTCTTCTTCTGACATGCCCGGCTCCCACTTTTTAGTCGTGTGGGTATCACCGACAGACAGGTATCCCTCTTCTCTTAATGGGTGATAAGGCAAACCATGTTGCTCTAAATAATAGTGCACATCTTTATTGGTCCAATCGATAACTGGCAGAAACTTAAACACACCATTTTGAATCGACAGAATAGGCAGATTCGCTCGCGACTTTGATTGCTCTCTTCTTAGACCCGAAAACCACGTACCCACTTCAAGCTCATCCAAAGCACGGCGCATAGGCTCAACTTTATTAAGCTTGTTGTATTTCTCTATTCCCTCTATACCTTGTTCCCACAATTTCCCATATACAGCTTCTTGCCATACTGGGCTTTGTTTCGCTCGGTACACTTTTAGGTTTAGCTTTAACTTGTCACTCAGTTGTTCAATGAACTGATATGTTTCCGGAAATAGGTATCCCGTATCAGTGAGAATGACAGGGATATCTGCTTTTGCCTGAGTAACGAGATGCAGCATGACGGCCGCCTGTACTCCGAAGCTTGACGACACAGCAGGCTGACCATCGAGATTTTCTAGTGCCCAAGCAACTCTTTCTTGCGCCGTCATCTCTTCTAACTGCAGGTTTATTTCGGTTAGATGCAGGATTTGCTCTGTTTTGGTTAAAGAGAGTAACGCCTTTAAATCTGGTTTAGTTGTTGAATCAAGCATGCAAATCCCTCTTCGATACGAATACTTCTTCTATGATGCCTGCACGAATTGCAAAATCACCAAAGCACTCCCCTTTATTACGCTCTTTTGACCAACGTCCGACTAACTGATCGATTTCTTCTAGGATCTGCTTATCGGTAATGTTCTCTTTATACATCTTCGGAATACGCGTACCTGCTCTGTTTCCACCTAGATGTAAGTTATAACGACCCGGAGCTTTACCCACTAAGCCGATTTCTGCCAGCATTGCTCGGCCACAACCATTCGGACAGCCCGTAACACGTAAGATGATGTTCTCTTCTTCCGGTAAACCATGTTTTGCCAAGATACCTTCTACATCAGTGACAAAACTAGGAAGAAAACGTTCCGCTTCAGCCATGGCTAATGGACACGTCGGAAATGCCACACACGCCATCGAGTTCTTGCGTTGTTCGCTGACTTCATCTGACATTAACCCATGTTGACGAGCAAGCTTTTCAATCAGCGCTTTCTGGTCCGTCGGTACGCCTGCCACAATCAGGTTTTGGTTTGCGGTCATACGGAAGTCACCTTTATGGACTTTCGCAATTTCTGCCATCCCCGTTTTTAGCGGTTTATTCGGGAAGTCGAGAATACGACCATTTTCAATAAATAGCGCTAAGTGGTGTTTGCCATCAATACCTTCCACCCAACCAATTCGGTCGCCACGCTCGGTAAATTCATAAGGTCGACTCTCTTCGAACTGAATACCTGCACGCTTTTCAACTTCCGCTTTGAAGACATCAATACCAACACGATCTAATGTGTATTTGGTTTTAGCATTCTTACGATTAGAACGGTTACCCCAATCACGCTGAGTGGTAACCACTGCTGCGGCCACATCCAGCGTTTTTTCAAGAGGTACAAATCCGAAGTCATCTGCTCGGCGGGCATAAGTAGATGTATCGCCATGAGTCATCGCCAAGCCACCACCAACTAATACGTTAAAGCCAACTAGCTTTCCGTCTTTTGCTATAGCAACAAAGTTGAGGTCATTCGCGTGAACGTCAACATCATTCTGTGGAGGAATCACCACCGTAGTTTTGAACTTACGTGGTAAATAGTTACTTCCTAGGATTGGCTCTTCATCGGTTGTTTCTACTTTTTCTCCGTCTAACCAGATCTCGGCATAAGCACGGGTTTTAGGAAGAAGATGCTCACTGATCTTCGCCGCCCACTCATAAGCTTCTTGGTGTAGCTCTGATTCAACAGGGTTGGTAGTACAAAGTACATTTCGGTTAACATCGCCCGCTGTAGCAATAGAATCAATACCGATGCTATTCAACGTTTGATGCATTAACTTAATATTTGGCTTTAATACGCCGTGAAACTGGAACGTTTGACGAGTCGTCAAGCGAATACTGCCATACATAGAGTGCTCTTCAGCAAACTTATCAATCGCAAGCCATTGTTCTGGCTTAATCACACCACCCGGCATACGGGCGCGCAACATTACGTTATGCAGTGGTTCTAATTTTTGCTTGGTTCGCTCATTACGAATATCACGGTCATCCTGCTGATACATACCGTGGAAGCGAATAAGCTGAAAGTTGTCTGCGGTAAAACCACCAGTGATTCGGTCTTGCAGATCTTGTTCAATCGTACCGCGCAAGAAATTACTCTCTCGCTTTAATCGCTCATTATCAGCCAAAGGGCCTAGTACTTCGCCGAGTACTTCTTGTTGTTCTTTGCTCATTAGTACACATCCCTTTGGTAACGTTTTTCCTTGCGCAGATTATTTACAAATTCTTCTGCTTTCTCTTTCTCTAAGCCACCGTGTTGCTCAGCCACGGTCACAAGTGCATCGTTGACATCTTTCGCCATACGAGTCGCATCACCACATACATATATATAGGCGCCCTCTTGAATCCATTGCCATACTTGTTCGCCATGCTCAAGAATGCGGTGCTGCACATACACCTTCTCTTGTTGATCGCGGCTAAACGCAACATCTAACTGAGTCAACAAACCCGATTTCAGATATTTCTGCCACTCAACTTGGTAAAGGAAATCTTGTGTGAAAGTACGATCGCCAAAGAACAACCAGTTCTTACCTTCCGCATCTCTATTATCACGTTCTTGAATAAAGCTACGGAAAGGCGCAATACCTGTACCTGGACCAATCATGATCACGGGTAGATTGTCATCTTGTGGCAGTTTGAAGTTGTTATTGTTTTCAATAAACACTTTCACATCACCGCCTTCTTCTAAGCGATGAGAAAGGAAACTTGATGCACCACCAAAGCGAGTCTCTTCGCCTTTTTGATATTCAACGACACCTACCGTCAAATGAACTTCTTCATCGACTTCAGATTGAGCAGAAGCAATGGAATAAAGACGAGGGGTCAAGCGGCGCAATAAGCCGACAAGTCCTTCTGCGGATAGCTTGGTTTTCTTCTCAGCTAATACATCAATAACTTGAGTATTACCTGCGTATTCGCGCAGCTTGTCTTTATCTTCCACCAGCTTCTGTAGCTTCTTACTCGCAGACAGCTCTGCGAACTTAGTGACAAGCTGTGGGTTCGATGTGGTGATTTCAAACTTAGAAACCAATGCACTATGAATAGAAAGGCTTTCACCATCGACTTCAACACTTTCAACACCAGAAAGCCCAACCTTTGCCAAGATGGCATTGGCGAGCTCCGAACTGTTCTCATACCAAACACCAAGCGCATCACCCGGCTGATAGGTAATACCTGACTCATCGAGATCAATTTCGATATGACGAACATCTTTGCCAGAATCACGGCCCGTGATCTTTTGGCTAGTCAGTAAAGTCGCTGTGTATGGGTTTTGCTTGTTGTATTGAGAATGTCCCGGAGCAGCTTGACCAACAGGTAGTTGAACAACGTCCGCTTCAGTACCGGAAGCAAGCGCTTCTTTAGCGATCTCTAGTGCTTTAGCTCGCCACTCTGCCGCTGGCGCTTCGTAGTCAACATCAAGGTCAACACGATCAATAAACGGAGTCGCTCCTAATTTAGATAAGAAGGCATCAAAGTCTTTACCTGTCTGGCAGAAGAACTCATAACTCGAATCACCTAAACCAATCACACCATACTGAAGGTTTGGTAGCTTAGGTGCTTTCTTAGATTGTAAGAACTCATGCAGCTCGATGGCGTTATCTGGCGCTTCACCCTCACCATTAGTTGAAGCCACGATAATAACGTGAGTCTCTTTGGCGAAGCTTTTGCCTTTATAATCGCTCGCATCAAATAGCTGGGCATCAATGCCTAGCGCTTTCGCTTCTTGCTCTAACGCTTCAGCCACGCCTTTTGCGTTTCCGGTTTGCGAAGCAAAAATAATTGATAACTTACCAGCCGGTTTCGCAGCTACGACCGCTGCGGCTTGATTAATTGGCGCTGCTGCTGCCGCTGGTTGATTTTGAGCCAATCCCCAGAAATAACCACTTACCCAAGCGAGTTGCTGAGAAGACAAACTTGAAACCGTTTGCTGCAACTGGCCTAGCTGTTGGTCATTCAAAGGACTAGCGATTGAAGGTAATTCTGGGGTATTTCCCTGAGAGAGCTCTGCATTTGAGGACTCTTTCTTATTTAAAGACATGGTCACGACATCCCTGTTCATTGCGTGATGATAGATTAACCACTCTCTTTAATAACAAGAAAGAATAGAAGTGAATGTTTTATAACTTTTTGAATTAAAGAACCTCACTCATCGCGTTCACAAGTTAGCGTTCATTTTCTACTCGAACCTGATTAAACCCCACCGCCATGGCACATTTTGACGCCATATCCAGATCGCCATAATGGCACTCTTCTCCATGGGCATCCGTTAGAATAACAAAGCCACCTTGCGAATGACGAAACTCAACAACCCAAAGTCCTTCTTCCGCAGACGGTTCAATAATGGCCTCAACCAACTGGTTTTCTCGATACAAGTTTCTCAGTTCATTAATAGTCATTGCTTCCATGCTCATTTTTATAATTAAAGCTATTAATACCAAGCATGGCTCATGAGCACTAAATTGCGAATAAAGCGAGAATGATATAAAAAAAAGGTATAAAAAAACGCCGCTTTAAAAAGCGGCGTTCTAAAAATTCCGATTGTCCCTAAGCTTAGAAGTTGTACTCTGCTCCAAGGAAGAAACCGTTCACAAACACAAATGACTGGTTAGTGTTTGGGGATTGCTCAGCAAGATCTGTGAACTCTAAATCAATCACTCGGTAACCACCGCGTAGGGCAAGATCACCATTACCTAAACCAATTTTGTATTGTACACCCGTCATAACATCAGCACTTTTAATGCCGCTGCTATTACTAAAATCGAACTGACCAATGATGTCGAAGTTAGTATCTGGCACATGAATTTCAGCATACGCGTACCAGTTAAACGTCGTTTCGTCGAAGTTATAAACTGGTGTTGCAGACTCTTTAGTGCGGTAATGACTATTGGTGTATTGAGTTAGCATTACACCCGCATCAAATGTCATTAACTCACGCTCTAAGATTTTGTAGTAAAACGTGTAGTCGTACTTATCAAAACCTGCGTAATCAGCATCAACACTGGTGTAACGGAAACTAAAATCAGGAACGTATGCTAGCTCGTGCTCCAATGAGAAGTAGAATGTTGGCGCCGATGCATCGCCACGGCGCTGCTCATCGATCTTAGTATCAGCAAACCACATATCTGCACCCACATCACCTGAGATGGAGGATTCTGCCATCGCGACTGTCGAACCCATCGACAATGCTGCTGTGGTCATTAGCGCTAATGCTGGCTTGTTCATCTGTTGTTAGCTCCTGAACTGAATAACTCGGTTTATCTGCACAAGATAGTACCACATTCTGTTCGCTTCGCTATCTATCGTGAACAATAGACGAAGTTTTTGAAAAACCAGTATCCCAATGCGATCACAATAATCCAAGGAAGGATATTCAATACAGCGCTCACCATGCCTAGCAATACCATCACAACCAAAGCCACAGCGGCAGCTCCGAACACGGTCGCCAATGTAATACCCGTTACCAATAACGTCGCGACGAAGACCAAAATAAAGATTAACTCAAACATAGCTTTTCTCCTTTGTTTCCCTCTCTATCGCAGAAAGCATGCCAAGTTAGAACAAATTTGTTAAGCCACTGATATTTCGATATAAATAAAAAACGCCCCCTAACTAGGGAGCGCTTTAAAATACTACATTGGTAAATTTCACCAGTAGAGTTGGTAAAATTTACACATCCAACTCTTGTGGAATTTTAGCTAAAGCCGCAGCAACCACTTCAATACCAGACCCTGGTTTATGAGCATTTTCACTAATATGACGACGCCATTGACGTGCGCCCGGCATACCTTGGAAGATACCTAGCATATGGCGAGTAATATGGCCTAGGTAAGCGCCGTTAGATAATTGCTGTTCAATGTATGGATACATCTCTTCAACGACTTGCTTGCGCTTCTTCACTGGTTTATCTAGACCAAAGATCTGCTGGTCTACTTCCGCAAGGATATATGGGTTTTGGTAAGCTTCGCGACCAACCATTACGCCATCAAGGTGCTGCAAATGTTGTTTGGTTTCTTCCAGCGTCTTCACACCGCCGTTCACAGCAATCACTAAATGAGAAAAATCTTTCTTCAATTGATAAGCGCGAGGGTAATCCAATGGCGGGATTTCACGGTTTTCCTTCGGGCTCAAACCAGATAGCCATGCTTTACGCGCGTGAATCGTAAACTGCTCACAACCGCCTTTCTCTGACACTGTAGATACGAAGTCGGTTAAAAACTCATAAGAGTCTTGATCGTCTATACCGATGCGAGTTTTAACGGTAACAGGAATATCGACCACCTCTTTCATCGCCGATACACAATCAGCCACCAGCTGAGGCTCTGCCATTAAGCAAGCGCCAAAGCGACCGTTTTGCACTCGATCTGACGGGCAACCTACGTTTAGGTTAATTTCATCATAACCACGCTCAGCGGCTAACTTTGCACAAGTCGCAAGGTCTTGAGGATTAGAACCACCCAATTGTAGCGCTAATGGATGCTCTTCTTGATTGTATGCAAGGAAGTCACCTTTACCATGAATGATAGCGCCAGTGGTCACCATTTCGGTATAAAGCAATGTTTCGCTTGATAATAAACGGTGAAAGTAACGACAGTGACGGTCAGTCCAATCGAGCATTGGAGCGACAGAGAACTTGCACAAGTGAGTCATGAGTCTGAATTCCAGTCTAATGAGGTGGCTTTAGCCAAACAAATATAAGCCGAACATTGTAATATCTTCCAAAGATGTGTGCCAATTAATCTTCTAGGTATCGTTTTTTGAGCAAATAAGGTAAGTTATACGATCTGACCGCACAGCGACCCGATTCACCCTCACCGAACTCGAAAGTATTGATGGTCTACTCATAAATCAACTAATGATGAACGCGATTCATTGTTAAATGGTATATTATTAACAAAGTCCAATAGTTATGGTGGTGAGTTTGGACCAAGAGCTAATTAAGCAAATAGAAGATATATGTGCAGCACGAGGTGTTCGATTAACGCCTCAAAGAAAACGAGTATTTGAGCTCATTTGCGCTAGCCCAAAGGCATCCAGCGCGTATGAGTTACTAGAAGATTTAAAAGCCAGTGAGCCACAAGCAAAGCCACCAACAGTGTACCGCGCGTTGGATTTTTTGCTCGAGCAAGGCTTTATTCATCGAGTAGAGTCAACCAATAGCTTCATTCAATGCTGCTCTTGTAATGCTCATAAACATTACTCACATCTGCTAATTTGTGACAAGTGCGGCAACGTTATTGAACTACAAGATGATAGTTTGGTAGCCTTGTTGGCTAGTAATGCAGAAAAACATGGCTTTACAATATCTAACCATGTCATTGAATCACATGGTGTTTGTCAATCATGTTCGTCTGAAATTAAAGAATAAAAGATATAGAAGAAAATTATGCGCGCTGAATTTGTTAACCCGTTTTTAGCTTCATTAATGAACGTTTTAAAAACGATGGCTTCTCTGGAACTGAAGCCACAGAAACCTCGTGTTAAAAAAGATGAAATTGCACGTGGTGATGTATCTGGCCTTATCGGGATGGTAGGCCCGCAAACTCGCGGTTCTATGTCGATCACTTTCGATGAAAACTTAGCACTAGAAATCATGCAGAATATGCTTGGTGAGCGTCCAAATGGCCTCAACGATGAAGTGACTGACATGGTAGGTGAAATCACCAACATGGTTACTGGTGGTGCAAAACGTATTTTGGCAGAAAGCGGCTTTGATTTTGATATGGCAACGCCGGTTGTGGTATCAGGTAAAGGCCACACAATTCGCCATAAGTGTGAAGGCGCAATCATCATCATGCCGTTTAGCTCTCAATGGGGTAATGCCTTCATCGAGATTTGCTTCGAGTAATCTGAATTGCATGAAAAAAGGCTTCCTAACTAGGAAGCCTTTTTCGTTTGTGCAGCTTAGGTAGCTTTTGGATCATGGGTAACCTTCCCCTCACTACCCTGCCATAATTACTTTTAGAGCATAATAAGCTTTTAGATCATGGTAACCCAAAAGCTCTCTAAGCACTGCAGATACCATCTATCTCTATTGTATAACGCCTTTTTGCTTGAGTACCGTTAAGCATTGTTCCACTAGCGCTTCGATCGGCAGTTCACCGGCAGGCAAATCAATCTCTGGAGAGAGTGGAGCTTCATAGTCAGAGTCAATCCCCGTGAAATTAGGGATTTCACCAGCACGAGCTTTTTTGTACAAGCCTTTAGGGTCACGCTGTTCACACACATCCAAAGAGGCGTTGACGTACACTTCTAGAAACTCTCCTTCGGGTAACATTTCGCGTACTAATTGACGCTCTGCTCGATGAGGAGAAATAAACGCAGACAAGACAATCAAACCCGCATCGGCCATTAACTTAGACAGCTCACCAATTCGACGAATATTCTCCCGACGATCTTGCTCAGAGAAACCTAAATCACTACACAGCCCATGACGAACATTGTCGCCATCCAGTAAATAGGTATGGTAACCCTGCTCTGCAAGTTTATTCTCTAGAGCGCCAGCTACCGTCGACTTACCCGCGCCAGACAGTCCCGTAAACCATAATACTACTGGCTTTTGCTGTTTGATTTTGGCACGAAACGTCTTATCTACGCTGTGTTGATGCCAAACGATGTTTTCATCTTTTGTCACAGTATCCGTTGTCATTACTACTGTCCTTTTAATACGGGAAGAAAAGTGGAATCAACGCCAAAACCAGCACTGAGTACACGATCGAAATAGGAATACCGACTCTTACATAGTCAGTGAGTTTGTAGTTACCTACGCTATAAACCAACAAGTTGGTTTGGTAACCATAAGGAGAAATAAAACTGGCGCTCGCACCAAACAGCACAGCCATGATAAATGGCATTGGGTCAACTCCGTAGCCAATCGCCATACTGTAGCCAATAGGAAACGCCAAAGCGGCAGCGGCGTTGTTGGTCACCAACTCTGTCAAAATTAAAGTGAGCAAGTAGGTGGCCACCAGCGCACCAAATACGCCCCAACCATTAAATGTTTCCATGAACATTTGGCCTAACTTGACCGATAATCCTGAAGACAGCATCAATTGAGCAATAGATAACGCCGACCCCACTATCACCACAATATCGATTGGAAAACGGCGGCGTAATTCGCCCAACTGAACAATTCCAAGAAACAAAGAAGCTAACAGAAAAACAGCCAAGCCTTTAATGAGTGGCACTAACTCCAATAATGCCAGCGCAATGACACCAGTAAAGCCAAGTAAGACCATGCTGGATTTATTCAGATCGAGTTTGGCACTAGAATCAAGATCATTCACCAATACGAATTCTTTTCGATGAGCACGTCGCTCAGCTTCAAAGCGCTTTCCGGGCACTAGCACCAAGGTATCACCGGCATTTAGGGTGATGTTACCCAATCCACCTTCTAAACGTTCATGACCACGACGAATCGCCACCACTACCGCATCAAACCGATCACGAAAATGGCTGGTTTTAAGGGTTTTATTACAGAAACTTGCTGAAGAACTCACTACTACTTCAATGAAGTTCTGACCATTAAGGTGATGCTGACCAAATAAGGTTAAGCCTTGGATTTCTTGCAAGGTCGCGACACTTTCAATATCGCCACAAAACAGTAAGCGGTCATTGGCTTTCAGAACAAACTCAGGATCAACCGATGGCATGGTTTTTCCATCTCGGATCACTTCGGCTAAAAACAACTTACGCAAGGCACGCAGATTATTCTCACTGATGCTACGCCCCACCAAAGGTGATCCCGGCTCTACCCGCGCTTCGAGAAAGTAAGGCAAGTCATCTTGCGACTGATCTTCATAACTTGGTAATAGATAACTCAGCGGAATTAGGATCAACATGCCACCAAACAGCACTGACAAGCCGATCATTGTCGGAGTAAAAAAGCCAAGACTTGGCAGTCCGGCATCTTCTACAAAACTGTTGATGATCAAGTTGGTTGACGTACCGATCAAAGTCAGTGTGCCACCTAAGATCGCCGCATAAGACAGAGGAATAAGCAGTTTTGAAGGCGCATGTTGTTGGTTACGTTTAATCGCACCAATCAACGAAACCACAACAGCCGTATTATTGGTAAAGGAAGAGAGCAGCGCTGTCGAGATCCCCATCTTGGCGACGACGCTGCCTAACTTACCTGTCGATAAGCTGCGACTGACCCAGCTGATCAACAAAGTTTTCTCTAGTGCGCAAGATGCAAGAATCAAGAGCACTAGAGTAAGAAGTGACGAGTTGGTGAAGTTAGTCGCGATATCTGTCAGCTCTATCATACCTGCCATGAACGCAATGAATGCCGCTCCAGCAAAGATATAGCTCGGTTTTATACGTGTCACAACAAGGCATGTCACTATGCCAAGCAAGATTGCTAACACGACTCCTTGTTGCCACATAACGCTTCCCTACTTCCCAACTACCTACTTCAGAGGTTTAACTCGCTAACTATTTCAATAGCTGACTGATGTCTTTGGCTTCCCAATGTGGGAAGTGCTTACGAACCAGAGCATTAAGCTCAACTTCAAATGCAGAAACATCACCAGTTTGACGTTCAATTTGGCTTAAGCTTTCACGCACAAGACCAGCACCAACCGTTACGTTAGTTAGACGATCAATCACCACAAAACCACCTGTATCTTGGCAATGGGTATAGTTATCGATGGCCACGGATTCGGTTAGGCTCCACTCACACAAGCCAATGCCGTTCAGAGGTAGCTCAACAGCTGTGCTAGTAGATAAATTGTTGATGTCGTATTGGTGACGAACTGCCTCTAAACGACCAACGGTTTTCTTACCAGCAATCTTGATGTCGTATTCACGACCCGGCTGAAGCGGTTGCTCGGTCATCCATACTACGTCAGCAAGTAAATGGTTACTGGATTCCACTTTAGCGCCTTCAAGCACGAGTAAGTCACCACGGCTAACATCAATCTCATCTTCTAGGGTGAGTGTTACCGCTTGGCCTGCGTACGCAGTATCAATATCACCATCAAAAGTCACGATACGAGCCACTTTTGAACTTTTACCTGAAGGAAGCGCAGTCACTGAATCACCGACATTCACGACACCAGAAGCAATCGTACCGGCGAAGCCACGGAAATCGAGATTAGGGCGGTTAACGTATTGCACAGGGAAACGGAACTCACCCACTTCTTTCTCTTGGTTTACATCCACCGCTTCTAAGATTTCGAGTAATGGCTTGCCTTCAAACCAAGTCATATTCTGACCCGGCTCAACCACGTTATCGCCTTCTAATGCCGAAATAGGCAGGATCTGAATATCAATTTCACCACGGAGGTTTTTCGAGAACTCGATGTATTCATCACGGATCTGCTCAAAGCGCTGTTGTGAATAATCAACAAGATCCATTTTGTTTACTGCCACCACGAAATGCTTAAGACCAAGTAGATTCGAGATAAATGAATGGCGGCGGGTTTGATCCAATACGCCTTTACGAGCATCAATCAAGATCACCGCGAGATCACAAGTCGACGCACCTGTCGCCATGTTGCGTGTGTACTGCTCATGTCCTGGGGTATCGGCAATGATGAACTTACGTTTCTGAGTCGAGAAATAACGGTAAGCTACATCAATGGTGATCCCCTGTTCACGCTCAGCTTGTAAACCATCGACCAGCAGGGCTAAGTCTGGTCGCTCACCCGTTGTACCAACGCGTTGGCTATCAGAGTGAACCGCGGCTAGTTGATCTTCATAAATTTGCTTTGAGTCATGGAGCAAACGACCGATCAAAGTACTTTTGCCATCATCGACTGAGCCACAGGTTAGGAATCTAAGTAGTGACTTATATTGGTGTTGTTTTAGGTAACCTTCGATACCTAACTCAGCTAACTGAGCTTCTACTGCACTGTTCATTGTATTTGTCCTTAATCCTTAGAAGTAACCTTGGCGCTTTTTAAGCTCCATCGATCCTGACTGATCGTGGTCGATCGCTCGGCCTTGTCGCTCGCTTGATGTCGCCACCAACATCTCTTCGATGATTTCAGTCAGCGTGCTTGCTTCAGATTCAATCGCACCTGTCAGTGGGTAACAGCCAAGAGTACGGAAGCGAACACTCTTCTCCTCAATCACTTCACCCGGCTCTAGCTTCATTCGGTCATCATCAACCATGATCAACATGCCATCACGCTCAACAACCGGACGCGTCTTCGCAAGGTATAGAGGGACAATCTCAATGTTTTCTAGATAGATGTATTGCCAAATATCTAACTCAGTCCAGTTTGATAGCGGGAATACTCGAATGCTCTCGCCTTTATTGATTTGGCCGTTGTAGGTTTTCCAAAGCTCAGGACGCTGATTTTTTGGGTCCCATGTGTGGTTCTTATCGCGGAATGAATACACGCGCTCTTTCGCACGAGACTTCTCTTCATCACGACGAGCACCGCCAAATGCAGCATCAAAACCGTATTTGTTGAGTGCTTGCTTTAGGCCTTGAGTCTTCATGATATCGGTATGCTTAGATGAGCCATGGACAAATGGGCTACATCCCATTGCTAGACCTTCTGGGTTCTTATGAACCAAAAGCTCGAAGCCATACTTCTCCGCGGTTTTATCGCGGAACTCAATCATCTGCTTAAATTTCCAGTCGGTATCGACATGCAGCAGAGGGAATGGGATTTTCCCCGGGTAAAAAGCTTTCCTTGCGAGGTGCAACATCACCGATGAGTCTTTACCGATTGAATACATCATTACCGGATTATCAAACTCAGCAGCCACTTCACGAATAATGTGAATACTTTCGGCCTCTAACTGTTTGAGGTGGGTTAAACGTTCTTGGTCCATGTTGGTGCTTCCTTTGCCGCTCCTTGGAGCATTCTGACTAATTACTTATGCGTAATGACGTTGTTCTGTTGTGCTGTCTGCTTGGTTGAACCATTGCAGCTTGTTCGATAATGCGACCACTTCTCCTATCACGATTAAAGAAGGTGATTGCGCATCTTTAGCCAACTCAGCTAACTGTGAGAGTTGGCCTGTAAATACTTTCTGAGAGCTTTGTGTGCCACGCTCAATGATGGCAATTGGGGTGAAGGGCTGACGACCAAACTCAAGCAGTTGAGATTGAATGTATTCAGATTTCATCAAACCCATGTAGATCACCAACGTTTGATTGCCACGCGCCAGAGTAGACCAATCCATCTCGTCACTTTCCGCTTTTAAATGGCCAGTGATAAACATGGCCGACTGAGCATAGTCACGATGAGTAAGTGGAATACCTGCATACGCGGTTGCACCCGCTGCTGCGGTAATTCCCGGGATAACTTGAAAACTCACCCCAGCTTCGGCTAACACTTCTAACTCTTCGCCGCCACGACCAAAGACAAAAGGGTCGCCACCTTTCACTCGCACAACGCGATGGCCTTGCTTAGCGAAATCGACTAACAGTTGGTTGGTTTTTTCTTGAGGAACGCTGTGATGGCCAGCACGCTTGCCAACACAAACTAAAATCGTGTCATCTGGGATCAGTGCTAAAATGTCATCTGAGACCAAATAATCGTAGAGAACAACATCTGCCTGCTGCAAAAAGCTCAGCGCTTTAATCGTAAGTAGCTCGGCATCACCAGGCCCTGCTCCAACTAGCGCAACTTCTCCATTATGCAGCTGACTTTTACCTGTGAAAATTGGGCGATGATTGTCTTTATTTTGATTTGCTCGTAGGTGACTAACTGGAAACGACGCCACCTTATCCTTGCTCGCCATATTGCATTCCTTCCATGTGAATGTATGCATTATGACCTTCTCGATATATTACCTGAAATTCTAAAATTTCATTTTTTATACCATTTATTGATAAGGCGAGTTTATTGAGATGGTTAAAGCTTGAACAACATTGAGATACCTACGACAGAATAGCGTTAAGTAATTGCTCTACTTCACACTTTAATATGTAGTAAAATCAGTGTTTCACAATGTTTTGCTACATTAACCCGCGATTAACTTACTCTACCGGAGCTAAACAATGAAAGTTGCAGTGAAACCTCTATCTATTGCCGTACTTGGCGGCATGTTAACCATGGCTGTCCCAGCTATGGCTGATACGATCAAACTACGTATCGTAGAAACAACAGATATTCACACCAACGTAATGGATTACGACTACTACAAAGACAAACCGTCACTGAAAATTGGTCTAACCCGAACAGCGACTCTGGTAAAGCAAGCACGCGCCGAAGTAGAAAACAGCGTATTGGTGGATAATGGTGACCTTATCCAAGGCAGCCCTATGGGTGACTACATGGCGGATAAAGGTATTGAAGTCGGCGAAGTTCACCCTGTTTATAAAGCGATGAACCAACTTAACTACGATGTAGGCAACATTGGTAACCATGAATTCAACTATGGTTTGGAGTTCTTAGCTGAGACCATCAACGACGCAGATTTCCCTTACATCAGTGCCAACGTATTTGATAAAGCAACGGGCAAACATTACTTCAAGCCTTACATCATTAAATCGCATACCTTTAAGGATGTGGATGGTGCAGAGCATGAAATCAAAGTGGGTTACATTGGTTTTGTTCCACCACAAATCATGGTTTGGGATAAGAAAAACCTAGAAGGCAAAGTCTTCGCTAAAGACATCAAAGAGACAGCCGAAGAACTTGTCCCACAAATGAAGAAAGAAGGCGCTGACGTTATCGTTGCGATCCCTCACTCTGGCGTTTCTTCTGACCCTTACAAAATGGGCGCAGAAAACTCCACTTATTACCTAGCGGAAGTAGAGGGTATTGATGCGATCGCATTTGGTCACTCTCATGCAGTATTCCCGGGTAAAGGTTTTGATGGCATTCAAGGTGTCGATAACCAAAACGGTACCATCAATGGCGTCGCATCTGTCATGCCGGGTCGTTGGGGTAGCCATGTTGGGGTTATCGATCTAGAGCTGAAAGAGAAAGATGGCAAATGGGTTGTGGTGAAAGGCCAATCTGAAGCACGCCCGATTTACGACAAAGTAAACAAAAAATCTCTCGCTGAAGCTGATAAAGACATGGTGAAAGCTCTAGAAGCGGACCATAAAGGCACTCGTGATTTCGTCAACCAACCCATTGGTAAAGCGAACGATGTGATGTACAGCTTCTTAGCGCTTGTGCAAGATGACCCTACGGTACAGATTGTTAACCTAGCGCAAAAAGATTACGTAGAACGCTTTATTCAAGGTGATCCAGACCTAGCAGATATCCCTGTTCTATCTGCGGCAGCGCCGTTTAAAGCGGGCGGTCGTAAAGATGACCCATCTGGTTTTACTGAAGTTGAATCCGGTCAGCTCACTTTCCGTAACGCAGCAGACCTTTACCTATACCCGAACACGCTAGTCGCAATGAAGGTGAGCGGTAAAGAAGTCAAAGAATGGCTCGAGTGTACTGCAGGCCAGTTTAAGCAAATTGATGTAAACAGCACTGCACCACAAAGCCTTATCAACTGGGATGGTTTCCGCACTTACAACTTTGACGTTATCGATGGCCTAAACTACCAAATCGATGTGACACAGCCAGCTAAATACGATGGTGACTGTAAAGTGCTTAATGATGGCGCTGAGCGTATCGTTAACCTAACTTACCAAGGTAAACCTATCGATATGAAGCAAGACTTCATCATCGCAACCAACAACTACCGCGCATACAGCAACAAGTTCCCAGGTACTGGCTCAGAGTTTGTGGCATTTGATTCACCAGATGAAAACCGCTCGGTTATTGCTTCATACATCACTCGCGTGAGCAATGAAAAAGGTGAGTTCCAACCAAGTGCAGACAATAACTGGTCATTCGCACCGATTAAGTCGGATACTAAGCTAGACATTCGCTTTGAAACGTCACCAAGTGAGAAAGCCGCTAAGTTCATCAAGGACAAAGGCCAATACCCAATGAAACGTGTAGCAACTGATGATGTTGGTTTCGCGGTATACCAAATCGATTTACAGAAATAATCGACTTTCCTAACCACGACAAAGCCGCTATTAATATAGCGGCTTTTTATTTTTCTGAATGATAGAGATTCCGTTATGGACGCAACGTTTATCCAGCACCTTGAAGAACATGGCTTTAATACCGAAGAGATTGAGCAAATCAACCAATATGCCACTGAGTTGCAACTGCCAACCCGACAAATACTGGTTGAACAAGGCGGCTCCGCACAATCCATTTACTTTATTGTTCATGGCTTATGCCAAGCCAGTTACTTAACGGAAGAAGGTAAGTCATTCAGCAAAGAGTTTTACTGGGAACAAGATTGGATTCTCAGTTTAGAAGCGGTGATTAAGCAACAAGGCTCGCCATATCTAATCGAAACACTGACAGACTGTCATATCATCTGCTTACCTATCGACGTGTTAAAGCGGTGGAGAGCTGAGAGCCATCCTATATATTTAAAGCTGGTCGAGACTCAGCTGATTTACAAAGAGCAGAAAGAACGCTTCATGCTGCTCTACACACCAGAACAACGTTATGAATTGTTCTGTCAGCAATTCCCCGATTTAGAACAGCGATTGAACGACTATCATATTGCCGCCTACCTTGGGATCTCGTCGATCAGCCTCAGCCGAATAAAGAGTCGAATTAACAAAGGTTAATGCATAGCGATTAGATAACTGCTACCTTGATTCTAAACGACTAATAAACAAGCAGTTAGCAATATGATCGAATGGAAGACTCTACCTTTTTCGCAGCTCACCACTACACAGCTATATCAACTTCTTCAACTACGAGTTGATGTGTTCGTCGTTGAGCAAACCTGTCCTTACCCTGATTTGGATGGCAAAGATACCCTTGCGGACGTGCACCACCTGCTCGGCTACCAAAAGGGGCGGCTTGTCGCGTATGCCCGCTTATTAGGTAAAGGAATCAGTTACCCATCGGTAAGTATTGGCCGCGTTGCGTCTTCGATGGAGTATCGTGGCGACGGTATCGGCCATCAGTTACTCAAACAAGCCATTAATCAATGTGAAGCCATTTGGCCTAAGTGCGATATTGAAATTGGTGCCCAGCAGCATCTACGTGAGTTCTATATCAAACATGGCTTTGTGCAAACTTCGGACATGTACTTAGAAGACGACATTCCCCACATCGATATGAAACGGGTGCATAATTAGTGAATGTGAGTGCCGTTACTGTTGGTGTTATCTTATTAGTGCTAGGGAATCTCTCTGCGTCATTATCTGACGTGGCGGTCAAACTATTACATGGCGGAATTTCGCCTTATCAATATATTTTTGTCCGCCAGTTACTGTCCGTCGCACTAATCACCCCAATCTGGTTACATCAATCTAAACAGCAACGAACATTAACTGCCCCTTACCTTACCGCGACCAGATCCCTTCTGATCATAATTGGCAGTGGCTGCCTGATGGTAGCAATCACTCACTTACCTTTGGCGACAGCCAACGCGATCATCTATGCCGCGCCACTTATTATGCTGCCATTATCAGTCTGGTTACTGAAAGAAGTACCACCTATTGGCAAAGTCATAGGGACTGTCATCGGCTTTTGCGGGGTATTGATTGTCCTGCGCCCTTCACATTTCCATTGGGCGGCTTTATTTGCTTTAGGGACGGCAACCACATTAGCACTGTTTAATATTCTCGCGCGTAAAATACCGCAGCAGCAACCTGTAGTGACCACTCTATTTTGGACATCCTTACTGTCCATCCCAGTGTCGGGCGTTCTTGCCTATTGGCATTGGCAACCGATTAATCTTGAGCAAATCGCTCTTGTTGCAGCCAGTGCATTGTTGATTCTTCTCTATAACGGATGCGCAGTTAAAGCATACAAAAAAGCCCCGGCTGGCCAAATCGCTTTGGCGGAATACTCGGGGCTAATCTTTGTTGGTTTGTTTGGCGTGTGGTGGTTTGATGAGATACCAGACTGGCTGACTGCAATAGGTATTGCGCTGATTATAATGCCATTGCTACCGATCAAATCGTTGTTTCATCGTGGAATTAAATCCAAGTAAGCATTTACTTACTTCTGCCAAAACCACCGTCTGACAACCTAAAGAACATCACTGATGATGACGACTTCTCAAGTTGTAATATATCCAACTTGCCATCATTAGCGAGTTTGAAACGCACAAGCTGGCCTGCGCGAATATTACTTAATGGTTTATCTGACCCTTCCACTTTAACTAATGCATTCAAGTCTTTCATCGGTAACTCGTTGGCGCGGAATACTTGCGCTAGTGTGTCGCCTTTTTTCACTTGATACTCTTGCCACTGCTCTGACTGTAACTCGTGTTGAGCCTTCTCGCCCTGTTCGCTTAAACTTTGAGTGTTGATGGCAATTTCCACTCGTTGAGCAGGGGCTTGTTGCTGTTGCTCTGGTTGACTCTGCGGAAAAGGAATCAGCGCCAATAATAAAACAACCGGCACCAATACCATTAATGCTCTTTGATGGGGCTTAGGTAACCCTGACCACTTTTCTTGAGCTTGGCTTTTAAGTTGTTTCCAATCTATCGAAGACCACTTTTGCTTGATTAACTCAAGGTAATCGACTTGTTGTGGCTTTTTTTTCCGGCGGTTCATTGCAGCATGTCTCCAAACTTCTCTGACAACAAGTATAAAAATCTAACCTTTCCGAGTATAGAAAATTTCGTCTTGGAAAGTAATGGTTCGGTCAAAACTGCGGTTTGAGACTTAAAAATAAGATCGCAGTCCCACATTGCTATGACATTGATTCATCAAACGGTGCACCGTTTCATCCTATCTGTATTACTGGTATCCTGTACCACTTTATACACCGATGAAAGAGAGACACCATGTCTGAAGTTAAATTTGAAACTGTAGAGCAAAAAGCAAGCTACGGTATTGGTCTACAGATGGGTCAGCAACTAGCAGGTTCTGGTCTTGAAGGTCTAAACGTTGACGCTATCGCGGCAGGTATCGCAACTGCACTTGTTGGTGATATGCCAGCTATCGAAGTTGATGAAATCAACAAAGCACTACAAGAGCTTCACACACGCGCTCAAGCAGCTCAAGCTGAAGCTGCAAAAGCGGCTGCGGCTGACGGTGAAGCGTTCCTAAAAGACAACGCTCTACGTTCAGAAGTAACCGTTCTAGAATCTGGTCTTCAGTACGAAGTGATCACAGAAGGTACTGGTGAAATCCCAACTTCTGACAAGCAAGTTCGCGTTCACTACCACGGTGAGCTAACTGACGGTACTGTTTTCGACAGCTCTGTATCTCGCGGTCAACCTGCTGAGTTCCCAGTAACTGGCGTTATCAAAGGTTGGGTTGAAGCACTTCAACTAATGCCTGTAGGTTCTAAGTGGAAACTATACATCCCTCAAGACCTAGCTTACGGTGAGCGTGGCGCTGGTGCTGCTATCCCTCCATACGCAGCGCTTGTCTTCGAAGTAGAACTTCTAGACATCCTATAATTGAGTTTTCCCTCAAATAGTTTTAAAGCGACGCTCTAGCGTCGCTTTTTTTGTCTAAGCTAAACAGACAAATACCAATTCCATTCATTTGATGCTCAGAAAGTTAAAAGAATCGGTATAACTATAAAAGGAGAAAACAATGAAGAAGACTCTTCTCGCCGTAAGCCTCGTCATATTTAGTAGCCATAGCTTTGCCTTTGGTGACCTACTAAAAGATTCAGACTCAACAAAGGGCCTTACTGATATGGTAAGCGACTCTTTAACTGGCACTAGCCAATCACCACTAACAAACCTTCTTACTGACCAGCTGTCTATTTCTGGCGATCAAGCAACCGCAGGTTCGGGGGCGCTGCTCGCATTGGCCGGCAATCAACTTTCGCCAGAATACAGTAATGAACTCCAGTCATTAATTCCGGGTATGTCAGAGCTTTCTAGCGCACAAAATCTATTAGGCGGTATCGAAAATTTAGGCGCCGTGCAGAGTGCGTTTAGCAAAGTCGGTTTAGACCCATCAATGATCAGTCAATTTGCGCCGTTAATTTTACAATATCTAGGAGATGGGGGAGCGAGTGAAGGACTACTAGGCTCACTTAGCCAATTATGGCAGCCAGCAAGCTAGATTCAATTGATGAAACAATATGACAGATACAAAAAAGCCGAGCTAACGCTCGGCTTTTCCGTTCTTTACGAACTTCTGAGATTACTCAGCAGCTTCTTCAGCAGCTGGGCGATCTACAAGCTCAATGTAAGCCATTGGAGCTTTATCACCAGCACGGAAGCCAGCTTTTAGGATACGTGTGTAACCGCCCTGACGAGCAGCAAAACGTGGACCTAGTTCGTTAAATAGTTTTGCAACTACTTCGTTGTCACGAGTACGTGCAAATGCTAGACGACGGTTAGCAACGCTGTCTGTCTTAGCTAGTGTAATCAAAGGCTCAACTACGCGACGTAGCTCTTTTGCTTTTGGCAATGTAGTCTTGATAACTTCATGACGTACTAGAGAGCTAGCCATGTTGCTGAACATCGCTTTGCGATGTGAGCTGTTGCGGTTGAGTTGACGACCACTCTTACGATGGCGCATGACCTAATCCTTCTAACTAGTATCGATTAATCTTCAGCGATAGACGCTGGTGGCCAGTTTTCTAGGCGCATGCCCAGAGAAAGACCACGTGATGCAAGTACGTCTTTAATCTCTGTAAGAGATTTTTTACCAAGGTTAGGCGTTTTAAGTAGCTCAACCTCAGTGCGCTGTACAAGATCACCGATGTAGTGAATCGCTTCTGCTTTCAAACAGTTAGCAGAGCGAACTGTTAGTTCAAGATCGTCTACAGGACGCAGTAGGATCGGATCGAATTCTGGCTTCTCTTCCTTCTCCTCAGGTACACGTACATCACGAAGATCTACGAACGCATCCAATTGTTCAGCTAGGATAGTAGCTGCACGACGGATAGCTTCCTCAGGGTCTAGAGTACCGTTCGTTTCCATGTCGATGATCAGCTTGTCTAAGTCTGTACGTTGCTCTACACGAGCCGCGTCAACAGAGTAAGCAATCTTGTCTACTGGGCTGTACGTAGCGTCAACCAGTAGGCGACCAATAGGACGCTCATCTTCTTCAGTATGGATACGAGCAGAAGCTGGAACGTAACCACGACCACGTTCAACTTTGATGCGCATAGCGATCTCAGCGTTGTCATCCGTTAGGTGACAAATTACGTGTTCTGGGTTAGCGATCTCTACATCACCGTCATGGGTGATGTCACCTGCAACCACAGGGCCTGAGCCTGATTTGTTCAGTGTAATGAATACTTCATCTTTGCCTTCAGCAACGCGCACAGCCAAACCTTTAAGGTTTAGAAGAATTTCAAGAATATCTTCCTGAACGCCTTCTTTCGTGCTGTATTCGTGTAGAACGCCTTCAATCTCTACTTCTGTTACGGCACAACCCGGCATAGAAGATAGTAGAATGCGGCGAAGTGCATTACCCAGAGTATGGCCAAAACCACGCTCTAACGGCTCAAGAGTTACTTTTGCGTGAGTCGTGCTGATTTGTTCGATGTCAACAAGACGTGGCTTAAGAAATTCTGTTACAGAACCCTGCATTGTGTCCTCTCTTTAGTTTAAACCTTACTTAGAGTAAAGCTCGACGATCAATTGTTCGTTGATGTCAGCAGATAGATCTGAACGCTCAGGCAAACGCTTGAACGTACCTTCCATCTTACCGCCATCTACTTCAATCCAAGTTGGTTTTTCGCGTTGTTCTGCAACTTCTAGAGCTGCTTTAATGCGAGATTGCTGTTTAGCTTTCTCACGGATAGAAACAACGTCGTTAGCCGCTACTTTGAAAGAAGGAACGTTTACAACTTTACCGTTTACTAGGATAGCTTTGTGGCTAACTAGCTGACGTGCTTCTGCGCGAGTTGCGCCAAAGCCCATGCGGTAAACTACGTTATCAAGACGACCTTCAAGAAGCTGAAGTAGGTTTTCACCTGTGTTGCCTTTAAGACGCGCAGCTTCTTTGTAGTAGTTACGGAATTGTTTTTCTAGAACGCCGTACATACGACGAACTTTTTGCTTCTCACGAAGCTGAACGCCATACTCAGATAGACGACCGCGACGAGCGCCGTGTACACCTGGTGCGTTATCAATTTTACACTTGGTATCGATCGCGCGAACACCAGACTTAAGGAATAAGTCAGTGCCTTCACGACGGCTAAGCTTCAGCTTAGGACCCAAATATCTTGCCATGATTCTTCTCCAATAGTCCTAGAAACGTTATACGCGACGTTTCTTAGGTGGACGACAACCGTTATGAGGGATTGGTGTAGCATCAACGATGTTTGTGATGCGGAAACCAGCTGCGTTCAGTGCACGAACAGTAGATTCGCGACCTGGACCAGGACCCTTAACCATAACTTCCAAGTTCTTAAGACCGTACTCTTTAGCCATTTCAGCACAACGCTCAGCAGCAACCTGTGCAGCGAACGGAGTAGACTTACGAGAACCACGGAAACCTGAACCACCTGCAGTAGCCCAAGCTAGTGCGTTACCTTGACGGTCAGTAATGGTTACGATTGTGTTGTTAAAAGAAGCATGGATGTGCGCAACACCGTCTGCAACTTGTTTGCGAACGCGTTTACGCGCGCGAGTTGGTTGTTTAGCCATTGTACTCTACCTTCCCGATTATTTCTTGATCGGCTTACGCGGACCCTTACGGGTGCGAGCGTTGGTTTTAGTACGCTGTCCACGTAGTGGTAGACTGCGACGATGACGAAGACCACGGTAACAGCCAAGGTCCATAAGACGCTTGATGTTCATAGATACTTCACGACGTAGATCACCTTCTACAGTGTACTTAGCTACACCATCACGCAGTTGATCGATCTGTTCATCAGATAGTTCACTGATCTTAACATCTTCAGCAATACCCACTTCAGCTAGGATAGCTTGAGAGCGAGTCTTACCGATGCCGTAGATCGCAGTTAGTGCGATTACAGCGTGTTTTTGATCAGGAATGTTAATGCCTGCTATACGGGCCATTATTCACTCCATTAGTGTTTCTTAAAAGAATTAGCCGCAACAAAGCCCGTTATGGATACGTTGCGGGATACTACTTCTTTTGCACGCAAAAGGTAGGCCGAGGAATATACTCGACACTACCTTACATTTCAAGTAAAAATTTCTGCTGATTAGCCTTGGCGCTGCTTGTGCTTTGGCTCACTGCAAATCACGCGAACAACACCGTTACGCTTGATAACTTTACAGTTACGACAGATTTTTTTAACGGAAGCACGAACTTTCATTGCTAAACTCCGTAAATGAAATCTGAGTCTACCGCCGTATTAACGGCCATAGCCTTTCAGATTCGCTTTTTTCAACACAGAATCATACTGTTGAGACATCAGATGAGTCTGTACCTGTGCCATGAAATCCATGATAACTACCACTACGATTAGTAGTGATGTGCCGCCAAAGTAGAAACGAACGTTCCACGCGACCATCATGAACTCTGGGATCAGACAGATAAAGGTAATGTACAACGCACCCGCAAGAGTTAATCGTGTCATCACTTTATCAATGTATTTCGCTGTCTGCTCGCCTGGGCGGATGCCGGGTACGAAAGCACCAGACTTCTTCAGGTTATCTGCTGTTTCACGCGGGTTGAAAACCAACGCCGTGTAGAAGAAACAGAAGAAAATAATCGCTGCTGCATAAAGCATTACATACAGTGGTTGACCTGGGCTAAGAGCCAAAGACACGTCAGTTAACCAACCGAACGCGCTGCTCTCACCGTTCTGACCAAACCACTGAGCCAGTGTTCCTGGGAACAGGATAATGCTTGATGCGAAGATTGCTGGAATAACACCTGCCATATTAATTTTAAGTGGCAAGTGAGTGCTTTGTGCAGCAAATACCTTACGACCTTGTTGACGCTTCGCGTAGTTTACAACGATTCGACGCTGACCACGCTCCATGAAAACAACGAAGTAGATAACTGCAAAAGCTAGTACACCAATCAACAGCAGAAGAAGTACATGCAATTCACCTTGACGCGCTTGCTCGATTGTTTGACCGATTGCCGAAGGCAATCCAGCAACAATACCTGCAAAGATAAGTAACGAGATACCGTTACCAATTCCGCGCTCTGTAATTTGTTCACCTAACCACATTAGGAACATGGTGCCGGTTACTAAACTTACGGTAGCAATTAGCGTAAACATGGTTTGGGGTATAACCACCAAATTATCGACCATGTTTGGTAAGCCTGTTGCAATACCAATAGCTTGGAATGTTGCAAGTACAAGCGTGCCGTAGCGTGTATATTGGCTGATCTTACGACGGCCTGCTTCACCCTCTTTTTTGAGTTCAGCTAACGCTGGGTGAACTACTGTTAGCAGTTGGACAACAATCGAAGCCGAAATATACGGCATGATGCCCAACGCTAAAATAGATGCACGCTCAAGAGCACCACCGGAGAACATGTTAAACATTTCAACGATGGTACCTTTTTGCTGTTCGAACAAATCGGCAAGTACAGCAGCGTCAATACCAGGGAGTGGTACGAAAGAACCTGCACGGAATACTAAAAGTGCACCTAATACAAACAATAGGCGCGATTTTAACTCCGCCAATCCATTTTTCGCACTACTAAAATCTTGTCCTGGTTTTTTAGCCATCTGTACCTTTCCTACGAAGATTATTCTTCGATTTTACCGCCTGCAGCTTCGATTGCAGCTTTAGCGCCTTTAGTCACACGTAGACCTTTAACAGTCACAGCTTTGCTGATTTCACCAGAAAGAACAACTTTAACAAATTCGATGTTCTTAGTGATGATGTTAGCAGCTTTTAGGCTGTTTAGATCTACTACGTCACCTTCTACTTTCGCTAGCTCAGCTAGACGAACTTCAGCAGACACTAGGCTCTTACGAGAAGTGAAACCGAATTTAGGTAGACGTTGTTTTAGAGGCATCTGACCGCCTTCAAAACCTGGACGAACTGAACCGCCAGAACGTGACTTTTGGCCTTTGTGACCGCGGCCACCTGTTTTACCAAGGCCAGAACCGATACCACGACCTACGCGCTTCGCAGAAGGCTTAGAGCCCGCAGCCGGTGATAGAGTATTCAAACGCATTCTGATTACTCCTCAACTTTAACCATGTAGTAAACCTTGTTGATCATACCGCGTACGCACGGAGTATCTTCAAGTTCTACTGTGTGGTTGATTTTACGAAGGCCTAGACCTTTAAGACACGCTTTGTGCTTAGGTAGACGACCAATTGAGCTCTTAGTTTGAGTTACTTTAATAGTTGCCATGGTGTTCTTACTCCGAAATAGCTTCAACAGTTAGACCACGTTTAGCAGCAACCATTTCTGGCGACTTCATGCTACCTAGTGCATCGATCGTAGCACGAACGATGTTGATAGGGTTCGTAGAACCGTATGCTTTAGATAGTACGTTGTGTACACCAGCAACTTCTAGTACTGCACGCATCGCACCACCTGCGATAACACCAGTACCTTCAGCAGCAGGCTGCATGTAAACTTTAGAGCCCGAATGACGACCTTTCACCGGGTGGTGAAGAGTGCCTTCGTTAAGAGCGATCGTAGTCATGTTACGACGCGCTTTTTCCATTGCTTTTTGAATCGCTGCAGGTACTTCACGAGCTTTGCCGTAACCGAAACCTACACGACCGTTACCGTCACCAACTACAGTTAGTGCAGTGAAGCTCATGATTCGACCACCTTTAACCGTTTTAGAAACGCGGTTAACTGCGATCAGCTTTTCTTGCAAATCATTAGCTTGTTGTTGTTCTTTAGCCATCTTCCAACCCTACCTTAGAATTTCAGACCAGCTTCGCGAGCAGATTCTGCTAGCGCCGCTACTCGACCGTGGTATTGGAAACCAGAACGATCAAATGCAACAGAAGCTACGCCTTTTTCAAGAGCGCGCTCAGCAACAGCTTTACCAACTGCTTTAGCTGCATCAACGTTACCAGTGTTCTTAACTTGCTCACGGATCGCTTTTTCTACAGTAGAAGCAGCTGCGATAACCTCAGAGCCGTTTGCCGCGATAACTTGTGCGTAAACATGGCGAGGAGTACGGTGTACTACCAGGCGAGTTGCACCAAGTTCTGCAATCTTACGACGTGCACGTGTAGCACGACGGATGCGAGATGCTTTCTTATCCATAGTGATACCTTACTTCTTCTTAGCTTCTTTAGTACGCACATTTTCATCTGCGTAACGAACACCTTTACCTTTGTAAGGCTCAGGAGCACGGTAAGAACGAATGTCAGCCGCAACTTGACCAACTAGTTGCTTGTCACAACCAGTGATAACGATTTCAGTTTGGCTTGGACATTCAGCTTTAATACCCGCTGGCAACTCGTGCTCAACTGGGTGAGAGAAGCCTAGTGTTAGGCCTACAGCGTTGCCTTTCATAGCAGCACGGTAACCAACACCTTTAAGAGTTAGCTTCTTAGTAAAGCCTTCAGTAACACCAACAACCATGTTGTTAACTAGAGCGCGAGCTGTACCAGCTTGTGCCCATGCGTTTACAACACCTTCTTTAGGACCGAAAGTTAGGTTGTTATCTTCCTGAGCGATAACTACTGCGTCGTTAAGAACGCGAGAAAGTTCGCCTTTAGCACCTTTTACAGTGATTTCTTGGCCGTTTAGTTTCACCTCTACGCCAGCTGGAATAGCGACAGGTGCTTTAGCAACACGAGACATGTTCTACTCCTTATTATGCTACGTAGCAGATGATTTCACCGCCAAGACCTGCTTTACGTGCAGCACGGTCTGACATCAGACCCTTGGAAGTAGAAACGATAGCAATACCCAAACCGCCCATCACTGTTGGTAGCGAGTCTTTGTTTTTGTAGACGCGCAGACCAGGACGTGAAACACGTTTTAGTTGCTCAATTACTGGTTTAGCTTGGAAGTACTTAAGAGTAACTTCTAGCTCAGGTTTTACTTCGCCTTCAACAGCGAAATCTGTGATGTAACCTTCAGCTTTTAGTAGTGCAGCGATTGCAACTTTAAGCTTTGAAGAAGGCATTTTAACAGCAACTTTGTTTGCTGCCTGACCGTTACGAACGCGGGTCAGCATATCCGAAATCGGATCTTGCATGCTCATAAACTTTACTCCAAATGATTAAGTGGCAATTACCAGCTAGCCTTACGAAGTCCAGGAATCTCGCCTTTCATGCAAGCTTCACGAACTTTGATACGGCTTAGACCGAACTTACGTAGGTAACCGTGTGGGCGACCAGTTTGGTTGCAACGGTTGCGCTGACGAGATGCACTTGAATCACGTGGAAGAGATTGCAGTTTAAGAACTGCGTTCCAACGATCTTCTTCAGATGCGTTTACATCGCTGATGATAACTTTTAGCGCAGCACGCTTTTCAGCGAACTTAGCTACAAGTTTTGCACGCTTAGCTTCGCGTGCCTTCATAGAATTTTTAGCCATAACAGTAACCCTTCACCTTACTTACGGAATGGGAAGTTAAAGGCAGCCAGCAGAGCACGGCCTTCCTCATCAGTGCCAGCAGACGTCGTGATAGTGATATCAAGACCGCGCACTCGATCAACTTTATCAAAGTCGATTTCCGGGAAGATGATTTGCTCGCGAACGCCCATGCTGTAGTTACCGCGTCCGTCAAAAGACTTAGCGCTAACACCACGGAAGTCACGTACACGTGGTAGAGCGATGTTAATCAAACGCTCAAGAAAATCCCACATACGTTCGCCACGTAGGGTTACTTTACAACCGATAGGGTAGCCTTCACGGATTTTGAAACCAGCAACAGATTTGCGAGCTTTAGTGATAAGTGGCTTTTGACCAGAGATCGTTGCCATATCAGCAGCTGCATTTTCTAGCAGTTTCTTATCGTTGATTGCTTCACCAACACCCATGTTTAGGGTGATTTTCTCGATTCTAGGGACTTGCATGACGCTTGTGTAGCTGAACTGTTTGGTCAGATCAGCGACTACAGACGACTTGTAGTAATCATGCAGTTTCGCCATAGTAGAACTCCAAATTACTTCTAATTAGTTAGAAACGGTTTCGCCGTTAGACTTGAAGAAACGAACTTTCTTGCCGTCTTCAATGCGGAAACCGATACGGTCAGCTTTACCAGTAGCTGTGTTGAAGATCGCTACGTTAGAAACATCAATTGCTGCTTCTTGCTCAACGATACCACCTTGTTGACCTAGAGCCGGAACCGGCTTTTGGTGTTTCTTAACAAGGTTGATGCCTTCAACGATAACTTTACCAGTTGCTAGGACCTTAGTTACTTTACCTTTCTTGCCTTTATCTTTACCAGCAAGAACGATTACTTCGTCGTTACGACGGATTTTAGCTGCCATCTTACGTGCTCCTTACAGAACTTCTGGAGCCAGTGAAACGATCTTCATGAACTTATCGCCACGAAGTTCGCGAGTCACAGGACCAAAGATACGTGTACCGATTGGTTGCTCAGTATTGTCATTTAACAGTACGCAAGCATTACGGTCGAAGCGAATGACAGAACCGTCTGGACGACGTACGCCTTTACGGGTGCGAACTACCACCGCCTTCAGTACATCACCTTTTTTAACTTTACCGCGAGGAATTGCTTCCTTAACAGTAACTTTGATGATGTCACCGATATGTGCATAACGGCGGTGAGAGCCACCCAGAACCTTAATACACATTACGCTGCGAGCGCCTGAGTTATCAGCTGCGTCCAGCATACTTTGCATTTGGATCATGTTAGTGCTCCGCTAAATATAAAAAAAACTAGACCCTCACGGGTCGGGCTGCCTCTTTAAAAGGGACGCGAATTGTACCACCCTTTTTTTTAATTGGGTAGTCAAAAAATAAACGGCCCCAAAATAATTTTTGGAGCCGCTTTATTATAGAAGAGTGAAGATTAAATCTTCGCCTTTTCTACAACTTTTACCAAAGTCCAAGACTTAGTCTTAGACAGTGGACGACACTCTGCGATTTCAACTTTGTCGCCTAGGCCACATTCGTTGTTTTCGTCATGTGCGTGTACTTTTGTCGTGCGCTTTACGTATTTACCGTAAATTGGGTGTTTAACCATGCGCTCGATAGCAACAACGATAGACTTGTCCATCTTGTCGCTAACAACACGACCTTGTTGAGTACGTTTTTGTTCGCTCATTATGCGCCTGCCTTCTCAGTCAAAACAGTTTTCACACGTGCGATATCACGGCGTACAGCTTTCAGAGTGTGAGTTTGCTGTAGTTGACCAGTTGCAGCTTGCATGCGCAAGTTGAACTGTTCACGTAGCAAATTCAAAAGCTCTGCATTAAGCTCTTCAACGCTTTTTTCGCGTAGATCTTGTGCTTTCATCACATCACCTGCTTAGTTACAAATGTAGTCTTGAATGGCAGTTTACGAGCCGCTAGGCGGAACGCTTCACGTGCCAATTCTTCAGGTACACCACCCATTTCGTACATAACCTTACCAGGTTGGATTTGGGCTACCCAGTACTCAACGTTACCTTTACCCTTACCTTGACGAACTTCAAGTGGTTTTTCTGTGATTGGTTTGTCTGGGAACACACGGATCCAGATTTTACCTTGACGCTTAACGTGACGTGTCATTGCACGACGTGCCGCTTCAATTTGACGAGCAGTTAGACGACCACGGCCAACAGCTTTAAGACCGAATTCGCCGAAGCTTACATCAGTACCTTTAGCTAGACCACGGTTACGACCAGTCTGAACCTTACGGAACTTAGTACGTTTAGGTTGTAGCATCTGTCGACTCCTTACTTACGGCCTTTGCGCTGCTTCTTAGGCTTATCGCCTTTAGGCTCTACAGCGTTAGCTGCTGGCATGCCGCCTAGGATCTCACCTTTGAAGATCCAAGTCTTGATGCCGATCACACCGTATTGAGTGTGAGCCGAAGAAGTTGCGTAATCAATGTCAGCACGTAGAGTGTGTAGAGGCACACGGCCTTCACGGTACCACTCTGAACGTGCGATTTCAGCGCCGCCTAGACGGCCGCTTACTTCCACTTTGATACCTTTAGCACCTAGACGCATTGCGTTTTGTACCGCGCGCTTCATAGCACGACGGAACATCACACGACGCTCTAGCTGAGACGCGATGCTGTCACCAACAAGTTGCGCATCTAGTTCAGGCTTACGTACTTCAGCGATGTTAATTTGCGCTGGTACACCTGCAATTTTAGCTACAGCTGTGCGTAGCTTCTCAACGTCTTCACCTTTCTTACCGATTACAACGCCTGGACGAGCAGTGTGAATAGTCACACGGATGCTCTTAGCAGGACGTTCGATAACGATGCGTGATAGTGACGCTTTTTTCAGTTCGCTTGTAAGGAACTGACGTACCTTGAAGTCGCCGTCTAGGTTGTCAGCGAAATCTTTGGTGTTAGCAAACCATGTAGCATTCCAAGGCTTAACGATGCCAAGACGAATACCATTTGGATGTACTTTCTGACCCATTGCTTACTCTCCTAGTCTTAAGCGTCTGCTACAACAACAGTGATGTGGCTTGAACGCTTCAAGATACGGTCCGCACGGCCTTTAGCACGAGGCATAATACGCTTCATGATAGGGCCTTCATCTACGAAGATTTTAGCGACATTAAGATCGTCGATATCTGCACCTTCGTTGTGCTCCGCGTTCGCGATAGCTGACTCAAGAACTTTCTTGATTAGCTCAGCAGCTTTTTTGTTGCTGAAAGTCAAGATTTCTAGAGCTTGGTCAACTGATTTACCACGAATTTGATCTGCAACTAAGCGAGCTTTCTGAGGCGAAATGCGAGCAAAGTTATGTTTAGCTAATGCTTCCATCATCTACTCCTTAACGCTTCTTAGCTTTCTTATCCGCAGCGTGACCGCGGTAAGTACGAGTTGGTGCGAATTCACCCAGTTTGTGACCGATCATTTCTTCGGTTACGAAAACTGGTACGTGCTGACGACCATTATGGACAGCGATGGTCAAACCGATCATCGTAGGGATGATCATTGAGCGACGGGACCAAGTCTTAATAGGCTTTTTGTCTCCGCTTTCCACCGCTTTCTCTACCTTCTTCAGCAAGTGTAGGTCAATAAATGGACCTTTCTTGAGAGAACGTGGCATGGCGATTCCTCTTTATATAGATTACTTGTTACGACGACGTACGATGTACTTGTCAGTGCGTTTGTTCTTACGAGTCTTGAAGCCTTTAGTAGGCATACCCCAAGGTGATACTGGGTGACGACCGCCTGATGTACGACCTTCACCACCACCGTGTGGGTGATCAACTGGGTTCATTACCACACCGCGAACGGTTGGACGAACACCGCGCCAGCGGTTAGCACCAGCTTTACCAAGTTCACGTAGCATGTGCTCAGAGTTACCAACTTCACCGATCGTTGCACGACCTTCAGAAAGAACTTTGCGCATTTCGCCAGAACGTAGACGGATAGTTACATATGAACCGTCGCGAGCAACGATTTGAGCATATGCACCAGCCGAACGAGCTAGCTGACCACCTTTACCAGGCTTAAGTTCAACGTTGTGTACAGTTGAACCTACTGGGATGTTACGCATTGGAAGTGCGTTACCAGCTTTGATCGGTGCGTCTGCACCAGACTGGATAGCATCACCAGCTACAACACCTTTAGGTGCAAGGATGTAACGACGCTCACCGTCTGCGTACAGCACAAGTGCAATGTTCGCGCTACGGTTTGGATCGTATTCTAGACGCTCAACTTTCGCTGGGATACCGTCTTTAGTACGTTTGAAGTCAATTACACGGTAGTGGTGCTTGTGACCACCGCCGATGTGACGTACTGTGATGCGACCGTTGTTGTTACGACCACCGTTCTTAGAGTTTTTCTCTAGAAGTGGTGCGTAAGGCTTACCTTTGTGTAGGTCAGCGTTTACAACTTTAACAACGTGACGACGACCAGCCGAAGTCGGCTTACATTTAACAATAGCCATTTCTCAACTACTCCTGTTATTCCGCGCCGCCAACAAAGTCAAGATCTTGACCTTCAGCCAAAGTAACGTACGCTTTCTTAACGTCGCTGCGGCGACCCTGGCGTAGACCTTGACGTTTGGTCTTACCCTTAGTGATAAGAGTATTTACAGACTTAACTTCAACTTCAAAAAGCTTTTCTACAGCTGCTTTGATCTCTTTTTTAGTTGCATCTTTAGCTACTTTGAAAACGATAGTGTTCGCTTTCTCAGCTGCCATAGTTGCTTTTTCAGAGATGTGCGGAGCACGTAGAACTTTTAGGATACGCTCTTCAGTGATCATGCTAGCATCTCCTCAACTTGCTTAACTGCTTCAGCAGTAATTACAACTTTGTCGAACGCGATTAGTGAAACTGGGTCGATACCAGCAACGTCACGTGCGTCAACTTTGTATAGGTTACGAGCTGCTAGGAATAGATTCTCATCTACTTCGCTAGTCACGATTAGCGCGTCAGTTAGCTCAAGCTCTTTAAGCTTAGCTACAAGCTCTTTAGTCTTTGGTGCTTCTACAGAGAAGTTATCAACAACGATTAGACGCTCTTGACGAACTAGCTCAG
Source organism: Vibrio sp. LaRot3 (assembly GCF_027587025.1). Classification (GTDB taxonomy): domain Bacteria; phylum Pseudomonadota; class Gammaproteobacteria; order Enterobacterales; family Vibrionaceae; genus Vibrio. The sequence continues at coordinate 187,897 of NZ_JAPPTI010000006.1, read as the reverse complement.
AAAGAATGCTCTTCATAGCACCGCGGTACATTTTTTTGTTTACTTTTTGGCTGTGATCTTGTGGTTTCGCAGCAAAAGTAACACCACCTGTACGCCAGATTGGGCTACGAATTGTACCAGCACGTGCACGGCCAGTACCTTTTTGACGCCATGGCTTAGCGCCACCGCCAGAAACTTCTGAACGTGTTTTTTGAGCGCGTGTACCTTGACGAGCACCTGCTGCAAACGCAACAACTACTTGGTGTACAAGAGCTTCGTTAAACTCACGTCCGAAAGTAGTTTCGGAAACAGTTAGTGCATCAGCACCTTTAACCATTAGTTCCATTACTTACTCCTGAGACGTTATGCTTTAACAGCTGGTTTAACGATCACGTTGCCGCCTGTTGAGCCTGGTACTGCACCTTTAATAAGAAGCAGATTGCGCTCAGCGTCAACACGTACGATCTCTAGGTTTTGAGTCGTTACACGCTCAGCACCCATGTGACCTGCCATTTTCTTGCCTTTAAATACGCGACCTGGAGTTTGACATTGGCCAATAGAACCAGGAGCACGGTGAGACAATGAGTTACCGTGAGTCATATCTTGAGTACGGAAGTTCCAACGCTTAACAGCGCCTTGGAAACCTTTACCCTTAGATGTACCAGTAACGTCTACTTTCTTAGTTTCGTTGAATAGTTCAACTGTTAGCTCAGCGCCAACTGCGAACTCTTCGCCGTTTTCTAGACGGAATTCCCAAAGACCGCGACCAGCTTCAACACCAGCTTTAGCAAAGTGACCTGCTTCAGCTTTGTTTACACGGCTAGCTTTCTTTGAACCAGCAGTAACCTGGATAGCTGCGTAACCATCAGTCTCAAGAGTTTTAACTTGAGATACACGGTTAGCTTCTACTTCAACAACAGTTACTGGGATAGAAACGCCTTCTTCAGTAAATACGCGGGTCATGCCCACTTTACGACCGATTAGACCAATCATTATTCTAATCTCCCTTAACCTAGGCTAATTTGAACGTCAACGCCCGCAGCAAGGTCTAGACGCATCAGTGCATCAACAGTTTTGTCTGTTGGCTCAACGATGTCGATTAAACGCTTGTGAGTACGGATTTCGTACTGGTCACGTGCATCTTTGTTAACGTGTGGAGAGATAAGAACTGTGAAACGCTCTTTACGAGTAGGTAGTGGGATTGGACCACGAACCTGTGCGCCTGTGCGCTTAGCTGTTTCAACGATTTCCGCTGTAGAAGCGTCGATTAGTTTGTAATCGAATGCTTTTAGGCGGATACGGATACGTTGGTTCTGCATGAGACAGAGCTCCAATAATTAAAAATTACACAAACAATATCGCCACTCAAACCCGTACAAAACGAGAGAATGCCGATTGATTTATGTGAAACCGTAGCATCCAAGATTAGGACGCATTGTCAGTTAATTTTCGATTAACTATCCCTACATACCAAAGTCACCTTTGGGGATAGTTTTTCCGAAGAAAAGATAGCTAATTGTATTAACCGCGAACATAAGCTGAGTCTACATTACCCGATATATCAATAAGATAAATCGGCTCCTCGCCGCTCATTGGTTCACAACTGGCTTAACCAGTGCGCTGCATTATACAGATCACAGTTTTATCTGCAAGGTCTGAGCAGAAAATAAACGAAGGATTTTCCACTCTCATGCATTAATCTGAGTATTAGTCCCGACACTCATATACGCAGTGATATAAAAACAAAACGCAGGCTGAACATTCAGCCTGCGTTTCAGTTGTATAAACTGATGTATATAAATAGAGGGGAATCGCTGATTATTTCGCTAGGCGTTGGCGAACCGCTTCAAATAGGCAAACACCCGATGCTACCGATACATTTAAGCTCGACACACTACCCGCCATTGGGATCTTAATCAGGTCATCACAGGTTTCACGAGTTAAACGGCGCATACCGTCACCTTCTGCACCCATCACAATGGCTAGTGGACCAGTCAGTTTTGCTTGATAGATATCATGTGTTGCTTCACCAGCAGTACCAACAAACCAGATACCCTGCTCTTGCAATGCACGCATTGTACGCGCCAAGTTGGTTACACGAACCAGTGGCACGGTTTCAGCTGCGCCACACGCCACTTTGCTTACCGTAGCTGTCATAGGTGCTGATTTATCTTTTGGTACGATAACCGCAGCAACACCTGCAGCATCTGCGTTACGTAGGCAAGCACCTAAGTTATGCGGATCTGTCACGCCATCGAGTACCAGCAGCAGTGGCGACTCATGCTTAGCGATAATGTCATCTAAATCATTCTCATTAAGCTGCTTCGCTGGCTTAACTCGTGCGATGATACCTTGGTGGTTTGCACCACGGGCTTTGTCATCAAGTGGTTTACGACCCATTTGCTGGATTGATACACCAACCATCTGCAATTCATTTAGAATTGGCATTAGGCGATCATCTTGACGGCCTTTCAATACAAACGCTTCGATGAAACGCTCTGGCTCACGAGCAAGCACTGCTTTAACTGCGTGAATGCCGTAAATAAATTCGTTACTCATTAGTTAACCTGTTTCTTTATTCAGCTGATGGCTTTTTAGTTCGTTTCGTCTTTCTTGGACGACTGTTTGGCTTCTTCTTGGTTGCCTTGCGAACTTTAGGTTTCTTACCTTTCCCGTCATTGTTACTTTCAACAGGAGTGCCATCTGGTCGTTTAGTCGGCTCAACGTTAGGTGAAGCTTTGCGACCCGGTTTATTGGCTTTAATACCGCGTTTTTTCTCTTTCGCTTTTTTCTGTGCTTCCGCTGCTCGCTTCTTCGCGGTCTTGCCTTTGCCGCGTAGCTTACGACTTGTTTCGACTAATTCAAAGTCAATTTGACGATCGTCGAGATTGACCGAAAGGACTTTCACTTTCACCGCGTCGCCTAAACGATAAATCGCACCGAAACTTTCACCGATAAGTCTTTGACCAATCGGGTCAAATTGATAGTAATCATTCGCTAGTGATGAAATATGCACTAAGCCATCAATGTGCAACTCGGTTAGGCGAACAAAGAAGCCAAAACTAGTAACGTTAGCAATTACGCCATCAAGTTCTTCGCCAACATGGTCTTGCATGTATTCACACTTGAGCCAGTCAGAAACTTCACGGGTTGCATCATCTGCACGACGTTCGGTCATCGAACATTGCTCGCCGTACACATCCATATCATCGAATGAGTAATGGAAACCACCTGTCGGAGTCCAACGATCTTGGTTACGCCCTTCTTCTTTGGCAATTAAGTATTTGATTGCACGGTGAAGCAATAAATCAGGGTAACGACGAATTGGTGAAGTAAAGTGCGCATAACGTTTTAGCGCCAAACCAAAGTGCCCGCAGTTGTCTGCGTTATACACGGCCTGTTTCATTGAACGTAGCAGCATGGTTTGAATCAGTTCTTTGTCCTGACGCTCTGCGATTTGTTTTACCAAATCCGCATAGTCAGTTGGCGATGGTTCTAGACCACCGTTTAGGTGTAGACCTAACTCACCCAAGAAATCGCGGAAACCTTGCAGGCGAAGTTCACCCGGCGATTCGTGAATACGGAACAAGGCAGGCTCTTTGGCTTTTTCAACTAAAGAGGCAGAAGCGATGTTAGCCAGAATCATACACTCTTCGATAATCTTGTGTGCATCATTACGGATAACCGGTTCAATACGGTCAATTTTGCGTTCTGCGTTAAAGATAAACTTGGTTTCTATCGTTTCAAACTCGATGGCACCACGATTATCACGAGCGTGTTTAAGCACTTTGTACATCTTATGCAGCTCTTCAAGATCCGGTACAAGCGGCTCGTAGCGCTGACGTAACTCTTCATCACCATCCAAAATCGCGCCTACTTTGTTGTAGGTGAGACGAGCGTGAGAGTTCATTACCGCTTCATAGTGTTTATAACCTGATAGCTTACCGCTTTCAGAAATGGTCATCTCACACACCATACACAAGCGATCCACTTGCGGGTTGAGTGAACATAAGCCATTAGAAAGCACTTCTGGCAACATCGGCACAACTTGTGATGGGAAGTAAACTGAGTTACCACGGTTGATGGCTTCTTTGTCTAGTGCTGTATCAGGGCGAACATAGTAGCTTACATCAGCAATCGCTACCCATAAGCGCCAGCCACCGCTCTTCTTCGCCTGACAGTAAACTGCATCATCAAAGTCACGCGCATCTTCACCATCAATGGTGACTAATGGTAAGTCACGTAAATCAACACGACCTGCTTTCGCTTCTTCAGGGACTTCTTCACCTAAATTAGCGATCTGTTTATCGACCGCTTCTGGCCATTCGTGAGGAATTTGGTGAGTACGAATCGCAATTTGCGTTTCCATACCCGGCGCCATGTTTTCACCAAGTACTTCCACGACTTTACCCATCATGCCACGAGAACGTGAACCACGATCGGTAATTTCAATCACAACCACATTACCCATGCGAGCACTGCCTTTGTGCTCATTTGGGATAAGGATATCTTGGCTGATGCGCGAATCATCTGGCACAACATACGAATAGCCATATTCAAGGAAGAAACGGCCAACAATCTGGCTCTTACGCTCTTCTAGCACACGAACTAAACGGCCTTCCTTACGACCTCGTTTCGAGTTATCCGTTGGCTGCACCAATACAAAATCACCATGAATGATATTCTTCATTTGGTGGTGCGGTAGCACGATGTCGTTATCTTTACCGACACTTCCTTCTGGTCTTACCCAACCATGACCGTCTTTATGACCAATCACATAGCCTTTCACCATTTCTAGTTTTGCAGGTAAGGCATAACATTGGCGACGAGTGAACACTAACTGGCCATCTCGCTCCATTGCTCTTAGTCGACGACGCAATCCTTCATATTGATCCTCGCCATCAAGTTGAAGCGCATCAAATAGATCGTTGCGATTGAGAGGTACTCCTGCCTTTTCAAGAAATTCTAAAATGAACTCTCGGCTAGGAATCGGATTCTCATAATTTTTAGATTCACGATCAGCAAATGGATCGTTTTGGATTTGGTCTGACATAAGCAAGCCCAATTAAGGAAGGTATAAAGCTATTATATCCGAGTCATTAACTAAGCTACAGTTAACCCGCTACAAAAACCCAAAATAAGGCTGTAATTTTCATAACTTAGCACCTCTTTATACAAAGCTTCACAGCCAAAGACTTAGATCACAGTTCCTTGTAAACACCCAAGCAAACGTTTGCAATGTAATACGCAAATTGCCATATTCAGGGCGTTTTCCTATTCCATTCAAACAATAAGGTTTCCTATGAGTATTAAGCGCTCTCTTATCGCCTCTGCGATTGCTAGCCTTGGCCTTTTCTCTGCTCAATCTTTCGCTGCTGAAAATGTCGATTTGATGATTACCGACGCAATGGTACTGACCATGAACCAAGATAAAACGGTTTATGAGAGTGGTACTGTAGTAATCAAGGACAACAAGATTCTAGCCGTTGGTGATGAATCATTAGCGAAGCAATACAAAGCTAACAAGACTTTGGATGTTGATGGCGATATTGTAATGCCAGGACTCATTAATACTCATACTCACGTCTCAATGACCGTGTTCCGCTCATTAGCTGATGATGTGCCTGACCGCTTACATCGCTACATATTCCCACTGGAAGCTAAGTTAGTTTCTCGCGATATGGTTCGTATCGGTGCCAACTTAGGTAACGTAGAGATGATCAAAGGTGGTGTCACCACATACGCTGACATGTATTACTTTGAAGATGAAGTTGCGAAGACGGTCGATAAGATTGGTATGCGTGCCATCCTAGGTGAAACAGTGATTAAGTTCCCGGTTGCTGATGCCGCAAATGCTGATGAAGGCATCCAATACGCGCTTAACTTTATTGAAAAATACAAAGACCATCCGCGTATTACACCAGCGTTTGCACCGCACGCGCCTTATACCAACACTACTGAAACGTTGCAGAAAATCGCTAAGCTTTCGTTAGAGAAAGATGTGCCAGTGTTAATTCACCTAGCAGAATCTCACCGTGAAGAAGAAAAGATTGCAAAACGTGCTGATGGTATGTCGCCAGTCGAATACATGAACAGCATTGGCGCACTGAACGAGAACCTGGTTGGCGCGCACATGATTCTTGTTGATGACAAAGACATTGAATTGGTAAAAGAGTCTGGAATGGGTGTGGCGCACAACATGAGTGCAAACATCAAATCAGCCAAAGGGGTATCACCTGCACTTAAGATGTATGACCAAGACGTGCGTATCGGTCTAGGTACAGATGGTCCAATGTCGGGCAACACACTCAGCACTATTGATGAGTTCAACCAAGTAGCGAAAGTGCATAAACTGGTTAACAAAGATCGTGCAGCCATGCCACCAATCAAAGTGATTGATATGGCCACCATGGGCGCGGCAAAAGCACTGCGCATGGAAGATAAAGTCGGCTCACTGGAAGTCGGTAAACTGGCCGATATCATCGTTATCGATACTAAAGCGCCAAATATGGTACCGGTTTACAACCCATACTCAGCCTTAGTTTACTCAGCAAACTCTGGCAACGTTCGTCACTCGATTGTCGACGGTAAAATCCTAATGCAAGACCGCGAAATGCTGACAGTAGATGAAGAAGCGATTCGCAAAGAAGCGCTTGAGTTTACTGAAGTCGTGCGTAAAACCGTGATTGAATCTGGAGAAGTGGTTCAATAATCACTGATATAGAATCAAACCAATAAACTAAAATGCCCAGCAAGTGCTGGGCATTTTAATGTGTGCAGGTTAAGTGTGATCTGGCGTGTCTACCAGAAAGTATCGCGGCGTTTTGCTCTGGCGATGATGTTGTCTGGCATACGCTGTTCTAAGCCATGCCTTAAACGAGAAATTCGTTTGTGTTGACGCTGATCGGCAGTGACTGTGTTGTACAACCAGCGATAAGCATCTTCATAATCTAATGGGCTGCCGTAATCACGCAGCAGCAGTTCTGCAAGGTGGATACGAGCATTGAGGTTCCCCATTGCCGCCGCCTCGCGAAGGTATGGAATCGCTCGTTCTTTATCTTGCTGCACTAAAGTGCCGCGCGAATAATAACGACCCAATTGCTCAAGTGCCGTAGGCAAACCTTGATGGGCAGCGTTTTCCATATAATAAAGACCGAGTTCGACATCTTGGTCAACACATACGCCCCAAGCCAACATATCTCCGTAGAGGAACTCATACGCAGGTAGGCTAATACGCGTAGCGCGCGCCACGATATCTTCTACTAACTGGCAGTTATCTGCCTTTACTCGTTCTAAATGTTTATTCTGTTCAATCAGTTTTATCAGTTCAGCTTCGGAGTATATGGGCACCGGCTCACCAATATCGGCCACACTTGCATGGGCCAGTGATGAGCTCAATGTCAGCATCAACGAAACTGCTACTGTTCGTAGCTTCATACCTGCACTCTTTATTGATTCCGACGGCCTACCCTTCCCAGTTAGACGCAATGAGCCACGGGAACTTAGGCAGGTTTGATAACTTTATCGGCAATAAACGCAAACTCTTTAGACAAAATTTGCCGCGTGTTGGCAACAGTTTGCCATAGTGTGATGAAAAATCCACCATCAAACAGGCATAAAAAAACCGACTCATTGAGCCGGTTTTTAGAATTTTTAGAAATCAATCATTAAGCGTTAAATGGGTGAACCTTGATGATTGTTTCGTTACGGTCTGGGCCTGTAGAGATGATGTCTACTGGTACGCCAGTCAGTTCTTCAATACGCTTGATGTAGTCAAGAGCTGCTTTTGGTAGGTCATCAATTGATTTCGCACCAAATGTGTTCTCAGACCAACCTGGCATTGTTTCGTAGATTGGCGTTGCTTTTTCAAATGCTTCAGCAGCCATTGGCGAAACTTCTAGGATAGAACCATCTTCCATCTTGTAACCAGTACAGATTTTTAGTTCTTCTAGGCCATCTAGTACATCTAGCTTAGTTAGACAGAAACCAGTAACAGAGTTGATTTGGATTGCACGACGCATAGCAACAGCATCGAACCAACCAGTACGACGTAGACGACCCGTTGTCGCGCCGAACTCGTGACCAACTTCACCTAGGTGTTTACCTACTGGGTCTTGCTTGTCTAGACCGTCGTATAGTTCTGTCGGGAATGGACCAGCACCAACACGAGTACAGTATGCTTTCGCGATACCAAGGATGTAACCGATGTGACGAGGACCGAAACCAGAACCTGCAGCAACACCACCAGCAGTCGTGTTAGAAGAAGTTACATACGGGTAAGTACCGTGGTCGATATCTAGTAGAGTACCTTGAGCGCCTTCGAACATAATCTTGTCGCCGCGCTTACGTGCTGCGTCTAGTTCGTCAGTTACGTCGATAACCATTGAAGTTAGTAGGTCTGCGTAACCCATTGCTTGCTCAAGTACTTCTTCGTAGCTTACTGGCTCAGCTTTGTAGAAATGAACTAGTTGGAAGTTATGGTATTCCATTACTTCTTTTAGTTTCTCTGCGAAAGCTTCTTTGTCGAATAGGTCGCCAACGCGTAGACCGCGACGAGCAACTTTATCTTCGTAAGCTGGACCGATACCACGACCAGTTGTACCAATTGCTTTTTTACCGCGTGCGATTTCGCGCGCTTGGTCCATAGCAACGTGGTAAGGAAGAATTAGCGGACATGCTTCAGAAATGAAAAGACGCTCGCGTACTGGGATACCGCGCTCTTCAAGAGGCTTCATTTCTTTAAGTAGAGCTTCAGGTGATAGAACTACACCGTTACCGATAACGCATTTTACGTTATCGCGAAGGATACCTGATGGAATTAAGTGAAGAACGGTTTTCTCACCGTCAATGACTAAAGTGTGGCCTGCGTTGTGACCGCCTTGGTAGCGAACCACATATTTTGCATCTTCAGTTAAAAGGTCTACGATTTTACCTTTACCTTCGTCACCCCATTGGGTGCCTAGAACGACTACGTTATTTCCCATCTTTCCAAGTCTGATTGCTGATTAAAAATGGATTCTAGCACTGAATGACGCGACTTGCAGTCATTTTTTAATCATACAAGTATCACAAGCCTATAAGCCTTTGAGTAATTTGGTAAAGCCGATGGGATTTTAGACACTTAGTCGTCCGCATAGATTTTTACGCTAGCCTTACCATCAATATCGATAGATGCGCGATACATTCCCGAACAATTCAGAGCAAAATGAATATTTCCTTGAGCATCTAGCGCAATCACGCCCCCTTCACCACCTAGCTGTTTGAGCTCACCTTGCACCACTGTTTCACTTGCCGTTGCGACATCTTCTTTGAGGTAACGCATTCGCGCTGCAATATCGCCTGCCACTTGCTTACGAATAAACAGCTCACCCACCCCTGTTGCGGATATAGCGACATTGCCATTTTCTGCAAATGTACCCGCGCCAATTATCGCCGAGTCACCGACTCGACCATATTGTTTATTGGTAATACCGCCAGTACTTGTGGCAGCCGCTAAGTTGCCATTTTTATCCAATGCTACTGCCCCGACTGTGCCGTGCTTTTCGTCATCAGGAAACTCACTGTATTTCGCTTCTGATAGCGCAAATTGGCCGCGCTCTTTCATCAATTGAAGCTGGTCATAACGGCGGTCAGTAAAGAAGTAATCTTGCTCAACAAACTCATGGCCATGTTTAAAGGCAAACTCTTCCGCCCCTTCTCCAACTAAAAAGACATGCTGAGATTGCTGCATTACATCAAAAGCCAGCTGAACGGGGTTTTTGATGTGTTTTACCCCAGCAATCGCACCCGCTTGGCAGCAATCACCATGCATAACAGATGCATCCATCTCAACCATTTCTTTATGAGTTAAGACTGAACCTTTACCCGCATTAAAGTGAGGCGAATCTTCTAGCACTTTCACCGCGGCGATCGCCGCCTCTAAGGCATCTTTACCTTGTTGCAATAGCTGATGGCCTGCATTCACTGCGGCTTGCAGATCTTGGCAAATTGCAACTTGCAGCGCTTCACTCATGTTTTCACGCAGAATAGTGCCCGCTCCACCATGAATGGCAATCGCAAAAGGATGACTCATAGAAACCTCAAACAAAGAATACAAAAAAGGCGTCACTTAGCACTAAGTAACGCCTTTAATTTAGCATGAATTACCTGATAACTCAGGCAATCTCAATATTAGTGAGAGCCACAACCGCCGCCACCGCAGCAGCCGCCTTCTTTCTCTTCATGGTCGTGACCGTGGCCTTCGCCACCACAGCAACCACCTTCGTGATCGTGGTCATGACCACAACCGCCAGCTTGGTGAACGTGACCATGTTGAATTTCTTCTTCAGTCGCTTCACGTACTGCAACAACTTCAACGTCAAACGTTAGTGTTTGACCAGCAAGCATGTGGTTGCCATCAACAACAACTTCGTCGCCGTCTACTTCTGTTACTTCTACAGGGATTGGACCTTGGTCAGTATCCGCTAGGAAACGCATACCAACTTCGATTTCTTCAACACCTTGGAATACGTTCGCAGGCACACGTTGAACAAGTGCGTCGTTGTGCTCGCCGTAAGCTTCTTCTGGAGAAACTGTTGCAGAGAATTTGTCGCCAGCTACTTTACCTTCTAGCTCTTTTTCAAGGCCAGTGATTAGGTTGTTGTTACCGTGAAGGTAATCTAGAGGTGCTTCAGCTGTTGATTGGTCAACAACAACGCCGTCTTCTAGTTTCACTTGGTACGCTAGACTTACGACTACGTTCTTTTCAATTTTCATAATTGCTCCAAGGCGCTTTAAGTCCCGAATAACACATCCGGAATAAATCAATGACCTTGGTATTATGGGGATTAAATATTGAAACTCAATCAATCGGGTTTAAAAATCCCGATCATTTCCTCACCACCCCGTTCAGTTTTCTCTACAGATTGCGGTTTGCGTTGTTCTTGATAGCGACAGTCTACGCACTCGACAAGCTCAATGTTGTTCTCTATCCACCAGCGTAAAGTGTCTTGTTGATTGCACTTTGGACAGCTGGCGCCTGCGATAAATCTCTTTTTCATTTACTTCACTTTGTTATTGGGCTGATTCAATTGGGTTGTTCACCTAGTCCCAGAAGTTTTTGGCCTGTTGGTCGTTTTCCATTTCTCGGCCAAAAATCTCTTCCAGTTCTTTACGGGCTTCTTTGGCTCTTAAGGCCAATTGTTTGTCTTCATTATGTTGTGGCAATAACTCTTTAAGCATAGCGTTATCTAGCTTTCTAAAGTGTGCTTCAGCTCGATGAGCTTGATACGGGTGCATACCCAACTCAACGAGCACTTGCTTACCTAAGTCGAGAGCCCCGAGGAAGGTCTCTCGCGAATACTTATCTACCCCATGATTTAGTAGCTGATAAGCCTCTACCCGACTACGAGCGCGCGCCATCAATTTCAAGTTGGGGAAATGCTGCTTACAGATATCAACAATCTGCATGATTTCATCGGGGGAATCGGTACACAGCACCATGGCTTCGGCCTTATCAGCACCTGCAGCTCTCAATAAATCGAGTTGAGTTGCATCACCATAAAACACCTTATAGCCATACTTACGTAACAAATGAATTTGGCTCGCATCACTCTCTAATACGGTTAGCTTTATCTTATTGGCATACATTAAACGACCAACAATCTGACCAAAGCGTCCAAAGCCAGCAATGATGACTCGTGGCTGCTTATTGATTACATCGCTATCCAACGAACTTTCATCAGGCACATTCAACCAACGTGCATACCACTTTCTCTGCCCCATCAATAACAGTGGAGTCGTCACCATAGATAAACTGACCACGACCAAAAGAAAGGCGGTTTGCTCTGAAGATAAAATGCCTTGGCTTAATGCCGCGGTAAAAATAACGAAGGCAAACTCACCGCCTTGGCTTAATATTGCCGCCATTCGGCTGCGAGATTTTGGTCTGCTACCTGACAAGCGCGCCAGCAAATACAAAACCATTCCCTTCGCTGCCACCAGCGCAAAGACGCAGACTAAAATGGTAAACGGATGATGAGCTAAGAGCCCTAAATTCACAGCCATACCAACAGCGATAAAGAATAGGCCAAGTAACAAGCCTTTAAATGGCTCGATGGCAATTTCTAGTTCATGGCGATATTCACTTTCAGCTAGCAGCACACCCGCAAGGAAAGCGCCTAGTGCCATAGAAAGGCCAAGCTGCTTCATCACTAAGGCGATGCCAATCACTAACAGCAGCGCTGCAACAGTAAAAAGCTCTCGTACCCCGCTCATCACCACATAGCGGAACAATGGCCTGAGTAGGAAATGACCACCGACCAACAAACCAATCACGCCGCCAAGCATCCATAGCGCATCATTCCAGTTACCAGAAGTGTTGCCAGCTAACAATGGCAGTAGTGCCAGCATCGGGATCACTGCAATATCTTGGAACAGCAATACCGCAAAGCCAGATTGTCCGGTTTCACTGCCCGCAAGCCCCTGCTCTTCTATCACTTTTAATGCAATGGCGGTTGAGGATAGCGCTAAGCCCATACCGATGACCAAGCTCACCTGCCAGCTCAACCCAAATAAACTAACCACAGCAGATAATAGCGCAGTGGTGATCACCACTTGTGCACCGCCTAAACCAAGAATGGGCCCTCGCATTTGCCACAGCTTTTTCGGATTCAGTTCAAGGCCAATCAAAAACAGCAGCAGTACCACACCAAATTCAGCAAAGTGGAGAATCGCATCCACATCGCGGATAAGCCCTAACCCCCATGGGCCAATCGCCACACCGGCAAGTAGGTAACCAAGTACTGAGCCTAAGCCCAAACGCTGAGCTAAAGGAACGGCAACCACAGCTGCGGTCAGGAATATTGCGCTGCTTTGGAGGAAATCACTTTCAAGTGCCATCTAGCCCTCCTTGCATTGGTAATGGATTATTCAACCATTGACGATAGACTTCCGCGTGCTGATAACGCTCGACATCAGAAATATTGCGTGCCCAGTAAAGCACCAATGGCTCAATCCATGTCATACGGCATAATGCCGCGGTGAGCTCGAAGGGCTGTAAAATTTGTTCCAGTGGATATTTGTTGTAACCATGTTCGCCAAACGCTTCTTGGTTACCGCCGGTAGTAATCACACTGCGCCAGCATTTACCCGCCAGTGCACTGCCATCACCATAGGCAAAGCCTTTGCCCAATACGCGATCAAGCCATTCTTTAAGCAATGCGGGACAAGAGTAAAGGTACATTGGATGCTGAAAAACGATCACATCATGGGCGAGTAAACGTTCATGCTCAGCATTTACATCAATAAAGAAGTCGGGATAGTGGGCGTAAAGATCGTGCACAGTCACATGCTCAAGTGATTCGATCTTTTTGATCATCACTTGATTAGCCACCGAGGTTTGAGACTCTGGGTGAGCATAAATAACTAACACTTTTTTCTGACTTTGAGCAGGTGACATCATTCCTTGAACATCCGCCTTTTATGAGAGTCTTTGTCCCTGTTATCTAGAGCGACACAGAATAAGACCTTATTTTCGTTATCAGTTTGTTATACGCGCTTAGTACCAATAACGCAATGATCGACTTTTCCAGATATTCCCCCTACTATGCGTGGCGAAACGATTAAAGATAAAGCAAAACTATGATTACCTTCTCTGACATCCAGCTCCTTCGTGGCGGAAAACCGCTTCTTGACCAAGCTTCAGCCACGATTCATCCCGGCGACAAAGTCGGCCTTGTCGGCAAAAACGGTTGTGGTAAATCCACACTGTTCGCCTTGATCAAAGATGAACTCTCTATTGATGCTGGTAATTTTAGCAAACCCGCGCATTGGGAAATGGCTTGGGTCGCACAGGAGACACCAGCACTGGAACGTGCTGCACTGGAATATGTGATTGATGGTGATCGCGAATATCGTGAGTTAGAGCGTCAACTGCAACAAGCAGAGCAAGATGATAACGGTACTTTGGTGGCGGAGATCCACGGTAAAATTGAAACCATTGGCGGCTACAGCATTCGCGCTCGCGCGGCTGAGCTACTTGATGGCTTAGGTTTTAGCCAAGTGCAAATGAGTTGGAACTTAACCCAGTTCTCTGGTGGCTGGCGTATGCGTCTCAACCTAGCTCAAGCCCTGCTTTGCCGCTCTGATCTTTTGTTGCTTGATGAACCTACCAACCACTTAGACCTTGATGCTGTGATGTGGCTTGAGCGTTGGTTACAAAACTACCCAGGTACGCTGGTACTTATCTCCCATGACCGAGATTTCTTAGATCCAATTGTGAATCGCGTGATCCACGTTGAAAACCAGCTGCTTAACGAGTACACCGGTAACTACTCATCGTTTGAAGATCAGCGCGCGCAAAAGCTAATTCTGCAACAAGCTCAGTACCAAAAGCAGCAGAAACAAATGGCGCACATGCAAAGCTATATTGATCGCTTCCGCTACAAAGCATCAAAAGCACGTCAAGCACAAAGCCGTATTAAAGCACTAGAGCGTATGGAAAAAGTGCTGCCGGCTCAGTTTGATAACCCGTTTAGTTTTGAATTCCGCGAACCAGACTCCTTACCCAACCCAATCATAATGATGGATGAAGTCTCTGCGGGCTACGATGACAACCTCATCTTAGAAAAGATTCGTTTGAATCTGGTACCGGGTAGCCGCATTGGCCTACTTGGCCGCAATGGCGCAGGTAAATCGACCTTAATCAAACTGCTGTCAGGTGAGCTTAAATCGCTCAGTGGCGATCTTACATACTCTCAAGGCGTGAAGATTGGTTACTTTGCTCAGCACCAACTGGAAACTCTGCATCCAGAAGAAACTCCCTTGCAGCACATGATGCAAATTGCTCCCGACAAAAATGAACTGGAGCTTCGCAATTATCTAGGCAGCTTTGGTTTCAATGGTGATAAAGCTCTAGAAAAAGTCGCGCCGTTTTCTGGCGGTGAGAAAGCTCGCTTAGTATTAGCCTTGGTTGTATGGCAAAAGCCAAACTTGCTACTGCTTGATGAACCAACCAACCACCTTGATTTGGATATGCGTCAAGCTTTGACGATGGCGCTGCAAACCTTTGAAGGCGCGATGGTGATTGTATCGCACGACCGTTACCTACTGCGCGCGACCACTGATGATCTTTACTTAGTACACGATCGCCAAGTAGCACCATTTGATGGCGATTTGAATGACTATTACAAGTGGCTGACAGAGCAGCAAAAAGCAGAACGTCGTGAAGCTCAAGCTGAGCAGCCTGAGAAAAATTCAGCCAACAGCGCCGCCGCAAAAAAAGAGCAAAAGCGACGCGAAGCAGAGTTTCGTAAACAAACCGCGCCAATTCGCAAAAAACTGACACAACTTGAGCAGAAAATGGATAAGTTGGGTGAATCATTGGCCGAGGCAGAGACGCAATTATCTGATAACTCTCTGTATGAAGCCGAAAACAAAGCTAAACTTAATCAGGTACTCGCGTTACAAGCCAACAGCAAATCGGAACTTGAAGAAGTCGAAATGGATTGGATGGCGCTGCAAGAAGAACTTGAGCAAATGGAACAGGAATTCAGCGATTTATGAGTATAGAGCACGTCAGAGTTTCCCTCACACTAGAACGGTTATGGCAATTTAGCTTGCAGTACTACAGTGTGCGAGAAGTAAAAGAGGCGTGCTTAAACTTACAAAATCAATTCAAAGGTAACGTTAACTTGCTGCTCCTTCTCAAATGGCTAGATGAGCAGCAAGTGACCATCGGCGAACAAGATTGGCACAAAGTTGAAGAGTGCCTTGGTCGTTCGGAATCCTTGCTAAATAGCTTTCGCGAGTTGAGACGAAAGCTAAAATTCAACTTATCTGACACCTTATACCGAGAAGCGCTGCAATTTGAGCTTCAGCTTGAAAAGCAACAGCAGTCAGATTTGGTTGATTGCGTGAACAGCTTTACGCTAAGCAATACTCGTGGTGAAGCACTGACTTTGCGTTATTGTCGTCAATTGGGCGGAGAACATCTTTACGATATCTTTGCTCTGCCGTTTGAACCCACCGACACCCCACACTAATCATGACTCAATTCACTGCCGCGACTGGATTATCCAATCCACACCTGCAAACTCTCGCGCCGCGTTTTATTCGCAAAAAAGCGCTGTTTGAACCTATATGGCAAACATTGGATACCCCCGATGGTGACTTCCTTGACCTAGCATGGAGTGAAGACAAAGAGAGTGATACAGCCAAAGACAAGCCTCTGTTTATTCTCTTTCATGGCTTAGAGGGATGCTTTTATAGCCCCTATGCCAATGGCTTAATGGACGCTTTTGCCAAGCAGGGTTGGCTCTCGGTAATGATGCACTTTCGCGGCTGTAGCGGTAAACCAAACAAACTCGCACGTGCTTATCACTCAGGTGAAGTAAAAGATGCTCGGCTATTTTTAGAATATCTACATCAGCGATTTCCAAACCAAAAGAAGATCGCAGTAGGCATATCGCTTGGCGGAAACATGCTGGCCAACTACCTCGCTGAGTACGCTGACGAACCACTACTCGATGCGGCATCGATTGTCTCTGCACCACTTGACCTTTCGGCGTGTTCAGAACGTATAGAGCAAGGCTTTTCTAAACTCTACAAAACCTATCTACTTAATTCATTAAAGCGCAATGCGCTACGCAAGCATCACTTACTCAAAGGCGAGTTGGATTTAAGCTACCAGTCGATTAAACGCGTAACACGATTGTACGAATTTGATGATCTCATCACCGCGCCTCTACACGGCTTTAAAGATGCCGAAGATTATTACCAGCGCTGTTCGGGTATTCATCGTTTGCGTGATATTCGCTTACCAACACAGATCATCCACGCCAAAGATGACCCATTTATGACTGATGCGGTGATCCCACACTTTGTGCTGCCCGATAACATCGACTACCGTTTATTTGACCAAGGCGGTCACGTCGGTTTTGTCACTGGTTCAGTATTGAAGCCACGCTTTTGGTTAGAAGAAACACTTCCCGCTTACTATCACAGCTTGAAGTCGGCATAATAGCGCCCCAAAGCATCAAACCATTACTGGTTGTTAAACGTCATAGAATAAAGAGGTATTTATGATTGTTCCTTGGCAACAAATCGACTCAGACACACTAGATAATCTGATTCAAGAATTCGTGCTGCGTGAAGGCACCGATTACGGCAACCAAGAAGTGTCACTGCAAACCAAAGTAGAACAAGTACGCAAACAAATCGAGACTGGCGAAGCCGTAGTGGTTTACTCCGAACTGCATGAAACAGTCGACATTCAAGTTAAAGCCAAGTTCTAGATCTACTCACACATTTCAACTGATCGCTATCTGACAAACCGTGTTATATTGTTGTTTCTAGGCTGTTATACCGTTAACGAATAAACAGCCCAAACAGGCAAGTTATCTAAAGACAAGGTTTGTCATGTCAGCAAAACATCCGATCATCGCGGTTACTGGCTCATCTGGGGCAGGAACCACCACCACATCCGAAGCCTTTCGCAAAATGTTCAACATGATGGACATTAAACCTGCGTGGGTTGAAGGTGATAGCTTCCACCGATTCACTCGCCCAGAGATGGATGTCGCCATCCGTAAAGCTCGTGATCAAGGGCGTCACATTAGCTACTTTGGCCCTCAAGCCAATGACTTTCCGGGGCTTGAAGAGTTCTTCCGCCAATACGGTAACGAAGGCACAGGTCAAGTGCGTCGCTACCTTCATACTTTTGATGAAGCCGTACCTTACAATCAAATGCCGGGAACATTCACCCCATGGCAAGATCTGCCGGAAAACAGCGATGTCCTATTCTATGAAGGATTACATGGTGGCGTTGTCGATGGGGATGTTAACGTCGCACAGCATGTCGACTTTCTGATTGGCATGGTGCCGATCGTCAACCTTGAGTGGATTCAAAAATTTGTTCGAGATACTCGTGACCGTGGTCATTCTCGCGAAGCGGTGATGGATTCCATCGTGCGTTCAATGGATGACTACCTAAACTACATCACCCCGCAGTTTTCTCGTACACACATCAATTTCCAGCGGGTGCCTACGGTAGATACCTCCAACCCATTAGATGCCAAAGGTATCCCTAGTTTGGACGAAAGCTTCGTAGTTATACGTTTACGTGGCTTTAAAAATGTCGATTATCCGTACTTGCTCGCAATGATCGATGGCTCATTTATGTCACGACACAACACGCTTGTAGTACCTGGTGGTAAAATGAGTTTCGCTATGGAGCTCATCGTAAGACCGATTCTTCAACAGTTAATCGAAACCGGAAAAATCGGTTAAACCCAGTTGCTAGAACACGATTACTTTTCATACCGTGATCATGTGCACGTTTTTGCTTAAAAAATAGCATCTTGGACCCGATTAAAATCAAGAAATCGTTCGGGAAAAAGGATACTATTTGTAACCGAAACACAAGATAGCTTGCAGCATGACTAAAGTGCTCTTATTCTGGCTATCCCATTTGGGCTTAGCTAAAACATGGAAAGCGGCAAGCGTACCCTGCAGAGGAAGTGAGATATTATGGTTCTAGGTAAACCTCAAACCGACCCAACATTAGAGTGGTTCCTTTCACACTGTCATATTCATAAGTACCCATCAAAAAGCACGCTGATCCACGCGGGCGAAAAAGCAGAAACTTTATACTACATCGTTAAAGGTTCTGTAGCGGTTCTTATTAAAGACGAAGAAGGTAAGGAAATGATCCTTTCTTACCTAAACCAAGGTGATTTCATCGGTGAACTTGGTCTATTCGAAGAAGACCAAGAGCGTACAGCTTGGGTTCGTGCCAAGTCTCCTTGTGAAGTAGCGGAAATCTCATTTAAGAAATTCCGTCAGCTTATCCAAGTAAACCCTGACATCCTAATGCGTCTGTCGTCACAGATGGCTCGTCGCCTACAAGTAACAAGCCAAAAAGTAGGTGACCTAGCGTTCCTAGACGTAACTGGTCGTATCGCTCAAACGCTACTAAACCTAGCGAAACAACCTGACGCGATGACTCACCCAGACGGCATGCAAATCAAGATCACTCGTCAAGAGATTGGCCAAATTGTTGGTTGTTCTCGTGAGACAGTAGGTCGTATCTTGAAGATGCTAGAAGAGCAGAACCTAATCTCTGCTCACGGTAAGACGATTGTTGTTTACGGTACTCGCTAATTTCTAATTATTAGAAATCGAGAAAATTTCAAAGCCACCCATTGGGTGGCTTTTTGTTTTCATCAATAAGGTGAGAAAAGACTAGTTGTTGGTACTTTCAAAGATTTTATCGGCTGACGCTGCCACAAAACCTGAATACAACTCACCATTGGCCATTGGGTAGCGCTTCGCAAACTCATAGAAGCCACCCGGAATTTGAAACACACCATCATCCAAGTCAACTTTGACTTTATCTGCCATGGTAGCAGATTGCTCTAACAGTACATCCGGAGAACCTTTTACTTCCCCACCGGACTGGTTAATAACAAAACCCGCGGCACTCAAGTGATCATTCACCTGCTGAACTTCTTCAAACTGGTCAAGTTGATTAACACTTACAGTAAAGTGGTTTGCCCCGTAGCCATGCGCTGCAACCCAAGACGCGTACTCACTTTCTTCCGCCAACAATTGGTAGTCTTTATGCTCTAGCGACCAAAGCCGCCCCGCATACAAGAAATCAAACCCTTTTAACTGAGAGGCATCCATTTCTGCTACCAGTTTTTTCACTAACGTTTGCAACTGTGCAGAGCACTCTTCCACTTTCAACTCACTAATAAACACTTTTGGCTGACGAGGGTCTGGGTGTTCAAAATGCTTAGCTACGAGCTTTTTACTTTCAAACAGGTAATCCCCTGCTTCTTGATAGCCCAGTTCTAAAAAAGGTTTCGCTAAAACGGATAAGTTAACTGGAGCAAGATTGAAAGTGCGCAGAGCAATGTGGTCATTGATAAGAGGTTCATCTTCTTGCAGCAATCTATGGACATTGCCTGCTGATGGACATAAACGCTCGGTATAGTCGTCCCATAGTGACTGAAACAATAGGTCTGGCGTCATAGCGCCTCCTTAGCTTAGGGTCTTGTTATCGGTATCAATATTATTTTCATATAAGAATAGTCGAGACCATCTCACTCGGCTAAGAAGAGATGGCATTCAACCTGTGACGTATTCAATCATGCCTATTGGCAAGCGTTATAATGTGATGCCAGGGCTCAATGTTGCTGGCAACAAAGTTTCTGCCCCTTCCATCGAAGCCATTGGGTAAGCACAATAATCCGCAGCGTAGTAGGCACTTGGGCGCAGGTTGCCTGAGGCTCCAGGGCCTCCAAACGGCGCATCACCACTTGCACCTGTCAGCTGTCGGTTACGATTAACAATCCCAGCACGAATATGATCAACGAAGTATTCCCATTCACTATCGTCAGTTGAGACTAACCCAGCAGAGAGGCCAAATCGGGTATCGTTGGCTAACTCAACGGCCTGCTCTAAACCTTGATAGCGAATCACTTGAAGCAATGGCCCAAAGTATTCTTCATCTGGCAAATCTTGAATTGTGGTGACATCTATAATGCCCGGGCTAACAAATGCAGCGTGTCCTGCCTTCGCCTCAACTAAGCTTTCAGCCCCCAGTGATTGCAGGTGCTTTTGTGCGTTTAAGATAAACTCAGCGGCCGCTGTCGAAATCTGTGGCCCCATAAACGGAGCAGGTTCGGCAAATGGTTGGTCGACACGAATATTGCGCGTTGCTTCCACCAGTCGAACCAATAATTGATCGCCCTTCTCACCAATAGGAACGTAAAGGCGACGAGCACAAGTACAGCGCTGACCAGCACTGATAAATGCCGACTGAATAATGGTGTAAACCGTTGAGTCTAGGTCGCCGAACTGCTCAGAGATAACCATAGGGTTGTTGCCCCCCATCTCCAAAGCCAACATCTTATCCGGTTGCCCAGCAAACTGGCGGTGTAGGATATGGCCAGTGTTTGCGCTACCCGTGAACAGCAGACCATCAATCCCCTTCGATTCAGCAAGCGCAATACCTGTTTCTTTCGCTCCTTGGACTAAGTTGATCACACCATCAGGTAGACCAGCTTGTTGCCAAAGCTTCATGGCAAACTCACCTGTCCAAGGAGTCTGCTCTGATGGTTTAAACACCACGGTGTTGCCAGCCAGTAGTGCCGGTACAATATGACCATTCGGCAAATGCCCTGGGAAGTTGTACGGGCCAAATACCGCCATCACTCCAAGTGGTCGATGACGTAATACAATTTGGTTACCCGCTGCTTCACGCGTCGCCTCTCCAGTACGTTCATGATAAGCACGGATAGAAATAGCGATTTTTCCTGCCATTGCGCCCGCTTCTGTACGGGTTTCCCACAATGGCTTGCCTGTTTCTTTAGCAATGATTTCTGCGATTTGTTCACTGTGCTCTTTGACAAGTTCAGCGAAGCGCAATACAACCGCTTCTCTCTGCTCAAAACAGGTTTTCTTCCACGTTAAGAAGGCTTCTCGCGCCGCAGAAACTGCCGATTCTACTTGAGCAACAGTCGCACTATCGCTTTGCCAAATTACCTCGTTGTTATAAGGGCTTGTTGAGCTCATTGGCTCACCTTGTCCGGCAACCCATTGTCCTGCAATCCAATGTGACATTTGCGTTTCCTTTTTATAGAGGTAAGAGTTATTGCGGTAACAGACGAACGTAATCGCCTTGTTCAACTTGAAGCGCCTTAGCCACTTCATCATTGATAATCACCCGTTCGCTCGCTTGGTCATAAGCGGCTTTTGTCGCTACCGCGCGGAAATCTTCAAACGAGGTATTACTCATAAGGTAATCTTGAGAGCTTGAATGCTCGCTGATTTCAACTTTGGCTCTAAATGAGTGACGTACTGACTCAATATTTCGCACGTCACATTCCACCGTTGGGCCGCCATCAAAAATATCGACGTAGTTACGACAGGTAAAACCTTCGTTTTCTAGTAGGCGTAACGCAGGTTTAGTATTGTCATGAACCTTACCAATCACTTCTTGCGCTTCAGGGCTAAGCAGGTTGATATAGATTGGCAACTTAGGCATCAAATCAGCAATAAAGCCTTTCTTGCCAATGCCAGTTAGATAATCGGCCATGGTGAAATCAATCGAGAAGAAGTGTTCTTGCAACCATTGCCAAAAAGGAGAGTTACCTTCATCGTCAGAGACACCACGCATCTCAGCAAAGACGGTTTCAGAAAAACGATGCGGGTGTTCGGCCATCATCAAAAAGCGACACTTCGACATCAACCGACCATTCAAACCGCCACGAAATGCAGGGCGCAAAAACAAGGTACAGATTTCAGAGCAACCAGTGTAGTTATTACCAAAGGTAAGTAGCTTAACCACGTTGTTAACACCCAGCTTAGGTGAAGAGTGCACTATGGTGCTGATGTGATAAGAGTAAAACGGCACATCCCAACCGATAGAAGCTTCAATACCAGTACAGCCAGCCACTTCACCGGTTTCACTGTCAAAACCGACCATTAAATAGCCTTCATCACCCGGTTGGGTAACGTCTGGTTTTGAGAAACTGTACTCTGAATGTTGAATGCGATTGGTTAATAGCTTTTCATTAACCGGCAGTGATGTGAATCCGTGTCCTGACTCTACGGCGCAAGTGTGCAGCGCATCGTAATCTGACATGTTGATAGGTCGAATAACCAGCATCGATACTCCCTCCTGATGCAGGATACCAATGCCACCAACGGTAGGCCTTTGCGAATGCAAATTAAGCAGCCTTTGTTGGTAGCATTTGTATAAGTTTTGAATTTTCCTTATTTAACGAGCGTTGCAATTGCTCGATCTAGTTTGTCTAATCCTTGTTCTATATCTTGTTTAGTAATCACTAACGATGGCGTAAAGCGAACCACATTCGGCCCCGCAACCAATACCATCAATCCTTGTTTACCTGCTGCGATCAAAATATCACGCGCACGGCCTTGCCACTCTTCATTGAGTGCCGCACCAAGTAGAAGGCCTTGGCCTCGAATTTCACTAAACACTTGGTACTTATCATTAATCTTAGTCAATCCATCACGGAACAGCGCTTCGCGTTCCAATACCCCGCTTAACGTATCTGGATGACCGACAACATCGACCACAGCCTCAGCCACAGCACATGCCAGTGGGTTACCACCATACGTTGAACCGTGCGTGCCCACTTTTAGGTGTTCCGCGAGTCGACTGGTTGTCAACATGGCACCAATAGGAAAACCACCACCGAGTGATTTCGCCGTGCTAAGAATGTCTGGTGTTACACCTAGGCCTTGATAAGCGTAGAAGTGACCAGTACGACCATTACCCGTTTGAACTTCATCGAAAATCAGCAGTGCATCATGCTTATCACACAGTTCACGTACTGCTTGAGCAAACTCATCCGTTGGAGAAATAATGCCGCCTTCACCTTGAAGTGGCTCCATCATCACTGCACAAGTTCGGTCTGAAATATGAGCTTTCAACGCTTCAACATCGTTGTAAGGAAGATGAGTTACATCACCCGGTTTAGGACCAAAGCCATCGGAATACGCAGCTTGACCACCGACCGTTACGGTAAAGAAAGTACGTCCGTGGAAGCCTTGTTTAAAGGCGATAATTTCTGATTTTTCTGGGCCATGGATGTCAGCCGCGTAACGACGAGCAAGCTTCAATGCGGCTTCATTCGCTTCGGCACCAGAGTTCGCAAAAAAGACCTTATCGGCAAAACACAAATCGATCAGTTTCTTCGCTAGACGCAGCGCGGGTTCATTCGTCATGACATTACTCAAATGCCACAGCTTTTGACCTTGCTCGGTTAAGGCGTTAACCATTGCTGGGTGACAATGACCCAAGCAACTTACCGCAATCCCACCAGCAAAATCGATATATTCGTTACCATCTTGATCCCACACTCGTGAACCTTCACCTTTTACTGGGATCATTTCCATCGGGCTGTAACAAGGCACCATCACCTCATCAAACAAGCCGCGTTCAATCTTATTTTCTACCGTCATCGCACATTCCCTCTCGATACCGCATGCCAATGCAGGTTTGTATCCTTACCTACCCCAACTCAAATACAGCTATATATTTGGTATAAGTATAGAAACAAGTTGTTTGTTTTACATTTCTGCAGACACGGCATTGTATTTACATTTAATTAACCATTTCAATAGTGTTTTATTCTTTTTGAATCCCGACATCGAGAGCAAAAATCACCATTAGTGACTATTTATGCATCATTCCATTTCTTTTATGAAGCAATTTATAGTTATGAGTTAAATAAGTTACGGTTTAGTCTGACTTGTTCAATTGAAGAAGGGGAATGAGTTGAATGCCGCACGCATACTATTTCAAGACTAGAAGAGCATGCGAGATATGAACAAAATGTTAAGAAAGGTGATCTGAGTCGGGATTTATCTGTCGACGCAACCATCAAATCGTGCGTTTTAAGAAGTTTTCTAGCAACTGATGGCCTTGCTCTGTCTTAATTGACTCTGGATGGAACTGAACAGCGTCAATTGGCAGAGTTTTATGCTGATAACCCATGATTTCATCCATTTCACCGTTTTCTAGCTCTGTCCATGCGGTAAGTTCAAAGCACTCAGGCAAAGTATCAGACTTCACAACCAAGGAATGGTAACGAGTAACAGTTAATGGATTATTTAAGCTACGAAAGACACTTGCGCCATTGTGACGAATCGGCGAGGTTTTACCATGCATTACTTGGCGTGCTCGAACAACTTCACCGCCAAACACTTGGGCAATCGCTTGATGACCTAAACAAACACCGAGAATGGGCAATTTTCCGACAAAGTGCTCTATCGCTGCGAGGGAAATTCCTGCTTCATTGGGTGTACATGGCCCAGGGGAAATAACGAGATGAGTCGGCTGTAACGCTTCTATGCCTGCGATATCAATTTGGTCATTACGTACCACTTGCACCTCAACGCCGAGCTCACAAAAGTACTGGTAAAGGTTATAAGTGAATGAATCGTAATTATCGATAATAAGTAACATGGCAGATCTACAGCTCTAATACCAAAGTAATCGTTAAACATGGCTCGGGCGGTATTGTGCAATAGACACAAGCAAACACAAAGCCCTAATTCAAAATTAATCGCAGCAATAACAAGCGAGCACAAAAAAGGCCAGCAATCGCTGGCCTCTTCTCTATTCAGATGAATTACAGTGGGCGAGAAACAAAGCCAACTGCATCGTACACTTTCTTCAATGTCACAAGAGCACGCTCTGACGCTTTTTCAGCACCTTGCTTCATTACTTGATCCATGTATACACGATCTTCACGGATACGGCGGTATTCCGCTTGAATAGGCTCAAGCATCGCCACTAGCGCTTCACCGACATCTTTCTTAAATGGACCGTACATTTCAACGCCTTGGTATTTCGCTTCAATCTCTTCGAAGCTCATACCGGTTGCCGCTGAGTAAAGACCCATTAAGTTAGAGATGCCTGCTTTGCTATCCCAATCGTGTGCGATACGTGGTGGAGTTTCTGTATCCGTTTGCGCTTTATTGATCTTCTTAAGAATTGACTTAGGTTCTTCTAGCAGAGTGATCACGTTCTTACGGTTATCATCTGACTTAGACATCTTCTTAGTTGCATCTTGAAGGCTCATTACACGTGCATTCACTGTTGGAATGTACGGCTCTGGAACCGTGAAGATTGGGCTCTCTGGCGAGTAGATGTTGTTGAAACGAGTCGCGATATCACGCGCTAACTCTAGGTGCTGCTTCTGGTCATTACCCACTGGCACTTGGTGCGCACCATAAAGCAGAATGTCCGCTGCCATCAATACTGGGTAGCCAAATAGACCTGCGTTTACGTCGTTCGCATAGCGTGCAGACTTATCTTTAAACTGAGTCATACGGCTCAGCTCACCCATTTGAGTGTAACAGTTAAGAAGCCAACCAAGTTGAGCATGCTCTGGTACGTGTGACTGAACAAATAGCGTGCTCTTCTGTGGATCAACACCAACTGCTAAACAGATTGCTAATGCGTCTAAGGTTGCTTCATGCAGTGCTTTCGGGTCTTGGCGGACCGTAATCGCATGCAGATCAACCACGCAGTATTGGCAATCGTAATCGTCTTGCATCTGTTGCCATTGACGTAGAGCACCCAAGTAGTTACCGATACTTAGTTCACCTGAAGGTTGAACACCACTCAATACGATGGGCTTGCTCATGGACGAATTCCTTTGACTTCTTAATCTAATTAAATGAAAACCGCGCTTCTATACTCTCTTGGAGCAAGAATACGCGGCTTTCCAGTGTACTCATTGATAAGTATTTTGCTAGTGGTTTTACTCGGCTTAAGCAGAAACCGCCACGACTTCGAGTAATTCTGCGATGTTATCCGCGACAAAATCCGGATTCGATGCAGAGATAGGCTCACCGTGGTTATAGCCATAAGTTAGGCCAAACGACGCGCAGCCAGCGTTTTTAGCCGCGAGAATATCGTTTTTAGAGTCACCCACCATCAGCATCTCGTTTGCGCTACAGCCATGTTTCTCTAATAACCAGTTCAGTGCGATAGGGTTTGGCTTTTTCTCAGCAAACGCATCACCGCCCAAAACGTCCGTAAAGTACTGAGCAATATCATGCTGAGCCAGTACATCAGGCACAAACTGAGATGGCTTATTGGTCACAAGCGCCAAGATATAACCCGCTTGCTTTAGCTCCGCTAAAGTGCTTTTTACATTCGCGTACAAATGACTATTTTTGTGACCTGTTTTCTCATAAAAATCATCAAACAGTTCACGGCCTTTAGCGCGAATCTCAGGGCTTAATTCTGGATCGATCGTTAAGCTTTGGCTTAAAGCTCGACCAATCAAAACATCAGCGCCGTTGCCTACGTAATCACGTACTTGTGCTTCGCTTACCGCCGGAAAACCTAATGCTTGCGCTGCTTGATCCGCCGCTACCGCAAGATCAGGCACACTGTCTAATAGCGTGCCATCGAGATCGAAAGCAATCAGTTTTAAATTTTTCAACGCTCAGTCCTACTTAACCTGCGCCAGTTCTGCACGCATTTCATCAATTACTTGCTTGTAGTCTGGTTGGCTAAAGATAGCTGAACCAGCAACAAACATATCCGCACCCGCTTCTGCGATTTCACGGATGTTGTCCACTTTCACGCCGCCATCGATCTCTAGGCGAATATCACGACCAGACTCATCGATAAGCTTGCGTACTGCGCGTAATTTATCCAGTGTATTTGGAATGAATGATTGACCACCAAAACCTGGGTTAACAGACATCAGTAGAATCATATCTACTTTGTCCATGATGTATTCAAGGTGGCTTAGCGGTGTTGCAGGGTTAAGAACCACACCCGCTTTACAGCCGTGCTCTTTAATCAACTGAAGTGTGCGATCAACGTGCTCTGAAGCTTCAATGTGGAAAGTAATCATTGATGCGCCAGCTTTAGCGAAATCAGGAATGATACGGTCAACCGGTTTAATCATTAGGTGCACATCAATTGGCGCAGTAATACCGTAGTCGCGCAGCGCTTTACACACTGGAGCACCAAAAGTCAGGTTTGGCACATAGTGGTTGTCCATAACATCAAAGTGCACCACATCAGCACCTGCCGCGAGTACTTTTTCTACATCTTCACCAAGACGAGCAAAATCTGCAGACAAAATCGATGGAGCGATAAGGAAATCTTTCATACCTGACCTCTAGTAGTTGGCATCATTGCTTAAATCTGGCGCAATTCTACCTAAGCGGTCAGTTAGATGATAGAGGTATCAGGAAAATCTAGTGGTTAATCTTGCTTCGCTTTAAACAGCGCGAGTAGCTCATCCACTTTATTTCGGCCTGCGCCATTACGGCTAATGGTGCGCTTAACCTTAACCACATTAAGCTCTGCTCCGTGGTATAAACGGCGAGTGAGCGTGGTGTCATGGTTAGAGATAAGAACCGGTATACCGCGTTGATTTGCGGAAGTTTCCGCCACATCAGCTAAAGCGGCTTGGTCATCTAACGAAAAACCATTGCCAGCGTATGAGGTAAAGTTAGCGGTATTAGATAGCGGCGCATACGGCGGATCGCAATAAACCACACAACCCTTGCGTGCACGTTTAAACGTTTCTGCATAGCCTTCGCAGACAAAAGTCGCTTTCTTGGCTTTTTCAGCGAAAAATTCGAGCTCTTTTTCAGGGAAGTAAGGCTTTTTGTATGAACCAAACGGAACATTAAAGCCACCTTTCTTGTTGTAACGGCACAAGCCATTAAAACCGAAACGGTTCATATACAAAAAAGCCAACGAGCGATACATCACATCGTCAGTTTGGTTGAATTCGGCACGTACCGATAGGTACGCTTCTTTGCGGTTGTTCTCAGGCACAAACCAACGTTTTGCCTCTGAGATGTACTCCTCAGGGCTCTCTTTAAGAAGGTTATAAAGATTAATTAGGTCTGGGTTGATATCCGCGAGCAGGTATTGCTCATAATCGGTATTGAGAAAAATAGACCCTGCGCCGACGAAAGGTTCTACCAACTTGCGTGCTTCAGGCAGATGACGCTGAATATCTTCAACTAATCCGTATTTTCCACCCGCCCATTTAAGGAAGGCACGCTGCTTTTTCATCGACTGCTCTATCTTTCAACCAAAAATTAAGGCTGCGGAATGTAACATATTTTCATCCCTTAACCCAAACAAATGCGCGTGCTATCGCTGCTTAACTGACATAACAGCACATTATGCCAATTAAGTGAGCAATGAGTGACGAACGATTAGTTTCCTCGAGCGATTTCACGCTGAACTTGATTCAGCGATTTTGCCCAAGGGTCTAGTTTCTTCAACTCATCAGAGAGCTCTGCAACCCCATCACGAGCTAGCTGAATGGTTGGGTAGTTCTTATAAGTAATAATGAACCACTCAACACCGCTGCGCACCGTTGGGTAAACATAAACCTCTTCACTGAGCTGATATTTATTGAGGAAGTTCTGCGCTTCAACCAAACTCTGCACGGCTGCAAGCTGTAAGGTATAGCTGCGCGGAGAAAAGGCATTTAACTCGTCTTTAGCAAACGAAAACTTCACTGTTGTAGGAGTTTGAGGCGGCTGCTCATTGATCACTTCGGTTTTCACTACCGCTTCAGCGGCCGCTTTATCGACTTGTGTAGTATCAACTTGCTCAGGCTTACCTTCTAGCAGCGCATCAACAACCTCTGAATTGATCACGACGCGTTGTGAGTCATCTTCAATCACACCGACACTCACTGGCGCATCGACAACTTCAGGAGGGAGAGCATCGGTATCATCTTCTGCTTGAGCAAATGATGGATCAACGACGGGCGTTTCATCGACCGTTGGTAAAGTGCTGACAGCCGAGCTTGATGGCTCCGCTTGCTCTTCAATGGTTGGAATCACCGTTTGCTCAACTGTTTGGGTGATCTGCTCTGCTGTTTCATCTGGAGTCGGTTGGCCCATCATCCATAGGTATCCACCACCAATCAGCATTAACAATGCCACCACAAAGATCCCGATTTTTATCGGAGACCCAACGATTGATCGTATGATGATGCGTTTTTCCATCTTCTGCTCCCCTAATGCCATGATTAGCCCTGGGCGACGCGCGACACTCTTATACGCGTTACGTACGCGACGCTCTCTGTCATCTTCGACAAAACGCATCACTAAATGTTCAAAGAATCGTTCAGCTTCTTGAGCGCTAAGTGGTTCTATCTCGAACTCAACCGGTTTTGACTCTTGACCATAACTCAAGCGAGTCAGTAGCGCATCTAAACTGTTCGGCTGTGAAAACAGAACAATGTTGATTGTCCACAAACTGTGTTGCTGCGCTTCCATAAACAGCAGCCATAACTCTGAAACGAACGTTTCTGATAGTAAGTGACCATCATCAATCACAATGACGATATCGCACATCTCGCTTTCCATGCAGCGAGTAAAGCTCTCAACTAAGCTATCAGCTGGGTTAAACAATGGCTCAGGCAACACCTGAGTCAAAATGGTTGTGCGACGTTGCTCATCATCCTGATTAGGATGACACATCAGTAAAGATTGGTTCTTCTCTTCGGCCCACGCCTCTAGGTAACGCTGCGCAAGCCAAGTTTTACCTGCTCCTTGTACGCCACCTACGGTGATAAAGTTGGAATTGAAGTGAGTCAGTAATTGTAAGCGCTCTAACAGTTCGGTTTGAGAATCGAACTCAAGCATTCTCGATTGATGCATAACACTCATACTATAAACCTAACGGTCACTGGCTCACTTCATTAGCGGCGTCGGACCTTAAACAACTCGACAGAAATCAATAGCCTGTTCAATGACCGATTCCGGCACACCTTTGACGACTTCTGACGTCCCAATACTGGTTGGTAACACTAAGCGTAGCTCGCCCGACAATACCTTTTTATCGCGCATCATGTGCTTCATGAAATCATCAAAAGACATGCTTTCAGGCGTATGGATTGGCAATTTCGCTTGTTTGAAAATAGCAATAATGCGCTCTAACTGTTGCTCGGAAATTAAGCCTTGCAACTGAGCCGTTTTGGCTGCCATCACGGTACCAGCAGACACCGCTTCACCATGTAACCAGTTACCATAACCCAATTCAGCTTCTATCGCGTGACCAAAAGTATGACCTAGGTTTAATAAGGCACGAATACCTGACTCTTTTTCATCTTGAGCTACGACATCTGCCTTGATTTGGCAACACTTGGCAATGGCGTAAGAGAGCGACTGCTCATCCAATGCATACAGCTTCGCTAGGTTTTGCTCTAACCAAGTAAAGAATTCACCATCATAAATGATGCCGTACTTGATGACTTCAGCAATACCTGCAGCAAACTCACGTTCTGGCAATGTGGCTAAACAATTGGTATCGATCACCACGGATTTAGGCTGATAAAACGCACCAATCATGTTTTTGCCAAGCGGGTGATTCACCGCGGTTTTTCCGCCTACTGATGAGTCTACTTGCGACAATAACGTAGTTGGGATTTGCACAAAATCAACACCACGCTGATAACACGCCGCCGCAAAGCCAACCAAATCACCGATTACTCCACCACCTAAAGCGACCACAACCACATCACGGCTATGATTCTCTTCAAGCATGAAGTTCATAATGGTATTAAAGGTTTCAAGCGACTTGTACTGTTCACCGTCAGGCAGCTCTAATAACGAGGCCTCACAATGGCATTGCTCTAGTAAAGATAGAATTTTGTCAGCGTAAAGCGGTGCAACTGTGACATTACTGATCACAACGACTTTTTGTTTTGCTGAGCTGTTTGGCTTGGTAAGAAAAGAAAGGAGGGCCGGATCATTAAATAATCCGGCGCCAATTGATATTGGATAGCTACGTTCGCCTAAGCTGACCGTAATCCGTTCCATGGGTTTGCTCCAATTTGAAATAAGATGATTCTTATCTCTCTTCTAGCATTTTTACGATCTGGTTGGCTACCACTTTTGCACTTTGATCGTCTGTACGTACTGTGTAATCCGCAATTTCTTCGTAAAGCGGGTTACGATCTTCAGCCAAAGATTCAAGTACGTCACGCGGGTTGTCAGTCCTCAACAACGGGCGCTTCTTGTCACGGTTTGTACGTGCAAGTTGTTTTTCGATAGTCGTTTCTAGGTAAACAACGATACCGCGAGCAGATAAGCGGTTGCGGTTTTCTTTGCTCATTATTGAACCACCACCAGTCGCAAGAACGATGCCTTGCTCTTCAGTGAGGTCATTAATCACCTTTTCCTCGCGAGCGCGAAAGCCTGCTTCACCCTCTACATCGAAAACCCACGCGATATCCGCGCCAGTGCGTTCTTCGATTACAGTATCAGAATCAACAAACTCCATATGAAGTTGTTGAGCAAGGTGTCTACCTATTGTGCTTTTGCCGGCACCCATTGGGCCAACAAGGAAAATATTGCGTTTCTCAGCCATGTTTAGCAGTAATTTACAACGTTAATTCAATGACATCGCCACAAGAAATGTCAGTAATTTACTGACGTTGAGGATGCTTGTGGCACCGATTCCTCACAGATAATTCGTGATAAGACCCGAAATTATCTAGATAAGGTGCGTCTAATGCAAATTTATTTTCGTATTTACTGCACGACAACTTTTGGAGTGACAAAGATTAACAGCTCACTCTTGCCTAAGTTTTGGTAAGTTCGGCTAAATAACTTACCCAATAATGGCAAGTCACCCAGCAATGGAACCTTATCAACGGTATCAGTCACACTGTGTTGGAAAATTCCGCCAAGCACGACTGTTTCACCATTTTCGACTAGAACTTGCGTGCCAATACGCTGAGTATTGATAGAAACCGCTTCTCCAGTGCCCACCTTCACTACTTCTCCTGGTCGGTCTTGAGTCACGCTCAAATCCAACACTAAGCGATTATCAGGCGTGATTTGCGGCGTTACTTTTAAACTTAATACGGCTTTTTTAAATGACACACTTGCCGCTCCACTAGAGGAAGATTCTAAATATGGAATCTCTGTACCTTGCTCAATGTAGGCGGGCTTTTTATTGGTGGTAATCAAACGCGGGCTTGAGATGACCTCAGCTTTAGACTCACGCTGCAATGCCGACAGTTCTAAATCGAGCAAGGTTCCTGAGCCAAGTTTTGCTACCTGAAACGCTATTGTAGAAGCACTAGGTGACGAAGCGGCTAAGTTAACGTTAAGGAAATCACCGATATCATCAGGGGCAATGCTACCGCTCGTGGATTCTCCATCCTCACCATCGGACTTCAGATCTTGATAGAGGCCGCGCTCATAGAAGTTCCCTTCGAGTGAGCCACCCACATCACCACCACTGGAATTCAAACTCCAACGAACACCGAGCTCATCCAAGTTACCTTCGTTAACCGTCACGATACGAGCCTCGATTTGAACCTGCTTCACCGGAATGTCGAGCGACTCAACAATGCCGCGAATCACCTGAATGTTCTCTGCAAGATCGCGAATAAGGATAGCATTGGTTCGATCGTCCACCGTGATCGAACCGCGCTCAGACAGCATACTAATCGCGCCATCTCCTCCAATCATCTCTGCAATTTCTGCTGCATTGGCAAAATTGACTTTGATAATTTCAGATTTAAGTTCACCTAATTCTTCTTCTAAACGCTCACTCTCAAGTCGCTGCTTCTCGCGTAAATCTAACTCCGCTTTAGGCGCAACCAATACCACGTTGCCATCAACGCGCTTATCAAGCCCTTTGACCTGTAGAATGATGTCTAACACCTGCTGCCATGGAACGCCATCTAAACGAAGAGTTAAATTTCCATCGACAGAATCTGACACCACTAAGTTAAAGTTGTTGTAGTCAGCAATAAGCTGCAACACATTACGAACCGGGATGTCTTGGAAGTTTATCGAGATTTTTTTGCCTGGCTTATCCAAAATGGACGCTTGTGGCTTATCACTCTTCTGCGATTTTTTCGGGCTTACCGTTACTTCTAAAAAATTGCTATTGAGCGCGTAATCATAGCTGTAGTCACCTTTAACGCTGGTGAGCAACCTGACATTATTTTGCTTACGAAAGACTTCTATCGATTGCACACTGGTAGCGAAATCTTTGACATCAAAAACAGAGAGCTTGCTGTCTGATACTTTCGTGTTAATCAGCTCTATGCTCAACCCTTCTTGCACCTTCTGCACATCAACGGCTATCTTGTCTTCGGCAAGCTCTATGATGACTTTACCGTTCTTCGCGTTGTCGACCCTAAAATCAAGGCTAGTTAAACTATTACTTGCTGATTGCGCCAAACAAGCACCGGATACAGCCCAAAACACCATCATCAAAGACGTGGTCATAAAGCGGGTTGTTGAAAAAGCGTTCCATCTATTTTTCATTATCATTATCTCAATACTGACGATTATTTGAGGGCTAATTTCACATTGCGTCGACTCCAACAACCTAATCCGTCGGGCAGTGTCTCATTGACTTGAATGTAATCAGCGTTAACTTGGGTTACCTTGCCGTTGTTTAAGCCAATAAACTGGCCCACTTCGACTTTCATGACTATTCCTGAAGGCGTCTGAACTAAAGCGGAATTGCGCCCGCTCTTACTCATCACACCTTTTAAACGTAATTTTTCGAGAGCAAATGTTTCCAATGGTCCCACTCTCTTACGTTGAATGGGTTGCCAACAATCTTTTCGCTCTTGAGGTTGGTTCATCACCAACGCGGCTTGTGGTAACGCAAAAGGTTTACGCGCACGATGAGCAGTATATTGTTCGGTTTGAAAAGCTAATGCCGGTTTGAGTTCCAACACCTTCACTTGGGCTTGCTGCTCGGCGGTAGTGACAAATTCAGGCAAAGAATCTTGATTAGCTCGGCAGCCCACTAATACCAACACAACCACCAACAAACACGGTAAGTAATTACCCTTCATCTTTCACCTCCGGCTTAAACTGGTAGGTATAAGCGCGAACCCTAAAGTGCAGCGTGCTACTTTCTAGACTCACGCGGTGCCAACCCACATCTAAGAAGTTGATGATTCGAGGTTGCTCAGCAATCGCTTGGGTGAATTGGCCGATATCATCGTAATTGCCCGTCAATTCAATGTTCAAAGGTAAACGATAGAGAAAGTCTTGATTCTCTTTGGCACCCCAATCAATTCGGGTAAAGGTTAAGTTGTTTTTTAAGCCTTGGTTGTTAACTGACGCTAGCATAGTGGCCAACTCTTTCTGTGCAGGTAGTTGACGCGATATAACGTCATACCGCTCAGACAAATCATCTAACTGAGCTTTTAAATGTGGTAATGCCGCAACTTTGCTCGCCTTGACGTTCACCGTCGCTTTTAAGGTTTGCTCACTCTGTTTAAGATCATCCAGTTGCGAAATTTTAGGATCGACGTACCACAAGTAACCTACCGCTTGTAATACCACCAGCAATACGAGTAATACCGTCAGTTGAGCCATCAAGGGCCATTGGCCGATTTCCTCAATATCGAGTTCAGAATAATTAGCCATGATTCTCCTCCTCTACTTCAGAAGGGTTTGGCGTAAAGTAAAAAGAGACGCTGAACGTTTGATATTTCTGACCAAATCGGGGCTTATCGTGAATGATGGAGTGCATTTCAACCTCACTCAGCTCAGCGCTATTTTCTAATTTGTCTAACATGGTCGCTAAACGAGAAGTCGTATCACTGATGCCACTCATATCGATTTGATGGCCATTCATTTTGATCTTATCGATATAAACCCCTTCCGGTATCAACTGCGGCATCAAGTTCATAAACTGGGTGGTTTTATTGCGCTGTTCTTGCAACTCTTCAACCACTTGCAAACGTGTCAGCAACGATTGATGCTCTTTTTCAATACGATTGAGTTCCACTAACTGCTTATCAAGCTGAACAATGTGGCGATTGAGAAAATCGAGTCTCTGCTGCTGAGCCACCTTTTGTCGGTCAACATAGAAGCCAAAGCTCCATTGAATAAAAAAGGTCACTAACAGGGTTAAAACCACCAACCCGAAGAAACGTTGCTGGTGCGCTTTTCTCTGCTGCTCTCGCCATGGCAGTAAGTTAACGTTATGAAGCATGACGTTGCTCCATCCAATCTAACCCGCGCAGCGCTAAGCCTGTCGCTAAGGTGTAGCTGTAGCCATGGCAACGTTCACGTCTATTCCGTTTATCACCCCAATTAAACAAACTGAATGGGTCAAACAACTCGCAACGCAAATTGAGATTTCGGGTTAACTCCTCTAACAGCATTGGCGTATTTGCTCCGCCTCCGGTTACCCAGATACCTTCAAAGTTGATGTTTTCTACTGAAGCCAGTAGATGAATTTGGCGCTGAACTCTATCCACTAGTCTGGCAATAAACTGGTGGGTGGCATCATGGCTAACTGAATGAGGGTTACCACTTTCATCACGAAGAGACTGACCACCTATCGGCAGCTCTCGACAAAGCGGCGCTTTATTTGGGAAGTCAAACACCATGGTCGAATGGGTATGTCCCACATCAAGAAGAAGCCAATTGTTTCTTTGCTGCATTTGCGCGATGGCTTGCCATACTCGAACTAAACTGTGCCCTTGCACATCTAACAAGAAAGGAGTTAAGCCGACCTTTTTACATACATCCATTCGGTTGTCGACCACCTCTTTTTTAGTGGCAAATACCTGAACAGGCTGTAAGGATTCCGCCGGTTTCACTAATGAAGTGAAGCTATAATCGATGCTTAATTCATCAAGTTCAAAAGGAGACTGGTGTGAAAACGCCTCAAAAATGGCATACTCCATCTCCTGAACAGATAAATGCTTATCTACTTGTATTAACTTAGAAATGACAGAATTATCAGGAATAGACAATGCAACTTGGCGAATAAAAAACGGTAACCCCTTTTTTAGTTCTTTGAGTTTATTTACAATTTCCTGATAATTTAAAAGATGGTTATCAGTGAAAATAACGTCACTGACCATTACCTCTCGATAGTGCGAGAGGGTTAACGAACCTTTTGCTGGCTTAAGAACAATGGCTTTTATGCTGTGATGCCCGATATCAATGCCAGTAATAAGCGATGTACTCATACTGCAGTGCTCCATGAAATGGATTCGAATGCGCAATATCATTTGTACCGTAAAGGACACTCCATTAACGCGTTCCATATAGTGCGCTAAGGTGACTAGGCATGTCCCCTAGTCAACCTCTATTAATCAGGGAATATCCGGTGAAGTTCATAAAGCGATTTTTTATATTCGTATTAGTTTGCATGATTCTTGGAGTGGGGACGATTTTTGGTTTCTACTTATACGTAAAGCCTGAGTTGCCCGATGTTGCAACCCTAAGGGACGTAAAATTGCAAACACCAATGCAGGTCTTCAGCCAAGATGGGAAGCTTATTTCCCAGTTCGGTGAAAAGCGTCGCATCCCAGTGAAATACGATGAGATTCCGCAGCACTTAGTGGAAGCATTGATTGCGACCGAAGATAGTCGTTTTTACGATCACCCGGGTATCGATCCAATCGGTATTACTCGTGCTGCTGTAGTTGTTGCGATGTCAGGTTCAGCAAAGCAAGGTGCGAGTACGATCACTCAGCAGCTAGCTCGTAACTTCTTCTTATCCAACGAGAAGAAGATCATGCGTAAAATTAAAGAGATCTTCATCGCAATTCACATCGAGCAGCTATTAAGCAAGCAAGAGATCATGGAGCTTTATGTAAACAAGATCTTCCTTGGTCACCGCTCCTATGGTTTTGGTGCTGCAGCACGAGTTTACTTTGGTAAAGATCTAAAAGATCTTAGCTTGAGCGAGATCGCTACTCTGGCTGGTATGCCTAAAGCGCCATCCACCATGAACCCTATTTACTCACTTAAGCGTGCTACCCACCGTCGTAATGTCGTTCTTCAGCGTATGCTAGACGAACAATACATTACTCAAGCGGAGTATGAAGAAGCGAAAGCTGAAACGATCATTTCGAAGTATCACAGTGCTGACATAGAACTGAGCGCCCCTTATGTGGCGGAATTAGCACGAGCTTGGATGGTAGAGCGCTACGGTGAAGAAGCTTACACCTCTGGTATGAACATCTACACGACGGTGAACGCCAAGCTACAAAAAGCGGCGAATGATGCAGCCATCAACAACCTGCTTGCTTACGATGAGCGTCATGGCTATCGCGGCGCTGAAAAAGTGCTGTGGAAAGGTGATGCAACGCCATTTACCACCGAAGAGATGACAAAATCACTTCGCCAATACCCAACCTACGGTGAACTGACTCCTGCTGTCGTTACTGCGGTTGACGGTAAAACAGTTACTATCTTCGTGAAAGGCTCAGGCCAACAACAAATAGACTGGGATGGCATGAAATGGGCGCGTAAATTCCGTACCGATGAGCGTCAAGGTTCCGCACCGAAGAAAGCAAGCGACATCGTTGCCGTTGGCGAACTGGTTTGGGTACGCGAAGTTGAAAGCCAACAGGAAGAAGGCAATATCGTCTATAATTGGCATTTAAGCCAAGTGCCTAATGCAAACACGGCTTTCGTAGCCATGAACCCAGAAAATGGCGCAGTATTGTCTATGGTGGGTGGTTTTAACTTCATCCACAACAAGTTTAATCGAGCGACTCAATCTGTACGTCAGGTTGGTTCTGGTATTAAGCCGTTTGTTTACTCCGCCGCTATCGATAAAGGCATGACTCTCGCTAGCCTAATTAACGATGCGCCGATTAACCAATGGGACCAAAGCCAAGGTACAGCGTGGCGCCCTAAGAACTCACCACCAACTTACGTTG
The DNA here is from genome assembly GCF_027587025.1 of Vibrio sp. LaRot3. Taxonomy (GTDB): domain Bacteria; phylum Pseudomonadota; class Gammaproteobacteria; order Enterobacterales; family Vibrionaceae; genus Vibrio. Next base: position 149,720 of record NZ_JAPPTI010000006.1, on the reverse strand, counting down.
GTCCGACTCGCTTACGTGTGGGTCTAGCACAATCGAAAAACGTTATGGCAGTACGTGTACTGCGTGAAGTAGGCCTTGATGAGACTCGCCAATATCTAACTAGATTTGGTTTCAATATTGATGATGTGCCTCGTTCTGAAACCATTGCTCTAGGTGCCGGTAGCCTAACCCCAATGAAGATGGCGCAAGGTTACTCAGTATTTGCCAACGGTGGTTACTACGTAGAGCCATACTACATCGAGAAAGTTGTTGGCCCATTTGGCGACCTTGAATATCAAGCAGCGCCAAAAGAAATCTGTAAACAAGACTGCCCTACAATGCCAGCAGCCAATGACAACGAGTTCAACGAGCAAGACGTTGCTTTGACTGACAGCACTGAACCGCAATACGCACCGCAAGTTATCTCAGAGCAAACCGCGTTTTTAGTGCGTGAAATGCTTTACAGCAACGTTTGGGGTGGCGGTAGTTGGCGCGATGGTACTGGCTGGAATGGTACAGGTTGGCGCGCTCAAAAACTTGAACGCCGTGATATTGGTGGTAAAACCGGTACAACCAACGACTCGAAAGATGCATGGTATAACGGTTATGGCCCAGGTGTTGTTGCTGTAGCGTGGGTAGGTTTTGATGATCACAGCCGTAAACTTGGCCGAACGTCATTCAACAACAACCTAGGTAAGAAGCAAACAACCGGTGCGGAAGCAGGTGCAAAAACAGCGCAACCAGCATGGGTAGACTTTATGCGCACAGCAGTATCTCTGCATGCTGAAGAGCCAAAAGTCATTCCACCTGGTATTGTGCGAATTCGTATCGACCGCGACTCTGGCTTGCTAACAACCAAGTCAGATGGAAGCACCATGTTTGAGTACTTCCGTCAGGGATATCAGCCAAAAGAATACGTATCCGCAGAAACGACCGATACGATTTACACCACAGATGAAGAAGAAGAGCTGTTCTAAACCGCACTTCTCAACACAAAAAAGGTTGGCCTAAGCCAACCTTTTTTATTTGTCTTCGATGCATCAAGCCAAGCCAGATTTAACAACCTAACTGCTGTTGAATCGTCTGCGCGAGTTGTTCAAAGCGGGCTTTAAATGGCGAGCCGGGACGATAAGCAACCACAATTGAACGTGTCGGTTCTGGGTTGACTGCTCGCACATAACAAACGCCATCTTTTTGCTTTTCTTTTGGTAGAGAAAGCTGAGGTAGCAAGGTAATACCTGCCCCCGCTGCCACCATGTTTCTTAGCGTTTCTAAGCTTGTTGCTTTAAAACGCTCATCATCTTTAGCGCCTGCTGCAAAACAAAAGCCTAATGCCTGATCACGTAAGCAGTGGCCATCGCCTAAGGCTAATACCGTCTTACCGTTAAGCTCTAACATGTCAATTTCCTCAAGGCTTGCCCATTCGTGATCACAAGGTACTGCGACACTCAGCGGCTCTTTATAGACTTGAATCTCTTTGAACTGTTCTGTCTCCGATACAGAAGCCAACACCAAGCAATCTAGCTTCCCTTCTTCTAACTGGCGTACCAATTGATGAGTTTGCGCCTCATGTAAGTACAGCTCAAGAGCTGGGAACTGCTCCTTCAAGGTTGGGACAATTCTCGGCAGGATATATGGCCCAACGGTGGGGATAAAACCAATGTGCATGGGCCCTGTCATCGCCCCGCTCTGGTCGCTTGCCATATCACGAAATGTTTTTACTTCACTCAGGATTTTCTTTGCCTGTTCAACCAGCTGTAAACCTGCGTCAGTAAATAACACTCGACGACTACTGCGTTCTAAAAGCGCCGTACCTAGCTCATCCTCAAGCTTACGAATCTGACCACTCAATGTAGGTTGACTGACAAAGCAAGCTTCAGCGGCTTTACGAAAATGATTGTGCTCAGCAAGGGCAACAAGGTATTCAAAATCACGAATGTTCATGACTGTATCCAGCCTATTTCTAGTTAATAGAATTTATCTATCAAAACCATAGCATCAAACGATTAGAGCTATCAAAGTTTTTTTTTAATAATGGGCTCAACGAAACGAAATAGAGCAGCGAAAAAGACTAAGCTCTAAAACGAATTAATTTAAAAAGGAAACCATTATGTTTGCATCTAAAGAAGGCCAAGCGGTACCTCAAGTTACATTCCCTACTCGTCAAGGCGACGCATGGGTTAACGTGACAAGTGATGACCTGTTCAAAAACAAAACTGTTATTGTATTTAGCTTGCCGGGTGCATTCACTCCGACTTGCTCATCTAGCCACCTACCTCGCTACAACGAGCTATTCCCAGTGTTCAAAGAGCACGGTGTGGATGAAATTCTATGCGTATCAGTAAACGACACGTTTGTTATGAACGCTTGGAAGAATGACCAAGAAGCAGAAAACATCACCTTCATTCCTGATGGCAACGGCGAATTTACCGATGGCATGGGCATGCTAGTAGACAAAGAAGATCTAGGTTTCGGCAAACGTTCATGGCGTTACAGCATGCTAGTTAAAAACGGCGTGGTAGAAAAAATGTTCATTGAACCAAACGAGCCAGGCGACCCGTTCAAAGTATCTGATGCTGACACTATGCTTAAGCACGTAGCACCAGATTACAAAACTCAAGAATCAATCACTGTATTCACTAAACCTGGTTGCCCATTCTGTGCGAAAGCAAAACAGAACCTAATCGACAAAGCTCTGCAATACGAAGAAGTGATTCTAGGTAAAGATGCGACAACAGTAAGCCTACGTGCTATCTCTGGCCGTACAACAGTACCTCAAGTGTTCATCGGCGGTAAGCACATCGGTGGTAGTGAAGAGCTAGAAGCCTTCCTAGGTTAATAACCTACCGCACTACTTTATCACCCTCGATTTCCCAGCTCACACTCAGTGCTGAGTTGGGGAATCACCCCTCAAGATTAAAAGAAATACCATCATTCCCTTGCTCACAAAGGGAAAGCGAGAACCATTATGAAACGATTAACCGTTGACGTAGCCGTTATTGGTGGCGGCACAGCAGGCCTTGGCGCCTACCGCGCAGCAAAAGCTCACTCTGAAAATGTAGTTATGATTGAAGGTGGCCCATACGGCACGACATGTGCTCGCGTAGGTTGTATGCCATCTAAGCTACTGATTGCCGCAGCTGAAAGCGTACATCAAATTGAAAAAGCACCGGGCTTTGGTGTTCACCCACAAGGTGAAATTCGCATTGACGGTCGTGAAGTAATGGACCGCGTGAAGCGTGAGCGCGACCGCTTTGTTGGTTTTGTTCTAGAGGGTGTGGATGAGATTCCAGCTCAAGATAAAATTTCAGGCTACGCCAAATTCGTTGACAACCATACGCTAGTGGTTGATGACCATACCGAAATCAAAGCAGAGCGTATTGTGATTGCTACAGGCTCTAGCCCTGCCTACCCAGCGGTTTGGAATGAGCTTGGTGATCGCTTAGTGATTAACGATGATGTCTTTGATTGGGATGACTTACCTGAATCTGTGGCCGTCTTTGGCCCAGGTGTTATTGGCCTTGAACTTGGCCAAGCGCTGCACCGTCTTGGCGTAAAGGTAAAACTGTTTGGTCTTGGTGGCCAAGTCGGTCCATTAACTGACCCAGAAGTGATGGCTTATGCGACTAAAGCCTTCCAAGAAGAATTCTACTTAGACCCTGATGTAAAAGTAGAGAGCATGAAGCGCGTTGCTGCATCAAACAACAGCGAAAAAGAAAGTGTTGAAATTCAATTCATCAACCATGACGGTGAACTAGAAACCTTCAATGCCGACTACGTCCTAGCTGCAACAGGCCGCCGCCCTAACGTAGACAAACTGGCGATTGAAAATACCTCAATGGAATTGGATGAGCGTGGTGTACCGACTGCGGATTACTACACGCTACAAACCTCTGTTCGCAATATCTTTATTGCGGGTGACGCTAGCAACCAAATTCCGCTGCTACATGAAGCCGCAGACCAAGGCCGAATTGCTGGGGATAATGCAGGTCGTTATCCAGATATTCGTGCCGGATTACGTCGCACTCCAATTTCAGCGGTGTTCTCTGATCCGCAAATTGCGATGGTGGGTGAAACTCGCAAGCAAATTGAAACACGTTTAGGTCAGTGTGGATGCTTTGCAACTGGTGAAGTGTCATTTGAAAACCAAGGCCGCTCTCGCGTTATGCTACGCAACAAAGGCTTGTTGCATGTCTATGGCGAGCAAGGCACTGGTCGCTTCCTTGGCGCTGAAATGATGGGTCCAAATGCCGAGCACTTAGCTCACCTATTAGCTTGGGCACATCAAAACAAAATGACGGTATCTGAGATGTTAGATATGCCTTTCTACCATCCAGTTATTGAAGAAGGCGTGCGCACTGCACTACGCGATTTAAACGCCAAACTTCATCTTGGCCCTGAAATGATTAAGCACTGCTTAGACTGTGGCCCTGGTTGTTAATCTGAAAACAAATTAATCAACCAATAAAAAACGAGCCAATTGGCTCGTTTTTTCTATTTCTCAGCCGCGATTACTGAGATTTCCACCAGCAGCGCATCTCGCGCCATATCCGCGGTGACACAAGCGCGCGCAGGCGCATGACCTTCTGGCACCCATGCATCCCAAACCGCATTCATCTCTTGGAAATACTGCATGTCTTTAAGATAAATCGTCGCTGAAAGCATATGCTCTTTATCACTACCCGCTTCAAGTAAAAGCTCTTCAACTTTATCTAGCATGGTCTGTGTTTGTTCAGTAATGCCTTGAGTGGCATCGGCACACACCTGACCGCACAAATAGATCACACCATTGTGTTTCACAATACGGCTCATGCGTTGTTTAGTTTGTTGACGTTCAATCATTATTTCTCGCTTCCGTTTTACGCTATTTAGTTAGAGTAATTTCAGATATTCTAGGGCCGAGTATGGTACAGAATAAGACTTAGTCATGACATGCAATAACTGCGAAAAGCAGACTTGGTTTTGGAAAAAGATTGGTCGTTGTATGCGTTGTGTACAGCAACTGACACTTTTGAGCATCATTGCGGCTATTGCGTGGTGGTTAATGTTTCGCGATACCCCGAGAAGTATCGAGTCGATTGCGCTTTTAATGGCCTTGGCAAGTTTTGTCGGATTATTGAGTCTTCATCTTTGGATGCGTTTTATTGTCTTCCCACTTCGGGGCAAAAAGCACGATTAAAAACACCCAATAAAAACTCGGACGCTAGAAAGAAAAAAGCCCTGAAACCAATATCGATTTCAGGGCTTTCTTAGAATTCATCTAAGAAAAAGCAGTGGTACTTTAATAGACCGGCCTTCTCTCAGATAGTTCCAAATTTTTTCGATCTTTTTTGATCTTCTGACAAATTCACTAACTTTCAGCAACTTAGACTGAAAATTATTTTGCCATTCATTTGAACTTATTGGTTGTTTAAACGCCCTTTCGCTTGGTCGACTGCATAAGCGACCTGCTTAGGTGCAACACCACCCAATGCGTTACGCTTAGCAAGACAAGAATCGATGGTCAAAATCTCGTACACGTCCTGCTCAATCACAGGTGAGAACACTTTTAGCTCATCAATCGATAGCTCTTCCAACGCACAGCCTTTCTCAATAGCGCCCACTACTGCCACACCAACAATATGGTGCGCTTCACGGAAAGGAATTCCTTTCGCAACTAAGTAATCGGCAAGTTCAGTTGCGTTAGCATAACCTTGTTGCGCTGCTTCTAAGGTGCGCTCTTCATTCACTTTGATGCCATCAAAACACAGCGCTGCCATGATCAAGCAATCAAACCACGTATCCAAGGCATCAAACAGACCTTCTTTGTCTTCTTGCATGTCTTTGTTGTAGGCCAGAGGCAATGCTTTCACTGTCATCATCATGCCCGCTAGTGAACCATAAACACGGCCCGTTTTACCACGGATCAACTCTAACGCATCTGGGTTTTTCTTCTGTGGCATCAATGAAGAACCTGATGTCACTGTATCAGCCAGCTCTAAGAAGTTTGCTTCACCTGAGTTGTAGAAGATCATATCTTCTGCCAAGCGTGATAGGTGCAGCATAGACAATGAAGCCACTGACATTAACTCGATCACATGATCACGGTCAGACACAGAGTCTAACGAGTTACGCGTTGCACGGCTAAAACCAAGATCTTGCGCGATCACTTCACGATCCATTGGGTAAGCTGTACCCGCTAATGCACCAGAACCTAGCGGACAAGTATTCAGTCGCTTAATCGCATCTTGTAGTCGCGAGTGGTCACGCTCAAACATTTCAACATAAGCTAAACACCAATGAGCAAACGTCACAGGCTGCGCACGTTGTAAGTGCGTATAACCCGGTAGCACTGTTTGCTGATGCGCTTTCGCTACTTCCACCATTTGGTTTTGTAGTTGCTCTAAAGCGCCTAGCAGCACTTCACCTTGCTCACGACACCAAAGTTTAAGATCCGTTGCTACTTGGTCGTTACGCGAACGGCCAGTGTGAAGTTTTTTACCTAGGTCGCCGACTTTATCAATCAGCTGCTGCTCAACCCATGAATGAATGTCTTCTGCGTCAGATGCCAAAATCTGCTTTGGATTTTGCTCGACACTCACTTTCAACTCGTTCAAAGCGGTTTCAAGTTGCTGCTGTTCTTGCTCTGTTAGCACATTGACTGAAACAAGCGCTTTTGACCATGCAATAGAGCCAACGATGTCTTGCTCCGCTAAACGATAATCGAAACGAAGGGAGTCGTTGAAGTCTTTAAATCTAGTGTCTGCCGCTTGGGTAAATCTACCGCCCCATAATGCCATTGCGTCTCTCCTGAGAATAAAAGGGATCCGACTTCGTCAGCCAGATCCTCTTGATAGGGTCATTGATATGCTCAGCCAAACTGGGTTAGCTGAGTCAGTTAGTCACGATTATTTCTTCTTCGCTTCGTTTAGCGCTCTGATTCTGCTTGATAGCGAGTAAAGACGGATAAAGCCACCAGCATGGCTTTGGTCGTACACTTCATCTTCGCCAAAGGTTGCAAACTCTTCGCAGTACAAGCTGTTGTCTGAACGCTTCTGCGTCACGACTGCTTGGCCTTTGTAAAGCTTCACCACAACCTCACCGTTAACGTCTTGAGCCAGCTCTTCTGACGCAGCAAGAATCGACTTACATAGTGGCGTGAACCAACGACCATCGTATACAAGATGGGATGCTTTTACACCTAGTTCTTCACGGAACTCGAACGATGTCTTATCTAGCACTAATTGCTCTACCGCGCGCAGTGCTTCCATCATAATCGTGCCCCCTGGTGTTTCGTAACAGCCACGAGACTTCATACCTACCAAACGGTTTTCTACGATATCGATACGGCCAACACCGTGCTTAGCACCTTTTTCGTTTAAGTACATCAATGCGTTGTACGGCGTCATTTGCTCGCCATCAACCGCAACAATCTCACCTTTCTCAACTTTCAAAGACACATATTCAGCTTCGTTTGGCGCTTGCTCAGGATCAACCGTCCAAACCCAGCAATCTTCATTAGGCGCATTCCACGTATTTTCTAGTACGCCGCCTTCTGTCGAGATATGCCATGCGTTAGCATCACGAGAGTAGATTTTAGTCAGTGAAGCGCTACAAGGGATGTTACGTTCCGCAAGGTAATCCAGACACTCTTCACGGCTAACGATGTCCCACTCACGCCATGGCGCAATCACTTGTAGATCAGGGGCAAGCGCTGCGAATGCACCTTCAAAACGAACTTGGTCATTACCTTTACCCGTACAGCCATGGCATAGCGCATCTGCACCCACTTTACGGGCAATCTCAACTTGAGCTTTAGCAATAATTGGACGTGCCATTGAAGTACCTAGTAAGTACTTGCCTTCGTAGTAAGCACCGGTTTTTAGCGTCGGAAAGATGTAATCCGCCACCATCTCTTCTTTGAGGTCAACCACATAACACTCTGATGCACCCGATGCTTTGGCTTTCTCTTCAATGCCTTCTAGCTCTTCTTCGCCTTGACCAACATCCGCAACGAAAGCCACAACTTCACAATCATAGTTTTCTTTCAGCCATGGAATGATCACTGAGGTATCCAGACCGCCTGAGTAGGCTACAACGACTTTGTTTACTTGTACTTTGCTCATCTTAATTCTCCGACCAACCCGCATTCTGAGTGCGTATTGGTATCAATTTATTACTTATCTATTGTGTTTATTTCGGCAAAAATTGTGTGCCGATACTCTTGCCTGCAAATAGCTCGGCTAGTTTTTCAGGGTAGCGCCATGTCGCCACTTCAATTGGGCGACCTAGATCGTTAGCGGCTTCTAATGCAGCGTTAACTTTAACGATCATGCCGTCGGTAATTACATGGCCATCAATCAGTTGCTTGGCTTGTTGCTCATCTAAGCTTTTAATCAAATGACCTTTACCATCAAGCACACCGCTCACATCTGATAACAGCACGAGCTCAGCGTCTAATGCGCCAGCAACGGCAACCGCTGCTTGATCTGCGTTTACGTTCATCAACTCACCTTTTTCGGTTAATCCAATTGAGCTGATGATTGGTAGCGCCCCTGTTGCGAGTATCGCTTGAAGAACTGTTGAGTCTCCCGGTGTGGCTTTGCCTACCGCACCTAACTCTGGGTCGAGTTCTTCCACATGACATAAGCCGCCATCTGCCAAACTAATGCCTACGGCATTGAGACCATCTTTAATTGCTTGCCCTTGCAGCTGCTTATTTGCAGTGCCAGCTAGCGCGCCAGCAATCAGTGGGATTTGGTCGTAAGGCGTTACTCGTAGACCTTGTTTTTTAACGGTCTCAAGTTTTAGCTTTGCCATTAGATCGTCCACTAGATAACCCCCTCCGTGGACGATCACAATTCGTCGCTGGGCTTGTTTTTGGTAGTTCGCAATTGCACCAAAAACCTGACTTAGCGTATCTGTACAAGACAGAGCCGCACCGCCCAGTTTGATCACCAATGGAGTTTGTTTGTTATCTGTCATTACCATTCCTTGATAAGCCCTCTAAAGCAGGGCTGTTAACTCAGGGTATCCGTAGTGGATGTTTAAACACTGCATCGCTTGACTCGATGCACCTTTCAATAAGTTGTCGATGGCTGAGCCAATGACGACGTGTTCACCTTGAACCTTCCAGCCAATATCGCAGAAAGGCGTAAACTGAACATTTTGTAGTTGTGGTAGCCCCTCTTGAAGACGAACCCCAACTTTGCCTTCATAGGCATTGCTCATGGCTGTCGCCACTTGTTCTGCGCTTGTCCCTGCTTTGAGCTTTAGGGTAATCGTCGCCAAAATGCCGCGTTTGAAATTGCCCAGATGCGGAGTAAAAATCACATCGCAGCCTAAATGGCTCGCGATCTCTGGTTGGTGGCGATGATTGAACACGCCATAAGCTTGTAGGCTTACTTCGCAGTAGCTATTGGTTAAGGTCGCTTTTCTGCCTGCACCTGAAACGCCACTGGTCGCATTGATCACGGGCCATTGATTAGTTTCAACTAACCCAGCTTCAATTAGAGGCTTAATCGCCAACTGTGAAGCCGTTGGGTAACAACCGGGTACCGCGATTAATTGGGCTTGTTTGATTTCTTCATTTGCCCATTCTGCTAAGCCATACGCTGCGTTATCTAGCCATTGTTCGTGTTGGTGCTCGAAACCATAAAATTCAGGGTAGAAACCTTGTTTCTTGACTCTAAATGCACCGGATAAATCAAATACCTGACAACCTTGCTGTAAAAATTGTGGTGCAAGGTCGTGGCTTACTTCATGAGCAGTAGCAAGAAACACCACATCGCTTTGTTTTGCTACTAACTCAACGTCCGTTAAAGGTTGAACAGCATCATCGACAATACCTGCCAATTTACCGTGTAGTGACGAGATGCTTTTCCCTGCATCTAAACTGTTGGCTGAGACATACAAACCTGCTAGCGTAAGCTCTGGGTGTTTATGCACCATCAGCGCTAGCTCTGCTCCGGTATAACCTGTTGCACCAATGATGGTCGTTTTCAGCATTTCAAGACATCCAAATCGTTTAACCAGTGTCACCACGTTGTGACTAAAAAACTATTTCATGCATACTTTAATGATTTTTTATTCATTAAAAATGATTTAATATGTTTTTACCTTCTTAGTGAAAATCTGTCAACAGGGAAATCGAAGTTAAAATGCAATTACCTAGTTTTAAAGAGATCTACAGTGGTCTGATTTCAACCTCATCGATTAGCTCTTCGGATCCTAGTTGGGATGAAGGAAACCAAGCGGTGATAGAAAAATTGGCCACTTGGCTAAAAGATGTTGGTTTTAAGGTTGAGCTTACTGAAGTAGAAACTGGCAAATTCAACCTGATTGCGAAAAAAGGCGAAGGGGAAGGCGGCCTTTTGCTGGCTGGCCATAGTGATACCGTGCCTTTCGATGAAGGCCGTTGGAATTTTGAACCTCACGCTCTCACTGAGGCCAACAACCGTTTCTATGGCTTAGGTACAGCGGATATGAAAGGCTTTTTCGCCTTTGTTATTGAAGCAGTAAAAAAAGTCGATTGGAGTAAGCAAACCAAGCCATTGTATGTGTTAGCCACTTGCGACGAAGAAACCACCATGCTCGGCGCACGCCATTTCACTGAAAGCGCGCCATTTAAGCCGGACTACTGCATTATTGGTGAGCCGACTAGCTTAGTGCCTATTCGCGGCCATAAAGGCCATGTCGCCAATGCGGTTCGAGTAACAGGTCGCTCTGGTCACTCTTCCGATCCAGCGCTGGGTGTGAATGCCATCGAAATCATGCATGAGGTATTGTTTGCGTTAATGCAGCTTCGTGATCGATTAATCAAAGAGTATCACCACCCAGGTTTTGCTATTCCTAGCCCAACATTGAACCTTGGTCATATCCATGGTGGTGATAGCGCCAACCGAATTTGTGGTTGTTGTGAACTGCATTACGATGTGCGTCCTTTACCGGGCATCAGCCTAGATGGCCTAGATAACCTTTTACGAGATGCGCTCAAAGAAGTGCAAGCCAAATGGCCAGATAGAATTGCCATTACTCCTTTGCACGAACCTATTCCCGGTTACGAGTGCCAACATGACCATCCATTCATTGGTAGCATGGAGCACATCTGTCAGACGCCATCTGAAACCGTCAACTACTGTACTGAAGCACCATTTCTTCAGCAGCTTTGTCCAACGTTGGTACTTGGCCCCGGCTCTATAGACCAAGCTCATCAACCGGATGAATTCTTAGCGTTTGAGTTTATCGATCCAACTATCAATATTCTTTCCAAAGCGATGCGCGAATACTGCTTCGCATCTTAATGCACCTTTGAGTAATAAGCCGACTTGGTCGGCTTATTGCGACTAAAGCCGTATGGGGATTAGCCGTAAACCACGTTACAGTCTCCGCTAGCTTAGTAAAAACCACATTTTCTGTAATAAAATTTCAGTAATTTAGGCAAAGTTATGCACTTGGGAGTGGTTACATCCACTTGCACAATTTTTGCAAACTTAACCTACGGTATTTGACTCGGAGCGACTTTTTTAGCTAGATTGTCTACCTAACAAGGAACAATGGATGTAATTTTTTTACAAGGCAGGATGATAATGAACGAGAAATACTCTGCGCTGCGTAGCAATGTAAGCATGTTAGGTCATTTGCTCGGCAATACCATCAAGGACGCTCATGGAGAGGCAATCCTTGAAAAAGTAGAGACCATTCGTAAACTTTCCAAATCCGCTCGTGCAGGAAACCAAGCAGATCGCGATAATCTGATTGAAGAGATTAAAAACCTGCCTAATGAGCAACTCACCCCTGTTGCTCACGCATTTAACCAGTTCCTCAACCTAACCAACATGGCTGAGCAATACCACACGATTTCGCGCCACTGCGATGCGCACGTGTGTGAACCGGATGCAATCAACTCTCTTTTCTCAAAGCTTAGCCAGAACGAAATCAGCAAGCTCGATACCGCTCAAGCTGTACGCGATCTGAATATCGAACTCGTTCTCACTGCACACCCAACTGAAATTACTCGCCGTACCATGATCAACAAGTTGGTCAAAATCAACGAGTGTTTATCTAAGCTTGAACTGAGCGACCTATCGGTTAAAGAACGCCAGAAAACAGAGCGTCGCTTAGAACAACTCATCGCCCAAAGCTGGCACTCTGATACGATTCGTCAGCAGCGCCCGACCCCGCTTGATGAAGCGAAATGGGGTTATGCGGTCGTTGAAAACTCTCTTTGGGAAGCGGTACCTGATTTCCTACGTGAACTGGATGAGCGTTTAGAGTCTTACTTAGGTGAAGGCCTACCGATTGATGCTCGCCCAGTACACTTCTCATCTTGGATGGGTGGTGACCGTGACGGTAACCCATTTGTCACTCATACCGTGACTCGTGAAGTGCTGCTGCTATCTCGCTGGAAAGCCGCAGATCTTTACCTAAACGACATCAACGAACTGGTTAGCGAGCTATCGATGACCAAGTGTAATGATGCCGTCCGCGCATTAGCAGGTGAAAACGAGCACGAACCTTACCGCGCAGTACTCAAAGAGCTACGTAACCTACTGAGCGAAACCAAAGAGATTCTGGATGCGAAAGTAAACGGCCAGAAACTGGCAGTTAAAGCACCATTGCAACACGCCGATCAACTTTGGGAACCGCTATACGCTTGTTACCAATCGCTACACGAGTGTGGCATGGGCGTGATTGCCGATGGGTCACTACTGGATACTCTGCGTCGCGTTAAAGCGTTTGGTGTTCACCTTGTTCGTTTGGATATTCGCCAAGAAAGTACCCGTCATTCAGATGTGCTGTCTGAGCTGACTCGCTACCTAGGCATGGGCGATTACGATCAATGGAGCGAGCAAGATAAGGTTGCATTCTTAACTCAAGAACTCAGCTCAAAACGCCCACTGATTCCGCTTGATTGGCAACCATCTGAGCCAGTCAAAGAAGTTTTAGACACATGTAAGATCATCGCAGCTCAACCACGTGGTGCTTTCGGTGCTTACGTTATTTCAATGGCTCGCACCGCATCTGATGTACTGGCAGTACACTTATTGCTACAAGAAGCGGGTTGCCCTTACCGTCTTGATGTTTGTCCGTTATTCGAAACGTTGGATGACTTAAACAACGCTGAAGCAGTCATTAAGCAACTTATGGGCATCGACCTGTACCGCGGCTTTATTCAAAACCATCAAATGGTAATGATTGGCTACTCTGATTCAGCAAAAGATGCCGGCGTTATGGCGGCAGGTTGGGCTCAGTACGATGCTATGGATGCCTTGGTAAAAGTTGCCGAAGAAGAAGGCGTAGAACTGACCCTATTCCATGGCCGAGGCGGTACGATTGGTCGTGGTGGTGCGCCAGCGCACGCTGCATTGCTTTCTCAGCCACCGAAGAGCCTTAAAGGCGGCCTACGTGTTACTGAGCAAGGCGAGATGATTCGCTTTAAGCTTGGCCTACCAGAAGTAGCAGTAAACAGCTTCAACATGTACGCGAGCGCGATTCTAGAAGCGAACCTCCTGCCACCACCAGAGCCAAAACAAGAATGGCGCGACCTAATGGACGTGCTATCAGAAGTAAGCTGTGAGTCTTACCGTAGCGTAGTTCGTGGTGAGCCAGATTTCGTGCCTTACTTCCGCCAAGCAACACCAGAACTAGAACTTGGTAAACTCCCTCTGGGTTCTCGCCCTGCGAAACGTAACCCTAATGGCGGTGTTGAAAGCTTGCGTGCGATTCCATGGATCTTCTCATGGAGCCAAAATCGTCTGGTACTGCCAGCTTGGCTGGGTGCTGGTGAAGCGATTCAATACTCTATCGATAAAGGTCATCAAGCTCTACTAGAAGAGATGTGTCGTGAGTGGCCATTCTTCTCTACACGCTTAGGCATGCTTGAGATGGTGTACTCGAAATGTAACATTGAGATCTCTCGTTACTACGACCAACGCCTTGCTGATCCTAAACTGCTTCCGCTAGGTGACCGCCTGCGTGAACAACTACAGAAAGACATCAAAGCGGTGCTAAACGTAGAGAACAATGAGAACCTGATGCAAAGCGACCCTTGGGGCTTAGAGTCAATTCGCTTACGTAATATTTATGTTGAGCCATTGAACATGCTACAAGCTGAGCTGCTTTACCGTACTCGCCAAATTGAGCACCCTTCAGTTGAACTAGAAGAAGCGCTTATGGTGACCATTGCAGGTATTGCCGCAGGTATGCGTAACACCGGTTAATCCCTCTAAAGAGCAAGGCCACTACCTAAGTGGCCTTGCTATATTTGAGCTGTTTCACAACGTGCAAATATTACACACTCCTACCAAGCTAATATTTACCACACAAAACCCCACTATTAAGACATTAAAAACCACAACCTTAGAATTTAATTCTGACTGAATATTTTATTGAGATAATTGTCAGTTTTTTGGGTAAATATGTCCATCTATTCCACTTTATGCTTATTATTTAGATATAATATCGCTCCTTTGCGATTCTCAAATAAAAATACATATCGCAACCCTAGACAAGAAATTGTCGACCTAGGTGAAGAACGGCTTTTAAGGTGACATGGCCAACATTTGTTGGCGCTGCAAGCAACGGTTTCACAATAAGTGCCTCAAGAAGCACAGTTTGTTGTTAGCAGTAGATATTGAAGTTTATTGACCATTTGGATTGAAGACATGTCATTACCACACGTAATCCTCACAGTTCTTAGCACACGCGACGCAACTGGATACGACATCACCAAAGAATTTTCCGCTACTATCGGGTACTTTTGGAAGGCGAGCCACCAGCAGGTGTACCGCGAGCTAAACAAAATGGCGCAAAACGAGCTTGTTACTTGCGTTTTAGAGCCTCAAGAAGGCAAACCTGACCGTAAAGTTTACTCAATTACCGATGCGGGCCGCGTAGCTCTTGGTGAATGGTTCGACCAACCTACCGCGCACCCAACCGTTCGTGACGAGTTCTCAGCAAAACTGATGGCTTGCTCTGTACAACCTTCAGCGCCATACAAGGCACAACTGGCTGAGTTAGTAGAAGAGTCTCGTAAATTGGTAGCTCACTACCAAGAGATTGAAGCAGCTTACTACGCTAACATTGCGATGCTAGACAAACAGCAACGTTTAGAGCGTCTAACACTTCGCCGCAATCTACTGCTTCGTCAAGCGTGGATTCAATGGGCTGATGAAGTTCTAGCTGAACTAGAAGCGCTCGCTTAATCGTTACCCCCTAAAGGCTGTCACTTCGACAGCCTTTTTTATGCCGCCCTCAGATACAAAAAGAGCCAGCAAATGCTGACTCTTTCTTTAAGTACTTCAGATTAGATGCCGTCGCCATCCATAAAGCTTTGCGACTTGCCATTAAACTGCTGATCCATATCCAGCGATGGCTTATCTGTTTTTGGTCGGCCTACAATCTTAGCAGGAACACCGGCCGCGGTAGTGTGCGCCGGCACAGGTTGAAGCACTACAGAACAAGAGGCAATCTTCGCGCCCTCGCCCACTTCAATATTGCCCAGAATCTTAGCGCCCGCTCCGATCATTACACCTTCGCGAATTTTCGGGTGACGATCACCGCACTCTTTACCCGTACCACCTAAGGTGACGTCTTGCAGAATAGACACATCGTTTTCAACGACAGCGGTTTCACCAATCACAATCCCCGTAGCGTGATCGAGCATGATGCCGCGACCAATTCGAGCCGCTGGGTGAATATCCACCTGACAAGACACTGAGATTTGGTTTTGCAGATAAGTCGCCAAAGCGACGCGCCCTTGCTTCCAAAGCCAGTTAGCAACGCGATAACCTTGCAGCGCATGGTAGCCTTTCAAATACAGCAATGGCATGGAATACATGGCGACTGCAGGATCTCGGTTTACCGTAGCACAAATATCACAAGCCGCCGCTTCAATGATACTAGGGTCAGCCGCGAAGGCTTCTTCAACCACTTCACGCACAGCCATGGCAGGCATGGATACCGTATTCAGCTTATTGGCAAGAATGTAACTCAATGCCGAGCAGAGACTATCATGCTTGATAATGGTGGCATGATAGAAACTGGCAAGCATGGGTTCTTGTTCAGTTAGCTGCCTTGCTTCCTGAACTATCGACTGCCAGACTTGTTGTTTCTCACAATGTTTCATTGAAAACCTTTGGGCTCTTTACGCTTATTAAGCTTCTGCTTTCTTATCTCGCGCAAGCAAATCCTTTGCAGCTTCTCGCGCGTCTTTACCTTGATACAATACTTGATAGATTTGGTCAACTATTGGCATCTCAACACCCATGCGCTGAGACAGCATCCAAACCTCTTTGGTATTACGATAACCTTCAACCACTTGGCCAATTTCATCTTGTGCAGTATCGACATCTTTGCCTTGCCCAAGAGCTAAACCAAAACGGCGGTTACGTGATTGGTTATCGGTACAGGTTAGGACTAAATCACCTAAACCCGCCATACCCATAAAGGTTTCCGTTTGAGCGCCCAGCGCCGCACCCAGACGACACATTTCCGCAAGGCCACGGGTAATCAGTGCAGTACGAGCGTTAGCACCAAAACCAATACCGTCTGACATACCAGCACCAATGGCGATAACGTTCTTCACTGCGCCACCTAACTGCATACCAGTAAAGTCACTGTTAGCATAAACGCGGAAGGTCTTACTGCAGTGGATTTTCTCTTGTAGGTCTGTAACAAACTCTGCATCTGGTGAAGCCACAGAAATAGCAGTCGGCATACCCATCGCGAGCTCTTTAGCAAACGTAGGGCCGGATAGCACCGCGAGTGAGTATTCTTCACCGATGATATCGTGCGCCACTTCTTTTAGCAGGCGACCTGTTTCTGGCTCTAGGCCTTTGGTTGCCCAACAGATACGCGTATCTTCACGCAGGTGTGGCTTAACACTGTTTAATACAATGCCAAACACATGACTTGGTACGACTACCAATAGATCACGACACGCTGAAACGGCTTTTTCTAAATCTGATTCAACAATCAAAGACTCAGGGAAATCAATACCCGGTAAAAACTCATGGTTAGCACGATCAGCCTCTAACTTCGCCATATGCTCTGGCTCATGACCCCAGATCACCACGTTTGCCCCATTACGAGCTAAAGAAATTGCTAGCGACGTACCGTATGAGCCCGCGCCTATCACTGTCATTGCAATCTCTTTACCGTAGGCATTGGTTACGTTTGTATCTGTCATTGTTCCGCCTATTTTCATGTTGTCATTTTGATTGTTTATATCTAAGCAGCCTTAAAACAGCTTAGCTTGATGAAAGCGACTTAGGTATAACTGTTCAGTTAACCGGCTAAAACAAAAAATGCACAACGCATGCGTTTCGCGTGCCTTGTGCATTTCTAAAATAATAACGCAGTCAGGCGTTAATTATGCTTCCGCTTGGCCTTCGCCTTGCTGAGCTTGCTGCTGTAGGTAGTTCATGAACAGCGCATCAAAGTTTACTGGAGCAAGGTTAAGTTGTGGGAACGTACCTTTAACCACTAGGCTTGAGATAGTTTCACGAGCGTAAGGGAATAGGATGTTCGGGCAGAATGCACCTAGGCAGTGAGCCAATTGACCCGCTTCCATCTTCTCAGCAGTAAAGATACCGCCTTGTTGAACTTCACATAGGAAAGCTGTGTCTTCTGCGTTCTTAACTGTCACTGTAAGACGTAGAACCACTTCGTAAACACCTTCACCTAGTTCACGGCTTTGAGTGTCTAGATCCAGTTTTACATCTGGGTTCCACTCTTTTTGGAACATGTCTGGTGAGTTAGGCGCTTCAAAAGATACGTCTTTTAGGAAAACACGTTGAATTGCGAAATTTTGCGCTTCTTGTTGCGGTGCTGCTTCAGCCATTTTTGAATCCTTTATTCCTTAAAATCAAAGTCTGCTTGAGACTAACCGAGAGATGATTCAATAACTATTTAAGCCATGAAAAGCGTGGCTATCTTCACATCTCTCTTCATCAATCGTTGGGTAATTAATCAACTTGCTCGAATGATTACTTCTTGCCGCGCACAAGCGGAAGGTTTGCTTCACTCCAAGCTGTCAAACCGTTCTTCAGTACACTTACTTTCTCAAAGCCAGCTTTAGCAAGTAAGTTAGCGCTTTCTTGCGCTGTTTGACCAGTTTTGCATACCACAATGATTGGGTCAGATTTACGGTTTTCAAGGCTACCAAAGCTGCCTGATTTGATTTCTGACGGCAAAATGTGAACTGCTTCAGTAATATGACCTTTTTTGTACTCATCTTTAGAGCGAATATCCACCACTACGCCATTTTCACGGTTAATCAGTGTTGTTGTCTCCGCTGCCGTGATTTCTTTGTAAGCAGCTGTCGATGTTTTTACGATATTCATGATAAGAGCGACAACTAGGCCAACCCATACCACTGACATAATCATATTCTCTTGGAAAAACGCGATGTATTCTTGCATATCCTGTGCTCTTGTATAAATAGAAGGGTTGGAACACCAACCCCTGTTGCAAATTCAGTCTCGGAGTATAGCGGGCTTGCGCTGACTAGGCGAGAGAAGAACCAAAAGATTTAAGGATCTAGCTCTCGCTCCTGCATATCTATGCTTTGTTCTTACGCCCTAGGAAACGGAAATGCGGTGACTTGATCGATATGTTCGCAGCCCAGAGCCAACATAATCAAACGATCAATCCCCAAAGCGACACCCGCGCAATCTGGTAAACCAGACTCTAATGCCGCGATCAAATGGTAATCAATCGGCTGAACTTCTAATCCCATTTCAAGGCGCTTAGCGTTATCTTGCTCAAAACGGGCGAGTTGCTCTTTCGGGTTGTCGAGCTCATGGAAGCCATTGGCTAGCTCTATGCCTTTAAAATAAACCTCAAAACGGTCAGCCACTCGATCATCTTTTGGGTTAATTTTTGCCAGCGCCGCTTGAGAAGCCGGAAAGTCATACACAAACGCAGGTACTTGCTGACCAATTTTACACTCGACTCCAACACTAAAGAGCAGTTGCAATAGCGTGTCTCTGTCTTGCTCAGGCTCAGCGATGTCGCTTAGTCCAAGTGTTGCAGCAACGGCTTTCAGCTCATCCATTGAACCTTCTAGCGGACAAACACCCAATACGTTGATAAAGGCTTGCTGATAAGTCATGCGCTCAGCATGACCACACTTAAGGGCGAGTTGCAGCAATTCATCCATCTCATTCATCAGATCATGATGATCAAATCCAACGCGATACCATTCCAACATGGTAAATTCTGGGTTGTGGTAACGACCATTCTCTTCATTACGAAACGCTTTATTGATTTGATAAATACAGCCACTACCCGCAGCTAACAAACGCTTCATGTGGAACTCAGGACTGGTCATTAGATAGAGGTGACTGCCATGCGCATATTCAGGGCCAATAAACTGAGTCTGAAAAGTATGCAAGTGAATATCCGTCACAGTTGCATGACTCATTGCTGGAGTATCGACTTCTAGCACTTGTCGCTTCGCAAAAAACTGACGAATATTGGCTAATATCTCTGCGCGCTGGCGCAATAGCTCTATGGGAGCCGTTGGTTGCCATTCCATCGTGAATTCTCTCTAATTCATAAATACTGGGCGAACATATCACTTCTATCTTGATTGGCAAGCTTGATGCTATCGATTTGTTTTTTAAGACCAAATCTAAATTATTATCATTTACAAATTTCAATACATAACAAAGACTTAACAACAAATGTGTTTCTTATAGTCATGAAAATGTCATGCCGTGACTGCTTTCACATATCGCGAAATTTTTATGCTTGTAAATGCATTACCGGAAAGAAATCCCGAATAAATCAATTTTTACCAAATTCCCCTCTCTTACACTGGTGTTACCACTTTTGAGCTACGTGTAGCACGTTCTTCTCAAGCCAGAAGTTACTGCATGTTCTCACAACAATAACAAGCGGTATTACCGCGACTACACACTGGAGGATAACTGTGCAAACTATCATCACAGATATCGCAGTCATCGGCGCAGGCGGCGCTGGTCTTCGTACTGCTATTGCAGCAGCTGAAGCAAACCCTGACTTAGAAATCGCTCTGATTTCAAAAGTTTATCCAATGCGTTCTCACACAGTCGCAGCAGAGGGCGGCTCAGCAGCAGTTATCAAGGAAGAAGATAGCTTAGATAACCACTTCAACGATACCGTTGGCGGTGGCGACTGGCTATGTGAACAGGACGTTGTTGAATATTTCGTAAAAAACTCAACTCGCGAAATGATCCAGATGGAGCAATGGGGTTGCCCATGGAGCCGTAAAGAAAACGGTGAAGTCAATGTTCGCCGCTTTGGCGGTATGAAAGTCGAGCGCACATGGTTTGCAGCCGACAAAACTGGCTTCCACATGCTTCACACGCTATTCCAAACTTCAATGAAGTACGACAACATCAAACGCTTTGATGAGTACTTTGTAGTTGACCTCCTTGTTGATGAGGGCGAAGTTCAAGGCCTTATCGCTATTCATATGTCGGAAGGCGAATTAGTTACGATTAAAGCAAAATCAGTTGTGCTCGCAACGGGCGGCGCTGGCCGCGTTTACCACTGTAACACTAACGGCGGTATCGTAACGGGTGATGGTATGGCGATGGCTTACCGCCACGGCGTTCCTCTACGTGATATGGAGTTCGTTCAGTACCACCCAACTGGTCTTCCGGGTACGGGCATCTTGATGACTGAAGGTTGTCGTGGTGAAGGCGGTATTATCGTCAACAAGGACGGCTACCGCTACCTACAAGATTACGGCATGGGCCCTGAAACACCAGTGGGTCAACCTAAGAACAAATACATGGAACTGGGTCCACGTGACAAAGTTTCTCAAGCGTTCTGGCACGAACAGCAAAAAGGCAACACCATCAAACATCCTCTAGGTGATGTTGTACACCTAGATCTTCGCCACCTTGGTGAAGAGTATCTGCAAGAGCGTCTACCATTCATCTGTGAATTAGCGAAAGCTTACGTCAACGTAGACCCAGCCAAAGAGCCAATTCCAATTCGTCCAACCGTTCACTACACCATGGGTGGTATTGAAACTAATGGCGAATGTGAAACTCGCATTAAAGGTCTATTCGCAGTTGGTGAATGTGCTTCTGTTGGTCTTCACGGTGCCAACCGCCTTGGTTCTAACTCGTTGGCTGAGTTCGTGGTATTTGGCCGCGTAGCGGGTGAACACGCAGTACAACGCGCAGTAGAATTCAAAGGCTGGAACGACGAGTCTATTGCGACTCAAGTTAAGGCGGTTGAAGAGCGCATTGCAGCACTAATGAACCAAGAAGGCGATGAAAACTGGGCTGATATCCGTACTGAAATGGGTCACACCATGGAAGCGGGTTGTGGTATTTACCGCCAAGAAGACTTGATGCAAGCAACCATCGATAAGATCACCGAGCTAAAACAGCGCTACAAGAAAATCAGCATCAAAGACAAAGGCAAAGTATTCAATACTGACCTACTTTACGCTATCGAAGTGGGCTACGGCCTTGAAGTTGCTGAAGCGATGGTTCATTCGGCTATCCTACGTAAAGAGTCTCGCGGTGCTCACCAACGTCTAGACGACGGCTGTACAGAGCGTGATGACGTGAACTTCCTGAAACACTCGCTGGCCTTCTTCCAAGAAGATGCTGCGCCAAGTATCGACTACAGCAATGTGACCATTACTAAGTCACAACCGAAAGCACGTCTATACGGTGAAGCCGCAGAAAAAGCCGCAGCGGCTGAAAAAGCAGCTGAAGCGAAAGCAGCAGAGGAGCAAGCATAATGTCAGCCAATCGCATTCAAAAAGTGGACATTCTGCGTTACGACCCTGAGCAAGACGCTGAACCACATTTCCAAAAATTCGATGTACCATTTGACGAAACCATGTCGGTACTTGACGCCCTAGGCTATGTAAAAGATCACCTAGACAAAGACCTTTCTTACCGTTGGTCTTGTCGTATGGCGATCTGTGGCTCTTGCGGCATCATGGTAAATGGTGTGCCTAAGCTTGCGTGTAAGAGCTTCCTACGTGATTACCCAGATGGCGTGAAGATTGAACCACTTGCAAACTTCCCTATCGAAAAAGACTTAATTGTTGATATGACGCCATTTATCGAGCGTCTTGAAGCAATTAAGCCATACATCATCGGTAACGACCGCAAACCAGAAGATGGCACTAACCTGCAAACTCCTGAGCAAATGGCTAAATACAAGCAGTTCGCTGGCTGTATTAACTGTGGTCTTTGCTACGCGGCCTGTCCTCAGTTTGGTTTAAACCCAGAGTTCATCGGCCCAGCAGCTCTTACTCTTGCTCACCGCTATAACCTAGATAGCCGTGACAATGGTAAAGCAGAGCGTATGCCGCTTATTAATGGTGATAACGGTGCTTGGGGTTGTACATTCGTGGGCTTCTGTTCTGAAGTTTGTCCGAAAAACGTTGACCCAGCAGCTGCAGTAAACCAAGGCAAAGTCGCATCATCAATGGATTTCGTTATCGGCATGTTTAAGCCTGACGGTAAGAAAGTCGCGGAGGAAGCGTAACAATGAGTAATCGTAAACCTTACGTACGTGAAATGAAGCGTACATGGTGGCAAAGCAGCCCGTTTTACCGCTTCTACATGTTACGTGAAGCGACAGTATTGCCACTGATCCTATTTACCCTGTTCCTAACCGTTGGTCTAGGTTCATTGGTAAAAGGCCCAGAAGCATGGCAAAGCTGGCTTGAGTTCATGGCTAACCCAGTCGTTGTCGCAATCAACATCGTGGCACTAGCAGGCAGCTTGCTGCACGCACAGACCTTTTTCAGCATGATGCCGCAGGTGATGCCAATTCGTCTGAAAGGTAAGCCTGTGGATAAGAAACTGATCGTACTTGGCCAATGGGCTGCAGTTGCGGTTATCTCTATCATTGTTCTTATCTTAGTTTAAGGAGCTAACATGAACCCAAATGCTAAAGTTGATCGCGCTCCTCGCCGCTCTGATGAGCCAATCTGGTGGAGTCTATTCGGCGCTGGTGGTACATGGTTTGCGATGATCACTCCAGTGACAGTACTCGTGCTAGGTATTCTAGTTCCGCTTGGCATTATTGACGCTGAAGCGATGAGCTACGAACGTGTTGCCGACTTCGCAACCAGCATCATTGGCGCGCTGTTTATCATTGGTACTCTTGCGCTACCAATGTGGCATGCGATGCACCGTGTTCACCATGGTATGCACGACCTTAAGATTCACGCAGGCGTGATTGGTAAGATTGCTTGCTACGCCATTGCTGCGTTGATCTCTGCCCTAGCGGTTATCTTCATCTTCATGATCTAACCGATAAGCGCTGCTGAAAAATATCAGCAGCGCTTTCACACCCTTACGATAGCTTACAAACAGAGCAGAGCATTTTTCATACAATTCAGTTTCCTGTGTTCCAAACAAGAAACTAACAATGAAACATTACATCTACCCACTCCTCCTTTCACTACCGTTATTTCTGATTGGTTGTGGCGGAGAAGAAAACTCAAATTCATCAACTATCGATGCTTCAAGCGCAACCTCTGTAGCTCAATTAGGTAATAACTACTCTTTATCCCTAGCTGTAGCCTCAATCAAGCCTCTCTCTGATAGCAACTTTAACATTGATACCACAGTGTATAGCGAGCCAAGACTAAGCTCAGGGACTTTTGCCCAAGTTCACGGCATTGTGGGACGCAACTACAAAACACTGACCGATGCTGAGCTTACTTTTTCTGTCACAGCAACCACCGCAGCGGGCAAGTCATACCCTGTAAAAAACTTTAATCTTTACTACGAGAATTTTGCCTCTACGACGACCCCGGCAGGGTTTGCCATTGCCAAAGTAGAAAATAACATCAATAACGTCATTCTTTTGGCCAACACAGACTCACTTACCATTAACAAAAGTTTTGTGACTCTAAATAACGGTAGAACTTACTCAATCGCCCAAAGACGCCCAATGAACCTGTACGTTCGTATTGCCGACAAACTGAGTAATGGCGTTCAAGTGTTACCTACAACCCCTGATTCAACGGTTTATTCAGCGGTAGATACTAGTAGCATGAACTGCTCCATCATTGCTGATACAACTGGCACACTAAATACAAAAGGTATCAAGCAGCAAACTTGTGTCGAAGCTCACGGCTATAAAATTCCACTGTTAATTGAAGATAAAACTCAAGAGAACTCAGAAGCGAAAGTGGCGCATGTTAAGAAAATAATGAAATACTATTTAGACAGCTTCTCGAGTGACGTAACTAAAGCCATCTTCGAGAGTAAAGCGACAATGGCGTTCTTTTATGACGGAGACTGGGATAGCCGTACTGGCGGTGAATACTTAAGTGAAGAGTATCGTTTTCAAGATCTCTTCGCGACAGAAACAACGACAACGGATGCTTCAGAAAATAAGCCTGACTTGGCGACTCGACGTGACGCTGCTTTTGAAGAAATACTTCATTTTGTGCATGACTACGGCATCATGAACTTAGCGGTCACAAGCCCATCGTCAAAGTGGGCTCAACTGCAAAAAGAGCTCGATGAGCTTAATGAGAAAGCGATTCGGTCTGGCAACTATTACCCAAACAAACAAGATCCAACCCCTAGCCCATTGGAAGCAGACCTTGACGCAGAGTCTTACGATCAAGAATATTTGGCATACTCTCTTTATGCCTACTACGACTTAAACTACAAAACCTATACCGCTCAAGAAATGAAATCAGCCACTTATGCAGAGCAACAAACCAATGATGCTGAGATGGTTTCATTCATGACTAAGTATTTCCCAAGCCGAGCGGACGTTAAAGCCAAGTTCCCTGGTTACCCAAACAACTAAAACAACAAAGCCCGCTGAAATCAGCGGGCTTTTCTCTATCTCTAGGCAATTCAATTAAAGAATGAAGCGACTTAGATCTTCATCTTCAACAAACTCACCTAGACGTTGCTGAACGTAAGCAGCATCGATGGTCATTTTGCTGCCCGATTTATCGGTCGCTTCAAATGAAATTTCATCCATCAATCGCTCCATTACAGTATGCAGACGACGAGCACCAATGTTCTCGGTGGTTTCATTCACTGTCCAAGCCGCTTCTGCGATTTGCGTGATACCGTCTTCCGTAAACTCAATGTCCACATTTTCCGTCTTCATCAACGCAACGTACTGCTCTGTTAATGATGCTTTTGGCTCGGTCAGAATACGTTTAAAGTCTTCACTGGTTAACGCTTCTAGCTCAACACGAATTGGCAGACGACCTTGTAGCTCAGGGATAAGATCTGATGGCTTAGCCACTTGGAATGCACCTGACGCAACAAACAATATGTGGTCGGTTTTCACCATGCCATGCTTGGTTGATACTGTGCTGCCTTCAATTAGCGGCAGTAAGTCACGCTGAACGCCTTCACGAGAAACATCAGGGCCAGAGCTTTCACCACGTTTACAAATCTTGTCGATCTCATCGATGAACACGATGCCGTTGTTCTCTACGTTGAAGATAGCTTGCTCTTTCAGTTCTTCTTGATTTACAAGCTTGGCCGCTTCTTCTTCAACAAGGGCTTTGAACGCTTCTTTGATCTTTAGTTTACGCTTTTTCTTGGTGTCACCAGCCAAGTTCTGGAACATGCCTTGAAGCTGGTTGGTCATTTCTTCCATACCAGGAGGCGCCATGATTTCAACACCCATCTGTGGTGCTGCAACATCAATTTCGATTTCTTTATCGTCTAGCTTGCCTTCACGTAGCTTCTTGCGGAAGATTTGCCGCGTATTTGATGAGCTATCATCACTCGATTCATTCTGACCCCAAGCATCACGTGCAGGCGGTAATAGCGCATCAAGAATACGTTCTTCAGCTTGCTCTTCAGCGCGGAACTTTACTTTTTCCATCGCTTGCTGATGAGTCATTTTAATTGCGACATCCGTTAAGTCACGGATGATGGTTTCCACTTCTTTACCGACATAACCCACTTCGGTAAATTTAGTCGCTTCTACTTTGATAAACGGTGCGTTCGCAAGTTTAGCTAGACGACGAGCAATTTCCGTTTTACCTACACCTGTAGGACCAATCATCAGGATATTTTTCGGCGTTACTTCTACACGCAAGCTCTCTTCAAGCTGCATACGGCGCCAGCGGTTACGCAAGGCAATCGCCACTGAGCGTTTAGCTTTATCTTGGCCAATGATATGGCGATTCAGTTCATGAACAATTTCGCGAGGAGTCATTTCAGACATAGTTAGATTCCTTAAATTCTGTTGCCACTATCTTTGGTTATGATTTATCAGCAAGCAATTCTGCTGGGATTTCTAGTTCTTCGATAGTGTGGTGATGGTTAGTGAACACACAAATATCACCAGCGATTTTCAGTGATTTCTCTGCGATCTCACGTGCGTCGAGTTCAGTATTTTCAAGTAATGCGGTCGCCGCGGCTTGAGCAAAGTTACCACCTGAACCGATCGCGATAAGATCGTTCTCTGGCTGAACCACATCGCCGTTACCCGTGATAATCAATGAAGCCGTTTCATCAGCTACTGCAAGCAAAGCTTCAAGCTTGCGCAGTGCGCGGTCACTACGCCAATCTTTCGCCAACTCTACCGCTGCTTTGGTTAAATGACCTTGGTGCATTTGCAGTTTACTTTCAAAACGCTCAAATAGTGTGAAAGCATCCGCCGTACCACCAGCAAAACCTGCCAGTACTTTGTTGTTGTACAGACGACGCACTTTACGCGCATTGCCTTTCATTACGGTATTGCCAAGAGATACTTGTCCATCACCAGCGATGACAACTTTGTTGTTACGACGTACAGAAACGATAGTAGTCACGTGTAGGGCCTCACATTTATTCTAATCTTGATGTTAGTTTTGATATGAGGATAGATAACACGAAATTCAAGGTCTGAGCCATGGTAAGAAAGGTAAACACTTGGCGACAAAGATCAAAAAAGCGGACTGTATCAAGTCCGCTTTTGTTTCAATTACTGAGTTTCTTTCCAAATCGCACAAGGCTCAATTTTAGCTCGCTGCAATTTATGCTTATCTCGTTCTGCATCGCGCTTAAGTTTGTAAGGGCCTAGTACAACACGATACCAAGAACTGCCTTCTTTTTTACGAATCTTGCTGTTGATACCTTGGAAAGCAATATCAAGCTTACGAGCCTCAGCCTGCTGCTCACTTTTGTAAGCCCCACACTGCATAATATACGGAATGTTGGAAACTACCTGCTCTTTCGCCTTCACCTCCACTTCACGATTAGGCAAAGACTCAACATAGTCCCACTTTTCTTCTGGCGGTGGTGGTAAGGCTTTCTGTGGTTTTGGCTTCGGCTTAGATTGCGCCGCGACTTCAGCAACTGGAGGCGCAGGCTCAGGATCTTGGCTTAGCACAAACAATAGGTAGCCAAATGCGCCAAGCAACACAAGCACTATCAATCCAAGACGCCACGGTTTACGTTTAGGCGCTGATTTCTTTTTCGCGGGCTTTCTACTTGCACCACGCTTTACGTAATCTCTATTTGCCACAGCTTAATGTCTATTCAGTTACAACTTGCAACATGGTAATTCAGAATGCCTCTAGATAACAGAGTATTACTTCGGTTATGCCCAGCCTAAATGAGAATTTTTGACACAAAGTTCCAAAAAATAACGGCGCTAGAATCAGCGCCGTTATTCATAACCCATTAAAGAGCGCGCGGAGGCGCGGCACTTGAACGGACAGTAAGCTTGGTTTCAAGCAAACGCGAGCCTGCACGAACATCATGACCACGCAGCAACTCAAGCATCATCAACATAGCTTGACGGCCAATCTCGTAACGAGGTTGCGAAATGGTTGTTAATGGTGGATCGCAATATTCAGCAAATTGAATGTCATCAAAGCCAACCACAGATAAGTCTTGTGGCACTCGAAGCCCCAATTTCTTCGCTTCTTGAATCGCACCAATTGCCATTGCATCGTTGTGACAGAAGATGGCGGTTGGTGGCTCAGGTAACGCTAATAACTGCCTTACCGCTTTTCCACCATCAGCAAAGGTGAAGTTACCGTGAACACAATACGTCGGGTTCATCGTGATACCCGCACGGCGCAATGCTTGCTGATAACCTTGGTGGCGGAACTGACACAGTGCCGCATCTTTCGGACCAGAGATTTGAGCAACACGCTTGTGGCCCATTTGGGTCAAATAGTTCACCGCCTCAAACGCCGATGTTAAGTTATCGATATGAACAGTTGGAAGTTCTAGCTCTGGAGCAAACTCACACGCCATGACCATTGGCGGTAAGTTCTTTTGTTCTGGCTTACTAACATCGAAAGGTAAATCAGTACCTAACAGCAGCATGCCGTCGGCTTGTTTAGTAAATACGAGATTGACGAACGAGTTTTCACGTTTTTTCTGCTGACCACTGTCACCCAGTAAAACGATGTAGCCATGTTCCATAGCTGCATCTTCAATACCTCGGATGATCTCTGTGTAGTATGGGTCACAGATGTCAGGAATAATTGCAATGATGGTTTTAGATTCGTTGCGACGTAAATTACGTGCGAGCGAATTTGGTGAGTAACCAGCCTCCAAGACCGCATCTTCCACACGCTTACGTGTCGCCGAAGATACTTTCTCAGGATTCATCAGCGCCCTTGATACCGTGGCTGTTGAGACTCCCGCGAGCTGAGCAACATCCTTCATTGTCGCCATAGATGATAACCCTCTTAGTTAGTTCCTTTTGTGGTAGCGCCTTTGCCACCTAAACCTTGTTGAATTTGATGATGAGGTGAGCCTCATTCTTTTATAACCAAATAACCTTGCTCTGTTGCAATCAACCAACAAAGATACTTGGGTATAGATGAAAACCGACACACGCAAACGATTACACCAGCGAATAAAAGCCGGTCATTCATTAACCATCTAATAGTGTATTTATTTCGAGGCATAAAGTTACGGGATATCTAACAAAATCCCACGGCTAATAGTGATATGCGTCACAAAGTTACTTTCTAGATACCATTAACCAACATAAGAAAATGGCGACTAGCTTAAATCTTGCGGTTCGATGTCTATCGTCCAACGTACTTTTTTGCTACTAGGCAAAAGCTCAATAGCAGGCTTAGCACTGGACAACAATCGCTGCATCAAAGGTCGAGAATTGGTCTGTAATAGCAGTTGCCAGCGGTATTTTCCTGCACGCTTGGCTAGCGGTGCCGGCGTTGGTCCTAACACTTGGCAATATTGGTCAAACAACGGATGTGCTTCGAGGGTATGCCTTAGCTGACGTAAGAAATCCTCAACCACTTGGCTATTATTTGCCTCTGCTCTAAACAAGGTTAAAAAGCTAAACGGTGGCAGCATCGCCATCTTACGTTCTTGCAGAGCGGTATCTGCAAAATCGCGATAGCCTTTCGTCAGGAGTGCTTGCAACAACGCATGTTCAGGATGGTGGGTTTGCAAAATGACTTCACCCGGTTTGCTTGCTCGACCAGCTCGACCTGCTACTTGAATAAACAACTGAGCTAAACGCTCTGACGCCCGAAAATCACTACTGTAAAGTGAACCATCGACATCGAGCAATGCGACCAAAGTAACATCCGGAAAGTGATGGCCTTTTGCCAACATTTGCGTGCCGATCAGAATCTGATACTCACCATTACGAATCGCCGTCAGTGCTGACTCAAGGCTGCCTTTACGCCTGGTACTATCTCTGTCAATGCGAATTGCTTTGTATTCTGGGAAAAGATCGCCGAGTTGTGATTCAAGCTGCTCAGTACCAACCCCCACTGTAACCAAGTTGGTTGAGCCACAACCTTGGCATTGATGGATAATCGGTTGTTGAGAACCACAGTGGTGGCAACGAATTTCATTACTGTATTGATGGTAAGTGTAATAAGCGTCACAGCGTTTACATTCGGCTATCCAGCCACACTCATGACACATCAATGCTGGAGAAAAACCGCGGCGATTTAAAAACAGCATCACCTGATTGCCCGCCGATAAGTGCTTTCTCATTTGAGCAATCAAAGGCGCAGAAAGACCACTCTCGAGGTAGAGGCCTTTCACATCCAGCACTTTATTAGTGGTCGGTTTTGCATTCCCTGCGCGGTTAGAGAGCACCAAATGATGGTATTTGCCACTCAATGCATTTTGCAGGGTTTCTAATGCTGGTGTTGCTGAGCCTAATACAATCGGAATTTGCTCTTTATTGGCGCGCATCACCGCGACATCTCGCGCATGGTAACGAAGGCTGTCTTGCTGTTTGTAAGAGCTATCATGCTCTTCATCAACAATGATAATGCCTAAATCAGCAAATGGCGTGAGCAGTGCCGAGCGAGTACCAATCACAATGCCGGCGGCTTTATTACGAGCACACAGCCACGAATTCAGCCTCTCTGTATCATTTAAGCCAGAGTGAATCACTTCGACAGGCACATTAAAGCGCTGTTTGAAGCGATTGATAGTCTGCGGCGTTAAGCCAATCTCAGGAACAAGAACCAGAGCTTGCTTACCGACTTCAAGTACAGGTTTAATCAAATTCAAATAGACTTCTGTTTTACCTGAACCTGTTACCCCTTCTAATAGATAGCAACCAAAGCCATCCGCACTGTTTACCGTTGCAATCGCAACCGCCTGCTCAGAGTTCAGCTTAGGTTTGTACACATCGGCTTCGATATCATTTTGCCAAGACTGTATGCTTGGTTTCTTCTCTATCGACTCTATCCACCCTTTATCTTGCAATGCATTGAGCACGCTGCTGCTCACTTCCATATCGAGGAGAGATTGATGAGACAGTGGCCCATGCTCAAGTGCATGCATCACTTTGGCTTGCTGTACTGCTCGGCCAAAGCCTTGCATTAACTGGTCTCGACCTAACGCCGTCAATTGCCACTCGCGCAATGTCGCGAAGTCAGCCGGTTTGCCTTTACGTAATGCACTGGGTAATGCGTTGGCTAACGTCTCACCCAAAGGGTATTGATAAAACTGGCTACACCACATCAATAAACCATAGAGCGACTCCGGCCAAATCGGTTGGCTATCAAGAACCTGTTTAATGGGCTTAAGTTGATTTTGGTTAAACTCAGAGTGATTCACTAATGACGTGACAATACCGGTTAAGGTTTGGCGGCCGAACGGCACAGAAACCCGGCCACCAATGATTGGAAACAGGTGGTTAGGAATCAAATAATCAAATTGCTTATCAAGTGGAACTGGCAAAGCCACTCGGGCAATAGTCGGGCGCATAAAGTGATGGTTACATTAGAAGAATCAACTCTAGACAGTCTAATCGAAAAGGGTATATGAAGCTATTCTGCTGCTTAGTTGAAACTCTATAACATCCACGACCCACTACACTGGATATTTTGCTCAAAAAAGTGGCGACTTTTTAGGTAAACAGGTTGATCCTCGCCTCTGGAAACATTACTATACTGCGCCTTAGCACTATGGCTTGGTGATTTTTCCATCAAGCGGTAGGCAAGATATTTTATTAACTACGTGTGGTGTCCGGCATAGAATCGGATAGCGACACGGCCTATTATTGAGGTTCTCCCATGAAAGCTGGTATCCACCCAGAATACAAAGCAGTAAACGCTACTTGCTCTTGCGGTAACTCTTTCGAGTTCAACTCTACTCTAGCGAAGGATTCTATCCACCTAGACGTATGTGACAAGTGCCACCCATTCTACACTGGTAAGCAACGTATCGTTGATACAGGCGGCCGTGTTGATCGCTTCAACAAGCGTTTCGGTGCTCTATCAAGCGGCAAGAAGTAATTATTACTTTTTAACCGATTCTAAAAAGGACGCTCAGGCGTCCTTTTTTGTTGCCCGCCATTTAGCGCATATTTCAAGCAACCGATAAAATGCGAATCATCTGGTCTTATCAGCATAAAATAAGCCAATAAAAACAACACCACTCGCAATCCTCCCTATGCAGCTTGACTTACATCCTCTAGAATGATGCTCGCTTAACAATCAATAACGATGAGTATCCCCCCTATGTCAGACGACCATAATCAAGAGCTATCCCCAGAAGAACAATTCCGCCAACAAGCGTTGGACTACCATGCCTACCCGACTGCGGGCAAAATTTCTGTTGAGCTATCTAAGCCGGCAGAAACCGCTGAGCACCTTGCTTTAGCATACAGCCCGGGTGTTGCAGAGCCTGTACGTGAAATCGCGCAGAACCCTGACAACGTCTATAAGTACACGGCGAAAGGCAACATGGTTGCGGTTATTTCTAACGGAACAGCAATTCTTGGTCTTGGTAACTTAGGGCCACTGGCTTCTAAGCCAGTAATGGAAGGTAAATCGCTGCTATTCAAACGTTTTGCTGGTTTAGACTCAATTGATATCGAAGTAAAACACCGAACTATCGAAGAGTTCGTTGATACAGTAGCCAACATCGCCGATACCTTTGGCGGTATCAACTTAGAAGACATCAAAGCACCAGATTGTTTTGAGATCGAAAAGCAACTGATTGAGCGCTGTGACGTACCGGTATTCCACGATGACCAACACGGCACTGCGATTGTGACTGCGGCAGGTATGCTAAACGCAATTGAACTACAAGGTAAGAAGCTAGAAGAAGCGACGATTGTTTGTCTTGGCGCTGGCGCGGCAGCGGTAGCGTGTATGGAGCTACTGATTAAATGTGGTGCGATGCGTGAGAAGATCTACATGCTGGACCGTAAAGGCGTGATCCACACTCGTCGTGATGATCTAAACGAATACAAGCAACTGTTCGCCAATAACACTGACAAACGCACACTAGAAGATGTCATTGAAGGTGCCGATCTATTCCTTGGTGTATCTGGTCCTAATCTACTTCCAGCAGACGCCCTTAAGCTGATGGCTGATAAGCCGGTTGTGTTTGCATGTTCAAACCCAGATCCAGAGATCAAACCTGAGCTTGCTCACCAAGTTCGTGATGATTTAATCATGGGTACGGGCCGTAGCGACTACCCGAACCAAGTAAACAATGTTCTGTGTTTCCCATTCATCTTCCGCGGTGCACTTGATGTTCGCGCGAGCGAAATTAATGATGAAATGAAACTGGCAGCGGTAGACGCTATTCGCCAACTTGCGAAAGAACCAGTACCAGCAGAAGTATTGAAAGCAGCAGGTGCGGATAAACTTGAGTTTGGTTGCGACTACATCATTCCAAAACCAATGGATCCTCGTCTACTGCCACGAGTAGCAAAAGCGGTCGCCCAAGCAGCAGTTGATTCTGGCGTGGCTCGCATTGAGATGCCAGAGAACTACATGGGCGCTTAATTCCCTTTGTAAGTTCCAAACGTAAAAAACCGCAGTCATCACTGCGGTTTTTTGTATCTATCGCGCTTTAAATCTCTCAATGAAGATTCAAACAGTGCTTACTCGTCGAATGCTTCGAACTCGATGCCCATCTCTGTCATCAACTTTTTCACTTCTGCAGGAATATCATCCGGGCGATCTTTACGTAAATCTTCATCGGTTGGTAGCGGCTGACCTGTGTATGCGTGCAAGAACGCTTCACACAATAGTTCACTATTGGTCGCATGGCGCAGGTTGTTAATCTGACGGCGCGTGCGCTCATCGGTTAAAACCTTCAATACTTTCAATGGAATTGAAACGGTAATTTTTTTTACTTGTTCACTTTTTTTTCCATGCTCAGCATATGGGCTAATGTATTCGCCGTTCCAGTCTGCCATTGCGTACCTTCGTTATTGTCTGTCATTAGATTTTACAAACTGCAATTTTAGCGGCTTTTAAGGCTACAAGCAAAGACATTTAGACGTCTGGATGTATTGACGTCTCAAAAAATGAGAAGTAGAGTAAAGGGAATGGATTAAGAATACGTCAAATAGCGATTGCGAGATAGGGCGTATTCGCACTGACAAGTCATTATTTGCTTTGAAAGGATACACGTATGAGCAACCACAAGCCCGCTACTATTGCGGTTCGCACTGGCATTGAGTCTGACACACAACATCATGCGGTTGTTCCGCCGATTTACCTTTCAACTAATTACGGATTTCCTGCGTTTGGCGATGTACCAAAGTACGATTATACCCGTTCCGGCAACCCAAACCGAGGCTTATTAGAGCAAACGCTATTTGAACTTGAATCCGGCAAAGGCGCAGTCGTCACCAACTGCGGCACTTCGGCACTTAACCTCTGGGTTACCACCTTTCTTGGCCCTGACGATTTAATCGTTGCCCCACATGACTGCTACGGCGGGACTTATCGCTTATTTAATACTCGTGCGCAAAAAGGCGACTTCAAAGTTCTATTCGTTGATCAATCCAATCCCCAAGCACTCGCAGATGCCCTAGCTCAACAGCCTAAATTGGTTTTAATTGAAACACCGTCGAACCCATTAGTTCGCGTGGTCGATATCGCCCAAGTCTGCCAACAAGCCAAACAAGTAGGCGCACTGGTAGCGGTAGACAATACCTTTTTGACACCTGTGTTCCAAAAGCCTTTAGAGCTCGGCGCTGACTTTGTCATTCACTCAACCACGAAATTTATCAATGGTCACTCTGATGTCATTGGTGGTGTGGTGATTACTAAAACAGAGCAGCACGCTGAAGACTTAGCTTGGTGGGGCAATTGCATCGGTGCAACGGGGACACCATTTGATAGCTACATGACGCTCCGTGGTATTCGCACTTTGGGAGCTCGAATGAAAGTGCATGAAGAAAGCTCTGCTGAAATTCTCGAGTTTTTAAAATCGCATCCTCTAGTCGAAACCATCTATCACCCTAGTCTGCCTGAACATCCTGGCCATAAAATTGCCCTAAAACAGCAAAGTGGATTTGGCTCAATGCTCAGTTTTGAGTTTGCCGGTAGCTTTGAACAGCTAAAGCAATTTGTCACCAACCTAAAGCTCTTCTCTTTGGCAGAATCATTAGGTGGGGTAGAAAGCTTGATATGTCACCCAGCTTCGATGACACACAGAGCAATGGGTGAAGCAGCACTGGCAGAAGCCGGTGTATCGCAACAATTATTGCGCTTATCGGTCGGTCTAGAAGATCCCAAAGACCTGATTGCCGACTTACAACAAGCATTCAGCTCAGTGCAGGAGGGCTAAACCATGACCGTTGAACGTCAACTGCATAAATTTGGCGGCAGCAGCCTAGCTGACCCAGAATGCTATCGCCGCGTCGTGAGTATTCTTAAAGAGTATTCAAATCAGGAAGACCTCATCGTGGTATCCGCCGCCGGAAAAACCACTAACCGCTTAATTGAGTTTCTTGAAGGGCTTAATAAAGATGGTCGATTAGCTCATGAAGCTTTGCAAGATCTGCGTCAGTTTCAATCAGAGCTGATTGAGTCATTAATTGAAGAACCTGTGCAACAAGATCTTTTAGCGCAACTCAATGATGAAATCAGCACATTAGGTGAACTCACTGCTCCACTCGATAATGCCGAGCAAGCAGCTGTACTTGGCCATGGTGAAGTATGGTCTTCTCGCTTGTTAGCCGCGCTACTTAACCAGCATAGTTTGTCCGCAATTGCCCAAGATGCCCGAGCTTTTCTTCGCGCAGAAGCTGGCACACAACCAGAGGTTGACCGTGGTGCTTCTTACCCATTATTAAAGGAAGTATTAGCCCAGCATAGCCATCATCGCGTTGTTATTACCGGGTTTATGGCACAAGACTCACAAGGCTACACTGTCTTGTTAGGCCGTAATGGCTCAGATTACTCAGCGACCGTCATCGGCGCATTGGCACAGGCCTCTCGCGTGACCATTTGGAGTGATGTCGCCGGGGTCTACAGTGCCGACCCTCGCTTAGTCAGCGACGCATGCCTACTGCCATTACTGCGTTTAGATGAAGCCAGTGAGCTAGCCCGGTTAGCTGCGCCAGTTCTACATAGCCGCACACTCCAACCTGTGGCGCAGAGCACGATGGACTTACATCTGCGTTGCAGCTATCAGCCTGAATCTGGCTCGACACGCATCGAGCGTGTATTGGCCTCAGGCCGCGGAGCGAAAATTATCTCTTCACTCGATGAAGTGATGTTGATACAACTGAATTTCTCTTCAGGCCATGATTTTGCTCGCTTACAAAAAGAAACATTAGCCGCTTTAAAGCGAGCCCAGTTAGAACCTTTGGCGTATGAAGTGCAAGACGATAAACACTCACTTCGCCTCGCCTATACCGCTGAAATCGCATCCGGCGCTTTAAGTTATTTACAAGACATCGCGACAGAAGCAGAAATTAAACTCAAAGAAGGCTTCTCGATGGTGGCAGCCGTCGGCGCAGGGGTAACCAAAAACCCAAACCACTGTTACGGCTTCTATCAGCAGCTAAAGCACCTGCCAGTCGAGTTTATTAGTGAATCGCAATCAGGGTTAAGTTTGGTTGCGGTGCTGCGTAGAACTGAAACTGAGAAGCTAGTGAAAGGCATCCATAGCCAGCTGTTCCAAGCGCAAAAGCGCGTTGCAGTGGCGCTATGTGGCAAAGGAAATATAGGCACGAGTTGGTTAGAACTTTTCGCAGAACAAAAAGCTGAGTTAGAAAAGCGCCGCGGCATGAACTTTGAATTAGTCGCTGTAGTCGATAGCCAAACCTATTGGTTTAACCAAGATGGGATTGATGCGTCAACAGTAAGTGCCCACTTTGATGAAGAAGCCTGCGAATACGATGGTAGTGAATGGATTACTCAGCTTGGTTCCATCCAAGGCTATGATGACGTAGTTGTACTCGATGTCACCGCAAGCCAAGAACTCGCTCATCGCTATTTAGACATCGCCGAGCAAGGGATGCACCTTATCTCAGCCAATAAAGTCGCAGGTTCAGCATCAAGTGAGTATTACCACCAAGTGCAAGATGCATTCGCTAAGATTAATCGTCACTGGCTTTACAATGCGACTGTTGGCGCGGGTCTACCGATTAACCACACCGTACGAGACCTGCGTGAGAGTGGTGACGAGATTGTCGCACTCTCGGGGATTTTCTCAGGCACTCTGTCATGGCTTTTCCAGCAATATGACGGTTCAGTGCCATTTGCAGAGTTAGTCGATCTTGCTTGGCAACAAGGCTTAACCGAGCCTGACCCTCGCCACGACCTTGATGGCTCAGACGTGATGCGTAAACTGGTTATCATCGCCCGTGAATCAGGCCTAGCGCTTGAGCCTGAAGCGGTCAAAGTTGAGAGCTTAGTGCCAGAAGAGCTTGCTAACCTACCACTTGATGATTTCTTAGATAAGAGTCAGCTGCTAAGTGAGTTGCTAGCGGAGAGATTAGAAAAAGCACAACGTGAAGACAAAGTACTGCGCTATGTTGCTCGCCTTGAAAAGAACGGCAAGGCTAGCGTTGGTGTTGAGGCGCTACCACGTGAGCATGCACTCGCTAACCTACTCCCTTGTGACAATATCTTTGCTATTGAGAGTAAATGGTACAAAGATAATCCATTAGTTATTCGTGGCCCTGGTGCAGGTAAGGAAGTCACCGCAGGTGCAATTCAATCAGACCTAAACTTGCTTTCTAGCCAACTATAAGCCAAGCACAATGGCCTCACTATTAAGTGAGGCCATTTCATTTCCATTGTTTAAACTTGAACAAAGCTAATTGTGAAGTTGAAAAAAATTCATAATTGTATTGTTGACATTAAACCCCATTCATTACATTCTGTGGACATATAGACGTCTAAACGTCAAAAAGGATTTCAATTTGATAGGGTGGCAAAGGTAGCCACAGGGAGAGCAAGATGGGTTATACGCACGCCAGCCATATAGACGCTTTGAATCAGAACATTGCCGAACTTTCAGGCAATGACAACATCAACGTATCGTTTGAGTTTTTTCCTCCAAGCAGTGAAAAGATGGAAGAAACACTATGGAACTCCGTTCACCGCCTTAAAACCCTTAAGCCTAAGTTTGTTTCTGTTACCTACGGCGCTAACTCTGGTGAGCGTGACCGCACTCACTCCATCATCAAAGAAATTAAATCAGAAACAGGCTTAGTCGCGGCGCCTCACCTCACTTGTATCGACGCAAGCCGTGAAGAGTTAATTCAAATTGCGGATGACTATTGGTCAAACGGCATTGAAAGTATCGTAGCCTTGCGTGGTGATATTCCGCCGGGTGGCGGTGCACCTGATATGTACGCGTCTGACTTGGTTGAACTACTCAAATCTCGCCATGATTTTGATATCTCAGTGGCGGCATTTCCAGAAGTTCACCCAGAGGCGAAAAGTGCTCAAGCAGATTTGCTGAACCTAAAACGTAAGGTAGACGCTGGCGCCAACCGAGCGATCACACAATTTTTCTTTGATGTAGAAAGCTACCTAAGATTCAGAGATCGCTGTGTTGCGGCGGGTATTGATGTGGAAATTGTTCCAGGCATCTTGCCAGTATCTAACTTTAAACAAGCTTCTCGCTTTGCGGCAATGAACAACGTAAAAGTTCCGGGCTGGATGGCCAAACAGTTTGATGGTCTAGAGGATGACCCGACAACACGTCAGCTAGTCGGTGCTAGCCAAGCCATCGACATGGTGCGAATTCTAAGCCGAGAAGGAGTGAAAGACTTTCACTTCTACACCCTAAACCGCGCAGAAATGACTTACGCACTTTGCCATACGCTAGGTGTGCGTCCACAAGTGTAAGCTAGTAAATACCACTTGATAAAAGAAAGGCTGAACATGATGTTCAGCCTTTTCTGTATTCTTAGTTCTGTAGAATTATTCTACTTCATCCATCTTACCTAGTAGGTTACGGATGCGATCTTGCCATGCTGCATGCTCTTGCTGCATTTGCTGAGATTTCTGTTCTAGCTCTTCACGGCTTGAACGCAGTTCGTTCGCTTCCGTTGCTAATTTTTCTTTCTCTTCTTTCAGCTCTTCTACTTCCATTTGTAGAAGTGCGATTGTATCAACTGCAGTTTGAATTTTTGCTTCTAGTTGTTCTAGTACTTCAAAAGACATCGTAGCCTACCTTTTAAATTTAATCGGTTGAGGTGAAGATTGGTTCACACTTCACATATTGCCTTCATTCTACTCAGCGCGAAGAAGATAAACACGCCCTATATTTGATATTTTGCGCTATTCGGCTAAAAAACCGACGCTTATTGACAATCACCTAACGTAACAAGGCTTTGCTCAGGTGAAACGGCGCTTCGTAGTCACTTTACAGTGCTTCATTGATCGAGTTCAATCTCCTGCTGGCAAAAAAGCAAACGTTTCCTTTGCGATATGATAGAATCGCGCCAAATTTTACTCTTCCCTCTTAATTGTTTGGAGTCATCATGAAACGCGATTTAGCAATGGCATTTTCTCGAGTTACAGAAGGTGCTGCATTAGCTGGTTATAAATGGTTAGGCCGTGGCGATAAAAATGCTGCGGATGGTGCTGCTGTTGAAGTTATGCGCACCCTATTGAACAAAACAGAGATCAGCGGTGAAATTGT
Organism: Vibrio sp. LaRot3; assembly: GCF_027587025.1. Classification (GTDB taxonomy): domain Bacteria; phylum Pseudomonadota; class Gammaproteobacteria; order Enterobacterales; family Vibrionaceae; genus Vibrio. The sequence continues at coordinate 110,433 of NZ_JAPPTI010000006.1, read as the reverse complement.
TATTGGCGAAGGCGAGATTGATGATGCGCCTATGCTTTACATCGGTGAAGAAGTCGGTGTCGGTGGTGACGCTGTTGATATTGCAGTTGACCCTATTGAAGGTACACGCATGACAGCAATGGGCCAATCCAACGCCCTAGCCGTTCTAGCTGCAGGTGAAAAAGGCAGCTTCTTAAAAGCACCTGATATGTACATGGAAAAGCTAGTTGTCGGCCCTGGCGCGAAAGGCTGCATTGACCTAAACAAACCACTTAAAGAGAACTTAGAGAATATTGCTAAGGCGCTCAATAAGCCTTTAGATACTTTGGTTGTTACCACGCTAGCTAAGCCTCGCCACGATAAGGTTATCGCTGAAATGCAAGCGATGGGCGTACGCGTTTACGCAGTGCCAGATGGCGACGTAGCAGCCTCTATCCTTACTTGCATGCCAGATAGCGAAGTAGACGTAATGTACTGCGTTGGCGGCGCTCCTGAAGGTGTCGTTTCTGCTGCTGTTATTCGTGCACTAGATGGCGACATGCACGGCCGCTTACTTCCTCGTCACGAAGTGAAAGGTGAAACTGAAGAGAACCGCATTTACGGCGCTGCTGAGCTAAAACGCTGTGAAGAAATGGGCGTTACAGCAGGTATCGTGCTAAAGATGGATGACATGGCGCGCAGCGATAATGTGGTATTCGCCGCTACAGGCATCACCAAAGGTGACCTACTTGATGGCATCACTCGTAAAGGCAACATCGCAACAACCGAAACGTTACTGATTCGTGGTCGCTGCCGCACGATTCGTCGCATTCGCTCAACTCACTACCTTGAGCGTAAAGACCCAGAAGTACGCGATATTATTCTTTAATCACAATGCTTTAGCTTAAAACAACAAAGGCTTCCTGATGGAAGCCTTTTCTATATCTATCCATTTAGTCTGTAAGCAAAACAAAAAACCAGAGCCTTAGGACTCTGGTTTTTATCAGTATAGATATGGCTCTAGCTATTTTACTTCAGAGTAATTAGCAAAGAGTCAGGAGCATGATTACATCATACCGCCCATGCCACCCATACCGCCCATGCCACCCATATCAGGCATCGCTGGAGCATCTTTAGCTGGTAGATCTGTCACCATTGCTTCAGTTGTGATCATTAAACCTGCAACTGATGCAGCAAATTGTAGTGCGCTACGAGTTACTTTTGTTGGATCTAGGATACCCATAGCAATCATATCGCCGTATTCGCCTGTTGCAGCGTTGTAGCCGTAGCTACCTTCGCCGCCTTTCACGTTGTTAGCAACAACTGACTCTTCGTCACCTGCGTTGCGTGTAATTTGACGAATCGGAGCTTCCATTGCTCGTAATGCAACACGGATACCAACGTTTTGTTCTTCATTGTCACCTTCAAGGTCAACAATCTTAGATGCTGCGCGGATTAGAGCAACACCACCACCAGCAACAACGCCTTCTTCAACCGCTGCGCGAGTTGCGTGTAGAGCATCTTCTACGCGATCTTTTTTCTCTTTCATTTCAACTTCAGTTGCTGCGCCAACTTTGATTACTGCAACACCGCCTGCCAGTTTAGCAACGCGCTCTTGTAGCTTCTCTTTGTCGTAGTCTGAAGTTGCTTCTTCGATTTGCTGACGAATTTGAGCAACGCGACCTTGGATCATCGCTTCTTCACCAATACCATCGATGATGGTCGTGTTTTCTTTAGTAATCGCAATACGCTTAGCTTGACCTAGATCTTCTAGCGTTACTTTTTCAAGCTCTAGACCCACTTCCTCAGAGATAACTGTACCACCAGTTAGAACTGCGATGTCTTGTAGCATAGCCTTACGACGGTCACCAAAGCCAGGCGCTTTCACAGCTGCAACTTTCACGATACCACGCATGTTGTTCACAACTAGCGTTGCAAGCGCTTCACCTTCAACGTCTTCAGCAAGAATAAGTAGTGGACGAGATGCTTTCGCTACAGCTTCGAGAGTTGGTAGAAGTTCACGGATGTTTGATACTTTCTTATCGATAAGAAGAACAAATGGGTTCTCTAGATCAACAGAACCTGCTTCTTGGTTGTTGATGAAGTAAGGAGATAGGTAACCACGGTCGAACTGCATACCTTCAACAACATCTAGCTCATCTTGTAGAGCTTGACCTTCTTCAACAGTGATAACGCCATCACGGCCTACTTTTTCCATTGCTTCTGCAATGATGTTACCTACGCTTGCGTCAGAGTTCGCAGAGATAGTACCAACCTGAGCGATCGCTTTAGTATCTGCACATGGAACAGAAAGCGCTTTTAGCTCTTCCACTGCCGCAACTACTGCTTTGTCGATGCCGCGTTTAAGATCCATTGGATTCATGCCCGCAGCAACTGCTTTAAGGCCTTCGTTAACGATAGCTTGAGCAAGTACTGTTGCTGTTGTCGTACCGTCACCCGCAGCGTCGTTTGCTTGAGACGCGACTTCTTTAACCATTTGCGCGCCCATGTTTTGGAACTTATCTTCAAGTTCAATTTCGCGCGCTACAGATACACCATCTTTAGTGATAGTTGGTGCACCGAAAGATTTATCTAGTACTACGTTACGACCTTTAGGGCCTAATGTTACTTTTACTGCGTCAGCTAGAACGTTTACACCTTCAAGCATTTTTACACGTGCGTCATTACCAAATTTAACGTCTTTAGCAGCCATTTTTTATTTCCTTTCTAAATTCTATTCGATTTCGTTTTATTGAATCAGAGTAAATTACTCAACGATTGCTTTACTCGACGATAGCCATGATGTCGTTTTCAGACATAATTAGAACTTCTTTACCGTCGATTTTCTCAGTTCTCGTGCCGTAGCCTTCTGCGAAAATAACAGTATCACCAACTTTAACGTCCAGTGGCTGTACTGAGCCATTCTCTAGGATGCGGCCTTTACCTACAGCTAGAACCACACCGCGAGTCGATTTTTCCGCAGCAGAACCAGTAAGAACGATGCCACCCGCTGACTTAGATTCAACTTCTTGGCGCTCTACGATAACTCGGTCATGTAATGGACGAATGTTCATTGGTCGTCTCTCCTGAATATTTGTTTTTATGGTAATCCGTTTCAAACTCAACAGAGTTGAAGCCTTATGAACACTATATGAGGGACAACAAAATCAAACCCAAGGGGGCAAAAGGGATTTTTTTGTGAGAAAGGCAACAAAAAGGGCTCAAATCAGAGCCCTTGGTTTTCATAGAAAAGTAATGCTATTCGGTTTCTAGCTCTTCACGGCGGAAAGCAAAACGGATAAGGACGATGGCAATGCCGAACATTGCGCCAAGCATGGTGCCCATAATAACTATTTTAGCCCTCTTCGGCTTAATATGTGTTGTTGGCTTAACAGGGGGGGTTATAACACTAATAAGTTGAGTCTCTGGACTTTCTAAAATTGCTTTTTGAAACAATAATTCAGCATACTTTTCTGCCAACGCATCTCTAATTGAACCAGTTTGTTGTTCAATAATACCTTGGGTTGCTGCTAGGGTGACCTCAATTCTACTTAAGAGTGTTGTTTTCAGTGCATCATTTACTTCTTCAGCATAAACCTGAACGGGATCAAGTGACTTTTCAGGAGAAAGGGATGAATTAGAAATGAATATCTCCCCATTTTTTGACACTGAGATAGACAGGCCGGAGAAAACGACAGTTGAATTATTTGCATTCTTCCTTATCATTTGATAAACATCTTGACCTGTCAGAATGGATTGCAATTGAAAATAACTAGAAATGATTTTTGAGCTTGGAATTCCACCACTGGTTTGAACCACAAACTTTGCATTAGACTGGTAAATATTAGGTTGTTGGTAAGCATATAAAACCGAAGCAGCACCGAACAACATTGTCGCTATGGTAATGATAAATTTACCTTTCCAAAGCGCTACAAATAGTTCTCTGAGGTCAATCTCATAGTCTTGTTTTTGAAAATTAGGAAAAGAATGTTGATTTGATGGGTAGTTTGTTGAATTTGATTGACTCACATTAATCCCTTAAAAACATTAAACTCTGATTTTATGATAAGAGATTATCATACAAACACCCTGCCCTATGCTAACTTTATTTGCTTTTTCTACCAGTACCAAGGTGTAAGAGAACAACATTCTCATCATTTATGTTCGCAGATTCACAGTCATACAAAGTATCTTGAAACTTACCCACTTGCTTAACAAGCTCTTGCATCAGAACGACATTAACGTGATTGGGGTTTTTGCAGTGACCGACAAGCCGATCGATATGGCTTTGTTGTGCCCAGAGTCTATCTCGCATCACGGAAGAAGCCGAGCGAATCATCTCCTCGCATTTTTCTCTTTTTAACTGCTCAAAGGCTGATTCATCCTCTTGCACAAGCTTAACAAGTTCATCAAAACTTGGCAGCTTCTGATTTAATGCTGATTGGCTCATAGTGGCTTCCATATGCTTTATTGCTCAATAATATTGAGCCTAGTTCATATGTTAGCCAGTTGCGTATACTGACAGTCTTATTTTTAAGACAACTTAAGCAAGGAAGCTGAATCAAACAGAAGGACGTAACGAAATTTCACCGCCAATGTAGCTCTCTAACCCCTTCGAAGTTTCAATTAAAATAGCACCTTGCTCATTGATACCTTGCGCAATACCTTTAATCTCTTTGTTACCCATAATTAAACGCACTTCGCGACCGATAAAGTTATCTAAGCGATTCCAACGAGAAACGAAACCTGTCATTCCACAGTCTTCGTACTCTCTTAATGCACTATCGAGCGTATTGATTAACGTCGCTGCAAGCTTATTCCGGTCAATGCTATCCGTTCCAATCGCTTCACTTAAACTTGCCCAAGGCTGCGTAATACCCTGTAAAATAGTGTAATTTGACGACGTCTGCTGATTGTTATGCATCATCAAATTCATGCCCATACCAATCACTAAGTTTGCAGCAGCTCCCGCCTGACCAGACATTTCAACCAAAATGCCGGCTAGCTTTCTGTCTTCAAAATAAAGATCGTTCGGCCATTTAAGCTTAATCCCCTCAACGCCCATTTTTTCCAAAGCTTCGACAATAGCCACCCCAACGACAAGGCTCAGCCCCATGGCAGCGGCCATTCCTGCATCAAGGCGCCAATACATAGACATGTATAAATTAGAACCAAATGGCGAAACCCACTCACGCCCGCGTCTTCCTCGCCCTTTTTCTTGATACTCTGCGATACACACTTGCCCCGATGGCAAGCTATCCGCGCGATCCAACAAATATTGATTGGTAGAATCAATCACCGAAATAAGCTCTACAGGAACATCAACTAGCTCTGACAATCGCTGTTGATCAAGCAACTGCATCGGTACGGCAAGGCGGTAGCCTTTTCTTTGGACGCTAAATACATCCACTCCCCAGCCTTGTATTCCCTTAATATGTTTACTCACTGCAGCTCGCGAGATTCCTAATCGTTCACCCAAATCTTCACCGGAGTGAAATTCACCATCAGATAGACATTTAAGTAGGCTTAATTTAGCGCTGTGCTCTTTCACTCAAGCTCTCCTAACAACTGGTTAAGGTTGGTTTCAGCTGTTTCTCCCATGAATCTCACTTCATGCTCCAACGCAACATGGTATTTTTGCCAAACGGATTGGCGCACAAAGTCAGCCAGGCTAATGACATCCTGAGCTGATGCATTGTCGGCGTTCACCAAAACTAATGCCTGATTAGGATGAACCATTGCGCCACCAATCTGATGCCCTTTAAGGCCACATTGATCAATCAACCACCCAGCGGCAAGCTTTACAGGACTCTCTGCCTCACTACCTACCGAGTAACCAACGATGCTAGGGTATTGCGATTGAAGCTCGGTAAATTGCTGTGCACTGATCACGGGGTTTTTGAAAAAACTACCTGCATTACCAATCTGAGCAGGATCTGGTAGCTTCTCCATTCGCACCTGACAAACTTGGTCAAAGATCTCCTTCGCTGTTACTGTTCTGACCGAAAAGGATTGTAATGGGCCATAAGCTAAATTTGGTTGCCAATCTTTAGCGAGTTTCAAGCCGACGGCGACAATAATGACTTTTTCAAACAACGCATGTTTAAAAATAGAATCTCGATAACCAAACTGACACTCGATTGCAGATAAACGCTTAACCTCAAAAGACTCAAGTTCGAGGACATCGACATATTCACATACATCTTTAAGTTCAAGGCCATAAGCGCCTATATTTTGAATAGGGGCAGAACCAACACAACCGGGGATTAACGCCAGATTTTCTAGACCATTGAACCCTTGCTCGACAGTCCAATGTACTAAACGAGGCCAATCTTCACCTCCAGCAACATGCAAATGCCAATGTTCTTCGCTTTCTCGCACATCAATACCTTTCAATCTATTGATGATAGCGACGCCACGATAAGGAGCAGTAAAAAGCATATTACTGCCACAACCCAACATCAGCTTAGGCAGATCTAACCAATCGGTTTTCGAATAAATCTGTTTAATGTCATCAATAGATTCGACTGTCACAAGTAGTTCACTAGGCTGCTCTATTGCAAAGGTATGGTACTTACGGAGACTGGCATTGGTTTGAATTTGCATGAGTTCGAATTGCACCCGATCGGTTATGTCATTTACACTGCGGCTATTCTACATAGTTCCTAATGCAGATCATACTAAGGCCTAGAAAATGAGCGAGCTGACTATTGCTTCCCTTGAGCCAATTAAAATCCCTCTGATTTCCCGTTTATATAAAGCGCACTACCCATCGGGTAAAGCCAAGAAAAACGAACTCACCATAGTAGGCTACAAGTTAAATAGCATTGCGTGTGTGGTTCGCTTTCGCCCTATAGAGCAATTTCAGTTGCTAACCGGTATGCTAGTTGTTCCAGAGCACAGAGGAGAGGGTTATGCTCATCAATTGATGAGTTACTGTCGTCAACATACATTATCTGAAGTGACATACTGTTTTGCGTATAGCCATTTAGAACCCTTTTATCAAAAACATGGCTTCGCAACTATTGAACAAGAAGCGCTGCCAAACAGCCTAAAATGCCTTTATCAGCGGTATGTTAAGAGTGGGAAAGATCTCATTCCAATGCATTATCTACCAGATTTATCATGAACTCAGCGTGATTTCTGGTAAAGCTAGGTTTAGATTTGGTAATATCCGTCTTCTGCTTAATTGTAGGCTTATGTTTGCCAATGCTAACACTTGCCAATAAAAGGTTTACTAATCGACATGATCGCTAACAGGCACTCTTTCCAGCACCTTCCTACTCTCGCACAAGATCCTTCACAATTTGAAGTGCTCTTTTCAGCAGTAGATTTTAGACATCGTTTAATAAAAGCGATTCAGGAAGCGAGCAAGCGTATCTATATTGTTGCCTTATATTTGGAAGATGATGAGGCAGGACGAGAAATCCTAACTGAGCTGTATGAAGCGAAGCAGCGTAACCCTGGGTTAGACATCAACATCTGTGTCGATTGGCACCGAGCTCAGCGTGGACTGATTGGAGCAGAAGCCACTCAAACCAACGCATCTATGTATCAAGCGTATCATAGTCGCTATGAACATAAAGTCCCGACTTATGGTGTACCTGTTCGTGGCCGTGAAGTCTTTGGCGTTCTTCACCTAAAAGGCTTCATCATCGATGATACGGTAATCTACAGCGGTGCAAGCCTAAACAACATTTACCTTAACTATAAAGATAAATACCGTTTTGATCGTTACCACACGTTGCAAAATAAAGCGCTCGCTGACAGCATGGTGCAATTTGTTCAAGAAGAGATGATCGCTCACCCTGCGGTCAATAATCTTGCTTGCCCAGCTAGACCAGAAACAAAAGAAATCAAAGCCCGAATTCGTCAGCTTCGAGCTTCGCTCGCTAGCTCTAAATACAAGTTCGAACACCAAGAAGCCACTCCTGAGCAAGTCGCTATCACACCGCTTGTCGGAGTGGGTAAGAAACGTAATCGACTGAATCAAAACGTCAATCATCTGCTAGCTCTTGCTAAAGATGAAATCGTGATTTGTACGCCTTACTTCAATTTCCCACGCAGTGTGGCTAAGGAAGTAAAAAAAGCAATCAAACGCGGCGTTAAAGTCACAATTGTTGTTGGCGATAAAACCGCAAATGACTTCTTTATTGCGCCAGACAAAGAGTTTAAAACCATTGGTGGTTTGCCTTACCTATACGAACGTAACTTACGCCAGTTCGCAAAGATTAACGAAGCAAACATCGCAGCACGAAAGCTGTCTATACACTTATGGAAGCATGAGGAAAACAGTTTCCACCTAAAAGGTATTTGGGTGGACAAGCGCTACATGCTACTAACAGGCAATAACTTGAACCCTCGAGCATGGAAACTCGATCTTGAAAATGCACTGCTCATTCAAGATCACTACGATCACCTGACGAATAAGTTCGAAAGTGAAATCGACAACATCCTCCAACATACTCAACTGATCTGTACATACAAGCAATTGGAAAAAGTGGAAGACTACCCAGAAGTAGTACAGAAGCTAATGCGTAAAATTACGAGGGTGAAAGTAGATAAGATTTTGAGACAAATTCTTTAATAAAAAAGCGCCTTTAGGCGCTTTTTTATTAATGGACACTTTGAGCTTCATCCGAATGGTACTGCTTCCAAACTAAATCACCAATGCCGTCTGTGGGACTAAAATCAGTTGGAGCATCTAGAAGCAGCTGACGTATTTTTTCGTGTTCAAAGTTATGACATGCATTGTCCAATGCCGAGAGCAGCACTTGATATTCTTCCATTGGCAAAAAGCGTTCATTCGCAGTTAAGATCCGCTCATGCGCCGTTTTCTCGACATTATCACCAATCAATAATTCTTCGAACAACTTCTCACCAGGGCGTAAGCCTGAGAACTGAATCTCAATATCACCATGTGGATTGGTTTCATCTTTCACATCCAAGCCAGACAGTTGAATGAGGTTGGTGGCCAAATCAGTAATTTTAACAGGTTCGCCCATATCCAAAACGAACACATCACCACCTTTACCCATTGCACCAGCTTGAATTACTAACTGTGCCGCTTCTGGAATAGTCATAAAGTAACGAATAATCTCAGGGTGGGTAACAGTAACAGGCCCTCCAGTCGCAATCTGCTTTTTAAACACAGGTATCACGGAGCCAGAAGAACCTAAAACATTACCAAAACGAACCATACAGAATCGAGTTCCTTTGGACTTAGTATTTTCTTGCTGAGCTAACGCTTGAAGAGCCAACTCTGCAACCCGTTTAGTCGTGCCCATAACATTAGTTGGCCTCACTGCTTTATCTGTAGAGATCAGCACAAACGACTCGACATTCGCTTCGATCGCAGCTTGAGCAGTATAAAAAGTCCCAAATACATTGTTGCGAACGCCTTCCACGACGTTGTATTCCACAAGAGGCACGTGCTTATATGCAGCTGCATGATACACAGTTTGAACAGAAAAGCTTTTCATAACCGTAGCTAAACGATTAATCCGCTGAACTGAACCTAAAAGTGGAACAATCTCTACATCTAACGATTCTCTTTCTACTAAAGCATTTAGCTCTCTATCAATCTGATAAAGACCAAACTCAGAAAGCTCAAACAAAACTAGTTTGGTTGGTTTATTACGTAGAATCTGCCGGCAAAGCTCAGAACCTATAGAGCCCCCAGCTCCCGTGACCATTACCGTCTTTCCTTTAATGTTTGCTTCCATCAATACTTGTTGAGGCGCAACAGCATCACGGCCAAGTAAATCTTCTATTGCGACATCTTTTAGCTCGTCAATCTTAGCTTTTCCATCAACAATGTCCTGCATATCAGGAACGGTTAAAACTTCAGCAGAAAGATGAACTAACGAGCTTAATATTTCTTTACGGCGAGCACGTGAAGCACTCGGAACAGCAAGTAAAATCTGCTCGACATTGTATTTATCAACCAAAAATTGGGCTCGATTAACTTGATGCACAGTTAAGCCCATCAAAACTGTATTCTTTAATGTCTTATCCTCATCAATAAAGGCAACTACCTTGTGAGTCTCGGAATTTCGAAGAGCAAGAGCTAACTGACGACCTGCAGAACCTGCTCCATAGATCAATACGGCTTTGCGCCCTTTCTTGTTTGTTTCAGCAATCAACACCCGAACTATGAGACGTGAACCACCACACAACAGGCAAAGAAATGCACCATAAATTATAGGGATAGATCTAGGAATAGGAGCATCAAAATAAAACGCCAACGTAGCAACTGATATGGCCGATATAACCGTACCAACACTAACGACCGCTAAAGCATGAAATGTAAGATATCGTAATACTGCACGATACAACCCTAACTTTGTAAATATTAGGGTCGTAATTATAACCGTACCACCAAGCACCATACCTACGGAGGGCATGGTAACGATCTCTATAGAGCCAACTCGAGTCCAATAAGCAATATAAAAGGAAGAAATAATAAAAATAGTATCAATTAAGACACTGATTAATCGCTTATGGAGTCGAGATAAGCCCCATATATAATTTAGCCTAGACATAAAAGATCATCATAATTTTTTGAATAAGTAAAAACTACTTCACTGCATCACCGGAACCACTGCCTGTAACGGTCATAACAATATATTTAAAGTAGTTTTCTATTGTCAAAGAATCAATCATTTGTTTGTCAGTTTGAGCCAACAAATCAGGAGTAGACATATCTATATTTTGAACTTGAGCGAGTCCTGTGATACCTGGTAAAACGTCATATATACCCTGCGCTTGACGAGCTGCAATCAACTCTTCTTGATTGAACAAATTTGGACGAGGCCCGACGAGGCTCATTTCCCCTTTCAAAACATTAATTAGCTGCGGTAATTCATCAATCTTTGTTTTACGTAAAAAAGAGCCTAATTTAGTAATAGATGTATTGCTGGCTAGATGGCTCGCAACTGATTTAGTTTCCAACGACATAGTCCTAAACTTAATTAGTTTGAATGGCTTTTTATTGCGCCCTACTCGTTCCTGAACAAAAATCGGCGAGCCTGTATCAAACAAACCGATGACGGTAACGAAGAGTAATACTGGCCATAAAAAAAGCAAACCAACAAAGGCTGCAAGGAAATCAATTAAACGGATCATTTTTACCACAATTTGTTGGTTGTAAGAATGCTTGGGCAGTTTCTTTAAATCCATCTTCTATAGATTGAGATGGAGACCAACCAAGCGTCTCTTTTGTATGGGAAATATCGACTTGAAGTGAACCAACTAAACGATTTACAAGATCCGACTTGCCGAATATTTTTCCAAGGAACTGATAACACCAAACTGGCACCGATAATTGCCAATTTGGTTTACCCAACGCCGCACTCATTTGTCGAATAATTTCATACGTTGATAAATCATAATCATCAGAAACAAGAAACACTTGATTGGTCGCTTTAGGGTGCTCAATGCAAGTAATAATCAAATTAACTAAATTAGTTATAGACACTAAGCTTCTTCGATTATCTTTAATACAACCAAACGGCAAAGGAATCCCTTTGGATACTAAATTCATTAACGAAGCAAAGTTTGCTTTAGCACCAGGCCCATAAACTAATGTAGGCCTAATAATAACAACCTCTAAACCCGTCTCCGCAGCTAACTCTAATAACTTTCCCTCTGCTTCCGCTTTTGACTCAGAATAAGCGTCGTTCGGGTTCAAAGGGCTCTTACAAGTAAAAGGATTTCCATTCTTAGTATTTTCTCCATTAACTTTGATAGAGCTAACAAAAACAAACCTTCGAACACCACACTGCGCGGCCTGTCTAGCTAAATTTAAGGTTCCTAAAACATTTGTTTCTCTATACTCATTCTTTGGGTCTAAACTGTTATCTTTCATGACATGTGCACGGGCAGCACAGTGAACAACAACTTCTTGTTCCAATAACGCCTCTATATATGACTCTTTGCCATTAATTGAACTCACATTATAATGAAAAGCACTCTCGGCAACTAAAGTTCGCCCTAATGTCGAAACTGTGTAGCTTTGTTTCTCCAAAAAACGCATTAAATGAGAGCCAACAAAACCAGTAGCTCCTGTCAAAAGTACTTTCAATGTTTACCTCTCGACATAACGTTTAGATAAATATTTATATGGGTATTAACTACATCACTAATATCAAAACTTGATTCTGCTAACTTCCTGCCTTCTCTAGCCATATCTTTCCTTTGGTCAGAGTTTTTGAGCATCAACATCATTGCATCCACAAGTGGACGAACCTTTTTTACGGGAACTAAACTACCCGTGACTGAAGGCTCGATCGCATCTCTACAACCTGGCACATCCGTTGTAATTACAGCCCTAGCACATGCTGCCGCTTCTATTAAAACTTTAGGTAAACCTTCTCGATATGATGGTAAAACGATGATATTAGACTTTGAAATAGTTTCGGATGGATTAGAAGAGAAACCCCAGTATTCTACTACTCCCTCATTTATCCAAGAATTTAGTTCTGGCTCTGTAACTGAGTTAGGGTTATCTGGGTCAACATTACCCACTAGCACAAACCTAGCACGCTCCTTCATTTTTACCAAGCGAGCAGCTTCAACAAACTCTCTAATACCTTTATCGAGTAATAACCTAGACATGAACATTACTACGGGAGGTCCCTCAGGTTCATCGCACGGAACATAGTCATCGAGACAAATTCCAGAGCCACGAATTAACACTACTTGAGAATCTTTGACTGCAGAAATCCGCCTCAAATCTTCGACATCCGAACTATTTTGGAAAATGACTTTTTCACAGTTGCCTAAAGCGAATTTATAGACCCAACTGACAAGGGATGCAAGCATCCTAGCTTTCCATCCTTGAGAAATATAAACATAACCTAACCCTGAAATCGATGAAACTCTAGGAATACGAAGTATTCTAGATACAAGATTCCCATAGATTACAGGTTTAATTGTAATTGAATGAATAATATTCGGCCGAATCATCTTACAAATGAAAAACAAACGAGTTAAAGTCCGTAGCTCTACTAAGGGATTAGTTCCACTACGCTTTATATCTAAATCATGAAGCGTGATACCTTTTGACTCTATCAAAGCTCGCTTATCTGTAACTTTGCATATTAGGTGTACATCAAACCCATTGCGTTGGGCTTCCAACGCAATGGGTAAACGATGAGACAGGAAAAACCAATCAACGTTGACAATAAATAATAACTTCGTTTTCACTTATGATGACGCTCATACCAAAGTTGAAACATTAAAATATCCCACAATAAATATTGCCAGTTTCTCTTTCCTGATAAGTGCTCTTTCCAATAAGTTCTAACTGTTGAAACATCGAAAAAGCCCTCTTCTGTTAGACGTTCCTCACTCAACAGGTCCTCTGCCCATGCCTTCAAAGGCCCCCTTAACCATTCAGCTAAAGGTACTCCAAAACCAGTTTTAGGTCGTTCAATAAGGTTTTGAGGAACATACTTATAAAGGATCTCTCTCAGGCAGTACTTGGTTGTTGTACCACTTAACTTGAGCCTTTTGGGAATAGACCATGCCATTTCAAAAATTCGGTGATCAAGAAAAGGAACTCTGACCTCTAAAGAATTGGACATCGCAGCCCGATCTACCTTCACTAAAATATCATCCATCATGTATGACATTGTATCTAGTGCCATCATTTTTAAAATAGGGTCATCAAGCGTAGGGTGCTTGTCTCTATCTGAAACAATCGTCTTAGGCTCTTTCGCACCTAAAACAAGGGATTCAGGGTCTTGCCAATGAGAAACTAGAGACAAATATAATGCTTCAATATCACTGCACTCTAGTACTTTTGCAGCTTTATATAATCTATCCCCTAGACTAAAGCCTTTATATTTAGAGGGTAAGAAGGAACCTAGAGAATCCCACGCTGTCACAGGGACAAAAGATATTAATCTTGCTAGAGTTTTACGCAAACTTAAAGGAATACAAGAAAGTTTTTTCCAAAGCTGTTCTGTAAACAAATACCTATTATATCCACAAAATAATTCATCTCCAGCATCCCCGGATAAAGCAACCGTTACATGTCCTTTAGCCAACTTTGAAACTAAAAAAGTTGGGATTTGAGAAGAATCTGCAAATGGCTCATCATAAATATCAGGAAGTAGATGTACTACTTCTAGAGCATCTTCAGCTGAGACATAAAACTCAGTATGATCGGTGCCTAAATGCTCTGCTACCTCTTTGGCAAAGTGAGCCTCGTTAAACTCCTTTTCATTGAAGCCAATAGAAAATGTTTTTACTGGCTTATCACTAATACTTTGCATTAAAGATACTATTAGCGAAGAGTCAATCCCACCAGATAAAAACGCCCCTAAGGGAACATCTGCAAGCATTTGTTTTGATATAGCATCTTTAAGCAGACATTCTAATTCCGATACCTTAAACTCCTCAGATTCTTTCTGTTCATCAAAAGCGTTATAAGGTGACCAGTATTTTTCTATTGATATTCCAGACACACCATAAGTCAAAATACATCCTGGAGAAAGCTTCATCACGCCTTCATAGATCGAGTACGGTGTCGGGATATAGTTATGCCTCATCAAAAGTGATAAAGAATTTCTTGATATCTCGCAACTAAAATCTTTATGTGCACGAAATGACTTTAACTCTGACCCAAATATAAAGAAATCTTTACCCTCTGAATAATAAAGCGGTTTTTCACCAAATCTATCACGAGCTAAATACAGCTTGCTTTCACTAGAGTCCCATAGAGCCAAAGCAAACATTCCGATACATTTTTCTAGGGTTTCTTTAAGTCCCCAATTAACAATCGCAACCAGAAGTGTCTCTGTATCTGATTCGCCATTCCAACAGTAAGGTACATCCGAAAGTTCATTTAACTCCTTGCGAACGTCCAAATGGTTATATATTTCTCCATTAAATACTAAAGTATAGTTGCCACAAGATGACGACATCGGCTGTGCACCAGCGGAAGATAAATCAACTATTGAAAGCCTCTGATGGCAAAGGCCAACACCCTCTTGCTGACTAACCCAAATCCCGTTCGCATCAGGGCCTCTTAAAACGATTGCGTCTGACATCTGCTGCAGTATAGCTTCCGCGCTTTCAGGAGTATTGAAAGGATATTTAAATCCGGCAAATCCACACATATAACCTCAGAAATGTTCTTTTAATATATTATTTACAAATTTATCAACCGTTCTACCCTGAACGTAGGATAGCATTGCTTTTTGCCTTTGATGAGACTCGAGCAACGGTTCTTCAAATGAATCTTTGATAGCTTTCTCTAAACCAACAACATCATCAGGATTACATACCCTTATACCGGGTATGGTCTCTACACCATCCGCACATAATGTGCTGACAACTCTGCGAGATAAACACATCTTTTCTAACAAAGTATTAGGAAACCCTTCTAGCCTAGACGAAACTACGGACAAGTCTGCACGTTTAACAAAAGGGTAAGGGTTACTTATGTACCCTAAAAAAAACACTCTCTCAGCGCAACCTAACTTCTGCGCAAAATCTAATAAAGCCTTCTTTTGGGGTCCATCGCCCAGCACTACCAGGGCAAAGTCATCGTCTAGTCTACTGAAGCTATCTATCAATACGTCGATAGCCTTTTCTTCTACGAGCCTAGCAACAGTAACAATCACCTTATAAGAAGCATCGAAAACAGGAACCTTTTCTTCTATCAGGTCTGATTTCATGGAAGATTTCTCAATAACATCGTTCATATCAACAGGGTTACTGACAACCGAAAGATCATGATGAAGAAATTTAGGTAAGTTAAATAGCAACTCGGATTTCATTCTTTCGGTTTGGCAAATCACGTGTGATTTCGGATGATAAAAACAATAAAGAGCTTTAATTAGCTTCAACTTCCACCCAGAAAACCATGAAAACACATTAGTGGACTCCCTCAAAACTATCTGCTTTGCATTCAAAATTTTTATTCTAGACAATAGAGACACATATGCATTGGTATGCGTATGGCTACAAATTACAGTGCTGCAATGATAATTAGGAAACAAATATAAGAAGAACATTAAAGCACCAACACTCTCCCTACGTGCATTCATATAGACCAAATCCACCCCCTTTAACTCATTCCATATAGACGCACCCTTTGCTCTACGAGACAGAAATACAATTTTAACAGCCTTATTACGCATACTTAAAAATCTAGCTATTTTAAGCAAATTAGCCTCAGCCCCACCCATGAGATCAGAGGGAAGAACAATCAAATATTTATTCATAAAGGGGCCTTAAGAATCTTATACCTTTGATGTATTGAAGCACTATAAATACCAATAAAAAAAGTAACCAGAAACGGAAATTTATACCGGGATGCAGTCCCTTCATTGAAAACAACCAAATCATAGATACCAAGAGAAAAAACTAAATATGCAGTCCAGGCAAGAATCAAAGAAACAGGAACTTTAATGACAAAACTTCTCACTATACAGCCAGCCGCGAACATCGTAATAACCAAGTTCTCAAAAAATTGCACAAACTCAAAAAAAGATTCAATATCATTAGGTAAAGGCTTAAGCAAAAAGTTTAAAGCTCCAAGCGGCAACATTAATATCAAATCAAACAAAGAATCAATTGTTGGTAAATACCCGACTCCACCATCTTCCGCGTACATTGTCTGTCTATAAAAGTTAATCTTATCTATAAAGTAACCTGACTTTAGTGCTAGCATAAAAAAAGCAAGCAGAATAAAAATTTTCAAAACATTATTACCACCTACAGACAAATAATATACAGAAAATAAAAACGACATCATTACAAAATTCTGAGGTTTCAATAAAATAAGAAAAGAACAAAGAACAAAAGCTCTAAAATAATTAGACTCAAGCATCGAAAGCAAAGAGAAAACCATAAAAAACAGAATCAAACCATCCCTCAAAGAGAGCGATGTATACAGTGCTAAACTCGGATACAGGAGATAAAAAATCAATAAATTATTATTAAAAAACGATTTTTTGGTTAGAGCATACAATATAATCAAATATAGTAAAACATTAAAAAAACCCAGACTATTTATAGTAAAAGAAAACGGTAAAGGAAGGATTGATAATAAATAAGACGCAGATAACACTGTATAAGAAGAGTTTGCATAGTTAAAGGTTAAACCACGAATCTCGTTAACATTTTTCCAATATAAAAATTGATCGCTCATATATTCCGGAGAAAATAGGACACCATTAATAAAGAAAGGAAAAGTACAATGAACAATAAGCAAAGAAAAAACAAGTAAACCTACTTTCCTATACTTCCAAAACATTAAAGATGTAATCACAATCAAAATAAAAAAATTGGGAATATCTAATACTCTCCAGTAAAGTAGATTACTATCCCAATTTAAAACGTCAAAAATATCTACAATGTAGCCTGTCATCCTAACCTAACTATTTACTGTTTTTTTCAAGCGTTGCATAGTCCAGAACTTTATAATAATCACTACAATGAAAATGATGTGTGCTAACAATATCTTCTTTGAACTTAGCTTGAACTGAAGTTACTTCTCTCTCCTCGTAAGAATCTTTTGATAAGTTGACAACTTCATTGATCGCAAAAGATTTCCCATAATGCCCGATATCTTGAACCTGATTTACTCGATATATTTTACCTTCGCGCTGAAACAACCCAGCATTTCTCGCCTTTCTCGAATCAAAAACAACAGGATTCCCCGAAGAAATTGGCAACCATTTACCATTAATCAAGTCATTCGAATAATACACATGTAACTCTGCACTCGCATCTCCAATATCAGATGAACATATATTTGTTAACATATACCACATTCCATCCTTTTTCAAAATACAAGTATCAACAGCGGCTACATCGTTTAATATGACCTCTTCTAGTTTCCATTTCATAGGAAAATCTATCGCTTTATAAAGACGAATTTGGCGATTTTCGCTAGACTCAGGAACTAAATAGTGCTCACCCTCACTTTCAAAAACATACGGAAAGGATAAATGGAAAGGCTCATCTAGTATAACGCCAAGAAACTTGTAACTGCCTTTATCAAACTCAAGAACTGATACTTTTCCTTTATGCTCACTGTAAAAGTAGTCTTCAACGAAACAATAATGTTTACTACCGTTCGTAACTAGAAATGGGTCTGCCAAAAAACGTCCCGTTGGATTATCAACACTAGTATAACGAAATAGAGAGTCGTTTAAGTTATTACCTTCTTTAAAAGCAACATGCCACTTTAAATCTTTATAGCCAGAGAAAACACGTCTAAGTCTATTAAATATAGAAGGAGAGTAAACAACAAACATATATTTTAATAACACACTGAAAGAGCCATGTTTATATAAAACATTATCATAAAGGAAAACTTCATTCTCAAACTTTAGGGTTCTGTTCGAGACATCTAGCAAAGCCTTCTTCATAAAGTACTGTGACTTTTCTAACAAGTGTGCGTTATTTAAAAACCAAAACGGTTTTGTTGTTGTATTCCCTCGCATTATAACTCGACCACCATCTAACTCTTCTGTTAGTTGTTGCAAGGTAAAACCGCTACTACTCTCTCTGTTAATAACCTCCCAAAACCCTGAAGGCCCTCCTCGATTAACCCTATTATCACCGTGATGGAAAGAAAACACCCCAAACTTAGAACTTTTAAGTATATCGCCCTTTAAAATTCCACTTCCGCATCGAACGATAACATCTAAATCCAATTCTCTTATCTTTTCAATATCTTCAGATTGAAATCTAACAACCAAACCACTGCTTGACCACTTTCCGCAAACTTCTATTAAATCATATCTATTTCGATCAATAGATACACTTCGACCATACTTGCTGTATTGAAAATTTGCTCTCTTAAACTCTATAACGCTAATTAACTTATAAAGAAAATAGTACAGAACCGTATTTATAGACGATATAACATTCTTGCCTTTGAGAATTTTTTTTAATTTGGAGACAAAGCCTACGCTACCTACCTCTCGCCTATAACCAGTAATTATTACTGGTGAATCAAATTCATTCCTCTCTTCTACAAACTTGATCCAATCATGCGTATATGCACTAACAGAAAGGTCGTCAACTAAAAAACCAACTTTAGCTCTGGCCACCATATTAATAACCTTTATCATAGTCATGAAAACAATCTAACCATTTCTGCATCACTTTATCTTCAGAATATTTAATGCTCGATATAATAGCTTGGTTAGACAACTCTTTTCTTCTTTTTTTACAATTTATTAGTTCAAATATACTTTTTGATAACAAATCTATATCTCCATTTGGAACCAATATACCATTTACGTGTTGTTCAATTATTTCTTTGGGGCCAGTCTGACAATCAAAGCTAATGACTGGTAAACCATGCCCTAAAGCTTCGACCAGTGAATTAGGGAAACCTTCGTTTCTCGAACTCATGACATATATGCTACTTCGATAGTACCACTCAGAAATATTACCAGACTTACCTAGCATTAGAACTCTGTTTTCAATACCTAACTTTTTACTCAATTGAGTCAGTAGCTCTCTATCTTCACCCTCACCCAAAAGAACTAAAACCCAATCATCATTTAACTCGTTCAAAAAATACAAAGCTGCTATTAAACGATCAAATCCTTTATCGTTACATAATCTACCAACACCCAACACGACTTTTGTGTTTTCGCTAAGAGTATCTTTAGGATCCAGCTTAGGACTTCTTATATCTAAAGGCATCTTTAAGGGGTTAGGAACTACTTTAACATTCTTTAACCCTAATTCACTCTGCAACCACTCTTTTCCACGCTTGGTCTGCACAATAACCCCTGTAAGAAAACGATATGAAATAAACCTAAGCATTTTCCAAGGTAAAGAGACCGGACTATTTGGAGGAAAAGTCCTTTCCGCTCCAAATGCACGCACTTTCAAACCTAAGGATGCCATAGCAACAATAACAGCAGACGTTGTAGTCATACCCAACACTACATCTGGAGCCTGTTCTTTTATAATTTTCCGAACTGCAAAAACTCGCCTGAGGTTGCTGCCTGCTATTCCATGATATCTACTATGCATGTGAATACGAACTATAGATTCGTTTACTTCATAGAAATCCTCATCGTCTAAATAGTTGACGATTAAGACTTTCACACCTAACTTGTCTAGGTAGTTAGCTAAGTTTGCCGATACCCTTTCAGCTCCACCAGATGTTATTGAGTGCACTACAATCATTATTTTTTTCAAACTAAACCTTCATTCTAAATAAAAAAAACAAGAAAAATAAAACAAAGTTAGCTGTATACATGACAACTGTTGACCAAGATATAGATAACACCCCATACTCATCAAGATAATAATTATTAAATACAAGTTTAATAAGTAAAGCTAGAAAAGCAGAAATAAGCAAAGGGTAATAATTCTTTTCACTGGAAAAATAGGAGGTAAGAACCAAACCACAAAAATAAAACGGATATTGCATCGAGGAAACTTCAAATATTTCTTGAACAGAAATTACATCATCCAAAGTGAATCCCCCTCTGAAATATACTATTCTCACTATCCATTCTGAACAATAAATTGAGAACATGGATATAACCACCCCAGAAAAGAACATTAAGCCAAGCCATTTCATCAAATCCCTATGTTTTGAATTTGAATTTGAAAACATAGGCAATAACGTCCTAGTTATAGCAACGCCACCTAATGTCAAGACTAAAGAAATAATTTTATTAGAATAGTTAAGTGCAGATAGACTCCCCTGGCTAACAAGCGATGCAAAATATTGATCAAACAGTATCGTTATTGACATTAAAGCTTGAGCAAATGCCAATATACCAATACCATTTAACAATAACTTCCATAGCTTTTCATCATACCTAGATAACGCAACTAAATTTACCTTACCAACATCTAAAGGAATCAAAACAAAAGTATAAAAAGCAAAACCAATTAGTGTCCCATAAACCAAAACTTCTATCGTTGTTTTATCTTTAAACAAAAAAATCGACAACACCAACATTACAGAAGGAACCCATTCAAGAGCTGAATTTCTATAGCCATTTCTAGACATTATAAATGCAGAAAACAAGCTAAACAGCATACCAAAAGGGATTGTTGCTACCATTAAAACTGATAAATAGAACTCGTCACTTACCAAAACAATATTTGATTTTGAAATAAAAACATATGTCACAATACAAACAGGCAATGAAAGAACCAATGTCGATATAATCAGTTGCCATTTGAAAATATTAACATCACTAATACTTTTATTCCCACCAACTAAAGTGGGAATTAATGTCATTGTAATGATTGTGAAGAATATAGAAACAGGTGTATTAACGACATTAAACATGTAGTAATACAAATCAACATCAGGCGATATACCAAATTCCTTTGCAATAATGATATCTTTAAACGCACTCAAAACTTTGGACACGCCTAAAATAAAAACCATAATCACAAATGAATAATATGGATTTCTTTTTATATAACTCATTTTCTTATGACAGAGTATATGTAAGGGGAAAACAGTTTACTCTTAGGTAATGGAAAAACATTATCCTCAAACCACCATAAGCACCTTGAAAACCTCGAAAGTTGCTTGTACAAGAACGTTGAAAAACCATTTTTACTTATAAAGCAGCTAGATAGTATGCAAAAATTATTACTACACAAATAACCAGCCTCAGCAATATTTACACCATCATGTCCAGATAAAAAAGATTTCAAGTCATGCGGATTATGTATATCATATACAGGCCGATTAAAAACCTTCGTTAACCAACCTAAAACCCCAGACATATTGGGTATAAAATTAAATGCAATGCCATCTTTATTTAAAAACTTCGATATAACTTCTAATACAGCTCCCAAATCATCGAAATGTTCAACGACACCTATGCTATATATCACGTCGAAGCGGCCATACAAGTCATCTGCATGAAACATATCCTTGTTAATTACTTTTATATTTTTAACGTTGTTATCATCTATATATTTAATTAGCTTATCACACCCTTCCGTCGAATAATCTAACGCATAGAATTGAGAGTTAGGGTATTTTTCTGCCAAAAACGTAATCCATTTCGAACCGCCACCACCAACTTCTAAAATTTTCTTTCCATCTAATTCCGTTTGGCTCAATATTTTAAAGTGCTGACGATCACAGTAAGAGTAGTTTCCGTCTAGAGATATAGGTACCAGCTCTTCTCTAACCTCATATGTCGTGTCCCAATAATCTTTATTACTTAGTTTCATACTAGACCTATATATTTAAAGAACTTACTTCTTAGCTATTCTACACTTCTACAACTTGTTATACTAAAAAAAAACCACTCGAGATAGATAAAAATGATCATCGTAACCGGTGGCGCTGGCATGATTGGCAGCAACATTATCAAAGCGCTAAATGAAAAAGGCATTAGCGACATCTTAGTCGTCGATAACCTTAAGAATGGCAAGAAATTTCAAAACCTTGTCGATCTAGACATCGCGGACTACATGGACCGTGATGACTTCCTAACACAAATCATGGCTGGCGATGACTTCGGTCCAATCGAGGCTGTATTCCACGAAGGCGCATGCTCTGCGACAACGGAGTGGGATGGTAAGTACATGATGCTCAATAACTATGAGTATTCAAAAGAGCTACTTCATTACTGCTTAGACCGTGAAATTCCATTCCTATATGCATCATCCGCGGCGACCTATGGTGAAACCGACACTTTCATCGAAGCAAAACAGTATGAAGGTGCACTAAACGTTTATGGTTACTCAAAACAGCAATTTGACAACTATGTACGTCGCGTATGGCAAGATGCTGAACAACATGGCGAGAAGCTGTCTCAAGTAACAGGTTTCCGTTATTTCAACGTATACGGTCCTCGGGAACAACATAAAGGCTCAATGGCATCTGTTGCTTTCCATCTAAACAATCAAATGAATGCGGGCGAGAACCCAAAACTTTTTGCGGGTAGCGAAACGTTCAAGCGCGATTTTGTCTATGTGGGTGATGTAGCAGCAGTAAACCTTTGGTTTATGGAAAATGGTGTTTCTGGCATTTTCAACCTAGGTACAGGTAATGCAGAGTCCTTTGAAGAAGTCGCTAAAGCAGTAATTGAATATCATGGTAAAGGCGAAGTGGAGACAATCCCATTCCCTGAGCATTTAAAAGGTGCATACCAAGAGTTTACTCAAGCTGACCTGACTAAACTTCGTGCTTCTGGCTGCGACCATACATTCAAAACCGTAGCACAAGGTGTTTCGGAGTACATGGCTATCATTAACCGATAGGCCTCTCCGTTAGATAACAGCTAAAATAACTTATAATAAATATCGTTTGAGGATCTTACTGTGAAGATTGCAGTCGCAGGTACAGGCTATGTTGGTCTGTCGAATGCCATGTTGTTGGCGCAGAATCATCAAGTAATTGCGCTTGATATCATTGCTGAAAAAGTTGAGATGTTAAACAACAAACAATCTCCAATTGTTGATGCAGAAATTGAACACTTTCTGTCTAACAAAGGACTCAACTTCAAAGCCACAGTTGATAAACACGAAGCCTATAAAGATGCGGACTTCGTTGTGATTGCAACCCCAACTGACTATGATCCTCAAACGAACTACTTCAATACTTCCTCCGTGGAAGCTGTCATTCGTGATGTTAAAGAGTTGAACCCCTCTGCTGTTATGATCATCAAGTCAACTGTTCCTGTTGGCTATACCGAGAACATAAAACAAGAGCTAGATTGCGAGAACATCATTTTTTCTCCCGAGTTCTTACGTGAAGGCAAAGCTCTGTATGATAACCTACACCCATCTCGCATCATTATCGGCGAGCAAAGTGAACGAGCAGAGGCATTCGCAAACCTACTCGTTGAAGGTGCTGAAAAACAAGATATCGATGTACTGTTCACTAATTCAACTGAGGCAGAAGCCGTAAAACTGTTTTCTAACACCTACCTAGCGATGCGTGTCGCTTACTTTAATGAACTGGACTCATATGCTGAAGCTCATGGCCTCAATAGTCGCCAAATCATCCAAGGTGTTGGTCTAGACCCTCGTATTGGTAACCACTACAATAATCCATCGTTTGGCTATGGCGGTTATTGCTTACCAAAAGATACTAAACAACTTCTGGCTAACTACGATAGCGTGCCAAACAACATTATTGGTGCCATTGTTGACGCAAACCGCACTCGTAAAGATTTCATTGCCGATAGCATCCTTAAGCGCTCGCCGAAAGTAGTAGGTATTTACCGCCTTATTATGAAAGCAGGCTCGGACAATTTCCGTGCGTCTTCAATTCAAGGCATTATGAAACGCCTGAAAGCCAAGGGCATCAAAGTTGTCGTATTTGAGCCAGTGCTTGAACAAGAACACTTTTTCCATTCTGAAGTGATCAAAGATATCGAGAAATTTAAGGCGATGTCTGACGTTATCGTATCTAATCGCATGGCAGAAGTATTAGAAGATGTAGCTGAGAAAGTTTATACTCGCGACCTATTTGGTTCAGATTAATACAACTTTATGACGGTAAAACGCAACGACTTTGACCCGCAAATCTACAATCCTCAGTTCCAATGGGTGTTTTTATCACCTAAATATTGGGGTACTTGGCTAGGACTGCTGGTTGGAGTCGTTATATCTTTGCTGCCACATGCAGTTCACAAAGCGATCGCTAATTTTCTTGCACACTTCATAGTCAAAGTGAAAGGCGGCAGCGTTAAGCGTGCTCGCATTAACCTACTACTCTGTTTCCCTAAAAAGTCAGTAGCAGAACGAGAAGAGATTTTAAAAAAGCAATTTACAGTTGCAATCTGTTACTTGCTTAACTTCCCATCCGTAACACTTCGCAGCAAAAACTGGCTAGCTCGCAACGTAGAGTTAATCGGTGATAAGCATCTCCTGCAAGACACTTCGCAAAATACCATCCTGCTAGTCCCGCACACTTGGTGTATTGATATTCCAGCGATCTATCTCGCTTCTACAGGGCTACCGGTTACGGGCTTTGTGAAAACTCAGAGTAATGCACTGTCTGATTGGTTAATGCATAAACAGCGTGTGCAGTATGGTGGTAAGATATACGAACGCAGCCAAGGTATTAAGCCATACATCAAGGCCATTCGTGACGGTTATTTAGGCTATTATCTACCCGATGAAGATTTGGGTGAAAAAAACAGCGTATTTGTTGATTTCTTTGGTACACAAAAAGCGACAATGGCAGGGCTCAACAAGTTTGTCCGTCTTGGCAAAGCTCGTGTTGTGCCATTATTTTCCGTAATAAATATGGAAACGGGAAAATTTGAGATTCACATTGCACCTGAAGTAACGCTGACTGGTGATGAAACGAAAGATGCTCGCACACTCAATGCATACATTGAGAACTGCGTCGGCAACCAGCCAGAACAATACATGTGGATCTTAAAACTACTCAAGACTCAACCACCTGGCATAGAAGAGCCATACGTTTCCGATCAATATAAGTTTTAAGGGTAACTGATGAACATTCTAATTATTGGGCCATCTTGGGTTGGCGATATGGTGATGTCACAGAGCTTGTATCGCACCCTTAAGCACTTACACCCAAACTGCAAAATTGATGTTATGGCACCAGATTGGTGCAGAGCAATTCTGTCCAAAATGCCAGAGATTAATCAAACGATCCCTATGCCTATCGGCCATGGCTCATTGCAATTAGGCTTACGCCGTCAAATGGGTAAGCACCTAGTAGGTCAATATAACCAAGCAATTATATTACCTGGCTCGCTCAAATCCGCATTGATTCCTTGGTTTGCTGGCATTAAGCAGCGCACCGGCTGGCTAGGAGAGATGCGTTATGGGCTACTGAACGATTATCGCAAACTCGACAAACAAGCCTTCCCTCTCATGGTAGAGCGATATGTTGCACTGGCTTATGAAAAACCAAACTCAGCGAATGAACTGCCGAAGCCACTACTTTACCCAAAACTTAGCGTAAACAGTGAAGATACCGCTACAGCTCAGCATAAATTCAATATTGATACCTCTAAGCCGACTCTCGCCATATGTCCGGGAGCGGAGTTTGGCCCTGCAAAACGTTGGCCACATTATCATTACGCAGAATTATGCAAACAGATCATCGCTCGCGGTTGGCAGGTCATTATCTTTGGTTCTGAGAAGGATCATGCTGTTGGTGAAGAGATTCGCCAACAACTTAATCAACAAAATAGTGAGCGATGCTTCAACCTAGCTGGCAAAACTTCATTAGAACAAGCTGTAGATTTAATGGCTGGGTGTCACGCAGCTGTAACAAATGATTCTGGCCTGATGCATGTTGCTGCTGCTGTTGATCTTCCTTTGGTGGCGGTTTATGGACCTTCATCGCCAGATTTTACGCCTCCACTATCCAATAAAGCGAAAGTAATTCGACTTATCGATGGCTATCTTAAAATCCGTAAAGGTGATGGTGAACAAGGTTACCATCAAAGCTTGATCGATATTCAACCAGACATGGTCACTCAGGCCTTGGATGAATTATTAGCCCAAGAGGATGACGAGTGAGAGTTCTAATCGTTAAAACCTCCTCTATGGGAGATGTTATTCACACACTACCGGCACTAACTGATGCGGCCAAAAACAACCCTGACATCATCTTCGATTGGGTGGTTGAAGAAGGTTTCAGTCAAATACCGAGCTGGCACCCAAACGTGGGAACAGTGATTCCGGTTGCAATTAGACGTTGGAGAAAACAGCTTTTTAGCCAACAAACCCGAAAAGAGTGGCAGACATTCAAGCAAGCAGTAACTCAACATAATTACGACCTAGTTATTGATGCTCAAGGATTGATAAAAAGCGCTTTTCTCACTCGCTACTGTCAATCACCAGTACATGGCTATGACAAAGGTTCTGTTCGAGAACCATTAGCCAGCCTGTTCTATCAACACAAACACAGCGTATCGACCCAATTACACGCAGTGGAACGTATACGCCAGCTATTTGCTTTAGCTATCGGCTACCCAATTCCAAGTGATAAAGGGGATTATGCTATTGCTCATCGCTTCTTAACAGACGAAAAGCGAGCAAGCTATTTGGTGTTTCTCCATGCGACAACTCGAGATAGCAAACATTGGCCAGAAACACATTGGCGAGAAGTGATTGCTAAGGTAAAAGAACTCGGTATTGAGGTTCGACTGCCTTGGGGAGCTCCTCATGAAAGAGAGCGTGCTGAAAGGCTTGCAAAAGGATTTGACCACGTTACTGTATTGCCTAAGCTCACCTTAGAGCAAGTAGCGGTTGAGCTAGCGAATGCAAAAGCGGTTATCTCAGTCGATACAGGCCTAAGCCATCTTGCAGCCTCATTAGATAAACCCAACATTACGTTATACGGCCCAACTGACCCTGGCCTAATTGGTGGGTATGGTAAACAACAAAGCTACTTAATTAGCCCAACTAAAAACATAGGTGACAATACGCCTGATTTGGTGATTCAAAAGTTAAAAGAGATTGAGAACAATGGAAAATAAGCCGCGCTTAATACTTGTGACTGATCTTCCCCCTAACTCAGAACACTCAGCCATTGATGGCATATACAAATCATCCCTTAAAGAATGGTACGACGTTTACACGGTCTATTTTGGGAAAGATATCGGCGGGCCTTTGCTAAAAGAAAACAAAGATATTTTTATACCTTATAGAAACCGAAAAAGAGATCTCATCAAATCTTTAGGAGCAATCATAAACCTTGGTTCTATCGATCATTTTGTTGTTAGAAATTTATTCGACTCACTAAAACAAGTTATAAATGCAACCAACTCTTTCAACTTCAAAGTTGGATTTTGGGAGTCCTTCCCTCATAGCTATCGTCGATTACACCAAGCTAATGAAGAACAGAAGTCCATAATACGTAAAACTATTGAATTTGCTTACAAGTCGCGTAGAGAAAACAAATTGATAAATCGATGTGACTACTATTTCCCTATCACTAGTACATTTAAAAAAACATTTAGAGAACTCTGCAATACACCTTGGATGCCAGTGCCTATGGGATTTGACTTTTCTATACCTGTAGACAGAAGCCAAAGCCACGATCATACACCTGTAAAGCTTGTTTATATTGGAACGATAGATCCTCTGAGAAGACTGGATGATGTCATACAGGGCCTCATAGACAGTACTCATAACTTTGAACTGCATGTTTACTCCAAGAGCAAAAATAGAGCAGTTGATGCAATTAAGAAATTCGCAGACCCTAGAGTTATTTTCCATGATGCGCTGCCTCGAAAAGAACTACTTCAACGAATACAAAACTATGACATAGGAGTAAGTATCATACCTAGGGGTAAGCTTTATGATGTCTCTTCTCCAACCAAAACTTTTGAGTATTCAGCTTTAGGTCTTGCGGTTATGATCAACGACTTGCCGGAACATCAAGAAGTTTATGACCAAAGTTCAGCTTTTTTCTGTCCTTTTAATAAGCAAGGGGTCACTAACTGCCTCAACGATATTTTAAACTTAAGCGCCAAGCAAATAGCAAATGTTGGCTACAAGGGACAGAAAAAAGTCCAGCAGAAAAGAAACTATCAAACAACCGGTGAATCAATTCACCAATTCATAAGCAAAATAAGTTGTTCGTAAAGATGAAAAGAGTACTAGTTATCAAGCTACGACATCATGGCGATGTACTTTTAACCAGCCCGGTCTTTAAGTCCATTAAAGCAGCCTTTCCAGACTGTATTGTAGATGCATTGGTTTACCAAGATACAAAACCTATGCTCGATAAAAACCCCTATATCGATAATATCTATACCATTGATAAAAAATGGAAAGCATTAGGGATAAAAACACACCTTAAGTACGAACTGGATTTATTAAAGCAGTTGAAGCTTAACCGCTATGATACCTCTTTGCACCTAACCGAAAGTTATCGTGGTATGTGGATCAATTGGTTCTGTGATATACCACAAGGCGTGACTCCACAACATAGAAAAAGAGATAAAAATAAGTTGTGGAAAAAATTTTTCCAACATAGATACCCTGTGGTTCCATTGCGTCATACAGTAGAAAAGCACTTAGACTCACTTCGCTGTATAGGTATTCAACCGAATCAAGAAGACCGTAAACTCGGGATCTACAACATTGATACCTCTTTCTTGGAAGAATTATATAGCCACGGTCAATTAACTAAAGAAGATGACTATATACTTGTGCACCCTACCTCTCGCTGGCTATTTAAGTGCTGGGACGAAGAGAAAGTAGCTAGGACAATTAATCATCTTGCTAAAGATGGCTACAACATAGTTTTATCTGCTGCTCCAGACAAAAAAGAAATGCAAATGATTGAAAAGATAAAACAACACATTAAATGGCCTATCATCGACGCTTCAGGACAACTAACATTGAGTCAATTAACAGGCCTCATTGCAAATGCTAAGCTTCTATTCGGAGTAGACTCTGTTCCCATGCATATTGCAGCCGCTACACAAACACCGTCTGTCTGTTTATTTGGCCCCAGCGGAGATAAGGAGTGGGGGCCTTGGATGACAAAATCTACCGTCTTAACTTCTCCTTACCATCATTGCCGACCATGTGGGAAAGATGGTTGTGCGGGCTCTAAGATTAGTGACTGTATTACTAGTATTTCTGAACGTACTGTTCTAGAAGCAATCTACAACTATTTGGATATTCAAAATGTCGAAGTTAGCGATTATCCGCCAGCAATATAGGCCTGATGGCGGAGCCGAAAGGTTCATTGAAAGAGCATTAGAGCAGATGGGCCAACAAGATACATTAGATGTATCTATATTAACAAGGCAATGGCCCAAAGAGAAAAAAGCTAGTTTTAACGTTGTAGCAGTTAATCCCCCTAAGATATCACGCATTGGACGAGAAAAACTTTTTGCAAATGAGTGTCAAAAGCATTTTAAGAGCTTCGACCTAATCCAAAGTCACGAAAGAATCCCAGGGTGCCATATTTTCCGTGCAGGCGATGGCGTTCATAGAGTATGGCTAGAACATAAGAAGAGAGTTTCATCAGGATTTCAATCTTGGTTGATTGATCACAGTCGCTACCATAACTATGTTAAACGTGCGGAAGAAAGCATGTTTAACCACCCAAGCTTAAAGAGTGTAATTTGTAACTCACAGATGGTCAAAGACGAAATCACGCAACACTTTAATCTTGAGAGTGATAAAATATCCGTTATTTATAATGGTGTAGACCAAAGTAAATTCTCTCCAAGTAATCGCTCTTTTAGAGAGGAAATTCTCAGGAAACACTGCATTCCTACTGATAGTAATATCTTAATTTATGTAGGCTCTGGATTTGAGAGAAAAGGGTTAAAACAGGCGATTTGTGCCCTTGCGAAAACTTCAAAAGATTGGCATCTATTGATTGTAGGCAAAGATAAATCAGAGAAATACTACCAAACTCTGGCGAGTAAACTAGGAATCGGTAACTATGTACACTTTGTGGGTAAGCAAACTGAAACTCAGCTATACTATGGCTGCGCAGATGTTCTTATTATTCCAACTCTGTACGACCCTTTTCCCAATGTAATACTTGAAGCTATGGCGACCGGACTACCAATCATTACTAGCACATCTTGCGGTGGAAAGGAATTTGTAGAGAAAGCCGACTGCGGTTATGTTTGTGATGCTTTAGATGTTAAAACTATAGCCAGAGCTATCGATAAGTTAGATGACATTAATATACGGAAAGCCATGAGTAAAAATGCACTGACTTACATCAAACCTTTTACTTTAGAAAGAGTAGTGGAACAACTGCTCGCCTTGTATAATCGATTAATAAATAACTCTTAACTCGGAACGAAAATATGTTTCAAATACCTTCAGAATTAAATATAGCCGTTATTGGCTTGGGTTATGTGGGCCTGCCACTTGCAGCAGAGTTCGGTAAAAACCAAAAAGTACTAGGCTTCGATATCAATATCCCTCGAATTGAGGAACTGAAAGAAAACTATGACTCTACATTAGAATGCTCTAAAGAAGAACTAGAAGCAGCCATAAATTTAACATTTACGGCTAACTCCGAAGAACTTAATTCTGCAAACTTTTTCATCGTAACGGTTCCAACACCTATCGATGACAACAAACGCCCTGATCTTTCCCCACTCATTTCAGCATCTAACATGCTGGGTAAAGTACTAAAAGAAGGTGATATTGTTGTCTACGAGTCAACCGTTTACCCAGGAGCGACAGAAGAAGTCTGTATTCCAATTCTAGAAAAAGTTTCAGGACTAACATTCAACAAAGACTTTTACGCAGGCTACAGCCCTGAGCGTATTAATCCTGGCGACAAAGAGCATCGAGTAGCAAACATTGCTAAAGTAACCTCTGGCTCTACACCAGAAGTCGCTGACTATGTCGATAGTGTATATGCCACAATAATCACAGCTGGAACATTTAAAGCTAGCTCAATCAAGGTAGCAGAAGCTGCAAAAGTTATTGAAAACACTCAACGTGATGTAAACATTGCGTTAATCAACGAACTTGCACTGATTTTTGAGAAACTAGACATTGACACTTCGGAGGTACTAAAAGCCGCCGGGACTAAGTGGAACTTTTTACCATTTCGTCCAGGATTAGTTGGTGGACACTGTATTGGTGTTGACCCATATTACTTAACGCACAAAGCACAAGAAATCGGCTACAACCCTGAAATAATTTTGGCTGGGCGCCGTATTAATGACCAGATGGGAAGCCACATTGCAAAGCAAACTATTAAGTTAATGCTTCAACGTAAAATCAATGCCGCGGAAGCAAATGTATTAGTACTTGGTTTCACATTCAAAGAAAACTGTCCAGATATACGCAATACAAAAGTTATCGATGTGATACAAGAGTTTATTGATACTGGAATCAATGTAGATATTGTAGACCCATGGGCTACGCCAGAAGATGCAATGGAAGAGTATGGTATCGCCTTAAAAAATAATTATACGGATAAGAAGTATGATGCCATCATTTTAACTGTGGGACACAATGAATTCAAATCGCTAAGTGTGGAGCAAATACAATCTCTTATGAACGATAATTGTGTCATTTTCGATGTTAAAGGAGCCCTACCAGAAGAGGTGGTAACCAAAAAACTATAATGAAGAAGTTGATAAATAAAATCCTTTATTTTTTTATCACTAAATACTGCGCTTATAATAAGCGCAGTATTTGCTACGACAACAACAAAAAAATAAATAACATCCTAATTTTTAGTAATACTGCGTTAGGCGATTTTCTCTTCAACACTCCAACTATACGCTCTATTCGAAATAAACATCCTGATGCCAAAATTATTTTGGTTGGCAATCCGAAAAATAGCGATTTTATCAAAGATTACCCACATATAAATAAGACTATCTATTGGCGTAACAAGTACAGAAATTTTATCAGTACTTGCACAAAGATCAGAAAAGAGAAAGTTGACATTGCGGTACTACTGCATAGCCACTCACCTCAAGACATCTTCTTAGCCTGGCTTTCTAACTGTCAGTATATCATCAAAGACCGAGCAAACCATGAAGACCTCAGTTTGCTTCATGGCTATAGTCTTCAAAGTGAAAAGCACTGCATACAAAGAAGGCTAGATTTAGCCCATAAGTACTTAGGCGCTAGTCCTACTGAAATCCAAATGGATATTCCATTCAAAACTGAAGCATCAAACGTATTGTTTGGTTCAAACAAGTATAATGTCGCCTTTCAGTTAGGAGCATCAAAAGAGTTTAAGACTTGGCCAGTCGAACTGTTTGTTCAACTAGCAACAGACTTAAGTAAAAAAATACCTAATATTCATTTTTACCTAACAGGAAGCCCGAACGAGTTGGGATTAAGTGACTCATTTTTATCCAAGTACTCTGGAATAAATGTCACTAAAGTTACAGGAAGCCTATCTTTAAGGCAGTTACCAGATTTTATTCAATCGTGTGACTTACTTGTAACTAATGACACAGGGCCCCTTCATATTGCAATAGCGACGAAAACTCCAACTGTAAGTATGTATGGCATGACCAAACCCAATTTAACGGGTCCATATCAAGATAAACATCTACATTCTGTTGTGGTATCAAAAGAACCTGGTGATGAAAACAGCATCAGGAAAATTACCGCAGAGCAAGTGCTTGCAGAATGCTTAAAACAATTTGATACCTACAAAGCGAATCAATTATGAACATTGAAAAACTGAATTTCTCGGAAGTATCCCAGCACCTAAAATCAAACCCACGAACTTGGATGCTAACTGGCTGTGCTGGTTTTATCGGCTCCAATCTACTTGAGTATCTACTTAGCCACGATCAAAAGGTCATTGGTTTAGACAATTTTGCAACAGGACATCAACACAACTTAGATGATGTTCAATCTATAGTTTCTCCAAGTCAGTGGCAAAACTTCGAGTTCATTAAAGGTGATATTCGTGAACCAAATGACTATGCCCACATGCTAGAAAAAGTAGACTACGTACTACATCAAGCTGCACTAGGCTCTGTACCTAGATCTATTAATGATCCCGTGACATCAAACAATGTAAACATTGATGGCTTCCTAAACGTTCTAAATGCAGCTAAAGATGCAAAAGTCAAAAACTTTGTCTACGCCGCTTCTAGCTCCACTTATGGGGATCATCCCGCGCTTCCAAAACTAGAAGAAAATATTGGGAAACCACTATCCCCCTACGCTGTAACAAAGTACGTAAATGAGCTCTATGCTGATGTTTTTTCCAGAACTTACGATTTTAATAGCATTGGGCTGCGCTATTTTAACGTCTTTGGTCCACGCCAAGACCCGAATGGCGCATATGCAGCTGTAATACCCAAATGGGCCGCTGCGATCATTGAAAATGATACGATCTATGTCAACGGTGACGGGGAAACAAGTCGAGATTTTTGCTTCATAAAAAACGTTATTGAAGCCAATATCCGTTGTGCTCTTTCAACACCGGATAGCGCAAAAGTCTATAATGTCGCAGTTGGTGATCGCACTAGTCTCAATACTCTTATTGATATTATGATAAGCGAAGCAAATCAATGTGGTACCACTTACTCTAAAGATCCGGTTCATCGAGATTTTAGGGCTGGAGATGTTAGGCATTCACAAGCTTCAATCGAAAAAATCACAAACGATGTTGGATATAAGGCAAGTTATAGCATCCGACAAGGGCTTGCTATTGCAATGAAATGGTATATTGAAAAGGCTAGAAAATGAGAATCTTACACACGGAATCCTCTTGTGGTTGGGGAGGACAAGAAATACGTATCTTAACCGAGTCACAAGGTCTTATTGAACTTGGCCATAGCGTAGAAATATTATGTGCTGAGAACTCAAAAATTTACGAGGAAGCTTTAAAACGGAAAATACCTGCTTTTAAAACGAACATAAACAAGAAAAGCTTGGCCGCTTACCAAGCCATGTCCAACCACCTTAGAACAAATGAATATGATGTTATCAATACACATAGTTCCACAGACAGCTGGTTGGTATCTCTGTTCTATGCGTTTAAACGCAACCGACCTAGAATCGTCCGCACACGCCACTTATCGACAAAAGTACACAATAACTTAGCTTCAAAATGGCTATATCAAAAAGGTAGTGACTTTATTGTAACGACAGGCGAAAAAGTAAAAGAGCAACTTCATAAAGAAAATGGCGTTTCTCTAAATAAAATGCAATCGGTTGTCACTGGTATCGACGATTCTTTGTTTTATCCTTATAATGATAAAACTAGTACAAAAGAATCATTAGGCATTCCAGAAAACAAATTTATTATAGGAATTGTTGCCACTATCAGGAGTTGGAAAGGACATTTCTTTTTGCTTGAGGCTCTAGCCAAAATTAACAACCCTAACCTACACCTTATTGTTGTAGGAGATGGTCCAAACCGACAGCTTACTGAAGACAAGGTAGAGCAATTAAATTTGACCAACTCAGTTTCATTCGTAGGTAACCAAGACAATGTTCCAGATTGGCTAAATTGCATGGATTTATTTGTATTGCCATCTTATGGAAATGAAGGCGTCCCTCAAGGCCTAATGCAAGCGATGCTTTGTAAAGTACCTGTTATTTCGACCCCAGTTGGTAGTGTTGAAGAAATTGTTATTCACCAGAAAACTGGATTGATAGTACCAACTAAGCAAAGCGACATCTTAAAGCAAGCTATTGAGAGTTTAGTATCCAATCAACGACTGCGCTGTGAATATAAAGAAAACGCATTTAAGCTAGCTAAAGAAAAGTGTACTAAATCTGTTATGTGTCAGAATATGCTAACTATATTTAGTAAATAACATAAATGTAGATATCACCTAGAGTTTCCACTTTCTTTGATATCTACTTTCTATACTTTTTGATTTTTGCCGGAGCCCCAGCTACGACAGCGTTATTAGGGATATCTTTAGTTACGACGGAACCAGCAGCAACAACAACGCCGTCGCCAACGGTCACTCCTGCTAATACGACGCTATTTGCGCCCAACCAGCAACCTTTACCTATAGTGACTTCCTTCGCAATGCTTCCTTGTTCTTTTATAGGACGAGTCACATCGTCAAAATTATGGTTATAGGCAACAATCTTAACTCCTGGACCAATAAGAGTATCTTCTTTTATGGTTACTGGTGCATGCCCATAAATCGCTGTACCATCATTTATTTCGACACCGTCTGCAATCTGAATATGAGATAGTGAACGCTCGGAATAAAGAATAACATTTCGGTTCAGGTGAACTCTGTCTCCGATCGTAATTTTTCCTCTCGAAGCAATAAGGTGACACCCATCTAGTATCTTTGAGCGTGCCCCCAGAGAAATATTTCCAGTATTTTTGAGTTTTACTGTAGGCCAAATTCGTGACTTGTTTTTTAGACGCGCTTTTAACTTAAATAAAAACTTGTTCATTTGTACTCACACTCCATGCTACCTCTCGAAAGTTTCAAATCAGAGGCTTCATACTCCAAGTCCAAAAATCCGTCTACAAATAGGTCATTAAAACACTTAGGGTCATCGCAGCTCTTTCGTAAACAATAAATATTCTGCAACGCTTTATTGTGTATAACCTGAATCTTACTAAAATCTTGGTCAACTACTGATTCGGGTAAACTCCCACCAAACAACGCGATTACTGGTTTATTTATAGCCATAGCGAGATGTAGGGGCCCACTGTCAACGCAGACCATCAGACCGGAGCTTATAGTTAGTTGAGAAAAAGCTTCTGAAGATTGTTCTGTCTTATAAAACTTAAAGAAATCACATGACGCTATCTTATACGCTTCAGTGCTGGCCGCTATCGTTATTGACTCAGGGTTGAACTTCTTTCTCAGCTCGTCTACGACCAAAAATAAAGATTTAGGGTTAACGGTTCTCTTTGTTTCTGATGACTCCGGACAAATTAGTATTCTGGAATAACCTTTATTAGAAAGGACTAAAGAGTTTATTTTCTGTCTACTAAACTCTAAACCAAGATACCTCTTCGCTTTTAAATAGTAATTCTCTAAAAAGTCATACTCTCCCTGCCCAGTAAATGACTTAAAAAAACTGAATTTTTTTGCAAAAGAAATATAGTACTCGCTTTCTTCACTCCAGGAATATGGATTGAAACCTATATCAAAATTATTTCTTTTCAACCAATAAGTCTTATATATCAGATCAATAGGATTACGTTTACTAATTGTTATTGTGTTTGCTTTTGGGAGTACAGTCTTAACGTAGGGCCTAAAGTGTGAGGTTGTCACGATGGTCGGTGTGAGATGTGTATGCTTATCAAGATACTTTCTGATTGTAGCAAGACCTATCAAGCTATCACCAAAACGTCCAAAGAGTGAAAATACTACTGTTTTCGCATTTTCCGCATCACTACTTTTAATGAAATGATCTTCTACCTGACCAAAAGTTCTGCCTCGCATTATCCACTTATGCATTAGCATCGCTCTCCTTTCGCCGTTCTAACCCTACCTACCATGCCTGCCATAAAGAAGAGCGTAAACATAGATTGCTCGAACATATGATCTCTTACTGTAGAATCAAGAATCGAACGCATAAAGATATCGGCTAGTAATAATATAAGAGCATATTTAAAGAATGAACTATTTGCCATTATGGCGGTTCTTCCTAGTGCGACAAACAGGAGAATATATAAAGTCAACCCGACAAAACCTAGCGATAATAGAACATCCATTACACCGCTGTGGCTGTGGCCGCTACCTTGTCCATAGTATTGTTGAAACGCTTGGCCCATTGGACTTTTCGATAACCCAAGCCCCATTGGGTACTCAATAGCCATCTTGCTACTTTCTTTTAGCCAAGCGATTCGTAGATAGTTAGAAGCATTAACCGGTTGTCCGTTTTCTAAACGAGGGTAATCCTTACCATCTAACCACGCTGTGTAAGTTTCCGTATGGAGAGATAAAGGCACACTTTCTGCGAATGTTTTCCAACGAACATCATCTTTCGCCCAATCACCAATTGCGGCAATACTAATAAAAACTATAGCAAGTAAAAGCGCTTTTTGTTTTATGGTTATTTCCTTAAACAAAACCATAGACATCAACACGAACAAAAATACCAGCGTTATCATCCCATTTCGCATATTTTGAGTGATTTCTAAAACCAACAGTACCATCAAAAGGAAAATAAGAACGGCGTTATTAACTTTTAAAAAGCTTCGTTTTTTGAATCTCAATATCACTTCAGCCAGTAAGAAGCACCAAGCAAAATGGTTGATATAATTAAGCTTATCGACGTTTTCTAACATGCCATAATAACGTGTTACTAAAACCCCTCTATCGATATAATTTATTGCAATTTCATATAAGCCAGATGAAGCAATTAGAGCGATAGGGACTAAAAAAATGATCGCAATTACACGAAAGGATGTAGGAAGGAAAATAGCAGCTAAAGCACCAAGGACACCCGCAGCAAATGCCCGACCGGTTAACGAACTAATGTTACTAACAGCAACTTCCGATTCAATAGCGAACAGATAGGAATGCAAGACACTCCAAATGAAAAATAGAGTGAGAGGAACCAATCCTTTAAAATCGAGCTTATTGGTAGATTTGGTATACGCAATAAAAAACGCAAAAAGCAAACCAAATAGTAAAGTATTTCTAATACCTATCGTTCCGCCAATTGGCCAAACAAAGTACAATACTCCCAGAAAAAAAATCGCTAAACTGTAAAGTACAGTTTCTCTGCGTAAATCAAACAACATTAAAAACCTAATTTAACTATGAGAGTAATTTATACTTTTCTTCTAATCATCATTCAGCCTCTTGTCTTAGCAAAACTACTGTACAGAAGCCTTCGTAATCGCTCATATAAAAATCGTATTCTAGAGCGCTATGGTTTTTATCAATTCAATCAGCAAGGTGGAATCTGGCTCCATTCAGTATCGGTCGGAGAAACGATTGCTGCAGTCCCTCTAATCCGAGAGCTACAAAACAAATATCCGCATAAAGCGATTACCATTACTACCATGACACCAACGGGCTCAGCTCAAGTCACCAAAATTTTCGGTGACACAGTTCAGCACTGCTACCTACCTTACGACTTACCTTGCGCGATGCAACGCACAATAAAGCGATTAAAACCTGAACTGGTGATTATAATGGAAACCGAACTCTGGCCCAATATGATTCACCAATTAAAACAAAAGGAAATTCCAACTTTACTCGCCAACGCACGTTTGTCTGCTCGCTCAGCTAAAGGCTATGGTAAAGTCAGTAAGCTCGTCAAACCAATGCTGGGTGAAATGACAGCAATTGCCGCGCAATACCAAGCGGATGGTCAGCGCTTCCTTGACCTTGGCTTACCAGAAAATAAGCTGCATGTGACTGGTAGCGTAAAATTCGATATTGAAGTAACAGAAGCGATCACCACACAAGTAACTGCACTTAAAACGCAGTTAGGTGACCCAAGACCAACTTGGATCGCGGCAAGCACCCACCAAGGTGAAGATGAAATCATTCTTGAAGCGCATAAAGAAATCCTAAAGCAGTATCCAAATGCTTTATTGATTCTTGTGCCTCGCCACCCTGAGCGGTTCAACAAAGTATCGAACCTGATAACTAATCAACAGTTGACCTCGCAGAACAAAAGTGAACTACAATCTCTTTCAGCAGAAACTCAAGTACTCTTAGGCGATACTATGGGGGAAATGATGAGTATGTTTGGCGTGTCCAATGCTGCATTTATTGGGGGTAGTTTAATCGAACGCGGTGGTCATAACCCGTTAGAGCCTGCAGCATTCGGCTTACCTCTCACAATGGGCCCTCATGTGTTCAACTTCGCTTCCGTGTGCGACATGCTAAGTGATAACCAAGCTCTGGCAACCGTAGAAAACTCTCAACAACTTACTGAGCAGATTCTAACTTGGTTCAATGACCCAACTCTTGCTCAACAAGATGGTGAAAAGGCCTTAAATGTATTGAAGCTGAATCAAGGCGCACTAAAAAGACACTTAGATATTATTGATGAGTTGTTAAACTAAATTATGAACACATTATCCATTGTCCTAATTGCAAAAAATTCACAAGAGACCATTACTCAGGCTATTGAATCAGCAGCATGGGCTGATGAAGTCATCCTTCTCGACAGTGGCAGTGATGATGACACCGTCTCGATAGCCCAAAGTTTAGGCGCCAAGTGCTTTACTCATAAAGATTGGCAAGGCTATGGTAAGCAGCGTCAAATCGCCCAATCTTACGCCAGTTGCGATTATGTATTCATGCTAGATACCGATGAGAAAATTACGCCAGAGCTCAAGCAAAGCCTTCAGAAAGTCTTGCAAGAACCACCTAAAGCTAACATTGCGTATCAATGCCCTCGCCGCAATTGGTTTATTGGCCGCTATATGATGAACTGCGGTTGGTATCCAGATAAAGTGATTCGCCTCTACCTAAGAGAAGAGCGTCAATACAATGATAATTTAGTGCATGAAGCGCTTGATACTACTAATGCGGCTATAGAAGATCTTAACGGAGACTTATTACACCGCACTGCGCCGGATTACATTGATTTTCAGTATAAACAACTTAAGTACGCTGATAGCTGGGCAAAACAGCGGTTTGAAAGTGGCAAACGATGCTCTTTATTTAGTGCATTCAGTCATGCAACAGCTGCTTTTCTAAAGAGTTACATACTGAGGAAAGGCTTTTTAGATGGCAGCCATGGCTTGCTTCTTTCACGAGTGATCACTCAATATACATTTAATAAATACGCTGCGCTTTGGGCGCTCGGACAATCAGAAAAGAGTTAATACATGCAGCACGTTCTATACCCAGGTACTTTTGATCCTGTAACCAACGGTCATTTAGATATCATTCATCGCGCAGCTAAAATGTTTGATAACTTAACGGTTGCCGTTGCTGCGAGCCCAAGCAAAAACACCATGTTTAGTCTTGATGAGCGCGTAGACATTCTTCGAGAAACATTAGCAGACTTACCCAATGTTAAAGTGGAAGGCTTCTCTGGATTACTGGTTGATTTTGCGAAACAGCAACAAGCAAACTTGCTAGTGAGAGGTCTACGCACCACTATGGACTTCGAATACGAGTTTGGTTTAACCAGCATGTACCGCAAACTGCTACCCAACCTAGAAAGTGTATTCCTTACACCTGGTGAAGAGTTCGCGTTTTTATCATCGACTATCGTACGCGAAGTTGCTATTCACGGCGGTGACATCTCTCAGTTTGTACCTCAAGCAGTCGCCGATCGCATTCACAAGAAACTCGCACAGTAACTCTAGCGAGTGAATTCATACGAAAAAGGCGAGCTATCATGCTCGCCTTTGTTGTATTAAACTGCGGTTTAGTTAGTGCTAGATGTTGTAGTAACTCTTATACCAATCAACAAAGGCTTTTACGCCTTCACGCACTTTCACTGCTGGTTTGTAACCCGTCGCTTTGAATAAATCTTCCGTATCCGCATAAGTCGCGTACACATCGCCCGGCTGCATTGGCATAAAGTTTTTCTTCGCTTCAATACCTAATGCTTCTTCGAGTGATTCAATAAATTCCATTAGTTTGACCGGGCTACCGTGGCCAATGTTGTACACCTTGTAAGGTGCGGAACTGGTCGCCGGAGAGCCTGACTCAACGGTCCAATCACTGTTTTTCTCAGGGATGACATCCTGAATACGAAGAATACCTTCCACAATATCATCGATATAAGTGAAATCACGACGCATATCGCCGTTGTTATACACGTCAATCGTCTCACCTTTCACAATGGCATTGGTAAATTTAAACAGTGCCATATCTGGACGGCCCCACGGTCCATAAACAGTAAAGAAACGCAGGCCTGTTGTTGGCACACCATAAAGATGAGAATAAGTATGAGCCATCAGCTCATTAGATTTTTTGGTTGCTGCGTAAAGAGAGATTGGATGGTCAACAGAATCAGCCGTGTCAAACGGCATCTTTTGGTTTAGGCCATAAACCGAACTTGAAGAGGCATACACGAGATGTTCAATCTTATGATGACGACAACCTTCAAGGATAGTTAGGTGGCCAACTAAATTACTGTCAGCATAGGCCATTGGGTTATCGATTGAATAACGCACACCCGCTTGAGCAGCTAAGTGAATCACGCGATCAAACTTCTGCTCAGCAAACAGATTCGCGATACCATCTCGATCCGCCAGATCTAACTCAATAAAAGTGAAATTGTCGTGCTCAACTCGCTTTAGACGATCATGCTTTAGCGATACTTGGTAGTAATCATTTAAGTTATCAATACCCACCACTTGGTGGCCTGCTTCGCATAAACGCTCGGATACTGCAGAGCCAATAAAACCAGCAGCACCTGTCACTAAATATTTCATGTCAGATTCTCTTAAAATTCGTTTGTTGCATTGTATGTGATTGCCTAAGGCTTAAGCTAATGCTTTTCTCTAATATATCAGAACAATCCAAAGCACTATGTTTTCATTTTTGGCACTGGGAGCAGAAAAAGGTATTGCGCTGGCCAATTTTGAGCTCTTCAATAAGCTCTCCGCATACTGGGCAAGGCTGATCGGCTTTGCCGTATACTTGTAATTCTTGAGCAAAATAGCCCGGTTTACCATCCGCCTGCGCAAAATCTTTCAATGTGGTACCACCTTGCTTTATTGCGATAGCGAGCACTTGCTTAATTTCATGCACCAAACGTTGCCAATCTCTCGAGCTTAAACTCCCTGCGCTGCGGGTTGGGTGGATGCGTGAACTAAAAAGCGACTCGTTGGCGTAGATGTTCCCCACTCCTACAACCACCTTGTTATCCATAATGAACTGCTTTACCGCAATGCGTTTGTTGAGTGCTTTAGTCTCAATATATTCAGCATTAAATACTTCAGTTAAAGGCTCAGGGCCCATATTACCTAATACTTTATGCTCACCATCTTCAGACCATAGCCATGCACCAAATCGTCGCGGGTCGTTATAGCGTAAGACTTTTCCATTGCTCAGCTTGAGGTCCACATGATCGTGCTTTTGCGGAGCAATATTGGCATCCAATACTCTCAATGAACCTGACATCCCC
Organism: Vibrio sp. LaRot3; assembly: GCF_027587025.1. Lineage (GTDB taxonomy): Bacteria > Pseudomonadota > Gammaproteobacteria > Enterobacterales > Vibrionaceae > Vibrio. Next base: position 68,040 of record NZ_JAPPTI010000006.1, on the reverse strand, counting down.
AAATGTATGATTGCGCAGCCAATATCGGTTTCGATAAGTAAGTATTTCGCTCGGCGTGAAATATTACGTATCACCTGGCCTTCAAGTTGCTTAAGCTCTTGTGGAATATCCCAACGCAGTTTCGGTGTACGAAAAGTCAACTGAGCAATAGTTTGCCCAACTAGGTGAGGGGTGATTCCCATCCGGCTCACTTCTACCTCAGGTAATTCAGGCATACTATTGCTCCTCCTGCGAGTTGAGAAGCAAATACTCAGCCTCAACCGTGACGGCAATCCAACGATCTTGCCAATTTTTTAATAACCAATATTGCGGCATTTGATAAACGGTGATCCTTTGCGGTTCTTCCTGATCGACATACCAAACTTCGAGACTATTTGGATTCCGTAACCTAGGTTTAATCGCAGCATAGGTCTCTTCATCGACCTCTGTGCCTTCAAGTTCTTGCCAACGCTGAGCGAATTCTTCAGGTTCAACACCAAACTGCACACTCAACTGCCAAGTACCATTGATGTTTTCGAGAGACCACTGATTGGAATGAAGAGCTTGTAACTCTAGACTAGGATTGAGTAGTGTAGGAAATTGAGCATCTACTGGTTGCTCAATTAAATAGGATTTGATGATCGTAGGTAGATTGAGTAAGGCCATAAAGGCAACAATACCCAAGATAATAATGTTATTCCAACGACGACGTCTTGAGCGAGTTCGCATGGTAAATACCTAAATTCAAACGATGTCTTTGGAGTATAAGTAAGTTTTAGATAATAAAAAACCCAGCTCGAAAGCTGGGTTTTCTAATTCAGACTTCTGTTAAGAAGCGAGAAACAAAATCAATTACTTGATTTTAGCTTCTTTGTACATAACGTGCTTGCGAACTACAGGATCAAATTTTTTGATCTCGAATTTGCCAGGCATGTTACGCTTGTTCTTATCAGTAGTGTAGAAGTGACCAGTATCAGCAGATGATACTAGACGAATTTTCTCACGTACGCCTTTCTTTGCCATTGTCTATTTCCTCTTAAACGTTTTCGCCGCGTGCACGGATATCAACAAGAACAGCATCGATGCCCTTCTTATCAATGATACGCATACCTTTTGCAGTAAGGCGTAGTTTAACAAAACGTTTTTCGCTCTCTACCCAGAAACGATGAGTTTGTAGGTTCGGCAGAAAACGACGCTTAGTAGCATTTCGTGCGTGTGAACGGTTGTTACCCGTTACTGGACGCTTACCAGTTACTTGGCATACTCGTGACATGAATGTCTTCTCCAAAATCGTTTCAGCTCGATATCAACCTTGGTGGCCGAACCTCTTCTATTTCTAAACAGAAGGATAGAGGTTAAGAGCCGTTATAGAAAATCTATACAAGGCTATCAAAGGTCGCGCATTATACTAACTTGACTAGCATTGCTCAAGACCCGAACAGATCCTTTTTACAGGTTTTCGTGATCTTTTTTTAAGCAGAGCTGAATTTAGTCTAAAAAATGTCGGGGGATTGTAGCAGATTTCGATTAACTCACAACAAAAATGTGATTCAAATCCATCCGCGTTCGGCAAAAGAGACCACTTCGCCGTCTCCAACCACAAAATGGTCCAGAATTCGAATGTCCACCAGCGCAAGCGCATCAACTAAACGGCGCGTAATTCTGCGATCGCATTGACTAGGCTCTGCCACACCCGAAGGATGGTTATGAGCTAAGATTAAAGCCGCGCTATTGTGCTCTAAGGCTCTTTTCACCACTTCTCTGGGGTAAACTGAGGCTGCATCAATTGTCCCCTCAAACATCACCTCACTAGCAATTACACGATGCTGATTGTCGAGAAACAGCACATAGAAAGCCTCTCTTGGCCTGTCTCTTAATAAACTCGATAAATACAGCTTGGTTTGTTGTGGGCTAGTAAGCGCATCACCACGATGCAAAGTTTCAGCTAGATAGCGCTGGGTCATCTCTACAATCGCCTGCAACTGAACATATTTAGCTTCGCCTAATCCTTTATATTGGCAAAACTCTTGCTGACTCATGGCAAACAGTTTTCTCAGCGACCCCAATTCACGTAGAAGGTAGTCAGACAGCTCGAGTACGTTCATCCCTTGCGTACCGGTACGAAGAAAAATAGCCAACAGCTCAGCATCCGTTAATGAATTGGCTCCCTGATTCATCAACTTCTCTCTTGGCATGGATTGAGTGGGAATAGTTTTAATCGCCATCGTAGCTATCCTATTAGCTTGCAGAGACTAACAACAAGACAAAATAAAAAGCGGAAGTCGATACTGACCTCCGCTTTCTTAGCTTCATATAAAACTTAACTGTAACTACGCTGCGAGTTAAAGTTTAAAATTTCCGACTAAATTACGCATTTCTGCACCAGAGGTGGTCAGCTTCGAACTAACAGAATCGGACTGCTGCAGCGTCTGATTGATTTCATTTACGATTTGCTGAATCTCAACCAAATTTTGATTGATGTCTTCAGCAACTACACTCTGCTCTTCGGCAGCCGAAGCCGTTTGAATCCCCATATCACGAATGGTAGAAACCGACTGTTGAATTGAAACCAGCGAATTTTGCACCTGAGCAGACTCCTGCGCGGTTTGCTGGCCACGCTCTTGACTGGTTGCCATCGTCGTTACTGCACGCGCTACGCCATCTCGTAGCTGCTTGAGCATATCGCCAATTTCAAGCGTAGAGTTTTGTGTGCGGCTAGCAAGATTACGCACTTCATCTGCCACAACCGCAAAACCTCGTCCTTGATCACCCGCGCGGGCGGCTTCTATGGCCGCATTTAACGCCAGCAAGTTAGTTTGCTCAGCAATTTCACCAATTACTTCCAGTACTTTGGTTATTTGCTCCGTCTGCAAACTTAAATCCGCCACAGCCTCAGAGGTGGTGTTGACCTCATACACTAACTGCTCAATGCCTGCTATCGCTAGATTCACATCATTTTGCGCATCACTGATTTGATCATTGGCATCATCAATGGCCTGCGCAGTTGCGTTGGTGTTACTTGCCACTTCTTTTGCCGTCATGCTCATTTCTGTCACTGCTGTCACCACTTTATCGGTTTCCAAACAGTGTCGCTGCATTTGCCCGCTAGCTTGACTGGTTTGCTGATCCAAACTTTGCACAGCAGACTCCACCACTTCCGCCGTACCTCGAATTTCTTTGATTAACGGATGCAGCTTATCCATGAAATGGTTGAACGCCTGCGCGACTTCTCCCACTTCATCTTGGCTCTCCACTTTTAGTCGTGCAGTCAGATCGCCATCCCCTTCCGCAACATCTTTGAGTGACTCTGCAATATGCTGCAATGGCTTTATCCCACGGGCAATAATCACGCTCAGTAAAATACTTGTCAGCAGTACACCAATAAAGGAGACACCTATGGCGGAAAGTGTATGGCTATTAAGCTCGCTTTCACGCTTTGCTCGTGTTGCGGTCACTTGAGCATCAACATCGTCAATATAAATGCCAGTGCCTAGCACCCAATCCCACTTTTCAAGATATTCTGCGTAGCCAAGTTTTGGCGCTTGAGCATCTATGGTTGGCTTGTGCCATGAGAAATAGAGAAAGCCATCGCCAGATTTAGAGGCATCAATCAAGCCCGCTATCACTGCCACACCATTTTCATCTTTCATTCCGTAAAGATTTTTTCCCTCCAGTTGAGGCTTAATGGCATGCAGCGTGTTAACCCCTTGACTATCGTAAGCAAAGAAATAACCATCACTCTCAAAGCGCATCGCTTTAAGTATCTCTTTCGCTTGCTGTTTGTTACTACCATTAATGTCAGAGTCATAGAGTGGCTTAACGGCCGTCGCCCCCATCATTAAGTGCGCTTTCAGCTCACTCTTTTTGGTTTCTATTAACTCGTTACGATAATCAACCAGTTCATCCTCTAAACTGCGTAACCCATTAAAATAATAAAGCGCCGTAATCAAAGTGCTGATCGCCACCAAAGGAATTAAGGTCACCAATAACAACTTACTACGACTTTTGAGAGATATTCCCATAAACTCACCTGCATTATTGCTTTCAATATCGGTACATAAAAATGCAAGGCGTTGAAATAACAAAACTTGCACACCTTTATGCATATAATGCTTTGGTATGAAATTATATCTGTGAACTTGGCGGTGATTTTTCGTTCAACAGCATAACTATTCGTTGCTTGTTTGATATAGATTCACATACGTCAAAACAACGGCACGTATTCCGCCAATTCATTGTGGTAATATCAGCCACAGAAATTGGGAGAAACAGATAATGCAGACACTCGCAGGCAAAAAAATTCTACTTGGTATTAGTGGCGGTATCGCGGCTTACAAATGTGCAGACTTAACAAGGCGCTTAATAGAGCGCGGCGCACAAGTACAAGTAGTGATGACCCATGCCGCTAAAGAATTCATTACACCATTAACCATGCAAGCGGTATCGGGCCGCCCTGTATCTGACAGCTTACTCGATCCTGCCGCTGAAGCGTCCATGGGCCATATTGAGCTAGCTAAGTGGGCCGATTTAGTTTTGCTTGCTCCGGCGACAGCCGATCTTATCGCTCGCATGGCAGCAGGAATGGGCAATGACTTACTTACAACTTTAGTGCTAGCGACTGACGCTCCCATTGCAGTTTCTCCGGCAATGAATCAGCAAATGTACCTAAATCAGGCCACGCAAGAGAACATCGCAACACTCTCACGCCGCGGCATGCACATTTGGGGCCCTGCCGCAGGCGAACAAGCCTGTGGTGATGTTGGCCCGGGCCGAATGCTTGAGCCAATGCAGTTGGTGGCACATTGCGAAGAGTTCTGGGGTGATAAACCTTTACTCGGTAAGTCAGTCTTAATCAGTGCTGGCCCGACACGAGAAGCTATTGACCCTGTACGCTACATCAGTAATCACAGCTCAGGGAAGATGGGCTTTGCCCTCGCCAAAGCAGCGCAACAACTTGGCGCAAACGTCACTTTAGTGAGCGGTCCGGTAAGTCTAGCAACGCCGAGCAACGTCTCTCGTATTGATGTTGAAAGCGCAACTCAAATGCACCAAGCGGTATTAGAGAAAGCAATTAACCATAACGTATTCATCAGCTGCGCTGCGGTTGCTGATTATCGCCCTGAAACGGTAGCAGAGAACAAGCTGAAAAAGACTGATGACAACGACCATATGACGGTCAAAATGGTCAAAAACCCTGATATCGTTGCGTCTGTGGCTGCATTAACTAAAAATCGTCCGTTGACTGTCGGCTTTGCCGCAGAGACACAAAACGTTAAGCAATATGCGCTAGGCAAGCTAGAACGCAAGAATCTCGATCTCATCTGTGCGAATGATGTCTCTGTAGAAGGGCAAGGCTTCAATAGTAACGACAACGCCATTACCGTATACTCAAAAGATGGTGAGCAATCACTAACCCTTGCACCAAAACAACAAATTGCAAAACAAATTATTCAGATTATTGCCGACAAGTTGTAATCAATATTTATGAGCTAATCGCTGCCGTGTATTACCTTCACGGCAGCCAGCATTTCTTTGCTAAAAGTGGTAACAAAAGGAATCGTTCATGGCTGGAACAAGAAAAACAAATCGCCGAGAAGAAATCTTACAAGCCCTAGCGCAAATGCTAGAGTCTAACGACGGTGCTTCACGCATCACTACTGCCAAACTGGCAAAACAGGTGGGTGTATCAGAAGCGGCGCTTTATCGTCATTTCCCAAGTAAAGCACGTATGTTTGAAGGGCTGATCGAGTTTATTGAAGAATCATTGATGTCACGCATCAACCGCATTCTTGATGAAGAAAAAGATACGTTAACTCGCCTCCGCTTAGTGCTACAACTCATTCTCGCATTCTCAGAACGTAACCCGGGGCTAACGCGTATTCTTTCTGGCCATGCGTTAATGTTTGAAAACGAACGTCTACGTGAACGTATCAATCAATTATTCGAGCGCATTGAAACCTCAATCCGCCAGATCTTACGTGAGCGTAAACTGCGTGAAGGCAAATCTTTCCCAGTTGATGAGAACATTCTTTCTGCTCAGTTGTTGGGTCAGGTAGAAGGCAGTTTAAATCGCTTTGTTCGTTCTGATTTTAAATATCAGCCAACGGCAAACTTTGAACAATATTGGGAACTGCTCAGCGCGCAAATTCAATAACAGCAACGAATGCAGAATAGGGAATGTTCACATTCAACAAGCGAAAAACAAAACCCCGCTTAAGCAAGCGGGGTTTTCATATCAAACCGAGTATTTTCAATCGCTAGGCGTTGAACTTAGATGCCGTACTGAGCGCGGTACGCTTTCACAGCTTCTAAATGCTCTGTTGAATTACCTTTCTCTTCTAGGTAAGTCACAAGGTCGCCAAGGCTTACAATTGAAATCACAGCGCAGCCAAAGTCACGTTCAACTTCTTGAATCGCAGATAGCTCACCTTTGCCTTTTTCTTGGCGATCAATAGCAACCAACACACCCGCAAGGTCAGCACCATTGGCTTTGATGATTTCCATCGATTCGCGGATTGCTGTACCTGCCGTAATCACATCATCCACCAACATAATGCGGCCTTCTAGTGCGCTACCGACTAGGTTGCCACCTTCACCGTGGTCTTTGGCTTCTTTGCGGTTAAAACAGTAAGGCGTGTCAATGTCATGATGGTCAGCCAACGCAACCGCTGTAGTCGTTGCAATTGGAATGCCTTTGTATGCAGGGCCAAATAGCACGTCAAACTCAATGCCAGAATCTGCCAAAGCTGCAGCATAGAAACGACCCAAACGCGCTAGGTCACGGCCTGTATTGAAAAGACCAGCGTTAAAGAAATACGGGCTCTTACGGCCAGACTTTAAAGTAAACTCACCAAACTTTAGAACTTCTTTCTCAAGTGCAAACTCAATAAACTCACGCTGGTATGCTTTCATTACTCTCTCTCTAAATTAGCTTCTAGTTCCCAATCATGGTTCCTAGAAAAATGACATAAACTCTCGAATATTTCCCTAGATAGACAACCTTTCACTAACAACGCAGTGAAACCCATCTATAAAGAAAATAAAAAAATAGCCCCCAATTGGGAGCTATCAAAATCAACTTTCTAATGCCGCTTTCTGCGCCGCGACAATTTCTGCAATGCCTTTATTTGCCGACTCAAGCAGCTTCAGCAATTCTGCATGGCTAAACGGTTCGCCTTCTGCAGTGCCTTGCACCTCAATCATTCGGCCATCTTCTGTCATGACAACGTTCATGTCGGTGTCTGCTGCGGAGTCTTCTACATACTCAAGGTCACACAGCACATCTTCACCTAGAATACCCACTGACACTGCCGCTACATGGCCTTTCATTGGGTTGCTCTTAAGCTTGCCGTTATCGATGAGATGTTGGAATGCATCCGCCATCGCTACACTCGCACCAGAAATAGAGGCAGTACGCGTACCGCCATCGGCTTGGATTACGTCACAGTCAACCGTAATCATAAACTCACCCATCGCTTTTAAATCCACGACAGCACGCAGACTACGAGCGATCAGGCGTTGAATTTCCATCGTACGGCCGCCTTGCTTACCACTTGCCGCTTCACGACGAGTACGCGAATGGGTTGCACGTGGCAGCATGCCGTATTCAGCCGTCACCCAGCCTTTGCCCTGACCTTTAAGCCAGCGAGGCACATTCTCTTCTACTGTTGCGTTACACAACACCTTGGTATTACCGAACTCAACCAATACAGAACCTTCAGCATATGCTGTGTATTGACGAGTAATTTTGATTGGGCGAACTTGATCCGCCTTGCGATCGTTTGGACGCATGGGCACATACCTTATATAGAAGGGGAGACGTTTTTGGTTGGAGCAGGATTATAGCGGAAAACTCCATCAGTAGCGAGTCGTGTATTTGATCTCAACGGCTGAAAAATCAAAGCTGAACTATGCTACTATCTGCGGGTTAATTTTCAGCAAAGTTAAAAGACAGGAAAATTCGATGATTTATAGTATGACGGCATACGCTCGTAAAGAGATCAAAGCTGATTGGGGCACTGCCGTATGGGAAATTCGCAGCGTTAACCAACGTTACTTAGAAACTTACTTCCGCATGCCAGAGCAATTCCGTGGCTTAGAACCAGTGCTACGCGAGCGTTTTCGCAAGCGTCTAGCACGCGGCAAAGTAGAATGTAACTTACGCTTTGAAGCCAACCCTGCTGCTCAAGGTGACCTTTCAATAAATGAAACCTTAGCAAACCAAGTAATCAATGCCGCTAAACAAGTCATGACGTTAACTGGCGACGAAAATCGCATTAACCCATTCCAAATCATGCAATGGCCTGGTGTGATGGAAACACCAGAACAAGATATGGATGCAATCAACAAAGACCTTCTGGCAGGTTTTGATGCAGCGCTAAGCGAATTCATCGAAGCGCGTGGCCGCGAAGGCGACAACATGAAAGCGCTGATTGAGCAGCGCCTAACAGCGATTACTGAAGAAGTGGTAAAAGTACGCGCTCGTATGCCAGAAATCTTAACGTGGCAACGCGAACGTCTACTAGGTAAGTTTGAAGAAGCGAAAATCGAACTAGATGCTTCACGTGTTGAACAAGAGCTTATCTTACTTGCACAGAAATCAGATGTAGCCGAAGAGTTAGACCGTCTAGACTCTCACGTGAAAGAAGCAACCAACATCCTGAAAAAAGGTGGCGCTGTTGGTCGTCGTCTCGATTTCATGATGCAAGAGTTCAACCGTGAGTCGAACACTCTAGCGTCTAAATCTATCAGCACCGACATCACCGCTTCTGGCGTCGAGCTAAAAGTGCTTATCGAGCAGATGCGCGAACAAATTCAGAACATTGAATGATGTTTCACCCTGTTTCAGGGAAACTCTCCATCAACTCTAAACCCATGTCTAACATGGGTTTTTTATTGCTTGTTATTTATACTTATTCCACTTTGTTTCATCTAGAATCGTGAACATTGATGGCACAATCCAACACTATCAGATTGATATCATAGTCCTTTTTATTTCGAGCACGCTCCCGCATTTTACTCAAACGTTCAGAAAAGAAATGGAAGCGAAGGACTGCTATAACGGTGTTCCTTAGCAATAATCATCAAGACCCATCCGGAGATAGACTATTAAATAATGCGTGAGAAACACGCATTAAACTCTTGAGTTGAATTCATAGCTGAATTAGTGACGAGTGTAGTGTAAATTATGGTTTTCGCACAGGAAATTAAATTTGATTAATTAGGGATATAAGTATGAAACCGAATCGAATAAAAGCTTTATCTACGGTTCCTCTTATCGCAGGAGTTATGTTTTTACTACGCTCAGTAAGTGGTTTCTTTTCATTCTTCAATCGGTTTACAGAGGAAGATTTGGAAATAAAATCGGAAGTTGAAATAACAACACATGATCAACTTGGTAGCGTTGTTGATAAACGAAGAGAAACTAGATACGGAACAGGTCTTCCTGGATTTCTGGCTTTGGCATTCATAGTATTTAGTTTCTTTTTTGGCGGTAAAGTAATAGATATCTCACAATTTATTATATTTGAAACTCCTTATCTAATGCTATCACCAATATTTATTGCTGGGTTTATTGCATCTTTATATAAAAAGGACCTCCAAAGTGCTGATACAGGTCTTTCTTTTGGCGTCAAAGGATACTCTTGGCATTATGTAGTTGGTTTTATTTTATCTTTCCCATTAACTTACTGCCTATGGGTTTTAGATGCGTTTGAAATTGACCCAATTAACGCCTTTACAATTGGTATTTTAGCGTTACCGCTAACATTCTTTGTTTTTGTATCATTCGTAGCACCTCTATCCCTTTGTATAACTGCTATCTTTACCCATTTAAGAATTAAAAAACTAAGAGCCTTATACAGCCCCGTTCTACCGGTTTTTATTCTTTCAGCATACATATTACACACAGGTCACACATCAAAGTTAAACGAACTTGGAGTTGGTAATCTAATAGAGCAAGTTAGGCTTTTTGATTATAGAAATAGCAGACCTTCTTCAATTCCTTTGTGGTCTGAAGAATACAACAGTTATTACGCTGAGCGCGCACTATTTGATGGTACTGGTAATAATTATTCAAAAGCTTTAAAAAATGTCTATGTGGATATAAAAAATAAGTTCATTAAAAAACAGGAATACTTTGAAGTCCTTAATGTTTATAGTGGATATTTAAGTTATGAAATGTTTAAGGAATTCCAATCAACAAATGAATATAAGGTATTCAAAAACCAAACGGCTCTTCCGGAAAACCGTGGCTCTCTTTTTCTTGATATCACTCCTTACACCAATTATTACAGTAGTAGAAGAGTAAAACTTTATTTCGGTAAAGATGGCAAAAGACACAGCATATCATACAAACCCGGCATGCTTTTACCTTCTGGTTACTATAAAATAGTGGCTACTCAGAATGGATATAGAGACACCCGTGAACAAGTATACGTTAAGAACCAGGAAACAATTATTCAGAGTATTCACCTCAGTGAAAGCAGACGGTAACCTTCCTATCTTTCACATTTTTTGAGTGCTTGCAGAGTGAAAGAATTGCTGATATCACACGATCACAGATGTTTTGTGGTTACTTTGGTTACTTAACGAAAGGGGATTGCTAGCGAGCAATCCTCTTGGTGAATCTTTGGTTACTAGGATCACTATCATAGTTTCTTTAAGCTAGTATTTAAGTGGCGTGCGTTCATTGGCATGGCTGATTCTTTAGGGCAACTTAATAATCAACACCAATACGTTCTGGAAGCAGCATGTTCTCGTGAGCAGCCCACATTGAATAATCGCTATTCGGTCATAAAAAATCCCGCTTGAAGCGGGATTTTTTGTATCGAGCAAACCTTAATCTCTTTATAGCAAAACTAAATAGGTCATAAAGATTGCAGACAGCGCGTATATCACTGGGTGTACTTCTTTACCCTTGCCTGCAACAACCATAGAGAAGCTGTAGCTAATAAAGCCCATTGCCATACCGTTCGCTGGCGAGAAACTCAGTACCGTGAACATAATGGTGAAGAAGGCTGCAATGCGAGACTCTTTTTGCTCCCACTGAATCTGACCAAGACGGCCAATCATGTAGATACCAACCACCACCATCGCAGGGGCAACCATTGCCGCAGAGAAGATTGAGAACAGTGGATACAAGAATAGAGAAACAAGGAATAGACCCGCAACCACTACCGCTGCCAAGCCTGTCTTCGCGCCTTGTGAAGAAGCAATGCCCGACTCAGAGAAAGCAGTAATAGAAGTGGTACCTAATACAGAGCCAATCACTGTACCGCCCGCATCAGCAACTAGGGCAGAACGCGCGTTTGGCACTTTGCCATCTTTATCAATGATGCCCGCATCACGACCAACACCGACAATCGTGCTTAAACCATCAAAGAAATCGACGATTAAGAAGATGACAACAATAAACAGTAAGTCAAACATCTTATCAGCCGTAATACCTGATAAATCAAACACGGCACCAAAGCTGCCAGCCATGCTTGGCGGCGCTGAAATAAACTGGTCTGGAATCGGCGCATTGTTTGTGCCCAAGAACATATCCGCTAGGACAGTCAGCACAATCGCAGAAACAAAAGAGATGAACGTCGCCAGCTTAATATCACGAACCATACAGCCAAGCGCAACAAAGATACTGATGTAAGCAATAATCACCTTCGGATCAGCAATGTTACCCATACTGACCAAAATAATTGGGTTAGAAACGATGATGCCCGCGTTCTTCAAACCCAAAAAGGCGATAAACAAACCGAGTGAAACAGTAATCGCTAATTTCAAATCTTCCGGAATCGACTCGATCATCGCTTTACGAATGTTGGTCATTGAGAGAATCAGATACAGCACACCAGAAAGGAAGATACCAAAAAGTGCTTCGTGCCATACTAAAGCCACCGAGCCACTTAGCAGCATGCCTTTAAAGAAGCCGTTCATGCTCATGCCCGGAGCAAGCATCACTGGGTAATTACCCCAAATCCCCATAATCAGCGTCGCAATCGCCGCAGAAATCGCCGTCGCGGTAAACACGGCGCCCTTGTCCATGCCCGGAATGCCACCCAAGATTGCTGGGTTAACGGCCAAAATGTAAGTCATGGCTAGGAAGGTAATAAAGCCAGCATACAATTCAGTACTGACGGTGGTTTTTCGTTCTGAGATCTTAAAGACCGACTCTAGAACGCCAGAAGATTTCTGAGCTTTAAGGGTTGATTCGAGACTCACAATGTAACCTTTACAACTTGATAGGTGGTTGACGGATACACGTGCAGACAGACAAAGAGAAAGGCTCTTAGCAAGAAGTTACTGTAGTCATCAAGATAGGCTTGATGGTAGAAACGACTAGACCATAACTCTAGACATATACAGCACGTAAACGTTTGCGCGGATTGTATAGATCTAGAGTAAAACTTCAACGATTTTCGCTCTCACCCAGTAAAATAAACCTAACTGCACCGAAAAAGCGCCATCTTCAGTTTAATCACATATTCAGCCAGTTACTTATTGCGTATGAAAGCGCCTTACCCGCACGCTCTCATATCGTTTTACTTGTTTAGATCCTTAAGATCGTGATACTCTTCCGCTCCATTTTTCTGACCTAAAAATCACCATTTCGTGTTACTTCTTGGTCAGTGCTATCTTTAAACGGTCGACTCTTCATCTCGGCAACCATCCAACCAAATGTGGAATTGTACATATGGGCAAAGGTACTCTTTATATTGTTTCTGCACCAAGCGGCGCAGGAAAATCTAGTCTGATCTCAGCGATGTTGGAAAAGAACCCAACTTACGCAATGAAGGTATCTGTATCGCACACTACGCGTGGCATGCGCCCAGGTGAGCAAGATGGTGTGCATTACCACTTTGTGCAAAAAGAGCATTTTGAAGAGTTAATTGAGAAAGGTGAATTCCTAGAGTATGCCGAAGTATTCGGTAACTACTACGGCACCTCTCGCGTTTGGATTGAGCAGATGCTTGAAAAAGGCATTGATGTCTTCCTTGATATCGATTGGCAAGGTGCGCGTCAGATCCGCGAACAAATGCCACTAGCCCAAAGCATCTTCATTCTGCCACCGTCAAACGGTGAGCTAGAACGCCGTCTAACCGCTCGTGGTCAAGATAGCGAAACTGTTATTGCTAAACGCATGGCAGAAGCGAAATCAGAAATTTCTCACTATAACGAGTATGACTACGTTATCGTGAACGATGACTTCGATACTGCATTGATGGACTTTAAAGCCATCATTCGTGCAGAAAGATTGAAGCAAGACAAGCAAACTGCTAAATATAAAGGCATGCTTGATGCTCTTTTGGCGGAATAAGGTCTAACCTGAATTTCACCATTACACCGATGAGTGCAGTTCGCCGCTAGTATATAGTGGCCGAAGCCTGTATAATTTCTCGTCATTCAAAATTTTAGTTAACTAATTTGGAGTCCTCATGGCACGCGTAACTGTTCAAGACGCTGTTGAAAAAGTTGGCAACCGTTTCGACCTAGTACTGATTGCGGCTCGCCGCGCACGTCAAATGCAATCTGGCGGTAAAGATTCACTTGTGCCAGAAGAGAACGATAAACCAACGGTTATCGCTCTACGCGAAATCGAAGAAGGTTTGATCACTAAAGAGATCCTTGATGCACGTGAGCGTCAAGAGCAACAAGAGCAAGAAGCAGCAGAGCTAGCAGCAGTAAGCAGCATCGCTCACACTCGCTAATCTGATCTTCTCCACAACAATCTTTTTCGGGCCTAAAGTTTGTATCTATTCGATAGCCTAAAAGACGTTGCCCAAGAATACCTCCCAGAGCCTCAAATTGAGGCTCTGCGTCAATCTTTTGTGGTAGCGAAAGATGCCCATGAAGGGCAAACCCGCTCAAGCGGTGAACCTTATATTATCCACCCTGTAGCTGTTGCTCGTATCTTGGCTGAAATGCGCCTTGATATAGAGACCTTGCAAGCAGCCCTTCTTCACGACGTGATTGAAGACACTGAAGTCACTAAAGAAGAACTCGAAGAACAATTTGGCACAACCGTGGCTGAATTGGTGGATGGTGTATCTAAGCTGGATAAGCTTAAATTTCGTGATCGCAAAGAAGCTCAAGCAGAGAACTTTCGTAAGATGGTCCTTGCCATGGTGCAAGACATCCGCGTTATCCTGATCAAGCTGGCTGACCGAACTCACAACATGCGAACGCTAGGCGCACTTCGCCCAGACAAAAAACGTCGCATTGCCCGTGAAACCCTAGAAATTTACTCTCCTTTGGCACACCGCCTTGGTATCCACAACATCAAAACAGAGCTCGAAGAGCTAGGTTTTGAAGCCTTATATCCAAACCGCTATCGCGTACTAAAAGAAGTAGTACGTGCTGCACGTGGTAATCGTAAAGAGATGATCCAGCGCATTCATAGCGAGATTGAAGGCCGCTTAGAAGAAGTTGGCTTAAAGGCTCGTGTGGTCGGACGCGAAAAGAACCTGTTTTCTATCTACAACAAGATGAAAACCAAGGAACAGCGCTTCCACACCATCATGGATATCTACGCATTCCGTGTCATCGTTGAAGAACCAGATACCTGTTATCGCGTACTTGGCCAAGTTCACAGCTTGTATAAGCCACGTCCGGGCCGAGTAAAAGACTACATTGCGGTACCAAAAGCCAACGGCTACCAATCTATTCACACTTCTATGGTTGGCCCTCACGGCGTACCTGTTGAAGTCCAGATCCGTACAGAAGATATGGATCAAATGGCGGACAAAGGTGTGGCTGCGCATTGGTCTTACAAAGGCAATGGCGAGCGCACAGGTACTACCGCACAAGTAAAAGCTCAGCGTTGGATGCAAAGCCTGCTAGAGCTACAACAAAGTGCCGGTAACTCGTTTGAATTCATTGAAAACGTAAAATCCGATCTGTTCCCAGATGAGATTTACGTCTTCACGCCAAAAGGTCGTATCGTTGAACTGCCAGTGGGCGCTACTGCGGTAGACTTCGCTTACGCCGTTCATACTGACGTTGGTAACACCTGTGTTGGTGCTCGTGTTGATCGTAACCCTTACCCATTAAGTAAGGCGCTGAAAAACGGTCAAACCATCGAGATTATCTCTGCACCCGGCGCTCGACCAAATGCAGCATGGCTAAACTATGTGGTGACTTCTCGCGCACGTACTAAGATTCGTCAAGTACTGAAAACCATGCGCCGTGAAGAGTCGATTACCCTTGGCCGCCGCCTGCTCAACCACGCACTGGGCGATCAGAACCTTGGTGACATCAACCAAGAAAATGTCGACTACGTGCTGAGCGAACTAAAGATCGCAACGGTTGAAGATCTGTTAGCGGATATTGGCCTTGGCGAGCTAATGAGTATCGTCATCGCACGCCGTCTATTAGGTGATGCAGACGAACTGACAGAAGTGACGGAAGCAGAATCAGACAAGCCGAAGAAGAAGCTACCTATCCGTGGTGCGGAAGGTATTTTGCTGACCTTTGCTAACTGTTGTCACCCAATTCCGGATGATCACATCATCGCTCACGTCTCTCCGGGTCGTGGCCTAGTGGTTCACCGTGAAACCTGCCCGAACGTGCGTGGTTATCAGAAAGAACCTGATAAATACATGGCGGTCGAATGGTCAGACGATTACGAACAAGATTTCAGCACCGAGCTGAAAGTCGATGTCCAAAACCGTCAAGGTGCTCTGGCTGAACTGACTAACGTGATTTCTAAGACCGGCTCGAATATTCATGGCCTATCGACAGAAGAGCGCGATGGTCGTTTGTACACAGTGACTGTGCTACTCACAACCAAAGATCGCGTTCATTTAGCTGGCATCATGCGCCGCATCAAAGCGATGCCGCATACCTTGAAAGTTCGCCGTCGTAAGAACTAAGCCAATCCTGAACAAAACTAGCCCTTGAACCCGCTTCAAGGGCTTTTCTTTTTAGCTAGCCTTCAAAGATTAAAGAAAGACACCAATGAATTTAGAACGTTACAATCGCATTCAACAAGTACTGAAAGCGCGCCAAACCGACCTGACTTTTTGTTTAGAAGAAGTTCATAAGCCTAACAACGTTTCTGCGGTTATCCGTACTGCCGATGCGACCGGCATCCATAAAATTCACGCTGTATGGCCAAACGAAATGCGTACTCTAGGCCACACATCCGCAGGCGCTCGCAACTGGGTAGAGGTAGAGACGCACGACACCATTGAAGAAGCGATTGGCGAGCTAAAAGCACAAGGTATGCAGGTTTTAGTGACCAACTTATCGGATACCGCCGTCGACTTTCGCGAGATAGATTACACCAAGCCAACTGCCATCATTCTTGGTAGCGAAAAGATTGGGGCATCTGAAAAAGCGAAGCAACTGGCCGATCAAGACATCATCATTCCTATGATTGGCATGGTGCAATCCTTGAACGTTTCCGTTGCCAGTGCTGTCATCATGTATGAAGCACAGCGCCAGCGCGAAGCGGCGGGCATGTACGACAAAGAAAAGAGCTCGATTCCAGAAGAATCTATTCACCGAGTTTTATTTGAACGAGGCCATCCGGTATTAGCGAAAGTAGCTAAGCGCAAAGGTCTGGCTTACCCTCCACTCGATGAGCAAGGTCAAATCGTTGCAGACGAATCTTGGTGGCAAGAGATGCAAAAGAAATAAGCGTAATTACAAGGGCTAGCATGATGTGCTAGCCCTTTTTTGTCCTTAACCTAACGAAGTTAACCCAAAAGGTTGAATCAACGGAATTTGCTGTACAAAAACACAGCCCAATGGTTAACTATCTAGATTCGAGATAAACCAACATGCTGGGCTAAACCACTATGTCACAACTACTTTCTGCTATTCCTCTCACTTCACTAACTGGCGTTGGTGCAAAAGTCGCAGAAAAACTGGCGAAAGTAGGCCTCAATAACGTCCAAGATTTACTCTTTCACCTTCCGCTGCGCTATGAAGACCGCACACGAATTTACCCTATCGTAAAACTGCATGCTGGTTTATGGGCAGCGGTACAAGGCAAAGTCATGAGCGTTGATACCATTTTCGGTAAACGCAAAATGCTGGCGGTGAAGATCAGTGATGGCAATGGCACCATTACCCTGCGTTTTTTCAACTTTACCGCAGCGATGAAAAACAATTTTGCTCAAGGCAAAACCGTTCATGCCTATGGGGAAATCAAACGCGGTGGTATCGGTTTAGAAATCATTCATCCCGATTACAAGTTTTACTTTCCAGAACAAAAGCCTGATACTGAGCAAACCTTAACGCCGGTGTATCCAACCACCGATGGCCTAAGGCAAATCACCTTACGTAACCTAACCGAGCAAGCACTACAGCTTCTCGATAAGTCGGCAGTGCAAGAGTTATTACCTAGCGGTTTGTACGATCACCAAATTACCCTTGGCCAAGCACTGCACACCATTCATCGCCCACTACCTAGTTTGGATATGGAACAGTTTGATGAAGGCAAGCATCCGGCGCAGATCCGTCTGATCATGGAAGAATTGCTCGCGCAAAACCTGTCAATGTTAGCGGTGCGCAGTAAAGGCCAACTAGACAATGCCTTACCACTGGCAGAAGTAGACTCACTTAAACAGCAACTCTTAGCGCAGCTGCCTTTCTCGCCCACCAATGCACAAGCAAGAGTGGTCAAAGAGATTGAGCAAGACCTTGTAAAGCCTCACCCGATGATGCGTCTAGTGCAGGGAGATGTCGGCTCGGGTAAAACCTTAGTCGCCGCTTTGGCCGCTGTACGCGCCATCGAACATGGCTATCAAGTGGCACTCATGGCCCCCACTGAGTTATTGGCTGAGCAGCACGCCATCAACTTTGCGAACTGGTTTGAGAAAATGGGCATTCAAGTTGGTTGGCTGGCTGGCAAGCTAAAAGGCAAGGCCAAAGAAGCGGAACTGGCGCGTATTGCAAGCGGTGAAGCAAAAATGGTGGTAGGCACCCATGCACTCTTCCAAGAGCATGTTGAATTTCATAATCTCGCCCTTGTGATCATCGATGAACAACACCGCTTTGGTGTCCACCAGCGTTTAGAGCTTCGAGAAAAAGGGGCCAAGCAAGGCGCTTACCCACATCAATTGATCATGACAGCGACACCGATTCCCCGAACTTTAGCCATGACAGCTTATGCCGATTTAGAAACCTCGGTGATTGATGAACTACCACCGGGGCGAACGCCGATTCAAACAGTCGCCATTCCTGATACAAAACGCGATGATATTGTCGAGCGAGTTCGAAATGCCTGCCTCAATGAAGGCAAACAAGCCTACTGGGTGTGTACCTTAATCGATGAATCGGAAGTGCTTGAGGCGCAAGCCGCCGCAGATACCGCCGAAGAGCTGCAACGCATCTTGCCGGATGTGAAAATCGGTTTGGTTCATGGCCGAATGAAGCCGGCAGAGAAACAAGCAGTAATGCAGGATTTCAAAGACAACAAACTGCACTTGTTAGTTGCGACTACCGTAATTGAAGTAGGTGTCGACGTGCCCAATGCCAGTTTAATGATCATTGAAAACCCTGAACGCCTCGGCCTTGCTCAATTACACCAATTAAGAGGCCGTGTAGGCCGTGGTAGCGTCGCAAGTCACTGTGTGTTGCTGTATCACTCTCCATTATCAAAAACCGCTCAGAAGCGCTTAGGCGTATTGCGTGAAAGTAACGATGGCTTCGTGATTGCCCAACGTGACTTAGAAATTCGTGGCCCGGGTGAACTGCTTGGTACTAAGCAAACCGGTATGGCCGACTTTAAGATTGCCGACCTAGTTCGCGATCAGCGCCTTATCCCAGAAGTTCAGCGCATAGCGCGCTACATTCACGACAATTACCCATCCAATGCAGCATCAATTATCGACCGTTGGCTAGGCGAGCGCGACGTTTACTCCAAAGCTTAGTTCAGCGATCAATTCGTGAATCGAACTTCCCGTTCAAAACAGTTCATTCAATCAAAACAAAAAAAGACCCAGCGATTAAGCTGGGTCTTTCGTTTCAATCTTAGCCGTTTGGCAGTGGTAAGATTATTTAACTGATGTTACTCGGCTGGCTTTTTCACCGCTTGCAGAGATAGAGCGAATGAAGACTTCACCAGTCACTGCTGGACGCTGGTCATCCGCATAAGTTAGCCAGTTTTCACCGTCTACTGAGTATTGCAGCTCAACACCTGGGAATGCGCTGTTCATCGCTAGTTGACCATTTTCCACTTTCGCACCCGGTACTGGTAGGCGGTAATCAATACCTGCTTTTTCCAGTTTCGCTAACTCACGTTGACCAAGGACGTTCGCAAAGCGGTTGTAGTCTTGGTTAAGCGCTGCTTTATCGACTAGATTAGTCTCTAGTGAATATTCAACACCTGCTTTGTACTCGTTTTCCCAGCTTGCTTCGTGCCATGCACGCTCTGCCGCTGCTAGCACACGTGGGAATACCATGTATTCATATTGCTCGTCAGTACGAACGGTTTCAGACCAAAGCTGCGCAGACAGACCGTAGAATGGCTTAGCTTCAACTTCGCCTTTACCAGTAAAGCCATTGCCGTCACGGTCTACCGATGTTTCAGCGTTCTGCGGCATGTTTTCCGGTGCAAAGCCAAACATCTTACGCGTATCTGTTGCACGTGTTGCCCAGTAGTAGCCACGCTCTTTCGGGTCAACTTCGTATGGCATGTCCATGTATACGTAATCCGGGTTAGATACCACTACGTCGTAGCCTTTCTTCGCCCACTCGTATACTGAACCTGTACCGCCCCAATAAAGAACATCCCAGAAGTTCACGCGAGTCGCTTCAGAAGCAAATGTTTCTGCACCACCCTCGATGTACTTAAGACCGTCTTGCCATGCTTGGAAGTGAGGAATGCCATTCTTAACCGCAATCTTAGACACTTCTTGAGCAAAGTAACCCGGCAGCTGGCCAAAGTCGTTCACTGTACCGTTAGCCACTAACGCCTGACATTGAGGTGATTTTGCAAATGGCTTGTCTTGTTTGCTTAGGTCGATGTTACCTTTCCACGCCACTGGATCAGCGGCATTGTTGTCTTGGAAACCTGCGCCTAACTTGATGTTCTTCGCTTCGTCACCGCCGAAGTGCCAAGTTGTTAGCGGCATACCCGCTTCGTTGTGCATTGCTGCCACTTCTGAAATCACTTTATCAACAAAGCGCGATGATGATTCCTGACATGGGTTTACAAAGCTGTGCTTATCGTAGAACTGAATCGTGGTTACGTTTGACGTATCTTGTGGGTCAGTCAGACGGTACTCATTCGCACCCGCTTCATCACCCGCCGCCATTAGGCGATCGTAACGCGCTTCCATCGAGATGATTGCTGCACGAGCGTGCGCTGGCATGTCGATTTCTGGAATCACTTCAATATGGCGAGCTTTAGCGTATTTTAGGATTTCAACGTAATCCGCTTTGCTAAAGTAGCCTGAGCCGAAATTGTCAGTAGATGGACCAGAGCCTAACTGAGGTAGCAGACAGTTTTGTTCATCAAGGTCAAAACAACGCTGGCCGCCGACGTCTGTTAACTCAGGTAAGCCTGGAATTTCTAAACGCCAACCTTCATCATCCGTTAGGTGAAGGTGTAGCTTGTTCAGTTTGTACGCTGCCATTTGGTCTAGCGTCGCTAGAATTGCGTCTTTCGTGTGGAAGTTACGCGCTACGTCCACCATCACACCGCGGTAATCAAAACGCGGAGCATCCACAATTAAAATTTCTGGTAGTGTTTCATCTTCACCCATTAGACCAAACACAGATTGTACTGCATAGAATAGACCTGCTTGGTCATAACCTTTGATGTCGATGCCTTGCTGAGTGATTTTCAGCTCGTACGCCCCCGCTTTGCCTAGCTCTGCAGGGAATTCAGTAGGAATAATTGATGTGCTCACCTTAACCGCACCATTTAGGTCGATATCAAGTACGTTTGCACGAGTGTTTAGTGCTGTTAGTTGCTCAGCCGAGAAAAGTTCACTTGGTAGTGCAATGCCTTGAGCTGCCGAGATTTTACCCTGACCTGCTTCAACGTGTAGTGGCGTTGGTACAAGTGTTGTTGATACATCTTGCTGAGCCAGATCAGAGTTTTTCTCAAAGCGAGTGACTGCTGTTGCGAACACGTTGTTGTCACCCGGAGTACGTTTTAGCTTTTCGCCTTCTAGACCAGAAACCACTGACGCCATGTCTTGCACATCCAATGAAGCGATCATCTTAGGTTCGGCATCAGGTGCGGTAACAAATGCGCCTGGCATAAAGTCCGTTTCAAATAACTGCCAGTATTCGCCAATCAATGGGATCTCTACTTTCTCACCCGCAGCAAAGCCATCAAACTTTTCTGTTGGTTCCAGTTTGTGTAGGTCGCCCGTTACGCGAGTGATTTTGAATTGGTCGTTATCTACATCAAGAATGAGACGAATACTATGGAAGTAAATCGTCCAATCTTTACTGTTTACTGCTTCACCTTGGTTTTCTAACGTCATCAGAACTTTATTACATGATGCCCATTCCGCACCAAGATCCTGGCACGCTAAACCTTCGTTAGCACCGTGGTTAGTTAACACTTCGTAGTTCACATCCAAATTGTCTGCGAGCGTATTAACTACTTGTTGAGAGTTTTGAATAGAAGAGCAACCGGCCAAAGTTGCTAGAACAGAAACAGCGATCAAACTTGGTTTCAACATCTTACTTACCCTTAAAAACACTTACCTAGTCATCAGCAAAAAAAGCGCTGAACTAAAAATCAAACTTCAATGACGTCAAAATATAAGTAGTTATTTTTAAGCGTAAAATTAATCGACCAAAATCAGTGATCTGCTTCAAATCAGCAGGGGGAATAGAAAATATAAAAACAATAAAATCAAAAACTTAAGCAACACGTCAAAATCTAAAAAGTTTTTTTAACGTTATTGTTGCGATCTAGATCACTACACATTCAGGGTCAATCAAGCACTTAGTGTTAAAAGCTCTGCTGCAAAAGGTAAAGCAAATCTTCCCTGGTAAACAATTAGCGACAAAAACGTGAATATGTTCGCAGTTTCTCTAACGTCAATGCACGTTAAAAATCTGAGTTTTGACAATTTTCCCAGTGATAGAAAACAAGTCTTCGCAGTTTTTCGATTGCCTATTACAAAGAAATAAAGCGATGTTGGCTACACAATCACTCATCGCAGATACAAAAAAGCCAGCGTGATGCTGGCTTTTCGATGCGAGGTAAAGGAGTAAACCGTTAATCTTTTATCTGCAGAATGTCACCCCATGGTAACTGCTCATCACCAAGCACAATAAAGTTAGGGTTCTCTAAGGTTTCTCGTTCATTGTAAGAAAGCGGCTCTAACTGGGTGCTCAAAATACGCCCTCCCGCTTCTTCCACAATACATTGCGTTGCAGCGGTATCCCACTCACCAGTGGGGCCTAAACGCAGATAACAATCCACTGCACCTTCGGCAACTAAACATGCTTTTAGCGCCGCAGAGCCTAGTGGCACTAAATCGTAGTTCCATGCAGTACTCATGCGACTCGTGATTCGATTGATATCTTGGCGGCGGCTAATCGCAATCGCAATTGGGTGTTGCTGCCCTTGATGTTGATGAGTGGTAATACGAACGCTCTCACTCATATCAGGGATCTTCCAAGCGCCTTTTCCTTGATAAGCATAATACGTCACCCCAGAGACTGGGCCATAAACCACGCCCATCACTGGCTTGTGATTTTCAATAAGCGCAATGATGGTGGCAAAGTCACCGCTACGCGCAATAAACTCTTGTGTGCCGTCCAATGGGTCGACTAACCAGTAACGATCCCATTGTGCACGCTTGTCCAAACTAATATCAGCGGCTTCTTCAGAAAGCACCGGAATATCAGGCGTCAACTCAGAGAGTTTTTCAACAATGAACTTATGTGCCGCGAGATCAGCGCTAGTCACCGGCGTCTCATCGCTTTTGGTAAATTCTTCGTACTCTTTCTTTTGGTAAATATCCAAAATCAATTGCCCGGCTGAGCGAGCAATTTCAATCACTGCAGGTAGATGGTGAGATAAATCTTTTGTTATAGGCATAATGGTTCCTTGATTACTCTACTCTTATTATGGTTTTAAATGTCGTAGAGCGAGTAACAATGCGGTAATGCTCCGCGCTTCATTAAAATCGAGATGGGTCAGCAACTCTTCCGCTTGTGCTAAAGGCCAACGGACAATCTCTAGGGGCTCAGGCTCATCCCCTTCCAGTTGTTCAGGGTACAAATCTTGAGCAACGAACAAAGTCATCTTGCTTGAAAAATATGAGGGCGCTAAAACCACTTGCTTAAGCGACGTTAGATCATGCGCGCCAAAACCAATCTCTTCTTTTAACTCTCGGTTGGCTGCTTGCTCCGGCGTTTCGCCTTCATCAATTAAGCCTTTAGGAAAACCAAGCTCATAACGCTCAGTGCCTGCGGCATATTCTTTTACAAGTAGAATCTCACCTTGCTCTGTAACAGGAACCATCATCACCGCATGGCGACCACTTGGGCGCATGCGCTCATAGGTACGTAGCTCGCCATTACTAAAGCGAAGGTCTATCGCTTCAATGGCAAACAAACGTGATTGAGCAACCGTATTTTTATCCAGAATTTCTGGTGGTGTTTTATTGGTCACTGTTGGCTCCTACTTAGCTATAGATTCATTTAATATATGAAAAAAAAGCCGCGAATGAAAAGCAAACCTCGTAACGAAGTGGCAAAACGAGATATAAAAAAGGGCTGGCCTAAGCCAACCCTTCATCAATCTAGCACTGATTAGTAGTAAGAGTGATCACCGCGATCGTGTTCTGTTGCGTCACGAACGGCGGTTAACTCACCTTCAAACTGCTGAAGAAGCTCTTTCTCGATGCCTTCTTTCAGTGTTACGTCAACCATTGAACAGCCATTACAACCACCACCAAATGAAACGATCGCTTCACCTGCGTCAGTAATTTCCACTAGGTTTACGTGACCACCGTGGCTTGCTAGCTGAGGGTTAACTTGAGTTTGAATTGCGTATTCTACACGCTCAAGTAGCGGCGCATCGTCTGCCACTTTACGCATTTTTGCGTTTGGCGCTTTCAACGTTAGTTGAGAACCCATTTTATCTGTCACGTAGTCGATTTCTGCATCTTCCAAAAACGGCAGGCTCAGCTCATCAACATAAGCAGAAAATGCACTGAATGCGAGTTCAGTATCAGTAGCTTCAACCGCTTCAGGTGGGCAGTAAGAAACGCCACACTCAGCGTTTTGTGTTCCTGGATTAACCACAAACACTCGAATGTTAGTGCCTTCTGGTTGCTGAGCTAGCAACTTGGCAAAGTGTTCCTGGGCGCTTTCAGTAATAATAATTGTATTTGACACGACGAATACCTGAGTAAATTTGTAGGCTATTTGTTCACCATTCTACTCCTGAAAATTCTGAGATCTAGTTCTTTAGGCAGAATTCATCATTTTGATGCCATGTGAACAAGGTCAGGAGTGCGGCATATGCAGTAAATATCGACGCTTTTTACGCCAGCATCAAGCAGTAATTTGCATAAATGATGCACTGTACTGCCTGTGGTTACCACATCATCAACAATCGCAATCCGATCCCACTTAGGCGCTGTATTTAAGACAAACGCATCGCGCATATTGACCAGCCTTTGTCGACGGTTAAGCCCTTGCTGAGCCGGTGTCGCTCTAACCCGACGAAATACACCTTCGCAAGGCAGGTTCATTGATTGCGCTATATAACGCGCCAACCATTCGCTTTGATTAAAACCGCGCCACAATTGACGCCGCCAATGCAGAGGAACCCAAGTGATTAACTGACAATCCGCTTCAACTTGCGGCATAAACCAATCCACCAACCAACGGGCTTGTTGAATTTGCCTGCCATGCTTTAAGGCATGGATAGAACTCGACAGTGGAGGTTGATAGTCGCTCACACAATACAAAGCGCGCCACGGCGGTGGGGTTTGTAAACACTCACCACATTGATCGACGGCTCTAACCGAAGGCAATCCGCAGCGCCGACACCTCGGAGTCTCAGTTAGTTCTGCATAACAGCCATCGCACACATGCCAAGGTAGCCCTGTATAGGCTTCTCGCTGCTGTATCGGTTTGTCACACACCTGACAGGTATGAGCAATCAGTCTCAGCCTGTTTTTCTGCCACCATTGCGCTAACATGTTCGACCTAATGAGTGAGTTTGCTTCATTGTGTGAAGCATTACGCAGACGAAAGGATGATTTAAGTGGCAGAGAATGGGACAACGCAAACAGGCTTATACTGGCAAGTATTAGAACCAAACCATCAAAAACAAGACTTAGTGCTGATTCATGGCTGGGGAATGAATGGCGCGGTTTGGCAACAAAGTGCAGAGATTCTTAGCCAGCATTATCGAGTCCACATGGTTGACCTGCCCGGTTTCGGTCATAGCCACCAGCACAGCTTTAGTGATCTTGAACATCTAACTCAGCAAGTACTTGCTCACGCACCAGACAAAGCCATCTGGCTTGGTTGGTCATTAGGTGGGTTAGTGGCTTCACAGATTGCACTTCATCATCCAGAAAGAGTCAGCGGCCTCATTACCGTGGCGAGCTCGCCTTGTTTTGCCGAACAAAGACCTTGGCGCGGCATCCAACCCAAAGTATTAAAAGCATTCACCGCTCAGTTGGTAGAAGATTTTCAACTGACTATCGAACGTTTCATGGCTCTGCAAGCCATGGGTAGCCCATCGGCTCGCCAAGACGTAAAAATACTCAAAAAAGCGGTCTTATCGCGCCCAACACCCAATCAAGAAGCGTTACTCAAAGGGCTGAATTTGTTGGCCGATGTGGATCTTCGTCAACAGTTGTCTTCCGTTTCGGCACCGACACTGCGCTTGTATGGTCGATTAGATGGTCTGGTGCCTATTAAAGTGGCAGACGATGTGAGTTCGTTAATGCCAACCAGTGAAAAGCACATTTTCCAAAACTCTTCTCATGCACCGTTTATGACTGAATTAGAAGACTTTTGTCAGCAAGTGATTACGTTTGGAAATAAGCATTAACAAATTATTTGCATAAAGCGCTAAATTTTTGACTCTCGCCGTCGATAATATAACCAACTGACAAAACGATTAGCCATGTCAGTGGGCGGTGCTGAGGAGGTCTCGGTTATGATCGTGTCACCCACCAATGTGAGTGTGCCACTTATCGCCCCATCGGTTAATGTGCAAACGGAGCAAGCAGCCCGCGACAACAAAGTTCGCGAGCCGATTGTCCCCGCTGTCGCACTAGCCAAAAGCAATGCTGAACGTAAGATCAACGCAGACGATAAAAGGCGGAAGAATGCCGCGTGGGACCCGTCTGAACATCCAAGTTATGGCGACGACGATGAGCACGCAATTCAAGCATCTCAACATGACCCGCCAGAAAACCCCTTGGATAGGTTGTTCAAGTTGCTATCGATTGATAGTTACAGCGACCAGCAAGGAAAAGGCTACGCAATGCGGTTTCGTTTACCTAAGCGCGTAATCGATGCAGCGATAACAGAAGGTCAAATGGCAAAGCGACGAGTCGTGATTAAGTTTCACTACGGCCATGCCACTGCGCCAAACACACCTTCAGAAGTCATTGCGGTGTTGTAGTCGCCCTTTATCCTCTTGGGATAAAAGGTGAATATCCAGAAAAGACAAAAGCCCCACTCTATGAGCGGGGCTTTTTATTTCAAGCTATTCAAACAGCTCTAATTGAGGCGAGGGTTAGCGTTTCGCTTTGGCAAAAGCAGCGGCAAAGGCACCGCCCATCGCATTATTTGAAGCATCATCTCGGCGGCGCTGTTGGCCTTGAGCACGAGATGGACGATCGTTGTTTCGGCTTTGTGTTTGACCACGTTGCGAACGGTTATCTTGTCCCGGCTCATCTTTCAAACGCATGGATAAAGCAATACGCTTACGCTGCACATCCACTTCCATCACTTTCACTTTGACGATGTCGCCCGCTTTCACCACTTCACGCGGATCAGAAACAAAACGATCAGTGAGCGCCGAAATATGTACTAGGCCATCTTGGTGAACACCGATATCCACGAAAGCACCAAAGTTTGCCACGTTAGAAACCACACCTTCTAGCACCATCCCCACTTCAAGGTCACTGACTTTGTTCACGCCATCTGCAAATGTCGCGGTTTTAAACTCAGGACGCGGGTCACGACCCGGTTTGTCTAGCTCTTTGATGATGTCAGTCACCGTTGGCACACCAAAGTTTTCATCCGTGTAATCGACAGCATGCAAACCATTTAGGAAAACAGAGTCACCAATCAGAGCTTTCACCTGCTTGCCACTTTTCTCTGCAATCGCTTTAACCACAGGGTAAGCCTCAGGGTGAACCGAAGACGCATCCAATGGGTTTTTGCCATCCATAATACGCAAGAAACCAGCACACTGCTCATAAGCCTTTGGCCCCAAGCGCGCGACTTTCTTCAACGTAGTACGTGATTCAAAACGACCATTTTCATCTCGGTAAGTCACGATGTTTTGCGCGATGGTGGTAGATAGACCCGCAACCCGTGTCAGTAGGGCTGGAGAAGCGGTATTCACATCTACACCCACTGCGTTTACACAATCTTCGACAACAGCATCAAGGCGTTTAGCCAACATGGATTGACTCACATCGTGCTGGTACTGACCCACACCAATGGATTTCGGGTCAATTTTCACCAGCTCAGCCAGTGGGTCTTGCAGACGACGAGCAATAGAAACCGCACCACGTAATGATACGTCTAAATTCGGGAACTCGTTCGCAGCCAGTTCAGAGGCTGAGTACACCGATGCCCCCGCTTCGCTCACCATGATTTTCTGCGCTTTTAAGTTGCCGCGTTTAATCACATCAGCCACAAAGCTGTCTGTTTCACGTGAAGCGGTACCATTACCAATCGCAATCAAATCAACATTGTATTTACGCACCATCTGCTCAACTACTTGGGCTGATTTATCGTATTGATTCTGCGGCGGGTGCGGGTAAATAGTCTCTGTTGCTAACACCTTACCAGTCGAGTCTACGACTGCGATCTTTGAGCCTGTTCGCAGACCCGGGTCAAGGCCTAATGTCGCACGCGGTCCTGCCGGTGCAGCCATCAACAAATCTTTTAAGTTGGTAGCAAACACTTCGATGGCTTCAATTTCAGCACGCTCTTTCAATACGCCCATCAATTCGGTTTCCATGTGCATTGACACCTTGATACGCCATGCCCAACTGATCACTTGCTTACGCCAACCATCCGCCGGAGCTTGGCTCAATGAAATACCGTAATGATCGGCAATCAATGTTTCACAGTACGACTGGCGAACACCTTCCGCTTGCTCAGGATCGGCATTCATTGCCAAAGTTAGGAAGCCTTCGTTACGACCACGCAACATAGCTAACGCACGGTGAGACGGTACTTTGCTAAGTGGCTCATTATGCTCAAAGTAATCTTTAAACTTCTCACCTGCGTGCTCTTGGCCTGCAACAACACTCGACACTAACTCCGCGTTACGTGTTAAGTGGCGACGAATCTTGTCCAATAGATTGGCATCTTCTGCGATACGCTCCATCACGATCGCACGCGCACCATCTAAAGCGGCTTTACTATCTGCGATACCTTTATCTGCATCGATATACTGCGCAGCTTCGCTTTCTGGCTCAGTTTGAGGTTCATTCCACAGCTTATCTGCCAGTGGCTCAAGCCCTGCTTCAATGGCAATTTGCCCCTTAGTGCGACGCTTAGGTTTGTATGGCAGGTACAGATCTTCTAGACGAGTTTTACTATCTGCTTGCTGAATCTCTTGCTCAAGTTCAGCCGTCAGTTTGCCCTGATCTTGAATCGATTTAAGAATGGTTTGGCGGCGATCATCAAGCTCACGCAGGTACGATAGACGACTGTCTAGATTACGCAGTTGAGTATCATCTAAACCACCTGTCACCTCTTTACGGTAACGCGCAATAAATGGCACCGTGTTGCCATCATCAATTAGGTTTACAGCAGCAGTTACCTGCTCTGCACGCACATTCAGTTCCTGTGCGATCAATTTACAGATAGCTTGGCTCATCCGTTGAATCTCTTATTGAAGTCAATGCTCCATACATGGGGTTAGAAGAGCGATTTTTCTACCTTTACGCCGCTATTTCTTCCCTTCGTGACCACGATCTCTTTGTGCTACACCCGCTTTGTGAGTCCCCTCTTTCATAGGGGGACAAATGTCCTCCTATCTATCGACTCCTGCTGATTACAATTCAATCAATAAATATAACGAACAAAAACATCACATGTTTAATGGCTTTCAGCCTAATACCGTGAACTTACCCCCAGGAAACTACAAATGAATATTTTGGTGATAGACGGCCACCCAGACCTAACCAAGTCGGTAGCCAACTCAACCATTCTTAACGAACTTTCTGCGCAAACGAATTGGACAATCAAACACGCAGCGCAGTTTGATGGCGAGCTAACACAAGAACACTCTGCACTGCTCAATGCTGATGCGATAGTTATTCAGTTCCCCCTATACTGGAGCACCTACCCTGCGGTGTTAAAACACTGGGTAGATGAAGTGTTTACCTATGGTTTTGCTTTTGGCCCACAAGGCAGTCAGCTAAAAGATAAACCTGTTCTGTTCTCGATTACTGCTGGAGCAACAGAAGAATCGTACAGCGAAACAGGCTTCAACTTTTTGCCTTTCTCGGCTTATCAAGCGGCTTACGAACATCCATTCAAAGCGGCTGAAATGAACATCGTCGACACCATTATTACCTTTGAAATGAACTCAACCCCAGAAGAAGGGGGAGATAAGTCTTTGGTACTCGACCTATCTAAACAGCATGCAAATCAAATCATCCAAGCCGTAAATCAGTTAACCGAGGCCGCACAATGATTCAATCACTTATTGGTATTTTCGTTCTATTGGGTGTCGGTTTTGCTTGCTCAGAAAACCGCAGCCAAATCAGTTGGCGTGCTGTTGGCGGTGCGTTCGTAGTGATCCTATCTGTTGCTGGTTTTGTATTAGCAACCGATGTCGGCGGTGGCGTTTTACTCTCTGTGTCTGGTACGGTGGGTAAAGTGTTTGGCTATGGTGTTGAAGGCATTCGTTTTGCGTTTGGTAGCCTCGTGAACTTTAGTGTAGAAGGTATTGGCTTTATCTGGGCACTCCAAGTTCTGCCGCAAATCATTTTTACCGCCTCTCTCACTTCTTTACTTTACTACATGGGTATCATGCAGTGGTTTGTCCGCATCATTGGAGGCAGTTTGCAGCGCATCCTCGGTACTTCTCGCGCTGAATCGATGAATGCGGCGGGTAACATTGTCCTTGGCCAAACCGAAGCACCTTTGCTTGTTAAGCCATACCACCGTGTGCTGACTCGCTCACAGATCTTTGCCGTCATGGTTGGTGGTCTTTCTTCTATCGCAGGCTCTATCCTTGCTGGTCTTGCTGGGATGGGGGTCGACCTGAACTACTTAATCATGGCTTGTTTTATGTCGGCTCCAGCCGGTTTAATGTTTGCCAAACTGCTGATCCCTGAAACTGAAGAGACCATCGACGAAGTACCAGAGCTTCCTGATGACGAGAAACCGAGTAGTTTCATTGATGCTGTCGCTAAAGGGGCAATTGCAGGTGTCGGTATCGCAGCCATCGTTGGTGCAGTCATCATTTCATGTATTGGCCTAATGGCAATGCTTAACGGCTGCCTTGGCGCTGTAGGTGAATGGTTTGGTCAACCTAACCTTACTGTAGATGTTATCCTTGGTACACTTTTCTCACCAGTGGCATGGCTACTTGGCATTCCTTGGGAAGAAGCAGGAGTGGCGGGCTCATTCCTAGGTCAAAAAATCGCACTGAATGAATTTGTCGCCTTTGCAAGCATGGGTAATGTAGAAATGTCTCCACGTTCTACCGCTATCATGACGATTGCACTCTGTGGCTTTGCCAACATTGGTTCTGTCGCGATGGTGTGTGGCGCACTCAGTAAGATGATTCCTCAACGCGCAGGGGTGATTGGCAAGCTTGGTATGAAAGTATTATTAGCGGCCACCCTTGCCAACTTGATGAACGCGGCAATTGTTGGTTTGTTCGTTTAAATGAAGAACAAATACAGATAGCAAAGCAAAAGAGCTGCGATGATTCGCAGCTCTTTTTGTTTATTCTTGTGTATAGCGTATCGAGTTAACAAACCATTCTTTGTAACCCTCTGGGGTTTTTACGCTGAACTCATCATCCACTTCTTTTTTCAGTAAAGCGCGTGCCATCGGTGAATCGATAGAGATGTAGCCTTTGGCGTCTCCATAGATTTCATCAGGGCCGACGATGCGAAATGACTTACTATCACCCTGCTCATTTTCAATTTCCACCCAAGCACCAAAGAACACTTTACCTTCTTGCTGTGGCGAGTAATCGACAACCGTCACTTGCTCTAATCGCTTACGTAAATAGCGTACTCGTCGGTCAATCTCACGCAGACGCTTCTTATTGTATTGATAGTCAGCATTCTCACTGCGATCACCCAAGCTAGCCGCCCAAGTCACCTTTTTAGTGACTTCAGGACGCTCTTCTCTCCATAAGTAATCGAGCTCTTTTTTTAAGCGGTCGTAGCCTTCACGCGTTATTAGATTGGTTTTCACGCTTTAATTCCATTGTTTCTAAAGTTGGTTCGCTCTGACAATTTGACACAAAAAAGCGCCCTGTAAAAGGACGCTTTAGCCTTATGACATCACGCTTACATATTGACTAACTTATGCAAGGTATCAATGTTACTGTCAATCATGCTCATCTCTTCTTGTGCGCTGCGAGCTTGTTCTACCCCGCCTTGCGCTAAATGAGCCGAGTTATTGGCTGCCGAGGTCAGCTCTTCAAGCTGTCCGCTTAGCTCTGTCGATTGCTCGATGATTAATGAAATCACTTGGTTAACGTCTTCTATCGATTCTTCAATTTCCCCAATCGATGAAGAGACATTATCAATGGTCTCACCCGTCTCATTTAAGCTTTTTTGGGTATTCAGCGACAGTGCGCGCACTTCATCAGCCACCACAGCAAACCCGCGCCCAGCATCACCAGCACGAGCCGCCTCAATGGCTGCATTCAGTGCCAACAAGTTGGTTTGCTCCGCAATGCCTGAGATCGCATTTAAGATGGCAACCACCTTCTCAGAGCTTTGCTGCAACGTCGCAATACGGTGATTCAGACGGTCACGATGTTCCGCTTGCTGATCCACTTGAGTAGTAAATGACGAAAATTGCTGCTGAATTTCTGTCAACTGCTGAGCAGAGTGCTGCGCTTGAGCCCCGATATTTTCCAATTGCGAACTCGACTCTTGCACCATAGGGCGGTAATGCTGAAGCTGATCGATTAGCGACTGCTGAATCTTTTCAATACACTCAGCACTGTTGATGCGACGAGCAAGGAAATGTTCTCGATAGTGGGCGTAATTAACTGGATAGTGATCCGCGATAGCATCGCTAAACGACTCCCCTAAATCCACTTTAAAGAAAGCCAGTGCTGTTAGGGTTTCGTTCATGTGAACGCCCAATAACTCACCAAAAGTTGAGAAGCCCGATATATCAATACCATCAAAACAACGAACATCGTTTAAGTGTGCGCTGTTGTTCAAACGACGCAAAATACAGTCGTTGGCAATCATGGCGACCGGTTTACTCGACTTACCATGCATGAATCGATCAAAATCGCGTGAGGTTGCTTGGGCGATATTTTCACTGCCCAACAAATGCAGCTCATCGCCAAATGCCATGTCACAGAAGAAAGTAATCGCTCCGCTGTCCGTATCAATGCCGGCAATCGAACGAATGAACATTTCATTATTGATCGGCACACCAAACGAGTGACCAGCGAGATAGGTTTGCAGTTGATCGGCACTGCAACGGAAATGCTGACACAAGGCTTCCACTGGCGTAACTAAGGCTTTACTGACTGGGTTGTATAAACTGCGCAGTACACGAGTGTTGGCGTCAAATTCCGCTACCGTTAGCTTAAACTGACTTTGCGTAAAGTTGTGAGTGCGGAACACACCATAACGATACTCAGGAGCAAGAGACACAAACGCAATCAAAGCTTTGTTTTCGAGCTCAGTGCCATTGTAAGCCACTTTTGCTGAACCAAAATCTAACTTGCCACCAGCACTGCCACCAACAAAATAACAAGGGAATTGCTCATTTTTGTACAACGCCTGCATGAAAAAGTTTTCACTGGCAGAGAGGCCGTCAAAATAGGTCAATGCAATGGTGTCAAAGTAATTGGGTGCGCGGCGCGGCATCACTTTACGCAGCTCTGATGAAATCGCTTCAATACGTTGCTCTGGCGTTAAGCGTGGCGAGCCTGATTTGATGTCATCACAATGCAAAGCCACCGTATGTACGTCAACATCCGCGAACATTTGTTTTGAAAAAGCATGCAGCACGATGTTGTCCCACATACCATCCGCCGGCTGATAAAACCGCGAGCCACCGAGCTCACCCGCGGTTTGAATGGTGACCAAATGCTCAACGCTAGCAAGATGTGATTTTAAACTGCGGCTAATTTGATCAAATGGCAAATGCGGAGAAATATAAGCAATGACGAAGTTTGCTTCGCCTTGCAATAAGAGAGGCGCTAAAGTTTCAGCCGAGATATCACGACTCGAAACTTGCACGACTTGGCTGGGTCGAGCTTGCTGTTGTACGTCTGGTTGACGATTGAATAGACCTTTAAACATATTACTTACCTGTAAAAATAAACCTTTTTATTATGTGGTCATTTAACCATACGAAAACCGCTTTAACTGAATAAAAAAGCAACGACATAGCAAGGTTGTGACACCGCTTGCACTTCAACCGCAAACTGTGAATCGCATTTAGCAGTGCAAAGTCGATAAATTCAGGAAATTGCTATATCACCAATCGAAAATCGGCAATGTAAGAATGAAACAGAGATTTCGCTCAATAACGGATAATGTTTAAAGAGATGAATAAAACGACCTAGGTTTCGCTATAAAAATCGGGCGTAGATAAAAAGAGTAACAATTTGGTCAAGCGTAAGTGCACAAACAGTGATACATTTTTGCTAAATGCTTTTTCTATAAGGTGTGGCAATGCAAGAAAATCATAAAATTCTGGTGGTGGATGACGACGCTCGCTTACGAGCACTGTTAGAGCGTTACCTTTCAGAGCAAGGGTTCCAAGTGCGCAGTGTTGCGAATGGCGAGCAAATGGATCGCCTGTTAACGCGTGAAAACTTCCACTTAATGGTACTGGATCTTATGTTGCCGGGCGAAGATGGCTTATCCATTTGCCGCCGTCTGCGTAATGCCAACAACGTACTACCGATATTAATGCTCACCGCAAAAGGCGATGAGATCGACCGTATTGTTGGCCTTGAAGTGGGTGCAGATGATTACCTACCAAAACCATTTAACCCACGCGAGTTGCTAGCACGCATCAAAGCGGTTCTGCGCCGTCAAACCACCGAGTTACCGGGCGCGCCAAGTTCAGAAGAGTCTGTGGTTGAGTTTGGTGATTTCCGCCTTAACTTGGGCACTCGTGAAATGTACCGTGGTGATGAAGCGATGCCACTAACCTCTGGTGAGTTCGCCGTACTCAAAGCGCTAGTCACCAATGCACGCGAGCCATTATCTCGTGATAAGTTAATGAACATGGCACGCGGCCGAGAATATTCAGCGATGGAACGTTCGATTGATGTACAGATCTCACGTTTACGCCGCATGCTAGAGGTAGACCCTAGCAAACCGCGTTATATTCAAACCGTATGGGGCTTAGGTTACGTATTCGTACCAGACGGCAAAGAGGCGTAATACGCCGCGTCTTACCCCAATCAAGTGCGAGATTTTATCTCGCACTTTTTGTAGATACCTCCCCAATTAACGCCAAGCACTATAGGGGCTTACTATGCGAATTCGCAGCTCTCTTACTCAATCCATCTTATTGTTCGTGACGCTTTTAGTCGCTAGCCAAGTCTACTCATACTACGCGGTATTTAACTACGCCTTGCTCCCTAGCCTACAGCAGTTCAACAAGATTCTGAGTTACGAAATTAACTTGATGCTAGACGACTCAGAAAACCCTGAAAGTGGTCTTGTCATGGATGCGTTGACTCGACGTCAGGTATTAGAGCAATTGGGCGTCACCATCCACAGTACTGATAGTGAGATTGCCAACGAATTCAATCATGCGTTATCCATTGATCTGATGAGCGAAGAAATGAGCCACAAGCTCGGCACACCAACTCATGTTCGGATGGCGTTGGGCGATGAAAGCTATGTACTGTGGATGAAGATCGATACCCTGCCGGATTCGCTGATTCGTATTCCGTTATCAGAACTGCAAGAAGAAGACTTTGCGCCGCTGTTTCAAAACAGCTTGATCATGGCACTGCTGATCATTGCCGGAGGCTGGCTGTTTATCCGAATGCAAAACCGACCATTGGTCGATCTGGAAAAGGCAGCCAAAGGGGTTGGCCGTGGTGAAATCCCCCCTCCTTTACCAGAAAGAGGCACTTCTGAGATTCGTTCCGTGACGCATGCGTTCAACCAAATGTCGAAAGGCATTCAAGCATTAGAAGAAGACCGAGCACTGCTCATGGCTGGGATCAGCCACGATTTACGTACTCCTCTTACTCGAATTCGTCTTGCCACCGAAATGATGTCGCCTGAAGACAGTTACCTAGCAGAAGGCATCATCAGCGACACCGAAGAGTGTAATGAGATTATCAGCCAATTTATGGATTACCTAAAGCCGGTCAACAAGCAGTCTTTTGTCGAGGTTGACTTGAATACCATCGCACAAGATCTGGCGAACTCAGAAGGAGGGCGTCACCACATTGATATTGAAACCCAACTGCAACCACTCGCGTCGGTATTCGGTAGCCCTATTGGTATCAAACGTGCGGTGAGCAATTTAGTGGTCAACGCTGTGCGCTATGGCAACGGATGGGTCAAGATAAGTTCGGGAATGACCGCCGACAAGAAGCTCGGTTGGTTATGTATCGAAGATAATGGCCCTGGGATTGCGAAAGATCAGGTCGCCAAGCTGTTTGAACCATTTACCCGTGGTGACACAGCTCGCGGCAGTGAAGGGACAGGGCTCGGGCTTGCCATCGTTAAGCGAATCGTCAGTCAGCATAATGGCTCTGTGGTGGTCAACAACCGCAGTGAAGGCGGCCTAAAGGTGCAAGTCAGCTTCCCCACCGACTCAAAATATAACTAAAAAAATACCCCAGCCTAAGCTGGGGTATTTTTTAAAAGCGTCCGTTATAGCTAAATTGATAGCGCCCTTGCCCATCAGGCTTAGGTAGCCATTTTAGCTGTTCGGATAAAGCGCTTGGCATATCTGGCTGCGGCGTAAACCATGCTTTCGCTTGGTAACGCTGTTTATCATTCAACACCACATCAAACTCAGCCGAAACTTGGTCACTTTGCTGCTTACCTTGCAGTGTGATTTCATTCTGCTGGCAATTAATATCGGCAACAACCGGGCCAATGACTAATTCAGCCAAAGGTGTGCCGACACTATCGGTATTCCACACCAATTGCCCCTTGCCTGATTGGCAATATGGCTGCGCGTACTGCCATTGATTAATAGATAACTCTAAGTGACCAGTGATGCCCAATGGCACTGGCAACGCAGGCGATAGAGCCACTACCTGCTCGGCTGGTATCGACGCAATCACATTGTTAGCGTAAGCACCGGAGAAACCATAACCGACGTTACCACGACCTTTCAGTTGCCAATCACTGCCGCGTCCAAATCGCACATTGGCTTCAAGCTTACCGGTAAACAATTTACTGCTCTCAAGCTGCCAACGAAATTCACCTAGATTACGGCCCTGCCATGTCACTTGATTAGCATGGCCTTGCCACAACGACCCTGACACACCATTCAGCTTAAGCTGTGCAGGTAATGGCGCATAATTTAGTGCCACGCTCACAGGCAAGTGTACTAATGCACTGATGATAAAAGTCAGCACTAAAACCAAAATTAGTAATAGTTTTTTCTTCACTCTCTTACCCTTTGCTTAACTGTAAGCGTTTTATTTCGACTTCACCTGAGCGCGCTGTTTTATCAATATCAAGGAAGATCACATCAATCGCATGATTGGTATTCAAATAATCAAGCCAGTTAACCAACTGATTAAACGCCACGGGCTGAACCCATACTTGCATCTCTTCGCCTCGTGGTTGAACACGAACTAACTCAATCTTAAAACGTCGAGCCGAAGAAGAGATCGCCTGATTAAATGGCAAAGGTGAAATAGACTGCCCCCCCGCCGCTTTTAGAGACGAGATGGTATCGGCTTGTTTTTGTACCCAACTTAGCAACTGCTTTTCGTTTTGGATGCGTTGCTGAGCCTGTGCCGCACTGTCGGCAATTGGCTGGTAAATACCCCAATAAATCACACCAAATAGCAATGCAGCACCACCAATACTGACTAAGCGTTGTTCGCGCTGAGTAATGCTACTCCACCACTGATTGAATGAGGCTAGTAATTTATTCATCGCTTCAACCTCACTTTTTGCTTAATTCTAGAGAGCCAAACACTAAACCATCTTGTTTGTTCAGCTGCCCTTGTTTAACGGTAAATTCTTGTTCTAAGGTTGAGCGCATTTTTTCAAAGGTTTGAAAATCTTTACTAGTCACTTCTAAACTGACGACGTCGCGCTGACTGTCGAACTTAAAGCCCAATAACTTCGAATCGGGTGCAGCCTTAAATGCTTCAGGCAATTTCACTAACCAATCTAAAACCGTATCACCACTACGACCACCTGATAGGCGTGTGACTTCTCTTTCAAGTTCACGTTTTAAATAGCTAACCGTTGGGATTTTTTTCTTACCTGATACAGCTCGGAAAATGCGTTCGCTTTCAGCACGGTATGCCGCTGCTTGCGCCTCAGCTTGGTGTGTATGAAGCATGTTTTGCGTGATGAGTACCACCAGTAACACCACCGCCGCGATAGCTGCTTTACGCCATATTTTAAGGTGCTTCGTCACGGTCGATTTCGGTTTAAACTCACCAGTCAGCAAGTTAACTTTGCTTGCAATCGCCTGCGTTGCCAGCATTTGCATCACTAACTGCGGCTCAGCCTGTTGCCATTCCTGCTGCTCATTGAGTGCGAGTGACGGCAACGAAGAAAACGCCTGTAGCGGTAGCCACTGCTCATCCTCTTTTACCCAATCAGACTGCGCCATCATTGGCAGCCAAGCTGACTCAACAGACACGGCTTGATACTGCTGTTTTTTAAGCAGCCATTGACCTGCAAGCTCAACCGCTGAAATGCCTTCACTATCAGGCAATGCTAACGCATCAGGCAGCACCTTACGCACGTTAAAGCCAAACTCACTTAACTGTGCTAATTGCTGAGACAGCCATTGCTTGTCAACCGCACACACATTCGCTTGCGCGCCTTGTTTCGCCAATACGGTGAAATGCAGTTGTTCGACATCTTGAGCGACATCGTCCTCAACTAAATACGGCAACATGGTTTCAAACTGACGAGCACCGCCCGCTGGCACCGTCACTTGTTTAAACAACACATCTGCCGCAGAGAGCAAAACGATGGTTTGACGCTGCTTTGCGTAGTCAGCAATCACAGACAGCTCTTGATCTGCTGGCACCGCGCCACTGGCAATCACTTCTTTTTGGCTTTCAGACCAAACCAGCCATTGCTTCTCTAATTGGTGATTATTACTCAGCCGAACGATCAGGTACTCGCTCACCGATTCCTCCAAAGCGACGGCGTACGACCGTCGCAGTTTCTCGATTATCACTGTGTAGTAGGCTACGAATTCGTACTCGTGATTCTTGCACCACTACTTGTGCATCCAATTCAAAATACGCGCTATCAACGCCCAAAAAGCCTTTCGCCTGCTTTTTCGCAGCGTCGTTCACACCACTTAACTGTGGCTCGGCAAAAAATTTGTCGATATCACTCCAGCCATCATAAGGTCGATTGTTCAATATGGCTTCGGCATCACTGAGCGACAATTGCTGTAAAAATATTGCCGAAAGCAGCGCTGCATGTGACGGCTGTAGGGTATTCACATTCAAACGAAAATCTGCCGTAGGCAGCGCACAGACATAAGGCGCTAGTGCGGTCATTACATCCCCAGACACCTGATACACGGCGCGTAGTTCACTCGCATCGGCTAACATGCCATTCGCTGCCATGTACGCCGGCGACATTGATTCATACACACTGTCTTCAACACCAGCCACAGAATCTATCCGATTATTGGTATCGACGTACTCCCAGCTCGAATGCGCGACCACTTCAGCAATATGAGTATCCATATCCAAGGCTTTCATCAGCTCTTGCAGCACATTAACCAAATACGGTGTGCTAGCTGAGTTAGCCGTTGATTCTGTTTCAGCGAGCGCATTGAGGTTATAACACGCCTGTTTGTCCACTAACCTGCCGGTGAGCGAACCAAAGTCCAACGGATAGGTTTGCTCATCCAATGCCCATGGCTGAGAAAGGTTGATGGTATCGCTGTCATCGTAACTTTGCTCAATACCTTCAATAGCAATGGCTTCTGCACCAACCGCATACCAATAGGCCTGCTGGTAGTTAATTTGATTGTTAGAACGTTTGAACTGAGTGAACAGACGTTCTGACATGGTCGCCGCAATCGTCGCCATCATGGCTAAAATGAGCAGAACAACAATGAGCGCGACACCGCGCTGACTAGCTTTCATTGCTGCTCTCCAACTGAATCTTTCCACCAGAGGTGAGGTAAATTCGCTCTACTTTGCCAAAGTCTTCAAACGTTAGACTCACGGCGACAGCTTGAGGCAATTGCATGCTTTTATCCCAAGCGTTTCTCCACTGCTGACCATCGAAAAAGCGCATTTCAAATGCCTCAACGCCATCTATTAACGGCATCACAATGCCTTCTTGCCCAACCGGGGTGTCCACATAGCGCCACCACACACGTTGCAGCTCGCCCTCTTTAACGCGATAACCCACTTTGGTAACTTCACCACGAGGAAATTGTTGCTGCGGGTTATGCCACCCCAAACGGCTGAACAGTACGCCTTTAACATCAGAGTCGAGCAGATAGTCCTGCCAATAAAGCAAACGGGTACTTGGCTCTTCACCATTGGTGCGCATTTGACGCGTCGCCATCTGACGAAAATCATTGTCAAGAAACACCAAAGTACGCTGAAACGTTTTTAGCCGCTCACCGCGCTGCAATGAGATCTCGTTGCTACGCTGAACTTGATTTAAGACTTGCTGCGCGCCTAGGCTTAGAAAAGCAAAAATAGCCAAAGCCACCAGCAGCTCGATAAGAGTAAAGCCAGAGCGTTTTACGTTTGAGCGTAAAGAGAAGCCACTACTTAGGGACATAACCACGTACCGACACAATCGGTACCCCCTTCTTCGTATCTGACACCGACACTTCAAACGCGCGAATCAGGCCATCTTGGGTTTTAAGTGGCGTGATCGTCCAATACCAAGTTCGGTTAGCCATCTCTTCTTTGCCTTGTTTGCTGGCGAGTCCTTTCGGTTGCAGCACCACTTTCGCCATTTGGTTATCAGCAACCATGGCTGCAAAGGTTTTGTTTTCCATTAACGTCAGGGTATTAATGTGCTGACTTACCGAGCGTACGATCGCCATGGCAGAGAGTGCGAAAATAGCCAATGCCACTAAAACTTCTAGCAGTGTCATGCCTCGATTATTTCGCTTCATCTTGCTCTCCCGGTGCGAGTAAGAGCACTTGGCCATTTTCTTTTGCCACTACCTGCCATCCACTTTCTTCCACATCACTGTTGGATGGATAAATAACAATAGAAAATGGCGTCACTTCACCACTTGAAGTAATAAAGACCTGCGGTGGTGCTTGCTTTTTCTCTTCCTCAAACTCAGCAAACATTTGCTCGTCGAATAAGCTTGATGGCTCAAACAAGCGCTCTTGGTCTTGCCATACGCTGCCACCTAAATTGAGCTCTATCGCCACGCTATCATCCAATGCAGCTTCTGCACTGATGCGATCCATAGAGAGTAATTGCCAGCCATCCTCATTGAGTTGAAGTAAGGTATAACGCGATTTCTCATCATCAATTCTTAAGCCAAAATCACGCCCACTCAGCATCGCTTCTTCATTCAGCAACTGCACTCGAAACCAAAGCGATTTCGCCTCTTGCTCAGCAATGTCACGACCATTATTAGGCAAGGACAGCACCACAGCCGTCACTGTGACGGCCAGCAAAGCGACCACCAATAACAGTTCGATTAAGGTAAACCCTTTTTGCTTTGTCACAGCTGTCTTCTTGAAACGAGGAAAAGGCTGGCGACCTAAGCCGCCAGAGAATGATTATTGAAAATCTTGTAGGTTCCAGTTGCCGATATCAGCATTGACACCTTCACCACCTTCTTGGCCATCAGCGCCTAAGGTAAAGATATCAACTGAGCCATTATCTCCTGGGCTCAAGTACTGGTAGTCGTTGCCCCACGGGTCTTGTGGCAAACGTTTAATGTAACCATCTTTCGGATAGTTGCGTGGTGTTGGGTTGGTTGGCTCAGTAACAAGCGCTTCTAAACCCTGATCCGTTGTTGGATACACGTTATGGTTTAGCTTGTAGGTATCTAGCGCTGTTTCTAACGTTCTGATATCTACTGCTGCTTTTTTCTGAGCGGCGGTGTCTTTGCTGCCTAATAGGTTTGGCGCAACGACACTGGCCAAAATACCAAGAATCACAACCACAACCATCAGTTCAAGTAGAGTAAAGCCGCCTTGTTTGGCTTTCATAAGTTTATTATTGCGTTGGTTTTTCATTGTTTTCTCCAATAACACAATGTTTGATGAGCCACTGCCAGACTATACGCTAGCGACTCATTAAATTATTCATTTCTAATATCGGCATCATGGTTGCCATTACGATAAACAGCACCAAACCCGCCATCACAGCAATCATCAATGGGGTAAAAATCCCTAACGAGATGTTCACCATCGACTCAAAATTGTCGTCTTGGTTATCTGCTGCGCGGGTCAGCATGCTTTCCAACTCACCACTTTGTTCCCCTGACGCGATCATGTGCAGCATCATCGGTGGAAACAATTTGGTTTGATCGAGCGATTTACGCAAACTCGCACCTTCACGGACGCGATCAGCAGCCAACGTCACTTGCTGTTTCACAAACTGATTCGACATTACGTCAATCGCAACTTTCATCCCCTCTAAGATAGGAATGGCACTGGACGTACAAATCGACAACGTGCGAGCAAAGCGCGAGGTATTCAAACCACGAGCAATCTTACCCACTACAGGCATGTTGATGACTTTTCTATCCCACGCTAGACGTACGTTTGGCTTTGACAGCGCGAACTTAACGCCATAAGTCACAGCAATAATCGCGACTAAGATGTACACCCACCAATGCTGCACAAAATCACTCGACGCGATCAGAACACGGGTCGAAAACGGCAGCTCTTGCCCCATCTGCACAAACTGACCCACGATTTTAGGTACTACTGACGCAAGTAAGAAGGTCACAATCGCAATAGAAAACACCACCAACACAATGGGGTAAATCAGCGCTTGTTGCAGCTTATTACGCATCTTTTGTCGATTCTCAGCATAATCTGCAAGACGCTCTAACACAGAGTCTAAATGGCCAGATTTTTCACCGGCGGCAACCATGGCGCGAAACAGTTCGTCAAAGATATGAGGGTAATCTGCAAGACCGTCAGCCAATGTATGACCTTCGACCACTTTAGAGCGAACCGCCGCTAACATAGTTCGAATACGAGGCTTCTCAGATTGCTCAGACACCGCTTTTAAACACTCTTCCAGCGGCATACCCGATTGCACTAGGGTAGAAAGCTGACGAGTAATCAAAGCCAAATCTGGCGTGCTGATCCCCCGCTTAAACTGCAACGTGTTTGCGGCTTGCTGCTTACTGGCTTTTTGACGCGTCTCAATCACATCAACCGGCACTAGGCCTTGCTCTTTCAGGCGAGCACGAACTTGGCGGGCATTATCACCTTCGATAACGCCTTTTTGCGCTTTACCTCGGGCGTTGAGTGCTTTGTATTCAAACGCTGCCATTAGCCTTCCTTGGTCGCCCGCATCACTTCTTC
This sequence comes from Vibrio sp. LaRot3, assembly GCF_027587025.1. GTDB lineage: Bacteria > Pseudomonadota > Gammaproteobacteria > Enterobacterales > Vibrionaceae > Vibrio. Next base: position 25,013 of record NZ_JAPPTI010000006.1, on the reverse strand, counting down.
AAGCGAAGTAATGCCTAAACGTACTTTCTCCAAACCATCATCACGAATGCTTGGGGTATGTTCACGTACAGCAGCTTCAATCGCTTGCTCGCCCGACTCGTTGTGAATCAACTCTTGGGTTTTGCTATCGACCACCAATAGCTCATAGATACCAGTACGGCCGCGATAACCTTTGTTATTACACTTCTCACAACCTTGGGGTTTATACAAAGTTAATGAGTCAGATTCCGCCAGATTGAACATCTGCTTTTGTGTCACATTCGCTTGGTAAGGCACTTTGCAGTCTTGGCATAATGTTCTTACTAAACGCTGCGCTAACACGCCTAGCAATGACGACGAAATCAAGAAAGGTTCGATACCCATGTCACGCAGACGAGTGATCGCACCCACTGCGGTATTAGTGTGCAAGGTCGACATCACCAAGTGACCAGTCAATGAGGCTTGAACGGCCATTTGCGCGGTTTCTAAGTCACGAATCTCACCCACCATCACTACATCTGGGTCTTGGCGCAAGATAGCACGCAGACCACGAGCAAATGTCATGTCTACTTTAGGGTTAACTTGAGTTTGACCCACGCCATCAATATCAAATTCGATCGGGTCTTCAACGGTCAGAATATTGCTTTCGTTGCTGTTAAGCTCTTGCAAGCCAGCATAGAGAGTGGTCGATTTACCTGAGCCGGTAGGGCCCGTTACCAAGATGATGCCGTGCGGGCGCTCAATCATGGTTCGGAACTGATCATGGGTACGTTCGGTCATCCCCAAGCTTTTCAGATCGAGTCGGGTGGCGTTTTTATCTAGCAAACGCATGACCACGCGTTCGCCGTGAGAAGATGGCATAGTAGAAACACGGACATCTACCGCGCGGCCACCAATACGCAACGAGATACGACCATCTTGTGGTACTCGTTTCTCGGCAATATCCAGCTTAGCCATGACTTTCACCCTTGATACCAACAAAGGTGCGAGTTTACGGCTTGGTGATAGAACATCACGTAATACGCCATCGACACGGAATCGAATCAGCAGCGCTTTTTCAAACGTCTCAATGTGAATATCGGAAGCGCCCTCTTTGATGGCTTCGCCTAGCATCGCATTGATCAATTTAATGATTGGCGCGTCGTCTTCCGATTCCAACAAATCTTCATCTTGCGGTAAGTCTTCGGCTAATGAGAAGAAATCATCACTGTCTGCGCCAATGTCTTCCATCAGTTGACGCGCTTCCGAAGAATCGCGTTGATAGGCTTGAGTGAGCTTTTTCTCAAATTCAGCTTTGCTGATCGACTGTAAATCAAAGTGTTGATTCACCGCTCGCTTCACTTCAAGCAGAGACTCCATCGCTAACGGTTCAACGTAATAAAGGGTTAAGCCATTCGACTCTGACTCCAACACCAAGTTAAAGCGTTTAGCGAAACCAAACGGTAAGCGGCGATGAGACATCTCCCTTGCAAACTCACTCATTAGTTGGTTTCCATCTGATCAATGAAGGCTTGAATCTCAGGTGGGTGACGAAGCTCCTGACCAAACTCTGGCAACACAGGAATATGACCATCATCCATCAGTTTCAAACCTTTTTCCGCGTTGTACAGCTGCTCAGCACGGATAAAGTTGTATTTACGCTGAGTAATGCCATCCGCAGTCACTCCTTCACGAATGATGGTTGGCTTGATGAACACCATCAGGTTTTTCTTCTCAACCTGAGTACTGGTCGACTTAAACAAGTGACCAAGCACTGGGATATCACCTAGCAGCGGCACTTTAGACTCACTCTCTAGCGCACGTTCATCTATCAAACCACCTAATACAATCATTTGGCCATCTTCGATAATCACAGACGTATTTAGCTGACGCTTGGCAAAACGCACGTCCACCGCGCCATTTGCACCCAACACGTTCGATACTTCTTGCTCAATGTTAAGTTGAACTGAGTTACCTTCGTTGATCTGTGGAACGACTTTCAGCTTGATGCCCACTTCTTTACGATCCACGGTTTGGAACGGATTATCATTGTTTGAGCCAGCAGCAGAGCCCGTAATAACCGGCACTTCCTCACCCACAATGAATGACGCTTCACCATTATCCATCACGGTAATGCTCGGGGATGAAAGAATGTTTGAGTTCGAATCTCGCGATACGGCGTTAATCAGCGCTGTCCAATCACCCATTACTAGGCTGACAGCCGCGCCATTTACGCCTGCAAGAGCGGAAGCTAACGTATCGTAATTACCAGACTCTGTAACTTGGTAAGGAACACGATCACCGTTGCTATCGGTGTAATATTCGGTACTGGTTTGGTCGCCGGCTTCTTCCAAGCCAACCATCACTTGACCGATAGAAGGTGCACCGCCAGTACCACCACCATATTGAATCACTGCACCAGTTTCTAACGAGCCCCACTGTACGCCAAGGTCAATACCGTCACCTTCGGCCATTTCCACAATCAGTGCTTCAATCAGTACCTGCGCTCGGCGAATATCTAGCTGAGAAATGACATCTTGAAGTGCTGCCATAATGTCTTGCGGCGCGGTTAACACAAGCGCGTTGGTTGCAGGGTGAGCAGCAATCACCACTTCTGCGCGCTGCGCTGAGTTAGATGACTTTTTACCGCTGCCTTTTTCTGCTTGTAGGTTGTCTGAAACGCCTTTCAGTACGTCCACTAATTCTTCTGCTTTCGCATATTTAAGGTAAACCACGCGGTTATTACCTTTTGTCGCCATTTCAACATCCAGTTGCTGAATCAAACGACGCAGGCGCTTACGAACTTGTGGATCACCAGAGATAAGAATCGAGTTGGTGCGATCATCAGCAACCAGTTTAGGTTGTAAGAAGGCCGGAGCATTTTTGTTTTCTGTGCTCTTATTTAGCGCATCAACAATGCGTACCATTTCAGCCGCAGATGCGTTTTTCAGATCCACCACTTCAATTTCTTTGTCGCCAGCTTGGTCAACACGTTTAATGATGTCCGCGAGGCGATTCACTACAGCCGCTCGACCAGTAATCAAGATGATGTTTGCTGGATCATAGTGAACAACGTTACCCGCACCCGCGTTATCATTCAGTTGACGTAACAAAGGCGAAAGCTCACGTACTGACACGTTGCGCACCGCAACCACTCGCGTGACCACTTCATCGCCTGAAACCTTGCCATCACCAACCACTGGCACTGCCGACGTTTTAGCATCTTTAGCTTTAATGACCTTAATAACACCGTTATCCATCTCGACTACTGCGTAGCCGTAGACTTCGAGTACGTTGAGGAAAAAGCTGTAATACTGCTCTTCGGAAAGAGTGTCGTAGCTACGCACATCAATCTTTCCACGCACGGATGGGTCGACAATGATCGTCTTTTCTAAATTTCGACCGACGATATTAATAAATTCTTGAATATCAGTACCTTTGAAACTAGCACTGTATTCGTTTGCCGATGCCATTGGTGAGGCAGCCAAACTTGCTGCCAAAAGCCATGCGCTTCTCTTAAGCCAATGCTTCACTCTTTACTCCTTCAAGGATAACTGTCTGCGCGAGTTATAATTCGATATAAATATCGTAGGGCTGACCATCGCGCTCTACGGTTAAATTCAATTCAGTTAATTCAGATAAGCGACTAAAAATATCCCCCATCGCTGAGGGTTCACGTAAGTCTTGACCATTTAGGTGCGTCGCAATATCTCCGTCCTGTAAGCCTACAGATTCAAATAGTTCTCGGCTCTTCCCTGCCGATAAGCGGTAACCCATAATGGCGTCACCTTGCTTGAACTGAGACATACGAACGTATTGGAAAATTTGTTTCGGGTCTTTGTTAATTTCAGCTCGCACCTTGGCAAGCTGATTTTTTGTTTGATTAGAGAGTGTAGGGGTCGTTTGATTATGGGGTTTGCTTTTTGCTGAGCTATTCTGCACTGGGCGCGAATAATCAATCCCTTGAAGCATCACAGTTTCATTACGACCTGCGTTATCAACAATAACGCGATCGCCTTGCACTTGAACCAATTTCGCGCGCGTACCTTTAATGGTCTCGTTAATACCATACGTGGCCTGCTGCCCGCCTTGAGCAATCACCGCAAGGCTCTTTTCGGCTTGCGTGCTAGTCACAACGCCCACCAAAGTCACATTCAAACGACTTTTTGGCGCGTCTTCTAATTTTGGCTTGGTGGCCACCACTGGCTGAGTGGTTTTGAACTCACCAAATAGATGGCTATCTTGCAGCTGCGTGATATTAAGTTGCGGTTCAGAGCTTACCGAGCGGTTTACTTTGGTAGGTTGCCATGTCGCAACTTGAGGTGAAACCAAAGGCTTCCACACCAACTGACCTAAAATCCATGCGGTCAAAATCAATAAAACAGTGGTCACCCAAGCGCTAATTCGGCCTTGGTTATGCTTTAACACATTAATAATTTTAAGCCCTTGTGATGAGCCTAAACGAAGTTGATTCACTCGTTTTCCCTGTATCCGTCTTTGCTATTTTTTCTAGCTATCTAACGCCAACTGCCCAATTTAATTACAAAAAAGTAATCAAACTGCCAACACATTATTCTATCAAATTATGAAACCTGTCTGTACCTAAAAATAGACATACAGTATAGCATTCATCCTTAATGTTCACTTGAACCTTGAAAAATGAGCACTCCATCACCATTGTTAATGCCGATGTAGCTCCTATTAGAGGGTAAAAGGCGAAATGGGTTCCCAAACTGAAGCAGTAAGATTAGATAAATGGCTCTGGGCCGCGCGTTTTTACAAAACACGTTCTATTGCGCGAAATATGGTCGATGGTGGCAAAGTCCACTATAATGGCCAACGTAGCAAACCGAGTAAAACCGTCGAGCTGGGTGCGGTGATCACTTTGCGCCAAGGGCACGAAGAGAAGACAGTCACGATCGTGAAAATTTCCGATCAACGCCGTGGCGCACCAGAAGCTCAAACTCTCTACACAGAAACTGCGGAAAGTCTGGCTAAGCGCGAAGATAACGCTCAGCGCCGCAAACTTCATGCTCATAACCCTAGCCCTGATCGCCGCCCTGATAAAAAGCAGCGCCGCGACATCATTAAATTTAAACACCAATAAAGCTGGAATGTTCTAATGACTGACACTGTAAACACGAGCAATGTTTTAAATCGTTACCTATTTGAAGACCTTTCGGTACGTGGCGAACTGGTACAACTGGATGAAGCGTACCAGCAAATTATTTCCAGCAAGGAATATCCAGCACCACTACAAAAGCTGCTGGGTGAGCTGCTTGTATCAACCACTCTTTTAACTGCGACGCTAAAATTTGAAGGTTCTATCACTATGCAATTGCAAGGTGATGGCCCTGTATCTCTAGCGGTTATCAATGGCGACCACGATCAGAAGATCCGTGGTGTTGCACGTTGGGAAGGCGATATCGCAGACGACGCTAGCCTGCACGACATGATGGGTAAAGGTTACCTAGTAATCACCATCCAACCGAAGAAAGGCGAACGCTACCAAGGTGTTGTGGGTTTAGAAGGCGATAACTTAGCGCAAGTGCTTGAAGGTTACTTCGCAAACTCTGAACAGCTAAAAACGCGTCTTTGGATTCGCACTGGTGAATTTGAAGGCAAGCCACACGCTGCCGGTATGCTTATCCAAGTGATGCCTGACGGCACGGGTAGTGCTGATGATTTTGAGCACCTAGAACAGCTGACTGCGACCGTTAAAGATGAAGAACTATTTGGCCTTCCTGCTAACGAACTGCTTTACCGTCTATACAACCAAGATACGGTACGTCTATTCGAACCTCAGCCAGTAGAGTTCTACTGTGGTTGCTCTCGTGAGCGCAGTGGCGCGGCGATCATTACCATCGACCGTACTGAAATTAATGACATTTTGAAGGAAGTTGGTTCAATTTCTTTACATTGTGATTACTGCGGCACGAATTATACGTTCGACGAACCACAAGTCGCTGAACTGTTCAGTGAAGCAGAAAAAGGTAACAAAACAATTCATTAATTTGCATCACATAACAAGCATATTAATCCCTTATAAAGCCAGCGTTACGCTGGCTTTTTTTGTGATCAAAACCCAGCAATAGCCTAGCCTCACCACACAGAATGCCATACTTAATTTCTATGTATTAATAATATTTATGCACTAGCGCAATGGTTTGCGTGCACGATAAAATATCCGAGCCAATATGTGACGAGTCACCTAAATCCATAAGATAATAGTGGGTAATTTTTGAACTATCTCGCTGTTTTATCCCCGGCCCGTTGCTAGCATGGTGAGCAGATAAAAATAAAACATTCTTACAAAATCCCTACAAAAACTTTCCACAAAGGAGCACCTATGACCGTTATGGAACATACAAAGGCTGCAACAATTGATCTAACCAAGCACGGACTTCATAACGTAAAAGAGGTTGTACGCAACCCTAGCTACGAAATGTTGTTTGAAGAAGAAACTCGCGCAGATTTGGAAGGCTATGAGAAAGGCGTAGTCACTGAACTTGGCGCAGTAGCGGTAGACACAGGTATCTTTACTGGTCGCTCACCTAAAGATAAGTTCATCGTCAAAGACGCTACCACAGAAGAACACATGTGGTGGACAACTGACGCAGTTAAAAATGATAACAAGCCTCTTTCCCAAGAAGCATGGAGCGATCTGAAAGAGCTCGTCACTAACCAGCTTTCAGGCAAACGCCTATTTGTTATCGACGGTTACTGTGGTGCAAACCCAGACACTCGCCTAAGCATCCGTATTATTACTGAAGTTGCTTGGCAGGCTCACTTTGTGAAAAACATGTTCATTCGTCCAACAGAAGAAGAGTTGGCAACGTTTGAACCAGATTTCGTCGTAATGAACGGCGCTAAGTGCACGAACCAGAAATGGGAAGAGCACGGCATGAACTCTGAAAACTTCACCGTATTCAACCTAACTGAACGCATGCAATTGATCGGCGGTACTTGGTACGGTGGTGAGATGAAGAAAGGTATGTTCGCGATGATGAACTACTTCCTTCCTCTAAAAGACATTGCATCAATGCACTGTAGTGCCAACATGGGTGAAGAAGGCGATGTTGCCGTATTCTTCGGCCTATCTGGCACAGGTAAAACAACACTATCAACAGACCCTAAACGTGCACTAATCGGCGATGATGAGCACGGCTGGGATGATGATGGCGTCTTCAACTACGAAGGTGGTTGTTACGCGAAGACCATCAAGCTTTCTAAAGAAGCAGAGCCAGATATCTACAATGCAATCCGTCGTGATGCGCTGTTAGAAAACGTAACGGTTCGTAATGATGGCTCTATCGATTTTGATGATGGTTCTAAAACAGAGAACACTCGTGTTTCTTACCCAATCCATCACATTGAAAACATCGTTAAACCGGTATCAAAAGGTGGTCATGCAAACAAAGTGATCTTCCTATCGGCTGACGCGTTTGGTGTATTACCTCCAGTATCGAAACTGACACCGGAGCAAACTAAATACCACTTCCTATCAGGCTTCACTGCGAAATTAGCGGGTACAGAGCGTGGCATTACTGAACCAACACCAACCTTCTCTGCGTGTTTCGGTGCAGCATTCCTAACGCTACATCCAACTAAGTACGCTGAAGTATTAGTGAAACGTATGGAAGCAGCAGGTGCTGAAGCATACCTAGTGAATACGGGTTGGAATGGCAGTGGTAAGCGTATCTCTATTCAAGATACTCGCGGCATCATTGATGCGATCTTAGATGGCTCAATTGAGAAAGCAGAAACTGCGCATATTCCAGTATTCAACTTGGAAGTACCAACGTCGCTACCGGGTGTTGACCCTAGCATCCTAGACCCGCGTGATACTTATGTTGACCCTCTACAATGGGAAAGCAAAGCTCACGACCTAGCTCAGCGCTTCATCAATAACTTTGATAAGTACACTGATAACGCTGAAGGTAAGGCGCTAGTTGCAGCTGGTCCACAACTGGATTAGTGACTTAGTCTCAAATTAGTTGACCAAGCCCCTCTATTGAGGGGCTTTTTTGTTGCACCAAACCCAATTGCTAGGTTTAATCATCAAGATGATCGTTTAAGGATAGCCACGCTGTGAAAAAACCGATTCGCATTACTTTAATTGCTCTAATAGCTCTGGTTGTGATTACCAGTGCTGTGCTGTTTGGCTTATTGCAAAGCCGCTACGCTACGCCAATAGTGAACCAAGTTCTCAGCCAGCTTTCTGAGCAAAAAATCCATGTGGAATCGGCAAATTACACCCCACCACTTCAATTAGCCCTTGAAGGCGTCACGATTGGAGAGCAGCAGCCGCTTTACCTACCCAAAGTAGAACTTTGGCTCACTCAATCACTCCCAAACCAAGATCAATGGCAGTTTGATGCTATCGTCATCGAGCAAGCCAATATCGATCTAAGCCAACATTCGCTCGCTTCATTTAAAGCGTTTGAGGTAAAGCAGCTCGCATTTAAACAAAGTGAATTTTCGGGCCAACATTGGTCAGCACGCGGCGTTGACCTGCAAATTGATGAGCCACAATGGTCGAGCCAACAGCTAATCCCATTTGGCAACATTCAACTTGCCGCGGAACAGTTGTACCTGCATGGTCAGGCACTCGACAACCTACTGGTCGATATCGATTACAAGGCTCAAGACAGCACTGTGTATGGTGCTTCATTTGAATGGAACAAAGCCAAAATATCAGGCCAAGCGGAGCAATATGCTAAGGGTTGGTCTTTAGTCAATGTCACGATTGATCAACTCTCACTCAATAAAGAGCAGCCAATAGAAAACTGGATTAAGCAACTATCACCGCTTTCCAGCCATATCCAAAGCATCAATAGCCTCGATATTCTCAAAAGCAATTTCACTCTTCATGGCGCGAGTTTCACTAATGTCGACGCCTCATTGGAGAACGTCTTAGTCAAACATTCCATTTGGCAGCAAGAGCAAGCCTACCTCTCCTTTAACGCGGATTCGATTCGCTACCACCAGCAACAATGGGTTGAGCCAACCGCCACCCTAACGCTAACACCACAAAAAATAGCCATTGAAGAGCTCGACAGTGATTGGCAGCAGGGGCGCGTGCAACTTAAAGGGGATATTCAACCTAATAGCATTGATCTTGAGTATTTAAACCTCACGAGGATGAAGTGGCTAGAACAAGCCCAAACAGAACTGTTGACAGTGTGGCAACAGGTCAAACAACTACAAGCTCTGCACATCCAAAATTTGGATATCAATAACTTACAAATCATTCAACTCGAGAAAAAACCATTCTGGCAGCTATCAGGACTGAACTTAGATGGCGAGAAGTTAGAGCTGATTCGCGATGGGCAATTTGGTCTATGGCAAGGTAAGGTGACATCCACCGTCAACAGTGCAAGTGTGGATAAATATCTCACTACTCAAGCCGCGATAGATATGAGCGTCAACAATAACCTCTGGACTCTAGATCGTGCGCTATTGCCTTTAGAACAAGGCTACATTAGTGCCAATGGTCAATGGCAACGCAACAGCTTGAGCGCACCATGGCAGATCTCGATTGAACTCGATGGCTTACCATTTAATCAAACACTCAGCACAGAAAAACAACCGCTAAAAGTGAGCGGTATTGTTGATTTTTCAGCTGAGTTGTCTGGTTTGGCGGGAGATTATTCGATGTTGGCGCATTCACTATCCGGTGAAATATCCGCGAATATTCGTCAGGGCTATCTCAGCCTTGGAAAGCATGCTGAACAACAAACATTTGAGCAGAGTTTTGCCTTAGATGACATTACAATTAGTGCCGATAGAGGCCGAATCTCCCTGCATAGCCCATCGAACAGCGATCAGCCAATGCTTGCAGGTAAAGTCGACTTAACCAAGCCAGAGCTGGCAACCTTTATATTGGAATCTCAGCACCTTTGCCAACATCTTCAATTCGAGGCAATTTCAGGTGTGCTCAACTTACGCAACCTTTGCCAAATTCAATCAACGCCGACTCAGCAATCGAGCCTTGAATCGAGCACTGCTTTGTAATTGGGCAATAGCATGTAAGTACCGACAAAATCGACGGCTGCGACATCACCACTGAAAATCGTCACGTGGATAACGATCCTCGCCTTGCGCCCAGAAGCCAACCGATCTAAGTCACCACTGATGCCATCCAGAGAGGTACTAGCAATCGGGTTTTGTTCGACCGGTTTTCGGTAACGAATCTGACTGTCGGCGAGCACAATATCACCATGCAGATTGCGCTCTTTCATTAACAGCCAAGTCATTCCCCAGCCAGTCAACGTCGCTAAGGTAAAAGCTGAGCCAGCAAACATAGTATTGTGGGGGTTCAAGTTAGGGTTTAGCTGAGCACCACATTCAAACTGATAACCGGTGTATTGGTTTATCTTAATGCCCATCTTATCGCTGATCGGAATATGGTGTTCCCAACGCTCTTGCAGCTCACTACACCATTCCGGCTTTCGCAATACGTTAGCCATTGGGTCAAGCGGTTTAACCATCTGTAAGTGGCGTACAGGGCCACGCTCATCGGTCAACTCACCACGGCGCTCAAAATTGTTCTTCTCGTAAAAGGAGATGGCATCTTCACGGGCGTTACACACCAAACGCTTAACGCCTTCTTGCCGTGCTAATGACTCTAGCGCCACCAGCACAAGCGATCCCATGCCTTTAGCTCTACGATTGCCCTTTACCGCCATATAGCGAATTTGGCCTTCGTGATCGGGGGTAATGTACAAGCGACCAATAGCAATAGGCCGACCACGCCCATCAACAATCATGCGATGGTAACTCATCGCATCAAACTCATCTTTTTCCGAACCTTGCGGCATGCGCCATGGTTCGCGCAGCATTTGCCAGCGGAAGTGATAATACTTGTTGAGTTGGTTATCTGTTTTAGGCGTGATTAATTTAAACATAAATTCCCTTTTAAATTAGAACCTTAAATATCCAGTTCTGGCTCGCTAAATCCATTAGCTTGTTGTGTTGAAACCTATTATACCTGCAACCAGAAAGTGACTGGTCCGTCATTCACTAACGAGACTTTCATGTCCGCAGCAAAACGTCCACGTTGTGTCGGTAACACTTGCTCACACAGGTCAGCAAAGTAGTTATACAAGCGCTCTGCATCAACAGGGTGTGCACCACGAGAAAAACCTGCACGAGTGCCCTTTTTTGTGTCCGCAGGTAAAGTAAACTGAGACACAACCAGTACCTTACCATCGACTTGCTTAACGTTGAGGTTCATCTTGTCCTCATCATCACCAAACACGCGGTAAGTCGTGACTTTTTCCATTAAGCGTTTGGCTTTCGCTTCATCATCGTCTTTCTCTACACCAAGCAAGACTAATAACCCTTTATCGATCTCTCCGACCACTTCGCCATCGACTTTTACTGCTGCTTCACTTACTCGTTGGATCAGAGCTATCACTGCGATTTCCTTCTGTTGATTCTTGATTTAGCGCTAATGAGTTTATCACTTCTGGTGGTGTGCTCCAGTGTTCTTTCTCGCCTAACGCAGCTGTTACTTCAGCACCAATCAGAACAATTAGCCAACATAGATAAACCCAAATAAATAGGATAGGAATCGTTGCTAGTGCGCCGTAAATCACCTGATAAGAAGGGAACTGAGTAATGTAGGCAGCAAAGCCTTTCTTACTTAGCTCAAACAAAAACGCAGCGATAATAGCCCCTAACATGGCATGAGAAAGTTGCACTTTTTTGTTTGGCACCAACATATACAAACCAGCAAAGGCCAACAGTGACAAAATAAAAGGTAACCAACGCAACAAAGCTTGGTATGCAGAAGAAAAGACTTGGCTATCTAGCACTTGCAAAGAGGTGACATAAGAGGTCACCGCAATACTCGCTCCAACTAAGATAGGGCCTAGTGTTAACACCATCCAGTACATTGAAAAAGAAAACACCGCGCGGCGTTTACTTTTCACTCGCCAAATGTAATTAAGGTTCTTATCGATGTTAGAGATCAGCATTAATGCGGCGATAAACAAGAAAGCACCACCCACCGCCGTCATCTTACCAGTATTGGAAACAAACTCGAGTAGCGCTTGCTTCACCACATCACCAGCGGTCGGGACAAAATGCGTAATGACAAAATCTTGAATCACTCCGCCTACATCAGCGAAGATCGAAAATGAAGAAAGCACCGACAGCAGTACCGTCAGCATAGGGACAATAGAGAGCAAAGTGATATAAGCCAAATACCCCGCATTGACGTTAATTCGATCATGGGACATTCGATTTAAGAGATAGCGCGCAAACTGCAAGCTACGCTGCACATAGGGTTCTATTTTCAACTTGTATCTACCCATTATCTGATTCATCCTTAACATCTCGATGTTATACAGGGAAGTGACGATGCGTTATCTATTCGCTTTACTCATTGCAGTGACCACTCTAACAGGCTGCCAATCCACTTACTATGCAGCAATGGAGCAGGTCGGCATCCATAAACGCGACATTATGGTCGATCGCGTCGAAGACGCTAAAGAGTCTCAACAAGAAGCTCAGCAAGAGTTTACTAGCGCCTTAGAAGCCTTATCAGCTCTGACCAACTTTGATGGTGGGGAGCTGGAAACCGTCTACAACCAAATCAACGACAAATACCAAGACAGCGAGAAAGCCGCTCAGCGAGTCAGTGACCGCATCGAAGCGATTGAAGACGTATCACAAGCGCTATTTGACGAATGGCAGCAAGAGCTCGACCTCTACACCAGCGAATCTTTGCGCCGCTCTAGTGAACAAAAGCTGCGTGACACTCAAGCGTCGTACTCAACCATGGTCAAGGCAATGAAACGGGCAGAGCAAAAAATGACACCTGTGCTCAATACGTTGCGCGACAATACCTTGTACCTAAAGCATAACCTAAATGCGAGTGCTGTTGGCTCATTACAAGGCGAGTTTATTTCGCTCGAAAGAGACATTGAGTTTGCCATTGAGCAAATGAATGCTGCGATTGCCGAATCGGATAAATTCCTCTCTCAGCTCAACGCGAAATAACCCACCTTTATCGCAGCGCGAGTGACTGCTCGATAAACGCAGCGCGCTGCGCAACACTGCCCCATGGCACTTCTTTTATCTCAAAACCGAGTTGCTGGTAGACAGCCACCAGCGACTCGTGAATATCTAGCGCTCCCTCAAATGGATAAGGCCTTACCTCATCCTGCACATAAATCTCTGAGTTCGGTCGGCACATGAACACCATTGGATGATAGCCCCGACTGCCCTCGATGTATTGCGGTTCAATTGCCAACTCAGCTTGAGCCAAGTAACCGCAGATATCGGGAATAGCGCGATCAACAAACGCCACATCATGCTCACTTGCCTGCTGCTTTTGCTGGCTCATAACATCAAGGCACAGCTGCGCAAACTTAGGCAAATCGACCCAAGGTAAGATGCCATCAGGCAACGCCGCTTGCTGCTCAATCAAGGTGCGTGAGACTTCCGCATAGGTTTGATAACCACACTCAGCAAGCGCATTGATCAAAGTGGTTTTGCCAGCTCCTGGGCCACCAGAGATGATAATTGGCTTCATCCAAATTCTTCCATTTATTTGCAACTGGATGAATTATATCTGATTTGCATTAAACAGATACAAAAAAGCCCTGAGTCAAACTCAGGGCTTTTCATTACTTCAATCTAGCGTGGCAATCATTTTGCTGCGCGTGAAGCACGTTTACGATCGCTTTCCGTTAGGAACTTCTTACGGATACGGATGCTTTCTGGCGTTACTTCTACTAGTTCGTCATCATCGATGAACTCTAGCGCTTGCTCAAGAGTCATCTTGATTGGCGGAGTAAGAACCTGTGCGTCATCTGTACCAGATGCACGAACGTTGGTTAACTGCTTACCTTTCAGTGCGTTCACTGTTAGGTCGTTATCGCGGCTGTGAATACCGATAACCATGCCTTCGTACACTTCAACACCGTGGCCGATGAATAGACGACCGCGTTCTTGTAGGTTGAATAGTGCGTTTGTTAGCGCTTTACCCATCGCGTTTGCGATTAGTACACCGTTTACACGTTGACCAATGTTACCGCCTTTGTGTGGGCCGTAGTGATCAAATGTATGGTATAGAAGACCAGAACCAGACGTTAGCGTCATGAACTCAGTTTGGAAACCGATCAGACCACGAGATGGCATTTCGAAGTCCATACGTACACGACCTTTACCATCTGGAGACATGTCTTTCAGCTCACCTTTACGTAGACCGATGTTCTCCATGATACCGCCTTGGTGCTCTTCCATAACGTCGATAGTTACCGTCTCGAACGGTTCCATTAGCTGACCATCTTCTTCTTTGATGATTACTTCTGGACGAGATACTGCAAGCTCGAAGCCTTCACGACGCATGTTTTCGATCAGGATAGATAGGTGAAGTTCACCACGACCTGATACGCGGAATTTGTCTGGATCGTCTGTTTGCTCTACGCGCAGTGCAACGTTGTGTACCAGTTCTTTCTCTAGACGCTCAAGGATGTTACGTGACGTTACGAACTTACCTTCTTTACCCGCGAACGGAGACGTGTTTACTTGGAACGTCATCGTTACTGTTGGTTCATCAACAGACAGTGCTGGAAGCGCTTCAACTTGAGTTTGAGCACAGATAGTGTCAGAGATTTTTAGCTCGCCAAGACCAGTGATCGCAATGATGTCACCTGCGTTTGCTTGCTCAACTTCGTGACGCTCTAGGCCTAGGTAGCCCATTACTGTGCCCACTTTACCGTTACGCTGCTTACCGTCAGCACCAACGATAGTCACTTGTTGGTTTGGTTTCACGCTACCACGAGTTACACGAGCAACACCGATAACACCCACGTAAGAGCTGTAATCAAGCTGAGAAACTTGCATTTGTAGTGGACCGTCTAGGTCAACTTCTGGTGCCGCTACTTCTTCAACGATAGTTTCGAATAGTGGTTCCATGTTTTCGCCAGTTTCGCCTTCTTCTAGAGAAGCCCAACCGTTCAGTGCTGAAGCGTAAACTACTTTAAAGTCTAGCTGTTCATCAGTTGCACCTAGGTTGTCGAATAGGTCGAATACTTGGTCCATAACCCAGTCAGGACGCGCGCCAGGACGGTCAATCTTGTTGATTACAACGATTGGCTTAAGACCGTGAGCAAATGCTTTTTGCGTTACGAAGCGCGTTTGAGGCATTGGGCCATCTACTGCGTCAACGATAAGTAGTACTGAATCTACCATCGACATGATACGTTCTACTTCACCACCGAAGTCCGCGTGTCCCGGAGTATCTACGATGTTGATGCGGTAATCATTCCAGTTAATTGCTGTGTTTTTAGCAAGAATGGTAATACCACGTTCTTTCTCGATGTCGTTCGAGTCCATGACTCGCTCTTCAGCTTCACCGCGAGACTCAAGCGTGCCTGATTGCTGTAGCAGCTTATCAACCAAGGTAGTTTTACCGTGGTCAACGTGCGCGATAATCGCGATATTTCTTAATTTATCAATCTGTGGAGTAGCCATGGATTATGATTCACTTAATAGATGAAATGCCCCCATGCTGAGAACAGTGGTTCTCTGGCGACATTTACTGATTAAAAAAACGGCCATAATGTACCAGATTTTGGCGAAAAACCTAGAAATATGTGATCCGCACCTGATGTTTTCGCTTCTTTTCCATCAAATTTGCCATGATTTTCTCACCCTCATGACTCACCAACGCTAAGCATAGCTGAGATTGCTCAATACACCCGCTTCGGCCACTGCAATTTCGCGTAAATTTCACTCGAAATTCATGGCTTAAACATTGACAACTTCATCAAACATCGGCTGAATGAGAAAGCTGTGTTGCATCACACTTGTGCAAGACGAACCTAGCGCACCAAAATGGTGCAATAACGTTCCAAGTTAGTGCAAAAATAGTGACGCAAACATAGCAATCAAGCCTAATGCATTGAAATTAATGGATTAATTTATTTGGCACGAAATTGGCTTTATAGAAATCAGCATCGATTAAACAAACTCAAGATTTAATCAATGCTGGATTTTAGAAGCATTACTTCATCAAGTAATAAAATCGAGCCATTACCGCTTTAATAACACTGGAGGTTATCCAAGATGTCAGTAGAAAACGTTTTATCTCTTATCCAAGAAAACGAAGTTAAGTTTGTTGATTTGCGCTTTACCGATACTAAAGGTAAAGAACAACATATCTCTATCCCTTCACACCAAATCGACGCTGATTTCTTCGAAGAAGGTAAGATGTTCGATGGTTCTTCAGTTGCTGGCTGGAAAGGCATCAACGAATCTGACATGGTAATGATGCCTGACGCATCATCTGCTGTTCTTGACCCATTCACAGAAGACGCAACACTAAACATCCGTTGTGACATTCTTGAGCCTGCAACAATGCAAGGCTACGACCGCGACCCACGTTCTATCGCTAAACGTGCTGAAGACTACATGCGCGCTACAGGCCTAGCTGACACTGTTCTTGTTGGTCCTGAGCCAGAGTTCTTCCTATTTGACGACGTTAAGTTCGCGACTGACATGTCTGGTTCTTTCTTCAAGATTGATGACGTAGAAGCTGCATGGAACACAGGCTCTGATTACGAAGAAGGTAACAAAGGTCACCGTCCTGGTGTTAAAGGTGGTTACTTCCCAGTAGCTCCAGTTGATTCATCACAAGATATCCGTTCTGCTATGTGTCTAATCATGGAAGAAATGGGCCTTGTAGTAGAAGCGCACCACCACGAAGTAGCAACTGCGGGTCAAAACGAAATCGCAACTCGCTTCAACACGCTAACTGAGAAAGCGGATGAAATCCAAGTTTACAAATACGTAGTACACAACGTTGCACACGCATTTGGTAAAACAGCGACCTTCATGCCTAAGCCACTTGTAGGCGATAACGGCAGCGGTATGCACGTTCACCAATCTCTTGCTAAAGACGGTGTTAACCTATTTGCGGGTGACAAGTACGGCGGTCTATCTGAAATGGCGCTTTACTACATCGGCGGTATCATCAAGCACGCTCGCGCAATCAACGCATTTGCTAACGCTTCAACTAACTCGTACAAGCGTCTAGTACCAGGCTTCGAAGCGCCAGTAATGCTAGCTTACTCTGCACGTAACCGTTCGGCTTCTATCCGTATCCCAGTAGTACCAAGCCCGAAAGCACGTCGTATCGAAGTACGTTTCCCAGATCCAACAGCAAACCCATACCTAGCATTCGCATGTATGCTAATGGCTGGTCTTGACGGTATTAAGAACAAGATCCACCCAGGTGAAGCAATGGATAAAGACTTGTACGATCTACCAGCAGAAGAAGCAGCAGAAATCCCAACAGTTGCTGAATCTCTACAACAAGCGCTTGATGCACTAGATCAAGATCGTGAGTTCCTAACGGCTGGCGGCGTATTCTCTGATGATTTCATCGACTCTTACATCGCTCTAAAAGCGCAAGAAGTTGAGAAAATCAACATGACAACTCACCCACTTGAGTTCGAACTGTACTACTCAGTTTAATCAGAATTACATGTTAATTCGGCTCGCCTCGCAGGCGAGCCTTTTTTTTGTGCGGTGTCAGATAGGATTCTCTAATATAGACATATCAATGATCGGGTAAGAAGAGATGAACAATGACGATTTTCCTTCGCAGCGTGTTACTTGGTTTATTATTAACGAGCTACTGCCATGCTCAAACCGCCTACACTTGGGTGGACGACAAAGGCGTATTGCACTTTAGTGATAGCCCCGACAACCCTAACGCGACTTCTCTCGATCTACCCAAGCATCAACAAGCAGCGCCAGCCCCTGAACTGTTACCGGAAACTCCGCCACCCAACGCTGACACTCCTGAACAACAAGCTCAAACAGACCAACCGCTAGAGCTTACCCCAAAACCTCTCACTATCTCTTTTCTACAACCAGCGCATGATCAAGCCATTCGCAGCAATAGCGGAAAGCTCACTATTCAAGCCCAAATTAACCGTGACCTTGCGGTGACTGAACACCTGCAACTGATGTTTGATGGCAAACCTTATGGCGCGCCACAAATCGAACCATTATGGCAATTAAAAAACGTTGATCGCGGTAGCCATGTCATTGCCATTCAAGCCATAAGAGACGGCAAGCAAATTGCATTATCTCCTACCATTACCGTGCATGTGCAAAGAGCGAAGGTAAAACCGGCCTAACCCTCTCTCTTTGCGGCTTTTTAAGCTCTATTTTTCTTTCTCTTATAAGAAGAATGAGCCATACTTAAGCCTTATGCACCAGATTGGTGCAAAGCAAGGATGCACGCAGCCGCAGGAGACAACGGGTGAGCCAAGAGCTAGACAAGATCATTCTTAACCACCAAGTCACAGCGATTCTGATCATGAATGAATCGCTACAAGTCCGTTACGCGAACCCAGCCGCAGAGCAACTGTTCTCGCAAAGCGCTAAACGGTTGGTCGCTCAACCGCTTGGTAACTTAATTCAGCACGCTTCGCTCGACCTTGCGCTACTCTCGCAACCTTTACAAAGTGGTCAAAGCATTACCGATAGTGACGTCACTTTTATTGTGGATGGCAAACCATTAATGCTCGAGGTCACCGTCAGCCCTATCTCTTGGCAAAAAGAACTGCTGTTGTTAGTCGAAATGCGCAAAATTGACCAACAACGTCGCTTGTCACAAGAGCTCAATCAACACGCTCAGCAACAAGCAGCAAAACTATTGGTTCGTGGCCTCGCCCACGAAATCAAAAATCCGCTGGGCGGCCTTCGCGGCGCGGCGCAGCTATTAGAACGAATGCTGCCAGAACGCGACTTAAAGGAATACACGCAGATCATCATTGAGCAAGCCGATCGACTGCGTTCATTGGTAGACCGGCTACTTGGACCACAAAAGCCCGGGGTAAAGAAATCAGAAAATTTACATCTGATTTTGGAAAAAGTTCGCCAACTGGTGGAGTTAGATATTGGCCAACAAGTCATCATAGAACGAGATTATGACCCTAGCTTGCCCGACATTGAGATGGATGTAGACCAGATTGAACAGGCACTGCTGAATATTGTCAGCAACGCCGGTCAGATTCTAGCCCCACAACCCGATGGAAAAATAACAATACGCACCAGAACGGTGCACCAAGCCAACATCCATGGCCAACGCTATAAGCTTGCAGCTCGCATCGAGGTCATCGACAACGGACCGGGCATTCCTGCGGATTTACAAGACACCTTGTTCTATCCGATGGTGAGCGGGCGACAAGGCGGCACTGGGCTTGGCTTATCTATTTCGCAAAATCTAATTGATCAACATAAAGGCAAAATTGATGTCGAAAGCTGGCCGGGGCACACCTGCTTTACCATCTACTTGCCAATTTAATAACGATAACAACGCATTGCTGTGAGGAAGAGAGTATGAGTAAAGGATACGTTTGGGTCGTCGATGATGACAGTTCAATTCGCTGGGTAATCGAAAAGACCTTATCCTCAGCCAACATCAAATGCGAGACCTTTGCCGATGCTGAAAGTGTGCTTCTGGCTTTAGAACGCGAAACACCAGACGTACTCGTTTCGGATATTCGTATGCCGGGCATCAGCGGGATGGAACTGCTCAATCAAGTACATGAGCGCTCCCCGGACTTGCCCGTCATCATCATGACCGCTCACTCCGACCTTGATGCCGCCGTTAACGCTTATCAACAAGGGGCATTTGAATATCTTCCAAAGCCTTTTGATGTCGACGAGACGCTGACTTTAGTCGAAAGAGCACTGGCTCACAGCCAAGAACAGAAGCAACATCAAAGCAAAGTCGATCCGGAGGTCAATCCTACCCCAGAGATCATTGGCGAAGCGCCTGCGATGCAAGAAGTGTTTCGAGCGATCGGCCGATTATCGCGCTCTTCAATTTCTGTACTGATTAATGGCGAATCTGGCACAGGTAAAGAATTAGTCGCCCACGCCCTACACCGCCACAGCCCAAGAGCGAAAAACCCATTTATTGCACTGAACATGGCTGCGATTCCAAAAGACTTAATTGAGTCGGAACTGTTTGGCCATGAGAAAGGGGCATTTACTGGCGCTAACAGTGTGCGCCAAGGCCGATTTGAACAAGCGAATGGCGGTACGCTCTTCCTCGACGAAATTGGCGATATGCCGCTGGATATTCAAACTCGATTGCTACGCGTACTGGCTGATGGCCAGTTTTATCGCGTCGGTGGGCACTCACCCATCAAGGTGGATGTCCGCATTGTCGCGGCGACACACCAAAATTTAGAGAGCCTCGTTCAGCAAGGTGATTTCCGCGAAGATTTATTCCACCGCCTCAACGTGATTCGTATTCAAATTCCTGCGCTCAGAGAGCGTCGCCAAGATATTGAGAAATTAGCGGTTCACTTCCTACAATTAGCTGCCGAAGAACTAGGTGTTGATGTTAAAACCTTGCACCCAACCACCAGTGAAACTCTCACAAAACTAGCGTGGCCAGGAAACGTTCGTCAGTTAGAAAACATCTGTCGCTGGCTTACTGTTATGGCCAGTGGTAGTGAAGTTCTCCCTAACGACCTTCCGGATGAGTTACTTGAAGCTAAAGTGGTGCAAGCTCAATCAGGACAAGGAAGTTGGCAGGTGCAGCTAGCAAGCTGGGCAAAAGAATCGCTCGATAACGGTGATTCAGAACTGCTCAATTACGCACTTCCCGAGTTTGAACGTATACTACTAGAAGCAGCCCTTGAGCACACAAATGGTCACAAGCAAGATGCGGCGAAGGTGCTCGGCTGGGGTAGAAACACACTGACAAGA
Source organism: Vibrio sp. LaRot3 (assembly GCF_027587025.1). Lineage (GTDB taxonomy): Bacteria > Pseudomonadota > Gammaproteobacteria > Enterobacterales > Vibrionaceae > Vibrio. Next base: position 4,298 of record NZ_JAPPTI010000006.1, on the reverse strand, counting down.
AAGCTAAAAGAGTTGTATTAGTTCCATTTTGAACAGTGAGATAGTGCTTTTGATAGTATTAATGACCTAGCGCAAAGCTATAATTGTGTTGAATAATGATATTTAACTAACTTTACTACTTTGATAGTTAGATATTTTTGACTATTTACCAAGCTACTAGCTGCTACTTTTTGACCAAAAAGTACTCGCCCGTAACTATAAAAAAATATAATATTACAGTACATCATTTCTCAAGACGCTTAACATGCCTGCAACTAAGTACATAACATTGAGAACCGCAGTCGTTTTACCCTTTGTAATCGTCTTTTTGTTTACGATTGGGGTTATTGTCGCTGTTCAAAAAACCAGTTATGAAGAAATGGTGCATGACATCAGTGGTAAGCAGCTTTCATCACTTACCGACAATGTGACTCTCGAGCTAGATCGTTTTCTCAATACCCCTTTTCAAGCTAGCTTGGTTCTCCGCCATAACATTGAATTTAACCGCCTATATCGGACAAACGACCTCTCTTCCATTCAAACTTTATTATTGAAGAGCTTTCAAGATCTCTACTCTAATGTCAGTCAACTCGATAACATAGGCTTCGGCGGTGAAGGTGGTGAATACGTAGGAATGCGTAAAGAAGACACCAATGACTTCACGTTAATGCTGCAAGACCAGCGTACTTATAACAACCTTGTGATCTATCAAGGTCATGAAGTCAGCGATAGCATTCGCTCTGTTATTGAGGGGTATGACCCTCGCGTGCGTCCATGGTATCAACCTGTAGTGGGCAGCTACCAATCTCATTGGTCATCTATCTATGCGAATGCGGATGAACGACAAGAAGTTACGCTATCGGCCATCACTCCGGTTTTTTATGACCAAGATTTTCAAGGCGTCGTTGTCAGCGATGTAAAAATCGACACCTTTAATGACTTCCTAAGTAAACAACAAGAAAAAACCAGTGCTGCCATTTTCATTTTTGATGGCGAGCAACGTCTGATCGCTCACTCCGTCGGTGGCAGCGTAATCTCTTGGGGAACAGAATTAAGTGAGAAAGGGCAACGACTGCTGACGGTAGAAAGCGCTAACCCTGTGATTAAGGCGAGTGCTGAATACGTCGCGCAACGTGAATTACCCGCCGACAATGAAATCAACCGCTTCAGTAACGCCCTTTCAGGCGAACGCTATTTCAACCACATCACGCCTTATACCGATCAATATGGCCTTAAGTGGTACATCGGCGTGTCCATTTCAGAAAGCGACTTACTGGGTAAACTACCAGAAAGCCAACGTGATAGCTGGATTCTTGGTCTGATAGCCAGCTGTATCGGCATCATCATCGGCTTATTTGCCTTCAATCGTATCGTTGCCCCCATCACTTCAACCGCAACAGCTGCCAAGCAGCTCGCCAAAGGTGACTGGGATAGTGCGCTACCAAAACCGGGTAGCATCTATGAAACCTCAATGTTGGTGCACGCGTTTAATGAGATGACCGACAACTTAAAGGCATCATTCAGAGCGATTCGAACTCAGCTTCTGTATGACTCGCTGACTAAGCTGTATAGCCGACAAGGCTTGATTGATACATGCGATAAGCTAGACGCATTAGATGGTTGCTTGATCCTAGTTGGCATCAACAAATTCCGTGATATCAATGACAGTATGGGGCATCACAGAGGCGACCAACTCCTTGTCATCATCGCTGAGCGTTTACGTGCCCTATTCGATGAAGAGAATATGATCGCACGTATTGGTGGCGATGAATTTGCAATCTACCTGCCTCGCCAACTCTCTGATGAAGAGATCTCATTAACCGAGAATCGCATTCGTCAAATGTTTGCCTCTCCATTTGTCATGGGACAAGACAGCATTGTGGTTCAAGTCTCTCTTGGGGTGGTAAAAGAGAACAAACACAACAGCATGACGTTATGGCTACGCAATGGCAGTATCGCCCTAAGCAATGCGAAGCTAGAGCCAACGTTCACTAGCCATTATCGTCCAGAGATGGCAGACATCTCTCGCAAGCGCACGTTAATGCAATCCAAAATTAAGACTGCATTAGAACAAGGTGAATTTGTCCCTTTCTATCAGCCACTGATTGACCTAAACACCGGAAAAGTCGTGGGCGCAGAAGCACTGGCTCGTTGGTTGTCACCAACATCAGGCTTAGTTTCTCCCCTTGATTTTATTCCGATTGCCGAAGAGAGCGGTTTTATCGGCGCGATAGGCGAACAGATCCTAATCCAAGCGTGTAACGATACTGTACGTGGCATCCAGCAAGGGAAATGGGGTAAAGACTTCCATCTTCACGTCAACCTATCGGTACACCAGTTATCCCAACCAGATTTGATTGAGGTAATTAAGCGAACCTTAGCTGAATCAGGGCTTGCAGCAGAAAACCTGACCTTAGAGATCACTGAATCCCGCATCGTCGACAACGATCCAGTGACCATCCAAAACATGCAAAGCATTCGTGACTTGGGTGTACATATCGCCATTGACGACTTTGGTACCGGCTACAGCTCGTTAGCCTATCTACACAAACTTCCGTTCGATTGCCTTAAGATCGATCGTACCTTCGTTAACAAGCTCGACAGAGAACAGCTCGATACCTCTATTGTTGCAGCTATCATCAACATGACGAAAAGTATGAAGGTTGAGATCGTCGCTGAAGGCATAGAAACCCCAGAGCAAGCTGAAATGCTCGCTCAATTGAACTGCCCACAAGGACAAGGTTTCTTATACAGCCGCCCAGTACCATTTGAAGAATGGCCAACAGATTTGGTTAACATGAAGTAGAAGTCATCAATTAGTGGCGATTTTGCACCCTTAGTGTACTGACACTCAGTACTTTGATTCTTATACTAAGTGCAACTCACACTATTGGGATTACTATAATGATAACCAAGAACTTACCACTGACTGATTTGCACCGTCACCTTGACGGCAACATTCGCACGCAAACCATCTTAGAACTAGGCCAAAAATTTGGTGTAGCGCTGCCAGCGAATGATATTGAATCGCTTACTCCCCACGTACAAATTGTTGAAGCTGAGCCTTCACTTGTTGCTTTCCTTTCTAAATTGGATTGGGGCGTTGCTGTATTAGGCGACTTAGACGCATGTCGCCGCGTAGCATACGAAAACGTAGAAGATGCCCTAAACGCGCAAATCGACTATGCAGAGCTGCGCTTCTCTCCTTACTACATGGCAATGAAACACAATTTACCGGTTGCGGGTGTTGTTGAAGCCGTTGTAGACGGCGTACAGGCAGGTGTACGTGACTTTGGTATCAAAGCTAACCTAATCGGTATTATGAGCCGTACATTCGGCACAGAAGCTTGTCAGACTGAACTTGATGGCATCCTGACTCAAAAAGATCACATCGTTGCAGTAGATTTAGCAGGTGATGAACTTGGCCAACCCGGTGAGCAATTCGTAAAACACTTTGCTCAAGTAAAAGATGCTGGTCTCGCAGTCACCGTTCACGCTGGCGAAGCAGCCGGTGCAGAGAGCATGTGGCAAGCTATACGTGATCTTGGCGCAACTCGTATTGGTCACGGTGTGAAAGCTATCCACGATCCTAAGTTAATGGACTACCTTGCTGAAAACCGCATTGGTATCGAATCTTGTCTAACATCTAACTTCCAGACAAGTACAGTGGACTCTCTAGCAAACCACCCTATCAAACAATTCCTTGAGCATGGCGTTCTTGCATGTCTAAACACAGATGACCCAGCAGTAGAAGGTATTGAATTACCATACGAATACGAGGTAGCAGCACCGCAAGCAGGCCTCTCTCAAGAACAGATTCGCCAAGCACAGAACAATGGTCTTGAGCTTGCGTTTCTTTCTGATGCAGAGAAGCAAGCACTACGTGATATTGCCGCTAAACGTGCTTAATTAGCCGTTATGACTTTGGCCGACGCACTCGCGTCGGCTTTTTTGTACCTGTTGTTCACGCAGCATAGGCAAAGAATAGAGATCATCGATAACACCGTTCTGGACGAAAGATTAAACCCATTTCAGGACGGGACAGTAGAAATGAAAAAGCCTCGCTATTTCTAGCGAGGCTTTTTCATTTTTCGCGTGGAGCAAAAGTAAAAAACCCGCTAATTGCTTAGCGGGTTTTTTAATGTGGCGGAGAGATAGGGATTTGAACCCTAGATACGCTATTAACGTATGCCGGTTTTCAAGACCGGTGCTTTCAACCACTCAGCCATCTCTCCACAAATTGTTACTAAAATATAGTCTTACACTAATGATGCTAAATTCTAGTTTTACTTTCAGATTAAATCTGAAAGTTTTATTTA
>NZ_JAPPTI010000005.1 GCF_027587025.1 Vibrio sp. LaRot3 | reverse complement strand
TTTCTTAACAACCAAGTATTAACCGTATTTACTCGTCATCAATTGCTTTTGAAACTGCAATTGAGTTTTACAGAATTTTCCGGACTAGATTCAGTTACTTTAAGCAGGTGGTCAACTGGAAAAACCACTCCTTCTTTCTATAGACAATTACTCATAGCTCACGTTGCAAATAAAATCGACGTATACTTAAGTTGGGAGAAGTTGGAAAAAACAGCATTCACTAGTAATAAATCATACTTGGACTACACTTCTCAATTTAATAACCCTTACAGCTCCATAATGAATATAAAAAAAAAGTACACCATCAACTATAGCTTTAAAAAGAACTATAAATGCAGAGAAATTTATCATTATGCATTAAAAATCAAATCTATTAGAGAATTATCTTCTCGTTTAGATAATAACAAATACTACTTGGACGTTAATGTATTTCATATAAGCAGCAATAGTGGGTCGGAATCCGTTATTTACTTCTATGACGACTGTAAATACATGTACAACCTTACTAACATTACTTATCTAAAAAAAAACCAAATATACCCAGATAACTTGGTTTGGTTTGGTTTAGCATATCAACAAAGTTCTATACATTTCGAAATACTTGCTGGACTAGCGTTTAATCATTTGATAAGAAAATATGCTCAAAGAGCACATGCTATTTTCACAGTTAGAGGAAAGAAAAGTATGTTGTTCTTTGAAAAAATAGGAGCCACTAGATTAGCGATAGACAACCAGAATGATGAATATGGGAAAATATATCTTTATACAATACAAATTAAAAAGATTTTCGATATCGCAGAGGTAAAAAACTTAGTATTAACGTCCGATACTTTATATCAAGAATTGATACCCAACTTACAAACATATAAAGCATCAACTAAAAATTTTATTAATTAATTTTAATGTTATCTTAAAAAGCCTCCTTTAAAAAAGGAGGCCCTTATTTACATTTCTAATATTACGATATTCATTTCCTAGCAATGCAAGATACACCTTTGTTTACGATGCTTTTATCAAGTTCTATTGTTTTCCTATCAAAAGTTCTAGTATTGCGCCTATCAAAAGAACCATTCATATCTAAAAGTTTAGTAAGTACCGGATCATTTACTAATTTTGTTTTAGTATGATGCTCGTGAGTTACAGGCCAACCATAAACTGTACCTAATGTACCGTGGTTAGCATTGTTAATTATCTCTCCTGATGCATTAATTATCTCTCCTGATTTTATTGATTCTTCTACTTTTGAATCAACAAAATCTATTAATTCACTTAACGTGACCCTGTCCCAATTATCACGGCCTGCAAGTTTTATGTCTCTTAAGTATTTGCACCACAAGGCATATTGAGAATCGTTTTCATCATCAAACTGATAAAACCGTCCCGAAGTATTACCCATTTCATACTGACCTCCAATATACGTTTTATAAACTCTATCAGCTTTTGTTGAGCTATTTCCTACCGGAATAAAATTGTGATGTTTAAGAAAGCCGGCACTAGGGTTAGAGCTGAACCAATTACCATCTTTATCATCAGCCACCTTCAAACACTTACCAATATACTTAAATCTTCCCTTATCATTCATCTGCTGTCCACATACACCGGGAAATTTAGTATCACTACTAGTACCAACATACATAGCATACCCATCACTTGTGACTCCAGCCTCTTTATACTCTGCAAAAATATCAACTCTTCCACTACTTTTTGCAGATAAAATCCCGTCGCCAGTTGTTTCAATTATCTCATCATTATCACTACGCCAAACTACTAAGCTTGTGATGTCACTTTCCGTACCATCTCTATATTTGCCAACAGCTTTAAGTTTAATGTTTGAATATAAGAGCATTTGTTGTGGGTTAGTTATAACAATTCCATTTGTCGCAGGATAAATTACAATAGAACTAAGATCAGTGATATCGTCACGCCCACCGTTCTCTGTACCTGTGCCACCCTCTGTACCTGTGCCACCCTCTGTACCTGTGCCACCGTTCTCTGTGCCCGTGCCACCCTCTGTGCCCGAGCCACCCTCTGTACCTGTGCCACCGTTCTCTGTACCTGTGCCACCCTCTGTGCCCGTGCCACCCTCTGTGCCCGTGCCACCCTCTGTACCTGTGCCACCCTCTGTACCTGTGCCACCCTCTGTACCCGTGCCACCGTTCTCTGTACCTGTACCACCCTCTGTACCTGTGCCACCCTCAGTACCTGTGCCACCGTTCTCTGTGCCCGTGCCACCCTCTGTACCTGTGCCACCCTCTGTACCTGTGCCACCGTTCTCTGTGCCCGTGCCACCCTCTGTGCCCGAGCCACCCTCTGTACCTGTGCCACCGTTCTCTGTACCTGTGCCACCGTTCTCTGTACCTGTGCCACCCTCTGTGCCCGTGCCACCCTCTGTACCTGTGCCACCCTCTGTACCCGTGCCACCGTTCTCTGTACCTGTGCCACCCTCTGTACCTGTACCACCCTCTGTACCTGTACCACCCTCTGTACCTGTGCCACCCTCAGTACCTGTGCCACCGTTCTCTGTGCCCGTGCCACCCTCTGTACCTGTGCCACCCTCTGTACCTGTGCCACCCTCTGTACCTGTGCCACCGTTCTCTGTACCTGTGCCACCGTTCTCTGTGCCTGTACCACCCTCTGTACCCGTGCCACCGTTCTCTGTACCTGTGCCACCCTCTGTACCTGTACCACCCTCTGTACCTGTGCCACCGTTCTCTGTGCCTGTACCACCCTCTGTACCCGTGCCACCCTCTGTACCTGTGCCACCGTTCTCTGTGCCTGTACCACCCTCTGTACCTGTGCCACCCTCTGTGCCCGTGCCACCCTCTGTACCTGTGCCACCGTTCTCTGTACCTGTGCCACCGTTCTCTGTGCCTGTACCACCCTCTGTACCCGTGCCACCCTCTGTACCCGTGCCACCCTCTGTACCCGTGCCACCCTCAGTACCTGTGCCACCGTTCTCTGTGCCCGTGCCACCCTCTGTGCCCGTGCCACCCTCTGTACCTGTGCCACCGTTCTCTGTACCTGTGCCACCGTTCTCTGTGCCTGTACCACCCTCTGTACCCGTGCCACCGTTCTCTGTACCTGTGCCACCCTCTGTACCTGTGCCACCGTTCTCTGTGCCTGTACCACCCTCTGTACCCGTGCCACCCTCTGTACCTGTGCCACCGTTCTCTGTGCCTGTACCACCCTCTGTACCTGTGCCACCGTTCTCTGTGCCTGTACCACCCTCTGTACCTGTGCCACCGTTCTCTGTGCCTGTACCACCCTCTGTACCTGTGCCACCGTTCTCTGTACCTGTGCCACCCTCTGTGCCCGTGCCACCCTCTGTACCTGTGCCACCCTCTGTACCTGTGCCACCGTTCTCTGTACCTGTGCCACCGTTCTCTGTGCCTGTACCACCCTCTGTACCCGTGCCACCCTCTGTACCCGTGCCACCGTCACTTCCGAACTCAATACCTATCAAATTTTCTGAGAAACCAGAAAATGCATCCTCACCTTTACAACCTGAAACCGCTATTCCAATAACGATTAACGCTAATAGATGTCTGTACAGCTTAGCTTTCATTTTGTATTCCTTATAATCAACTTACACTTCAAATTAAAAGGACTTAATTAAAATATTCAGTTTTATAAATCATCGAAACGCCGTTTTCTTAATAACCACTTCCACCCTTCTATTTTCCGCTCTTCCAACAGTAGTTAAATTAGACGCTTTCGGGCTACTTTCTCCTTCACCAAAGACCATCATACGATCTGGAGAAATTCCGTTTAATACTAATAAATCAAACACAGAAACAGCACGTTCTAAAGATAACTTCTCATTATATAACTTAGTTCCAGTGGAATCTGAATGCCCAACAATATCAATCATGTAGCTTGGGTTTTCATTTAAAAAACCGACCAACTCAATTAACTTATACCGACCATAAGAGCTTATCTTAGAACTATTAACTGAAAAATTAGTTGAATCGAAAGTCATAAATACAAACTTATCAGAGTCTTCAGAAACCCCTTCATCTATAACAATTTCCACTTCATTTACATATTCTGTTTTTTTGTCATACCTCGAATTTAAAAAGAAGTACTTACCTCCGACAAATAACCTATGTTCATCATACGAACCTGTAATATTACTACCAATATCATTAAAGTATTTGTAACCAGTAAAGATAGAAATTTCCGGTGACAGTTCATACCCGGAACCTAAGCCAATAACAGGTGAAACCCCAGAGGCTCTTAGATCAGACTTGATATTATCAGAGGAAGAAATACTTGATTTATTTACCTTCCAATACGCAGCACCTACTCTTCCAAAAACATAAAACTTTTCACTCAGAAATAAATCGTATTGAACGCCAGTTTCGAAAGATGAGACATTTATATCAACGCTACTTTCACTAGCAACATACTCTGAATCAAAAGAGTAAGTAAAATCAAAATTAATATTTTTTCCAAACATAACACCGGCAATTAAACTTTTACCAATACCAGTGGGCTCAGTATATCCAAACGAATCGTCCTCAAGATCACTATAATAAACAGACAATCCAAAATAAGGGCTAGCACTATATCCTTCGAAATAATTAGATTCATTTTCATGAAAATCTAAACTTCCACCATACACAAAGAAAGGCGTACTAATTAAAGGAATTATCTGCAATACATAAATGAAATAAATATTTTTACTTATAGATAGCCTTAACATAATCCCAGTTCCATTTGCTAACTTCGTCTTATGTTAACTACAAAATTGCAGCTTTAATTAGCAATCAATTTTTACTTCCCCCTTTGAAGCCAACTTTGTTTCATTAAATATCTAAGGGGAACCTAAATTCAGCTTTCTATGGCGATAATTTCCAGTAAATCCAACACAAAAAAGCCAGTAACGTTAGTTACTGGCTTACTAAAAATCGTCAACGTATTTTAGGACGAGACAATTTAATGATTTACGCTTAAAAGCCCAAGCTTGCTGCGATATCAGATTCGCGCTCGACAACCCACTGGCTGTCGAATGGTCCCCAATCTGATAATTGATAATAGCCGTCGTTGTGACGTCGACCATCTTGAACAAAAGCAAGCTCAATACCGATACCGGGTAACGCCTTAATCACATCTTGAATTGTGCGGCGCGGCCACCCTGTTTGCTCGATCAGTTTAGGCACATTTGGCCTCTCTAAATGTTCAACTAACAGAGCTAAATACAAACGTCTCGCAAAAACAGGACTCAGTTCCATTGATACCTCCTATAAACTTCAATGCACATTATTTCTGTTTTGCCGATTTGTTTGTTGCGTTTGATCAATAAGTCGCCATTACCCCCCTTAGCTAAGGGTATTTTTTACTCATCAAAATATATGCGTCACATTTTTGATTTGTTGTGGCAATCAATTTTCCATACAAATAGTTAGGGTTTGCCAAAGCAAAAACGAAAAACGGCCTTGCTGAACATCAACAAGGCCGCATATTCATAAAAATTACCGAGACTTAGTGAAAAATAGATACGCCAAATGCCCAATGCAACCGATAGAAAAAATGGACACGATTAGCCAGTCAAACCACCCAATTTCACTACCGGTGAAAAGAGCAAACGCGATTTGGCACCACATCACTAAAGTGACAATGTAAGGGGAAAGTGCAGCTGCTAGCATGAATTATCACCACCCAGAAAAGAAGCGAGATGCTTTCTTTGAGAGTGCTTTACCGATATCGATCGCCTCTTCTACGGTCTCTTTTGCATAGTCTGAGGCTTCTCGCGCGGCGGATTCAAACGCTTCATTCCTCTCTACCGATTTGTCATCTTTTAAGTCTGGTCGGGTTACCTCTTCCCCAAAAGATTTACCCATCATGTTGCCAGCTACCCCACCGACCGCGGCACCAATAACCGTCCCCACAACCGGTACAACAGAGCCAACGACCGCTCCGAATTTCGCCCCAGCTATTGCGCCAGTTACCCCACCAGCAACTTTACCCGCCTTTGCCATACCAGAGTCAATGGAGCCATCAACTTCTCCGAACTCCCAGCAGTTTGCCACCAGCGTCTGGTACTCTTGCTCACATACAGCGATTAACTCTGGATCATCATGCACTGCCTGAGTTAGCTCTCCGTTTTCGTCAAGTACGCCCTGTATATAACAAAATGCACCTTCCATCGCTTCGAGCAAATGACTCACCTCAACGCCTCGAGAATGCATTTCATCCAATGCACTAAGAACAATGGGTAGAGCGCTAGATCTCACTATCGGGCGTAATTGAAGATACTCAGGCATATCTTCAATATCTTTTAATCCCTCACGAGTAAAATAGCGGATCGGATTCGATCCCATGCGAAAACCGTCTGATACCTCACGAATGAATTCCTGTGTTTCGCTGCGAGATAGCATGTTTGTCAGCACTAACTCTGTCGCCTGCAAAGCAGTGTCGGGATAGAGGCTCTCTACTTCGCGGTAAACACCATAGTCTTCAGAAATATAGTAAGTAACATATTCAATGACATCGAGATGCAAACGAGCAAGACTCGAATAGGCGAGTTCTTCACAAGCAAGTTCATGCTTGACTAGTTCCATCAGCAATACATAAGCGGATGAGTGCAATGTTTCGACAGAATTCATTAGATCAAGTCCACCAAATCGTCACTTAAATCAACTGCACCACTCATAAAGTTGCTTGCTAGCTCATGGGCATCGGTTGAGTCCCCAACAATCGACTTGGTCAATACGCCGTTTTCAAACACATTTGCACCCATGGCGTTTTCTTGAACAAAACTATGGCTTCCATCTGCACCATTAAAGTGTTTATTACCTAATGCATCTTCACGAGTTGTCCCTAAATATTGGCCAGAACCATCGTAATGATTGGTGCCAAATGCATTTTCAACTTCATGATGAGTAGGGCTTGGGCTGCCCGGCTGGTAATAGTGAGTGCCTAAATTAAACGGTGATTGAATCGATGAACCAATGATCTGTCCATTAGCAGAGAACAAGCTCTGAGTATCAAACATGGTGGTTTTCTGTATAAACGACATTGCTATAAACCTGAGATTATTTCTGAGTCAATTGAGCTATCTTTGCGTCGAGTGCAGCTATGTCTTCTAAAAGACTTTTTGCTTCTGCCGACTTGGACCATTGAGTAAATGCTTTTGAGCCTTTGTCTGTAATGGTGTAAGACTCGATGGTTTGCGTAAAACCGTTGACATCTTTGCGACTAAACGTCAGTGAGTTCTTTGCAAGCTCTAACCAAATTGCACCTGCTGATTTAACTTGCCCTTTTGGGTCAAGCAAAATAAACGAACCATGCTCAGAGGCATACGCTTCTATGTTTCCATTGCCATCTTTACGAATGACTGTTACCAGTATTTTATTAGGCTTGTGAGCATTAAACTCTCTCACTAAAGCTGTTTTCTCTTGTTGTAAGGCCTGTTTCTGTTGCTTTGCTTTTTGCTGTTCTTGGCGCTTTTCTTCACGAAGAGCTTGCTCTTTGGCTGCCTTCTCCGCTTTTGCCTTTTCTTCAGCCTGAGCTTTTGCTCTCTGCTGCTTTGCAAGCTTTTCTTGCTCAATAGCTTGTGGAAGCATCACTGCGTAAATATCTTCAACCACATTGTGGTACATCACTCGCTCTTTAACGCGGCTATAGTAACCACCGCAAGCATTTCTTTGCTTATAATCTTGGTTAGCTGGGTTTAAAGCCTTCACCTTTAAGTCTTGCTCTTTCTTCGCAATGATCTCTTGTGTCTTTGCGCGAAGTTCTTGTTGGGCTTGCTTCACACCACTTTTTGACCAAAGCAACTTTTGTTTTATTTTTAGCGTATTAGCAATGTAAGTCACTTTACTTTTATAAGGGCGCTTTTGATCTTTCGCGACTCGCAATGCTCTTTCAGCGTCAGAAATGAAGTTCTTAATAAAACCGCTTTTAGGCGATCCAAGCTCTACACAAACTTGAGGAGATTCGTAGGTCAACTTATTAGGGTTGTTAGGTAAACTATCTTGATTCGCTAGTGCGACGCCCGAACTTAGCAGTAATAAGCCTGCCAAAGACAAATGTAATTTCATGTTTTTCTCAATGATCGCAATAAACCCAAAGGCAATAGCAAGCCAATTATTAAATCAGTACCAAGGCAACGCCAAGTGCCTAAATAGTGACTTGCTACATGGTTCTATCCCAAAACCTGCCTTTACTTTAGTCATCGCAATACCTTCTGCCAGACTCGCTAATTGGTACGTCCAACGCACATTAACAGTATGGCATTCCAACTGGTCATTATCTACTATTTTATCGCACTTCACATCAATAAAAAGAGGCCGAAAGATAAGTTGCTGTGTTCATTTACCAATGAAATGAAACCTGCACGCGTCACACTTTTTGTCTCATGTTCAACTTCCTGATAGGATTCAGAAATAACAAAAAAGTCACTTCGAAGGATAACTATGAAAGTCACTATGTATGGCATTCCAAATTGCGACACCATCAAGAAAGCTAAAAAATGGCTTGAAGCAGAAGGTGTGGAATTTGAGTTTTACGATTACCGTAAGCAAGGTATTGATAACGCGATGGTGAGTGAGTTTTGCGAAGCGCTAGGTTGGGAACTGGTTCTTAACAAGCGTGGGACAACTTACCGTCAGCTCAGCCAAGAACAAAAAGATGGCTTAAACCAAGAGACCGCTATCGAGCTATTGGTTGAGCAACCAGCGATGATCAAACGCCCAATTCTCTTGGTCGATGGCCAATACCACATTGGATTTAAAGCGGATCAATACGCCGCTATTTTTGCGTAGCAATAAGCCCTAAGTAGTTGGCATTGTGCAGTAATCCACTACAACGCAATGCCAAGTATAAAGAGCAATAAAAGGATTTTAAAAATGACAGACAGCCCAGTATTGGCTCTGGCTAAAGATTTAATTAGCCGTCAATCGGTTACCCCTGAAGATGCGGGTTGCCAACAAGTAATGATTGACCGCTTAAAAGCGCTCGGTTTCGACATTGAAGTCATGGTGTTTGAAGACACCACGAACTTCTGGGCTCGCCGTGGAAGTGAAGCCCCACTTTTCACCTTTGCAGGTCACACAGATGTAGTGCCAGCAGGGCCATTAGAACAATGGCATACCCCACCTTTTGAACCTACTGTCATCGATGGCCATTTGCATGGCCGAGGCGCAGCCGATATGAAAGGTTCACTTGCGTGTATGGTTGTTGCGGTAGAACGCTTTATTGCCGAGCATCCGGATCACAAGGGCTCGATTGCTTTCCTGATTACTTCCGATGAAGAAGGCCCATTCATTAATGGTACCACCCGCGTGGTTGATACCTTAATGGCGCGTAACGAAATCATTGATATGTGTATCGTAGGTGAACCTTCATCTACCCATGCAGTAGGTGATGTAGTTAAGAATGGCCGTCGTGGTTCTATCACTGGTGATTTAACCGTTAAAGGCACTCAAGGCCATGTGGCGTACCCACATTTAGCTAATAACCCGGTTCACCAAGCACTGCCAGCATTATCAGAACTGGCCGCAACCAAGTGGGATGAAGGCAACGAATACTTCCCCCCAACCAGCTTCCAGATCCCGAATGTGGCCGCTGGCACTGGCGCATCCAACGTTATTCCGGGTGAGTTTGAGGTTCAGTTTAATTTCCGCTTTAGTACTGAGCTTACTGATGAAGAAATCAAACGACGTGTGCACTCTACCCTTGATGCTCACGGGTTAGATTACGATCTTAAATGGACACTAAGTGGCCAACCTTTCTTAACCGATACCGGAGCTTTGCTCGATGCGGTAGTGAAAGGCGTCTCTGACGTAAACCACAAAGCCCCTGAATTGCTGACCACAGGTGGTACATCTGATGGTCGATTCATTGCTCAAATGGGAGGTCAAGTGGTTGAACTAGGCCCTATCAATGCGACGATTCACAAAGTGAATGAATGTGTCAGCGTAGCAGATCTAGAAAAACTGACTGACATGTACCAAAACATCATGGAGAACTTATTGGCATGATGATGACGCCCGAGCAACTAACTGGAAAAAACCAAGACCATTTGGTTGAGGTTCTATTTGGTCAAAAACATTTTCTTGTCCATCAGCAAGTCAGTGAAGATTTGCTTACTTTACGAGAGAGTGCAGCTCGGGCAGGTTTTAATCTCAATATTGCCAGTGGCTTTCGAGATTTTGAACGTCAGCGAACCATTTGGAATAACAAGATGGCAGGCCACACTGCCATTTTAGATAGCGACAGCCAACCACTCCAGCATGAGAGACTCAACGAGTGCCAAAAGGTGTTCGCAATTTTACGTTGGTCAGCCCTACCGGGCGCGAGCCGTCATCATTGGGGCTGCGAGTTTGATGTCTTTGACCGTGATTCTTTACCGCAAGATACTCAATTGCAACTTGAACCTTGGGAATACTTAACAGGCCATCAAGCCAATTTCTATCAATGGCTAAAAGACAACCTCGCACAACATGGCTTCTTCTTTCCGTATGCACGAGACAACGGCGGTGTTGCTCCGGAGCCATGGCATATTAGCCATCACGCAATTTCAACGCAGTGCCAACAGCAATTAACACTTGAAGCACTTGAGCAACAGTTAATGTTATCGCCTGTTTTGGGACAAGAGACAGTACTTCTGCAACTAGAAAAGATCTACAATCAATATATTACTAACATCTGTGGAGTGGAATGATGGACTTACTCATGAACCCTTGGGTTATCATCATCATAGTGGTGAGCGTGATCGTTGGTAATATCATGGTGCTCAAATACACTGCCAATATGAAATTTGGTCAGATGCAAAAGAAAAAACCACCAACAACTGAAGATGACCAACCCGATGACAAAACCTCATAACAGGTCAACTTTAACCATGTACTAAATCAAAAAGACCCGCAATTAACTGCGGGTCTTTGTCATTTGGCCTTAAGTAAACGAGTCATTCGTTACTTAATATGATCCCAAGATAAGTTTGAGACAATTCGGCACTCATCGCACTTAAAGTGGAAGATGTCATGAAGCGGTTCGTCCAACAACCACTCACCGCCACATTTAGGGCAAGGCCTTGCTTTCTCGTCTGCTAAGCTCTTACCGCCAACTCGATATTGATAGTAATAGGTCGGAATTTTAGTAATGTATTCAATGCGGCCACGTAAGTCCCAACCACGGCGGAACAACACACTGTCGGCATCACAGATCTCATGCAGCGCTGCGTGCTCAGCTCGGCAGCCACCCGCCATCTGAATCTCATCACACGCTTGCCATTCTGTTTGCCATTTTACTACCGCTTTATGATCGCCATTAAGCGTTGGCGGATTGCGATACAGCGGAATCGGCAATAACGATTCACCACTGCGCAGAGGTGAACAGGTATGCACGTAAGTTGTGTAAAGCACTTGCCAACTTGGTTGCTCTTCTTCCGCGGCTTGCTCCGAGTTTAAATCACGACCAAGTAAGCGCACTTTCGGTGCAAGCAATGAGGCATCAGCTAAACGGTTCAAGCAGACTTTGACAAAATCAGAATGGTAATTGGGGTGTAAACTATCTTGCTCTGGGCACACAGCGCGCACATAAAACTCGCCATCTCCCATGATGATAGGGAACTCACGTCCAAGCACTTGTCCGTTATAACGCAGCGCATCCATTAAACCATTGATGGCCTTATCAACAGCTGACACTGTGGTGTTATCAAAACATTCAAACTGCAATTCAACAACGTACACAATTACACCACTGGTTCTAGGTTGGTAAGAAACTCAGCAATATTCTCAGCCAGCACATCACGCTTGTCTGTACCTAAGCGCTCAAGCACAACATTGCCAGTAATATTGCAAATAGAGATAACATCGAGCTCGGCATCCGTCGCACCAATAAAAACTGTTGGCTTGAGTTTTAAGCGGCGCTGAGTCACTAGGTGACCCAGAATGTTCTCTTGTAGGCGAACAAAATCCTCGTCACTCCACACTTGCAGCAAATCAAGTTCATTGCCATTCCAAGTCGCACTCATGTCTGCGCTGTATTGAGAACCATAGAAAGCTTTGATGTCATCGTGTAACGTCAGTTCAATGCCCTGTTCAACATTAGCGAAGTCAGCTTGCTGCTCTCTCGCTACGGCTTTCCATTCCACACCGTCAGAACGCTTTTGTTCAACACAAGGTGACACAAGGTCGGCAAGCTCTTCACTTAAAGGCAGAGTGCCATGAGCGGCTTGATAAGCTTGTTGGTACTTTTCACTAAAAACAGTCAGCGCTTGCTGGACATGGTCAGCCATTCGATTCTCCAATCGTTGTAATTCAGGACATTCGCTCAATCAGATTGACCATGAGTAATGACACTCAGGGCGAGATTGCGTAAAATTCTCGGTATTCTAATCCAAATCACGATAAAAAATGAGCAAATATTCTGACGCAACAGAATTGGCCGGCCTGACGCTTGGTCAAAAAACGGAATACTCGAACCAATACGACCCAAGCCTACTTCAACCAGTGCCGCGCAGCTTAAATCGTGACGACCTAAACCTAGGTGATTCGCTGCCATTTCAAGGCTGTGATGTATGGACAATGTACGAACTGTCTTGGCTAAACGATAAAGGCTTACCGCAAGTCGCGGTAGGTGAAGTGTCTATCCCGGCAACCAGTGCAAACCTAATTGAATCTAAGTCATTCAAGCTATATTTAAACAGCTACAACCAAACACGCTTTGCAAGCTGGGAAGAAGTAGAAAACTCACTGACCAAAGACCTATCTCAATGCGCTGGCGAACAAGTAGAAGTCACCATCCGCCCAGTAACGGATTACACCGATACGCTGGTTGTGACCATGCAAGGGGATTGCATTGATGAGCAAGATATTGAAATTACTAGCTATGATTTCGATGACACTCTACTGCAAAATGCCACATTAGATAACGAGGTAGAAGAAGCGCTCCATAGCCATCTACTGAAATCAAACTGCCTGATCACCAATCAACCTGACTGGGGTAGCGTAGAGATTCAATACCGTGGTAAACAAATCGATCGTGAAGCCTTGCTACGCTACATTGTGTCATTCCGTGAACACAACGAGTTTCATGAGCAATGTGTAGAGCGCATTTTTACCGATATTATGAAATACTGTCAGCCTGAGAAGTTGACGGTTTACGCTCGTTATACTCGCCGCGGTGGCTTAGACATTAATCCATTCCGCTCAACCGAGTTTACTCAACCAAATCACAATCAACGCATGGCTCGTCAGTAAGGAAAAATATCAGGATGCGAAATCTGCGCTGGGAGCGTTGGCTCTGCTTATTTGCTTTAGTATTGTCAGGAAACCTTTGGGCTTCGGCAATCTATACCTCGCCAACCCTTAACGAGGCCAACAGCTTAGTCGACATCGTGCCCAAGAAATCACGTCGCCTAGCAATGGACTTCCTTGCCCAGCGTAAACTTACTGAAACAACCGAAAAGAGCCCTTCATCCATTTCGCGTGATGAAGCGGACAACCGCACCCGAACTCCGGGTGCGACAATTGACGCGTTAAAGATTCTTGCCGATGCTGAATTTAACCTTGGTAACCCTTTACTCGCATTAAAACACCTTGCCGAAGCTCGAGCGCTGACCCAAGCCTACCAGCTGCCTTACTTAGGATTGGATGTTCAGTTACATCAAATACGTTTGGAATGGAAGCACACCGGCAATGCCATCAAAGCGCGAGAGCAACTGCATAAGGTTGACGAGCAATACCAAAACATTAAAAACCCAGAGCAACTCGCTAAAGGGCTACGCTACCAGCTGTCGATGCTTAAGGCTGAAATCGCCTCGAAAGAAGGTGAATTTGATATTGCAAATAACCTGTTCGCTGAACTCAAGCCTTACGTCGACAAACAGAAATCTTCACACACTTTTATTACCTACCACACCACGGTGGGTAAGCACTTACTGGCGCATAAAAAATACAACCGAGCACTTTCAGAGTTTTTAATCAGCTATTGGAAAGCCATTGAAGAAGACTCGGGCGCACTGCTCGCACAAACCAACCACTTATTGGGTGAGTTGTTTTACAACCGTCGAGTATTAGATAAAGCGAACGAGCACTTATCGCAAGCCGCCGACTTTTACGATAACTATGAAAACTCGCCGTTGCTGCCACCTATCTTAAAGCTGATGGGCGATATCTATTACCACCAAGGTAAATACAATCTAGCCTTGGTTCATTACTTCAACGCCATGGATCATGAGCGAATGCAAAACAACATCACTAACGTGATCGACATTCGTATATCTCTGGCTGCGACCTACTTAAAGCTCGTCAATTTTCCTTTGACAGAACAATACCTCGATAAAGCACAAGACCTACTGCAATACGTCGATGAACCAAAACTTCAAGCTTACGCTTATTTACTAGAGGCAGGTTTAGCTTCTCATCAACGTGAAGCAGACGAAGTGTTGGATCGCTCTTACCAAGCCTTGAAAATAGCCAATCAACTGCACGATATCTCCATTCAGAAAAGTGCTTATCAATTGATCCATCGTGGTTATACGCTAAAAAAAGAGTACAAAAAGGCGCTCGAATATCTGCGCCAATACAACGCCCTATCGAACATAGAGCAACAGCAACTGGATTTGATCAGCGAAGATGCGTTCCGTCAGCAAAAAGAATTTGTTGAACAAACCTTGCATTTGGTCGGGCAAAAAGAAGAGTTGGTGCAAACTAAATCAGAATATCGCAAGTTCCAAAAAATAGCCTTTGCGATGTTTGTTACCTGCTTAGTGCTGCTCATCTTTGGTTTGCGCCGCGGCCATATCGTGAAAGTGCAAAATGAAGAAATAGATAATCTCAATCAGAACTTGTTTACTCATTCTCGTTCAGGTTTGCGTAATCTACGCATGTTGAACGCCAAATTGCCCGCATCACTTGAGGCCACTAATGGCCAATTTGAAAAATGGCATGTCGGCGAACTAATCCATGAACCACTCAACGATCGTCTTCGCTTTGTGATGATTGATGTGCCTTTCCTGCGCAACCTGCACATGCAGCATGGTTACAGTGAAGGCTTAAAACTCGAAAAAGAATTTGGTGAATATCTAAAAGAGAAGATCACATCCCCTGCACGCGTTTATCACTTCTCTGATGCGAACTTGCTTTACATTGAGCCAAACAGCAACAGAGATAACGACCCTCAAGCGCTGGTCGATAAACTGCAACAATGGATTATAGACTTCAAACCACGCCAACAACTCAACCGAGTGATTCGCGTTGGTATGGTCGACTACCCATTCCTTCCCCGCGCCTATACCGCTCTCAATGACAAGCAATTGCTTGATATCTTGTTGATGGCAACAGGTACTGCACGTACGTTAAGCCTTAAAGAATCAAGCAGCCAGTGGGTCTACTTAAAGGCGATTGATAACGCGCCAGCGGCGAGCTTAGCGACTGGCAATGTACGCAAAGCGTGTAAACACGCCATTAGCCAAGGTCTAATAAAAGTGCATTCTTCATACAATAATGAGGACAGCATCAAAAAACTATTAAAAGATGTCTAAAAGCTGATCATTAGTTTAGTAGGATCAGTGACTCGCTGAATTAATTTGATATTATCAATAAATCAATTAATAGGATCCTTTAGGATCTAGTGGTAATAAAGTTTAGATTTACATGGGCGTTCTCGAACAAGATATTCAGTCTCAGCTTCACAATCTGAAATCTCAATTGGAACAAGTTCGATTGACACAAAGGGATACCTCTTTCAAATTTAAACGAGAGCAGCAGGTATTACAGCGCGTTGTAAATTCATTAAGCGACGCGTGTATAAGTGAAGATCCAAAGCTTCAACTTGGGTTAATTGAGTTGAAGCAAGCCATTGAGCAGCAGAAAGACATTAGCGCGCTAATTCCTAAATTAGCGGTACTAGAAAAACAACTAAAACAACACACGTTGGCAATGAATAAAAAAACTCAACAGCTTGATTCACAAGTCAAACATGCTGGTGAAACGCTACTTCGAGTGGTAGGAATCCCCTCGAAAGTAAAGCGTGATCTCCGCGATCTGTTGAGCTTTTGTGCCGCGCAAGAAATTCCAGCCAGTGAGCAAGCCATCAAACTGCTTGCTATTTATCAACGCTCGCTGAAAATCCTTACGGCAAGTTCAGACCAACAAGGTTCATCGCTCACCAATGAAAGCGATAAAGAGCTGCTACAAAAGCTAAATGAAGAACTGCAAAACTTAATCACTGAATTGGATTTCAATGGTGAATCGGGTGAGTTACTTAACGACATTAGAGCAAAGCTACTCATCGGCGTTAATACCCAAGCACTATTAGAAGATACACTCCAAGTGCTTAAGTTGGTTATTCAAGGTACGCATTTCGAGCGAAAGACCTCACAACAATTTTTGACTCAAGTTAACGAGTCACTGTCAAAGTCTATTAAGAGTTCTGCGCAAGTTTCCGACCAAAGCCTAAGCTACTTTGAGCAACGTAAAGAACATGGTATTGAGCTCAATTCCCTCGTTAACGATACTAAAAACGCACTCAACCATTCTCATAGCATTGAAGAGGCAAAACAAAACCTCACGCCAATGTTAGAGCAACTTTCCTCTTTAACTGAGCGTCTAAACCACGCCGAGCAAAGAGAGAAAGCCTTACTTGAGCGCATGACTTACAACCAAGCCCAGTTAGAATCTCTGTTTGAGTCGACTCAAGAGTATCGCCGTCGCTTGGATGATCAAGCAGAGCGCTTACTTCAAGATCCACTGACTCGTGTCTTGAACCGCTCAGCGTTCAGCGAAAAGATGGAGCTGGAATACCGCCGTTGGATTCGAGCGCAACACAACTTGCGCGTAGTCCAGTTCGATATCGATAACTTTAAACATGTTAACGACAGCTTTGGTTATACCGCAGGTGATAAAGCACTAAAAATTATCGCGCGTAGCATTAAAGCCGAGCTTAGCGAGAACGACACCCTAGCTCGTTTTGGCGGAGAGGAGTTTATTGTTCTTTTACCTGAGCGAGCAGACCCTGAGTGTCATGAACTGATCAAAGCGGTGCAGACTCAAGTGGCGAAACTGCCATTTAAGTTCCGCGACCAGCACCTCTCAATTACCCTTACGGCTGCCAGTGTTACCTTTAAAGACTCTGATACGCCAGAAGAGATATTGGAACGCCTGCGAACCATGTTGAAAGAAGGTAAGAAGGTAGGGCCAAACCAGCTGATTTGGAAATAGGTATTTTTTGAAAGCCGCTTAGTGAAAACTGAGCGGCTTTTTTGATCGTACTAAGACATAAATCGTGATAGATCTAGTTATATCAGATAGTTAGTCTGTTAAATGACACAAACAATGCTAAGCTAAAATAACGCATTAAAGTTGCTCGTAACTTGTATTGATTGAGCAACAGGAATCTAGGAGGTCTTGATGATCACTCATATCAGTCCTGCAGGCAGCATGGATCTGCTTTCTCAACTCGAAGTTGAGCGTCTTAAAAAAACCGCATCAAGCGAGCTGTATCAACTTTACCGCAACTGTACTTTGGCAGTGCTTAACTCTGGTAGCCACACAGATAACTCAAAAGAGCTGCTCGATAAGCATAAGTCATTCGATGTCAATGTGATGCGTCGTGAACGCGGGATCAAACTCGAGCTGAACAACCCGCCAGAACACGCTTTCGTTGACGGGCAAATAATCAAAGGCATTCAAGAGCACTTATTCTCGGTGCTGCGCGATATTGTTTACGTCAATATGCACTTGGCAGATAACCAGCGCCTAAACCTAACTAATGCCACCCATATTACTAACCTTGTGTTTGGTATTTTACGTAATGCTGGCGCGCTGACTCCGGGTATTGACCCAAATCTTGTCGTTTGTTGGGGCGGTCACTCCATTAACCCAATTGAATACCAATATACCCGCGAGGTAGGCCATGAGCTTGGCCTACGTGAGCTCAACATCTGTACCGGTTGTGGGCCGGGCGCAATGGAAGGCCCAATGAAAGGGGCTGCGATTGGTCATGCTAAGCAGCGTTATACTGAGCAGCGCTACCTTGGCCTGACTGAGCCAAGCATCATCGCCGCTGAGCCACCAAATCCAATCGTCAATGAATTAGTGATCATGCCAGACATTGAAAAACGTCTAGAAGCCTTTGTACGCATGGCGCATGGCATTGTGATCTTCCCAGGAGGCCCGGGTACGGCAGAAGAGCTACTCTACATTTTGGGCATTATGATGCACCCAGAAAATGCTGAACAGCCTCTACCTATTGTATTGACCGGCCCGAAAGAGAGCGAAGCATACTTCCGCTCCATCGATAAATTTATTGGCGATACTCTGGGCGAAGCGGCTCAAAAACACTATCAAATTATCATTGATGACCCTGCCGAAGTGGCTCGTATCATCAAAGGTAAAATGGAAGACGTACGTCAGCAACGCAAAGACACCGGTGACGCGTACAGCTTTAACTGGTCACTCAAAATTGAACCAGAATTCCAACTGCCGTTTGAGCCAACCCATGAAAATATGGCAAGCCTAGACTTACACCTAAACCAACGCCCAGAAAACTTGGCAGCGGCATTACGCCAAGCCTTCTCTGGCATTGTGGCTGGTAACGTCAAAGCAGAAGGTATTAAAGAGATTGAGCGCAGAGGCCCGTTCCAATTAGATGGCGATGCAGACTTGATGAAGAAAATGGATAAACTGCTCAAAGACTTCGTTGAGCAAGATCGTATGAAGTTACCGGGCGGTACAGCCTACGTGCCATGTTACCAAATTGCAGGTAGCGAATAGCCATCTCCACAGCAACGCTGGTAATTCAGCACTCATCAATTACAATAAGGGCCTGTTGGCCCTTATATTTTATCTAGTTATGTCTATTCATCTTGTCATTATCGATGCGCTAAACCTCATTCGCCGAGTTCATTCAGCTCAGCCAGATCCGACTGATATTGCAAGAACCATAGAAACCACCAGCCGCACATTGAATCGCATCATCAATGAAGCGCAGCCAACACATATCATCGCAGTATTCGATCACCACCTACAAGAGCGAGGCTGGCGAGCGGAAGTGTTACCAGAATACAAACAAAACCGTAAGCCGATGCCCGAACCACTGATGCATGGCTTAGAAGCTATACAAGATGCGTGGTGGAAATTAGGCATTGATTCATTGCTATCAGAAGGTGACGAAGCGGACGATTTAGTGGCAACGCTGGCAATGAAAGTGGCAAGCCATAACGAGAAAGTCACGATTATCTCGACCGACAAGGGATACTGCCAACTGCTCTCGCCTACTCTACAAATTCGCGACTACTTTCAGCATCGTTGGCTAGATGAGCCCTTCATAGAAAATGAGTTCGGGGTTAAGCCTACTCAACTTGCCGATTACTGGGGATTAGCCGGTGTCAGCTCAAGCCAAGTTCCGGGAGTGCCGGGCGTGGGCCCTAAAGCGGCTAAAGAAATTCTGACTCAGTTTAGCAGTATCGAACAAGCTTATGCCTCAGAAGTACTGCCTACCAAATATCGTAAAAAGTTAGACGAACACATCGAGTCTGCTCGCCGCTGCAAACAGATATCGGCACTCAAAACCGATATTGAACTGGGCTTTAATCTGCAAGACTTACGCTATAACGGCCCTAACGAAAGCTAAACAACGGGTATTAAAAAGGCTTCCAATTGGAAGCCTTTATTATTTATCTATCTCGTTAGGAGATTAATGAGGAGAGATGTTCGACAAGCACTGAACGTGCACCGTGATCTCTTCACGGTCATGGTATAGATGCTTCGCTTGCAGCTTAAACTTCACACCATTTTCTTTTAGGAAGATTTTCAAGTTCTCGATGTCTTCCAGTACTTCGTCGTAACGGCCTTTCATCGGCAGTTTCAAGTTAAAGATAGCTTCTTTCGCCCAACCACTGATGATCCATTCACCCATTAGCTGTGCCACGCGTGAAGGCTTCTCAATCATGTCACACACAAGCCAAGTAACGTTTTTACGCATTGGCTCAAACTTAAAGCCATCTTCTTGATGGTGTTTAACCTGACCGGTATCCATCAAGCTTTGCGCCATCATGCCGTTATCCACTGAGTGAACGAACATTGAGCGCTTAACCAATTGGTATGTCCAACCGCCCGGGCAAGCCCCTAAGTCTACGCCCCACATGCCAGCAGCTAGGCGTTCATCCCATTCTTCACGAGGAATGAATACGTGAAACGCTTCTTCAAGCTTCAACGTTGAGCGACTTGGTGCGTCCGCTGGGAACTTAAGGCGCGGAATACCCATGAAGAACTGTGAGTTGTTGTTCACTAACGAGTAACCGATAAAGCAGTGACCCGACTCCACAAAGCAGATATGCAGAACAGGTTTTTTCGGATTGTCTTTGTTCAGCAAGATGCCTTTACCACGCAACGCTTGGCGCATTGGTACAGTGAACTTTCGGCAGAACTTAAGTAGCTCTTTTGCTTCATTGGTATCTGGTGTTTCAATACGCAGATCACCACAACGTGGTAGCGCTTCAACGTCACTCAACTCTTGCAGAATCGGAGAAATACGGTCTTCACGAGGTAAGTCAGTAAACTCAACCGCCACTGCGAAAATCTGACGTGCGAAAATCAAAGACTTGAAATCCAGCCCTTTGACCAATTTTGCCGCATCACCTTCTTGGTAACACTCAAACAGCACGTAGCCAGAGTTTTTCTTAACGCGAGGGAAACCATATACTTCCAGTGCCGTTGCACGATCTTGAATTTCACCCGCGCACTCTTTTTCAAAGCCAGAACGGCAATAGAGCATTAACTGTTTCACTTACTTACCTCTTCAATGTTTAACGCTTTAATTTTCAGCGCCGCCATCGCAAACAAACCCCAACCCAGCATAAAGGTCAGCCCTCCCATTGGAGTGATTGGCCCAAACCATTTAATACCCGTCAAAGCGAGTGCATACAGACTGCCGCTAAAACAAAAGATGCCGATGATAAAGCAAATCACTGCGAGTCTAAAATATTTTTGTGCTTTTGCGCCAATATTCAGTAATAGCAGTACGCCACAAAGCAAAATCGCCATCGAATGGATGAACTGATACTGCACACCAGTAGAAAACACCTCAAGCAGGTAAGGCGACAACTGCTTCTTTAAACCATGAGCGGCAAATGCGCCCAACCCAACACCGACACCCGAAAGCAAAGCGCCTATGGCTAACAATGGCTTAGCTTGCATCGTACACCTCCAAGATAAATTGGCTCAGTTGCTCCACCGCAAGTTCAATATTGCCTTGCTCGGTAAACCCAGAACGCTTACGCGGTTTAAAGCTATGATCGCCATCCGGTAGGAAGTAGGTCGTCACTTTGTCTGACAACGCAAACTCAGAAAACTCTTCTTGTTTACCAAATGTATCTCGCTCGCCTTGTAATATTAGGCATGGCTTCGCCATCTCCGCTAAGTGTTCACCTTTATATTTTTCTGGCTTGCCCGGTGGATGAAATGGAAAACCCAAACATGCGATACCTACAACGTGTGAATGCTCAGCGAGTAAGCTCGCCATTCGGCCGCCCATTGATTTTCCGCCAATCACGATCGGCTTGTCTTGCCCATGCGCGGCAATGATGGCTTCATACGCTTCAAGCAGCTTAGGCGCGCGATCTGGCGGGCGACGCTTGCCATCTTCAGCACGCTTAACCATATATGGAAAGTTAAAGCGCACCACGCAAATGCCTTTCTCCGCTAACCCTGTTGCCACTTGCTGCATGAACTCATGCTCCATATCAGCGCCAGCACCGTGAGCAAAGATAAACAATGGCTGACCCAATTCGCCATCAATCAGGACGTTACTCATCTTCTAGTAACTCCTCTTGCTCACTTTGCGCTTTAGCTAGCATCCAGTCTCGGAACGTGGCTATACGTCCCATGTCCGCTTGTTTATCATGACAAACTACATAGAAGGCATTCTTAGAAACCAGTACTTCATCAAATGGTGCAATCAAACGCCCAGCTTCCAACTCAGGTTGCGCTAACACGTTGTTACCCAATGCAACACCTTGCCCATGCGCGGCGGCCTGCAAAACCATCGTTGAGTGGCTGAAGATTGGGCCATGATTTACATTCACCCCTTCAATACCGTGAAACTTCGCGAAGTGTTTCCAATCTTTACGCGACGTGTCATGTAGCAAAGTATGATTCTTAAGATCACTTAGCTGTTCTAATGGTTTAGTGCCTAACAGCAACGATGGCGAACAAAGTGGAATAAGAAATTCTTGGTAAAGTTTATCCGCTCGTAAACCCGGCCAATTTCCTCGGCCATAGTAGATAGCCACGTCAACATCATCGGTTAACGAGCCTTCGTCCATATCAACTGCTTTAATCCGAACATCGATATCAGGTTCTTGTTGATTGAAGTCAGCAAGGCGTGGAACTAACCATTGAATCGCAAAGCTTGGCGGCAAGCTGATGGTCAGCGCGCCCTTCTCACTGCGCTCTAGCACCTTATCGGTGGCCTCAGCCAATGAGGTAAAAATATCCTTAATATCGAGGAAGTAACTTTGACCTTCTTCAGTCAACAGCAATGAACGGTTGCGGCGGCGGAAAAGCTTCAAACCTAGAAACTCTTCTAAGGCTTTGATTTGATGGCTAACTGCGGCCTGCGTCACAAATAACTCTTCTGCTGCACGAGTGAAACTAAGGTGGCGAGCAGCGGCTTCAAAGACCTTAAGTGAGTTGAGAGGCGGTAATCGTCTAGACATAGGGACACTCAATATATTGGATTAGTTTTTTTTATCTGAAACATTATAAAATGTCCATTGCCTGACGACCAGAGATTTTCTATATTTCATCCCGCAACGCAAGCCTGAACGGCTTGATTTCTTTTTGAAATCAATTGGCTTGATGTTGCGATGTTGTGTTTGCAAACTCGTATTTCGAGTTAGGTAGATTTTCTACCAAGGTTTTGTTTCACTAATCCCAGAAACAAAACATATACTTCCTGTATTTATTTTGACCTGTCTGTCAAATTTTTTAGCACCGCCTTCATGGCGGTGTATTTTTATCTAGCAAATTCTCCCTTTCCTCGATTGATCATTACTCGAATTATCCTATTCAGCAGGCAAATAAAAAGCGCAAACCGCGTGAACGATTTGCGCTTATGCATCAGCTTCTGTCAGCGCCTCTCTATTGGCACTAACCTAAAACTCTATGGGCGATATACTTTAACGTTGTTAAAGCCTTGCTCTTGCAAGTAGAGCGCCTGTAGGCGACTCATTACACCACGGTCACAGTAAAGAAGGTAAGTCTTGCTTTGGTCAAGATCGCCAAACTGTGTACCCAACTTGTAGAATGGTAGGTGTTTTACTTCTACACCTTCGATTTCTAGTGGGTTTTCGTCTTCCTCATCTGGGCTACGAATATCCAATACGATAGCGTGCTCTTCAACCGCTTGAACCTGTTCTACTTCTGGTGCTGCTTGCTCAGACTCTTTCGCGATATCACGAATGTCCATTTGGCGAGCTTCACGTACAACCTGCTCTAGAATGTCAAAGTTGAATTTCTCTTCTTCTGCTTCCAGTTTCGCTTTAACCGCTTTCACTGTTGGCTTCTTAGAGATAACACCACAGTACTCAGGCATTGTCTTAGCGAAGTCTTCAGTACCGATATCGCGTGCTAGGTTGATGATGTCTTCTTTATCCCAGTTAATCAGTGGACGTAGGATAAGAGAATCCGTTACGCCATCGATGTGACGTAGGTTAGTCAGCGTCTGGCTTGATACCTGACCTAGAGCTTCGCCGGTTACCAGCGCTTGAATACCAAACTTCTCAGCGATCATGCCTGCTGCACGCATAAACATACGCTTCAGGATCACACCCATTTGACCGTCATCGACTTTCTCTAGAATTTCAGCCACAACAGGTTCGAAATCTACTGAGATGAAACGTACTTTTGCAGAAGAGCCGTACTTGTTCCATAGGTAGTGAGACACTTGCTTAACACCAATCTCGTGCGCAGGGCCACCAAGATTAAAGAAACAGTAATGTACTTTTGAGCCACGTTTGATGTGTAGGTAGCTTGAAACACCAGAGTCGAAGCCACCTGAAATTAGACTTAGTACGTCTTCTTGCGTACCTAGCGGGAAACCACCCAAACCTTTGTGACGTGCAATCACTTGGTTTAGCTTCTCGTTCGCCACTTCGACTTTAATAGTAACATCTGGGTTATGCAGTTTTACTCGTGCGCTCTCAACCGCTTGGTTTAGACCACCACCTACGTAACGCTCTAGCTCGATAGACGTAAAGTCATGCTTACCACGACGCTTAGCACGTACAACGAAAGTTTTGTTTTCGATGTTAGCGCGGTTTAGGTCTAGCACTTGCTCGTAGATATCATGCAGGTCTGTAAATTCAGACTGCTTCACCTCTAATACGTGGTGGATACCCGGAGTACGAGTAAGGACTTCTAATGTTTCTTTGTAGTAGTCAAATGACTCCGACGTCACCTCAATATGGTCACGACGGTTGAATACTGCAACAGACTCAGTGCGACTCTTGATGATGTTGCGAATGTTGCACTCAAGAATCTTAGTGAAGCGCTTACGCACCGATTCACTTTTTACGAAAATTTCTGGATGGGGCTTTACAATAAATTTCATACTTCACTTCACTGGTTTACAGTTGTCGCAATCATTACCTCATAAGCATATACGTTATACGTAACGTGTGCAGAGGTCGTTAAGGGCGCGGATTATACAACAAGGAAAGACCATAAAAAAGACGGGCATTAAGCCCGTCTGATTTTATTTACTGTACCGTTGGCACTTCTTCGCTGTAGAGAGGTTCACCTTGCATGATACTTATCTCTACACGTCGGTTTCTCGAACGCTGCGACTCCGTATCGTTTGGCCCTAGCGGTTCGGTATCTGCCATACCTCGAACACGTAAGCGCTGATGAGAGAAGCCGCGCACTTTTTCCATCTCTTGCGCCACTGACACTGCTCGCTGAGCAGATAAGTCCCAATTAGAACGATACAGCTCAGAATCAATACGTTGATTATCTGTATGGCCTGACACTCGAACGATACCCGGAACGTCTTTGACAAGCTCTGCCACTTGGCGAACCAATGGACGGAACTTAGGTTGCAAGAATGCCGACCCCGCAGGGAATGCGCCCTTCTCTCGAATTCGAATCACAATCTGTTGGCCTAAGTTTTCAACTTCAATTGCGCCTTGATCAATTTCGCGTTGCAACGCTTTCTTAATCGCTTCCATCAAGGTTTCGAGCTCTTGAGACGCCTCAGCAGACTGTTGCTGCTCTTTATCAGACTCAGAGTTTTGGTTGTTCTTGGTGGATGTTTCAGGCGACTGACCGCCGGTCAGCTTACCTTCTTCACGCTGCGTACCACCAGCACGATCCGATTCACCCTCATGGAACTCGAGAGTTTGCTGCGTGATGTCGATGGTTTGCTGCATGATGACGTCGATCGGTGTCGGCTCAGGGCGACCCGGACGAAACTCTTGCGCGATGATACTGGTGCCTTTAGGGATGTCTTTTACTTCAAGACGGTTTTGTACACCAAACGCAAACTTCATCGAGCCGGCGATCTGTTTGAACTTCAGTACATCCATTTCAGAGAACGATAGCAGTAGTACGAAGAAACACATCAACAGCGACATCAAGTCAGCAAATGTATTCATCCACGCTGGTGCACCAGGGGGTGGACATTTACATTTTTCTTCTTCCATACCGTTCCCTTACTCGTTGTCTACGTCTAAGGCACGTTTACCTTCATTGAGGTAGTTCTTCAGGTAACTATCAATAACACGTGGGTTTTGACCATCTTGAATCGCTAGGACGCCATCCATGATCAAGCGGCGGTTCAGTTTTTCTTGCTCACGACGCAATGACAGTTTATCTGCAATCGGGAAGAACAACATGTTAGAAAGGATTGCTCCGTATAGGGTCGTCAAAAGTGCAACCGCCATTGCAGGGCCGATGGCTTTCGGGTCATCCATGTTTGACAACATGGCAACCAGACCAACTAGCGTACCAATCATACCCATTGCCGGAGCAACGTCACCAAATGCTTTGAATACGCTCGCGCCTTGTTCATGGCGCTCATCCGTCAAGGCAATATCTTTTTGTAGTGCCGAACGCACCACATCTGCGTCGTGACCATCTACTAGCAAGTCGATACCTTTTTGCATGAAGGTGTTGGTAATTTCCATCTCTTCAAGCGCAAGGAAGCCACCTTTACGTGCGGCATCGGCCATTTCAACGATCTTGGCAATTAAATCTTCTGGTTCATCGGTTTTGAACATGAAAGCTTTGCCAGCAATTTTGGTCGCACCAAAGAATTGACCGATGGTAAATTTCATCAACACAACGAAGGTTGAACCACCTAGTACAATCAGAATTGACGTTACATCGACGAACATCATGATACTGCCACCCAGTACCATCGCCATGATAACGAAGGCAAATCCGCCAATCAGACCTATCAGCGTTGCTAAATCCACAAAGCACTCCTCATGCTAACCTTTTACTCTTTCTCTGGAATTATATCGGCTGCGCCTCTGAATCTTTAGCTTTTTATTGGTATCACACTCACACTAATGCAGATTCCGCCGCAACAATTACCCTAACTAACAGCTAAGTAACGCTTGGGGGCACTAAATTACTTCACTTTTCTAACAAATTTGCTCGGTTAAATTTGACCATCATTAACGGCTAAGGTAACTTTCGTGCATCTTTCCCTAAGTAGAAAAGTTATGGCGAGCAAGAAACCTGAAAATATGACCTTTGAAGCAACCATCGAAGAGTTAGATAGCATTGTTGAAAACCTTGAAAATGGTGACCTTGCTCTCGACGATGCGCTGAAAAAGTTTGAACGCGGCATTTCTTTAGCTCGCGCAGGCCAAAGTAAACTGAACGATGCTGAGCAGCGTGTTAGTATATTGTTACAAAACGATGATGATGCTCCATTATCGGATTTTAACCAACAGCCTGAATAACCCAGTTAGAAGATTGCTCTATGCTTGAGGCATTAACCTCTTTTCAACAAAGAAATAATTCACAATTAGAGTCGTGGTTAGATAGCTACCCTCATCAAAACCAAACTCTGATTGAAGCAATGCGCTACGGCCTACTGTTAGGCGGTAAACGCGCGCGCCCATTTTTGGTTTACATTACCGGCCAAATGTTAGGCGTCTCCATCGAAGATTTAGACACTCCAGCCGCTGCTGTTGAGTGCATTCACGCCTATTCTCTGATTCATGATGACTTGCCAGCGATGGATGACGATGAGCTGCGTCGCGGACAACTGACTTGTCACATTAAATTCGATGAAGCCACCGCGATCCTGACTGGTGACGCATTACAAACCTTAGCGTTTACTATTTTGGCTGATGGTCGTTTAAATCCAAACGCCGAAGCACACCGTATTAAAATGGTGAAGATATTAGCAGAAGCTTCTGGTGCGAATGGCATGTGCATGGGTCAGTCACTTGATCTTGAAGCGGAGAATCGCTCTGTTGATTTGGCTGAACTGGAAGAAATCCATCGCAACAAAACTGGCGCACTGATGAAAAGTGCTATTCGCCTTGGCGCTTTAGCCGCTGGAGATAAAGGCATCGCTGTTCTGCCATTACTCGATAAGTACGCGGACGCGGTCGGCCTTGCATTCCAAGTTCAAGATGACATTTTGGATATCATTAGCGATACCGAAACGTTAGGTAAACCGCAAGGCTCTGACCAAGAATTAAACAAAAGTACTTATCCAGCTCTGCTAGGCTTAGAAGGAGCAATCAGCAAAGCTAACAACTTGTTACAGGAAGCGCTTCAAGCATTAGAAGCGATCCCATACAATACAACGCAATTAGAAGAGTTCGCCCGATACGTCGTCGAGCGCAAAAACTAACACTATAAGCGCGCATTTATATGACTCTTGATATTTCAAAGTACCCAACACTGGCATTAGCAAATACGCCTGATGAACTGCGTAGCCTTCCTAAAGATGTGCTGCCAAAGTTGTGTGAGGAGTTACGAACTTACCTACTTAACTCGGTAAGCCAGTCGAGTGGACACTTAGCATCTGGCCTTGGCACGGTTGAACTAACCGTGGCCATTCACTACGTCTACAACACTCCGTTTGATCAACTCATCTGGGACGTAGGCCACCAAGCATACCCACACAAAATCCTTACTGGCCGCCGTGAAGAGATGCCAACCATTCGTCAAAAAGATGGGCTACATCCTTTCCCATGGCGTGAAGAAAGCGAATACGACACTCTATCGGTGGGTCACTCGTCAACCTCGATCAGTGCTGGCCTAGGTATGGCGATCAGCGCGCAGAAAGAAGACAAGCAACGTAAAGTGGTTAGCGTCATTGGCGATGGCGCAATTACTGCGGGTATGGCATTTGAGGCCATGAACCACGCGGGTGGCATTCACCCTGATATGTTGGTGATTCTTAACGATAATGAAATGTCGATTTCAGAAAACGTTGGCGCACTCAACAATCACCTCGCACAGCTTCTTTCAGGTAACTTCTACACGTCGATTCGCGAAGGCGGTAAGAAAGTTCTGTCTGGTGTACCACCAATTAAAGAGCTGGTACGACGCACAGAAGAGCACCTAAAAGGCATGGTGATTCCTGGCACTCTATTTGAAGAATTAGGGTTTAACTATATTGGCCCGGTTGATGGCCATGATGTTATCGAGCTAGTGAAAACGCTGAAGAACATGCGCGAGCTAAAAGGCCCGCAGTTCCTGCATATTATGACTAAGAAAGGTAAAGGCTATGAACCTGCGGAGAAAGATCCGATTGGTTACCATGGCGTACCTAAGTTCGACCCAAATCATTCAAGCCTACCAAAGAGCACAAGCACTAAACCGACCTTCTCGAAGATCTTCGGTGACTTCCTGTGTGACATGGCAGCGCAAGATCCTAAGCTAATGGCAATTACACCCGCCATGCGCGAAGGTTCCGGCATGGTGCGTTTCTCGAAAGAGTTCCCAGAACAATACTTCGATG
Source organism: Vibrio sp. LaRot3 (assembly GCF_027587025.1). GTDB lineage: Bacteria > Pseudomonadota > Gammaproteobacteria > Enterobacterales > Vibrionaceae > Vibrio. The sequence continues at coordinate 223,716 of NZ_JAPPTI010000005.1, read as the reverse complement.
TGGCAATCGCAGAGCAACACGCAGTGACTCTCGCGACAGGTATGGCCATCGCAGGCGATCACCCTATCGTTGCGATTTACTCAACCTTCTTGCAACGTGGTTACGATCAATTGATCCACGATGTGGCCATCATGGATTTACCTGTGATGTTCGCCATCGACCGTGCTGGCCTTGTCGGTGCCGACGGTCAAACTCACCAAGGCGCGTTTGATATTAGCTTTATGCGCTGCATTCCTAACATGGTGATCATGACACCAAGTGACGAAAACGAATGTCGTCAAATGCTTTACACCGGCCACAAGCATACGGGCCCGAGTGCAGTGCGCTACCCTCGTGGTAATGGTATGGGTACACCAATTGAGCAAGAGTTTACTGCTCTTGAAATTGGTAAAGGCCGCATGGTTCGCCAAGGTGAGAAAGTCGCTATCTTAAACTTTGGTACTTTCATGCCTAACGCACTTGAAGCAGCAGAAGCGCTCAACGCCACCGTTGCCGATATGCGTTTTGCTAAACCATTAGATCATGAGTTAATTAAACAGCTCGCAGATAGCCACGACGTATTAGTCACGTTAGAAGAAAATGCGATTGCTGGCGGCGCGGGCGCTGGTGTGGTTGAGTTCTTAATGCAAGAAAAAATCATGAAGCCAGTACTTAACCTTGGCTTACCAGACCGCTTTATTGCGCAAGGTACGCAGCAAGAACTACATGCTGAACTTGGCCTTGATAGTGCAGGGATTGAAAAATCCATTCGCGACTACTGCGCAAAATAAGCAAGTACCTAATGATTAAAACAAAAGCCCTCATGATGAGGGCTTTTTTCTATCTCTAATCTCTAGCTCAAACAATTCGCTAACGATTTAATTCGGCATTTGCCAACCAAAGTTCTCACACAGCGACCGCCATGTTTCATCGACACCCGCTTTAATCGTAATGTTCTGCTGAGTAAACGGATGAACAAAGCTCAATGAAGAAGCATGCAGTAGCAAGCGGTGGCTATCAAAATGCTCACGGAACAGTTTGTTATGTTTTCCATCACCATGAGTCGTATCACCCACTATAGGATGGCGTAGGTGCGCCATATGACGACGTAGCTGATGTTTTCGACCCGTTTGAGGGCTAAGCTCCATCAAACAATAACGCGTCGTAGGAAAGCGTCCAGTTGAGATAGGAATCTCTACCTTCGCTAATGGTTGGTAATCTGTCACCGCTTCTTGAGCTTGCTTTTCTTCACTCGCAAACTTATCAGCTATCTTATCGAGCTCAACTTTGAGAGCATAATCGAGTGTGCCCCCTTCTTCTATCCATCCGCGCACAATCGCATGATACGTTTTTTGCATTTCATGGTTGGCAAACATTGGCATCACTTGAGAAGCCACTTCGCTCGATAGTGCAAAAATAAGTACGCCAGACGTAGGACGGTCTAAACGGTGCAAAGGAAACACGTGCTGACCAATTTGATCGCGCAATGTCTGCATAACAAACTGCGTTTCATGTTTATCAAGCCAACTGCGATGCACCAACATACCCGCAGGCTTATTGACCGCAACAAAATACTCATCTTGATAGACGATTTCTAACATTGTTCTTTTCCTTTAAGCCACTTGCTGGTCAATTTGAGCAATCAAGATAATGATCTCGGCGTATCTCGCCTCTGCTTGCCAACTCTGTTCAAAATATCCCACCATACTAAATCCAGTCGGTAGGCTTTGCTCTGCTGCTAACATGGCCTTCATTCGTGGAATGAACACCCATTGCAACCATTGCTCTGGCTTTAGTGTATCAATGGCAAAAGGCTGTTCACTGGCGAGCTGCTCTGGTGATGGAGGGACAGTGTCCCAAAGTTGTGCTGCTAGTAATTGCTGCTCTAGAGCATCCAACAAACCGAGCATTGAATTGTCTTGTTTCATGAGGCTTTGTTTATTTATCTTTGGCGGTGACCTTGAAAATTGGCGATAGAATACCATTTATAAGGGAAAGAAAGTTAGGAAAAGTCTTCCCATGGATACCATTCATACCCTTACCCAATTGCTAAAAAATAGCGGCTGCGACTATCAAGTCTTCGATTTAGGTCGACGAATCAAAACCATCACTAACGATGTGTTTGCTGATGTAGAAAAAGGCCAGCAAGCCTATCCGTATCCATTGCAGCGTAAAGCACATCTCGCCATCGCTTACTGGAACGAAGCAAAGCAACCGTGGATTTGGTTTCTTAAGTTCGAGCTAGACGAGCGTGGGTTATTAAAACAAGCGGATATCGGTAACTTCATCAAGTATGTGGTTGAAGCCATGGGCACTCGTCTCAATCAAGAGATGAGCGAAGAGCAGCAACAAAAACTCTCCAATAACCCATACACCTTTAAGCCTGCTGAAGACAAAATGGCGGTATTCCATAGCCAAGTTCGAGCTAAACTAGATTTACCTTGTAGCCAATACTACGAGCACGCTCAGCACTACTTCAGTGGTGATTTAGGTTGGGACAATTGGCAAACCGTTGGCTTGCAAGGCATCACTGATATTTGCGCTCGCCTTTCAACCTCACAAAATGGTGTGCAAGTTCGCAAGGCCATCAAGCACCTACCTAACGAGCCTCTTTACGCCCTACTAGGTGCATTAGAACACACCGAACTGCCTGAAAAACTGGCTGAGCGTATCTCAGAGCTTGCAGAGCAACAAATTCATAGTGACGACCCTGATCTTTTCTTAATCTCGGCGCTAGTTCGTTCGCTCTCTGGCGCTAATACTGAATTAGCAAACCCGATCCTAGATTCAATTTTACAAAGCCCTCGCCTTAGCCATCAGGAAGTACTGATTGGTATTGCAGGTCGCTGTTGGCACTTACTTGCCGATGCTAATCGAGCAGAGCAATTTCTACTTCGTTTAGCTCAAACCGGCAACCAAGCTTTGTTTAATCAATTATTCGCAGATTTGGTCATGTTACCCGAGCTACGTATGGTCATTTTACCTTTACTGCACTCAGCTCCCTCTACAGAGCTGGCCACCGCATTGATCAAGTTGCAGCAAGCAACGAAGTCATAACCAAATAGAGCATAACACTATGATTGGTGATTTATTGGCAATTGTCGGACTTAGTCTTGTTTGTATGATTTTCTGGCAACAGCGTCGCCAATCAGAACTGGCCAAAGTGGCGGTAAAACGTAAGTGTGATCAGTTAGATCTGCAATTATTAAGTGTCGCTTTCAAAGGCCACAAAATAAAAACGCCAGACGGAGTCTGGCGTTGGCATACTGTATATCAATTTGAATTTTCATCACTTGGGGATGATTACTATCAAGGTGAACTGATTATGCAGGGATTCCATGTCGTTCACTTTCAGCTTCCACCTCATCGGATGTAAACATGAATTCAAAGTAAGGGCCAAAAGCATCGTCATGCTGACGTTGCTTTTCAAAACCGATCTTTTCCAAAATTCTAATTGAGGCTTGGTGACTGACGTTTGATGTCGCTTTCACACGGCTTAAACGTAAGTCTTTCACTGCCTTATTAAAAAAAGCCCCAACCGCTTCAGAAGCATACCCTTGCCCCCAATAAGCCTTATCAAACAAATAACCAAGCTCTGGCGTTTCATCTAAATCACTCAAGAAAATATGGCCCATATATTCTCGTGTGCGGCTATCAAGCACCGCTCGAGAATACAAAGTATGATCATTAAGCAATCGGTGAAAAAGCTGTTTAGCGGTCGCTACAGTATGAGGGCCATTCATCTCAGCGCGATTCTTCGCACAGATGTTCAGCATTAAAAACTCTGATTGCAGCGATTCATTGTAGGGTACCAATAGCACTCTGCGGGTTACGATAGTCAAAACACTTCCTTGCTTACAACTCCACTTACCCACGCTACAACAGCTTTTCATGGGTTAGCGTATACACAAAATCTCCCTGTACCGGAATACAGAGAGTCAGAGATACCAACGAGCATAACTCTATGTTTATTGGTATTAAGCCGAATAACTGCCCTTTAGTTTTTTATATAGATGGGCAATGACGTCGTTGTGAGAATGTGTTTGATAAGAAAAGCCCCGATACGTGAGTACCGGGGCTATAGTCTTACTCGTAGCAATCCAGCCACTAAAAGGTGCTCCATGCATCTTCCTTAATAGTTACTGAATCCTTCAGTATATTCCGTCCATCGCTATCCTAGCGGTGTCCTGCAATTCCTTTGAGCTAACATTCCCCGTTAGCGCACTTCACTTGTTCCTTGAGCGGTATCCCTGGCATCGTCCTAATGCTGTCCTGCCTCATCCTAGAGGTGTCCTTCGCATCCATTGCTCATTAACAACCTTGTTAACGATGGTATCCTACCCAGTCCTCGTTCCGTGCTTAATTGGTATTCCTAACCAATCAACTATCTTCTTCCTGAAGATATCCACATCCTTAGTGGTTCCTATTCCGTGTCAGTATCCGTCCGACAAGGTTTAATTTACTCCTTTCCCTGTTCTGAACAATTGCCCTAGCTCACAAATAAATTTCAGACAAAGGAACAAAAAAGAAACAAGCAACTACTTATCAATTACTTAGGCAGAATTTTCCGCTATTTGGCGACATCACTATTCTCTTTCTCTTACATGGCTTGTAAGCGATCTCTCACAAGCTAAGGCCTTTTTTACCATTCGCCTTATGACGGATTGAGACGTATGATTGTCTTCAAGTAATCCGATAAGCGAATGAAGGAGTTGTTAATGCTTACTAAGGATGTCAGTGCGGAACTAGAAGCAGTGATTACTGAGCTCCACGCTCAAGGTAAAGAACCAACTGTCGCGTTAGTCAAAGCGCGCTTATCAACATCAGTGCCCATGCCCGCACTAATTACTGCAATTAAAAGTTGGAAAGGTAGCCAGCGCGTACCAAAAGTGGAAATAGCCACGACAAACTCTACCTCTGATGGCGAACGAATTGCTCAGCTCGAAAAGGAAGTGAGTGAACTTAAACAGCGCTTAGCCGCGTTGGAAGCGAAGCTCAACTAAGCAGTAAAACAAAAAAGCTTGGCGCATCGCCAAGCCTTTGTCTATTAGCATGAAGTCACTACCAACCCGTTACTTCACGCAGACCTTTACCAATGTCTGCTAGAGACTTAACGGTTTTCACACCCGCTGATTCTAAAGCTGCGAATTTGTCTTCCGCTGTACCTTTACCACCAGAGATGATTGCACCTGCGTGCCCCATACGTTTGCCTGGAGGCGCAGTCACACCCGCAATGTAAGAGACTACTGGCTTAGTGACGTTATCTTTGATGAACGCCGCAGCTTCTTCTTCTGCTGTACCACCGATTTCACCAATCATGACGATTGCTTCTGTTTCAGGGTCTTCTTGGAACAGCTTTAAGATATCAATGAAGTTTGAACCAGGAATTGGGTCACCGCCGATGCCAACACAAGTCGACTGACCAAAGCCTTCATCGGTAGTTTGCTTCACTGCTTCATAAGTCAATGTACCTGAGCGTGAAACAATACCCACTTTACCTTTCTTGTGGATATGGCCAGGCATGATACCAATCTTACACTCATCAGGCGTAATCACACCCGGACAGTTAGGACCAATCATAACCACACCCGCTTCATCTAGGCGTACTTTTACATCAAGTAGATCAAGCGTTGGGATACCTTCGGTAATGGTAACGATAAGCTTAATACCCGCATCAATCGCTTCTAAGATGGCATCTTTACAGAAAGGTGCTGGCACGTAGATAACTGATGCAGTTGCACCTGTTGCTTCTACCGCTTCACGTACAGTGTTAAACACTGGCAAACCTAGGTGAGTTTGACCGCCTTTGCCCGGTGACACACCACCCACCATTTGCGTACCGTAATCAATCGCTTGCTCTGAGTGGAACGTACCTTGACCGCCGGTGAAACCCTGACAGATAACTTTAGTATCTTTATTAATTAGTACTGACATTATTTGCCCTCCGCTGCTGCAACTACTTTTTGTGCTGCTTCAGTAAGAGAGTTTGCAGCAATGATATTCAGGCCGCTTTCCGCTAGCTTCTGAGAACCTAGTGGTGCGTTGTTACCTTCAAGACGTACAACAACTGGCACTTCTACGCCAACTTCTTCTACTGCACCGATAATGCCATCGGCAATTAGGTCACAGCGAACGATACCACCAAAGATGTTAACCAGTACCGCTTTCACATTGGAGTCTGAAAGAATGATTTTGAATGCTTCAGTTACACGCTCTTTCGTCGCGCCGCCACCTACATCTAGAAAGTTCGCAGGTTGACCGCCATGTAGGTTTACGATATCCATCGTACCCATTGCAAGGCCAGCACCATTAACCATACAGCCAATATTGCCATCAAGAGCAACGTAGTTTAGCTCCCACTGCGCAGCGTGTGCTTCACGCTCATCTTCTTGCGATGGATCGTGCATTTCACGTAGTTTTGGCTGACGGTATAGCGCGTTTGAGTCGATGTTGATCTTACCATCTAGACATAGAAGGTTGCCTTCACCAGTAATCACCAGTGGGTTAATTTCTAGTAGAGCAAGATCGTACTGAGCAAACATATTGCCAAGACCCATAAAGATCTTAACGAACTGTTTAATTTGATCGCCTTCAAGACCAAGTTTGAACGCCAGTTCACGGCCTTGGTATGCTTGAGGGCCTACTAGCGGGTCAATCGCGGCTTTGTGGATAAGCTCTGGCGTTTCTTCCGCTACTTTTTCAATTTCTACGCCGCCTTCAGTAGACGCCATAAATACGATTCGACGAGTTGAACGGTCTACTACTGCACCTAAGTACAGCTCATTAGCGATGTTAGACGCTTCTTCAACAAGGATTTTAGATACCGGCTGACCATTGGCATCTGTTTGGTATGTCACTAGGTTTTTACCTAGCCACTTCTGCGCGAATTCTTTAACACCATCTTTCGTATCGTGTAGCTCTACGCCACCCGCTTTACCACGTCCACCTGCGTGAACCTGACATTTAACGACTTTCTTTTCTGTGCTGATTCGACCGGCTGCTTCAAACGCTTCTTGCGGGGTATCACAAGCGTAGCCTTCTGGTACAGGCAATCCGAATTCTGCAAACAGCTGTTTGGCTTGATATTCATGCAAATTCATTTTGATAATCCGTTTGTTTTCCCTTAAGGGATTTTATTATTTCCATAACGTTGCAACTTTGGTGTTGCTTATACGTCTGTAGGGTCTTCTCAAATAAAGCCACATCACTTGGCTAAATTGAAGGCCAGACGTTGAGCTAGTCTAGCCTTGGACGCTAGTAACGTCGAGTTAACCGGAGCAACTCGACGTTTTAGCGATATTAAACGTCTAATAAGAGACGTGCTGGGTCTTCAAGTAACTCTTTAATGGTTACTAGGAAGCCCACTGACTCACGACCATCAATTAAACGGTGATCATAAGACAGCGCTAGGTACATCATCGGCAAGATTTCAACTTTGCCATCCACTGCCATTGGGCGGTCTTGAATCTTGTGCATACCAAGAATCGCCGCTTGCGGTGGGTTAATGATTGGCGTAGACATCAATGAGCCAAATACACCGCCATTAGTAATGGTGAAGTTACCACCCATTAGCTCATCAACCGTTAATTTGCCATCACGACCTTTAATCGCTAGATCTTTGATGCCTTTTTCAATATCGGCAAAGCCTAGTGTGTCACAGTCTTTTAGAACTGGAGTAACAAGGCCACGCGGCGTGGATACCGCCATGCTGATATCAAAGTAGTTGTGGTAAACGATGTCATCACCATCAATAGACGCGTTTACTTCTGGGTAACGTTTTAGCGCTTCTGTCACCGCTTTCACGTAGAAAGACATGAAGCCAAGACGAATGCCATGACGCTCTTCGAACTGATCTTTGTATTGTTTACGCAGATCCATGATTGGCTTCATGTTTACTTCGTTGAACGTGGTCAACATTGCAGTGCTGTTTTTCGCCTCAAGCAGACGGTTTGCCACTGTTTTACGTAGGCGAGTCATTGGCACACGCTTCTGGCTACGAGCTGCTGCCGGCGCTTCAACCGCTGGCTCTTCCGCTTTAGGCTCTTGTTTCGCATTCGCAAGGTGCGCTTCTACGTCTTCACGAGTAATGCGACCACCAACACCAGAACCTTTCACTTGATTCACTTCTAGGCCATGCTCAGCCATCAAACGACGAACGGCAGGGCTAAGTGCATCATTGGTCTCTTCTGTTAGAGAAGCTTTATGACGCTTATCTGGAGACGCTTCAGTTTCTTCGGTGCTGTCCGTGGTTGGTTCACCTGCGACTGCACCCGGCTTCAACTTAGCGATTAATTGTTTCGAAAGTACAGTTGCACCTTCTTGTTCGATAATGGCTTCAAGTACGCCCGCTTCTGGAGCCGGCACTTCTAGCACAACTTTATCTGTTTCGATGTCTACCAACACCTCATCACGCTCAACCGCTTCACCCGGTTGTTTGTGCCAAGTGGCAACAGTTGCGTCGGCGACTGATTCAGGTAAGTCTGGAACCAGAATTTCAATTGTCATTTTCTATCTTCCTTATGCTTCTAGTTCTTAATTCGAGGTATTAGCGTCTGCTACATCAGAACTAATCGTCAATGCGTCTTCAATTAACGCTTTTTGTTGTTTCAAGTGAACCGACATGTAACCAACGGCTGGCGAAGCTGAGGCTGGGCGTCCCGCATACTTCAAATCAGCGCCGGCTGGAATTCCAGCTCGGAAATTGTGTTGGCTAGAATACCAAGCACCTTGGTTTTGTGGTTCTTCTTGACACCATACGAAGTCTTCAACGTTGGTAAACGGAGCTATCGCCGCTTTCACCTCTTCTAGAGGGAATGGGTATAGCTGCTCGATACGAACAATCGCTACATCAGTTTGCTCATTATTTCTGCGCGTCTCTAGTAAGTCGTAATAAACCTTACCTGAACAGAACACCACGCGCTTCACTTGGCTTGCATCTAGATCGTCGACTTCACCAATTGCAGCTTGGAAGTTGCCATCGGTAAGGTCTTCTAGCTTAGAAGTACACAGTGGATGACGAAGCAGTGACTTAGGAGACATCACAATAAGTGGACGACGCATCGGGCGAACCACCTGACGACGAATCATGTGGTAAACCTGTGCAGGCGTCGATGGCACAACAACTTGCATGTTTTGTTCAGCACAAAGCTGGAGGTAGCGCTCTAGACGAGCAGACGAGTGCTCTGGGCCTTGGCCTTCATAACCGTGTGGAAGCAGCATGGTTAAACCACATAGGCGGTTCCATTTTTGCTCACCTGATGAGATAAATTGGTCAATCACCACTTGTGCGCCGTTGGCGAAATCACCAAATTGCGCTTCCCAAATGGTCAAGCCACTTGGCTCTGCGGTTGCGTAGCCATATTCAAACGCCAATACCGCCTCTTCAGACAGAACTGAGTCAAAGACTTGGAATGGACCTTGTTTGTCATGAATGTTCGCCAATGGAATGTAAGTGCTCGCATCCGATTGGTTATGCAGTACTGAGTGACGATGGAAGAACGTACCACGACCAGAATCCTGACCAGAAATACGAATTCGTTTACCGTCATCCACCAGCGTCGCGTAAGCCAACGTTTCCGCCATGCCCCAGTCAACATCCTTCTCGCCATTCATCATCGAGATACGGTCGTTGTAGAGTTTATTTACACGGCTTTGTAGCTTGTGGCTATCTGGGTATTGGCACAGACGGTTGCCAAGTTCAGCTAAACGCTCACGATCAAAAGTGCTATCCCATTCCGCATCCCAATCATGGCCAATGTATGGCGACCAGTCCACTGAGTGCAGAGCCATCGGGCGCCACTCTTTCACCACAACTTCACCACGATCAAGCGCATCGCGGTATTCGTTCACCAACTGAGTTGCAACTTCGATATCGTAGTCACCACGCTCAATCAATACGTCGGCATAAAGCTTACGAGGTGTTGGGTGTTTCTTAATTTTCTGATACATCAGAGGCTGAGTTGCATTTGGCTCATCAGCTTCGTTGTGGCCATGACGGCGGTAACATACCAAATCAATCACAACATCACGCTTAAACTCATTACGGTAATCCAGAGCAATACGTGTAACGAATGCTACGGCTTCTGGATCGTCTGAGTTAACGTGGAAAATCGGTGCCTGTACCATCTTCGCGATATCGGTACAGTACATGGTCGAACGAGTGTCACGAGGGTTTGACGTCGTAAAGCCAACTTGGTTATTGACTACGATACGAACCGTGCCACCTACTTGGAAGCCACGCGCCTGAGACATGTTAAACGTTTCAGCCACAACACCCTGACCCGCGATGGCTGAGTCACCGTGAATGGTGATTGGCAATACAGTATCGCCTTGTCTGTCACCTAAGCGGTCTTGACGGGCACGTACCGAACCAATAACCACAGGGTTCACAATCTCAAGGTGAGATGGGTTAAACGCCAAGGCTAAGTGAACATCACCACCGGGCGTTGCAAAGTCTGCTGAGAAACCTTGGTGATATTTAACATCGCCCGTACCCCACGTTTCATCGTGCTTACCGGCAAATTCATCAAACAAGTCTTGTGGTTTCTTACCCAACACGTTAACCAACATGTTAAGGCGACCACGGTGGGCCATACCAATCACCACTTCGCGCATGCCGTTTTTACCAGCATGACGAATCAATTCTTTGGTCATTGGGATAAGAGCATCACCACCTTCTAGTGAGAAACGTTTTGCCCCTGGGAACTTAGCACCCAAGTAACGCTCTAGACCTTCTGCAGCCGTTAACTCTTCAAGAAACTCACGCTTTTCTTCAGAAGTGAACGATGGCTGACCGACCACAGATTCTAAACGTTGCTGAATCCAACGTTTTTGCTCTGTATCCGTCATGTGCATGTACTCTGCACCAATCGAACCACAGTAAGTTTTCTTCAATGCCGCGTAGATGTCTTTCAGTTGCATGGTCTCTTGACCGATCGCAAATGAACCGACATTGAACGTTTCTTCGAAGTCATCTTCGGTGAGATTGTGGAATGCGGGATCTAATTCAGCCACCGGAGGGCGGTTCCATAGACCGAGGGGATCAAGTTCTGCAGCTTCGTGACCGCGGAATCGGTACGCATTGATTAACTGAAGAACTTTTACTTGTTTAGCATCGACATCTGGGTCACTGACTTGAACGCTATAATGCTTAGTTTCTTGGGCGAGTCGACGGAAGTAATCACGGACACGTGAATGAGGCTGTTCAATCACCTCTTGTGAAGGCTTGGGCAAACCTTCAAAAACACGAATCCACTCCTCACTTACCAGGTCGGGATCACTTAGATACAGTTCGTAGAGGTCTTCTACGTATGTTGCATTGGCGCCAGCCAAGTGTGAAGACTCGAGCCATGCCTTCATCACGCCGTTGTGCATATTTTCCCTTAACCAGTAGTTTTCACGTTTTTATTGCGGTCTATGCCGCACTTATAAGAGCCGATGCTCACCTGAACACCGGCAATTTTATGTATCTTTAAACCGAACGATTAACCAACATACTCTTAATATGGCCAATCGCTTTTGTCGGATTTAACCCTTTAGGACAAACACTTACACAATTCATGATGCCGTGGCAACGAAAAACGCTAAATGCGTCATCAAGATCTGATAATCGTTCATCTGTGGCTGTATCACGGCTATCAATCAGCCATCGATACGCTGCTAACAAACCTGCAGGGCCGATAAATTTATCTGGATTCCACCAGAAAGATGGACACGATGTTGTACAACATGCGCACATGATACATTCGTATAATCCATCAAGATGAGCACGCTCATCCGGCGCTTGTAAATTCTCGCGCGACGGTGGCAGCGCACCGTCTGAAATCAAGAATGGTTTTACTTTCGCATAGTTATCATAGAACTGTGTCATGTCAACGATAAGATCGCGAATTACAGGTAATCCCGGCAGTGGGCGAATGACAATCTGCTTACCTTGTAAAGCAGACAATGGCGTTATACATGCCAAGCCATTCTTACCATTCATATTCAAACCATCAGAGCCACAAACCCCTTCTCGGCAAGAACGACGAAACGCAATCGTTGGATCTTGCTCTTTAAGCAGAATCAGCGCATCCAACACCATCATGTCAGAGCCTTCATCTACCTCAAGAATGTAGTCCTTCATATAAGGCTTGTCATCGAGATCCGGATTGTAGCGATACAAAGAGAAGTTCAGTTTCATAGTCTTGTCCTCCTCTTAGTATGTACGAACTTTCGGTGGGAAAGCGTCACGATGCACAGGAGTCATGTTCACATCACGCTTACTCATCTGTTCTGTTTCAGGATTGTAAATAGAGTGACATAGCCACTGCTCGTCATCACGATCTGGGTAATCAAATCGAGCGTGTGCGCCGCGACTCTCTGTACGGTAGTTTGCTGCAACCGCAGTAGAGAATGCCGTTTCCATTAAGTTATCAAGTTCTAAACACTCAATGCGTTGCGTGTTGAACTCAGAAGACTTATCAGAAAGGTGCGCTTCTTTTAGACGCTCACGAATCACTTTAAGCTCTTCTAGGCCAGTTGCCATTGCATCGCCTTCACGGAATACCGAGAAGCTATTTTGCATACAAGTTTGCAGATCTTTACGGATAACTGCTGGGTCTTCACCGCTGGTGCTGTTTTCCCAGCGCATTGTGCGCGCCAGTGACGCTTCAATGTCTGATTCTGTTGCCGGACGAGCTTCCGCTTGCGCAGCTAAGGTTTCACCTAGGTGTAGACCCGTCGCTCGACCAAATACCACTAAATCAAGTAGTGAGTTACCACCTAAGCGGTTTGCACCATGTACAGATACAGAAGCAATCTCACCACAAGCGTATAGGCCTTGAACTTCCGCCTCACTGCCATCAGCCAGTTGTTTAATCGCTTGACCAGAAACTTGCGTCGGTACGCCGCCCATCATGTAGTGACAGGTTGGAATAACCGGAATCGGCTCTTTGACTGGGTCAACGTGAGCAAAAGTACGTGATAGTTCACAGATACCCGGTAGACGAGACTCAAGAACATCTTTGCCCAAATGGTCCATCTTAAGCTTAATGTGTGGACCCCACGGGCCATCACAACCGCGACCTTCACGGATTTCGATCATCATTGAACGAGCAACCACGTCACGACCAGCCAAGTCTTTAGCATTCGGCGCGTAACGTTCCATAAAGCGCTCACCGTCTTTATTTAACAGGTAACCACCTTCACCACGACAACCTTCTGTTACCAATACACCAGCACCTGCGATGCCCGTTGGGTGGAACTGCCACATTTCCATATCTTGCATCGGTACGCCCGCACGTAGCGCCATACCCACACCATCGCCCGTATTAATGTGCGCGTTAGTGGTAGAAGCGTAAATACGGCCAGCACCGCCGGTTGCAAGGATGGTTGCTTTCGATTTGAAGTAACAGATTTCGCCTGATTCCATACAAATCGCAGTACAGCCCATAATGGCGCCATCTTGGTTTTTCACCATATCTAACGCGTACCATTCAGAGAAAATGGTGGTTTTGTGCTTAACGTTTTGTTGGTAGAGAGTATGAAGAAGTGCGTGACCTGTACGGTCAGCCGCCGCCGCAGTACGTGCAGCCTGTTCACCACCAAACTGTTTCGACTGACCACCAAATGGGCGTTGATAAATCGTACCATTGTCAAAACGAGAAAACGGTAACCCCATCTTCTCTAGTTCAATCACGGATTCTGGACCGTTCTTACACATGTACTCAATGGCATTTTGGTCGCCAATGTAGTCAGAACCTTTTACGGTATCGTACATGTGCCACTGCCAATCATCTTCGTGAGAGTTACCTAAGGCTACGGTAATACCACCCTGAGCAGATACAGTATGAGAACGAGTTGGAAATACTTTAGATAACAAGGCACAAGTTAGGCCCTGCTCTGAAATTTGCAGCGCGGCACGCATGCCTGCACCACCTGCGCCGATTACTACGGCATCGAATTCACGAACTGGAATAGACACTTACGCACCCCACAAAATAAACAGACCAGAGAAGAAGTAACCCAACAATAGAGCTACGATACCGACTTGCAGCGCACCACGAAGCATCGTGTGCTTAATGTAATCAGTCAGAACCTGCCACAAACCAATCCATGCGTGGATCAACACGCAAGTTAGCGCCAACATAGTGAACGCTTTGGTAAAGGTTCCATCAAAAAACTGGGTCCAAGATGCGTAAGAAATATCTGTGAACGCACAAAAGCTCACCAGATAGATCGTGTAAAGAGTCATAATGATGGCTGATGCACGAATCAGTAGGAAATCGTGAACACCATTACGACCGAATGATGAAATGTTTTTTACCATACCAGTACCCCCGCGAGAACAGATAATACGGCGGTTGCTCCGAACGAGACTTTAGCGCTCATCGCGCCAGTGTCTAGCTCCTCAAAATAACCCATATCCATGAGAAGGTGACGAACACCACCTACAATATGATAGGCTAGAGCGGTAAGAACGCCCCATAAAATGAAGGTAACGAACCAACCGTCAACGATATCGACAGCTTTCATAAAACCAACAGGGGACGACAGAGATAGGGATAGCAGCCATAGCAAAATACCGATCGACACGAACGTAATCACACCCGATACACGATGTAATATGGATGCGATAGCGGTGATCGGAAAGCGTATGGTCCGCAAGTCTAAATTAACAGGTCTTGACTTTCTTTCTTTCACGGGCTTGCTCACTCAGCTCACTAGAGCATTTATAGTTATTAACGAAATTTAGTCGCAAACCCATAAAACAAAACATTTAATCAACAAAAACAGGTCAAATTGGACAGGTTAATTGTAAGTAAAATGTTAAAATCAGTTCTTGAAAAAGCAGTCATTAATTCTTTCAAGCCTTGAATTTATTAGGTTTCTCCCAAATTTCACATCGCCACTATACGATTGGCAACATTCTAATACAATTAGTGTAACAATTTTTGCTACACAGAACATATTTTTAACTTTATGGGCATAAAAAATAATAACAAGTGCACACATCAGAGGAGAAAAATTGACTTTATTAACGAACAGACGTACAAAAATGGCACACAAACATCCTGGATGGATTAAATAATAAACAAAGGAGATTGTTATGGCGGATAAGAATGCGACCCTTCATATTGAAGGTAAAGCACCAATCGAGCTGCCAATTATGGACGGGACTATTGGCCCACAAGTAATTGACGTTCGTAAACTGGGAGCAAACGGATTTTTCACTTTTGACCCAGGTTTTCTTGCCACTGCATCTTGTGAATCCCAAATCACCTACATCGACGGAGCGAAAGGTGTTCTTCTCCATCGCGGTTTTCCAATCGATCAATTAGCAAATAACGCTGATTATTTAGAAGTCTGTTATATCCTTCTTTACGGTGAAGCCCCAACTCGTGAGCAGTACGAGCAATTCAAAACAACAGTAACTCGCCATACCATGGTGCATGAGCAAATCGCTAGCTTCTTCCACGGCTTCCGTCGTGATGCACACCCAATGGCAGTTATGTGTGGCGTGGTTGGCGCATTGGCGGCCTTCTACCACGATTCACTTGATATCAACAACGACTCTCACCGAGAGATCGCTGCATACCGTCTGCTATCAAAAATGCCGACATTGGCTGCCATGTGTTACAAGTACTCTATTGGCCAGCCTTTCATCTACCCTCGCAATGACCTCAACTACGCAGAAAACTTCCTACACATGATGTTCGCAAATCCTTGTGAAGAGTATGAAGTGAACCCTGTTGTCGCTCGTGCGATGGACAAAATCTTTACTCTACATGCAGACCATGAGCAAAACGCATCAACGTCAACTGTGCGTCTAGCAGGCTCATCTGGTGCAAACCCATTCGCCTGTATTGCAGCAGGTATCGCGTCACTATGGGGGCCAGCACATGGCGGTGCAAACGAAGCGTGTCTGCGTATGCTGGAAGAAATTGGCAGCGTAGATAAGATTGAAGAATATGTTGCTAAAGCAAAAGACAAGGATGACCCATTCCGCCTAATGGGCTTTGGTCACCGTGTTTACAAAAACTACGACCCACGCGCAACAGTAATGCGTGAAGCATGTCATGAAGTATTGTCTGAGCTGAACATCAAAGATCCACTGCTTGATGTAGCAATGGAGTTAGAGCGTATTGCGTTGTCTGACGAATACTTCGTTGAGAAGAAACTGTACCCGAATGTCGACTTCTACTCAGGTATCATTCTAAAAGCGATTGGTATTCCTGTTTCTATGTTTACGGTTATCTTCGCAATGTCGCGTACTATTGGTTGGATTGCACACTGGAACGAAATGCACAGTGATCCTGCAAACCGTATCGGTCGCCCTCGCCAGCTATACACCGGTGAGCAGCAGCGCACATTTAAGCCTATCCACGAACGTGAATAAGCTTTAACAGTTCAATAAGCGAAAAAGGTTGACCATTGGTCAACCTTTTTTATTTCTGCTTTACACTATCTACACTGGATTATCGATATCAATGAAAGTGACATCTAACCCATGTTGCTCAGCTAACCACTCACCTAACGCCTTAATACCGTAGCGCTCTGTTGCATGGTGACCGGCTGCAAAGTAATGAATGTCTTGTTCTCTCGCGCTGTATGTGGTGCGTTCAGAGATTTCACCTGAAATGAACGCATCCAAACCATTTTGCGCAGCCAACTCAATGTAATCTTGACCACCACCTGTACACCAACCTACCGTTTCAATCAGCTTGTCCGCGTTGTCTGGCGTAATATGAAGCGGAGCGCGGTTCAGCACTGAATCAATTCTTTTCGCTAGCTCAGCGCCGGTTACAGGCTGCTTTAAACGCCCGTACATGGCGACAGACTGGGCGTGGCCTTCTAAACCACCCTCTACCTCTATCTCGAGTAAACGTGCAAGCTCTGCGTTATTACCGAGCTCAGGGTGAATATCCAGCGGCAGGTGGTAGCCCAAAAGATTAATATCATGTTTGATTAGGCTACGAATACGTTTACCTTTCATACCACGAATTGGCTCTGGCTCGCCTTTCCAAAAGTAACCATGATGAACTAATAGCGTATCCGCCCCCAATGCAATAGCTTGATCAATCAAAGCTTGAGAGGCCGTCACCCCAGTGACGATTTTCTTAACTTCCGATTGACCTTCCACCTGTAGGCCATTTGGGCTGTAATCTTTAATCAGTTGCGGAGACAACTTGTCGTTTAAAATCTTTTCCAATTGTAGATTGTTCATCTGACTTTCCAGTATGCTGATGGTTAGCGCTGTTATACCAATTTCAATCATCAAAGTGAAACGAACGAGTTCGATCGCCAATGGATAATCTGCAAAAATTTGATCACTGGGTACGCACAGCCCCCAACCTCATCACCTCCGAGGCGCCATTCAGTGATTTTTCCAGCTTTAACACTAAAGCAATCTCCAGTAATGCAAAATACCAAGGAAACTCTCGACTAGGATTTCTCTTTCAACACCTATGTACCGAAATATTCAAAAGAGATGAACATTACGCCATTGAGCTAGAAGAAGTGCAATTATCCGAGAATGGAAGAACGCTAGGCGCGATCGATTTGATTGTTAATAATCTCACGAGCCACCAGCTTGAACATTGGGAAGTTGCAATCAAGTTCTATCTACTCAAAGACGGGATTTGGTATGGCCCCAATGCGCATGACCAGTTGGATAAGAAACTGGATAGAATGCTAACCCACCAACTCAGCATGTCGTCGACTCAAGCATTCAAAAGTGCCTACCCCAATATGGCGATAGCGAGCCAGCGCTTGCTAATGCAAGGGCGCTTGTACACTAACCCTTTTAGTGACGAAGAAATACCAACGCACTGCTTAGACTACCCGCTAAACCAAACACAGATTAACGGTTATTGGTGCTACTTCCATCAAACTAGCCAAATTGGTAAACCGCTTTTCCCTTTAACTAAACCTCAGTGGGCGATTGGTACTGATGATTTCTCACAGCCTATCGAACCAAGCAGTGAACGATTTATCCATGCCCAAACCGAAGATGGGCAATTTTGGTTTATCGTCCCGGAAAGCTGGCCAAACAACAAAACCTAACCCCATAAAAAAGGGCTGATGTTATCACATCAGCCCTTTTCAGCTATATATGGCTATTAATTACAAGCCAGCATCAGCAAACACTTGATTTACAATCTCTTGAGCTTCTTTCTCAATCAATTTCAAGTGCTCTTCGCCTTTAAAGCTCTCACAGTAGATTTTGTAAATATCTTCTGTGCCTGACGGACGCGCCGCAAACCAACCATTTTCCGTGGTCACTTTCAGGCCACCAATCGCCGCACCATTGCCTGGCGCATGAGTCAAACGAGCAGTAATCGCATCGCCAGCTAATGTATCAGCAGAAACCATCTCAGGAGAAAGCTTCTTCAACACATCTTTTTGTGGGCCATTCGCCACTGCCTGAATACGATTGTACTTAGACTCACCATGTTTCGCAGCAAGTTCTTCATAATATTGCTGTGGGTTCTTACCCGTCACTGCGGTAATTTCTGCCGCGAGTAGACAAAGAATGATGCCATCTTTATCCGTTGACCAAGGCGTACCATCTTTACGTAAGAATGATGCGCCTGCGCTCTCTTCGCCGCCGAAACCAAACTTACCTGAATAGAGGCCATCAACAAACCACTTAAAGCCCACAGGTACTTCACAAAGCTCACGACCTAGGTCCGCCACAACACGATCGATTAACGCGCTAGATACGAGCGTCTTACCTACCGCAACGTCTTTACCCCAACCTTCACGATGACGGTATAGGTAATCAATACAAACGGCCAGGAAATGGTTCGGGTTCATCAAACCTTTTGGCGTCACAATACCGTGGCGATCGTAGTCTGGGTCATTACCAAACGCCAAATCATAGTCATCTTTCAGAGCAAGAAGCCCAGCCATAGCATAAGGTGATGAACAGTCCATACGAACCACACCATCTTTGTCTAAAGACATGAACTGGAAGCTTGGATCAATCGCTTCGCTCACGAGTGTAAGGTCTAAATTGTATGCCTTAGCGATTTGACGCCAGTAATCAATACCGCTGCCACCAAGAGGATCAACACCAATCTTAAGGTTCGCTTTTTGAATCGCTTCCATATCGATAACGTTAACCAAGTCATCAATGTACGGCTTAACCAGATCCAGCTCGACAAACAACTCTGATGCTTTTGCCTCGGCTAAAGGAAGACGCTTCACACCCTGTAGACCTTCTGCGATAACCACATTCGCACGATTTTCAATCGCTTTAGTCAGTGCATCTTCTGCAGGGCCACCATGAGTTGGGTTGTATTTAATACCGCCATCTTGTGGTGGGTTATGTGATGGAGTAATTACGATACCGTCAGCTTTATCTTGGTGCTGTAGGTTGTAAGTCAGGATTGCATGCGACACACCCGGCGTTGGCGTATAACCACTCTCTTGCTGAACAATGACTTTTACGCCATTAGCGATCAGAACTTCGACCACACTTGCGAAAGCGGGTTCAGATAGTGCGTGGGTGTCTTTACCGACAAACAGAGGACCTTTAACCCCTTTTTCTTCTCTTACTTCAGCAATAGCTTGCGCGATAGCCAAAATATGGTTTTCGTTAAAGGTCGACTTATCTGCAGTACCACGATGGCCAGACGTGCCAAACGCGACGTTATGCGCAGGGTTTGTTGGATCGGGTTGCAGTAAGAAGTAGTTGGAAACTAACACAGGAATATTGTGCAAATCCTGTTGCTGGGCCTTTTGTCCAGCGCGTGGGTGCATAGCCATGTTGACATCCTTTCTAAATTTAAATTACCGATAACGATCAGCAACAAGCCATAAAATATCGGCATAAAAAAAACCTCATAACTCGGAGTAAGCCAGATTATGAGGTCAGGTATTTGACGTTAGATGGAGTTAATCACTTTCTCGATTAAGTCGCTAGGGAAGCTCATCCTTTCCATAAGTTGATCAACCATTTGTCTCTTGCGACTGGTGTTATTATTAGTGATAACCCAGAATGGAGAAGCAGGAATAGCTTTAGGTTTAGTCGTATTGCCATTCTCTAATAGGGTTTGCTCGTTATCTGCAAAGTAAACACGTTTACGACCTTTGACTTGAGTCGCTTCTGAGAAACTCTCAGGATCAATGCGGTGCAGAGTAGATAAAACAAGCATAAAACGATCAATGGCTTTCTTAAGGCCTGCAAACTCGTCTGAAATCAGTAAAGTTCGCATCTCTTTTACGCCATCAACTTGTACATCTTTCACGGCATCCTTGCTGACCACTACCCCTTGAGGTTGTGGGCTAGATTGCTGTGGAGTTTCTTGAAGGTTCGCATCTACCGCCAATAAACGACGTAAAATATCTGACGCGCTCTCGCCAATATGTTGGGTTTGGCTTGCGATGTAACGGTATAGATCCTCATCAACCTCAATTGTTTTCATTCGCTTTTCACAATCTCTATGTTTAAACTCTGTGACGATTATAACGAGATCTTGTCTCAGACTCTACGTTAAACCAGTCACGAATAAGATAAAATGTCACAACTGCTCAACTACAAACTAGAAGGTGAGGGTCACACCATAGTATTGATCCACGGATTATTCGGTAATCTTGATAATCTTGGCTTGCTAGCAAGAAGCTTAAAACAAGATCATCAAGTGCTGAGTATTGATCTTCGCAACCATGGTCAATCCTTCCATTCAAAGAGCCATACCTATCTTGAGCAAGCTCAAGATGTCAAAGCGCTTTTGGATCATTTGGCAATTCAGCGCTGCACTTTAATTGGCCACTCAATGGGCGGTAAAGTCGCAATGAAGTTAGCGGAACTGATCGAACCCATGGTTGATAAGCTGATTGTACTCGACATGGCGCCCGTTCATTACTCACAAAGCCGACATGATAATGTTTTTGCAGGCCTACGTAACGTTGAGTCCGTCAAACCGACCAATCGCAAAGATGCTCAAAACCTTCTTGCTGAACATATCGAGCTTGATGGCGTGAGACAATTTCTCGGAAAGTCTCTTTACAATAACGGCGAGCACCTCGCTTGGCGCTTTAACGTCGAATCTCTCGGGGACAATTACTCAGAAATCCTTGGCTGGCAGCCAATCAACAAGATCGAGACACCGACCTTATTCGTAAAAGGGGTAAACTCCGATTATTTGTTGGCCAAACATCAAAACGACATTCAGCAGCAGTTTTTACACGCAAAAGCGCATGTCATTGCCAACACCGGACACTGGCTGCATGCTGAAAAACCGGATGAAGTGCTACGCACTATTCGAAAGTTCTTGGCTTAAAAGCCGTTTAAGAACGTTCGAGGAAATGCGATTTTTCTACACAGAAGCAAAGTGAGATACTCTCTCATTAACTTTGTCGGATAACAGTGGTATAGTTCGGCGCAAGTAAATTAGCATACAGGGATTCCATGCTTTACGACTACATGAACATGCTTGAGGCTATTGGCCTTGATCTTCTTTTCGCTGCTATCTTTTTTCTGATAGGTATGGCGATAAAAGATGTTCTCAAAGCAGGCAATGTGCCCGCATTTGGTCGTAGAATAGTATGGTTGGTTCTTTTCCTAGGGTGCGCTGGATTCATCGCGAAAGGGATAATTCAGTTGAGCTGGGAAGGGGGAGGCCTAGGCTAACCCACGCAAAGATGCTGTTAAGTAGACAATATTTAAAGGTAACGAATCTATGGCAAGTGTAGGTATCTTCTTTGGTAGTGACACAGGTAACACTGAAGCTGTTGCAAAGATGATTCAAAAAGAACTAGGTAAACAACTGGTTCACGTACAAGACATTGCAAAGAGCAGCAAAGAAGACATTGATAATTTTGATCTTCTGCTTCTAGGTATCCCTACTTGGTACTACGGTGAAGCTCAATGTGATTGGGATGACTTCTTCCCTGAGCTAGAGCAAATCGATTTCTCGACTAAGTTAGTCGCTATTTTCGGTTGTGGCGACCAAGAAGACTACGCAGAGTACTTCTGTGATGCGATGGGTACCGTTCGCGATATCGTTGAAGCGAAAGGCGGCACTATTCTTGGCTACACACCAACAGAAGGCTACGAGTTTGAAGCGTCTAAAGCGCTTGTAGAAGGCGACGACAGCCAGTTTGTTGGTCTATGTATTGATGAAGACCGTCAACCAGAGCTAACCGACGAGCGCGTTGGTAACTGGTGTAAACAAATTCATGAAGAAATGTGCCTAGCTGAGCTAGAAGATTAATTTCTTCCTGAAGAAAAACCTCCCATGTGGAGGTTTTTTTGTATCAGTTACTTTTGCTTATTAACTATTTGCTTGCTCTGCTTCGGTTCTGTGTTGCGGTTTTTTGCGTACATACAGTTTGCGCTGTACTTCTGCCACCACTTCTCCTTTTGCATCTTTTACGTGAATCACAAACTCGGGGAAGCTCTTATCTCCGTTGCTGGTTTGTTGATATATCTCATCCAGTTGAGCACTACTCAGTTCAAAATCCGCGAATAAATCCCCTTTTCCCGGCCTAATAAAGTTAATGCTAGCCTCTTTGTCCCACACATAATATTGCTCGCCTAAAATGCCCATCAGCATCAAGGAGTAAACAGGATCCGTCACAGAAAAAATACTGCCACCATATTGAGTTCTATTGGCATTTTTGTTCCACCAGCGCAATTTCAGCTTCATTTTCACTTGGCGGAAATCTCGGCTAATCGAAACGATTTTTATTCCCGCGCCCCAAAATGGCGGCCAACTATTTAACGCAAACCTCACAACCCTTGGTTTGTAAATCTTTGAAAATAAAGAACTCATGCATTTCCTTTGCAAAAAAGACTCATTAAGTTAATAAATTGTAACTGGTCATACCAGAAAAGTCCGTGACAGTACACATGTTTATAAAAAAATAATTAACCCCTTGAAGTTCGTGGTTTATTGTTTAGCCCACCTGCCCTATAATGGTATGAATATTGAATTCTGTTTAAATGCTGCAGATCATCAACGGGAAAGTATATGTCAGACAATAACCAAGCGCTAAAGGATGCTGGTCTTAAGGTAACATTACCAAGACTAAAAATTTTAGAAGTACTACAGCACCCTGAATGCCAACACATCAGTGCTGAAGAGCTGTATAAAAAACTGATCGACCTAGGTGAAGAGATCGGTTTAGCTACTGTGTATCGAGTATTAAACCAATTTGATGACGCAGGCATTGTGACTCGCCACCACTTCGAAGGCGGTAAGTCAGTATTTGAGCTTTCAACTCAACACCACCATGATCACCTAGTATGTCTAGATTGTGGCGAAGTTATCGAGTTTTCAGACGCCGTAATTGAAGAGCGTCAACGCGAAATCGCAGCAAAATACAATGTGACGCTAACCAACCACAGCCTATACCTATACGGCAAATGTGGCGACGGAACGTGTAAAGACGACCCTAACGCTCACAAAGCAAAGAAATAACAAAAAGCGCCCTTTAGTGGCGCTTTTTCTTTCTCTGTACTTTCCAAAGTTCAGCATAAAAAAAATGCCAGTCTAGTGACTGGCATTTTTGTTTTAACTATTCACTACACAGTGAAACTATTTTGCTTCAATCTTAGCCCACGTATCACGTAAGCCAACAGTGCGGTTGAATACTAGACTCTCCGCAGGTGAGTCTTTCTTATCCGCACAGAAGTAACCCATACGCTCAAACTGGAAGCCTTTCTCAGCTTCTGCTTGAGCTAGGCTTGGCTCAACAAAGCCATTAAGCACTACGAGTGACTCTGGGTTAATGGTTTCTGCAAAGTTATCCGCTGCCGCTGGGTTTGGCACTGTAAACAGGCGATCGTATAGACGAATCTCAGCAGGTAGACCTTTGTCAGCCGATACCCAGTGAATAACACCTTTCACTTTACGACCGTCAGCTGGGTTCTTACCTAGCGTATCTGCATCGTAGCTACAGAAAATCGTAGTAATGTTGCCTTCTGCATCTTTTTCAATACGTTCAGCTTTGATTACGTAAGCACCGCGCAGACGTACTTCTTTACCTAGCACTAGGCGTTTGTACTTCTTGTTCGCTTCTTCACGGAAGTCTTCACGCTCAATCCATACTTCACGGGTAAATGGAACTTCACGTGAACCCATTTCCGGTTTGTTTGGATGATTTGCCACAGATAGCGTTTCAACCTGACCTTCTGCGTAGTTTTCAATTACGATCTTAACCGGATCAAGCACAGCCATTGCACGTGGTGCATTTTCGTTCAAGTCATCACGGATACAAGATTCTAAAGAACCCATCTCGATCATGTTGTCTTGCTTGGTCACACCAATACGCTTACAGAACTCGCGAATAGATGCAGAGGTAAAGCCACGACGACGTAGGCCAGAGATAGTTGGCATACGCGGGTCATCCCAGCCATCAACCAATTTCTCAGTCACAAGTTGGTTTAGCTTACGCTTAGACATCACCGTATACTCAAGATTTAGACGACTAAACTCGTACTGACGAGGCTGACAATCAATAGTAATGTTGTCTAGAACCCAATCGTATAGACGACGGTTGTCTTGGAACTCAAGCGTACAGATAGAGTGCGTGATGCCCTCTAGCGCATCCGAGATACAGTGCGTGAAGTCGTACATTGGGTAAATGCACCACTTGTCACCCGTTTGGTGATGCTCAGCAAAACGCACACGGTAAAGCACTGGATCACGTAGCACGATGAACGATGACGCTAGGTCAATCTTAGCACGTAGACACGCTTTACCTTCTTCGAAGCCACCATCACGCATTTTTTCAAACAGCGCTAGGTTTTCTTCAGGTGTACGATCGCGGTATGGGCTCGGCTTACCTGGTTGGGTAAGTGTGCCACGGTACTCGCGGATCTGCTCAGGACTTAGCTCTTCAACGTACGCTAAGCCTTTGTTAATTAATTCCACTGCGTACTCGTATAGCTTGTCGAAGTAGTTTGATGAGTAACATACGTCACCATCCCACTCGAAGCCTAACCAGCTCACATCATTCTTAATTGACTCAACGTATTCTACGTCTTCTTTTTCTGGGTTAGTGTCATCAAAACGAAGATTACACTTACCTTGATAGTCCTGAGCAATACCAAAGTTTAAGCAAATTGACTTAGCGTGACCGATATGCAGATAGCCGTTTGGCTCTGGCGGGAAACGAGTATGCACGCTTGTGTGTGTACCATCCGCTAAATCTTTATCAATGATTTGGCGAATAAAGTTCGATGGACGAGCCTCAGCTTCACTCATCTATAGCACCTCAATTATTTTAGTATTGTCAGAGAAAAATGGCTCCAACGGGCAATTCTGCCGATTAGAGCATATTGACTCTAATCATCCACAATTCTTTATCAAGACACAACAACAACCGCGCTTTTATTGAGAAATAATCACGCCCTATTGATGCTAAATTAACCGCCCTGTTATTTTCTTTGCTGCAAACGCAAAAAAGCCTCCCGAAGGAGGCTTTTACACTTACATATTAACTATTGGTTATTATGGAAGTTTTACATCAGATAGGTCTTCGTTTGCACCGATAGCTTTCATTTCGCCAGCAACGATTTCAGCTAGTGGGCCAAGGATAACCTGAAGGTTGTTTTCACCTAGTTTAACTACACCTTTCGCACCAAGCTTCTTAAGAACATCTTCGTTAGCTACAGAGCGGTCTTTTAGAGTAAGACGTAGGCGAGTGATACAAGCGTCGATTGAAGTTAGGTTCTCGTGACCACCTAGAGCTTTTAGGTATTGACGAGCAAGGTCACCTTTTGGAGCTTCACCAGTTGCACCAGCTTCTTCGTCGTCATCTTCACGACCAGGCGACTTCAGGTTGAATGCGCGGATTGCGAAGCTAAATGTGAAGAAGTATAGAGCACCGAAGCCAAGACCGATTGCACCTAGTAGTAGAGGCTTAGTCGCTAGACCGAAGTTCAATAGGTAGTCGATTAGACCAGCAGAGAAACCGAAGCCGTGTAGCGTACCGAACATGTTAGCAACTACTAGCGATAGACCTGTAAATACTGCGTGCATTGCGTATAGAGCAGGAGCTAGGAATACGAACATGAATTCTAGTGGCTCAGTGATACCTGTTAGGAAAGAACAGAATGCTACTGAGAATAGTGCACCACCAACTTGACCGCGTTTTTCAGCAGGAGCCGCTAGGTACATTGCTAGAGCAGCACCAGGTAGACCGAACATCATTACTGGGAAGAAACCGTTCATGAATACACCAGCAGACTTATCGCCGCCGAAGAAACGGTGTAGGTCACCAGATTTAACTGTTTCAGTTACTTCTTTAACAGTTGCAGTGATTTCAGGAGTTACAGAGTTAGCAAACTCAAATGTGTACTCTTGGCCTACTACTAGAGTTTTCGCTAGAGTTGGGTCAACACAAAGTTGCTTGATGTTTTCGAAACCAGCAGCGCCAGCTACTACGATTTCTTGACAAGTACCCATACCGAACCAGAAGTAAGAGTTCAATACGTGGTGTAGACCTACAGGGATAAGTGCACGGTTAAGAGTACCGTAAACGAATTGACCAACAGCGCCTGAAGTAGATACAGCGTGTGCTAGAGCGTCAAGACCGCCTTGGATAGTTGGCCATACAACACCACCGATAGCACCTGCAACTAGAGCAAACAGACCAGCCATGATAGGAACTAGACGTTTACCAGCGAAGAATGCTAGCCATTCTGGAAGACGAGTTGCGTGGAAAGCGTTGTAAGAGTGACCCGCGATGATACCAGCGATGATACCGCCGAAGAATGACATGTTAACACTTGCGTCAATTGTTGTTGCTGTTGCTGTTAGTACGAAGTACGCAACTGCACCAGCTAGGCCTGCTGCACCGTTACCGTCTTTAGAAAGACCGATTGCGATACCTAGACCGAATAGCAGTGGAAGGTTACCGAAGATAGCACCACCTGCTTGTGCCATAAACGGAATGTCTAATAGGTCGCCTTGACCTAAACGAAGTAGAAGCGCCGCAACTGGAAGCGTTGCGATAGGTAGCATAAGCGCTTTACCTAGCTTCTGTGCATATCCAAGAATATTCACCTTAAGTTCCCCCTATAGGATTTGTATTTTGGTCGAGCTACTTTTTTTTGTTGCTCAATTTAGTCGAGCTCAGTTTATGACATTAATTTTGCTCCGCAAATTAAAACCTTATCATTTGTGATCCTAATCACCAGAAAAGGGTTGAATGGAAGGTTTTTGCTAGCGAGATCATAAAACTTATTTTACAATTCAAAAAAATGACCACAACGAGATAGTATTCTCTCGATTGTTACCCACGTGGAATGAGTCATAAACATTGCTTCTATAAGGCTTTAGCGTTTCTTTTTAGTTTTATAAATAAGCCGCTTTTTGATTCGCGACCAACCACACATTTAAAGGGTAATGGGATATGAAAAGTTCGTTTGCAAAAGATATTTCGCGACCTAATTGAAACGCTCAAATTAAGTCGTTTTTAGGGTAAAATTAACCCAGGTGGCCATAAAGTTTTAAGACTCTTAACTTATAAGGATTAGCTAATCATGTATGCGCTAACTAACTGTAAAATCTATACCGGTAACGATGTTCTCGTTGACCACGCAGTCATCATCAAGAATGACCTCATCAATTCAGTATGCCCAGTAGCTGAGCTACCTGAAGGTATCGAAACTCGCGACCTTAACGGTGCAAACCTGAGCCCTGGTTTTATTGACCTACAGTTAAACGGTTGTGGCGGCGTGATGCTAAACGATGAAATCACTGCAGACACAATGCAAATCATGCACGAAGCTAACCTAAAATCAGGTTGTACTAGTTTCCTACCTACGCTAATCACGTCATCAGACGAGAACATGCGTCAAGCTGTAGCTGCAGCTCGTGACTACCACGCGCAATACAAAAACCAATCGCTAGGTCTGCACCTTGAAGGTCCTTACCTTAACGTTGCGAAAAAAGGTATTCACAGCGTTGATTACATCCGTCCATCAGATGACAGCATGATCGACTTCATGTGCGAAAACGCAGACGTTATTGCAAAAGTAACGCTAGCACCAGAGCACAATGAACCTGCGCACATCGAACGCCTAAAAGCAGCGGGTATCGTTGTTTCTATCGGCCACACTAATGCCACTTACGCAGAAGCACGTAAGAGCTTTGAACACGGCATTACTTTCGCGACTCACCTATTCAATGCGATGACACCAATGGTTGGTCGTGAACCAGGTGTTGTTGGTGCGATTTATGATACTCCAGACGTATACGCTGGCATCATTGCTGACGGTTTCCACGTTGACTACGCTAACATCAGAATTGCTCACAAAATTAAGGGCGAAAAATTAGTATTAGTGACCGATGCCACAGCTCCTGCAGGCGCTGACATGGATTACTTTATTTTTGTTGGTAAGAAAGTATATTACCGTGATGGTAAGTGTGTTGATGAAAACGGCACACTTGGCGGCTCAGCACTAACAATGATTGAAGCAGTACAAAACACTGTTGAGCACGTCGGTATCGCTCTGGACGAAGCACTTCGTATGGCAACTTTGTATGCCGCGAAAGCAATCGGTGTTGAAGATAAACTAGGCCTAATCAAAAAAGGCATGGTTGCCAACCTGACTGTTTTTGACCGTGACTTCAACGTTCAGGCGAATGTTGTTAACGGACAATACGAGCAAGTGTAGAATGAATGGCGGACAAATAGGTAACGTAGATTTAGTCAAACAACTGAATAGCGCGGCAGTATATAGACTGATTGACCAGCAAGGTCCTATCTCTAGGATTCAAGTGGCAGACGTCAGTCAACTCGCCCCAGCTAGCGTCACTAAAATAACCCGCCAATTACTCGAGCGCGGCCTGATTAAAGAGGTCGCGCAACAAGCCTCGACCGGTGGTCGACGCGCAATTTCCCTGACGACCGAGGTGGAACCTTTCCACTCGGTCGCTGTTCGTTTAGGACGAGACTACATTCAAATCAGTCTGTTTGACCTTGGTGGTAAAGAGCTTAGCTCTGATTACCAAGAGTTTTACTACACCACTCAGGGTGAATTGGTTGATGGTCTTATTCTGTTCCTCAAAACCTTTATTCAAAATCACCAAACGACAATCAATCAACTGATTGCCATTGGTGTCGCGCTACCTGGTTTAATCAATCCTGAAACTGGCGTGGTTGAATACATGCCAAATATCAATGTAGATAATCTAGCTCTGGGCGATCTCATCCGTAACACCTTCCACGTACAATGCTTCGTTGGTAACGATGTTCGCGGCATGGCCTTAGCTGAGCATTACTTTGGCGCGAGCAAAGATTGCCAAGATTCTATCCTGGTAAGCGTTCACCGCGGAACGGGCGCAGGTATTATCGTCAATGGCCAAGTTTTCTTAGGCTTTAACCGCAACGTAGGTGAGATTGGCCATATTCAAATTGATCCTCTAGGCGAGCAATGCCAGTGTGGCAACTTTGGTTGTCTAGAGACGGTTGCCGCTAACCCAGCGATTGTCGAACGTGTGAAAAAACTGATTGCGCAAGGCTATGAATCTAGCCTGACTGAACTGCCTAGCATCACCATCAAAGATGTGTGCGACCAAGCAAACATGGGTGATGAGCTGGCTAAACAGAGCTTAGTTCGTGTGGGTAACCAGTTAGGTAAGGCTATCGCTATCACCATCAACCTGTTTAACCCACAGAAAGTAATCATTGCAGGTGATATCACGCGCTGTGAAGAAATTTTGTTCCCAGCAATTCGTCGTAACGTAGAAAACCAGTCTTTAACGACCTTCCATAGTGGCTTGCCAATTGTGGCATCGGAAATCGACGTTAAGCCGACGTTAAGCGCCTTTGCGATGATTAAACGTGCGATGTTAAACGGCGTTTTGTTACAAAAATTACTCGAAGACTGATCGTTTAAGCAATTAGTTGAGTTAGAATACGGGGCTATGTCGAAAGACATGGCCCTTACTCTATTTAGGACAGAACATTTTCAATATGGAACTCTTGTTAATTACTGCGGCATTTGTGGCTGGTTTTATCGCGCTCAAATGCAACTTACCGCCTTTAGTCGGCTTTTTGCTGGCTGGTTTTGGTTTACACGCTGCTGGCTTTCAATCCAACGACACTATCGTTACCCTTGCTGACCTTGGTGTTACCCTGCTGTTGTTCACCATTGGCTTAAAACTGGATGTCAAAACCCTACTTTCTAAAGAGATTTGGGCAGGCGCAACCGTTCACAACTTATTATCTACCGCTCTTTTTGCGGGAGCGCTTTTGTGTTTAAAAGTACTGGGTGTTGGTGCACTGGCCTCAATGAGTGTCGACCAAGTTGTTCTGCTCGGTTTTGCTCTTTCGTTCTCTAGTACCGTTTTTGCCGTTAAGTCTCTACAAGAAAAAGGCGAAATGAACGCCACTTACGGCACCATTGCTATCGGTATCTTGGTTATGCAAGATATCTTTGCTGTAGTATTTCTTACCGCCTCAACAGGTAAGCTACCCGAGTGGTACGCCATAGCCCTATTTGCCCTACCGCTACTCCGCCCTTTGTTCTACAAACTTTTAGACTGGGTAGGCCACGGCGAAATGTTGGTTCTGTTCGGTATTTTCTTCGCTTTAGTTGTGGGTGCAGGTTTGTTTGAACTTGTCGGTATGAAGGCCGATTTGGGCGCTCTGATCTTAGGTATGTTACTCGCCGGCCACAAAAAAGCCTCGGAGTTATCTAAATCGTTATTCAACCTTAAAGAACTGTTCTTAGTCTGCTTCTTCTTAAATATCGGCTTATCTGAGCAACCAACGCTTTCTGGTTTAGCGCTGGCTTTAATTTTCCTATTACTGCTCCCGCTTAAAGGCATTTTGTACTTCTTAGTACTGAACAACTTTAAGTTCCGCGTTCGTACTTCCCTACTCGCCTCTTTAAGCCTGTTTAACTTCAGTGAATTTGGTCTAATTGTTGGCGGTCTAGCCTTTAAGATGGGCTGGATGGGTGGTGATATTTTAGTCGCCTTGGCAATTGCCGTTTCTATTTCTTTCGTTCTTGCCGCGCCACTTAATCGCAAAGGTCACGAACTCTATCAGCGTTCCAGTCGTTGGCTAAAAGAACACGCTGCTGAAAAGCTCAATCAAAGAGATCAGCTCATCAACCCGGGCAGTGCTCAAGTGCTGATCTTAGGCATGGGCCGCATTGGTACAGGTGCGTACGACGAACTGATCAGTAATTACGGCAACATTAGCTTAGGCATAGAAGTGCGTGATGACGCAGCGAAACTGCATCGTGAAGAAGGCCGTAATGTCATTCAAGGCGATGCTACTGACCCTGATTTTTGGGAACGAATCTTAGACACCGCTCATGTCAAACTTGTGCTACTTGCCATGCCTCATCACCAAGGTAACCAAGTGGCGCTTGAGCAGCTGCAGTCTCGCAACTTTAAAGGCCAAATCGCCGCCATTGCCGAATACCAAGATCAAATGGACATTTTGCTTGAGAAAGGGGTCGATGCTGCCTTTAACATCTACAGCGAAGCGGGTGCTGGTTTTGCAAATAATGTATGTGACCAGCTAAAACCTAACTTCCAGAAACCTTAAACGTTGTCCAAAACTCATCGATATTGAATCAAAATCCACCAAATGGTGGATTTTTTTTAATCATTAGAAGATATATTAAATATTATTTAATGCATTCACTGTTTAGTCATTTTTTTTATCGATAGCGGTTGATTTTTTTAACCATAATGGCAAATTTGAACTCAAGAGATAAATACAGTTTAAAAAAGGGATTGGTATGTGTTCTATTTTTGGCATTTTGGATATAAAAAGTGATGCCGCTCAGTTGCGCCCTATTGCGCTAGAGATGTCTAAGAAACTTCGTCACCGTGGCCCAGATTGGTCAGGTATCTACTCATCAGATAACGCGATCTTAGCGCATGAGCGTTTAGCGATTGTGGGTCTAAATAGTGGCGCTCAGCCAATCTATAGCCCAAATAAAAAACACATACTGGCTGTAAACGGCGAAATCTATAACCACAAAGAAATTCGCGCTCGTTACGAAGGTAAATACGACTTCCAAACTGATTCAGACTGTGAAGTTATCCTCGCGCTATACCAAGATATGGGTGAAGCGCTGCTTGAAGAGCTTAACGGTATCTTCGCATTCGTATTATACGATGAAGAAAAAGATACTTACCTAGTAGGCCGTGACCACATTGGTATCATTCCGCTTTACCAAGGTTATGATGAGCACGGTAACTACTATGTGGCTTCAGAAATGAAAGCGCTGGTTCCTGTATGTAAGACAGTGAGCGAGTTCCCTCCTGGTTGTCACTACAGCAGCGCAGATGCTGAACCCCAGCGTTACTACATCCGCGATTGGAACGAATACGCAGCGGTTCAGGACAACCTTTCAAGCAAAGAAGAACTGACCGCCGCACTTGAAGCTGCAGTAAAACGCCAGCTAATGACTGACGTACCTTACGGGGTGCTTCTATCGGGTGGTCTAGATTCATCTATCACATCAGCAGTAGCGAAACGTTTTGCCGCTATGCGTATCGAAGATGATGAGAAATCAGAGGCATGGTGGCCACAGCTTCACTCCTTTGCAATTGGTCTTGAAGGCGCTCCGGATCTAAAAGCAGCCCGCGAAGTGGCCGATCAAATTGGTACTGTGCACCATGAAATGACCTATACCATTCAAGAAGGTCTAGATGCGATTCGTGACGTTATTTACCACATTGAAACGTATGACGTCACCACTATCCGTGCTTCAACACCAATGTTCCTGCTAGGTCGTAAAATCAAAGCCATGGGCATCAAGATGGTATTATCAGGCGAAGGTGCAGATGAAATCTTTGGCGGTTACTTATACTTCCATAAAGCACCAAACGCGCAAGAGTTCCACGAAGAGACAGTACGTAAACTGCTAGCTCTTAACATGTTTGACTGTGCTCGCGCAAACAAATCATTGGCCGCTTGGGGTGTTGAAGGTCGTGTACCATTCTTGGATAAAGAGTTCATTGACGTCGCAATGCGCCTAAACCCAGCAGATAAGATGTGTGGCAATGGCAAAATGGAAAAACATATCCTTCGCGAGTGTTTTGAAGATTACCTGCCAGAGTCGATCGCATGGCGTCAAAAAGAGCAATTCTCAGACGGCGTGGGCTACAGCTGGATTGATACACTGAAAGAAGTCGCTGAGGCAAAAGTGACTGAGCAACAGCTAGAGACGGCCGCTTACCGATTCCCTTACAACACACCAACAACCAAAGAAGGTTATGTATACCGCGAAATCTTTGAAGAGTTGTTCCCACTGCCATCAGCCGCAGAGTGTGTACCGGGTGGCCCTTCTGTCGCTTGTTCTTCAGCAAAAGCGATTGAATGGGATGAGTCGTTCAAAAACAACACAGACCCTTCTGGCCGTGCTGTTAAAGCGGTTCACAACGACGCTTACTAAGCCTCTGTTCATATTTAAATCAAAGGGACGCCACGGCGTCCTTTTTTCTTATCTAGTGAGAATTTGAGCGATTTATAAATAAATGCCAAATTTGAAATCTTAGTTTGTTACACGTAAAATTGCCGCCACAAAAACCACCATTACAGACTAAAATCAAACACTTACCACGAAATCTCAATTCATCCGCAAAATTTATCGTTTGCATTAGCTTTATCCAAGATGTATAGCTATTCCAACATAAAATCCTTTAATCAATCTCATTAGTAAAATTTATGTCAACACAACATCAACAATTTTTCGGCCACCCTCGTGGCTTGTTCCTTCTGTTCGGAACTGAACTTTGGGAGCGTTTTTCTTACTACGCAATGCGCGCAATTTTGGTACTTTACCTAACTGATACCACAATCAATGGCGGTATGGGCTGGTCTACTAAAGATGCTCTGGATCTCTATGGCATCTATACTGGACTCGTCTACGTTACACCGCTCGTCGGTGGGTGGCTGGCGGATAACTATTTAGGCCAACGCCGTTCGATTCTATTAGGTGGCGCTTTGATGGCAATTGGCCAGTTTACGCTGGCGATCCCTGCGGACATGCTGGGTCTGTCACTTCACCACTCTTTCTACCTAGGTCTAGCGCTACTTATTGCCGGTAATGGTCTATTTAAACCAAACATCTCAACAATGGTAGGCGACCTATACCAAGAAGGCGACAACCGCCGAGACGGTGCTTTTACCATCTTCTACATGGGTATTAACTTAGGCGCATTGTTGGCAGGTTTTGTTGCTGGTTCTGTGACTGGCGAATTCGGCTGGAAAGCTGGCTTTATCACTGCGGGTATCGGTATGGTCATTAGCTTAGTGATGCAAATGAGCCTCGCCCAATCTTGGCTTGGTGATATTGGTACTATCCCTGCAGCTAAGCGCGATCTTGCCGGAAAAAATAATCAACTAACACAGCCACTAACTAAACAAGAAATCGATCGCTTAAAAGTGATCATGGTAATGGGCCTATTTGTTATCGTATTTTGGGCTGGTTTTGAACAAGCTGGCGGCCTGATGAACATCTACACTCAACAATACACAGACCGTATGATTGGCAGTTTTGAAGTGCCAGCAGCATGGTTCCAATCACTGAACCCGTTCTTCATCATCACTTTGGCACCTTTGCTTGCTGCCTTCTGGGTGAAACTGGGTAAACGTGAGCCGAACTCTCCAGTGAAATTCGCTCTAGCCCTATTCTTTTTAGCGCTTGGCTTCTTGTGCATGGTTGGCGCAGTAATGGAGCAAGGCGGTGACACTAGCGTGAAAACCTCAATGCTTTGGTTAGTTGGTGCGTTCTTCTTCCATACATTGGGTGAGCTATGCCTATCACCAATTGGCCTATCACTGGTGACCAAGCTAGCACCGCTTCGTTTAGCATCACTAATGATGGGTGCATGGTTTGGCTTTAATGCTATCGCTAACTATGTGGCTGGTTATATTGGCTCTCATGTAGGTGAATTAGGCGCAATGTCTATCTTTGGTGGTATCGCTGTGAGTGCAACGGTCTCTGGTATTTTACTACTGATGTTCTCTAATACGCTAGTACGCTGGATGCATGGCGCAGAAACACCAATCAGCACCGAAGAGCAAATTGAGGAGCAACAAGCACAGCTTGCATAATCACACTCTAGTTCTTAAAAATACCCAGCTTCGGCTGGGTATTTTTTTATCTATAGCTAAGAAATTTGCGAGTTATTTCACATCGAGAAATTAGTTTATTATTCCTCCGGCTTAATTTCCGTCATGAATCAATTCGAGTAAAATCACGTTTTGTTGCGAAGTATTGGACTTTTAAACGATTAGATTCATTCTTATAGCTGCTTCTCTAAGCCTTGAACTGGAAACTACTATGCAAAGAACCATCGCACTCTTCTTCTCGCTCATCATTTCTTTCTCTGCATTGGCAGAACCTCTTTATTGGCAAGCAAGCAAAGGAAAGCTGAACTACCTCATTCTCGGTTCAATGCACGTTGGTGATGACAGCATGCACCCTCTTCCTAGTAACATCACCACGTATTTAAAACACTCAGACGGGTTAATCGTTGAAACAGATATACGCAATAATTCTGACGTCACCTACCCTCGCTCGCAGTTAACCAGCCAAGATGTACTTAGCCCAAAACAGCAGAAAGAATTGTCAGGCATTGCCAGCCTACTGGAGTTAAACAGCGCACAGCTATTGCAAAGCCCACCATGGGCAACCGCACTAGCGGTTCAAATGAAGCAATTTGACTACCTTGGCTATCAGGCAGACAAGGGCATTGATATTTGGCTACTTAACCAAGCCTCTGCCTTGAACAAGCCAGTGCTCAGCCTTGAAACATTACAGTTCCAAATCGACTTAATCGCGACACAAGAAAATGATGGTGAAGAGCTGTTGATCAGCATGATAGATGAGTTTGATTATTCAGAAGACGTGACGCACTGCTTGGTTGAGAGTTGGAAGAAAGGCGATGCAGATAAACTTAGCAAAGTAGCCAAAATGGTCGAAATGTCCCCCGAATTTGAGCGCGCATTAATCACTGATCGCAATCGAGACTGGGCAACAAAATTGACCGAACAAAAGCTATTACCTAAGAAAAATGGTAATTACCTAGTGGTCGTAGGCGCTTTACACCTAGTAGGGGAGCAAAACCTAATAGCGCTTCTGAAACAAAATGGATTCAAAGTAACCCAAAGATCAAAAAGCCAAGCCGCTAAGTGCGATTTTAAGCTGTAGCTCAACTTAGCGATTCTATAGGACTGGCGCTCCAGGCCCCGACTATATGTTCTCTTAATATGGTCGGTGAAGAGAGATTCGATCGGACTGGCGCTCCAGACCCCGACCATAGTGCGCAAGCAATTCATCAAACCGTAGACGCAAAAAAGCCGCAATATTTCTATTGCGGCTTTCTTTAATATGGTCGGTGAAGAGGAATTCGATCGGACTGGCGCTCCAGCCCCCGACTATATGTTCTCTTCAAACAAACGAAAAAGGCTCTGCATTTCTGCAGAGCCTTTCTCTTAATATGGTCGGTGAAGAGGGATTCGAACCCCCGACCCTCTGGTCCCAAACCAGATGCGCTACCAAGCTGCGCTATTCACCGAGATGTTGTTTGGACTATTGCCCGTCAACGGATGCGTATATTACGGATTCTGACCTCTAACGCAAGTGATTTTCAGCAATTTTCCTCAAAATGACACTGACTGCTTAAAACATCTACAGGCCATGACAAAACGTGATCAAAACCTCACCTGTAAAAACAAGTTTATAACCAAAAAAACACAATTGATCCAGATCAGTGTCATTTTTTATCCAATCATTAACTTATGGAGTGTCTTCGGAACTTTGGAGGAAATAAAGAGACTGTGTGGGTCGAGTAATGCTTTAGTCACAAACACAGATCTTAGCGCAATATCATCTGCTATCCGCTTTTGACTTTGTGATTCGGCGATTTCTTCTATATCAAGGTGATGATTGACAAATCTCCTCACTAGATCGCTTAGCATAGCTTAACAGCCTTACGCTTTGCACCGAAGTAGATAACTTATCTACTTCGGTTTTTTATTGATCATTGCTACTGCTCTAACGGTATAATTAGCCTATTGAATCCACTTCATGAGATGCCGTTATGTCTCAAGACGACGATTTTGCTCTATTCCAGCAAATGATGGGCGACGTAAAGCCTATTCACAACGATACCGCTGAACTTAAAAAGCAGCACCAAGTCAGCGATGCTCAAATAGCCAAACGAGAAGCCGCGATTTGGCTAACTGAAGATGACCCCGAGTACCTGTCCATTGACCATGCACCAATGGTTAAGCCGGAGGACATCATCGAGTTCAAACGTGATGGCGTTCAAGAAGGGGTCTACCGTAAACTCAGACTAGGAAAATACCCCATCCAAGCGAGACTAGACTTACATCGAAAGACACTCAAGCAAGCTCGCGATGAAGTAGTACAGTTTCTTAAACAGTGCATTCAGATGGATATTAGAACCGTCGTCATCGTTCATGGCCGCGGCGAACGCTCTAACCCACCCGCACTAATGAAAAGCTATTTAGCCCAGTGGCTACAACAAATTCGTGATGTTCAATGTGTGCATAGCGCCCAGCGTTTTCATGGCGGTACTGGCGCCGTTTATGTCATGCTAAGAAAAAGCAGCGAAAAGAAACTGGAAAACCGCGAACGCCATCAAAAGCGCATGAGCTAGGGAATGGTAGCGGGATACTCTCCCTTTATATTGAGGTTGGTATAAGTCGAATTGAGCTGTTACACTCCTCGCCCACATATCGATGGCGCCAAGAATGGCACCATTTCAACTAAGCCGTTGGGAAACGTTAAGAGAAAATCATGACACAAGATAATGCAAAGCGCTTAAACAAATACATTAGCGAAACCGGTTTTTGCTCACGTCGCGAAGCCGATAAGCTCATCGATCAAGGCCGTGTAACAATTAATGGAAAAGTGCCAGAAATGGGCACTAAAGTATTGCCTGGCGACGATGTTTGCATTGATGGCAAACCCGTTAAATCAAAAGAGAAGCCAATTTACATTGCGCTAAACAAACCAACGGGTATTACCTGTACGACAGAGCGCGACATACCGGGTAACATTGTTGACTTTATTGGTCACAAGTCTCGTATCTTTCCAATTGGTCGCTTAGACAAGCCTTCCGATGGCCTTATATTCCTAACCAACGATGGCGACATCGTAAACAAGATCCTTCGCGCCGGTAACAACCACGAAAAAGAGTATGTTGTCCGCGTGGATAAGCCTATCACCGACGATTTCATAAAAAAGATGAGTGCTGGTGTCCCGATCCTAGATACGGTCACGCTACCATGTAAAGTGTCTAAAGAAACTAAGTTTTCTTTCCGTATCGTGCTAACTCAAGGCTTAAACCGTCAAATCCGACGTATGTGTGAAGCTCTGGGCTATGAAGTCTTTAAACTTCGCCGTGTACGTATTATGAACATCAGCTTAGATGGCATTCCTAACGGCCGTTGGCGTTACCTTTCAGATGACGAGATCAACGAAATCCTAGCGATGTGTGAAGGTTCAAGCAGCACTGAAGAAGCATCGAAAACCGATGCATCTGGTAAGCGAATTCGTAAAGCGACCGACGCTAAGCTGTTTGATAGCCGAGAAGAAAATCAAGAATCCACCGCGCGTCGCAACCAAAAGCAACGTACTTTTAAAGGCCGCAATGCAGACGAATACCGTCATGCGCCAAACTCGAAGAAAGGTCGTAACAGCGATCGTTTTAACGACCGCAATAAAGATCGTAACAACGAGAAAAGCGGTTCCAACAAACCTTTTCACAAACCTAAAAGCCAGCAAGGGCAATCAAAAGGTAATAGCAATCAAGGCAATAAGCCACGAGTGGGTGGAACGCTAAGTCTTAAGAAATAACACTAAGATCATACGCATTAAAAAAGGGAGCCATTGGCTCCCTTTTTATTTATTCATTTCAATACTATTTAGTACCGAAGATCTTATCGCCTGCATCACCAAGACCAGGAACGATGTAACCTTTGTCGTTCAGTTTCTCATCGATCGCCGCAGTGTAAAGCTCAACCTCTGGGTGTGCTTTTTCTAGTGCTTCGATACCTTCAGGTGCTGCAACTAACACAAGCACTTTAATGTGCTGACAACCTTTCTCTTTAAGAAGATCGATGGTTGCAATCATTGAACCGCCCGTTGCTAGCATTGGGTCAACGACAAGTGCGATACGCTCATCGATGTTTGAAGCAAGTTTGTTAAAGTATGGTACTGGCTCAAGAGTCTCTTCATCGCGGTAAATACCAACAACACTGATACGTGCGCTTGGCATGTGCTCTAGTACACCATCCATCATGCCTAAGCCAGCACGTAGGATTGGCACTACTGTTACTTTTTTACCTTTGATTTGGTCTACTTCTACTGGACCGTTCCAGCCATCAATGGTTACTTTCTCAGTTTCAAAGTCTGCAGTTGCTTCGTAAGTTAATAGGCTACCTACTTCAGTAGCTAACTCACGGAAGCGCTTAGTGCTGATATCACCTTCTCTCATTAGACCAATTTTGTGTTTTACAAGAGGGTGTTTTACTTCAACAACTTTCATTTCCATCTCCGGCTTATGTGGCATATTTTAAATAAACCGTCAGATTATAAACGATTTCGTTCTCTATTTCTTGATTTAATAGGGCAATAATTAGCCTTTTCGACTGATTTTTTCAATAAATCACAGTTTTTCAAATCGATAACTGTTAGCCCTTATTTTAAATCCCTCAAAGGCTCAAATCCTCAAACCGAAATGGCTGTAGGATTCCACGAGTAAAAAACTCACGCAAACGTTTGCTATTGCGGTTTATCCACTGTTAGAATAGCGCCGATTTCTCATATCCAACTTATTAATCCGAGGACTTCCCGTGAGTGGCAATAACACTTCTCTAAGCTATAAAGATGCTGGCGTTGATATTGATGCAGGTAATGCACTTGTTGATCGTATTAAAGGTGCTGTAAAGCGTACTCGTCGCCCAGAAGTAATGGGTGGTATTGGTGGCTTTGGCGCACTGTGTGAACTGCCAACAAAATACAAACAACCTGTTCTTGTTTCTGGTACTGACGGCGTAGGTACAAAACTACGTTTAGCGTTGGATATGAACAAACATGACACTATCGGTATCGACCTTGTGGCAATGTGTGTAAACGACCTAATCGTTCAAGGTGCTGAACCACTGTTTTTCCTAGACTACTACGCAACAGGTAAATTAGACGTTGATACGGCTGCAGACGTTGTTTCTGGTATTGCTGAAGGTTGTATTCAAGCGGGCTGTGCGCTAATCGGTGGTGAAACGGCTGAAATGCCGGGTATGTACGAAGGCGAAGATTACGACGTAGCGGGTTTCTGTGTTGGCGTAGTAGAAAAAGAAGACGTTATCGACGGTACTAAAGTAGCCGCAGGTGACGCACTTATCGCTGTAGGTTCAAGTGGCCCTCACTCAAACGGCTACTCACTAGTACGTAAGATTCTTGAAGTTTCTGGTGCTGATAAAAATGAAGAACTAGCAGGTCGCACTATTGGTGAGCACCTTCTAGAGCCAACTAAAATTTACATCAAGTCAGCACTGAAAATGATTGAGAAGCACGATATCCACGCGATTTCTCACATTACAGGTGGCGGCTTCTGGGAAAACATTCCTCGCGTGCTTCCTGAAGGGACTAAAGCCATTATCGATGGTAACAGCTGGGAATGGCCAGTGATCTTCAACTGGCTACAAGAAAAAGGCAACGT
Source organism: Vibrio sp. LaRot3 (assembly GCF_027587025.1). Taxonomy (GTDB): domain Bacteria; phylum Pseudomonadota; class Gammaproteobacteria; order Enterobacterales; family Vibrionaceae; genus Vibrio. The sequence continues at coordinate 183,067 of NZ_JAPPTI010000005.1, read as the reverse complement.
CACTACTCACGAAATGTATCGTACATTTAACTGTGGTGTGGGTCTGGTTGTTGCTCTACCACAAGATCAAGCTGACGCGGCTGTCGCCCTACTACAAGAAGAAGGCGAAAATGCATGGGTTATCGGTAGCATTGCTCCGGCACAAGCTGGCGAAGAACAAGTAGAGATCAATTAAGCATGAAGAGTATCGTTGTTTTAGTTTCGGGGAACGGAACCAACCTGCAAGCAATTATTGATGCGTGTGAAACTAATATCACTAATGGTCGCGTAACCGCTGTATTCTCTAATAAAGCAGAAGCTTACGCTCTTGAGCGCGCAAAAAAGGCAGGTGCAGCGGGTGTTTCCCTAAACCCTAAAGACTTCGATACTCGCGATGCTTTTGACCATGAATTGATGCGACAAATGGATGAATTCAAACCTGATTTGATAATCCTTGCGGGCTACATGCGTATTTTGAGTGGTGAGTTTGTTCGTCACTACATGGGACGAATGATTAATATCCACCCTTCTCTGTTACCAAAATACCCGGGTCTGAACACTTACCAGCGAGCTATCCACGCAGGTGATGAAGAACATGGTACTAGCGTGCATTTCGTCACCGAGCAACTTGACGGTGGTCCTGTAATCTTACAAGCGAAAGTGCCTATTTTTGATGAAGATACGGTCGAAACGCTGACAGAAAGAGTGCAGAACCAAGAGCATCGCATCTACCCTATGGTTGCAAAATGGTTTGTGGATGGCCGTTTAGAGATGCGTAATGGCAAAGCCTATTTAGACGAGCAACTTTTAGGTATGCACGGTTACGCTCAAGATTAATAGCATCCAAACAATGTCAAAAGGTGGGCCCAGCGGCTCACCTTTTTTGTTTGGCGATTCGCTCAAATTCTCAAATGGTCATAAAGCCACCAGCACCGACGGATTATTGTTTTAAAACAAATTCCAGCTTTGAATCTACACAGCGCTATGTGTATATTGAGAGCAATTATCATTAACCACGAGTTTACCCCATGAAAGTTTACGATTGTTGCGATTTAGTTCGCGAGCTTTACGCTCAAATTGGCAGTGGCGACCAAGCCTACGTTCCTCAAGCAATCTCTTGTGCAGTGCGTGCTCTCAATGAAATCGCAAGCAACACAGGTCTAGAAAAACAAGTACGTGAGCGTGCCGCTTTTGCCGCAGCAAACCTGCTTATTTCGGACTTCGAGGACAAGTAATGAATTTGGCCAATTTCGACACTATGGACCCAATCATGTTGATGAGCATTGTTAACATGAAGCTGCGCGACGATTTTGGTGGCGACTTAGACAAACTAGTTAACTTCTTTGACATCAGCCGTGATGCTTTAGAGAAGAAACTCGCAACTGCGGGGTTTGAGTTTTTACCTGAAGCAGGACAATTCCGCTAAGTAATCAACCCGCTAACCACAGATACAAAAAAACCGCTCGATGAGCGGTTTTTTATTACTCTGCAGAACGAGTTTTGCGCTGCTGCGCTTTACGAGCATTACGCTCAGTTTGGTTTTTGATAAAACCTGCTAGCTCTTTTTCTGCCCACGCATTCGCTTCTTGTTCTGTTTCAAAACCTGTTTCGCGTTTTGAAACTACTGTCTTGCGTGACGTAACTTGACGAGTAATTTCTGCACACCAGCCATTGCGTTTTTCGCTTAAGCGGATGGCAAATTTTTTACTTTTTGACATGTTTAATTCCTAAGAATGGTTCAGGGACACCTTGTTGTGCTCGTCTAATTGATCGACGATATGGCCGCTCATCCCTGGGTCGCGCGGTATTAGAGCACAATCAATCAATCTTCGCTGCATTTATTTGCGATTTCGAGCCCAAAAAGTTTCATGCCAAGTTTTTTATCGGTAAAAACAAACTTGAATGAAAACAGCAAATGAGTTGTTTGCTACTTACATAAACGCCATGTTCAATGCGAAGTAGCACGTAAATTTACAACACTTCCCGCCATCTCCTAGCCCTTAATCTATAGTTGCTTTGCAACAGAAAAAATCTGTTGTTTTGTTGTTCAACTGCATACGCAATTTAGTAATTGTAAATTAAGGAAGAACCAATGAATCACATAATTACAAAGGCTTGGCTAAGGAAAGCACTCACTTTAGGGACATGTAGTGCAGCTAGCTTATATGCCATCAACGTCAATGCCGCTATCGACTGTACCAATATTGAAGTATGGGATAGCGCTAAAGCTTATACCTCTGGCTCTCAAGTTCAAGAGGCCAATAACGCCTACCAAGCCAATTGGTGGACACAAGGAAATAACCCAGCGACTCATTCAGGCCCACATCAAGAGTGGAGCTTTGTGGATAGCTGTTCGAGCACTGGCTCAAACCTCCCCCCTGAGGTTGACATCGCGACCTCTGCGAATGCAATCAGCCTTGGTGACCCAGTCGTGCTCAGTTCGAATGCCACTGACCAAGATGGTCAAATCGCTCAAGTTGAGTTCCTAGCAAATGGTGTAGTCATCGCAACCCTAACCGCTCCACCATACCAAGCGAGCTACACTCCGACTCAAGCGGGTACTATCAGTTTCGTTGCAAGAGCAACGGACAATGAAGGTGCTGCGACCGATTCGGCAGCCTCTTTAGTTTCAGTCAATGATGGTCCGATCGTACAAAGTTGTCGTCCGGATGGCCTATTCCAGACTCCTGGCACTAATGTGCCTTATTGTACTATCTACGATGAAAACGGTCGTGAATTGATGGGCGCAGACCACCCTCGTCGCGTGATTGGCTACTTCACCAGTTGGCGCGCGGGCGATGACCCTCAAACATCTTACTTAGTCAATGATATCCCTTGGGAGCAGCTCACCCACATCAACTACGCTTTCGTCAGTATCGGCTCTGACGGCAAGGTTAACGTTGGTGATGTAACAGATCCAACTAACCCAGCGGTTGGCCTTGAATGGCCCGGTGTAGAGATTGATCCTGCTCTAGGATTCAAAGGTCACTTTGGCGCGCTAGCAACTGCAAAAGCGAAACATGGCGTAAAAACACTGATCTCGATTGGTGGTTGGGCGGAAACCGGCGGTCACTTTGGCCCAGATGGCACTCGCATCGCTGATGGTGGTTTCTATACCATGACGACCAATGCTGACGGCTCTATCAACCACGCCGGTATTCAGACCTTTGCAGATTCAGCCGTTGCTATGATGCGTCAATATAAGTTCGATGGTTTGGACATCGACTATGAATACCCAACAAGCATGGCAGGAGCAGGTAACCCTGACGATAAAGCGTTCGCTGAACCTCGTCGTCCATACTTGATGGCTTCTTATCATGAATTAATGCGTGTCCTACGTGAGAAACTCGATATTGCCAGCCAACAAGATGGTCATCACTACATGCTAACCATCGCGGCACCATCATCAGCGTATCTATTACGCGGCATGGAAACCATGGCGGTGACCAAGTATCTCGACTACGTAAACATCATGACCTATGACTTGCACGGCGCATGGAACGAGCACGTCGGTCACAATGCTGCGCTGTATGACACAGGTAAAGATTCAGAGCTAGCAATGTGGAACGTGTACAACACAGCGGCTTACGGTGGTATTGGTTACCTAAATACCGACTGGGCATACAAATACTTCCGCGGCTCTATGCCAGCTGGTCGAATCAACATTGGTGTGCCTTACTATACCCGTGGTTGGCAAGGTGTCACTGGTGGCGAAAATGGCCTATGGGGTCGTGCTCCACTGCCAAATCAAGCTGAGTGTCCTCCGGGTACTGGTGAAGGTGAGAAGAACAAGTGTGGTAATGGTGCTCTAGGTATCGACAACTTATGGCACGATAAAGACGCGGCGGGTAATGAAATGGGCGCTGGCTCAAACCCAATGTGGCATGCTCTTAACCTTGCCAACGGTGTTTACGGCAGTTACAGCACCGCTTATGGCTTAGACCCTGTCAATAACCCATTGCACGCGTTAGTAGGTACATACGCACGCTTCTACGATGATATTGCGGTAGCTCCATGGCTATGGAATGTTGAGAAGAGCGTATTCCTATCAATTGAAGACAAAGCGTCTATCAATATCAAAGCGGACTACGTAGCCGACAACGAAATCGGCGGTATCATGTTCTGGGAATTAGCGGGGGACTACAACTGTTATCAATTTGATGCGAACGGTAACCGCGCGGGTATCGATCTAACAGAAGCGGCATGTAAAACAGGCAATGGCGAATACCACATGGGTAATACCATGACAAAAGCCATCTACGATAAATTCTTGTCAGCAACACCTTACGGTAACAAAGTGGCGCACACTGCATTGCCGGGACAAGCTATCGACATTACCGTGGATATCAGCGGCTTTAAAGTCGGCGATCAAAACTACCCAATCAATCCAAAAATCACCTTTACCAACAATACGACCTCTACCCTACCGGGTGGCACAGAGTTCCAGTTCGATATTCCGGTATCGTCACCTGATAACGCAAAAGATCAGTCTGGTGCAGGTCTAAAAGTGATCGCTTCTGGTCATACTAGAGCAAACAACATTGGTGGTTTAGATGGCGTGATGCACCGCGTGGCATTCTCTCTACCTACATGGACAAACTTAGCCCCAGGTGAAAGCTACATTCTGGATATGGTGTACTACTTACCAATCTCTGGCCCAAGTAACTACACGGTTAAAATTGGTACGAGCGAATACGCATTTAAATTTGAACAGCCAGATTTACCAGTAGTACCGCTACCATAATCTGAGTTTCAAAAACCAAGTTCCGTAAACCAAGAAGGCAGACTGAGCGTCTGCCTTCTTTATATCAATACGCTTATTCTACAAGCATAAATCGATAAACTGCCCACGAGTCAATGTCGCTAAATCTTGAGGGGCTAACTCGATTTCTAATCCTCGACGACCAGCGCTGACACACATAGTCTCTAACTGGCTAGCACTAGTATGAATAAAAGTCGGTAATGCCTTCTTTTGACCTAGTGGGCTAATACCACCTACCACATAACCCGTCGTTTTCTGCGCGACTTCAGGATCGGCCATCTCAGCTTTCTTTGCTTTTGCCGCTTTAGCCGCGAGTTTTAAATTAAGCTTTTGCTCTACCGGAATCACAGCGACGGCTAAATTCTTTGCTTCGCCATTCAAACAAAACAACAAAGTTTTAAACACTTTGTCTGGATCATGGCCTAGTGCTTCAACGGCTTCTAAGCCAAAGCTTTCTGCCCTTGGGTCATGCTGATATTGATGTACGGTGTGGGAAATTTTTTCCTTTTTCGCAACGTTGATTGCTGGAGTCATGATTGTTCCTTACACCAATCAGGGTAAGCCACTACCAATATGGTCATCGTAATGGACTATCCTACTTGGTGAACATAAAAAAACGGCGCTGTATAAGCGCCGTTTAGTAAAAGCTATCTGCTCTTTCGAGTCAATGGTTTACTTGTAAACCATCTCGCCTTTTGATTCAAACGCGTTCACGTCGATTGGGCTGTTTGCTTCTAAGTATTCTTTCAATACTTCAGCATCAACAAAACCAGTGTTCACGTAACCTGGGTGATCTGACAGTTTAGGGTAACCGTCACCACCAGCCGCGTTAAAGCTTGGCACAGTGAAGCGGTAAGTCGCCGCTGGATCTAACGCTTTATCACCAATCTTAACATCTGATACTTGACCATTTTCAACGTTCATCGAGATGCCAGCAAATTGTGCGTATGCACCTGAATCGATTGGTTTAGTCGCCACAACATTTAGGTAATCCAGAACTTCTTTGCCTGTCATATCAGTGTAAGTCAGGATGTTACCAAATGGCTGAACGGTCAGTACATCTTTGTACGTTACGTCGCCACCTTCAATAGAAGCACGAACACCACCAGAGTTCATCACACCAAAGTCAGCTTTTGCACGCTCCATGTGAGCCGCTGCAATAAGACGACCTAGGTTAGTTTGTTGGAAACGAACAACGTTACGGTCACCTTCCAGTTTACCGTTTGTTTCAGCAATCTTAACGTCTAGCTGAGCTTTGCCTTTCTCTTGGAATGGACGCAAGAACTCTAGCATTTCTGCATCTTCAGCGATTTCATCTTCAATAAGAACACGTTTCTTCTCGCCATCGATCTTAACTTTTTTCTTCAAGTTAACAGGGATCAGGTCATAGCTTACCATCTGTAGCTCGCCGTTACGGAATTCGTAATCAGCACGACCAACGTATTTGCCCCACTCGTGCGCTTGCACGATGTAAGTACCGTTTTGAAGATCTGGCTTACATTCGTCAGAAGGTTGGAAGTTTTTCTTAACTACGTTTGGCGCTTCCATACATACCGGCTCTTGCGAGTGACCACCAACGATCATGTCTAGAGAACCTTCGTTTAGGTAACGAGCTAGTGCCACATCACCCGGAGCGTTTACGCCTCGTTTACCATCTTCGTAGTGACCCATGTGAGTAACCGCGAAGATAAGATCTGGTTTTTCAGTTTTCTCAAGTTCTGCAATCAGCGCTTTCGCTTCTTCTTTAGGATCGCGGAAATCAATGCCACCGATGAATTCTGGGTTACCAATTTTTTGCGTGTCTTCCGTTGTCAGACCGATAACCGCAATCTTGATACCTTGTTTGTTGAACATCACGTAAGGCTGGAACATACGTTCGCCCGTTTTCTTATCGTAGATGTTTGCAGAAAGCATTGGGAAGTTAGCCCACTCTTTCTGTTTTAATAGAACTTCAAGTGGGTTATCGAATTCATGGTTACCTAGCGCCATTGCATCGTAACCAATTTTGCTCATACCTTTAAAATCAGGTTCAGCATCTTGTAAGTCTGACTCTGGAACGCCTGTATTGATGTCACCACCAGATAGAAGCAATACGCTGCCACCCTGAGCACGGATTTCAGTACGTAGTTGATCGATAAGCGTCTTACGAGCAGCCATACCATACTCGCCGTATTTGTTTTGCCAGAAACGACCGTGGTGGTCATTCGTGTGCAGAACCGTTAGCTTGTAAGTTGTATCTTTGTTCCATTCATGTTCAGGAGTGTTCGCTTGCGCGTCTTCACCACAGCCAGAAAGAGTTGCAAGAATTGCTGCACTCAGTGCTGCTTTTAGCATAAGGCGTTGCTTCATTGTCATACCTTTAGAAATAATTTTATCCACTGCCACTTTGCCACTATCAGTTATGAATCACCAACTTAGCGTTGGTTGTTTTATGTACTCTGAAAGCGACAAAACTTGATATAGTTTAAATTAAGCTTAAGCATCAGACATCGGTATTTCATATTTATGTAGAACCGATCACCTTATTAACTCATTGAAAGTGTAACAAATAGATAGCGTTGCATACGTTTCAACAAACGATCACAGGCAATCGTTTACGCTTTAACCAAACGACAATTTTACAAATTCAGCGGCGGTTTTCGTGGGAATAGCGAAAATGATCACAGCAGATAAAAGAAAGGCCTAGCAGTGCTAGGCCTTATTCTATTTAGTTTAGAACTCTATATTGGCTTCAGAGTCACTAGACTCTGGCTCAGCCTGCAAAGTTTCTTGAGACGTCTCTTTAGGCGATTGCGTTGGAGCATAGCTTCGACTTTGCCATTCAAATACTAATGTCGGTTCACCCATGATAACTTCAGGCTCAACAACCGGCTGTGGTTCATCAACAATAATCGCACCTTCCGAAGGCTCAGTCATTACTGTGGTAGGCTCTTCAATAAGCGCTGGTTCAACCACTTGCTTGTCATCGTATTGTGCTGGCATTGGTGTGGTTTCAGCGAACCTCGCTACCGCTTGCTCAAATGACTCTTTTGAACTCAGCAGATGGACATTAAAAGTGACTTCTGTGCCACGAATATCAAGTATTTCTACCGAAGCGACAGAGTTAAGCTGTTTTAATTTACGTTCGACGACAAAAAAGTCGGTCGCATTATCAAGTGAGGTAAAACGAACTTTTACCGACTCAGAAGATTCAGTACCAACCACTACCGCGCTGTTTTTTGCGTAGTAGTCACTGATTTCATTGATCATCTGCTCTGCTGAGTTAGCACCGCGCTGCGAGCCAGTATATGGCGCTTGACGAGTGACACCGATCGTTGCTGGTTTCTGATCGTAAAGCGTCCAACGCAGATCATTGCCACGAGCACGAATCACCAAAACTGCATCCGCTGGGTAACGTTCACTAACCTCACCGACAGGTCGTGCAAAACCGCCCCATAGGTCAGAGATGTTGACACTCGTTACGTCTGCAAAATCACCCACAGGCACTGTAATTGGTAAGCCGCGACTTTGCGCTTCACTCTTCATTTTGGTCAAAATGGCAGAATCTGAATATTGCCACGCAATGCTGCGATCAGATTGCGCCTCTTCAATCAACCAGACTAAGACGTTAGCACGCTCAGCTGGCCATGTTGCTAACTGAGCTTGATTAAGTAGCGATTGAATTTGCGAAGAGTTAAAGACCATTTTCAGGGTTTGCTGCTCACCCTGCTGGCCATAACTGATTTGCGATAAATATTGTGCACTTTGGCCAAGTGCCTTTTTTACTACAGTATTATTTGTTGACGTTTGATCGCCAGACGCTCTTACGATCACTTCTTTCATGCCCTCGACACGGGCTTGAGCGTCAGGCCTCTCGATGCTCTGATCCAGTACAACTTCGGTTTGGTACAAATCAACATTGACGAGCGCTAACGCGGGAGCGCTAATCAAACCCAATGCGAATAAAACTAAATGACGCATATTTTTCCTAGAATCAGTTTCACGATTACAGCGACTGATGATAAGCAACTTACTAAATTCGAGCAATACAAGCCGTCAAGCTTGTTTACCAAAATGTGCTCACTACAACGCAATAACTAAGCCTTATATCAACCCGCTCGCATAAAAAATCACTTTGAGGCGCACAGCATGTTATTGATATTTTTGAAACCCTTTTGACTGGCTAATTTGTAATCTTTTGATCTAGTTCAGATTGAAATCGTTTGCGACGGTGATAAAATCCCGCGAATTTTGTTTTTGAATCAGAAATATCTGCGTTTTTGATTCTTTTTGAACGCCACATACAGGAATAATAATATGAAAAATGCCATTCAAGGCGCACAGATGCTGTTCGTAGCATTTGGTGCTCTGGTGCTAGTACCACTCCTCACGGGACTAGACCCAAGCGTTGCTCTCTTCGGTGCTGGTATCGGTACCCTAATTTTCCAAATCATCACCCGCCGTTCTGTTCCTATCTTCCTTGCCTCTTCTTTTGCTTTTATTGCTCCAATTTTATATGGCGTCCAAACATGGGGCGTGCCAGCAACAATGGGCGGTCTTATGTTCGCAGGTTGTGTTTACGTGGCAATGGGTGCATTGATTAAAGTTCGTGGCGTTGAAATTATCCATAGATTGCTACCACCTGTAGTAGTTGGCCCAGTGATTATGGTGATTGGTCTTGGCCTAGCTCCAACAGCAGTGAGCATGGCACTAGGTAAAGTTGATGGCAGCCAAGTGATTGATGCAAATGCATCACTGGTTATCTCAAGTGCCTCTCTACTTACCACTATTTTCATTAGTGTATTCACTCGCGGCTTCCTAAAACTCATGCCAATTCTTGGCGGTATTATTGTGGGTTACAGCCTGAGCTTGTTCTACGGCATTGTTGATTTTACCCCTGTTCATGAAGCCGCTTGGTTAGCACTACCAAACTTCACCTTCCCAGAGTTCAACATCAACGCGATCCTATTTATGATCCCTGTGGCTATCGCTCCTGCGGTTGAACACGTTGGCGACATGCTTGCGATTTCAAACGTGACCGGTAAGAACTACATTAAAAAACCGGGTCTGCACCGCACTATTACTGGTGACGGGGTAGCAACCATTGCCGCTTCTATGGTTGGCGCGCCGCCAAACACTACTTACTCTGAAGTAACCGGTGCGGTAATGTTAACTAAAGCGTTTAACCCGAAAATCATGACTTGGGCCGCTATCACGGCTATCGTACTCGCACTGGTTGGTAAGTTAGGTGCTGTGCTACAAACCATCCCTATGCCTGTTATGGGTGGTATCATGATTCTGCTATTCGGTTCTATCGCGACCGTTGGTCTAAATACCCTAATCAAAAACAACGTAGATCTACACCAGTCACGTAACCTTGTCATTGTGGCAATTACCCTAGTATTTGGTATTGGCGGTATGGCATTTGGCGTAGGTGAGTTCAGCCTTCAAGGTGTGAGCCTATGTGGTATCGTAGCGATTCTACTTAACCTTGTGCTTCCTCGTGACCTTGGTGAGAACCACGTAGTGGATAACGCTCAGATGGAAGACGACAAGTAAGCGTCTTTACATCAATAATTTAATGATAAGGCCAGCTTAACGCTGGCCTTTTTATTGGTTTGCATTTTCCGTTTAGCACTAATTAAGCGAAGCGAACAAATACTACGCATAAAAAAGCCGCTCTATATGAGAGCGGCTTTGGCAAGTATAAGTAACTAATTAACCAATGTTCTTACGTGCGTTTTGGAACATGCGCATCCAAGCACCGTTCTCACCCCAACCTTCAGGAGACCATGAGTTCGCTACTGTGCGGAATACACGCTCAGGGTGCGGCATCATGATAGTTACGCGACCGTCTTGAGTCGTTAGACCTGTGATTGCGTTTGGTGAACCGTTCGGGTTGTTCGGGTATTGCTGAGTCGCGTTACCGTGGTTATCCACATAACGCACTGCAACTGTACCTGATGCTTCAATCGCTGCTAGGTGGTCTGCATCACGTACTTCTACGCGGCCCTCACCGTGAGATACTGCGATTGGCATACGTGAACCTGCCATGCCGTCGAAGAATACAGAATCAGACTTCTGAACTTCCACTAGGCTAAAGCGAGCTTCAAAACGCTCAGATTCGTTACGAACAAAGCGTGGCCACAGATCTGCACCTGGGATTAGCTCTTTCAAGTTCGATAGCATCTGACAGCCGTTACACACACCTAGAGAGAAGGTATCTTCGCGTTGGAAGAAGCCTTCAAACTGGTTACGAGCTTGCTCGTTGAACAGGATAGACTTCGCCCAACCTTCACCCGCACCTAGTACGTCACCATAAGAGAAACCACCACACGCCACAAGACCTTGGTACTCTTCTAACGCTGCTTGACCGGTTAGGATATCGCTCATGTGGATATCAGTCGCTTCAAAGCCTGCACGGTCGAAAGCTGCTGCCATCTCAACGTGAGAGTTAACACCCTGCTCACGCAGAATTGCCATCTTCGGCTTAGCACCTTTCGCAATATAAGGAGCAGCGATGTCTTCGTTCACATCGAAGCTTAGCTTAACGTTCAGACCTGGGTCAGAATTGTCTTTCTTCGCTTCGTGCTCTTGGTCAGCACATGCTGGGTTATCACGCAGACCTTGCATCTTATGCGTTGTCTCAGCCCAGATAGTGCGTAGTTCAGTACGGTTACGTGATAGCACTTCAGTAGCAGCCGAAGTAATCACCAACTCGTCTGAATCATTCACGCTACCAAGAACGTGTGAGCATGCTTCAAGGCCAAATGACGCTAACGTTGAAAGAACAACATCTAAATCTTCATCACGAACTTGAATAACCGCACCAAGCTCTTCGTTGAATAGCGCCGCTAGAGTATCGTCACCTAACGCTGCAACATCTGCTTTCACACCACAGTGACCCGCGAATGCCATCTCTGCAAGCGTAACGAATAGACCACCGTCACCCTTATCGTGGTAAGCCACCACTTGGTCGTTCGCAACCAGTGCCTGAACCGCTTCGTAGAAACCTTTTAGCTGCGCTGCGTTGTCTACGTCTGCTGGCTTATCACCAAGCTGCTTGTAAACCTGCGCTAGTGCTGTAGCACCTAGACGGTTTTGACCGTTACCTAGATCGATTAATACAAGGCTAGTATCACCTTTGTCTGTGCGTAATTGCGGAGTAATTGTCTTACGAACATCTTCAACACGAGCAAACGCTGTGATGATTAGAGATAGTGGCGAAGTTACTTCTTTCTGCTCACCGTTCTCTTCCCACTTGGTCTTCATCGACATTGAATCTTTACCGACTGGGATAGTTAGGCCAAGTGCAGGACATAGCTCTTCACCAACCGCTTTCACCGCTTCGTAAAGACCTGCATCTTCACCCGGGTGACCCGCTGGAGACATCCAGTTTGCAGACAGTTTAATGTGTTTGATATCACCGATATTTGTCGCAGCAATGTTGGTGATTGCTTCACCCACCGCTAGACGAGCTGAAGCACCGAAGTCTAGTAGAGCAACTGGTGTACGCTCACCCATTGACATCGCTTCACCGTGGTAAGTGTCGTAACTTGCAGCGGTCACTGCACAGTTAGCTACTGGAACCTGCCATGGACCAACCATTTGGTCACGCGCAACAAGACCTGTCACCGTGCGGTCACCGATAGTGATAAGGAATGTTTTTTCTGCAACCGTCGGAAGACGTAGCACGCGATCCACGGCTTCGTTTAGCTCGATGCCGTCTCGGTTAACCGCTGGATTGTTCGCTTTTAGCGTTTTCGCATCGCGGTGCATCTTAGGCGTCTTACCTAGAAGCACATCCATTGGCATATCGATTGGCGTGTTGTCGAAGTGTGAATCTTCAAGTTTCAGTTCACGCTCTTCTGTTGCGATACCAACAACTGCGTATGGTGCACGTTCACGCTTACAGATTGCATCGAATACTTCCATATTCTCTGGTGCAACTGCCATTACGTAGCGCTCTTGGGATTCGTTACACCAGATCTCAAGTGGGCTCATGCCCGGCTCGTCGTTTGGTACATCACGCAGTTGGAAGATACCACCGCGCTCACCATCGTCTACAAGCTCTGGAAGTGCGTTAGAGATACCGCCCGCGCCCACATCGTGGATAAATGCGATAGGGTTAGCATCACCAAGTTGCCAACAACGGTCGATCACTTCCTGACAGCGGCGTTCCATCTCTGGGTTTTCACGCTGTACTGAAGCGAAATCTAGGTCTTCGGCTGATTGACCCGATGCCATTGAAGAAGCTGCACCACCGCCAAGACCGATGTTCATTGCAGGACCACCCAGTACGATTAGGCTTGCACCTACTGGGATCTCTTTCTTCTGAACGTGCTCGTCACGAATGTTACCCATACCACCAGCAATCATGATTGGCTTGTGGTAACCACGAACCTCTTCACCTGCGTGAGAGTTCACTTTTTCTTCGTAAGTACGGAAGTAACCCAGTAGGTTTGGACGACCAAATTCGTTGTTAAACGCTGCGCCGCCAAGTGGACCTTCTAGCATGATATCTAGAGCATTGACGATACGACCCGGCTTACCAAAGTCCGTTTCCCATGGCTGTTCAAAACCAGGAATGCGTAGGTTAGAGGTTGTGAAACCAACAAGACCTGCTTTTGGCTTACCACCAATACCTGTTGCGCCTTCGTCGCGGATTTCACCACCAGAACCTGTTGATGCGCCCGGCCATGGAGAGATTGCGGTTGGGTGGTTGTGCGTTTCCACCTTCATTAGGATGTGCGCTTTCTCTTGGTTGTAACCGTACTGGCGAGTTTCTGGGTTCGGGAAGAAACGACCCACATCAGAACCTACCATTACTGCTGCGTTATCTTTGTATGCAGACAGTACGTTTTCTGGCGTTGTCTCGAATGTGTTCTTGATCATCTTGAACAAAGACTTCTCTTGCTTAACGCCGTCGATAGTCCAGTCTGCGTTGAAAATCTTGTGGCGACAGTGCTCTGAGTTCGCTTGTGCAAACATCATTAGTTCGATGTCAGTTGGGTTGCGATCTAGCTTGTTTACGAACGCATCGTAAAGGTATTCGATTTCATCATCTGCAAGTGCAAGACCAAGGGTAACGTTTGCGTTTTCAAGCGCAGCGCGACCGCCTTTTAATAGGTCAACGTCAGCGACTGGCGCAGGCTCTGCCACTTGGAAAAGCGCTGCTGCAGATTCGAAGTCTGTGAAGATAACTTCCATCATGCGATCGTGCAGGATAGCTTTTAACTCAACCAGTTGAAGTTCAGAAAGCTCTGCCGATGATTCGATGTAGTAAGCGGTACCGCGCTCAAGACGAGCAATCTTATCTAAACCACAATTGTTTGCGATATCCGTTGATTTTGAAGACCAAGGCGAGATAGTGCCCGGACGTGGCGTCGCAAGTAGAAGAAGACCTTCTGGTGCGTGTTCCTCAATAGTAGGACCGTAAGTTAGGAGCTTTTCTAGTTTCTTAACTTCTTGATCATCTAGATCTGCTGTTAGGTCAGCAAAGTGCGCAAATTCAGCGTAGATGCCAGTAACAGGCAGGCCAAGTTCACGACAAAGCTCTAAAAGCTTGTTTACACGAAATTCAGATAGAGCTGGGGAGCCACGAAAAATTCTCATGTGCTTAGGTCTCTTATGCTATAGGTTAAGGTGATATTGGAATAAATTCAGTGGGTTAAACTGTTTTCTTCGAAGCTATTCCCGAAAGTACATCCCGAAGGTTTCGCAAACCTATGCCGATCCCACCTCTCCTATGCGGGCGCATTATATAGCAATTAATTTTGTGATGTAACACCAAAAGCAAACGTTTGCTTAATTTTTTTCGTCAATTTTGAATTACAGCAAAATTGCTCAAAAAGACCACGGCTATCTCGATAGTTTCGCCAGATTCTTGCCTTGTCTGATTACTTTGATATAAAGGCTCTACGCATATATGAGAAACCTATCAATGAATAGACACATTTTGTCCCGAGCAAAGTCTTTTGTTTTACTTTGTTTTACAGCCGTACTGCTTTCAGGCTGTCAAATTGAATCAGAGCCTAAGAGCACCTTAGATCAAATTCGTGAACGTGGCGTGCTTCGCGTGGGCACACTCAATAACCAACTCTCTTACTATATCGGCCCTGATGGCCCGACAGGTTTAGACTACGAAATTGCGCGTCAGTTTGCTGATGAACTGGGGGTTCGCCTTGAAATGAAGCCTGCTTATCGAATTTCCAACCTCTACCCTGCGTTAGAGAATGGCGAAATCGATCTTATTGCAGCAGGTCTAACACAATCTCCAGAACGTTTAGAACGCTTCAGAGCAGGCCCTGCTTACTACTACGTCAGCCAGCAACTGGTGTATAAAAAAGGCGCTTGGCGACCACGAAAACTGAGCTTGTTACTAAAAAAACAAGCCGAGTTAATTGAAAAGAATAATGGTCTGCCAGTTGTCACTATTGTTGGTGACTCGCACTTTAATAAGACACTATCAGCCATCAAGCAGCAGCATCCTGAATTTGAGTTCACCATTGACCCTGACTCTGATGTTAACGACCTACTGAAAGCCGTCTCTCGCGGTGAAATACCTTTCACTATCGCCGATTCGGTAGAAATTTCACTTTCTCAACGCATCTACCCTGAAGTTGCAACGGCCTTTGACTTAACAGAAGACCAACCTGTTTCATGGTTCTTACGTCAATCTGAAGATGAAAGCTTATACGCACTACTGATTGAGTTTTTCGGCAACCTAAAACAATCAGGCCATTTAGCCGCGTTGGAAGAGAAATACATCGGTCATATTAATAGCTTTGACTACGTCGATACCCGCGCCTTTATTCGTGCGCTCGATTCAAAGCTACCGAAATGGCAACCTCTATTCCAAAAATACTCTGAAGAATTCGACTGGCGTTTGATTGCGGCGCTGGCTTACCAAGAATCTCACTGGAACCCAAATGCGCGCTCTCCTACTGGTGTGCGTGGCATGATGATGCTGACCCTTCCGACCGCAAAAATCGTAAAGGTTTCGAACCGTCTTGACCCTGAGCAGTCTGTTCGAGGTGGTGTGGAATACCTGCGACGCATGGTCGCGCGAATTCCAGACTCCATTGATGAGCATGAAAAGATCTGGTTTGCACTGGCTTCATATAACGTAGGCTTTGGTCATGTGATGGATGCTCGTCGTCTAACGAAGCGCCAAGGGGGTAACCCAGACGCATGGTCTGACGTGAAAGACCGTTTACCTTTGCTACGCCAAGCCAAATACCACAGCCAAACTCGCTACGGTTACGCGCGTGGTGATGAAGCGAAGAAATACGTCGAAAATATCCGTCGTTATTACCAAAGCATCATTGGCCATATTGAGCAACAAGCCCCCGATGAAGGTGATGTAGACATTAACGAATTAACCGTCATTGAAGTTGACCCCGGCTTACTCTCCGGTGCGACAGCAAGCCAATCAGCCGCGCAACCGGCCGAAGTAAGCGCAGCGTCAACCAGCCAATAAACTTTACTTAGATCAATACAACTAGGGGTAACTCATTTTTTGATGAGTTACCCCTTGAATTTTGAGCTAGAAATCATAGATACTCTGTGGCCCGCTTATTACATGAAAACGCACATAAGCGTCACTTTAAAGCGGGATATACAAGTAACATTAAAATAAGCAGGAGGTTGTTTTATGAGCAGACGTAGAATGCAGTCAAAACGCCTTAATAAAACTGTTGCAGCTAACCGACGTAAACGTAGGCTAAGTAATAACAAGAAAAAAGTTATCGCTCGCCATCGTGCATTTATGCAGTTAATTAGCGACTAGTGAGAAAGTTAGCAAACATGGTTAACAATGTTTGCTAACTAAATTCCTGTTTTATCCTGTTCCGATGATGGCTCCGCCACCTCATTCTGATCTAACTTTTGCTTTAATCGCTTCGCTTTAATCTCTTTACGACGTCGACGGAAAAAATCCTGTAGCTGAGCTCGGCATTCGTCTTCCAGCAAACCTTGTTCAATTGTCGCGTAATGATACGCCGCTTGATGTTCAAACAGATTCAATACCGTCCCTGCCGCTCCTGCTTTTAAATCCGGAGCCCCAAACACGATACGTTTCACTCGGCTATGCAGCAGCGCACCTGCACACATAGGACATGGTTCTAAAGTGACGTACAAGGTTGTATCAAGCAGGCGATAGTTTTCTAAAACTTGGCCTGCTTTACGTAAGGTTTGAACTTCGGCATGCGCAGTGGCATCGTGAGCGCCGATAGATTGGTTCCAACCCTCTGCGATTATCTCACCATCTTTAACTAATACTGCGCCTACAGGCACCTCCCCTTCTTGCTCGGCTTGTTCAGCAAGCACCATAGCACGGCGCATGAAAAGTTCATCTTGCTGGGTGAACTGAGGTTTAGACAAAGGAGACTCCTGATCGTATTAAATTGAACTGCGAAGCATACCGAATCTTAATCTTAGTAGCTAACGTTGTTACGGGTTTGAGGAGGCTAATGGCGAAACTTGCACCTCAACAATGCGATTGCTGTCCACTTTCAAAGCTTCAAACTGCCACTGCTGATATTCCATCACCTCACCTTCATTAGGTAGACGGCCCAAACGCCACGTCAGCATACCATTTAGAGTTTGGAATCCCTCTTCCTCACCCTCAATTTCGCTTAGCTCTAGACGGTTCTTTAGCTCACTGATTGGAATCAAAGCATCCATCACTATACAGCCATCTTCAAGCGTCTCTGCCCACAGATCTTCTTTATCGGTAGACAACTCTCCAGCAATCGCTTCCAACACGTCATAGTGAGTCACAAGGCCTTGAATGTCCCCATACTCATCAACAATAAACGCCATCTCAGAGCCAGACTGCTTGAAGTGCGTCAGTAGCTTCAGCCCTTTCATCGATTCAGGGACATACACTGGCTGCTTAGCCATACCCACCACAGATTGCACGGTTAAATTGCTGCCGTAGCTCAGAAGAGCTTTCGATGAGACGGTACCAATCACTTTGTCCAACCCACCACGGCACAGCGGAAAGACACTGTGTTTGGTCGCACGTATTTGCTTTTGAATCGTTTCAATCGGTTGGTCAATATCAAGATAGTCAATATCTCTACGTGGCGTCATCAAAGAGCTAACTAAGCGGTCATCAAGCTGCAATATATTGCGAATCATCTCTTGCTCGCCACGTTCAATCGCACCAGATTCAGAACCTTCTTTTACAATGGCATGAATATCATCTTCAGTGACTTGGTCATTTTGATTACTTTGCCCCATCAACTTGAGCAAACCTTCAGTCGACACCGACAGGGCGACGACGAATGGTCTAGTAATGCGTGATAACCAGTAGATCGGCATGGCAACCAAGACCGCGATGTTCTCAGCGCGGGATTGAGCGAATCGTTTTGGTACAAGCTCACCAACCACAATGGCAAAGTAAGTAATACCAATCACCACAATTAACGTGGAGAGCAGCTCTGCGCTGCCAGTGTCCATCCCGCTTGCGATTAAACTTTGTGCGAGTGGCGCTGATAACGTGGCTTCACCAACGATACCACTTAGCAAACCAATAACAGTAATGCCAATCTGGATGGTGGAAAGAAAACGGGTGGGTTCATCTTTTAGTTGAAGCGCAATCTGAGCCGAACGATGCTTTTCAGCCAGACGTTTTAGCCGACTTGTTTTGGCTGCCACCAGCGCGATCTCAGACATCGCAAATAGGCCATTCAAAACAATCAAGCCAACCAATAAGAGCACTTTCATTAATTCATTTCTCGTAACAGCACACATGTGCCGATCGCGAATATAGCTGTGAATGAGAAAATAATAAACAAAAAAAGAGCCGACTCACTGAGCCGGCTCCCAAACATTAACAACTAAATAATTGGGGTTCTAGCTAGGCGACAAGTAAATCCAGCCCTATGAGCATAGGTTCCCTATGTGATTAGGGGGGATTTACGTAGTCAACAACGCTAGAACAGCAAGAATGACGTTGTTTACATTGTGTAAGTGTATGGCGCTTGAATACCTAGAGGAATACCAATCATCCAGTAAGCGATTAGGAAGATTGACCAACCAATTAGCATCGCGATAGAGAATGGCATCATTAACGATGCTAGCGTACCGATACCTGTCGACTTAACGTAACGTTGACAGTAAACCACGACTAATGGGAAGAATACCATTAGCGGTGAGATGATGTTCGATACTGAGTCACCTACACGGTATGCCGCTTGCGATAGCTCTGGTGAGATACCAACTGCCATAAGCATTGGCACAAGAATTGGACCAATCAGTGCCCATTTCGCTGATGCTGAACCAATTAGAAGGTTAACAGCAGCGGTTAGAAGAATCATACCTACGATGGTCGCTTGACCTGGAAGGTTCATCGCTTTAAGACCTTCTGCACCGTATAGCGCCAGCATTGTACCAATGTTTGATTGAGCAAATGCAGATAGGAACTGTGCACAGAAGAACGACATTACGATGTAAGCACCCATGGTAGACATGGTGTCTGCCATTGCTTTGATGATGTCGTTACTGGTTTTGAACGTACCTGAAACTTTACCGTAAACGTAACCTGGAATGATGAACAGGATGAAGATCAACGGTACGATAGATTTCATGATCGGCGCTGAGAACGCTGTTAGTTCACCCTCTGGAGAACGTAGCGCTGAGTTTTCTGGCCAAAGCGCAGCAACTAGCAGACCAATACCAGCAAGCATTGCAAAACCTGCATAACGGAATGCTTTCGATTCTAGCTCCGTGAAAGAACCAAGATCCGGAGCTTTCTCTGCATCTTCATCGATAGGTGTCTTCTGTAGACGCGGTTCGATGATTTTCTCTGTTACATACCAACCAATCGCCACGATGATGATTGAAGATAGACCAGTGAAGTAAATGTTCGCTAGAGGGTTAATCACATACTCAGGGTCAAGTACGTTAGCCGCTGTTTGAGTAAAACCAGCAAGTAGTGGGTCGATACCCGATGGGATGAAGTTCGCAGAGAAACCGCCTGATACACCAGCAAATGCTGCTGCAATACCCGCAAGAGGGTGACGGCCTGCCGCGTGGAAAATGATACCACCAAGAGGAATAACCAGAACGTAGCCAGCATCAGCCGCTGTGTGCGAGATGATAGCAACCAAGATTAGCATTGGAGTTAGAAGTTTTGCTGGCGTGAAGTTCAGCATCTTCTTTAGACCAGTCGTGATGAAGCCTGATGAATCAGCCACACCCACACCTAGCATTGCGACTAGCACGATGCCCAGCGGAGCAAAACCAGTGAAGGTTTTCACCATGTTTGCTAGGAAGTTAGCTAATGCTTCGCCAGTTAGAAGGTTATTGATAACTAGGGCATCACCTGAACGTGGGTTAATAAGGTCAAACGATACGTTTGATAAAAGTGCTGATGCTACCCAAGTAATAACTAGAGCCCAGAAGAATAGGATTGCTGGGTCTGGAATTTTGTTGCCTGCGCGTTCGATAAAGTTTAAAAAGCGATCCATGCCACTCGGCTTAGGCTCTGGTGCTTTGTTGATTGCTTGATTACTCATGGTAATTCCGTCTGTGATGTTGTTGCTTGTGACCTATTTATATAATTATAGGGGTCGTTACTCAGTGGAGCATTTTATTAAATCTGGCTTACAAAAGCACATAATTCCGTCGTAATTTGCATATTTGGAGACATATTTTGCAAATTTCGAATAATACAATAACAAATAAAAAACAAAACCGAACACAATGCGAAAACATCATTGAAACTAAATTGAAACTTTTACGTGCTAGAAGACAATAAAGTAAAATATCACGAACCAATTTGGCGCAAAAAAGATAGGAAATGAACGAGGATCACAGCAAAAGAAATGATGTATTAATAAAAACACCTATAGCGTTAATCAAACTCGCTGTATCTAGAAAGATAAGAGGTTAAAGAGACGGCATAAGAAGGGGCATATTCGGCACTGTCTGCGACCCTTTTATTCCACCATACGGTGACTGTGAGCTCTTTTAAGTCCCCAGAGAGGCTTCCGGTAACATCCTGAACGTTACAGACCAAGTTGTAACCGCTACTCACCATATCTGCCATACCAGCGCCACAGTGGGCGGCGTTCCCAAGCTGATCAAAAGCGATCACACCTAGAGCGCCACTGACATTGTTTACACGAGTACGATATAGCTCCATTTGTCTTTCTGCATAGTGAAGAGCCTCAATACTTTGCAGTGCGTAATCGGCTTTCTGTTCCACAGTCGCTTGCAACTTCATCAAGCCAAGACTGGCCAAGCCGATAATGGCAAAAGAAATCATAACTTCAAAAAGACTGAAACCACGTTGTTTAGAGATCATTCCAAGAGCCTTTTCGCCAACTAAAGTAATTCGTTCCGCCGCTACCACTGGCCTTTGCACTCGGATCGTATTTAAAAACCATCGAGTTAAAGAAATAGCTCTTCTTATAAGGTATATCGAGAATCAAACCTCCCGTTGAGACAAACGAACCCGCTTGGTAATGCGCTACATCCTTACGGTCTGACGCCCCTAACGTGCCGCTACTCGGCATCAAAGCCCAACGGCTTGAAAAATCTGTACTTGCTGGCTCAGTATTCAAATGATACATAGCACCATAAAATAGCACTGCAGAATAAACTCCAAACAAACCATTCTCTATTACAAGAGTCCTCGGCGAATCAGGTAAAGTCGTAAAGCCATAACCACTTCCAATATCACAATCTCCAACCACCCAAACCCTATCTGTAGATGCAAATTCATTCGCAATTTTTTGGTCACAGTTAGTTGTTGTACCAGTGATCACCTTGTATTCAGATCTGACACTACTAATTTCACTTCTCGGTTTTTGGAAAAACTGTTCAAATGGATCTAAAGATGCGTCTTTAACAAAATCTTCTTTAAAAAAGGCTTTCACTGGATCTTGGCTAGTCGATTTAGAAAAGTTTAAAGAGGTAACAGTTGAAGAATGACATTTGGCGTTTGCAACTGGTGTCGACATCTTAGGCTTAACTGCATTAGTTTCTAGCTTCGCCGTTGGCCCTCCGGAATGAATATAATCTACCTCCTTTGCGTAAGTGACCGACACACACTCCTCATCACCATCAATTTGATTACCAGTTACATCAGGCCAAATCTCAATTGCACCATTAATAACAAAGTGCCCCGTAGCCAAAATAGCGCCATCACCACCACTAGAAGATGATTCCACAGATTTACTTAATACTTCCACATTATCCACTTGGTAAACTAATCGATAAACATTGGCAGCAGTCAATTCTGCGAACAGTTCTTCCGAGGCTGGGATATCCAAACACATACTCTGTAATGCACTGTAGTCTGAATGTGAGCTCCCTTTCGTTAAGTCAGATGCGTGCACTTTTCCAGTTTTCAAAAACGAATAAAAACACTCTAAGGCCCCCTCTCCCGACCAATGTGCACTCCGTGATCGAAGTTCGTTTTGAGCCACTTTAATTTGATGAAAGGTCGTTTTGTAACTGCCCAGTACGAGTAATAATGTTACCGACAACAAGAGTGCGGTCGTCAGCAAAGTCATTGCACCTTTTTGCCTCATTGCCAGTTCCTTTGTTTGATATCCACTTTAAGTGTTTGCGAATGCAGACCATCTTTAGTCACTGCAATAATAAATAGGTGCCAAAGCGAAGAGTGGGTAGAGGAGCTAGAGAGTGGAGTCGAAGAAATAGCAAATGAAGTAACGTCAACAACACCATCATCTAATAAAGAGCGACAATTACCGACACTATTCAAGGTTAGCAGTGTATTTTTGCTAGTAGAACTTTGTTCGCAAACTTGAAGCTTGTTGTCAATCAGTCGATAGCGAACATTGCGAAAATCTGTCAGTCCCACTTCATCCCTATAGTAAGCCATACCAAATTCACTCGCACCGCTGACCTGAATCACATCAGCAGCAGCAGATAGCTTTAGTACTGCACCTAAACCACCATCATATCCAGCCCTTTGAATGTCCTCTTCAACGATTTGAAACGTACTGGTCAAAGACTGCAAAAGATAAAGCTGTTGGCTTTTTTCGTGCGCGACTCTCTGCGCTGAGATGAACACACTGCCAATCAAAACTAAAGAGACTCCCCCCAAGCCAGCAGCTACTAAAAATTCAATTAAAGAGAACCCTACTGTTTTACTATTAGCACTTCTCATAGTCATATACTCCTATGGTTGTGCCACATACCTTTATGCGACCCGGAGGGTTAGCAATAATAACGCTAAGCTGATTGATTGAAGTACCTTTAGGGTGAAATAGCATTGTTCCGCCATTAGGCCGCCCTCTAACTGGATCGAAAGTAATATATTGCGAAGGGTAATTATGTTCGAAAGCGATTTGTTCAAACCCTGAACCATCGAGATAAAGAATGCTCTGCCCTAAAGCACCACTATTGTCGGTAAGCTCTATATACCATTGGCTATCTGGCGCTGGAACAGACTGTGGGAAAGAAAAATGGGCATAAAGCTTTTTATTTCGAGTAACCGCTTCAGACTTCGCTTGAATTAAAAAGCCGTTCAACTCACTGGCTAAACGCTGCATTCTGACCGTTTCCATCACTGACTGGAAACTTGGCACGGCAACCAGCAACATCACCACCAAAAACATCAGTGTGATGACAAACTCTAGTAATGTGAACCCGCGAGTCATTTCCCAATTTCCTCTGCAATTGACTTTGCGAACGCCATTCCGCTTGCAATCATGCTAGCAGCTATTAAAAATGAGCCAATCGGGTTCAAGGAACTACTCGCAATGTCTCTTAAATTAATTTGTAAACCAGGTAAAAAAAAATTAGAGGCGATGACACTGATCGAGTTATTAATCGTGGTTGCCATCGTTGGGATACTGGCCACTTTTGCATATCCAAGCTTTCAATCCCACATTATTAATGCCAACCGAACTGTGGCGATGAGTGACTTGAGTAAAATTCAGCTCTATCTTGAGAATGGCTATGACGGAAGCTATGTTAGCGCTGCAAATTCAGTGATGGCAGGAGGAAGTTGTGGCATTTGCGAATCAGATAGCAATGATTATTCGATAAGTATTAGCGCCGGTACAAGCTCTTACACAATCGAGGCAAAGCCACTTAACCAACAAACAAAAGACACCTGTTTAAGCACGCCAAATGATGTGATTACGTTGAAGCAGACAGGGAAAGGCCAGCCATTGGATTGCTGGGGGTAGATATTAAATACCCAAAGTATGAAACCAACAAAAAAGCCAGCTTAGATAAGCTGGCTTTCGTATTTCTTGTTTGTAAATTAGCTGGTCAAATCATCAAAGAATTTTTTCACACCGTTGAAGAAACCTTCAGATTTCGGCTTGTGCTTAGTGGCTGCTTCACCACCGCAAGATTCTTCAAACTCTTTTAGCAATTCTTTCTGGCGTGAGCTTAGGTTAACCGGAGTTTCCACCACTAACTTAACAATTAAGTCACCGATACCACCACCGCGAACACCTTTCACACCTTTACCACGCATACGGAACATACGGCCTGTTTGCGTTTCTGTCGGTACTTTAAGGTTAACACGGCCATCCAGTGTTGGAACTTCAACTTCACCGCCCAGTGCTGCCATAGCGAAACTTACTGGTACTTCACAGTACAAGTTGTTGCCGTCACGTTCAAAGATATGGTGCTCTTTTACGTGTACTTGTACATACAAGTCACCTGCTGGTGCGCCCATTTCTCCGGCTTCGCCTTCACCTGATAGACGAATGCGATCGCCAGTATCAACGCCTGCAGGGATCTTAACGTTAAGTGTCTTCGTTTTTTGCTTACGGCCTTGGCCGTGACATGAACCACACTTCTCTTTAATGATCTTACCTGAGCCATGACATGTAGGACACGTCTGCTGAACAGCAAAGAAACCTTGGCGCATTTGCACTTGGCCGTGACCATGACACGTACCACACGTATCTGCTGAAGTGCCTTTCTTCGCACCACTACCATCACAGCTATCACAGTGAACAAGCGTAGGTACTTCAATTTCTTTTTCTACACCACGAACTGCTTCTTCTAAAGTCAGCTCCATGTTGTAACGCAGGTCTGCACCACGCTGTGCTCGGTGACCACCACCGCCACCACGACGACCGCCACCAAAAATATCACCAAACACATCACCGAAGATGTCGCCGAAATCAGCACCGCCGCCACCAAAGCCGCCACCGCCGAAGCCGCCGCCACCTTGTTCAAATGCTGCGTGACCGTATTGGTCATACGCCGCTTTCTTCTGCGGATCGAGAAGAATTTCGTACGCTTCTTTTACTTCTTTAAACTTTTCAGCTGCTGTGTCGTCACCCTGATTACGGTCCGGGTGGAATTTCATTGCAAGGCGCTTGTACGCTTTCTTGATATCGCGCTCTGATGCATCACGGCTAACGCCTAATACTTCGTAAAAATCACGTTTTGACATGCTTTAGTCACCAATTTATTACTGCAAACGGGCCATTATCAGCTCCGCTTGGTGTTTTTATATCGTTCTAGCTAAAAGCTTTTCGCTCAATATTCACACTTAAGCGACGCAAAGTACTTAGCTAGAAAGACAGTTTCTACTTACAAACATACGGGCGTTAGAGTTGCCTCCGACGCCCGCATTTAAGTTCTCTTACAAAACTTATTCTCTTTTGATAGGAGAGCCTTAGCCCTCCTAATTACGAGAATTATTTTTTGTCGTCTTTAACTTCTTCGAACTCAGCATCTACAACGTCGTCATCTTGAGACTGTTGTTGACCAGCATCAGCGCCTTCAGCTTGTTGAGCTTGAGCTTGCTGTTGAGCGATTTCCATTAGTTTTTGAGCTGCTGCCATTAGCGCTTGAACTTTTGCGTCGATAGCTTCTTTGTCGTCGCCTTTCTTCGCTTCTTCAAGTTCTTTGATTGCTGCTTCAATCTTCTCTTTCTCGTCAGCTGGAAGAGCGTCACCCGCTTCTTCAACTTGCTTTTGAGTACCGTGAATCATTTGGTCAGCTTGGTTACGTGCAGTTGCTAGCTCTTCGAACTTCTTGTCCGCTTCTTTGTTAGCTTCTGCTTCTTGTACCATTTTCTCGATATCTTCATCGCTTAGGCCGCCAGAAGCTTGGATAGTGATCTTCTGCTCTTTACCTGTCTGCTTGTCTTTAGCAGAAACGTGTAGAATACCGTCAGCATCTAGGTCGAATGTTACTTCGATTTGTGGCATACCACGTGGTGCAGCTTGGATGCCTTCTAGGTTGAATTGACCTAGAGACTTGTTGTAAGACGCTTGCTTACGCTCACCTTGCAGTACGTGGATTGTTACCGCGCTTTGGTTGTCTTCTGCTGTAGAGAAAACTTGGTTCGCTTTTGTTGGGATAGTCGTGTTCTTCTCAACTAGTTTAGTCATTACACCGCCCATAGTCTCGATACCTAGAGACAGAGGAGTAACGTCTAGTAGAAGTACGTCTTTCACATCACCCGCTAGTACACCACCTTGAACTGCAGCACCCATTGCTACTGCTTCATCAGGGTTTACATCGCGACGAGCTTCTTTACCAAAGAATTCAGCAACTTTTGCTTGAACCATAGGCATACGTGTTTGACCACCAACTAGGATTACGTCGTTGATGTCGCTTACTGATAGGTCAGCGTCAGCTAGAGCAACTTTTAGTGGCTCAAGAGAACGTTGAACTAGGTCTTCAACTAGAGATTCTAGTTTCGCACGCGTTACTTTAACGTTCATGTGCTTAGGACCAGTCGCGTCAGCAGTAACGTAAGGTAGGTTTACGTCAGTCTGTTGAGCTGAAGACAGCTCGATCTTCGCTTTCTCAGCTGCTTCTTTAACACGTTGCATTGCTAGTGGGTCGTTCTTAAGGTTGATACCTTGCTCTTTCTCAAACTCACCTACTAGGTAGTTGATTAGACGTGTATCGAAATCTTCACCACCAAGGTGAGTATCACCGTTAGTTGCTAGAACTTCGAAAGTTTTCTCGCCTTCAACTTCATCGATTTCGATGATAGAGATATCGAATGTACCACCACCAAGGTCGTAAACTGCGATAGTGCGGTCGCCGCCTTTCTTATCAAGACCGTATGCAAGCGCTGCTGCAGTTGGTTCGTTGATGATACGTTTAACTTCTAGACCTGCGATACGGCCAGCATCTTTAGTTGCTTGACGCTGTGCATCGTTAAAGTAAGCAGGAACTGTGATAACTGCGCCAGTTACTTCCTCACCTAGGAAGTCTTCAGCAGTTTTCTTCATTTTCTTAAGTACTTCAGCAGAAACCTGAGGAGCCGCCATTTTTTGGCCTTGCGCTTCAACCCAAGCATCACCGTTATCAGCTTTCACGATGTTGAAAGGCATGATTTCGATGTCACGTTGTACTTCTTCGTCTTCGAAACGACGACCGATTAGACGCTTAATTGCAAATAGCGTGTTAGTAGGGTTTGTAACCGCTTGACGTTTAGCAGGTTGACCAACCAGAGTCTCACCATCTGTATATGCGATTACTGATGCCGTTGTACGCTCACCTTCCGCGTTCTCAATTACGCGTGGTTTGTCGCCATCTAAAACAGCAACACAAGAGTTAGTAGTACCTAAGTCAATACCAATGATTTTACCCATCAGGCTATCTCCGAATAAATTCTATTTTCGTTTTGCTATATCCCCTATGTGGGGATGGAGAATAGGGATTCAACCCTTGCTCACAAACAAAAATAATTATGTTTGCTTCTCTATGCCCCTTAGATAAGGGCTGCAAAATACTTTTCAAGGGTCACCACTAAAAAAAATCCATTTTTCTTTGGTTATTTACCCAAGTGACGGCGGATTGCGAATCACTTTCAACAAGCTCTGAAAAGCTGAACTCTTTATCTCAAATTTGAAGCACAAAAAAGCGAGGCCTAATGCCTCGCTTTGAATGCTAAATAAACTTCAGTTAAGCGTTAGCTTGTGCAGGCTGAGCCGGTACTTCTTCAGCTTCTACACCAATAGCACCTTCTGACTTCGCTACGATAGTGTTAACTGCTGTATCGCCTACAACGTTTGATGAAGTACAGAACATATCATTGATACGGTCTACTGCTGCAACAATCGCTAAACCTTCTGGCGGTAAACCTAGTTGGTGCAAGATAACACCGACCATAACCACACCACCACCAGGAACACCACCCGCGCCAATCGACAATAGAAGAACGGTGAAGCCAAGAGTCACTAGGTCTGACACAGCGATTGGGTGACCAAATGCGTTAGCACAGAAAACCGCAGCAATCGCAATGTAGATGGACGCGCCGGCCATATTCATAGTCGCACCTAGAGGTACACCAAAACCGGCTACCGATTTAGACACACCAATTTTGTCGGTCAAAGTACGCATTGTTACTGGAATAGTCGCGTTTGAGCTTGCTGTCGATAGCGAGAATAAAACTTGCTCACGAGTTTTACGAGAGAACTCACGCGCAGAGATACCGGTAAATAACTGCACCGCTACTGGGTACACCACAAAGATCCACAGCACTAGCATTGCAACGACTAAGGCCACATAACCTGCAACCGATGCTAAAGTACCGGCATTTAAAGTCGCACCAAGTTGAATCATAAGCGCAAACACACCGTATGGCGCTAGGCTCATTACAAGACCAATCAGCTTCATCATGATGTCATTAGCAACTTTGAAGGTACGAATTGCTGGGCCACCTTTTGCATCAAGCGCTTGAATGGCTAGACCTGTCAAAATAGCCATAAAGATGATTTGTAGCATGTCGCCATTTGCAAATGCTTGAACTGGGTTGCTAGGAACGATGTTCACAACCATTGAGAAAATGTCAGGAGTTTCGGTTGATTTAAGTGCAACAGAATCAGAAATTGTTCCCGCTAGATTCGCGCCAGCACCCGGTTGGACAATCATTGCCACAGTAAGAGCTGCAATGATCGCGATGACGGTATTCAAAATGTATAAGGTAAAAGTTTTACCGCCTAAACGACCAAATGAGCGAATATCTTTCAGTTCCACAATTCCACATACGATAGAAACGTAAACTAAAGGAACGACTAACAGTTTAATCAAAGATACAAACATGCCACCAATGCCTTCTGCGGCACCAAGCAAGTAGGTATCAAAAATCGCAATACCGATAAATAAGTACTGAATGGCCGTACCGAGCAATAAGCCCGCAAACAGACCGATAAAAATCTTACTAGAAAGCGATTTATCCATTATAAATCTCCCGAGATGTTGTGTGTGCAATTAATATTTTTATTATTTATTTCACCACTAAATGCGGCGAATGACGCAAATAATACACATCAAAGCAACAAAAGAAAGATTTAATTTACAAAGTTGTTAACAAGAACTTCACAGCAACATATAGCAAACTCGTCACATAAAACAGCATAAACGTTCAAAAAACACACATTTATTCCGAACTCTCTCTAAGTTTGCTACCGCTAAGTCCCTTAGCTGACAGCAATAAGCCCAACCTAGCCACAAAAACAGCGATCTGCGGTTATTCAATTTATCCTCATGGATTGCGTCAGATCCAACCAGATCAATAAACCAAAAAAAACGCCCTTAGCTAAGCTAAGGGCGTTTTATCAATAATGTTACGTTGGCTTATTTAGCCACCATCACCATTGCAGGGCGAACAACACGGCCATTTAGCTCGTAGCCTTTCTGCATCACAAACATCACTGTGTTAGATTCGTGGTCTGGACTTTCTTGAATCGACATCGCTTGATGGAACTCAGGATTAAACGCTTCGCCTTCAGGGTTGATCTCTTTAAGACCAAACTTAGCAACCGTATCTACAAACGTTTTGTGAGTCAGCTCTACACCTTCAAGAATTGGTTTAACCGCTTCGTTTTCAGTATCAGCTGCTTGAATAGCGCGCTCTAGGTTGTCGATCACTGGTAGCAACTCTTCAGCAAACTTGTTTAAAGCGTATTTACGCGCTTTATCAATTTCTTGCTCAGTACGACGACGCATGTTTTCTACTTCTGCTTTCGCACGTAGCACATCATCTTGCTGCTCTTTTACTTTTGCTTCACTAGAAAGAAGTGCCGCTTCTAACTGAGCAATTTTCGCTTCTTGCTCATCTAGCTCAGTTTCTTCATTCCATTCGATATCTGCTTCAGAACCTACCGCTTCAACGTCAGACTCTGTTGCACCAGCTTGCTGCTGCAGTTCTTCTTCTTGGATGTTTTTTTCTTCGTTGCTCATGATATCTCCAGAATTCAACGGTATATGCATCTAATGCGTCACGATTATCGCTTTAAGATACACAAAAATTCGCATATTTAGCTAACTTGCCATTATTATGGGGACGAAGATTGTCGAATCAAGCCTATTTCGGTCGGAAAACTCATGAAAAA
Source organism: Vibrio sp. LaRot3 (assembly GCF_027587025.1). GTDB lineage: Bacteria > Pseudomonadota > Gammaproteobacteria > Enterobacterales > Vibrionaceae > Vibrio. The sequence continues at coordinate 153,031 of NZ_JAPPTI010000005.1, read as the reverse complement.
ACCTTTTGAAGTGATCGCCATCATTGGAAAACCTAGAGATCAGCAAGCAATTCAAACACATAAAGAGCTGTATCTGTGGTTAACCGAACAAGGTTACCAAGTATTCATTGATGATAGATTGAGCGAAATTCTGAGCGATATCCCATCCGAGCATTTCGCTAGTCTAATCCAACTAGGGAAAATCGCCGATCTCGCCATCGTAGTTGGCGGTGATGGCAACATGCTTGGCGCCGCTCGCGTGCTCTCTCGTTTCGATATTTCAGTCATCGGAGTCAACCGAGGCAACCTTGGCTTCTTAACCGATCTTGACCCTGATGATTTTCAAACGGCGCTGAAAGATGTGCTCGCTGGCGAATTTATTGAAGAAGAGCGTTTCTTACTTGAAGCGGAAATACACCGACATAAACAAATAAAGAGCCATAATACGGCACTAAACGAAGCTGTGCTTCACCCGGGCCAAGTAGCTCATATGATCGAGTTTGAAGTGTACATTGATGACAGCTTCGCTTTCTCTCAACGGTCTGATGGCTTAATTATCTCCACCCCAACCGGTTCAACCGCTTATTCTTTATCTGGTGGTGGTCCAATCTTGTCACCAAGCCTCAATGCCATTTCGCTAGTGCCAATGTTCCCGCACACTTTATCTAGCCGGCCGTTGGTAGTCGATAGCAAGCGCCACATTAAATTAGTAATTTCTCCGGATAACCGTGGCACACAAGAAGTGAGCTGCGATGGTCAAGTTTCTTTACCGGTGTCGCCGGGGGACGAAATCCACATTTATCAAAGCCCGAATGTACTCAAGCTCATTCATCCAAAAGATTACAGCTATTACCACGTACTACGGAATAAACTCGGTTGGTCGAGCAAATTGTTTTAATCATTTACCGAATAAAGAAAAGGCTGATGAAATCTCATCAGCCTTTGCTTTATCTGCGGTTTATCGCTCGCCTAGCACTTCAAAATCATCGCTAACCAAACGTGCTTTACCATCTTCCTGCACTTGCCACACTTCTTTGTGAACCACACCAAATGCTTGATTCATCGTCCACTTCGCCGACAAGATGTATGAGCGCTCGTCCAGTGGTTGCCACTCCACGTCACTGTACTCAACGTCTTTAAAACCTTTATCCATGATATCTTGCCAGAAAGCTTGAATCGCCTCTTGGCCTTCAAATTCACCAAATGGGCGAGCATGCATAACACAATCAACCTGATACTGCGCCGCGCAGCCTTTGGCATCTTGATTGTTAAAAGCCGTCTTCCATGCTTCGATTGCTTGTTTACAAGCGTCTAGTACTGTTTGTTCAACGTTGGTCACTGACATAGTAATTTCTCTTCGCTAAGTATTTTCGACAGGCATAGATTACAAAATACGATTAGAATGAAATACAAAGACAATGAAAAACACTGTTTAACTAAAGCAAACAATAGAGGGTCACTATGAACCGATTGAGACAAATGTCTATCTTCGCGCATATTGTTGAGCAAGGATCGGTTTCTGCAGCCGCAGACAAACTCGACCTCTCTAAATCAGTGGTAAGCCAACATCTCAAAGCCTTAGAGCAAGAGCTAGGAGCAACACTCCTCAAGCGCACCACTCGCCGTCAAAGCCTGACAGATCTTGGCGAGCAGTTTTACGCTAGCTGTAAAAATATTAATTTGGTCGCAGAACAAGCATGGCAAAGTGCGATTAACCAACAGAGTGAACCGTCAGGCAGAATTCGTATCACCGCGCCTCACGCTTTGATGGATACCCTCATTGCGCCAATTATTGCCGAACTCATTAAGCGCTACCCCAAACTTCGACCAGAGCTTATCAATGACGACAAGCACCTCGATTTCATGGCCCATGATATTGATCTTGCGATTCGAGTCGGTAACTCACCCGATAGCAACTTAAAACAAAAACGTATCGGCAGTTTTCGAGATGTATTGTGCGGCACTCCTAACATGGCTCAGCAACCTTTAGAAAGCCTGCCCTACATCGCTAACGCTTGGCAGGGCAAACAATATACACACTCTCTCACTAACCAGCACGGTGATAGCAGCACCTTTACCAGCCACGCCACTTGCATGACCAACTCTTTTCACAGCACTTTGGCACTGATTAGATCTGGGGCTGGTATTGGGATCATTCCAGATTTCTGCTTGAATGCTCAATCAGACAGCCGTGAACTCATCCACCTAAATCCAGAATTTCACCTACCAACGAATACCGTTTACGCACTGACTTCCTTTACTCAATCGCCGCCTATTGCCGTTAGCTATTGTATCGAAATGTTGGAACAACGCTTATCAGGGCATGAATGAATATATAGTTAACCACATGATTTAACATCAATAACCCCCTCGCCTTACAGCAAGAGTTAGCAAATAAGAGACAAAGAAGCCACAGATTAACTCTACTTTGCTCACAAATTTCACTCAGCCTCTTTACTGTATAAAGAAACAGTATATACTGTTTTCTTATACAGTATTGTTCATTTCAACAGGTATCTAAAAATGCTGGCTCATTTGAGTGTGAATAATTTCGCTATCGTTAAATCTTTACAGCTTGAACTTTCAAAAGGGATGACCACGATCACCGGTGAAACCGGTGCAGGTAAATCCATTGCTATTGATGCACTAGGTCTTTGCCTTGGTGGTCGGGCTGAAGCAAACATGGTGCGCCAAGGTGAAGAAAAAACCGAGGTTAGCGCTGCATTTGCTCTCGACAATAATGTGCATGCTACTCGTTGGTTAGAAGACAACGACCTATTGGATGGCAACGACTGTATATTGCGCCGAACGATCACCAAAGAAGGCCGCTCTCGCGCCTTTATCAATGGCAGCCCCGTTCCCCTTTCACAATTAAAAAATCTTGGGCAACTGCTGATCAATATTCATGGCCAACACGCACACCATCAGTTGATGAAAAGTGACTACCAATTGGCCATGCTTGACCAATATGCAGGTCATTTAAACTTACTTAAATCTACACGTAATGCTTACCAAACTTGGCGTCAAGCAGATAACCATTTAAAGCAGTTACGTGAGAACAGCGCACAAAACCAAGCGCAAAAGCAGCTACTTGAATACCAAATCAAAGAGCTAAATGAACTCTCTCTTGGCGAGGAAGAATATGAACAACTCGAACAAGAACACAAACGACTTTCAAACAGTGGCGAACTTGCCTCAACCTGTCAGCAAGCCATCGAACTTATTTACGAAGGCGAAGAAGTTAATGCGCTTGGTATTTTGCAATCAGCCAATCACTCCTTAATTCAACTCGCAGAGCTAGATGAAAAGTTAGCTGAGCTACCAAATATGCTGGCCGAAGCCATCATTCAAATTGAAGAAGCTAACTGCGAGCTGCGCCATTACTTAGACAGTATCGATGTTGATCCTGCGCGCATGGCTTTTGTTGAAGAACGCTTCTCGAAAGTGATGTCGATATCGCGTAAGCATCATGTGTTGCCTGATGAGCTATACCAACATCACCAAGATCTTCTGGCACAAATTGAGCAGCTGGATTGCTCTGATGAAAAGCTGGATGAATTAGCTCAAGATGTCGAAAGTAAGTATCAAGCTTTCCATAGCAGCGCGGAAAAGTTACACAAGTCGCGTGCTCGTTACGCTAAAGAGCTCAACAAGCTTATTTCAGCCAGCATGCACGAACTAAGCATGGAGAAAGCAAAGTTCTGCATTGATGTAACAACAGAAGGCGCTCACCCGTCACCGCTTGGCCTTGATAGCGTGTGCTTCTTAGTTTCAACCAACCCGGGGCAACCAATGCAGCCGATCGCTAAAGTGGCATCCGGTGGTGAGCTTTCTCGTATCTCATTAGCCATCCAAGTGATTACTGCACAAAAAGTAGATACTCCTAGCCTAATCTTCGATGAGGTGGATGTCGGTATCAGCGGCCCTACGGCTGCCGTAGTCGGTAAAATGCTACGCAAGCTAGGTGAATCAACTCAGGTACTATGTGTTACTCACTTACCTCAAGTCGCAGGTTGTGGTCACCAACAACTGTTTGTCGCGAAACAAACCAAATCCGGTAAAACAGAAACGCAAATGAATCAATTGGGTTCAGAGCAGCGCGTTGAAGAACTTGCACGCTTACTTGGCGGTAGCGAAATTACGGAATCCACACTAGCAAATGCGCGTGAACTCTTAATCGCCGCTTAAAAAAAGTGCAATTAAGGCGATTTTTGTCAGATTTATGCCTCGACTTTGCAACCAAATTCAAAAATCATGGTCTGAAACAATTCAAAACAAGAAGAGCTTTTTACATTAGCCTTAAGCTTGTTTATCATCAGCCCAGTTATTAAATGGATAGTTACAAGAATTTGAGTATGCAATTGAAAAAGTGGCTTATCGCTGTACCACTCGCAATGACAATGCTAACAGGTTGTTCTCTTTTAGAGAGATTGGTTTATCGTATCGATATCAATCAAGGCAACTACGTTGAGCAAGAAGCGGTTAACCAATTAAAGTTTGGTATGAGCAAGGAACAAGTACGCTACGTATTGGGATCTCCAATGCTGATTGAAAATGGATACCCAGACACTTGGTATTACATTTATCACCACACTGAAGGCCATCACTTCTCGGAACAGAAAGACCTGATTGTAGATTTCAACGATCAAGGTTTGCTGACAGAAATCAGCGGTGATTTCCCTGCAAGTAAAGACTTCTTCGAGAGCATCAACTAAACGCTCTTAAATCGCAGATATCAAAAAGGCTCGCATTGCGAGCCTTTTACTTTTTGTCTAACCATTTGTCAGACCATACAAGAGCTTAACTCTTACCCGCCTCTTTCGCTTGCTCTGCTCGCTTACGACGAATCTCTTTTGGGTCCGCCAATAATGGGCGATAAATTTCAACGCGGTCTTTATCACGAACTGTTGCGCTTAGTTTTACGTTGCGGCTAAACACCCCAACTTTGTTAACCTTCAAATCAATCTCAGGGTAAAGCTCTAACACGCCAGATTGGACGATGATCTCTTCAACAGTCATCGCCTTGTTAACCACTAAAGTGAACACTCGTTGCTCATTTGGCAACGCATAGACCACTTCAACATGAATCATGTCTGACTCAATACTCATAACACGTGTACACCTGTTTCGCGCGCTTGGTAAACGCATTCACCATATTGCTAGTGAGCTCGTTAAAAACCTTACCAAACGCAAGTTCAATCATCTTACTTGAAAACTCGAACTCCAACTTCAACTCAACTTTACATGCACTCTCGTCTAACGCAGTAAAAAACCAGCCGCCTTTTAGGGTTTTAAATGGACCATCAACCAAGTTCATCAAAATCGCTTCACCTGATACCAATTCATTTGAGGTGGTGAAAGTTTTGCTAATACCGGCTTTCGAGACATCTACAGAAGCAACCATGGCCGATTCGCTCGCTTCAATCACACGCGAGCCCGAGCACCCCGGTAAAAACTCAGGATAGCTGGCCACATCGTTAACCAGATCAAACATCTGCTCTGCACTAAACGAAACCAATGCAGAACGACTGACTTGCTTCATATTCTCTCCTCGATCATCTCGCTCGAAACTCAAGCTAGCTACAATTTTACTTTTATTTGCTGTTAGCGCAAATAAAGGGATTTGCTAACCCTTCGACTGGTCGTATAATGCAACCATTATGGCAAAGAAAAAAACCAAACAAAAAGCGGGTAGTAACACTATCGCGCTAAACAAGAAAGCTCGCCACGAATACTTCATTGATGATGAAATTGAAGCTGGCTTGGAGCTACAAGGCTGGGAAGTCAAAGCCCTTCGCCAAGGCAAAGCCAATATCGCTGAAAGCTATGTGTTTATGCGAGACGGAGAAGCCTTTGTCAGCGGCATGACGATTACTCCTCTTAATCAAGCATCTACCCACGTTGTCGCTAACCCGACACGCGTGCGTAAACTACTTATGAGCCGTCGTGAGCTCGATAACCTATTTGGCCGCATCAACCGTGAAGGTATGACGCTAGCCGCGCTATCACTATATTGGTCTCGCTCTTGGGTGAAGATGAAAATCGGTGTCGCAAAAGGTAAGAAACTGCACGACAAACGTACTGATCTAAAAGAAAAAGATTGGGCAAGAGAGAAAGCACGCGTAATGAAGAGCGCGCTGCGTTAATCTTAACCACTTAGACGCAGAGTACTAGACAGCCTTGGCTTTTCTGATACTATGCTTCAACACCCTGGGGCTGATTTAGGATTCGACGGGAATTCAGAAGTCTGAGGTGCATGCCGAGGTGCGGTAGGCCTCGTTAATAAACCGCAAAAAAATAGTCGCAAACGACGAAAACTACGCACTAGCAGCTTAATAACCTGCTCAGAGCTCTCTCGCCCTAGCTTCCGCACGTAAGACGGGGAATAACGAGAGATCAAACCCAAACGCGCTAGTCCGGATTCTCCCGCCTGAGAGATGAACGACGAATTATAATTCAGGATAGTCATTCATTAGCGTGTCGGTTCGCAGGTGGATGGTGAATTTAAAGATCGACTAAGCATGTAGTACCAATGATGAAAGGTTTTCGGACGCGGGTTCAACTCCCGCCAGCTCCACCAATTCAACATCTAAAGACGTCTCAGGACGTCTTTTTTTGTGCCAGAGACAACGTAAAATCAATAACTTAACGTACTTCGACATCCACTTACGTCCAAAGACATCTTTGATTTTTAGGTACATCAAAAGGTACACTGATATTAGTGTATCAATTTGGTGTACCAATTATGGCAAGAACAACTACTAGACTAACGGACAAAGAGCTCAAATCAGCCAAACCAAAAGAGAAAGAGTATGCGCTTTCCGATGGCGATGGACTCCGTTTGAGAGTAAAAACTAACGGCTCCAAGCTTTGGTTACTCAACTACACTCACCCAACCAAGAAGCGGCGAACTAATTTGAGTTTGGGTAAGTATCCTGACCTTTCTCTTGCTAATGCACGTAAGAGTGCAATGGAGGCTAAAGAGCTACTAGCACAAGGAATTGATCCTTTAGAAGAACGAAAACGTCAAGACCTTGCTCATAGAGAAGTTTACGAACATACCTTTGCTAAAGTCTCTGAAGATTGGTTTGACCTCAAAAAATATGAAGTCACTCCAGACTATGCTGTTGATATCTGGCGCTCTCTGGAACTTCATGTACTTCCGCAAATAGCGAATACACCGGTAAAAGATATTGATGCTCCTCTCATTATTAATCTCTTAAGGCCCATCGAAGCAAAAGGCAGTTTGGAGACAGTCAAGCGTCTCTCTCAACGACTCAATGAGATCATGAACTATGCAGCTAACTGCGGATTAATTAAAGCGAACCCATTGACTGGTATCCGTGCTGCTTTCAAAAAACCGAAAAAAGAAAATATGCTTACGTTAACTCCCGCCGAGTTACCGAAACTAATGGCAGCTATCGCTAATGCCAGCATAAAGCGTACTACTCGTTGCTTACTTGAGTGGCAATTACACACAATGACTCGTCCTAGCGAGGCATCTGGTGCTAAATGGGATGAGATTGATTGGGAGAATAACATCTGGATTATCCCTGCTGAGAGAATGAAAAAAAGGAGAGAGCACCGCATACCGCTCACAGAGCAGATGTTGGCGCTTTTGGAAGTAATCAGGCCAATTAGCGGTCATAGAGAGTTTATCTTCCCCTCAGACCGAGATCCAAAAAAACCGTGTAACAGCCAAACGGCAAATATGGCACTAAAACGTATGGGGTTCAGAAATAGGCTTGTTAGTCACGGCTTACGCTCGCTAGCGAGTACCACACTCAATGAGCAAGGCTTTGACCGTGACTTAATCGAAGCATCATTGGCCCACGTTGACGATAACCAAGTACGCAGTGCCTATAACCGCACAGACTACCTAGAACGCAGAAAGCCAATGATGTGCTGGTGGAGTGGGCATATAGAAGAGGCCGCCAAAGGCAGCCTCTCCGTTACTGGAACTAAACAATTGAAAGTAATTTAATCCATCGACTGAACTGAGTTTGCTAAACGCCTTTCTTTACTGAGAGGCGTTGTGTAAAAACGCTGTTCAATACCGTAAAGTAGATATTTCAACTCATCATCCGTTTTGATTTCAAATTTCCCATTATCAGTATCAAAACGTAGCTTTTGGTCACAGTAGCTGTGAATATATGAAAGCATCTGGTCACGCTCTTCTGTTTCCATTGCGTTCAATGTATCCATTGCTAGAGCAATACGCTTTCTATTCGGCTTTGATACCTTAGCCAAGTTATAATCGTCAGCTAACTCAATGAAGTCTTCTTCTAAAAACTGCTCAACCTCTTGATCCGTAGCTTCTTTATAAAGGACATCAATTCCCTTAAAAATGCTAGAAATCGTCGCGAGGTTGGTAAAAATGAGCGTATCTGATTGAGTAAGATAAACTGCGTCAGGTTCGGAGTTGATAACCAAACGATTTGCATCCTCCTCAATTGTTGCTGCTTCACCAAAGACAAGTGTTTTGCGACGAATAAATAGGGATGGCGTAACCTTCTGAAAGTAAAAGTCTCCACCTTGAATAGCAAAAACAAAACCAATCTTCCCAAACTGCTCTTTTTTCAGATCGTCATAATCCTTGGAGTCAAATTGAGATTTTAGCAAATCAAGACAAAATGTTTTTTGGCTAAATCCTTCAACACTGAACCAAGCATCTTCATCCAAGTTATGATCTGGGTCGTAAGGTACACAAGTAGCAGCGTCTACTTGAACCGCATCAAACAAGCTATTATTGGATATAAGCTTAAAATAAGGCTTCTTACGTAAACCTTTAACCTTCGCCAACACGTGATCCATTGCTACCTCGCTCGATAAACGTGTAATTGTTAATTCGGTTTGCCACTGGGACATCCACCTCAACAGGCTTCTTATATTTATATTTGCTTATCAAGAAGATAGACGTCCCATTTCTAGTATTGATATTGTAGAACTCAAAACCAAAAAGCAAGAACAACGGGTTGAAATACAAAGCTTGCGATAGAAATGTGAACACAAACAATACTCCATACACAAACCATAGTGTTTCCCAATTGCTCACACTCAGCGCCACAAAAAAGTATCCGAGATAACTTGGAAGGAAGCTATTATTTGCATGCTCAATGCTACTAATTTCTTGTGGTTTAAAATCATCCTGACCGAGTAAAGAGCTCAGTAAGATACTAAATCCCGTCAATAAAACAGGAACCAAAAAATACCCAACATATGACACAAAATTAGGCATCTCAGCTAAAAATGGACATTGGGGATAAAAATGTCCCAAGGTATACGTTTTCTGTACTAAGAAGATTATCACTAACAATGACGTAGCATTGAACGTCAACAACAGGCGATATATTGTATTTATCATTATCAATCCTTAGTTTTGTTGTTGAAGACGACATGCATATAATTTTCCATTAGCTTTATGTTTACTGCTTCATCGTTTTTTACGCTAACAAGCGGTCATTTGGATTAAAGACTAAGGAGTATATAAAAAGAGACCGCAATGAAGCAGTATCTAGCGTAAAAAAGCAACTAAAACGTTGACTGCCTAACAACAGTTTTGCCAGTAAGACATTAAGCACTCAAGCAATGCTGATTGCCAAGGACCTTCTCTGCGATAGCAATTTTCCATGTTGTGAGCTGCTGCTTTCTCTTATTCCAAGAATGAACACCTTCAATTACCTGATCAGTATTTCTCGCTTGCTCATACTTGTTTAACCAATGCACTGTTGCAAGAAGCTCTAGATCCTGAGGTGACTCAAAGCCGTCCACCAATCTAGATACCTTTTCAAATGCTCGCCCGACTATTGGCGCATAGCTGACACCAATCCAATCCAATCCAATCCAATCCACTACAAGCTCAAAGGAGTAAAGTGCCACACTCACCGAATATTACTTCGTCCACCTAAATGACTTAAGCTAATAACTCGCTGTAACCACTCCAAACATGGGTGAGAGGTACTGGAGAAGACTCACCGCTAACAAACCAACATTCTTCATCTCGTATCGGATCAATAACAAGCCCGAGATGATAACTTTTATTGAAAAATGCTGCCTGAGTTTGACGGTCTGTACCACTAAAAAAAGCACCTAAGTTAGGGTGACTGTGATACCACCCCACTACGAAATTGCTCTTTGTGGCATGCCGTCGAGCGGTATCCCACACCGCCGTTCCCATACATAAAGAGACACTCGTAGCATCAAAATCTTCGCTCGGAACCGATTTTGTTACGTGTACAGCAACTACACCTGACTCTAAATTATCTACGCTTAGTACTTCTCCAAGAAGCAACCCTCCCGACTCAGTTTCGTTTTCAGTTATATGTTCGATAATTTGTTTTTTAACCGTATCCGAAATGAAGACATGTGGGGCTTCTATGCTACTAGACAATATCTCCAATAGTGATAGCACAGGTACTTCAGAAAAGGCCTGTGTTATTGGCTTTGCATAGATATCAGGTTTTTTATCTGTCCATTTCATGTCTCAACATAGAATCCTTTTCTACAACGAGGGCAATTAACATTTCCTTTCTGACCACTTGGTAAGCGCAAAGATGTTTCACAATGTGTGCAATTAACCACTACTTTTGTTTCGACGTTATTCCATGACATTGTCTTCTTCGCCTGTTGCTCATAGCCTAACTTAGTTGTAGGGAAACTATTCGGGTATTGAGCTACGGCGATGCGATACCAGCTCAATGCTGCTCCGTTGGCAGGAGAAGACTCATTTAGAATACTCTCATCAAAAGTAATTATTTTAATTATGCGCTTCACCAACAAGTCTAGACTTTGAGAGGGCAACCACTTGGTGCCAAAACAGATCTGTCCTGATGTGTACACATTTGGGTGGTAGATTGGCGTAGTAATTTTTGCACTCGGCTCTTGGAAAGGATATCGGCTTAAAAGCTCAATCTTAACAGTCGTCCTGTGTTGGACTGTACTTGGGAAACTACTAGAACCTGCCGTAGGGTATGCGAGCTCAATAAGAAGCTCTCTTACAGGGCTTCCCGTTTTCGATACAACTTTTACTTTTCCGCCCGTTTCGCGACTTAAAACGTCTAACTTTCTTAGGTCCTCCTGAACCCTTGTAGCAAATGCACTCATTCTTCATCACCCTGCAACTAAAACTGGTTGAACCTCTAGAATATCTCCATCCTTAATTTCAGCACTACTAAGTGTCGATGATGGTGTAAGTGTCTTGCCGCTGTTAGTGCTTACTAAGCTATAATCAGTATCAACAGGAAGTGACCAATTATCTACAGACGCTTGGATAACATCAGCTCCAGTGTTAGATAAATCTAGTACAACTTCCGCTTTGCGAGTTTGATCTGCGGTTCGGATGATTACTTTAACTTCAGACATTAATTGTCCCTCAATTCAATAACTACTGTTTTCCCATGAACTTGCATTTGTACAAATTTCCCTGGGAAAGATTTATTAAGGTAATTTTCTTTTAGCTCCTGTATCGTAAAGTGGTCTTTGATATCAACTAAGACAGACTCTGCTTTGCAGTCTGCACACCACATAAGACTAGAATCAGAGTCAGCAGCCCTTGTGAATACTACTGAATTGTTTTTCAAACCACATAGCGAACATTCAGCTGATACAATAATTGGTTCGCTACTTGTCACCAATGCGTCATAATTGGCTCCCAAATTACCGCCCAATTTTAGAATACTCCTCCCGCTTGAAGTTATGTGCGGAATATCTGAAACTTCTGAGCAGCATGGACAATGATCACTTCTCTGCAAAGTTGATAAAGATGAATGTCCAGTTGTAGAGTTTTGAAGTATACGTGTAGCGTTGCAGTTAAAATCACCTTTGATGAAACTCATCGCTAAAGAAGCGGCAAAACTACCAGTTATACTCGACGTTAAAATTGTCGTAGGTATCTTTTTCTCTTCAAAAGCGACTTTCTTCAACCAACCACAAGAATACCTTTCCTGCACTCTTTCATAGACTGACAGTGGTAAAGAGCACTCATAGCATGCATTTTGGTTATCCTTTCCGAAAGGATACGCCTCAATTTGGCAGTATTTACTATCTATGCCCGTATTAATCAGTGGTGTGCCAGAAAGTAAGCATAACTGGTTAAGTTTGATTCTGGCCTCAAAGTTATCGACACAACACAAGACACACGAATAGCTTTCTAATTGCGCGAAACGCAATAGTTCCCATGCATCTCCGTGAAAAGCATTCACAGAAAGATTTGGTTCTAGTTCTATGAGCCTTTTTCTAGCAACGGTAACCTTTTCCTCTCCAACGTCCTCCTCTCGAAAAAGAACGCTTTTTGTTAGGTTATGGATTTCTATGGTGTCGAAATCATACAAGTCAATGTGACCTACTCCCAACAACGCCAAGTTCTTAGCAACTTCGTTTCCGACAGCCCCACAACCAACTACTGCAACTTTAGCCTCATGTACTGCTTGCTGAGGGAACCAATCAATCAACTCATGCCTTTGATACCTTCCACTTTTACTTTCCATGTGCCTTTTTGATCCTTTTTATCGCATCATTTAATAGCTTCACCACTTCTGAACTGTATTGAGACATAAAATCATCGGTACGGTCAGGGTGATATAGCTTCACTTTTTCTTTATATGCTTTCTTAGCTTCACTTAAAGTTGCAGTTGTTGAAATTCCTAAACGTTCATGGGGAGTTTGGCCTTCGAGAACCTCTAACTCACCTCTATAACCGCTTTGTGTCGTGCTTATATCTGTCCACTTCATCAACGTGCTCCCAATATCATTGATTTTTCAGATACAATAATCTGATAGCCATATTTAGGATGATTTACGACTAAACCTCGCACTTTGACAGTCTTACCACCTAAGCTAGAAATATAAGGTTTACCACCCACTTTTGTTAGTGCTCTGCGGAAAAATACGAGTTTAAAACCTTGGGTCCATGACTTGCGCTCGAACATCACAGCAAAATCACTTCCTCGACGACTCTCCTTCACTTCAATAACCTTCGCTTCAAACGTTACTACAGAGCCTACGTGCTCCCTGTAATTACTTAACGTAATGACTTCAGGAGTGTAATCTCGACCAGACTTTTTCTCTTGCCCAACATTAACAACTCGGATTTGTGTAGATGGACATGCTACACATTGACCAGCATTCGCCTCTTTAAGAACTGTAACACTCTCAGAGTGATAAAATACCTTACAACGCTGACACTGGTGCAGTCCCAAGTTTTTGTCTAATGGGGCTCCTGTGAATGCATCATGCAATCCGGAGAGATCGACGTTGACCACTCCAGAGCTACTACTGTTTAAACTCGTACTAGCAACATCAAAACCGCTCGACCCTTCCGAAAATCTGATAGCAGGCCTATTTGTAACAGAAGACGTTCTTGCTGTCGGTCTATAAGACTGAGGGGGAGTACTTGGCTTCTTTTGTAATGGGGTCGAGGTGGTATCTCGATGAGAAGAGTTACGTGTATTTCTAGTATTCCTTGTGGAGTTAGCTGTTGATGAGCTAGATTTAGTCCCACTAAATAGCTTGGAAAGCAACCAACAAACACCAATAAAAATCAAAAACTCCAAAGCGACACCATTCCTCGCAAAAAACAAACCTTTAATTAGGGTGTAGAGTTTAAGATAGGAAGGTATCGATTACTTATTGTTTGATCAAGTTTCAGTAAACTAAAGTTCATATTTCTGATGATTTAAGTTGCCAGTAGAACAACTATGTCTATTTGACCAAAATGAAAGGCACATTAATGATTATTCGCAAAAGTCAGCGCTTACTTTTTATATTGTAGCCCTAGCTTTCAGGTCATGGGTTCAGGTTAAGCGTAATAATTCCAAAGAGCTCATAAACCTATTTGAGCTCTATACACTGTATTTAAACATACAACTGCGTGGTTTTTGCCACTATAGCCCGCACAACTTCAGACGCAATTTTTGCACTTTCTTTATCTGGGTAGCTGGCTTCCTTAATCTGTTTCGAGGGATGTATTAAGTTTCGAGCATCTCGCAACACATTCCCATACCCAGCTAATGTGTTATCGATAATGCCAATGCAGTTAGCAACCTTTAGCATATCATCCAGCCTCCACCGCTCTATCGGAGTTCTTCTTTTTGGTGAATGACTGGAGGCATATGCATCCTCTTCTCTCGCTTGTAAAACAGAAATCAACACTGTTTCCAAAATTGAACCATACATAGTTGTGGCAGATAACCAAGCAGCTGCATCTCTGCATTTTTCTGCCTCATTCCAACGATAGACTAAGTTTTCCGCATAATCACCAGTGAAAGCTGGAGGCTCAACACAATCCGGCACCGCGCTTAAAATAGTACGAGGAGATGATATATTGAGAAGACCTGTAACTGATTTCGCATAATACCTACGGCCTTTAGCTGTGAGGTGATGGTAATTCCCATCATAAAAGCCAAACGCTTCCTTCTCTATAAATTGATTATCTAATAAGTACTTAACCGCCGAATCAATCTCTTTCTCAGACAGTTTCCACAAGTAAATATTAACTGCATTCAAGTCAAATTCTGTATACTCTAATACCTCAATTCCTATTCTTTCATTGCTCGACATTAGTGCGATAATCATGTCCGAAATACTATCTGTTTGAGATTGTAGAACAGGATGACGCAGCCCTCTCTCTTGGTAACTTTTCTCTCGGGCAATGAGTCCTTGTTTCGTTGCCTGAAAACATTCATGATCCCCATCTTTTCTTATCAAGCCTTCCATTTCAAGGCTCTTGATTTCATCGTAAAACTCGTCGTCTTCGAAATCCCAAGTTTCTTCTATTTGTCGTATATGACTAGAACCGTAACTACAACTAGAACTTACATTAGAAGCAAGAAACATTTCATGGCAAAAGATACTTTCTCTCAAGTTCATATGTCACTCTAAACCTTATATCGATACACTCGAAAACGAATGTATATGCGTCTGAGTCGTCAATTTAGAGACATACTACCACGCAGAATCAGCCTTTCACTTGTCCAAGCGCCCATATCCAATATATTGTGTAAAAAGACTCGTAAGGAATCCAAGGACTTAGCCATGATTGAATAGAGTAGCCTCACCGAGCACTCGAAATGTCCACCTTACATCCAGCTAAACAACCTTTCTTTACAACCAACATGAAATCCAAAAGTTTTCAGGCATATGTCATCAATGTGAAATCCCATCATTGAGTCCGACAGGAGCCTGAAATGAATCCCAAAACTTCCAATTACCAAAAGCAGCAACGCTATCAGGAAAATGAAATCCTAGAGCATGCCGCTGAGATACTCGCAACACGCTACGTGCGTGGTGATGCCCTAACTAAACCTGAAGCCACTAAAGAGTACGTTCGCTGCAAGCTAGGCAGCTATGAACGTGAAGTGTTTGCCTTATTGCTGCTGGATAACCAAAACCGACTAATTGAATTTAAAGAGCTGTTTCATGGCACCGTAGATGCGGCCAGCGTCTATCCACGTGAAGTGGTGAAAGCGGTATTAGAAATGAATGCAGCAGCGGTGATATTTGCGCATAACCATCCATCTGGAGACTCAACGCCCTCCCAAGCTGATAGACGGATAACCGAAAGACTTAAAGATGCTTTAGCGCTGGTGGATGTACGAGTTCTCGACCATATCGTGACAGGCGATACCTGCACCTCGTTTGCTGAAAGGGGGTGGTTATGATTAAACAACATTACGGAGAGCTGTGCATTGATGATGCGTTACATGCGTCACTGGAAGCACTTCTGAATAAATACACTCTGCCAGAGAACGCTGAACGACTCGTGCTGAACTGCCGTCAGATGAGTTACTACCGACATCGTCAAGGTTTACATCCGATAGAGGTACAGTTTAAACGCGAGTCAACCTCAAGCCCTTGGCTGGTGGTGTTCTTTGCCAGCTTCTCTTATCCCGACGACCACAGCACATCCGTTGAGCCTGAGTTGTACTTTCACCTTGCTAATCGTTGGTGCTATCAACCCGATGTGGGGAGCACGGATTTATCACACCCTGACGTCCAAGAGCTACTCTCAGTATGGATGAAAGCCTTTGCTCGCCACCTTTCCAGAAACGTCTTTGATGACGTGCAACTGACGATGGTCGGTACGTTCAACTAAATTCTAACTCTCTCATTTCTTATTTGAATCCTGAAACAAGGAGGACTCACTATGTCCAAATTAAACTTCACAGCATCCTTACTACCTGTATCAAAGAAACTGCATAAGTTGCTAAGTGAACAGTTCACCGCTCATTTGCTGAGTAATGAAGCACTGACCACCAGCCGTTATCTGGTGTTTAACTTTCGCGATAAAAGTTACAGCGCGGATGAAGGCGGTTTTCATCCGGTTGAGATGGCGATTTGCCAAACCTCGACAGGAGAATGGAGTATTGAGTACATCACTGACTTTGCTTATATGGGCAACTACTACCCAGAGCTAGAGCGAAACTTAGACTTTGATTTTCGGGTTGGACAGTTCTTTGTGGCTTATCGAGGCTGGCTACCCATGCAGGGTAGCCGTGATGCCAAAGAGTTGTATCGTTTATGGGAGAGTAACTTTCTTGCCTACGTCGATATGGACGCTTACAACGAAATAGCCGTCACCCCGCAATAACTCATGACTTCCCTTCTCCTTAACACCATCAAGCTTGTCACTGCTCTTATTACCTTGTTTACCCTCTCTCCTTTCTTTGGCGCTATCGGAACTCTGACGACGTTAGGTTTTCTGGTGGTGCTGTTGATTGGATTACTGGCAGCGATTGCCGAGTTCAGTGATAAGCATAAGCCTCGTTAATGTTAATCGGCTCACGCTTTCGTGTTGCCGATTGATGCTGTTTTCACCGTTGGACATTATGTGTCTGACTCACCTCTACTCTCCCGACATTAAATGTCCACCTCCGGTCTTGGAGCTTTGATGTATTGAGAGTGTAGTCATGAGCAATAAAACCAGCATTGAAGGGTTATCCGCTTTGCTGCACACGCTGATGCTTATTCCTCAACACCGATGGATTACCGTTAGGGAGTTGCAGCAGCAGTTAGCCCTACTCGATATCCACCGTACCACTCGCAGCATTAAACGCTATCTCGATGAAATCATTGTGGACGTGTTTAACGTGGAGTGTGATTCGATGAGCATGCCTCATGTTTATCGGAAAACTTCAGAGCAATTACTGAAGCTCAACAAGCAGGAAATGCTTTATTGGCAACTGACGAATAAGTACTTACTGCCGCTTGTTCCTGATGCACTGAATTATGGGCAAGGTCGCTCCTCGGAGAGAGACAAACCCTTACCTCACAAGGGTTCAGCGCATTCAAAAGAGCAAGCATGGTTAGCCAAAATCCATGTAGCACTGCCCAATATTCGTGAGTGGAGTAATGAGCAGCGGCAAGTACTGAATGCGGTACACACGGCATTACTGAACAACCGTATGCTCAAGATATCGAGTCAAGTTTTGCAGCAAGAGAAAGCGCTCATCGAACCACTGGGACTCTCAGTTCAATGTGACGCGCTCTTGCTGCTTTTTCGATTATCCAGTCAACCCACGATACGCACCCTAGCCTTGCCTTTGATTGATGAGGCCAGTGTATCGACGTTTTCTTTTACCTATCCCACTGATTTCAATCTAGAGCTGTTCATGCGTGAACACGCTGAAATCCGTGCATCCCAAATTTAACTCACCACTACGGAGAGATACCTATGAATACCTTAATTCGAACCATGATGATGAGCATGCTGATTCTCGGAGTCACCGCTTGCAGCGAACAGGAAGCTGCGCAAACCGTCACCGCCAATATTGAAGTATCTATATCCACCAACCCTCATTGGGGAACACTGGTCTTTGATATTCAAGCTATCACTGACAGCACAGTCGTAAGCAATATCGTTATCAACAGAGGCAACTGCCGTCTACCCGCAGGCACAACCTCAGAGCTCTCTAGAAACGTTTCGTTGAAATTCGGTGAAACCTACACCGGATACAGTAACAACTGCACCGTAGACAGCGTGAAAGAAATCGAAGTCACGTCAAACGCTGGCACCTTTGTCTACACCTTCTAACCCTCGGCAATACAACTTTCATAATCCCCAACTTTCTATTCAATAAGGAAACATCATGAATCTAAACCGACTCTTTTTTGCAGCTCTAGTCGCTGCCTCAATGACTACTTCACCTATAGCCATCGCTGCACTCGGAGGTGCACCTAACGTCTCAAAGGAATATTTAGAAAAGCAGTGGAATGGTAAACAAGGACCACAATCCACCCTCGTTGCTGGCGCATTGCTTCACTGGACTGCCAATGTGTGCGGCAAGTTGAACGGACAAGTTTCTGATGCCACTCAGTGCCAGCCTAAAACCAAGTCAACCCCTGATTAATCTGAAAATCACTAGGAGATACACACCATGAGTCACACTACAACGAACATTCTCGTTCTACTTGCAATCCTAATCGCACCTTTTGTTTTCGCTCAGGGAGGGGGAGCATTAGGAGGTAACCCATCTGTAGAAACAGGCGCAGTCAACGTCAGCGTTGGAAAATGTACTCAATACAAAATAGATGTAAAAACAGCACAAGAGGCAGGTAAGGACGCATCGACCATTACAGTCCCTAAGGGCTGTGAAGCAATCAAAGAACAGTAGTGCCACCAGCCAAAGCTAAAAATGACAATGGGGAACAATTACGCTCCCCATTCTTTTTTTGTCTCAACGAATCGGTTTGAAAGTATATGTTATCTGTAAAAAACACTCTTAACCTTGGTAGAACCAACTTCATACAAGACTTGAATCGTATGACCATTCGCAGATTCGTACTTGTCCCAAGCTCCGACAACTCCAAGTACTGGTACTTTTTTCTCTCTCATCGACTCAACAGGCTTACCCATTATCTGATGAACTAATTCCTTGGATGATATATTCTTTAAATCGCCCATAAAGTAATTGGGATTCGTAGCAACGATTAATTTCAGCACGTAGCTATTTGCGTCAAATTGAAATTCCATCCCGCTCTCAAAAGCTCGAATGTAAAACTCATCAGTATAATCGTCCATCGTCGATGGCACATTACCTGTTATTAATGCTGCAAACTTGGGGTTCTTAACAAGTTCTTGATAAGTACAGCCTATAAAATCTAAATAGTTCATCTAATACCATCCATTTGCTCTATTTAAGCGGTGGAGCTCTTCTCTAGCACCCTCGAGTTGCTCATCAGTGTAGCCATTTTCTTTTAAACATGTCTTAATCGCATCAAAATTCGAATTTACTGCCGCCTCTAGATCACCTGCATCAACTTGCTGCTTTTCGAGTTTATTTCTTCCGCCATATGTTTCACTACACTTTTGATGTATCTCTCGCGGGATTGCAACCCCAGCCCCTGATTTAATAATTTCTTTCTTTTCATCAGCAGTTAAAGGGCGTCCAAGCATTTCTTCCGCAGCCCTTAGCAGTGCCGCCTGAGATGGAATATGATCTATATCCATTCCATCCTTTTTGCTTCTTGGCGCTAAGTCTCCATAAGTGTCCACTTCCAATGGTTTTACCTTAGTAATTCCAGCACCACGCTTATTAAATACTAAGTACAAGGGCGACAGTCCCGCATCAGCAGGAAAAGTCACAATATACTCGGCAAGATCTTCCTCTGGATAGAGAACCGCGCCGATCTCTTGTTCATGCGCTTCAATCGGGCGGACCCAGATATTGTGAACATCAAGCTGATCATTTTCGGGTAATACAGTATCAGGTGTCAGCACATCCGTTGAACCATCGGGCGTCCACGTTATAGTAATACCGCTGTCTAACTCCGCAACAAAGTTTTGTCCTTGTTGCACAGCCTGACGCTTCATCACTAGATCGCCATATGGACTGCCTTCGCCCGTTTTGATCCCGACCACTTGCTGTTTGCCATTTTCGTCCGTGTACATATTGAAGCGTACGCGCATCGCTGTGGTGTCATTAGTAGAAACATTAGGATTGCCCTCTAAGGTTCCATCCCCAAGCTGAGAAGGCCATAAGGCCGCAACTAGAAAGCCGCCCATTCGAGCAAAGCCCGCTAATGCTTCTCCTGAAATCGACCACGTCCCGATAGTATTGGGCGTACTAGCACTCAGAATGCCAAGGTTCGTCGTCGCTGTATACGCTGGAATCGCAAGCAATGCTGCTTTACCAAAATCCGTAGCTTTAGAATCGGTTGTGATGGTCGTTAAGTTCGTAACGGGCAATTCTTTCGCGAATAGATTTTCACTGTTTATTGCCTTAAATGACGTTCCTACTAAGAGAGAACCCGAGTAAGCATAATGAGTATTCGCCACACAACTATAAGTACAAGGAGAAAGCGGAGGTAACGACGTTTCTTTTTCTGGAAAATTCTGCCCTTGCTTCGTTCGTTGAACAACAAGTGAATCACCAACCTTCAATGTCATCGGGTCAGCATTGTACTGAGGATTCAAATCAAGTAGTTGTTTAGCCGACAAACCATACTGCTCTGCAATTGCCCCCCATAACTCACGTTGATGGGTGCTTGAGTCTGTAGCAACGATATGCGTCTCTGGTTTGCTCTCTGATTTATCCGTTTTCACAGGCAGAGTGGTTTGCCTTTCCGCGACAGGCTGTTTAGGTGCTGCGAGCAGTTCGTCGATATCAAGCTTAATACCGTGTTCAACCAACCAGTCATCATTCAGGTTATCAAGCTCTTCTCGGGTAATTTGCTTTTCTAAGTAAATCAGATGTTGGTTTTCAATCTCTTTACCTTCGAGCTTCCAGTAAACCAGAATGGCACTTTGGTAGACGTTGTAACCCTGCTCATCATTCAATCGTTCATGAGTGGAGCATGTGGCATAGAACGCCCACTTGCCCTCACCAAGCAGCCTGTATTCTTGAACTAATCGGTCGTTATGAAAGTGGTAATAGTAACCTTCCGTTGGCAGCCCTAAACGCTCCCCTAGCTGCACTGATGGGATGACTGGAATAAAAGCCTCCCTCACTACACCTGAGTCTATCGGCTTGACCTGCACACTTTCAGGCACACTGATACCCATTGAGCTGTCTGCCACTTTAACAAACAATTTTTTCGGCTCATCAAAGGCGGTATGAGCGATGTATTTAGTACCGTTTTCCGTGGGCTCCGTCTGCCAGCGACCAATCATAGCTTCTTGCTTAGTCTTGCCCAGTTGAAATGCACAGCCCACGCTTTTTCTTAACGTCTCATCCGAGCAAGCGACCTCAAAACAATATTCATATTTGAGCTTAGGTGGTGCATCAGAGGTATCCGGCTTAACAGGCTCTGGAACATAAGTTTCGTCAATGTTGGACGCATAACCAGCGGGACTTCGGCTTGGGGCAGAACCACCAGCTACTCCACCAGACATCTTCGCTCTAGAGAGAAAGGCATTTTTTGCCTCCGGTGACAGTGCCTCTTGTCCTTCAGCAGACAAGCTCCACGATTTACTCATTCCATCTCTGAGCATCACTGGCTTAGATGGTGTGTCCGTCAACAGGGCCAATTCACCACTTTTGAGTTTGTCCATAAAGCGAGAGAAACTCATGCCATGAGGGATTGCAGAACTCAGTGCCCTTTCCGTTAACCTTTCTATATCCCCTTCGACTTGACTGAACTCATGCGTCATCAGCTCCGTTAGCCGTACCACTCTATAACTCACTGTTAATTCCACCGCCACTTTTTAATGAGGCATATTCCACTCAATCCATAAAGGAAGCAGGACTGATAACCTCTATTTGTTCTCAGCAATGCGCTAGAGTGTGACCGTTGTTCCTTCAGCCTCTTATGTTAGTAACTCACTCATCAATAGGTTTTATCTCTTTCGTGCATCAACACTCAAATAGATAACTCTGTAGCTGTACTCGTTGCTTCCCGGCCTTACACGCAGCATCATTGAACTACACCTAGGTGCTCTCACCTTTAGCTCATAAGGACATGGATTTGATTGATATAGACTCTGAAAAGAAAATTGCCGTCTTAATCGACGCAGAAAACGCACAATATGCAGTTTTAGATTTTGTGCTCAAAGAGCTCTCTAAACACGGACATATTCTGGTAAAAAAAGCGTATGGTGACTGGAGTTCAGAATGTTTAAAGAACTGGAAACAACCACTCAATGAGTTGGCAATCAATCCTATTCAGCAGTTTTCGTACACTCAGGGCAAAAACTCCTCTGATGCTGCCATGATCATTGATGCCATGGACTTGCTCTACTCAAATAAGTATGACGCTTTTGCTCTCATCAGTAGCGACAGTGATTTCACCAAGTTGGCTTCACGCCTCAAAGAGTCTCAAATTTATGTCTTTGGTGTCGGTGAGAAGAAAACACCACTCGCCTTTCGTAATGCGTGTGATGACTTTATTTACACTGAAGTCCTTAAAGAGCGATACGCGCCAAAAGAAGAAGTCACTGCTGTCATTTCAGAGAAACCCAAGAAAGCAGAGCCTCGTGAGACTCGCAATAAACTACGAGGTGATACGAAGCTGTTGAATATCCTACGAGGCGCTGCCAGTGAATACCAAGACGAGGACGGCTGGTCTTTTCTGGGCCAATGTGGTGGCCTAATCAAAAGACAATACCCTGACTTCAGTTCAAAAAACTACGGCTTCAACACTCTGAGTCAGCTCATTGAGGCGACTGAACTGTTTGAAATAGACAGAAGGCATACTCAAGCAGGGGCGGTACACATCTACATTAGAGATCAACGAAAAAGCACTTAGTCACTCCCAGTAACTTTCGCTCTTTCCCCCCTCCCTATGGCTCTCCATATTCATGCATGATGGTTGTCGACGAATATTCGTCAGCAACCTCAACGAAAAGGAGCAACCCATGGGAAATAAACAACAATCAGGAAACAACGCCCCGCTATGGCCGACTAAAAACGGCACCTCGAATCCATCAGGTGGAGGTCGCACCAATAACCCACCAAGCAAAAAGTAAAAGCGGACCTAGGCTGCTTTAGTGCAGCCTAGTATGCATGGTGTTGGTAGTAACGCTGGTAACGATTTGTCGTATAGATATCCGGTAACGCACAGCCTCCCTCCTTATCAAGCGCTCTCATAAACAGTGCGTATATCAGTAAATCCGTACCTTGACGCCCTACATCCATGTTGTCAAAAAACGTACTCAAGGCTTTTACAGAGGAGAGGGTTTTTCCGCTACGCCACTCTTTGAAGCGTTCTTGTTGAACATCGCGCTTTAGTACACCATTTCGCTCATGCTCACTAAAAGGTAAGGCAACATACTCCGATAGCTGAGCGTAAGTCTGATTAGTCTGCTCTTTTAATAGGCCAAAAAACTTGCCAAGGAATGTGCTCTCTTCTCGCTTAAAAACCTGACCGAACACCCCGTATTGTCGGGCATAAGAACTAGGAGTGAACTCTGCATAGTGTTTATCCCAATCTTCAAGAAACATTGCATCAATGACCGACATTAAGGACAACCAAAAATCATGCTTGAAACACAGCATAGCCTGCTCAGTTTCTTGTGAGGCAGATTTACTTGGCGATTTGAGCCAGCTTTTCACAAGCGCCTTTTCTTGCTCACTGAGCAACGTAAAATCGAGAACGGGTAGGTAATAGCCTGAGATTAGCTCACTTTGGTTGCCCTCACTAACATCAGGAGCATCCTGAATAAAAGCCAACTGTTTTTGATAGGCGGCGCAACGTCCATCGATATGGCTGACCAAGAGACCGACATTTATCTCACTAGAAGCCGAAGACAACCCTTTTTGAATGCCTTTAAGAGTGTGAGACCACCAAAAAGATAAGTCTGCTTTATGAATACCGCCAGTGGAGAGAGATACGTTGAAGGTCAACCCTTTTCGAACAAATACTTTCGCTAATTGCCAAGCAAACTGACGTATCGATGCCCATCGTATTCCATCCTTGCTAATGTTATCCAGCGTACGGTCTGTCGGCAGGGTACTCTTTACCACTGACGCATTTAACCACTTTATTTTTTCTCTGGGCGAGACAGGAAGCCCCAGAAATTCTGAGACTTCATCAGGCGAAGGTAGAAACGGGTTACCCAGTTTGATGATAGGTATTTTAAACTTTTCATTGGCCATTAGAAGTCATTAGGTCATCAGGAAATACCTGCACGTTAAGAGAAGTCATCGGCATCATCAATACTAAAAACAAATGAGTATAGCAGCTTGTGGAGTACATCCCACAAGCTGCGCTTCATTGGCGTTATAGGGTAGCGGCTTCAACCGCTAACAAGTCTGCTCTCTCGTTTCCTTCAATGCCAGAGTGTGCTTTGACTTTAAGTACCTCGACATACTTCCTAGAACTCAACTCATCTACTTGTTGCCACAGATGACGGTTCTTGACGGGTTTCTTATCCGCTCGACGCCAACCTCGGTCTTTCCAATCGTCCATCCAAATATTGAAACCTTTCACACAGTAATCACTGTCCGAATAGATAACATCCTCATCTTCTGCGTATTCCAACACTTCGATTAAGGCCAGTAGCAGTAGTAGCTAGGTGTTGTATTGAACTATGAGTGCAGTCGTAATTACTAAATCACTAAACGACGAGGGCTATCTCGGTTAATCAAAGCTTGGTTGTACTGCTCCCTGTGATCAATTTCATGGCGAGGTTTTGGCTTGGTTCTGCATGAAGTAAAGAATGTAGCTAACCAGATCGTAATTTCCTGATTTAGTACCGTAAAATTACGCAACAAAACCCCAAAAGGAGTGTAAGGAACCCTTGATCGACTCAGTTTTTAGTGGGCAAAACCATTGGCTTTTCCAAATCAGAAAAATGCACGATAAGGTGGTCGCCCCTTAATTGAACGCGCTCTCTTCCAGTAAGTTATTTCATTGGCATCACGACCATAAATGATTTAGAAACACCCCCCAAACCGTTAATTGGGTTGTAACATATTATTAACGATCGAAGTAAATATGTCTTGCTTGCCAGTCGACTTTTTCTTGCTCATCGGTTAGCAGCGCTTTAGCGACACTAAAGGCAAACTCGAAGCTTACGCCTAGACCTTTTCCGCTAATAAACTTTCCGTCAATCACCACTTTCTTATCGAGAAAACTTCCATCGGTGAACTTCTTCTCTAAGCCTCCACCAGTGGTGTAATTGCGCCCTTGAAGTAAGTGGTTGGCTGCCAAGACCTTAGCGCCGGATGAGCACAGCGCACAGATATACTTATCCGCTTCAATATGCCGTTTAAGGAACTCAATCACCATAGGGTTTGCGGATAAGTTATCTGTCCCTTTTGGCCCGCCGGGCATCATCACTGCATCGTAATACTGATGGCAATGGTTGCTTAGCGTATCATCGGCGCTAATGCGGGTTTCAAAGTAACTTTGCAGCTTGGTCGTTTCCATGCACGAGAGTACATCTACTTCAATATCTAAACGGCGCATGATGTCGATGAAGACCACAGCTTCGCCCTCTTCAAACCCATCGGCTAATAGAACCGCAACTTGTTTTGTCATCTTCAAACTCTCCTACTGACCAATCAGTTTGCACGTTTCGCGTACGTTGTTAGTAATGGTTTGCCAATCGTGGTTTCGAATGGCTTCGGTTGGTGCGATCCAAGTACCGCCGCAAGCCACTACTTGAGGAATGGCCAAATAGTCGAGTAAGTTATTTGGCTTCACTCCACCAGTCGGCATAAGCTGAATATTGCCGTAAGGACCAGTAAGAGACTTGAGCATATTGATACCGCCTGAAGCTTCTGCCGGGAAAAACTTAAGCGTATTGAGCCCCATTTCAAGCGCTTGCTCGACCTGGCTTGGGTTGTTAACGCCGGGAATAATGGTAATGTCATTGGCTAAGCAGTGTTTAACCGTATTGGGATTAAACCCTGGGCTCACCACAAAATCGGCGCCTGCGGCCAGCGCAAGATCCGCTTGCTCCGCGGTGAGGACCGTGCCTGCACATAAAATGATTTCAGGATACGCGCGGCGAATACGGGAGATCGCCATCGCCGCAGCCGAAGTTCTAAAAGTGATCTCGGCGGCCGGCAAGCCATTTTCTAATAGCACTCTCGCCAATGGCTCTGCATCATCGGCATCTTCAATTTGGATCACTGGCATCACGCGCAAACGGCGCAACTGTTCAGTCCATGGATTACTGTTCATTTTGTTCACTCATTAAAGTAGAAATAAGACGGGTTGATTGCTTGGCGATAATGGCGCCTTTAAATTGGATAACTTGTGCGGCGAGTTTGTTGCCCCAATGACAGCACTCGGCCATCGACATCCCACTGCACCATGCGGCTAAATAGGCACCATTGAACGAATCGCCCGCGGCGGTGGTATCGACCACTTGGCTAACTCGGTTCCCCACTACATATCCGCGCTGCCCAGCATGAGACCACATCGCGCCCTTCGCTCCGAGCTTGACCACCACTTGCTCAACCCCCAACAGGTGCAGACGCTCAGCAATAAGCTCTGCGGGGGTATCTTCAAGACCTAATAACAGTTCTTCATCCTCGCCCGTGACCAACGCAATATCACTTAAGCGGTATAGCTGCTCGAGCCAATTGCGCGCTTCAAAACGGTTACGCCATAAACGTGGACGGTAGTTCGAATCAACGGCTACCTTAACCCCGAGCTGCTTAAGGCGGGCTAAAGCACCAAGCAAGATGGCTTTGTTGTCATCGGCTAAGATAGCCAGCGAGATCCCAGATAAATAAATCAAGTCCATCTGCTTGAGCTGCTCCGCCAACTGCTCAAACTGGGGCTGTTCACACAAGTAGCGCGCGGCGGAGTCACTACGCCAGTAATGAAAGCTACGCTCCCCTTGGTCATCGATTTGGATCGAATAGAGGCCCGGTAGCTTATCTTCGACATTCACCACCAATGAGGTGTTGATCCCTTCTTGCTGCCAACTCTGTTTCATCAACTGGCTGTAGCTATCACAGCCAAGCCCAGTAACGTAATACGGAGTTAGGCCTTCTTGCAGGCGAGATAAGTAAACCGCGGTGTTAAGCGTATCTCCGCCAAAACTTTGGGTTTGGAGCTGAAATGGCTGACCGCTTAATTCGATCATGCATTCACCAATGATGGCGATTTTCTTTTGCGAGACGTTTTTTTGAGGTGCTGCGTGACACTCGTTCATTGTTTATCGGCCTAACGATTTTGATTAAAAAAAGGGCTATGCCATTAGCGACGGGGGAATGCTAATTGACATAGCCAGGAGCACTAACAATAGTGTTTCATTACCTATAGGATGGGTTAAATCTTTCCTTCACTACCACAAACACGGATTTTATCTTGCACCACTTGTTTCATAGCCTGCTTACCCGGAACGATGTAGTGACGAGGGTCATTGGCGGTAGGGTTTTCAATAAAAAACTGTTTAACGGCATCGGAAAACGCGATCTTAAGCTCTGTGGCCACGTTCACCTTGGTGATGCCAAGCTCGATACAGCGGCGAACGTCTTGGTCTGGCACACCAGAAGCGCCATGCAGCACCAAAGGCACATCAGTTTTTCCACGAATAATGCCTAAACGATCAAAATCTAAACGTGGTTCTTCTTTATACATGCCATGCGCGGTACCAATGGCAATAGCGAGCGAGTCAATGCCGGTTTTTTGGATAAACTCAATCGCGTTGTCTGGGTCGGTGTAGAGCGCATCTTTCGCGTCGACGATAAGATCATCTTCCTGGCCACCTAAACGACCCAGCTCAGCTTCAACGCTGCAATCCCAACGATGGCAGAACTGCACTACTTTTTTCACCACCGCGATGTTTTCCTCAAATGGCAAATGAGAGCCATCAATCATCGCCGACTTAATACCAGCTTGCACCTTCTGGCAAATGTCCGAGTAAGACTCATGGTGATCTAAGTGCAGTGCGATCGGCATTTCATAACGTTTCGCCGCTTCTTTACAGATACCGACTAAGTAATCCGTACCCGCGTAAGCATAAGTGCCCGGCGTACCAGCCAAGATCACTGGCGAACGCATTTCTGCAGCCGTCTCGACCACCACTTGCACGGTTTCCAGATTATGAATATTAAATGCGGGCACAGCGTAACCGCCTAACTGCGCTTTGTGCAGCATTTCACGAGATGAAACCAAAAACATATAAAAACCTCAAAACCTTCGTTACCTTTCGCTTTTATGCTATTCGAAAATCAAAGAAAGTAAATAGATCACGATCACATTTCTTTTCGAAACGAAAGCATATGAAATCAAAAGAAATGACTCATTTTCGATGAATAGCAGGTAATCCCCTTACGTAACAAGTTGTTTTTTGGCCGAGCCGCTCGTCCTGTGAGCAGCTCTAAACACTTATATTTCAAGCTTTGACGGCTTAATTGACGGGATATTGGGCTTTGCTTATCGGTGTAGTCGGACTGAAACAAAACTGTGACCTCTTTCGTTTTGAAAGTTCCGATCACACGCGCTTCAATGGCGCTGAGGGTGAAATCAAAGTCGCCTTTTTCGATTTCAAGCGGAGTTTCTTGTGCCTCCCATAGCCCGATCCGCTGGGCAGAGTAAAGCGCAATATTTAACGCCCGCAGAGACCAAAAACTGCTGGCAGGGCCGCTGTAGTTATCCACCAATCGGCCATCATCGCCAAACACCCCTTGCGTCGGAGCGCCGTTTTTCAGTGCACCATTGGCGATAAAGTACTGTAAGTTGGTGCGAAATGCGCGCTTGGCTTCACCGAGCTCAATCGCACTCGAGTGTTGATCTACCGCGGCTAACAAAGGCGCAGACGCAGATAAGCGATAGCACGCGCTGCGGCCAAACAGCGGCAAACCTTGCGGGGTAAAAAAGTAACGATAACCCGCGACAAAATCGCTCATGGCTTGCTGAATAAACGGCCGATCAAAGCTTGGATCAATTTGATCAAGCCAATAAAGAGAGTAAAAGAATCCCCAAGCGTTGTAATAATCGTAGTTACCGTTCGCACCATCACGGAACCAACCGTCACCGACGTAGAACTCTTTTATCCGCTCATACTTATCCCTATCTACCCGCTCTTCTTCGGTAAGATCTTTCAACACAAACTGCACGGTAAGAATAAAAAGGTGCCAGTTGTTATCGACCGTATTGAGCTGGTTCACTTGCTTAAACCAAGTGCTCACTTGCTGCTTTTGGCGGGCATCGAACTGGGCCCAGACCTGCTTTTTACTCAGCCAAAGCACCAAAGCCAAATCAGCACTTTCACAAATGCGCTGATCGTAGTCGTGCAGTTCGCCCCAATAACCTTGATGACTCGGATCGGTACCCGCTAACAAGGCGGAGCAAATGATCGCGACCACATCCATCGGCTTACCGTTTAATCCCAATAGCGGAGTGCCTTCTGGATGAGCATGTAGCCAAGCCGCTAAGGTTGGCAGTACACGACTGACCCCTTCCATCGCATCAGTGCGCGCCGTTTGCTGGCTCGGCCGGCCAGGGTAATAAGCATGGCTGCAATCCCAAACCGCATAGTGTTCAAATGCCTCTGCGGTATAGCTGACCCAGGTTTCACACAAGCACTTTAACGACTCGCCCTCACGGCTAAAAAGCGCCTGAATCATGTCATCGTGACGCGAATAGGCACGTTTTTTATGCCTTAAGCGGATCAGGTTCTCTTTAAACAGTTTGCAATACATTGCGGCGTCAGGATGTTCATAAGGAATGGTGGGGCGAGGGGTGGAGGCAATCGTCTTACGCATAGTACTTCTCTTTTGCTAGCAGGGAATGCATCAATAAAGGCCTCCGAAGAGGCCTATGCTGTGTTACTCAACGCTTACTTGGCTGAGTCGGTTAAGATCTGATAACGATCTTGCCCCCAGGCGATAGGGGCAGGCTTGGTTTTCACCCAGTCATAAAACGCCATTTTTAGCGCTTTTACTTTGTCCGGGTACTGCTTAGCTAAGTTGACCGATTCCGCTGGATCTTTGGCGTAGTGATATAACTCGAACTCGCCTTTGCCATCATCGTAGTAGTGCAGCGACCACTCTTGATCTTTAATCGCCCACTCGCCTTTCGAGTGCTTTTCGATATATGGACTTGGGATAAACTCATTGGTTTCGAAGGTGATCCACTTCCAGTAATTGCTCCAAAATCCGGTGTTAGTGGCGTCATAATGAAGCGCACGTGGGCCAGCCCAGTACAGGTAAGGGTGCGGCTGTTGTTTTTTGCCATTTAGCAGAGGCATGATGTCTTTGCCATCCACTTTCATTTCAGCTGGAATATCAATCTTGGCGGCTGCCAGTGCGGTCGGCAGGATATCCATCGCTGAGATCATGGTGTTATCCACTCGCCCTTCAGGAAGCTTACCTTTCCAGTGCGCAACAAACGGCACATGGACACCGCCACGGTAGCGTTGGCCTTTAAAGGCGCGGTTCATGCCGTTCATCGGCATTGGCGACTCGTGCACCGCGCCATTGTCTGAAAGGAAGAAGATCAGGGTGTTCTCATACTCACCCATCTCTTTGAGTTTAGCGATGATCTTGCCAATACCTTCATCGGATGCGTTGACGTGTGCGTAATATTTATCAACTTCCACATTACCGGTATTAAAGCGTTCCATATATTTAGCCGGTGCCGGCTGTTCTAGCGGAATATGCGGCACGCTGTAAGCTAAGTTGATGAAAAACGGTTTGTCGGTTTTGTCCGCTTTTTCAATAAACTCAATGGTCTCATTGGTAAGGTTATGGGTTAGATAACCTGGCGCTGGAATGTTCTCGCCATTTCTAAACACGGTTGGCGAGTTGTACAGCGCGGCGCCTGAGACATAATAGCTGTAAGAGTAGTCAAAGCCTCGCTCTTCAGGGCCATAACCCGGTTCCGCGATGGAGATTTGGTTATCGTGGTAGTCACGGCTCTGCTCATCTTTTGGCTTAAACACTTTACGTACTTTTGCATTATGGTATTTACCGATGTTCGCCGTGGTATAACCATTTTCGTGCATCAGCGCAGGCAAGAGTTTAATGTCTAGCGGAATACCAAGCTTCGCATCATCGTTACTGTATGTACCAAAGCTGTGGGGGAATCGACCTGTCATCATCCCTGCGCGAGAAGGCCCACATACTGGGGTTGCCACGTAGGCGTTGGTCATTCGCACCCCTTCATTGGCAAGCTTAGTAATGTTGGGCATAGAGCGTTTGGCCGCATCATACAATTGGTCAAAGTCGCCATCGTAACGCTCAGGAACTTTACGTTTTGCCAGTTCCTGCTTGTTAATGTTATCTAGGGCAAAGTCCAGCTGCGCCGTGCCGAGATCGTCCATCACAATCAATAACACGTTAGGTTGTTCCACCTTCTGGGCTGCCTGACTCATTAACGGGGTAACGGTGCAAGCCGCCGCAATCAAACCGGCGAGGGCGGTTTTTCTCGGCAATAACAGGTTCATTCTCCACTCCTTTATTTTGGATATCACTGTTGGTTGTATTGGATTAACTCATTCGATGCTGCGAGGGTTGGTTATAAGTGCCTCAGCATCGGCATCACACTGGCGGCCACGCCGCCCGCTTGGATTTCTTGGCTCATTAAGTGCATCGCAGGCGCGGTATGATTGAAGATCCGCTGATAGGAAGCGCACAAATAGTTGTGCTTATGTTTTTCCCCTTGAATGGCCTCAATGCGATGTTTTGGGCAGCCGCCATAACAGAGTGCTTGTAGCTCACACTGTTGGCATATTGAAGTCAGCTTACTGTGCTTGGCCTTACCAAATCGTTGTTGCTGTTTGCCAGTCGCAAGCTGCGCTATGTTAGTCTGGCTGATATTGCCGAGCTTATTGGCGGGATAAACGTAGTGATCACACGAATAGACATCACCATTTGACTCTAAGATCATCGCCTGGCCACACTGCTTCGATTGCACGCATACAGACGCGGGATAGCCCATCCAAGTGGCAAGAATGCTGTCAAACATGCGCACATAAACCGTACCAATGTCCTCTTTGACCCACTCGTCAAATACATCAGTCATAAACTGACCGTAACCATGGGCAGGCACCGAAAAATGGGTGAGTTTCGCGTTGGCGCTAGGGGAGTAATGACCATTTAGCCCTTGCTGGCAATGGGCCTCGACTTCCACAATTGGGATAAACTGCATGAACTGACTACCGAGCTGCTTAAGCGCGTGGTAGGTTTCTTTACCGTATTGCCAGTTTTGATCATTGATCACCGTGAGAGTATTAAACTCAACCTGGTACTCTTTGAGCAGATCAATGGCCTGTTTAACTCGGGCGAACGTGGGTTTACCATTGACTGAAATGCGATATTTATCATGCACCTCTGCAAGCCCATCAATCGACACACCAATTAAGAAGTTGTGCTTGGCAAAAAACTCGGCCCATTGACGGTTAATCGCAATCGCGTTGGTTTGAAAACTGTTGGTAATGGTTTTGCCATCGGCGTATTGCGCCTGATACCTCACCAGCTTTTTATAGAAGTCTAGCCCGGCTAGAGTCGGCTCCCCGCCCTGCCAAGCAAAATCCACACTGTCACTGTCTTGCGAGCGAATGTAGTCACGTACGTAGCGTTTGAGCAAGGTATCCGACATGTTTTCCGATGGATTGGAAGCCTGTGGGCTCTTCCCCTCGCCTAACGATTCACCTTGAAGTAAGGTCTCTTTTTCTAAATAAAAGCAGTAGTCACACTTTAAGTTACAGCGATAACTCGCCGGTTTTGCCATCATGTGAAAACGCGCCTGAGGCGTTTGATTCATCGCAATATCCATCGTTCATATCGAAGAAGTTTGAAAATACTACGAAAGAAAACGAAAAAATAAAATGACAAGGCTCACAATAACAACCAACCCAAAAGCAATTGAAAGCTAAAATCGTCAATTTGATATAGCAATCGAAAACGAAAGAAAAAAGCGAGCATAAACGAAAATAGCCTAACCCGATAAAAAAGCCGACGGTCAAAACCGTCGGCTGAGCAAAATCAGAAGGGTTAACTAATTAGCGCACTGAAAAGTGATAGCTTTGTCCTTTCAGCCCACTCACATCCACCACCAGTTCATGCTGTGCATTAATTTGTACTCGGTTTTGCGGATCATCCACCAGCGTCATATGCTTATGCAACTTGAAACGCAGCGTGGTTTGCAGTTGAGTCGGTTCAGAAATGGCGACTTGATAGAGCCCAGCCTCTTGCTGAACCATTATCGCCATCGGGTCGAACGTGGTGAGTTGATCGTTAACCCTAACTTCGCCCCCTTCCCAGACATTGGCGGCGAGCAAGTTGAGCGTTTTATCGTAAACCGCATGCGCCAAGGCATCTTTGCGCACAATTGAAAGTATAGGTTTGGCCACATAAGCCTGCACCTCTTGCGCGTTGGCATTCGGTAGCAAGGCATACGCATAATCCGATTGGCTTGCGTCATGGGCGAGCTGCGCGGAAACAAATTCCCCCTTCACCAATCCGGTGCGGGTGCCAATTTCAGACCAATTTCCGCTGCGCTGCTCGCGCTTAACCGCTACTTCGCTCGGAGCAAAAAAGACATAGCTCAAATCACTGTTGGTGAGCTGATCATTGCGAATACTTATCGAACGAACATCGCGGCTTACGCCATTAAGGCCGTCCCATGCCGAGCCATTCAGTAACACCTTTGTGCTGCCCTTTGCTGCCACCTTTCTATTCGCGAGCACGGTGGTCACAGGTGAGGCTGTGGCAGAGAGGATATCCGAGCCGAGCATCACCACTTCATCGTCCAACATAAACCAGGATTTCTTCGCTGAAAGTGTGTCGTTCCAGTTAGTAAACGTCATCCCTGCCACGCCATAATTGGCCAGTTTTACCGATCCAACCCAATGCATGGTGGATTTACGCCCACCTTTGATCTGATTGCGCTGCCCCTTACACTCTTGCATCTGCTCAGCATCAACAGTGGTGCCTGCAAGTCGATGGCTATCGACCACGGGCCAGTAATCGGTGTAGTGGTCTTGCTGGCCGTTGTACAAGTAGGTCATGCCATCACCGGTAAACCAGCCTTTACGGTTTTCTTTGTTCATGCATTCAAAGTTACCCAACCGGCTAGAGTGCATCGCTAGTGCAAACACCCAACCAGGACGTCGGTGCACACTGCGATCCATGGCGGGGAAATTAAAGTGGCCGATCAGCTCAGACCTTGGCGTCACCGCTGCATCGTCCACCAACGCGCGCGCTTTCTGATAGTTAGCAATATTCGACGCCGAGGCGAAGAAGTCTTTATAATTATCTTCTAAAATCAGCGTCTTAACCATCGAGCGTAAGTGCGACTTATATTGACTTGGCGCGCCATCAATATAGTGCAAAATGGAGCTCATCACCTGATGGCCAACATTGTGGTTCTGCTCTTTGTTACGTGAAATGGCTCGGCCATTGACAAAGTCCAGCATCATGCCTTGATAAAGTAATGGCTCATAGCTTTTAAGGATAATGGGATAGATCTGTTGGAGCGCCGGGGAGTCTGCGGGCCACTTAGAGCCCGCCATTAAATTGATTTGCAAGCCAAGCCCACCCAGTAGCACGTTGCCATAAGTGCCGTTGTAAGCAATGTCGCCATGTTGAATAAAGGAGCCATCTTGGTAAAAACCATCTTTCTCAGTCACGTATTGCAAAACAGCAGGTAGCCCAGCGATCGCCGCTTCGACTTCATTTTCATTATGCGACAATATGCCACGCAGCAGTACCACCTGAGTATTGTCGGTACGATTGCCTCCTGTCGACACTCGGTATCTCGGGTTCGACGACCATTTCGCTCCAGGCCCCGCGCCAAGATGGGTTGCCTCTGGGGTAAAGTAACGCGTCGCTGCCAAGTGATCGGTTATCACCTGTTGCTCCACGTCATCATAAATCAGCGCCAAGGTGTTATGAATATCTCGGGGAATGGCCAGCTCCCAATGCCACCAGTTGCCCCACTCTTTGCCCCCAACCTGATAGTAGTGCTGGTTAAGGAAAGTCATACCATCGACAATCGCCGCCAGCAGTTGCGGGTTACCTTGCAGATTCCCATCTCGAAGGCGGTAGGCTTTCGCCATCATAAATAAGCGCTGATAAGAAGTACGAATTGCAGCGCCGAGCTTTTTCTGCCCTTCTGGCGTGATCTTATCCAACACCACGTCGTCCCACAAACTTAAGCGCCCGGCATCGGTGTTCATCGCTGACCACTGTTTTTGCGCGTTGTTGTTGGTACTCACGACCATTTTCTTTAGCGTCGCGTCAAAAGGGGCACTCGGGTCACCGAGAAAGTTTTCCGCCCAGCGGGTACGCAGACGGACAAACTCCTGTGCAACCTCTGCATCACTCATCAACGCTGAGATCGACACTGAACTGGTGGACATTTCGGCCATCACCCACCCGGGCGTTGCAAGCAATGCGACCGATAAGGCAGCCGTGATTGGGGAGAGTTTTATCATTTTTAGCTCCGTTTGTTTTCGTTTATTGGCGAAGCCACCGTACCAAAAGTAGATTAATGAAAAGATATCACGATCAAATAAACAAAAATTGGCAAAAACAAACCATCAAACGTGTGCAAAATATCACCAACGAAAGTAATTAAGCGGTAAAAACGAAAGACAGCCCCTGTAGTGAAAGATTTTGAAATGTGATGCACAACCAAACAGTCAAAATGAAAGCAGTCGAAAGCCAGCTGTTAATAGTCACTGTGATCCTGTTCAATAAATCACCAAGCAACTTTCATTACCCTTCAACAACCAATAAACGAAAATAAGGGAAAAGCAAATGAACATCATGCGACAGTGTAAACCAAGCTATCTAGCCATGAGTTTGGTCATCGCCTTAACCGCTTGTAATACCGATGAGCTGAATAGCTACCAAGGAGAAGGAGGAAAAATCGAGCCCGGCGGCTTCATGTATTTCTTTGAGAATGGACTGCCCTCTTCTATCACGACCACATCGTCAAACCCGCTCACCATTAGCAATACACACTATAAAGATGGTCAAAACGCGCTGAAATGGCGCTTTACGCCACATAGTGAACTGGTCTTCAGCCAAGATATCGGCTACAAAACCGACGACAGTGAGATCACCCCCTACACCTTTATGGCTTGGGTCTACAATGAGATCCCATCCGATCAGTCCCTGACCTTCCAATTTGGCCATGGTGACAGCCCTCAAAGTCAGTTCAAATATGGCTTAAATTTTACCGGCTGGCGGGAATTTCAGTCCCATTTAGAGACATGGATGGCACACCAAGTGCTGGCATGAACCGTTTAACCATTACCGCTCCCGATACCAGTGGCACGCTCTATTTTGACCAAACCATGATGGCGGTGCCGGTCGATAACCGCTGGCCAACCGCCGATATCCAGCAGCCTTTCGTCAACCCCGATGTGGTCAATATGGCGAGTAAGAACTGGACAGCGCTACTTATGTACGATCAAATGCTACGCGCAGAGCAGCCAAGTTTTAACTATGATCTTACCTTCGATGATAGCCATGGCAAAGCGCCAAGCAATGGCGAGTATGAATACGCGATAAAAATTGCCGCTCAAGATGCGCTTAAACCTGTCTATAGCGTGCTACAAAAAGACACCAAGCTCCATGCCATCAAAGGTGAATGGCAATTGAATGGCCCGAACGACCAAGTCACGCTCACTCAAACTGCAGGCAATACTCAGATCCGCGTCACCACCACCGACGCTAAGCCTGAGCAGTTCGAACTCAGGAGAAAGTAGCTCTAAGTGACTAAAAAAAACCAGCCACTCTATTGAGCGGCTGGTTTTATTTGTTAAAGTGACAGGCCACCTTACGCTTTACAATAAGAAGCTCTCGCTTTGACGATAACCTCTTGCTTGGCTTTTTCAATCGCCGAGTAATCTTTTTGCTTCTCTAACGGCCGGATATTGCGCAAGTAGAGGTCAATCGATGAATCACCTTTATGATGCTTATAACCCACAGGGTGAGCACGCCAACGCTTATCAATAATGGCCTCTTGGGTGAGGAAAGGATCAACTTGCTCCGCCAGATAAGATTTAAACTGACTGCGCATTTGACTTAATAACGGATAAAACTCATTCATTTTACTTAAGTTTTTCTTTTCACCGGGATCATTAAGCAAATCATACAACTCTTCGTCATTGTCTTCTTGGTAGACGATGTACTTATACCGCTGAGTGCGCATCATTCGCCCCGGCTGAATGGTCATTTCCCGATTAGTATGCCACTGAGAGATCACTTCGGTGCGCCAGCTGTCGACTTTTTCACCCCGTAATAACGGCATTAATGAACGACCATACAACTGAGTGGGCGACTCAATGCCAACGTAATCACATAGGGTTGGTAACAAGTCACACAGCGAAACCAACTCATTGTGCGTTTGCTTCTGGCTGATACCCGGGCCTGAAAAGACCAGCGGCACATTGGTGGTTTCTTGATAGAACCAGTTCATTTTGGTTACTAAGCGATGCGCGCCCATCGAGTCGCCATGGTCGGCAAAAAACACCACTAAGGTGTCATCTTCCAGCCCTTTTGCGCGCAGCGTCGCCAATACCTGGCCAATGCATTCATCCGCCAGTTGCGTGTAATGATAATAAGCTTTTAAATACTGCCTGAAATTCAACGCGTTCCACTGCGTCGACTGACGTGTTCGGTTATGAGTACAACACGAATACTGCACCGATTTAGAGCGCGTCATCAAGTCTGCGTCTGTATCAAAGTTATCTGGTAATGGGGGTAGCTCCCCTATCCCTTCAATATCACCATGTTCGCCTTCAAACGCGCCGACCCAGCCACAAATGTTATGAGGATTATTGAACTCGACGGCCATCAAAAATGGTTTTTGACCATCGTACTCGTTCAGATACTTCACACTCTCTTCAAGACAGTAGACATCTTCTCTGCTGTCGTAATTCACAGGAAAAGCCTCACTCGCGGGTAACTCTTTTTGTATTTGTGCCGCGCGTTTGAATCCATCCAATGAGCCATAGTCATGCTGCTTGCCAAAATGAACACATTCATAACCCGCTTGAGTAAAGATCTGCCCCAAAGTTTTCATCGACTTGGGAATATCAGGGCTACTGTTTGCGTATACACCGGTTTGATGGGGAAGTTTCCCTGTCCAGAACGAAGCCCGCGACGGGGCGCACAGTGGAAACGCGCAGTAGGCTTCTTCAAAGCGATGACCGCTACGGATCAAGCTATCAATCGCTGGAGTACGAACAAACTGATTGCCATAGCCAGCCACTGCTTTTTTGGCTAATTGATCCGCCGTAATAATAAGAATATTCTTTGGGTTGCTAGGTGTGTTTAATGTCACGGGTTGGGTGGAGCGTGACAAAGCGTGCACGGGGGATGTTGCCGCTAAAGCGCCACTCACAGCCGCGCCTTTCATAAACCTTCTTCGTGTTATAGACATAATTTATCCTTAAATAAACATAGGGTTAAATTTCAGCCACACGTTATCGCTGCTGCGCGTCGCGTTAAGCAGTAGAAATAACGACTTTTATATTAAGTACATTTATTATTGGCTAAAAGTTTTTGAATTAATTCTCCTCATAAACGGTGAGTTGTGGTCTCCTTATCTGATATTTAAATATAAAAAAAGCCGAGCCTTACGGCTCAGCTTTGATAAGCAATCTCGGGCTTATTCAGCCAATAACGCCACTTCCGTCGCCGCAAGCATGTAAGCGCCGGCACCATAATCAATATTGTGCTCAAACTTCACATCGCGAGGATTAAAGGCTGGTAGCTGTACCCAACCCATCATGCCGTTTTCATGAATGCAGCCTTGCAGCGCTTGCCAGGCTTTTTCAATCACAGGCAGGTAAGTGTCACGGTCAAGATGGCCGTTATTTACCCCCCAAGCTAAGCCGTAGCAAAATAGTGATGTGGCACTGCTTTCTGGCGCAGGGAAACTTTCTGGGTCAAGTAAACTGGTGCGCCAAAAACCATCGGCTTGTTGGTACTTAATCACTTGTTCAGCAAGCTTGGTAAAGAGATCAAGGTAGCGCTCACGTGGGGCATAGTCTTCTGGCATCCGCGCCATTAGACGTGGTACCGACGCTAACACCCAACCAATGCCACGGCTCCAAAAGACTTTATTGCCATTGGCTTCGCGCAGCTCGCTGCCAGTACCATCAGGAATGTAGCGATAGTCGCGATAAAACAGCCCTGTTTCCTCATCAAACAAATGCTCGACAGAATCCCAGTAGGCAGTGTTCATGTAGTCTAAGTATTTTTGCTCACCCGTCTGCTTCGCCAGCGCCGCAAAGCTTGGCGGTGCCATAAACAGCGCGTCACACCACCACCAATCTTTACGCCCCGCTTCCGGGCTATCGAGCATAATGTCGAGCGCTTTGATGGTAGGCTCTAACGCTTCAATTTGGTCAACGACTGGGTAAACATCTAAGTAAGCTTGGCAACAAATGTGGTCATCAGCAAAACGGGCATTGGGCCCAGTGCGAAAGCCTGTATGCAGCGCATAATTCATCACACCCTCAAGATACTCATTATCGTCAGTGGCTAGCCATGCCGCCGAAGTGCACGACCAAAATACGCCTCGCTCCCAATCGGTATCTTTGATAAAGCGCGTTTTGCCGCTGCGGCGGATCACGCTACGAGTTTGATTCGCCGCTTGATATCGATACACTCGCTTCATCGTATCAAGAATACTTTGTTTACTACCCAATCCCATCTCATCTACTCCTTAACGCGCCAACCAGCCGCCATCAACGGCTACGGTATAACCATTGACGTAGTCACTGGCACTTGATGCTAAAAATACCGCAGGTCCTTCAAGATCGGCTGGCATTCCCCAACGGTTGGCTGGAATGCGCTCTAAAATTGCTGTGTTACGCGCTTCATCCGCTCGAAGCGCCGCAGTGTTGTCTGTTGCCATGTAACCTGGGGCAATCGCGTTGACATTGATGTTGTGCTCCGCAAGCTCAGTTGCCAAAGCACGGGTCAGCCCCATCACCGCCGACTTACTCGCAGTGTATGATGGCACGCGGATGCCACCTTGGTATGACAGCATTGAAGCGATATTAATGATCTTGCCACCGTTACCTTGTTTCACAAATTGTTTCGCGACTGATTGAGAAAGGAAGAACAAAGTTTTTTGGTTGATGTTAATCACGTCGTCCCAGTTCTCTTCCGAGAACTCTAAGATATCTTCACGGCGAATAATGCCCGCGTTATTAACCAAGATATCGACTTGTCCCATCACTTCTACCGCTTCTGCCACGATTTGGTTGAGCTGTGCTTGCTCCATTAAGTTTGCGGTAATGTAATGAAACTTACGCCCTAGCGCTTCAACTTGCTGCTGCGTTTCTGGCGCAGGCTCATGGCCAATACCAACAATGTTCGCGCCCGCTTTTGCCAAACCCAGTGCCATACCTTGGCCAAGACCTGTATTACAACCGGTTACGATAGCTACTTTACCTGTGAGATCAAAAAGTTTCATTATTCATTCCTAGCTTTGTGCCATAGCAAAGAGAGCGCAGCGGTGGAGATGACCCCGCACGGCTATAGCTATGGTGGTTCGTTAACAATATCGAAAACATGCTGGTGACTAACTGCCTTATCAACCGCACTTTCGAAGAACTATGAAAATAATACGAAAGCATACGAAAAATTAAAGAGACCAAGTTCACATAAAAACCAAAAACAAAAGCAAATGAAAGGCTAAGTGTTAATTTAAGTAACACTTAGTCAAAATGAAAGAGAAAATATAACAAAACGAAAGTTACCCTGATTACCAGGTGAGGAAATCTCTGACAAAAAAAGCGAAACCTAAGCCGTGATGATTCCCATAGAGCAGATCATCACAAGGTTTCGCTTTTACTGATGGATATGAAAAATCGGTATGGGTTTACTTAAGATCGCTCATCGCAACGTGGTCCATATCGTGGAACGTTTGGTTCTCACCCACCATCCCCCAAATGAAGGTATAGGCCGCCGTGCCCACGCCTGAATGAATCGACCAGCTTGGGCTGATCACCGCTTGCTCGTTACGAACCACAATATGACGCGTCTCTTGCGGCTCGCCCATGTAGTGGAAAGCGATATTATCTGCTTGCATATCAAAATATAAGTACACTTCCATACGGCGCTCATGGGTATGACACGGCATGGTATTCCACAAGCTGCCCGGTGCCAACTCTGTCATGCCCATTAGTAGCTGACAGGTCGGCAATACTGCTGGGTGCAGGTACTTATAGATGGTGCGTACGTTGCAGTTTTCTTGACTGCCTAAAGTTTCTGGCGCAGCATCGTCACGGTTGATTTTACGCGTGGGATACGCTTGATGCGCAGGGGCGCAGTTAAGA
The DNA here is from genome assembly GCF_027587025.1 of Vibrio sp. LaRot3. Classification (GTDB taxonomy): domain Bacteria; phylum Pseudomonadota; class Gammaproteobacteria; order Enterobacterales; family Vibrionaceae; genus Vibrio. Next base: position 111,903 of record NZ_JAPPTI010000005.1, on the reverse strand, counting down.
TAAAAACGCGCTGGCTTGTCTGCAGAGATGCTCTCGAAACGCACTTCTTTAGCACCCATGCCGACATAAATCGCTTCACGTGCACCAATTTCAAAGGTTTCGCCATCAACAACCACCAGCCCCGCTTCACCGATGTTGATCACACCGAGTTCGCGGCGCTGAAGGAAGAAATCGACGCCAATTTCTTTGCCGCCTTCAAAAGCGATAGCCTCGCTCGTGGGTACTGCCCCACCAACAATGATGCGGTCGATATGGCTGTAAGTTAAATTAATCTGTCCCGACTGAAACAGATTTTCAATCAAGAACTGCTCGCGTAACCCCGCAGTATCTAACTGCTTAGCGTGCTCACTATGGATAGGTTGACGAATTTCCATGCTAAAGCCTCTTCACTTTTTTGCATTGCAAGCCACACTCCCTGCTCGCGAGGTGGCTTAAAACTGTTTTTTAAAAAGATCTCAACAGAGGTAAACTTGCTTAACTCTTCTGATAAGCCCAGCCACCAAAAATTGAGGTTGCTTGTATTTCAAATTGATCGTTGACTAAGGTGAAACTGGCATCCATACCGACTGCGATGCTGCCTAAACGATCGCTTAAACCCAAGTACTGAGCTGGCACTGCCGATGCCATCTGCACCGCTTCCCACTCGGGCACCTGACTATGAAAAATCATGTTACGTATTGCTTGGTCTAAACTGCAGGTGCTCCCAGCAAGCGAGCCGCAAGGGCTGCGAGCTTCACCGTTTTTCACCGTAATAGTTTGGGCGCCAAACGGGTACTCACCGTCAGCCAGGCCACCAGCGCGCATACAATCGGTTATCAACGCGATGCCCTGATAGCCTTTCATTCGGTAAGCCAGTTGCATCATCACAGGATCAACATGAACGCCATCGGCAATCAGCTCTGCCAACATGTCGTGATATAACACCGCCCCAGTACAGCCCGGCTCGCGGTGATGCAAACCGCGCATGCCGTTAAACAGATGAACGCCGCAATCTACACCAAGTTGGTACGCCTCGGTCACCTGAGCAAACGTTGCTTCGGTATGCGCCACTGAAGTTTTGACTCCATGGGTCGTTAACCAACGAATCGCTTCCATGGCCATTGGTGCTTCAGGCGCAACCGCGGCACGAATTAAACTGTCTCCTCCCGCCTCAAGCAGTTGCTCGAGCTCAGAGATGGTCGCTGGCTTTAAATACGCGGGCGGATGAGAGCCGCGATAAGGCTCGGTGAAATAAGGCCCTTCAAGAAAGCTACCTAATAGCTCGGCCCCCACTTGGCACGAGGCTTGCGGGCGCTCTGCGACATAACTTTTTATCTGAGAGATCGCATCAGTGATGTCGCTCCATGGCGCTGTCACTGTGGTGCCAACCCATGCGACTACCCCCGTTTTCGGTAGCGCAGCGGAAATGCCGTTCAGCGCCTCATCCGTGGCATCCATCACATCAAAGCCATTACGCCCATGGATATGGATGTCAATAAATCCCGGAAGCAAAGACTGGCCAGCTAAGTGAGTAACGTCACAATCGCTGGGAGTGTAGCGGGTTAGTTCAGCAATCTTTCCGTTTTCCACCACCACGGCTAAGTTGCTCTCTACGCCTTGAGAGGTAAACACTCGATCGGCAACATAAGCATGACGCATGATTACAATCCGTCTTCACACTCGGCAACCGGCTCCTCGGGCTGCATTAACGCTTCCACCTCTTTACGCATGTCTTGCATGCAAGAGTTACCAATCTCTAACAATGTCTCGACCAACTCTTTTAAACTGCCGTCTTCACGTTCAAACGCGGCGTTAGCAATCATCGGTAGGTTGGCACCACCGATAAGCTCAACATTTTCACCGTCCATCAAAATCGCCAAAGCACGATTACACGGTGAACCACCAGGAATATCGGTCAAAAACAGCACCCCTTCGCCAGAGTCCACTTCTTTCGCCGCTCGGCGTAATTCAACTTCCAGATCATCGGTCGACATCGACTCGACAAAATCGATAAACTGCATCTGCTCTTGCTCACCCGCAATCGCTTTGACCGCCGACTGCATACCCGTGGCAAAATTAATGTGCCCTGAAACAACAATACCAATCATAACTACCTCGTTGATATTAAGGGGGAGTCACCTCCCCCTTCCTTACTAGTCTAACTAATTGCTTTTATTAAAGAATACCTAGGAAGTGTCCTACAACACCTGCCGCAAGGGTAGAGAAGATCAGCACCGGAGGTTTCGCCCAGAAGCCTGTGCCTTTCACCAACTTAAGCATAAAGAACACTAAAGCCAGCGGCAGTAAGTTCGGCATGATCTTGTCAAACAGAGCACTTTGTAGCTCAACCAATTTGCCGCCCAGTTCGAGGGAAGCGGTGGTCTGCACCCGTATAAAGGTCGCCGACAAGGCCCCGATAACGAAGATACCCATAATGTTGGCCGCTTTCGCTAACTTCTCGGTCGCATCACTCATGTTGACCATAGCCGCGGTACCCGCTTTATAGCCCATGAACATCAGACCAAAGTACACCGCAAAGTGAACAATTTGATACAAGAAGAAGAACACGAACGGGCCGGCAATAGAGCCTTCCATCGCGATCGACGCGCCCAAAGCTAACGTCAGTGGCATCAGGGTCATGTGATCAATCGCATCACCGATACCACCGGTTGGCCCCATACCCGCCACCTTCATGACGTTAACAGTCGATGGCTTTTCTTTGTTTTCTTCCATTGCAATGGCAGTACCAAGCAAGAAAGTGAACAGCTTAGGGCTGGCATTGAAGAACTGTAAGTGGTTCTTTAATGCTTTGGCTAAATCACGCTTGTTGTCACCGTGGATCTTTTTCAGCGCTGGGATGATAGAGAAAGCAAAACCACCCGCCTGCATACGTTCGAAGTTAAAGTTACCTTCCATGAACAGGCCACGCAGAGCACATTTCCACAGATCTTTCTTGGTGATCACCTGGCGTGGCGTGGTGTCTTCGTATGAATCGACATCGTCCACCAGATTTTCATGAACCTTGGTATTGTTGTTGGCAAGAGTGCCCGCTGTGATATCAGATGCCATCTTCAAATTCCTCTACTTGTTGGTTATTTGAACTTCCGTTGTTTCCGCTAAAGAAGTAGTACAGTGCCGCTGCTGATGCGCCGAGAATTGCCACCGCCATGATTGGCAGTTTTAGGTAAGTCGTCATCACAAAACCGATAAAGAACACACCTGACACTTCTTTCGACCACATGATTTTAAGTAACATCGCGAAACCAATCGCTGGAACCATCTTGGCGCCAATGCCTAGACCTTCAAGTAGGACTTTCGGCGCGTTCTCATCAATCCAGCTGGCCGCATGCTCACCAAAGTAGACGGTAATAAAGGCAACGGTTGCATACATTAGGCTTCGCAAACTGATGGTGGTCACCAGTAACCGATCGATACCACCTGAATCTCCAGTTTCTGCAAATCGGTCTGCTTTACCCATAGTGAATGAGGTCAGTGCGAAGAAACCAATTACCAACATCTGCATCAATACCGCGATAGGCATACCAACACCCATAGCCACTTCAGCGGATTGACCCGTCATGACTGCAAACGCAACGGCAGCAATTGTACCCATTGTGACATCAGGCGGCTGAGCACCTGCGTTAGGCACTAAGCCTAACCAAGCCAACTCCAACGTGGCACCAGCGATTAAGCCGGTTTGCATATCACCCATTATCAGACCAACAATGGGGCCAGTAATAAGTGGTCGGTGGATGTTCAACGCGACATCGTATTTATCGATGCCACAGAAGAACGCCCATATAGCGACAAGCGTAGCTTCAAAAACCATGATCTATTCCTTTGTTAAATTCATGTTTATGATTTAAATTTCAGTGCGTTATGCACTGGTCGTTGCGAGTTCCAGCACATCCACTGGGGTTTGGTCAGGGGTATTTTGTACGGTACATACCACCCCCTTACCAACCATGTATTCAAAGGCTTCAATGTCTTTATCACCGACTGAAACCGTCTTCGCAATTTGTCGTTTGCCCTCATGGAAGTGCATATTGCCCACATTACAGTGTTTAATAGGCACCCCTCCCTTCACGAGTCGTGCAACATCGGTCGGGTTATTACACAAGACAAAAATCTTCTGCTTGGGCGAGGCTTTATGGATGACATCGATCGTTTTCTGGATAGAGAAAAAGCGAACCGCGTATTCCCCTCCTGCCGACGCCTTCATTCCAGCTTGCATAAAGGCCGCGTTTGGCCCTTCGGCCGCATCATCATTGGCCACCAAAATCAGATTAGCTTCGGTGTGCTTGCCCCACGTAATGCGAATCTGGCCATGAAGTAGGCGTTCATCAATACGGGTCCAGACTATGTTTGGTGCAGTCATAAGCGTTCTACCTTTCGTGTGATATTTTTATTAGTTTTGTTTTAAATAGTTATTTGAATAGTGGATGGTGACACCTTGTACCACGCGGTTTACCTCACCCGATGGACAAGGATTATCAGGGGTATTGCCTAAGGCTATCGCTCGGTGAAAAGCGTAGCTCTGGGCAAACAACATATAAGGAAAAAGCAACTCCGAATCCGTCGCTTCCGCCATATCAGGAATGACGTAATGCTGACCGGCCGTCACTCTGTCGTCACGCTGGGCGCTGATGGCGATGACGCGTTTCGCGCTATCATCACGACGAAGCTCTTCAAGCAGGTCAAGGTCATATTGACGGGTATGCGGATCATTTGAGATAAACACAACAATCATGGTTTCACTGTCTACAATCGACTTAGGCCCGTGACGAAACCCTAGAGGCGAGTCATAGCAAGCGACAACTTTGCCCGCCGTGAGCTCTAATAGCTTCAATGCGGACTCTTGTGCCAAACCCTGTAAGCTTCCGCTGCCTAAGTAAATGACACGTTGTATCGACTCGGATGCTATACTACTGATATCTTTGTTAATTTCTTTAACCAGTGCTGCAGAACATTTACAAAACCTTTCAACTTCTTTCGAGTGTTCTTGCGAAATAGTCAAAGAATAAAACGCGGCGAGCATCATGGATGAGAAGCTCGACGTCATTGCAAACGACTTATCGTTGGTTTCTTCTGGCATCAACAGCACCAAAGAATGGCTGTCTTCTTGGCAGCGAATGTACAGCTCTCCTTCGGCATTACAGGTTAATACCAGGTGATACGCCTTGGTGATTTTATGGTTCACCAGCTCAACCGCCGCCACGCTCTCAGGGCTGTTACCTGAGCGGGCAAAAGAAACCAACAAGGTTGGCAGATCTTCTGCAAGGTATTCATCTGGGTTAGAAACAATGTCTGTTGACGCGATGGCTTCGATACGCAACCCGGTTTGCTTTGCCAGCGCAGGGGCTAAAGCTCGCCCTGCAAAAGCGGAAGTCCCAGCCCCCGTTAAAATAATGCGCAATTTTGGCTGAGCAAAAACGTCTGTCATAAAGGCGCTAATTTGGCTGCGACACTCTTGAATAATGGCATGGGTTTTTTGCCAACAAGCCGGCTGCTGCTCAATCTCTTTTGCGGTCCAAAAGCCTTTTAGCCGTTCCAGCTCGCTCTCTGAATAACCAAGATATTGGTTCATGTTGTTCTACCTCTTAAAAACTATCTAGCTTGCACGCCTTCGCATAACTGCGAAGCACCTGACGAATTTTGTCGATCACTAACTCTTTGGGTAATGCCTGGATTTTTGCCTCGCGCACGGCGTGGAATTGCTCTGGCATGTATTGGCTCAGCAGTGGCAGTGGAATGCCAAAACTGTTGAGGTTGTCGAACAGTTTTGATTGCGCGTGAAGAATCGCTTCATCTGGCCAGTAATAACGAATGCGGTCACTGAAGCTATAGCAACGAGCAAAACGCTGCTCAGATTCGCTGCCGTGATAATATTTGTTCCAATACTCAGGCACGTCACACATTTGCAGCTCTACCTGCTCTCGTAAATTGGAACAGTGCGCCTTCGCCACGATCTGATCTTCAATGTCGCAAAGGTTAAACAGCGCTTCACGCATGGCAAAGGTCAGCGCTGGGCCCACTTTTAGAATGGCGAAATGGTCTTCAACCAAGGCTTGATAAGCTTTATCGGTTTGATAATCGGTCGAATGCGCTTCGAAAATTAAGTGGTCATAATGGTTGACGACTTGGCTTAGTTCCTGCGCTTTAGCTGGGTCATAATCAATCACGCCAGTATGGTCAAACTCAACCCCAGGCTGAACCACTAAACCGATAACGCGAGGCCAACATGAGCCAACTCCGACGCTTTCAAACGCGGTGCGATGGCACTCAAGGGTTTGCTGCGCCGCACTTGGCGAAGTCACCTCAAGCTCTTCTAGCTCTTCCGCCGCCCCACCAGGAACCGGAACTTCAGTCCCTATCACATAGACAAGATCACTCTGGCCAAAAGTGTCACGAGCCGTTTGCTCTGCTACTTTGGCAAGGCGCGCGGCGCGCTCAGCCACGATTTCATCAGATAGCGGAGCCGGATCATCAGCACAGGACATACTGCAGTCGAGGTGGATCTTCTTAAAGCCCGCCGCAACATAAGCGGCGATGAGCGCATCGGCATTGATCATCGCCTCTTCGCTTGCAAGGTGCTGCCAGCGATTAGGGCCTAAGTGATCACCACCTAAAATCAGTTTCTCGGTAGAAAAACGCAGCGTTTCTGCTTGCGCGAGAACAAAGTTACGAAAATCAACGGGCGTCATCCCCGTGTAGCCACCAAATTGGTCTACTTGGTTGGAGGTAGCCTCAATCAATAACAAAGAATCGTCACTCAACGCCTGAGTAAGCGCCGCTTCAATTACCAGCGGATGAGCAGAGCAAACGGAATAAATTCCGTTGTTTTCGCCTGCTTTATGGCGTTGAACGAGATTAAGAAGGGTGTTCATTTACTAACTCCAAAGTCAACATCTAAAAAATGTGGCGATGGAGTTAGGGGTTAGTTCTCTTTTTCTACAATGATAACTTCAACTTTCATTTCGCGAAGACCTTGTAAGTAGTCTTCAGGGATTTGAGAATCCGTTATCAAGATATCAATGTTGCCGAACTCGCGGATCATATGGCAGCTACGCTTACCAAATTTGGTTGAATCGACAACCGCGATCACTTGTTCAGAAATCTCACACATTAAGCGGTTAAGGCTCGCCTCTTGCTCATTATGTGTGGTGATACCTGCACGCAAGTCGAATCCATCGACCCCAAGAAATACCTTATCAAAGCGGTAGTTCTTCAAGCTGTTTTCTGCTTGCGGGCCAGAGAAAGAAAGTGCATTCTTACGAAGCACTCCACCCGACATTAACACCTCAACTCCAGGTGCCGATGCCAACTCCATTGCTACATCTAGACCGTTGGTCATTACTACTACGTCTTCTAGCGATTTTAAGCTAGACGCGATTTCTCGCGTGGTAGTACCCGAATCCAGAATAACGGTGTCACCATTTTCAATTAGCTTAGCTGCCGCCTGACCAATCAAAGATTTCACGCCCGAATTTTGGCGACGCTTCTCTTGAACAGACAATTCAGCAATCACCCCAGTATTTGGAATTGCCGCACCATGGGAACGCACCACATAGCCATTTTTTTCCAAAAAACTCAGGTCGCTACGAATAGTGACACTAGAGACATCAAATTGTGCAGCGAGGTCTTCGACACGGGCTTTACCATTTTGGTTAACCACATTGACGATTTCCATACGCCTTTCGACAGCACTTTTCACTTTACCTCGTCTCCTTACGAAACCAGTAAAATCTCTTTCACTTGATTTCGAATTAAGCTTACACCTAAAAATAAAAGCAACAACACGTAAGGTTGAAACTTTTGATCTCTTTCACATACTTTCGCATCGACACTCAACGCTTGCGTTAAGTTACGCATTTATCCATATCATAACCCTCAAAAGCGCCAAAGCCAATCAGAATGGGCGATTAAAGCGCAATATCTTTCACTTTATCGCATTTTCCCTTTCGTTCTGGCACAGATATGGCCCGTATTTCCCTTTCATTTTTTTATCCACTTTCGCTTTAAACGGGATTTTGTGATCCCATTCGTAGCTAATAATATTTCGATCATTTACGATCCGCAAGCAATCGAAGGAATAATATTACTATACTCGATTAAGGAAAGAAATTGAAAGCCGATGCTTTCCGTTTCTTTATTCAATGCATTGACGTTCAGGAGTGAAACATGTCTATCACCCGCCGAAAGCTCTTAAAAGGAATGGCCGCAACCAGTGCAGTGGCCGCCACTGCGGTAACTGCCGGCTGCGCGACCACCTCTAGTCGCCCAAAAGCATCCGCAGATCCTAGCGCCCCACAGGCTAAAAAGCCCAATTTGCTGATCGTCTTTCCAGACGAAATGCGCGCCCATACATTAGGCTTTATGAACCAAGATCCATCCCATACCCCGAACTTAAACAAGTTTGCGAAACAAAGTGCGGTGCTTAAACAAGCGGTATCTAACTTCCCTCTGTGTACCCCTTTTCGCGGTATGCTGATGACAGGCCAATACCCATATCGAAACGGCATTCAAGGCAACAGCCACACTGCGATGGCAGGTAAGTTCGGCGGCAAGGACTTTGGTATTGAGCTAAAGAAAAGCACCCGAACTTGGTCTGATATCTTAAAAGATCAAGGCTATAGCATGGGTTATATCGGTAAGTGGCACCTTGATACCCCCGAAGCGCCATTCATTCCTAGCTATAACAACCCGATGGAAGGGCGCTACTGGAATGACTGGACCGCACCAGATAGGCGCCACGGTTTCGATTTCTGGTATGCCTATGGCACCTACGATAAACACCTTACTCCAATGTATTGGACCAACGAGACACCAAGAGATCAGCCGATCAAGGTCAATCAATGGAGTCCTGAGCATGAGGCCGATATTGCCATCAAGTATTTACGTAATGAAAACGGCCGCTATCGTGACAGCGATAAACCCTTTACCTTAGTGGTATCGATGAACCCGCCACACTCACCATACGATCAAGTTCCGCAAAAATATTTGGATAAATTTGATGGTGAAACATCACGCTCACTCAATACTCGCCCGAATGTCCAGTGGGATAAAGAGTACTTAGAAGGCTATGGTCCAGAGTACTTTAAAGAGTACATGGCGATGGTCCATGGGGTGGACGATCAGTTTGGCCGGATCATCAATGAGCTTGATCGTTTAGGCCTGACTGAAGATACCTTAGTCGTGTTTTTCTCCGACCATGGTTGCTGCATGGGCTCAAACGGTAAACCGACCAAAAACGTCCATTACGATGAAGCGATGCGCATCCCAATGATGTTCCGCTGGCCAGGTAAACTCGCGCCTCGTCAAGACGATTTATTGTTCTCGGCTCCCGATATCTACCCAACTTTATTTGGCTTGATGGGCATGGAAGCGCTCATTCCCGACACCGTTGAGGGCACCAACTTCGCCAACACAGTGGCTGGCATTGAAGGCGATACTCGCCCAACCTCACAGCTGTATACCTTCATGCCTTATGGTGGCCAGTCCTACGGACGACGTGGGGTGCGCACCGACCGCTACACCTTGATGGTCGATCGAAAGATAGCCAAACCGCTGACGTTCGTTTTACACGATAACCACACCGATCCGTATCAGATGAAAAACATCGCCGACGACAACCAAGAGTTGGTCGCACAACTGATCGAGCAAGAACTGATGCCTTGGCTTGAACTCACCGGCGACCCTTGGCGCCCGACAGAAGTGCCAGCCAGTGTGGCAAAAGCCTACACCTAATAACCATTAACCCTCTCACCCTATAAAACAAAGGTTACTATGAATACCACAGCAAAAATTGTCGTCGCTTCGCTGCTCGCCGCTGGCACCACTCAAGCGCTGGCTAACGATTACAAAACCACCATTGAATATCGCCATCAGTATGTCGATGGCGCGCAAAAACATGCCGATCGCTTTAAAGCATTTATCGATACTGGAAAAAATATTGGCTTTGAGCTCGACGCGCGCTACGCCAACCAAGACGGCGCTTATGATGCAATGTCTCTGGGTGGCTCAGAGTTCTCCGCTTTTTACTACAAGAAGTTAGATGATAACTGGGTGGGTATCGCCGGTGCCTCGCTCGATTTCACCTCGGAGGGCCTAGTTTATGTGCCTTATGCACGCCTAAACTACGCCTTTGACAATGGCTTGCGTATTCAAGGCCGCTACAAGTGGAAACTGTGGGATTACGCCCAGCAAGGCACCGATGGCAACAGCTATCACTCTAAAATCCAACAGTTTGATACATGGTTAGGCTACAAAACCGGCGACTGGGATTTCCAATACGAATTCCAATTTTGGAAAGAGATGGAAAGCAACGCCCAGCCACTGTTCGACAACGGTTCAACCGATCACCTGCACAATGTGCGGGTGATGTACTCGATTAAAACCTCAGACGGAGAAAACTGGCGTCCTTTTGTTGAGGTGGGCCAAGTGAAGCTCAACCGTACCTCTGATGAAAGACAGCTGCGTTATCGCGTCGGCATTAAGTACACTTGGTAAATCCATCTTATAGAACGAAAAAAAGCCGCTCATTTAAAAATGAGTGGCTTTTTCACCAGTTAAGGCTTGGTAAATGTGGTTAACGTCGCTAACGGTGACATTATCTAGCACTTTATTTGGGTTGTTATACGCGTCGCGGTCGTAGCCGTATAGTATGGCGCGTTGGTACCAGGCTAGCTGGGCTATAGGGTTATCTTTTTGTTGAGATAGAGTGTTAATCATCTGCTTTTTAGCCGTGGCGAGCTCTTGTTCTGTGAGGCCTTGAGTGAGCTGCTCGGAAGCAAAGTTGAGCGCTTCTCGTATTTTTTCAACATCCTCTGGATCCAAAGAAAGGCTCACCAATACTGAGGCTATTTCAGCGTCATCTTCAACCGATATGATAACACCCGGGGTGTAGTCTAGGCTGCGTTCTTCGCGCAACACATTTCGATAACGACTTTCGAGCATGTGATAGAGCAAGGTGATTTGCATTAGCTCGGAGTGTTCTTTGGTTTGAAGTAACTTGAGTAGTACTGGTTATAAAGCACGCTATCTTCTTTCGAGAACGCAAGTTTAAGGTGGCCAGGTTCACGCTTAAAGCCAGCAGCTTGACTTGCTACTGTGACCTTATCTTGATACTCGATGTTCGCAATATAGCCCGTCAGCAGTAGTTCCAGCTCTTTTGGCGTCATATCAGCAACCACCACCATGCCATAGCCATATTTCTGGCGATAAAGCTGATCGAATTTGCTCGATAGTAACTTGCTTAAACTGCTCTACGGTTGATAGTTGATAGTTGATAGTAAGTGTTCAACCAGTACATCGCCTCACGGCTCGCTTTGATCAATTGACCATCGGGCGCTTTTAGTGCTTGCCGCATTTCTCTTCACGATTCCTAGCTGGTCGGCATCGGCTTTCACTGACGTCGCTGCGGTATATAAGGCTGCAAAGGCATTTTCTATTGAGGGCTTAACCGAGGTCATGCTAAAGCCATGGGCGCTACCCGTCAAAATCGGGTATAGGGAAATGCCATTTTCTTTTAAGAAGCGATCGGCTTCAATGGCATTAAATCGGCCGAGGCCACTTCGCATATAAGTGGCAATAGCAAGCAAGCTCAACGGCCGGGTTGTATTCCGCTTTGATGCCACCGTGAGCGGCATAATTCAGGTAGATATGTTTTCTGCCTGCGGAAACTGTTTTAGCCACACTTTCACGCCATTTTCGAGCTGGCAATGATGCACATCTGGGCTAATTTGTTGCTGCTCTATGATTTTGCTATGGCGCTCAGGGGCAAGCAGCTGACGGCCGCTTGGGTAACATAAATTGGCACACCCAGTTGCTCCATCATTGCCAACATAGCCAGGTGGTATGAGTTGAGTAACTGCTTGCATTCATTATCACTGATGTCATCCTCTAATACCGCAGAATAGACATATTTTAACGACGATGAAGATAATAATTGGGTAACCGTTCACCAGTAGACAATTGACTTTTGTCTACTGGTCCAGAACGTTTGGATATGGCTGACGCGCAGTGACTGCCTGTACGATCTCTGTCAGCACAGACAAGCTTGATAGCCCACGTTTCTTGCCGGTTTCTACCAATATTTGCATTCGGCCTCTGAATTTGTCACCGGCATCTTAGGTGGTACCAAAGCTGATTTTGAGTTGAATAACGCTGCCACAGATGCGCCGTTCAGCTTCATTGTTGGTAAGCGGGATGGATTCATATTTCAGGAACAGCCACAAGCTTTGCCGATTCTGCTCCAGATTTTCGCAGCTATCTTCACCAATCATGTGCCATGGGGGCTGGCAAGATGAGCAGAATTTGTCTTCGTCTTCAAAGTCCAGAACAGTACGCTAGCGAGGCAGACCCTTTGGAAATGGCTTGTGCTTGTCCCGAGCGTTTTTATTGGTGGTGGTCGTAACGATTTCTTCTTCACCAAAAGCGGTATCAACCTCGCATTCAGCATCATTGAACAGATCGTCTAACGCTTCATCGTAAGGCTTGAACGCAGCAAAACGCATAGAGAACGGACAGTCGATAGTCAGTTTGTACTATTCAAGCATCGATGCTTTTCCAGACATTTATACCTATGCGCGAAGTCCGTTACCGCTGTTGATATCAACTTCTCTTTGGGAGAGAAACATTCAGGGCCAGTCCTTTTCAAACAAACACCTTTGAATTGCCAAGTAAACTGACGTATAACGGTCCTGTGTATTCCTGCCTTGCTGATGTTAGAGTGCGACCTATCGGGAGTGTAATGTTTACCTCTGACGCATTTAACCTTTATATTACTCATGTAGAGACGCAATAGAGCACAAAATTCTGAGACTTCATCAGGCGAAGGTAGAAACGGGTTACCCAGTTTGATGATAGGTATTTTAAACTTTTCATTGGCCATTAGAAGTCATTAGGTCATCAGGAAATACCTGCACGTTAAGAGAAGTCATCGGCATCATCAATACTAAAAACAAATGAGTATAGCAGCTTGTGGAGTACATCCCACAAGCTGCGCTTCATTGGCGTTATAGGGTAGCGGCTTCAACGGCTAACAAGTCAGCTCTCTCATTTCCTTCAACACCGGAGTGTGCTTTGACCTTTTCGACTTCGACATACTTCCTAGAACTCAACTCATCTACTTGTTGCCACAGATGACGGTTCTTGACGGGTTTCTTATCCGCTCGACGCCAACCTCGGTCTTTCCAGTCGTCCATCCAGATATTGAAACCTTTTACGCAGTAATCACTATCTGAGTAAATCACGTCCCCATCTTCGGCGTACTCCAACGCCTCAACTAAGGCCAGTAACTCAAGCTCCGCACTGTCGGTTTTGCGGTCAATAGTGATACTCTCTTCATGCACAATATCATTGTCTTCATCCATCACCACCAGCCCGATGCCACCTCGCATACAAACTTGTTGATTATTTGGGGCGGCGCCGTCTACGTAAATTGAATAACTCATTTCTCTATCTCTCTCTAATTGAAAAAGGGCGCATGACTTTGCTTAGCCAGCGCCCTGTTGATGGTTTATCTGATGTTTGTGTTACTGAAAGGATTCTTGGTTGTCTCGCAGTGCTAGACGTTGCTCCATCCATTCCTCGATTTCACTTTCTACCCAAGCCACTGCACGTCCACCGAGTGGTACACTCTTCGGAAAATCGGTTTCATCTGCCATGAACTTATAGATAGTGGATCGGCCTAGCCCTGTAATCGCCATTACGTCTTTGAGTCGTAGAAATCTCATTGGGAATCGTCTCCTGCTTTGTATATACCCATGAGATAAGCCGCTACTGTAAAAAAATGCAGTCGTGTCTAATCTGCACTAGATCCAAAGAAGTAACGCTCTTCTTTCCATGCTTCAGCAAGGTTGCTCATCCGTTTAAAGACACTGTTCTTTATGTTAGTGTCAGTGCTCTTACAGCGTGTACCCAGGCTATAGTTCCCTCGGTCATTGAGAAACACCAATGAGCGCGCTTTGCCGCTGTAGTGCTTTTCTATCGCTTCTTGCCAAGCCCCTTTAAGATGCTCAACCAATTCATTGCGCTTGTCCCAACAAATAGCGGGACCAAAGTGCTGGCTGTAGTCAGTAAACAGCATCACGCGATAGTTGTGGGATGGCACCTTGTCCTCTCGCTTACGCCATACATAGAACACTGAATCCGTATCGAGCTTTTCTTTAAGCAGCGTAAAGTAATCGTTAATGATGCTGAGGTCGGTATCTTGATGGTCTTCTGGTAGAAACAAATCCAGACGTGTGGCGAGAGCGATGTCAAACTGGCTGAGAGCCTGTTCAAAGACATCAACCATCGAGGTCAGTGCTGACTCGTATAACCCCTTGTCGCTGTAATACAGCGGGTAATCTTCAAAAGTTCTATCAAGGGTAATGCTTGGGAGGTGGGTTCTATTCGCCATGAGTAATGCCTTTTGTGTGTGAATGACATAGGCATTACTCGCGCTGTATTTTTTAAGGTGAGTCGTGACTGCAACCAAAGCTCATGCTGCGATTATAGGCGTGTTTGGTGATGGTTAGGAGCTTCTAAGCGACTGTAAGCTACATTGAATTGATTAAGCATTCTAGTTCCTGTGGTTTGTTGTTCATCCGACAGGGACTGTGACTACCGTTACTTTTTAGCTGACTAACTACTAGTGCCAAAGTTTCTCGCATTTCCCTCGTAAACCTTTGAGTAAGGTTTAGCGAAATAGCACACTCTTTTGAATAACTCATTCTTCGAACTCTGAACATCAGATGAGTTCAAGTTTAGGTAGTACACACCATTCTTGCAGAAATGGACGAGTGCAGGTTTATCCTGTTTGATAGCACTACACCAAGCTTGCTTCATTAGAGCAGCTAAACACCCTTCTGATGCGCCTACGTCACCGAGTCGATGATAGATGTCTTTATTCAAGAAAATAGCCACATGGTAGTGATACTGCTCAGAGGTATTCTTCTCTTTTGCCCATACGTAACTGGTCTTGTTACTTAAGCTCCTCTCCCAGTTTTTCTCTTTGCGTTTGATATCCACATCCAGTTTGGCATTTAGAGATTTGAAGAATCGAGTAATGACTTTCGAATCTGCATCATCGAAATCTTCGGGTAAGTGTAGGTCTATCCGAAACACGGATAGTCTAGGGTGATACTTCAGTGCTTTCTCTATCAATTGAGAAATCTTGTAAAGGTGAAACTTACGATAGAAGAATCGTTGCTTTCGTTTCGTTGGTTGTGGTAGGTCGTAATTGTTGAATTTGTCTTCAGATGTGTACTGATGATTCATGGTGTTGTTATCCCTATTCGTGTGTCTCTCATACACACAGGGAGTAACGTTAATTTTAGTAGTGAGAAGATTAAGTATATTACCTATACCAACATATCCTCATGACATCGAAACGACCTTGCCACAAAAACCAACCTCATTTTTATAAAAACAGTAGTCTTTTTACGCAAAAATCAAACAAAACAGACTTAAGGATACAAATAATCATGTTTCCTTTCACTCGAAAGTTATCACCTTGGATTTATAACTAATTGGGAACCACACATGGGTTTACTAGAGGGCAAGACCAAATTCAGTTCATATAGAATAAAAACGTTAAATTTGATTATTAATTAGATGTGCTTTATATTAAATTCAATCAGAGTAAAAAATAACTTAGGTCATATATCAGGCATGGATAAACTGTCCACTTCTTGCATATTACTAAATGACATTCGAGAGCATCGATCCTGAGTTGAATCTGAACCTCATAGAAAAACCAGCAAAAAAACCACCACAAACCGACATAAAACCCACAACTTGCAGTTGTAAAACTATCAAATCTCCTGCATTTCTCCTACACTAGACCGACAAAAATCTTGCACACACAAATGACCATGAGCGCTAACAGATATTCAGGCCTGATCAAAAATTCATCGGAAGAAGACCTAAAACTTTACATTTACATAATTGAATATGAATTAGGATATAGAAGAGGTGAGGTTATTGATTTAAGCAATATGAATAAATCACACCTACAGTTTAAATTAGGGGAATTAATTAGAGAAAAGCTCGATATTGAATGGAAATACTTAGAAGAAAATAATTTAAATAAATATGAAAGTGAAAATTTGGATGATTTCATTAGCACTTTATTTTCACGTGCTCAGCAAGTAAGAGGAGACATTAGTAAACAGATAGACTGGTTATCTGAACCAAGGCCACTATATTTCTTCTCAGTATTGATGCGTGCAGTTATCAATAACGAGATTACAGACTTGTCTTACCCTGTAACATCTGTTGATTTTAAAACAACAAAAATTGACTTTAAAACAGCAAAATCAACAAAAGATACTGATGAAAACAAACTCGGTAAATTCGCTCAAATGGCCTTGGACTTTGCCAACAAAACACAGTTCCTTACATCTCTAAAAAGCACCTGTCCAAACAAAACATCATCAGCTCAGGATAGTATCGCCAGAACACTTGAGTATATTGCTGTTTCTTGTCATGTAGACGACCAAAGAGTAATGCTAGAAATAATTAATGATGTAGAAAGTCTCTACCAGATGAGTTGTCGTTACGTAAACACAGAGTGGAACGTGTTTAACTCAAACGATGAAAAATTGAACGCTTGGTATTACTGTTACTTGATGAAAAAGTATCCAGGAACTGGCTTAAATGCAACGAGCGACCCTATTAAACAAAAACACACCGTTATGTGCATTTTTGACGTACTTTGTGCTACTACTGCACAAGAAGTTTGGGATGAAAACAGCAAAGACGTTACATTTAAGAAGGTAACAAAAGAGCTCACTGATTCGTTTTCAAGAAAAGCTAATTCTACATCTTTACAAAGCAAGGTCTTCAAAACTAAAGAAGAAAAAACACTAACATTCAGTGAGGTAGATTGGACGAAACTTATCGAGCTCACAGGCAGCGATGCAAAAAACGAGATTAAAGCAAAACTGAAGGTGTTGATCGATCAAGAGTTGGCACATCAACGGAATATAAATGAGTGTAGCCTAGTCCAAGATACAAAAGGTGACCCCCAAACTTCACCCAAAAACAAAGATAGCAAGCAATCTGCCAATGAATTGTTTAACAAACCATCGTTTGGAAGACGTCTTCTGAAGTAAGACTAAGATTTAATTTCGTCGTTATTGAGAACAATAGGTACACCACAAGGCACACCGATTAAAATCAAACCGGACAATTGCAAACAAAATCAATACATTAAAAGTTAAGATCAACTTACGCCAGCTCCACCAAACGTTTGGAAAGGGCCAACTCGAAAGAGTTGGCCCTTTTTGTTTGCGCCATATTTCCATTCATAATACGTCTGCCGTTCGTTTCAATTGCGATAGTTATCCCAGATCAATCTTCATTATTATTTCGCTGTAGATATAAACTTCCTTATCTACACTCAATGATGAGCGGAACTACACCCACTCATTAGGAGGCGAGTATGATCACCATTCATCGACACTACCGTTTGTCTAACCGCCCTGATTTGCATGCTCATGTTGAAGTAAACCCAATCGGTCAATTAGATGTAGAAATTGTTGAGTTGCACGAGCATCACTCCACTGAGTTTGATGATCTAACATTCAAGACTCGTGGTCAGAAAACCCAGGTTTGCGGCAAAGAGAAGAAGTTGCCTTGGCATTTTAATTTAGATGTCAATGACGCCAAAGATCTCTCCACTGTCATCAATGAAGCCAACGAAGAATACGAAACTTTAATGCGCGATTTGATGTAAAAAAATGAGCTCCTATTGGAGCTCATTTCATTGGGGAAAGGTGACTAAATTGAATTACGCTGTTGCAGGCGTTCCTGCCCCTTCGCCGTTCATAATATCTGCGACGAACTGTGCACGCGCACCAAGAATAACCTGTACGCCATGCTTACCAACTCGGATAACACCCATTGCACCAAGTGCATTGATACCATCTTCGTCAATAATTGATTGGTCTTTCACTTCTAAGCGTAAGCGAGTGATACACGCACCAACGGTTGTAATATTGCCACGACCACCTAGCAGCTTAGTAATTTCACCTGCCAGTTCATCGTTTTCAAGGGTAATTTCTTTACGCTCAGTATCTTCACGGCCAACGGTTTTAAAGTCGAACTTGCGAATAGCAAAGCGGAACACCGAGTAGTAAATCGCGAACATACATGAACCCCATAAGATGACGTTCACCCAGTTAGTCTTAAAGCCATCCATCGCAGGAAGAACACCAAACGATACGAAGTCGATAATACCAGCTGAGAATGTTTTACCTATGTGCACATCAAGCGCGTAAGTCACTGCGTAAGAAACACCAGCCATAATTGCTGAGAATACGTAGAGCAGCGGCGCAACAAAGATAAACGCAAACTCTACCGGCTCTGTAATACCCGTTACAAATGACGTTAACGCGGCTGAACCTAAGATACCTGCGGCAATCTTCTTGTTCTTATCTTTCGCTTCATGGTACATAGCCAAACATGCCGCAGGGAAAGCAAACATATAGATAGCGAAGTTACCAGAAAGGAACTTACCAGCATCAACATACTCATCGTTAGAGAATGTCTTCACGCCATCTTCTAGCATTTTGAACCAAATTGTGTGATCGCCGTTTACGACAGTACCTACGGCAGTCGTGTACTCACCAAATGAGAACCAGTATGGGCTGTAGAAGATATGATGCAGACCAACAGGAATTAATGCACGCTCCATGAAGCCGTAGATAAACGTCGATACATACATGTTACCGCTGTTCGCCATGTGAGATAGCGAATCGATACCTGATTGAATGTAAGACCAGATGTAAGGAAGGATTAAACCAATTAGGAACGCTGAGAATGCAGTAATAATAGGAACAAAACGTTTACCCGCGAAGAAGCCGAGGAAGTCAGGCAACTTAGTATCAAAGAACTTTTGATACATGGTCGCGGCGAGTATACCGGCTATCAAGCCACCGAATACACCCGTTTGTAGGGTTGGGATACCCATTACCATCGCATAACGACCACCGCCCATGGCCATCTCAGGTGTGATGTTTAGAGCAACACCCATAGTGGCATTCATCACCACCATTGCCACAATAGCGGCCAATGCGGCAATACCGGATTCTTTGGTTAGACCTACGGCGGCACCTACGGCAAACAGTAGTGCTAGGTTGTCAAAAATTACGCCACCAGCACGCATCATCAGTGGCATGTCGAGTTTTGCGCCAAAGGCCAGTAATAGACCCGCGGCAGGTAGGATAGAGATCGGTAGCATCAAAGCTTTACCAATCGAGGAAAGTTTTGATAAACCACCCTTTAGACTGTCGATCATAATAATGTCCATCTATTTTGTTGTTATACACAAGACAATTGCTTGTCCTTTTGTCACGACAACAATTTTATCAATCGATGAACACGTTAAAGTTGCAAATTGCTAGCAGTTTGTAAGCCTTCACTTACATTACCAACTATTTGTAACGATTAAGGAAAATAAGGTGAGTCTATGAATGGGAAGGTTGCCTCTTCAGGCCAAGAAGAAAAGCCACTGAACGGTGTCAGTGGCTTTTCTTATAATAACGTATCTAAGAATGGCTTAACTGGCGATTCACCACCCTGCCCTTCCATTTCGTCAAAGCTAATACAGCGATAAAAATGGCCGACTGAACCAGAATAATACAAGAGCTCGTCGCGCCATCAATGTGATAACTGATCACGACGCCAGCAAAGGTACTAAACAATGAAACCAAGCACGCGACTACCATCATCCAACCAAATTGCTTGGTCAGCATCAGAGCAATGATGCCCGGGCCGATGAGCATCGCCACAACCATAATCACCCCCACAATCTGTATTGAGGCAACGATGGCTAGGGCCATTAGTGTCAGCAAGCCATAATGAAGCAGCTTGACGTTCAAGCCCGCTACTTTTGCATGGCTCTTATCAAAACAGTACAACATGAAATCTTTGTACTTAACGGTAAGAATCAAGGTAACAATTGCAGAAGTAATGATGATTTGCCACATGTCCCCTCTCGCAACACCAAGCATGTTACCAAACAGGATATGGGTTAAGTGATGCTCGGTTTCTATCTTGGCGAACAGTACAATACCAAGCGCAAACAGAGCTGAAAATACGATCCCCATAACGGTATCTTCTTTGATGCGACTATTGTCTTTGACGTACCCAGTCAATAACGCGCAACCTAGGCCTGAGATAAAAGCACCAACACTTAAAGGCAATGCCAATACATAAGCAAGGATAACCCCCGGCAACACGGCGTGAGAGACGGCATCCCCCATCAGTGCCCAACCTTTCAGAACCATATAACAAGAAAGCACGGCACAAACGATAGCCACAGCAGCACCGGCAAACAGAGCATTTTGCATGAAGGGGTAACTCAATGGCTCAATAAAAAACTCAAACATCGCGCTCCCTCAACTGTTCTGACACTGCTCTTTTCGCATTTACTGAGTATCGGGTTTTCAATAGACCGTACTTAGGAGCAAACAAGAAGGCGAAGATAAAGAATGCCGCTTGGGTTAACACAATCAAACCGCCTGTTACGCCATCCACAAAGTAACTCAAGTAAGTACCAAACACCGCAGATACGACGCCGATGATCGTCGCCAGAGTCAGCATTACGCCGAATCGGTCTGTTAATAGATAAGCGGTCGCCCCCGGAATAATCACTAGAGCAATCACGAGAACAGCGCCAACCAATTGCAAAGATGCCACTGTACATGCGCTTAATAAGCCAAAGAAAACCACTTTGAGTTTACCGGCTGATAAACCAACTGATGCCGCTTGGTTTTCGTCAAAAAACAGCAACATCAAATCCTTCCAAATAAAGAAAAGAATCGCCAACGAAACCCCACCGATGATCAACATCTGATGTAGATCACTGCTGTCCACAGCCAAGATATTGCCGAAAATGATGGTTTGTACGTCCACGGAGGTTGGATTGAGAGAAATCATCAACATACCCGCAGCAAAAAACGTGGTGAATACGAAACCGATAATGGCATCTTCACGCAATGACGAAAGCGATTTAATAAAAAAGATACTACCCGCAGCTAGAAAGCCAGAAAAAAACGCCCCGACTGAAAAAGGTAGGCCGAGCGCGTAAGCACCTGCCACTCCGGGAACGACAGCATGAGATAATGCATCGCCCATCAATGACCAGCCTTTCAATACCAAAAAAGCCGATAAAAACGCGCAAACCCCACCGACTAAAGCCGCCGCGATTAAAGCGTTCGTCATATATTGATAGGCAAGTGGCTCCAAAAGCGTATTAAGCATGTGGAGAACTCCCTGAATTCTTATCACTAACGATTACGGAATCTGATTTAGATTTACCATAGAAAACCGCTGGCTTGTCGTGGTCTGAAATGATCAACATGTTGCGCTCATCATCGTCTTTATGCAGCATCTTACCCGCAATATCGACTTGTTTGAGCACACCGCCAAAGGTGGCGTGTAGGTTTTCTTGGTTGAATGTGGTTTCCGTAGGACCGGCAGCAATAATGGTGCGGTTAATAAAGAGCACTTGGTTACAGTAATCCGGCACTGTCCCTAAGTTATGCGTAGAAACGAGAATCAAATGACCTTGCTCTTGTAACTCTTTTAGCAAAGACATAATGACGTTTTCAGTATTGAAATCAACGCCAGTAAAAGGCTCATCTAGAAGAATAATTTTACTCTTTTGCGCCAAAGCGCGAGCGAGAAAAACCCGCTTTTTCTGGCCTCCAGACAACTCACCAATTTGACGGCTAGCTAAATGAGCAATACCCATTTTATCCATCGCATCGTCAACCGCTTGGTGGTCTTCACTTTTAGGTCGGCGCAGAAAACCCATGTAGCCGTAACGCCCTTGCATGACGACATCACGAGTTAGAATTGGAAAGCTCCAATCAATATCTTCCGTTTGCGGAACATAAGCGACTAAGTTTTTCTTCAGTGCTTGCTTTACGTTTAAGCCCGCTAACTGAATAGATCCAGAGGTCAATTCAACCAAACCCATAATGCCTTTAAAAAGGGTCGATTTACCGCCTCCGTTAATCCCAACTAGGGCACAAATTGTGCCCTTGTCGAGTGAGAACGAGACATCATTGATTGCTTTGTGTCCATTGCTGTACACAACGCTAACATCGTTTGCCACGATGCTCACTTCGTTACTCATAGTGCAAATCCTTCAGCGATCGTCTCTGTGGTAACACGAAGAAGATCAAGGTAAGTAGGTACAGCGCCATCTGCGGTCGTTAGTGAATCCACATATAGAACACCACCGTAGTTAGCATTAGTTTCTTTCGCCACTTGTTTCGCTGGCTTAGGAGAAATGGTGCTTTCACTGAATACAACAGGGATTTGGTTATCACGAACCTTATCAATCAAGTTTTTTACTTGTTGCGGCGTACCTTGTTGATCAGCATTCATTGGCCATAAAAAGGCTTCTTTAAAGCCATAATCATGAGCTAAGTAGCTAAATGCGCCTTCGCTAGTCACTAGCCATTTACTGTTGGCGGCAATATCAGAAAACGCTGCGCGATTTTTGGAATCCAAAGCCAAGATTTGCGCTTTGTATTGCTTAGCATTTGCGCGGTACTCATCGGCATTTTCTGGGTCATACTTAACCAATGCGTCACGAATATTGTCTACATAAACCAGAGCGTTTGAGGCCGACATCCACGCGTGTGGGTTCGGTTTGCCCGTATAAGGACCAGAATAGATAGAGATTGGCTTGATACCGTCAGTCACTACGATAGATGGTACGTCTTTAACGTTTTCAAAGAACTTCTCAAACCAAAGCTCAAGGTTCATGCCATTCCAAATCACCAAATCCGCTTTTTGCGCTTTAACAATATCTTTTGGCGTAGGTTGGTAACCGTGGATCTCCGCCCCCGGTTTAGTAATAGAAACAACTTCAGCAGCATCGCCAGCCACGTTTTGGGCGATATCTTGAATAACGGTAAATGTCGTAACAACCTTAAATTTCGCAAGCGCTGGCATACTAAAGCTGCATAATGCTAATGCAGTTAACAGCGATGCCTTAAATTTCATTTTCATTTCATTCCCTATGATAGTGTTTGATTTCGATTTAAATGATAATGATTATCATTTGTATGTCTAGCAATATTTTCCCTTTATTTATTGCGACTATTTCTTAATCACCACAACAACACTGTGGGCAATAAGATTTACCAAAATTGCAATCTAACATTCTATCCGCCCTTGATAAGTATAAGAGGCGGATCTCTCCTGTCACAATGCAATCCATCATCTGAAATTAAGCGAGAGAGAAAGCACTTACCTGCTTGTAGATACTCTGCACCATAGACTCCAATCCTTGGTTGCGAGCTGGGGTAAGCTGTTGTTGTAAGCCTAGACGAGTGAACAGCGCTTTGATGTCTGTATCCAAAATTTGTTGAGAGGTTAAATCTTTCAGCAGCAAAATAACCAATGCGACCAAGCCCTTCACCAACGCAGCATCACTGCTACCCGTTAGAACGACTTGTTCATCAATTTGCTCTACTTTGATCCAAACGCTGCTTTGACAACCATAGATGGCGTATTGTTTTGTTTGCTCCTCGATAGGGAGCAAGGCATGTTTTTCACCGAGTGAGATGATGTATAGATACTTGTCTTCCCAATCAATACATCGGTCGAAATTTTTAATGAGTTGCTCGCGGTTCACAGTGATTCCTTTTGATTATTATTTTTCTTAGCCGACTAAAAGTAATTGAATGCGTTTTAAACCTGTTACCAACGCATCAATGTCTGCTTTATTGTTATACATTGCGATAGAGGCACGACACATGCCAGAAACTTGATAGCGCTTCATTAGAGGCATCGCGCAGTGATGACCCGTTCGGATTGCAATTCCGTATTTATCAAGAAAACTGCCCACATCAAATGCGTGCAGATTGGCAAGATTGAAAGCAATCACGCCCGACTTATCTGAGGGCCCATAGATTTTTAAATCAGAAACTGTCTCAAGCTGTTCTAATGCGTACTGCATCAACTGAGATTCATGGCTAGCAATGGCTGCAAGGCCAATATGCTGGATATAGTCAATCGCACTTCCCAAACCAATGATGCCAGCAACGTTTGGCGTGCCCGCTTCAAAGCGCCAAGGCGGTGCGTTGAAGGTTGTTTCACCGTAGATATCAACTTCTTCAATCATGGCACCGCCGCCTTCCCACGGAGGCATATCGGCAAGTAACTCATGTTTGCCATACAACACACCAATGCCCGTTGGGGCATACAGTTTATGCGCTGAGAATACGTAGAAATCGCAATCCAAATCTTGTACATCGATTTGGTAATGCATAATGGCTTGTGCGCCATCTACCAGCACACGAGCACCTTGTTGTTTGGCCAGCGCAATGATCTGTTTTGCGTCGTTATAAGTGCCTAACACATTGGATACATGGGTAAACGATACGAACTTGGTTCGACGGTTTAATAAGCTCTTCAACTTATCGAGCGACAGTGTGCCATCCTCTTCGATTGGCCACACCACCACTTTTACACCAATCTGCTTTGCGAGTAGTTGCCAAGGCACGATATTGGCGTGATGTTCCATCTCAGTGATGATGACTTCATCACCTTGTGATAACGCAAGTCGACCATAACTATTGGCCACAAGGTTAATCGCGTGTGTAGTGCCGTGAACAAACACAATCTCTTCACGTTGTTTCGCATTAATGAAGTGCTGAACTTGAGTTCGTACCTGCTCCATCATCTCCGTCGCTTGCGCGCTAAGATGATGAATGCCACGGTGAACCGCGGCATTGTCTTTAAGGTAAAATTGATCAGTGCGCTCAATAACACATTTCGGTTTCTGCGCGCTTGCAGCACTGTCGAGATAAACAAGGTTCTTGTTGTTGACCTCTTGATGCAAAGTGGGAAAGTCTTCTCGAATTTTATCTATCGCGTAGCTCATTGACCCGCTCCAGATAACTTATCGACGACCTGAGCAAACACGACCTGTTTGATTTGATCGATCTCAATCTCTTCTGTCACTTCACCTGCGAAAGCCAAAGTGATCATCTGCTCGGCTTGCTCTTGTCCGATGCCACGCGCTTGCAGATAGAAAATCTGCTCTTTGCTCAATGCACCTGTCGTCGTACCGTGACTGCACTTCACGTCATCAGCATAGATCTCCAGCTGTGGCTTACTGTTGATTTCGCAATGTTCACTCAATAACAAGTTGTGGTTCTCCATTTGCCCATCGGTTTTCAATGCATGCTGAGCCACTTTGATCATGCCGTTAAACACAGATTTAGACTGACCTTGACCAATAATCTTATGTAGCTGCTCACTGGTGCAATGGCCTTTATTGTGCTCAAGGTAAGTGCGCGTATCGTAGGTTTGGTCGCTTACTGGCAAGCTCAAACTATTCATATTCAGTTCGGAGTTCTCGCCGTTAAGTGCCGCGCTAGTGTGATGACGAATCACTTGCCCTGATAGCATAAAGGTTTGACTATCTACCTCAGCATCACGACCAATATGGATGTCATTGTGAGCAAAGTGATGGCTGTTGACCGAACCTTGGCAAATTTTGTAGTGAGCAAGTTGGCTGTTGTCTGCCACATCGATAGTAAGGCGAGAGCCCACATAGTGATTAAGCGCAGGCGCAGTTTCATTAAGCGTCACAAAGTGCTCAATCACACATGCATGGCTACTTGTTCCCAACTTAAGATGATTACGCGTTTGTGCCATTCCGCCTTGAGTTAACGTCTCAACATTTAAGATGTACCAAGGTTTCTCGGTCGCATTTTTACGATCAACCTCAATCACAACACCCGATTGATTAAACGCTTCGGTCAAATGCAAAAATATCTCTGGACTAATCGCTGCTGGCAGTTCGCCTTGGTAGTCAGCAATAGGGGTAACTTGCGCAGTCGCGTAATCACTCAAAGCAGGCGTAAATTGACCATCAATAAACACCAGCAGATGAGCATCGATATCTAAGCGTTTAGCGACAATATCTTGCTCAGTCACATTGGCCGCAGACTGACTAGAAAAATCAATCTGTTTAAAGCTCTCTAAAGATGTGTATTTCCAATCTTCATGCTTGTTATTTGGCAAGCCTAATTCAGTCGCTTGCTGCCAATGCTGACTTTGCGCTTCAGCTAACTTTGGTAAACGTGATTCAATTAAATCAGTTAGAGGTGCTAGCGTATCACTCTTCACCGGTAAGCCAGCCATAGCCTTTCTCCTCTAGTTCCGCCACCATAGAGAAGTCACCTGATTTGATGATCTTGCCTTGGTACAACACATGAACAAAGTCCGGTTTGATGTAGTCAAGAATACGCTGGTAGTGAGTAACGATAATAAATGAACGGTTGCCATCTTTTAGGCTATTCACCCCATTAGCGACTTCTTTCAGCGCATCAATATCGAGGCCAGAATCGGTCTCATCGAGAATGCACAACTCAGGATCAAGTACTGCCATTTGCAAAATATCGTTACGCTTTTTCTCACCACCAGAGAAGCCAACGTTCACTGAACGAGACAGCAAATCTTTTGGCATATTGAGCAGTTCAATCTTCTCATCAATCAGATCTGCCAGTTCAAAGCGCTCTAACTCAGATTGTTCACGGTATTTGCGCACAGAGTTGACCGCCGCTTTTAGGAACAAGTGGTTACTTACGCCCGGGATCTCTACAGGGTATTGGAAAGCAAGGAAAACACCTTCGCCCGCGCGTTCGTCTGGGTCTAAGTCGAGTAGGTCTTTACCTTTAAATGTTACGCTACCTTCAGTCACTTCATACTCTTCCCGGCCTGCCAAAGTGCTTGCGAGAGTACTTTTGCCTGAACCATTTGGTCCCATAATCGCGTGAATTTCGCCAGGATTAATTTGCAGGTCGACACCCTTTAGAATTTGTTGGTCTTCGATTTGGGCTTTTAAATTTTCAATAGTTAACATCTTGTTATCCCACACTGTGTTCTAGACTGATCGCCAATAGTTTTTGTGCTTCCACTGCGAATTCGAGTGGCAGTTCGGAGAACACGTCTTTACAGAAACCATTTACAATCATTGAAATGGCGTCTTCTTCAGCAATCCCGCGCTGAGAACAGTAAAAGAGTTGGTCTTCACCAATTTTGGTGGTCGTCGCTTCGTGCTCAACTTGAGCTGAATTGTTTTTCACTTCCACATACGGGAAGGTATGCGCGCCGCAGTTTGGCCCGATCAACATCGAGTCACACTGGGTAAAGTTTCGAGCATTGGTAGCTCCAGGTAAGATCTTAACGAGACCACGGTAGCTGTTTTCACTATGCCCCGCAGACACGCCTTTCGAAATAATGGTCGATTTGGTGTTCTTACCGATGTGAATCATTTTGGTGCCCGTATCAGCCAGCTGCTTACCGGCCGTCAGTGCGATGGAGTAAAACTCACCAATTGAGTTATCGCCCTGCAAAATCACACTTGGATATTTCCACGTAATCGCTGAACCCGTCTCAGATTGAGTCCAAGACATTTTGGAACCTTGGCCTTTACACAATGCACGTTTAGTAACGAAGTTAAGGATACCGCCATCAGTGTCTTTACCTGAGAACCAGTTTTGCACCGTCGAATACTTAACTTGCGCATCTTTTAGGATGATCACTTCAACAACTGCGGCATGCAGTTGGTAGCTGTCATGGGAAGGGGCTGAGCAACCTTCAATGTAGCTCACGTAGCTATCTTCATCGGCAATCAAAATGGTTCGTTCAAACTGGCCGGTTTTTGAAGCATTGATACGGAAATAAGTCGACAGTTCCATCGGGCAGCGAACCCCTTTAGGGATGTAGACAAAGGTGCCATCGGAAGCCACTGCAGCATTCAACGCCGCAAAGAAGTTATCTTCTGGCGGCACTACTGTGCCCAGATACTGTTTAACGAGCTCTGGGTGATTATGAATCGCTTCACTGAATGAGCAGAAGATAATGCCCTGCTCCGCCAGCTTTTCGCTGTATGTGGTTTTAACTGATACTGAATCGAAAATGGCATCCACCGCGACTTCGCTGCCTTCTTTAACCGGAACGCCTAGCTGATCAAACGCCGCTTCAACTTCTTTGGTCAAAAACTCTTCATTGATTTCTTGTTGCTCAGAATCACCAGAGCAACTGTCATCACAACTGCCACAGCTAGGCGCAGAGTAATAACTGTAATCTTGATATTGCAGCGGATCATAATGGGCTTTAAGCCAATGCGGCTCTTCCATGTTTTGCCATATACGGAACGCATTTAAACGAAACTCAAGCATCCACTCGGGTTCGTTACGTTTGGCAGAAATGGCGCGCACCACCTCTTCGTTGATACCTTTATCTAACCGATCGGTTTCGAGTTCAGTGAAAAAGCCTTCCTTGTAACTTTGGTCATCGACCCACGCTTGAACATCTTCCTGAATTTCAATACTGCTTTGTGTCATTACTTTTACCATTTGGAGAAGTGAGCACAGCCAGAGTTGTTGCCAACTCTGAAACTTCACTTACACATTAAAACTCTCACCACAGCCACAAGCACTTTGTACTTTTGGATTGTTGTACTGAAACATTTGGTTTAGACCTTGCGAAACAAAATCGACCTCTGTGCCATCCAAATAAGGCATGGCTTTCAGCGGCACATACAGATTTGCACCTTGATGGCTAAAGACCAGATCGTCTGGGTCTATTTCAGTGGCCATAGACAGAACATAAGCAAACCCAGCGCAGCCGGATGGCTTAATCGCCAAACGGATGCCCAGTAGGCTGTTATCTTTTGCCATAAGCTTCTCAATTTGTGTGGCTGCTTTGTCAGTTAATTGCAGTCCTTGCCACTGACTTTCATTCGGGTCAAAACTGGCAACTTGGTTTTCATCAGGCATGGTGAATCCCTTGTGTGGGCTATTATAATTAGAGAATTCTGCGAGAATGATAGTTATTATCATTTAACTAATCAACCATGTTTGAACTATGGTTTTGTGCGGTAATTGATGTGCTTTAAAAACAAGCTAAGATGGCAGACGCAAGAAAGTGAGAGACTGGCAGTTAATTAGGTAAGAAAATCATGCGCCTTGTCGACAAGGCGCACGGAATAATTTAAGCGCGAAGGGCTTGGTCTAAGTCAGCAAGAATGTCATCAATATGTTCAATCCCCACTGATAGGCGAATCATCTCCGGTGCAACGCCTGCTTGTTTTTGTTCTTCTTCACTCAACTGACGGTGAGTGGTTGAAGCCGGATGACAAGCCAGAGATTTAGCGTCACCAATATTAACCAAGCGTTTAAAGATATTCAGAGCATCGTAGAAGCGAACCCCTGCATCGTAACCATCTTTTAGACCAAAAGAGAGAATCGCGGATGGCTTACCTTTCATGTATTTCTCAGCTAAACCATAATGCGGTGAACTTGGTAATCCCGCATAACTTACCCAACTGACTTTCTCATGTTGTTCTAAGTATTGCGCCACTTTTAGCGCGTTTTCAGTATGGCGCTCCATGCGAAGTGATAACGTTTCTAAACCCTGAATCAACATAAACGCATTCATTGGTGACATGGCAGAGCCCGTATTACGCAATGGCACGGTACGCGCTCGGCCGATAAAGGCGGCTTCACCAAAGGCTTCGGTGTAAACCACACCGTGATAAGATGGCTCAGGCTGATTCATGACTGGGAAGCGCTCTTTATGCTCAGCCCAAGGGAACTTACCTGAATCAATAATGATACCGCCAAGCGTTGTGCCATGGCCGCCGACATACTTAGTCAACGAGTGAACCACAATGTCAGCACCAAATTCTATTGGCTTGCACAGCGCGGGCGTTGCAACCGTATTGTCTACAATCACAGGAACACCTTGCGCATGAGCGACATCCGCAACCCCTTGAAGGTCAATAATATTACCTGCTGGGTTACCAATACTTTCACAATAAACCGCTTTGGTGTTGTCATCGATAAGCTCGGCCAAACTCTCTGGTTTGTCATCCTTAGCAAATCGCACCTCTATCCCCTGCTTTGGCAACATGTGAGCAAACAACGTGTAAGTACCACCATAAAGCTGCGGGGTTGAAACAATATTGTCCCCTGCCTCAGCAAGAGTCAGGATCGCGTAGTTAATCGCTGCACTGCCTGCACTCACCACCAAACCAGCAATGCCACCTTCTAACGCCGCCATACGCTTTTCTAACACATCATTAGTCGGGTTCATGATTCGGGTATAAATGTTACCCGGCACTTCAAGGTTAAACAGGTCGGCACCGTGCTGAGCGCTATCAAACTCATAAGCCACCGTTTGATAAATCGGCGTCGCGACAGATTTAGTGGTTGGGTCGGTTTCATAACCAAAATGTATTGAGAGGGTTTCGTCTTTCATAAGTCATCCGTGATTGATTTTAGTGTGAGCTCGTTGCTCAAATATGCCCAACTTTTAAACAACAGAACAGTGCGTTGAACACATTTCGCTACTTCAAACTCAACTAAAGAAATTTTATCTAAATCAAACCTTCGCCCATCATCAAGCCAACGTTAATCACTATATAACTCCAAATATCCAGCATTAAATACGATGAATTTTTAGTCAATTATATCAATTAATCAGCCACTTTCATTCGATATAACCGATAACTACACCAAGTTTTTACTTATAGCGCTGCATGCATATCCCTCAATTGAACAATGCCAATATTTTGTGCTTCCAATCACACCAACAGCAATAACAACACAAATTAATTAACAGTTACATTACATAAAGGTTAATATTCGAGCACATTACAAACACAACAAGCCAATAACAAACTTCATTAACAGGGAAAATGCTTATGCAGTCTTTAGTTGATTTTCTGAACGGAATCATTTGGAGCCCGGTACTTATCTATCTATGTTTAGGTGCGGGCTTATTTTATTCGGTCATGACACGCTTCGTTCAAGTGCGTCATTTTTCTGAAATGTGGCGCTTGCTACTATCAGGTAAAAGCTCATCCAAAGGTATCTCATCCTTTCAAGCTTTAGCCGTATCACTCTCTGGCCGTGTCGGTACTGGTAATATTGCTGGTGTTGCTGCGGCTATCGGTTTTGGTGGCCCAGGCGCCGTATTTTGGATGTGGACAGTTGCGTTTTTTGGCGCGGCAACAGCGTATGCAGAATCCACCCTCGCGCAAATCTACAAAGAAGAAGATAACGGCGAGTTCCGCGGCGGCCCTGCTTACTACATTGAAAAAGCGATGGGACAAAAGTGGTACGCATGGATCTTTGCTATCGCGACGATCTTCGCTTGTGGTGTTTTGCTTCCGGGCGTTCAATCTAACAGTATCGGTAATGCCGTTGAAGCCGCTTTTGGCCCAGGTGAAATGATCGAAACCGCAGTCGGCACATTCAGTTTTGCCAAAATTTTTACCGGCACGGTTGTCTCTATCATTTTAGCCTTCATCATCTTTGGTGGTGTTAAACGTATCGCGCACTTCACTCAAATTGTTGTGCCGTTTATGGCATTGGCTTACATCATTACGGCCTTCGTTATCATCCTACTCAACATTGGTGAAGTGCCACGTATCTTTAGCATGATTGTTAGCGATGCGTTTACTCCAATGGCGGGTATTGGTGCAGCAATTGGTTGGGGCGTAAAACGTGGTGTTTACTCTAACGAAGCTGGTCAAGGTACAGGCCCACACGCGGCCGCGGCAGCGAGCGTTGACCACCCTGCGCAGCAAGGCTTGGTTCAGTCATTCTCTATCTATATCGATACCTTGTTAGTATGTTCAGCGACGGCATTTATGATCCTTATCACTGGCGCTTACAACGTACATGGTGGTGCAGAAGGCGCATTCCTGATCCAGAACCTACCCGCAGAGATTGGCGCAAATGGCCCGGTATTTACTCAAATGGCGATTGAAAGTGCCCTACCGGGTGTTGGTAAACCATTTATTGCGATTGCGCTATTCTTCTTCGCTTTCACCACTATTTTGGCCTACTACTACATTGCCGAAACCAACATTGCGTACATCCGCCGTACCTTTAAAGTCAGCGGTTTGATGTTCCTACTGAAAGTGGTTCTGATTTCAGCTGTGTTCTACGGCACAGTGAAAACAGCCAACTTAGCGTGGGCAATGGGTGATGTCGGTGTTGGCTTAATGGCGTGGCTTAACATCGTCGGTATCTTAATCATCTTCTTCATGTCTAAGCCTGCTCTAAAAGCACTGAATGATTACGAAGAACAACAAAAACAAGGCGTAGAAGAATACACCTTTAACCCAGTGAAGCTTGGTATCAAAGGCGCAACTTACTGGGAAGACAAATACCGCCGCAAGACTGGATTAGATCCACAAGCAGATGCTCAATCTGAAGTGGTCTCTCAGACCTCCCCCCACCTAAAATAGTCACAATATAAAGCAGTGGTAAGCCTTAATTAAGGCACATGGAAAAAGGGTTAGCACTTAGCTAACCCTTTTCATTTCTATCAGATTAATCGCTGTAATATCTCACCCTTTTCTTCCAAACTAATACGAGTCTGTGCGCCATTGACCAAGGTAAGGTTTGGTGGCACATGACCGATATCGACATCCATCAGAACAGGGATACCAAGCGAAGTAAGGTGTCGTTTAAGCACTTCACGATAGGTCAACATATTAGAATCGTCGGAGTCAGTACAAGCAGAGCGCCCCAATACCAAAGCAGAAATCTGTTCAAATACACCTTTAAACTGCATGCTCAAAATCGTGCGTACCAACTCGACAGCATCCATTTCTGCATTCTCCAAATAAAGAATAAGCGGAGCATCAGACTGACTATTCAATTTCTCAAGGTCTAAATAGGGGGTCGTAAACAGATGACGCAGCGTATCCCAACATCCTCCAATCAGACGCCCCTCAATAGCATTAGTATTATTGGCGTCATCAAGATCCGAAGGCTTAACCAGCCATTGCCACTGCGTCGGCTTATCAAACTCGAAATCAGCACTTGGGTTAGCAACAAAATTCGCCCATTGATGACTATGCGCTTGAGACGCATGTTGGACAAACTCACCACCACTCGGCGTCATCAAATGAGAAACCGTGCTTTGGGTTAATGGGTCTTTGGTGAACCCTGTTTGATCCATTAGATTGCTGCAATGCAGCGTCGCCCAATTTAGCTTACTTGTCAGTACGACATTAATCGTGCTGACATCTGAAAAGCCAATAATCCATTTGGGTTTTGCCGATTTTAGTTTTTCAAAATCCAATAGCGGCAGGACTTCCATAGCCAATTCACCGCCCCAAGGCGGTGCGATTGCGTCGATGCTGTCATCAAGAAGAAAGCCCATTAGCTCGTGCGCTCTTTGTTCAGCCGAGGCACTGGCTTGCTTCTGTTGACCGACAAAGCACTCCCCTTGCACAGTAATAAAACCAAATGAATGAAGGTAATCGAGTACCAGTCGAAAACGCGCTTGATGCTCAGGTGCAATGCCTGAAGAAAATGCGGTTAACGCGATCTTACTACCCGCTTTAAGCGGCGCTGGGTACTGAATGCCTTTCATTTTACTGCCTCATTTATTCCTTTTAATTCAATAAAATAAACTATTCATCAAACCAAACTCAAGCATTCTATCGCGCAACAAATACTCATAAACAAAAAAGCCGAAGCATTTGCTTCGGCTTTCTATTTTTCACTCACCTAAGGTAAGTGTACTAAGGCGTGTAGTACGTTGCTGCGCCCGGACCTACTGGTAGACCTAGTAGGAATACCCAAATGTAGAACAAGATACTCCAACCTACGATGAAGCAGATTGAGTAAGGCAGCATGGTCGCGATAAGTGTACCAATACCGAGGTTCTTCATGTAGCGCGTTGCAACCGCTAGGATCAGACCAAAGTAACTCATCATTGGCGTGATGATGTTAGTGGTTGAATCACCGATACGGTAAGCCGCTTGAATCGTTTCTGGTGCGTAACCAACAAGCATCAGCATAGGAACAAAGATTGGCGCTGTTACCGCCCATTGTGCAGACGCTGAACCGATCATTAGGTTAATGAAGCCACACATTAAAATGAATGCGAAGAACAACATTGGACCGGTTAGACCAATCTCTTGCAGGAAGCTTGCGCCAGCAACCGCGAATACTTGACCGAAGTTAGTCCACTTAAAGAAAGCAACAAACTGAGCAGCAAAGAATACCAATACGATGTACATGCCCATTGAAGACATCGACTTCGCCATTGCATCAATCACATCGCGATCAGTTTTCATCGTGCCGACAACTTTACCGTAAACAAAGCCCGGAATTGCGAAGAAAACAAAAATGAACGCAACAATACTCTTAAGGAAAGGCGAACCCGCAACCGTACCAGTCGCAGAGCGCAGTACGCCATCTTCAGGAACAATTGTCCATGCTAGTAGTGCTGAAACCAACACAACGGCAAGGCCTGCCAGTTTTAGACCTTTCTTTTCTACGTCAGTAAGTTTGCCCATTGAATCTTGAGACAAATCTTCCGATGCATCTTCATCATTATATTTGCCAAGTTTTGGCTCAACGATTTTCTCGGTAACGAACGCACCAGTAATCGCGATGAAGAAAGTAGACACAAACATGAAGTACCAGTTTACTTCTGGGCCTACTGTGTAGGTTGGGTCAATCATTTGTGCCGCGGTTTCTGTGATACCAGAAAGCAGAGGATCAACCGTACCGATAAGTAGGTTTGCTGAGTAACCACCAGATACACCGGCAAAGGCAGCCGCAAGGCCAGCAAGAGGATGACGTCCAAGCGAGTGGAAAAGCATCGCTGCCAGTGGAATTAAAACAACATAACCTAGCTCAGAAGCGGTATTTGAAATGATACCTGCAAATACAACCGTAACTGTCACCATGCGTTTTGATGCGCCCATCACTAGGCCACGCATTGCAGCAGAAAGTAAACCTGAGTGTTCAGCAATCGCGACACCTAGCATTGCCACCAATACCGTACCTAGTGGTGCAAAGCCAACGAAGTTCTTCACTAGATTGGTAACGATTAGCTGAAGACCTTCAGCATTAAGTAGACTAACTACATGGATCATACCGTCAGCTGCACGACCTTTCGCGCCTTCTGGGCGTGGGTCCATGACAGAGACTTCGAAGTAACCGGCAATGCCAGAAGTGATGAGAATGGCCAAACAGAAAATGGCAAATAGTGTGATTGGGTGGGGTAATAAGTTCCCCAAATACTCGACCGCGTCTAGAAAGCGTGTAAATAACGGTTTTTTCGGTGAGTTTTGCTTAATCGAATCAGATGAACTCATCTGTTCCCTCCTTGTATTTATTCCATTGCATTTGTGACAAAAATGTCAAAAGCTGGGGAAGGTTACTTTACCGAGGGAGCAATGAAAAATTCAAAATGTAAGCAAACGTTTCAATTGATAGTTTTATATACTAAAAATCGACTTGTTTAATAGCTCTTTAAACCAACATAAATTGATATAGCAGAATTATTAACAAGTTTTATTCATTCACCTACATTTTGATTGCATACAGTCAGCAAACGGAGAAGATTACTTTTGTACGGCTTTAAAACGTGGGTTTGATTTGCAAATTACGTATAGGCGACCGCGGCGCTTTACGATCTGGCAGTCAGGGTGACGATTCTTCGCACTCTTTAATGACTTAACAACTTTCACTATTTCTCCTCCTTATTAAATGAACCAAAACGACGATTGAAGTTTGCGACACGTCCTTCTTTGTGAAGTACGCGCTGTTTACCGGTATAGAAAGGATGTGATTCAGATGACACATCCAACGTGAAATACGGGTAAGTCTTACCGTCTTCCCATTCAATAGTGCGGTCTGTCTGTAGTGTTGAACCAATAATGAAGTACTTATCTACGCTTGTGTCGTGGAATACCACTTTTCGATATTCAGGGTGAATGCCCGCTTTCATCGATCAATCCTCATAAATTTAAACTGTTATGTTATAACATTTTAATTAATAATCATTCTCAAAAAGAATTGCAAGCAAAATTTGTGATAGTTTTAACGCAGATGACAAATTGAGATTGAACAGATGTACTCCATCAGCCCTATTGGGATCATTGAAACACCCTATAAAGAAAAGTTCGCTGTGCCCCGCCAGCCAAGGCTTGTACCCAATGCGAGTGCGAAAGTTAAACTGCAAGGCGAAGTGAATTGTGCAGAGGCGATTCGCGGAATTGAACAATTTAGCCATGTGTGGCTACTTTTCCTGTTTGACCAAAATTTAGCCGCTGGTTGGAAGCCGACAGTAAGACCCCCTCGTTTAGGTGGTAATGAAAGAATTGGCGTATTGGCCTCTCGATCAACCTTCCGCCCAAATGGAATCGGAATGTCAGCAGTCGAGTTAAAAGGCGTAAGCCAAAAAGGTGATCAGTTTTACTTGGAATTGGGCAGTGTTGATCTGGTCGATGGCACTCCGATCGTTGATATCAAGCCGTATATCCCCTATTCAGATTCAGTACTGAGGGCGAGTGGCGGTTACGCAGAGGAAGAACCTGAAAAAGTACAGGTAACATTCGATCCTGATGTTCTACATGCGCTAAAACAACGTAAAGATGGCCAACAGGTAATCGCCGTCATCGAGCAAGTGTTAGCCCAAGATCCTCGCCCGGCATACAAGAAGAACAAACCCGACAGCAAAGAATATGCGGTAAATTTGTTCGATCTGAATGTAAAATTTACCGTTACCGATAACTTAGTATCAGTAACCGCAATTGAACGCTTTTGACAAAGCCATTTGGCTGATATTATAAGCGGCTAACATTTTCCCATTGTGGGATCTTTAGGCTCATGTCCATTCTGGCTTGAGTTATTCATTTTCATAAAACGGATAAAATAAATGCGTACCAGTAATTACCTTCTTTCTACATTGAAGGAAACTCCAAACGACGCAGAAGTAGTGAGCCACCAGCTCATGCTACGTGCAGGTATGATCCGTAAGCTGGCTTCAGGTTTATACACCTGGCTACCTACCGGTCTACGTGTACTGCGTAAAGTCGAGAACATCGTTCGTCAAGAAATCAACAATGCAGGTGCAGTTGAAACTTTGATGCCCGTTGTTCAGCCGTTTGAACTATGGGAAGAGACAGGTCGTTCTGAAAAGATGGGCGCTGAACTACTTCGCTTTACTGACCGTCATACACGTCCGTTTGTACTAAGCCCAACAGCTGAAGAAGTGATCACTAGCCTTGTGCGCAACGAAGTGAGCTCTTACAAACAGCTTCCGCTTAACTTGTACCAAATCCAGACTAAGTTCCGCGACGAGCGTCGTCCACGCTTTGGTGTAATGCGTGCGCGTGAATTCTGCATGATGGATGCGTACAGCTTCGACATTGACAAAGAAGGTCTAGAGAAGTCATACCAAGCAATGCACACAGCTTACTGTAAAGCATTCGACCGTATGGGTCTTGATTACCGTCCTGTTCTTGCTGATACCGGTGCTATCGGTGGTAGTGGCTCACACGAGTTCCACGTACTTGCTGAAAGCGGCGAAGACCTAATCGCATTCTCTTCTGAGTCTGATTACGCAGCAAACATCGAGAAAGCAGAAGCGCTAGCACCAACAACAGAACGTGCTGAACCAACTGCCGAAATGACGCTAGTTGATACGCCAAACGCGAAAACTATCGCTGAGCTGGTTGAGCAATTTGATCTGCCAATCGAGAAAACCGTTAAGACGCTATTTGTGAAAGCTTCAGAAGAAGTAGACGCAGAGATCATCGCGCTTATCATCCGTGGCGACCACGAGCTGAACGAAGTAAAAGCTGAAAACCTTAAAGAAGTGGCATCTCCTCTAGAGATGGCGACCGAAGAAGAGATTCGTGCACTTATCGGCGCAGGCCCAGGCTCACTTGGCCCTGTAGGTCTAAAACTGCCATTCATCGTTGACCGCACAGTTGCAGTAATGAGCGACTTTGGCGCAGGTGCTAACGTTGATGACAAACACTACTTTGGCATCAACTGGGGTCGTGACGTTGAACTAGGTCAAGTTGAAGACCTACGTAACGTAGTTGAAGGCGACCTAAGCCCATGTGGTCAAGGTACACTTTCTCTAAAACGCGGTATCGAAGTTGGTCATATCTTCCAACTAGGTACTAACTACTCAGAGAAGATGAACTGTGGCGTACTTGGCCCAGACGGTAAGAACGTTATCCTAGAGATGGGTTGTTACGGTATCGGTGTATCTCGAGTTGTTGCTTCAGCGATTGAACAAAACCACGATGAGAACGGTATCATTTGGCCAGCTGCGATTGCTCCATTCCAAGTGTCTATCGTGCCAATGAACATGGCTAAATCTGACGAAGTGAAAGAAGCCGCAGAGAAGCTATACGCTGACCTAACTGCAGCGGGCATCGAAGTGCTATTTGATGATCGTAAAGAGCGCCCAGGCGTTATGTTTGCGGATCACGAACTGATCGGTATTCCACACACTATCGTTATCGGTAACCGTAGCCTAGAAAACGGCGAGATGGAGTTTAAAGACCGTCGCGCTGGCACTAAAGAAGGCGTTGCGATTGCTGACATCGTTGAGTTTGTTAAGCAAAAACTGGCTTAATCTGCTTAAGCGGAAAATAGATGTAAAGGCTGACCTCGTGTCAGCCTTTTTATTATCGAGGTTTTACTTCCTAGCGCTATTGATTCCTCGATGAATCGTGGCTGCGCTAGTGAATCTTTTTCGCTGGGCCAGTGAAGAAATTCGACTCCTGAATTAGCCCCTTAACTTTACCATCCTCAGAAAACTCAAAACGGAAATTTGACTGAAACTCCAATGGCCTAAATTGCTTATCGCCCACTTTATACAAAGCATACGCATCTTGCTGATAACCTTGAAGATACAGCTGTCCATCGCGAATAAAGACATCCGCATAAAAACTAGGATCGAATTGATAGCGCCCCACTAAAGGCTCTACGTCTTGTAAATCCGCTTTCAATACCTCGGTTTGATTTAACGCATAATGTTGCCAGCCTTGTTGAACCGAAATAGCCCGAAGAATCTCTAACGCTAGTTGATCGCCTTTTTGACCATTGGTCATCACTACTGCGCCAGTACCTAATTTTGGATACAGCACAAAGTGAGATTCAAAGCCGTGGTTTATGCCACCGTGGAAAACGTAGTTGGCTCGCACATCGTCAGAGCGGAAAAAACCTAACCCCATAAATGGCGTGGATGGGAAGTTAATGGCTGAGATTGTCTGCTGCTTGAGCCAAGTTTCATCTTCACCAATATAGGCACGATGAACGGCCAGCAACAGAGCCATAAAATCATTTGGTGTGGTCCACAAGCCCGCGGCACTTCTAGCCGCATACTTATGCCAGCCAGCTTGTTCCCATTCACCTTGTTTATGCGCATGGGCATAAAGGTCACTCACCTCTTCAACATCCGGCTGAACAAAGCTTGAATGCTTCATGGCTAGTGGCTTAAATACTTCCTGTTGGGCAATTTCAGTAAATGGCTTTTTGTAGACTCGCTCAAGCAGATGCTGAATAACAATGTAGCCACCATTAGAGTAATGAAACTCTCCGACGGTAAACTCTTGCTTTAATACACCATACAGGGAACTGCTTTTCGTGTATGAAGCTAAAGATGGCAATGACTGACCACTTTCCACTCCAACATAGCCCACATGATTAAAACCAGCCTGATGAGAGAGAAGCTGACGCAAAGTAACAGAAGACTCGACCAGCTTTGCAAACTCAGGCGCTAATAACGGTTTCACCTTAACATTTAGATCAAGCAGCCCCTGATCTACAGCTCTTAGAACTATGAGAGCTGTCACAGGCTTACTCATCGATGCCACTTGATAACGTGTCTCCGCTGTCGCCATTTGACCCGCTTTGTTGCGCTCACCCGTAACAAACTGCCAATCAGGCTTACCCTGCTTAAAGGTGCTTACACTCACACTTGGGATCTGCCAATACTGCATTCGCTCCTCGAGCGAATAACGCAGCTCTGGCTCTGAGGCAAATTTATAACTCGCAATAAGTTTTGATAGCGCTTCTGGAGGTTCTGCCCAAACATTCGAACAACATAGGGTTAAAACCAAGAATAAATACCGCATAAAATACCTACCTAAAAGAATAAAAACCCCATTGATACTATTTATATATCAATGGGGTTTTTATTAATTTCGCAGATGTAACCAACGATTTGCGTATCAGTTCTCGATTTAAGAGCTTTACTCTAACGGTTCTGTTGGCGCTTGGCTGGCAACCTTCTTAGGTGCAAATGCGACATCTTTTAAGTTATCAGCGTTGCCATCGATGAGTTCACCAAAATGGAAAATACCAAATTCACCCGGCTTCATTCGATGCCATTGTTCGTTATCTGTCAAAGGCTGAGTGGCGATCACTGAAACCACATCATCGGGGGTGGTTTCTTCTTGGAAGTTAATCGTCACATCTTCATCAATCAACGACGCCTTACCAAATGGCGCGCGTCGAGTAATCCAATACAAATGGTTGGTACAATAGGTCATCACGTATTCACCATCTGAAAGCAGCATGTTGAACACGCCTTTATCTCTCAAGCGATCACAGCACTGTGCAACAAAGCGAAATACCCCCACCATATCCTGTGGCGGCTCTGGGTACCTTTGCTCTAGTTGGTTCATGATCCAACAAAATGAAAGCTCGCTGTCAGTCTGCCCGACCGGTCTTATTCTGCCCGTTTCTAAATCTTGGTAATCACTCAACTGACCATTATGAGCAAACGTCCAGTAACGTCCCCATAATTCACGAGTAAATGGATGCGTGTTTTCTAAGTTGACTCCACCTCGATTCGCCTGACGAATATGGCTGATCACCGCCCGACTTTTAATTGGGTAGTTTTGTACTAACTCTGCAATCTTGGAGTTACAACTTGGATTTGGATCTTTAAAGGTGCGAAAGCCTTTGCCTTCGTAAAAGGTAATGCCCCAGCCATCGCTGTGTGGCCCTGTATTGCCACCGCGCTGCATTAATCCTGTGAAGCTGAAGCAGATGTCTGTCGGTACATTGGCGCTCATGCCGAGCAATTCACACATGGCTTATGTTACTCCCTATATATCAATGCGCAGCAACTCTATACAAAGTATAGACTTGCTGCGTACCTAAACCGTGTGGTTGAAAATAGAGCTTACTTCTCCATTTCCTTTTCAATCAATTGGATCACGATGTGAATGATCTTGATGTGGATCTCTTGGATACGGTCTGCGTAACCAAAGTGAGGAACACGAATCTCGATATCCGCACAGCCTGCCATTTTACCGCCATCTTTACCGGTTAGAGCAATGGTCTTCATGCCTTTTGCTTTCGCCGCATCAATTGCGTTTAGGATATTACCTGAGTTACCAGACGTTGATAGACCAAACAGTACATCACCTTTAGCACCAACAGCTTCTACGTAGCGAGAGAAAACAAAATCGTAGCCGAAGTCGTTACTTACACACGAAAGATGGCTTGGGTCTGAAATCGCAATACCTGGGTAACCTGGGCGGTTTTCACGGTAGCGACCAGTAAGCTCTTCAGCGAAGTGCATTGCATCACAGTGTGAGCCACCGTTACCACAAGACAGTACTTTACCGCCTTGTTTGAAAGAATCAGCAATCAGTTTTGCAGCCGCTTCAATTTGCGCAATGTTATGGTCATCACTTAGGAACTTGTTCAGTACGTCAGCGGCTTCTGTTAGCTCGCTTTTAATCAAATCCTGGTACATAGGCATTCTCTTTTATTCGGTAATGGAGCGCTGTTTTAAAGGTTAACTTTTAGGTTAAAAAGTTAGCCCAAATTAACAGCCTCAGACTCTTCTGAGTTTACTTGAACAATTCTCACTGTCGATAGTCACACGGCAAGATTTCATAGTTTATTGACCTTTCACGCTCACAAAATCAGCATCAGCTAACAAATATAGAATCTTTACTCTACGCAGATCACTTTTTAACCATATCGACATTTTACATCTTATTAACATGACGACTATAATTTAACTGGTTAGACCTCTTACAAGTAAACCCCGTATAACTAGACGAACAACAGCGATAACACGTCTAAAAAGGAATAAATAATATGGACATCTTGCTCTCCCTATTTGGCTTTGCACTGGTATTGTGTGTTTGCCTCTACCGTCGAACTTCATTGTTCGCCGCCATTGCTGCAACCGCCGCAACTCTCGTCGCGTTGACCATCATTGGTACTGCTGGCGCAGTCAGTTGGCTCGCATACGTATTGGCGATTGCTCTGTTTGTCGTCCCTTCGATTCGACAATCACTATTCAGCGCCAAAGCGTTGAGTGCATTTCGTAAAGTACTCCCTGCGATGTCACAAACCGAAAAAGAAGCGCTCGATGCGGGTACGGTATGGTGGGAAGCAGAGCTGTTCAAAGGTAAACCTAACTGGCATACCCTACATAATATTAAGGCTCCTACCCTTAGCAAAGAAGAGCAAGCTTTCCTCGATGGTCCAGTGGAAGAAGTGTGCGCTATGGTTAACGATTACCAAGTTACCCATGAACTGGCCGACCTGCCCCCCGAAGTATGGCAATATCTAAAGCAACACAAATTCTTTGCCATGATCA
Organism: Vibrio sp. LaRot3; assembly: GCF_027587025.1. GTDB lineage: Bacteria > Pseudomonadota > Gammaproteobacteria > Enterobacterales > Vibrionaceae > Vibrio. The sequence goes on along the minus strand of NZ_JAPPTI010000005.1, from coordinate 69,483 downwards.
TTAAGAAGGAATACGGCGGTTTAGAGTTTTCTGCCTATGCACAATCTCTTGTTCTACAAAAGTTAACAGGCGTATCAAGTGTACTTTCATCGACAGTCGGCGTACCTAACTCGCTTGGCCCGGGTGAGCTGCTGCAACATTACGGTACTAAAGAACAACGAGATCACTACTTACCTCGCCTTGCAGAAGGCAAAGAGATCCCATGTTTTGCCCTTACTAGCCCAGAAGCAGGCTCAGATGCTGGCGCTATTCCTGACCATGGCACGGTTTGCTATGGAGAATGGCAAGGTGAGCAAGTGCTTGGTATGCGCTTAACGTGGAATAAACGCTACATCACGCTCGCGCCCGTTGCGACGGTTCTTGGCCTTGCGTTTAAGCTGCGAGATCCTGAGGGCTTACTCGGCAAACAAGAAGATCTCGGTATTACCTGTGCTCTCATTCCAACCGACCTTGATGGGGTTGAGATTGGTAACCGCCATTTCCCACTTAATGTACCATTCCAAAATGGCCCGACTCGCGCTAATGACCTATTCGTGCCTATCGATTTCATCATTGGCGGTAAAGAAATGGCAGGCCAAGGCTGGCGCATGCTGGTGGAATGTCTCTCTGTCGGCCGTGGTATTACGCTACCTTCAAACTCAACCGGTGGCATTAAGACAGCCGCACTGGCAACCGGCGCTTACGCACGCATTCGTCGTCAATTTAAACAACCTATTGGCCACATGGAAGGGGTTGAAGAGCCACTCGCACGCCTTGCAGGTAACGCTTATGTAATGGATGCAGCCAGCGCACTCACAGTGGCAGGTATTGACCTTGGTGAGAAACCATCGGTCATTTCTGCAATTGTAAAATATCACTGTACGCACCGCGGTCAGCGCAGCATCATCGATGCAATGGATATTGTTGGTGGTAAAGGTATTTGCCTTGGCCCTGCTAACTTCTTAGCTCGTGGCTACCAAGGCGCACCAATTGCGATTACGGTTGAGGGGGCAAACATCCTCACCCGCTCGATGATCATCTATGGCCAAGGGGCAATTCGTTGTCACCCTTATGTCCTGAAAGAGATGGAAGCTGCTCACTCTGATCGTAACGATGCCCTCGAGCAATTTGATGCTGCACTATCGGGCCATGTCGCCTTTACACTCAGTAATTTAGTGCGCAGCTTATGGCTCGGCGTGAGCGATGGTCGCTTCTCTGAAACACCTGTCAGTGATGCCACTGCACGTTACTATCAGCAACTAAATCGTTATAGCGCCAACATCGCTTTGTTATCGGATATTTCAATGGCAGTACTTGGCGGTTCGCTAAAACGTAAAGAGCGTATCTCAGCTCGTCTTGGCGATGTACTGAGCCAACTTTACCTCGGCTCAGCCACATTGAAACGCTTTGATATCGAAGGCCGTCATAAAGAAGATTTACCTTTACTGCACTGGGGCATGCAAGACTGCTTGTATCAAACCGAGCAAGCCATTGATGCGCTGCTGGCTAACTTCCCGAACAAACTGATTGGTCGCCTACTGCGTGTTGTGTTATTGCCATTTGGCCGAGTCCGCAAAGCGCCGAACGACAAGCTAGATAGCCAAGTTGCGCAGCTACTCCAAACACCGAGTGCCACTCGTGACCGTCTAGGTCGCAACCAATATTTGGTTGCAAGCGAGAACAACCCTGCAGGTAAAATTGAGCAAGCGCTGCATACCATCATTGAAGCTGAGCCAGTATTCAATAAGATATGTAAGGCATTGGAACAGCGTAAGCCATTCTTACAGCTTGATAAGGTTGCTCAAATTGGCCTAGAAAAAGGGCTCATCGAGCAAGCAGAAGCCGACCTTCTGATTGAGGCTGAGCGTCAACGCTTGTATGTCATCAATGTCGATGATTTTGACCCAAACGATTTAGCGGCAAAGCCTAACTTACCGCCTCTAATGGATGAAGTGGCATAAACACTGAAATAGAAAAAGGGCTGCGATTGCAGCCCTTTATTTATTTGTTCACTAACAATTACTTGTTACGGTTTTTAACCGCACTCATCAAGCGTTTACGCTTACGCTCCTGAGACATAGTCATCTTGTTAGATTTACCTTCAAATGGGTTTTCGCTGTTCTGGAATTGAATGCGAATTGGTGTACCCATAATCTCTAATGACTTACGGTAGTAGTTCATCAGGTAACGTTTGTACGAATCAGGAAGTTCGTTTACTTGGTTACCGTGAATAACCACGATTGGTGGGTTGTAACCACCTGCGTGCGCGTATTTCAGTTTAACACGACGACCACGAACCAATGGCGGCTGGTGATCTTCTGTTGCCATCTTCATGATACGAGTCAGTACAGACGTACCAACACGCGTCGTTGCAGACTTATACGCTTCTTGAACAGATTCAAATAGGTGACCAACACCTGTACCGTGCAATGCAGAGATAAAGTGAATACGAGCAAAGTCAACGAAGCCTAGGCGACGGTCTAGCTCTTTCTTCACGTGTTCTTTCACGTCTGTATCCAGACCATCCCACTTGTTTACCGCAAGCACGATTGAACGACCCGCGTTCAGAGCAAAGCCTAGTAGGCTAAGGTCTTGATCAGAGATGTTTTCACGCGCATCAATAACAAGTAGCACAACGTTCGCATCTTCAATCGCTTTAAGCGTTTTAACCACTGAGAACTTCTCAACGGTTTCGTTAATACGCTTACGACGACGAACACCTGCCGTATCAATCAGTACGTATTCGCGCTCATCACGTTCCATTGGGATGTAGATTGAGTCACGAGTTGTACCCGGCATATCGTAAACAACCACACGCTCTTCACCAAGAATACGGTTGGTTAGTGTTGATTTACCTACGTTAGGACGACCAATGATTGCCAGTTTGATCGGCTGGTCTTGTAGACGCTTGAACTCTTGTTCTGCCTCTTCTTCGCTGTAATCAAGTTTCTCTTCTTCTTGATCAACTAAGTCAGTCAGATCTTCAATCTCGCCCTGCTCTTCAATGAGCTTTTCAGCAAATGGATTTAGCGCTCGGTCAATCAGAGCACCAACACCTCGGCCATGAGCCGCAGCGATTTGGTACATGTTCTCAACACCTAGCTGCCAGAAGTCAGCTGAAGCTGCATCAGCATCAATACCATCCACTTTGTTTACCACAAGCATGGCTGGCTTTTCGATCTTACGTAAGTGGTTTGCAATCGCAATGTCAGACGGTGTTAGACCAGCACGGCCATCAACCATAAATAGCACAACATCAGCTTCATCAATCGCCGCTAATGATTGCTCTGCCATTTTAGTTTCTACACCTTCTTCACTGCCATCAATACCGCCAGTATCGATTACAATAAATTCGTGTTCGCCAAGTTTCGCTTGGCCATATTTACGGTCGCGAGTTAATCCAGGGAAATCCGCAACCAATGCGTCGCGTGTACGAGTCAATCGGTTAAATAACGTAGACTTACCTACGTTAGGACGCCCTACTAGAGCAACAACAGGTACCATAATAACCTCTACAATTTCTTTTTCTTATGTAGTTATAGGTAATGACTGGGAAATAGCATTGAAAAACCAGTACTTACCTATAACTACAGCGCCTATTTTTAATACTCTAAAGATTAAAATATTTAGAGTATATGCAATAAAACGGCTCCTAGCTGAAAACAGCCAGGAGCCGAATGTGAATTATATCACGAAATTATTGCGCGATCGTCAGTTTCTTTACATCGCCATTTCGTGTTACGACAACATAGCCGCCATCAACCACGATTGGTGGTACAGCTAAACCGCTATCGTCTACTAACTGCTGAGAAACAAACTCACCTGTGAAGCGATCGATCCAGTATAGGTAACCTTCACTATCACCCACCACTAAATATTCACCAATCAAAGTCGGCGCTGTCACTAAGCGGTGCTCAAGCTGCTTGTTGCTCCAAAGTTCTGTACCACTGCGCGCATCAACCGCAACTAAGTGATCTTTGTCAGTCACAACAAATAAGCGGCTACCATCGTTCGCCATGTCTGTCGAAGACGAGTAGCTACGTTTCCATGCTGCTTTACCTGAGCGTAGGTCAATTGCTGTCAGTTGACCGTTAAAGCCAACTGCATACAAAGTACCACCCATGATCATCGGTGAAGCATCAACATCCACTAAACGATCAATTTCAGTCGCACCTTGAGGCGTACCAATCGGCTGTTGCCAAATTAGCTGACCACGTTCAACAATCGCGGCTGCAAGACGGCCATTTGCCGTACCCCAGAACACACCGCCAGATACGGTAGCTGGTTTGCTGTTACCACGTAGAGATAGACTTGGAACTTCAGTGGTAATCACCCACTTTTGCTCACCAGTTAACTGGTCTAAAGCGACCAATACGCCTTCAGTGGTATGGACTAAAACTAAGTTTGAATCGACAACAGGAGCAGCCAATACTTCGCCTTGAACCGGAGTACGCCAAGCAAGCTCACCCGTTTCTTCATTAAGCGCGATCACTTCACCGTTTTCGCTACCAATAAATAACTGGCTGTAACCGGCTGTAATGCCACCCGATAAACGCGCAGGTACGTCTTGTTCTAGATCGATAGACCAAATGTCTTGGCCATTCTCTGGATTTAGAGCGCGAACCAAACCATCTCGGCTGGCAACAAATACTTTGTCGTAAGCGTATTCAGGAGAAAGCTTAGAGAAGTAAAAATCCACACCATTGCCAACAGATGTGCTCCATTGGCCTACTGGGGTAAATTCACTGTTTACTTGCGGCACTGGCGCCATGATGATGGTGTCTTCTTCACTTGCACAACCTGCAAGAGCACCAACCATAACCGCAGCAACCAACGCTTTATTCAGCATTTTTTTCATGCTCAGTGCCCTTACTTGGCTAGATCGTCCAATTTCATTTTCAGTGCTTGGCTTGCATCACCTGCTTGTTCAGCTTCTGTGTATGCTGCGTAAGCACCGTCTGCATCTCCTTTGCGCAGTAAGATGTCACCTTTCAGTTCAGCAACACGACCAGCCCAACTTGCATCAGTAATGCTTGCTAGTTGAGAGATTGCTGCGTCAAATTTGCCTTGCTCAGACTGCAGGCGCGCCAAACGGTAACTTACAATCGCGGTTAGAGCTTGATCTTTCGTTGCTGTTTTTGCCCACTCAAGCTGCGCAATCGCGTCGTCTAGCTTGTTCGCTTCAACTTGCACTTTTGCTAGTTGAAGTGCTGCTAGTACTGCGTATTCTGTCTCACCATTCGCATCAATAAAGGCTTGTACTTGACCTTCTGCATCAGCACCACTTGCTGCTAATGTTTCAATCGCTTTGGTGTAGCTTTCTGACGCTGCTTCTTGAGCCGCAGTCACTGAATCTTGGTAGTAACGCCAACCGAATAAGCCACCTAAACCAATAACCGCACCAAAGATCACAGCTTTGCCGTTCTCTTTCCACCAGTCTTTGATCGCTTCTACTTGTTGTTCTTCAGTATCGTAGAGTTCCACTTCCTGTCCTCTTAACATTACAAAAGTGGCGTTCAACGGCGCCACTTTGCTAAAACTTGTTTAATTAAATTAACTCAGCCAATTTCGCGACTGCGTCTACTTGGCTTAATGTTTCTTGTGTACCACCGACTAGGTCTTTCAATACCACAGTGTTATCTGCGACTTCGTTTTCACCTAGTACCAGTGCCACAACCGCGCCTACTTTGTCTGCGCGTTTAAATTGCTTCTTGAAGTTACCACCACCGAAGTGGTTCATTACACGAAGACCCGGCACTTGCTCACGCAACTGCTCAGCAAGCTTCATACCTGCCATCATAGTGCCTTCGCCCGCAGTCACCATGTACACGTCAACGCTGCGACGAACTTCGTCTAGCTCTAGCGTTTCAAGCATCAGTACAAGACGCTCTAGACCCATAGCAAAACCAACTGCTGGTGTTGCTTTACCGCCTAGCTGCTCTACAAGACCGTCGTAACGGCCACCACCACATACTGTACCTTGAGAGCCTAAGCTTTCAGTGATCCACTCAAATACTGTGCGGTTGTAGTAATCCAAACCACGAACTAGACGTTCGTTTACTGTGTATTCGATGCCTGCAGCGTCAAGAAGTTCACAAAGACCTGCAAAATGTTGCTTTGACTCATCATCTAGGTAATCAGATAGACGAGGCGCATCACCTAAAATCGCTTGTACGTTTGAGTTTTTAGTATCCAGAACACGTAATGGGTTAGTGTGCATGCGACGCTTACAATCTTCATCAAGAACATCCATATGTTGCTCTAGGAATGCGATCAATGCTTCACGATAGTTTGCGCGCGCTTCTAACGAACCGATGGAGTTCAGCTCTAGACGAACGTGTTTGTCGATACCTAGCTCACGCCAAAGACGTGCAGTCATCATGATCAGTTCAGCGTCTACATCTGGACCATCTAGACCGAAAACCTCAACACCACATTGGTGGAATTGACGATAACGACCTTTTTGAGGGCGCTCGTGACGGAACATTGGCCCCATGTACCATAGGCGTTGTTCTTGGTTGTAAAGCAGGCCATTTTCGATACCTGCACGAACACAACCCGCTGTGCCTTCAGGACGTAGAGTTAGGCTGTCACCGTTGCGGTCTTCAAAGGTGTACATTTCCTTTTCAACCACATCCGTTACTTCACCGATAGCGCGGCTAAATAGATGCGTCATCTCAACGATTGGCATGCGTACTTCATTGTAACCGTACGCGCTAATGACGTTTTTCACTGTGTTTTCTAGCTTTTGCCACAGTGGTGATTGAGTTGGGAGGCAGTCGTTCATGCCTCGAATTGCTTGAATAGTTTTTGCCACAATAGTTACCGTAATCTTGTTACTTACTGTAATACTCGTTGAGATGAGTAAAGGCCTGACTCAGTCAGACCTATTCTTGAATTTTAATATCGATGCGATTTGACTCGTCCATCACCGCGGCTTTCGCACGGATTTTGGCTTCGAGCTTATCAATCAGATCATCGTTGTCTAAACGCTCTTTCTGACGCTTACCGTCTTCGTAGAAGGCGCTCTTACGGTTACTACCCGCAAGACCTAGGTGTGAAACTTCCGCTTCACCTGGACCATTCACTACACAACCGATGATAGATACATCCAGCGGCGTGATAATGTCTTCTAGGCGCTCTTCTAATGCGTTAACTGTACCGATCACATCAAACTCTTGACGTGAACAGCTTGGACACGCGATGAAGTTGATACCACGAGAGCGAATACGCAGGGATTTCAGAATATCAAAGCCCACTTTGATTTCTTCCACTGGGTTCGCTGCTAACGAAATACGCAAGGTATCACCGATACCTTCTGCTAACAGCATACCTAAGCCCACCGCAGATTTAACTGAACCCGCGCGCGCACCACCAGCTTCGGTGATACCTAAGTGTAATGGCTGATCGATTTGCTTCGCCAGCAAACGATATGAATCTACCGCTAGGAACACGTCAGAGGCTTTTACGCTCACTTTGAATTGATCAAAGTTCAAACGGTCAAGGATATCAACGTGACGCATTGCTGACTCCAACAGCGCTTCTGCTGTTGGCTCGCCATATTTCATCTGAATGTCTTTTTCTAACGAACCGCCATTCACACCAATACGGATAGGAATGTTTTTGTCGCGCGCGCAGTCAACAACAGAACGAATACGATCTTCGTTGCCGATGTTGCCCGGGTTAATACGCAAACAATCGACGCCGTATTCAGCGACTTTCAGTGCGATTCGGTAGTCGAAGTGAATATCCGCTACTAGCGGCACGTTCACTTGCTTTTTAATTTCGCGGAATGCTTCTGCGGCATCCATTGTAGGAACAGAAACACGTACAATGTCTGCACCCACATTTTCCAGTGATTTAATTTGTGCAACAGTCGCTTCTACGTCTGTTGTTCTGGTGTTAGTCATTGATTGCACAGCAATCGGTGCACCATCACCAATAGGCACGTTACCCACATAAATACGTTTAGATGGGCGACGTTTGATAGGAGATTCGTGTTGCATAGTATTTTCTAAGGTAAAGTGAATCTTGCTACTTTGCCTGCAGTATACCCAGAAAGGTCGACAGGTTCACTTGCTAATGTGATAGAAACGTTTTCAGGCGCACCTAAAATGACTTTGTAAGGTTTTTTACCTTCAAGTTTTAGCTCTTCACCAGCATTTTTAACGCGTGATACTAAGGTTTTACCCGTAGCATCCTTAACTTGAATCCAGCAATCGCCATTAAAGTTAATGACTAAGCTATTTAGAGCTACTGGCTCTGTTTGAGGTTCAGATGGGGTCACTGGCTCTGCGGCTTGTGCTTCTGGTGCCGATTCTGTTTTCGCTGCTTTAGTGGCAGCATCATCTTGACTAGCTTGTTGGGTTGATGCTTGAGGCGCTTCTACTTGCGCTTCATCATTTGAAGCATTCTCTTCAACAACAGGTTGCTGTGGCTCAGATTCTGCTTCAATCGTTTCTAAAGGCGCAACATCAAGTGCAGGCTGCTCAGCGGCAATGGTTTCTAACTGCGCGTCTGGCGTACTGTCGATAAGCTCTTCTTGAGCGACCAAATCCACCACATCTTTCTGTTGATTTTGCCACCACCAAACCGATGAAATGCCAACAATCACCGCCACAATACCCCATGTGATGAGCATGATACGGCTATCGTGCTTCTCTCGATTTGTCTGACGCGAGAAGCTTTGCATTTTTTGCTCTTGTTGCTGAGCACTGCCACAGTCATCCAGTGCGCTAAAAACGACTTCTTCATCAATACCAACCGCTTTGGCGTAAGAACGCAAATAACCACGAGTAAACGTGGCAACTTGGTCTGACTCAAATTGGTTATCTTCGATGTTTTCAATAATAGAAATGCGTAAACGTAGACGATCAGCGATTTGTTTTTGGCTTAAGCCGAGCTCTTCACGCTTGTTTTTCAGGATGGTTCCCGCCTCAAGGCGAATGCTGTCTACATTGTCTTCGTTTACTGGAGCTGTTTGTTCCGAGTTCATAATTGTCTGTCTCTGTTTCTAACGTCGGCAACCACTATTCGTTATTTTTAGTTAGTTATTGGTTTTGCCAAAGCGAGTAAATTTCTCAATCAGTTACCTAATTTAATACACCTGCAACAGGTGAAAAATTCAGAAGAGTTAGGTTTTCAGATTGTCTTTTGCCTTATTTCAGCGCGTTCAATTGTCAAATTGACTGAAACTATGGGTATAACTGTTAATTCTAATAGATATCAAGCATGAAACAACACAACTTAGATAGATAAATTACAGCCAGCTCAAGGTTTTTCTAAAAATTGACATTTTGCTTGGTCGATATTCCGACAAAGTTCGATAAAAAGCTATCATTTAGCTACAAAAAAGCCAGAGCTAGGCTCTGGCTTGTATAAATTCACTTTGGCTTATACCGCTTTTACGTCGATAGTTTCGCCCTTAGCCGCTTTAATTGTCGCTGTACGTTTAGTACGGTCAATCACATCACCAACCAACTGACCACAAGCCGCATCAATATCATCACCACGCGTTTTACGTACTGTAACGGTGTGATCGTACTGCATTAATGTTTTTTGGAAACGGTCAATACGAGAATTGCTTGGTTTCTTGTACGGAGAACCCGGGTATGGGTTAAACGGAATCAAGTTAATCTTACATGGCGTATCTTTTAGCAGTTCTGCCAATTCGCGAGCGTGGTCCATGTCATCATTCACATGGTCAAGCAGCACGTACTCAACAGTTACTTTGCCACGGTTAGCATTTGAAGAAGCAATGTAACGCCCAACAGAGCCAAGGAAGTCTTGGATATCCCAACGGTCATTCAACGGCATGATTTCACTGCGCAACTTGTTATTAGGCGCATGCAGAGAGATTGCCAATGCAACGTCAATTTGACCTGTCATTTGATCAAGGCCAGAAACCACACCAGAAGTCGATACAGTTACACGGCGTTTAGATAGACCAAATCCAAGATCATCGAGCATCAACTCTAGCGCAGGGATCAGGTTTTTCATGTTCAGCAATGGCTCACCCATGCCCATCATTACCACGTTAGTAATTGGGCGGCGACCCGTTTCTTTTTGCAGACCAACTTCACGCGCAGCGCGCCAAACTTGACCGATGATTTCTGATACTTTTAGGTTACGGTTAAAACCTTGCTGAGCCGTTGAACAGAATTTACATTCCAACGCACAACCTACCTGAGAAGACACACACAAAGTCGCGCGATCATCTTCAGGGATATAAACTGTTTCTACGTCTTGATCGCCAACTTTCATTGCCCATTTAATCGTGCCATCAGAAGAGTGCTGAGCCTCTGCTACTGTTGGCGCTTTGATTTCACAACGATGCTTAAGCTTCTCACGTAGCTTCTTGTTAATGTTGGTCATGTTGTCGAAGTCATCAACACCGAAATGGTAAATCCACTTCATCACCTGTTCAGCACGGAACGCTTTTTCGTTCAATTCTTCAGCGAAGAATTTGCGCATTCCTTGGCGATTGAAGTCGAGTAGATTTATTTTCGCAGTGGTCATGTAGCCTCTCAAAAGACGGGACATTAATAAGGGCGCGAATTGTACAGCCTTTACGCATCAACAACAAGAGCTGTAAAGCCATGTATTTTTTAAGACATTAATATCTTAATGATTAAAATTTATACAGCACTGATTTTATCGAATTTAGCGCCGATTCTCAGCGTAATTGGGTGCTACGGACGAAGCAGAATTTACAAATAAGGGGGATAACATTAAGGCCTGCATGAATGCAAGCCTCGGAATATTTAAACAGCCGTTTGTTTGATTTGATCAACAATGGCTTTCAGCCCGTTGCCACGCGATGGACTTAAATGTGCCACCAGCCCTAAACTCTCAAAGTAACCATCAACATCAAACTGTTGAATCTGCTCACTGGTTTTGCCATTAAAGGCCGCCATGACTAGAGCAATTAGCCCACGCACAATGCGCGCATCAGAGTCAGCGCAAAAATACCACGTACCTTCTACTTGCTCACTCACCAACCACACTTGGCTTTCACAGCCTGAAACCATCACTTGTTGTGATTTCAGCTCCTCTGGCATGACAGGTAGCTTTTTGCCCCATTGAATCACCTGGCGGTAGCGATCTTCCCAGCCTTTAAAGTTTTGCATGGTCTCAGCAATATCAGCCGCGCTAATGTCGTGACCGAATGGGTTTTCAGGAAACGTAGACATAAGTAACTCCATGGTGATTACTTTGAGTGCTTTTGAATCAGCTTTTCAACAATGCGCGATACGGCAACAAAACCAAAAGTGGCAGTGACTACCGTCGCTGCACCAAAGCCGCTGGCACAATCCATACGTTTTGGCCCTTCCGCTGTCGATTTAACACCACATACTGAACCATCTGCTTGAGGGTACTTAAGTTGTTCAGTAGAGAACACACACTCAATATTGAACTTACGTTGTGGATTCTTTGGGAAGTTATGATGACGACGTAGCGTATCTTTAATCTTCTTCGCCAACGGATCTTGGATAGTTTTGGTCAGATCGGCCACTTTAATTTGGGTTGGATCGATTTGACCACCCGCACCACCAGTGGTGATTACTTTAATTTTGTTGCTGCGACAATATGCCAATAGCGACGCTTTCGCTTTCACGCTATCAATCGCATCTAACACGTAATCGTATTCTTTGGTTAAGTACTCATGTTGATTATCTGGTGTGATGAAGTCATCAATTAGGTTGACCTTACACTCAGGGTTAATCAGCTTAACACGCTCTGCCATCACTTCGATTTTGCTTTGACCAACCGTACCACTCATCGCATGGATTTGACGGTTAATGTTAGTCACGCAAACATCATCCATATCAATTAAGGTCAGCTCACCGATACCAGTACGAGCCAGCGCTTCAACCGCCCAAGAACCCACACCGCCAATACCAATCACACACACGTGTGCAGCACGCAAAATTTCGACTTCACTATTACCGTATAAACGGCGAGTGCCACCAAAACGTTGGTTGTAGTTATCAGAAGCTGGAGTATCTAATTCACGCATAGTGCTCACTCGTAAATCGGTGCAAAAACAAAGAGTGCGTTTTATACGCACTCTTTATGGAAAAGTCTAGGTTCTGCAACGTCGTTTATTGACGTTTTTCCGGTGGCATCGCCCAAGGCGCTTGCGTGGCTGAGTGTTCTAAACCCAACTTCCATACCCGGCCAAAATGTTTGTAATGACCCGCCTCGGTTCCTGCTCTTGGCCCCATACCATGGTATAGGTCAAGATGGTTCTGTTTTACCGCGCCGCCTGTATCTAACACAATAAGCAAACGTAATTGGTGTGCACCGCTCCAAGAACCATCAGCATTTAACAGTGGCACTTCCGCCAGAATTGGCGTCCCCATCGGGAAGATAGAGCGGTCGCCCGCGACAGATGCCATAGGTAATAGCGGAATGCCTGCCGACCCAGTCACTGGCGCATCAGCCTGTGGAGAGAAGAACACAAACGAAGGGTTTTGTTCTAGCACTTCACGTACGGTGGCGTCATCATTGTCCAGTACCCACTCTTTAATCGCTTTCATCGACATTTTTTCACGCGGCACTTCGCCACGTTCAATCAACACTTTACCAATACTGACGTAGGCTTTGTTGTTTTTACCACCGTAAGCAAAGTATTCAAGTGTGTCATCATCTTCGAAGTGAACAAAGCCACTGCCCTGCACTTCCATTAAAAAGGGGTCAATCATGTTTGGCGCGTAGCCAAGCTCTAAGCCTTGCCCCGCTAAAGCACCTGCGTAAATTTCTGCGCGAGTTGGGCAATTCGTGTCGCAATTAGGTTTGGCGTAAACAGGGTACTTATAGACTTCATTTGGCTGATGACGTAGCTCCATAACCGGAGAGAAATAGCCAGTAAATAAAACATTACCTTGCTTATCACCGCCGCCAAGCTGGGCGGTTTGAATGCCGAAACTGGCTAACTGGCTTGGGTCACCGCTTTGCAATACCCACTCATTGAGTTTTTCATACAAGGGCTGATAAGTGTTCGCCATCGAAGGTGATTTATTAACCACTTGTTCGGCTTGACGATGAAACTCGGTAAAATCACGAGAAACGGAAGACTCGACCGTTTCAACACGGTTGAGAGTATTATTGAATTCGCCATCAAGATATTGCTGGGCGCGCTCCGTTGGTTGAGCACAACCAAACAGCAGCACAGACGCTGCCAAAGGTAGGTATTTTATCATTACGAGCTTAAGTCCTTAAACGCATTGCAACGAGGATGGCAATAGAAGCTCTACTCGTCAATCCATTATTAGGATAAGACGAGCTATTTTTGCACCTTTTTCACAAACATAGGCTGATAGAGCGCATCGGTTTCTAGCTCCATCTCGTTCCAGTTTTCCATTTCAAATTTGAAACGTTTGGTTTGATTGCCATGTTTGTACTCTAAGGTTTTACCGTCAAATGAAAACTCGGTATCCACCACACCACCATCAATCACAACCCCTGACGGGCTAAGCACAAAAGTCTCTGCTAAATAAGGCGCGACCTCAGTTTCAACCCAAGTGCCGTAAACCAAAGATTTAGGGTACGTGACCTCGAGATATCGTTTATGCAGTGCCATTGCGCCGTAGGCCACCAGCACACTGACCGCGATCGCCAGCAACCACACCAAAATTTCCATCCATTTATTCTTGAATGAAAATGTGCCTAACAATTTGCGGTTGTTTCGATTTTCTTTCACTGCAGCGGTCATCACAAACGATCTCTATATAGAAAGTGATTCTATATCATGCTGCGAAATATCGCTCAATCTAGCGAAGTAAATTATTGGGTTTCTATTCAAAAAAAACCTTGCCGAAAAAGGAATAAATTTGCACTATAACAACATATAAATTCACCAAATGGACATAAATGTGAAAATTCGTAGTACCGCGCTCGTAAAAGGATTTCGTCAGTCAGCCCCTTATGTCAATGCTCACCGAGGCAAAACCATGGTGATCATGTTGGGCGGAGAAGCGGTCGCGGATAAAAACTTTAAGCATATTATCAGTGACTTGGCCTTACTCCATAGCTTAGGCGTTAAGATAGTCTTAGTACATGGCGCTCGACCACAGATCAATGCCATCTTAGATAATAGCGAGAACACAACCGCGTACCACAAGGGTGTGCGAATTACCGATGTTCATGCTCTGCCATTAGTTATGCAAGCAGCGGGGCAATTACAACTCGCCATTACTGCCCAGCTTTCAATGAGCTTAAGCAATACCCCAATGGCCGGTACTCAACTGAATGTCGTCAGTGGTAATTTTGTTATTGCTCAACCACTTGGTGTGGATGATGGCGTAGATTACTGCCATAGCGGGCGAATTCGTCGCATTGATATTGAAGGCATCAACCGAATGCTGGACCAAGGCTCTATCGTATTGCTTGGGCCGATTGCCAGTTCAGTTACTGGAGAATCATTTAACTTACTGTCGGAAGAAGTCGCGACTCAAGTGGCTATTCGTCTCAAAGCTGACAAGTTAATCGGCTTTTGCTCAGAGCAAGGTATTATTGACGAGAATGGCGAAGAAATTGCCGAGCTTGTACCTCGCGAGGCAGAAACCATCCTCAACCGATTAGAAAGTGATGTCGACCAAAGTAGCGATAACTCTTCCGGAACCTTGCGATTTCTACGTGCTGCGATTACTGCGTGTCGAGCGGGCGTACCTCGCAGCCACTTAATTAGTTACAAAGTGGATGGCGCTTTAGTTCAGGAGCTGTTCTCTCTCGATGGTATCGGTACGCAAATTGTTTATGCAAGTTCGGAGCGCGTACGTTTAGCGCAAATTGATGACATCGGTGGCATTCTTGATCTTATTCGCCCACTAGAGGAACAAGGTGTTTTGGTTCGCCGTTCTCGTGAACAACTTGAGCAAGAAATTCACCAGTTCACCATCATTGAAAAAGATGGCCTCATTATTGGTTGTGCGGCATTGTATCCATACCCTGAAGAGCATATGGCTGAGATGGCTTGCGTAGCTATTCACCCAGAATATCGTGATGGCAACCGCGGTCTTGTGATGCTCAACTACATGAAACAGCAATCTAAACAGCAAGGTATCAAACAGATATTTGTGCTCACCACCCACAGTTTGCATTGGTTCCGCGAGCAGGGCTTTAGCGAAGTTGGCGTAGAGCGATTACCGATGAAAAAGAAGAATCTATACAATTATCAGCGTAACTCTAAGATTTTAATGACGAATACAAATCAAGGCTAATCGGCATCGATGCCAGAGGTTCTGGCATCGATAACATTTGAATAAAACTTTGAATATTCGCTTTATTTCACAGCAATAGTTGTATAAAATTCGACCGCTTTCACAGAAAAGCCCGATAGGACTCATCTTCACCTAGTAAAAACTAGGTCGCACGGATTGCTTGAGGTAGATATCAACGTCACTAAGAGCAACAGTCATGAAAACCATTATTTGTAATTCAGTACAAAGCTTTTGGGATATGGCCGAGAACGAGCTATTAATCAATTTGGATGTGCACTGCGTCTTCCCTGTATCAGAAGGCTTAAAGACCTTCATTTTGGGTTACCAAGACAAGTACCAAATTCGCAGCATCTCTTTCACTTCCGTATTCAATTAACCTTTTATCGCACCTTTGCTTTGCTGTAACCAAGGATGGTTTTTAACCTTTAACTTCTCAGCCCTTTAACCTTTCAACCAAACCACTCGCCCTCTCTGTCGTAACTTTTATTCCCCGCTTAATCACATCAATTTGACCATACAAAGCCAAACGCTTTTTCGCACGTGTAATGCCGGTATAAATCAATTCACGCGTTAAGATAGGACTGAAATCTTTTGGTAGAAGCATCAAGGTAAAATCAAATTCACTGCCCTGAGATTTGTGTATCGTCATCGCAAATGCGGTTTCATGCTCAGGTACTCGGCTCGGCAGTACCGACTTGACACTACCATCAGGCAACTCAAAGAAAACTTTAAGACGAGGTTGAGATTCAGACTCATCCAAAATACACAACCCAATATCACCGTTGTACAAACCAAGCGCATGATCATTGCGAGTCACCATCACAGGTCTACCGTGATACCAAAGCTCATCTTGAGTATGAATTAGGTTACGAGCAGCTAGCGCCCTTTCGATGCGTTGATTTAACCCAGTCACACCAAAGTCACCTTCACGGATAGCACAGAGTAAGCGACAACCACCAAAGGCATCTAAACCCACTTTGGCCATTTGAGTGACGGACTCAAGCTGATCGGTCTCAGCGAGTCGTTGTGGTTTAGCAATGCGGCCAAGATAGCCTTTGTACTCAGTGACCATGGTTTGAATCAACTGATTGTAATGCTGAGTATCTAACGGGTAATGATTAATGTCCTCAAAGCCACGTTGCCATACTTGATCAACTTTATGCGCAGAGCCTGCATTGATCGCTTTGGCTAACTGACCAATGCCTGAACGAGCATCAAAGCGATAACTCTTTTGCAGCATACATAAGCCATCCCCTACGCTGCTGCCTTTGCCGCTTTGCTGCTCTAGCGATTGATACCCCGTAAGCTGAGCAATTAACTTACCCTGAGATGGGCTGTAGCCATCTTGATGAAACGAGCAAATATCACCTAAAACTGCGCCCGCTTCTACTGAAGCCAGCTGATCTTTATCCCCCAGTAGAATCAAACGCGCATGGGCTGGCAGCGCATCGACCAATTTGAACATCATAGGCAAATCAACCATCGATGCTTCATCTACCACTAAGATATCCAAATGGAGCGGGTTCTCTTTATTGTGTCTAAACTCAGCGCTGTTGGGCAACGCGCCCAATAAGCGATGCAAAGTGCTCGACTCGGTTGGAATCGCCTTTTTCAACTCAGGACTCACGGGCAATGCATCCACCGCTTTGCCAATCGATTCTGTTAAACGCGCCGCCGCTTTACCAGTAGGTGCGACCAACTTAATTGTCGGCACATTCGTCAACGGTTCTGAACTTGACTGAGAAGATTGTTCAATTAACGCTGCGAGTAGTTTGGTTACCGTGGTGGTTTTACCTGTACCCGGCCCACCAGAAATCACGGCAAAGCGTTTGGTTAGCGCAATGGCTGCCGCGACTTTTTGCCAATTGACGCAAGCAGCAAGTGGCACTAGCTCATCGAGGGGCTGCAGCTGCTCTGAACGAGTCGCACCAAGTAGCACTTGATCAATCGCGTTCCAATCAAGTTGGCTGTCGTTGACCACATCAAGGTGATCGCAAACCATCTGCTGGCGTTGGACTTGGCTTGTCGCCTCAAGGCCAGTTTTAGCAAGGGCTGAAAACAAGAAGTGATAGCTGCGTGCAAACAGATGATCAAGCAATTGAGACAGCTTTTGGACATCAGTAGGCTTTAGGATCATGGGTGTCCCAAAGCTATTTAAACGCTCAGCCAAACTCACTTCGTAGTGCCAGTAACGGTGAAGGTAAAGTCTTTGACCATCAAATACCAGCGGCAGGCTATTTGCTTCACTGCTAGCCACAAGCGATGAATTCGTGAGTAATTGAGGCCAATCAATCGTAAGCAAGGTCTGATTGAGTTGCTGTGCTGCTTCGCCATACAAGCCAAGTTTGCTGGCTAAATCGACCGGCTGTCCTTGCCCATCCGTCATAGGTAAACAAATGTGACCTTTTCCAAGTTCACTACTAACTACGCCAGCAATAAAGGCTAATTCTTGCTGCTGAGACTGTGCAAAAATAAAACGTGCAAACTGGTAATCTAATTGACGAATAGAGCCCTTACTAGCTAATCGCTTCAATGTTTCTAGCATCATAGTCCTAGCTCCATCTGCCCTTGTTGATTATCACGATTTTCAATCTCCTGACCATCAATCAAACGGTCTAACTCATCAAGCATCGCTAAGCTCGGTTTGGCTGAGAAAATTCCATGGCCACTTTCGCCATCCATACCACGTAAGAACAAGTAATACACTCCGCCAAAATGCTGTTGATAATCATAGTTAGCTACTCGGCTACGCAAGAAACGGTGCAGCGCCAGCGCATAAATTTGATACTGGAGATCATAACGATGATCAGCCATGGCATGATTTAAAGCCTCGCCATGATAGTCGCTGACATCATCACCAAGATGGTTCGATTTCCAGTCCAGTACGTAGTATTTGCCTTGATGCTCAAACACCAAATCGATGAAACCTTTCAGCATGCCCTGCACGGTATGAAAACCAAGATCGCCAGCTTTAGCCGATAATGGATCATGACGCTGTACAATACGGTTCAATGCCGAGGCGTTAAGCACTTCAATCGGCAGTAGGAACTCCAGCTCCACTAAACGCTGTGCTGGTAGCTTTTGATTAAGCACTAACTGTTTGCCATCTAAAGGGGTCGCTAAAACCGTGTCCACCAGCTGTTGCAATACAGGTAACCACTCCGCTTCCAATTGCTCACTTTCCATCAGCTCAAGGATAATGGCTTGGTTACTTGGATCCGTCGCAGGCAGAGTAAACTCCACCTCTTCAAACAAAGTATGTAAAAAAGTACCGGGACGAGCACCACGCGGGAAGTTGAAAATCGAACGCTCTGGTTCTTCAAGTTGCTGCTCATCATGCTCTCCCGAAGAATCGACATCCAAGCGCAGTAACTCACTCGACGCATCATGGCCGTGAGAGCCTTGCTTCACTAAACCCGAATAACTGGTTAATCGCCAGTTGCGATCGATCTCTTGTTGCAGCTCTTGCGCGTGCAGTGGCTCAGAAATTTCTTGGTTTGCTTGATACGGAGAATCTGGTGTATCAGGTAAAGAGGCTTCAACCACACAAGCTAGATTGTCCGCTTGTTTGGCTATCGCATTAGCGAGATCGGCTATGCCCCCTTCTTCGCCATTTTGCAATAAATAGCCCATGGCACTCTTATGGGCACCTGTAGGCTCTTTACTTGAACGACCATTTCTTAGCGGTGCTGCACCAATAAAACAGCCGTAGACAGCACGAGTCAGTGCAACGTAAATCAAACGCAAGTCTTCCGCCAACCGCTCTTTATCGGCCAGCTCTAACACCTCTTCATCATCGGTAATATCAAGAATCGTTTGGTCGCGCTCGGCATCATAATATTTGGCTTCGCTGGCTTGTCGGTAACTCATGACAAACGGTAAGAAGACGAGGTCATACTCCAAGCCTTTAGATTTATGAATGGTGACGATTTGCACCAAATTACGCTCAGACTCCAAACGTTGAATCTGATCATCGCTGCCACCAAGGCCATTTTCAGCATCACTAATTGATTGAGCCAACCAACGTAACAAACCGTGGTCACTATCTAGCTCACCACTTGCTTGTTGCAGCTGTTCGCCAATGTGCATCAAATCGGTAAGAGCTCGCTCACCGTTTTCTTCCTCTAGTAAACGCTCAGCGATATGGCGCTTACTCATCACTGCACGCAACATCGGTAACACGCCACGCTGAATCCA
Organism: Vibrio sp. LaRot3; assembly: GCF_027587025.1. GTDB lineage: Bacteria > Pseudomonadota > Gammaproteobacteria > Enterobacterales > Vibrionaceae > Vibrio. The sequence continues at coordinate 50,083 of NZ_JAPPTI010000005.1, read as the reverse complement.
TAACTTACGATATTCTTTGAACTCGTTAACGGCGTTTTCCCATGCGGTCTCATCATTATTCAGCGCGTCTAAGCTACCAGCATCAAGAGAGAATAGCTCTGAAGCAAGGCTCGCACGCAAAGCTCGATCATTCTCAGGTGTTAACGCCGCCTGCAACAAACGCTGCAGATCTTGCGCTATGGTAGAGACAAACACGCTATCGCGATTAGATAGGTAAACACTTGCGATCCCTTGCTGGGCAAGCGCCTGTTTCACCATGCGCCCTTCCGTTCCGGTTCGCACTAACACAGCAATGTCACCAGCTTGGATCGGCTTTTGCCCTTTCGCATCCGTGAACACCGCTTGTTGCTGCTGAGACGCGGTCAAAATAGCGTGGATTTTGTCCGCGCATGCAGAAGACATCGCATGATGGTAGTCACCTTTAGGCAAGGGTTTATCGTCCGCCTCTTGCAACCAATAAGTCAGGGCGGGTTGTACTTCTCCATTAAGTTGCCAAGTACGCAAATCTGCTTTGGGGCTTGCGTCAACCGGTAAGAAAGGAATGTCTTGAACATAGATAAACGCACTATCAGGCAGCTCAAATACTTGATTGACCGCAGCGACCATATCAGCACTCGAACGCCAGTTCGTCCCTAGGGTGAAGTGCGAAGAAACCTGATTTCTCGCCTTGATGTAGGTAAAGATATCCGCGCCGCGGAAGCCATAAATCGCCTGTTTTGGATCGCCGATCATAAATAGGCCGCACTCAGGATGCGGTAAATAAATACGGCTAAAAATACTGTACTGCAGAGGGTCGGTATCTTGGAACTCATCGATCATCGCTACTGGGTACAATTGGCGAATACGCTCAGCCAACAGAGCGTCTTGATCATTGTCCATCGCAGCGGAGAGATTGGTAAGCAAGTCATCGAAAGAGAGCCATTGTTTTTGCTGCTTAGCGGCCGCCAGCATGGCGCGGCACTGCTCAATGGCGTGTGCGAGCATAGGCGCTTTCAAACTTACCGGTTGCTCAAGGAACGCTTCTATCGCTTCAAATGCTGGATGGGTAGGAGCTTGACCTTTTGGTGTCTTTTCTTTCAACACATTTTGCGCGAACTTCTCCAGCTTATCTGGGAACTGATAATCCAAAGTTGGTGCTGCTGCCCATTGGTTGACGCTTTCTAACCACGCGGGAAGAGACTTTTTCGTATAACTGCGCTTATTGACGTCAGACTCTGAAATCAGCGTAAGATAATCCTCTTGGCTCTCACGCCAACACTGCTTGAGCTTCTCGATACACTCTAAATTCGCTTGATTAAGCTCGGCTAAGCTTGATTGCATGGCTTGAGTAGATAGCGTTAATGGCGCGCCAGTTAGATAGCCACCGACATCTTTTAATAATGCATTTGGCGACGGCCAAATATCTCTCACGGCTCCCGCTAAATTAAGCGGCAAATGATAAAAATTACGTCGCCAGTAATCCGCCACGACTTGAGCTTTTAGGTGACTTTCATCGGTAACAAATTCATTGTTGAATCGACTGCCTGACTCAAACGCATTTTGGGTCAACATACGCTGACAAAAGCCATGAATGGTGTAAACCGCGGCTTCATCCATCTGTCTCTCAGCTTGCAACAAAATGGTTGCCGCCTGCGCATGATCATCAATGTCATCCAACAAAGGTTTGATAACGGGATCATCACTCTGACCACGAGCAAATGCAATTCGGGCATCGTGAATTCGCGCCCGGATACGATCTCTTAATTCAGCCGTTGCCGCTTCCGTAAAGGTTACAACCAAGATTTGGTCAACCGTTAAAGGCGCTTGATGACGAGCATTTGGACTACCATGACCCAAAAGCAAACGTAAATACAAACCTGCGATAGTAAAGGTTTTCCCTGTACCCGCTGAGGCTTCAATTAACCGCGCCCCATGCAGTGGGAAAGTCATTGTATTTAGAGCAGTAACAACTGACGAAGATGTCATATCAATCAGACCTTTATCGAACATTTTTCACCAGACCAAATGTGATCCAGTATCAATTTTTTGCGTTTATATCTATCAAGCGGTCACTATTAACAATCGAATGAGATCCCACTCACGGAACATCATTCAGTCAACCGCTAGTATGCGCGTCACGAGTTGAGCAAGCAGTACATGTTTGCAACAGACCAACCGAATAATGGTCCCTCTGACCAATGGCCGTACAGCGAACGCCCTACACTAATAATGATTTTCTGGCGGCCAACCACTTCCCTAACTCTCATTACCAGCATCCGCATCATGAATATCTTGTGCTTGTAACCTTGGCGTTTGCAGCACCAGTGCCGTCGTTGTGCGCACCTTAGCAGCAAGTTCACTATTCCATTCTGGCCAAATACGGGAGATATAGGCATCGGCTCCTTCCGCTGGCGGCATATTGTTGAAGCCACCATTGAAAGCCGTTTCCATTTTCTTCAACGATTTCTCTTCGTCATCAACCCATTGACCACGAGAGAAACCGGCCTCTACGCAAGCAAGTGAGGTTCGTGGGAAATAAGCCAGCGGCTCTGTCATGCCACTAAAGAACAAGCGAACCAACTCTTTCAATATCGAATGCGCCTCTTCTTTATCCGTAATGGCAGGATAGACGAGATGAACCACGCCCTCTTTGCGGTCGTAACCGATCATATGAGTGCGGTTAACGTGTCCCATTGCCGCCATCGCCAAATGATCAATCCAAGCGGATAAATAATCTTGCGCGCGAATTTTACCGCTGCGATACCTCACCAAACCGGATTGATAATGATTGGTCAGCCAACCAGTTAATGTCACGCTATGGTCGTCTGCAATATCATCAAAGCGCAGTTTAACCGCCAAATCTTCTTGGGACGCAGAACAAACAAAATTAAGCTCTTTCACCATTTCTTCCGCTTGAACTCGGTTGGTATCAAACTCGATTTCACCAAACGCGCCCACCGGTAACTTACCTTGAGCTCGCTGCAATTCAACATACTGTTCAACAACTTGCTGAGGCTCAAGGTTGGACTGTAACAGTTGCTCCAATAAGCCATCCCGCATTTGATAGCTCTCTAACCCATCCAGAACAAACGGTTCATCATCTTGCATGATCGGCAGCGGCGGCTCAAAAACCACTTTGAGGCGACGATTGAAGAAGTAACGAACAGGCATGCGCCAAAAACGTTGCAGTTCAACTAAATTGAGTTCGATAGACTTCTCCGCATCGGTGAGATAATCGACCAATTGGCGATTAAATTCACCACTCTTTTGTCCTTGGCGACAAGCCGCAGGCAACCACTCTTTGGCGTAACTTGGCTGTTTACCAAGAAAGGCCGACGGGCTAAATGGCACCATGGCATGTGAGTGATGCATCACCTCTAAAAGTTGCTCACCAGATTCATCCACCGATAGATGTTGCTGCCCTTCTAAGCAGTAGTTTTGATGGCAATACTCCATCAACTCAGACACCAACACCGAAGGAACACGCTCTGTGTTATCTTGAATTGAACGGCCGACATAACTGATGTAGAGGCTTTGCTGCGCAGAGAGAATGGCTTCTAAAAACAGATAACGGTCATCATCTCGACGAGACCGGTCACCCGGTCTTGCGCGGCCATTCATTAGGTCAAAGCCTTCTGGCGGCATCGAACGCGGATAAACACCGTCATTCATCCCCAACAAACAAACAGCACGAAACGGAATTGAACGCATCGGCATTAGGGTACAGAAGTTTACTTGCCCAGCTAAAAAGCGCTGGCTCACACGCGTACCAGAAAGTTTGTTCTGTAGATATTGAGTAATAATGCTTGGCGATAGCGGTTGCTCGAACTCGGCATCTTGCAACTGTTCTTTTAACGCTTGTAGGGTATCGCGGATCGACTTCAGCGCGACCTCACCTTCCAATTCAACACTAAAGAAATCATCCAACATTAAGGTAAGCGTCTCTCGCCAGCTCTCAATGGTTTTAGTTTGCGCTAATCGAGAACGGTAATCGCTGATGGTTTCAATAAAATGAGCCAACTTACCTGCAAGCTCAGCACTCATGCCTTGCACCTCATTGTAAGGCGCTAATACTTGCGTCTGACCATCAAACAGCCCTGCTGAATCTGGCATGGCATAGCCAAGCAGCATACGCTCGATACCAAATTGCCATGTGTTTTGTTCACTCGCAGGTAAATCAAATTCAGTACTGGTGGTTGGGTTGAGTCCCCAGCGAATGCCCGCTTCTTCGACCCATAGTTTGGCTTGAATAAACTCATCTTCACTTAAACCAAAGCGAGCCAGAATAGCCGGAGTTTCAAGTAACTCCAAAAGCTCAGAAGCTAAACAACGAGTATTGGCGATATTCACCAGCTGCATAAACGCAGCTAAAATTGGGCTTTCTTGGTCTGCGGTACGGTCAGAGATGGAGTATGGGATATAACGCTCACCAGGTGCGTTACCAAATACCGCTTGAATCGCTGGGCTGTAGGCATTGATGTCAGCCACCATGACGATGATGTCACGGGGCTTCAAGGTTGGATCGGCATCAAACATCGCCAGCAGCTGATCGTGCAACACTTCGACTTCACGCATTGGGCTATGACAAGCGTGTAAGGTCAATGATCTATCGTCACCAGCGATGGTGCGTTTATGCTGACTATCAAGTAACTTTTGGTCGTCTTGATGCTCTTCTAAATTAAGAATATCCGCTTGCAGTTGGTGTAATAAGCTATCACGTTCAACCTCAACAAAAGCTTCTATCTCATGGGATTCGAGCTGCGATAATAAATACATATTGTCGCGCCCAAGCTTACCCATCGAAGCAAGTAAACTGTTACCCACCACATCGGTATGCAGCTCACCTTCGAGGTTATCTTCTACTGAGCCTTTAAGCTGTTCACTTTCACCCTCTAGCTCAGAGTGATCATCGCGCCATACCAAATGCTGACGATGCTTCGCAGCTAACTTGGCTAAATATTTTCTGTCTCGCACTTCTCCCCAATAGTAACGACATGGGTTAGTAAACATCAGATGAACGTCAATGTGTTCACCTATGGCCTTTAAAGCATCCATGTAACGAGGAGGAAGGGAAGAAATACCAAAGACAAATAAACGTTTAGGCAGGTTTTCAAACGTACCTTGAAAGTTTTCTAACGCCTCAATGAAGTGCTCATAGAGGTTAGCACGATGATAAGGAGACTGACCTAAGCCGATAGTGTGGTCATAAAGCGCTTGCCACAAAATCGGTTGCCAAGGGTGCTCTTGCTCAATTTCTGCGACAGTTTGCCCGGCTTCCCAGCTAGCAATCCACTCTGGTCGATACACTAAGTAACCATCGAAGATATCCGCGATTTTTTCGGCTAACTGATAAAGTTTAGAGCTGTCACTGTCGTCTTCTAAATAGCGCTGCAATGGGGCAAATTCAGCTTGGGGAAGCAGCGTAGGCAAGATGTCCATCAACTTCCAAGTCATCGCTTCTTTATTGAAAGCACTGCGCTGAGGAACATCCGGTAACACTTGGGTAAACATGTTCCAAATAAACGTCGCAGGAAGGGGAAACTCAAGGTTCGCAGCAACGCCAAACTCTTTCGCAAGCGCCATTTTTAGCCACTGAGACATACCCGGGCTTTGCACCAAAATTTGTTCTTTTTCAAACGGGTTACTTAGAGGGTCAATACGAACTAACTCAACCAGTAACGATTTCAGCACATCAACTTGGTTTGAATGATAAACAGTGAACACCGGGCAGATCCTATACTCGCGATAATGAAAACGAGATTAGCATAACTGCCCGTAAGAGTTTATCTTTAGCCAACGCTTTTGCAGCAATTGGCGCTTCTTTATACTAGCCCTTTAAAAGGTTTATAAAAGTTCCAGTAACGGAGCGATACATACCCCACCACCAAGGTGGCAATCACCAATTCAAACAGCGCCAAACCAAACACTTGCTGTACGTAATGAGACGGAATGTGAACCGATTCCAACCATGCGCTCAATTTGAATAGCGCGGTTGCGCCAATCACCATCGGGAAGGTAAACGCCGCATAACCTGCACTGAATGGCAAACGAAGCAATTTAGCAAACGCCAAGTAGGTCACCATGGTCATTAACACTGCGATACCAAATAACAAAGCGACGATGACAGGTGACGGTTCTGTCGCAATAGATAGATAACCCGCAAGCGAAAGACTGGCTGGCGCGGCCATAATGGCAAAGGTTGGTTTGGCTGCATCCGGAATTTCATGACTAAACACTAAGCGATAAATCATCGTTGGCAGCATCACAGTGTAAGCTGCGAGACCAAACACGATGGTCGCTTGCGCCACAATTTCTAAACTTGGATTACCTGAAAACGACACATCAGCCACGACGATTCCTACCGGTGGTACAAACCAACTTGGCAATAAATGATGCATTTCAAAACCTTGGGCACGGTGATAGACAAAGCTTGTTAAAAACACCAAATGCAAAGCGACCGCTAGCAGCCATAAACCGTCACCCAGCAAGCTGTTCCAATGCCCTAAAGCATTGGACACGATCATTGTTCCCATAGCAAAAGTAGGTACCACACTACCCACAACTGGGTGCGCGAGGTCTTCAGCAAGCAAATGGCGATGAAATAAAAACTTCACCGCTAAAATAACTAACAACACACTAGCAATCATCGCAGCGATAATTTGACCATAGCCTTGCAAGGGCAACGCATTTTCCCAGCTCCAGCCCAAGCTAGCGATACCAAGAGCAAGACCGGCCATTGGGGTAGGTGCACCCATTACTTTTGCTTTTGTTGCCTTAATCATCTTGCGATACTCCACTGCTTACCTCTCAATACCGCTAGTTTACGCTTGCACATTGTTTAGTTATATCTAATTATTTAAAACACTCGTTCAGACAAATTAAACAACAATGGTAGCCTCAAGATGGCTTTACATATCTCTCTGAAACAACTTAAAGTTTTCGCCACCATCAATCAGTTCGACACACTAACAGAAGCCGCCAATGCTTTATGCTTATCGAAAGCTGCTGTCAGTATGGCACTCTCTGAGCTTGAAAAGCAGCTTGGCCACTCATTGTTTGATCGCGTCAATAAGCGGCTTATTCTCAATCAAGAAGGGCAAAAGCTCCTACCGATGGCTGATGAACTGCTCCATCGTGCTCAAGACATTGAGCTGCTATTTGAAGATGACCAGACATTAACAGGAAAGCTTCGCATTGGCGCGAGCGATACCATCGGCAACCAAGTTGCCCCCTATATGCTTAGCCAATTTCGCACCCAGACAGGCCACCAAGCTCAAAGCTTGTTTATTTCTAATTCAGCGTTAATTTGCCAAAAGTTGGTCGATTATGAACTTGATTTAGCGCTGATTGAAGGTAAAACGTTACACCCAGAGTTAATCTCAACCCAGTTCAGCCAAGATGAGATGTGCGTTATTTCCAGTGCTGACTCTCCGCTTATTCGTCAAAGTAATGTGGCGCTGAGCGATCTTGAAAACAGCAACTGGATTTTACGCGAAGCCGGCTCTGGCTCACGTGAGTTTTTTTTACGTGCCGTTGCTCCCCGCATTGAACAATGGCAAGAAGCGTTTCAGCTCAATACCACTGAAGCCATCATCAATTGTGTCTCAGCAGGGCTTGGCCTTGCGTGTTTATCACAGCTTGCCGCGCAGCCCGCAATTAAAGATGGCCGGGTAAAAATATTGCCGCTACCACTGGATATGAAGCGACGCTTTTGGTTATTAGTTCACAAAGAGAAGTATCAAACTCCACTGCTCAAACACTTTATTGAGTTTTGCTATCAATGGGATAACGGGAATACACCATAATTCAACCCTAAAGACGGACTACTTACTCGCCACTCAAGTCGCAGAAATCAAGCTCCGTCTAGACTTAATTGGTTAAAAACTGTATAAACACCCAGTAATTAATTTTAGCTAGAGGAATAACCATGGCTGTAATCGTTAAGTACGTGGTAGAACGCAACGGAGAAGAGAAAATGACTTTTACCTCTAAAGCGGAAGCTGACGCTTATGACAAAATGCTGGATATGGCAGACGAGCTTTTCGCACTACTAGGTAAAAGTGAAATGATCGAAGATGAAGCTAAGCAAGAAGACTTGGCGATGTTCTTAGCTCAAAACAAAGAAGAAGTGCTTTACGCGCTTGGTGCAAAACGTAAACCAGCACCAAAGAAAGCAAAGAAAATTGAGGCCGTTGAAGACGCGCCACAAGAAGACGCAGCATAACCCAGCGCTCTTCTATCTGAGAATAAAAAAACCGAGGCCATTGCCTCGGTTTTTATTTTTCCGCCTAGAGTAAGCTAAACCTTAATTTAACTCACCGTGAGAAGTTCGCCCTTTATTATCATGGCTTAACTCTCTGTTCAGCTCCGCTTCCACATGACCCGGTGCCTGTGTGCTAGCCGAAATCAATCGATACATAGCAGGAATAACAAACAGGGTAATCAAGGTCGCAAAGCCCATACCAAAGAAGATAACCGTACCCACAGCTACGCGGCTTTCATAACCTGCACCACTTGATAAAATCAGTGGAATCGCACCCGCGAGTGTCGTAAAGGCCGTCATTAGGATTGGACGAAGACGACGCGCAGAGGCATCAACAATCGCCTTTTCAAACTCTAAACCACGGTCACGCAGTTGGTTAGCAAACTCAACAATCAAGATGCCGTTTTTGGTTACCATACCGATCAGCATGATCATGCCGATTTGGCTGTAGATATTGAAACCTTGCCCCATGATAAACAAACCTATGAAGCCACCAAAGATACCCATAGGTACAGTAAACATCACCACCAATGGGTTGATAAAGCTTTCAAACTGAGCCGCCAATACTAGGTATGCCACCAGCAATGCCAAACCAAACACCACCATCACACTCGATTGGTTCTCTTTGTAATCTTTCGATTCACCTGAGTAGCTGACCGAAATGTCACCCGGTAGGCGCTCAATCGCTTGTTGATCGAGATAATCTAACGCTTCACCTAAGGTGTAACCATCCGACAAGTTGGCAGTAATAGTGACCGCTTTTTGCTTATTGTAGTGAGACAGTCGAATCGACGATGCCACTTCTTCAATTTTGGTCACGGCATCTAACGTCACCAACTCACCTGACGCAGTACGCATGTAGATTTGGCTAAGATCAGACGCATTGTTAAAGCTGTTTTCGTCACCACGTAGATAGACATCGTACTCTTCACCACGCTCAACGAAGGTCGTCTCACTCTTACCACCCAACATGATTTCAAGGGTATCTGAAATATCCGCGACACTGATGCCTAGTTCGGCAGCGCGCTCTTTATCTACGGTCACCAACAGCTCAGGAGTACGCTCAGAATAGTTAATATCTGCGCCTTCCATATACGGTGATTGCTCTGCCAGCACTTCTAGCTCTTCTGCCCAATGCTTGAGCTCTTGGTAATCAGAACCACCAAGAACGAACTGAACAGGCTCACTTGAGCCACCTCTAAAGCCGGGCATGAATGGGAATACTTTCACATCCGCCATACCACTCAAGGCTTTGCGAACCTGACCTAACGCCTGTTGAGCAGTAACATCTCGATCATTCCAGTCTTCCAAAATCATGATCACAAAGCCAGTTTGGTCACCCGCCATACCGCCAAACGCAGGCGATTGGATACTAAATGACTTCAAGAAGCCTTGACCAAGTAGTGGCATAAGGCGATCTTCAACAATCTCCATATTCGCTGACATACGGTTATAACTGGTGGCATCAGCACCACGAACAAACGCAAAGATCACACCGCGGTCTTCACTTGGCGTCAACTGTGCAGGCACTTGTTGCATTAAACCGTAGCTGCCCCCTAAACAAGCCATGATCACCAAAGGTGCTGCCCATTTTAGGTTTAGAGCCATTTTTAGAACTTTACGATAACCACCTTCCAAACGAGAGAATAAACGGTCAACCACAAGATTAAATCGACTCGGTTTTACGTTAGCTTTTAAGATTTTGCTGCCCAGTACCGGAGTCAGCGTTAACGCGATTAATGATGAGAAAATCACTGACATTGCCAGCAGAACTGAGAACTCAGTAAACAGCAAGCCCACCATGCCATCCATAAACGAGATAGGTAGGAACACCATCACCAAAACAAGGGTGGTCGCGATAACCGCAAAGCCTACTTCACGCGTCCCTTTATAGGCCGCCAGGAGTGGTTTTTCACCTCGTTCAATATGGTGGAAAATATTTTCTACCACTACGATCGCATCATCCACAACCAGACCTATCGACAAGATCAATGCCATTAAGGTGATCAAGTTAATCGAGAAGCCGAAGTAATACGCCGCGATAAACGAGGAAATTAGAGAGACGGGTACGGTTACCGCAGGAATCAAAGTCGCACGAGCCTGACCAATGAAGACGTACAGCACTAAGATAACCAAACCACCGGTGATAAACAGGGTGCTATACACTTCTGAGATAGAACGCTCAATGAAGACGGTTGAATCATAGTCTACGGCCAAGCGAGTCCCATCAGGCAGGAACTGCTGAACCTTGTCGACTTCCGCATGAACCAACTGAGCCACTTCAAGTGGGTTAGCATCAGATTGAGGAACAATGCCGAGACTGACGTTCACAACGCCATCGCTTTTAAAGGTCGAGTTTTCGTTTTCTGCACCAATATAAACGTCAGCAACTTCTTTTAAGTAAACTGGCGTGTTATCGCTGGCACGCTTAACCACTAGGTATTCAAAATCTTGCGCTTGCTGATAAGTACGTGCTGTTCGCACAGACATGACAATCTGATCGTTACGAACTTCACCACCCGGGCTCTCCAAGTTTTCACTGCGTAAAGCATTAGTGATGTCAGACGTTGTGACGCCGCGCCCAGCCATCAACTCAGGCTTCAACTTCACATACATGACTTTATATAAACCACCAGAGATGTCGACTGAACTTACGCCTGTTAACAAACTAAATCGGTCCATCAGTACGCGTTCAACGTAGTCTGTTAATTGGGTGCGATCCATCTCAGATGAGCTTAGGTTGATGTATAACGAGGCTTCACCAGAGCCATTGTTTTTATACACCACAGGGTCGTCAGCTTCATCTGGCAATGAACGCTGCGCTCGAGCAACCGCATCACGAACATCACTGACCCCGGTATTTAGGTCATAACCCAAATCGAAGGTAATCGTGATTCGCGACATGCTGTTTCGCGTGGTAGAAGAAATTTCATCAATACCACTAATACCGGATAACTGATCTTCAAGTACCGAGGTAATCTGGCTTTCAATGATGGTGGCTGAAGCCCCTTCATAGCGGGTACTGATTGAGACAACTGGGTTCTCAATGTCCGGCATTTCACGCACGGCCAATTTAGAGAACGAGACAATACCGAAAACACACAACAACAGGCTTAATACTAAAGCCGCAACAGGGCGTTTTACGGAAACATCAGACAACCACATTACTTGTCACCTTTGCTGTTTGGTTTCGCTGGTTGGCTACCTTGCTCAACCACTTTGGCTCCATCACGCATGTTCACAATACCCTGAACAACAATGCTATCGCCAACCTCTAACCCTTTAGTGATTACCACTTGGTTTTCTACGCGAGCACCAAGCAGCACCTCTGTACGTTTCGCTACTTGGTCTTCACCAACAACGTAGACGTAGCGTTTAGTGCCTGAGTACTCAAGTGCCTGCACTGGAATAATCGGTGCATTAATGGCAGGAAAGTCCATGTTTGAAGAAACCAGCATGCCCGGTTTTAACTTGTTTTCGGCGTTAGAGAAATGAATGCGTACACGCAGGTTTAGTGTTTCTTGATTGATGCGTGAATCAATGCCAACCACTTCTCCACTAAAGATGGTGTCTCCCCAAGCTTCTGTGCTTGCGGTAACGACCATGCCTGTCGATAGCTTGGCTAAGTAACGCTCTGGCACTTGCAAATCTAACTGCATCACGGAGAGATCATCCAAAGAGAGCAGTTCGCTGCCCGCTGTAACCATCTTACCGCGGCTGAAATCAATAAAGCCGACGGTTCCGGCGAACGGAGCACTGATGTGCAGATCTTTTAGATCGGCGTTGGCCGCATCTAAGCGTGCTTGAGCAATCTCAACACTGGCCTTTTGCGCATCAATTTCAGTTTGTGTGATGGCATTGCGCTTAACCAAACGCTGAAACTCTTTTAACTTACGCTGCTCATCAACCAAGTAGGCTTTTGCTTCTTTCACCGCTGCGCGAGCTTTATCATCATTTAACTGAATAAGTAGCTGACCTTGCTTAACTTGTTGGCTTGCGCTCACTGCAATCTTTTCAACTTTACCTGTGGTTTCTGGTGAAACCATGACAGATTGAGCCGCTTCGAGCTTACCGATCAATGAAAGGGACTGGGAAACTTGGTGAGTTTGAACTTGCTCGGTAACAACCGTTACAGCCTGTGGGCCAAAGGGTTGTTTCGCTAAAACCGTTGGCGACGCCGCCATAATCGACACAGACAAAATGCTCAGAATCAGAGTTTTTTTCATGGTTATAATATCTTGCAAAATTAACTGGTTATATTGTACTCGTAAAATTCCCACAGAAACGTCAAGGAATGTAAATAGTGACGCACCGAACGTAAATTACGACGCTGAAAATAAGCTAAAAACCCTTTTTACGAACCTCTTTGCCCAAAAAGGCATCATTCAACTCAAAATTGGCAGAAAAAGTCTTTACAGTGTTTATGAGTTTGCTATGATGCGCTCCGCACTTAAGGGATGAGTTGGGAAATCATCACTTAAGTATAAAAATACCCTGGAGGGGTTCCCGAGTGGCCAAAGGGAGCAGACTGTAAATCTGCCGGCACTGCCTTCGATGGTTCGAATCCGTCCCCCTCCACCATATTTCTTCTTATGTTTTTCCTTTGAACATGAGAGCAACTTGATTGATGTGTTGGGAAATCATCTTTTAAGTATAAAAACACCCTGGAGGGGTTCCCGAGTGGCCAAAGGGACCTGACTGTAAATCAGATGGCACTGCCTTCGATGGTTCGAATCCGTCCCCCTCCACCATATTTATTCTTATGTTTTTCCTTTAAACATGAGAACAACTTGATTGATGTGTTGGGAAATCATCTTTTAAGCTATTCCGTAAAAAGAATAGAAAACACCCTGGAGGGGTTCCCGAGTGGCCAAAGGGACCTGACTGTAAATCAGATGGCACTGCCTTCGATGGTTCGAATCCGTCCCCCTCCACCATATTCTTTCTGTGAAAGACGAAAGCCAGCTCATCGAGCTGGCTTTTTTGCATCTGAAAGTCACTCAATCCTCTCCTTTCCTATAATTTTTCAACCCAAATTGCGGAAATCAAAGCACTAAACTTTACCTCTATCCTATTAAGCAATTCCCGTTAAAATAGCCTGAGTTTATTCAATGAGTATTTGCTATGACTTACCACGTCGAAGTCTGTATTGATCACTTAGAATCTCTTCACCAAGCCATTGCTGGTGGTGCAACTCGTATCGAACTCTGTTCATCTTTAGCCATAGGTGGACTAACGCCAAGTTTTGGTTTCATGCAACAAGCAGGAAAGCTTTCTAGTGTGCCTGTTTACGCCATGATTCGACCTCGCCAAGGTGATTTCATCTTTGACGCCCAAGATATTGATGCCATGCTGCTTGATATTGAAGCTGCCGCGCAAGCTGGCCTACAAGGGGTGGTGATTGGAGTACTCTCACCTCAAGGTGATATTGACCTAGAGCAAGCTAAGCTGTTGGTCGAGAAAGCACATAGCCTTAATTTAGGAGTGACCTTCCATCGCGCGATAGATCAAAGCCAAGACTTTCGTCAAGCGATTGAAACCGTTGTAGAACTGGGCTGCGAACGCATTCTGACATCAGGATTAGCGGCCAATGTAGAACAAGGAATTGAAGTGCTAAAAGAGATGGTCGAACTGGCCGACGATCGCGTCGCGATTATGGCAGGCGCAGGTCTAACCGCGAGCAATGTCGCACACATTTGCCAGTATACAGGGGTAAAGCAGGTGCATTTATCAGGTAAATCCACTCGACCAAGCTTAATGCAACACGCCAGTGATAAGGTAAAAATGGGCAATGATGATATCGACGATTACATTGTTCCAATTACCGACAGCAACAAAATTTCATCGGTAGTGAAAGAACTGCAACAAAGCTAACCGATTGTAGATTCGACATTTCATCCTCCTACGACTAATGCTAGCATGCTGCAAAAGCCTAGGAGGATGAGATGAACAAGGATCTTTTTTACAGTTTAGATTTGAATCTATTACGCACGTTTCTCGTTCTGTCTCAAGAGCTCAATATGCGTAAAGCCTCCAGCAGACTTTACGTCTCTCAACCTGCCATTAGCCAAGCACTACAAAAACTTCGCCATCACTTTAATGATGAGCTTTTTGTAAAAGTTCACGGCGGACTAGAAGCAACACCTTTTTCTAAAAACTTAGCGGATTCTATTACCCCTCACTTAGACGGTTTAGCTGCAACGTTGAACCAGTCAGAAGAGTTTGATCCATTAAAATTGGAGCAATCATTAAAGATCGCTGTATCACCCATCGTATTGAGCTGCTTATCTGGCACTTTGTATCAAAAACTCAGCCAGATCGCGCCTAATTGCAGCGTAGAGCTACTAGGTTGGAACAAGAGCACATTCGATGATATCCAAAATGGAGAGATACTATTTGGCATTAACTACGACTGTGAATGCCCAAAACACGTCTATTCCAAGCAAATTATCGAGCTAACGTCACAAGTCATTGTTAGAAAAGATCACCCGGTCAATCAGAAGCAAGTCTGCGCACAAGACATGGCGGGATTTGCCATTGCTTCTATCATTACACCCGGCTGGAATGAGGATTTCAGTCTTGCTGCTGAAGTTATGAAACGTGAAGGCATTGAGGCAAAAGTGAAATTCCGCTCTGAGTTTGCTATGGCTGCGGTTGATGTGATTTTACATACTGATTTATTCATGCCGCACTCAAACCTTTTTCCCATAACACAATACCCTCAACTTCGAGCAATGGAAGCTAGAGTTAATGGTCGACCATTCCACTATCCTGTTCAGGCCTATTACCACAGTAAATATCGTAATAATCCTTTAGTAACTTGGCTATACAACCAAATCCAAGCCGTATTACGTGAGCAAACATCTAATAACTAGCGCTTATCAGACTCATCATAAACAGCAATTAGAGTTAATTTTTATTATCAATATTATAAGCCCTGTTCCCACTGATTCGTTAAGGACGACGACTTAGGATTTGCTGCTCGGCCACTATTGAGATGCCTTTATCGATTGTCAGCATAGTTCCAATATTAAGGACACCCAGTGATAAAATTCTGACACTAGGTATTGATCATGAAAAAAACACTTATTGCCGCAACTTTGCTTGGCTCATTGGTAATGACGGGCTGCTCTTCTTCTGATAAAGCCAATAACGTAAATACAGATGCAACACCAGATAGACTACCGCCAGTTTGGAGTGGTCCAGTTATTCCTGAAGCCGACCTCCCTATTGAAGGCGAAGACCCAAACTTTGGAATTCCTGCTGCACCAGTTCAACCTCCAATCATAGATGAGGAAAACACACCTGACAGACTACCTCCAACTTGGGGCGGTGTTGACCAAGAGGTAGACCCAGACTTTGGCTTACCAACCGATATGGTTCCAGAACGCCCGCAACCTGATATGGGAGAAGACATGCCCACTTGGGGTGGAGAATGCGGCTCTCCTGATGATGGAGCGAATTGTGGCCCTTTACCACCGAAGCCTCCAGTAGATCCATCTGAGATTCCGGCTATTAATGCTGAGCAAATCAACAAACAATCCATTCGCGATGCAGTTCGTCAACGCCTAAACAAGTAACCGACAACGCCCCTGAAAGATCAGGGGCAATTTCTGGACTCTTCTCATGAACAAGCTTTCGATAGTATCGATAGCTGCTATCAGTTTGGCGAGCTTGCCAACTCAAGCGGCTATCAACTTCTCTATTGAAAAGGATTTTGCAGAACTTGGCCTAACCGCCCCACTTAACGACAACAGCTATCTCTTTGTTGGCGCTGACACCGATGACTGGCTAGGAGTGGGCATTGGCTACAAACTACAAGCTAGCCCCTTTTTGCACTTCAATTTTTATTACGAGTACGGCCTCTATGATGACTGGCTGATGAAAGAAATAGCCGATATCGATGGTGTTAAAACTAAAAGCCACAAAGCGGAGATGTCGGTAAACCGATTTTGGCACAAACATTCTGTTAAGGCAGGGGTTACCGCTGAAGCCGTGCGCAATGGCTTTTCTTGGTTAACGGTGGACGATGCGAACAAATACTCTGCGTATTTGGGTATCGCTCGCTACTTCGAGCATGTTTATCTATCTGGTCGCTATGAACATCACTACGCTACTGATCAGTCTGACATGGTGGATTTTAACCAAGGACACGCCAATGAATGGGAAGTATCTATCGGCACAATGAAACCGATTTTTAACTTCTACCCATATGCAAAAGTGAGCTTGCTTGACCCGAATGGTACTTACTATGGAATGAATAACTCCAACGTAACATGGACCATTGGCGGGGCATTTTCTTTCTGAGGTAAACAATGAAAAAGACACTACTATTTTTCGGCCTATTGATGGGAAGTAGCACGGCATTGGCCAATATTCATATTTCTCCCGAGGTTAGACTTGGGCCTTACTTTGGTTCAGGTATTTCAGGAGGAGGATTACAGTTGGGATTGACTGACATACTTGGTACAGATGCGCTCTATTTAAGCCACAGCCACCTATCCGCTGAATTTATAACCGACAAAGATCGGATCAAAACCTATCGCTTAGGTGCACAATACGATTTCTCAACAGTGCCTAGTCTAGGTTTTCAAGTTGAGCTAGGGATGTTGGAATATGAAGGTTCTCGAACTATTTTAAATACCCAAACACGTTCTGGAACTGGGATTAGTTCCGCGTTTGCTTGGGTGTATAACGTTAACTCAAATCTAGGTGTTCGAGCTGGTATGGACATCAATTACATAGACAAGAGCAAGAGCTTTTTGAGCAGTGACTTATCGGCCACTTTTAATGCTGGGGTTATTCTACATTTTTAACGCAATGCATCATCAATGCTTTGCTCACCAAGGTGACGAATATCTTTGCCTTTGACAAAGTAGATGATGTATTCACAAATGTTCTGGCAGCGGTCACCAACACGTTCGATCGCACGCGCAGACCACATCACTTGCAGGATATTAGGAATATTCTTTGGGTCTTCCATCATATAAGTCATTAATTGACGAATAACCGCTTCATATTCTGCATCTAGCTTGTCATCAAGCTTATAAACTTCCGCAGCCGCATCAACATCCATACGCGCATAGGCATCAAGAACTTGGTGCAACATATTGACCGCTTGGCGACACAGCGGCTCTAACGAAACTTGGAATCGACGCTCTTTAGACGACGGGCTTTCTATCGCTACCTCAGCAATCTTGGTCGCGACATCACCGATACGCTCTAAATCCGTAATGGTTTTGATGATGGCCATAATCAAGCGCAAGTCTTTTGCGGTTGGTTGGCGCTTGGCAATAATTCGAGTACACGCTTCGTCAATGGAGACTTCCATTGCATTCACTTTGTGATCATCACGCACCACTTTTCTCGCGAGCTCAACATCCTCTTTATGTAATGCCTGCATGGCAAAAGAGAGCTGCTGTTCGACTAAACCACCCATAGTTAAAACGTGGGTACGAATCGATTCTAGCTCGACGTTAAATTGACCTGAAATGTGGCGACCGAAGTTCATGGAATGGGTGTTGCTCCTTTGAATTAATTGATTTTATAGGCTTAAAGACTCTTCCCCTTACTCTTATCAGCATAGCTCGCCTATGTGAATAGGGGGAATTTACGCAGATAACCAAGTTACAGTGCTAAATATGACGCGTTATTTGCTCTAAATAGTTCGTGCTTGTAACAAGGCATCCAATCAGCAGATAACGAAGTTACAACACCAAATATTACGCCCTGCTTGCTCTAAATAGTTGGTGCTTGTAACAAGGCATCCAGTCAATTCAGCCCCATGAGCATAGCTTGTCTATGTGATTGGGGGGAATTTACGCAGATAACGGAGTTACAACGCCAAATATGACGAGCAAATTTAACCGTACCTACCAGTAATGTAGTCTTCCGTCTGCTTTTTCAATGGCGAAGTAAAAATAGAATCCGTATCTGAGTACTCGATCAATTTCCCCATATGAATAAACGCTGTGTGATCACTGACTCGCGCCGCTTGTTGCATGTTATGCGTTACGATGACAACGGTGTACTTAGTCTTCAGCTCGTTGATCAGTTCTTCGATGGTTAAAGTCGAGATTGGATCTAGCGCTGATGTTGGCTCATCGAGCAAAAGGACTTCTGGTTCTATGGCGATTGCACGTGCGATAACCAAGCGCTGCTGCTGACCACCTGATAGACCGAAAGCATTCTCGTGCAAGCGATCTTTTACTTCATCCCACAATGCGGCGGCGCGTAATGAACGCTCCACTGCATCATCTAATAGGCGGCTATTTTTAATGCCTTGTAAACGCAGGCCATACACCACATTCTCATAAATGGATTTAGGGAATGGGTTAGGACGTTGGAAAACCATCCCGACTCGACGACGTAGCGTTGCTACATCGACATCGGGTTGATAGACGTTTTTGCCATGCAGTTTTACCTTACCGGTGACCTGACACCCTTCAACCAGATCGTTCATGCGATTAATACAGCGCAGAAGCGTCGATTTACCACAGCCTGATGGGCCGATAAAAGCTGTCACTTGCCCTTTCGGAATGCGCATCGAAATATCGCTTAAAGCCTGCGTGTTTTGATAGAACAGGTTCAGCCCCTCAATGGCGATTGCAGTCTGCTCATCGCTGAGGTTGTTTACGTCGAGTGGCGCTTGGTAACCCAAGGCTTGATTAACTGAAAACATTAGTCCTGTCCTAAAGTTCGATATTTTTCGCGCAAGTTGTTTCGAATGCTAATGGCGGTTAAGTTAAGGCCAACAATCACGGTTACTAACAAAAATGAAGTGGCGTAAACCAACGGCCTTGCACTTTCAATATTAGTGGTTTGGAAGCCGACATCATAGATATGGAAGCCTAAATGCATGAACTTACGTTCTAAATGCAAGAATGGGAACTGACTATCCACTGGAAGGCTAGAAGCCAGTTTCACCGCACCCACCAGCATTAGAGGGGCAACCTCACCTGCGGCTCGCGCAACCGCGAGGATCAAACCGGTGATAATCGCTGGGCTTGCCATTGGCAACACAATGCGCCACATGGTTTCAAATTGCGTTGCCCCCAGCGCCAAAGATCCATGACGCACAGAGCTTGGAATTCGAGTTAAACCCTCTTCGGTTGCCACTATCACAACCGGCAAGGTTAATACCGCAAGGGTTAACGCCGACCATAGTAGCCCCGGCGTCCCGAACGTTGGTGCGGGTAACTGGTCTGCATAAAACAGTGAGTCAATTGAGCCACCAAGGGTATAAACAAAAAAGCCCAAACCAAATACACCGTAAACAATCGACGGAACACCGGCTAGGTTAATCACCGCTACTCGAATGATACGAGTAAAAGCATTGTTCTTGGCGTATTCATGTAAGTAGATAGCGGCGATTACGCCCAATGGCATAACAATCACCGACATGATGAGTACCAACAGCACCGTGCCGAACATGGCCGGAAATACGCCCCCCTCAGAGTTGGACTCGCGAGGATCTTCGGAGAGGAACTTCCACGCTTGTTTCGCCCAATGTGCCACCTTCTCTACTGGTGACATATGATTTGGATACCAAATATCCAGCATGCGACTAAGTGGGATCAGCACTTGCTGCCCTGTCATATCCTGAACAATCAAACCTTGATTCATCAGACGACTACGCAGCTTATCAAGCTTCGCTTCCGACTCAATCGACTGTTTGCTCAATCGCTTTGACTGAGCTTCAAATTTGGCTAAGAAGGCATCATCTAACTCGTCGTTTAACTCACGCTTACGCTTTTCACGGCGCAGTTGATTGACTTGCGAGTTTATCTCTCGCAGTTCATTGCGGATGATGCTCTCAACCTGCTCTCTTACCTGATTGCTATAGGCAAGCCCTTTAGTCAGCTCTGGCTGAAAGTCTTTAACTAGTGAGCCATCGGCATTTTGGTAAGCGATAGGCAGGCCATAAAAATCACCACTGCGCGTGCGTTCCACTACCGCCCAACCTTGCGGTTTAGAGCGCTGTAACAGATCTATTTCCAGAATCGAAACAAAGTCAGCCGGGTACAAATCACGGTTCGCGACTTTAATGCTAATCCGCTTAACCAATCCCTTTTCTTCAACCTGCGCTGGCAGGTCTATATCCATTTCTCGCAAGTGGCTGATCGGCACATATTCTTCAGCATAGAGCTGGCCAATTAACGTTTCACCTTGCTCGGTTTGCCATTGGTATAACGGTGCAGGCCAAAAATAAGACAGCCCTTTCCAACCAATAAGCAGCAGCAAGCCGAGCACCGAAAGCAAACTAATGCTCACTGCTCCGCCTGTTAACCAAATCCAAGGTGCACCAGATTTAAGCCACTTAAACACTTAAAGCCAACCTTTTCCGATATTCAAACCACTACAATGCACGATACTTTTCTCTTAATCGTTGCCTTACCCATTCCGCTAACGAGTTCACCGCGAACGTGAACACCAACAAAAGCAAAGCGGCTAAAAATAGAATGCGATAGTGGGAGCTGCCCACTTCTGACTCTGGCATCTCAACTGCGATGGTAGCCGATAATGTGCGCATTCCCTCAAGAATATTCCAATCCATAATGGGTGTGTTACCTGTTGCCATCAGCACTATCATGGTCTCACCTACAGCACGACCTAACCCCATCATAATTGCTGAGAATATTCCCGGGCTTGCGGTCAGTAATACCACATAAATCAAGGTCTGCCATGGAGTCGCGCCTAACGCTAGCGAACCATCAGACAGATGCTTAGGCACAGAGAATATTGCGTCTTCAGCAATGGTAAAGATGGTAGGGATCACCGCAAAGCCCATAGCAAAGCCCACCACCAACGCATTACGTTGGTCAAAATCAATACCATGCTGCGCCAAGAACACACGCACATCACCATTAAATAGCCAACTTTCGATATTACCGCTTTGATTTAACAGCACAGCCGTTACGACCACTAGCGCAGGCATTAAGATGGCAGCATGCCAACCATTCGGCAATCGGCGAGTAATGCTTTCTGGAATCAAGTGCCAAAGACCACCAATCAATACCGTTGATAGCGGCAAAAACACAATCAATGCACAGACGGCGGCAAGATGTGTTTCAACAATTGGAGCAAACCATAAGCCAGCTAAGAAACCGATAATCACCGTCGGTAACGCTTCCATTAGCTCAATCGATGGCTTCACAATCCGACGCATCTTCGGCGTCATGAAGTAAGCGGTATAAATTGCCCCAAGTACCGCAACAGGGATAGCAAATAACATCGCAAAAGCCGCCGCTTTCAAGGTACCAAATGCGATCGGAATCAGGCTGAATTTTGCTTCAAATTCATCACTTGCTGACGTACTTTGCCAAACAAACTCTGGCTCAGGATAACTCTCGTACCATACCTTCTGCCACAAAGAAGAGAGCGATATTTCAGGGAATGGATTATCTATATGTGCCACGCTCAAATTGTTTCCCGACAGCGCCAATAGATATTGTTCATTATTAGACATTGCCGCCAATTGAGGCGCTTTTTGATAGGCGCGGTTGAACATCACCAACTTTTCACTGGTGGTGTAATGGCTTTGCACTGTGCCATTAATATAAAAACTGTAGAACCCTTTGCGGTAAGTATCTGGCAGCAAGAATTGCAGCTCAGAGGCCAACTTAAATTCGCGAATATGCGTTAAGTTACGCTCGCCATCTTTGAGTACATCAAACCACTGTGAGACCAAGCCATCATTATGCGTCACTAGCAAAGAATAAGCGCCAGACAAGAGATCAATATGACTCACTGCATGTTTCGCTTTACCTTGGCTGAGATCGACAATCTCTCGCACCACAAACTGATCCGCTTGCTTCTCTGCAATCACCAACTCTGAGCTACTGCGGAGGTATAAAGTTCGACCATTAGGCGTGAGCAACAACTGTTCAAGCTGCATAAAAGGCGACTTGAATACAAAACTATGGATGACACTCTCTTCATCTTGCCAGCGAACTCGAACGCGACCATCGTTGTAATAACCCGCCAACGTCGCGCCATCATCCACTGCTATGCTGAATTGATTTAGAGTTACATTGGGGTAAATAAGACTGATTGAAGATGACCAACGCTCAACATCAGGGCTGAACAATCGACCGTCATCTTTCACAACGCTGGTCATTTCAGGGCGGAATAATGCGACGTCACCACGGGCAGAGGCGAAGGCGTACCAACCAACCGCGCTCGGTGTCCGAGCAAATAAAGAATAATCTTGGCCAAAGTAAACGGAAAGTTTTGGCGTACTGGCATGAGTTAATAGTGGCCAAAAATCCACTTGGCCTTGCTGTGAAACCACAAAGGCATGTTCACCATAATCATCAATACCCGCTGCGACTGCATTGTCAGTGGAGATGGTTTGATTGGCGACATTAGGGGTGAGTTTCGCATCAGAGAAAAGCGGCAAAACCATGAAAGCAAGGTAGACAAAGATCAATACCAGCGCAGCTAAAACGCCCACACCGCCAGTAGATACCGCTAGCCGAACCAAACGATCTTTTACCAATCGCTTACGGTCTCTTTCTCTCAATGAAAATTCGGCCTTTGCCATCTTATCTCACTACCTGTGGGTCAAAGACCCTATTAATGCCCGAGGATATAATATTTCTCTTAGATGACAATTATATTACAGATACAAATAAACATCTGAAAATAATGAATTATCTTTGCCGCAAGATCTTGGCTAGATCTCTAATTAATTACTTAATTTGCTTCAAATTTGTGCAATAAAAGCGTCACACATATGCCTTAGTTTTCTTTCTCTTGTCTATGCTTGAAATATAAGCGAAAGGAACTAAAGGATGAGTTCAGAAAAACTATACATAGAAAAAGAGCTAAGTTGGCTGTCGTTCAATGAGCGGGTATTACAAGAAGCCGCAGATAAAACCGTCCCTCTGATTGAGCGAGTGCGGTTTTTAGGCATTTTTTCCAACAACCTTGATGAGTTTTACAAGGTACGTTTTGCCGATGTAAAGCGCCGAATTTTAATTAGCCAAGAGCG
Source organism: Vibrio sp. LaRot3 (assembly GCF_027587025.1). GTDB lineage: Bacteria > Pseudomonadota > Gammaproteobacteria > Enterobacterales > Vibrionaceae > Vibrio. The sequence continues at coordinate 26,846 of NZ_JAPPTI010000005.1, read as the reverse complement.
TGGAGGAAGCAGTAACTCCAAGCATCTTCTGTCAAAGATGCAATCCAAGGCATTAAAGCTCAACGAAAGGTTTGATGAACTCTATCAAGAACTTATCCGAGAAATGGCAAGACGCCATATCTTTCTCGTCAATGAACATCAATTAAACGAATTCCAACAGAAGTGGATTCAAAAGTACTTTCGCCGCCAAGTTTTACCCCACATGACGCCGATGCTGCTCAATGATGAAATTGACCTTTTGCAGTTTCTTAAAGATGAATACGCTTACATAGTGGTTGAGCTAAAACAGGCAGAAAGCACTCGCTATGCTTTGCTGGAAATTCCAACCGATCACTTGCCACGCTTTGTCATGGTGCCAGAGCAAAAAGGCAAACGACGTAAAACCATCATCTTACTCGATAACATCATTCGCTATTGTTTGGACGAGTTGTTTCGTGGCTTTTTTGATTACGATGACATCGCTGGTTTTGCGATGAAGATGACCCGAGATGCAGAATACGATCTAAGCCATGAGGTAGAGCACAGCCTGTTAGAGCAGATGTCAGAAGGCGTAAGCCAGCGCTTAACCGCCATGCCTGTGCGTTTTGTCTATGAACGAGACATGCCCGAGAGTATGCTGCATTTTTTGTGTGAAAAGCTCAAAATCTCCAATTACGACAACCTGATACCCGGCGGTCGTTACCACAATTTTAAAGACTTTATTGGCTTTCCTAACGTTGGACGAGACTACTTAGAACATCGCCCACTGCCACCCATGCGTTGTTCAGATTTCGATGGTTTTGACAACAATTTCGACGCAATTCGCAACAAAGACATCTTACTTTACTACCCTTACCATACCTTCGAACATGTCACCGAGTTGGTGCGCCAAGCCTCCTTTGACCCCAAAGTGCTTAGCATCAAAATCAACGTGTATCGCGTCGCGAAAGATTCCCGTTTGATGAACTCACTGATTGATGCCGTCCATAACGGTAAGCAAGTGACGGTGGTGGTCGAATTACAAGCGCGGTTTGATGAAGAGGCCAACATTGAATGGGCGCGGATACTCACTGAAGCAGGCGTACACGTTGTCTTTGGTACGCCGGGGTTAAAGATACACTCAAAACTACTGCTAATTAGCCGACGAGAAAACGAAGAGATTGTTCGCTATGCCCATATCGGCACGGGCAACTTCCATGAGAAAACCGCCCGTATCTATACCGACTTTTCGATGCTGACTGCCGATCCCGAAATCACTAATGAAGTTCGGAATGTATTTGGTTATATCGAGAACCCTTATCGTCCGGTCAAGTTTGATCACCTGATAGTATCGCCACGAAATTCTCGTAAACAACTCTATCGCTTAATCGACGCTGAGATTGCCAATGCAAAAGCGGGGAAGCGAGCTGAAATCACCCTTAAGGTGAACAACTTAGTTGATAAGGGACTGATCAACAAACTTTATGGTGCGAGCGCTTCAGGCGTGGTGATAAAGATGATTATCCGCGGAATGTGTGCGCTAGTCCCGGGCGTGGAAGGCGTCAGCGAGAACATTAAAATCATCAGTATTGTTGACCGTTTTTTAGAACACCCTCGCGTATTGATTACCCATAACGACGGCGATCGACAAGTGTATATTTCATCCGCAGATTGGATGACGAGAAATATCGACCATCGTATTGAAGTTGCGACCCCCGTCCGTGATCCGGTGTTAAAACAGCGTATTATAGATATAGTGAATATTCACTTTACTGATACGGTTAAAGCGAGATGGATAGACAAAGAGATGAGTAATCGCTATGTCGCACGAGGTAACCGGCGCAAAGTGCGTTCTCAGTTGGCTATCTATGACTATTTAAAAAACGTAGAAAAGCGGAGCAAAAAGAAAAATGACTCAAACTCCGGAAGTTCGTAATGTTGCAGCCATCGACCTTGGCTCAAACAGTTTTCATATGGTGGTGGCGAAAGTCGTCGACCAAGACTTGCAACTCGTCAGTCGTCATAAACAAAGAGTCCGCCTAGCGGAGGGGTTAGACGCACAAAACAATCTTGATAATGCCTCTATAGAAAGGGGATTAGAATGTTTAGCGTTGTTTGCAGAGCGCTTAAAAGGGTTTCACCCTAGCAATGTGCGTATCGCAGCGACCCACACTCTAAGGCTAGCGAATAACGCCCACATCTTTTTACAACGCGCCCGTGAAGTGCTCCCTTTCCCGATAGAAATCATTCCTGGCGTCGAAGAAGCTCGCCTCATCTATCAAGGCGTATCTCATACTCAGCCACAAACTGACTCAAAATTGATTGTCGATATTGGCGGAGGAAGTACCGAAATTATCTTTGGTACTGGATTTGAGCCAAACTTGGTCAACAGTAAGCGCATGGGGTGTGTCAGCTTTACTAAACAGTATTTCGCCAACGGCAAGCTATCCAATCGTAATTTCAATAATGCGGTGCTCGCCGCCGAGCAAAAACTTGAATCATTAGCGCACCAATACCGCAAAAAAGGTTGGTCAATAGCCTTTGGCTCATCTGGCACGGTAAAAGCCATTCGCGAAGTCTTGATCGCCCAAGGCTACACAGATGGCATCATCAATACCAAGCGGCTACTCAAACTGATTGATCAGCTGTGCCAATGGGACAAGATTGATGACATCAAACTAGAAGGTCTTGCCGAAGAGCGCAAACCGGTGTTTGCTGCCGGTGTCGCGATTATGTATGCCCTATTCCTTGATCTCAAAATCCGAGAGCTTCATTACTCAGAAGGCGCATTGCGTGAAGGTTTATTGTATGAGATGGAAGAGCGCTTTAAGCGCAGCGACATTCGAATGCGGACTACCGAGAATTTAGCCAAGAAGCATCTGGTTGATTTAGAACACGCGGCACGTGTCAAAGGCCAAGCTGGGGAATTCTTACAGCAAGTTCATCAAAAACTCGACATTGAAGAACACTCAGAGCTGTTTGATTTACTAGAATGGAGTGCTCTGCTGCATGAAGTTGGTCTGAGTATTAGCTTACGAGCCTTTCACCGTCACTCTGGCTATATTCTTCGCCATACCAGTATGCCGGGGTTCAACTTAGAGCAGCAACGAATTATCTCGACCTTGGCTCGCTTTCAGCGAAAATCGCTCAAACTGGAAGAACTCGAAGAGTTTGCTCTGTATAAGAAAAAACACATTCTCGGCCTGATTAAGGTATTACGTTTGGCTATTTTGGTTAATGGCCAGCGTAGCGAAGACCCACTTCCGCCACTGCATCTTAAGATTAAAGATGGTAAGTGGGTACTTACTTGTGACGAGGTAAACTGGCTTGAAAACAATAAGCTATTGCTCGCAGATCTCATTACCGAGCAAGCGTATTGGAAGAAAGCGGAATGGGAATTGAGCTTTAAATAATCAGGCTAAACGGTTTAAAAAGTCGGTATCAATCAACATTGATACCGACTTTTTTTAACTCTTGTGCGGCGATTTCAGGAGAAATAGAGACATAGCCATCTTTTTCCACCAGCTGTTGCCCTTGCTTAGAATAGATAAAACTCACAAACTCACGCTCGATTGGTGAAAGCGGTTTGCTCGGATGTTTATTCAAATAAACATAGAGGTAGCGTGATAGTGGGTACTCACCAGAAAGGATATTTTCACGGGTCGCATCCACATAGTGATCACCTTGCTTAGCAATAGGTAAACGCTTCACACCTGATACTTTGTAGCCAACACCAGAATAGCCAATGGTATTGATGGCAGACGCCACAGACTGAACAACCGATGCCGAGCCCGGCTGCTCATTGACACTACTTCGAAAATCACCGCCACATAAGGCATTCTTTTTAAAGTAACCATACGTACCTGACACTGAGTTGCGACCAAACATCTGAATCGAGCGTTGCGCCCATTGATAATCTAACCCCAGAGATGACCAAGTCGTAATGATGCCATCCCCACCACAACGTAAAGTGGCAGAATAAATGCTATCAAGCTGCTGGAAGTTCAAACCCTCGACAGGGTTATCTCGGTGGACAAAGATTCCAATTGCATCTATCGCAACACGAAGAGCCGTCGGTTTGTAACCATGTTCGCGCTCAAACGCTTCGATTTCGCGGTTACGCATTGGACGACTCATAGGGCCAAACTGCGCAGTACGCTCAGTTAATGCAGGCGGTGCAGTGGATGAACCTGAGGCTTGGACTTGTCCATTCACGCTTGGATAAAGCTGCTTAAACTCCTCTACCCAAAGTGTTGTCATGCCGGCTAATGTGTCAGAGCCAACACTGGTTAACACACCACTAATTCCCGGCACTTTTTGATAATCTTGCAGCGCTTCAGCTCTCACCGATATAGAGCCCGCACCCAAAACTAACGCGAAAATAACCTTAGCCTTAACCATCGTTCGCTTCATTATCTCACCACCAAACGCGTTGGGAGAATGAATGAAAACTTACTGCCGACACCTACTTCACTAGAGATCTCTAAATGCGAATCATGGTGAGTTAGCGCATGCTTTACAATCGCTAGCCCTAGCCCACTGCCGCCAGTATCACGAGAGCGAGCTTTATCAACGCGGTAGAAGCGTTCAGTTAAGCGGTGTAAGTGTTGCGGTTCAATCCCATCACCACTGTCTTGCACTTCTAAGCAAGCACCTTGGCCCGAATTAAACCAACGCACATGAATATCAGCGCCTTCCGGAGTGTACTTCACGGCGTTATACACCAAGTTAGAGATGGCACTACGTAGTTGATCTTCATCCGCAAGTACGCGCAGTTTTTCATCCACGCTGAAGGTTAAATTGTGCTTTCCACCACTTAAACTTGCCGCTTCTTTCTCTAACACTTCCAGCATGGCAGGCACGTTAACCACTTCATCAAGTTCATGCATTGGCGCGGCTTCAATCTTAGATAGAGTCAGCAATTGATTAACCAAGCTGTTCATACGGTTGAGCTGCTCAGTCATCACACCATGAGCTTTTGGCCACATAGGGCCAACGACCATGTCTGGGTCTTCGGTCATCTCTAGATAACCTTGCAGTACTGTCATTGGAGTGCGCAGTTCATGCGAGACATTGGCAAAGAAGTTGCGACGCATCCCCTCTAACTGTTTTAGTTGAGTGACGTCACGAACCACCATTAAGTGCTCGCCTTCGGTATAAGGCACGATACGCAGTTCCAGCATACGTTCAACATTGAGTGGCGAGCGCATCTCTAGAGGCTCATCAAAATTCTGTTTGTTGAGGTATTTAATGAAATCCGGAGTACGAATAAGGTTAGAGACTGGCTGACCAGAATCATCAGGCCAACGAAAGCCCAATAGGTGTTGTGCAAGTTTGTTGCACCAAACAATATTGCCTTCGCTACGAAAGACCACAACGGCATCGGGTAAAGATTCTGCACCATTGCGGAAACGACGAATCAAGTTGGTCAATTCTTTGCGCTTTTTACGTTGGCGCTGTTGCAGGCGATAGATTCCGTTAAACAGATGTTCCCAGTTACCTGTGCCAGATGGCGGCGTTAAGCGCTTTTCATCCCACAACCACGCAGACAGGCGCATTTGATTGTGTAGGTGCCACACAAGCTGTAAAGCCGTGGCTATCAACAATAGCCACGGCATGTATCCGAATATCCATCCAACGATCACCCAAGGGGTGTAGAAAAAAGCCAGTTCCCAAACCAGCTTTTTCCACGTTAACCTTTCGACCACTTAATTCTCCGTGTCCAATGTCGCTGATTAATTATGCTTTCGCTGAGAAACGGTAACCTGCGCCGCGTACCGTTTGAATAAGCTTATCGTGACCCGCAGCTTCAAGTGCTTTACGTAAGCGACGAATGTGAACGTCAACGGTACGATCTTCAACGTAAACGTTCGTACCCCAAACGTTATTCAATAATTGCTCTCGGCTGTAAACGCGCTCTTGGTGAGTCATAAAGAAATGCAGCATTTTGAACTCTGTTGGTCCCATGTCTAATGGCTGATCGTTCGCCGTCACACGGTGAGAAACAGGGTCTAGCTTAAGGCCTTGAACATCAATGACATCTTCAAGAGCCGTTGGGGTAACGCGACGGATCACCGCTTTCAAACGCGCAACCAACTCTTTAGGAGAGAATGGCTTGGTGATGTAATCATCCGCACCGACTTCTAGACCACGAACCTTGTCTTCTTCTTCGCCACGCGCTGTTAGCATCACAACAGGAATATTGCGCGTCAGCTCTTCACGTTTCATGTGTTTAATGAAGTTAATGCCACTTCCGCCAGGCAACATCCAATCCAGCAATACTAGATCAGGGAAGGGTTCAGCTAGTTTAGTTACCGCAGTATCATAGTCTTCCGCTTCTACCGCTTGGTAACCTTTTTGTTCAAGTACAAAGCAAAGCATTTCACGAATTGGCGCTTCGTCTTCAACCACTAGAATCCTTCTAGACATAATTGAATAACCTTATGTTGTTGAGCTTGTTAATTTTTAAGAGGCACAGCGCCTCTCGATGCATAAGCATTATTACTAGCAATTATGACACTTTTGTGACCTTTGAAAACAAATATTCATATAACTTTCTTCTTCGATACCTTGACTCGTCCCCATATCTAATCGGTTTCATCGCCAAATAGATCACCGATATGCAATGGTTTCATTCTCGGCCTGTTGCCTGCGTGGCAGAATCAAAACTTGCAATAGGCAATCAATTCAAAATTGCCTATCATGGCAACCCTATCAAATCAGCGCCAGAAATAGAGAAAGATTATGTGGTTTAAAAACTGTCTGGTATATCGCTTCAACCGCGATATCGAGTTCAAAGCAGACCAGCTTGAGAAGCAACTAGAAGAGTTTCGTTTCACCCCTTGCGGTAGCCAAGACAAGCAAAAATTCGGTTGGGTTACAGCAATGGGTCGCCACGGCGATATGATGACGCACGTATCTGAAAACCGCATTCTGATTTGTGCTAAGAAAGAAGAAAAAATGCTGCCTGCATCAGTGATTAAAGAGTCACTGGCTGCAAAAGTAGACGCCATGGAAGCACAAGAAGGTCGTCCTCTAAAGAAGAAAGAGAAAGACAACCTCAAAGACGATATCGTGATGGATCTATTGCCACGTGCATTCAGCCGCAGCAATCACACCTTTGTGCTTATTCTTCCTAAAGAAGGCTTCATCTTAGTTGATGCGAGCAGCTACAAGAAAGCCGAAGATGTATTGGCTCTATTACGTAAAACAATGGGTAGCCTACCTGTTGTGCCTGCGATACCTGAAAAAGCAGTCGAAACGACATTAACTGAGTGGGTCAAAACCGGTGATACGCCTGCTGGCTTTACCATGGGCGACGAAGCAGAGCTTAAATCGGTATTGGAAGAAGGCGGTGTGATTCGCTGTAAGAAGCAAGAGCTGACTGCAGACGAAATCCGTAGCCACATTGAAGCAGACAAATTAGTGACTAAACTTGCACTAGATTGGCAAGAACGTATCGATTTTACCTTAGCGGACGATGGCAGTATCAAACGCCTTAAGTTCTCCGATGAGCTAAAAGATCAAAACGACGACATTCCTCGTGAAGATCAAGCTGCTCGATTTGACGCTGATTTTTCACTAATGTGCGGCGAACTTGGTGCGTTCTTACCGAATCTATACGAAGCGCTAGGTGGCTTACCTCACCCTAACGCTTAAGTTTTACGCACAAAACTGAGTGTTTCATTCACAGAGCAAACAAGCCATACTGTTTGCTCTTAAATCTGTTAGGTAACAATATGAAAATTTGTGGTGTAGAAATTAAAGGTAATGATGCAGTCATCTGTCTACTTGAGTCATCAAGTGGTGTGTTCAGCATTCAAGATTGCCGAGTGTCTAAGGTTTCAATCAGCGACGCGAATGACACCCAAAATATGCGTGATTTCCAATTTGCCTTTGCTAAGCTAGTTGAAGACTACAAAATTGAAAAAGTAGTGATCAAACAGCGCCAAACTAAAGGTAAGTTCGCAGGCGGCGGTAACGGCTTCAAACTTGAAGCGGCCATTCAGCTAATTGAAGGGCTGAACGTGAGCGTTGTTCCATCGGCTGAAATCAAAGAAAAACTAAAGCGCAACCCACTACCAATTAAGTTTAAAGACACAGGTCTTAAACAGTTCCAAGAGCAAGCATTCACGATTGCTTACGCGTGTTCGTAACCCGCAAACCAATCCGCTAGTTCCAGACATATCAATCCCTACTCTGCCGAGTAGGGATTTTTTATGCCCGCTCCTCACCATCACGCCTTAAAACAACGCTGAATCTAGCGGTAAAAATGACCAGATAATTGATGTGGTTGCTATGGTGTACTTACGTCACATTTTGGCGTAAAATTTGCGCCCCTAATTCCATAAGGTGGGATTAGCCTGACTTGAGATCAGACAATAGAGAATTTGAGCAATGACAACAGATAAAGTATTCGTTCCTGAGCTACTGTCACCGGCAGGCAGCCTTAAAAACATGCGCTACGCTTTTGCGTACGGTGCAGATGCAGTATATGCAGGCCAGCCTCGCTACAGCTTACGTGTACGTAACAACGAGTTTAACCACGAGAACCTAAAAGTCGGTATCGATGAAGCGCACGCGCTAGGTAAAAAACTGTACGTGGTTTGTAACATCCAACCGCACAACTCGAAGCTAAAAACCTTCATTCGTGACCTAAAACCAGTGGTTGAAATGGGCCCAGACGCACTAATCATGTCTGATCCTGGTCTAATCATGATGGTTCGCGAAGCGTTCCCAGAAATGCCAATCCACCTATCGGTTCAAGCGAACGCGGTAAACTGGGCGACAGTGAAATTCTGGGCGGCTAACGGTGTTGAGCGTGTGATTGTTTCTCGTGAGCTATCACTAGAAGAGATCGAAGAAATTCGCCAGCACTGCCCAGAAACGGAACTTGAAGTTTTCGTTCATGGCGCACTTTGCATGGCTTACTCTGGTCGTTGCTTATTGTCTGGCTACATCAACAAACGTGACCCTAACCAAGGCACATGTACTAACGCATGTCGTTGGGAGTACAAAGTTGAAGAAGGCAAAGAAAACGACGCAGGTCAGATTGTAGAAGCGTTCGATCCAAACGAAGCGCAAGCGGTTGAAGTACAAGACGAGCGTCCTGAAACAACCATTGGTCGTGGCAAACCAACTGATGAAGTAGTACTACTTTCAGAAAGCCACCGCCCAGAAGAAAAAATGGCAGCGTTTGAAGACGAGCACGGCACTTACATCATGAACTCGAAAGACCTACGTGCAATCCAACACGTTGAGCGTCTGACCAAGATGGGTGTCCACTCACTGAAGATCGAAGGTCGTACTAAATCATTCTACTACTGTGCACGTACCGCTCAGGTTTACCGTAAAGCAATTGATGACGCAGTCGCAGGCAAGCCATTCGATGAGAGCCTAATGACTACGCTAGAAAGCCTAGCTCACCGTGGTTACACAGAAGGTTTCCTACGTCGCCACACTCATGACTCATACCAAAACTACGACTACGGCTACTCAGTATCTGACGCGCAGCAGTTCGTTGGTGAATTCACGGGTAAACGTCGCGGCGATTTAGCTGAAGTAGAAGTGAAGAACAAGTTCGTTCTCGGTGATAGCCTTGAGCTAATGACACCAAAAGGCAACGTAATCTTTACTCTAGAAGCGATGGAAAACCGCAAATCTGAAGCGGTTGACGATGCGAAAGGCAATGGCCACTTTGTATTTATTCCAGTTCCACAGGATATGGACCTAGAATACGGCCTGCTAATGCGTAACCTAAACTCTGGTCAGGATACTCGTAACCCTACTGGTAAGTAATCATGGCTCTGCTCATTACCGACAAGTGCATCAACTGTGACATGTGCGACCCAGAGTGCCCAAATGGTGCAATCACAATGGGTTCGGAGATTTTTGAAATCGATCCGCTACTGTGTACAGAATGTAAAGGCCACTACGAAAAGCCAACTTGTCAGTCGGTATGCCCTATTACTAAGTGCATCATTACCGACCCAGATAACGTAGAAACCGATGAGGAGCTACTTGAAAAGTTCGTCATCATTCAAGGTTTAGCGTAAGTAGAAACGAAAAGGCTCATCAAACGATGAGCCTTTTTTCTATCCACTGCGAGGGGGTATCAACCAGATTTCGATTTAACGATTGGAAAGATGTTGCAGTACAACTCCTTTTCAAACTGATATTCAAGCTGCTCACGCCAGTTTACCGCTTTGCCAATAGGGATGAGGTAAAAGGTTTCACGCGACATATCGGTCACAAACGCGAGGCCATGTTGCATCAATTCATAGTGCACATCATGCACAAATCCCGGATCAAATCTCTGTCTACCAGTTAAATGGTTTACTTCATTGCGAGAAATCGTTACTGATTCTGTACTATGAGCAAACCGCTGTTTCAACCACTCGGCAAAGTCTTTTGCACAAACCATACTCATGGGAGTGTCCTTGTTCTTATCTCAATAGGAAGTAAGCCGAGCATCCTATCTTGCGCTAGGAAACCACACCGTCGAGATCTCCACCCTGACGGTATTCTTTCTAGCATTACATCATTGTAAATATGTACCCGTTACCAACCAAAAATCATAAAAGCCAAACGAAGAGCCTTCGCCCTAACGCAATTAGATACATATCATTTGAACAGTCAGTATAAATCTAGGCAACAATCGACAGATTCTCCACCGAGAAATGTCAGGATTTATCGGTTGCCTAGCCCGGTTTTTGGGAAGGTTATAGAGAGGAAATAATCGCAGCGCACTGTTTAGGCAATATTTTTTTCGGTTTTGGCTTCGCGACTTTAGCCTGTTTTTTTTCTGCTTCTTTTTGCCCTGCTCGGAGCTCTTTCACTTCTGGCTTAGGTCGCCAACTTGCCACTTCTTTACCACAGCCATCCCCTTTAGGTGGCGGCGCTTGGTTCACACAACTATTGTCTCCTTGCGGGCAAAGTAAACGTACATGCATGTGATAGTTGTGTCCCCACCACGGGCGAACTTTACGTAGCCAATCTCGTTCTGCTCCCTCCGTAGCGCATAATTTTTCTTTAATGACAGGGTGAACAAAGATACGCGCGACTTGCTGGTCTTGAGCGGCCATTTTAATCAATCGAAAGTGGCGGTTGTCCCAGTTCTTATCACTCAGGGTATAAGCAGACATGTTCACCAGCGTTTGTGGTTTAGGTAGGCTCAACGCATTTTGTGATAGCTTACTGTCTGCTAAGCGAAACCAAATATCGATATCAAGGCCAGTTTGGTGGCTAGAATGGCCGGAAGAAAAGCGACCACCTTGAGGTAAAGACATATCACCGATCAGAATATGAGTACGCAAATCTTTACGAGCTTGCTTGGCAAGACGTTCGATGAAGCTGACTGTATCTGGGTGGCCAAAATAGCGTTTATTTTGGCTGCGTAGTACCTGATAGCCTTGCCCGTTTAAAGGTAAGGCCTCTGCGCCAATCAGACAGCCATTGGCATAGCTGCCCACCGCTTCAGAAGGGGCAACAGAGGGACGAGTGAAGCTTTCCCAAGGTGAAGCGTATGCTGACAATGAACATACGCCTAACATCAAACCAATCCATGGAGCTTTCATTCGCCCTTCCCTAATTCAAACTTGTCAGATTAATAGTGCTCGCCGTTATCGTAGTAACCGCTCGCGTTCAGAGCAGTAAAGATAACTGCTACATCAACATCTTGACCAATCACTTCACGTACTTGCTTAGTAATAATGCGAGCCACTGCATCTTGCTTCTCTTGGCCACGATCAAACCACAGCACTTCAACAAATGGGTAAGCGGTGCTTACATCACCTTCATGGTAAAAAGTAGTGTAAATATACTCAAAGGTGAAATCTTCACGAGGGCAATCCATATAAGGTTGCAGTTCATCGATTAACGGCTTTGATAGGGTTTGTACCGTTTGTGGTTCTACAGCTCTAAAACGTAAATGTGGCATTGCTCGTTTCCTTATTATTAGTGTTTATTCATCATACCAACATAAGCGGGTAGAAGGTTACTTAATCTCTCGCTCGCTTACGTGCAACTCAATCATATCGTTCTCTTTAATCAATCGCACCAGCCAAGTTTCATTACGCCAGAATTGCTCTACTTTGCTAGCGCGTAAACTCTTATTGAGGAAAACCACTAACGCTTTATCAACTTGAACAAACTGCGCATCACTCTTGGCTGTTGAGATCTTTTCCTCAACATTAAACACCTCGCCATCTTGCTCAACACGCAACAGTTTAAAACCATCATTACGTAGGTTGAGTTGAACTTGCGAATAGTCATGAGGTGAAAATGGCGCAACAAGCTGTAAATCAACTGAGTGGAACTCAGACTTCACTTGCGCAAAAAAGCTCACCCGATAGTATCGCCAATCGTCATGACACCATATCTTAGGTTCATCTTCACAAAGGTAGAAGTCGGCTTGCTGACTGGCTTCTAATAGCTCTTGCGGCGTCAAAACAGCTAATGAGTTTGCAGCATAAACTGAATGAGAAACAAAGCTTATCCAAAGAAGTAGTAACGTTCGCATATTGATCCTCAGATAGAACAAAGCCGCTGACGAGCAGCGGCTTATTAAGAGTTTCGCAATCTTTACCTAAGGTCAGTGTATGAAACAAATGACCTAGGATGCCTTATGGCATTTCGTCGAACTCTGCACCTTCTTTTTCTACTTGAGGTGGCATCAAATGTTCTTTAGTAATACCTAGACGCCATGCTAGAGCCGAAGCTACGTAGATAGACGAGTAAGTACCAACAGTGATACCAAGTAGTAGTGCCGTTGCGAAGCCGTGAATCATTGCACCACCTTGAGTGAATAGAGCAATAACCACGAATAACGTTGTACCAGAGGTAATCAATGTACGGCTCAATGTTTGAGTGACCGCACTGTTGATCACTTCTGCTGGTTCGCCTTTACGCATACGACGGAAGTTTTCACGAATCCGGTCAAATACAACGATGGTATCGTTGAGCGAGTAACCGACAACCGTGAGCAATGCCGCTACGATGGTCAAGTCTACCTCGATCTGCATGATCGAAAATACGCCCAAGGTAATGATGATATCGTGCGCCAGTGCCATAACCGCACCCGCAGCCAAACGCCATTCGAATCGAACCGATACGTAAATCAGAATACAGATAAGAGAAACAAGGATCGCTAGACCGCCCGCTTCTGTTAGCTCATCACCTACGTTCGGGCCAACAAACTCAATACGGCGCATCTCTACCGACTCACCTGTACCTTGTTTGATCGCATTAATGATTTGGTTACCTAGTGTCTCGCCAGACATATCATCGCGAGGACGTAGACGAACCATTACATCACGTGCACTACCGAAGTTTTGTACCGTTGCATCACCGAAACCTTCAGCTTGCAACGCTGTACGAATCTCTTCAAGGTTTGCAGGTTGCTCAAAGCCGACCTCGATTAGCGTACCGCCAGTAAAATCTAGACCCCAGTTCAACCATTTGGTTGAAAGAGTAAAGATAGACGCGCCAATCATTAGCAAAGAGAACACAAAGGCGAATTTAGACCAACGTAAAAAGTCGATCGTACTTTCTGCTTTTAGAATCTGAAACATATTAATTCCTAGCCTTAGATCGACAGTTTATCTACGCGCTTACCGCCGTACAGTAGGTTAACCACACAACGGGTACCCACGATAGCTGTAAACATAGAGGTCAAAATACCGATAGATAGTGTTACTGCGAAACCTTTAATTGCACCCGTACCTACCGCAAACAGAATGATTGCAGTGATAAGCGTGGTGATGTTCGCATCGGCGATGGTACTGAACGCGTTCGCGTAGCCTTGGTGAATCGCTTGTTGAGGGGAACGCCCTTCACGCAGCTCTTCACGAATACGCTCAAAGATCAGTACGTTGGCATCGACGGCCATACCTACGGTTAATACGATACCGGCAATACCAGGAAGCGTCATTGTTGCGCCTGGGATCATCGACATTACACCAATAATCAATACAAGGTTCGCCATCAGCGCCATGTTAGCGATGATGCCGAATTTACGGTAGTAAACTAGCGTAAATAGCATTACTGCAACCATACCCCAAATACACGCTTGGATACCCATATCGATGTTTTGCTGACCCATTGATGGACCAATGGTACGCTCTTCAACGATAGAGATAGGCGCGATAAGTGCACCTGCACGTAGTAGTAGCGCTAGGTTGTGCGCTTCCGCCGCAGAGTCGATACCTGTAATACGGAAGTTACGGCCAAGCGCTGATTGAATCGTTGCTTGGTTGATGACTTCTTCGTGCTTATCAAGAATCACTTTGCCTTCTGGCGTACGACGGCCACTGTCTTTGTACTCTGCAAACACAGTCGCCATTAGCTTACCGATGTTTTTCTTAGAGAACGCTGACATCTTGTTACCACCTTCACTGTCTAGTGAGATGTTAACTTGTGGACGACCATATTCATCAACGCTTGAGCTAGCATCTGTGATGCTTTGACCACCAAGAATCACGCGTTTCTTAAGCACAACAGGGCGACCATCACGGTCTAGCTTGATTTCGCTACCTGCTGGCGCACGGCCACGAGCCGCTGCCGCTAGGTCAGCTTTTGAGTCTACTTCACGGAACTCTAGCGTTGCCGTAGCACCAAGAATTTCTTTCGCGCGAGCGGTGTCTTGAACACCTGGTAGTTCGACTACGATACGAGCAGCACCTTGACGTTGAACCAACGGTTCCGCCACACCCAGTTCGTTAACACGGTTACGAAGGATAGTGATGTTTTGCTCTACAGCGTAGTTACGAATCTCTGTTAGACGTTGCTCAGAGAAGGTTGCAACTAAAGCGTAGCGACCATTTGCAGTAGATTCGGTGAAAATCATGTCTGGGTGATTTTTCTCAAGCAGACGCTTAGAGTCAACCAGCTGTTGTTCATTACGCAGAACAATTTCAACCGCTTCTTTACCTGATGGACGAATTGAACGGTAACGAATTTTCTCTTCGCGAAGTTCCGTTCTAAAACCTTCTTCTTGTTGACCAACAAGCTTGTCCATCGCAGCATCCATATCCACTTCCATCAAGAAGTGAACACCACCACGTAGGTCAAGACCAAGCTTCATTGGCGATGCGCCAATGGCTTCTAGCCAATCAGGTGTCGATGCAGCAAGGTTAAGCGCAACAATTTTGTCTTTACCTAGTGCTTCACTGACTACGTCACGCGCACTCAGCTGAGTATCGGTGTCGTTGAAACGAACAAGAATAGAACCATTTTCGAGAGCAATGGTTTTGTAGGTGAGGCTCTGCTTATCGAGAGCTTGAGTGACAGAATCCAGCGTAGCCATATCTACAGAGGCGCCACGCGCCCCTGTAACTTGAATTGCCGGATCTTCACCGTATAAGTTGGGAAGTGCGTATAAAGCAGCAATGGCGATGGCAAACATCACCATTAGGTACTTCCACAAAGGATAACGGTTTAGCACAGCGAGGATCCTTTAGCTGTTTTATAGAGACTTAAGCGTACCTTTTGGTAGCACTGCAGTTACGAAGTCTTTCTTGATAACCACTTCGTTGTTCGCGTTTAGCTCGATAGTGATGTAATCATTGTCTTCAGAGATCTTAGTGATTTTACCTACTAGACCGCCGCCAGTAAGTACTTCATCACCTTTACCCATCGACGCCATTAGGTTTTTGTGTTCTTTAACACGCTTAGACTGTGGACGGTAAATCATAAAGTAGAAAATCACTGCGAACATCGCCAGCATGATAATCATTTGGAAACCGCCACCTGCTGGTGCACCTTCAGCTGCTGCGTGAGCTTGAGAAATAAACATTAAAACATCCTCTATTATTTTTTTGATTATCCAACAAATTGGGCTTTAGCCTTTTATTTTCAAGGGTTGGCGCTCTTAATAGAGATCGCTCTCTCAAAAATATCTAACTTTCGCTTAATTTATTAGCAAAAGCCTCTGACACTCAGGTCAAAGGCTTTTAAAACTATTACTGTTCTTTTTGCACATCTTTTTGTAGAGGTGGCACTTCGCGGTCACGACGTGCGTAGAACTCTTCTACAAATGCATCAAAACGATCTTCATCAATCGCCTTACGAATGCTTTCCATTAGGCGTTGGTAGTAACGTAAGTTGTGGATGGTGTTTAGACGCGCACCCAAGATTTCGTTACAACGCTCTAAGTGATGTAAGTACGACTTAGAGTAGTTCTGACAAGTGTAACAGTCACAGTGCGGATCTAATGGTGTTGTATCCGTTTTAAATTTCGCATTACGGATCTTGATCACACCACCAGTCACAAACAAGTGTGCATTACGTGCGTTACGCGTTGGCATTACACAGTCGAACATGTCGATACCGCGACGTACACCTTCTACCAAATCTTCCGGTTTGCCAACACCCATTAAGTAACGAGGTTTGTCTTCAGGAAGCTGAGGGCAAGTGTGCTCTAGCATGCGGTGCATGTCTTCTTTAGGCTCGCCTACTGCTAGGCCGCCTACAGCGTAACCATCAAAACCGATTTCAGTTAGGCCTTTTACAGAAACATCACGTAGGTCTTCGTAAACGCCACCTTGAACGATACCAAATAGGTTGTTCGGGTTTTCTAGTTTATCGAAGTGTTCACGAGAACGTTGTGCCCAACGTAGAGACATTTCCATCGACTTCTTCGCTTCCGCGTGAGTCGCTGGGTATGGCGTACATTCATCGAAAATCATCACGATGTCAGAGCCAAGGTCTTTTTGAATTTCCATCGACTTTTCAGCGTCCATGAAAATCTTGTCACCGTTTACCGGGTTACGGAAGTGAACACCTTGCTCAGTGATTTTGCGCATTTTACCTAGGCTGAATACTTGGAAACCGCCTGAATCAGTCAGGATAGGACCTTGCCAGTTCATAAAATCGTGCAGGTCACCGTGCATTTTCATCACTTCTTGACCAGGACGAAGCCATAGGTGGAATGTGTTACCTAGAAGAATTTCAGCACCAGTGCCTTTTACTTCTTCAGGAGTCATGCCTTTAACCGTACCGTAAGTACCTACTGGCATGAATGCTGGAGTTTGAACGGTACCGCGTTCAAACGTTAGTTGACCACGACGTGCAACGCCGTCGGTCTTTTTAAGATCAAATTTTAACTTCACGAAGCCTCCGGTGTCAGAGAAACAGTCTGACGTATTATTCAAAGCATGGCGGTTTATCCTCCATGCTCACTACCCTCAATAATTGCGTTACAGTAAAATTCTGCAAAGCTCAATATGATGGGTATAGGAGCGGTCGCTTTCCTTGCGAGATGAGTTAATAAAAACTCTTCCTAGCTTACTGCTAGCACTCGTAAACTATTTGTACATCAATTATGCGGTTTTCTTTTTGATGAACATCGAATCACCGTATGAGAAGAAACGGTAATTGTTTTCTACTGCGTGTTTATACGCGTTCATCGTATTGTCGTAGCCAGCAAACGCGCTAACTAACATAATTAAGGTTGATTCAGGCAAGTGGAAATTAGTAATTAAGCAATCCACTAACTGATATTCATAACCAGGGAAGATAAAGATTTCAGTATCACCAAAAAATGGTGCTAGCTCTGTTCCCTTCTTCAACGCATCTTGTGCAGCACTCTCAAGCGAGCGAACTGAGGTTGTCCCCACTGCTACAATTTTACCGCCACGCGCTTTGGTTGCATTGATAGCGTCTACCACTTCTTGTGGCACTTCAACATATTCAGCATGCATGTGGTGATCGTTGATGTTGTCCACTTTCACTGGCTGGAATGTACCCGCACCAACGTGCAAAGTAACATACGCCAGTTCTGCGCCTTTTGCTTTGATCTTATCAATCAAAACATCATCAAAGTGCAAACCTGCTGTCGGTGCAGCAACGGCACCCGGCTTTTGGTTATAAACCGTTTGATAGCGTTCTTTATCGGCATCTTCATCAGGGCGATCGATATAAGGAGGCAACGGCATGTGGCCAATTTGTTCTAAAATTTCCAAAACTGTCTTATCAGACTTAAATTTCAGCTCAAATAACGCATCATGACGCGCAACCATTTCTGCTGCGTATTCATCATTTTCACCAACAATGATTGTCGAGCCCGCTTTAGGCGACTTTGAGCAACGAACGTGCGCTAAAATGCTGCTTTCGTCGAGCATTCTCTCTACAAGTACTTCTAACTTGCCACCTGACTCTTTACGACCAAACATACGAGCAGGAATCACGCGGGTGTTGTTAAACACCACGAGATCACCAGCTTCAATGTTCTCTAACACATCGGTAAACGTTCCATCCACCAGCGACCCTGTATTGCCATCAAGTTGCAATAAACGGCTAGCGGTGCGTTCTGGTTGCGGATAACGAGCAATCAGCTCATCAGGCAGGTCAAAATGAAAATCAGATACTTGCATGTTGTTCGTCTTACATCGGGTTAATCAGGGTGAAAACGCTAAGGTTTTTCGCAGCCGACTAGTATATGCGTGGAGGGCTTAAAGGCAAGGAAAGAAAGTGTAAGTCAATTTTGTAAAATGACCCGTTTAGATATTTTTACAGAAGGTCAAAATAAAGTTTTATAAATTTGATGGAGATCTCATTTATTTTGTAAGAAAATATTTCGCTGTCAAAAAAAACAACAATAAAGTGACGTTCATCACCATTACAGTCCACGATTTATTTAGGTAGAAAAGATGACTTTAAAACAGCAACTCACTTATGGGTTCGGCGGCATTATATTATTACTACTCATCACTTCAGCGATCTCAGTCTTTCGTTTTAGCGATACAAATCAGGGTTTTAACACCTACCGAAACCTTGCTCTAGCGAGTGTAAACAGTGGCCGAATTCAGGCTAACTTGCTCGAGTCACGCCTAGCTGTTAACAAGTACATCAAAATCCAAGATCCACAGAGCCTAGTGGAATTTGATCAACGTATCAAATCGACTCTTGAGCTGATCGACGAAACTACCCATTTAGCGCTAGAAAACGCTCATGTGAGTGAATTCAACACCATTAAGAATCAAATGACTCAGTACCAAGCAGAGTTCAACCGCGTGGTAAACCTAATCAAACAGCGCAACCAATTGGTGCATGAGCAATTAGACCCAAGTGGTGCAGAGATGCAAAAAGTGCTGTCTCAGTTAATGTTAGCCTCTCACAACTCTGGTGATTCTGAAGTGGGTCTGTACGCTGGGGAATTACAAGAAAGCGTTCTTATGGCACGTTTGCATGCGGTTAAGTTCCTCATCAATAATGAGCCACAGGATGCTCAAAGTGCACAAGATGAGTTCAGCACTATCGCGAAACGCGCTCAGCTACTTAACAATGTGGTTCACACCAACAGTCAAAGCCAACTTTTTGCTAAGTTCCAAGTCGCATTCCAAAATTACACCAATGCTTTTGACAGCATCGTTGACACAATTGATCAGCGCAACCAAATTGTTGCCAACAAACTTGATGTACTAGGTGCGCAATCTGCTGACACAATTGAAGACATCAAACTGGATACTAAACAAGCTCAAGATACCGTTGGGCCAAATATGGTCAATGCGCTAAACAGTGCTGAAACCATCATCACTCTATTGTCTATTATTGCGACCGTCATTGCGGTAAGCGTGGCTTACTACATCTTCCGCAACATTAACCGTGTCGTGGGTGGTGAACCAGCGGATATTCAACACCTAGTACAAGAAGTCTCGAAAGGTGACCTGTCTACTGAGATTGAAACAACCGGTAAAGAAACGGGTATCTACGCTAACATCCTTGAGATGCGTTCTGAACTGCGCCGCATTATCCATGGTTTCCATAACATCTCAGACAGCGTGTCATCTGCATCTGTTGAACTCGCAGCGGTCATGACGCAAACCGAAGCGAACGCACAGCAAGAGCTTAGCCAAGTAGAGCAAATTGCGACTGCGATTAACGAGCTTTCCAGCACCGCTTCTGAAGTGAGCCAAAATGCCTCAACAGCTGAACATGCAGCTTCTGGTGCAACGGACAATGTAGAGACTGGTCAAGCCGCACTGCGCGCCTCTGACGATGTATCACGTAAAGTTGAACATTCGATTGAAGAGACCACTCGTATCGTTAACCAATTGCAAGAATACTCGATTGAGATTGGTACTGTGGTCGAGGTCATCAACACGATTTCAGAGCAAACTAACCTACTTGCTTTGAACGCAGCAATCGAAGCTGCCCGCGCAGGTGAACAAGGTCGTGGTTTTGCCGTGGTAGCCGATGAAGTTCGTTCACTGGCAGCAAAAACTCAGCAATCGACCGTGGATATTCAAGAGATCATTTCTCGCCTGCAAACTCAAGCAGAAGAAGCCAACAAATACATGTCGACGAACATGACATTGGTTGAGGATTCACGTGAAATTAGTCACCAACTTGGTGAGTCATTCGTTTCAATTGCGGCATCAGTAACACAGATTTCCGATATGAATACTCATGTAGCGACCGCATCAGAAGAGCAATCGAGTGTTACTCAAGATATTTCTGAGAACGTATCGCTCACTTTCGACATCGTGAACCAAAACGTAACAGGCGTAGAAGAGAGCCAAAAAGCCAGCGAAGAACTCTCTAGCCTAGCGGCAGAGCAAAAACACCTACTCGGCTTCTTCAAGCTTTAAGCTTTATCTATCAAGTCTTCCAGTCACACCCGCTTCGGCGGGTGTTTTTTTATCAAGCCATAAGCCAAGCTACCTATAACAGCCTCATCATTCAGGTAACCAATGTCAGGAATTATTTACTGACTAGATTGACAAAATTTTACCCAGAAAGCGGGGGCGTATCCCAAAAAGTCGTGCCATTTATTCCTATAGTAATTAGTAAGGAATTCGTTTTAACCGACGAACAAAAATGACAATAAAATGGAGGTTACCATGATAAAGATTGAAGACATGATGACCCGTAACCCGCATACACTGTTACGCTCTCATCTGCTTGAAGATGCCAAGCACACCATGGAGGCTCTCGACATTCGTCATGTACCGATTGTCGACGCTGACCGACAACTCCTCGGCATCGTTTCCCAGCGAGATGTGTTGGCCGCGCAAGAATCCAGCTTGCAATCCATCCCTGAAAATCAATCTTTCACTTTAAGTACCCCACTGCATGAAGTAATGCATACTAGCGTAATGACGGTTGAGCCAAGAGCCGGCCTTAAAGAAGCGGCTATTTACATGCAAAAACACAAAGTGGGCTGTTTACCAGTGGTGGATAAAGGACAATTGGTTGGCATCATTACTGACAGTGACTTTGTTTCGATCGCGATCAATTTGCTTGAGTTGCAAGAAGAAGTTGAGCCAGAAGAAGTCGAATAAACGCATTTGGGCTAAAAATCTCATTCCTGTTGAGAGCGTTGCTCTCAACAGCGGTCACTTTATATCCAACTACACACACTAGTCACACCTTATAAAATAACCCCAATTAATTATTTAGTATTATATCCATTAGATTTTATACTAACCCTTACTATTAGAATAAAGTTGCACAGACGTCAGTTCCTACAAAGTCAGACTCAACATTAGGAACTAGTATGAGTTTAAAAAAATTATTAACCATGGGTTTTGGGGTTGTTCTAACCTTGATTTTGGTTATCGCAGTGGTTGCCTCTTACCGTTTCTATCAATCAAGTAATGGGTTTAACACCTACCGTAGCCTCGCATTAACCAGCGTTTCAACCGGACGCGTCCAAGCAAACATTCTTGAAGCTCGACTTGCCGCTCTTAAATACATCAAGGATCACAACTCATCACACATTACTGAGTTAAACCAACGCATTGATACTGCCGTTTCTCTCGTTGAAGAGGTGATCAACTCTCATGTTGATGATGCGCACCGTAGTGACTTTGAAAGTATCCAATCTCAACTTGCTCAATACCGACAAGGTTTTGACAAAGTAGTGGCATTAGTTGATCAGCGTAACGAGCTTGTTACGCAGCAGCTTGACCCTGCGGGATTAGAGATGCGCAAAGCAGTCAGCAGCATCATGAACCAAGCGGCTCAGGAAAATGATATGTCAGTCGCGGTGGCTGCCGGTGACTTACAACAACATTTGCTACTTTCTCGCCTATACGCATCCAAATTTTTAACCACCAATGACAATCAAGATGCAGAGCGCGCATTGCAAGAGTTCGAAAAGGTGACTCAGTTAGCGACAACCGTCGATGACTTATTGTTTTCGTCCGCCCAAGTAAAACACTTTGATGCCTTCACGAAAGCCTTTACTACCTATCAAGCAACTTTTACCAAGGTGGTCGAGACGATTAATGCGCGCAATGACATCATTGCCAATACACTTGATGTTGTCGGTGCATCCGCAGCACAAACCATTGAGGAATTAAAACTTTCAACCAAAGACCGCCAAGACCAAGTGGGTCCCGAGATGGTAGATCGTTTCTCGAATGCGCAGACCACCTTAACCATCATCTCGATTTTTGCGGTAATTTTAGGCCTTGGTATTGCGTCTAGCATCTACAAGAATGTATTGAAAGTGGTGGGTGGTGAGCCGAGTGACATTCAACAAATTGTCGCAGAAGTTGCCTCAGGGGATCTTTCAAAACAGATTCCTGTCACCGGCAAAGAAACTGGCATTTACGCCAATATTTTGCAGATGCGCCAAGAGCTACAACGTATTATCGATGGCTTCCATCAAATATCAGACAGCGTGTCTTCGGCGTCGGTAGAGCTGACCGCCGTCATGAGTGAAACCGAAAACAATGCGCAAAAAGAGCTTAGCCAAGTAGAGCAAATTGCAACAGCAATCAATGAGCTGTCTAGTACCGCGAGCGAAGTAAGTATGAATGCCTCCAATGCGGAAAATGCAGCATCTTCGGCAACAACCACGGTTGGTGAAGGCAGTGTATCGCTTGATTCTTCAGATGAAATTTCTCGTAAAGTAGAAAACTCTATCGATGAAACCTCGAAGATCGTTAACCAACTGCAAGAATACTCGGTTGAGATTGGCAGCGTGGTGGAAGTGATTAACTCCATTTCTGAGCAAACTAACTTGCTCGCGCTTAACGCCGCCATTGAGGCCGCGCGTGCTGGTGAACAAGGCCGAGGCTTTGCCGTCGTTGCCGATGAAGTTCGCTCACTAGCCGCCAAAACACAGAAATCGACCGTGGATATTCAAGAGATTATTTCTCGTCTGCAAGCTCAGGCGAAAGATGCCAATGAATTTATGCAGTCGAACATGTTATTGGCGGAAGACTCTCGTCGTTACAGCGAAGCACTACGCTCTGCTTTTGCCTCTATCTCTGAATCGGTATCACTCATTTCAGATATGAATACACAAGTTGCCACGGCTTCTGAAGAACAATCTGGTGTGACTCAAGACATCTCGCAAAATGTCTCGATGACCTTTGATATCGTCAATCAAAATGTTGCTGGCATTGAACAGAGCAAGAAAGCCAGTGAGGAACTTTCTTCACTTGCGGCTAAGCAAAAAGACCTACTCGCCTTTTTTAAACTGGCATAAAAAAGAGCGGCTTGCGCCGCTCAAAGAACATCAACGTTATGCCTTAAAATCGTATCCTTAAGAGAAGTACCAAGTGACAATCATTCACTTGGTACTTATTCAGAACTTCACTCAACCAATTAGAACTGGTCTTCTTCGGTAGAACCTGTCAGTGCAGTCACTGATGAGTTACCGCCTTGAATCACGTTGGTCATCTTGTCGAAATAACCTGTACCCACTTCTTGTTGGTGCGCTACGAAGGTGTAGCCCTTCTCTGCTGCTTCAAACTCTGGGCGCTGAACTTTCTCTACGTAATGACGCATGCCTTCGCCTTGTGCGTAAGAGTGCGCTAACTCAAACATGTTGAACCACATGTTATGAATACCCGCCAGTGTAATGAACTGGTATTTGTAGCCCATATCCGACAGCTCTTGCTGGAACTTAGCAATAGTGTCTGCGTCCAGATTCTTCTCCCAGTTAAATGAAGGTGAGCAGTTGTAAGCCAACAATTGATCTGGGTATTCAGCATGAACTGCTTCAGCAAACTTACGCGCTTCTTCCAAACAAGGGGTCGCGGTTTCACACCAAATCAAATCAGCGTATGGCGCGTAAGCAAGACCACGAGCAATCGCTTGATCGATACCGGCACGCACTTTGTAGAAACCTTCGCAAGTACGTTCACCTTCAATAAAGTCTTTATCGTAAGGGTCGCAATCTGATGTCATCAAATCCGCCGCATTGGCATCCGTTCGAGCAATAACCAATGTTGTCGTGCCTGCTACGTCTGCTGCCAAACGAGCCGCTACGAGCTTTTGCACCGCCTCTTGCGTTGGTACTAGAACTTTACCGCCCATGTGGCCACATTTTTTCACTGACGCTAACTGGTCTTCAAAGTGAACCCCTGCTGCACCCGCTTCAATCATTGACTTCATTAGCTCATAAGCATTCAGAACACCACCAAAGCCCGCTTCCGCATCTGCTACGATTGGTAGGAAGTAATCCACACCACCTTCGTCTTGCGGAGTTTTACCATTTGACCATTGAATTTGGTCCGCACGACGGAACGAGTTATTAATGCGTTTAACTACCGATGGCACTGAATCTACAGGGTATAGAGATTGATCCGGGTACATGGTCGAAGCGGTATTGTTATCCGCGGCCACTTGCCAACCTGATAGGTAAATCGCTTCAATGCCGGCTTTAGCTTGTTGCACCGCTTGACCGCCTGTCAGCGCACCCAAGCAGTTCACATAGCCTTTTTTCGCTTCACCGTTGACCAGTGACCAAAGCTTATCCGCACCGCGCTGAGCGATAGTGTTGGCTGGTGTAATTGAGCCGCGCAGTTGTACCACTTCTTCTGCTGAGTAAGGACGTTTTACGTTTTTCCAGCGTGGATTGGTTGCCCAGTCTTTTTCAAGAGCTTCGATTTGTTGGCGTCGAGTTAGTGTCATTGGTCTATCCCTCTTATTCATTGCGCAGTGCGCTGTTATGTGCAGAGCGGTACATCCTTATCCGCTAGCATTCCTTCACGTATTGGTAGGTTAAATTTATTTAAAGCGAATCAATCCAAGTAGTCGTAACCGGGAATGGTTAAGAAGTTGGTTAATTCATCACTGGTGGTGAGCTTGGCCATCAAATCCGCCGCTTCAGCAAAGCGACCAGATTGATAACGTTGCTCACCGATTTCTTGTTTCACAACTTCAATCTCTTCCGTTAGGTATTGCTCAAATAACGCCTTGGTGACTACCTGTCCGTTATCGAGATCTTTGCCGTGTTGAATCCATTGCCAAATGGAAGCACGAGATATTTCCGCAGTCGCAGCATCCTCCATCAGACCATAAATAGGGACACAGCCATTGCCAGAGATCCAAGCTTCGATGTACTGAAGCGCAACCCGAATATTGTGGCGCATACCCTGCTCTGTGCGCTCCCCCGAACACGGCTGTAGCAAGTCTTGCGCAGTAATTGGTGCGTCTTGATCTCGGCTGACATTTAGCTGATTGGTTCGCTCCCCAAGCACATTGCTGAACACCTGCATAGCAGTATCAGCGAGCCCCGGGTGAGCTACCCATGTACCATCATGGCCATTGTTTGCTTCCAGTGATTTGTCGGTTTGGATTTTATCCAACACTTTTTGGTTTTCAGTGGCATCTTTGGCTGGGATAAAGGCGGCCATTCCCCCCATCGCAAACGCACCACGTTTATGACAAGTCCTTACCAACAAACGCGAATATGCGTTAAGGAAAGGCTTATCCATTGTCACCACCTGGCGATCCGGCAGCACGCGATCGGGGTGTCTTTTCAATGTTTTGATATAACTAAAGATGTAGTCCCAGCGGCCACAGTTAAGGCCTACAATGTGCTCTTTCAATGAGAAAAGAATCTCATCCATTTCAAACACTGCTGGCAAAGTCTCAATCAGCACTGTGGCTTTAATTGTTCCAGTATCGAGAGCAAAATACTCTTCAGTGAAATGAAACACCTCACTCCACCACTTTGCTTCGTGATGAGACTGCAACTTAGGAAGATAGAAATAAGGGCCACTGCCTTTTTTCAACAGCGCCTGATAGTTGTTGTAGAAATAAAGAGCGAAATCAAACAGCGCGCCGGGAATCACTTCGCCATCAAAGGTGACGTGTTTCTCTTTTAGGTGTAAGCCTCGCACGCGGCAGATCAAAACCGCAGGGTCTTCAGATAACTGGTATTGCTTACCGTTGCTCGGGTTAGTAAAGCTAATCGTGTTGTTAACGGCATCACGCAAGTTGACTTGACCATCTAACACTTTTTCCCACGCTGGAGACATCGAGTCTTCGAAGTCCGCCATGAAGACTTTTACGTTGGCATTTAGCGCATTAATCACCATTTTTCGGTCAGTTGGCCCAGTAATTTCCACCCGGCGATCTTGCAGATCTTGTGGGATACCTAAAATTTTCCAGCTGCCTTCGCGTATATCTTGAGTCTCAGGCAGAAAGTCTGGTAGCTCACCCGCATCAATTTTGGCTTGTTTTGTTTCGCGGGCCTGCAGCAGTTGCTCTACTTGTGGCGCAAACTTGCGGCACAATAGCGATAAGAAAGTTTGGGCTTCCGTCGGGAAAATTTCTTGATGCTGAGGCGAAACACTTCCTACTGTCTTTAGCAGAGTTAAGGTTTCTTGAGCTTCGGTACTTGTTGTTTTTTCTGGGTCTAGCGCAAGCATGATTTCTTCCTTTAAATCTGTAGTTCAAATTACATTTGTAACTATCAAACAACATTAAAAACTAATTTTTGCTTTCGATTATTGGTTGTTTGTTTGCTCGGTGACATCACTTTCCGTCAGTTGGATTGTTATTTCAATCTAGACATAGGTCTTACTGAGCCTTTAATTAAGTTATACCAAGGCGATTTATAGGAAAACCCCAAAAACGAAGTTTGAAGTTTTATTCGGTGAGAGCTAAAAGGTTGTTTTAGCGAGAGGTGGTGTAAGTAGTTA
>NZ_JAPPTI010000004.1 GCF_027587025.1 Vibrio sp. LaRot3 | reverse complement strand
ATTTATATTGAATAAAGCAACAACTTGCTTTGGTTTGGGCAAGTTGTTGCTTATTAGGTAAAGAATGGGCAGTTAATCGCTAAGTGTTAAGCGAAGATCGCGGTGTATAGGAAGCCAGCGCCAATCGCCATGCTAAGGATCACCACAAGAAATGCCGCAATCATTTGGTTTTTAAAGATAGATTTCAGCAAAATCACTTCTGTTAAACTTGCACCCGCACTACCAATTATCAGTGCCATTACAGAGCCTAAAGCCATTCCTTTTTGTACCAGTGCGGCACTTAGTGGAATTACAGCTTCCGCGCGAATGTACAAAGGAATACCAATTACAGCCGCTACTGGGATTGCATACCACTTACCAGCCCCTGCGTATTCTGCGATAAGCTCTGTCGGGATAAAGCCATAAATGAACGAACCAATCGCGATACCCATCAATAAGTAAGGTAGAACTTGCTTAAAGTCTTTCCATGTTGAGTGCCAAATTTTCACCCAACGGCTTGGTTGTTTTACTTCTACTAATTCTGCGGTTGCTGTGCCGTCTGAAGAGCAGCAAGAAACAACAGGTTCTACTTTTTTCTCGCCGCAGCAGCTTGTTTTCGCTGCAACTGGCGCAGGTTCTTTGTCACCACAGCAACTTGTTTGTGCCGCGACTGGAGCTGAGTCAGAACCGCTTTTTGGTCCGCAACTTGGTGCTGGTTCTTTAGCTGCCTCTGGTTTGCTATCACTACAGCTTGTACCGCAGCTTGATGCTTCAGATGTTTGGTACGCTTCTGGTTTTACGTAACGCTCAAAGCCTAGCTTTTCTAAGATCATACCGGCTACCACTGAGACAAATAGCGCAATGGCAAAGTAGAACAGTGCGACTTTCCAGCCAAAGGTCACTACAAATAGACCAATGATGACTGGGTTAAGTAGCGGGCTAGCGAATAGGAACACCATCATAGGTCCAAAGCCGGCTCTTGCTCTTAGTAGTCCTTTTAAGAAAGGGATGGTTGAACATGAACAAAATGGTGTGATTGAGCCTAACAATGCTGCCACAACATAGCCTTTGCCGTTGCGAGAACTTAAGATCGACTGGATCTTTTCAGGTGTTAAGAATTCTTGCAGTACACCCACAATGTAGCTGATGGCCAAAAATAGGATGGTTAGTTCAACAGCAAGAAAAGCAAACATATCGAGTGCTTCTTTCGCCATGGTGATTAGGTCATTACTCATGATGTTTCTCCAAAAAGAAGTTATTCGTCATTTCGACTTTTCTCGAATTATAGAAATGAAAATTTAAAGATCAAGATTTATTTCGATAAATGTCGAAATAATTTTTGAGGTCGATTTATGAGAGCGGATTGCAAAAAAGAAATATTTCGATTATTTTGGAAATATACCAGTTAGAGGAAAGCGATATGCAATTAGAATTTGTCGCGAAAGCATTAAAAGAGTTAGGTCACACCACGCGGTTGTCGATTTACAAAGCCGTCGTGAAAGCGGGTTATCAAGGCATCGCTGTCGGTGGATTACAAGAAACGCTCGGTATTCCGGGTTCGACCCTTTCTCACCATATTTCAAGCTTGGCGTCTGCTGGGCTGATTAGTCAGCGCCGAGAAGGGAGAACGCTATATTGCGTGGCTGAATATCAGTGCCTAGAAGGTGTGATTGGCTTTTTACAAGATGAGTGTTGTGTTGATGAGCAATGTAGCTGAACCGTTGAAATTGGATCAAGTGTGGGAGAAATATCAGCGTTCGCTGAAAGCGTTCTTGCACTCTAAAGTCAGCAACGAAGCGGATGTAGAAGACTTACTGCAAGAGATTTTGATTAAAACCCATCAGAATCTCTCCACGATTAAAGATCAAACCAGTGTGAAAGCATGGCTGTTTCAGCTTGCCCATCGCACCATTGTCGATTTTTACCGTAAGCGCGCTCGCGTCCAGCGTGATCAAGAGATCGATGCAGAAGAGCTTTGGTATCAGCAACAACCTGAAACTTTAGAGCAAGAGATGGCTAAATGCATTGCGCCATTCATTCAAGCTTTACCACAAGAGAATGCAGCCATGCTCGCAGCGGTTGAGTTAGAAGGCCAAAGCCAAAAAGAACTCGCCGCGCAGCAAGGTATTAGCTATTCCACTTTTAAGTCTCGAGTGCAAAAAAGCCGCTTGGAGTTAAGAAAACTGTTCGAGAACTGTTGTGAGCTTCAACTGGATAAGCATGGCAATGTGATTGATTATCATCAAAAAAACAAACAATGCGGCTGCTAATGAAAATAAATTAAATCTTTTTCGTCTTCTCTGAAACAGCGTCGTCTTATAGGTGTAAGCGAGATAAATCGCCCCTATTAACCGTCAGCGAAGTAATGCTGAACTAAATGAGAAGTGAAAAATGATTAAAGTCGTGAGTTTTAAAATCTGCCCATTTGTGCAACGTGTCACTGCTGCGCTAGAAGCGAAGCAAATTCCTTACGAAATTGAGTTCATCAGCTTAAGCAACAAGCCACAATGGTTTTTAGATGTGTCACCTAACGGTCAAGTACCACTGCTGATTACAGAGTCAGGTGCTGCGTTGTTTGAGTCAGATGCGATTATTGAATACATTCAAGATGAGTTTGGCCCGCTAGAACAAGGTATTAGTAATGAGCAGCGCGCTTTAGATCGTGCTTGGAGTTACTTAGGCTCTAAACAGTACTTAGCGCAATGCACAACAATGCGTAGTAGTAATGAAGAGCTATTAACTGAGCGCGTGGAAAATCTTGGCAAAGCCTTTGCTAAAGTTGAAGCTCAATTGACCGATGGCCCATTCTTTAAAGGCGAGTCATTGAGCAACGTTGATATGGCTTGGCTACCAGTGCTGCACCGTGCCCATATCATTAAGGCACACACCTGTTTTGATATGCTTGAAGGCTTTCCTAAAGTTCAAGCTTGGCAGCAAGCTCTGCTAGAGACAGGTCTAATGGAAAAGTCAGTCGCGGAAGATTTTGAACAGGCATTCACCGGTTTTTATCTATCGGATCAGACGTTCTTAGGTGCGGGTAAAGATTGCAGTGATAATGGCGGTTGTGGCACTAACTGCTGCTAAATCAGCTTAAAATGCCGCTATTAACGTAGTGGGCATGACGATAAAGAAAAGAGCTTACCGCATGGTGCGGTAAGCTCTTTTTGATTGTTCAGTGATTACTGACTTGAGTCGTTTAGGTGAACAGGCTGCTGTTCATCCATAAATGGGTCACAATAGCCGCCGCGTAACCGATGCCAATGACTGGCGCCCATTTTAAGTGGCCGAAGAAGGTATATTTACCGTGTGCTGCTCCCATCAGCGCAACCCCAGCTGCAGAACCAATCGACAACAAGCTGCCGCCTACGCCTGCGGTTAATGTGACTAACAACCAGTTACCCATAGACATGGTTGGCTCCATGGTAAGCACCGCAAACATCACCGGAATGTTATCGACAATCGCAGAAAGAATCCCCACCATGATGTTGGCCCAAATTGGGTCCCACTGAAGGTACATCACTTCAGAAATCATACCCAAGTAGCCAATCAAACTTAGACCACCCACGCACATCACAACGCCGTAGAAAAAGAGCAAGGTGTCCCACTCTGCATGGGAGACGCGGCGGAAAATATCAAATGGCACCACAGAGCCTAAACGCTTGAGGGCATAGTCATCACGATTCGCAATTGCCATCTTAGCTTTGTTTGCCAATGAGCGTTTGAGTGTGCGACGTAGATAGAAGCCAAAGAACTGCAAGTACGCCAAACCCATCATCATACCGATCACTGGCGGGAAGTGGAGCACTGCATGGAAGGCAACCGCAGTTGAAATAGTCAGTATGAATAACACTACAATTCGGCGTGCGCCACGTTTTAGCTCTACATGTTCATGGGCCACGTTTGGCTTACTGTTGGGAATGAACAGCGACATGATGATGGCAGGTATAACGTAGCTGACCACAGAAGGCACGAAAAGGGGCATGAACTCAGAGAAAGAAACATGACCAGCCTGCCAGACCATCAAGGTCGTAATATCGCCAAATGGACTAAACGCACCGCCGGCGTTCGCCGCGACGACAATGTTAATACAAGCGAGGTTAATGAAGCGCTTATTGTCTCCGGCCACTTTCATGACAACGGCACACATAAGCAGTGCGGTGGTTAAGTTATCGGCAATAGGTGAAATAAAGAAGGAGAGAATACCGGTTAACCAGAATAGAGCACGGAAATTGAACCCTTTGCCGACCATCCAAGCCTGCAACGCATCAAACAGTCGCCGCTCTTCCATCGCATTAATGTAGGTCATCGCAACCAACAGGAACAGCAGTAACTCTGCGTATTCTAATAGGTTGTGCTCCAATGCGGCGTGGGCGACTTCTATGTGACCTTGTTGAGAGTAGACATAACCCAACATCGCCCAGATAAGGCCAGCGGCAAGCAGCACAGGTTTGGATTTACGCAGTTGCAAGTACTCTTCCAGCATTACCAAGGTGTAGGCAATAGCAAAAATAACAATAGCGACGTATCCGATGGTGGATTGGGTGAGATCTAAAGGGGGGGATTGTGCGCCGCTACTAGCGGCAAAAACAGAACAGGGCAACATTAACAGGGCTAAACAAACTGGCCACAGTCTCTTCATTACTTCAACTCCTTGAATATTAACAACTACATAGGCTTAAGTGTTAACACTCGAACGGAAACTCAGTGGCTGAGTTAGCGAACTAAACGTTGCCACAGAGTAAAAGCTTATTGATGCAGTCCCACTGCTTGCTGCATGTTTTATTGTTGTTTGCTGGGTAGAGATACCAACGCCATCCATGACGTTATCGAGCTGGCGATTGACAGTCGCTCCCATGTGAATGCTTGTTCTGAGTTGCGATTCACGATCATGAGAACCTTGCTGCACCATCACTAATGGTTTGGCCTAATACCCCAAATATTTGAATCTAGGCATAAATACTTGTCGTTCGAGCAAACTTATTCTAGTGGGCTTTAGCGAGATAGTTTGTGAGGCATGTGGAATAAGCCGACATACCTTAATATTTAACTAATTTTGATTATTTTATTAATACAGTTGATGTGCATTGTTATGAACTTTGACTAGCATTTTTTACTAATTATGCGTGTTATCACAAATTATGATATCAAGTTAAAGCTTATTAATAGTTTTAATTGCCAATTGATTCGGATCAGATTTCTAGCACAGTAATTCCCACAAAATGGCTAAGGCTTTTGGTTTTTTCTCCATGAATTGATGGAAAAAGCACCATGGCTCCCTTTTATTCTGTTCCTAATAATTAAGGTGATAACAATGTCCAATCCAATTCAAACAGGGCGTAAAGTGACATGGGGTTGCTATGTCGCGCTTGCTTTTGCGGTGGTATTTTTCTCTGGCTTGATGAAATCTAATGAGTGGTACGGTGTGCTCGATTTCACCACGCTAAATGGCTCTTTTGGTAAAGTCGCTTACGATGTAAAAGAGACGGCTGAAGGTGTTGAAGCGGCAACCACTTCTTTACGTGGTAAAGGCGGTAGCGGTGCTCGTGACGGTTTCATTTTTGCTCTAACTCTTATTCCAACTGTTATGTTCGCACTTGGTGTGATTAATGTTCTTGAGCATTACGGCGCACTCGATGCGGCTCGTAAGCTTCTTACTCCTCTACTTCGCCCATTAATGGGTATTCCGGGTAGCTCAGGTCTTGCTTTGATTGCGTCATTGCAAAGTACTGATGCTGGCGCGGCAATGACCCGTCAGTTGAAAGATGAAGGGCGCTTAACTAAGCGCGAAACCGATGTGTTTACCATGTTCCAGTTCACGGCTGGCGCGACCATCGTTAACTTCTTCTCTTCTGGTGCGGTGCTATTCACTCTGACCATGGCTGATGGTTCGTTGGCGGTAACGTCTTCAATCGGTCTGGCTGTTGCCATCATGTTTGTATTCAAATTTGTCGGTGCCAACTTATTCCGTATCTACCTAAACATCACTGAAGGCAAAGAAGACAAAAATCAAGATAAAAGCCTACAAGAGGAGACAGCATAATGAGCGAAGTTAAACAGAAAAAACCTATGGTTACCGACATCTTCGTAGAAGGCGCTAAGAAAGGCTGGGTGATTGCAACAACATCAACCGTGCCAAACGTTCTGATGGCTTTCGTTATCATTAAAGCGCTGCAAATTACCGGTGCGCTTGATCTGATGGGTACAGTGTTCTCGCCGATTATGGCTGTTTTCGGTCTACCGGGTGAAGCGGCAGCTGTGCTCATTGGCGCGTGGATGTCGATGGGTGGCGCAGTGGGCGTGGTGATCACCCTGTTTGACCAAGGCATTCTTAACGGTACACATATTGCGATTTTAGCCCCTGCGATTTACCTAATGGGCTCACAGGTTCAATACATGGGTCGTATCATGGGCCCAATCGGTACTGAAGGCCGCTACATCCCAGTGATGATTGCGATTTCTGTATTGAACGCGTTTGGCGCAATGCTTGTGATGAACTTGTTTGTGTAAGGGCAGAAAATGAATTTCTCACTGAATGATTACCTTGAAGAACTGCGCCCACTGATTGATGTGGATTGCGGAACGTACACTGTTGAAGGTATTGAAGTTATCGCCGCTCAGTTTGAGCAAAAGTTCGCGCAACTTGATGGTTGGAACGTCAAACGCATCGATTGTGGTAAAGCGGGTGTTGGCTTAGAGATCCGCAACAAGCCAGAAGCAGACGTGATTGATGTGATGCTTATTGGCCACATGGATACGGTTTTCCCTGTGGGTACCGCGGCTGAAAGACCAATGAGCACAGATGCTGAAAAAGCTTATGGCCCGGGCGTATCTGATATGAAATCCGGTTTGTTAAACATCGTTTATGCGATGCGCAACCTTGATGCTGACGTGCTAAACAAACTGTCGATTGCGATCTGCATGAACCCAGATGAAGAGACAGGTTCTCTAGACTCTGTGGATTGGATTCAATCTGTGGCTAAGCAAGCGCGTCACGTATTAGTCGCGGAGGCAGCGCGTGCGGATGGTGGCCTAGTTAAAGCTCGTAAGGGTATGGCTCGCTATAAGTTCGACTTTAAAGGTGTGGCGGCTCACGCAGGCAACGAGCCGGAAAACGGCCGTAGCGCGATCACTGAAATGGCGAACTGGATTCTAGCGATCAATGCAATGACCAACTTTGAGTCAGGTACGACACTAAACGTTGGTATCGTTTCTGGTGGTGCGGGTGCAAACATTGTTCCTGAGTACGCTCAGGCGATTGTGGATGTGCGTTTCTGGAGCAATGAAGAATACGATGAAGTTGATACTAAGTTAAATGCGCTGAAAGCTCAGCCATTTACACCTGATGTTGTGGTTGAAATGGATCGCGAAGCTTACAAGCCATCGATGGTAGCCAGTGAGCAAACTCAGGCACTGATGGCATTAGTTGAAGAATCAGCGCAAGAGCTAAACATCGACATCAACTGGAAAGAAGTGGGTGGCGGCTCTGATGCGAACAACACAGCGATTCTTGGCGTTCCAACATTGGATGGTTTAGGCCCAATTGGTGCAGGCTTCCACAGCGATCAAGAGTACTTGTTGCTTGAGTCGATTGAGCCACGTATTCGCATGTTGATGCGTGTACTAGAAAAGCTCGCAAAATAATTTAGTCAAAAGCCTTACCCCTGATAAAGAGCCTAATTTAGGCTCTTTTTTTATGCAGAATTTTCGGTTCGGTTTCGATTTTTTAACCAGTTGCAATAATTACGATTGATATTGAAATACAGCAGTTTCTTGCTGCATGTAATCGATATCTTCATCTCTTGGGTCGATCATAAACACATCAAACTGCTCAGAGTGTTGGAATGAGTGGATGGCTTTCATCACCAATTCAGATTTCACGACACTGGCGAGTTGTTTATGCATCTCATCATAAAACTGGTTGAGAGGGCCATAATCTAGATCAGCTAAGTCATCCAGCTCTAGATACAGGGCTTCATTTAGCTCGTCACTTTCATGGCCCGTAAAGTCTAGGTTGAACATATGATACTTCCAATCTGTGGTGTAGTAGTCACCTTGTGGATCGGATTTCTCTTGCCATGCTTCTTCTCCCTCAACGAGAAAGCTAATGAGCATTTGGAAGTCGTGATCCGGATTAAATTCAAAATTTACAGCACGGATTTTGTAATCACTGAAAAATGTGTGTTGGTCGTTTAGATAGTCAGCAAGGGCTTTGCAAACACCTGATTTGTATTGTTCGATGTCGTGTTTAAATTCGTTAACTGTTGGCATGATTTGTTTACTTAAAACTGTTTGTACTAGGTCTGTTATATGGAGTAGTTGTATACCATCTTCTATTGTGGCGGCTTTTTTACATAGTAGAGAGTTGAACTCAATATGCTCTACAGAATAGTGAGCTCTCCGGTGGCATGTCGCGCAGAGCGCTATTACATTCTCGGGGCAGTCTGCGCCGCCATCAGCTAACCTAGTTAGGTGGTGAACTTCAAGGTAAGGGCCTTTAGATGTCATAAAAGGGGCTTTTTCTTCGCACCCTTCACAAGCCCCATTGGCACGTTTTTTAGCATACATCTTTATGGCTTCACTGCGATATTTTATATACCTTAATTGTTCTTGTTCAGTGACGTTTTCCGGTGTTTTGGCTGTTGCTATATTACGCAGCTGTACTAATGAATTAGTCTTTTTTGGGGCGGATAGTAATCGGCCTACTGTTTCTTGGATTCGGTTAGTTTTAGATGCTGGAACAATATCTAAGTGAAATACTATGGCGCTCCGAAGCATTTTGTTTTTGTCTGGGCGAGGCTCTGTGTGGTGGCTTATATAGTTGCAACTACCGACAAAACGAACATAGCCCTTATAGACTGATTCGAACAGTAGTATCTCTTTATCATTGTTTCTATGTTGATAAATGGCCAAATTACCTTTAGCCATTTTCATATCGCCTTCTTGTCCTTCACCTGTGTATCTAAATGTACCGTCAGGAGCAAAGCCATCACTATAACCAAACTCTTCACCAGCATCGCTGGTGAAGATGAATACAAAAGGATGCTTTGATGGTGTTGCAATGCCACCATATTGTTGGCCTTGATACACTCCATGAATCTCGTTTCGGCGGTTATAAACCTTTCCTACTTCAAACACTGATTCTTTCCTTCTTTGGATCCGTTTACAGTGCGGCTGGTACGCCTTGGCGTTCAACCGAGTCGCTAGCCAGTTTCGCTACCATATGCAGAAGGTAACGTTGCAACAGGCCGATTTTGATTGGTGCAATGAGTATTCGGCACAAATCGCCTTCTCTGCTGTAGCCAAATAGGGTTCTAAAGCCCTTCTTCTTAAGGTGCAGGGCAATTAAACTATCGGCATGATCAGGATCTGGACGAACAAACTTCACGGGTGTACTCGCACTTAGTCCTTGTTGCCAAATACTAGGGTTAGCTAAGCCATGTTCAATCGCAGCGTTTGAACCAATCAGTAACTGCTTGCCTTTGACACGCTTTTCAATGAATGGGCGGAGTTGGTTTGCCGCTCGATACCAATGTTTAGGCGCGCTTTCGTTTAGTCTTAATTCTAAAAACGCGAGATCGTTATTGTCGTGATGTTGGTAAACATTCACTACGTTATTAATCAATCGGTTAGCGATGTTTAAAGAATTACAATTGTTCTTAACATCGAGCATGTTCAGCACGTTGTCGTGTACATTCATGCTGCCAATATGTTCTTGAGTTAACGAACCGTCTTGGTATTTCTCGATTAAGCTGTCGACATATAAAGGTCGGTTTTCAACCACGTGGAAAGTCTTGCTTTCAATTACGTCGTCGCCTTTGACGATCTCAACTTTGTAGATCCCGGGCACACACAAAGATTTATGTGAGAACGTCCAACCAATGTAGCAGCTTGTATCCACTTCAAGTTGGAAGTCCCACTCAGACAGGTATCCACCGTGGGTATGGATGTAAGGATGGTGAACTCGTGCTTTGAGTTTGATCTCTTCAGGTAGCTCATCCATTGGTGTGTCATCGCTGAAGTAACCCACTCGCATACCAAATGAGCGACCCACTTCCGTTTCCACCAACAGGGTTTCTTTGCGATGGTCCAACTGATGGATGGCAACGAACCCTTCATCCTCTTCCGTTTGAGCTTGCTTGGCTGCCTCTAGTTCTTCTGGTGTTCCGGCTTCGGCGTAGATGCCAAAGTGGACGACTTCGATTAAATTGAACTTATCTTTGTTGAACTTACCAGCTTGAATCTCAGCGACTAGATCTCGAATGCGGCGTGAGTGATGATCGGCGTGAGTATCAATCAATGGTTGGTAATCGCCACGCTTTGCCAGTTCGATAAGCAGATCATGCAGGTCTTCTACGCTAAGTTCATTAGTGAGAGAAGCAAGTTCGAGTTGATCTGGGAAAATGTCTAAACACTCTTCCCAGTGTTCATCCATGATGGTTTCAAACAGTTTGATTTTGTTGATACCCAATGAAAGTACGCGCTCACACAGCCAACGTTTTTGGCTTTCGTCGTTGTCATCATGCAGCTTAGTGAAGCTCATTTCTGAGTGATGGATGTACACTTGTAACAGATTATCTTTCAACACATCAGAAGCAAACCAGAATAGGAAATCCACTTCTGCGGCGCGGTAAGGGCCAATAAAATCTTCGATGTAATGAGATTTCATCATGGCGACCACTTCATCGATTTGAGCTTGCGTTGCAGGTTGCTGAAGGTGAACGTACTCCTCAATCAATTTCAGGGCTGATAGCTCTTCTTGATTAAAGTCGCGCTCTTCATGAATCGTATTAAGTAAGCGCTGTTTTACGCGCAGCTGAACAATTCGACGGAGCTCAGTTTCAAAGTAATCAGGATCGATGGTTGGGTCATATTTGAATAGTTGACCCATGAAAATCTGCTTGTAGTTCTGCGGAATTACGCTTAACGATTGATGTAACAGCTGTTGTTCTGGTTCGTCAGTCTGTGCTTCTTGTTTGTACATCTCAAACATCGGCTTGAACACTTCTTGATAGTCCTCACCCGAGCGTACTTCGCTGATGAGGTTTTCAGCAACGAACGCACTCGCACCTACATCAGTAATGCCAACGATTTTCTCAGTTAGCGCAGCGTTTTGGCGTAGAAACTCTTCAGACTCGAAATCACCGTAGCGTGAAACATTGTAGAAGTGGCCAAGCATGCGGCAAGTTTTACACGGAGCAAGGCGCACCCACAGCTCAACAAAGCGCTCGCAGAAATCTTTGATTGGCGAGTTGTCTTGCTTTGAGACGACGTGTGCTGCTACTAAAAGCTTCTGAGCTCTGTGGTCAAAGTCTCGCAGGAACTCATAACGTTTTTGCTGGAAGAAGATGCTGTCATCATCACGATCGAGTTTCTGGTGTTTATCAAAGCATTGCGTAGCCTTATCAACATCATCATGTTTCGCATTTAAGTATTGTTCGACCACATCCCAATCTTGATTGATCTGTTTTAGCACTTCTTCTTCTGGCTCGACGTATTGCCAAGATGGCGTTTTTGGCCCGCAAACGAAGTGACTGGTTTCGGAGGTTTGGTCTGTAAGCGCGCGAACTAACTGCTGATTAAGTAGGCTTAACACATATTGGTTTAAGTCGTCTTGAGTCCCATTTTCTCGGTCAAAATGAACGATGGCGGCACACATGGCCAAGATGGTTTCACGTGGTGGGCCTGATCTAAATTCATCGCAAATTTGCGGGTAGTCTTCGTTTTCGATGATTTGCTTGAGCTCATCACGATGGTCTAAAGAGATTTGATACAGTGTTTTTGCTTCAGTGAGTTCAATATTGCTGCTGTAACCTGAGAATGAATCGATGCAATGGAATAAAAGCGTTTTCCAGTCGCCGTTATAGCGTGCAATAAATTCTTTATCCGAGATGAATTTGTACTCGTTAACCATCTCATCCATTAGATCGGCGTGGAAGCTCTGTTTATCATTCCAACGATGCATAACATCGAGTAAGCGTAGAAGTCTAGGGCATTCTTCATACTCGTCTTCTTCGTCGTCAGGTCTCCAATCGCAGATTACGTCGTTAAGGATACTTGCCAACTCACTGTGGAATGTTTCAAACATTCCCACGTAATAATCGATTTTTTCAGCAATTTTGTAGTTGCCATCAATCATCAGCTTAGGTGCGTCACAAGCTTCGATTTGGTCGAGAATCTCTGGGTTCTCACCGGTTAACACGTATTCCCAAACTTGTTGGCCGTTGTCGAATTCTCCACAAATAAAGGCTTTCCACTGTTCTTCAGAGGTGCCTCTTGCGTAGTAGATATCGCCCCACTCTTCTTCCTCACATTCTTTCGGTTCTACAATCGGGCGACCTAAGTACTCTTCGATTTCGATTTTGAGATCAGCGGCGGCATCATCGGCAACACTTCCGATGAACATGGCTTCGCTCATGGACTCTTCTTTTTCATCAAAATCGTACCATTCCGTGCCAGCATCAGGAGAAACGATAGATAGAACCAGAGGGCGAATCGGGTCGTCATTGTATTCGTGTGGGCTTGAGGAGTACTGCAAGAAATCCATCGCCGCATAACGCTCTTTTAGTAGACGTTTGAAGGTTTCAAACTCTTCTGGCTGTTGGCGGAATACCTCAAGTAACGGCTGGCGTCTCTGCTTACCTTGTACCTGTTGAATATTGATACGGCTTATCGCTTCTAAGGTAAACATCTTGGCGCGCGCCATGTAGTTATCACAGTAGCAGAATGCTTTGAGCATATCGTGGCTGTATCCGTGATGACTGACCACAATCGCCAATACTTCACCGCCAAATGGGGCATGTTCTTCATCCCAGTAAGGTACGATGTAGCTGGCAAGGTGATAGGTGTATTGCGGGTATTTGAGTGCCAGCATGAACAGAGGCAATAAACCCAGCACTTCTGTGTCTGAAATCCACATATCAGAAGAGTCGTTAATACGACGAGATACCGCCGTTAACGTAATAGCGGTTTGCTCCAGTTCAGATTCAAGCTCTGCATGGTGAAGGGCACGGAGGAAAAATGCGGTCTCATCTTCATACACACAATTCCTGAGATTGGTTTCTGGTTTGATCTCTTCAAGCTTTGCACCGGCAAATTTAATCAGCGTGCGAGTGATAGGGTCTTGCAGCAGTTTGCCAATGGTATCGTCGCAGTTTTCTTCAATTTTAAACGTCACGCGACAGCTGAACTCCTGGAAGGCATCTTCACGCTCAATATATTGACGATAGAGTTTTAAGCCTTGGCGCAGGGATTCAACATTTTGAGGGTCATATGGGATGACAAGAGCGGTTGTTTCTTCTAATACAGACATAACTTAGACACAGCATTATAAAATTCGTTTAAGAATAGGGTTGCACTGTGTCTATGTCATTGAAAATTTTAACTAACCGCTTCTTTTGTGATCATAAGCCAAAGAGAAAGCGATTGCTTATCTGTTCACTATTTTTGCTTACGTTGTGCGGCTTTAGCGGCGAGCTTTTGTTGGCGTCGCTGCTGCATGTGTAGCTGGCTTTGACCACCCACATGCTCAATACCTCGCTCTTTCGCTAGCGTGATTTGTTTTTCACGCTCTCGGAAGCGAGCGATTTGCTCCTCTGAGTGACTGCCGAAACATTTAGGACAACTGACACCGTGTTCAAATTGTTCGGACTGCTTATCTTGTTCAGTTACCGGTAATCGACAAGCGTTACAAAGGTCAAAGTTGCTTTTTTCGAGTTGATGATTGACCGCTACTCGGCCATCGAACACGTAACAGTCACCTTGCCAAAGACTTTCTTCTTCCGGCACTTCTTCTAAGTATTTTAAAATGCCGCCTTCAAGGTGATATACCTCATCAAACCCTTGTTCTTTTAGGTAGGCGGTGGATTTTTCACAGCGAATACCACCGGTGCAGAACATAGCGACCTTTTTGTGTTTCTCGGGATCAAGATTGTTCTCAACGTATTCAGGGAACTCACGGAAAGTATCCGTGTTTGGGTTCACTGCGTGCTTAAACGTGCCAAGCTCAATTTCGTAATCGTTACGAGTATCCACCACAAATACTTCAGGATCTGAGATAAGGTCGTTCCATTCATTCGGTTTAACGTAAGTGCCAACAACTTGTCGTGGGTCGATACCTTCAACACCCATAGTCACAATCTCTTTCTTCAGCTTGACCTTACTGCGATTGAAAGGTTGCTGTGAGTTTAATGACTCTTTGTAGACGATACCGGCTAAACGCGGTTCATTGTTAAGCCATGCGAGTAGTGTATCAATCCCTTCTCGGCTGCTTGCAACGGTGCCGTTGATGCCTTCTTTAGCCAAAAGCAATGTGCCTCGAATTTGGTGCTGCTGCATTAAATCTTGCAGAGGCTTACGCAACTCTTGGTAGTTATCCAATTGGACAAATTTGTACAGAGCGCAAACAACGAACTCACTCATGATAATTCCTTAGTAGAAATGAGGTTTATTGAGAATTGTTCTCATTATATCTCTAACTAGTTTAGACAAATACCGACAGTTTTTAGGGGCAAAGGTGAGGATATTTACCGCATTGCAGCTTTAAATCATCTTAATGGTAAGAAATGGCCATTTTTGCTTCAAAAAGGGTAAGCAAAGTCTGATGGCTCTTTCGATGTTAATGTGATCTTGCTCTCTTTTTTGTTGATTAATCTAAATTTAGTTAAGCTGCTGATTTTTATGGTTTTGTTCGTAAATTATTCGTTTGCACTTACTTCGCTCAACAGACAATAACCCCTTGGTGTATGGCGGTTTGTCAGCCATTGCGAATTTTACAATCTGATTTTTTCTAGCGGGAAGCCTAAATGTAAAATTGCTTGTAATGATAATTGTTATCACTTAGATCTAAATGCATACATGTAGGGTCAACTTCTTAAATAAAACACAAGATATAGAATTATGGACGTAATAAAACGAGACGGACGTACCGAAAAAGCCAGCTTAGATAAAGTAACGAGACGCGCTGAGGCACTCTCAGATGGTCTAAAAGTAGAACCTATCGCGGTTGCTCAACGCGTGGTAAGTGGTTTGTACGATGGTATCAAGGTGACTGAAATTGACGTTTTCCTAGCGGAAACGGCAGGCAGCATGGCGGCGGAACACCCGGATTACGCAAAGCTAGCGGCACGGGTCATGGTGAGTTCTTTGCAAAAAGAAACAGGTGGCCTTTGGGACGCGACGCAAAAGCTCGCCAAAATAGGTATTTTGTCTGATGAGTACGTTAGTTTCGTTGATACCCATAAGCACGATCTTGAAGAGCTGATTGATTACCGCAGGGATTATCAGTTCGATTACTTTGGCTACAAAACACTAGAGCGTTCTTACTTATTGAAAGTAAATGGTGAAATTGCCGAGCGACCACAAGATATGTTTATGCGTGTGGCGATTGCTGTTGCTGGTAACGATTTAGATGAGATCAAAGAGCTGTATGACTTGCTAAGCCAAGGTTATTACACGCATGCAACGCCGACGCTATTCAATGCCGGTTGTAAAATGCAGCAGCTTTCTTCTTGTTTCCTATTGGCGATGCAAGACGATTCAATTTCAGGTATTTACGATACGTTGAAAGATTGTGCGTTGATTTCAAAATCAGCGGGCGGGATTGGTCTTCATATCCACAATATCCGAGCAACGGGTGCACCGATTATAGGTACCAACGGTATCTCTAACGGCATCGTACCTATGCTGAAAGTATTCAACGAGACTGCGCGCTATGTTGATCAGGGGGGCGGTAAGCGTAAAGGCTCATTTGCGATTTACCTTGAACCATGGCACGCAGATATTGAGTCCTTCCTTGATTTGCGTAAGAACCACGGTAAAGAAGAATTCCGAGCTCGTGACTTGTTCTTATCGTTATGGGTGCCAGATCTGTTCATGCAACGCGTGGAAGAAGACGGTGATTGGACTCTGTTTAGCGAGCATTCTGCTAAAGGTTTGTCAGACGTTTATGGTGACGATTTTGTGCGTTTGTATGAGCAGTACGAACAGCAAGGCTTAGGTCTTAAGACCATTAAAGCACGTAGCCTAATGACGCAAATTATTGAGTCGCAAGCTGAAACGGGCACACCATACATGCTCTATAAAGACGCATGTAATGAAAAATCTAATCAGAAGAACCTAGGTACGATTAAGTCGAGCAACTTGTGTGCGGAGATCATGGAAGTCTCAAC
This sequence comes from Vibrio sp. LaRot3, assembly GCF_027587025.1. Lineage (GTDB taxonomy): Bacteria > Pseudomonadota > Gammaproteobacteria > Enterobacterales > Vibrionaceae > Vibrio. The sequence goes on along the minus strand of NZ_JAPPTI010000004.1, from coordinate 264,051 downwards.
GCCAGAGGAGACTGCGGCATGTAACTTAGCCTCTGTGGCACTGCCTAAGTTTGTCACTCAAGATGGTTTCGATTTCGATGAGCTGCACCGTGTAACTAAGGTTGCGATTAAAAACCTAGATCGCGTGATTGATGTTAACTACCACCCAACGGATAAGATTGAAAAATCTAACCACGCCCATCGCCCTGTAGGTTTAGGTATTCAAGGCTTAGCGGATGTGTTCTTTAAGATGCACCTTGCCTATGACAGCGAAGAAGCGCGCAAGCTAAACCGAGATATTGCTGAAACTATGTACCACGCTTCACTAGAGGCTTCTTGTGAACAAGCGCAGCAAAAAGGCACTTACGATAGCTACGATGGTTCGCCAATCAGCCAAGGTATCTTCCAGTTTGATTTATGGCAGGCAGAGCCAAGCAGCCGTTGGGATTGGCATAGCTTAAAACAGAATATATCTCAGCATGGTGTGCGTAACTCACTGCTGATTGCTCAGATGCCAACAGCGTCAACAGCGCAAATCTTAGGTAATACTGAAGCGTTTGAAGCGCAGACCAGCAACATCTACAAACGTCAGACGCTTTCTGGTGAGTTCATTATTGTGAACAAACACCTAGTGTACGATTTGGAAGAGCGTGGTCTTTGGACGACAGAGATCCGTGACAACATCATTCTTCATAATGGTTCAGTCCAAGATATCCCCGCGATCCCTGATGATCTCAAAGCGGTGTACCGCAACATTTGGGAAATTTCGCAAAAAGCCATCATTAATATGTCAGCCGATCGCGGCCCATACGTTTGTCAGTCACAAAGTTTAAACCTATGGCTAGCTTCACCAACCTTTGCACAAATTAACGCAATGCACTTCTACGCATGGAAGAAAGGTCTGAAGACTGGCATGTACTACCTGCGTTCTAAGCCATCGGCGAATGCAGTGAAAGTGACCGTTGGTGGTCAGCAACAAGATGAAGATTGCCTCAACTGTGGCGCCTAGTTCACATCAAACCGAGTAGAAAGGAAACGGTATGATCGTTAAAAACAAATTCAGCTTATTCCCAATTCAATATGAAGAAATTTGGGATGCCTACAAAACCCATGAAGCCGCTTTTTGGACCACAGAAGAGCTAGATTTTGCCCAAGATCTTGCGGATCTCAACAAGCTAGGTGAGGGCGAAAAACACTTTATTCGCCACGTGTTGGCTTTCTTTGCTCAAAGCGAAGGTATGATTAACGAAAACCTGCTGACTCGCTTCTATGGCGAAATCGAGATTGCAGAGGCGCGTTGTTTCTTAGCGCTGCAAGCGTTTAACGAGGTGATTCACGCAGAAACTTATGCGTTGCAGCTTGAAACCTACATCCCTGATGTAGAAGAGCGTGAGCGTCTGTTTAATGCGATTGAAAACGTCCCAACGGTTAAGCGTAAAGCTCAGTGGGTAATGAAGTGGATCGGCTCAGATAAGTCATTAGCCATGCGTTTGATTGCCTTTGGTTTGGTTGAAGGCCTGTTCTTTGCCGGTAGCTTCTGTGCGATTTACTACTTCCGTAAACGTGGTCTGCTTGCTGGTCTTGCGGCAAGTAACGATTTGATTGCCCGAGATGAAGGCTTGCACTTTAGCTTCTCTGCCTTGCTGTTTAAGACATTAGGCCAAGGCCAAGTCACTCAAGCGGAATTTGAAGAAATCTGCCGCGAAGCGGTTTCAATTGAGAAAGAGTTTGTAACCGAAGCTCTTCCGGTTGACCTTATCGGCATGAACGCTGAGCTAATGTGCCAGTACATTGAGCACACAGCAGACGTGATTGCAGATTTGTTTGGCTTTAAAGCGGTATTTGCTGCTGAAAACCCATTTGATTACATGCGTTTACTTGATATGGAAGGCAAGACTAACTTCTTCGAGAAACGTGTTACTGAGTACAAGCGACCATCGGATCGCCAACTAAGTTTTGATGCGGAGTTCTAATATGGAAATTGAAATGTTCAGCAAGGATAACTGCCCTCAGTGCGTCAGTGCCGAGCAGTGGTTAACTAACCAAGGGCTGTTTGTTGCTACCCTGAAACTGGATAAAGATTTTGATCGCGAAGCGCTGTTTGAACACTTCCCTCGTGCGCGTAGCTATCCTCAATTCAAGCTTAATGGCACACCTGTTGGTGATTTCGCCACGCTGCAAGCGCGCATCGCATTCGAGCAGGAATGCGCGTTTTAAAGTAGAACTTAGCGACGTTTAAAATGAAATAAATGAAGCCACTTAGGGATAACCCAAGTGGCTTTTATTTATTCAGATATTATGGCGCTAGATCGAACTAGAACTCGTATTGAGCGGAAAGCATATAGTTGCGACCCTCACCAATCCCCATGCCCGTATAATCACCACTTGTTACGTATTCGGTGTCAAAGACATTATTGATCTTAAAGCGGAAAGAGACTTGCTTGCTGTTCTCTAGCGGTATTCGATAAATCGCACCGATGTCTGCTAGGGTATGTGACGGTTTCTTGCCTTGGTCATTGTCATCATTGCCATAGCGAGAGCCAACATAGTAAACACCTGCATTGAGGTCGATAGAGTTTGTTAACTCATAGTTAGCCCATGCATTGGCTGTCCACTCAGGAATATCGCTTGGTCGTTTACCATCATGCTTTGGTTGACCTTGGTATTTCGCTTCCATGTATTGAGCGCCAGCGGTGGCAGTCAGCTTATCGGTTAAACGCCCTGTCAATGATAGGTCAGCACCGGTATGTATGCGCTTTCCTCCTTGCGTAGTAATGCGGCTTATAGTTGGATTGTTGGGATCTGTGTAGTTGCTTGTGACTGATATGTTCTCTTTTTCAATTTGGAATACGGAGCCACTGAACATTGCTCTGCTATCCATAAACTCGTGTTTAAAGCCAAGCTCGTATAGGTTGCCCAGTTCAGGTTCACGTTGCATGCCGTTGTTGGCATCACGTTCGCTATCGATAGGTGACTTCGGCTCAAAAGATTGAGAGTAAGTTAAGTAGATTGTGGAGTCTTGATTTGGGTGCAGAAGTAGTGAACCACTTGGGATCAAGTTACGGTAAACCTTATCTTCACCTTCACCTGCTTTTACGTCATTCGCCGTGCGATTTTGATAGAACATATCGTAACGAAGACCTGCCATGACTTGCACGTAGTCATTAAAGGTGATTAGGTCTTGTAGGTATACGCCGTAGCTTTGTCTCGGGTAAGAGTTCGCACTTGGTTTACCCATATTTGAAGGGGTATAACCTAGCGTTGGTGCACTAGGATCAGTGCTTGCCGCAGAACGTTTCCCACCCCAGCGGCTTGAACGGTTGTAAGTATGATCGACAAGATTTGCCCCAACCAGAATCTGATGGTTTACGCCTAGCGCTTCTAGTTCGCCGTTTACGTTAACCATGGCGGTGTGAACATCGTAACTATTATCTCGATTACCGGTTGTGTAGCTGTAGTCGCCTGTTGCTGCGCTTTTCCCATCCACTTTTATGCTCGATGTTTTTGCGCTATTTGCCATGTCTAAGTAGTGGTAGCTTGCGGATAAACCCCATGAAGAGTTAATTTCGTGGGATATAGCGATGCCGTAGCTGTCTTCTTTTTTCTCATTCACTGCCCATGGCATATCGAGGATTAAATTACGATCACCAATGATTTCACCGTTGTCATCAAAATAGGCCCCACTGTCTTGATGGCCTTGTTGTGTTTTATGGTCAAAGGTTAGAGAGAGCATTGTGGCTGGAGATAAATCATAATCTAACATTATTGCCAATAAAGAACGCTCGGTACTTGGATGAGTACCATCCTTGTAGTGGCGGAAGTTATCTTTGGTTTGTTTAGAAGCGATAACTCGATAACGTAGGTTGTCTGATGCAGAACCAGTGGTATCGAGCACTGAACGGTAGAAGTTATTGCTGCCGATATCTTGTGATAGGCTAGTCGCATCCTCCATTTGAGGCTTCTTGGTTACCATATTGATCACACCGCCATGGCCATTTGCACCGTATAAAATACCTTGTGGGCCTTTTAAAACTTCAACAGTTTCATACATTTCGACCGGCTCTTGGATCAGAGAGTATTTTCTTTCACCGTTGCGTAGATAACCTTCGTTGGTTGTTAGCTGAAAACCTCGAATATAGAAGTTTTCATGTCCGTCGCTCTCGTGAGTTTTGATAGTCGATGCATCGTTTTTAAGTGCTTTTTCCAACGAAGTCGCTTGTAGGTCATCAAGCAACTTTTTATCAATGACGTTCACTTGGCGAGGGGTATTCACGTTGTCCAAGTCCATCAGCGTCGCGGTACTGGTATTTTTGACCATGTAATCAGAGCGTGTCGCGGTTACGACAACCGTTTCCTCTGAGTTATTGTTCTCTTGAGCAAGTGAAGGGGCAGAGATGATAGCTGAAGATACAGCTATGGCTATCAACGATAGTTTCATATCGATTCCTTAACGGTGTTTTGATATGTGGGGTTTAAAGATTCTTTTTCGATTTGAAGTTCAAAGGCTTTGAGTCGTTTATAAATCGACATAAGCTCTACGCAGCTTGACCAGCGGCGAATTAAGAATCGCAGTGAGCTTTCTACTCTTGAATAGGAAGAGGTGATTTGCTTTAAAACCCCAAGCGTAATTGCGGCTTGTAGGATTGTTGGGCTCATAAAGATATAGACGGTGAGGTCTGAGTATTTGCCATAGGCGTTGGAGCAGCTGTCAAACATCAGATAAGCGCGATACATGCTGAAATAATTGCAGCGCACGTCTTCGAATAGTGCTTTTACGGTTTTTGGTGTTGCGTAATTTGCGTCTTCTTCACCTAGTACCAGTTCTTTACGGTAGGCAGCTTCAACTTTTTGGTTGTTGTATTCATAGCCCGGTAATTTTCGGCCTACATACATTAGAAAAGCCATGCCACCAAACGATGAAATAAACGCCACGATGACCATCGAATGCTCAACTTCACCGAAAAAAGGGATCACTTTGACTTGTTTTGATAGTTCCCAGAGTAAAGGCGTAAAAGTCGCTAGCGTCATAAAGTTTCGAAGAATACTAATTCCCAAATCTTCGATGAGCTTTGCTAGCCTCATTGTGTCTTCTTGAATTCGCTGGCTTGCGCCTTCTATATGTCGTATTAAAGGCCAATACTTCATATAGTATTCATTTAAAGCGCAGCGCCATCTGAATATCCAATGTCTGACGAAATAATCAACAACTACGGAAATAACAACATGAATAGTTGTGAGTTTGAAAAAGGTTAAAATAACGTCAGTAAAATCGTGTAATGTGATATTTCCTGGTGCAACAAGAGCCGACTGAATTAAATTATAGAAATCACCATTCCAGTAATTTAGCTCTATATCGACGCCAACTCTGAACCAATTAACGAGAACAACGGAAATAGTTCCGTAAACAGACCAATATCTCCATTTAGGGTTGAGGTAAAAGCAGCGGAACATAGGATTATCTCAAAGAAATGACTCTAAGTGATTGACTTAGAATGTGTGATTTTTGCTAATGATAATCATTTTCGTTAATTCCTGTAACGTGCTACATGACGAAAACTAAATTTTCAATAATGATTTTATTTGCTTTGGTTATTTGATTTTGAGTTTTTATTTGTTTTAAAAATGAATTTCAGATGTGTTTCAATGAGAATATAACGCTGTTTGGGTTATATTTTGTTTGATTGGTTTATAAGGTCTGATAATTAGATGTGTGAAGGCGATATAATTACGGTTTAATTTTTAGTCTTTAATTCTGCCACGTAATGACTTGGTTTTTGAACGTATATCTTTAGCTTTTAAGCGTCTTTCTTTGGATGCACGTGTTGGTTTGGTGGCTCTGCGGGCTTTTTGCACTATCATGGCTGATTGAATTAACTCGGCGAGTCGATTAAGTGCGTCTTCTTTATTTTGTTCTTGGGTGCGAAACTGTTGCGCTTTGATGGTAATAACGCCAAGTTTAGAAATACGAGAATCTTTTAACGCCAACAATCGCTCTTTATAGATAGCGGGTAGGGTGGAGTGTTGAATATCAAATTGCAGGTGAATGGCTGAAGAGACCTTGTTTACGTTTTGCCCGCCTGCGCCTTGAGCACGAATGGCGGTGAGTTGGATTTCCCAGCTTTGTAACGTAACCGTGTTAGAGATTTTCAGCATAGTGTCTTTTTGAAGTTAGGTATTTTGTGATTGAAGGCTTATTGAGATGTTCAATAAGCCTTCAGTGTACTGAAATAACGAGTTTAAACCAGTGTTGCTGCGGTTTGATTACCCATTGCGATCAGTTTATCTAAGATGTGCTCGCCATCCGCGCGTAAGCCATTGTGCTCGTATTCATTGGTGATCCATGCCTTAGCATTTGGCACCATCGCCAGTGTTTCACGGCTAAAGTCCATTTCAACAAACATATCGTCGGCATAAACCGCACAGCTTACCGGTACTTTGTTATTCGCAAGTTGGGCTGGGTCGTACAGCGGCGTCCAGTCAGATTTTGCCGCGAGTAGCTCTGCAGCTTGTTTTAATGACTGCAGGCAAGTGTATTGGTCAAATATCCAAGGAAACACCATTTCACCAGTAAAGTAGAACGGTTTACCAGATAGGTAATTAAACTCATCATGTTCGCCACGAATTCGGTGTGCGCTCCAGTTTGAAGCAAAGCCTTGGCAGTAGATAGATTCATGCAAGATGGCGTAGATCGGATTGGTTTGAAAGGCTTGCTCTGCCAACATCGCATTGAGGAACTCATAACGCAATGTCGCCTGGCCATTAATATCTACAAAGGCATTTTCTAATTGGTAGTAAGTGGCGATAAAGCTGTCACTCATGCCGAAGTTGATACCAATTTGCTGAAACTGCTCAACGGTAAAACGTTGACCATTAGGTAATGTGACATCGTTTTCGAGCAGGTGGTCGGCAATCTTCTGGCAAAGTGCTTGAGCCGCTGGGAACTGAGCAAAGAAGGCTTGGTTTTTATCCTTTGTGCGTTTAAATGTGGCGTTATAAACATCATCAGGATGGCGCAAAATGGATGGCACACCACCGGTGATGTAGCTACGCATTAAGCTTTGCGGAAACATGGATAAGTATGTCAGCGAGCAGAAACCACCAAAGCTTTGACCCAAAATTGCCCACTTCTCAACACCAAATTGCTCACGAATAAACTCCGCGTCACGCACGATGTTGTCAGCACGGAAATGACTTAGGTAATCGGCTTGTTGCTCTGGTGATAATGTTGCCAGTGTCTGGTGACTGATCACGCTGCTGTTACCTGTTCCGCGTTGGTCAAGCAGCAATATCCGGTAATCTTGTAATGCGCGTTTTGCCCAACCGCTGTTGCCAAGTGGCCTCATTGCAGGGAAGCCGGGACCTCCTTGGAAAAATACCAGCCAAGGTTTGTCAGCATTGTCACCGACTAGGCTCATTTCTCGTGCGAAAATGGTCAACTCACCTTTACTTGCATCTGAATAGTCTAGAGGCACGGTGAAATTGTGGGGACGGTATTGGACACCCTCTTGGATAAAAGCTTGCGCATGTAACATTTAACGATTCCTAATGTGGATTCATAGCGGTTTAGGTCGTTATTTTATCATTGGCTTGACGACTTGTTTACCCCGTAAGGTAAGCGTTGACCTTTTGGTTTTGAGCGTTAAAGAATACGGTGGTGGATATGCGGGGGAGTGAATTAAAAAAAAGAGCATTCCATTAGGAATGCTCGGTGTTAGTCTTATTCTTGGTGACGCTCTGTATGCTGAGCGGTTAATAGAACCTGCGCCTTACGATGGAGGAGTCTTTCGGTAGTGAAAGCATGGATTCTTTATCCTTCATATAACGGCGTTCAAACGATGTGGTTCGATAACCGACAGGAGCAACTTCGATGATTTCTTTGACGATCTTTTGCACCTCAGGATCTGAAATGGCAACACCGTTTTCTAATTGCTCATGTAATTGAGGAACCAATTGTTCGTATCGGGCCATTTTTAATCTAAGTTTGCTTTCTGGATTTCTCGCCATACTCATGGCTGTCGCACCACTATTGCTCTTGATATCTAGCTCGGCACCTGCTTCGGTAAGTAGTGTAATAATTTTATATTCGCCTCTTTGACTTGCGATCATCAGGGCTGTTTCACCAGTTTCTTTGTTTTGCTCATTCACATCCACGCCGATGCTAATTAAGTATTTTACCGTGTTTGGAGATTGAAGGCTGGCGGTCATTAATGGGTTTAGCTTGTACCGACCGAGGGTATCCAGACTGGCATTGGCCGCAACTAAACGTTCGACTGTCGCTGCGTGGTCAGATAAGACCGCTTTCATTAGCGCGGTATCGCCCCATTTGTTTTTAGCTTCGATGTTGTTAACGCCAGCTTTCAATAGTAGGTCGACAACTTCTAATGAACCTTGTGAACTCGCAGTCATTAGTGCCGTACTACCGTATTCTGCTTCGGCAGCGTTAACATCGGCTTTGGCTTTGATAAGCAACTGCGCAACTACAGGGTTTCGATTGGCCGCCGCCATCATCAATGCGGTATTACCATAACGGTTAACGAGGTTAGGGTTGGCACCTTCGTTCAGTAGTTTGTGGACGGTTTCGGCACAGTCGTTATCAATGGCATATAGCAGAGGTTCTTGCTCCTGCTGAGTCAAGGTTTGTTGACACAACGCTTGGTCTTTAGGAAGTGAAGAATAAGCCGGTGGTTGATATTGCTCAAGTAAGTTTACTATCTCGGCGTAACCACTTTCTTTGGCGTGATCCAATGGTGATTTACCAAAGTTGTCCCTGATATAGGTTCTTGGGTTGGCTTTGAGTAACTGCTTAACAACTTCCATATGGCCTTTTTCGCTGGCATAGATGAGAGCCGTTTGAGCGTTATAGCCGTTGGTTGATTGAACATCCACAGCGGCATTCGCTGCCAGCAGTTTTTCAACGATAGTGGCGTTACCTTCCCAGCTTGCCATCATTAAGGCTGTGAAACCTCGCTGGTCAGCGAAATCAACGTTTGTTTTGGCCTTAAGTAACTCATCAACAACATCAGCATGGTTATTTTTGACAGCGTACATTAGTGCAGTCATCGCGCTTTTATCGATGATGTTTGGATTGGCTTTGGCGGCGATTAACTGCTTTGTCGCATCACTGCTGCCATTTCTGGCTGCGACGATTAACGCGGTGAGTCCAAAATCGTTGGTCGCATCAATCTCAGCTTTTGCCTCAATCAGTTGGGCGGTGATTAACGACTGATCTTCTATAGCGGCGTAGATGAGTGGTGTCGCGTTGATATCGTCTGTCATGTTCGGATCGTCGCCCATTCTGAGCATTTCGCCGACTCTGATAGAACAGTGATGTTCTATTGCGTTGAATAGCCGATCCGGGGAATTAAAATCAAGGTTATCGCAAGGTTCTTGTTGGGCATAGGAGGACGTTGATATGCCTGCAGCGATGATAACAGCGAGCAGCGATTTTTTAGTCATAGTAATGCGTATCTCCGGCAAAGCAATGGAAAAAGGGAGTTAAGACAGGTAGTTCAGTCCAAAGCTGAAGAATCTAAATAAAAACAGTTGCTTATTCAAGTGTCTTGGTTTGTAGAGTTGCGATGTAGCCCATTTATTTCTTGGCTTAACGGTAATTTGGAAAAGATTGAAAGTTCTAGACGGTTCATGTCATCCATTGCGTTTCTGTTGGGTAAATAGTGTGACAACAGTTCATTAACATGAAGCCCCGACAATAGAAAAGACCGGATAGTCTATATTTTAAACTGCGGATAACTCACTTTGGGCGAGGTAAGAGATGATAAAGAGTGAAATCGTAGGTTACTCTCAAGCGTTTGTTGAGAAACGAACGGACTGGACAGATGAAATTTTCAGCCTCCGTTTAACTGGCGCATCGCTGAAATTCAAAGCGGGGCAATTTACCAAACTCGCCTTACTAGATGATCAAGGTGAACTGATTTCACGTGCCTATTCTTTGGTAAACGCACCTCTGATGACTAGCGATGTACTAGAGTTTTTATTAATCTCGAATTCAGATGGGAAACTCTCCCCTCGCTTACATCAACTTAAAGTGGGAGATGGACTCTACGTCGGTGAGAGTGCCCATGGGGATTTGATTTTTGATACCATTCCCAAATCATCGACCAATTTATGGTTGCTCTCGACAGGAACTGGAATAGGGCCATTTTTATCCCTACTTGATGATCTTAATTTCCGCCCTAATTGTGACAAGGTGGTGCTAGTGCATGGTGTGCGTCATCAAGCTGACCTTGTGTATCACTATTTAATAGAACAGTTGATTGAGCAATATGAAGGACGTTTAGTTTACATACCTATTGTGTCGCGAGAGGTGGTAGAAGGTAAATTGCACGGCCGTATCCCTGAGCTGATTGACGCTGGTCGTTTAAATGCCACCGCGGGTGTTGAGTTTAGTGCAGAGAATAGCTTTGTTATGTTGTGCGGAAACCCTGCCATGATTAAAGACACAACCAAAAGTTTGCTTAATCAGGGGCTTACTCGTTTTCGCCCAGCAGTTGGGGGCAATATTGTTTACGAGCGGTATTGGTAATAGTCGATGGGTTGGTCAATGCGCCAATGTGTGTTGGCCTAAGGTCCACAGATCGATGACGTGTGCAGCGTCACGGCATTTACCGAGCAAAATCTGATAGTTGGGTAGGTAATCCTCTCCTAGGTACGTGGTTCGAATCAGCTCCCCTGTTTTTAAATCCACTTGAGTCACAACCCTTCCTTTAAAGTTCTGAAAGATGACAAATTGTTCACTGCGATACACCATTTGTTCAAAGTAAAATAGGAACTGATCGGGCGTATCAAGCAACGTACATTTAAGAGGCAGCGCATTATTTGGCGCGGGCTCTACAGGGTTGGTCAGTAATAGAATCGATAATAAAACTGAGCTCATGACTCATTCCTATTCTTAAAAACAGTTATTTAAGTATAGGAGGGCTAGTGCGCTATGGTTTAGGTTTGCCAAATAATGATTTGAAAGAAAACCCGGTGACTAAACTGGTGCCTACTAATACCAAGCTGGTGCCAATAACTGTGCTGATACCGATGGGTTCGTCTAGAAATAGGTAGCCCCACAAAATGCCAAAAGCGGGAATCAAAAAGGTAACCGAGAGTGTTGACGCCGGGCCAATTTCGGACACCAAACGGAAGTAAAGCAAGTAAGCGGTTGCGGTACAAAGCACCCCGAGCGCTACCACTGAGCCCATTTCGAGCTCTGAAGGCGTGGTACGCATAGGGATAAATGGTAGTAGTGGTAACAACCAAAGTACTGCCGCCCACATATTGCCGTGGGCATTATCGAACGGCGCGATGTTAGGGGATGTTTTAGTGTAGTTAGTGGCAACGCCATAACTGCAGGTGGCCATTAAGCCCGCGAGGACGGGCCATATTGCTTCTTGACCTATCTTTAAAGCGTCCCAGCCAACGAGCACTGTTACACCGATAACCCCAATCACTAGGCCCATGATTGCTTTTTGCGTCAATGGCGTTTTATGCCAAAACACGCCAATAACTGCACCCCAGATGACAGCCGTCGAGTTAACCACAGACAACGTCGATGCGTTGAGCGTTTGGGCGGCGAAAGCCAATAACACAAAAGGCAGTGCAGAGTTAAATAAGCCTATGATGATAAAGTGCTTTAAGTGCGCTCGAAAACGAAGGCTGCGTTTAAGGTATAAGCTAACTAAAAATAGACAAATAGCGGCAAATAGAACTCGAAACTCAATTAAATAAGCAGGGCCAAAAGCTGATGCTGAAATGCGCATAAACAGGAACGAACCGCCCCAAATGGCAGCCAATAAAAGTAGGCGAAAAAAGCTAGCTGTGGTCATGGGCGTCCAAGTTAAGAGCGTTTATTTGATGCCAATGTGACTGAAATGCGCACTGCAATCAACCGTTTTGAGCTTTAGAGTTCCGAAACTGGCGATTATCACCAGCTGAGAATATCAGGATATTCTTTACTCGCTTTGTCTATCCTTTGCGCGCTAATTTGTTGGCTTGTTGCACCGTGATTGTCGGTTGGATGTGAAGAATGAATTTAATTGTGAATGTGCGTAAAGGGGTCAGAAAGAATGGCTTTGAAATGGCGACACGACAGGCGTGGAAGTGTGGTGTAAAGGCCAACTTAGTTAATCGTGTGATAGGAGTCGCCAAAGGGCAAATCGTATGTGTATTGGAAGGTGTGCGAGCTGAACTTTCTACGCCACTCAATAACCCTTTGCATGACGATGAAAAACAAGGGCGATATATTTTTATTGGTGGAGTGTGTTGGGAACCAAACTCAATTTTAGCGCCGGGCTTTCCGGAGTTTATGTTTATGCATGTGCGCAACTTGAGTAATAAGCACAAATACATGACCGACGACGAGCTGTTCTTTAACTTGGCGTGAGAAAACAAAAAGGAGGCCGAAGCCTCCTTTTACCATATTCAAGCATTAAGCTGATTAGAAGCCTTTGATGTTCTCAGCTTCTAGCTCAGTGAAGTACTTAACTGTCTTCACTTTTAGCTCTTGAGTTGATGGCTCGTCACATACGATCACTGATTTAGGGTGTAGCTGAAGTGCAGATACAGTCCATAGGTGGTTTACGCTGCCTTCAACTGCTGCTTCTAGAGCTAGAGCTTTGTTGTGGCCAGTAACAAGAATCATGATCTCTTCAGCGTCTAGTAGAGTACCAACACCGATAGTTAGAGCGTATTTAGGAACTTGGTTGATGTCGCCATCGAAGAAACGAGAGTTCGCGATACGAGTATCTTCAGTTAGTGTCTTGATACGAGTACGTGAAGACAGAGAAGATGCTGGCTCGTTAAATGCGATGTGACCGTCGTTACCTACGCCGCCCATGAATAGGTTGATTTTGCCGTAAGACTTGATTTTGTCTTCGTAACGTTGGCATTCAACTTCGTTGTCAGCCGCGTTGCCGTCTAGAAGGTTGATGTTCTCTTCTTGGATGTCAATGTGGTTGAAGAAGTTGTTGTACATGAAAGAGCGGTATGATTCTGGGTGATCCGCAGGGATACCGATGTACTCATCCATGTTGAATGTTACTACGTGCTTAAAGCTAACTTCGCCAGCTTTGTGCAGTTCGATAAGCGCTTTGTAAGTCGCTAGTGGAGTACCACCAGTAGGTAGACCTAGAACAAATGGACGCTCTGCAGTTGGGTTGAAGTCGTTAATGCGTTTAACGATGTGTGCTGCTGCCCATTTGCCTACTTGTGCTGCTTGGTTAAGCGGGATAAGTCTCATTTTCTGCCCCTGATAATTAGAATTCAATATACTGTTTTAATTAATTTGCATTATAAAATAAGTGATCTTGATCTTCTATTGTTTTTGGTCAATTTTTGTCGTTTCTTTTTGTTTTGATCACGCATCTCTAAATGCACACGTTTGCTTTGAGCGTTTTATCAATAGTTTTATAAAAGAACAGTGGAGATAATTTCTTCAACGAAGTATCCACTTTGCGCCTCTAAAGGTTCTCTCAATCCACGAGTTAGCATATGCTGTCTTTAGCCGGAGTTGTTGATAATCTCAATATTTTCGACAATTGGCCGATACTAATATTATCAACACAACATGTGACATAAATACGAATGAATATGATAGGGATCGCCATCGGGGCGACCGGACTGCTTTTACTATTCTTGTTTGTTTGGATGCTTGCGCTATCCATTCGGAAAAAACGTGTAGAACAAGAACGCAGACAACGAGAAATCGCGCTGAGAAAAGCGATGGAACGTGACAGGAAGATGGAAGCAGAGCAGCGCGTGATGAAAGCGGAAGGTGGCGACATCACGATGATTCTCTATCTTGCGAAAGAAGCGGAACGTACCAACTTGCGCCAAGCGCTCTATTGGTATCATAAAGCGGCTGAACTGGACAATATCACTGGTATGTATGGCATCGTTCGTATTAGCGATCGTATGCGTGAAGACCTTGTTCTTAAAGAACAAGCAAAGTATTGGCGTACTGCCATTGATGCGCATGACGGTGTGTTACAAGCTAAGTTTGAAATGGCCGAATCGCTAATTCATGGCCGAGGTGTGGAGACAAACTTAGAGAAAGGCATCTTTATCATGGAGCAAGCGGCTAAGCAGCGCCATCTTGAAGCAATTTTGTTTTTGGGCGATTGGTTTATTGCTCATAACAACCCAGATCCAAGCCCGAGCACTTCTACGGAGTGGTTTCGTAAAGCCACGGCAATGCGCAGTAATGAAGGTCGCATGAAGTTGGGTCTTAATTACCTGCATGGTATTGGTGTCGTCGCTGATCATGCTCAAGGTTGCTATTGGTTAGAGCGTGCTGCAGAAAAGGGTTATACCCCTGCGATGGTTAAGCTAGGTGAGACTTGGGTAGAACATGGCGGTAGCGGGCGTTGTATTGCGTATATCTGGTTGTTTTTAGCCGGTCAGCTTGGTAACGATGAAGCGCGTATTATGCGTGACAAAGTCGCGCTTAATATCGGAGTGGATACCGTGGTGGGCTTGCAGGCGCTATCTAAACCGATGCTTAAGCGCATTCGTGAGAACAAGGTAAGTAAACACGCGCTGATTAAGGCTCTCAATAAACTGTATAAGCGTGACATCCCTTATGACAAATTTGATATGAGCCCAGCGGTGATGGCTGGTGAAGATATGGCGATAGAAGGTGAAGCAGATTTGTTTGATAACTTAGATCAGGTCGAAACTGCTGAAGCGCCAATAATAGCAGAGCCACAAGCTGAGGCTGCACCGTTGGACTTTTCGCAATCGAGCGTGGAGCCATCGACCACTTCCTCTCCGTCGCTGGAAAAACCAAACCAGTAACCTGACATAGAAAAGCCCCGCTCAATCTCTTGAGCGGGGCTTTTTGATTCTAGCGTTACGTTTTTGCCTAATTAGCTATGACGAACGTAACCGCGCTGCTTTTGTTTTGCTTTGCAGACACATGCTGTGAAGATAACGTCAGTTGAGCTGTTCAGAGCCGTTTCGGCTGAATCTTGAATAACACCAATGATGAAACCAACCGCAACCACCTGCATTGCGATCTCATTTGGAATACCAAATAGGCCACACGCTAGCGGAATAAGTAGCAATGAACCACCCGCTACACCTGATGCGCCACACGCAGAGACTGCAGCAACAATGCTTAGTAGTACTGCTGTCATTAGATCTACAGGGACTTCCATTGTATGAACAGCGGCAAGGGTTAAGGTCGTGATAGTAATTGCTGCACCAGCCATGTTAATTGTCGCGCCAAGCGGGATCGACACTGAGTATGTATCTTCATCCAGTTTTAGCTTTTCACACAATGCCATGTTTACTGGGATATTCGCTGCACTAGAGCGAGTAAAGAAAGCGGTTACGCCACTCTCACGTAGACATTGAAGAACCAATGGGTAAGGGTTTTCGCCTGTTTTTACCATCACGATGATCGGGTTTACCACCAACGCAATGATCGCCATTGAACCGAGCAGAACGCCCAGTAGGTGAGCATAGCCCATTAGTGCCTCAAAGCCCGTGGTCGCAAGCGTTGCTGACACCAAACCAAAGATACCAAATGGCGCTAGGCGAATGATGAAGCGAACGATTTGAGAAACGCCATGGCTTAGGTCTTCAAATACGGCTTTGGTGGTAGCAGAGGCGTGGTGAAGCGCTAAACCAAGGCCAACAGCCCAAGCTAGAATACCAATGTAGTTTGCATTCATTAATGCATTCACAGGGTTATCGACTAACTTGAATAGCAGTGTGTGCATCACTTCAGCGATGCCTTGCGGTGGGGTCGTTCCTTCAGCGCCAGAAACCAGTGTCAAAGTGGTTGGGAAAAGAAAGCTCATGACAACGGCGGTAAGTGCGGCGGTAAAAGTACCGAAAAGGTACAAAACGACGATAGGACGCATGTAGGTGTGTTGGTTTTTCTTTTGGTTGGCGATCGACGCAGCAACCAAGATAAACACCAAAATAGGCGCGACAGCTTTTAAAGCGCCAACAAACAACTCACCTAACATACCCGCGCTTTTCGCGTGTTCTGGAGAGTAAGTGGCCAAAGCTGCACCCAATAGGATACCGACTAAGATTTGCAGGACGAGATTGCCTCTAGCAAAGCGTGCTAAGAAAGAATATTGCATAGTATTACCTTGTATAGGTTTTGTTTTAATAGTGGTTTGCTTTTAACGTTGGCAGAGCACACTACCGACTTCAAAAGCGGTGACACCCACTTCAATCAGCTTCTAACTAATTTCTCTATTGGAAATGTAGCCAGGTACTGATCTTGATGAGTATCGTCAGCGAACGGTTGCTGAACGAAACATACTAGCGGCTTGAGATATTGTGTCTATAAATAATTGGATTTTGGTATTAAAAATTACAAAATATCACGAAGTGTGAATTTTATGTTGCTGTTAAACGTTTGCGGAGAGTAAAGAAAAAGGGGCTTATAGCCCCTTGGAATAAGAACGCATGAATTGGTAACCGGAGTTAGTAACCGGTTTTCAAGCTGCGGCTATGTGATTGTGTCACCTTACAGAACTTAGTGAATTCTTTACTTTTCGCTCTTTGTTCGGCTAATGAGCTGCTATTGCGCTCTTGCTCTCGCATCAGCTTAAGAAAGTTGTTCACTCGTCGCTCATCGATAGTGCCTTGTTCAAGGGCTTTGTTTACTGCGCAGCCCGGCTCATTTCCGTGTTGGCAGTCTGAGAATCGACATTGTTCGACTAAAGCTTGTACGTCAGAGAACGTTTGTTCAACGCCTTCGGCGCAGTCGTGAATTTGTAACTCTCGCATTCCCGGAGTGTCGATTAAGACACCGCCGCTATTGAGTAGGTGAATAGAACGACTGGTCGTTGTATGACGGCCTTTGCTGTCACTTTCACGGATGCCACCCGTGCTTTGTGTCTGTTCACCGAGTAGTGAGTTGACCAAAGTTGACTTGCCAACACCAGAAGAGCCCATGAATGCGATGGTTTTGCCAAGGCCAGACCAAGCATGCAATGTTTGGCACTGACTCGCATCAAGCGCGTTAACCACTTCAACCATGAGCATCGGGTCAAGAGCCTGTACTTTGGCGCGCTTTTCTTCGCTATCTATACATAAATCTGCTTTGGTAAGTACGATAACGGGCTCAACTTCCGCTTCATGTGCGATAGCAAGGTAACGTTCAATCCGACTAAGATTAAAATCGTCGTTCAACGAGCAAACAATAAACAGAGTTGTCACGTTGGCTGCGATTAACTGCTCTGCTACTTTGCTGCCAGCAGCTTTACGACTAAACAGCGATTGCCTTTCTAATAGACGAACAAACTGTTCATTTTCATCTAGTACAACCCAGTCCCCTACCGTCATTTCGGGTAAGGATTTATGAATGGGTAGTGCGCTTTCGCCAGTCTCACTCAGTAGCTGATAGCCACTCCGGTGATGAGCTGAAATGCGAGCAAAGCGGTGTTGCTCTAGATCTTCTAGAGTAAGTTGTTGTTGAAATAAGTTGTTCCAGCCAAGTTGATTAAGTGTGATTGGCTGAGAGTTTTGAGTATTCATTGGTTACCCCAAGCGTGCAGTTATTGACTGCTATAAAGCTTTGTAGGGTCAGAATCGTAGACCCCGGTTGAGTATCACCGGGCAAAGAGGGAGGGAAGGAAAGTTTAAAGCGCCTTCGCTGCTTTTGCCGGGTGGGTAAGTAATACAATCATGATGTTCCTCCATTAGATTAATTGCGGCTAAATATAGCAAAAGAGATGGGAAAAAGCCCATCTCTTTTTTATCTTAGTGGTGATGTTTCATACCACTCATTACTTTTTTGATTGGCGCAGTAAACGTCTGCTTTTCTCCATTAGCAAAAGAGATTTCAACCTCGATCGCTTCCCCTTCTATTAGTGGTTTGTTTAACTCAAATAACATGATGTGAAGGCTACCCGGCTTTAGAGATACTGTTTCTTGAGCAGGTACTTTTATTTGGTCGACTTGGCGCATTTTCATGACGTCACCTTCATGGATAACATCATGCAGTTCGACTTTTCCTGCTACAGAAGTCGAGGCGGAAATAATCGCGCGGTCGGTATCGCTATGGTTCATCAGTTCAACGAAAACAGCGCTGGTTGCAGCGTTCGGTGGAGTGGCCCGAGCGTATGGGTGGTGAGTCATAATATCTGCGCTGGCATGAGCAAGAGGCGCAATGAGTGTACTGAGAAGAAGAAAAGTGTTGAGCTTCATTATGGTTGTTCCTGAGCGGTAATGGTTTGAATAGTATGGACTATTGGTGCTGGAGTTAGCGTATGTGGCACTTTGGTTATTAGCGTGCCATCTGGTTTTAGAAAATAGAAATAGGAGTTGTGATCGAGCGTGTATTTAAGCTCGGATTCAGCAAGCTCAGTACGCTTGAAGATAACCCCGTAGCGTTCAGCGAGCGGCTTGGTTATCGTCATGTCGGCGGACAAACCTTCAAGGGAAGGGTGGAAGTATTGCGCATACTGCTGAGTTTTCTCGCCTGTGTCTCTTTCAGGATCAAGAGAAATAAATATTGGTCTAAATTGTTCTAAGGTTTTTTCATCTAACTGATTTAACGCTCCGGCGAGCATTGCTAAGGAGGTCGGGCAAACGTCAGGGCAGTGCGTAAAGCCGAAATAGACAATACGAATGCGAGGGTCTTGTTGATCGAAGAGATTGACTGTTTGGTCAGCCCCCTTGCTCAGTAGTGTACTGATATGTGCAGTGGTTTGGTTTTGCTCAGTGGTATTGAGGTAGGCTTTCAGCCCCACACCAAGCGCGAAAGCCAGCAATAAAATCGTAATCCATCGTTTACTCATAGTGCCATCCTTAGGGAGATATAAACATAGCCCTGCCCATCAGTAACATATCCTTGCCAAGTCATTGCAGTAGTGGTGCAGGCAGGGAGTAAGATCTCTGCTTGGTAGTGATGATCAGCGGTGGGTTTTAGCTGGTATTTCACTGTCCCCATGTCCATTTCTACGCCATCGAGCGTCAAGTTTAGCGTCGTTGCTTGGCTATTTGGCCATTGCGCAGAAATAGTGAAAGGAACTAAAGGCTGCACGATATCTCGATTGGAAGTAATGGTTATATCGTCTTGGACACAAGCTTGCGATGTCAGAGGGCAATATTGTACCTCAGAGCCAGAGGAGGGCTTCATCGCAACATAGATGTCGTTGGCATAGAAACCCAACATTAAGGCTAAAGCGGCTAACAACAGGGAAAAAAGCTTCTTCATAGCGAGATACAGATAATGAATGAAACCTTATCCTATCACTCGTGCAACAATTGGCTTATGTTTTATAACAAATGTGTGCTATTAATCATGGTGTTAGCGAGAAAGTGAAATAAAAAAAGGAGAAGCAATGCTTCTCCAAAGGCAGTGGATGGGGAGTGTTACAGAACAACTAAAGTTTTGACTTCGAACTGATCATTTTCAAACAGCTCACTTTCGTATTCGCCAGAAATTCTCACCATGTCTTTGTCAGAAAAACTCACCGCTTGCTTCGCTTTCAATTCAATTTCGATTTCATCAGTTCCGTCTGAGAAGACGTAAGTTTTTGGGCTTATTTGTTTGATGATGTGGCCTTCGAGCGTGAATTTTTGATCGTCAAACCAACTTTGCTGCGCGAGCATATCTGCAATGGTTGTTGTGGCGACCGGCCCAGTGTATTGAATGGTGGATTTGGTCATTTTGTAGTGGTCATCTTGGCTGTTCTTACGATCAGCGCCATCATCAAAAGCAAATGCAGCACCTGTACTACCGATGACCAGTGCTGAGGCGATAGTAGAAGCGACGATAGCTTGTTTGTGGTTGATGTTCACGTGTGACATTTTTTGTTTGGCTTGGGCAACAAGTTTTTGAATGTTCATAATGATTCCCTCTTCAGGTAGTAATTCTTGATTTCATGATTCAGTTTACGGATTGCATCTGAATAGGGAGTGAGTTGTTGATTCATGTTCGGTTAATCGAATCAATGCAGTGAGTTGTACTTTACGAATATGCGTTTTTAGCAATGATGCTTATCCCATTCTGTAATGGCATGTCGCATATTTGAACCAAACACAAAATTTACGTGCAACCATATGTTTGTTTGTAAGGGAGAAATTTATAGGCACTCGCAAACCAGTTTGATTCTCAGAAGATTTATAAATCTTGAGCTAAATATGTTAGTTGATGCTCTTTTTTGAGCAGGATGTTTCGTATAACTCTAAATATATGGAAATAAACTCATGAGTTTAAAACTAACAACGATCTATGTTGGCTGTGCCGCGGCTTTATTATCGGCGCAAGTTATGGCGGCACCTGCGGTGCCGAGCATAGATGTCAATGGCTCTAATAATTTACAATTTTCAAAAATCGAACTGGCGATGGAAACCACCGCTGGATACAACCAAATGGTCAAATATTATGACCAAGCGGACGTGGCGATAAAATTCAATCAGTGGAGTGGCACACCCGGCGACACTTACAACGTCTACTTTGATGGTGTAAACGTGGCGAGTGGCGCGATCACGGGAAGCACCACCACTGCAAACTTTAAGTATGGCACTGGCGGCCGCTATCAATTGGTTGTCGAAGCGTGTGATGCAACAGGATGTAGCCAAAGTCAACCGGCGACTCTTGTTGTCGCTGATACAGATGGCGCGCACCTTGACCCTCTGACAATGAACATTGATCCTAACAACAAAACGTACAATACCGACCCAAATACGGTTGTCGGTACTTACTTTGTTGAATGGGGTATCTATGGTCGTGACTTTACGGTCGACAACATTCCGGCTGACAACTTAACGCATATTCTTTATGGCTTCATTCCTATCTGTGGGCCTAATGAATCTGTCAAAAGCGTCGGTGGTAATAGCTACAATGCGTTGATGACCGCTTGTCAGGGCGTGCCTGATTACGAAGTGGTTATTCATGACCCTTGGGCGGCTTATCAGAAGTCATTCCCACAAGCTGGTCATGAGTATGCTTCTCCTATCAAGGGTAACTATGCCATGTTGATGGCGCTGAAAAAGCGTAACCCTGATCTGAAAATTATCCCTTCAATTGGTGGCTGGACACTGTCTGACCCATTCTATGATTTCACTAACAAAGCCAACCGCGATGTGTTTGTCGCGTCGGTTAAGCGTTTCCTAAAAACATGGAAATTCTACGATGGTGTTGACATTGACTGGGAGTTCCCAGGAGGGGGCGGTGCTGCACCTAACCTAGGAGATCCGGTAAACGATGGCCCTGCTTACATCGCTTTAATGCGTGAGCTTCGTGCGATGTTAGATGGGTTACAAGTAGAGACAGGTCGTACTTATGAGCTGACTTCGGCTATCGGCGTTGGTTACGATAAGATTGAAGACGTGAACTACGGCGAAGCCATTCAGTACATGGATTACATCTTCGCGATGACTTACGACTTCTACGGTGCGTGGAACAACGTGTTAGGTCATCAAACAGCCCTAAATTGCGGTACGTTTATGCGTCCTGGTCAGTGTGATGGCACTGGTGTGGATGAAAACGGTAAGCCGTATGAAGGCCCTGCGTACACCACAGATAACGGTATTCAGTTGCTGCTTGCACAAGGTGTACCTGCGAACAAGTTGGTGGTAGGAACTGCCATGTACGGCCGAGGCTGGGAAGGTGTAATGCCGGAGTCTCTCACTGTGCCGGGTGACCCTATGACAGGTGTCGGTAACGGCAAACTGAAAGGTTCAACTGCTCAAGGCGTTTGGGAAGATGGCGTCATTGATTACAAAGGTATTAAGGCCAATATGCTTGGTGCTAACAACACGGGCATTAATGGCTTTGAATATGGCTATGACGAACAAGCAGAAGCCCCTTGGGTGTGGAACCGTTCTAACGGTAAGTTAATCACATTTGACGATGACCGCTCGGTGAAAGCGAAAGGCGCTTATGTACGCAACCTTGGTTTAGCTGGTTTGTTCTCATGGGAAATCGATGCAGATAACGGTGATATCCTTAATGCAATGCACGAAGGGTTAGCAAGTGTTCCTCCGGGTAACCGTGCGCCAATCGCCTCTGCTGGTGTTGATCAAACCGTTGTATCCGCAACCGCTGTGACTCTTGATGCGAGTGCGTCTAAAGACAGTGATGGCACGATTGCTAGCTACCAGTGGACTCAAGTTTCAGGTGAGCCAGTGACGCTAACAGGAGCAACCACTGCGCAAGCAAGCTTTGTTGCACCAACGGTCACTCAGAACTCTGTATTGGTGTTTGAAGTAACAGTGACAGACAACGAAGCGGCGTCTGCAACGGATCGCGTTACGGTGACGGTTGTGAGTGAACTGCCAGTCAACACGCCACCAGTAGCAGCCATCGTTGCTCCTGCGACAGCAAATGCGGGTGATACCGTTGTGGTCGATGCGTCTAGTTCAACGGATGCAGATAATGACCCTCTCACTTACACTTGGTCGATTCCTGCTGGCCTGAATGCGCAAATCAATGGTGCTCAGGTGACATTCGTCGCGCCTGATTACACAGTTGATACCACGCTAGCGTTCGCGGTAGAAGTGAGTGATGGCCAAGCAACGAGCACGGCCAGTGCGAGTGTTCTTGTGAATAAGAAAGCTGGTGGCGCGTGTACTGACCTTTGGGATGCAGCAACCGTTTATGTTGGTGGTGACCAAGTATCTTGGGACAGCAAGCGTTGGGAAGCGAAATGGTGGACGCAAGGTGAAGCACCAAGCACAGCCGGTTCTGGTGTGTGGAAGGATCTCGGTGCGGCAACTTGCCCAACGAATTAATGACCATTAAATGGCTTCGGTTTAAATCTAACTAGCCTAAATAAAAAAGCGCCAATCATAAGTGATTGGCGCTTTTCTTATCTCATTCGTCTTAGGTATTTACAGCTCGTACTTTGCCTTGCATCAGGTTATTGAGTACTTCCGCTTTAGGGCCATCGGCAATGATGCAGCCTTTTTCCATCACTACGACACGGTCGACCACATCCAGCATTGAGGTTTTGTGAGTGATCAATATCAGCGTTTCACTTTCTTTCAATTGCGCTAGCTGCTGCTTAATGTGCATCTCTGAACGATTGTCCATTGCGCTGGTGGGCTCATCCATCAGTAGCACTGGCGGACGGCCTAACAGAGCGCGTGCAATTGACACCGCTTGTCGTTGACCACCTGAAAGTAGTAGACCACCTTCACCCACTTGACGCTCTAGACCAGCAGGGTCTTGTTGAGTAAATACGGTTACGCCAGCTCGGTTAGCGGCATCCATCACGTCACGATCATCAGCAAGGGGACGACCAAGTGTGATGTTGTCACGTATTGAGCCGTAGAACAGGTGGTAGTCTTGCGGAACACAGCCAATGTTACGTCGGATGTCCACATGATGGAGTTGGTCTATATCGGTTTCATCAATACGCACATGACCTTCTGTGGGCTTATATAAGCCTAAAATCAAGCGTTCTAGGGTCGTTTTACCCGAACCAATTCGGCCGATGATCGCCACTTTTTCACCCGGGTTAATGGTCAGGCTTAAGTTTCGAATGGAAGCAATAGGGGAGTCAGGGTAGTGGAAAGTCACTTTATCTAACTCAATCTTACCTTGAACAATTGGGCGGTGGATGTAGCGCTTACCTTCTTCTTGCTCATCGGGCATGGCCATCACTTGCTCGATGATGGTCATTGAAGATTTGGCCTGATTGTAGCGTGTAGAAAGCAATGATAGTTGAACCATAGGGCCAATCGCGCGGCCACTCAGCATAGTTGCGGCGATCAAGCCACCCATTGTGAGGTCGCCTTCGGCAATTAGATAAACACCCAGAATGATCATGCCGACGTTAGAAGCCTGCTGCACAAATCCAGCCGTGTTTTGAATGCCGTCAGTGATACGACGACTTTTGATGTTCCAGTTTGCCATGTGTGCAACGGCTTCTTCCCAACGGTACTGGAACTGGCTTTGCGCACCAAATAATTTAACGGTTTCTAAGCCAGATAGGCTCTCAATTAAATTGGCATACTTTTGCGAAGCTAAGCGAGAGCCTTCTTCGATGGTTTGTCGCAATGGGCCTTGAATCAACAAAGAATAGATGATGAGTATCAGTACGCCTGCGATAGGCACTAATACGAGGTTGCCAGCCATCAGCCAAATCAACAATAAGAACAAAATAGCGAAAGGCAAATCAATCAACGAGCCGATGGTCGCGGAAGTAAAGAATTCGCGAATTGATTCAAACTCTTGCAAGTGGCGAGCAAATGCACCCACCGAAGGCGGGCGAGATTCCATCCGAATCCCTAGCACTTTGCTAAACAGTTTTGAGGAAATGAGAATGTCGGATTTCTTACCCGCTACATCGATAAAGTAGCTGCGCATGAGCTTGAGGACTAAATCGAACAAGAAGATGACGAAGATACCGCTCGCCAATACCCATAAAGTTTCAAAAGCCAGATTAGGCACGACTTTGTCATACACCAAGCGAGTAAACATAGGTGCTGCGACGGCGAATAAGTTAATCAGAATGGAGGCGATAAGGACGTCGCGATAAATGGATTTTGACTGCCAAATCGTACTCCAGAACCAGTGACCTTCTTTCGTCTTTAAAACTTCAGGAGAGCGTTCATCATAGCGGAACTGCTTCTTAACTAAGAAGTAGCGGCCCGCATATTGCTCATTGAGTTCTTCAATTGGAATCGAAACAGGAACTAAGCCAGATTCACCAGTGACAATTTCTACTTCTTTCTGATCGGCACTGAAGCTATTGAGAACACACGCATCGCCACCTTTGAGCAGTAACACCACAGGCAGTACGAGCCCAGAAATACTGTTCAGGTTAGCTCGATTCTCTTTGGCGACAAGCCCTGCTCGCTCTGCCGAACGAGGGAATAGAAATGGTGTCAACTTGCCATCTGACAGTGGCAGACCATTGATGAGCGCTTCTGGAGAGTTCGCTAATCCATAATAACGGCTAACGTAGATAAGCGAATTTAGTAGCGGATCCTGCATACACTAAGCCTTAGTCTATTTATCAACAATGAAGCCTTGGAAAACTTCTATAAAGTGCTCAGACAAGAAGTCCAACTGAATTTGAGTTTCTACCCGCGAAGCGATGGTTTTAATGCCAAGGTTATGTGCAGTACGCGAGATAGAGGTTAACGTAAATTTCTGTTTTTCATCATCAAGGTGATGAGTATAAAGATAGTCGAGTTTCACATACGCAGGACGGAACTCGTTAATGTAATCAAGCGATTGGAAGTTTCGACCATAGTTGTCGACACCAAAGTCTGCACCAGCAGCACGAATGGCATTACAAAATAGTGCGGTGTAGTGCGGCGTGTGAACAAAGCAGTTCTCTGGGATCTCGAAATGGAGTAGGTGTGCAATTGATTTATGCTTGTTGAGCAATTGGCTTACCCAACGGATAAAGCTTGGTTGGGCGATACTGGATTGCGCAATGTTAATCGCCAATGGAGAGTCAAATTCGCCTTGTTCAAGTTTGGTTGCCATGGCGCCAATAACGTATTGATCAAACAGATGGCTGGCGTCTAGTTGTTCAAGAGCGAATAGATACTGGTTGGCACTGTAACGTTTGTCGCCATGCTCAATCGCAGTAAACACCTCTGCGTGATAGGTTTGCCCCCAACTATTGTTGGCGGATTGCACGCGGAACGTAAACCAATCATTATTAATGGCTTCGTCCACCAGAGTTTTCCATTGCTGTTTACCCATAAGATCACCAGATTGGTCGCTGGAAATATAACCGAAGTTTTCTTCTGGGTTGCCTTTGGCTGCAGCCAATGCGTTATCAAGAATAGTTAAGATATCAGAGCTAGTGTTACCGCTCTTATTGTGCACGACACCTAGCGCAAATTCAGGAGAGGCCATGCCGGTAGGATCGGAGTTCAAATCTTGCACGTAAGTTACAATGCTGCCCGCTAGTAGCTTGAGCTCACTGTCATCCATGTTAGGCAAGATAAAGCCGAACTCGTCAGAAGAGATGCGGGCTAAAATGATGTCTGGTGAGTTTAGTGACAACTTAATGTGGTCCGCTAGTTCACGCACCATATTGTCACCACTTTCGTAGCCTTTTTCTTCGTACAAGTCTTTGATGAATGTCGCTTCGAGTAGGGCAACGCCGCCATAGCCGCCTTCGCCTAACCAAGCGTTTAATTGGCTCATGTAGAAGGCACGGTTACCTAAGTTCGATACGGTATCAATGTAGGCGCGTTCACGTAGTTGCTGAGCTTCTCTCGCTTGGTCTTTGAACGCTTGCTCAACCTGAGCTGACATGCTGTTAATGCCGTCAACCACGCTGATTAAGTCAACCGTGTTAGGGCGCGGCAATGGGGCGCCAAATTGGTTTTTGGCTACCTGCTCCATCTTTCTCACTATGTTTTGCAGTGGGCGCAGTGCACGCTGCAAGATAAATGAAATGGCAAACACACCGATTAAGAACACCAAGCAAAAGGCGATCACTAAGTCTTCGAATGCTTTCCAAAGCTGAGTGTAAGCATCACCCGGGTGGCTGACAATCTCGACTTCAGCGAGCTGCATCCAACCACTTGTCACGACGCGGCTATCATGGATTTTGCTAAACAGGCCAAGTTTGGTGAACCACGCGGGTACGTTATTGGGTTGGATAGGGTAGGTACGAACAATTTCTTCGTCCGAATCAAGAAAGTGCAGGCGTACCACTGAGTAGCTACTGCCATCGAACAGAGCGTTAATAACAGATTCGACTGCAACGGTATCCTTGTTCTGTAAATAGGGGGCGAGCGCTAAGCCAACGGTGTTGATGGTGTTGTTTACCTCAGAGCGTTGTTGCTGCTCAAGGTTATTACGGGTAGTGTTAAATTCAATGACAAACACCGACACCATAAGCAGCATAAACACTGCAAGCATCCCCGCGATAAGTTGTTTATATAAAGTCATATTATCTACTCATCGAAATTTACAATTGGTTTGTTTAATTTGAGTGATTTCTCTCTGGCACGGAGGTCATTCCATAAACTCAGGCGTGATGACTTCCCTGCCAACTGTCCGTTTTTTGATTTCATAAGCCAAAGATTGCGACCATTAAAACTGTATATCGGTAGCAGATCGCGACGACTCGACGCGGTTTTAATCTCTGGGTTGATATTGTCCAATATCACGGGCTCGGCACTGGGTGTTGAGTAGTACGCAAGAACCATGTGGAATTGGTTCAGAGTGATGGCTTTAACATACACCAGTCGGAGTTTCTTATCTGAGACTCCTAATTCCAATAAAGAGAAATACTTAGCAATGGTAAAGTCTTCACAATCCCCTGCGTTACTGCCTAGAAATTCCAGTGGTGTTGCCCAATAGTCGTTTTTCCCCCACAGCCTATCGTCGTTCACGAAATTAAGCTGATTAAAAAACTGATTCACTTGGGTCAGCTTTTGTTTTTCTGACAGGCTCTTATAGCGTGCCATTTCTGTTCGCCAAGTGGTTACTCGTTTGGCTGCGCGTTCTCCATAGACACGGCCAACCGCTTCTACAAGTCGTTGTTCTTTGCTGTTTAGCGCCATCGAAGCGCTAGAGCTAAACAGTACTAAGCCAGCAATTGTCGCGTACTTCATGTGTTGGGCAATTCGCGACATTACTGTTTTAATGTTGGCGCCCAAATTACTCTTTAAGTGCATTGGTTTTGGCGCTAAGGATTGGTTTTAGTAGATAATTCATAACAGTGCGTTTGCCGGTAATGATGTCAACCGATGCCGTCATACCGGGAATGATAGGGAGAGAATTATCTTCGCTTAAGCTCGTTTCTGAGGTGCGGACTCGAACCAAGTAAAAGCTGTTGCCTTCTTCATCGGTCGTGGTATCTGCACTGATGTGTTCAAGCACCCCTTCAAGGCCGCCATATTTCGTGAAATCGTAGGCGCTAAATTTCACGATGGCGTGTAAATCAGGACGAAGGAAAGCGATGTCTTGTGGGGCGATTTTCGCTTCCACTAGAAGTGTGTCTTCACTCGGAACGATCTCAACGATATCCATACCCGGCTGAATGACACCACCGACGGTATTGATGTTTAGGGTTTTGACTGTGCCGGTAACAGGTGAAATAACCACGGTACGATTCACACGGTCTTCTAATCCCACTGTGGATTCTGTCATTGCGGATAGGCGGTCTTGGGCTTCGTTGAGTTTCTCTTGTTGCTCAGAACGGAACTTCTGTGCCGCATCAATACGGCTTAGCATTGATTCTCGGATTGCTGACTTAAGCACAGGTACTTTCAACTCACTTGAAGTCATTTCACGACGAGTATCGTTGACTTGGCGTTGCAGCTTGAGCAGTTCAATACGCGGTACGACGCCTTCCTCTGCCAGCGGGCGAGTGATATCTAGCTCTTTGCGCGCAAAGTTATAGCTGCTGCGCAGGTTTCTTACTCGTGCTTGAATCTCGACCAAGTCTTGTTGTTTTTGCTTAACTTGTTGGTCAATGAGAGAAATTTGGTTACGTAAGTTATTCAGGTCTTGGCGATATTCAGCTTGTTGGCGAGCGACAAGTTGGGGTTTCTTCTCTGCAAACTCGAGAGGGAAGGCCAGTTTGCTGTAATCGAGAATGACGTTTTTCTGCCAGTTATTGGAGTCAAAATCTTCATTGATGGTGACGCTGGTGAGTGATGCCGAAAGCTGCAATACGCTGGCGGTTAAGTTGGCGACTTGCTGTTCACGCTCACGAAAGTCTGAACGAAAGCGAGTATCATCGATAAGCAGTAACTGTTGGCCTTTTTCAACGACTTCGCCTTCACGAACGAGAATCTCTTTGACCAATCCACCTTCTAAATTCTGCACAACTTGAATTTGGGAAGAAGGCACAACTTTGCCTTGTCCGACGGTGACTTTGTCGATCTCTGCCCAAGACGCCCAAGCCACTGCTATGATGAAAAATAGCAGCATCAGCCAAAGCATGATACGCGCACTGCTTGGCGTATTTAAAAGTAAGGCGGCAGTTTTATCATCTACGTAGTCGAGCTCGTTGTTATCGAGACGGTCGTAACTGCTTTTACTCATTCGTCTATCCTATTAAATACGAAGGTATTTGTTTGATTTTATTACCTTAACACAGCTATGTTAAGAAGTTGCTATTAAAACGTTGTCCTGTAATTGAGAATTCTGAATATTGAAGGGTGACGAGTTTCATAATCATTAAGATAAGTTTAGACGCTAAATCAGAAAGGGTATTGAGTTATCAATAATATGCGCGCACAATCACCAAAAAAATGTGCAGGAGATGAGATGGAACTTGAAGATATTCGCCGCGAATACACGCAAGGCGGCCTACGTCGTAAAGATTTGCTGAAAGATCCTATCGATCAGTTTAATTTTTGGTTACAACAAGCAGTGGATGCGAAGTTGATGGATCCGACGGCCATGACAGTCGCGACTGTGGATGAGACGGGTCAGCCATACCAACGCATCGTATTACTTAAGCACTGTGATGCTAGCGGATTTGTTTTCTATACCAACTTGGGTAGCCGTAAAGCGCAGCATATCGAGCACAATGCAAAAGTGAGCTTGCACTTCCCTTGGCATAACTTGGAAAGACAAGTCAATATTGTGGGTGTTGCTGAAAAGCTCACTGCCGCTGAAAACTTCAAGTATTTTGCTTCTCGTCCAAAAGAAAGCCAAATTGCCGCTATTGCGAGTAAGCAAAGTAGCCGAATCTCGGCGCGTGGTGTGTTAGAAGGTAAGTTTTTAGAATTAAAACAAAAGTTCGCTAACGGCGAAATTCCTGTGCCATCTTTTTGGGGTGGCTACCGAATTCGACCTACCAGTATTGAGTTTTGGCAAGGTGGCGAGCATCGCTTGCATGACAGGTTCTTGTACTCTCACGATGATGACAAGTGGGATATCGACCGACTTGCACCATAGAATCAAAAAAACGCCGCTAACTTAGCGGCGTTTTTTATAGGCATTATTTAATGATCAAACGCAGTCGTGTGACTTTAGTGATTCGGTTCATTATGCAAAATGACGGACAGCTGTTTTTTTAACAGAGATTGCGGAATGACCGAGCCGTAGCCTCTTTCTAAAGCGAGATCGATTAAGTGGGCTTTGCTGTGCGCACCAAACTTCGCTCTTAAACGAGCTACATAGCTTTCTAAGGTTTTTATCGAGATATTCATTGCTGATGCTATGTAGATCGGTTTCTTTCCATACAGCAGCAGAAATAATGCTTCTTGCTCACGCTGAGTGAGTTTTTCTTGTGCGTGTTGCAGGTGAGTGCTGTTGGCGAGTTGGCAAATGTCATCTAAGCCTGTCGCGCGACATACCCAGTGTCCAACTTCCAGAATCGCGGTTTCGGTAAGGTCTTGCCCATAAAAGATGCTGCCTTGTATCTTGCCATGTTCATCTAGCCATGGCTTTTTGGTAAATATGTGCGCATGCCAGCTACCGTCGGGGTAGGGGTGGATATCGAGTACTTTGAGTGAGCGACCAGTTTGGACGACGTATTGATCTTGCTGTTGAAAGTCTTTGGCACAGTTTGCCGTCTGGCACGGGACATCATTGTCGGCTTTGCCAATCAGTTGCTCTACCGTGTCAAAACCGACTAAATTGGCGTAGGCGAGATTGGCGCAGACGAATACAGAGTTGAGGTCTTTGCATCCCCAGTAGCCCGGTAGTTGGGCCATCAGTGAAGAGAGGTTTTGGTTCATACCGTTCTTCTCTTTTTATAATAGTTATAGATATGATATCAGAGGCTTATAGTTTAAGTTATTCAAGAACTTGAGGAAATAAAAAAAGCCAGATATCGCTAGATATCTGGCAAAAACAAGAATAGTTCTTGTCGACGTGTAGAAGAGGTTCTATGACTCAGCGAGGGTATGCTGAGTATAGACGCACCAACAATCGATATTGGTACCGAGTTCTGATGCTTTCATTTCAGAACTCAGAACAAAGGTTACCGAGAATTTTGGGATCAAAAAAGGGGGGAATTCCCCCCTAATTATCTAAAATGGTTCGGTTTTAGTTGATGTCGCGTACTACCCTAAAGCCGACATAGTTCGCTGCGCTCGAAGACGATAGATATAACCTTTCGTGCGCCACTGCTTTAGATGGCGAGAAGTTCCATGCGCCACCTTTAGTGATGCCTTGCGAGCTGTCCGTCCACTGCCAAACGTTACCTACCGTGTCGTAAATGCCAAGTGGGTTAGCTTTAAAGGCTGTAACTGGAGAGGTACTCACATTTGACCAAGGAGAGCTGCTCCAACCGGTATTGGCATTGCTAGCAACAAAGTTGTCGCCCCACCAATAATTGGTTTGGCTACCAGCACGAGCCGCAACTTCCCACTCGTCTTCACTTGGTAGTCGGTAATGGGCACCTGTTTGTTTGCTTAGCCATTTTACGTACGCTTGAGCATCGTTTTGGCTAATACATACTACAGGTGCATGTGGCGACTGTTTAAAGCCAGGATTGCGCCAGTAGCTCTTTTCAACCGCAGTCACTTCGCCAGCAACAATAGCGGTACAAGTGTTTTTAAGCTCTGCATCTGTTTGGTAATCGGTTTGAGCAACAAACTGTTCAAACTGACTGACCGTGATTGGTGTCGCCCCCATTCCGAAAGCATGATCAAGGGTAACTTGATCGGATGCGTGTTCGCCAATTAAGTAACGACCCGGTAAAACGGTGACAACTTGCGGTGCTTTATTGCCACTCTTTAGCAAATCTGCGAAGCGATCACCTGCACGCAGTGGGTTGGCTTTTTGTTTGAGAACGGCTTTTAGATTGTGGTCAGATTTGATGGTGAGATTTTGGTCAAAACTGTTGTAACCATCTTTATGAATCTGAATATTGTGCTGACCGACAGGGAGCATGATCTCTACTGGGGTACTTCCGTAAGCAACACCGTCGACAAATACGCTGTCATTGTATTGGTTCGAGCGAAGCGACAAGGTTACCCAAGCAATTTCTTTTTCATTGTCGAATTGATCGCCAGAGGTATAGCCCGGAGCGAAACAGTATTGTTTATCAACCCCTAATAGGTGACAAGCTGCGGTATCGTTAGGACGCGCTTCAAGCTCTACATCCATAATTGCACGGTAGCGTTCGCCGTCGTAGAAACCAGATTGTGACGTAGAGTGGCGCAGTACATGAATGTTAAGTGGTGTTTTGCTGGCATTCGCAACCACTACTTCAGATTCTGTTGTTTGGGCTAACAATTCGCTTTGGAACTGCTTAACCGCCTTTTGTAGCGCAAGCTCTTTGGTCTGCCCATCACACTGCGATAGGGTCATGTTTGCTTGACAGCGATTGGTGAAGCTAACGTTAATTTGTTTGGCTGGTTCAAGCTCATCGTTTAAGCGAGCAACGCGCGCACGAATTTTGACTTCATCAAATTCAGCGATGGTTTGCTCAATCGCTGTTACAGCGGCTTTGCGCTTGCTCAGCTCAAGCTGACCTTCCTCTAGGCTTTGCGCCGCAGATAGCTTGTCTGATTGGCTCGTTTTCAGCGCGTTCCATGCACCTTGGTAAACCGCTTGAGTAGACGCAATATCGACGCTTGGATCATCAATCATGCGTTTGTAGTCAGAGTCGAGTTGTTTTTTGGCTGCAGCAAATTTATCGCTCAGTTCTGCGCTGATACTGTTGGTTTTTTCTAGCTCGGTGGTGAGACGAGATACGGTAGTCTCTTGTTCATCAAGAGCTTTGCGGGCTTCTTTCAGTTCAGTATGCTTGGTGAAGAGTTGATCATCAATCGCCACAACAGAGGGTGCTGTGTCTTCAGCAAACGCAGTCGTGCTCATGAGGCAAGGAGATAATGCCAGCAGGAGAGTGGATAAACTTGTTCGCATCTTAGTCTTTCTACATCTTAAATTGGGTTAATTGACCTATTCTAAACGAAAACGCCACTTTGTCTTAAGTTATCGTTGTAACTTAGAAGCAAAATGGCGTTTTCGTTCATCTTTGTGAATTAGCTCGTTTTTATCGCATAGGTTATGTTTGACTTAACCTTCGGATTTTGAGCGAAGTTTCACCCAAACTGTATCGTTTTGGTTAATCGTCACTTCGCGGTTGTAGGTTTGGTAACCTTGCTTAGTCACGGTAACTTGGTGGATACCTTTTGGCAGTAACACTTCAACTGGTGTGCTACCGTAATCAACACCGTTAATTGTAACGGAGTCGTTGTACTGATCAGAGCGAACGGTCACGCTCACCCAGTTTTTATCTTGCTTCTTTTCTTGTTGTGCCGTTGAAGCGTCTTTTAGACAGTAACGGCTAGACACGTTAAGAAGTTTACATGCTGCAGTCGCTTCTGGCTTCGCTTGAAGCTGAGCCTGCATTTCAGTGAAGTAACTGTTGTTGCCTTCAAAACCAGAACGCATGATTTGGCTATCTTGCACGTGAACATTTAGCTGAACACCTTTCGCGTTTTGTTTCGCGATATTTGATTCAGTTAGGCTGTCCATCAACTTAGCCTTAAATGCTTTAACGGCTTTTTGCTTAGTTAGGTATTGGCCTTGGCTTGTACATTCACCTAAAGTCATTGTCGCAGAACAACTTGTTTTAAAGCTTGTTTGCATTACATCGCTTTCGCGTAGTTCAGCTTCAAGGCGTTTAATACGAGCTTCTACTTTTTGCTCTTCTAAGTATGAGAACTCAGAAGAAAGGCGTGCTTGCTTCTGCTTTACTTGAGAAAGGCGAATTTCACTTTCAGTGATTGATTGCTGGCTTTCAAGTAGTGCAGTTTGGTTAGCTTTAACTGCACTCCAAGCATCTTGGTAAGCTTTTTGGAAACTCACTAAATCAATATCTGGATCTTCTAAAAGACGGCTATATTGTTTGTCCAAAGCAGATTTAGCTCGATTACGCTTTGCGTTTAATTCGCTTTCATCGCGCTTAAGTTTGCCGTGCTCGTTTTGCAGTTGTTGGTAACTGTCAGCTTCTGCATCGTATTCTGCAGCAAGGTTGTTCATTTCTGACTGTTTACTACTTAATTTGTTATCGATAGCAATTACAGGATCCGTTGAGTTTGCACTCTCTGCAACTACCGATGTCGATACCCAAAATGGGCTTAGCGCAAGCAAAAGCGCGGGGATGCGACGTGTTATCATAAGTCTCTACAACAATTAACGTTTAAATTCACTAAAGTAAGAACAATCACAGACAAATTTTTGACAGTCCATTGGTTTTCTGCCATCAACAAGTGTCTACTATCCTTTATAGCACTCTGGAGGATAAGACTATCATAACTTTATAAAAATAAATCCAAAGTACCACGCATTATTTTGGGGAGTTCACGGAAATAAGCAAGTAAAGAATGACATTTCCTATCAGGTAATCGGCTTAGGAGTGACATCAGCCGTAATTTATGTGCACTTGATCATTCTTCCGGTAGGAAAATCTTCACTTTTGCGCTGATTTGCAAAAGAGATTTGAACAGTTTGTTGAAGTAATTTATGCATTTTCATGCGTATTGCAGAAATTTTCGAGATCAAACGAGAATTGGTATACCATCAAACTTCTTTTCTATGATCGCCTAATAGGAACGCTATGAGCGACGCAAAGACACCACCAATTGACCTTGATATGTCCAAAATTTTGTCACCCAAACCTGCTGAGTTGGTGACTCTGCCTTCTTATATGGATTGCCATGATCACAGTTATACCCAAATCGTGATTGGTTTAAGGGGACAAGCGGAGTTCGAAGTAAGTGGTTACGGCAATTTAGTTGGGCCGGGGCAAGGTTGTGTCGTGACATCGGGCTCGGGGCATGCCTTTGGTGGTGTGGTAGGTCAGTCGGATATTTTGGTGTTGAACATGCCAACGCCAGACAATGATGACCCTTTGATGCTGCAGCGCTTAAATGAGCTTAATCAGTCTGAAACCTATTTTCAATTAGACGGACAGATCCAAAAGTTAATTCAAATGCTGGTCGCAGAGATGCAAGCTAGCCCCAATGACCTACTGTTAAGCCGCGCTTGTAATGACACCGTGATGGCGTTGCTTAATCGTCATATTTCGGCGTTATCTTCTCGACAGAAAGAGTCCCGTTTCGACTTAGAAGCCATCGACCGTTACATCGAACAGCATCTCACGCATAAAATCTCAGTGGCTCAGTTGGCAGGTAGCGTGTTCTTGGGCGAAAGCCAATTTCATATGCTGTTTAAAGAACATATGGGGATCACGCCTCACCAATATGTATTAAACAAACGTATCGATAAAGCGAAGAAGCTGATTGAGCAAGGGCAGTTTACGCTAGGTAAAGTGGCTGAGCTGACTGGGTTCTCAGGCCAGAGTACCTTCACGCACAGTTTTTCTCGCTTGCAAGGCGTATCGCCGTCACAGTACAAGAAACAATTTGGTTAAAAAAGAAAACAAAACTAATCGATAATTTTGTTTATTGTGATGTGATCATGTTTTTATTTTGTTAAATATCGAAGTTTTTAGCAAATAATCCGGAGTTTTTGACAAGTATTCCTCGTGCACTCAAAATACACTGCAAGCCATTGTAGGAAACCTGCACATTTGTCAGGTGTGAGATTGAGGAAAACGCATGTTTACAGCAACCGATGTGTTAAGTGCTGATTTTGTTGAACAGCCACTCGACCAACTTTGGGCGTTGATCTCTCCACTTTATATGGTGGATGAATCCCAATGGCTGAAACAATTACTCCCTTTGGCGACGCCAAGTGATGCTGAAAAAACGCTCATCACAGATAAAACCACGCAGCTTATTCAAGCTATTCGCGCAGATAAGAAGTCGATTCAAATGATAGATGCCTTGTTACTTGAGTACAGTCTCGATACTCAAGAGGGCATTTTATTGATGTGCTTGGCTGAAGCATTGATGCGTATTCCAGATGCGGCAACCGCCGATGCTTTAATACGCGACAAACTCAGTGTCGCGGATTGGAAATCACACCTGAAAAACTCGGATTCAGTTTTCGTCAACGCGTCTACTTGGGGCTTGATGTTGACGGGTAAAGTGGTGGGTTTATCTGAACAGCAATCCCCAAGCCCAACTCAAGCGGTCAATCGTTTAGTCAATAAGATGTCTGAGCCGGTGATCCGCAAAGCGATGCATCAAGCGATGAAAATCATGGGGCATCAGTTTGTATTGGGTCGTAGCATTGCCGAAGCGCAGAAGAACGGTAAGGCGATGCGCGATAAAGGGTTTACCTATTCTTACGACATGCTGGGTGAAGCCGCTCTTACCTCTGGCGATGCGAATAAATATTTCAAAGATTACTTGATGGCTATTGAAGCGGTAGGTCGTGACAAATATGGCTTGGACACAAGCCCTGCGCCTTCTGTATCTATTAAGTTGTCTGCGCTGCATCCTCGTTATGAAGTGGCGAATGAAGCGCGCGTACTGACCGAGTTGCATGACACCGTTATACAATTGCTTACTCGTGCAGTAGAGCTAGACGTGGCAATCACCATTGACGCAGAAGAAGCGGATCGCTTAGAGCTGTCATTAAAATTGTTTGAGAAACTATATCGCAGTGATGTGGTTAAAGGTTGGGGTAAGTTTGGCCTAGTAGTGCAAGCCTATTCCAAGCGTGCGCTACCTGTGTTGGTCTGGCTCAATGGTTTGGCCAAACAGCAGGGCGATCGCATTCCAATGCGTTTGGTGAAAGGGGCGTATTGGGACAGTGAAATTAAGTGGTCTCAGCAAGCGGGTTATGCAAACTATCCGGTTTACACTCGCAAAGAAGCGACAGATGTTGCTTACCTCGCCTGTGCCCGTTTCTTATTGAGCGAGCATGTAAAAGGCAATATCTTCCCGCAGTTTGCTTCTCATAACGCTCAAACCGTGACTTCAATTGCGGTAATGGCGACGCATAAAGAGTTTGAATTCCAACGTTTACATGGCATGGGCGATTCGCTTTATAACCACGTCATGGAGACTTATAAACAGTCAGTCCGTATTTATGCACCAGTAGGAAGCCATAAAGATTTGCTACCGTATCTGGTTCGTCGACTGTTAGAAAATGGCGCGAACAGCTCGTTTGTTCACCGTTTAGTTGATGCTCGCTGTCCAGTTGGGAGCTTAACTGTTCACCCTATTGATAGCTTGCTTGCCTATGAAAGCTTAAATAATCGCAGTATTCCTCTGCCGCCGGATGTCTTTACAGAACGGAAAAACTCAGCGGGAATCAACGTTGATATAGAAAGCGAAGCTCGCCCATTTGAGGCGCAAGTGGAAGCTTGGCTTACTCGTCAATGGAACGCTGCGCCAATACTGAATGGTCAGCTAAATACCGAAAGCATGATCAAGGATAGTTCGCATGTTGAAACTGTGACTGCCCCATATGATCGACGTTTGCAGGTCGGGCGTGTTGCGATGGCAAACCTTGATCATGTTTCCGTAGCCATTAATGGCGCACAGGCAGCACTCAGTGCTTGGCAGCAGACATCTGCCAACGAGCGCGCAAGCAAACTGGATAAGCTGGCAGATTTGCTAGAAGCAAACTTGGCTGAATTGGTGGCACTGTGTCATCAAGAAGCGGGCAAGACTATTCATGACAGCATTGATGAGGTGCGTGAAGCGGTTGATTTTTGTCGTTACTACGCCAAACAAGTTGAAGCCTTGGGGTCATTGGCGGTAACGGGCTTTGATGGACAGGTTCGTCAGGTATCACGAACGGGTCGTGGCGTATTTGTTTGTATTAGCCCTTGGAATTTCCCATTGGCTATCTTCCTTGGCCAAGTGAGCGCCGCATTGGTTGCCGGTAACACTGTTGTTGCTAAACCAGCAGAACAAACGAGCTTAATAGCCCACCGAGCGGTAGAGCTAATGCTAGATGCGGGTTTTGACAATGGTGTGATTCAACTATTGCCAGGTCTAGGCTCTGACATTGGTCATGCTTTGACCTCTCATCCGGCGATTGCCGGAGTCGCCTTTACGGGCTCGACGGCGACTGCCCAATTGATAAATAAAACCTTGGCCGAGCGTGAGACTGCGCCAGTACCGTTTATCGCAGAAACGGGTGGTCAGAACGCCATGATCGTTGATAGCACTGCGTTACCTGAGCAAGTAGTCCGTGATGTGATTCGCTCAGCTTTTGCTTCCGCAGGTCAACGTTGTAGTGCACTGCGCGTGCTGTATGTACAAGAAGATATCGCAGATCGAATCATCGCTTTGATTCAAGGTGCAATGCAGGAGCTTTCGGTCGGTGTCCCACATCTTCACTCAACCGATGTGGGCCCTGTGATTGATCAAAAAGCGAAGCAGAAACTGCAAGCGCATATTGAGCATATGAGCACCACGCAAAAGACCATCACCCAACTCAACCTACCAGAGACTTGTGTCCATGGTGATTACATCGCGCCATCCGCATTTGAAATTGATGACATTGCCTGCCTAACCGAAGAGCAGTTTGGCCCAATTTTGCATGTGGTTCGTTTCAAGGCCAATCAATTAACTCAGGTGGTAGAGCAAATAAATCAGACTGGCTTTGGTTTAACCATGGGTGTTCATAGTCGTAATAAAACCACTTATCGCTGGATAGAAAAACACGCACGCGTGGGTAACTGTTACATCAACCGTGACCAAGTTGGTGCGGTGGTAGGCGTACAGCCATTTGGCGGTCAAGGATTGTCGGGTACCGGGCCGAAAGCGGGTGGCCCTCATTATCTCTATCGCTTTACTCAAGCAACGTACAACGCAGAGGAGAAATAATATGGTTCATCAAGTGATTCGTTTTTCTGATGCGTTTTCAGCTTGGGAAAATTGGAACCTAACCGATTTTGATTCGAAAACCGAAGCTCTGTTATCGGTCAAAAACATTTTGGCGCAAAGCCAACCAAAGCTGGGTGCAGTGATTGGTTTTCACCTAGAGCAAGCGAGTGCTTTGTTGGCACAAACTCATCAGTTGGTTGGCCCAACTGGTGAAACGAACGAACTTTACACCGCTGGGCGTGGTGTTGCTGCCATTATCGTCGAGCAAACTTCAGATAACGCCCAACTCGCGGCGATGGCGCAGATTACAGCGGCACTCGTTGCTGGGAACAGCGTGGTGATTTGTTCAGACGATCAGGATTTCACAGAAAACTTGGATGCTGCTTATCAGCAGTCTTCTTTACCAACCAATCTTATGCAATTTACCTCTTTTGATGCCTTTCAGCAGGTATTGGAATCGGATGTGCGTAGTGTGGGATGGGTTGGTTCAACTAAGGCGGAATTAAGCCTTAATCGACAATTGGCAACGCGTACAGGTGCGATTGTCAGTTTGGTTTCAGAAACGGATCTTGATGCACTCAATGTGGCTCATGATTCGCATCTGTCGCTTCGGTTTATTACCGAGCGAACGAGAACAATAAATATAACAGCAGTGGGTGGAAACGCGACCTTGTTAGAACTTGGGACCGATGCTCACTAACCCTGTTGTGGCGGTACCACGGAGGATACCGCCACAGTGGGTGATCTTTTTGCTAAGAGGAAAAACACATGGAAAATAGCTTTGCTATTACAACCACATTTATCGCTTACTTAATCATGATGTTAGCGATAGGTGTTATTGCGTATCAACGAACGAAAAACTCAACGGACTACTTCTTAGGTGGACGCTCACTTGGCCCTTGGCCGGCAGCGTTATCTGCGGGTGCATCAGACATGAGTGGCTGGTTGCTACTTGGTCTACCGGGTTACGCTTATGCGGCAGGTATTGAAGCGTTTTGGCTTGCGGGTGGCTTGCTTGTGGGAACATGGGCTAACTGGTTGATCAGTGCTAAGCGTCTGCGTACTTACAGCATCACGACAGATGCGTTAACGTTACCAGAGTTCTTATCGCGTCGCTTTAATGACAAATCAAAGCTGATTCAAACAATTTCTGCTTTCTTTATCCTTTTATTCTTCCTTTTCTACACCAGCTCAGGCTTGGTGGCAGGCGGTAAATTGTTTGAAACAGTATTTGGCCTTGATTACACCACTGCGGTCATCATCGGAACCGTTTGTGTTGTGTCATACACACTGTTTGGCGGTTTCCTTGCGGTATCGTGGACCGATTTAGTGCAAGGCCTTCTTATGGCCGCAGCGCTGATGATCGTGCCAATTGTTGCAATGGATGGTGGGTTTAGCGACTTAGGTGC
The DNA here is from genome assembly GCF_027587025.1 of Vibrio sp. LaRot3. Lineage (GTDB taxonomy): Bacteria > Pseudomonadota > Gammaproteobacteria > Enterobacterales > Vibrionaceae > Vibrio. Next base: position 224,092 of record NZ_JAPPTI010000004.1, on the reverse strand, counting down.
GAGCCTTGAACGCATTAACCCTGAGCTATTAACACTGTGGGATGATTCAACGGGTAAACCGCTTTCCGCTATTGCGATTATTTCTTTGGTTGCATGGGGTCTAGGTTACTTTGGTCAGCCACATATTCTGGCTCGTTTTAAAGCGTCTCGAACCAATAAAGATTTGACGACAGCCCGTCGCATCGCTGTTATCTGGACTGCATTGTCTATGATTGGCGCAATGCTTGTTGGTCTAGTTGGTTTAATTTACGTGACTAACTCTGCCAACGTAACACTCGATGATGGTGAGAAAGTGTTCATGCTATTAGTGAATGCTATGTTCCACCCAGTGGTAGCGGGTATCTTACTGGCGGCGATTCTAGCGGCGATCATGAGTACTGCCGATTCTCAATTGTTGGTGTCTTCATCGGCATTGGCTGAGGACTTTTATAAGCAAGTCTTCAAGCAAGACGCAAGCTCTGAAGAGATTGTGATGGTAGGCCGTATTGCGGTAGTTGCTATCTCAATTGTGGCACTGATTTTAGCGATGACACCAGATAGCTCGGTACTTGGATTAGTTTCTTACGCTTGGGCAGGTTTTGGTGCAGCATTTGGCCCTGCGGTCGTACTGAGTTTGTACTGGTCTAAGATGAACCGTAACGGTGCACTAGCGGGTATTATTGTTGGTGGTGTGACCATTGTGGTTTGGAAGCAATTGTCTGGTGGTTGGTTCGATGTGTATGAAATCGTCCCAGGTATTATTCTTTCAACAATTGCAATTGTGGCAGTAAGTCGTCTAACGGGTGAGCCAGAAGAAGCTGTTCAAGCTCAACATAAGGATTTTGAGAAGCAGCTAATAGAACTTGATTAGCCCTTATAGGTGAATGATTTTAGCCCTGCGTAGCAGGGCTTTTTTATTCTTCCAAGGAAAATTTAATCCTGAGTCACATTTTTGATACACAAATTTCAATTAAGGGAACCAACTGTTTATAAAAGAGTCAATTTCAAGGACTGGCGAAATATAGGGGAGAAAAGTGATGCCACAAATGTACTGCGATTGCTGTCATAAGAAGACCGCTCATAAAATTGTAATGAAACGCTGTGACCAAACGCAGGATTCATTATTTAAAGCATTTTTCTGCTTTTTCTCCACAGTAGTACAAGGCGACCATTACGTGAAAATGGAGAAGCAATACTATTGCCGTGCGTGCAATCATCAGTCAGAGCCGCAAACGACAATTTTGCCGAATGTAAAAGCCGCATAAACATTTTCTTACTGAATCTTACGCAATTACGTTTTTCTTGTTCCAAATAGTGTGATTAACTGGTTTATAAGCCGTTGTACTAATGACATTTATGGAAGTTGATCATGGAATTAGATCGAATTGATCGCGAAATTTTGCGTGTTCTGCATAACCAAGGAAGAATCGCTATCGTTGAGTTGGCGCGTCATGTCAACCTCACTACCTCTCCCTGCTCTGATCGTGTAAAACGATTGGAAAAAGAAGGCTATATTACTGGTTATCATGCTGAGTTGAATGCGGAAAAACTTGGCTTAGATGTGCAAGTTTTTATTCATATTCGTCTAGATCAAAGCAGCTTCTCTATTTTTGAAAAATTCGCTAAAGCCATTGAAGATATGCCTGAAATTGAATCTTGCTATTCACTTTCGGGGGATTTTGACACCATGATCAAAGTGCGTGTGCGCAGTATGAAAGAGTATCAGCACTTCATGTCACAGAAGTTGGGCAACTTACCCGGTGTTATTCAAACTCGGAGTGAAGTGGTGATCGAAGAGCATAAGACCAGTTTCGGAGTCAGTGCTGCGCAGATATAACCCAAACAAAATTGAAAAAGGAGCACATGTTGTGCTCCTTTTGCGTTTAAGAGGGTAGTTAGTAACGACGATTAAGCGATGAAAGAGGACGCGATACCAATCAGGCCGCCGAATACACCACCCCAAACCACAAGCCAACCTAGGTGCTCTTTTATCATGGTTTGTACCATTTCTTTGACCAGTTGAGGTGTCAGCTCACTTAAGCGTTGATCGATGATGTTTTCAATATTGGTTTTGATTTCATCCATCATAGCTGGAGATTCAAGCTGATCTTTTAGCGCGTCTTTAACCGTGTCACTTTGGCTAATCTCAATCACTGATTGCTGCATCTTTTCTACGAACGGCTGTTTGAGTGGCTGTAATGCTTCTGTACCGCCAAACATCGCCAACATGCCACCAAACGGTGAGTTTGCGATCACTTCAACTAATGAATCAAACGTCGGGTTGAAATCCACCTTAGCAATCACTGGCTCAAGATTTAGCGTTTTTTCTCCTGCCATTTCTTGGCTTAAGAACTTGTCGATGTTTTGTTCATTAAAGAACTGTTCCATCATCAGATTCTTGATTGCTGCTTTGAACTCTTCAAAACGAGCAGGGATAACGCCTGAACCGTATAAGCCCGGCACTTTCTCAAACAACATGTGGATAGCAAGCCAGTTAGTAATCGCACCTGAGAAGGCGAATAGACCCGCGTAAAAGGCAATTTGGTTGTCAGCTTGATGGCCACCGGCTAAAAGAGCAAGGGCGATAATGTTAGTGAGTAGACTCTTATTCATTGGACGCTTATTTATCAAATGTTGGGATTGAAACAAAGTGGGGCGAGTATATACCAAGCAAAGGCTTGGATAGAAATTTTGTCACGTCTGCTGGATGTAAATATCCTGCATGCTGTCGGTTTTGTTCAATCACTTTCGGGCGTTGTTTACTAATATCTATCGCACAAGGTGCTTCGCTTTGGAACGCACTTTTTAGTTTTAATAGAGAACTTCGAAATGTTAGAGATAAATAAAGTTGACTCGATCGACATACTACAACCACTTAAAGCGGAGTATTTCGCGCAAACGACCGCACCATTAGATGGCATGTGGCATTTTGGGTTTGCACCTATGTCACAGCATTTTGGGTTCTATGAGGGGCATAACTTGGTAGGATTTTGCTGTATTAACCATGACGGCTATTTGCTGCAATTTTATCTCGCGCCAAATGCAAAGTCGTCCGCCTCTGATCTGTTTACTTTACTCGCGCAAAACAACAGCAAAGTAATAAGCGAAGTCGTGGGTGAGGTGAAAGGGGCGTTTGTGAGTACTTGTGACCCTTTGTTTTTGTCATTGAGTTTAGACAATGTAGAAACGCTCTCTGTTAACGCATTGCTTTATTGTGGTTTACGTAACGAGCGTATAGAACCCGAACAAAAGGCGACTTTAGTTAACGTATTGCCTCATGACCTTGGTGTCTTTGTTACCTTTGCAGCTGATGCGATAGGGGCACCAGTCGATTGGTTGAAAGAATATTTTGGGCAATTGATTGAGAAGCAAGAGCTTTTTGGCTACTGGGTTGAAGGGCGATTAATCGCCTCTGGGGAATGTCGTAAGTTTGAACAATTCCAACAAGATTATGCGGATCTTGGCATGATTGTTTCACCGAAACATCGAGGCCAAGGTATTGCCACTGATGTTCTTAACGCTCTCATTGATCATGCTCAGCAGCAGGACTTAACACCTATGTGTTCAACGGAAGCGAGCAATATTGGTGCGCAAAAAGCCATGGCTAAAGCGGGGCTTAAAAGTAAACACCGATTTGTTCGAATTGATTTCAAGTAAAGCCTAAAGTGATACCACGCTCGGGGGTATCGAATTTCGTGCTAATGCATAGAGGTTATCTGCTAGGATCGTGATCGAATGATTAAAAGGGAAAGGCTGAATGCTTCATTGGATACTTCCTGCTACGCAACCATGCAGTGAACTAATTGAATGTTTTTGGTTCATTGAGAAAACCACAGCGCAGCAAGTGAGTTTTCCGAAATTGAACCCTGATCCTAGTGCGCATTTAATACTTGCTCCGCTGGGTACACCATACAACTATGCTTTTGATGACAAGGTTTGTACAGGCCATGGCTGCCATTTGCTGTTTGCCCATAAAGAAACCGCGCAGTTGGACCATTCAAAACCGTTTTTGCATGTGGGTATTAAACTGCGACCAAGTGCGATCTATCGTTTGGCTCTCAACTCAGCCAATAGTGAGTCGTTAGATAACGTTATTGAGTTGAATACCGTATTATCTTTGGGTTTGGAAGAGTCTGATTTGAATCGCCTCTTTGAGCTAGCAAGGCACGACCCTTTGCAATGCGTCAGCGAACTAGAAAATGATTTGGCGCTGTGGCTTGCTAACGCACAACATGATCAGCACAGTAAACTTGCTGATAAAGTGGTAGAGGCGCTGCCGCATACCGCGATTGCCGATTTAAGTGCTAAGCTGTATTGCTCGCAGCGCACCATAGAGCGCAGTTTCCGAAAGGTGACCAATTTAACCCTTAAGCAGTATCAGGCGATGATCAAACTAGAGTTAATGTTGGAATATCTTTATCAGCGACCGAGCAATGAGATTGATTGGGTCGATGTTGCTTATCAGTTTGGCTTTAGCGATCAACCTCATCTTATTCGATACTTAAAGAAGCAAATCGGTACCACGCCCCAAAAGTATATTGTTCAGCGCGGTTTCACGATCGATGTTTATGGTGGTGTGACCTCGGAGTAATGCTCTGAACATCAATAGAATCGGAATTTAGTGCTCGTCTTGGTGGTTGAGCGACCGGTAACTTATCAGGGGCGGTGATTGGGTATTGCAGAGCTTAACGGATGAGCGATACCATAAGGGAATTAATAGGTTAAAGATTTCATTATGTCAGATGAAGAACGCGCTCTAGAGTGGATGCGCCAACAAGTCCAGAAAATTGCTCCCTACGCTGAAGAACCATCGTTTGATGATTGTGTAGAGCTGCTCAACCCTGCATTTAAAAAAGGGAAAAGTGTTGCTCAGCTGCGCTTTTTGCTCGGTGAAGCAGATAGAAGAGCAGGAGCGGCAGAGCGTAAACACGCAGCGTTAAAATACGCCAAAGAGAAAAGCCCTAATGCAGGTCAAATCTTGCGTTTGCAGAGCAAGCTCCAGCAGGTGCAATTAGCCCTTAAATTGGCCACTGGCGACAACAATATGACCATTTCCCAGTTCTGCGCAGAATACGATGTGAGTAAGCGTGACGGGAACGAAGCTTGGCATGAGAAGCTACTGCAACAGAGCAAGAAAAAGTAACTTAGATTTGTGGCTTAAATTCTGCCTGAAAGGCTGAAGAGAGTTAAGTAGCGAGCTAGCCTGAGGATTAGCCTAGCTCGCAGAATAGATGCTGAATGAATTAACTGGTATGGAAAATTTGCTCAGTCTCTAGTGATGTCATGGCGCGGATTTGACGCCAAACATAGTAGAAGATGCCTAGCATCATTAACATGCTTGGAATAGCGATGATAGGGTAGCTGTAAAGTGTCATCTTACCTAACTCCTCATTGAACGCCGCTGTGCCAGCAGGGCTGGTCACAATCCAAGTTGCCAAGAAGTAGTTCATTGCTGAAGAAAACGCGAAAGTGCTCGCGAACAGGTAGTTTGATGACATTAAGCAGCGATCGAACGCTTCCATTTTGCCATTTTCTTTCAAACGCTCGGTGATTAACTTTAGGTTTAATACCGTGTCATTCAAAATCATCTTCTGCATTAATGGGTAGCGCGTAAACGTAGACCCCAATACACCCAAGCCGATTAAACCCGGAATCAACGCTTCTTTTAGTGCTAACCAACGCGTATCAAGCTCTAACAAACCAATCCCACCGGTCAGCAATACGCTGATAAAGCCCAGTGCAGATATAAAGTTAAATTTCTTATTGCGGATAAGATCCATACCGCCATACACAATAGGAAAAGCCAATGCGACCACAAGGGCCATCACTGTTCCTAAGTGCTCTTCGCCACTGAACTTCATCAAGATCAATGATGGAATAAATACGTTAAATAGGATTTCGACTAAAGGGTTCGACTTTTTGGTGGTCGTGTTATTCATAATTCTGTACTGACTCTATGATGTCGGCTGCTGTTTACTTTTGAGGGTGCAGTTTTCATCGCCTAGCGTGAGATGTAAAGGATTAAAATGCCGAGTTGTGTAACCAATGGTGAAATAGTTGGCGATTTATCGAAGATAAACGGGCAAGTTCTTTAGCTAGGAGAAAGAGTTAGGTTTATACGTGGCGCGAAAAGTGTGTTTTAGCGCAGGGGGAGAAATCTTTGTTAATTGGTTTGGAATGGGCTTATGTGACAACGTCACCTGAATTGGCTAGGTGACGTTGTTGAAGTGCGATTTACTACTACGGGTGTTCTAAAAATTACTCGCCGTAGAATGCACGGCGGTAGATTTCTTTAACATCCGCTACTGTAGGTGTGCCCGGGTTGGTCAAGGTACATGGGTCGTCGAATGCGTTTTGGCTCATGCGATCGAGTACTTCTAAGAACTGATCTTCTTTAATATCCACTTCGGTCACTTCTTTAAGTGTCAGTGGGATATCCAGTTTGGTATTCAGTTCGCGTAGATCGTTTTCAATGCATTCAATACCGAGGTAACGCTCCATCTCGGCGTACTTGTCGGTCGATTTTTTGTTGTACTCAATGATGTACGGCATCAAGATCGCGTTGGTTAAGCCATGTGTGATACCGAACTCGCCACCAATCTTGTGTGCTAAAGAGTGAACAAGGCCAAGAGATACATTTGAGAAAGCCATACCTGCTAGCGTAGATGCGTTGTGCATGTTGTCGCGTGCAGTCATATCGTCACCTTGTTTATAGGCGGTTTCGATATTTTCAAACACTAACTTGGTAGCGCGCATCGCAAGAGGATCTGAGTAGTCGTTAGCAACAGTAGAAACAAAGGCTTCCAGTGCGTGAGCCATGACATCCATACCGGTGTTAGCGGTGATATGCGCAGGCATTTTCGCTGGTAATGCAGGGTCGATAATTGCAACGTCTGGCACGATGTGAGAAGAAACAATTGGGTATTTGATGTGGTTTTCTAGGTCTGTGATTACTGAGAATGCAGTAATTTCTGATGCTGTGCCGCTGGTGGATGGGATAGCAACAAACTTCGCTTTGGTGCGAAGTGCTGGCATTGAACCAACAGGAATAATATCTTCAAAGCCTAGTTTTGGATGCTCGTAGAAACACCACATGATCTTAGCTGCGTCGAGTGCAGAACCGCCACCAATGGCGATGATCCAATCTGGTTCGAAGTCGCGCATTGCTTGAGCGCCTTTGACCACTGTTTGTACGGATGGGTTTGGTTCCACGCCATCAAAGACAATAGAATCGATGCCTGCTTCCGCTAAGTAACCTTGAGTTTGGGCAATAAAACCAAACTTCTTCATTGAACTGCCACCGGTAACGATGACCGCTTTACGACCCTCTAAAGACTTCAAAGCATCCATAGCATTTTCGCCAAAATAAATGCTCTCAGGGATCTTAAACATATTCATTTAGATTTTCCTTCAGTCAAAAATTAATAGATAACTGACTGGAATCTTAACTCTAATGAATGCTGCAAAATTGATCAGCATCATGGGCAGACAAAGCATAAAAGTTGTCTAACATTTGCGATGTGAATTTAGGAGAGTAGTAACATAAATTATGCAATGATATGTAACTAATATAAATTTATTCGAATTAAATCAATTGGTTAATTGATTGTTAAGATGGGAGAAGGTCACTTGATTAGAGCTGAGAACTTAAAGAGGAAGGAGCGCAACAAGCAAAATAAATGGGCTTGTTGCGCGAGACTTTGGGGCTTAGAACTCGTGAGTGTCTGAGTTGTTTTGTCTGTCTGCGCTTAATTGATCACAGATACAGTTAATTTTGTAGTTGAAGTACAGCGGGGTGAACATGAAAGTCCAGAAGCCATGGAACCAGTAGAATGTGCGCTTTTGAAATTGGAACGCAGCATTAAGTCGATTACGAGCTTTAAATCCCCATACTAGCTGCATGATGGCAACGATAAGAGAAAGCACACTGTCGACCAATCCTAGTGAAGCATTTTCAGGAAAAATGAAAATGGATGTAAGGCCAGTTAACAATGATATGTAGGCGAGGCCTAGCAGTAGGTCAGTGTAAGCACTGCCGATGTTGTTCATACCATGAGGAAGCTGATCGATTTTACGTGTTTGAGTACGAATGTAATACGCACTGTAAACGCCAAGAGTAATAATGGTTAAGGCAAGTAAACGCCATGTACTTTGGCTGCGGAAATTTAATAAGGATTGATTGTCCATTGTGATCCTAGTGACCGTTGTTGTGTGAGTTAATAGGGTGATAAAGCCCGAATTTAAAATATTCTAAATAAGCTTATATATCAGTGAGCTAATGGCAGCTTTATAACATTTTGGATATATCATCTAAATAGTAACTTAAATGCGTATTGCGATTTTGAGACACGGTTACGGTCACTTAGTGCAACGTTGCCATAAGGTTTTAAATTGTAAATGCGATGTATTTGCAATCGCATCTTTGCTATTCTTGCAAAAGATAGTCCGGTAATAAGCCATGAGTATGTCGTAAATGGGCGCTAAGAAGTCACTAAAAAAGCTAAAGAAAAAAGTTGAGAAAGTTCAGTCCAAATCGCTTAAGCAATTGAAAGGTTTGGCTGCTTCTACGCCATCTGCTGTCGCTAAAGAGCAGGTGTCTGGCTCTGCTTGGCAGGCGGAGTTTAAACAAGTTTCTCAACAAGCATTAGTTGATGTTGCTTCTGAACTGGCTGCGCCACTTAATCCGGTATTGTCTTGGTTTAATGAAGGCAGCTCAACCTCTTTTCAATCTCTTGGTCAGTCGCTTGCGTCAACATCGCAAACGTCAGGCGCAAAAAAGGACGCTCTGACGCGCCCTAATGTTCGTTCTATTGTGCACTTACCGATGAAGTCTCCGCCTTGTAAACGCTGCCCAGCGTTAAGCAATGGTGTTTGTAAGTGTGCGGCGAAGAAACTGCAAAAATCGGCTTAATCTATCGTTCTTTGTTCGTGAGTCGCTATCGGTAATACTTGCTATAGGCTCATGATCACGCGGCTCACCGATGGCCCAACTAAACGGCTTAATGCGATTCCGGCCATGCCTTTGGCAAACGTCTTAGTACCACTGACTACAGCGTTCTCAATAAATGATGGCTTCGCATTGCTTCGCAGCCAACCATGACTTTCCAAAATTTCCAATACACTGTCGCAATCTAGCTCGTTTGCATCGAATGTAATAGCCACCGAACCTGCGTATTTTTTATGTTTGATTTCGCTGATCGCATCAATTTGTTCGAGCTGTTCAATCAGGTCTGAGACCTCATTTGTGTGCTCTTTGATGTAATCAGACCTTACTCTAAGCCTTTGATTTGTTTTGTGAATGTAAGTGTTCATAAAAAATCCAATACAAACGATAACTATTGCTATTTGCAAACATTAGCACCCTATTTGATTGAACGCAAAAAATCTTTAATTAGTTCGCAATAAATCCCCAAACTCGCTAGGGATTTACAATGGATTCGATATACTTTTTCTATGAAACAACATGTTGAAACGGCTCTAAAACTCAGATCGTGGGTAGTGATTGGCCATCACATTCCAGGGCGGGTTCGTCTCAAGTATAAATTGGGTATTGTGGCGCAGTTAGCCAAGTTTAAAACTCAAGATATAGAGCGAGCGTTAGCGTCAATTCCCGCGTTTAAAAACTACAAGCTGAACAGCGTAACGGGCAGTATTTTGATCGAATACGATGCAAGTTTAGTTAATCCAGAATGGATCAATGCGCTGTTTTCAGAGTCGGACCTGCATGCAGAGCAAGCATGCTACGCGATTGCTGAGAGCTTGAACCTAAATGGAGCAAGTTAATGAGCGACAAACACCAACAAGGTGATACGGCTAATCCTTATGCCCAGATGGGTGAAGCGCCACAGGGTGCGGATCAGCAAGTACCACCTCATGGCGGTTTCTATGGTTATCCACCGCATATGACGCCTCCTCCACATTTTGCTGACCCTCGATTTGCTCAAGCACAAATGGAGCAAGCGCAGGTTCCTCCACACATGGCACACATGCCACCACCTATGTGGCACCATCCAATGTGGATGCATCACCCGGCATATTGCCACCCTTCGATGATGCCCCCACCGTACTGGCATCAACACCCACACATGCATTCACCAATGCAAGCTCAGCCAGAGGATGATCAACCTGATCCTTTGTTTGAACAAGCGCAAGCCATGCTTGATGGCGCGTTAGGTGAAGAAGCAGGAATGTTTAAAGAACTATTAGGAAGTCTAGGTATGAACGATAAAGAATTTTGGAAAGGCGCTATGGTTGGCGCTGCGGCTGCGTTACTACTGAGCAATGAAAACGTGCGTGGCAAGCTAATGGGTTTAGTTTCTGGTGCAGGTGACATGCTCAAAACCGGTGGTGGTGCAGTAAAAGAGACCGCTACCAATACAGCGCATAGCGTAAAAGAGAATGTGGCAACAGGCGGTGAAATTTTCCGTGATACTTACTCTGCGGGTAAGCAAGGTTTCCAAGAATCTGTTGAGCGCCATCAACAAGCGAAACAAGAACCAGCAGAAGAGCAGCCAGTAGCACAGGCAGTTGAATCTGAGCCTCAAGCAGAAGAAAAGCCTGAATGAGTAACGCCACTGACAAACTAAGCGCAGCTAGCCGAGCCATGATTGTGGGGGCGATGGCTGGCGGCGGTGCGTCGGTAGTGAGCAATTGGCAGCGACACCAACAAGGTGAGATCGATACCAATCAAATGGCGACTCAAGCGGCAGTATCTGCTTTAAAAGCAGGTGCAGTGAGCGGCGCATCCACTTATGTGGCAGAAAAAATGGCCGGACGCCCAGCATTATCACTATTCACTATTCTTAGTGTTGGTGCGGCAGGTGTGTATTTAATGGATCAGCTTTCGGAAAATAAATCAGATGAACAACAATAATCCATATCAGGGCTACCCATATTACGGTTACCCATACAATGGTTACCAAAACGGCGCGCAACCAAATCAAGGTACGCAAGAAACACCTTACAAAAAGCAAAACACCAAAACGCACTTTGCGATGGGTCTTGTGGCTGGTGCTGCTGTGGCGTACTTGCTAAGCAACAAGAAGTTTCAGCAAGGTGTGACTGCGACAGGTGAGAAAGCGTGGTCTACCGTGCGTGGTGAAGTGGAAGAGCTGAAAGAGCGCTTGGAAGATACTCAAGCTGAACTGGAATACTATCGTAACCTGCACAAAGGCGAAGAATGATTGGCATTCAGGTCAAACACCATTTCCCTGGTCGAATTCGTTTTAAGGTAAAAGCGCTTAGGCAGTATCAGGATATCGGTGAATGGATCAAACAGAGTTTGATGGCCATTCAGGGTATTCGTGACGTGCGCGTCAACCTTGATGCTTGCGCGATCGTGGTTGAGTACGACAAAGCGTTGCTCAATAGCCAAACGTTAGAACAGCGAATAGCGCAGCTCGACTTTGAACAAGCAGAGCAAAGCGATAGCGAACACCAGTTCACTCGTGGTGACATTGCCATGAACGTGATTGGTACGCTAGCTGCGGCCATGTTGCCGAATAAATGGGGCGCATTGACGACCGCGACTCTGATTGCACCTACGTTAGTAGAGGGCATCAATGAGCTGCGCGAGAAAAAAATCTCAGTTGAAGTGCTTGATGCGATTGCGGTTGGTCTTTCTGCTTGGCGTGGTGATTATCGCACAGCCATGATGACCCAAAGCTTGATAAGCCTTGGTGAATACATGGAGCAGAAAACCAGTCGCAACAGTGATCAGCTGCTTGCTGATTTGATGCGCCCACAAGAATCGATTGTGTGGCAAGTGTTACCAAATGGTGACAAGCAGCAAATCAATTCGACTGAGTTATCCGCGGGAGATGTGATTGAGTTGGCTCCGGGCAGTGCTATCCCAGTTGATGGCGTGGTCATTGACGGCGCTGCGCTGGTGAATCAATCTGCGCTAACCGGTGAGAACGTTCCGGTCCGTCGTGAGCTAGATGCTTTGGTTTACTCAGGTACTAGTGTGCATGAAGGCACCATTAAAGTACGGGTAGAAAAAGTCGGCAGTGAGGCAACTACCGCGAAAATCGCTAAGTTGATTTACGATTCGCTCAGCGAGAAAAGCGAGATTCAACAAGTTACTCAAGACATGGCTAATCGCCGCGTGAAGATTACGCTTGGTATTGGTGCTGCGGTATTTGCATTAACCCAAGATATCAACCGTGTGGCGTCGGTATTCCTCGTTGATTACTCCTGTGCACTAAAGCTCAGCACACCGGTGACGTTTAAGTCGATCATGTATCGCGCTGCGCAGCAAGGCATCTTGCTTAAAGGCGGTAGTGCGATTGAAAAACTGGCGCAAATCGACACATGCGTGTTTGATAAAACCGGTACGTTGACTTATGGCGATATGGAAGTCACTGATGTTATTCCACTTTGCGAAACCAACAGTGCGCGCGATTTGCTTGCTATTGCCGCCTCGGTAGAAGAGCACAGTAATCACCCACTTTCTCAAGCGGTTGTGAATGCTGCGAAAAATCACCAATTGCCTCACATTGAACATGGCGAGGTAGAGTACGTGATTGCGCACGGCTTGAAGAGTACCTTGAATCAACACTGTTTAGTGATGGGCAGCCGCCACTTCTTAGAAGAGCACGAACAGGTCGATTTTAGTGATGTTGAAGAGCAAATTCGTCACTATGAGCAGTTAGGGCGTCACCTAATTTTCATCTCTTCGAAGAAGAAGCTGATTGGCATGATAGGTCTTCGTGATCACTTACGTGAAGACGTAGCTGAAACCTTAAGCCACCTGCGTCAGTTAGGTATTAAGCAGTTAGTGATGATCTCTGGTGATAGCGCCTATAAAGCGCACATGTTAGGTGACGAACTGCAATTGGATCGCGTATTCGCCGAAGCGACACCGAAGAGTAAATCAGCCATTATTGATGAGTTGCAACAGCAAGGTCACAAGGTGATGTTTGTTGGTGATGGCGTGAATGATGCGCCCGCACTGACCAAAGCAGACGTTGGCGTCGCTATGTGCCGCGGTACTGAGCTCGCAAGGCAAGCGGCAGATGTGGTGTTGTTGCAAGATAAGCTGCATGGCGTCGCTGAGACCTACCAGTTAGCGCAAATTGCGATGGGCATGATCAACACCAACATTAAGATTGCTGAGTATGTTAACAGCGGTATCATGCTAGCGGCAGCGATGGGTATGCTAAGCCCAACCATGAGTGCATTACTGCACAATGGTACGACTCTAGGTATTCTTGCTCGCTCTGTAGCAATTAAGAATGGTTAACTTGTCTGTTAGAAAAACGCCTGTTTTACTTCGGTAAAACAGGCGTTTTTTTTGCGTTGAATTACTGATACTATCTGCTCAAACATAGTCGGGGAGCCCAGCTAATCATCCAATCCACGTGAGAAGATGAGCAAGTTAGAGGCTGAGATCGCATTGCGAGACCCGTTGAACCTGATTCAGTTAGCACTGACGTAGGGAACTATAGAACACAAGCTGTGCGCCTTTTCGCTGGTATTATTTAGTGATGATCCCGTGATAATAGAGGTAATGTTTATGGCCGAGTTTGTGTCGCTCATCTATACCACGGATCTCTATTCCCTCGGTCTATTTGTTGATGAGTCAGTTCCTTACCGTGCGTTAAGGAGTGACCATGTCAACACATCAGCTTTCTCAATCTACGCCAATTGTATTAACCATTGCGGGCTCAGACAGTGGCGGCGGCGCTGGGGTTCAAGCGGATATTAAGGCAATTTCAGCGACAGGCAGTTTTGCTTGTTCAGCCATCACCGCAATTACTTCACAAAACACCCTTGGCGTATCGGCAATTTGTGCCATCCCTCTTGAACATGTCGCAAGCCAACTTGATGCGGTATTCAGTGATATTAAAGTTGATGCGGTAAAAATCGGCATGTTGGCCGATAGCGATATCATTGAAGTCGTTGCCAGTAAGATCGAACAATACCAACCTAAATTCGTTGTGTTAGACCCAGTAATGGTTGCGACCAGTGGTGACTTGCTATTGAAAACAGACGCAATCAACACATTAAAGCAGCGACTAATTCCATTAGCAGATTTGATCACGCCGAATCTTCCTGAGGGCGCAGCCTTAACCGGGCAAGCTGTACCAAAATCTGAAGATGAAATGGGCGCAATGATTGAAGATTTGCGCCAGCTTGGAGCCAAAGCGGTACTACTAAAGGCTGGTCATCTAGAGCAAGACGAAAACAGTAATGATTTGTATATCACCCAAGATTCCGTCTCGCTTATTAGTGCGAAACGAGTGCTGACCAAGAACACCCACGGTACAGGTTGTACCCTCTCTTCTGCCATCGCTTCATATTTGGCTCAAGGCTATGATCTCGATGGCGCAGTTGTTCATGGCAAAGAATACATCTCTCAAGCGATTGCTCATGCCGACCAACTATCGATAGGGGACGGGCATGGCCCAGTCCACCACTTCTATTCTACTCAAAAGTACGCAACTCAAAGCTAGAGTGTGAGTATGACAGCGGTTGGAATTGAAATAAAACACGCATCACTGCGTTACCTCGATAGTGAGCAACCCGTGCTGCAAGGTTTGAATATGCAAATTCAAGCGGGTAAGTGGACATGTTTATTGGGTCGAAGTGGTTGTGGCAAAACTACCTTACTGCGTTACTTAGCTGGATTGGCTGAGCAGCAAATGGAATGGGTTGGAGAACTGAATTTAACACCTTGCTCCCTTGGTGCAATCAATCCACTACAAGGCCAACTTGCGTATATGGCGCAGCAGGATTTGTTATTACCTTGGCTTAGCGTGTTAGACAACGTATGTCTTAGTCAGCGCTTTTCTTCTTCAAGCGAGCAAGATAAAAAGCGAGCGCTTACTTTGCTTGAGAAGGTTGGCCTAAAATCCGATGCGGATAAGCGCCCTCAACAGTTGTCTGGAGGAATGCGTCAACGTGTCGCGCTCGCTCGTACGCTAATGCAAGACAAACCTTTGGTGTTAATGGACGAGCCATTTTCTGCGTTGGATGCGGTGACTCGCTATAAATTGCAGTCTCTTGCGGCAGAGTTGCTGCGTGATAAAACCGTTATTTTGATTACTCACGATCCACAAGAAGCGATCCGATTAGCCGATCAGCTTTATGTGTTGCGAGGTTCGCCAGCATCGGCTTGTCAGCTATCCGTACCAAGCACCTTACCACCAAGAACTATGGATGCAGAGTGCGCTCAATTGCAGCAGCAGATCTTAGATACGTTGGAGCATGACTATGAGTAACATGACCGATATTGATGCCATGACTCATAAACTTGCAGCGCAGCAAGCACGACTTAATCCAGTAGTGCGAATGGTGGTATCGGTTGCTGTCATTTTGGGGCTGTGGCAATTGGTGGTTGTGCTGTTTGATATGCCGAGCTTTATTCTGCCTGCACCTTTGGATGTTCTGGAGCGGTTAGTCGCCCGTTATGACGTATTGCTTAAACACACATGGGTCACGGCTCAAGAGATCCTATTGGGTTTGCTACTTGGGCTTTCAATGGGGTTACTGTTTGCTTTGCAAATGCTGTTGTTTGAACCTCTTAAGCGCTGGCTGCTGCCTATTCTTATTGCCAGCCAAGCCATTCCTGTTTTTGCTATCGCGCCGGTACTAATGCTTTGGCTAGGCTATGGCATCGCTTCAAAAGTGGTGATGGCCGCCATCATTATTTTCTTCCCAGTCACGACTTGCTGCTATGACGGTTTACGGAATACACCGCGCGGTTATCTCGATTTGGCGCAAACCATGGGGGCAAGTAAGTGGCAAAAGCTGCGTCATATTCAACTGCCTGCTTCATTACCAACCTTAGCTTCAGGTATTCGGGTTGCAGTGGTGATTGCTCCGATTGGTGCTGTAGTGGGCGAGTGGGTGGGCTCAAGCCAAGGACTAGGCTATCTAATGCTTCAAGCGAATGCTCGTATGATCATTGATGAGATGTTTGCTGCGCTATTTATCCTCGCGCTGCTCTCCATTGCACTCTACTTCTTTACCGATAAGTTGTTGAAACGACTTATCCCTTGGAGCGATTAAAGCTCCAGAAAATGCTCAACATAACGACAAAATGAAAAAAGGAACCTTCAGTGAAAAACAATAAACTACTTTCAGCAGTGGCTTTGCTTGCTTCACTTGCATCTGCTTCTGTGTTTGCCGAAGAGAAAAAACTTACCTTGATGCTAGATTGGTTTGTGAACCCGAACCATGGCCCAATCGTCATCGCTCAGCAGCGTGGCTACTTTGAGCAGCAAGGCTTAAAGGTGGAAATTCAAGAGCCAGCCGATCCAAGTACGCCACCTAAGCTGGTGGCAGCGGGTAAGGTCGATTTGGCGATTTCTTATCAACCTAGCTTAACCATCGATGTGGCCGCTGGTTTGCCACTGATTCGCTCTGCAACGTTAATCGCGACTCCGCTCAATACCTTGATGGTGTTAGATAACGGCAAGAACGACAATCTAAGTGATCTTAAAGGCAAAAAAGTCGGTATCGCGATTGCGGGTAATGAAGAAGCGGTAATCGGAACCATGCTTGGTCAGCAAGGCGTTAAGTTCTCTGACGTAGAGATCATCAATGTTGGTTGGGCGCTATCTTCTTCGTTGGCGTCAGGCAAAGTGGATGCAATTTGGGGTGGTTTGCGTAACTTCGAAACCAACCAATTGGCTTTAGAAGGTTATAAAGCCAAAGCTTTCTTCCCTGAAGAACATGGTGTGCCAGCATACGATGAACTGGTGTTTGTCGCCAATGCTAAAACTCACGATGCAGAGGCGATTAAAGCGTTCAACCAAGCATTAGAACAAGCGACTACTTACATTGTTAATCACCCACAAGTGTCTTGGCAGGAGTTTGTTGCTTACTCGCCTGATACGCTCAACAACGAGTTAAATAAACGTGCTTGGAACGATACGCTAACACGTTTTGCGCTTCGTCCATCGGCGGTCGATTTGAAACGCTACGATGATTATGCCGAGTTTATGTACTCGCAAAAACTGATTGAAACTTTGCCAAAAGCAGCCGACTACGTACCAGAGTTTAATTAAGGCCGGTTAGCTCTTAAAAAGATGATTTTTGGCGAAAATTCAACCACAAAAGATAAACAGACCCTATATGAAATACCAAGATTTAATTGAGGCGTGCCGCAGCGACTGGAATGAATACACACAGCATGCGTTTGTACGTCAACTCGCAAAAGGCCGCTTAGATCAAGCGTGCTTTTTACATTACTTAAAACAAGACTTTTTGTTCTTAAAGCAGTACGCAAGGGCGTATGCACTGGCGATATACAAGGCAAATAGTCTTCAAGATATGCGCCAAGCTCTGCCAAGTGTTCATGCTTTGCTAGACTCTGAAATCGCCCATCATGTCACCTATTGTCAGCAATGGGGATTGACGGAATCAGACCTAGAAAACGAAGCGGAAGACTTTGGTACCGTGGCTTACACGCGCTATGTATTGGATGCCGGTATGACAGGGGATTTAGTTGACTTATATGCGGCGCTTGCACCATGCTCTATTGGTTATGCTGCTATTGGTAAAGCGTTGATTGAAGATAGAGAAACGGTGCGTGAGGGTAACCCTTATGCTAGTTGGATTGAGCTTTATGGTGGAGATGAATTCCAAACAGGCGTGGCACAAGGTGCTGAACACTTTAACCGCTTGTTGCAAGACATCGACATCAACAGTCAAAAAGGGCAGCACTTAATTCAAGTGTTCAAAACCGCCACACGTATGGAAGTGGCGTTTTGGCAGCAAGGCTTGGATATCCTACGATAGTTTATTTTGCTATTGCTCTATTGAGCCAGTGAGTTTGAACTTATTGGCTCAATATTCAACCCACCTCATTTATTAATCGTGGCCAAACATGGTTGTTATGTATCGAACTGGGCGCGATCTTTCGTCAAATTGACATCTTCTTGATAATTTTTCCACACCATTTCAGCTAATATCTCGTTTCTAATTGGTTTAGCACTCGGGTTTACTCAGTTGAGTGGGAATTATGAAAGCACACTTCAAAACTAAACGTCATGGTCTTGGCTTATTGCTGCTATTACTGCTAGTGATTGCGCCGATGACGCTATTGGTCAGTCATATTGAATTATTAAGTCACGTGTGTGATGTACAGGGCTTTTCTATGACGTTATTGACTCATTCGGCGGGCAGTAGCGGCTTTTTAGTGACGTTAGCGGTACTGTGTTGCTTAAGCTTGTTGTGCCGAATGACGCCAAAGCAGCGAGTGGCACTGATGGCGCAACTCGGGCTTATTCTAGTGGTTGGGTTTGTGGCTAAAACGGGCCTCAAGCACCTGACGGAAAGTCCAAGACCCTACACCGAGTTGCTGACTCATCAGCTGTTGATCCCTAATCCTAGCCATTTCTACAAATTGAATGAATTGCAGCAGCACAATGTGATTGAACGAATCTCGCAGCATGTTAGTGAGTGGCGTACCCTGCATTGGCAAGGTGAAACGGATTATTCGTTCCCGTCAGGGCATACGATTTTTGTCTCGATTTGTTTAGCGTTCTTTGGTGGCTTGTTTGTAGAGCATAAACGCTATGGCTTAGCCGCATTGTTGTTTGTATGGGGTGTCGGTGTGGCTTATAGCCGTTTGTGGTTAGGCATGCACCGACCAATGGATTTGATTGGCTCGGTACTATTTATCGGCTTGATTTATGCTCTAATACCTAATTTTTACCCTTTAGTGGCGCAGGTTTGGCAAAAGCTAAAGCTAGATAGCTATTTTCCTTCGAAACCTGCCCACTAGTTAGTGAAATGCTAGTCCCATGCGCCGATAGGAATGATCATCGGCGTGTGGCTTATTGGGTCTGGCATAATTTGACAGTTGAGGCCAAATACATCCATCACCAACTCTGGTGTCATGAGCTTTTCTGGTTCGCCTTCGGTTACCTTTTTCCCGTTCGCTAAAACAATCAAATGATCGGCATATCGACATGCTTGATTCAAGTCGTGGAGAACCGCGACCACAGTTCGGCCTTCTTTTCTGTTGAGGCGTTTAAATAGATCCAATAGCTCTACTTGGTGGGCAATATCTAGGTAAGTGGTCGGTTCATCCAAAAATAGAATATCGGTGTTTTGCGCCAAAACCATCGCAATCCATACTCGTTGACGTTGCCCGCCAGAAAGTTGAGAGACTTGTTTTTCTGCCAGCTGCTCTACTCCAGCAGCTTGCATTGCTTCGGTCACGAAGTGTTGGTCTTCTTCACTCCATTGTCGGAATAGGTTCTGGTGTGGAAATCGCCCTCGAGCAACCAAATCAACCACACGAATACCATCAGGCGCTTGAGCGGTTTGTGGCAGTAGGCCAATTTGTTTGGCGACGTCTTTACTGGGCAGTTTGTGTAGCGGTTGGCCATCAAAGCTTATTTCACCTTTGATTGGTGTAAGTAAACGGCACAGGCTGCGCAATAGGGTCGATTTTCCGCAACCATTCGGGCCAATAATAACGCTGAACTTACCGTCAGGAATCGCAATATCAAGCTGCTGACATATAGGCGTATTGTCGTAGCCCAGAGTAAGGTTTTGACCTTGAATTCGACTGGTTAAGTGGGAGTTAAAGTTTGGGTTTGTCACGATTAAAGGTCTCGACGTTGAGCTAGTAAAAACAGTAAATAGACACCACCAATTAGGCCTGTCATGGTGCCGATAGGCAGTGAAAAATCAAACGGGAGTAATTGGCTAATTAAGTCTGCGCTGATCAATAAAATCGCGCCCATTAAAGCAGAACCGATAATCAATATTTGCCCACCACCAATCAGACGAGCGATCAACTGCGGTGCGGCTAATGCAATGAACGAAATTGGGCCTGCTGCACCTGTGGCTAAAGCGGCGAGGATCACAGCGATAAAGAGCATTAGCAAGCGAGTGGTCTCGACATTGACGCCAAGTTGTTTGGCTAAGTCGTCGCCCATTTCGATAAGAGAGAGTCGTCGCGCAAAATAGGTTGCCGCTGGGACAAGCAATACTACGCCTGCGAGTACGGGCAGTGCGTGTTGCCATGTTCTGGCATGTAGCGATCCTGCCAGCCACAAATTGGCCGTAATAGCGCTATCAATATGGCCTTTGACTAGCATAAGGCTGTTGAGTGCAGACAGAATCGACCCCACGCCAATACCGATGAGTATTAAGCGATAACCGCCCACTCGGCCATATTGGCGAGATAATAGATAGACGATGACCGCTGTCGCGAGACCACCACCAATAGCGGATACGCTGACTGCAAGGCCTGACTGTTCGAATAATACGATTTGGGCGATAGCCCCGGAAGCCGCTCCGGTGGTAAAGCCGATGATATCGGGAGAGCCTAATGCGTTGCGAGATAGGGATTGGAAAATTGCGCCAGAGACACCTAATGCTGCGCCGACAAATAGGGCTGTGGTAATTCTTGGCAAACGTATGTTCATCACAACACGCTGCTTGAAACCTTGAGTGACTTCCCCGCTAACAATTGACCAAACTTCGTTGAGGCCAATGTTTAGTTTCCCAACGGTGACAGAGTAAGCCGCTAACAAGCAAACAGAGCAGAGGAGTGTAAAGTAAGTGAATGCTTGCTTTTTGCTCATAATCAGTTGGAAAGGGCCAATTTTGACGACTGAGTAATGCATCGGTTTTGTGCCAGTGTCATTACTTATAGCTGCGAGATTTTCCATCGTTTCACCATGTAGATAAAGAATGGTCCGCCGATCAACGCCGCCATAATTCCTACGCTAATCTCGTTCGGATGGCCAATAATTCGGCCAAGGATGTCAGCAGAGAGGATCAACATTGCACCAATCACCATCGAATAAGGCATTAACCAACGGTGGTCAGGGCCAACAATAAAGCGAGCCAAATGTGGGGCAGTTAAACCGATAAAACTGATAGGCCCAGCGGCTGCGGTGGCTGAGCCAGAAAGTATAATGATTGCGCCGCAGGCAATGAGCCAAATGACTTTTGGGTTGCTGCCGAGCGATTGGCCAAACTCTTGACCAAGAGAGAGTGCATCTAAAGCTGGCGCAATCAAAATAGAGGCTATCGCTCCAATCACAATAAGAACTGTGACTGAATAAAGCACATCATACCCGCGTCCTTGTAGAGAGCCCACTACCCAGTGTCGGAATCTATCAAACACTTCTTGATGGCTGTTGATGGTTATCAAATGGGTAACGGCCAACAGCACGACAGACAATGCCGCACCAGCTAACACTAAACGAACAGGATTAACGGTCTTATGCAGCCCGGCTAAAAAGTAGACGGCGACGCCGGTTAAGCCACTACCAATTGAGCCAAAGAAAACGTAATCACTGGGTTGGGTGATGCTGGCAAAGGCGATCGCGCCAGCTATGGCGAACATCGCGCCGGCATTGACGCCAAGTAATCCCGGGTCTGCGAGAGGGTTACGGGTTAGCGCTTGCATCAAAGTACCAGAAAGGCCTAAGCCGACACCGACCACAATCGCTAATAGACTACGAGGAATACGGATATGGTGAACCAGTAAGTGCTCACTATTGGTTGAATCGTAGCTGAATATCGCGTCGAGTGTGGTTTGCCAGTTGATGTTCCTCGCACCAATGAAAACACTGGTGCACGTGAGAAGCGCTAATAATACAATGGCAACGATTAACCCTTGCTTAAGCCGTTGATGTTTCAGTTCTTGCCTAGCAAAGGCATGAGCAGTAGACATGATTATTCCGCGTTCTTAGCAAATTGCTTAGCAATGTTGTCGATGATGTTGCGTGCGCTGTATGGGTCGATACGAAACGAAGTTAGACCAAGGCCATAAACCTGTTGGTTTTGCACCGATGGCATGTTGATGAACACTTCGTTGCTCATAAACTCATTCGCCTTTCTTCCATCCGCTTCAATAAGAAAGGTGGTTTCGCCCTTGAGAAGTGATAGGTTTTCATAGTGCACACGGATGAAATCACGGTGACGAGCGGTGCTTGATTGCCAAGCATCATTCGGTGCTTCAATATCAAAACCAAGCGAAGTGAGCAGCATTGCGTGTGCGCCTTGAGGTCTACCGATGGCGTTCAGCATGCCTGCGCCATGATAGCTAATGATGTTGGCCTGACCTTCTGGAATGGCTAAGGTTTGCTTGGTTCTAGCGACATAGCGTTCATAATCCGCTAATTTTTCAGCTACTTGCTGTTCTAGACCGGTTAATTCACCAATCTGCTTAGCCAGATCTTGCCATGATTGAATGCTGTAATCGAGAATGACGGTTGGAGCGATTTGACGAAATTCTTCCACTTGTTCAAGCGTAGAGTCAGCACCTGTCAGCGATACGATAATCAAATCTGGTTCAACTGCGTAAGCCGATTCAAGATCCACACTGCCAGCGGGCCAAAGGTTGGTTAAGCCGCGCTCTTTTGCCACCTCATCCCATTGTGAGAAATATTCCCCTTTTACCGCGCCCGCGCTGCCAATAAGCGGTGTATCCATTGCCAATAAAGTGCCTGTTAAGCTGACCGAGGTAGAGATAATGCGTTTGGGCGCACTTTCGATCACCGTAATACTGCCATCAGCGTTAGTGAAGGATCTTGGCCAAGCAGAATCTTGCGCAAAGCAAAGTGAAGAAAACAATAGAATTGAGGATGTGATGATCGCTTTAAAGGTAATGACTTTCATAGCTTGTGATTCTTTACAGGTGACTGACGTTAGGCGGTTTAACTATTGGTAAACACAAAGGGCCAATGGATGTTGGCCTCTTGGTGTTGAGTTCTTGTGTTTAATACTCTTCGTCCATGATGTCATGGCGCGCTTCATGGTACTCATCTTCATCTTGGCCTCGACGCCAGTATGGTAGTGCGTGAAGGTCTCGTTTTTTGAGTTGATAGGTCTCAATAAGATGCTTGCGACACGCCAGAACCGCATCGTTTTCGCCGGCAAGAAATGCCGTGAGCTTACCTGATTGTGCTTGTGGGTCGATGGTGCGGATAGCATCTAATAGTGGCTCAGAATCGGCGCGAACCTCTCTCACTACCCAAACGACTTCAACACCAGCAGGGTGGGTGAGTGCGTGAATATCTTCTTCGCAGGGTACTTCAACAAATGCATAACCTTTTGCACTCTCAGGCAACTGTTCTAGTAGAGCACTGATCGCTGGAAGAGCGGTGAGATCGCCTGCCAATATATGCCAGTCTGCTGGTGGTAGCAGAGTCTGAGGACCTCCTGGACCACCTAAGCCAATCTTGTCTCCGGGTTGTGCGTTGATCGCCCAGCCGGAAGCAGGACTATCTGGGCTATGGGGAACAAAGTCTACATCCAGTTCATTAAGATCTTCGCGGAAATGGCGAATGGTGTAAGCTCGCGAAACGGGCTTGTGCTCGGGCCAGTAGATTTTTTCTTCGGTGCGAGTCGGTAATTCTAGAGTGCCTGTTTCTTGGTTAGCAAAAAACAGCTTGATGAGAAGTCCTTCTGTACCAGCAGGAAAACCTTTTAGATCCTCTCCCGAAAAGGTCACGCGAAGTAGGTTAGGGGTGATGTATTGTTTGCGAACGCATTCGATTAGGCGCGGCATCATGCGCCCATCACTACGGACTTTGGTCATCATTTTTCCTTAAATGAAATTGCTAATCGTAATTATTATCAATAAATAAATTATTGATAGCAATTAAAAATCGTCCGATAGTTGGATGTTTAATGAAAAGTTTAACTAGAAAAGCAGCAAGGCATGGGCGGGAGCAAAAAAAGAAGCGACCATATTTCGGTCGCTCCTAAGTGGATATTATCTTTAGGGTTGCGCTTTAGCTTTACACTGTAAAACGGTCTACTAGGCCATACAGCTCGTTAGCTCGACCGTTAAGGTTTTGGCTACCTGCGCGGTTTTCGTTGGCGAGTGCCGCAGACTGGGAGCTCTGGTCAGAAATAACAACAATGCGCTGTGAAATCTCTTGACCAACGATGCTCTGTTCTTCGGTTGCCGTTGCGATTAGTGAGTTCATATCCATGATGGTATCGATAGATTGCTGAATCTTCACCAACGCTTCCGCTGCCGCATTTGCTTCACTAACTGTATGCGTTGAGCGTGATTGGCTTGAGTCCATCGCTTTTACCGCTGCATCAGAAGCGGCTTTAAGCTGCTCGATCATGGTGTGAATCTCACCTGTGCTCTCTTGAGTACGGCTAGCCAATTTACGAACTTCATCTGCTACCACAGCGAAGCCTCGGCCTTGTTCACCTGCACGAGCTGCCTCGATGGCAGCATTAAGCGCGAGTAAGTTGGTTTGTTCAGCGATGTCTTGGATAACTTCAAGTGAAGAAGAGATGTTTTGAACATCGCCTTCTAGACGAGAAATCACCTCATTAGCTTGTGATACCTCACCAGCTAATTCTTCAACAGATTGCGCAGCAGCGTTGACGATCTGCTGGGCTTCTTTGGCATTGTCGTCCGCTTCTTTCGCACTATCAGCGGCTTGGCTCGCATTGCTTGAGATTTCTTGCGCCGTGGTGGTCATCTCAGTCATTGCTGTTGCAACTTGCTCCGTTTCTTCGCGTTGGCCTGTTGCCAACTCATCAACGCGTGCAGCGCGAGATGACATATGAGTGGTCTCTTCAACCACTTGTTGACCGACATCCGTTACACTGCGGATGATGTTTTGCAGGCTTGCAACGAAGGCGTTAAAGTTTTCACTTAGGCGTGCGTATTCTGGTGCGCGGAATTTTTCCATACGTGCGGTAAGATCGGCATCACCGCTCGCGAATGAACTAATAGAGCGATCGAACTGCTCTAGTGGTCCCATAATGGTGCGGTTCACGGCAATAGCAAATGCCGCCACAAGTACAGCGATAACTAAACAGAAAATAACAATCGCAGTAATCGAGCTTTGAAGAGCTTGGTTGGAATTTGATTCTAGTTCGGCGATAACCGCGTCGATATCATCCGTATAAAAGCCAGTACCAATCACCAAATCCCACTCAGGAATGTAAACGGAGTAGCTCAGTTTAGGCAGCGCGACACTTTCACCCGGTTTCGGGAAATAGTAAGTCGTGAACTTATCCAACTTGGCATTTTTGATCAGGTCTTGAATCAGGTAGTTGCCCTGCTTATCTTGAAGGTTGTAGTAGTTTTTACCTATCCCATCAGTTCCTTGGCCTATTGCGATACGTACACCTTTTGAATCGTAAGCAAACACATAACCTGATTCGCCATATTCGAGGCCTTTAAGTGTTGGTAACGCGTCTTCTAGTGATGCACCACGATCTAAAAAGGGTTGAACAGAGGATTTTGCCATTTGGATATAGGCTTTTAGCTCTTGTTGCTTCATAGCCATCATGTTGGAGCGAGTCGCTGCAATTTGTTGTTCGGTAAGCTCTGTGGTCTTGATGTAAGACACGCTCATCATACCGATGGCCATTAATAATAAGGGGATGATCGAAAGGACATACAAACGATTTCTAATAGATAGACTCATAACAATTCCTGCACTGATTTACTTCAATTTTATTAGAATATGTAACTAACCATTTTCAATGATTAACCGGGATGTTAACAATGTTAGCGACCGATAACTGTGAAACTTGATAGAAGAATCATTAATTATTGAGGAGAAATATCTATATGTGCACTAGGTTCAGCCGCCATGTAATGTGAAACGGCTGAACGATAGAAGGATGAGTTGTTAGTCGTTTGTTTCTTTTTGAGGGCGTAAATAGTGATGCCAGCTTTGGCTAATCGCAGGATATTGAAATTCACAGAATTCTTTTCGCTCACTTAGATAGTCATTCTCGACTTCATCGAGTAAGCCTGCATGTTTGTCGGGGTCACTGCCGTACACCAAACACAAAGTAGAGAAGTAACGCTGAAGGTCGAAACTGTGCTCGTCGATGTACTCGCCAAAATCGTAATAGTCGGGTCTGTCGTCTGACTCAAAGGCAAACATATCCGCAGCGCTGATCGCGGCATCATCACCATCTTCCACATATTCAATCATCATCACGACGGCAAAATTATCCACTGCATCCTCTTCTTTGCCGAGAATCGGGATATTTTGATCTTCAATATAAGCGTGGCCGGCTTCGTGCAAAAGAGTGTGTAGAATGGTATCTATCGCGCCAGCTTCCGCGGACTTACCAAATTTCTTTTCATAATCATTGGCTTTGAAGTAGTTCAGAGCCTGCTGGTAAAAATTATAGGGCATATGAACCACGTGCGTTTCAGGATCATACAAAGGACCATCTTCGCCACCATATTGAATGGTTAATGCTTTCTCAAATGGAAAATGTTGGTTTGATAGCTCGACCAGTAGTGGGTTTACGCCGCTTTGTTTGAGTGCCGTCATTGCGGCTTTTTGCTGGGCGTTTTCACCGGTCGCGTATTTAATGATGACGCTGTCTGTATTAGCCATGGCAGACAATGAAAGAGTCATTAAACCGCCGAGAAGTAATGGTTTTATAGGCATAGTATTTCCTTATGGCGCAAGTTGGCTTGACTCTATCAGAGTAGCGGAATTATACGCTAGTAAGGAAAGTGCTTTTTGTTATAGGGCGACAACATTGGCTATGCTATACTCCGCGCCCACAGCAAATTAAGAGTTGATTATCATGAGCATCAAAAAAGAAATTCAGCAGCTAAATAACCGTTTAGATACTTGTCGCCGTAAGTTGGATGCCGCCAAATCTCGTGGTGATCAAGAGATGATTACTAAGTTCACTGATGAAATCGACAAAATCACTAAGAAGGTTTCTCAGTTCAAGCACAAACAAAGCTACGAACTGAATAAAGAACGTAAAAGTTTGCTAGATATGCCGTTTTCTCGCGAAATTACTAAAGCAGAGCAAGCGGACATGGGTAAGCTTAAGAAATCAGTGAAAGGTCTGGTTGTGGTTCACCCAATGACGAAAATTGGTAAAGAGCTGCGTTTAGACGTGATGACAGGTTTTGCGCCGAAGAAGTTCTAACTAGGTACTCTAGTTACGGATTTAAAGCCATGAATATGAAAATCCCCGCCAGAGTGCGGGGATTTTTGTTTTTGCGCAATAAACAAACGTTTAAGCGTCTTTGTCTGTTTTGCTTGAAGCCCATGCGTACATTAGCTCAAGTGCCACTGTCGCGCCTGCCAAAGCAGTCATGTCACTATGATCGTATGGCGGTGAAACCTCTACCACGTCCATGCCTACGATGTTCATGCCAGCAAAGCCACGTAGGACTTTCAGTACTTTATCTGAGTTCAAACCGCCACATACTGGCGTGCCTGTACCCGGTGCAAAAGCCGGATCAAGACAGTCGATGTCAAACGTCACGTAGACAGGCTTATCACCGACAGTTGCACGGACTTGCGCAACGATTTCATCGGCGGTTAAATCATTAGCTTGCATCGCGTTAATGACATTGAAGCCATGATTTTGTTGTTCATACTCAGTGCGAATACCGATCTGCACTGAGTGTTTTGGCGAAATTAGACCTTCGTTTGGCGCATGGTAGAACATGGTACCGTGGTCGTAAGCACTGCCGTTAGCATAGGTATCGGTATGGGCATCAAAATGAACCAGCGCCATCTCACCGTAATGCTTAGCGTATGCACGCAAAATAGGTAGAGTGATAAAGTGATCACCCCCTAGTGCAAACATGGTTTTGCCGTTTTTCAGAATCTCGCCGGTCGCTTTTTCTAAGCGGTAGGTGAAGTCTTCTGCGTCGCCGCAATCAAACACTAAGTCACCTGCATCGATCATCTTCACGCGATCGAATAGGTTGAAGTCCCAAGGGAATTTTTTACCTTCCCATGCTAGGTTTACCGACGCGCGACGAATCGCATCAGGGCCCATACGAGCACCCGGACGACCAGATGTTGCCATATCTAGCGGTACACCGAGTACCACCAAATCAGCATCGCTGCCGATTGGGTTGCGTAGATACGGTTGGCGCATAAAACTCATTGAGTTTGAATACAGTGAATAATCAGTTTTATCAAACAAATCATTCATTTAGAAATCCTCTAAATAGGTGTAGCCGCAAAGACCTTGTTCAAGTTCTTGAAGCACTTGTTGTTGTTCTTGTTGGTCAACACGTAGGTTAACCAGTTCGCGGTAGTTATCGCGAATCTTGTCTACATCGATGTGCACGTAGCGCATCATGTCTTCTACTGAGTCACCTTGGTCAATTCGCTCAATAATGGCTTCACCTTGCTCGTTGACTGACACAACCGCGCTATGAGTATCACCAAATAAGTTGTGCATATCGCCCAAGATTTCTTGGTATGCACCGACTAAGAAGAAGCCCATTAGGTATGGCTTATCTTTGTTCCATGCAGGCACCGGTAATGTCGTTTCAATACCTTGGCCTTCAACGTACTGCTCTACCGCGCCGTCTGAGTCACACGTAATGTCGAGCATCACTGCGCGGCGATCTTCGAGTTCATCTAAACCGGATAACGGAAGTACAGGGAATACCTGATCAATGCCCCACGCATCTGGTAAAGATTGGAACAACGAGAAGTTAACAAAGAACTTGTCAGCCAAGCGCTCATTCAATTCATCAAGAATTGGGCGGTGGAAACGGTTCTTCGTGCTCATTGCACGGCTCAGTTCAAAGTAAATACGCAGCGATAGTTGCTCGGCCCACGCACGTTGCTGTAGGTTCAGCACGCCAGTTGCAAACTGTGAGTGCACTTCCGCTAAATCACTTTGGGTATCGTTGTAAATCTCAATCAATGCACGTGCATCGCTGCCATCTTGCAGGGTTTGCCAGTTACGCCACATGTTTTGCAGAAGCGTTGGTGCATCAACTTCAAGTTCGTTCACTTCTTCTGGATGATACGCTTCTGTACCGATCACGTTGGTGATCAACACCGCATGATGAGCCGTTAACGAGCGACCAGATTCAGAAATGATGACTGGCATCGGCTGACCGTACGCTTGGCAAACGTCACCAACGGTTGAAACGATGTTACGGGCGTATTCAATCAAGCCGTAGTTCATCGAGTTTGATGATTGGCTGCGCGTACCATCGTAGTCCACTGCTAGACCACCACCGATATCGAAGAAATCGATTTTTGCACCCATCTCACGCAGCTCGCAGTAGAAACGAGCAGACTCGTTCACACCATTACGAATGTCACGGATGTTGGCCATTTGCGAACCAAGGTGGAAGTGCACCAATTGCATCGCATCAAGCTGATCTTCTTGTTTTAGACGCTCAATGACTGTGAGTACTTGAGAGGCGGACAAACCAAATTTAGACTTTTCACCACCGCTTGCTTGCCACTTACCTGCACCTTGTGATGCAAGGCGAATGCGCAAGCCTAAGCGTGGTTTCACACCTAAACTTTTCGCTTCTTTTAGTACCAAATCAAGTTCAGACAGTTTCTCTAAAACGATGAATACTTTGTGGCCTAATTTTTCCCCGATTAGCGCAAGGCGAACGTATTCACGGTCTTTGTAGCCGTTACACACAATCACAGAGCTGGCTTTTTGCGCTAGGGCTAATACCGCAAGAAGTTCAGGCTTACTGCCGGCCTCAAGGCCGAGCTGCTTGGTCTCTAAACTTGCTTGGCTAGCTAAGATCTCATCAACAACTTCTTTCTGCTGGTTTACTTTGATTGGGTAAACCAACAGGTAATTATTCGGGTATTGGTATTCTTCAATCGCTTGGTTAAAGGCTTGGCAAATACCGTGCACACGTTGGTGCAATATTTGTGGGAAACGTACTAGAACGGGCAGGTTTAACTGCTGTTTTTCTAGTTGAGACACAATATTGCTCAAAGGAATTTGGTGCGTTTTTTCGGTTGTTGGAGAAACGTAAACTTCGCCTTGGTTGTCGATACCGTAGAAGCCTTGGCTCCAGTAATGAACGTTGTAGTCAGCGCGAACGCGATCTAATTTGGTTGTTTTTTCCACATCTAATCTCACAAGATTGGCGAGAAAAACGTGAATCCGCCATTGGCCTGATTCACACCTAGCACGTGATGTAGTTTTTACGTGCCTAAATACATCATGATCATTTTAGCCTACGATTTTTGATCGCTTGATTTCCATTCATTTATATATGGGGTAACAGAGGCTAAGGGCGTTAGCTATTTGGCTTAATTTATTGTTTTATTTAAGTATTTATAGCTGGTGAGTATTTAGGGTGCTACTACGTGTTGGGCGCATTAACGGACAAAAACCAGTCAGTGTCTAACAAATAGTTTTTGTCGATTCGATAACCAATAGGTGGTCTAGTTTATGGGGGAGGAGATGGTTTAAATGGTTTTAAAAATCAATGAATTAGATGCCTAAAACTCACGGTTTATTTTTTGCAAACTTTGCACCAAACTCGCCTGTTCTTGGTCATCAATATGACGAGTTAGGTCACGAACCAAATCGAGGTGTAATTGGTGGTGATGTTGATGTAGCTCTAAGCCTTGATGGGTTAATTTTACAACGATCGCTCGGCGATCTTCAGGGTGCGCGCAGCGATCAATAAGCCCAGCTTTAACTAACTTATCGACTTGAACAGTCAGCGTGCCAGTAGTGATCGCGAGCTTTTCTGCTAGCTCTTTCATTCTTAGCACGCCGTGGTTACCTAATACTTCGATGGTGTGAATCTGCGCCAGTGAGTACCCCGTTTCTTTTACTACAGATTGTTCCCATGAGGACATCTTGTCGTAAAATTCAGTCAGTAATTGGTTGAGGTTCTCTAGCTCTTTCATCGTCGTTCGGCTGCAGTTCAATCGTTAGGTGGCTGATTTTATCAAACTTTGCCAGTAAATGTTGATAGTCAGTAAGGCTTTTATCGGATTGATTTTTTATCGAGATGATTGCAGCAAAGTGATCAGCGCTGATTTTCCAAATATGTACATCAGTTATCTGAGCGAAAGGGCGCAACTCTGCCTCTATTTGCTGTTGGTAGTCGTTGTTTATACTCGCATCTAGCAAGACGGGTGCAGTTTGTTGCAGCAAGCCCCATGTCCATTTACCAATGACTAATCCACCTACAATCCCCATCAATGCATCAAGCCAATGCCAGCCAAGGTATTTACCAACAAATAGCGCGACGATAGCGAGCACAGAGGTCAGCGTATCTGCTAATACGTGCATGTAAGCGGCTTTGAGATTGTGATCATGGTGGTGGTGTTCGCCGTGATGATGGCCATGGTGATCATGGTGGTGGTCATCGTGAAGGAGGAAAATACTCAGCACATTCACAGTCAGGCCCAAAATGGCGACCATGATGGCTTCATTGAACTGGATCGTCTCGGGGTTAAATAAGCGGTGGATGGATTCACCAAACATGGCTAGCGCGACAATGCCAAGTGCGATTGCACTGGTAAAGCCCCCTAATACGCTAACTTTGCCGGCACCAAATGAGTATTTACCACTTTGGGCGTGTTTCTTCGCATAGCGATAGGCAAAGAGCGTAATGCAAAAGGCAGCGGCGTGTGTGCCCATATGCCAGCCGTCGGCGAGTAACGCCATTGAGCCAAATAGGGTTCCTGCGATGATCTCGGCAAACATGGCTGATAACGTCAGTATCAATACATACCAAGTGCGACGCTCTCCCTTGTTATTGCGAGGCGTGAAATCATGGCTATGAGTGGAAGAAAATTCGCGTGTTGTCATAAATAAATGGTTTGACTATCAAAGTATTTGATTGTTAATTTAGTTTGATGGTCAAACTATGTCAACCGAATAGGTAGAATTATTAACTGGCAAAGAAACACTAGAAAAACAAAAGCCCCAACCATGAGGAAGGGGCTTTGAGTGTGAATGACCTAGCTGTGGAGAGTAGGCGTTTCAGAAATTGGGCTGTTTAGTCTTCTTCAACCAAACTTACATCTTCTGAGTAATCATCTGATGTTTCTGGTTTGTTACGACCATTCAAGGTATGAAAGCGTTTGCGGCCACGCGCTAGCTGAACATATTTCAGCCATGTACGTTCAAGTTTGGTTTTTGCTTTGCCTGGGTTTTCAATAACTTTAACGAAGTGCTTTTCTTCCGAGTTAGTTGGAGAAAGTTCACCAGTCTCAAGGCCAAGCATTGTGTCGCCGTAAAGTGTTAGGAGTTCTTCTTCGGCAAGTGTAAAGTCACCCGATTTAGCAAAGCCACGTGGAAACTTAGTGTTGTCGTAGAAACGTTTTTTGCCATGACGAAATTCGGTGTCAGACATTTTCATAAACCTCAAATGGTATAGTGATGGATTACAACCTATGCTCTCACGCTTTCTGCACCTGCTTGAACGGTAGCATTGGTATAAGGCGAAAATTAGGCGTAAAGTTAGCAAAAGAAAAACAAAACATTTTTGTCTTTACTATTAGTGCTTTTTGTTACGTTTAGATAACAGTTTCGACTTTCTCTCTTTCGTAATAATTGCTTTGTTTGCTAATTTAGGGCAGCAATTTCCTGAGGATCAAAAATGGACGTAAAAGTCTTTAAAACATTTTTAGAGCTGGCTAACGTGCGCCACTTTGGCCGCGCAGCAGAGAACCTTTACATAACCCAAGCGGCGGTGAGTGCCCGTATTAAACAGCTAGAAAGCTACTTTGATACTCAGCTATTTATTCGTGATCGTAATAACATTAAGTTAACGTCTTCTGGCGAGCGGTTAGTCAGCTATGCCGAAGTGATGGTCACGACTCTTCAACAAGCCAAACTGGAGCTATCCCTAGAGAGTGGTAAAGCCCTGCAACTGACGATGGGCGGCACACCAAATGTGTGGGATGCTTACTTGCAAAACTGTTTGAGCATGACGACCGATGCCTTTGGCGGTTATGGTTTCATGGCAGAGGTGATGGGGCGTGAAGCCTTAGTGCGTAGCTTACAAGAGCGCACGTTAGATATGGCATTCGCGTTTGACCAAATCAAAGCCGACGAGCTTAACTGCAAAAAAGTTGCAGATGTCGTGTTGTTGATGGTCTCAACTGAGGCAAGTAACTTAGAAACCGTATTTGAAGATAAGTATGTTTATGTGGATTGGGGAACGAAATTTGCCTCTGAACATGCAGATCGCCATGCGAAAGTGCCTGCACCATACCTACGCACATCTACTGCACGTATCGCGTTAGACTTTATTCTCGAAAAAGGCGGTAGTGCATACTTACCGGCTTCTTTGGTTGAACCATTCCTTGCAAGCGGTCAGCTGCATAAAGTGGAAGGGGTTGAAGACTGGATTCGCCCTATTTACTTAAGCTACCGTAAAGCAAGCAGTTCTGTTGATGCCATTAAACAAGTAGAAGAGTTGGTGAAAGGCATTGATCCCGTTACTGCGTACAGTTTGCAGCAAGCGGCTGATTTACCGATGGATGAGTAATCATTCCCTTAGTCAAACAGAAAAACGATGAAATAGAAAACCTCGGCCATGTGCCGAGGTTTTTCTTTATAGAGCTTACGGTCATTGGATAGCGATTTTTCTGTTGGGATAGAGTGCTATCTGATTCCTCGTCAAGCCAGTGCAACTTGAATGACGAGCATGATGGCACCAAAACCTAGTGTAAACACCACCATCGGCCAGACGAACTTAAGCCACTTGTTGTAGGACATTCCTAGCATTTGCAAAGTCGCTAATACAAGACCCGTTGGGGTTAAGTAGAGCATTGCGTATTGCCCCCAGTTGTAGGCAGAGACCACGATTTCACGGGGAATACCCACCGTATCCGCCAACGGCGCCATGATTGGCATAGAGAGCACGGCTAAGCCCGATGAGGATGGAACGATAAATCCAAGTAGCGCGAATACAAACATCTGCGCAACGATAAATACGCCGCCTTCCATTCCGGAGACAAAGTTGGACGCGGCAAACAAAATCGTATCGGAGATCATGCCTTGCTCAAGCACCAAGTTTACTCCGCGAGCAAGCCCGATAATCAAAGAGACTCCGACTAATTCAGAAGCGCCTTTTGTGAATGACTCTACTAACGTTTTTTCTGGTAGCCCTGAAATCACCATAATCACGATAGTAATAGCCAAGAAAGAGGCTGCCATGGTCGGAAACCACCATCCACCTACTGATACGCCCCAAATCATGAGCGGAAACGCGAGGGTAAATAGCGTAAGAATGAGCTTACGTCGCGTGGTAAAAGGAAGCTCATGATTCATGTCTACGTCTTTCAAATAGCGCGCTTCAAATTCTTCATGATCTGCGTAGGTGTAGGAGAAGCTAGGGTCGGCTTTAACTTTATTGCAATACCAATACATATAGCTACTAAGAGCAATGAAGCCGACAATCAAGCCAAATACTCGGAACTCAATACCCTCAGTAAATGGGATGCCTGCGGCATTGGAGGCAATAACAACAGAGAAGGGGTTAATAGTCGAAAATGTAGAGCCCATGGACCCCGCCATGAAAATCGCCCCGACACAAACTATCGAGTCATAGCCTAAGGAGAGGAATATTGGTACTAAGATAGGGTAAAACGCCACCGCTTCTTCTTCTAATCCGCAGCTGGTGCCACCCAGTGCCATGACCAAGCAGACTGAAAAGACAAGGCTAAATTCCCGCCCCTTACTTTTCTTAGATAATGCGATTAGCCCTGAGTTAAATGAACCGGTTGCGTTGACTACGCCTATCATCCCGCCAAGTACAAGTATGAACACAATCACATCAGCACCTTCAATAGTGCCTTCGACCATGCTCTTGGTGACATCAATAATGCCTTTGTGTACGGGTTCTACGCGTTCGTAAGTGCCGGGAACTGCAATCGGTTTACGAATAATGCCATTCGTAAATTGATCAATTTTTATATTGACCCCAAGTTTATCTAGCTCTTGTTGGTTGGCTGCTACGGCTGTAATGTCTCCGGAGGGTGTGGCAACCGATAGCATGCCAGAGTCTGCATTGTAAGTGAGTTTTGAATAGACCCCGGCTGGGATCATCCAAGTACAGGCCACCGCAAGCACTGTGATGATAAATAGGATCGTGAAAGCGCTGGGGAAGGTTTTAAATCTTAGGCGCGGGAGTGCTACGCTTGTCATAACTGTCTCTCCTTGTCGTTACATAGGTGTCTCTCAACCTAGGCATATCTGCTGCTGACCAAACCCTTCTTTACTCTTGGTAGATTCGCCATCTTGGATTAATTCGAATGAACTTCACGTTAGCTATATTGGGGTCGTACAGTAAGGCCAATTCAGATAGATTTTTTATAACAAATAAACTGTCGATGTAATTTATGGTGCAATATTGGTATTGTTTGGTTTTTAATTTAATAAACTAGAATGTGATTATTTTTTACTGCAATGGGATTTAGGCGGTTATTCTCCTCGGAATTATTTTCAATACGCTATAATTAATAACATACGCCTACTTAATTTTATGAATCCCGACATGATTCACAAAATGATTTTTACTATACTTATAGGTATTACTATCATTGTAAGTTCTTGTATTTAAGTGTTAATTGGTCTTTTCGTATTTGGAATGTATGAATGCAAAATTAAAAGTTTGATATGGTTGGATAAGTATTTTGGATATCCGAGGTTATATGGATATTATTTTGCAGAAGTGTGTAGTGGGGGGTTAATAAATAGTGGTAAACCGAGAAGAGTAATAAAGGTTTATAGGCAATGAAATTGAAAGATAACTAAATAACTTTGGTGCGCGTTCGTTAATGTATTAATGTCGGACTATAAGCTTAACAAGACAGCAAAGAGATGCTATTCGCTTGAGTCATAAAACACATCGACAAATTCACTTAATTACGAGCTTGTCTGTTCTGATTCTTCTTTCTCTTTTTCGGCCAATTGTTTTAGTTTCTTATCTTGATCAAAATGCCACTTGATAGCGTAGTATCCGGCGATAGCCAGAGCGATGACTTTAATTGCCATAGCAACATAAGGGAAAAAATCTGTCCAGTGAGTCATCGTTAATCTCCATACTACTGTTAGTGGTTATGGATATAGGCTAGTTTTGCTGTGAAACCTTAAGTAATAGCAATGACCTATACCGACGCCATCACAACGTATCCAGTTTGCGATAGTTGGCGTTTTGTAAACATTTTGTTTCTTAATGTGGCGCGAATATATTGTGTGAGAGAATGATTGTCAATCTCAAGTACTAGTCCTAGATCTCAGTTTGAGCATCACCGTGCGATAGTGTGGGACAGCGTTAGTTGTAAATTTTCTTGACACCACATGACTGCTGGAAGTAAATTGCAGACCGTCTGGTCGGTTTGAGTGAAATTAGTTTATGAGTAAAAGGCAAAAAGTCGTTGAAGTTGCGACTCGGCTGTTTTCTGAAAATGGTTTTGAAAATACGCCAGTGTCGATGATATGCGAACAAGCAGAAGTGTCGAAAGGTGCGGTATTTCATCACTTTAAAAACAAAAACGATATCTTAAGAGAAGTGTTTGTTTATATTACTGCCGCGATTGAAGAAGCAGATAAAAGTGATGAGCATATTATTGATACTGATAACCGACTTGAAGCGATGATCGACTCGATTTTCGATGGTATGACAGTGGCAGAGCATCGGAAAATGTACCAGTTTAACTTCAGCGTTATGGTTCATCCGACAACTCGGGCTATTGTTAGCGACTTAATTGAAGAAAGATACCAAGCTTTACAAGCCTCTACGGAAGAGGTGTTTCGTTCGCTTTGTTACCCAAACCCAGCAGTAGTGACTAAGATGTTCATTGCTGAGATTGATGGTATTGCTATGAATTACCTACTTAATGATGATTTTCCGATAGAAGACGTTAAGCAAGAATTCATTAATAAATACGTTAAATAGTTTTTAAATCACGCTCAAAAGTGCGTGATTTTTTAGAGAACAGCAACAAACCGACCGGTTGGTTTGTTGCTTGCCAATGAGGAAAGAAAATGATCA
Source organism: Vibrio sp. LaRot3 (assembly GCF_027587025.1). Taxonomy (GTDB): domain Bacteria; phylum Pseudomonadota; class Gammaproteobacteria; order Enterobacterales; family Vibrionaceae; genus Vibrio. Next base: position 187,407 of record NZ_JAPPTI010000004.1, on the reverse strand, counting down.
CCCCATATGAAATACAATTTAAAGCATTCGCCAATGCTGGTGGACTTTATGATGAAAGGCATGCCAAGCTCTATGCTGAATTTGCAGAAGACCTAATTGCCGATGGAAGTTACTCGATCGTTTATGAGGGGGTTGCTCACGCATGTTATACGCCGATCACGATAGATGAAGCACCGCATTTGAAATGTTATGTCCTTGCCCCACTTGCGGTATTGCCTGAATACCAAGGTCAAGGTTATGCGACAAGGCTTATGGAACAAGCAGAACGAGAGTTAGATGCAGACGTGATTTTTGTGATGGGCGAGCCTTTCCATTATGGTAATCGCTACAACACTCCACACAATGTGTTACCACCTGTGGTGACCCAGGCTCCATTAGAGTGTTGGTTTGCTAGAGAACTGACCGAGGGAGCAATGAGTGAGGTTGGCCATTCAACTTCAAGCATTACTGGGCCGTACTCCACTCCGCTGATGTGGGGGCACCCGAGCGAGCAGGTCTAGGCGTAATAAAAGGAGCTAAGTTTAGCTCCTTTAATGATTTGGATAGGTCAAGAGTGATTAAGCCCTGATTTTCTCGCATCGAATGAAAATGAAGTTTGGATTGTTCTTGAGGTGTTGATAGGTCGATTCAGATTGCTGCTTGGCACTTTCATCGACTTGCCCTTCATTTAATGCAGAGACCACTAATCCCGCTTCAGAAATAGCGCTCGTTATCTCGGTTAGTGAACGGCGATAGAAACCGACTTTAACGGGTTCTCCGACTGTGTTCCATTCTTCTTCAATAAATTCGCGACTAAAATAGTTGCCAGATGGCGAACACTCAAAATCCGCAAATGGATGATGAGTAGAAAACACCATATAGCCTCCGGGTTTCAACACTCGATGAACAGAAGCAAAAACAGGGGTTAGATCTTCGATGTAGTGCAAAACCAAAGGGCAGACGATTACATCGGCGCTGTTGTCTTGCTCTGCGGTTAGCCCTTTAGCTATATCTTGGGTATAGGCATGAACCTTTGAGCCAAAGCGCTGTTTCACCAATGCGACCATCTCGTTAGAAACGTCTACACAAGTGAGTTTGTTTACCGACTGCTCTATAAGCCACTGGGCGTACTCGCCCGGCCCGCAGCCCATATCAATAACGTCTTTACCTGCTATGTTATCAAGTAAAGCAATAGTGGAAGGGCGCTCTAATAGGGCGTTGTATATGTTGTTCTTTACCACTTCCGCATACTTAATGGCATGTTTCGTATACATTTCAGACATTGAATTCACCTGACAATTGGAAATACAGTTTGCTTATAGGGCGAAGTTCGATTTTATCTCGCTTTGCGATTTTTACATATACAAATCCAGCATTGACGACCATATCAAAATACACGCAATGTGCGTTAGGTTTTGGTTAACCTTGAAGTGGGGTATATCGATTCTTCCAAATAGGGCTAAGGCGTTTTACCACACGTATGAACTTCAAAAAGGATGCGAATGACTTTGCTTATTTAGTGAAAAGATGAGTGGTTTGGATGGATAACGTTAAGGCTTGTCAGCAAATTGGGAGTGAAAGCGTTCAATCAGAAAATCTATAAATAGGCGAAGTCGTTTCGGTTGGTATTGCCTGCTGAGGTAAATGACGTTTAGGTCAGCACCAACAGATGATGTAGAGGCATTAAAGTTTTTCATATAGCCATTAAGCAGGGTGACCAGTCGTTGTTGTTTGATGTCCTCTTGTACGTCAAGAATGGATTTTAATGCGATACCTGCTCCATCTAATGCCCATTGGCGAATGACCTCGCCATCATCTGAAAAACGCTTTGGTACAACAGTTATTACGTTGTGCTGGTCATTATCTTGGAAATGCCATGTTTTGAGTTCTTCGTTGCTTCGTACCATTGCTAAGCAATCATGCGCAGCTAAATCTTGAGGTTGTATCGGTGTGCCTTTTCTAGCTAGGTATTGTGGGGAAGCACATAATACCCGTCGGCTTGAGGCAAGCTTACGAGAGATGAGGTTGCTGTCAGCCAGCTCCCCGTAACGGATGACAATATCGAGCCCTGATTCTGTCAAGTTGGATAGATTGTCATTGAGGTATAGATAAGGCACGACTTCTGGATATAACTGGCTGAATTCCGAGATTATCGGTGATAGGTATTGCTTACCAATATCCCTTGGTGCCGATATTTTTAAGCTTCCTCGGACTTCTTTTGTCCCTGTTTGGAGGAGGTTTTCGGTTGCTTTCACACTGTCGATGATTTCTAAACAAGCTTGATGATACATTGCGCCAGAATCGGTCAATGAGATATGTCTTGTGCTGCGATTGAGAAGTTTTACACCGTAACGCTCTTCTAATGCTTGCAGACGGGCTGTGACTGTCGCTGGCGATAAGCCTAGCTCTCTACCAGCAGCTGCTAATCCTTGGTTTTTTACAATACTGGCAAACAAAGTCATATCAGAAAACTTGTCCATGTTTATCTCTCTTTATTGTTCGACTCAGGTGAATAATCAATTTAAATATTACTCAATTATCAAAATTAAACCAATGAATATACTGACTCCATCGAAACGAGATTGGAGATACAAGTTATGAAAGAAGAGAAAACGGTCTATGTTGTGCTTGGCGGTACTTCAGGAATTGGTGCGGAAATAGGGAAACAATTAGAGAGTAAAAATAGTGTAGTGCATGTCGCTAGTCGTAAGACGGGGTTAGATATCAGTGATGAACAATCGGTGTATCACTATTTCGAAACTATTGGAGCCTTTGACCATCTTATTGTGACTGCGGGGTCTTATGCGCCATCGGGCAAAGTGGTTGATGTCATTGTTGACCAAGCAAAATACGCTTTCGATACCAAGTTTTGGGGCGCAATTAATGCGGTGAAGCATGGCGCTCGCTATATCAAGCAAGGTGGGTCGATCACTCTGACATCAGGCATGCTATCGCGAAAAGTGGTGGCTAATACCTATGTAAAAACGGCGATCAATGCAGCTATAGAAGCGACCACCAAGGTTCTGGCAAAAGAACTGGCTCCTATTCGCGTCAACGTCGTTAGTCCAGGAGTAACAAGAACGCAAGCTTATCAAGCTATGAAAGTAGACGATAGAAACGCCATGTATGAACGAGTTCAAGGTAGTTTGCCTGTAGGCAAAGTGGGGCAACCAAGTGATGTTGCCAAAGCATATTTACTTCTGATTGATAACTCGTACATGACCGGAGCTGTCATTGATGTCGAGGGTGGTGCGTTACTTGGTTAATGCTCATTAGAAATAGGGTGCGATGGCATTTAAAACGCTTGCTACCCATGGCTTCAAACGAAATAAACAAGAGATTCTTCCCCATGAATAAAGAAAAAATGCCATTACAGGTATGGATCCTAACACTCGCCGCTTTTGCTATCGGAACCGCTGAATTTGTAATCGCAGGGATTCTTCCTCAGGTGGCCAATTCGCTCGCTATTACTGAGGGGCAAGCCGGTTACTTGATTAGTGCTTACGCACTTGCGATTGTGTTCGGTGGGCCGCTGTTGACGATCTATCTAGCTCGGTTTAATAAAAAAGCGGTTTTGGCTGGGTTAATGGTGCTGTTCATTGCTGGTAATGTATTGTCTGCTTTTGCACCCAATTACTTAGTGTTAATGGTTAGTCGAGTTGTAACTGGCTTAGTACAAGGGCCGTTTTATGGCATTGGTGCAGTAGTGGCGACCAATTTGGTGTCGGAAAAAATGGCAGGTCGAGCGGTAGGGCAAATGTTTGCTGGCCTAACGTTGGCTAATGTTTTAGGTGTGCCGGGCGGCACTTGGATTGGCTTGCAGTTTGGCTGGCATTCCACGTTTTTGACCGTTGCAGCATTTGGTTTAGTGGCGCTGTTTTTCATCACATCGGTGATTAAATCAACAGGTCACGGCGAAGCGAAAGATGTTAAAGCGCAGTTGGCGGCATTTAAAAATCCGATGCTAATAGTCAGCCTTGCTATCACCGTATTTGCTTGGTCGGGATTCATGACTTTATACGGTTATATTGCACCTATCGCGATGCACATAACAGGGTTTGCTGAGAGTGCAGTGACTTGGATTCTGGTTATTGTTGGTATCGGTCTGATTGTGGGTAATACAATGGGCGGTCGTTCGTCAGATAAGAACTTACAAAAAGCTTCGATGTTTTGGGCAATGGCAATGATCGTTTCGCTATTGCTGGTTGGTTTGGCAATCGAAAGTAAGCTGATGTTTGTGGTAACGGCTTTTGTCTTTGGCATTGCTTCTTTTGCTAATGTGCCAGCAATGCAGCTTCGAGTTATGAAGCATGGCGGTGAGGGACAAGAGTTGGCTGCAACGGCGAATATTTCAGCCTTTAACTTAGCGAATGCGTTTGGCGGTTTCCTCGGCGGTATAGTGATTGATAGTCATTTAGGGGCTGGTATGATTCCTTTCGCGGCGATTGTGGTACCAATGATCGGGTTGTTGATGATTGCGAAGGTCAATGCGAAGGAAGTGAAACAAGCGGCAGTAATAGAAAGCCAATAATTGGTAGTAGTCTATTAGACAAAAAGCTTGATAAAGAAAGGACAAAAAACCTCGGTGGTCAAACCGAGGTTTTTTATTAGGCAGTGAATTTGAGTTTTAAATCAGAGCAGACAGCTGAGATAACGCCTTTTCGCGGCTGCTTTGGGCTGATTCATCACCCATGCTTAGAGCTTCTGCATAAACAAACTCAACATCAGTTAGGCCAATAAAACCAAGCATAGTGGTTAGGTAGCCTTTAATGGAGTCACGATCGCTGTCTTTATGCATGCCGCCACGGGTTGTGACCACGATAACTTTCTTATTTTCAATCAGGCCTTTCGGGCCTTGCTCTGTGTAAGTAAAGGTTACGCCTGCTCGTGCAATAATATCGAACCAGTTTTTCAACTGAGTCGGTACCATGAAGTTGTACATAGGTGCTGCAATGACGATTTGATCCGCGGCTTTTAATTCTTCAATCAGGTTATTGGATAGTTCAAGAATCTCGAGTAGTTCAGGTGACAAATCATCAGCAGAGCCGCGTAGCGCGGTCGCTACTTTTGCATCTAGTACTGGAATTGGGTTCTCAGCGAGATCTCGTTCGATAATATTGTTTTTGCCTTCTAGGGCTGCGTCAATCAGTTGGTTTGATTGCGAATATTCGCTCAGAATGCTCGATTTAAGTACAAGAGTTGAAGTCATAATGGCGCTCCGTCAGAGTTATTTCGTTATGTTAGGCGCAGTTTACTGACAGGATGGCAGAGAGATAATCTGGCAATTTGGATGGTAATGTTCAAAATTTTCGAATAAGAAAAATCCCGCTAATGTTTAGTCATACCATTAGCGGGGAGTGGAAAGGGGTTAGTGTGCTACTTTTTCGCGCAACATACGCTGTATAGGGACGGAATAACCAACAACACGACAGGTAACGAAAACAGTAAACCGTAACCCAGTGTAAGAGACATTGGCCCCATGTAAACATCAGTGCCTCCAATGCCGTATGCTAATGGAAGAAGCCCGACAACGGTTGTGATTGATGTCAACAGTATTGGTCGCAATCGACTCGCACTGGCGTCAATAACGGCTTGAGTGATTTCTAGGCCAGAGTCTATTAGCTCGTTGATTCGGTTGATCAGCACCAATGCATTGTTGACTACGACGCCAGTCATACCCAAGACTCCAATCAATGCAAACAGCGATACCGGCTGCATGTGGACGAATAACGCCATGAGTGCAGCAACCGCAGCAAATGGGATCACCGCCATGATCATTAGAGGCTGCAGTAAAGAGCTAAACATTAACGCCAACACGAAGTAGATCCCGATCATTGCTGCTGGGAAGGCAACAAAGAAGCCCGACAACGTTTCATTGGTATTTTCAGCTTCGCCACCAATATCCAGTTTCACTTTTGTGCCAACTTTGCCGCTTAGTGCTTCTGTCAGTGCTTGGCTTAAATCCCCCGGTGAGAGGTTGTCATCTGTGATCTGGGCGCTGACCAACACTTGGCGATCGCCGTTGTAGTGGAGAATCTCGCGCGGCGCTTGGACTCGTTCAATTTTTGCTAATCGATTGAGAGGTACTTGCTCTCCCGTCGGTGTCGAAATTTTAGTGGTATTCAGTTTTGCGATATTGCGATGCTCTTGATTCAATATCACACGCAGGTCCACTTCTTCGTCACCAATCCAAGTTGAGGTAACGCTTTCCCCGTCAAATGCGATACGCAGTGTTGATGCAAGGTCTTGCACTGTAAGGTTATAGCGGCCTAACCAATCATATTGTGGAATGATTTGCAGCTGAGGATCTTTAAGGCTTTCGTTATGAGTGACTTTATCCAAACCGGCTTGCTGTTCCATCCATTCAATGGTGAGGTCTACCGCATGATTACGTTGCTCCGTATCATTACTGATCACGCGGATTTCCAGCGGTTCACCTGGTGGTGGGCCTCCGGCATCAACGGTAAACTTTACGAAGTCGATCAAATCTGATTGAGCCAACGTTTGGTTCAAACTGTCTGCGATTTGGTTAGCCGTGCGACTACGTTGTTCAAAGTTTGTTAGCGTAAGTAAGCCTGTGCTAGCAGGGCTTTGATAGGTCATGCTATAGGCAACCCGTTCATCGTCTGGTAATTGGCTAATCGCCTGCTCTAACTCAAGGTGCGCCGCACGAATTTTTTCGATAGGTGTACCGGGGGCAACTTCGGTATAAATCTCTACGTATTTGGCGGTTTCGGCCGGGAAGATATCCAACTTTAAGGTGGTGAGTAGTGCTGCGCTTCCACTTAACGCGAGCAGCGCGATAACTAAGACACTTTTCCGCCATGTTAAGCAGCGTTCTAGCAGGCGCTTATACGCTTGTATCAGTGGTTGGAAACGGTCTACTTTCACGTCTTGTTGGTTTCTCTTCTCCATTGAGTTGGCGAGGTGAGCCGGTAAGGTAAAGGTACATTCGGCGAGGGAGAAAAGCAGCGCAGCAATCACGGTAATCGGGATCACGATGATGGCTTTACCCATTGCTCCGGGAATGAAGAACATCGGGATAAACACCAACGCTGTGGTGGTTAAGCTGGCGATGATTGGTCGAATCACGTTATATACGCCATCAACAGCGGCTTGCAATGCAGGCTTTCCGGATTGTTTTTCTTGATAGATGCTTTCAGCAACGATCACTGAGTCATCCACAATGATACCAATGACTAACAATACTGCGGCTAGCGTGATGCTGTCTAAGTTCATTCCGAGCATTGGTAGCACCAGCATTACGCCGAGTACACAAAACGGAATAGAAACGGACACCCAAAACGCGATTTGGCGTTGTAAGATAAGGCTTAGAACTAGCAGTACCAGTATCAGTCCAACTCCACCATTGGTCGTCACGATTGAGAATTTAGCACTCATATCGTCTGCTAAGTTCAGCACGATAGGAAAACGATAATCCCCCTGTAAGCGTTCAGCTTCGTCAGCAAGTAGGTTTTTTACATTATCAATGGTGGCAATGATATCGGCACTGGCACTTTTTGAGATTGTAAATAGAACCGCCTGTTCACCGTTCACCAAGCCTATTTGCGTCGCTTTTTCGAAAGTATCGTGCACGTTAGCCACATCAGATAGGCGGATTAACTCACCCGTTGGTAGCGTTTTGATGATGGTACTTGCCAACTCTTCTGTTGAGGTGATTTGCGTCATTGTGACAATGCGTTCTTCACTGTTCCACGATTCAACTAAACCGCCAGAGAGTGATAGGTTGCGGGTATTGACCGCATTGGTAACTTCGGCAAAAGTGAGCTTGTACCGCGCAACTTTGGCAGGGTCGAGTTCTATCCAAAATTCGCGTTTGGAAAAACCAGACAGTGAAACTTTGCCCACGCCCGGTACATTGCGGATGCTTTTCTCTAGCTCTCGCGCATATTGTTGCTGTGCGGTGTTGCCGAGGTCAGTCACGACGCCAAAGGTTAACACTTCAAATGATGATGTGCTTTCCTGTTCCACAACCGGCGGGTTAGTAATGTCTTTAGGTAAGCCTTGAACTCGGTCTACCGCTTGCTGGATATCTCGGACGGTTTTGTCGAGGTCATAGCCTTCATCAAGCTCGATCAAAATCTGTGATTGACCATCATAAGAGTAAGAGGTGTATTTGGTTAGCCCTTGAACCGTCTTAAGCTCTTGCTCGATTTTATTGGTAATGTTGAGCTCGATATCTTGTGCGGAAGCGCCCGGATACTGAGTAGTGATAGTGACTTCTGCAAAGGCGACGTCAGGCAACTCTTGCAGTTTTAAAATGCTGGTGGCGCCTAGCCCGATAAGCACGACCATTAAGGTCAAAATACGGGCTAAAAAACTGCGCTGAGCAAAGTAGGATAAAAAGCCTTTCATTGCGTTCCCTTACTACTGACTAACTGACGACAGTTGTGTGGTGGCGTGAATCGACATCCCAGGCTTTAGGCTGTGATCTTGGTTATCGATGTCAATTTCTACGGGGTAGGCGAGTGAGTTTGCATCCGGTTCGACGCCAATACGGCTAATGTTGGCTGTGATACGCTGCGTCGGCGTGGATTCGCTCCATAGCTCAACCGTTTGGCCAACGGCAAGATCGGCGAGATCAAATTCACTCGCCAGTAGGCGCACGGTGAGAGTATCGATGTTGACGATTCGGTAAAGAGGGTCGCCTTGGTTTACCCATGTACCATTTTCAACATGGCGTTGGCTTACAAAACCACCCAGTAAGGTTTTAATGGTGGTTTGCTTCAAATCCTCACGGGAATTGGCGACATCGAGCTGAGCCAGCGAAAGGTTCGCTTTAGCGCTGGCGTAATCGGCAGCAGCAATGTCCAACTCATTTTGCGATAAGCTGTTCTTCTTTCTGAGCTCTTGATAGCGCTGGTAAACAGAGTGCTTAAGCTTCAAATCGGCTTGAGCAAGTGCGAGGTGCGCTTTCTTCTTGCTTAGTTCAAGTTTGAAATCGTCTGCCTTCACTGTGGCGAGCGTTTCTCCTTGATTCACGATTTGACCTACATCGAGGTCAGCATTTTGAATAACACCGCTTACTTCTGAAACGATATTGACGGGGTCATTGCTGATGGTTTTTCCTATCAAGTCCACTGCTAACAGAGATGGAGCGATAAAAATAGAACCGATAGATAGCGAGAGTAGTATTTTTTGCATGGTCAGCTCCTAACGTAATATCAGTAGTTTGAAAGGACCGATGTCGAGTTTTTGTCGAAGCGAACTCGACACTGAAGATATTTGTTCCATGATCAAATTTGACATAAATTCGACATCGCGCTGAGCACACTGCAAGAGTGAAGATAGAAGGTATTGCTATGCTAGATGGTAAGCAGATTTTGGTTGTCGAAGACAACGAAGAACTACAAGGTATTTTGGCCGATTTTCTTGAGGTAAAAGGCGCAGAGCCTGATTTTGCTGAAAACGGTGAGCTCGGGCTATCGTTAGCATTAGAGAACGAGTTCGATGCCATCATTTTGGATGTGATGTTGCCGAAAAAAGATGGCATGCAGGTGGCGAAAGAACTGCGTGCTAACGGCTGCACAACTCCAATTTTGATGTTAACCGCGCTTAATGGTCAGCAAGATTTACTGACTGGTTTTGAGTCCGGTGTGGATGATTTTGTGAGTAAACCTTTTCAGTTTCCTGAACTCGAAGCAAGATTGATTGCCTTAATCAACCGTTATCGCGGCCAAGTTGCTCAAACCCACTTAACATACGGTCAACTTGAGATAGATGAGAAAACCCATCAAGTGCGACGTGATGGTCATCTATTAGTATGCACGCCAGTTATGTACCAAATTTTAGTGACTTTAGTGAAAGCGCAGGGAGATGTTGTGACAAGGGAAACCTTAATCCAACAGCTTTGGGGAGATGACGCACCAGACAAAGATGTGCTTCGTAGCCATATTTATTTGCTCCGCAATATTCTTGATAAGCCATTTGAAAAAGCGATGCTTAAAACTGTGCCTAAATTCGGCTTTCGTTTGGAGAAGTAATGGCACTTTTTGACAAGTTGTTTAAGCACCGAACTGGCAATTCAATTCAAGACGTTAAAGTACGTCTACTCACCACGTTTTCTTTTATTGCACTGTCTACTTCGTTCATTGTCTTTTTCTCCTTTGCGTTGAGCTTAGTTCTTCACGAGGATGACCAAATTCAGCAACACTTGGTTTCGTTTGAGCAAATTGGCGTTAAGCATTATTCGTTATCTCAAGAAGATACAACCGAATTAAGTAAGCATGTGATGGCTTACTACAGCCATGACGCCCTACCCGCCAATCTACGTGAAAATGGCCCGTATCCACTGGGAGAGGTGACTCGTATTCGTTCGTACTACCTTGAGGGTTTTATGGTCTACCGCACCGAGTTTGAGTATCAAGGTAAAACCGTTCCAATGTACTTAACCATCGGTGCGCGTGCGATTGAATTTGGGGATGACAATTGGGATGTGTTGCTTGGTGTCTCAATGCTGTTGATGGTGTTCCTCATTGTTGTGCTGCGTTTTTCACTTAAGCGTGTATTTGAAGGGTTGATGTCACCTATTTCAGAGCTTTCTCAGCAGTTGCAAACTAAGCAAGAGGGTCAGTTTAAAGTTAATGAGCGCGCCATCGATGAAATACAACAGATGACGCAGCATCTCAATCAGTATGCACAAATGAAAGAGCGGCTTGGTAAGCAAGAGTTGATGTTTGCTAAGTACGCAAGCCATGAACTCAAAACCCCAATTGCGGTGGTGTTAGGCGCAGCGGAACTGCAAGCAATGAAGCCTGATGAAGCCTTTCAAACCAAGCAGCGAAAGCGCATTCTTACCGCGGCCCAAGGCATGCAAAATACCATGGAAGTTTTGCTGAGTATTGTTAAACAAGAGAATGTCAGCCAAGTAAACCAAGAGTACCCAGTGGCACATTTTCAGTTGGATGTGGAATCGTATCGCGGTTCAAATCACTCTAATGTGCCAATCGACGTGGTGATAGAAGAGGGAGCTCATGTTAACTTCCCTCGGGTTGTCTTAGAGATGATTTTGAAGAATCTGGTCTCTAATGCGTTACGATTTACTGAGCATGGAAAGATTGAAGTCATCATCGGCAGTCAAGGCGTGACGGTGTTAGATACTGGTACGGGTTATAACCCAGAAAATGGCACAGAGCATGGCTTAGGTTTGTTGATCGTTCAACGCTTATGTGCGAGTTATGGCTGGCAATTTAAGATAGGAGACAACCCGAATCAGCAGGGTTGCCTCGCTCAGTTATCTCGCTAATCGCTTTTCTGTTAAAGGCTCATTAAGCTTTCGATAGATTCTTCGACTGAGAGATCATGGTAGTTACGAATGCGTTTGCCATCGGTCGTATCGATAAGAATGGAATCAATACTGGATGTACCATGTGAATCAATAATAGCCAATGATTGGTCGACACTTTTGCAGACCATAGTGGAGTGATCGTTTAACACGATTGTGCATGAGTGGAAATTCATAGCCAACATCCTATCCGTAGTTTATTTGACGTTTTGTTTGGGAACACCCTGTTCCTCTTGTTATTTAACAACCGTAGTGCAGACAAGGTGAATATGCAACACGGGAAATGTCATCGAATATCTAACTGATTGAATCTTCGTTATTGAGTTCCGAAAATGGCTACTAGAAAATGAGTATCGCGCTACACTATGTTTCAATACTCATGTTTCATTACTTATGTGTGGTTAGTTACCTGCCATTTGTGGTGGCAAATTCGAAGTGGTTAGTATGGAACTCTCTCAACAGCAATGCCAAATTGCGCGCGAAGCGCGAGATGCAAGATTTGATGGTCGATTTTTCGTTGCAGTGAAAACGACGAAGATTTTCTGTCGTCCGATTTGCCCAGCGAACTTACCAAAAGAAGAAAACGTCGAATATTTTCAAGATGTCGCGTTAGCTCTGCAAGCGGGTTATCGACCGTGTTTGCGTTGCCGCCCAGATAGCGCGCCCAATTCGTGGGCTTGGCGAGGCGTTGATACCACGTTTGAAAGAGCGCTTAAACTGATAGAGCAGGGTGAACTAAGCCAAAATAACATGGCAGAATTTGCCGAGCGCTTAGGCATTACTGATCGTTACTTACGCCAGTTATTTCAGACACGGATTGGGATGTCACCAAAGCAATATGCCTTGTATCACCAACTGATGTTTGCCAAACAGTTATTGCATAACAGTAATATGCCAGTGGCCGATATTGGCTTTGCTAGTGGCTTTAATAGTACACGCCGCTTTAATGATGCCTTTCAAAAGATGCTGCAATTGACGCCTAGTCAAATCAGAAAAACAGGCATCAAGCAGGGTATTAGCCAGCACATCGAGTTAAGTTTTAAAGGTCACTTTGATTGGAAACATATGCTTGATTTTTATCGCCTCAGAGCCATTGATGGCTTAGAAACCGTGACCGATGAAAGCTATGCCAGACATTTTAAAATGGGTCAACATGGAGGTTGGTTCCGATTAAGCCAAGTTCAGGGCAAACACGTGTTTAAACTGGAATTTGAGCTAGAAGAAGTCACTCAGTTAAAACGTTTGGTCAATCAAATAAGGCGCATGTTTGACCTTGATGCGGATATCGACGTAATCGAAAAGCACCTTAGCCAAGTTGAGCCTAGATTAGTGCGCCAATCTGGGATTCGTATTCCCGGAGTGTGGAGTACGTGGGAGGCGGGCGTTCGAGCCATATTAGGTCAGCAAGTATCTATTAAAGCGGCAATTAATCAGCTCAATTTGTTGGTCACAACATTACAACCGCAAGGTGTCACTCATTTTCCAACCCCAGATGAAGTGGCGGGGGCGGATTTGAGTTTTTTGAGAATGCCTCAGAGCCGAAAAGAAACCTTGGCGCGTTTTGCCAGCTTAATGGTAGAGCAACCTGGTGCTGATTTTGAACAGTGGTTAGCGCTGAAAGGCATAGGTCCATGGACAGTCAATTACGCTGCATTGCGCGGTTTATCTGATCCAAATTGCTTTTTAACCGGTGACTTGATCGTGAAAAAAGCCCTCGAACAATTTCCTCGCCTTACTAAAGAATCTGTTTCACCTTATGGCAGTTATGCCACGTTTCACTGTTGGAGCCACGCTTAATGAATGTATACACCTATTTAGACACGCCGCTTGGCAGAATGACGTTGCAAGCCAATCAGGATGGCTTATTGGGCGCTTGGTTTACCACTCAAACCACTCAGCCTGATGACCTGGGCGAGCGTGATGATGAACAGCCAGTTTTGCAAAAGGCTTGTGTTCAATTAAGCGAATACTTTGCGGGAATTCGAGATCAGTTTGATCTGCCTTTAGCTGCTACTGGAACGGGTTTTCAACAGCAAGTTTGGCAAGCCTTAACTACCATTCCTTTTGGAGAAACATGGAGTTATCAACAGCTAGCGGATGCAATTGGAAATCCTAAAGCGGTGCGCGCCGTTGGGTTAGCCAATGGCAAAAACCCGATATCGATTATAGTGCCATGCCATCGCGTGATTGGTAAAAGTGGCAAGCTAACGGGCTATGCGGGTGGGGTTGAGCGTAAGGCCGCATTGCTCAAGCTTGAAGGGATTGGATAATCCCCTCCCGTTAAACTGAAAACAATCAGATACTTTTAGCGCGTTTGGCCACTTTTTCCAGCCAATTGTCTCGTTGCTCCTTCGTAGAGTTAATCACTGGTCCAAAGTAGGTGGCCTTGGTGTTTTTTATACCTGAAAAGTCCAAGATAGAGGTTTTGAGCTGTTTGTAGATGGCGTTACCTTTAACGTACTTATACCAAAATGGTGGGTTATCAAGGGTGAAGATCAGTTCCGACGTTCGTCCAGTGAGGAGCTTTTGTGGAAAGGCTTTTCCCTCAACGTACTTGAAGGCAAATTCAGGTAAGAAAGTGCGGTCGATAGCACCTTTAAATTTCGCTGGAATCGTGCCCCACCAAACAGGGCTGATAATCACAATATGTTCGGCCCATTGAATCTTATCCTGAAATTCGACAAGGTCGGGTTCAAGCGCGACTTTTTCGCTATACCCCATGGTTAAATCTATTTGAAACTGCATATCAGCGAGGTTGAGCTGCTGGACTTCATGGCTGTTTGATGCCATGGCGACATATTGATCGCTAATAGACTGACAAAAGCTGGTGGATTTAGGGTTGGCGTTGATAACGAGCACTTTTCTCATGATTTTTCTATCCATGTAATCGAAAAATGCAGTGTAAACTCTCACCTATGGGTTAGAGTCAAGCCCTTGAACACATTGATTTATTGAAACGCGATACTCTTCCATACGCGCCTTTTGCGCTTGAAGCGTTTTAATTTCTACTTCAATCGACGCTTGTTTATCGAGCAAAAAATCACTGACGCGCTGCCAATCAAAATCTTCTTGTTCGTTTTTCAACGCCACCAGTTCAGAGAGGCGAATACCTAATGACTGAGCCTCTTTAATGATTTTGATGAGGTTGATATTGGTGTGGCTGTAAACGCGATATTTGCCCGATCTTTCGACTTCCAGTAAGCCTAGAGATTCGTATAGTCTGATGGCGCGCTGAGTTGCCCCAGATTTTTGCGACGCTTCCTTGATGAACATTGACCTTCCTTATTCGTATGTTCATTAGATGGGATATGGCTTAAGCTTATGCCATGAGTTTCGCTATGTTACCGATTTCTCTAAAGTTAGGCTATTGAAGAACAACATGATGCATTGATGGTGGGACCGACAGCGCGCATAAGAAAGGGCCTTAAAATGGCCCTTTCAGTCGTGCTTGAGTTAAGATTGTTTCGCTTGGCTTAAGCGGTTGAACACAAATCGCCAAATAAACAACACGAAACCAATATAAGCGAGGCCAACCCCAAGCGCTTGCCAATGTAGGCCGTTGTACATCGCAATAGGCATCAGTGAGATGATGAAGATATCGGTAATGGAGCCCGGTACGTAAGCAATGGCGTAATCGTCGAGCACTTTACTGCGCATCTTAGGATCAACAATACGCAGCAGGGCGATACCCATGGCAACTGTGCCCGTTAGCCAGCCCCAAGAGAAGATTCCTTTTTCAAACCAATCATCGCCAATCACGCGTGGTGCCACCCAGAAAATGAGCCAAAGCGTGAAGGAAACACCACCAATCGCTAGGATCACCATAGGCATTAGGTATTGTGCTAACACGGTAATTTTAATCGCTGAAATACCAAAAATGATCAGGTAATCGGTACTGATGCCCGCAGCATGCTTAAACGCACCGTCACATAGATAACGAGAAGCTTTGGTTTGCTTGGCGATGATGCGTACTAACATGCCTGCTAAAAAGCCAGTCACAAAAGTTGGGATGCTGACTTTGTCGTGGAATGATGACAAGAAGTTAGCCGACAGGTAAGCAAATGCGGTGACTACGATAACCAACGCGCCATGAATCGCGAAAGAGTCGACCGACAATGAAGACATGGTGTCTTTCATTACTGGCTGCTGATCGCCCGGCTTAACCAAGCCTTTGCGTTGATGGTCATCCATGCTGGCGAATGTGGTGAAGGTGTCAATCCAGCCCATCTTTAATGCGACTTGAAGCATTAACATGCCAACAGAAATTGAGATAAAAATGCCTACGGTGGCAAAGGTTAGGCCAAGGGTAAAGCCATCTTCCCAGCCTAGAGAGGTAAAGATTTCACCCACAACAGATGCAGATCCATGGCCGCCCATAAAACCCGCTGACATGGTAATGCCAAAGCCCGGGTTGATGTCTGGCCAAAATAGGGTAGTGAGCAATAGGCCGAACATGCCCGCGAATAGCCATTGCGAAACTGACGCAATTTGGTTGAACGCCCACAGTGAGCCTGCGCGTTGGGCGACCGTTCGCGGAGAAGGTAAATCGGTCGCAAGGCCAAGCGCTGAAAACAGTGCAGCGGTAAGTAAACTTGCGTTGGCGGTAAAGGTTTCTGTCCATGGTAGAACATCGAAAACCGCGGGGCCGAGTAACAGCCCAAATAGGCCTGCTAATACAGCAGATGGTACGTACATGCGCTGCAATAAAGAAAGGTGTACACGAAGAATTTTCGCAGCGATAAGTAGAAAGCCTGCAATGGCGAGATCAGTCAGCATTAGACCCTGTGGCATTTATCCTCCAGTCTGGCGTTGGTGCCAAGTGTCGCGTCCGTTACAACTGAATATGTCCATATTAATTCAGAATTGATTCTGAATCTTGGCGTGAATTGACTCCAATAGTCATCATCACTGATGAGTGATGGTTTATGGAACTGAGCATTAAAAGTGGCGAAAACAATGAATCATGCAGATAAAAGCAAGTAAGTTTCGCGAATTATATTGAGTATTTGCTCAAGGAAAGGGCGCTATCCTAGAGATTTTGGTTTGAGAATGCAAACCGATAAACAAAACAGGTCGCCAACTTGCCTATCAACTGCTGTTAATCAAACCTCACTCGTACTGTTATGCCTCTCCTCCCAACGTGATCATAAAGCGCGGTATAGTAATTTAGAGTTTTAGTTTCCCCTTATAAGAGCGTGTGGATGGGTTCGTTATCGCGCATTGGTATGGAGTGTCAGTATGTATCAGCTTTTCTATTACCCAAATAATGCGAGTTTAGCGCCGCATTTGATTTTACGCTTTGTTCAAGCTGAATATGAATTGGTGTTGATTGATAAGAAGTTGAATAGACACAAAACACCTGAGTATTTGAAGTTAAATCCAGCGGGGCGTATTCCCACGTTGATTGACAACGACCAAGCGATATTTGAAAGCCCGGCGATATGCATTCATCTGTGCGAACAGTTTCCAAATAGTAGCTTGATTCCCCCTATAGGCAGTAAGCAACGTCCGCTGTTCTTTCAGTGGCTCACGTATTTAAACAACACGCTACAAACCCAATTGATGGTACGCTATTACCCAGAGCGAAATATTACCGATCAACTAGCCATTCCCGCTCTTATTCAAGCGCAAGATGTGCGCATCGCCGAATCATTAGCAGTGATTGATGAGCAGCTCGTTGGTAACACTTATTTATTGGGCGAGCAGTTGACGGCGTGTGACTTCTTTTTGTTCATGTTAGCTGGGTGGTGCTTGCCTGTAGAAAAATCACCATTACACTTTAAGCACTTATCTCGTTACTTAGCCAATTTGGCTTCGCACCCGACGATCGTTGAGGTGGCAGAGATAGAAGCTATTGATTTAACGCCATTCAAACAGTGAGGCCATGATGGAACCAAGAATCAGCATAATTACTTTGGGCGTTAAAGACCTCAAAGCGTCTTATGAGTTTTATACCAAGTTGGGTTTTCCCACGTCGTACTCGCCAGAAGAAGGTATTGTCTTCTTTAAAACAGGAGGCGTGTGTTTAGCCTTGTACCCAATGAACGCATTAGCCCGTGATGTCTCGCCAAAATATGTCGGTCATCGAGAAGGTTTTAGCGGTATTACCCTCGCCCACAATACGCGTAGTAAACAAGAGGTTGACCAAGTATTGGCTGCGGCGGTAGAAGCGGGCGGTCTACTAGAGAAACCGGCTCAAGATGTCTTTTGGGGAGGCTATAGTGGTTATTTTTCTGACCTCGATGGGCACTTGTGGGAGATTGCCTACGGAGATTGTTGGGATTTTAGAGAAGATGGCAGCTTAGTGATCGAGTAGTCAGCCAATTCCGATTGAAACCAATCAAATAAAAGCCAAGTGTTTAGGGGGGAACCGCTGTGACACTTGGCTTTGTTCATTATTGTGCGCTAGTTGTTTGGTCTTAACTCAGTGACTTTGGCTTCTAGCGCATCAATGGTGAATGAAATAGCCTCTAAGCCTAATTTTGCCAACTGCTTTTCTGCTTTAGAAAGGTGGGTATAGGCGATCAATACCTCCGATTCATCGAGAAGTTCCCGGTGAATAAGCAGCTCTTTATAGGTGAGAAATCGGTGCTGAGATACCTTTAATCGAGCAATTAATTGCTCGAGGTTACCGTTCGAAGCCTGTTCAAATTGTGCAATCAATTGATTAAACAAATTTTGCATTTCGCAAAGTGAGCTTTCGCAAATTGCATCAGTATTTTTATTGTCTCTTTCCATGATTTATAAAGTTCTTGATAAATAATAAATTTATACGGGAGGTCATTCTCATACTGGTTGCATTTGCGGTAAATACAGGCTGGTTAACATGGTCTAGTTATTGCTGAATTAAGGACAATATTGTCCATCTACGGGGGAGGGGAGTATGGTTGATCCGATAGTTCAGGCCATTATTAATCGGAGAAAAAGTGCAGGGTTAAGCCGAGTTGATATCGCCAATATTGCGGGAATGAGCTTAAAAACCTACCAAAGAATAGAGCGCGGAGAGTCGGATATGAAAATCTCCCAATATCGCTCTATTATTCGGGCAATGAAAATGACAGATTTAGATATCGCGCTCGATATTCGCGACACGCAGCAAGTGACCGCTGAAGATGTGACTGCTGCAAGTCGATTACTAAACCAAGAGGCACAGGCGATGCTGGTTAAGTTTTTGTTTTTGGTCGCTAACAAAGATAAATAACCGTTTTCTAAATAGGTTGTGCTCTAAAGTCGTTGCGTTTTAAAAGTGAATGGCGAATAGTAGGCTGAATAAAAAACAACCACCTCAAGGTGGTGATAGTAGACAGCCTAATGTTCAGGAGGAACGCAATGCAATACCCGATTAATGTCTCATGCCAATGTGGTCAAGTAAGCTACACATTGAAAGCGCCACCGAAAATGGTCGCCGCTTGTCACTGTAAAGAATGCCAAAAACTCGCGACAGCACCTTTTAGTGTGACAGCAATGGTTGCCGAGCAAGATATTGAATTTACAGGGGAGCTTGCAGAGTGGGGTCGCATGTCAGACAGCGGAAATCGCAATCACGCTAAGTTTTGTACAGGTTGTGGTAATCGTATTTACCACTTTAATCCAGATGACCCCAGCATGCTCAAACTAAAGCTTAAGCCTGTAGACGCCGACCCTGAAGGAATCTTTGAACCAACAGTGCACGTTTGGGTGAAAGAAAAAGTCTCTTGGTATCAGATACCTGAGAATGTAAAAGTATTTGAAGCTCAGCCTTAGATAGTTGCAAATAAAAATGGCGGAATCGAATGATTCCGCCATTTTTATTTACAATCGTTGTTTTTACTACTCGCTTTTTGGTTTGGGTAAAAAGCTCACGTCGACATGGTATAAGGTAGTATCTTGCATATCTATCAGCACTTGAATTTGGTCAGATTTGAGATGCTCAACAGGATTAACCCAAATATTGTCACTCAGAAACTGTAGGTGTAATCCTGTCGTGGGATTTTTCCATTCTGCTTGAATTTGATATGGGTTCTTACCGTTAACAGACACACGATCATTGACCATTACATATTTTATGGTCGCGTTAATAGTAGTGCCATGAAGCTTAAGATGAGCTGCTCTTCGTTTACTCTTAGAAGAGAAATACAGCATCACAGCACCAATTGAAAAGAATACTAACCCAATGCCAAATAGGATTGAGCTTCCTCCCCAAAGAGAAAAGAAGCCTTTGATCTCAGCTTGGTTCGGGGATGCGTGTGGATAGATGACTGTGATTTGCTCGCCCACTTCGTGCATGGGGGGATTCGCGCCATATCCGCCAACAAAGCGAATGTCCTTACCTTGTTTGGTTTCAAAAGTAATGACAGGTAAGTAAACACCGTTACCTTGAGAGGTCGTGCCTGAATAGGTCAAATCGACCACTGTCCCCTCCGCTAGGCTAGATTGGCTAATATAGTCAGCAGTGTGTTTAAACCAAAATCCGGCCACAGTTAATGCAGTTAAACCAATTGTGAGAAAGAAAAACTTAACAGCGGGTGGTGTTTTCATAATGAATGTTTCTAGGGTTAAAGATGGCAAGTTATGGGCGTATTCTCGTTACTTTGTTATTTTCTGGCTAGAGGAAAGGCTTGTATATGGGCAGTGGAGTTGGCTTGATGTGATATGCAGCCCAACTCTTAGGCCATGGGGAATGGCGATAAGAAAGAAAAACGCCAATCAAGCGTAACCTGATTGGCGTTTGAGTAGGGTCATAATGTTAGTTAGATCTTAAAGCGATCTAGCTCTGTGTGAAGCTCTGAGGCGTTGTCTGATAGCTCATGGCTAATATCAACAGAGGCTGTCATGCTATCCATCACATCGACCGCTGTGTCATTGATGATCACTACGTTACGGTTGATCTCTTCAGCCACTAGGCTCTGCTCTTCCGCTGCGGATGCAATTTGGTTGTTCATATCGTTAATCACATCGATCGCTTGGTTGATCTCAGCCAATGCGATTTGCGCGGCTTGCGTTTCATCTTTGGTATCGCTCGCTTGCTGCTGACTTTGCTGCATTAATACGACGATCGATTGTGTGTCTTGCTCTAGACGCGCCAACATAGTGCGAATCTCTTCAGTCGATGTTTGCGTGCGGTTAGCAAGATTACGTACTTCATCAGCCACAACCGCAAAGCCTCGGCCCGCTTCACCGGCGCGTGCTGCTTCAATTGCTGCGTTCAATGCAAGTAAGTTAGTTTGCTCTGCAATACCACCAATTTCAGACAGGATACCTTGGATGCCTGCACTGGATTCGGCCAAGTTGAGAGTTTGCTCTTGGGCATGGTTAACCTGCTGAGCTAGGTCATCAACCGCGCTTGCAGCATTATCCATACGTGACATACCGTTCACGCTATTGGTTTGTACTTGGCTAGCGGCAGTCGCTGCTTGTACTGCCGAGTTAGCCACTTCTTGCGCCGCCGCAGTCATCTCGTTGATCGCGGTTGCAAGTGAGTTTACCTCGTTAAGCTGGCTGTTGAGTTTCTCTTTTGACTCATTTGCACTTGCTTGACCTTTAGTGGCACTCGAATCGACTTGTACCGCCGTTTGCTTTGCCGTTGCGATCATCTCCTGCATACGCGCTAAGAATGAGTTGAACCAATGAGCCAGTTGTGCGGTTTCATCTTTACCTTTCACGTCGATGCGATACGTTAAATCACCTTCGCCCTGCGCTACGTCTTTAAAGCGCTCAACCAAGTTAACCAATACCTTACCTAGAGAGTTGGCGATCAGCGTCATAACAATGATACCGACGATCATTGCGGCTAGGCCTGAGTACACACCTTGCTGAATTGCTTGGCTGTTCATCTCTTCTTCCCAAGTAATGAACTGAGAGATGCTCTCTTTTAGTACTGAGGTAGGTACAGACACAATCACGATCCAAGGTGCACCAGAGGTATCGACCGACGTCATGGCGTATTCACGGCCGTTGACGGTAACTAGACCAATATCACTTTGCGTCGCTAGAGATTGAACTTTAGACCACTGAGAAAATAGATCCGCAGGCACTTTTTTACCTACGCTATCGGCTTTATCGCTGTTGGCTAAGGTTGCACCTTGCCAAGATGAAATGATGATAGAACCTTCACCATCGAATAGATCGCGAGCCAATGTTTCAGCTTGGCCTTGCAGTTCGTTAAGGGCTAAATCTAAACCCAGTGAGCCAATGATTTTACCGTTGACTACGATAGGTTGGCTGATGGTTGTGATCAGCTCTTGCTTACCACGAACTGGGTACATGTAGGGCTCCATCACGAAGGTTTCGCCCGTTTCAAATGGCATTAAGTGCCAGTCGTCTTTGCGTTCGCCACTTGAGTTCAGTTCAGTATTAGAAAAGCTCTCCATTGCCACTGCATCAAAACCGCCTTGAGCATTTGGCGAGAAAAATGGCGACAGGTAGCCTTGGCTGTTGATCGCTTCAGAGGCATTGGCTTCGCTTTCAGGCAGCCATGTTTTCTCTTCCCACACCATGTAGCCAGCGAATACCGCTTCATCTTGTGCTTTTAATGACGCGATGAACTGCTTCACTAATAGATCTGCACCTAGGCCATCTGCTGCACTTTGCTCGATAATAGAGCGCAGTTGATCGAGGTTCGCGGTAACCGGAAACAGTTGGTTCGCGATACTTTTGCCTTGCTCTGATGCCATAGAGAGTAGGTTAGATTGGGTTGCATCAGTCAGCTGGTCAGAAACCTTAGCTGCGATTTGTTGGTTTACGTTAGTAAACGCGTTGGTTGTGATGACCATTGCGATCAGCAAAGTGAAAGCCATTGCTGCACCAGCGCTCACCGCAATACGTGTTCGAATAGTATTAAACATTGCTTAATGAACCTTTCTAAAACGTCTTAGTTTGGGGTTTTTATTAAAATCGACCCATTATATCGAGGATAAATGAATACAATATGCTGTTAAGTAATTGATTATGAATGGTCGATGTTAAGTTGTTAATGGCTGAGATGGTTCGCCTGAAAATTGGCAGCAGTGAACATGGTTTTTCTTGGTTATCCGTTTAATTAACTTGTTGTTTATATGTGGTTAATTTGGGGTTTGTGACGTCTTTTTTGTGCCAGAAACGGTAAAAGGCAAAAAGAGAATAGCCAAAACTTTGTCATCCTAAAGTGGTATTTTTATGCGTTAAATCAATTTTTATTTTGATTAAATAATGTTCTAGATGATGACTTTGTCAATGTGTTGAATGTCTTGTTGCCATTTCATTCATACCGCCTAAATCTGTTGATTCCTCTTTACGCATTTAACGAGTAAACTTCTGCGTTGATTTGTTTTTGTTTGGGTAATGTTGTGTATATAGAACCATCTGCTGATTCTGTCATCGTCCTCGATTTTGAAACTACGGGTCTTTCTCCTAATCAGGGAGACAGGGCGATTGAAATTGGTGCGGTCAAATTGGAAAAAGGCCAAGTTGTCGATCGTTTCCAAAGTTTGATGAACCCTGGGTTTCGCGTTAGCCGCTTCATTGAAGGTTACACCGGCATTACCAACGCAATGCTAAGCGATGCCCCAAGCTGCGCCGAAGTAATGGATCAATTTGCAGACTTTATTCAAGACAGCAATTTGGTTGCGCATAATGCTTCTTTTGATCAGCGATTTTTAGACGGCGAGTTAGCCTTGATTAAGCGTGATTATCCCGGTCAGTTCGCATGCTCTTTGTTGGTTTCACGTCGTTTAACGCAACAAGCCACTTCGCACAAATTGGGTGATTTGGTCGCTTTCCATCGGATTGATAATGATGGTGTCTTTCACCGTGCGTTAGCGGATGCTGAAGTCACAGCAAAGCTGTGGAAGGTTCAAATCGAGTGCTTACAAGCAGAGCATGGTATTGAGCAACCAAGTTTTGAGTTGATGACCAAAATCGGAAAAACGCCTAAAGCTTCGGTTGCCATAATGTTAAAGAAGCACGCATTAAAGGCGGGTTAGTCGCCCACTCACTCTCAAGTAAAACGTAAGTTTTCATTTTTCATTTCTGGCATATGCCAATAACTGGGCGTATATTGTCTGGGTATTTGTATTGAGGAATACCCAAATGATTTATGCCATCCCTTATCTCAATGGCAATGTGGCTCCGCATTTTGCGCGTGCGCCAGAGATTGCCATTCTTGACCAAAAGCTTGGCTTGATTAGCCGTATCTCGGTGCCAAGTAGTCCTTCGCAGTGTGGTAGCAAGAAATTCTGGCACCAGACACTAAAACAGCATCAAGTGACGGCGGTGGTAGTGAATACCATCGGCAGTAAAATGTTGAGTGGTCTTTTTAATCAAGGTGTTGAGGTGTTTTCTGCACCTAGAAAACAAAGTGTTGAAGATTTGACCGCGCAGTTACTCACTCCCGTGACTGAAATGAGTTACGCCAAAGCGCCGCGTAAAACTCAACGCAGCGGCTGTGGTAGCAAAGGCCATTCGCAGGCAAGTCATCAAAAGCTTACTCCTATTACCCCGGCGTCATTTCGTGCCTTTAAGGTGATTAAACCATGATTTGGTTGATCGCTTTTACGGCATTTATGATGGTTATCGGTTTAATGGCGGTAGGAGTCATGGCAAAGCGTAAGCCGATTCAAGGTAGCTGTGGTGGGTTATCAAGTATTGATATAGAGCGGGAGTGCAATTGTGTAGAGGTGTGCGCGCAGCATCAACCTAAGCTATATCAAATCAGCGAGCCTACGGCTTCTCCAGCATTAGCGCGTGACCATTCACCAAACAGTTAGCCACTTTTTTACGAGCGGACTTAACAATATTGCCGAATGTTTGTCGTGATACCTGCATGATTTCTGCGGCTTCCAATTGACTAAGTCCTTGATCATCAGCGAGGCGGAGCGCTTCTAGTTCTTCTGCTAATAAGTGCACTTGGTCTAGCTTTCCCATAGGGACGCCATTGGGCTTGAAGCAACTGTATGGTGCTTGAGTGCAAATTTCACGATGTATTTTTGGTCGTGCCATTGGATACCTAGTTTAGAGTAGTGATATGACTTTTTTGATTCCGCAGAGCCATTGCCAGTGTGTTGTGTGCAGTCAGCCTTTTTTTGGCGAACAAACCATACAGTTTGAACTGACACAAACTGGCTCAGTGCAAGCGCAGATTGTAGCAAGTGATAAAGTACAAGGCTATCAGGGCGTTATGCAGGGCGGTTTGATTTCAGCCTTGCATGATAGCGCGATGTTACATTGTTTGTTTTCGCTTGGTGTTGAAGCGATGACTGCGAGTATCGACGTGCGCTTTCATCACCCGGTTCCTTTACAGAAACCTATAGTGATTCAGGCGAGATTGGTGAATCAAAAGCGCAAGCTCTATCAACTAGAGAGCCATATCTACTGCGGTGAGCAGTTATGCTCATCAGCAAAAAGTCGTTTCATCCAAACTTAGCGCTGGGGAATGTAGCCTTGCGGTGTTAGCCTATAAGTGAATCTATTAATTCGCTTGAGCAAGGAGCCCAAATGAGTCAATCCCATCCAATTGAAGCCATCTTTGCAGGTAAAGTTGCAGAAAAATTTGGTATGCGCACCGCGATGGATAAGCAAGAAATCGCCGGTGATGTTTATCTCTCAGAGACAGGGCTAGAGGGCGACGAGTGCGCAGAAACTAAGTTCCATGGTGGCGTGGAGCGCGCGTTGCATCAATACCCATCGGAACACTATCAGCATTGGCAAAGTAAGTATCGAAGTGATAGTGATTGGCTAGCACCGGGTATGGGAGAAAACATCAGTACCAAGGGTATGCTTGAGCATCAAGTCTGTATTGGTGACCGCTATCAATGGGGTGAGGCGATCATTGAAGTCAGTCAGCCACGCTCACCTTGTGCGAAACTCAATCAGCGTTGGGGCGTAGAAGGGCTGTCGGTAGATATGCAAGACATCAGTCGCTGTGGTTGGTTATACCGCGTGATAAAGCCGGGAGTGGTGAACAGCACGTTACCTTTAGTGTTAGTGGAAAGGCCAGATAACGCAATGTCGATAAAACAGGTGTGTGACATTTACTTTGCTGACCCTCTGAATCCGAAAGGGCTACAGACACTACTTGCGCAAGATAAACTCAGTGCAAACTGGCGTGCGACGGTTGAAAAACGGCTTGCTACCGGTGAAGTGGAGAACTGGAATTTTCGCTTGTTAGGCCACGCATAAAAAGAGTGTTGACTCGTCTACTAGTAAAGGGTTGAAGATGACATCTCGAACAACAAAGGGTAATGCTATGTACACAGTCACTCAGCTAGCACGAGAGTGCGGCATATCGAGAACGACGATTCTTTATTACGAGAAAGAGCAGTTGTTGCTACCTGCTAGCCGTGGCGACAACGGTTATCGTTGGTATGGTCGTAAAGAGCTCGATAGACTCAAAAATATCACCTCTTATCGTTCTTATGGGTTACCGATCACTAGTATTCGTTCTTTGTTGGATCGAAGTGGGCAGTCTCAAACTCAATTGCTTAAAGAGCATTTTAATCAGTTAGAGCAAGAGATTCAGCATCTACGAGCGCAGCAAAAAGCCATCGTGGTATTGCTGCAAGAACCGAATTTACTCGAGGATAAGATAGTGACGAAACAACGCTGGGTAGAAATCATGCAAGCGGCTGGCTTTAGTGAGCGAGACATGATCAAGTGGCACCAAAAGTTTGAAGAAATGGAACCACAGGAGCATCAGAAGTTTTTGGAATCGCTCGGCATCGAAGCGCCAGAAATCGAAAGCATCCGTAAGCTTTAACTTCATCTAATTTGATAAGCCACTGCAATTGCAGTGGCTTTTTTATTTTAGCTATCTCGAGTTGAGTTTAAGTACTTTGCGCGATAGATATAATGCGTCGCAGCACCTCATCTTCGGTCACTTCGGCGTTGCGATAATAGCGGAAAATCTCTGAGTTAATCGCTTGCTGAGCCACGGGGTTGACTGCCATTGAATCTGTCATACTAGGAATGGCGAGCCGGTTTTTGACCGCTTCTTCGAAGTCGTTATGGGATTGCACTTGGCATGGGTTAAAGCCTGATAAGTCGATATCGGTTCTGACAGGGATTGAGCCTTTAACGCGATTGAACTCGGCTTGGAATGCTTTGTCTGCCAAGATATCGGCAACTTGATTTGCTTGCTGCTGAGTGAAGTCAGGCGCAGCCATGAAGATAAAACTGTCCATGTTATACAAAAACGCGTTGTGCGATTGTGGGGCAGGGTAACAACCGATCTGTTGTGGGACGTTAACATCTGAAGCCATCAGGTCGCCTAAGATCCAATCGCCACCTAGTTGAAATAATGCTTGGTTGCTCGCCAAAGCTTTGGTTGCAGTGTCCCAGTTTTGGTTCGGTTGCTGAGTGTCGATTAGATTCGAAATCTTACGCAGTTGCTTGAGAGCAAAGCGCATTTGATCTGAGTCGATATGGTCGCTTTTAAGCTCGACCAAAGACTTGTAATAAAAATCGACGCCACCAGCGGCGATGACCAAACTTTCAAATAAGGTCGCCACTTGCCATGCTTCTTCGCCAATAGCGAGCGGAATGATATTCGCTTGCTTGGCCTTTTCCATGGCGTTGAACATTTCTGGCCATGTTTTGGGTACGTTCAGCTCTAACTGAGCCAATAGTTGGTGGTTAACCCACATCCAATTGAGGCGGTGCAGGGTAATTGGCAATGCAACATAGCCAGTATCGGTTTTGTTGATTGCTACGCTTAACGGGTATAAATGGGTATCCCAGTCATGTTTGATTCCGGTTTCATTCACCGAGTGAACAATACCAACGGCATCCCATGCTTTGATGCTTGGGCCTTCTATTTGCGCCACATCGGGCGTGTTGCCAGCCAAGGCTCTGGCTTGCAGAACCGTCATCGCTGTATCGCCACCACCGCCAAGTATTGGCGAATGTTGCAGTGGGATATCATGTTTTAAGAGTTGCTTTTCGAGGACATCAAGAGACTTAATTTCGCCTTTTGATGTCCACCAGTGAAGAAACTCTACGTCAGCCAAGGATGAGGCTGAGAGGCTTGCTAGCATTAAGCCTAAAATGGTTTTTTTCATAGTTAATCTCTAGGGAAGGCCAACGTGGCGCACAGGCCACCACGGGTTGTCATACTTAGTGACAAACTGCCTCCATGGGCTTTTGCAATACTTTGTGAAATGGTTAATCCCAGACCATTGCCCGGTTTGTCGCTTTTTCCTCGGTAATAAGGTTGGCAAAGCTTTTCCAGTGTTGTTGGGTCGAGTTGTTGACCATGGTCTTCGATAATGACGCGGATAGAGTCCACATCTTCTTGTAGATAGATATCGCATTGATTGCCGTATTTGAGTGCGTTATCGACCAAGTTTTGAATGCAGCGTTTGATGGCTAATGGCTTACCGGCATAAGGCTGTACCGCGTCGTTATGGATGCTAATAGTTTGATTGTCTGGGTCGAGAGAGGCTGCAATATGAAGGACAAGTTGATGTAAATCGATCGCCTCAATATCTTCATGAATGTCGGTCTCTTTAATGCATTGCAATGCGCCTTTGACCATCAGATCTAAGTCGTTGGCAATACGGCTAAATCGCTCGCGTTCGGTATCATCATCTAACATTTCAGCACGCAGTTTAAGGCACGCGATTGGTGTTTTTAAATCATGAGAAATCGCGCCAAACAGCATTTCTCGGTCTTTGATGTGGCTGTCTATACGGCGGTTCATTTTATTGAATGCGTGTACTGCTGCTCTAAGTTCCGCGCTGCCTTCTTCTTTTACTTCTGGGACTTTTAATCGGCTCGACATTAGCGTCGCTGCTTTAGCCAGCTGTCGGATTGGGCGTATTTCTCGTTTGACAACAAACCATGTACAGATGAGTAGCAGTAACGATGAAAGCAGCATGGTGAACCACTCGCGGATTTCAAAGTAGCTGGTTTCTAAATTGATGTATGGTGCCGGTAGCACGGCCGCAAGGTAGAACCATGCGTTGTCATCCACTTTGACTTGAATGACCAAAATAGGCGGATTGAGATCGCCGTAAGAGAGGGAGTAATGTCCCCACAGCATGGGCAGCTCATCAATAGGAAGCTCTTTATTGAATACCTTGAGCTTATCGCGGCGGGTGAACTCCACATTGATGGTTGGTGCATCTTTTAGCTCACTCAACAGTACTTGTTGTACTTCGTCGATGACCATGGTCTTGCGTCGGCTTTCAGGAAGCGGCGATACGGGAATTTGGTGGTTATTTAGTGAAACGAAAAACCGAGTACCACCCATATTGCGCAGTTGGTTCAATACCAAGTGGCGATACTCGGGTGGTAACGTTTGGAAAAACGAAATGGTTGAAGCCGCACTCATTGCGAGGCTGTTGACGGTGGTTTTTAACCCTTCTTGATCTTTTTCACTGCTGTGTTGATACCAAATCAAACCTGCCAGTATTTGAGCGAGCAAAATCACCGCGAGAAGGAATAAACTTGCTCGCGTGGCTAAAGAGTTTAACCATGGCTTAGCTTTCATACACAACACCGGATGTCAGCATATAGCCTTTGTTGCGAACCGTTAGGATCAGAGAGCGATCTTTGTCATCTAAATGGTGGCGTAATCGACTAATTTGAACGTCGATACCGCGCTCAAAAGGGTCTGCGTCACGCCCCCAGATTTCACGCGCGATGTCATCACGTGAGAGGATGGATTCCGCGTTAGAGATAAACAGCCCTAGTAGAGACATGTCAGCACCGCTGAGCTGTTTGACGGTGTTGTTACTGATGTGGGTGAGCTGTCGGGTGACGGTATCAAGTTGCCATTCATCAAACTTTACGCGGCGGGCAAGTTTGGCACTCTGCGTGGTAATACTACGACGTAGGATGGTTTTGATGCGAGCAAGCAGCTCTCGCGGGCTAAATGATTTGGTAATGTAGTCATCAGCCCCCATTTCAAGCCCTGCGACTCGGTCAGCTTCTTCGGTGACGGCGGTAAGCATGATGATTGGCACATTAGAGGTTCTGCGCAGTTGTTGGCAAAGCGTGAAACCATCATCACCGGGCATCATTATATCGAGGATGATGAGGTCTGGTTGATGCTGTTCAAGCACTTTCCACATGGCCTCGCCATTTTCAGCGCCAAGGACATCGAACCCAGCTTTACCTAGGTAATCGGTTAATGCTTCGCGTAGGTCGAGGTTATCGTCGACTACAAGGATCTGTTTACCTGTCATGCTGCCCTTCTTTTCGCAACCTTTCGTTGTCTGATTAGCCGTTAACTACTGATATTAACGCCCTGATTATGATGCCATTACGCATAAATATCTCAAAGTAACAGTGTGTGATTTACTGGATGGGGATTGGTTTTTTTTGTAAGTGGGCTCTTACAAATGAGAGGATTTTTGTAACCTTTTTCGGTCATGATTGCCGTATTCTGAATGTGGACTCTATCAGAACATTCGTCCTCATCCTCGCAAAACGAATGATAGGGGCAATTGTCCATTCTTACCCGCTCCTGAACCCCCAGCTTAGAAGTGGTAAGAACTTTAGCCAACCTCAAATGAGGTTGGCTTTATTTTTGTTGGCGAAAACTTTGTCGCTGGCGTAAGAGTGCGATAGAAATAAGCAAAAGGCCTGTTATCCAATAAAGAGCACCACTTCGCCTAATTGGGGTTCTGACTACATCGATAGTCAGCGTGCCAGTGGCAGGCATTTGGCCATCAGTGATGGTATAGAGGATCTCTACCTGACCAACCACATTGACCGCACTATCAAATCGGATAGCGTTGTTTTCCACACTGACATAACCTAATCCTGAGCTGATAGATGCACTGATTAAGGTCAATGGGTCACCATCCGGGTCGTTGTCATTGTCGATAACCTCAATGATTTGATGCCACTCGTCTTGCTGCATGGTGTAAAAATCATTGATGGCGGTAGGCGCTCGATTGGCACTATTGGCTACCGCCGAACCGCTCGGGTCGTAAATGATACCATTCACTAAACCATCCGCATCATTTGCGCCTCCATCTCGAATGGACAGCTGCACACACCAATACCCTTCGATTAACCCCGTTAGCCATGGTGAGCCCACTTCATGTGGTGATTGTGGCGGAGGACAATATCCGGCTTCTCCGGGGGCGGAGGCGACCATACCATTAGGTAGCGATAAGTCTGGCATCACGCCGTTCATGTCATCAACAAAGTCTTTCCAACTGTGGTTGGCATGCTTACGGTAGATGGCATTCGCAGGGATAGGCAGTTTCTGTGGCAGCACAATATTGGTGATTTGCCCCGGTGCGGTTAGCCCCGTAATGGCAAAGTCGTACACGCCGCCGATGTAGCTGTTATTGTTGTCAGGCGCGATACCTTGATTGTCTAAATCCACCAACAGGCCACTGGTCATAGCATTGGCCGTAGTCGTGCCTTTCATTAAGCATAAGCCAGGCTCGACTTCTGCTAAAAAACGTTGAGGTTGATTGGCATAGGCGGGCATGGTTTGACAGGTGGTGTTGTCATCCAGATAGTCAGGCAGGCCATCTCGGTCGCCATCATTTAAGCCTTCTTGGCTATCGACTATCAAATCACCGTCACTGTCCATTAACTGGGATAACTGAGGAAGCGTTGTGACTTCGAGATACACTTCGTGCTCGGTGCTAGTGCTTGGCGTATCACTGCGAGAGACCTCTACGGTCAGGCGATGAATACCTTCGGCCATGGCGCTTGGGTCAATGATGAGTTGACCATCTTGTTCATTCAATATCTGAACGTCATGGCCATAGTGCCATTGATATTGGTAACTTGCATGCTCAGCAGGCTGCTCGACTCGCGCGTTTATCGTGACTTGGTGTTGATTGTCTATCCAATGGCGCTGTTCATTTTGTTGATACACACTAGAGCTGACTTGCGGCGCAATCGCCTCGCCCTGAGTCGAGATGTTTAGATGAGTTTTCGCGCCGAGATTGAGCAAATGGCCTTGCCCTGTTTGGCTACTATCAATCGTGACGGTGAATCGTTGGGTTAAGGCGATATCACCGGTATTAGGCACGGCTAGCTCAAGGTAGCCTATATGACCGTGTTCTATCGTTATCACGCCACTGTTAGAGGTATAACTGCCCCAATGGTCATGAGTTTCGACTAGATAAGGGATTGTTACTGGGTAGCTTGGTGCGTCGCCACTGAGTACGAATGGCACGGTATAATTGCCAATGTCGTTACTCACAACGGCATCTTGTCCCATTGAAACCATCGGATAGACATCAACAATCTGTTCACTGACTGAGCGGTGACCGTGATGGTCTTCGACTAACCAACGTATCGTATGACGGCCAGACAGTAACGGTGATAATGGGTCAATGAGCTCCGCAGGTAAAGGGTCTCCGTAGTAGCTTTCGCTGGTGGGAGGGGAGAGATTTACTCGAGTAAACAGTGCTCGCGCTTCAACGTTTACATCCGCTTGCGGCTGAATATCAGGTGCGTATTCGTCATCGTCTCGCTGAATGGTGAGATTGACCTTGGCATGTGCCGTTTGGCCATATTCGTCTTCAATGGTGTAACCCAAGGTGGCACTAGGTAATGGTTCAGTTAATGTAAGGACAATCTCTTGGCCGGAGATCACCGCTTTACCATCTTGACTTGTGACGGAGTGCAGCTTAAAGCTTGCTCCTGCTGAGTGTGAGTCATTGGTTAACACGGTTAGGCGATAGCTTTCTGATTCGTTAGCGATAAGTGAGAGCGTATCATCCACAGCATTCAATTGATGTTGACTGATACTGACGTTGATGATGGCGGAATCCGATTCACCTAGCGCATCGCGGACCGTATAGATAAAGCTGTCTTCACCATGCAACTCAGAATCGGTGACCGTATAGGTGGCCACACTGCCCACTACCACGACATTTGCTTGACCGCTATTTGGTGTAGAAACAGAGAACTGATGATGGTCATCTGGGTCCAAGTCATCGACTAAGCTGCTTAAATCGATACTGGCTGATGTGGTGTCATCAAGACTGATACTGCCATTGCGTGCGGTAGGCGCATCATTGATGTTATGGACATTGACCTGGATGCTGGCCGAATCGCTGAGGTTGTCGTTGTCAGTGACGGTAAAGGTAAACCTATCGTCGCCAGAGAACTCGATATCCGTAGGGATATAGCTCACCACACTACCTTGCAGGGTGACAATGGCGTTGCCACTCTCAGGTTGGGTGACTTGATAGTGGTGGCTATCGTTAGGGTCGGCATCGCTAAATAAGCGGATTAAATCCAGTGTTCCGCTTTGGCCTTCATCTAGCTTTATCTGTCCGTTACTGGCAATAGGTGCGTCATTTACGTTTTGAACTGATACATTAATATTCGCGATAACTGGTTCAGCCACGCTGTCACTAACAGAATATTTAAACTGGTCTGGGCCACTAAAGTCTGCATCTGTGGTTTGGTAAAGTGCGATGCCTTGGTCAGTAATCGATACGGTGGCTTTGCGGCTTTGGGGCTGTTCGATAATGCTAAAAGTTAGCGTGTCACTGCTATCATTGTCTTGAACGAGATTTTTTAAATCTAACGTTTGTTGACCGTCTTCGGTGAGCTGCATTTGACCATCAACGGCTGATGGCGGATGGTTTATGTTATATACGGTGATATCAAAAGGAGGAAGAGCGTTACTCTCTTTACCTTGCTTGATGATGACGCTGATATTGTGAGTTGTGCCTACGTCAGCCTCTTTCGGAGTCCCTGACATAATACCGGTGTCACTATTAATAGTGAGCCAGTTTGGTGAACTAGCGGACAGTTTAAAATGAATCGGTGTTTGTGTGTCCGTGGACGTTGCACTGATAGTTTGATTGAAGCTTGTTCCTTCATTGAGTTCAATGAGCCCAATAGGTGCTGCAGGTTGCGTGAAAATCGGCACTGAATTAAAGATAAGGTTCGGGTAGGCTTCAGGTAAAATTTGCCAAATACCTTGTGTCCATGCATCGGCAAATGTCCAACCAGCATCAATGAATGTCGTCGGCGTTTTGAGCTCTTGGCTGGTTTTTGCATGGGTTTCGTTACAGTCAAAACCGGAAATTGTACAGTCAAAAAAGCTTTCAACTACCGAGCCTTTTGCAGAACCATAGATCCCGCCAAAATGACTACTGCCGTTAATTGACGCGGTAGTGTAACTGTTGGATATAACGGCGTGAACACTTTCGTGATATCCGGTCAATCCACCGATAAATCTTAGCCCTGAAATATTGCCGTGAGATACGCTGTTGCTGATAATCTGCTTGGTACCATAACCAGAAATGCCACCAATATAGGACTCACCCGATATTTGTGCTTCGACGGAGTTCATGTTGGCCGTTGATGAGTTGCTATAACCGATTAAGCCTCCAACGTGGTTTTTAGAGTTAACATTAACTTGAAGCTGGTTCCTTTCAGCCGTTGAGGTCTTCGCGAGGCCGAGTAAGCCGCCGGTGTTTCGGGTTGCTGTAATCTGAGATTGTACGTTGTTCTGGGATGCGACAGTGTTTTCTGCCTCACCTATCATACCGCCGATATTGTTTAATCCTTCAACTCGGTAGCGAATACCATTGTCAATTAGAACTACATCTTTGCCACTACCGACAATCGCTCCTACGTTTTGTGTCCCATAGATATAACCTTCAAGATCGAGTTGACTAAATTCAGAGTTAGTTGCAGTACCGACGATTGTTCCTACATTATTTAGGCCATGTACTTGAGCATTCGTCAGTTTTAAGTTAGTGATGGTCGCCTTATCCATCTTGCCAAAAATACCAACCCCTTTATCGTAGATACGATAAATATGTAGGTTGGAAATGGTGAATCCTTGGCCATCAAAAATACCTTTAAATGATGAGCTTCCATAGCCAATTTGGCTAAAGCCTTTCGCAACTTTAGGTGTTGATTCTATACCGTCATGGTTTGACAGGTGCCACAATCGAGTATCGCTTGCGTCAATATCTGAGCCCAATTGCCAATGCTTATCCCAAACACTTTTGTTCAAAGAAAGCCATCTTAGCTCTGCAAGTGTGTTGATGGTGCCGTGGGTAGCATCATAGTTTGGTTCGACTGGGAATGTCGTTGTGCGAATATTTATCGTAAATTGTTCACGAAATTCCCCGTCATCAACTGACAAAATAACCCTATCTTCACCCGTGGTTGAATCTGGCGTGTACCAGAGATCTTTGCCATTGAGTTTAGATGTACCGCTATTGGCGTATTGTTCAATCCGAAATGTGAGCGAATTGCTATCGATATCATCGATGATATCGGTTAGACGAATGGAGAATTTTTGGTAGGTAGAGTAATAGTGATTACTTACTGTTGGTGGGTCATTTTGTGCAGTAATGGATACCGATATTACGTGGGATACCTTGGAATGATGTGGCGAAAATGCTGAGAAATAGATCGTATCCATACTGTCATGGTTTGCTGCTGGAGTATATTTATATTGTGACCCTGATAGGTGAATCAATTGCCCATGTTCGGCATAGACGTCCGTGTAAGTAAGAATGGCATTATCTGGGTTATCGATCCCTTGAGATAAATCTATGTTAATCGCAGTATCTTCAAGAGTTGATTCGCTAAACGATTTGATATTGAGGCTATCGGTAATTGAATGAACAATCAGGTTAACCTTTGCAACTGTGCCATTAACGAGCATGTCAAAGCTGTCGGTCCCGTGAAAATTGGCTTCGGGAGTATAAGTGATAGATTGGCCTGAAATGCTCGAAAGGGTTCCATGGTTTGGCTGATTGGCTACCGACAACGATACGGGACTATTGCTGGCAGCAAGTAGGCTCATATCCATTGTAATGGCATTGTCTTCATAGGTATGCCAATAGCCATCAACGACTTGTTCACTTGATACAATGCTTAATGCGACATTCAGATCGATAGAGTGCAGCCCATCAGCAACGCTTATTGTAAAAGAGTCATTACCGGTAAAATTCGCATCCAAGGCTATATTCGCGAGGCCATTGCTCATTACTGATACACTGCCATTAGCGAGTGATGTTTTTAGGGTAAAGCTGTATGGACCGTTTTCTTCATCGACTAGCCAATGATTGAGATCGATACTTTTTACGGTCCCTTTTAGTAGTGAATAGTGAGCTGCTAAGGCTGAGGGTTGATCATTGGTTTCAATGACGTCGATTTGAATAGGGGGAAGGCGATTTTGGGCTTCACCCTCGATGGCTTGAACAATAAGTTGATATTGTTTTCCGGTGTGATCGTTTCTCGGCGTGCCGGAAATCAAACCATCGGTATCAATGGTTAACCACTCAGGTCCTTTAATCAACTTATAACTTACGGGATTGTTTCCGTAAGGAAGTGCGGAGACTTGTAAACTAAATTCCTGATCTTCTTTACCCTGTTGAGGTAGTAACGGAGCGCTAGGCTCAGTGAAAAAGGGGATGTTTCTTTGTACTAGATAGGGGTATTGCCCTGCTTCCACTCGCCACAAGCCTGCTTGCCAAGCAGAGCCTTGGTCCCAGGTGCTGAAATTTGTAGGAGTTTGTAAAAATGCTGTGGAGTAGCCATGAGAGCTTGGATCAGCATCGTTGCAATCGTCATTGGAGCCTTGCTTACCGCCTACTTCACAATCGAAGAAGCTGTCTGTGACGGTAACGGTAGAGCTGCTTTTTTTATAAGCATAGATACCTTCAGTCGGTTTTGAGGTGTGCAGTCTTGCTGTGGTCAAACTGTTAGTTATGTAACCTTTGGCATTTCCGATCAGCCCGCCAGCATAATTTTTGGAAGTATAATCACCCGTGGTAAAACAGTTGGAGATGGTGTTGTATTCGAATGTTTCACCGACAACGCCGCCAATATCATTGTTACCAGAAAGTTCTACATCAGCGTAACAGCTATTGATATAGGCATCTTTGGAGTTGATAGACCCTGCAATCCCTCCTATGTTGTCATAACCTTTTATGCTCCCTGTAATACTAACATTGTCGATTTTCCCGTTCGCGTTATAGCCGACAATACCGCCAACGTGATTATTTCCTCTGATATCGGCATCTTTTATATGCAAGTTTTTGATATGTCCTTTGCCGCTAATTAAGCCAAACATGCCGACATAATCGTATTTGGGGTAGTAAATATAAAGGTTACTGATGGTATAACCTGAACCGTCGTAGGTGCCTTTAAAAAGTTCAGCGGTGAAATCACCACTACTGTGATCGCCAATAGGTCTAAAGCCTTGGCTATTGTTCCAAGTTTTCGTCTCAGAGGCATCGATGTTCTGTGTTTGTACCCAAATCTCATCCCAAGCAGAAGGCGTTTCGCTAAGCCAACGTAGTTCCGCAAGCGTAGAAATTTCGCCACCTTTCCCTTCGACATAGCCTCTAGGAGCAGTAGCAGTCGTTTCTGCCTGAGCAATATTGCTCTTCATTGAGAGCAAACCTACTACGATAATTGTGAGTTGGTTTACAGCGTTTTTGAGCTTGGTCATACGTTCTATGCGATTTAGGTATATAAACCTTAGGGCTAATTACTGGTGATATTCTAATCAACCAATTGCATTGAACCTAAACAGGATGAAATATGTGAGTGTCAGCTTCCAATAGTGATGTAACTCTTGCATTGTTTTCGATCTAATTAACTAATTTATATAAATATTTTCATAAGTTTCATTTATAAATGTAGAAAACGTGTGAAATTTCACAGTGTTAGTGAGGCGGTTATTGGGGAGGGGAGTAGAAGTTTATACCACTTAATTGACTAGTTTATGGCGATATATTTTGGGGTGCTCTGCGAAGTTTAGATGAGCTTGGTAACGGCCAACTTCACTAAAAAGTGCTACTGTAAAGTTTCAAGCGGACTTGAGATAATTCAGGGATAAAAAAGAAAACCGTGTATATGGGAAGTGGAGCAAAACAATGGAAATGTCAGTAGGGCAGGTAGCAGAGCGAGCGGGTGTTAAGGTATCGGCTTTGCATTTTTACGAGCAGAAAGGGTTGATCAGTAGCTGGCGCAATCAAGGTAATCAACGTCGTTATGATCGCAGTGTGATACGTAGGGTCGCGGTGATAAAAGCCGCACAGCAAGTGGGCATGTCACTGGAAGATATTGCCAGCGCGTTTGAATGCTTACCGAAACATAAAGCACCGACCAAAAGCCAATGGGAATCTATGGCGACTCAGTGGAAGCAAGATTTGGAGCATCGTATTCAGCAATTAAAGGCGCTGCAAAATGACTTGGACAGCTGTATTGGCTGTGGCTGCTTGTCCTTAGACAGCTGTAACCTACGCAACCCTCAAGATGAAAGAGCTGAGGAGCACTGCGGGGAATCTTTACTGACTAACCCTGAAGATACGGTATTAAAGGGATAGGGCAAACATTAACAAAATCGGCAGCGTCAGGATGCTGAAAAAGTTACCAAACAGCACCATCGACGCCACTTGGGCCGGTGCAATATTAAAGCGCTCGGCAAATAAATAGTTCATCACTGCGGGTGGCAACATACTAAATAGCACCATCATTTGTAGTTCCATCTTTGGCAGTGGCACGAAGTAATAAATTAACCCAAACGCAATCCCCCCTGTAACAAGAGACTGCAAGGTGCAGAACAGCCCGATAGACAGTCCACTAAGGCGAATGTTACACATCTGAGCGCCCAACGATATCAACATGACGGGCACTGCCGCTTG
The DNA here is from genome assembly GCF_027587025.1 of Vibrio sp. LaRot3. Classification (GTDB taxonomy): domain Bacteria; phylum Pseudomonadota; class Gammaproteobacteria; order Enterobacterales; family Vibrionaceae; genus Vibrio. Next base: position 149,559 of record NZ_JAPPTI010000004.1, on the reverse strand, counting down.
GCCAAGCAATGTGGTGGCGTCAAACAGCGGTTTCCAAACCACAATATCTGCAAGATTGAGCGCAAGGGCACTCGCTGCGGCAATAAATACCGGCATTTTGATGACTTGTTTAAGAGGGTTTCCTTTACTTAATACCGCCAAACCGAGACTGATGTGAGTACATGCTGAAACGACAAATAGCAGCACGGCGGCTGAAATGGCGGATTCGCCAAAGGTGTAGGTAAATAATGGGATGGCGAGGTTCCCACTGTTACGAAACATATGCGGCGGTGCCCATGTTTTGTAATCGATCTTAAATAGCCAACAGATAGGTATCATGACAAGCCCGGGAATTAAGACGGCTATCAAGGCGGCACTGAGTAAGGGAACTTGCTCTGTATCGAGCGGCATTGCGACTAAAGATGAAAACACCAAAGCGGGGGTGAAGGCATCCATATTGATACGATTGATTGGGGCGAAGTCTGGTTTAAGCCAGCGACCTACAGAAAAGCCAACCATCACTAAAGCGAAGACGGGGAAAAGTATCCCTATGATTTGTTCAAACATTCCATCGTTGACCATTATTGTTTTATAAATGAACAATATCAGGCTTGGAATAGAGAGTCACGTGGTGACTTTTAACCATAATGTTAAGGTGGTTTTCAGTGAGATGAGAGGTAGTTGAATGCTAGAAGGTCAGAGCTTTTTGTCGATGCTGTGGTAGCCCTTTGTATAGCGCGCATAATGATTTTCCTGATGTAAGAAGAGTACGAATTAGTTCGCTAGATACTGCTTTAGAAGGGGTTGAAGTGCGTCATATACATTTGGACTCAAAAGTAGAGTGGCTTGGGTAGTTGCAAGAGAAGATTTATGAAATCTCGATATATATGATAGCTTGTGCACATGGTGCGTAATGGACCATTAGATCATTGAGTAGTAATAAGGATAAGAAAATCATGATGGAGTCGAATGTTTTCGAACGAACCCAAACTGGTGAACCCGAAATCAGTTCTAGGCTGTATAACTTAATTATAGGAGCCGTTTTGTGTTGGGGCTTTTGGGTTAACTACCTGATGGTTTCTACTATTCCGGTAGAATCTATTATGGCGATAAACCCGTGGGTATTTTTTATTGGGTATTTTGCTAGTTGTTTCGCTGGCGTTTACTTATTCAGCTCTTCTTCCAACCCATTAATAAGTTTCTTGGGGTACAACTTAGTGGTACTGCCTTTTGGCCTTGTGATTAATATTGTCGTTGCTCAGTATGATCCTGCTTTGGTTGTTGAGGCGATTAAAGTGACAGGTTTAGTCACTGGTATCATGATGATTTTAGGTACGTTGTTTCCTGCTTTCTTTGCTCGAATTTCGGGGGCTCTAACTATCTCGCTCCTTATTGTCATCGTCATTGAGCTGGTTCAGATATTTGTATTTGGCATCCATCAGGCGTGGATTGATTGGGTTGTTGCGGTGATCTTCTGTGGTTATATTGGCTATGACTGGGGACGAGCGAATCAAATACCTAGGACAGTAGATAATGCGGTAGATAGTGCAGCTGCGCTTTATATGGATATCATTAACTTGTTTTTAAGAATCCTACGTATTTTGGGGCGTAAGTAACTGTCGTCCTATGTAGATAGAACAAAGGCCAGCAATCGCGGGCCTTTGTTTTAATTAATCTATTTCTTTTCTGCAAACTTCTCTAAACCAAGCACTAACGCGATAGCAGCGAACATCATTAGTATGGCTAAGCCAAGCTGAGAAGGCTGGCTGAATAGGGTTTCAAACTCAAATGGAGAAAGGTTTTGCTGAATCAGCGGTACTTCTTCACCTTTAGAGTTCACTCGCCATGTTAAGGTCTCTTTCCATGGCCATATCTTTGGTAACGTACCTATCATCAAACCCGTTAGGAAGACGAGAGTTGCGTCTCTAAAGCGTTTTAGCAGCCAAGATAAAACGTGTGAGAAGCTTAGTAGGCCAACTACACACCCTGATAGAAACAGCGCAATGATTCCCACATCAAATGATTTAACCGCGCCAAGTACCGGTGCGTACATACCGATGAGCAATAATATGAAGCTGCCTGAGATACCCGGCAGGATCATGGCGCAAATCGCAATTGCACCGGCGATCATCACATTGATACTGGTTGGTTCCATCTGTAGAGGTTTTAAGATGGTAATGCAGTAGGCAAAAGCGACACCCAAAACAAGAAACACTAAGCGATCAAGGGTACGCTTTTCGACTTGCTTTAAAATATGAAATACGGAAACAAGGATAAGGCCAAAGAAAAATGACCACAGTGGAATCGGGTGGGTGACTAACAGCCAAGAAATCAGTTTGGCAAGGGTTGCGATACTGATGAACACCCCACCAAACAAACTCATCAGGAACAAACCGTTAATATGGTTAAAAGCCGCTTTAAAGCCTTCGCGCTTCCAGATGCCAAGGATACTTGGGTTAATGCGGCGGATGCTTTCAAGCAATGTATCGTAAATACCAGTAATGAAGGCAATAGTACCGCCAGATACACCCGGTACTACGTCAGCAGCGCCCATAGCGATGCCTTTGAAGAAAGTGGTTAAGTAGTTCATTCAATATGATTAATGGTTAAAGATGGGCTGAGTATACTCACTCTAATGTCAAAAAAGTATGAAAAAACCGCTTAAAAGTGAGCCATAAATAAGATGACTCGATGAGAGAGTATAAATTGGCTTAATTAACGTAGGCTGAGTCGGCTTCCATCATATTTTAGATTGGCGAGTAAGGCTTTTGCGTTGGCTTTACCGCGTTGGTCAAACTTGACCCCATATTGACGCTTATGACCCGATTGTCGCGCGTTGCAGACAATGCCAAAGAGAGGCTCAAAGCTTTTGTGTTCTTTATTGGTTATAAGGTGCAATTCAATCAGTTCGCCAACCTTAAACGGGCGAGATAAGCTTGGCGTGATATACATACAGCCACTCTTAGAAAGGTCACGAATTTCGCAATCAATACGATGATTCATGGTATGCGCCTTGGCTTCAAGCGCCACTTCATAGCGGGGTTCGTTACGGAGCGGTGTCACCTGCATGGTTTGCGGAATAGACATCAGCATCATAGCGACAGGTGCTTTGACAATATGAAGAATTTGGCTGCGGTATTGTAAAATAGCGCCTTCACCACGTGGAGAGATGGCGTGGATGGTTGCCCAGAAGCCTTCTTGGAAAAAGTACTCTAATTGATCATCCGACACTTTAGGCAACTCAAGCAAAATCATGCGATTAGAGTGAGTACCAATAAATAAGCTTTTGCCGCGATAGGTCGTGCCGACAGGGGTGACTATCTCAATATTTAGCTCGCTACCATGATCAATCATCGTTAACGCATCATTGCTATTGATGGTTGATGTCGCTCGCTGTTCCGTTTGTTGAGCTTCAGCTTCAGTTGACGCCCCTAATTGGGAATTCATTTAGTCACCGTGTGCCAAGATATAAATTATTGTTGTAATAGGCTTTAATCAGAGGTTGAGGCCAGCCTATTGTTAATTAGCTTGATTCTATTTATTGATTGGCATTAGTTCAAACCTCAATGTATGTTAGAAGTATGAGCTGAGTAACACTTTCGGAGTCAATATTATGCATCGTGTGTTTTTTGAACCAGAGCGACACCAATTTCGTGTGCATTTGCAAGATGAACAATATGCAATCGTTACGTTTGAGCCTCGTGGCGAAGTACTTGCTATCACCTCAACTAAAGTACCAGAAGGGCTTCAAGGGAAAGGATACGGTAAAGTGATGATGGAAGCTGTACTGCCTGAAATCGAAAAAATGGGTAAAAAAGTAGACCCGGTATGCAGCTTTGTCGTGGTTTATTTTGAGCGTAACCCGCAATGGCAGCATCTAAAAGCATAATTAATAACGCGGCGTGTTGCCGCGTTACCGCTTATGATTTGATTCGAGCCATGTAATAGGTGTTTACGTACTCTCCTGCGCGAAACACTGAATGTTTGGCTTCCCCTTCAATCTCAAAGCCATATTTTTTATAGCACGCAATGGCGGGATGATTATCAACATTCACTTCAATCTGAATGCGTTTTATCTGCAGCCAGTTGTCTGCTAAATCGAGTACTGCTTCAATTAATTGGCTCGCAATGCCAAGGCCGTGAAAATCATCGTGTACCGCGAGCCCAAATTGACCACAGTGTAACAACCTAGGGCGCTGTAGGTGTTCAAAGCCCAAATTACCGACTACCCTGCCATCGACTTCAGCCACAAAGCTATAGATATGTTCGGGAATGTTCTCTAAACGCTTCTGCCAAGTAGCTGCCGTTGGGTAGGGAAGCTGTAATGTTTCTCTGTGTGCTTTAGGCTGGGCGAAAATATCTGCGATGGCTTGGGCATCGCTAGGTAACGTGCGGCGTATGGTAATGTTCATATAGCTTCCCTTCTTAAAAACAACGTCAAGACACATTAACCTTAGATAAGGGATAAGTCTATGAAAGTTAAAGTAATGTCTAAATTGTAAATAAAATTGTGTTATCTAGGTCGGCGAGGTAGTGTAGAAAGCTTGAACAAATAGGAAGCAAATGATGAACCAACCCTCGGCGTGGAAAACGCCTCAAAACTTTTTACTGATCATCTCCATTATTGTACCGATTGCCTTTTCAAGCTGGATGGCGTTGTTGAATAACTTCGTGATTGAGCGCGCTAATTTTGATGGTGCTGATATTGGTTTATTGCAAAGTGTTCGTGAGATCCCGGGCTTTTTGGCATTTACAGTGATCTTTGTTTTGCTGTTTATTCGTGAACAGCGATTTATGATTGTGTCACTGGCCATGCTTACCTTGGGCAGTGCAATTACAGGTTTTTTCCCCTCTCTGACTGGATTGCTTTTGACAACACTATTGATGTCGACAGGGTTTCACTACTTCGAAACCTTAAAGCAGTCGCTTGCTTTACAGTGGTTGAGTAAAGAAGAAGCACCAGAAATGCTGGGTAAATATATTTCAGTTGGGGCACTAGCTTCATTGCTTACCTATGGCTCGCTGTGGGTGTGCTTGGAGGTGTTCCAACTTGATTTTAAATGGGTCTATTTACTGTTTGGCGGTATTGGTTTTGTCTTGGTGATGTGGATTGCCATGACCTTCCCACAATTTGAAACCAAAGTGGCGCAAAATAAAAAGCTGGTGCTGAGAAAGCGCTACTGGCTTTACTATGCACTGACCTTTATGAGTGGTGCTCGTCGTCAGATCTTCACCGTATTCGCTGGCTTTTTGATGGTTGAGCGATTTGGGTATTCTGCCGCAGATATTACTTTGCTGTTTGTCGCTAACTATGTGTTCAACTTTTTGTTTGCTAAACGTATCGGTAAGTTTATCGGTCGTGTTGGTGAGCGTAAGGCGCTAATGTTTGAATACGTCGGTCTGATCTTCGTATTTGTTGGCTATGCTTTTGTGCAAACCGCGGAGTGGGCTGCTGCGCTGTACATCATTGACCATTTGTTCTTCGCACTGGCGTTAGCGATTAAAACGTACTTCCAAAAAATAGCCGATCCTGCGGACATGGCCTCCACGGCGGGTGTCTCGTTTACTATTAACCACATAGCAGCGGTAGTGATACCGGTAACCTTTGGTTTGATTTGGCTAGTGTCGCCTTCTGCTGTGTTCTTTATCGGTGCAGCAATGGCGGGTGTATCTTTAGTGCTGTCATTGAACATCCCGCGCAAACCCGAAGAAGGTAATGAAGTTCGCGTCATGAAGTGGAGCTAGGGTCAGCCTAGCACCCAGCAATTTCGCCCTTGTTGTTTGGCTTGATAGAGAGCTTGGTCTGCGCTAGTAAATTGCGTAGCCAAGCTTTTTGCTTTATAGGCCGCTAGGCCAAAACTCGCAGTGACTTGCAGCGGTTGACCTAAATGGGTCTTAAATGGATGACTTTCTATCATCACCCGCAAGCTCTCCGCATATTCTTGTAGTTCTTGTTGAGAGATATTGGGTAGTAAGATAAGAAATTCCTCACCACCAATTCTTCCTAGCATTTCACCGTGAGACAAAAACTGCTGCATGATGCTCGTTACGTCACTGAGTACAAGATCTCCGGTATCATGACCAAATTGGTCGTTGATTGATTTGAAATGATCAATATCCAGTACGATGCTAGATAGTTGTTGACGTTTATATAAGCGTTCACCTTCTTCCATGATGAAACGACGATTGGCAATACCGGTTAAAAAGTCAGTGTTCGACAGTTTGTAGAACAAGCGTTTCTTACGGTACTGCCAATAAAGCATCGCGGCGGTAATACAGACAATCAATAACGCAATGAAAGTGATGATGCCAGAGCGATGGCTTTGCAAGCTAAGTAGGCTATTTTCGTGCAGTAAGCGCTGGTTATCCAGTTCGGATTTAAGTGTAGCGACTTGTTGTTGCAAGTTTAGCTGTTGGGTACTTAAGACTTGGTTGTTGTAGCGCTCGAGCCACACATAAGCCAATTGATAGTCGCCCAGATTCGCGTACAGCTCCGCCAGTTCTTTTTGCTTGATGATTGCGTAGCTTGGAAGACGTTTATCGTGTTTTTCAAAGTATTCAATAACGACATCTAGGTGAGGCTGTACAGCTTCGGTTTGTTTAGTTCTAGCATAGTATTGCGCCAGAATGAGATTAAATGATAGTGCACTAAAACCTTGATTTTCGACATCTAGGTTTAACAGCTGTTTGACGTACTCGCCCGCAACAGAAAGATTATTTGAATAGGTGTGCAGAGCGACCAAGCCAAGTAGGTTATTTCTTATTAGATAGTTAGAGTTTAACTCTATCGCCAGTTCCAAGGCTTGTTTGTAGTGTTGATTAGCTTTGAGTAATTTGAGCCCTTTATTGCTTTCTTTTCCCCACTTTAAGTAAGCGTTGGCGATGTTGTAATGGGCGGCAGAGCGCTCTTGTACGCTGTGATCTTTTTCTGCTTGAACAAGAACTTTGTTTTGTAGCGCAATAGACTCAGCAAAATCCCCGTTAAGGTAGTAAAGAATCCCAAGTTGGCTATTGAGATCAGCAATAATGACTTCATCTTTACTGTGCATCAGTAATTGTTGAGCTTCTTTGGCAATGCTTAATGCTTGCCATGAATAACCTTGCTGCATGTACACTGCGCTGTATTGCAGCTTCACGTATCCTTGTTCTTCTTTATCTTGCAGTCGCAGTGCGATGTCTTCTGCTGTTTTGTACCAATTTAGCGCCGCGTCGAATTGGCCAGTCGCTTCGTAAGGCCACGCCATGCGAATGGCTAGATTGAGCATCTGACGAAATTCTTCGGCATTGTTTGGCGTCGGCAGCGTAGTCGTTTCAATAAAATGAATACTTGCTGGGTAATGACCTTGTAGGTTATTTGAAGAAACAAACAGGTGGGCGTATTGGAGTTGTTCTAATACGGATAAAGATTTCACATCAAGTGGTTGGATGATTTCTAGCGCACCTGCTGGGTTAGGTTTGAGTAGGTCAAACCCTTGCTGAATAGCGCTATTTGCCATCAGTCGGAATGGCATGATAAGCAAGAGACAAGCGAGCAGCTTAATAAGATGAGAAATCATGGAACCTGAACGATGTAAAAAGGAAAGGCGCGATTTTACTCGCGCCTCTAGGCTATTAACAATCAAATTAGGTAAAGTACATTAAAAGCTTGATGTATATCTTACTTGACGCTTCTATCAATGATGCTAGTGGTCTAAATATAAGTAATTTTGCCAGCTTTTCATTCGAATAAGCACTTTACGCATAATGGATACATGGGTGAAGCTATCTGAGTAAACCGCCGCCTCAAATGCAGTACCAAGTGGTAGTTGGTACTCACTGAGATCATCGGTAATGCGTAAAGTGACTAACACACGCCCGTTGGTTCTTAGTGCATCCGAGCCAAATAACGCGCCACGAGCTTGGAATTGGCTTTCGCCAATGGCTGGTAACACTTCCACTACTTCACCTTTAAATACTCTGCCCGGTAGTGAGCGGAATAAAAACTCAGCTTCAAAGCCCGGTTTTAGGCGTTGCAATGAGTTTTGACGATACGCTGCGGTATAAAGTAGATCTTCGCTGTGAACAAACGACATCACAGGTGCCAGTGGTAAAGGTACCGCCATAACCCCAGGGCGCAAGGCAACCTGGGTGGCAAAGCCATCTGTTGGTGCGCGCACGGTGGTTTGTTCAAGATCGAACTCAGCTTTACGTAAATCAGCCAACAGTTTCGCGACAGCGGTATTCTCACCACCGATTTCAGAATTAAGGGCGATCTGCGCTTGTTCTACTTTGGTTTGTGCAATCTCTAATGCAGCTTGAGCTGCTTTATACGTTTGGCGACGGGTATCCACTTGCTGTTCTGTGAACGCGCCTTTAGCAAAACCGCGCTGGTATCGAGAGTATTCGCGCTCCGCCTTATCTCGGTCAGCAATCGCTTTTAGCTGTGCCGCTTGTGCTTCTTGTAAGCCGGACTCTAAACCAAGTGCGCCTTGACTGGCTTCTTTGATTTGCGCTTTGATTTTATCGACGGTTGCTTGATATGGGATCGGGTCGATTTTGAATAGGACATCACCTTGCTTAAGAGGCTGGTTTGGAGTCACAGGCACTTCAATGACACGGCCACGAACACCCGATACGATTGGTGTAGAAGAGTAAACTTGGTTACCAATCTGAGTGAAAGGGTGGTTGTAGTTCATCAGCAAAATCAGCGTACCAATGAGCACAACACCGCCTAATACCGCAGTAGGGACGGTCCATTTATTTAGCGGGATGCGAAATACTTTGAAGATGGTAATACATAAAGCGGCATAGGTGAGGATGAGCAGTAGATCCATAATCAGTTCTCCTCACTTTGGTGGTTAGTATTTTCAGGCGACAGAGGCGCTTGATGGCTATCTGATTTTTCAGTGATTAAAGATTGATTAGCCTGTTTTAGTTCACTGACTTCTTGTTGCAGGGTTTGAACTTGGTCAATCAGTATATCGACGCGGTGATGAATATCGTGCTGTTCTTCTTCAAGACGTTGAAAGCCCCAGCCTCGTTCTTTGCGCCAAAGTGTTGCCCATATCCATAAGAATGGCCAAAGCGCATGGAGCGTAAACAAACTGACCCAACCAGCATAATGAATGGCATCTTGATGAGGATGGTCGCGCTCTTTCGATATCTCGTAAGGAATATCGTGAATGACAATAATGCCGTAGAAGATGACCAGAGCGACAAATATCAATAGCCCTAGTGCAAAATAGTCGAGAAACATAATTCATCCTTAAGTAAAAACTCAACAAATAGCATACTTTATAAACGTTAATAATGTGTATCGTTTTCTTTTAATTATTATAGAAAATAATGGAATAAATTATTGAAGAAATTATGTTTTTTTAAAGTAAAAGGCCATGCCGAAATGTCATGGCCTAATGGGAGAGGAGGCTATTCGCAGCAAACTTGGTTACGACCGTTTGCTTTGGCTCGGTACAGTGCTTTGTCGGCTCGGTAGAAGGTTCGTTGGGTGTTTTCGCCTTCACGATGTAAGGTAATTCCAACACTGACGGTGAGGCCGCGCTCGCCAAGAATCTCTTGCCAATTAAATTGGAAGATACGGTCTCGGTAGTTTTCTGCGTGCATTTCAGCTTGAGCGACATTATGGCGCTCCAATATGACTAAGAACTCTTCACCACCAAAGCGAACGCATGATGCTCCGCGGAACTTAAAGTAAGACGCCAATTCTGAAGAGACGTTAACAATAGCTTTATCACCAATTAGGTGGCTCAACTCATCGTTAATGGACTTGAAGTGGTCAATGTCGACAACCAATAGGGCAAAGGGTGTTTCGTGTAGCAGTAAATCTTTGAGTTTTACATCGAGCCAACGGCGGTTGTGCAGCCCAGTAAGTGGGTCGGTGAATACGTCTTGCTGCAATTGAGCTACCGCGTGTTTTTGGTGCTCGGTCGTTTCTTTAAGCTCACGATTTTCGATCTCAGAGAGGATCAGTTTGAGCTGCAGCTCAAAGCGAGACAATCGACGTAATTGGCTAGCGCCCAATTCGCAAATTGGGATCTTTTTCATTAAGTCATTTTCAATACGAAACGCGCGGCGATGGTATTCTAAGGCTTTTTTGTGATTGCCTTGCTTTTCATACACAGATGCGAGTGCGTTACAAAGCTTGAGATTCAGGATCGGTGAGCCCTCACGCTTAATGCGCTTGTGGGCGCTCTCTAAGACCCAATCGGCTAAATGGGTTTTTTCTGCTTCATTTAAGCAGCAACCTAACTCCATGCGGATCATGTTCGAAAGCCAATTGGAGTTAATGTTACCAGCAGCATACTGCACATGGCCTAGGCAACGCATGGCTTCTTCTAGCTTGCCTTGCTGACGCAGTAATTTAGCTTGGTAAAGTAGCGTTTGACCTGCCAGTACTTTATCACTGACTAAAATACCAAGTTCTTCACATTCTTTGATCAAGTCTTTTGCCGCAGAGAGGCGGTTTAACTCAATGTAGCAAGACAGCATGTAGAGCTTGTAACGCAAGCGGAGTGAGCGACTACTAATGGCGTGATCAATGGAGTCAACTTTTTGGTAATAGCGCAGCGCGCGGTTGTGATCGCCATAGGCATCACACAGATTACCCATACCGATAACCGAGGATACATAAGCATCAATGTAGCCGTTGTCTACGGCAATCGTTGAGGAGTTGGTGTATTCATTTAACGCCGCCGCGAAGTCTCCGTGGTCAACCAGACGGTTAGCAAGCAATCCACGTACTTCAAGAATCAGTTCAGCGTCGTTAGGCAAAGTAAGTAACTCTAATGCCGCGCGCAGCTCATCAATGCCTTCTTGGAACTGTTTGAGAGAGGTACGAAATTCAGCGCTAATGATGAGTGTTTGCGCTTTTTCCTGTGGCGTTGTTGCCACATGCTGACGAACGTGATTCCAAAAGATTAAAGCGTCTTCACCGGAGACGGAGGCAGGATCAAGGCCGGCATCTGAGATTTTATTTAAGAAGACTTCCATCATACTAATTGCCTACCTGACTCTCTTCGAGCTGATCCAAGGTGAATGGGAAGGTGAGAATATCTTGTAATTCCACTTTAGGTAATGAGTGCTTTATCCCTTTGCGATGCCAAGGATATATTTCAATCATTTGCGCGAGCACTCTAAAGAAGTCGCTGGCTTCTTTATCTTTTTCAGCCAGAAGAATGCCTAGTCTTTCTGAGCTAAGACGTGCGATAAGATCTTCTGGATTGCATAATGAGTGAGCCAATTCGGCACAAATTTCGAGGCAGCGAGAGTCAGAGTGATGAATCATAATCACTGCGTGATTGGATTTTTTCAGCTCGGTTTTGAATAGGATTAGCTGCTCCCACCAATAAGTTTCCGATACGATTTGAGTTAAATGGTTGTTCGGGTCGTACTCAAACTGTGCTCTAATTCGATTGATAAGCTTACGGGCGCGCTGTTCTAAAATACGTTTCGATGAGCGTGCTTTATCACTGCCTTCTCGGAAGGTTTGTTCGCGCAGCATGTCGTTGCTGTGAGAACGGTATTTTTTAAAAGCATCCAATGCTATGCGGTAGTCGCCAATCTCTTCGGCAACGACAGACTGCTGAAAATAAATCTGTGAAAGCAGCTCGCCATTATCAAACGCATCGGCCGATTGCTCGGCGATGGTCAGTAGTTCATTGGCTTTAGTTGCGTCTTTGCGCAGTAGTTCTAAGCGAGCACGGCTAATGTAAGAGTGCGCTTTCATCCAAGTGAGGTCATTTTCGACCACAAGTTCGTGTGCTTTTTTGGTTGCGAGTTCGGCATCTTCAAGGCGCTCTAACCCTAGTAATGCCAAACCACGAAAATCCCAAATCTCTGCTTGCCAAGTTTTGTTGTTATGATTGCTTAGGTTTTCTGCGGCACTATCTAAGATCGAAAGCATTTCAACATAGTTGTTGAGTAAGTAGTGATCCCACGCGAGTAGAATTTGCGCTTTGCCTTCCAGCCACTCAATACGCTTAATGTTGGCCACCTTGGCCGCAAGTTCATGGGTGGTGAGGGCTAGATTGTATTCGTCGGTAATGCGCCAAACGTTGCCAAGGCCAATCAAAGCTTCAATCTGGAACTCGACCTGATCGACAAATGAAGCTTGCTCGAGTGTTTGAATCCAGAATTGCTGGGCTGAGTAGTATTTAGCTTGGCCCCAGAAGTGAAGCGCATGAATATGTAGAATTTCGGGTAGGCAATCGTCGTTATCGATTTGGCTTATTTTGGTATGAGCGTCTCGGATGCACTTTAAGCCTTTGCGGTAATCCATCAGCGCCCAGTAACATCGAGACATTAAAATTAAACTTTCGATGACACCTTCGGGGTATAAGATTTGATTGGCCCGGAATGCGCATTGTTCAGCAATCGCCAACACGGCTTCCGGCTCAAATTCCACGCGCGGCTTAAGCTGTTCGATTTCTATTTCTAGCAATTGCTGGCTTTTATCCAATGAATCAATTCCTTAACAGCAAACGGCGATAATACAAAAGCATTATATGAATAGCAGCATGTCATTCGCTACAAAAAGTACCATCTGATCGATGGTTTAATGGGCTACTTCACATTAATGATAATTATGAAAGGAGTTGGCGCAGTGTCAAAGGCGATTGTGTTAAGCCAAGGTTTTGTGCTGCCGTTGCCCCTTGCTTATCTTGGTAGCAAAGATTATGCCATGCTCTAAAAATATCCAATACTGGAAGCAGGCCAGCTGGGCGTAATTTGCGACGAGGTTCGTTAATGAAACCTTCAAACAAAAGTTGGAATCGATTTTGGTAGAACTCAGTTTTTCCGATTGAGGCCTTGTTCAACCAAAGACGTGGGTTATTGTTAGTACCTGCAAGGTAACAGATGCCTTTAGCTTGTGCGCCTGAATGAGCGATTGCCCAGCGGTCTCGCCACCACCCCATGTGCACAATGTCAATTTTGTCTAAACTGCGATTCAGCTGCCAATTTGCATCTTCTTCAACGTACATTAAATCGACCGAATCAGATTTAATTTTCGGCAAACAAACACTTAAAGCGGCAGATCTTAGCACTGGGTCTTGCGGCAAATAGATCGAAACTTGCCGCTCTTGGTCGCACATATCCAACACATGTAAGAAATGAGCATACGAGGTGTAAGGTGGACGAATTAATGCCCCTTTTGAAGGGTAATTGAAGACAGTGAGGTTACCCATTGGGTCTTCGACGTTGCCACGAGCCAAGATGGTTTGATATTGCTGATCAATTCTTTCGCGCAGAACGGGAGAGGGCTCAGGTGCGGGTTGATTCGCTTCTGAATAGTGTTCTCTAGACACAAAACGAGCCGACGAATCGAAAGGGTTATGATCCACCTCTCCGATGGGTTCTTCTTCCGCCGAATAATTGACATGCTGACAAAGGATATAGCCAGAGTGAGCTTCACCGGTGGCTATCCACAGTACGCCGTTATTACTTTTTGGCTGTAATGGCATGTAGTGGGAGGCAAGTTCGTAGTGCTCAGCATGGTTGACCCAACGAGCGTCGAACATCGCGAGCTTGCGGCGGCATCGGCTGGCAATATGATCAACATGGTCGTAAAACGTCTTTGGATTAATCTCTAGCTTGCGGCAAATTTCACGCACCGAGTAGCCCATAAAGAGCAAACCAAGGAGGTTTTCTTGAAAAGCGAGTTTTTTGTTTATCCCAGACCACTTATCAACAAAGGTGGATTGGCAGCATTTACAGCGGTAACGTTGGCGATCGCCACTGTAGCCAAAGGCATGATAAAGGTGCTTATGGGTATGAACAGAGAGGCCGAAGTAGTCACACCTGTCGTTACGACACGCAGGCAGACCTTCACAATGAAGCTGTCTTAAACGTTGTAACTCGTTGAGGACTTCTTGGTTGTTAAGTAAGGGGGGGAAAGCGCCACACTCGCGGCAAACCATCGCAGGTCGCTTAGGGTTAGCATGTTGCACAATGTAATGCTGTGCATCACTCAATCCAAAGTTGTCACACGCCAATGTTTTACAAAAGTTGAGTTGTAACCCGTTTGCTTCCTTAGGCAGGTTGCCTGATGTCACAATCGCCCCCTCGGGATAATTTGGGCTGCCAAGAAGTATTCTTGGCAGCGAAGACAAAGCGTTTAGATATTGATTGCAGTTTCAAGTGCCACTTTCATCATATCGTTGAACGATTTTTGACGCTCTTCTGAGCTTAGTTTTTCACCACGGATGATGTGGTCAGAAACAGTTAGGATAGTCAGTGCTTTAGCACCTAGGTCAGCGGCTACGCCGTAGATACCCGCAGCTTCCATATCAACACCTAGAATGCCTAGTTTTTCCATCTTCTCGAAGATGTCAGCTTCTGGAGTGTAGAAAAGGTCTGCAGAGAATACGTTACCTACTTTAACTGGTACTTCTTGTGCACGTGCTTGGTTTACCGCTTCTTCTAGTAGACCGTAGTCAGCGATAGCCGCGAAATCGTGGTTGTTGAAGCGAATACGGTTTACTTTAGAGTCCGTAGACGCGCCCATACCGATCACAACGTCCATTAGTTTAACGTCGTCACGTACTGCACCACAGCTACCTACGCGGATTACGTTTTTCACGCCGTATTCAGCGATCAATTCGTGAACGTAGATACAGCATGATGGGATACCCATACCATGGCCCATTACAGATACTTTTTTACCTTTGTAAGTGCCTGTGTAACCGAACATATTACGTACATCACATACTTGTTTAACATCGTCTAGGAAAGTTTCTGCGATGTATTTAGCGCGTAGTGGGTCGCCTGGCATTAGAACAGTTTCTGCGAAATCACCAGGTTGAGCGTTAATGTGTGGGGTTGCCATAGTCGTTACTCCAATGAGTTAGTAAGTTCTGATTACTAATTATGTTGAACTTCAATAAATCTGTTGAAGCCATACTAGCTAGATATGGCGGGATTCCTTGAGAAGCTCGTCACAAAAAATGCGGATTATGCCATTCTAACGCCCCTTGATAACTAATTTTGTTGAAAGTGGTAATGCAATCGATTCGGGAAACGTTTGCGAAATATTCAATCAGTTGTATCGATGGTAAAAATCCTCTCATTAAGCTGAAAGTTAACCTTCGAAAGAGGTTTGTTGTACAGAGTTGTACGTAAAAATTTTTTGTATAATTCATGATCTTTATGCTAATACTTATACGTATATTAATTTTGTACAACTTTACTGAGCGGAGTAATTACCATGGATACAAAAATTAAAGTTGGCGTAAGTGCATGTGTGTTGGGCGAGAAAGTACGATTTGATGGCGGTCATAAGCGCAGCCGTTTTGTACACCAAGAGTTAGCGACTCATTTTGACTTTCTTTCTATCTGTCCGGAAGTGGAATCTGGCATGCCGGTGCCTCGTCCGACTATCCGCTTAATCTCAGACAAAGAGCGTGTCGCGTTAGTCGAGACAAAAGACGCGACAAAAGAACACACTCAAACCATGGTGAATTACGCCGAGCAGCGTGTTAGCGGCTTAGCGAAGCAAGATTTGTGCGGCTACATTGTTTGTGCGAAATCGCCAACTTGTGGCATGGAGCGCGTCAAAATTTACGGCAAACATAATGCCGATAATAATGGGGTTGGCTTATATACTCAGCAGTTGATGAAACAGATGCCTTGGTTGCCAATAGAAGAAGATGGTCGTTTGAATGACCCAGTTCTGAAAGAGAACTTTGTGGCTCGTGTATTTTGTTTAAATGATTTTTATCAATCCATGGCAGGTGAGCCGACACCGGGAAAAATCGTCGCTTTTCACTCTCGTTATAAATTGACCTTAATGGCACATCACCCTGCGTCGTATAAAGCGCTAGGAAAATTGGTGGCGAATGTGAAGGATTACCAGCCAGAAGAGTTTTACCACATTTATCGTAATGGGTTGATGACAGCGATGACTCATCGAGCAAGTCGTAAGAACAACACTAACGTATTGATGCACATCCAAGGTTACTTCAAACGTAATCTGCAAAAATCGGAACGTGCAGAGTTAACCCAAACAATTCATGATTATCGTGTTGGTGTGCTACCACTACTTGCACCATTGGTCCTTCTAAAACATCATATGAGTCGTTATCCATCTAACTATCTAAATCATCAAACGTTTTTTAACCCTCATCCACAGGAGTTACGTCTACGCTATGGATTGTGACAACAAGCTTTATGCGATTCGTGAAGTGGCGGAGCTGACTGGAGTAAAACCGGTTACGCTTCGTGCTTGGCAGCGCCGTTATAACATTATTCAGCCTCAGAGAACGGAAAAAGGCCATCGTTTATACACAGAGCAGCATCTGGAGCAAATAAAAGCAATTCAAGGCTGGCTGGCAAAAGGGGTCGCGATTGGCAAGGTGAAAGGCTTGCTAGAAAGTGGCGATTTGAACGCTTCGGTTAATGAACAATCCTCTCGGCTAGATGAAGTTGAGCCTCTATTGCAGGCTCTTTCTGAGCTTAATCGCCAACGTGCTGAATCGATTGTTACAACGGTTTTTAAAGAGTACCCATTGAATATTGTGCAGTCGCGGTTTGTTACACCTATTTTTGCTGCCATTGAACAAATGAAAAAGGGTCAGCGAAGCCTCCATTTCGGTTTGATTCAGTCAATATTGAGCGTGCAGCTTGGTGAGATAATTGAATCTGAAAATAAGGCGGCGCACAAAGGCAAATGTTTAGTCGTGAGTTTTGACCCTCTTGGCTCACTCAGTCTAAAAATGTGGTCGCTAAGTTTGCTTGAGAAAGGATTGCATATCAGCTTGCTAGAAGGAGTCTCGGACGTTTCTGGTTTGATTGACCATGCTTCTATCGGCAGCTTTACTCATTTGGCTCTGCACAGTTCACAAGCGCCTTCGGCAACGCAGGTCAAACTGCTCAGCCGCCTGTCGGAGCAGATGGGGGAGAAAATGATCCCTAATGATTTGCTCTCTTCATTAATGGCAGTCACCAGTTAGGGTTAGGTCGGTACATAGATTTTAAGGTATGGGTATGCAATTAGTTTGGTTTAGGCGCGATTTACGAGTAGAAGACAACACCGCCTTGATTGAGGCAACGCGAACAGGCGAGCCAGTTGTTGCGGTGTATATTGCCACACCCAAAACATGGCAAAGCCATGACTTAGCACCCATTCAAGCCGATTTAATATTTCGTCGCTTGAGTTGTTTGCAGCGCGACCTTGCGATTCTCAATATCGAGCTGTTGTACATGCAAGTGGACACGTTTTCAGACAGCGTCGACGCCTTGCAAAGCCTAGCGGTTTCTCTCGATGTCACTCATATCCATTTGAATCGAGAGTACGAGTGGAATGAAAGCCAGCGCGATGCTCGGTTACAAAGCAGCTTATCATCGACTTCTATCGAGCTGCTTTGCCATCATGATAAATGCCTGTTTGCGCCCGGTTCAGTCGTTAACAAGCAGCAGCAATATTACAAAGTTTTCACGCCCTTCAAGCGTGCTTATTTAGCGCGATTATCAGGCCAGCCTTTGATGGTATCTAAACCAACGGTTGTTAGGAAAACTGATGGCCTAAACCAACATGAACTTAGGTTTAGCCCCGAGTGTCGTTTTGATTATCCTCGTAAATCTAGCCAAAGTTACCAAGCGGAAACGAAAGCGATTCGTCAATTGTTACGCGATTTTTGTACCGACTCCGTCGATGATTACCATCAGCAGCGAGACTTTCCAGCTTTGTATGGTACAAGCAAAATTTCACCTTATTTGGCAATAGGCGCATTGTCGATTCGTCAATGTTTAGCGCGTTTGTTCTACGGTCAGCAACCGCCAATGAGTGCAGGTAGAGAAATATGGCAAAGTGAACTGGTGTGGCGTGACTTCTATCAGCATTTGATTCACTTTGAACCTAAACTGTCTAAAGGGCACAACTTTGTGAGCTGGGCAGATAATATTCATTGGCACCACGATCCTGACAAGTTAGCGGCTTGGCAGCAGGGCAATACGGGTTATCCGATAGTTGATGCCGCCATGCGACAGCTGAATAACACCGGTTGGATGCATAACCGTCTGCGAATGATTGTCGCGAGCTTTTTGACTAAGCACTTACATATTCATTGGCGTCACGGTGAGCGCTACTTTATGGCTAATCTTATTGATGGCGATTACCCTGCCAATAATGGCGGTTGGCAGTGGAGCGCTTCCACAGGCTGCGATGCTCAACCTTATTTCCGGATTTTCAATCCGATGGCGCAAAGTGAGAAATTTGATGCCAAAGGAGAGTTTATTCGCCATTGGTTGCCAGAGCTTGCAGATGTGCCAGATAAGTTTATTCATCAGCCTTGGTTATGGGCCAATGTTAGTAGCTTGTCATATCCGTCGCCAATAGTTGATCACAAAACCGAAAGGGCGCTAACCTTGCAAATGTTTAAACAAGCGAAGGATTCTTAATATGCTGCGAAAGCTGCTCGTGATTGTCTGTTGTATGAGTACTCCTTTATGGGCGAAGAGTTATGACTTACCTATCGAAGGCAGTAGCATTGTAGGGCGCACTCAATTTCACCAAGTGGAAAAAGGGCAAAGCCTTGCGGATATCGCAAAAGATTACGATGTGGGTTTTCTCTCTTTAATGGCCGCTAACCAAGGGATCGACCCTTTTTTGCCGCCAGAAGGTTATGTGTTAACAATTCCAACGCAGATTATTTTGCCCAATGTGCAACGTAAAGGCATTGTGATCAATCTTGCCGAGTTGCGTTTGTACTACTTTGAGCCTCAGTTAAACAAGGTACACATCTTTCCGGTCGGCATTGGTCGGATTGGGCGAGATACGCCTGAAATGGTAACAACGATCAGTCAAAAGCGGCCAAATCCAACGTGGACACCGCCAAGTTCCATTCGCAAAGAGTATTTAGCGAAAGGTGTTGAGCTACCTGCGGTTGTGCCTGCTGGGCCTGACAATCCGCTTGGTGAGTATGCACTGCGCTTGGCATATGGGGTAGGCGATTACCTTATCCATGGCACGAATAAAGATTTTGGTATTGGGCTGCGGGTAAGCTCGGGTTGTATTCGTATGAACCCTAAAGATATTTCGTGGTTGTTTGCGCAGGTGAATTTAGGTGAGCGAGTGACGGTGATCAATGAACCTATCAAAGTTGCTTTAGAGCCTGATAGAAGTGTGTTTATCGAAGCTCATGAGCCGCTAACACGCAGCGATGGTAGTAAAAAAATACTCGAGCTACCTCAAGAGCTGCAATGGTGGCTGCAAGCTTCTCAGCAATCAGACACCAAAGCCAAAGCGGTGATATTGGCGCAAAATGGTGTTCCTGTTGAGATTGTTCCACCCACGTTTACCTATTAAAGGCTTAGCTCTGCGTTAAGCCTTTATCAACGAGGGCGACATGCGTTTCGCCCTCTTTGCTTCCTTTCAATAACGACTTATTCTGCGACTCCGCCCTGGGTTAGTTTCGCAGGGTCAAGCAGGCGTTCTAGCGTTGCTCGATCAAGATCCGTTTCTTGCTCGGCAACATCAATGATCGCTCGCCCTTCTTTGTAAGCTTTTTTCGCAATTTCTGCGGCTTTAAGATAGCCAATAACAGGGTTTAGCGCAGTAACCAATATTGGGTTTTTCGCCAGCGCCAGTTGAAGGTTATCTTCACGAACAGTGAACGTTGCAATCGCTTTATCCGCAAGTGCCGCTGCGCTGCTGCTGAGCAGTTCAATACTTTCTAAAATGTTGTGAGCGATCACGGGGAGCATCACGTTGAGTTGGAAGTTACCCGCTTGGCCGCCAATCGTAATGGTGGTGTCGTTGCCAATCACTTGTGCGGCCGCCATCGCAGCTGCCTCAGGGATTACAGGGTTAACCTTGCCCGGCATGATTGATGAGCCAGGTTGTAACCCTTGAAGTTCAATTTCACCTAAGCCTGCCAGTGGACCCGAGTTCATCCAACGAAGATCATTCGCCATTTTCATAATCGCAACGGCTGCTGTTTTTAGTGAGCCGGACAAAGCGACGATCGCATCTTGGCTACTTAGGTTGAAGAAGAAGTTATCGCTAGCGGTAAACTCAATACGAGTTGCTTGAGTGAGGTTATCGGCAAACGCAGCCGCAAAGCGGGGATCGGCGTTGATACCGGTACCCACGGCTGTTCCCCCTTGCGCCAGCGCTTTCACCGCTTTTAAACTCTGCTCAATAGAGTGTTTAGCGTGCTCTATTTGATATTGCCACCCGCCAAGCTCTTGATCAAAGGTGATTGGCATGGCGTCCATAAGGTGGGTGCGGCCTGTTTTTACACTTTGACCAACTTCTTCACGCTTAGCTTCAAGTTGTTTAATCAGGTGATCAAAGGCTGGCAGTAATTGGTTTTCGATGGTCAGTACTGAGCTTACTTGTATTGCTGTAGGGATAACGTCGTTACTGCTTTGTCCCATGTTGACGTGATCGTTTGGATTAACATCACCGCCCAATTGCGTAGAGGCTAAAGTGGCGATCACTTCATTGGCATTCATATTGGAGCTAGTGCCTGAACCTGTCTGATAAACGTCAATCGGGAAATGTTCGATATGTTTACCTTCGATAATGTCTTGCGCTGCGTCGGCAATCGCGTTGGCGATATCGCCCTCGAGTAGACCTAGTTGTGCATTGGTTAATGCGGCAGTTTGTTTAATATAGGCGAGGGCTTGGATAAAAGAAACGGGCATTTTGTGCTGGCTGAAATGAAAATTATCAACCGCACGCTGGGTTTGAGCTTGGTAAAGCGCGTTACTTGGTACTTTAACTTCGCCCATACTGTCCGTTTCAATACGAAATTCCTGTGTCATAAAGAATCCTTTTGTTTCATTGGTTTAATCTAATGGTGCTTGAACGCACTGTAGTTGTTGTTGTAGGTGGAGAAACTTGATATCGCCATCGTCCCATTGGTAGTAGAAACGTTTTAGGCATAGCAGTGGGGTATGGATTGAGTCTAGACAAACACGGCGGAAGATACGACTGCGAGTAGGATCTTGAATCGCATCGAGCAGGTGAAAGTAGAGCTTTCTTAAGTACAGTTCACACAGCAGCACACTTTCAAACTCAGCATCGGGTTCATAATAGGATGAGAGTGTCAGTGCCCAGTGGATGTAATCTTGAATGACGTCTGGTTCAAAGCCATCAGCAGGCATGTCGGTAATAAAGCGATCGTGTGCTTTGAAGTAGGCATTGTAGACGGGCTGTAGTGGTTCCATAATCACCTCACTGATAATGTAATGATAATTATTATCAATTAATGGTACTATGGCAACCCCTGTAAAAATAAGGGATTAGATGACTTTTATTTTGATAGTGCGCTCATTAGAGCGCACTCACTTTGATTTAGCGAAGTTGGTTTAAAACCGCAAGCAGGGAAGGCTCAATATGATGGCCGAGCGCTTTGACCTCAGCACTTGGCTCGACCAAGTCTGGGATCTGATAGGTGGTCATTTGTGCGGCAACCGCTGAAATCACACCGTTGTTAGAGTCTTCAAAAGCGATACAGTCTTTTGGTTCTACCCCTAAACGTTGCGCGGCAAGATGATAGATTTCTGGGTCAGGCTTGCCATGGGTGACTTCGTCGCCACAAGTGATGCCATCAAAGTATTGATCAATACCCGCCAGTTTTAGCTTCGTTGTTGCGAGATCTTTGTGCGTTGACGTGGCGACAGCAGTGGCAATGCCGTTAGCACGTAACCAGGTTAATAGCTCAACGA
The DNA here is from genome assembly GCF_027587025.1 of Vibrio sp. LaRot3. Taxonomy (GTDB): domain Bacteria; phylum Pseudomonadota; class Gammaproteobacteria; order Enterobacterales; family Vibrionaceae; genus Vibrio. The sequence goes on along the minus strand of NZ_JAPPTI010000004.1, from coordinate 127,914 downwards.
CCCCTTCTTTTAGCGGAATAGCTTGATGACGAACAATAGCATCGTAGTTCTTGCGCCATTCTGGGTGCAGTCTATCGAGATCGTCTCCGTAAGCATCGCGGAAGATCTTTTCAATCCCAGCCGCATTGCGGCCAATAATGGATAAGTAAACATCTTCATAGAAGGGTAGCTCGACGGTTTGGCAAGCTTGTTTGAAAACGCGCATGCAAACTCGTTCTGTATCGAGTAGCAGACCGTCCATATCAAAAATAGCAGCTTTGATTTTCATTTAAGTACAGCACAATCGTTAAACGTAAAGAGCCGTCATTGTGGCATGAATAGCGTTAACTCGCGATTGAAATATCAACAATTTTCAATTGTATGATGAGAGAAAGTATATCGACTTCAACTAGCAACTGGTTACAATGGCGTAACATTAATAAAATAAGGATGCAGTGGAATGGAGATGAAAAACGTCGCCTTTGTTGGCTTAGGTGTGATGGGTTACCCGATGGCAGGTTACTTGAGTCAATCAGGACACAACACCAAGGTGTACAATCGAACTCTAGCTAAAGCGCATCAGTGGCAGCAAGACTACCAAGGTGTAGCATGTGAGACGCCAAAACAAGCAGCGCAAGAGAGCGATATCGTGTTTGTGTGTGTGGGTAACGATGATGACGTGCGCAGCGTGGTTTATGGTGAACAAGGCATTCTTGCAGGTTTAAAGCCTGGTGCAGTACTTGTCGACCATACGACGACCTCTGCAGAGCTGGCAATTGAGTTGGCTAATGCGGCTCAAGCGCAAGGGATTCAATTTATTGATGCGCCCGTATCCGGTGGTCAAGCAGGGGCTGAAAATGGCGTACTAACCATTATGTGTGGCGGTGAGTCTCAGACGTTTGAACAAGTTAAGCCAGTTATGGACTGCTACGCCAAGCAAATCACCTTATTGGGTGAAAATGGTCAAGGTCAGCGCTGCAAGATGGTTAACCAAATATGCATTGGTGGTGTGTTACAAGGGTTAAGCGAAGCGCTGCTATTGGCTGAAAAAGCCGGTTTGGACATCGCTCAAGTAGTCGACACGCTGAAGCATGGCGCTGCGGGATCATGGCAGATGGAAAATCGTGCGGCGACCATGGCTCAAGATAAATTTGATTTTGGTTTTGCTATTGATTGGATGAGAAAAGATCTCGGCTTCTGTTTACAAGAAGCGGAGCGATTCAATTTAGAACTGCCGTTAACTAAGCAAGTGGATCAGCGTTACGCAGAGTTGCAAAAACAGGGCTTAGGTCGAATGGATACTTCAGTGCTTATCAAGGCGTTAAAACGCTAAATGGTTCGACATTGATGATTAAACAAAAGGCTTGGTTATTTACCAAGCCTTTTGTCTTTTTAAACATAGATCCCATGGGGAACGATAGAATTTACCAAACTAGAGCTGCACCAATTGCGAAGTTGGTTTCTGAACGGTTATTGATGGGTTTGGCATAATTCGCTTCAACAAACACTTTAAACCATTCAACCGGAACATAAGAAACACCGGCGTAGCTATTGTTGAGTGTGCCATCACTTCCATTTTGCTCTTCCTCGTAAACCACTTCATGGCCTGCGTAACCAGTGACACCTTCGACAAAGGCGATTTGCCCTGATACTGCAAAGGCGTCTTTATCAACAGAGCGGCTCGGCGATGATTGGTTGTCAAAATCCTGATGGTAATAGGTTGCACCAAAGTTTGTATCACCCATTTCAAAGCGTAGTGTGGTTTGAAAATAGGTGGCATCCGTTAAGTTATTCGCCAAATGGGTTTCGGTATGACCAACCCCAGCGATTAACGCCATATCGCCTAAATTGTACTGGCCAAACAACTCTTTAACAGTTCGTTGTTGGTCACCATCTTCAAAGCCGTATGTGGCGTTGATAGTAAAGAGTTCGTTCGCGTATTTGTACTTAAGTGTATCGCCTTTGACACCTACGGCGTTTAGGTTGGCTTCGCCACCGAAGGCTTCCGAATAGTCGATGCCATTCAAATCATCGGATGACGTTGCGTGCTTGCCATACGTGAGCTGGCCGAACGGCTCAGTATAGATACCCGCATAGTATTGAGAGATGAATAGGTCGTCTTCATCTTTGTCTTCATCGGCATCAAGGTTAATTTGCGCTTCGGTTCCGCCCGCAATAGATATCATATCAGTGATGGCGTAACGCCCTTCTACACCTATTTTGGAGTCACCAAAACTGTAGTCATTATCTTCGTGATCGAGAAATAAGGCTCTGGCTTTCACTAAGCCATAAAAATGCAAGTAAGCAATGTCGTTGTCTATCGCTTCATAGCTAAATGCAGGGGCGCTAATGCCAAACAAAGTGAGCAGAGACAAAATGTGGGCTTTCATGGTTCGTCCATTAATCCATATTGTGGTTGAGTATCGAGCAACCCGTGAGTCAGCTGGAAAATATAATATAAATACCCAGTCGAATTTGTCTCATATTTGATAAGTGGGGGAAGTTCCTCGCCTGATATTTTGACTTAAACACACGATAAATTGACACTCTTCAAGCTTTGTATACATGGATGTGTGTTGTGAAAAATAAGCTGGAACGTTATTGCTTCGCGAGCCTGTTGTTATTACTGGTTTGGCTGCCTATACCACTTGGCTCAAATCGAATTTGGGCATGGACGATTGCCGAATGTTGGATTGGTATTACTGCGTTGGTGATATTGTTTGATGCTATCCGACGTTCTTCACTTTCCCCTATTAGGCGCTTAAAGCGATACAATTGGCTGTTGATACCTCTTGCGCTTTTTCAATGCTGGGTGGCGCTGCAATTGCTGCCGATGCCTGTCACATGGCTTGAGTGGTTCTCTCCCTCTGCGGCGATAGCCTATCAGCGTGTTGGCGCTGAGGTGGGTTATCTGTCGCTCGACCCACGCTCTACCTATATATCACTACTAAAAGGGTTAAATTACCTTGTGTTCGCCAGTTGCTTGGCAATTTTAACGCACAGTAAAAAACGCCTTAAGGCCGTGATGCTAGCATTGTTGGTGAGTGGCACTATTCAAGCGGTGTATGCTTCTTTAAATGTGTTGCTTGGTACAGAGCAATCGTGGTTTTTTGGCCTCGCTGAAACGGATATCGCGACTGGCTCTTTTGTGTATAAAAACCATTTAGCCAATTACTTGTTGTTGTGCTTGAGCATGGGTATAGGTTTGATAGTGATCGATATGAGTCGCCGTCAATCGGACTCATGGCAAGAACGCATGTTCAGTTTGTTACAGTTGATGATGTCGCGGAAAATGATGATTCGTTTTGCGCTGATCATTATGGTGATTGCATTGGTGATGACCCGATCTCGAATGGGAAATGCTGCCTTCTTTGCCGCTACATTGGTTGCTGGTGTCATTGCGTTGGGTTGCTATAAAAATCGTCCGGCAAAATTAAGCTTTTTAATCTTCAGTTTGTTTGCCGTGGACATTCTCGTACTGGGTTCTTTTTTTGGCTTAGAACAGGTACAGCAGAGAATTATGGACTCACACCTAGAACAAGATACGCGTTATTTAGTGGTAGATTGGAGTTTACCGATTGTAAAAGATTACCTGCTTACCGGAACGGGGCTAGGCAGCTTTTATAGTGTGTTCCCAAGTTACAGCCATGGGGCGATCGGCTATTACGATCACGCCCACAATGACTACCTGCAATTTATCATTGAAACAGGGCTGCCCTCATTTGCTTTATTGGCGTTTGTGGTTATTTGGGCGTTTGGCATGGCGATATGGGTGATGAAAAACCGCCAAAGCAAAACCTGCAAAGGGGCGGCATTTGGTTGTTTAATTGCCTTCATCGCGATGATGATTCATATCACGGTAGACTTTAACCTCCAAGCCCCGGCTAATGCGGTGACCTTTATTGCCATTTTGGTCTTAGTGGGCGCAAGTTACTCAATTGGAACACAACGGAAAAAGCAGGAGACACGCCTTGTTTGAGCGAGTATTGATTGTATGCACGGGGAATATTTGTCGCTCCCCTTTTGCCCAAGCCATGTTACAAGAATTAATGCCAGCTGCGGAAGTGCGCTCTGCTGGGATCGCGACAGACAAAAGCGGCTTACAAGGTTTCCCCGCAGAAAAGAGCATGATTGACGTCGCGAAACAATATCATCTTGATTTGTCGGTTCATGCGGCAAAGCAATTAACTCGCCAAGATTGTCATTGGAGTGACGTGATATTCATCATGCACCCAGATCAACTCAACGGCGTTGCGAATATCAGTCGCTCAGCGCGAGGAAAAACTTTCTTATTAGGCCAATGGGATCAAGGCACAATCGAAGATCCGTTTGGTCAATCAATTGCCGAGTACCAAACCGCAGCAAAACAAATTGATGCTGCATGCCAAGCATGGCTTAAAAAATTCTAATTACTATGGGTATAACCCCGCGTGGTGAACTTCATTTGATACATGTTTTTATCGGCGATTTTAATAAGTTCACTAAAGTTGTTTGCTTGATGTGGGTAGGTCGCTAACCCTAAGCTAGTGGACAGCTGTACGCGAGTATTCGGTAAGATCTCAATTTTACCGCTAAAGCAGTCCATCAAGGTTTCTACCGATTGCTCAATAATGTCATGGGTACAGTCAGTCGCTAGAATCGCAAATTCATCACCACCAATCCGGTATGGCGTCAATTTAACGGAACTGCGCAGCTGTTCAAAGCGTTGGGCAAGTTCGACGAGTGCAGCATCGCCGGCTTGATGACCATACTTGTCATTGATTTGCTTAAAGCCATTCAAATCGAGTAAAAACAGTGTGAAAGCTTGTTGGTTGTCAATGTACTGATTGACTTTTTCTTCAATCGCTAAACGGTTCGCGATGCCGGTTAATGCGTCGCTCATTGCGAGCTGTTTGTTGTATTTCGCTTCAGTATTCAATAGAAAGGTCACCAGAGCGACGCAGCCAAACAGCAGAACCATTAAAATAATTTGAGTCTGATTGAGTTGACGCGCTTGCGCCATCTGCTGCTCATACATTGGGCTTTTGATTCGAAAATTTCGATTAATGTAAGCCAGCATGTCTTGGTAGATATCCTCCAGCTGATAGGAAAGCTGGTGGACTTGATCTGGACTTTGTAGCGAAAAAGTCGCCGTCTCAAGTTTCTGTAATCGCTCAAAAAGGTGTTGAAAGAAGGCTTTCGCGCCAACCGAGTTCATGAATGTATCAGCTTCATGACCATTTAACAGCAGATCAAATCGACTCCATGTGAGCTCGTAGCTGAGCTCTGTTTTCGTTTGATGTTCGCTGCTTTGCAAAGAGAAAGGGGTAATGGCTACCAGTGTAGAAAACTCTTTGGTCAGTTGGAACAGTGACCAAGTGGCTTGGTTTTGTTGCTCTGAGTAGGAGAGCGCTAATTGACGTGTAGACGAAAGAAAGTACAGATTTGCAATGATTAGCAGCGCCGTCATGACTATCAGCATCGCTTTGGCTCGAGCGATGAGAGTTATGAAGGATTCTGTTTTATTGTTTGTTACCATCTTGTGCACTATGAATCACGATTTCGTCTATTTGCCACACCATTTGCGAATGATAGTTGGCGTGGTTGATATTGGGGTGTTCGTCTAAATTATAAACCAACCAGTACGGTCCTTTGTGTCGAACTTTCATCGGTTTACCATCCATCTTCATCGCAATCATCGGGGCGTACTTGTTTATATCTTCTATTGAGGTGGTCGAGCTGTAGTCGTTCAGAGCGATAAATGAAACGGCAAATGCATCGGAGACGTCATATTTCTCGAGTAATTGTGAAACAAGAATGCCACTAAACTGATGATTGTCTTCAAACCAAGGTAATAAGGTCGTGAAAGAGGTTTGACTAAATTCTTGCTCGATTTCTGCTTTATTGAGCGTGATTGTGGTTTGGTCGGGTAGGTGGATACGAAGCTCATTGCCCTGTACGGCGCAACTGATCATTAAGGTGGCTACAGCAATCAAACTTCTCATCGCATTCACTTGCTCAAAATATAAACTTTCCGGCTAGATGGCTAGTATATGTATTGTTCATCACAATTGGAAAGGATTTTATTAATAACATTCATGTTTATGAAACAATCGCAGAGTATCTTTGGTCAATTTTGCTTGCGTATTCATGCAAAAAGGCTCCCGTAGGAGCCTTATCAAGTAGAGTACCTTACTAGAAGATTAAGTGCGCGAAGCCCGCAATCACAGGCAGCGTGATTAGTGTACGCAGAATGAAGATAGCAAACAGCTCGAAGATATTGACTGGAATACGGCTACCAAGCAGTAGTGCACCCACTTCAGACATGTAGATAAGCTGAGTAACAGACATCGCAGCAATGATAAAGCGGGTCATCTCGCTATCGATAGAAGCGGCCAAGATTGCTGGGATAAACATATCAGCAAAACCCACAACCATTGTCTCAGACGCTGCAGCGGCTTCTGGCACGCCTAATAGCTCTAGGTAAGGGATAAATGGTTGACCTAGGAAGCTAAATACAGAGGTGTACTCTGCAATAACCAATGCGATAGTACCTAAGCCCATTACAACCGGTAGTACGCCAAATACCATGTCGACTGCGTTCTTTATACCTTCGCTGAATACGCCTTTTACTGATTTAACGTTGCTTGCTTTTTCCATCGCCAAGCTAAGGCCCCAAGAAAACGTCGTGTGATTCATAGGGATCGCGTCCAAGTCTTTTTCTGGCGCTGAGCCATCAATGAAAACATCGCGTTTGTAACTCAGTGGCGGTAGGCGAGGAATGATCATTGCTGCCACAAAACCCGCTAGGCAAACTGCACCGTAGAAAAGTAGGAATAGATGCTCTAAACCAACTTGAGCGATCACGACCAAGCTGAAGGTAATAGATACAGCCGAGAATGTTGTACCCACAACGGCTGCTTCACGTTGAGTGTAGAACTTGTTCTCGTATTGCTTGCTGGTCAACAAAATACCCACGCTGCCGTCACCTAGCCAAGAAGCCATACAGTCGATTGCACTGCGTCCAGGTAGGTTAAATAGAGGACGCATGATCTTACTGAGTAGTGTGCCAAACAGTTCTAATAGACCAAAATTCAGCAGTAATGGCAGTAGTAAACCAGCGAAGATAAACACGGCAAACAGTGTTGGTAAAAGGCCTGTCAGAACAAGGCCGCCTGTATTTTCTTCCCAAATGGCTTCTGGGCCAACTTGGAAATAACTCATTACGACAGCGATACCACCAATAAGTCGAACTGCTAACCAAAGAGGAGTTGGGTTGAATAGCCCATTTAAGAAAGCGTTGTTAGCAATGAATGATGGCGTTGAAATACGGCATGCTAGAGATGTAGCAGCCATAAATGCGATGATTGCCGTTACCATTTCAACTAGGAAATCACCAAATAGTGCTTGCAGTGACTTTGCCAAGATAGCAACAGGAATGGTGAGGTCACCGTTGTAGCTCACCGGAGCCATAAATAGGAACAGACCAAGCAAAGAAGGGATAAAGAACACCCAAAAGTTGCCTTTTGACTTTGGTTGTTCTGTCTGTTGAGCAGAATTGTTCATTAGATTTCTCGTGTTACAACTAGTCAATATTAAGCCAGAATCCTTGGCATAGATATTCACTAAACATCCATATTTAATTATTTCCGGCAAGAATACTGTTTTTGATAGGGTGTTGCAATACTATTCATTAATTATCGCTAAATATTCATGATTAAGTTTTTAATCATAATGAATACATAGGCTTATCTGTTGCACAAGAGTAAGTTTTGATGACAAAAGACAGTTAGGTTGGAATAACTATCTGTTTTCCAACCAATAACTGTCATTATGCACGGCGAGATGAGAAGAAAAGATACAGCCAGTATGCGATGGCAAGAGTGAGAGCTAGGCTGATGGGTGCCATGAAGGCACTGATTTGATAGTGAGTATAAAGTTTAGCACCAACGATGCCACCGGATAAAAAACCACTGAAAATGAATATAAACAGTTTGGCCTTACGGTAATCGAAACGTTCACCACGGATACGCGCGCCAATCATAATGCCGAGATCGGTAATGATTCCGGTCATATGAGTGGTACGAACTACGGCACCGCTAAAGGTGGTGATCATCGCATTTTGTAAGCCACATGCGGCGGAAGCAAAGTATTGTCCGGTGACGTTATCTTGCTTGAGCAGTAGATAGGCAATAAACAGCAGTCCAGCTTCAATACAGAGCGCGACGCCATATCGGCGGCCGAGTTTGAGCGCTGTACTTTCAATAAATAGACCACTTAAGGTCGCACCTAATAGAAAGCTCAGTAAGATCATTAGTAGGTGCGTAGCCATACCATCGAGCGATTCGATGCTGGTGCCCAACAATGTGACGGTGCCGGAGATATGGGAGACAGCTTGGTGCTGGAAACCTAAAAGACCGATGGCATTGACAATGCCTGCCAGTAAGGCGAGTAACAGCGCGCCGTACTCTACCCAGCGCGGTAGTCGAGAAATCACAATAACACTCCTCAGTTAGGCGCGAATTATAACGCTGGTAAGAGGAGTAAGGTAGGGGAATTTCAGTAATTTAAGTTTGGCTCAAGAGTAGTGCTCAATTTGGCAATCAAATTTGACCCAACCATGCTGGCGTTGCTCGTAAACTGAGAAGCTTGGCTCGGGTAAATCTTGTTGATTAAACACCCCAATAGGCACAACAAGATAGTCAGGCAAAGCCGCAAGGTTGAGTAACATGGTAGTGCCGCATTTTGGGCAAAACGAATAGCGCACTTCGTTACCAGAGTCAGCGATGCGGCTGTATTCAATCATTTCACCGAAGTGAGAGATCTGGTCTTTGTGAAAGCGTGCTTGCACACCAAACACGCTGCCGGTGCGCTTTTGACATTCGAAGCAATGGCATACCGCAGTGCGAATGGGTTCGCCTCGACACACGATATTGACTTGCCCACAACTGCATTCGGCATTTCGAATCATTGAATCTTGAGACATGCTAGTTCCTTGAGCTTACGACCTTCTATTGTTAAGGTTTATCATTAAAATTCTCACTATACAAATGGTGTTTGTATGCCTAAGCGCAGATTGCCTATACCTCTCATTTTATTGGTGCCTTTGTTGCTGTTGGTCGCTGTGATATTGGCTGGCGTGTATCGATTCTCGATGAGTGATGAAGATATCCTTTCTAAGTTCCCAAGCCAATCACAAACGGTTGACCCAATCATGTTGCAGCTGTTTTCGATAAAAACACCAAACCCATGGGTGATCACAGTACCAGAGACAAATGCCAATGCGTTCTTGGAGAGCTATGACATTCAAGCTATGTGGGCGAGTGGTTTGTACGATGATGGCGCTGAACGTGGTCAGGTGCAAGTCAGTACCCGCTGGCTGAACGCGATAGATTTATATCAGTTTGCGACAATCGTAACCGTATCTAATCAAGGATCAGGTCTGTTTTATTATTTAGTGACCTTTGAATACGATCAGCAAAGAGCGCGAATGGTGATGAAAAACAGCGTATTTCTCGGTGATCGGATTACTGTCAAATCTCTGCAATATCAATTTGATAAGTTGGAGCTTATCTATCTTGAGCATAGTGATTCCCAATCTTATGCAGATTCACCAACGCACAAGGTAGAGCGCAGTTTTACGCTCAACAAATCGCTTGAGCTGAGCGAGGCAAACTAATCCGAATTTATTACGGTATTGTTTATATGAGTTAGATTGCTTATATTGGTTTTGGCTAACCCCTTTATCTATCTTGCCTCTTAACGAAACGAGACAGCATAAAGGGTAAAGACGGATTTTTTGTTGTTGACGGAGAGAAACATGATCATCAAACGTTTTTTTAAAACCAAAAACGAAGTAGAAGTAACTTTTGAACTGCCACAAGAGCAGGCCGAGCAATCAGTCGAGTTGGTTGCTGACTTTTTAGATTGGCAACCGACTCAAATGAAAAAAGTCGCGAAAACCAAATCATACAAATTCAAAACTCGTTTGCCGAAAGATCAGCAATTTGAGTTTCGTTATCTAGTCGATAACCAGAAATGGGTTAACGACCCTTCAGCGGACCAATTCACACCAAATGGCTATGGCGAAGACAACGGATTAGTATCAACTTATCAGTAGATTCGTCTAATCAATAAGTTATCTCAACGGATAATGCCATTTATCTTCATGGTATAAATAAGAGGCGTATTAATGCGCCTTTTTTCGATCGCATCCTTACACCAATTAGGTGACAACTTACACAGAAATCCGTACTCTTAGGCTTTTGTAATTCAGAATAATAGGTCTAATTGTGCTAGCTAGAACGTTGAAAGCTCGCGTTGCAGAACTTCCCAAGCGAAAAAAGTGGATGCTTTTAAGCTTACCAGTCATCACTGCTGTGATGTTGGCTTCACTTGGAGGAGGTGCAAATACTAAGCGCATTATTGATCTTTCCCTTCCTGATACTGAATTGGTTGATACGTTATTGACCGATACATTTGAATCACCAAACATGCCAGATTTTGAATACGAGATTCAGTCTGGAGATAACCTGAGTAGTATCTTCGATCAACTTGGATTTGGTTACTCAGATCTGATGAGGATCATGGAGACCGACCTTAACTACCTTGCATTAGATACGTTAAAGCCAGGTAATACATTACGATTTTGGCGTGATGAAGAAACCAATCAACTCGCTAAAATGGAATTGGAATTCAGCATGGTTGAACGTGCTGTGTATTCACGTTTGGATGATGGTAGCTACGAGTTCGAAGATGTTAAAATTCCGGGTGAATGGAAAGAGTTTCCATTGATTGGCGAGATCTCGGGCAGTTTTTCTCAGTCGGTTAATCGTGCAGGCTTGGGTAGTGCTGAAATCGACCAGATTGTCACACTGCTAAAAGATAAGATTAATTTTGCGCGCGATTTGCGTGCGGGTGATAAGTTTGAGGTCGTGCAGTCACGACAGTTTGTGGGTGATGAACTCACGGGCAACCGCGAAATTCAAGCGATTAAGATTTTCAACCGTGGCCGAGTATTGACTGCTTATCTGCATACCGATGGTCAATACTACGATCAAAACGGTGACAGCCTGCAACGCGCATTTCAGCGCAAACCGGTTGCGGGCAACTACCGTTTAAGCTCTCATTTCAACCCTAAGCGTAAACACCCAGTAACGGGACGTGTTGCGCCGCACAATGGTACTGACTGGGCGACGCCAACAGGTACGCCAATTGTATCGACCGGTGATGGCGTTGTTTTACTGACTCGTAACCACCCTTATGCGGGTAAATATGTAGTAATTCAACATGGTACGACCTACAAAACTCGTTACCTTCACTTGAGTAAGATTTTAGTGCGTAAAGGCCAGAAGGTATCCCGTGGTCAACGTATTGGTTTATCGGGCAAAACTGGTCGTGTGACTGGGCCACATATTCACTATGAGTTGATCATTCGCGGCCGTGCGGTGAACGCGATGAAGGCGAATATCCCAATGGCAAATTCGGTATCTAAGAAAGAGATGGCAGCCTTTAAACAGCGCCGAGATGAGTTGGACAATATGCTAGAGCAGCAAGAGTTACAACTTGCTAAACAAACCTCTAGCGCTGATACCAATACACGCTAATACGAAAAAGGCACTGTAAAGTGCCTTTTTGCTTTCTAGCGTATTGAGTTATGCATGGTTGTGTCATGCTTTAGCTGATTTTAACCAGTGACTCACGAGTGATGTCTGAAATGGTGTTCGCACCAGTCAACGTCATTGCTACGCGCATCTCTTTGTCATAGAGGTCTAATAAGTTTTCAACACCAGCTTGCCCTTGCGCAGCAAGTGCGTAGACAAATGAACGGCCTAGCAAAGTACAGTCTGCACCGAGAGCCAACATGCGCACCACATCAAGACCGGTTCGAATCCCTGAATCGACAAGAATTTTCAGGTCACCTTTTACTGCGTCAGCAATATCAGGGAGTGCGCGAGCAGTCGACATCACGCCGTCTAACTGGCGTCCGCCGTGGTTTGATACAACGATGCCATCAGCCCCGAAACGCACTGCGTCTTTCGCATCTTCTGTGTCTAAGATGCCTTTAATCACCATAGGGCCATCCCAGAAATCACGGATCCACTCAAGATCTTTCCAACAAATTGATGGGTCAAAGTTAGCGCCTAACCAACCAATGTAATCTTCTAGCTTAGTTGGCTCACCTCGGTAAGTGGAGATGTTGCCTAAATCGTGCGGCTTGCCCATTAGGCCGACGTCCATTGCCCAGCTTGGATGGAGCATGGATTGGAAAATTCGTCGCATTGCGGCATTAGGACCACTCATGCCCGAATGCATGTCGCGGTAACGAGCGCCGGGTACAGGCATATCTACTGTAAAGACAAGAGTAGTGACACCCGCCGCTTTAGCGCGTTCTAATACATTACGCATAAAGCCGCGGTCTTTTAGAACATAAAGCTGAAACCACATTGGGCGTTCGATGGCTGGAGTTACCTCTTCAATAGGGCAAACTGAAACCGTCGACATAGTAAAAGGAATGCCTTTGTTATCCGCCGCTTTTGCCGCTTGTACTTCACCACGACGTGCATACATCCCGGTTAGACCAACAGGGGCAAGTGCGATAGGCATTGCGAGTTTTTCACCGAACAACTCTGTTTCTAAACTGAGGTCTTCCATGTTGTTCAAGACACGTTGACGCAAAGCAATATCTGAGAGGTCATCGGTATTACGGCGTAAGGTGTGCTCGTTATATGACCCACCATCAATGTAGTGGAACAAGAATGGAGGCAGTTTTGCTTTCGCTGCTGCGCGGTAGTCGGTAGAAGCAGAGATAATCATAGTTTGGATCCTAATAGGGGCTGGACGATAAAATGAGTCTAGCTAGCCTAGTAACTCACAATGTTTACTTTATGGGCTTAACAACAAGATAGCTGAAAGCTCTGTTTTATGTGGTGAGGGATGTTACGCATTTGTTATTTTGGGATATATGGGTTAAATGAAAATAATTGATTCCAAAAACGAACAAATAGAAGGCGTGTCTTTGCTTTAATTGGATAAATAGCCGATGTACCAATCTAATAACAGGCGTTAAAATGAATTCAAATGCATTAAAATCAATGACTTATGATTTTATTGGATAGGTTGGCGATATTGAAAGGCGTTAGGAGAAGAGTCAGCGGGAGACAAAAAAGTGTGCGTTTACTCGGTGGCTTAAATGATAAGACTGTGATCTTCGTAGGGGTATAGAGGAGGGAGTAGACAAAACTAAGCCCTAATAATAGGGCTTAGTTTTGTGATTTACTGCTGCGGATCTTGTTCAGGAAGTGCCAAATATCCTTCGGTCGCAAAGTCGTCGTTGTAGAAGTCTGAAATGATTTCAAAAGGACTGATATTGCGTCTTACGTGGAGCTCTCCTTCTTCATCTTTATATGAGCGAACACCCGCAGCTGAGACCATTTCATAATGGAAAGGAAGTGGTATGTAGTAAGGGTTGTACATTGAAAATTCGAGTAAGCGGAACATATAACGATCTTTTTCATTAAAGGTGATGCTCACTACGGTCACGGGCTTGAGTTCGCCATCAATATCGCGGAAAGTTTCTATCTCTCGTACTGCGAAGTCGGTAATTTTAGGATGGTCCTTGAACAGCTCGTTTAAGGTCATCTCATCCGACATGCCGTTGTTTTTGATTACACTTGAAATGCGCTCGTAGAGATCGTCGATTTCACCCTCTTCAACCATGCGAAAGTAATCTCCAGGTCGGTCGTATCTTACTTCGTCGTGGACGAGATCCCACAACCCCATACGAAAGACGTAGTTAGTTGGAGAGTTGTACCAATTAATTGCGAAGAAGAAAGCGGCAAATACCGCTGCTCCAGTGAAAATACGTTTCCACTTGATTGGTTTTTTCTCTTTTTTGTTTGCTGCTTTCTGAGGTGCGCGGCTAGGGTTGCCGGTTTTTTTAGTCTTATTGGCGCGAGACTTGTTTTTCTTAGCCATCTTTTTACTGCTGTAGATTGTGGCTCTGGGCCATAGCGAATGTTAGTAAATATCTATGAAATAGAGCGATTTAGAATTTTAAGGATGGCGATTATGCGGAACTTATTGCGCATTCTCAAGGACGAGATCTACGCAGAGTGATGCCGAGCCCGTTTTATAAAAAAGCGGGCTGGTTAAATTAACCAGCCCGCTCATAGTCAAACAATGGAAGCAAACGTGCTTACGATTTAGGGTCGATTGCTTCTTGTAGACCATCACCAAGGAAGTTAATGGTCACTACAGTAAACAGTACCATGATCCCCGGATATACTGCGGCCATTGGGTAAACCCACAATGCTTCACGAGCGTTTTGCAGCATGTTACCCCAAGATGGGGTAGGCGGGTTGATACCAAAGCCAAGGAAGCTCAGTGCACTCTCAGTCAAGATTGCGCCACCAATACCCAGTGTGGTTGCGGTGATTACAGGCGCAATGACGTTTGGCACTATGTGTCTTAGCATGACAAACCAGTGGCTTGCTCCATAGCCAATCGCCGCTTGAACATACTCTCGGTGTTTGACCGATAGAGTATTTGAACGCACAAGACGTGCGGCAAATGGCCAACCTAACAAAGAAAGCACCACTACTAAGCGATAAATACTAAAGGTGTCACTGCGCACTAATTCTTCAGAGAAGCCTAGCTTGGTCATGTCGATACTCTGAATCAAAATGAGCAGCATGATACTTGGCAAACTGATGATGAAATCAGCGGCACGCATAATGAATGCGTCTACTCGGCCACCATGGTAGCCAGCAATCACGCCTAATGTCGTACCAATGACTGATGTCACAATCGCCGCCATAAAGGCAAACGTTAGTGACACTTGGCCACCTAGCAATAAGCGGGTAAAGATATCACGGCCTAATTCATCCGTGCCTAGCACATTATCTTCATCAGGCACTTCGTAGCGGCTGAAAAGATCGTCGCCATACGGGTCAACACCTAGCCAGTCAGAGATAGGCCCAGCGCTAAAACAGATAGCAGTTAGGAGAACAAGAAAGACCAGCGATACCATCGCCAGCTTATGGCGATACAAACGTTGCCACACCTGTACCCAAGGGTTTTGACTACGGTTTTCAATATAACTCATTAGTTTGTCCCTCTTGTAAGGTTGATACGAGGGTCAACTTTCGAATACAGAATATCAGCAACAAAGTTCATGATTAAGATGGCAGAAGTTGCCACCATAAAGCACAGCATAGCGACGTTGTAGTCGTTGCCGTTAATAGAATCGACCGTCAGTTTACCAATGCCCGGCCAACTAAAAATGGTCTCAGTAAGAACTGCACCACTCATCAGTGCCGCTACATCCATCGCCAACACAGTGATCATCGGTAGCATGCCGTTTTTAATACAGTGTTTGAAGAGAACACGAGTAGAGGAAGCGCCTTTGGCTTTTGCGGTACGGACAAAATCTTGTCTGAATACTTCAAGCATACTTGAGCGCATAAAGCGTGAAATAGAAGCAATACTTAGCAGCGTTAAACTTAGTATTGGTAGCACCATGTACTTGAGCTTATCAAACCCCTCTGCACCTTCGGCTTCACCGGTTCCGCCTGCTGGGAAAATAGGGTAGACCACTGAGAAGATCATGATCAGCATCAGTGCTAGCCAAGCGGCTGGCGTGGAGAGAAACAGATAGGTTACGCCACTAATAATGTAATCGGTGGCTTTATTCTGTTTCACAGCACAGATAACACCGATTGGTAAGGCAATAAAAATCGACAGCAGCGTGCCGCTACCGACCAGCAATAAGGTGTTTTTTATGGCATCCCAAAGCACATCAATGGCAGGGAGCGAGAACATGCGTGAATAGCCAAGGTCACCTTGTACGGCGTTACCTAGCCAATGGAAGTAGCGCACATACACAGGTTTGTCTAAACCGAGTTCGGCTTTTAGGCGCGCAATATCTTCTGATGAAATGTTTGGATCATGCTGGGCCATCAAATCGATTGGGTCACCCGGCATTAAACCCATGAGGTTGTATGCTGCAAATGAGGCTAAAAATAGCACCAATAGCATCTGCAAAATTCTTGAAATAAAAAAGCTCTTCATATTACATCCAAGTGGTTGAGTCTTCTTTGTTGTTATCTTTTGTACTAAGCAGATTTCCGCTCTGCTTGGTTACGTCGACGAGCATTGCCAATATCCGGAACCGCATTCAGTAGCTCTTGGCTGTATGGGTGTTTAGGATTAGCGAAGAAAGCTTCTTTGGTTGCGTGCTCGACGATTTCACCACTTTTCATCACTAAGATGTCATGGGCAAGGTGATACACCACCGCCATATCGTGGCTGATAAAGAAGAATGCGATGCCGTGTTCTTGTTGTAGGTCTTTAAACAAGTTAAGGATCTGAGACTGAACCGACACGTCTAAAGCTGAAAGTGGTTCATCAGCAATGATCAGGTCGGGTTTCAACATCAAAGCGCGAGCGATGGCGATACGTTGTCTTTGGCCGCCAGAAAACTCATGTGGGTAACGTGTCAGCACATCTTCGTGCATGCCTACCCACTCCAACACCTCTAAGGCGCGAGCGCGTTGAGATTGCTTGTCACCAATGCCATTGACCTTCATTGGCTCGATAAGAGAATCGAGAATAGGCATTCTTGGATTGAGCGCAGAATATGGGTCTTGGAAAACAAGGCCGATACGTTGTCTCAACGGACGTTGGGCTTTGCTGCTTAAACGAGATACCTCTTGACCAGAAATGAGGATGTCGCCTGAATCAGGGACATCAAGCATACTGACCATACGGCCAAGGGTAGATTTACCTGAACCAGATTCACCCACCACGGCTAATGTTTTACCTGCTTCTAACTTGAGTGACACATTTTTGGTTACATGCAAGTAATGGGGCTCACGACCAAACATAGATCCCGGGTCAAGCACATAGCGTTTTTGCAGGTTTTTAACTTCGAGTAGTGCCATTATGAAAGCCCTCCGTGAATCGCATTGCGCTGCTTCGCTACTTCTACATAGTGATCGTAAAGCTCTGGGCAACGATCGCGGAAGGTGTAATTCTCACCGCGTTTATCCAAAGGAGGCACACTGCCCGGAATCGCAGGTAGGCGATCGACATTGACGCCAACACGAGGGATCGTATCGAGCAATGCCTGAGTGTATGGATGCTGCGGGTTATCGAAGATTTCGTTTACATCTGCAAGCTCAACCACTTGGCCAGCATACATCACCATGACACGGTCAGAGATTTGCGATACCACACCGAGAGAGTGACTGATGAACTGAATGGCTGTCCCTGTGGTTTCACGCAGTTCTTCAAGTAGATCGAGCACTTGTGCTTGCACAGTTACATCCAACGCAGTGGTGGGCTCATCGGCAATCAACACTTTAGGTTTACATGCGAGTGCCATTGCAATCATCACACGTTGGCGCATACCGCCTGAAAGCTCGTGTGGGAAAGCTTTTGCTCGTCTTTCTGGGTAGGGAATATGAACCTGTCTAAGCATCTCAATAGCTCGGTTCATTGCTTCCGCTTTTGATTCGTTTTCGTGGATGATAAACATCTCAGCCACTTGTTCCCCGACAGTCACCACAGGGTTTAGAGCCGTCATCGGTTCTTGGAAGATCATTCCAATACCTTCACCACGAATTTTCTGATAACGCCTTTCTGACATGCCGACAAGGTTTTCACCTTGGAACAAAATTTCACCAGAGAGGTCGAGTTTTTTATCCAGTAAGCCCATGACTGAAAGCGAGGTGAGCGATTTACCGCAACCTGACTCGCCAACAATACCTAAGATTTCACCAGATTTGATTTGATAATTGACATCCTTAACTGCGAAGTGTGGCCCAACGGCCACACTCATATTGCGAACGTCTAGTATGATTTCACTCATAGACATTCCAATCGCTTAGTTAGTACGTGTCCAGTTTTCTGCCCAGAAGCTTGAGTAGTTCTGGTGGCCTGTTGGCTCAACGCCTTTTAGCCATTTAGGCAGGATGAAGCTGTCTGCACGGTAGTATAGAGGTAGTGCAGGGAGCTCGGTCGCATAGATGTTTTGGAACGTTTTCCAAAGCTCCATACGTTTTTCTACGTTAAGCTCAGCTTCGATTTGCTCGATCACTTTATCCATTTCTGGGTTTGAGTAACCTGCGTAGTTTTGACCAGACCAACCATTGTCTTTCGTCGGAATGTATTCAGAGTGCATGGTTGTACGTGGTAGTTGTTCAGGTGAGCTGCCCCATGCAAACATAGCTAAGCCTTTGTGCTTACGTTCTGTCAGCGTAGTACCAAAGTAAACACGTGCCGTTTGGTTGTTGATGATGATTTTAACACCGATCTTCTTCCATTGGCCTTGAGCAAATTGCTGTACCAGTTCACGAGTCTTATTACCTGAGGTTGTCATGAACTCAAGCTCAAGTGGCTTGCCGTTTTTCATCTGTACGCCGTTCACTAGCTCATAGCCTGCTTCTTTCAGAAGGGCTTTCGCTTTCTCTTGATCAAACGGGTAGTTAGGTGCAGACGCATCAAAAGAGGCATCCAGTGGACTTACGCTAGAGCTCGCCACTTTCTGTTGGCCAGCAAACAGTTTCTCAGTTAGTAGTTCGCGGTCTA
The DNA here is from genome assembly GCF_027587025.1 of Vibrio sp. LaRot3. Classification (GTDB taxonomy): domain Bacteria; phylum Pseudomonadota; class Gammaproteobacteria; order Enterobacterales; family Vibrionaceae; genus Vibrio. The sequence goes on along the minus strand of NZ_JAPPTI010000004.1, from coordinate 109,365 downwards.
GGCCGAACAGTAGTGCTTGGCGCACACGCACATCTTGTAGGTGCTCATTATCTAGTTGTAGGTCTAAGTGCTCGTATACCGCTGCTGGGCGAATATCAACGATGTATTTGTCAGCAAATTTCTTTTTAAACTGAAGCGCTTGGTCTAGTGACAAGCCCATCTCACCAGGGATGTAATCCACATCGCCAGAGAGCAAGTTTGCTTGTAGTGCTTGAGTATCTGAAACCGTCTTCAGAGTAATGTCTTTAAACTCTGGTTGCTTGCCTTTCCAGTGTGGGTTTAGTGCAAGCTTAACAAACTGGCCTTGTTTTAGGTTTTGAATCTTGTAAGGACCGTTATACAGACCCGGGTTAGTTGGCTCTGTCACGTATTTGGTTTTTAGGTGGTACTCTTTTGGATTGGCATCGAAGATGGCTTCTTCAAGATGGCTTGGTAGTACATCTGGCACGTAGTACGCATTGTATTTGTATGACACGCGATCAACGTAAACTTCAACGGTATGATCATCGATGACTTTTAAATCTTCAATGTGTTGGAACGTCGATAGGCCTGCATTGCCTTGCACGTCCGCAGAGGTTGCCATCTTATACCAAAACGCTACGTCTTTGGTTGTGATAGGTGTGCCGTCCCCCCAGAATAGGTCTTTCTTAAATTTAACCGTCATCTTCACGCCTTTGGCGCTTTCACCCTCTTTGGCATTAGGGCGGTCAACAACTTCTGCTTGACCATTTTCAAACGTCGGAACTTCTTCACATAGGAAACAAACCAGCTCCCACTTTTGATCATAGCCTAACGTATCACGTAATGAGAAACCGTGAGTATAGGCTTGTGCAACCATACTATCGATAACAGGGTGCAGTGTAGAAGGGTATTGAGAAATACCAATAGTGAGCTTGTCATCAGCGGCTAAAGAAGCGCCACTAAATAACGCAGCTGTTGTTGCAAGTGCGACTAGTTTGGTTTTCATTGTGTTTGATCTCCATATCATTTTTATTTTGAGGACAGCCGACTCGCCGAATTGAGATTTCTACAGATGTGACAACGCCATGCTTAAAAACTTAAGCAACCGTCGACAAGTAGAGATTTCAATATCGAAGTTAGATATTCGTGCTCCCAATCATTGGCTGAGCAGTGCGAATAGCTAGCGCCATAAAAGGGCGCGTGTTTATCGGGTTTGTGATCCACTGTCCTTAGTGCATTCAACCCATGCTAACAAAGGTTTTTTTTATAACCAAGAGTTAAAGTAATTGTTTATATTGATAAATTTATTATATAAGTGGCGTAAAGCAAGGCCTGAAAAGGCTTCATCGAGGAGAAGTTACGACCAAAATTGAATTTGTAAAAATAGGTTTGATTTCGTTATTTCTCGAGGCTTAGCACAAAAATAACCACTCATCTTGTGCAGAACTGTAGATTAGGTAACTGAATTTGCTTTATTTTTGAGCGATTTACTTCGCTTAATGTTATGCCTGATAGACAATGTCACCTGAACGCTGTTTTTCATTATTCATCAGAGTAATTATCTGAAATTAACGAATTTGGCGGTTTAACATGCGATAGGGTACAAAGTTTATGGCACTGAGGAGTGATGAAATAATCCTGAGGAATTGCTGTGAGGGCTCTGATTTTGTGATGACAGTGCCTTAGGTATTCAGAGTGAAATAACCGCTAACGAATAGGCTATTTCTCAATTATCGAGTTTTCGTCAATGTGGCGAATAAGCTTGGCGGGAGTGCCGCCATAAAGGCTATCTGGTGGAACATCAGAATTAACCACAGAGTTTGCGGCAATGACAGAGCGAGCACCAATAGTGACACCTTGGTTGATGATGACATTGCCACCAATCCAAACATCATCTTCGACAGTGATAGGCTTGCAAAGCGTCGCCCATTGACGGCGCTCTCGAAAGTTAAGGGAGTGGCTGGCAGTATAAAACTGGACATTAGGGCCAACTAATACATGATTGCCAATGCTAATTTTCGCGCCATCTAGCATGGTCACATTCATGTTAAGAAAAGTACTTTCACCAATAAAAATGGTTTTACCGAACTCGCAGTAAAACGGCGAACGAATAATGCTAGAAGATGGCATCGCCCCTATGAGTTGCTTGAGCAGTCCACTTCGCTGTAAGTCATCCGTCACTTTGTTAAGGGTGTGCAGAAGATCGGATGCTTCGTTACGAATCTCGTTGATGTACTGGTCACCGCCATCAAAGTTTTCGCCTGCCATCATTTTTTCAAATTCGGTCATCGTCTTTCCAAGTTAGGTTTTCGTGCCTGAGTGGCTTAACTTATTCTGTTTAATAAAACGGAATGTAACCTGATAGCGCTAGGATAAGAAGTGACTTTTGTTCACTTGTGATTGAACTATTGGGAATATCATAGGCACTAGAGGTTTGATGAATCATGACGGATGACCAAAGCTTAAAATAAAAGTGGTAATTGAAATCATAGCGCTTAGAATCCTCCGTCCTAGAGTTAAAACAGATGTAGAGTAAATTTATGCTTCGTGATTACACTTTCAATTGTCTTGTCACCATGCCTCGCCATGAATTAGAAGAGTTTAGCGCTCGAATGATCAGCAAAATGGTGCCAGAAGATGTGATGAATGAGCTGTTTACTTTCGATCAAGAAGAAGTCGATAGTGAAGACCGCATGTTATCTGCTCGTCTTGATGCAATGCTGCGTATGACCGCGATTGCGCTGAGTGAAATTCAGCAAACTTTCGATGAATCTGAAAACGCCAAACAAAATAGTGAGCGAATGACGCGCTTGGTACTTTGGCACTTCTACGCGATCTCATTCCGTTTAGAGCAAGCGATCACCCTTGAGACGCACTGTGAGCAAGTTGAAAAGCTACTAGCGAGTACGCCTGTTGATGTATTCGCATGGGTAAAAACGCTGACGGAACTGCTTCATACCTATGCGGAAATCAATGCGAACCAAAACCCGCAAGATTGAGTTTATTTTTTCAGAAGCTAGATAACGGTAATCTAGCTGTTTTACTCTTAATAAACCTAAAGAGTTTAGTTTAAGTCAGCAGCGCAAACTGCTGACTTTTTTATGTGCTTCGCCGGACGTTATTATAGGTAATTGACTCTCTGCAATGGTTTTGAAGTAATCCTTGCTAGACGGTTTCTCAGGTAACGAGCCTCACTAAGGAAAGAAACCCCTAGTCAGTACATGCCGTACATTGCTAGCAGTGGTTAAGCTGGCACGTTTATGGACAGAAATGATTTAGAGGCTCTGATATGAGTTATAGATCTAAACCGTTTCAACTAAACGAGAGAAAGTATCCTGGAGTGTGGATTATGACCGCTTTGCTAACTTGTCACGAGAGTTTTTAATTAGAACAACCTCTCTATCAACTCGGTTATTTAACGCAGCTAAACGCGTAAATGCTTCCGTTTCTCCATGAGTCAATTTCAAATATTTACTCGTAGCCAAAAGCCCCCAAACAAGTAAGCTTACTATTGGCTTATCTGTAGCTAACGCTGCAGCCCCTCCAATAAACCCACTAAAATCTAAAGCTGTGAGACGCTGTTGGTTGTTTTCTAACTTGCCAATATCTTCTCTCAACTTCAGTAACTTAAAATCAATTTCTTCTTGGCTTATGCTAGACCAATTCTGAAGAATATCAGAAGCAAATGGGATCTCCTTATGTGAAAAGATTCGATCTAATTCCAAAATATTCATGTCATTATCAACTGTATAAACACTACGTAACAGAGAATCTAAATTACTTTCTTTCACAACAGGAGAGTTCTTGTTTACACCATGATATACAGAACTAACGATCTCTGACGCTTTTAAGTACCTATGTTCACCTGCGCTTTCAAACGGGAAGTAGTGTGCTCCCAGTCCTTGTGCTATTTCATAGCCTGCACTATAGAAGGCCAATGAGTCATCTGAACCAAAATGAATACGGCTTAAAAGCCCTCCAATTCCAATATGACCTATTAGTGCTAACCCATTTTGATTGACTAAATGCTCCATTCCATACCATGAATCAGCAAGAGCATTTGCCATCTTTTCATGTTTCTTGCTTGAACAATGAAGAGCATTTAAAAAGCGATATTGTTCTTCTGTAGTATAAGAATACCCAAGCAAACCTGTTCTTTCCCTCATACTGACTAAACATGATGCTGCAATACTTCTTGGGAAAATAATGGCATTAGAGTCAACTTCTAAAATTGAGTTAACCAAATCTAGTGGGTACAAGTCTATATTATCGAGGATAGTAAATTTGATTCTTCCATTTTGAATCAAGATCTTCATCTCAAACTCTGTAACGTCAAACATTTCGAAGAAGGTTTGTCTCTTTGTAGATGAGATTTGAGGAAGAGAAATAATCACCGTTTGGTATAACGCAATGTATGTTCTAAGGTTCTTCCTATCATGAAAAGTAGCATCGACAAAGCAAAGTTTCCCTCTCTCAAGCCCTTTCAAATGACATATTTCACTCTTTTGAAAATCAATATTGCGAAAGATATTTATCTTCTGGTCGACCCAGAAATCTTGATCTTCTTCGTATTTTTCTCGTACTAGCTTGGGTACTTTACTGCTAAGCAGTCCGCTCGCTTTCAGAGTAAGTGCATTTGGATCATGCTTAATAACTTTTGCAAGCTTCTCTTGGTTCTTAGCATTTTCTTTGAGCTGTTCCCGAATTTGGGTGTTAATTTTCACTACTAGTTCGTAGTTATCTAATCCTAGATCGGCCAATAATAACTCAAGTTCAGCAATTTCATCAGGTGATGGAGTGAACTCCAATTCGAGTACAAAATTTCCAGTAGCCATCTTGAAGTCAAACAAAAATGGATGATACTTCTTAGGAAGTTTTATATATAACTCATTCTCTATGTCAGCATGAGTATATGGATGCCCATGCTGATTAATTTTTTGCCACGAATCACGGAGGCTGACTTTGTTGTGCTTCTCACTAACCTCTGGAACAATTAATGGAGCTGGGTTACTAATAGTTCGGTAGTACTCATCATAGTCCTTCGCAAGTTTCTCGGCATCATTTGAGGAAATACCATCAATAACACAAAATAGGAAGTCATCTTCGTGATACAACCCTAGATGAGGTAAATGACTTGTCTGCATAACAAATCGTTCATAGTCATAAACGATAGAATCAATTTCAGCGTCATAATCATGTAGACGGTTATACATATTCTATTTCCTTAAGCTATGTTCGCTTTCTATTTTTACTATTAAGAAAATCACTCAAATAAAGTTCAGCCATTCAATCAAGCTGAGCTTTCACTTCCGTCCAATTTGGTGGCACTGATTAGTAAATGCCTAATCGGCCGCAATGGTTGTGCTCGGCAATATGGTTAAGAGAATGCTGTATGGAGCTTATGGTTCAGGCCTTTACTTTAGATAGTCTTGTAAAATTAAATGAAAGACCTAACCCCAAAGGTACACTTGTTTATCTTGCGGCCAGGACTCACCACGTTCAATATAAGATACTGATCTAATATCATATCATTGCAATGCAACTTTAAGCCAACCAGAAAGCAGGTTACTTCTAAAAACATCAAGTATTGCCATTAGCAGATCAATTGAAAACCGATAAATAGAAATGTTGAAGACGTCTGTTCGTTAACACAGAATGAGGCAAATATGAGTCGAAATAGCAACGCATAGAAGTTTGCTTTGGTTCACTGCGTCCTATCGTTTTTCTACACGAGATAAAACAAAAAAGCGAACCATGTAGGTTCGCTTTTGAGTTCTTAGAAGTTAACTAATTTAGTGAGTCATCCTCAATTATCGCCAAATCACTCTTCGTAGTTATCAATGCTTGGGCATGAACAAATGAGGTTCCTGTCGCCATATACATTGTCTACACGGTTGACCGTTGGCCAGTATTTCCACTGTTTGGTTGCTTTTGATGGGAAGCAGCCAAGTTCGCGTGGGTAAGGGCGGTTCCATTCTTCTGCGGCAAGATCAAATTGAGTGTGCGGCGCATTAACCAGAGGGTTGTTGTCTAATGGCCATTCGCCTGCTTTTACTTTCGCCATTTCTTCGCGAATCGCGATCATCGCTTCACAGAAGCGGTCTAGCTCTTCTAAATCTTCCGATTCAGTAGGCTCTACCATTAGAGTACCTGCTACAGGGAATGACATGGTTGGCGCATGGAAACCGAAGTCCATTAGACGCTTGGCGATGTCTTCTTCGCTGATGCCCGTCTCTTCTTTCAATGGGCGAATGTCGATAATACATTCGTGCGCTACGCGACCGTTCGTTCCACGGTACAGAACAGGGTAGTGAGGGCGTAGACGCTCCATCACGTAGTTCGCATTGAGGATTGCAACTTTCGTCGCTTCGGTTAGGCCAACTTCACCCATCATCGCAATGTATGCCCATGAGATCGGTAAGATAGAGGCACTGCCAAGATCCGCTGCTGATACTGCACAGTCTTCGCCTTCCACACCATTTTCGATATGGCCTGGCAAGAATGGTGCTAAGTGAGATTTAACCCCAATTGGTCCCATACCTGGGCCACCGCCACCGTGTGGGATACAGAATGTTTTGTGTAGGTTTAAGTGTGAAACGTCAGAGCCAATAAAGCCCGGTGTGGTTAAACCTACTTGCGCGTTCATGTTCGCACCATCTAGGTACACTTGACCGCCTGCTTCGTGCACCATTTCACACACTTGTTTCACTTGCTCTTCATACACGCCGTGCGTTGAAGGGTAAGTGATCATAATGCTTGAAAGGTTCTCACGGTGCTTTTCAATCTTAGCTGCAAGATCGTCGATATCGATGTTGCCATCTTCATCACATTTCACCACGACGACTTTCATGGAAACCATTGACGCAGTCGCAGGGTTCGTACCGTGCGCAGAGCTCGGGATCAGACAAACGTTACGGTGTGTATCACCACGGCTTTCATGGTAGCGTTGAATCGCGATAAGGCCTGCGTATTCGCCAGATGCACCAGAGTTTGGTTGTAGTGAGAAGGCATCATAGCCAGTGATCTCGCAGAGTTTTTCTTTAAGATCTTTGGCTAGTGCTGAGTAGCCCGCAGCTTGTTCGATTGGTGCGAATGGATGTAGCGCACCAAATTCAGGCCAAGTAACGGGAATCATCTCTGCTGCGGCATTGAGCTTCATGGTACAGCTACCCAGAGGGATCATGCCGTGAGTCAGTGAGAAGTCTTTGTTCTCTAGTTGTTTTAGATAACGCATCATCTGAGTTTCGCTGTGATGCGTGTTAAATACTGGGTGCGTGAGGTACTTACTTTCACGACGTAGTGCTTCTGGAATCGCTGCAAATTCGTTTTGCGCAATGTCAGAAGAGAGAGTGTTAACCTCAGCGGTTACACCAAAGACAGCAAACAGCGCTTGGATGTCTTCCGTCGTTGTCGTTTCATCAAGGCTGATGCCGAGCTTGCCTGATAGTTTACGTAGGTTGATATCGGCATCTTGCGCTTTTTTATATAAGGCGTCAGTTTGTCCACCGGTGTTTAGGGTGATGGTATCGAAGAAGCTGTTATGTGCTAGTTCGAAGCCCGCTTGAGTTAAGCCCGATGCGAGAATGGCTGTCATGTGATGGGTACGACGAGCAATAGTACGTAGACCTTCAGCACCATGGAATACGGCGTAGAAAGAGGCCATGTTGGCAAGCAATGCTTGTGCGGTACAGATGTTTGATGTCGCTTTTTCGCGGCGAATGTGCTGCTCACGAGTTTGCATCGCCATACGTAGCGCTTGGTTACCATTGCTATCAATAGAAACACCAATCACACGCCCCGGCATTGTACGTTTGTGCTTATCGCGAGTGGCCATGAATGCAGCGTGCGGGCCGCCGTAGCCCATTGGTACGCCAAAACGTTGAGCAGAGCCGATGACCACGTCTGCGCCCATTTCGCCTGCTGGTTTTAGTAGGGTAGAAGCGAGTAGGTCAGTGGCAACTGCTACCAGTGTTTTGTTGGCTTGAGCGGCAGCGATGATGTCGGTTAAGTCAATCACTTCACCCGTGGTAGTTGGGTATTGCACCAATGCACCAAATACATCTTGGCTAGTTAGATTTGCGAGATCATCCACGATGACGTCAAAGCCGATGTATTTTGCTCGGGTTTTAATAACTTCAATGGTTTGTGGATGAACGTCGCTGGCAACAAAGAAGGCGTTACTTTTGCTTTTGCCTGCACGTTTACAGAGTGTCATCGCTTCCGCTGCTGCTGTTGCTTCATCAAGCAGTGAAGCGTTAGCGATATCCATACCAGTCAGATCCATGACCATCTGTTGGAAGTTAAGTAAGGCCTCCAAGCGGCCTTGTGAGATCTCTGGTTGATATGGCGTGTAAGCGGTGTACCAGCCTGGGTTTTCTAGCACATTGCGCAGAATAACGTTTGGCGTGAATGTGTTGTAATAGCCTTGGCCGATAAAGGTACGTTTGATTTGGTTTTGCTGTGCGAATTGCTTCATCGCCACAAGCATATCGGATTCGCTTTTCGCTTCGGCTAGTGAAAGTGGTTTCTCTAAGCGAATTTGAGCGGGTACGGTTTGTTCAATTAGCTGATCTAAGCTTGCTGCGTTGATCGCGTCTAGCATATGTTGTTGATCAGCTTTATTTGGCCCGTTGTGGCGAGCAACGAACTCGTGTTGAGTGCTTAGGCTTTGAAGTAATTCTGTCATTTTCCTTTACCTTCTTAACCGATTCGAGTTAATCGAACCTACAAAAAAGCTACCCATTTGCATGGGTAGCTTTGGTGTTTCCTTATTATTCGTCTTCGATAGACGCTAGGTACTCTTCAGCGCCTTTTAGCGAGTCTAGCTCAGCCGCATCAGACAACTTCACTTTGGCAATCCAGCCACCTTCATAAGGCTCTTCGTTGATAAGCTCTGGGCTGTCGTCTAGTTCTTCATTCACTTCAACGATTTCACCTGATACAGGTGCGTAGATATCAGAAGCTGCTTTTACTGACTCAACCAGTGAAAAGCTATCACCAGCGTCTACTTCTGATTCAACTTCTGGTAGGTCTACGAATACTACGTCACCTAACATTTCTTGCGCGTGCTCAGAAATACCGATGGTTACCGTGCCATCACCGTTGTCACGAACCCATTCATGGCTTTCAGTAAACTTCAGTGTGTTGTCCATTGCTAAATCTCCAAAATTAAAATTTATTGGTAAAGTGGAAATTGGTTACAAAGTGCTTTTACTTGTTTGCGCACCTGTTGTTCTACTTCAGTGTTACCTTCCGGATGTTCAACCAACCCGTCCAGTACGTCACCAATCCAATTACCGATGAGTTTGAATTCTTCTTCGCCAAAGCCGCGGCTAGTGCCTGCTGGGGTGCCTAATCGGATCCCCGATGTAATCATAGGCTTCTCTGTATCGAATGGGATTCCATTTTTGTTACATGTGATGCCAGCGCGTTCAAGAGCTTGCTCTGCTTGGTTACCTTTCAAGCCTTTAGGTCGTAGGTCTACCAGCATTAAATGGGTGTCTGTACCACCAGTCACTATGTCGCATCCGCGAGTTTGCAATACTTCGGCTAATACTTTTGCGTTACCGATCACCGAATCGATATAAGTTTTGAAATCTGGGCCTAACGCTTCACCGAATGCGACTGCTTTCGCGGCGATAACATGCATTAAAGGGCCGCCTTGAAGGCCGGGAAATACCGCTGAATTGATCTTTTTATTTATGGCTTCATCGTTGGTTAAGATCATTCCGCCGCGCGGGCCGCGTAAGGTTTTATGTGTGGTTGTCGTTACGACATGGGCATGAGGCAGTGGGCTAGGATGCGCACCAGTGGCAATTAGGCCAGCGATGTGCGCCATATCGACCATTAATATGGCATCGACCTCATCGGCAATTGCGCGAAACTTGGCAAAATCAATGGTGCGAGGGATTGCGCTTCCCCCTGCGATGATCATTTTTGGTTTATGCTCAATAGCCAGTTGGCGAACCGCTTCGTAATCAATTTCTAATGTTTCACGATCCACTCCATATTGCACGGCATTAAACCATTTGCCTGAGAGTGCAGGGCGAGCGCCGTGAGTCAGGTGGCCACCCGCATCAAGCGACATACCAAGAATGGTATCGCCTGGCTGTAGTAGGGCGAGCTTTACTGCGCCGTTAGCTTGCGCTCCAGAGTGGGGTTGAACGTTTGCGTACTGACAGCTAAAAAGTTGCTTGGCGCGCTCGATAGCGATGGCTTCGACGCTGTCGACATGTTCACAGCCACCGTAGTAACGGCGACCAGGGTAACCTTCAGCGTATTTATTAGTGAGACAAGTGCCTTGAGCTTGCATGACAGCTTTAGATACTATGTTTTCTGAAGCAATCAGTTCGATTTGCTCGTTTTGTCTAGCGAGCTCGGCTTGGATGCCGGCAAATACCGCATCGTCGGTGGCGGAAAGTTGAGTAGAGAAAAAGTTCTCTAGGCGATGATTTTGATAACGATTGTTCATGGTCGATGACCTTCCATAGTAACAGCCAAGAGGATCTCTCTTGTCTTTGGTAGAGCCATGCGCTTAAAAGGTCTGATTGTTGCTCTTAAACGCCTGATCAATTTCATCCCCGACTAATTGGGGCTATACCGCTCAAACTATCCATTATATTGACTATAACGAGCGGAAAAAGCATCTCGTAAACTAACAAGTTGGTAACATAGCGGTTGCTGTTAAAACAATCAACCAAAAATTTCCTATAGGAAACGCAGTTTCTTTTTTTGTTAGCTAGCGCTCATTCTTAATCCACTTTCGCCCTTTTTAATATCGATGGCTTATTGCACAATGAAACGATGGACAGGAAGTAAGTAAACATGTGAGGGATACATGGCAGAAGAAATCTATGATGAATACCCGTCTTTGACGTTAGCCAAAGAATCTCACGATCAAAATATCGAGCCACTTAAATTAGGTGAGCGGATTAAAGAGATTCGAGCTCGGCTCGGTATCACGCTTGAAGAAGCAAGCCAACGGACTGGTTTGGCTCGTTCAACATTGAGTAAAATTGAGAACGAGCAGATTTCTCCTACCTTCCAAGCGATGCAAAAACTCGCCAATGGTTTGCAGATAGATATGCCTCAACTATTTGAGCCGCCTAAGAAAAAGGTCGCTACAGGCCGCCGAGATGTCACGTTTAACGATCAAGGCAAACCTCATCCTACCCAAACTTATGAGCATGAATTACTGGCCACTCAACTGCTAAACAAAAAGATGATGCCGTTTAAGAGCCGCGTACGAGCAAGGGCGTTTGAAGAGTACAGTGACTGGGTACGACATGATGGTGAAGAGTTTTTATTGATCCTTTCTGGCGCGGTTAACTTCTACTCTGAATTCTACGAACCGATGGTTTTGAATGAAGGTGACAGCGTTTACTACGATGCAAATATGGGTCACATGCTTGTGTCAGTCAGCGAGGAAGACGCGCATATTTTATGGGTAACAGCCAAGTAATTAGCGTGGTGTTTCGCTGAAGTTTCTTAAAAGAAAATAATCGGAATACTGCGTAACTCACTCAGGCTGTTATTGGTAAATCTGACAATATTATTGTGCTAAAAATGTTAAATGTCACATTTTCTTATGCTGATGTTTATTTAACCGTGCATTACATATCTAGCCGTGTTTATTATCGGAAACATGTTTTCTTGAATAGAAACATCGAACGGATAATTTGGAGACAAAGATGACTCAAGAGCTACTTAAAACCCCATTACATGCATTACATGTTGAAGCTGGCGCTAAAATGGTGCCGTTTGCTGGTTATGACATGCCAGTTCAGTACAAGTTAGGTGTTAAAAAAGAGCACCTACACACTCGTGAAGACGCTGGGCTGTTTGATGTTTCTCATATGGGACAGTTGCGTTTGGTTGGTGAGGGTGCCGCAACCTTCTTAGAGTCTTTGGTTCCGGTTGATATCGTCGATTTACCCGAGGGCAATCAGCGTTACGCTTTTTTCACTAATGAACAAGGCGGCATTATGGATGACCTTATGGTGGCTAATTTAGGTGATCATTTGTTCGTTGTAGTGAATGCAGCCTGTAAACAGCAAGACATTGCCCACTTGAAAGCACACCTTCCTAGTGATGTTCAGTTAGAAGAGATAGAAGATCGCGCTCTACTTGCTTTGCAAGGCCCGAAAGCGGTAGAGGTTTTGGCGCGTTTTCACCCAGCGGTAAGCAACATGGTTTTCATGGATGTTGCTCGCTTGGATCTGCTTGGCGTTGAGTGCGTCATCTCCCGCAGCGGCTATACTGGAGAGGACGGTTTTGAAATTTCAGTACCGAATGATAAAGCAGAAGAACTAGCAAAAGCGCTAACGGCTGAGCAAGAGGTTGAGTGGATTGGTTTAGGTGCTCGTGACTCTTTGCGTTTGGAATGTGGCTTGTGTTTGTACGGACACGATCTCGATACAACCACCACGCCTGTAGAAGCCAGTTTGTTATGGGGTATTCAGAAAGTTCGTCGTACTGGCGGTGAGCGTGCTGGTGGATTCCCAGGTGCTGATATTATTTTACAGCAAATCGAGACTAAGCAAGTATCGCGAAAACGTGTTGGTTTAGTCGGTGAAACTAAAGCGCCTGTCCGTGAAGGTTGCGAACTATTTGATGCAGATGGCAACAAGATTGGTGTTGTGACCAGCGGCACGGCTGGCCCTACAGCAGGTAAACCTGTATCTATGGGTTATGTGGCGACTGAATTTGCGCCTGTCGGCAGTAAAGTGTTTGCAGAAGTGCGTGGCAAAATGCTGGCGATGACGGTTGAAAAAATGCCGTTTGTCCCTCAGCGTTATTATCGCGGTTAAGTATTGATTAAATACATGATAGAAAAGGCTTTTAATAAAGTGTAACGTATGGTTTGCATGTTTTATAAAGTTTCTTTCGCATAAATACTACTACTTTAGTTGTATGTAAATAATCAACTTTAGATATGTGATCAGTTGGCTATGTAGTGGCGGAAATTTGTTGTTAAGGACTATATAGATGAAACGGAGACTAATCGTTAGCCTTTTGGCTTCGGTGGGGGCATTTGGCGTAAGCGCAAATGACGTATCTACGCAAATTATCAATGGTACGCCCGCGACGGTTGCAGACTATACCAACTTTGCTAGCTTGTATGTCGAGACCGATACGCAGTATTCGACGCGTAGTTTTTGTGGTGCCACTGTCATCAATGATTACTATGTGTTGACTGCAGCGCACTGTATCGTTGGTAATGAATCGTTATTACCTAACGTGACTGTACCCGTGGGGCTGCAAGATGAGTCGACGTATATACCAGGAGCCTATCCGAGAGTCGTCGAATATCACTTCCCTTCAACTTATGTTGATTCTGAAGTGGCGTTGTGGCCTGATGATATTGCGATCCTCAAGTTGGATAACCCGATAGGTACAGGTGACCTCTATTCCATGTTGAATTTTTCGCGAGACCGAGACTACGATGGGAACGATGTCTTCACTGCTGTCGGCCATGGTAAGCAGGTACATAATGAAGCGCCTAACGCCAATGACCCTAATCTACTAGAAGCTCCGCTATTATATGTTTCTACTGCGGTTTGTACCGCTGACCAAGGTAGCAATATTACAGAAAAGCAGATTTGTTTTAATGGGGCGAATGGACCGACATACCGAAACGCAATTTGTTCAGGTGATTCCGGTGGCCCGATTTACGTGAGCCGCTCGGGCGGGCCGCAAAGTCAAGTCGGCATTGCGAGCTTTGGTTATACCGTGTGTGTGGTTTAAATTCTACTAACACGACAACGTCAGTCTTTACTGAAATTTATGACTACAAAGCTTGGATCGATAACGTCATTGCTGACAATGCAACGCCAGCTTACGAAGTTAAGCTTGTTAATGGTTCTCGAACGTTGATTAATAACAATGCAGCAGCTCAAGCGAGCTCAGGCGACTCAGGAGGCAGTTTCTCTGTCAATTCTTTGTTAAGTCTTTTGTTTGTATCTTTTTTGGTACGTTTACGTCGCAAAGGTTCGGTGGGTAAAAAGTAAACTGCTGAGTTCTCATAAATAAGATGTACTATATAACGCCATGAAATTATTAAGTTTTCATGGCGTTTTTTATTTTATGTGATCTGGGGTCATGTTGACTAATTGTGTCTAAACGATAGTTTTAAATGACAACAACAAAGTTGAGCTGGAGAACGTAAAGAAATGACCAATAACGACACCTACCATATAACCTTACTGTCAGATGTCAGTATGCAATCGAAATTATTTAAAGATTCTTTAGAGCGAGGTATTCAACTCGATGTCGAAATAGTTTCGCTCGATGATTTAAGAAACGGGCGGGGTGATGACTCGAGTTTAGGTGATTTTGTTCTAATCGATTTTAGCTATTTAGATGATAGTAATTTTGAACTATATAACCAAACGAAGTCAGCTAGTGGTTTGAATGCGAAAGAGATCGTCATAAATTGCCCGAAAGATGTGGCTTCTACCCACTTGTTTAAATGGCGTAATTTAGTCGGCGTATTTTATGTTGATGATGACATCAGTCTACTACTTAAAGGCATGGAAAAAATCATGCAAGACGAGATGTGGTTGTCACGTAAAGTGGCACAAGACTATATCGAACATTTCCGCTGTGCTAACTCGGTAACGACATCGCAGGTATACGCGAATCTGACCAAGCGAGAAAAAGAGATTATGCGCTTGCTAGGGCATGGCGCATCTAACTTACAAATCGCGGATGAATTGTTTGTGAGTGAAAACACCGTCAAAACCCATTTACATAATATATTCAAGAAAATTAATGCCAAAAATAGGCTTCAAGCGTTGCTTTGGGCCAACAATAATATCGCGCTAGAAGAGCGCGTATAGGCATCCTTTCCAATTGTTAGCTGTTGTTGTGAATAAAAAGGGAGCCAGACGGCTCCCTTGTTGTTTTCATATATTGCGGCTTGAGGCTACACGTTGAACTGAGCAAGCTTCTGTTTTTGCTCTTCCGCTAGGTTAGACAGCTCTTGGCTCGCTGTTGCTGCTTGCGTGATACCCGTAACGTTTTGGCTAACCAATTCATAAATGTTAGTTAGGTTGTTATTGATGTCAGCGGTGACTTGGCCTTGCTCCTCTGAGGCAACGGCAACCTGAGCGTTAATTGAGGTAAGCTCTGAAATAGATAAACTGATTGCACTGATAGCATCTCGCACCGTTTCAGCTTGCTCCTGAGTTTCAGATAGCATGGCTAAGCTCGAGTTCATGCCGTCATTTGCGCTGCTTGATTGACGCTGTAACTCTTCGATGATGGTCTGAATCTCTTTGGTCGATTCTTGAGTGCGAGCTGCTAGCATACGAACTTCATCGGCAACAACTGCGAATCCTCGGCCACTTTCACCCGCGCGGGCTGCTTCAATCGCAGCATTCAACGCGAGTAAATTGGTTTGTTCTGAGATACCTTCGATAACCTCAATCACTTTGCCAATCTGTTCTGATTGATCTTGTAGCGAGTTAACCATTTGCGCAGCATTAGTCATTTGCGTAGCCATTTTTTCACTCGACTGTTTGTTTTGTTCGAACATTTCGAGGCTTTGCTTCGCCAGCTTGTCAGCTTCAAGGGATGCGCCGTCAGCGCTAGTGGCGTTTTGAGTGACTTCTTTAGCCGTGCTTTCTAGTTCGTTGATTGCTGAGGCGACTTGTTCAACTTGATTGCGCTCTTGGTCTGAGTTTGCGCTCGATTGTGTCATGACCGCAGCAAGCTCTGTCGATGCAGAGGCCACATCTACACTGATTCTTACGAGTGCACCTACCGTGCTTTGCAACTGAGTCACGGTGTTGTTGAAGTCGCGCGAAAGTGCAGTGATTTCGTTGTTACCTTCTTCTTTTACTTTCACGAGTAAATCGCCATTCGCGACTTTGCGCATCGCTGACTGAATGTCTTTCACTGGTGCGACAATGATGCCTGCCAATAACCAGCTAAACAAGGCAGCAAGAGATAGCACTAATGCTAAGCCCAGCATACTGGTAGAGAGTACGGATGAATGCACTTCGCCGTTGTGCTTTACTTCATTGATACTTAATTGGTTGAGCTGATTCGATAGGTTTTCAATCGCGACAACCATTTTATTGCCCTCATCTCGGTACTCAATGGAGGCTCTCGCGTATTCTGCTTCAAACTGACTGTCAGCACTGTTCATAGAGTGTTTGCGATTGAGTAAAGGAATCATCACTTGTTGAGAATAGGTCACATAGCCTTGTATCGCGATGCGCATCGCTTGAACCTCATCTTCAATGCCAGAAACCTTGTTTAGAGAATCCAGTAAAACGTCGGTTTCAGTCTGTTTTTCGATGAGTAATTCAGATAACTGTTCCACGTCTTGCGGATTAAAGAGGCTGTAGATCGCTTTGATACGCATGCCGTAAGTGTTGTCGATGATGTTGGTCACCATCCCTTTGTGCTTAACCAAATTTTGGGTTGATTGATCAACTTGACCAAAGACGTCTTCTAAGGAATTTTTACTGTAAGAGATGCCCGCGATGAGCAATAAGATAGTGAAAAGCACAGGCACCATGACCTGTAACTTGATGGAAAGGCCATTGAGAAGTTGGCGCATTGTGAGTCCTCTTTATCTACAAGTGAGAATGGTAATTATTATTTTAATTTGATTTGCTCGGGTCATTTTAGAGAGCAAAGGAGATAATTTAACAAGAAAATTAACAAAGTTATCAATATTTAGAAAGAGCAAAACCTGTTGAATTTGCGAAACATTTCAAATGGTTACAAATAATTTTATAAATTTATCAGTCCGTAGCCTGTTTCCAATGGGGGAGGTAAAACAAGGGCTGTTTTTTATAGAAAGAAAGGAAAAGTTCATCAAATTGAAATGTCATATAGGCTTCAAGTAAGTGAAACACAACTGTCATATTCGCCCCCTAAAGTAACCAGCGTTCAAGACACACAACGGCAATAAAGCCATTCAAAGGAAATTGTGATGAAAAAGACAGTTATCGGTGCACTTGCACTACTTGGCGCTCTAACAGTGAATACAGCTTCAGCTAAAGAAACTATCTCTGTAGTTGGCTCTAACAGTGCATCTCCACTGGTTGAAGTTTTTGCAGAAACATACATGAACAAAGGCGAACCAGTATTTATCGAAATCCAAGCTCCGGGTTCTTCTGCTGGTATCAAGGCGGCAAAAAATGGAAGTGCTGACCTAGGTATCTCTTCTCGTAACCTTAAAGCCTCTGAAAAGTCTTCAGACCTGAAAGAGCTTGTAATTGCTCGCGACGGTATCGCTGTTGTGGTTAACCCAAGCAACAAAGTGACATCACTGACTGCGGACCAAATTACACGCATTTACAAAGGTGAAATCACTAACTGGAAAGACGTTGGTGGTGAGAGTAAGCCAATCGTAGCGATTACTCGTGATACCGCTTCAGGTACTCGTGGTGCATTTGAAGACATCATGAAGCTGAAAATGAAAATCTCAGGCAAAAAAGTATCAGCTATCTCTCAACGTGCTCAAGTTGCGAACGGTAACGGCGCACTGAAAGTATCAGTAGCAAACAACCCATATGCAATTGGCTTTATCTCTCTGGGTACAGTGGACAACACGGTTCAAGCTCTTGAGATTGATGGTGCAGCTGCAACAGTAGAAAACGTAAAGAACGGTTCTTACAAAGTCGCTCGTCCATTCCTTGTTCTTTACAAAGATGGTGCGCCATCAGCTGAAACTCAGAAGTTCCTAGACTGGATGGTTGCAGATGAAGCGCAAGCTATCTCAGCTAAGAAAGGTTACATCACAGTTAACTAATTTGTGAGTAAAACAATCAACACCCTTGCTCAGCCCGCTTTGGGCTGAGCCTTTTCTCACGTTCTACGCGGCAAGTCAGCAGCAAAGAATGGAAGAGTTTTTATGACCATCGCAACAAATAGTGAAAAGATTATGACAACGGAAACGACGCACATGTCAAAGCCGAGCCTACGAGCTAAGAAAGCCGTAGACTGGAAAGAGCGTTTCTTTCACGGTTTATTTTTAACCAGTGCTGTTATCGGCATTGTTTCCCTAGCAGTCATTGCTTACTTTATTTTCAAAGAGTCTATCCCTGCATTCCAAGAAGCCGGCGTTGTTGGCATTGTGACGGGGACACATTGGTTACCGCCAGCGTTATACGGTGTTGCAACTATGATTGTTGCTTCAATTGTATCGACGCTCGGGGCGGTTATCGTCGGTGTTCCGGTCGGTGTGTTAACGGCGGTTTTTATTGCTGAGATCGCGCCGAAGCGCGTAGCCGATATTATTCGTCCAGCGGTTGAGCTGCTAGCAGGTATTCCATCGGTCGTCTACGGCTTCTTTGGTCTGGTAATTATTGTTCCGCTAATCCAAAACGTGTTTGATGTGCCAGCGGGCAATACCATCCTTGCGGGTATCATTGTCCTTGGTGTCATGATCCTGCCAACAGTGATCACCGTGTCGGAAACCTCTATTCGAGCGGTACCGAGAACGTATAAAGAAGGTTCTCTAGCACTAGGTGCGTCAAAGATTTTCACCATATTTAAACTGTTAGTTCCGGCTGCACGCAGTGGCATTATGACTGGTGTCATTTTAGGTATCGGCCGCGCTTTAGGCGAGACAATGGCGATTATTATGGTGATGGGTAATGCGCCAGCGATGCCAAGCGGTATCTTAGATTCAGCTCGTACGTTAACCGCAAACATTGCGATTGAAATGTCTTACGCAAGTGGCGTTCACGCTAACGCACTGTACGCAACGGGTGTGGTTCTTCTTGTCTTTATTATGATTTTGAATGCGGCACTGCTGTATCTGAATCGAGTAAAAGCGAAATAATGTGAGTGGATGGGATTAACATGGATTACGCTAAACTTAAAAAATCTCGCCAAAACAAAGACAATATTCTCAATGCTTTTGTTTGGGCTGCTGCCGCTTTAACGGTTGGTTTCCTATTTTGGATCATTTGGTACATCTTATCGAATGGCTTACAGCACGTAGATTGGAACTTCATTACTGATAACTACACGCGTACTGGTGAAGAGCACGGTATCTTCCCTATGATTGTCGCAACTATCTACATGGTGATTGCCTCTATCGCGGTAGCTGCGCCTTTAGGCATCATGACTGCTATCTATTTAACCGAGTATGCCAAAGTTGGTAGCCGCTTGGTGAAGGTGATTCGTTTCTGTACGGAGTCACTGGCCGGTATTCCATCGATCATCTTTGGTCTATTTGGTATGACTTTCTTCGTGGCGATTCTGGGACTTGGTTTCTCGATTCTATCGGGTGCGCTTACCCTAAGTATCCTGATTCTTCCGGTCATCATTCGTACCACGGAAGAGGCGTTGATGGCAGTACCTCAAGCATATCGTGAGGGTTCATACGCTTTAGGCTCTTCGAAAATCTACACTATCTGGCGTTTAATCTTACCAAGTGCGATGCCAGGGATCTTAACTTCGGTCATTCTGAGTATTGGTCGTGTAATTGGTGAGTCAGCCCCGGTATTTCTTACCGCGGGGATGGTGGCGCGTGTACCAGAATCATTATTCGATTCAGGTCGTACACTGACCGTTCACCTATATAAGCTGACCACAGAACTGTTCACCATTGATGAGTGGAACCAAGCCTACGGAACAGCGACAGTGCTGATTGTTGTGGTGCTTCTTATCAACATGGTGACCAAACTGATTGCTAAGCGTTTCAATACAGCAACTTACTAACTGATTCTAGCTGACGTATTAGCAACGCGATTAAGAAAAGAATTTAAGAGATTAAGAACATGAACAAATTCGATATTAAAGAACTAGACCTATTTTACGGTGAAAACCAAGCACTAAAATCGATCAACCTACCGATCCCGACTAAGCAAGTTACTGCTCTTATTGGCCCTTCAGGTTGTGGTAAATCAACGCTACTGCGTTGTTTGAACCGCATGAATGACTTGATTGAAGGTGTGAAAATCACCGGTAAGTTAGATATGGATGGCACAGACATCTACGGTAATATTGATGTGGCTGATTTACGTATTAAAGTCGGCATGGTTTTCCAAAAGCCAAATCCATTCCCAATGAGTATTTACGAGAACGTGGCCTATGGGCTGCGCGCGCAAGGTATCAAAGATAAAAAGCACATTGATGAAGTGGTGGAGCGTTCATTACGTGGTGCTGCGCTTTGGGATGAGGTAAAAGATCGCCTTAAGTCTCATGCATTTGGTCTTTCTGGTGGTCAGCAGCAGCGTCTATGTATTGCGCGCACTATCGCAATGGAACCAGACGTTATTTTAATGGACGAGCCAACCTCTGCACTTGACCCAATCGCCACTCATAAAATCGAAGAGTTGATGGAAGAGCTTAAGAAAAACTACACCATTGTCATCGTTACGCACTCGATGCAGCAAGCACGCCGTATTTCGGATCGCACTGCGTTCTTCCTAATGGGAGAGCTGGTTGAACATGATGATACCCAAGTAATTTTCAATCAGCCAAAAGACGATCGTACCAAAGGTTATGTTAATGGCGATTTTGGTTAATTAATTTTACTGGCATAAGATTATAACTATAAGCGATGGTAACGTTTGCCCCTCATATTTGAGGGGCTTTTTTATACTTGCTACTAGGTATAAAATATATTTATCAAATTCATTCTGTTGAGATTGGTATTTTAAAGTTAGTTATTCTGTTTTCTGGATTTTTATTTTAATTAAACATCAGTACTGTAAATCAGTGTTACATTCTTGCCGAGTTTAGAATTCATATTAATACTTTAGTTTATAACCACAAAATAAAAGCGGAATAAAGTGCTAAGTTAATGGCAATGCTCGTTGTCTTTTCTTTTAAGTCTTTGTGTTGTATGGCTTATTCGATATTCAAACTACGATCCCTATCACGTCTTTCTCATATCTAAGAAATATTGCATTCTCATATTATAGATCGCAGTAAATAAGCCTCTAATACTAGTTTGTTTTTAGCGAAAAAAAATTCAGACTATGTGCTCGCAGAAAGTAGTCGCGGAATAATTATTAGAAGTCAGCTCAGGTATCCAATGGATAAAGACCATTGGAACAATTCATCGGCAAGGAAAGTCTGTCATGAGAGACATAGGATTAATCAAAAGTCACGGCGAAGAGTTTATTATTGCTTATCGCGTGCTCGACATTGTTATCATTGCGGCAACGGTTCTGATAGCCACGAGTTTGTATGTAGGTGATTGGGGAATATATTACTTGCTTGCAACCTGCGTAGCCGTTGTTTGCTTTAGTATCATGGCAGAGTTACTCGGTGTTTATAATGCGGCGTTTGTTGCTTCATTTAGACAAACATTTGCGCCGATTTTACTGTCGTGGTTTTGCGCCATTGGCTTGGTATTGATTTTGGCCTTTGGTCTAAAGATCACCGATCATTTTTCTCGCGTTGCCGTGACAATTTGGTTTGTGGCAACGCCTGTTTTCTTATCTGCATATCGACTTGTTTCTAATAAAGTTCGCCAGTCGAGTCGATCAAATTCCTACACGCAAAAGAGCATCATTATTGGTGCTACACCAGCAGGTTTGGCTTTGGCGAAAGAGATCCGGTCAAGCCAGCATCATGGTATGAGTTTGGTGGGTATTTTTGATGACCGAAGTAGTGACCGTTTACCTACGGATGAGCTTTCAACCCCGGTTCGAGGTTCAATTAATGACGCGTTAGCCATGGCTAAAGAGCGCGATTTTCGACATGTTTACGTAGCGCTGCCAATGCAAGCGTCAGAGCGAATCAAAGAAGTGATCAATTACTTCTCTGACAGTACCGCACGCGTCTATATAGTGCCTGATTTCTTTACCTACGATTTGATTCAATCACGCTGGCGTAATGTAGGCAGCGTACCGACACTAAGCATCCATGATACGCCGTTTTATGGCATGTCTACTTTTGTAAAACGTTTAGAAGATATTGTTGTTGCTTCGTTGATTTTACTCTTGATTAGCCCTGTGCTACTTGCTGTGGCCATTGGCGTAAAGCTCTCTTCTCCGGGCCCGATCATTTTCAAGCAGGATCGTTACGGCATGGATGGTAAGAAAATCAAAGTGTGGAAGTTTCGCTCAATGAAAGTGATGGATAACGGTGGCGTCGTTAAACAGGCCACTAAGGGCGATCCTCGAGTGACTAAGTTTGGACAGTTTATTCGTCGTACCTCATTGGATGAACTACCGCAATTTTTCAATGTGATTCAAGGCCGAATGTCAATTGTTGGTCCGCGTCCACATGCGGTGTCACACAACGAAGAGTATCGCCAGATTGTCAATAAATACATGTTACGCCATAAGGTTAAGCCGGGCATTACTGGTTGGGCTCAAATCAACGGTTACCGCGGAGAAACCGATACGCTAGATAAGATGGAAAAACGCGTCGAGTACGATTTGAACTACATCCGAGATTGGTCGCTTTGGTTGGACGTGAAGATTATTTTCTTAACCATCTTTAAAGGTTTTGTCGGTAAAACGGCATATTAGTTGGGCAAATTGGCAGGAAACGAAGTGAAAAAACAGATAGTTAAAGCGGTACTGTTAGTAATGGCATTTTGCGTAACGAGCTCTGTCCAAGCGGACTCTTTATACAAGCTATCCGCCGGTGATGTAATTAGCATTAAGGTTTATGGGGAAGAAAACCTATCTATCGCGGAGCAAAAAATCGATAACCGTGAAGTGATTGATTATCCCTACCTTGGTGAAATCAAATTGGGTGGCAAGACACTAGACCAAGTGCAATCAGAATTAGTCTCAGGTCTGAAAGGGGACTATTTGGTCAACCCTAAAGTCAATGTCGCCATTGTTCGCTATCGTAATGTTTACATCAATGGCTTGGTGAATAAGCCCGGAGGCTATGAGTATGAGCCAGGCCTGACGGTGCAGAAAGCCATTTCTCTTGCGGGTGGTGTAATGAGCAAATATCGCCGAAGTGCTAAAGCCTACCGAACCAAATCAAGTGAGTCGAAGAAATACCAAAACTTGACGGCCGATCAACTATCACGCGAGTTTGAAAAAAATACTGAGATCGAAGCCGAGTTATATCAAGTGATTCAGCCTGGTGACACTATCTACGTAGTGGCTTCTTTTTGGTAACTGCGGTGTCAACGCACTAAGTATCGACGTTTAGGGATAATATGAAGTTATTAAGTGAAGAGCAGAACGCCCCAGCTAGCGAGTCTGTAGATTTTGGTAAGTATATCGTCTTACTGAGAAAGAACTGGTTGAAGATAGCCTTATTTACTGGCTTAACAACCATATTGGCAGTGCTCTTTGCTCTGTCTATTAAGCCAACATATGAAGCAACAGCAACGCTGCTGATTGAATCTGAAGCCAGCAATGCGGTGTCAATTGATGAAGTGGTTGGCATCGATTCTACTCAAAAAGAGTATTATCAAACCCAGTTTGAAATTCTAAAGTCTCGTACCATCGCAGAGCGCGTGGTCGACAGGCTCAACCTTACTGATGTTCCTGAGTTCAATCCCTATTTAGAACCAAAGCAGTCGATTTTGGGCTCGATCAAGCAAAGTATTAAGTCTTTGCCGATCTTCAAATCTGAAGAAGTAGTGGTGACCCTGTCTGAAGAAGAGCAAGCCGTAAAAGTAAGACAGGCAGTCGTTAGGAAGTTTCAAGGGCGTTTAAAAATCTCTCCAATTCGTAAAACCCAATTAGTGCGAATTACGTTTGAATCGTTAGACGCTCAACTTGCGGCAGATATTGCTAATGCCGTGGGTGAGGCTTATATCGATGCAGGTTTAGAAGCGCGTTTGAGTGCTACCGAACATGCCTCTAGCTGGATTTCGGGCCGTATGCAGCAGCTTCAAGAGCAGCTAAAGCAATCGGAAAACGCTCTAATTGATTTCTTAGCCAAAGAGAAATTGGTAGATGATAGTGGTATTGACGTTCAAGCCAGCACAGTCATTAATGATTTGATCCTTCGTTTGAGTGAGGCAACTGACCGTCGAATTCAGCTTGAATCGGCTTACAGCACATTGAGCAGCGGTGGTTCGTTGGCTACCAGTGATGTTTCCTCTGTGCCTGAAATTTCTAAGCATCCGCAAGTGGTGAACTTGCGTAGCTTACTAGCAGATGCGAACCGCGAGTTTACGGAGCTTTCAAAAACCTACGGTCCAAAGCATGAAAAGATGCTAGCAGTTTCTGCTAAGAAGACCAACATCACGCAGCAACTTGACCAACTGATTTCGCAATTAGTCGGCGGCATCGGCAAAGAGTTACAAGCAGTACGCTCGCAAGAGCGCTTAATTTCGCGTGAGTTAGAGAAGCAGAAACAAGCGTTCCAAAGCTTAACGGTGAAGAAACGTCAGTATGAAGCGCTAGTTAGAGAAGAAGAGACAAACCGCAATATCCTCAATATTTTCTTGAATCGTCAAAAAGAAACGACCGCGACTAGTGATTTTGAATCACGCAATGCTCGTTTTACCGACACTGCCATTGCACCTCACAGCCCAAGTAAGCCGCGCAAAAAGCTGATCGTCGGCTTTGCCATGATTGCTTCTATGCTGGTGGCGGTGTCAGTGGTTCTGCTACTGGATGTATTTAACAACACCATTATCTCGGTGAAGCATTGTGAGGAGAAGCTAGGCTTAATCCCGCTTGGTGGAATTCCTAAGCTGAAAAAGTTTAAGAACAAATCGGTGAGTAGCGAAGTCTTTTTTGACGATAAATACATGACGTTCAATGAATCCATACGCTCCGCACGAACGACGATTGCTCTGAACAATCGCGATTCTAAGTTTGTTACGATTTCTTCTTCACTACCTAATGAAGGTAAAACTACCTGCGCGGTTAACCTTGCTATGGCGTTTGCCAAAGTTGGCAAAACCTTGTTGATTGATTGTGACTTGCGCAAATCTTCAGTAGCAGAGCGTTTTGGACATAAGCGGTATAAACCGGGGTTGACCAATCACCTACTGATGAACACAGAGCTAGACGACTGCTTATTTGAAGATGAAAAGTCAGGCTTGATGGTGCTTGCCGCTGGTATGCCGACACCGAACCCACAAGAGCTTCTCAGCTCAGAACGTTTTGAGAAGTTGCTTCACCAACTCGCAGGTCAGTTCGACAAAGTGATCATTGATACGCCACCAGCGCTGTCAGTTAGTGATTGCATGATCGTCAGCAAGATCACAGGCAAAGTGGTGGTTGTACTTAAAGCGTCGAGCACACGAGTGACATCATTGCGTAATACTATTTCACGCTTTATGACTCATGAAGTGCAGTTAGATGGGGTTCTGCTCAACCAGATTCTGGATAGCAAAGACCACCAAGAATACGTATATGGCGACTATATCTACCATATTGACGAACATTCTGAGTTAAAAAAGACCGCTTAGTGAGGCTATCAGTATGAACTTCAAGTATGGGATTGTGGTACCGCATTTTAACAGCTTAGAAGGGTTAACTCGGCTGTTGAATTCACTGCCAGAGCGAGCAGACATTCAAGTGGTTATTGTTGATGACAACAGCCAACAGCCGCCCTGTGAAGCGACATTACAGGCCGCGTTCCCACATTTAACATTACAGCTGTTGGTGAACGATTCGGGAGTGAAAGGGGCAGGGGCGGCACGTAATATCGCTTTGCAGCATATCAATGCTACTTACACCTTGTTTGCCGATGCTGATGATTTCTTTACTGCACAGGCTTTTCAATTGATGGATGAGAAGCTTGCTGATCATGACATTACGTTTTTCTCTCCAATCAGTCAGTGTGATTTAACCGGTGAACCTTCTGATAGGCATTACTTATACGCCAACCTTGTCAGTGATTATTCGAACGGTGGTGATGAAGAGATTCGTTACCATTTCTCGGTGCCATGGAGCAAAGTATACCGCAGTGAGTTTCTACGCTCTGAATCACTCTATTTTGACGAGGTCATCGCTTCTAATGATGTGATGTTCTCCTTAGTTGCGGGTTATAAAGCACAATCTATCACTGCTCATCAGAGCGATATCTATTGTGTGACTCGTGGTCAAGGCACGTTAACCGTTAACTTCAACCCTAAAGTGACTCGCTCAAGATTTGATGTCGCGATGCGCCGTATTGACTATATCTCGGAAAAGCAGATTAAAACGGAGACCATGTCACTCTACAAATTGGTGCGGGACTTTCGTGCGGTGATGAGCCTTGGAGAGTTTAATGCTCTGCTTAAATTGTTGGTACAGAGAAAAATCACCTTAATGCCGAAAAGAACGTGGTTTTACTTACGCAACCCGCAGCAAATTATCTCTAAATTGACCAAGCGTAAACAGTCGCTGAGTAGTGCCAAATATCAAGTGTAGTGGCGGATAAAGATCGGATTTTAAATAATTAATATGGATTCAGTTATGAAAATTACCGTTGTAGGAACAGGCTACGTAGGCCTTTCAAACGCGATTTTGTTGTCTCAAAAGCATGAAGTTGTCGCTCTCGACATTGATGCTGAAAAAGTGGCGAATATAAACCAACGTATATCCCCAATTTCTGATCATGAAATCGAGTTGTATCTGGCAGAGAAGTCGCTAGATTTAACGGCAACCATCGACAAGGGTCATGCTTATCAGAACGCGGATTTTGTGATTGTTGCTACGCCAACCAACTACGACCCTGTGACCAACTTTTTTGATACCAGTTCGGTTGAATCTGTCATTCGAGATGTTAAGCAGTTCACGCCAAATAGTACGGTGATTATCAAGTCGACTATTCCTGTTGGCTATACCGAGCGCGTTAAGCAGGATTTAGAGTTCGATAACATTGTTTTCTCTCCGGAGTTTCTGCGAGAAGGCAAAGCTTTGTATGACAATTTGCACCCATCACGCATTATCGTTGGAGAGCACTCTGAGCGAGCGGAAGTTTTCGCTCAGCTGTTGGTGGAAGGCGCAGAGAAAACCGACATTCCGGTATTATTTACCAATTCAACCGAAGCAGAAGCGGTTAAGCTGTTTTCCAATACTTACTTAGCGATGCGTGTCGCTTACTTTAATGAGTTAGACTCATATGCAGAAAGCCATGGTTTAGATTCACGCCAAATTATCCAAGGGGTCGGCTTAGACCCGCGCATTGGTGCACATTACAACAACCCATCATTTGGCTATGGCGGATACTGCTTGCCAAAAGATACTAAGCAGCTTTTGGCTAACTATCAGGATGTGCCAAACAACATCATTCGCGCCATTGTTGATTCCAATACTACACGTAAAGACTTTATCGCCGATTCCATTATCGCTAAACAGCCACGAGTCGTTGGCGTGTACCGACTGATCATGAAGTCGGGCTCGGACAATTTCCGCGCGTCTAGTATTCAAGGCATCATGAAACGTATCAAAGCCAAAGGTATTCAAGTGGTTATCTATGAACCACTGCTTGAAGAGGCGACTTTTTTCAATTCTGAAGTCGTGAATGATTTCTCCGCGTTTAAACAAATAAGTGATGTGATTGTGAGTAACCGCATGGTTGATGAGCTCCAAGACGTAGCGGACAAAGTATATACCCGCGATTTATTCGGTAGCGACTAAGTACCAAGGATAGCATTGATGAAACTAGTCACTATTAACCCTCAGAAATCGACCACAATGGGTGGGGTAGAAACCTTGATTCGTAGTTTGCATGGTTTGTTTCAATGCGAAAACTATGAACTCTATGAGCATGCGCCGAGCAATGAGCATTACCCGGAAAGTGCTCATATCAACTATATCCAATATGGGCAGCAAGGTAAGTTAGCTTCTAAGTTGAACCAGATTAGTTCAGTACGCAAGTTACAGCTGAGCGCGCAAGATGTCGTGATTTTATTTCACCCGAATGATCTGCTCTACTTACCTTCAGAAGTACAAAAGCGCGCTAAAATAGTGTTGGTGCAAACCAATAAGTTTTCGGTATTTTTCAAACCGTTCTCTAAGCTAATCATGACGCTGTTACACCGTAAGATCGATGTATTCACGGTGTACACCGAGCAAGATAAGCATGCACTGTCGAGCCTGTTTCCTAAGCTCTCACGTAAGATTAAGGTGATTCCTCGCGGTTGTAAGCTCGATACGGCCATGACACATAAGCAGGTGAGCAAGAAGTTAGTCACCATCGCCCGTATTGATGAAGGACAGAAAAACTTTTCTGCCATGATGGAGGTTATGACGCGGTTGCCTGCCGACTACCAATTAGACATATACGGTGATGGTAGCGAGCAAGAGTTGAGTGCATTAAAGCAGCGCGTGAACCAACTAAACAATGTGACTTTCCAAGGCGCAACCAGCGATGTGGCAGCCACACTCAAAGACTACTCGGTGTTTCTCATGACATCGCGTTATGAAGGGTTTGGTCAAACATTGATTGAGGCTCGCAGTCAGGGTTTGCCAATTGTGGCTTACCATACCTTTGATGCTCTTTCTTGGATTGTTGAAGAGGGCGTGAATGGGTATAAGGTCGCTGATGGCGATAGTGACCAGTTTGCCCAAAGGATTGTCCAGCTGTGTGAAAACGAGCAGTTGTATAGTTTGCTGTCGGCTAAAGCCCTTGATAAAGCGCAAGAAACGGAGTCTAGTGTGGTTGATCGTCTGTGGCAGGAGGCCGTAGCATGAAGTATTCAGTGATCGTACCGATTTACAATACGTTCGATTATGCGAAAAAAATCATTGAATGGTTTGAAGCTGAGCAGTACCGCCGTGACGCGGATGATATCGAGTTACTTTTAATTGATGATGGCTCGCAGACAGGGCCGGATTATCAAATCGCGTCTCCTTCTATTCACCTGTATCGAAAAGAGAATGGTGGCGTTTCAAGCGCCCGTAATCATGGTATTGAGAAAGCCAATGGCGATTACATTCTGTTTTTGGACTCCGATGATGCTTATGAGGCGGGGCTATTTAGTCATCTTGATGAGTGTCTAACGAATAATGATATCGATTCGGTATTGTTTTCGTTTAAGAAAATTTCCGATCATCAGATTGATGAAGCACATAATCGAGCAGAGACCGTCAGCGGTCAAATGGCACTTTCTAAGTTTTTGACGAAGGATATTCGTGTTCATATTTGCAGCATGATGTTGTCTAAAGCCGTGTTAGAAGCCCATCAACTGCGCTTTGATGAATCACTTCACTTTAGTGAAGACGTCCTATTCATCATCGACTATTTGTCGGTCGCTAAGTCGAGTTATATCACCGATCTGTTTTTGTATAACCATATTATGCGCAGCGGTTCTGCCATTAATAGTCCATTAACTGGCAAAGATACTACTCACATTGATGCATTTGACCGTATTTCTTTGCAAGCGAAGAAGGTGGCTGCGGATAAAGACGTGAACTTTTTTATCTCCACTTGCTACATCAATTTGATTAAGTTTTTGATTAAGAATAAGACCCAAGATGAGCAAGTATTTAGCAAGATCATTGCTCATCGCCATTTCTTATTTGGCTCGATTGAGCCCAAATTAAACAAATACTCTTTGATTGTTTTTATTCTGCGTATGGCATTTAAAGCGGACGGTCTGACCAATTATCGCTTGTTACGCAAACTGAGTGTGGTGGGTTAAGCATGAAAACCCTCAATATTGCAGAAACGACGCAAGGTGGCATCGAAACGTATTTCGAGTCTTTAGCTCGTTCAACATTGATGCAAAACGGCTTCTTAGCGGTCAATTATCATCGTTCAATCGTGCCGCTAGCCGCGAAAGGTTTTCGTCCGTTGAATGTGTTGATACTGCTTTACACCATCTATTTCAGAGTCGGAATTCGTCATTATGATGTGATCTTCTTACACAGCTCTTTTGCGGGTTTGTTGCGGCCATTTTTGTGGCCGCTCGCTAAATGGCACAAGATCAAATTGGTGTATTGCAGCCATGGTTGGGCATTTGATATTCACTACAACCAAGCGTGGAAAAATCGCGTCTATAAGGGGATATACGTTTGGGCGGAAAAGTTGCTCACTCTTTTCACCGATCAGGTGTATTGCATATCGAAGTATGAGTATCAGTCAGGTTTGGACATCGGTTTACCTCAGCGCAAACTCACCATGGTTTGGAATGGCGCCCAAGGTAGTGAGCGCCCAAGACTGGCAGTTAACCAAGATGACAGCGTTATTCGTTTGTTGTTCGTAGGCCGATTAGACAAGCAAAAAGGGCTGGATAAGTTTCTCAATGCACTCACTCAATTAGCGACAATCTCTACTCAGGTAGAGCTGACGGTGATTGGTGAACCCGTCAGAAATGATTGCCCTGAGTTACCTGAGTTACTAACCAAGCCAATTCATAATGTTTGTATTCACTCTTTAGGCTGGGTAGCTAACAACGAACTCGACCAATACTTTGCCCAAGCAGATGTGGTTATCGTGCCATCATTGTGGGAAGGTTTTGGCTTGATTGTCGCAGAGTCTCTGAGAAATGGCACGCCAGTGTTGGCCTCTAACGCAGGCTCGCTGTCTGATATGGTGACCGAGAAAACTGGCTGGATCTTTGACTACAAAAAAGCGAACTCGCTTGAACTCTTACTGGATCGTGTGATTAATCAAAGGCAATTTCAGAATATTGAACGAGTGGAATGCATCAACCATTTTCAGCAGAACTTCCATGAAGACGTGATGAATCGCCACTATTTTGATTCGCTAAGGCAGCTAGGGTAGGCAAGGTGAAGAAAGGACTGTTTCTCCTATTTTGTTTTATGGTGCCATTTGAAAATACTGCACTAGCATCGATTGCAGGGGTATTTACTGCGCCGCTCGGTATTACTTTGATTCCTCTGCTTGGTTTGATGATCGTGTTGTCATACGCCAATTTAAGCAAAGTCGAGATTGGTGCGTTTAAGTTGTTATTTGGCTTTTTCGTCTACTCCTTTGTTCTGCTGACTCTATTCTACGCGGATTATGACAAAGCCTTTTTGCTCGATCGGGGGCTGAGGTTTGTGTTGTTAATTATCCCTTTGATTGTGGTGTTCTTAACCGTTGCCCGTCAGGATGAAAAGCTGGTTTACCAAGGTGCGTTAGTGATCGCGGGTGTGGTCATTTTTGCCTTTATACTTAATTTGGTTGCGCGCGGGTTTATTAATAGCCCTTCGTTTATTCAGCAAAACTCTGCGCTGTCACCCCATCGAATGCGTGGCTTTACTTTGGAAGCGAGTACGTTTGGGTTTCAGTTTGTCTTGGCCGTGTTTATGCTGGCGGCGATCTTCCGAATCAATTTATTCTTCATCTCCCTCGCGGTGATCCCATGTTTGCTGATGATCACTTCAAAGGGCACATTGGTCTGTTATTTGATTACTTTGTTCCTAACGTTTGTGGTATTTAGCCGAATAAATTGGTTCCACAAAGGGATAGGTGCGGCGATGTTATTTGTAGTTGGGACGGTATTTTTATATAGCTCTTTAGGAGACTCGGTTATCAATGATGTTGAGCGATACAGCAGTATCGCCACGCGTGGCACAGCCATCATGACCTCTATATTTACCGTTATATATAACCCTCTAGGTGGTGGCTTTTTTGGTTATTTGCCTTCGATATATGAGTATGGTGCGGTAGCGTTGGAGTTTGTTGACAGCTTAGCACCCGGCTTGCTGAACTTTAGAGAATTTTCACTTTATTTGGTGGTTGGAGAAACCAAGAATGTCTCAACCAAATCTTTCTTCTTTGATTGGTTGATTTACGGCGGGGTATTTTTCTTGTTCATTTACGTGAAGTATATGTCGCGCCTATTCCGCAGTATGGTGCTGCATCGCATGCATTACGACTTCGCGTTGCTGGTGTTTTTGATATTGGGCACCACTTTCTTCATGTCTATCGAAGTACGTTACATCGCACCGTTCGTGTTGGGTTTTGTGTTCGTTCGATATCAAATTGTCTCTAAACGGGTAACGAAAGAGAGTTCTGTCAATCCAACTAAGAAGTCGTTCAATGAGATCTCAGTTTAAACTCTATGCTTGTGCTTTCGCTGTGTCGGTGCTTTTGTTGCTATCTATTGCAAAAGGGTTAGACGATATGGCTCAACTCTCTTTGAAGAATCAATTAACGGAAGTTAAGCGGAACACGGTAAAACATGGCTATACCGATGCAAAGCTGACCCACCATTACACACCTGTTTCGGCAACGCCGTTTGATGACAGCAGCACTTTGGCCCTTTATTTTTCATGGCTTGCTTACCAAGAGCGCTCGAACACAGCCGAGTCAAAAATGTTCTCTCAGCGAGCTCAACAGCTCTATACCCAGCAGTTAAGGTTGCGTCCTTTGGATGCCAGTCTTGCGGTGCAACGAGCGAATGAGAAATGGCGCTCGGGCGGCACGTTTTCAAGTGCGTTAGATGACTTTCATCTTGCTCAAAAGTTAGGCCACTATGAACAGTTTACGCTGTTGAATACGTTGACCTACTTTCTTTCTCACTGGCCGCAGCTCAGCTTAGATGATAAGAAAACGGCGATTGGTTACTTATTAGAGCATGACAAGTATGCGATGAAATTATGGCAGTACGATGCGTTGCTACAAAAGCCTGTGGTGGGTGAGCGAGCGTGTTCAATTTTTAAATTTAACGGTATCACGCCTTATTTTTGCCGTCGCTAAGTTGAGACTTTAAGACATTTAGTTGTGTTGAAGATTGCTTCAATCAAAAGGCTAAGCTAGCGTTGATTAAATGCTCAACAAAATTAGTTATTAGAATTAAACAAAGAGAAAAATATGCGTAAATTGAACCGCTTGATGCTCGCATGGGCGATAGTGATTTCGCCTGTTGCAACTGCTGAAAGTCTTACCTCAGAACAATGGGGAGAGTTGTTTGCTAATTCAGAGACATCTGCTCAGTTGGTTGAAAGCTTCGGCCAATACACATTTGCAGACAACGTCGCGGCATTTTTGAGTGAAGTGGCGTTAACTCGACCTGATCAATTGCTCGAGGTACTTACCTTGCTGTACATCCAATTCCCAGACCAAGTCACGGTGTTGACTGAGATCGCTCGAACTCTGGGCTTAGAAAGCCAAGCGATTACTATAGCGGCTATTGAGGCTGGCATTGACCCTACCGCAGTCGCTGAAGCAACCGCCGCCGGTGAGGCGACAGCCGCTGCAGACCCTATCCCTAACGCGCCGACTCGGAAAGATCCGGTTTCAGCCAATTAATTAGTCAGGCCTTCTCAATGAAGGCCTGATTTGATTAGATTAACTCGTAACTAATGACATAGAGCAGATCGGTGCTCGGGTAGATTTTGCGAATTAGGCTTTTAAGTTCACCCAACGGTAGAGCTTCTTGCTCGGCGTGGAACCCGTTGATGTCATCATAATGCAGCGGTTCAACCGATAGGATTTTTATGTCACATACCTTTTGATCGGTTTCTAGAGTAAAGACTTCCACTTCTGTACCGGGTACATAGTGATTTTCAGACTCATCTCTGATGGTGATGGTTTTCTTTCCGGCTGTAATGAGTGGTGTTAATACTTCAAAGAAGGTAATTTTTGTTGGTGCGGAAGTCATCAATGTTTAGCCTCAAATAGCGAGAATGTGCTCAGTATATTTATACTTTGTTGAGTAAGCGCATGCTTGGTCAAAGTTTTGCTAATTCTATACTCAGTTCACTATCCCTGACAGCAGAATATTGGTTATAAAGAGCGAATAATTTGCTAAACAGTGAACCGAATGAAAACGAGCGAAAAACAAAAGATGTTGGCGGGCGAACCATACGATGCCTGGGATGAAGAGCTATATGCTGAGCGAATTGCTTGCCGAGAAATCCTTCAACGACTGAATAATTCCATTCCTAACTCGTCAGATTGGAAAGCCGCGCAGACAGAACTCATCCCTGATGCTATCAATCCTCACTTAGAACCTCCTTTTCGTTGTGACTACGGCAGTAATATCAAACTAGGTAAGAACTTCTACGCCAACTTCAATTGCGTGATTTTGGATGTTGCCGAGGTGGTGATTGGTGACAACGTGCTATTTGGCCCAAATGTTCAGCTTTTTGCTGCTGGTCATCCGCTAGATGTTGAATCTCGGGTGGAGAAAGGCATAGAGTTTGGTGTGCCAATTGAGATTGGTGACAATGTATGGATTGGCGGAGGTGTTATTGTTTGCCCTGGGGTGAAGATAGGCAACAATAGTGTGATTGGCGCAGGAAGCGTTGTGACCAAAAATATCCCGGCCAATGTGGTTGCGGTCGGCAACCCATGTCGAGTCATAAAGTCTCTTGAACCAGAGACTGATTAATCTAGAGTGCAGCGAGTGGTAAAGATCTGGTTTCGGCCAGATTTTTTTGCTTTGTAAAGTTGCTCGTCAGCGACCGTAAACAGTGAAGCAAATGGGTGCTGAGAGTGACTGATATGAGTGAAATTTACTGCGCCGATAGAGAGTGTTACGTACTGGCAGCACTTAGAGAGTGGATTGCTCAATGCTAGCTCTCTAATACCATCGCTAAGTTGATAAAGTTTAGCTTCTAATTGCTCATGGCTTAGCCCTACACACAGAATCAAAAATTCATCACCGCCATAGCGAAATAGGTAGTTGTTGTCTTGAGAAAATACTGAGCTCATCTGTTTAGCGACAGCTTGCAATGCCAAGTCGCCTTTGTGGTGGCCGTGGAAATCGTTATACCCCTTGTAATAATCGATATCTAACACAATCACCGCCAGATTGTCGTTCGCGTGGGTCGAGCGTTCGATGAGTTGCGGAGTAATATGATCAAGTTGATAACGGTTAAATAAGCCAGTCAACGGATCGGTTTTAGACATGGTATCGAGCTTTAAATTTGCTTGCTGCAAGTGGTGGCGCTGGACGTGATTTTCGAGCGCGATGGCAATAAAGCTCGCTAACTGCTCGAACAAGTTGCAATGGTACTGATGGTATTGATCGGTTAGATGGTGTTGCAGAGATAGTATCCCTAATACCTTATCGCCTAAGCAAATCGGAGCGAGAATCAGTGACTGTACTTGTTTTTCAGGAATAAAGTGAACGCAGTCTTTTTCTTCTCGTTTATCTGCAGGCACAAATGCATTGATCGAAGACTCATCAATGCGATTCAGGTGCACAGTCCGTTTGTGTTTTACCACGTAGCTACCCATTGATTCTTCATGAGCACAATCGACTTTATAGTTTGGTACTGGGCCATCGTAGTCATAGAAATAGCAGTAGTCGAGCCACTGGGTTTCTTCATTGTACAGTGCGATGCCAAATTCATCGGTTGGGAAGATAGAGCAGACTTTTTCGTAAATGACCGCCAAGTTGTCAGTGAGATTTGCTGACGTCGCAATATACTGTCCGACCTCAGTAACCACGCCCATATGTTGCTGAATCTGCTTAGCGACGAGCTCGTTGTTGTCGGTCGTGGCTTGTTCGATCTGCTTTAAAAAGGTTAGATTTTGTTTCTGCTTGATGGTGTCTAAATGAGCTTGGCTTGCCTTGATGTACTGATGCTGGACGTCACTGAGACGTCGCCATGATTGCTGTTGTTGTAGCAAGCTCACTAAGGTTTGGCATAGTTTGGCATACAGGCCATAGTTCTCTTCTGGCGTGAGCTGAGTAAACCAATATTCAGCGCGTTCAAGCGCTAAAGTTTGATCACCGTATTGGCTGATAAACTCAATGTAATAAACTTGGTTTTCACTGCGATTATGGCTATCAAAGAGTGATTCATACAAGTGCTCGGCTTGTTCGAACAGGTCGATAACTTCTTTTGGGTCGCCCCCGTTGAAATGTCGGGCTTTAATTTGTGCCATGTAGCCGTATGCGATGGCTTGAACGCGCGCGTAACCAAACTCCAAACCGAGCTCAAGTGCTTGCTGGCAATTTGCAATGGCTTGCTTTGGCTGCTGTAAATGACTTAGCGCATAGCCCATATTTAATAGGCAAATGGCTTGATTGGCGCGATGAGAGACTTTGTCGGCGCAATCTGAACCTAACTGCCCAATCTCAAGAGTTTGTTGGTATTGCTCAAGGCAAAGGTGGAAATCACTGATGTTGGTGTAAGCCAGAGAGCGGTAGTTATCGTCAAGGCAGTGAATGTTGTCGAGCAGTTCTTTATACACTTCGTAAGCATGGTAGTACTCTTCACGATCAGTGTATAGCGAGCCAAGTAAGCAGAAGATGTGCAGTTTCTGCACCATGTCGTCGTTGCAATGATCGATAGCGGCTTGAAACAGCTCAATGGCTCGCTCTAATTGATCATTGCGGTCACATTTGGTGGCTTGAAGGAAAAGGTACTGAGCAGCGGGAAGCGCGTAATTATACTCTTTGCATACTAGAGCAATTTTATCTTCCGCGGCTTCGATGCCTTCAACCCCCTGAAATAGAGGCATCTGAGCAAGAATCGCTTTTATTTTTCTTTGGGCTTCTGAACTCATAACCTTCCCCTTTAAGCTGTACAATATTATACAGCACGCCTTACGGTTTTGAAAAGAGAACTAAGCCAAATATCGCACAAAATTAATAGAACGTTAGCTCTAATTTTGCGCGTATTTTTGCAAACTTATCTTATTTTTCAATAGGCTTAGAATTCGACGTCTGCGTGGAATTTTAGGTGCGCTTTACTGTATGGGTGATCAAACTCCAATTGCTCAGCATGTAAGTGGAGTCGGTTGCTCTTGTCGCCATATAACCCATCACCAACCATTGGCATATTTAGGCCAAGGTGGTGAGCGCAATGAACGCGCAATTGATGTGTGCGACCAGTTCTTGGGTACATGTAGAGTTTACTTTTGCCATCTTTGACTTCGATAAGCTCCCAGTCTGTCAGTGCTGGCTTACCATGTTCGTAACAGACTAATTGGCGAGGTCTATCATCGGGATCGCCACGCATCGGCAGGTCTATTTGGCCTTGTTTTTGACTCACTATGCCGTTGACCAATGCCACGTAACGCTTTTGGACTTGGCGGGTAATAAACTGT
Source organism: Vibrio sp. LaRot3 (assembly GCF_027587025.1). Classification (GTDB taxonomy): domain Bacteria; phylum Pseudomonadota; class Gammaproteobacteria; order Enterobacterales; family Vibrionaceae; genus Vibrio. The sequence continues at coordinate 72,600 of NZ_JAPPTI010000004.1, read as the reverse complement.
TTTTGTAGATATTTATTGGCGCGTCGGGTCAGCGCGAACACAAGTAATCCTGAGGTTGCCATATCGAGCCTGTGTAGAACAAATGGGCCTTCTACGTCTGGAAATATGGCTTGCACACGGGTGTACGCAGAGTCTTTGATGGTCTTTCCGGGAACGGAAAGCAGCCCGGATGGTTTATTGACGACGACAATGGCGTCATCTTGATAGATGACTTCTAACGGTTTGTTTTCGCCCCAGTTGTCTTCTAGTGGGTTTGGGTCAACCTCTAAGCCTTGCAGCATGTGGCCAAGGATTGGTTGGCATTTGCTATTGCAAGAGGGATAAAACTGCTTATGTTGGCGGATTTCTGATTTTGGTGACGCTCCCCACCAAAACTCGGCCAGAGCTAATGGTTGATAACCGTGTAGATATGCAAAATGGAGGAGTTTAGGTGCTGCGCACTCTCCCGCACCGGCTGGTGGAGTGGGTGCTGATGTCTGTGAAAAAATTGACTTAAGGGAGCGTTTCTTACCTTCGGCGTTGAGAAAGCAATATTGCTCAAAGAGCTTATTTTGCAAACGGTTAGAGAGTGTTTTGCGTTGCTGCTTGGCTTCGACAATCTCATGGTTAATGGCGTTTAGCTTCAGTTCTAAGTTGGCAACTTTTTCATCCCATTCAAGCTTAAAGTACTTTAATTGATTCTTATCAGCCACACTTTGCTTGGCTAATTGCTCCAATACGTGCTTGAGCTGATCGCCATTTAACGTGCTTTGCGCGGACTCTCGTTCCGATTTACGCTGTGCTCGATTTTCTATTAGCTGTTGGCGCAGGGTTTGCTCTAGGGCCTTATATTCGGCTTTACTTTGCTTAAGCTGCTCGGTCAATTGTGCTCGTTTTGGGTTGCTACTCAGCAGCGAAACCTGAGTATTCAGTTGGGTTATTTCGTCGAGCTCAGTGCGAAAGAAACATTCTTCGGCCAGCATGTCGAATACTGGAGGAACGAATCCCGCATGAAGGTTTTGATCGGCGATTTTGCCGGAAAATGCGCTGAAATAACCAATATCGCCTTGTGGTGAGCGAACCAGTAATACGCCAAACATTTTGCCTGTGCCAGAGTGTTCATCGTCTAAACCAAAATCATGTTGCCACTGCACGCTGTTGATCAGTTGTTGCTGAAGTTGCTTGGCAGCTTCAACACAAAAAGGGTGCGGCTCATAGTAAAATGGAAAGGTGAACGTTTTTGGTAGTTCTTTGTGGTTAACCGATAAAGGTTGAAACAGTTGTTCTGGGGTGTGCATGTAAATTCTAGCGAGCAGTGAGCGAAGTGGAGATTTTACCTGTTTGCTCAATGAATGCCACCTCGCAGTGAGGTAGCATTGATAGGATGAGTTTTTTTGAGGTTACTTTAAGTATCTCGCTTCGATACTGATTAACCAATGCTCAAAAGTACCATCAGGTTTTTCTATCCAAAGATCGTTTCGAAAACTTTCAATACGACCGTTAATGGTGAGAGCGAGCGTGTTGTCCTTGACGGTTTTAAGACGTAAGAATTGATCCGATGTGGTTAAGAACGGCTCTGCCTGCTTCACGTCGCTACCGTTGGCAATGAGGAAATATTGATTGAGTTTGTCGAGCTTTCGTTCTGTTGAGTAACTTTTATAACCGACCAGAGTAAGGTTGTCTCCAACAGGTAAAGACAATACTTGTTTACCTAGCGTTGTATGGGTAGGAATAAACACATAAGCCGCAATAGCAGCGCAAATAAGTATTAGGGCGACAAAAGCGATTTTTATTTTAGACATAATGACAAGCGAGTTGAAAAACAGTCTAAATAGTAGCACGTTCGCCCTAATAATCTCACGCGGAGATGGCGTGATTAAGCAAAAAGATATTTGGCGTGAAAGCGCAAATGATCTTCGATAAAGCTAGCAATGAAATAGTAGCTATGGTCGTAACCGGGCTGCATGCGCAGCGTTAAGTTTGCCTGCTGTGATTGTGCTGCTTGTTGTAGTGCATTGGGCATTAATTGCTCATCCATAAAGTTATCAGCATCGCCTTGGTCAACTAACATAGGTAGGTGACAAGCTCGTTTTTGAAGAAGCAAACAAGTATCGTAATCGACCCAGTCTTCGCGGTTGCTGCCAAGATAGGCGTTAAAGGCCTTTTGTCCCCATGGGCATTGAACCGGATTGCTGATAGGGCTAAATGCTGAAATGGAACGATAGCTATCGGCGTGTTTTAAGCCTATCGTGAGTGCGCCGTGCCCACCCATACTGTGCCCAGAAATCGCCTTAACATTAGAAACAGGAAAATTAGCTTCAATCAGTTTTGGTAGCTCTTGTTGTACGTAATCGTACATGTGGTAATGCTTAGACCAAGGTGCTTGGGTCGCATTTAAGTAAAATCCTGCGCCTTGACCAAGATCGTAGCTTTCATCATCAGCGACCCCTTCACCACGCGGGCTGGTATCTGGCGCTACGATGGCGATGCCAAGCTCCGCTGCAACTCGAAAAGCCCCAGCTTTTTGCATGAAGTTTTCATCTGTGCAAGTCAAACCAGAAAGCCAATACAACACGGGTACAGGGTTTGCTGGTGAGGCGTTTGGTGGCAGAAAAATCGCAAAGCGCATGGCGCAATTAACGCTTGTGGAAGAGTGGCTATACTGCTTGTGCCAACCACCGAAGGTTTTGGTCTGGCTAACGAGTTCTAGGCTCATTGGTTTTCCTTTCAATTCATTTTTCTTTGCTTGTGCAAATAGCCCACTTAAAGTGTCTTTAAGTGGGCATAATTATAGGCAGTGGATTTGATATTAGCGATCCATATGGATTACGGTACGGATGCTTTCACCTTTGTGCATTAAATCGAATGCTTCGTTAACTTGGTCCAGAGACATAGTGTGCGTGATGAATTCTTGCAGACCAAACTCACCCGCCATGTAGCGCTCTACGATTTCTGGCAACTCTGAGCGGCCTTTTACGCCACCGAATGCAGAGCCTCGCCATACGCGACCAGTCACGAGTTGGAACGGACGAGTAGAGATCTCTTGACCAGCACCAGCTACACCAATGATCACTGATTCACCCCAACCTTTGTGACAGCATTCTAGCGCTTGGCGCATTACATTAACGTTACCAATACACTCGAATGAGAAATCTACGCCGCCATCGGTCATATCAACAATCACTTCTTGGATTGGTTTGTCGAAGGTCTGTGGGTTGATGCAGTCGGTCGCGCCAAGTTGCTTCGCTAGCTCAAACTTGCTCTCATTGATATCAACACCGATGATGCGGCTAGCACCAGCCATACGTGCACCAATGATTGCTGATAGACCGATACCACCCAAGCCAAAGATAGCCACAGTATCGCCTTGTTGTACTTTCGCTGTGTTAAGTACAGCACCCATACCAGTAGTGACACCACAGCCAAGTAGGCACACTTCTTCAAGTGGTGCTTCTTTGCTTACTTTTGCTAGAGAAATTTCTGGTAGCACAGTGTATTCAGAGAAAGTTGAACAACCCATGTAGTGAAAGATTGGTTGACCGTCTTTGTAGAAGCGCGTGGTGCCGTCTGGCATAAGGCCTTTACCTTGTGTCTCTCGTACTGCTTGGCATAGGTTAGTTTTGCCTGATTTACAGAACTTACACTCACCACATTCTGCGGTGTAAAGTGGAATAACGTGGTCGCCAACTTCTACGCTTGTTACACCTTCACCAACCATTTCAACAATGCCGCCACCTTCGTGGCCAAGAATAGAAGGGAAGATACCTTCAGGATCGTCACCAGAAAGCGTGAATGCATCTGTGTGGCAAACGCCTGTTGCAACGATGCGTACTAACACTTCACCTTTCTTTGGAAGCTGAACATCCACTTCTTCCATTTTTAGAGGTTCGCCAGCTGCCCATGCAACAGCCGCTTTAGATTTGATAAATTCTTGACCTGGTTTGATTTCTAGTGCCATTGGATTGCCCTTTTTATTGCCTCGTATCGCTTCAGTGTACGAGTGTTATTAATACCAATAAGCGTAGTCGTTAATGCCTGTTGAGCGAGACAAACTGCGCTGTTGTTTCGATGAGATGTATTTTAGGTATTTCCAATGAAATGATAATCCTGCTAAATTGAAAATGATTTTTACGTATATGTAATAATAAGTTCAAAAGAGGTAGCAGGTGGCAAGTTGGGAAGGGGTAACAGAGTTCGTGTCGGTAGCAGAAACCATGAGTTTCACCGCAGCCGCAAAGCGGTTAGATACGTCGGTCGCTCAAGTAAGCCGAAGAGTGTCTGCGTTAGAAGAGCGGCTTGCGGTTAAGCTGCTTAACAGGACGACTCGGAAAGTGACATTAAGTGAAGCGGGACAACTCTATTTTCAGCAGTGTAAAGCGTTAGTTGAAGGGTTAGAGCAGGCAGAACTTGCCGTCACTCAGATGCAGGCAGAGCCGAAAGGTAAGCTTAAAATTACCGCGCCCGTGACCTACGGTGAGATGCATATTGCGCCGTTGCTTAACCAGTTCCTATTGAAATACCCGAAGTTGGATTTGGAACTGAGTTTAACCAACCAAACAGTTGACCTTATTGAGACAGGTTGCGATGTGGCGATTCGATTAGGCCGATTGCGTGACTCCACCCTGATTGCGAAAAAGCTTTCAAGTCGACAATTGTTTGTGTGCGCAAGTGAGCACTATTTGTCTCGCTTTGGTGTGCCCCATACGTTGTCTGAAATTAGTCATCATCAATGCCTAGTCGGTTCAGTTGATTATTGGCACTTTCGCGAGCAAGGAAAAGAGCGCTCTATTCGAGTTTCGGGCAGGATTCGATGTAACTCAGGTTACGCGTTGCTTGATGCTGCAAAGCAAGGGCTAGGGCTCATTCAATTGCCAGATTATTACGTTCAGCAAGCGATGCAGCAGGGAGAGTTAGTTGAGGTGCTAGCAGATTACCGAGACGAGCGTGAAGGGATATGGGCATTGTACCCGCAAAACCGCAATTTATCGCCAAAGGTAAGGCTATTGATCGATTTTCTAGCGGAGAAGTTGAGTGAAGTATAACAAAGGAGAGCCTCGGCTCTCCTTTATTAGTGAATTAGTTATTTTCTTCAGCGTCTTGACGCTTAATGACTTTGTGCCCGTCTTCCGAAACGCCTTTTTTCCAGTAACTGCTTAGATAAAGGTTGTCTTTCAAGACTTCTTTTTCATTGCGGAAGTATTGGCGAAGTTGTCGCATCGAGTCAAATTCACACGCGCACCATACTGCAGCATGACCTTCGTGCCATTCTAAGCTACGTGCCTTATCCGCTAGCCCTTCAGTTATCCAATGGATCTCAATGCCTTTAGGCGCCTGCAGTTCTTGTTTATCTTCAAGTGATTCAACGTGAATGACCGCGTAGCCTTTTGCGTTGTCGGGTAGCTGCTTAATCTTGGCCGATAGTGCAGGTAGGGAGGTCATATCTGCGGTTAGGAAAAACCAATCAGCAGCAGTATTCAAATTGGCAATAATGCCGGGGCCGCGAATACTGATAGTATCACCAACGTTTGCATTCATCGCCCAACGAGAGGCAAAGCCACATTGGTTGTCTAATGTAATATGGCGTACAAAGTCGACTTCAATTGCTTGCTGATCGGCTAAGAAGCGTCGAATCGTATAGGTGCGCATCACTGGACGGTTGTTTTCATCTAGACCGGTTAAATCAGTGCCACCTACAGCATTGAAAAGCAGTTTGATGTAACCGCCTTCACAATCGGGCGGGAATTCGCTTAGGGCTTGTCCACTTAGAACAAGGCGTTGCATGTGAGGTGTGATTTGTTCACTAGAGAGAACAGATACGGTTTGAAAAGCGGGTTTTGGCATGTGTCTACTCGATAAATATTATTCTTCTCATTTAGAAACAAGACTATCAGCATATTTCTTTGGCAGATAGTCAATTTAACTAAATTTACAATTGATACTTAGATCATGGGTATGGTTGATCCAATCAATAGTATGGCCATAGACCAATTAAATAGGCTGACACGTTTTGGATTGGTTAAAAAACGTTGTAATTGTTGGCCAGCGACGGTCCAGAATGACGCCGAAGGGACGTTAGATAGAGCATAGATGACGGCAATTGCGGCTAACCCCATTAAACTATTGGACGGGTTATAAACAGAGACCGCGGTGAGTGCCATTGACCACCCCTTAGGGTTTATCCACTGAAAAGCCGCGGCACCGATAAAGCTCATGGGTTGATATTGTTCTGAGCGCGTATCAGGTGATTTACTGGTTGCGATACGATAAGCAAGCCAGAATAAGTAAGCAAGACTGGCAAACTTAAGAACTTGATGAATGATCGGAAAAGTGTCAAACACGCCAACTAACCCAAAGCCAACTAACAACACCATGAGTGGGAAGCCCAAGGTAATTCCTAGCATATGCGGGATGGTCTTTATAAAGCCAACATTGGCGCCTGATGTCATGAGCATTAGGTTATTTGGACCGGGGGTAAAAGTAGAGACAAAGGCAAAGAGCGCCAATGCGGTAAGTTGCTCCCATTGCATGGTATATCCTCGTTGTTGACGTATGAAAAGTGATGTTGTTTGACCGGTCAACAATAGTTTACGTAGCAAACGACTAAATATTATGCTTTTATTGAGTGAAATAGACTTAATGTGGCAATAAAATTCAATCATGGATAAGTTTGACGAAAGAATATTGCAAGAGCTAAAGGCGGACGGAAGAATCTCCAACGTCGAGTTAGCCCAGCGGATAGGATTATCGCCTTCAGCGACACTGCGACGAGTACAAGATTTAGAACGCTCGAACGTCATTACTGGCTACAGTGCCAAGCTTAATGCTAATCAACTAGGTATTGGCTTTATTGCTTATGTCTCTATTGGTTTATCCAATCATAGAAAACAGTCACAGCTCGAATTTGAACAGCATGTTCAGTTCATTGACGAGGTGGTCGAATGTCACAATATTACTGGCTCAACGGAGTATCTTTTACGCGTTGAAACCAAAGATCTTATTAGCTACAAAAAGTTTCACGCTGATGTACTTGGTGAATGTGCGCATGTGGATTCAATCACCACTATGGTCGTGATGGGATCACCGAAAGATCAACGTTAGTGAATACTTACTGGCAACAATTCACTTGTGAATAAGCAGTATTTTGCCTAGATAGGTAATAATTCTCCGAATTTTGCGCGTAAAACGGTTTTTTAGGGTAGGAACGCTTCTTGCTGTTAAGTTTGAGTGTCAGTGTCTCAAAGTTGTGCACGACATTTAATCCGTTGACAAAGTTAAGGAGATTTCATGGGTAATCGAGTGGTTGTTGGTGATATTGGCACGGCGCATGACGGTTTTCCACCTACACCTGTGGTTGCCGGTTCTGGCACCGTGAAGATGGATGGCATTCCTACAGCTCGAGTCGGTGATCCTCTAGTTGCTCATGCTAAACCTAAACATCCACCTCATGGTCGCTCCATTGCCGCTGGCTCTGGCACGGTATTTGCCGATGGAAAACCAGTCGCCCGAACCGGTGATGCTGTCTCTTGTGGCGGTGTTGTGGTTGGTGGCGGTACGGTAAATGTAGGGTGACTCCTATGTAAACCTAACCCTAAGTTATTGATTTTTAGAAAACCTCCCCTTGTCTCATTTATGTTACACAGCCGCATTAGTAAAGGGTGCTTTTGATCGGCTCACTTCAAACTTTTTTTTCGCAGCGAATGATTTATTAGTTCATCGCTCTACACTGCATCTCATTAAATTATCCCCTAGTTACATCGCAACGCACGATAGGGGACTAACGTCAGAATGAATCTATTCGCGGTGAATTCCGCATGAAGTGAATCGTGGTTATGGCTAAGGCTGTAGCGGCATATTTTAACTATGGCATAGGTGATCGAGGACATTTGCATGTCAAAAGAAGGTAGTGTAGCGCCTAAAGAGCGTATTAATATCAAGTACATCCCAGCAACGGGCGACCAGCAGGAAGAAGTAGAACTTCCCCTGAAAACCCTAGTCGTTGGTGACTTTGTTGGTGGTGATAATGACCAACCGATTGAAGAACGTGAAGCGGTTTCAATCAACAAAGATAACTTCGAATCAGTAATGAGCGAAAGTAATCTTCAAATCACAACTAGCGTACCTAACAAACTGGGTGAACAAGAAGGCGTTGACTTACCTGTTGAGCTTAAATTCCAATCCCTAGCTGATTTTTCTCCTGATGCCATTGCAGAACAAGTTCCTGAACTGAAAAAGTTAGTTGAACTGCGTGAAGCACTTGTTGCGCTAAAAGGCCCTCTAGGCAACATCCCTGCATTTGGCGATCGCCTACAAAGCCTTTTAGCTGATGATGAGTCTCGTAAGAAGCTTCTTGAAGAGCTCGATCTCGTTGGCGACAAGAAATAATTTAGTAGAAAAGTTGACTAATAACATTTGTTATTTTTAAGGGAATGAAATCATGTCCACTACAGAAACCGTATTGGAGAAACAATCCGCCGAGCAGGGGAACTTGCTGGATGAAATTATGGCGCAAACACGCATGGCGCCAGCGGATGAAGGTTATGAAGTTGCAAAGCGTGGTGTGTCTGCGTTTATCGAAAATCTTGTGGGTTCAAGCCGTGAATCTCAACAAGTAAACAAAAGTCTGGTTGACCAAATGTTGGTTGAGCTGGACAAAAAAATCAGTGCGCAAATGGATGAAATCCTGCACAACGACCAGTTCCAGAAGCTTGAATCTTCTTGGCGTAGTTTGAAGCTATTGATTGATCGTACTGATTTTCGCGAGAACAACAAAATCGAGTTGCTTCATGCGACTCAAGAAGAGCTTCTAGAAGATTTCGAATACTCACCAGAGATCTCTCAATCTGGTTTGTACAAACACGTATATTCCTCTGGTTATGGTCAATTTGGTGGTGAGCCTGTTGGCGCAATCATTGGTAACTTTGCCTTTACACCTTCTACTCCTGATATGAAGCTTCTTCAGTATCTTGGTAACGTAGGTGCAATGGCACATGCACCATTCCTATCGTCAGTAGGCCCGGAGTTCTTTGGTATAGATTCATTTGAAGAGCTACCATACGTTAAAGATCTGAAATCGATTTTTGAAAGTCCTAAGTACACTAAATGGCGCAGTCTTCGTGAATCAGAAGATGCGCGTTACCTAGGCTTAACTGCGCCACGCTTCTTACTGCGTGTACCTTATGACCCAACAGAAAACCCAATTAAGTCGTTTAACTATGAAGAACGCGTCAGTGCTTCTCATGACCACTATTTGTGGGGTAATACAGCGTTTGCATTTGCAACTCGTTTGACTGACAGTTTTGCGAAATACCGCTGGTGTCCGAACGTGATTGGCCCGCAAAGCGGTGGTGCAGTGGAAGACCTTCCTGTACACGTGTTTGAGTCAATGGGTGCACTGCAAGCTAAGATCCCTACAGAGGTCTTAGTGACTGACCGTAAAGAGTTTGAATTGTCAGAAGAAGGTTTCATTGCACTTACTATGCGTAAAGGCAGTGATAACGCCGCATTCTTCTCGGCTAACTCGATTCAAAAGCCGAAAATCTTCCCTAACACTAAAGAAGGTAAGATGGCTGAGACCAACTACAAGCTTGGTACTCAAATCCCGTACATGATGATTGTTAACCGTCTTGCCCACTACATCAAGGTGCTACAGCGTGAGCAAATTGGTTCTTGGAAAGAGCGTCAAGACCTTGAGCGCGAGCTTAATGGTTGGATTCGTCAATACGTCGCTGACCAAGAGAACCCACCAGCGGACGTTCGCAGTCGACGCCCATTGCGCGCAGCGCGCATTGAAGTGAGTGATGTTGAAGGTAACCCTGGCTGGTACAAGGTTTCTATGGCAGTACGTCCTCACTTTAAATACATGGGTGCGAACTTTGAATTGTCACTAGTTGGCCGATTGGATCAAAGCTAATGACTTACATTGCTCCAGAAGAAAGCACTTTTGGAGTAAGTTTCTTTGAAAGATTGGGTTCGAGTGACAAAACCTTTTCAGTGACCCAAGGGCCTGATTTGGTGGATGTGCTCAACTCAATCAAAAGAAACGTATCCAATGTGCTTAATACGCGGATGGGTGAATCATTAAGCTCTCCAGAACTCGGATTAATCGATTTTAACGATGCGACGTTAGAGTCTCTCGACTTATCAGTAAAGATAAAAAGAGCGATTACTCATTGCCTAGAACGTTATGAACCTAGGTTGGCGAATGTCAGAGTAAACGTGTTGCGAGAGAGCATCAGTACGCTTTCATTGAAGTTTCAGATCGATGCCGAGCTCAATAGTGAAATGCTTCACCGTAAAGTCCAACTTCAGCTGATGCTGGATCAGAACAAGCAGTACAGGGTGTATTCTTAGATGGCTCAAGATAAGTATTTTCGGGAAGAGCTTTCGTTCTTAAAAGAACAAGGCAAGCAGTTTACCCAAATACATCCCCAGCTTTCACGCTATTTGCAGGGTCAGCATGCTGACCCTGATGTTGAGCGTCTACTTGAAGGTTTTGCGTTTTTAACTGCTCGCTTAAGGCAGAAAGTTGAAGACCAGTTCCCTGAGTTGACACACTCAATGATCAACATGTTGTGGCCTAATTACTTACGTCCTATCCCAAGCACAACGGTGATGCGTTTTACGCCAGACCGTAGCTTGAGTGAGCGTCAAGTGATCAAAAAAGGCACTCAGCTTGATAGCAATGCAGTGTTTGGAACTTCTTGTCATTTTCGTACTTGTCGTGATGTCGAAATCTATCCTCTGGTTTGTGAGGATGTGATTACCCATCGAAGCCGAAAAGCAACCATCATTAATATAGAGCTAAATCTTTTAGGTGGGGTGACGTTTGGTGAGGCGGGCATCGACAACCTTGGCTTTTATCTCGGTGGTGACGCATTCAGTGCGCAGATGATCTACTTTTGGATCAACCATTATCTCGAGTCGATAGAAGTGGATGTGCAAGGAACAAGCTTTAACGTTCCTGTGCAAGGTATGGGCGTGCTTGGCTTTGATTCGCAAGATAGTGTTCTCCCGTACACGAAAAACGCGCATGAAGGCTACCGAATCCTCCAAGAGTACTTGTCGTACCCTGACTTGTTTAACTTTGTGAAGATTAATGGTTTAAGCAAGGCTGTGGCTAAAGGAGTCACGGGCAACTTTACCCTTAAGCTTCATTTCAATAAGACGATTCCAAGCAATATTTATGTTTCAGACGAGCAGTTTCAACTGTATTGCGTACCAGCGATTAACTTGTTTGAACATGATGCCGATCCGATTGATTTGAGTGGTAAGAAAGCGGAATACAAGTTAATTCCTTCGAGCCGTACACCTTCTCACTATGAAGTGTTTAGCGTTGATCAAGTGTTCAGCTGGCAAGATTCTAAGGACTCGACCTCTCGTCACCGTGGTCAACGCCGAGACTACACGGCATTTGAGAGCTTTCAGCATGAGATTGAGCGCGTGCAAAATCGCCAGTCGCTCTACTATCGCTTGCGGGTAAAAGATTCGATTCGAGGTGATGGGTTTGATCATTACATCTCGTTTGTTCGAGCGGATGAAACTTATGCCGTGGATATGGATGAATCGGTATCATTGAAACTGACGTGTACGAACCGCCAGCTGCCGATGGAACTCGGTATTGGTGATATTTGTCAGCCTACAGATACCTCACCGCCATACGCGACATTTGAGAACATTACGCGCCCAACACAGACATTACGCCCAATGCTTGATGGCAGTTTGCAATGGATGTTGATCAGTAATCTCTCTCTCAACTATTTGTCACTACAAAGCAAAGAAGCGCTAAGTAGTATTTTGCAAGTGTATGACTTCAAAGCGCTGGTGGATAGACAAGCAGAGAAAGTCGCGAACTTACGTTTAGAGAGCATTTTAAAAGTGGAATCTGAACCGGTTGATCGAATCGTAAAAGGTTTGTCGGTGCGTGGTCTTAAAACCATTTTGGTTCTCGATCCTAAATGTTTTGTCTCTGAAGGTGAGTTGTATCTGTTTGGCACTGTGTTGAATCATTTCTTCGCTTTGTACTCCAGCATTAACTCTTTCCATCAATTAGAGATTGTGAACTCGCAAAATCAAGAGAGATACACATGGGATATCCGTCAGGGCCAGCAACCACTGCTGTAGACGGTGCGTTGGTCCCACAGGAGTGGCCAAGCAACGTTAAAGACTACAGTTTCTATCAATTGGTTGAATTGTTACATCGCTTAGAAGGGATCAATCCAGAGTGTCATGAATGGGAAAAACGATGCCAACTGGTGTTTAGCGCCAATCCAAGCTTAGGTTTTTCACCGTCAGATATTTCGAGTATTGGTCGCAACCAAGCCAACAACTTGTACTTAGAAACGAACTTTTTTGGTTTGTGTGGCGCTGAGTCACCGTTACCAGGGTTTATGTTGGAGCAAATTGCCACGGAGGGCACTCAAGGGTTTAAGCGTCCGTTTCTCGATTTCTTTAATAATCGATTGATCAGCTTGGCCTATCGAGTTTGGCGAAAATACCGTTACTACATTCGGTTTCAAGAAGATGCGCAAGATAGCTTTTCAGCTCAGCTATTTGCGTTAGTGGGTTTAGGTGATCCTTACTTACGCGGTGAGACACCAATTAACTGGTGCAAGATGTTGGCTTATTCCGGTTTGCTTGCCGGTAAAAGCCGTTCACCTCAAGTAGTTGCAGGGATCATTGCTCATTATTTTGATTTGCCACAGGTATCAATTACTCAATGGCAAGTACGCCGAACGCCAATAGTGGTTGAGCAGCAACAACAGCTTGGTCAGCGCAACGCTCAGTTGGGTGTTGACACCATGTTAGGCAGCAAGATTCGCGATGCGAGCAGCAAATTTGTCATCGTGATTTCTGGGTTATCTCGTCAGCGCTACCGTGATTTTTTGCCCACAGGTAAAGAGTTCAAGCCTTTGTGTAAGTTGGTCGAACACGCGCTTCGAGAACAATTTGCTTATGACATCGAACTCTCAATGACAGAAGAAGAACGTCCGCAACTGACCTTTTGCCCAGACAATTTGGTGGCTTTGGGGTGGGACTCGTTCTTAGGTGAAACGCCAATTAAAGATAGCGTCACTATTCAGGTGAGGCAGTAAGGTCAGATAAGGCCGTAGGGATTAGAGATAAGGCTGTAGGTATGAATACCATTCAATTTTCTGTATCGAACCCGTTTCAATTGAAACCTGGCGTTCATGTTCAACACCAGTTTACTCGCAGTGGGGGAACGATCGGTTCAACAGCGAATGCGGGTTGGCTACTTAATGATATGGCCAACAGTATTGAGCCAATTCATTGCGAAATTATTTGGGTCTCGCAGCAATTTTGCTTGCGCGATAGCAGCAATCAAACACGAATTAACGGCAATAAAGTGCCATTAGGTAGCAGTCGTCTGATTGCTTTGAATGACCTTGATGAAATTCAGCTAGGTGAAGTCAATATTCGTGTCCATTTTAGTTTCGCCACCATGGGACAGTTTAGAGATGAAAACCTTACATTAATTGATAGCTATGAAGGCCAACGTGTTCCGCAGCAACAAGAAGCGGTCTCATTTCAAATTGAACCTGTCGATCAATTAATAGATAACCGTGACCACAGTTTGCTCGAACAGCCTAGAGTAGCAACGACCAACAATGGCACAGTGCAGCAAGCACTCATTAAAGGTGACTGTTCAGACTCTCGGATCTCAGAAGCAGAATTCATGGAAGACACTCAGTACATGGAACTGCCAAACGTTCCTAAACAAGAGTCTCAGAGTCAACAGCCATCACAAGCAACAGGCCAATATGACCACATCCTGACTGGGCCAATGTTCCAAGGGTTAGGGGTGGAGCTTGACCAAGCGAAGAATGTTGACCAGTTACACGTGTTATCTCAAGAGGTAGGCCAGTGCATGCAAAATGCGATTCGCGGCCTGCAAGATGTGCATCAACAGCTTAACCAAGGGCGCTTTAAGGTTGCCAGTCGCAATCTACGTCCTATTGAAGATAACCCAATCAAACTTGGCCTCGATTACACCGAGACTGTGAAAACTCTATTTGATAGTCAAAAAAGTTTTGTTCACCTTTCTGCGCCAGCGGCGGTTGAGGAAAGTTTACAAAACGTAATTGAGCATAACGATGCAACTCAGCACGCGATATCAGAGGCGTTGTCGCAGTTGTTAGTGGCTCTATCGCCTCCAGTTCTACAGCGACGTTTTCAGCGTTATCAAGGCGGTAAATATCATAACGATAAGCCGTTAGATGACGGAGCATCGGATGCTTGGTCTTGGCAGATGTACCAACACTATCACCAAGAACTAACGGCCAATCACCAACAAGGCTTTGAAAAATTATTTTGGGAAATATTTGAACAAGCGTACGACAAGCAGATTCGTACCCAACAAGTGGAGAGTAAATTGTGAAAGGATATCTATTAATTTTGGCTAGCGCGCTCGCGCTTGTTGGCTGTTCTTCTTCTGAGCCTGTCGCTCCTCATGAAGGGCCATCTACAGTCAGTTTTAGCCTAGTTAGTGATGATGGTGTCAACCCTAACGTAATGGGAGAGGCCGCGCCAATCGAAGTGCGAGTCTTTGAACTAGAGGACGATTCCATGTTTATGTCCGCTGACTATGACCTCATCTCGCGCAGCCCTTCAAAAGCACTGAAAAGTAATTACGTCGAAAATTACGATTACATGCTAGTACCAGGCCAGTTTAAGTTCATTAACTCTTTTGAGATCAGTGAAGATACCAATTACATCGGGGTGATGGCGCACTTCTCAGAGCCAGAGCTTAGTGATTGGAAAAAGGTCGTCAAAGTGGTGAAAACGGGGCGTCAATATCACCTGTTGATGTTGTTTAAAGATTATGACGTTAAGTTAGAACGAGTGGAGTAACCGATGTTTGGTCGTAGTCGCGTAGTTTGGAATGAAGGACTGTTCATTAAACCACAGCATTTCCAGCAGCAGCAGCGCTTTCTTGAATACCATATCGAAGAGCGAATTGCCTCTGGAAACCCTTTTCAATACGGGTTAACCGAGCTGTCCATCAACCTTGAGTATCTGGCTTTTGGGCGTATCGCCATTGAGCGAGCAACAGGCATTATGCCAGATGGTTCGGTGTTCCGAATCCCTCAAGAAGATACCATGCCAGAGCCTCTTGATATTGAAGATGCTTCTTTAGTGAATCAGATTATTTATCTTGCTGTCCCACTTCGTAGCCATGCGCTTCGTGAAGTGGACTGGCCAAATGAACCGGGAACATCTCGTTTTGAATCTCACCGCTTAGAGGTTCGTGATGTGCATACGCTAGAGGGCGATAGCGCTCAAATTGAAGTGTCACCTCTTAAGATGCAACTGCTGCTAGAGCGTGAAGATCGCAGCTCATTTGCTTCTGTCGCCATCGCTAAAATTGTCGAGAAGCGCCCAGATGGCAGCATTGTGCTCGATGATGATTTCATACCTTGTATGTTAGATGTTGCTTGTCACGGATCACTACATCGCTTTGTTAACGAGATTTCTGGCTTGATGAGTGAACGAGCCAAAAATATCGCTCAGCGCATGGCTGCACCTGCGCAAGGTGGGGTCGCGGAAGTGTCTGACTTTATGTTGCTTCAAGCTCTCAACCGTTGGCAGCCCAAATTAAAGCACCTTTCCGAGCTGCGACGTCTACATCCTGAGCGCCTGTTTGAAAATTTGATCAGTTTAAGTGGTGAGCTCACTACGTTTACTGATGAAAGCCGCTTACCAGTGACAATGCCAAACTACGACCACGCTCACCCTAACTTGTCGTTTGGGCCTGTGATTCGAGTGCTGCGTCAGAGCTTGTCTATCGTACTGCAGCCAAAAGCGATTTCAATTCAGTTGGACGTTCAAAAATATGGCTTACGCGTTGCGCCTATTTTGGATTCTCAATTGATCAAAGAGGCGGAATTTATCGTGGCGGTTAAAGCCAAGATGCCGAGCGAAGAGCTACAACGCCTCTTTATTCAGCAAACCAAAGTGTCATCAGCGGAGAAAATCCGCGATTTGGTATCACTACAGTTGCCGGGTGTTCCGCTATTACCTATTCCAGTAGCACCAAGACAGCTGCCTTATCACGCGGGCTTTAGCTACTACAAGTTGGATAAAAATAGCCCTGCATGGGAGCAGCTATCGGGTGCGAGTGGCTTAGCGTTCCACATCGCTGGTGAGTTTGAAGGTTTAGATATGCAGTTCTGGGCAATTAGGAGCTAATCATGAGTTCATTTGATTCAACACAACATTATCAAGATTTGCTGTTCGATAGCGTAGAAAGCATAGAGAAAGACCAACAATATTGGTTTCAAATCAATGGCGACCACCCTAACAGTCTCATTGATGCCGCAATTCCGTTATTAGGACTTGCCAGTCGTGTTCGCACGCTATCGGACTGCTACAACGTCGACGATGTGTATCAGCAAGTCGTCGAAGAAATTCAAGCGATTGATGCTGAGCTTGAGGGGAAATATGAAGAGGCACAGTTAAACGCATACCGCTATGTGCTGTGCGCCACATTGGACGAAGCGATTCTAAGTACCCCTTGGGGTGGCCATAGTTGTTGGTCACAGCAGTCGCTACTTGCGAAGTTTTTCAACGAAACGTGGAGTGGTGAGAAGGTGTATCAGATTTTAGAGCGCCTCTCCAGCGAGCCGGAAAAATATCGCACATTACTTGAGTTTATCCACCTCTGCTTGGCACTAGGGTTTGAGGGTAAATATCGAGTTATCGAAAACGGCCAAGCAGAACGCGACAAAGTGATTGCTCATCTACATAAATTATTAGGCTTTGATGAGTTACAACACAGTTTATCTCCATTGGTAGCGAACCCTAAACACAGCGCAAATGTGCCAATTAAATTGAAGCGCCGACTTTCGACATGGCAGGTGTTGTTTTTAATTGGCGGCATTGTATCAGCCGCTTATGTGACCTATTCACAGCTGCTCGCAAGCAACACTGACCATGTATTACAACAACTTCAACAATTACTTTAATTAGCTAGGTGACTATCGTGATTCGCATTGAATTACCCACATTGATTTCAAAACTAAACGAGCAGAGCAAACTGGCCCTCGAGCAAGCGGCCTCGCTTTGTATTGAACAACAGCAACCAGAAGTAACACTGGCACATTACATGGACGTATTGTTAGATAACCCTTTGTCTGATCTACGTACCATTCTTCAACATGCCAACATCGATCACAATGCGCTGAAAGCGGCGATCAAAGAAGATTATACCCGCGAACACACATTAGATACTTTCCCGCCGTTTTCGCCTTTGTTGGTGGAAGCGCTACAAGAGGCGTGGCTGATTTCGACCACTGAGCTTAATCAAACAGAGCTTCGCTCTGGGGCCATTTTTGTCATCGCGTTAGCCAGTAAAGAACGTTATTTGAATCTAGCAGTCAGACGTCTACTTGAGCCATTAACAGCAGAAGCGCTGAAACGTGAGTTTGAATTAGTGGTGGCTAATTCATCCGAGACCCCTGTTGTATCTGATGATAAATCCGCGAAACAGCCGCTATTGGCTGGCGGTCAACAATCGTTAGAAAAGTACTGCAAAAACATAACTCAAGACGCCGAGAAGGGTGAGCTTGACCCTGTACTTTGCCGCGACAATGAAATCAATTTGATGATAGACATTCTATGTCGTCGCCGTAAAAACAACCCAATCGTCGTGGGTGAAGCCGGTGTTGGTAAAAGTGCGTTGATTGAAGGATTGGCTCAGCGCATTGCGAGTGACAACGTCCCTGAAAGGCTTAAAGGGGTGACGATTATGTCACTCGATCTAGGCCTACTCCAAGCCGGGGCTTCGGTAAAAGGTGAGTTTGAAAAGCGCCTGAAAGGAGTGATTGAAGAAGTTAAGCAATCGGCTAATCCAATTATTCTATTTATTGATGAAGCTCATACCTTAGTGGGTGCCGGTGGTGACAATGACGCGGCTAACCTACTTAAACCTGCGCTTGCTCGCGGCGAAATCAGTACTATCGCAGCAACGACATGGAAAGAGTACAAGAAATATTTTGAAAAAGACGCAGCGTTAACTCGCCGTTTTGAAGTGGTCAAAGTGGATGAGCCTTCTGTCGATCAAACGATCGACATTCTTCGCGGTCTTCATCATGTTTACGAAAAAGCCCACACTGTGCTTATTTCAGAAACTGCACTGCAAGCGGCTTCTCAGTTGTCTGCGCGTTACTTGTCAGGACGTCAACTGCCAGATAAAGCGATCGACGTACTTGATACTGCATGTGCGCGAATTGCGATTAACCTTTCTTCGCCACCGAAACGTCTGGCACAGTTAGAAACTCAAAGCGTCCAACGTCAGCGTGAAATTGATATGTTGGAGCGCGCCAAACTTCTTGGCGAAGAAGTGGATGGTATTCGCTTAGATGAACTGCATACATTGCATGATGTGGAAAACGATGAGTATCAAGACCTTCACCAAGCGTGGCAACAGCAACAAGAGATGGTGCAGGGCATTATCGAAGCGCGTCAAATCATTTTAGGTTTCGACAGTGAGGAAGATGAGCAAGAAATCCTAACTGACGCTCAACAGAGTTTACGTGAGCTTACAGAGTCATTTGAAGCGCTATCAACCAAAGAATTGTTGATCCACCCACAAGTCGATGAAGAGCAAATCGCGGAAGTCATTGCCGATTGGACAGGCGTGCCTATCGATCAGATGAAGTCTGATGAGCTCAATAAGATCACTCAGCTTGCAGACACGCTGCGCGAAACCATTAAGGGTCAAGATATTGCCATCGAGCGAGTACATAAAAACTTGCTGACGGCTCGCGCTGATTTACGCCGTGCAGGTCGCCCGAAAGGGGCATTTTTATTGGTTGGCCCGAGTGGTGTCGGTAAGACAGAAACCGTGGTTCAACTGGCCAACCAGCTTTATGGTGGTAAACAGTTCCTCACCACCATCAATATGTCGGAATACCAAGAGAAACATACCGTCTCTCGTTTAATTGGCTCTCCTCCGGGTTATGTGGGCTACGGTGAAGGCGGCGTACTTACTGAGGCGATTCGTAAGAAACCTTATTCAGTTGTACTACTTGATGAAGTAGAAAAGGCACACCCAGAAGTACTGAACTTGTTCTATCAAGCTTTTGATAAGGGTGAGTTGGCAGACGGCGAAGGTCGTTTAATCGACTGTCAAAATATCGTGTTCTTCCTGACTTCAAACTTGGGTTACCAAGCCATTGTTCAACATAATGAAAACCCAGAAGTATTGGATGAAGCACTTTACCCAATTTTGGCGGATTTCTTTAAACCTGCGCTCCTTGCTCGTATGGAGACCATTCCATATCTACCGTTGGATAAATTGGTTCTGGCAGAAATTGTGGCCGGTAAGTTATCCCGCTTAGAGCAAATCTTTAGTCAGCGTTACGGCGCAGAAGTGCTGATAGAAGAGAGCGTTATCGAACTGATTCTGCAACGAGCTAACCGCTCAGAAAATGGTGCTCGTATGCTTGAAGCGATCATTGACGGTCAAGTGCTACCGCCGATTTCACTGGCATTGTTGACTCGTTTAGCCAATCAAGAGCCGGTAAATCAAGTAACGATTCGTGTCGAAGATGATGAGTTTGTCGGAGAGGTGAAATAAATGAAAGGCTGGATGGAATACAGTGTTGAGATCGTAGCAAAGCGTGACCGTCAAACGTTGACATCAAGCTTTTTAGATTCGATTTCTCAACGATTAGCGCTTGAAACAGCGTTTGTGTTAACTCCCAATGCAGAAGGGCGCACGTTGTCTTCCTCCGGCCTTACTCCACAACTGGTCTGGTCGGTAAATGATTTCAACGTCCCTTTTAGCCATGTCATCAACAAATCCGAAGTCAAAGTACTGACCAGTGATGAACTGATCTATTGGCAAAATGACGTTCAATTTAGTCAATTGGCGCAAAAAGTTGGCATGTTCTCAAGTATGGCGATTTACCCCCTACCGCTAAAAGAAAACAAGGTCGCTAACTTATTAGTGATGGTTGGTGACAACGATAAGCTCCACGCTTTAAGTGCCGACCAAGCCTTCTTGCAATATTTGGATCTTTTCTCAAATCAGTTCGCTCTGTTGGATGAAATGGCTTCTAGCAAGCTGAATCAGCAAATCCTCTCTGATTCATTGCAACATGCAGAAACGCGTTGTGAGCGTCAGAAACTGCAAAATGACATGGCTAAAACCTTA
Organism: Vibrio sp. LaRot3; assembly: GCF_027587025.1. Taxonomy (GTDB): domain Bacteria; phylum Pseudomonadota; class Gammaproteobacteria; order Enterobacterales; family Vibrionaceae; genus Vibrio. The sequence goes on along the minus strand of NZ_JAPPTI010000004.1, from coordinate 52,445 downwards.
GTCGGGACGAGTGTCGCCATGCAGCGACTGCGCGAGAAAATCGTCAGTGCTGCAAGCTCACATTTAGCCGTTATGGTGCAAGGTGAAACGGGGACAGGTAAAGAGTTGGTCGCACAAGCTATTCACCAAGCTTCCAGCCGTAGCAGCCAAGCCATGATAGCGATTAACTGTGCGGCAATCCCTGAAAACTTGTTAGAGAGTGAGCTATTTGGTTATTGCAAAGGTGCTTTCTCAGGTGCCGATTCGGATCGTAAGGGGCTGATCGCGCAAGCAGATGGCGGTACGCTGTTTTTAGATGAAATAGGCGATATGCCTTTGGGCTTGCAAGCGAAATTACTTCGCGTTTTAGAAACCAAGCAGTTTAGGCCGCTCGGTGGTAAAGAAGAGCAGTACTCAGATTTTCGTTTAGTGTGCGCAACGCACGTGAACTTAATTCAGCAGGTAAGAGAAAAACAGTTCCGTCAGGACTTGTACTACCGCTTATGCCAGTTCCCACTCGCTATTCCAACCTTGAGCCAACGTATTGAAGACATTGATGAGCTAGCCCATGGTTTTATTAAACAATATAACCGTGAACATGATGCCAGTATTTCAGGTATCGACTCTTTGGCCATTGATCGCCTTAAGCAGTATGCGTTCCCAGGCAATGTGCGTGAGTTGAAACACTTAATTGAATTTGGCTGCGCACAAACTTTACAGGGCAAACAAATCTCGCTTAATAGTGTGAAAGATAGGCTGCATGTTCTTTCTAATCTTGGTGAGCCTACTCACATCGCAGTGCCAAGTATTGAGCCTTTGCATACCTCAAGCAATGAAATTGAAGCGATTGATGATCTAAAACACGCCATTCGCTGTTATGAGGCTTCGATTATTCAGTCTCGACTCGATAAATATCGCGGAGACCGAGCGAAAGCAGCGCGCAGTTTAGGCATTCCTAAGCGCACGTTAGCGTACAAGTGTCAGAAGCTGGAGTTGATCGGATGAAATTCTTTATCAGCGGTCTCATGGTCTCTGCCGTAACCGTCACCTTACCAAGCATCGCCAGTGAGCAATTATCACAAGCGTATCAATGCGCGGAAATTACCACGCCCAATCAGCGCCTAACTTGCTTTGATCGTGTGTTCGAATCGGCCAAAGTCAGTTCAGGAGAGAAACCGTTGTCGTGGCTATTGGTCAAGCGCTTAGAGCAAGAGAGGTCAGAGGGGGACTTATCCCCGAGAGTTGAGGTCGATGAACAAAATAAACGCGCGCTGATTACTTTGCCATCACAACAGGAAGGCAAAGTGTTGGTGATGAGTTGTATCGACAATATCTCACGCGTTGAGCTTTATTTACCTGAGCCAGTATCGGCGGCGCGCGTGTCTATCTCTGTGTTAAATGGAGAGCGTCAGTCATGGCGCAGTGATGACTCAGGTTTAATCTTTGAAGCCTCCAGAGGGTTGCCTGCGATTTCATTGATGAAGCGTTTAATGAATCGAGAAAGCGTCACTCTGCGCTCTAGTGCTCGTGGTTTTGATGGCTTGCGATTTGAAACCAGTCAGGTAGCGGGTGTTATTGAAGCACTCCGTGACCCGTGTAGTTGGTAGGTTTTGATATGGATATTTCAGATTTTCGCCACAAAGTTACTGCGGCGATAAGCGATGAAAGCCCTGCGGGTATCAAGCTTGAAGATGATGCAGAGTTTGATTTTATTGAACAAGAAATGATGAAACTTGGCACGCTCAATCATACCGACATTAAATGGGATGACGTGCAAAAACAGTGTCTCAATATTCTTGCCAGTAAAAGTAAAGATATTCGCGTACTGGGTTTTCTGCAGCTTTGTTTGCAAAACCATGCGGGTTTAGACCATTACTTAATTTCGATGCGAGTTTGGGTCGATTTTGTCACTCATTTTTGGGAAAACTGTTTTCCAGCTCCGGGTAATAAAGGCAAACGAATTCGCCATAAATACGCTCAATTGCATTTGCAACGTTTCGAGCAAGCATTGGATAAGCTGAATTTCGATGAGCTAACCGAATCTCGCCATCATAACTTTACTCAAACGCTAGAACCATGGGAGCAGGCGTTAGAAGCGATAGAGCTGTCTGAGCTAGATAAGGTCAGCACGTTACTCAAAAGCCGTTTGAATCAGTGGAAGGAGCGTAAAGCGGTAGAGAGTGAGCAAAGCGCTAAGCCAGTTCCTAAGCCGATGACTACAACTTCATCGCGCTCGAGTGACAAAAGCTTAAAGCAAACTTTGCAAGAGCTAGCGCAAGAGGTATCTCAGCAAGAAACGGGCACTCTCTTGGCTATCTCAATGCGTCGTTATGCGGTTTGGCACACGATCACCACCGCGCCCGATCATGATGGTAATGGGGTTACAGCGCTACGTTTTATGTCTACAGAGCGAGCTCAAGAGTATCAAGAGCGCATGGCTAGTCCGGACCTTGAATTATGGCAACAAGTAGAAAATAGCCTTTTGATTGCGCCTTATTGGTTTGATGGTCATTACATGAGCGCACATATTGCGTTGAAGCTTGGCCACCGAGATTGGGCGGATTGTATCGCTCGAGAAGCGAATGCTTTCTTAGACCGATTACCAATTATCAATGACTTATCGTTTAAATCAGGCGAGCCATTTGTTCCTGCTACTGTTCAGCAATGGCTACAAAGCGCCAATGCGCCTTCTGGAGGTAACAGCACCAGTTCTGGAGCGGGCATTCAGCTACCGGATACCGACGATCTAGAACTTGCTATGGCTGAACTGGATAAAGGCTTGTCATCAGCAAGAGAGTTGCGTGAGCAATCGTATTGGCGATACCAAATGGCAGAATTGATGAACAAGTCAAATTTGTCGTCCCTAGCTCGATTACAAAGCCAAGATTTAGTCGAAAAAATAAAGCATGTGACGGTCGAAGAATGGGAGCCGTCACTGATTAAAAAACTGCAAAACTTATCAACGTCGTAGGACAAAGGAAAAACACATGTTGACGTCACTAAGTCGAATTTTAATGCCGATCAGAATGTTGTGGTCAGCGTCAAAACCTACTTTATTCTTGTTATTATTTTTGTTTCCCATCTTCGCGGTTTGGTGGTGGGGAGCCGGGTGGACAATCGATGGTGAACAGCCATTAGCAACGACCACATCGCGAATTTTTTGTACCGTCGCGTATTTGTTGTCGTGGATTTTGGTCTTCTGGGCATGGCAATGGCGAAAACTACGCGTCACCATGCAGGCAGATCAACCAGCGAAACCGGATCCTAAAGAGCTTAAGAAAGCAGAACAAGAGCAGCAACGTTGGTACGAGCGCTTTCATTTTCAGCTTGATGGCGCAATGGAATCAGTACGTTCTTTTTCTAAACAGAGCCAGTTTCCATATCAAACACCTTGGTACCTATGCATCGGCGCTTCTGAGTGCGGAAAAAGCAGCTTAGTTAATCGCAGCGGCGAGACTTTTAAGCGTCAGAGAATCACAACCGATGGTCATGAAGTGGACCTTGATTGTTGGGTTGGTGAAAACTCAATGATTTGGGAGCCAAGCAGCGAACTATTAAATGCTGAACAGGCAAACAATGGTTCAGAGGAAAAAGGCACACAACAAATTTGGAAGAGTTACTTAGAGTGGTTAGCCAAATATCGTCAGCGCCAACCGCTTAATGGCATCATTATTGGTGTAGATGCTGCCAGCTTGATTACTCGCTCAGAAACGGAACGTAAAGCCCAAGCGGCGTTAATTCAAACTCGCCTAGTTGAAATTAACCAAACTCTCTCGAGTCGCGTACCGGTATATTTAGTTGTGACGAAGCTCGATTTGTTGGAAGGCTTTGAGCATACCTTCGCATCATTATCTGCCAAAGAGCGCGCCGAGGCGCTTGGTTTTAGCGTCAACCTTTCTTCTCAAGATGCTAAAACGGCAATTGCCTCTATTGAGTCTCAGTTTGAGCATTGGGCAAAAGATCTGGCTTATCGTGCTAGCGCAGGCATGGGTGAATCGCGTATTGCAGAGCGTGGTCAGCAATTATTTGCCTTTAGTCGTCAGATGAAAGGGCTTAATGAGATGGTCATGAGGCTGCTTAACGAGACCTTTACAGGTGAAGTTGCCCCGAGCGATCTTGGCTTACGTGGTGTGTTCTTAACCTCGGCATTCCAGCAAGGGGTGATGGTGAATGCGTTTTCAGATGCGACCTCACGCCGTTATGAAATCGATAATCCAATTGGTAAAACGGTTCGTAGTAAGGTGTCGCAAGCCTATTTCATTGAGCAGCTATTCCAAGCGGTATTGTATAAAGAAGCAGGATTAGCGTCAGGCAACCTAAGTTCATTGAAAAAGGCAGCGCGTAAAACGCGAGTGATTGGTGGTCTAGGCATTGCTGCTGCTGCCGCGATGGTCGGTGTTTGGCACGTTAACTATCAGCAAAACATTGAACGTTCTGACAGCGTATTGGCGAAAGCGAACAGCTATCAAGCTCTAAATCAAGTGGCTTCATCTACGTCACTTCGCTCAACTATCCAAGCACTTAATGAACTGCGTGATTCTGCTCAAGTCTTTGGCGACTACAAAGGTGATATGGCGGCGATGAAAGACTTTGCGCTCTTTCAGGGGCATAAAATCGCGCCGGAAATTGAGCAAACGTATCATGATGTATTGCAGAAACGCTTTGTTCCATTGTTGCTAGAGCAAGTGGTTTACGAGCTTAAACATGCGAAAAATGATGAGCAAAAACTCGAAGCGTTACGTGTTTATAAGATGGTGGTGGATAAGAGTGGTCGAATTACCCCAATGGTTGAAGAGTATTTCTCTCAGCTGTGGCAGGAGTATTACGTTGGCCGCGCGGCAATGCAAAATGATCTGATGGACCACTTGCTGGTGGCGATGGAAACCTCCGATCTAGAAACGGCAAAAAGTGATGCCGATGTCGATGCAATCATGGCTCTTTACCCACATGACGTGACAATCAAACATGCGCAGTACCAGCTTGGAAAATTGCCGATTGAGCAAAGGGTGTATCAAGGATTACGTCGTAACTCTCAATTTGTACTTGGGCCAGCACTTCATTTGGATAACCTTATTGGACCAAGTTTTGCCTTGGTATTTGATGAACAACGCGCTGCGAATCGTGTATTTACCGTGCCGCAATTATTCACTCCGAAAGGTTTAAATGAATACTTCATTCCTAAACTAGAAAGTGTCTCTGAACTGGCTCTTATCGACAGTTGGGTATTGGGCGAAACCGAATCGACCCAGTTTAGTGAGGCTGACGTACAAGCGCTTCGAGGCATGCTGCTTGACCTCTACATCTCGGATTACGCCCGCTCTTGGACAGATGTACTCGATAAGCTTGATATGCGCTACTTTACGACGCTCAGTGAAAGTACCCAAGTGCTAGAGAACCTTGTAGCCAACGCTGAACCTTTGATGCGTCTACTGCGAGTGGTTGAAGAAAACACCCAAATTGGTAGTGATAATCTGATTGACCAAGCGGTGAGTATTACATGGCAAGCTCAATCGCGTGAGAAGGTCAATCTAGGGTTGAAACGTCACTTTGGCGAGCTGAATGATATGTTAACGCCAGTGGGGGAAAAACCGCCGTATGTACATCAGGTTATCGACTCGATCGATACGCTGCATCAATATCTCGTTGCGATGGAAAAAGCACCAAGCCAAGGTGGAGCAGCATTGGATGCTATCAAAGACAAGCTGTTGTCTCAGCGTGATGACCCAATCGATGCCCTTGCGCGTATTGCTGAAGGTTTGCCGGCACCTTTGAACCGATTGATTGGCAAAGTGGCGGAGGAGTCTTGGTATGTCGTCAAACAGGAGGCGACCGCTCATTTGGGTAAAAAATGGTATCAAGATGTTTACTTGCAGTTTGAGCAGAAGTTGAAAGGGCGCTATCCGTTCAACCCTCATGCGAGAAAAGAAGCGTCTCTGCAAGATTTTGAAGCCTTCTTTGCCCCGAATGGTACGTTGGACGCTTTCTACGCAACGCACTTGAAGCCTCTTATTGTCGCGAGCCGCAACAAAGACGACAGTTCGTTTAATCTACCGATTAATCCGTATGTGCTGCACCAAATCAATCAGTCTCACAAAATTCAACAGGCGTTCTTTAATAAAAAAGGGATACTGGATGTGAGCTTCTCGATAGAGCCACGCAAGTTAACCAGTAACAAGCGAAGAGGGGTACTAAACATCGATGGCCAGTACTTAGCGTATAGCCATGGCCGCCGAGATAGCGTAGAGCTTATTTGGCCAAATAGCTTAAAAGAAAGTGCAGAATCCAAGGTAACGTTAGTTCCTATTCAAGGTAACTCCTCGCCTCGTAGCGTCGTGTTACGTGGTCCTTGGGCATTCTTTAGGTTGCTAGACCAAGGGGAAGTGGTCCGAGCGAGCGCGACCTCTATCGATTATCGCTTCTCATTTGATAATGGCGCAGTGACTTATCGAGTTGCATCTGATGAAGATGACAACCCTTTCACTCAAGATGTATTTAAGTCGTTTAAGCTAACGCGTAACCTCTATTAACCAAAAAATGGAAGTAGTCACTTCATACGGCCATAGTTTTTACTATGGTCGTATTTGTATTTTGTGTGTTTATTTATCCAACAGAGCCTGCTGAAAGTTTGTGCAACAAAGAAGGCGTTGACCTATATGGAACTTAATATTGTTTTTTTTCAGGCAGTTGCTTAAAGCGCCATTGCTTCGACTTAGTCTGCCGGAAAATTGGCACTGAACAATTACAAAAATATCTTAAAATTAATAGCTTACAGGGGTAGACAGCTATTCATATTTTGTAATAAACTTCGCGCTAACAAAACGTTGGGACTATTCCCATTGCATGGATGCGATTAACATTTACTTAGTTGAGGCATACATGCAGTTTTCCCTGAAAAACTTCTCTATTCGCACACAGGTACTCATCCCTGTGCTGTTTATCTCTATTGCTCTGTTTATCGCACTTTGGGTCACTAAAAACAATTTAGAAGCAGAACAAGAATTGGTTGCTTCAAATACAGACTCTTTGGTGTTTTATAAAGATACACTGGCTCATATCGATGATCGTGTTTACCCATTACGTATCAGTGCGGTATACGCGATTTACGATCCAGAACGTCGTGATTCGTTCATGACAGAACTTAAGCAAGGCATGCAAGAGATCCAAGTCGATTTGGATAAGATTGCTGCGCGCGAAACGTTCCGCAGCGAAGCGTTGAATGTAAATCGCGCCATTGAAGCGTACGTTAATTACTCAATTAATGCTGTGAGCTTCTTTGAGCGTCGCGACCAAGGCTTGGTAAGCCAAAAAGAATACAACGATTTTATCGCTCAATACCGTAAAACCGGTAACGTGATGGTATCTGCAATTAACGAGCTATCTCAACGTGTCAACGCAATTTCAAGCGAAGCAATGGAAGAGAGCAATCGTGCCGCGGCGAAAGTTCAAAGCGTTGCAATGTGGACGATTCTGAGCGTGTTCGCAGTATCACTTTCTGTAGCGTGGATTCTATCAGGCATGATCGTCACTCCAGTGCAAAAACTACAAGCAGTAATGCGTAAAGTCGCGCAAGGTGACCTGTCTGTTCGTGCTGACGCTGATGGCGACAACGAGATTGCACAGCTAAGTAATGATGTAAATGTGACTGTTGAACAACTGCATTCAACTGTAGATCAGTTAATCCGCATCAGTGAAGAAGTCGCGTCTGCTTCAACAGAGCTTGCAGCTGTAATGAACCAAGCGGAGAGCAATGCACAACAAGAACTGGCTGAAATCGAACAAGTTGCTTCAGCTGTTAATGAACTATCAAGCACAGCAGACAATGTAAGTGATAATGCACAGCTTGCTGATACAACGGCTCGCGATGCAGACCAGTTAGCACAATCAGCATTGGCTACGTTTAACGAAAGCAGCGATGCAAGCCAGCAGATGAATACTGCCCTGAATGACGCAGCGGTTGTCGTGACTAAGCTAAAAGAGCAATCAGAGCAAATCAACAACGTGATCGAAGTGATCAGCGGTATTTCTGAGCAGACCAACCTACTAGCGCTTAACGCAGCAATCGAAGCGGCGCGTGCGGGTGAGTCAGGTCGTGGGTTTGCGGTTGTTGCTGATGAAGTTCGTATGCTTGCAGCTCGTACTCAAGAGTCGACGGGTGAAATCCAAGCCATCATTGAAGAGCTACAAAAGCAGTCTGGTCTTGCAAACGACAGCATGCAGCTTAGCCTAGATATGCTGAACAAGAACAATGAGCTAGCTCAACAGGCGAACGAAGCACTAATGGGAATTACCGAGTCGGTAGCAAACATTAACGACACTAACACTCAAGTTGCGACGGCCGCTGAGCAGCAGTCACAAGTAACGCAAGACATTAACCGCAACGTGGTGAACATGTCTGAGCTGGTCAACCAAAATGTAACTGGTATCAGCCAAAGCGCGAGCGCAAGTACTGAGCTTTCTCAACTAGCTGAGAAGCAAAAAGCGCAGCTTTCATTCTTCACGCTTTAAGCGTTAAGTTATACCCCAATAAAATGCCGTTAGGAGTTCATTCCTAGCGGCATTTTTGTTTTTGGTCGTTTGCTTGACGTGTTTTGGTTTCAGTAATTTTGTGACTTTGATTGTTATTTTGTTTGGTTAGGTTACAATGTCTGCTTGCCCAACCTGTGCATCCGTACTTGCGCAGAACGGACAACTTACTTTCATTTACTCGCTTAATGCAGCAATCGTTGCACGCATTAAGTAAAAATGCATGTGTTGCTTGGTATGCAACACCACTGTAAAGGAAATTACATGCCTATTATTACACTTCCTGACGGCAGTCAGCGTCAATTTGACAACCCAGTTTCTACTCTTGAAGTCGCTCAATCTATTGGCCCAGGTCTTGCGAAAGCAACCATCGCTGGCCGTGTAGATGGCGTTCGCGTGGATGCGTGTGACCTAATCGAGCAAGATGCAAGCCTTGAAATCATCACAGTTAAAGATGAAGACGACGGTCTAGAAATCGTTCGTCACTCTTGTGCTCACCTTCTTGGTCACGCAGTTAAGCAGCTTTTCCCTGATGCGAAAATGGCGATCGGTCCAACCATCGACAACGGCTTCTACTACGATATCGATCTAGAGCAATCTCTAACGCAAGAAGATCTTGAGAAGATTGAAAAGCGCATGAAAGAGCTTGCTAAGACCAAGTATCAAGTTATTAAGAAAAAGGTAAGCTGGCAGGAAGCGCGTGATGCATTTGAATCACGTGGCGAAACTTACAAAATGGAAATCCTAGACGAAAACGTATCTCGTGATGATCGTCCAGGTCTTTACCACCATGAAGAATACATCGATATGTGTCGTGGCCCTCACGTTCCACATATGGGTTTCTGTCAGCATTTCACGCTACTAAACGTAGCTGGTGCATACTGGCGTGGTAACAGCGATAACAAGATGCTTCAGCGTATCTACGGTACCGCTTTCCACGATAAGAAAGCACTTAAGGCTCACCTAACGCGCTTAGAAGAAGCAGCGAAGCGTGACCACCGTAAGATCGGTAAGCAGCTAGACCTATTCCACATGCAGCAAGAAGCACCGGGTATGGTGTTCTGGCATCACAATGGTTGGTCTATTTTCCGTGATCTAGAAGTATTCATTCGTCAGAAACTGACAGAATACGATTACCAAGAAGTGAAAGGTCCTCTAATCATGGACCGTGTTCTTTGGGAACGTTCAGGTCACTGGGACAAATACGCAGACGCAATGTTCACTACGGCTTCTGAAAACCGCGATTACGCGCTTAAGCCTATGAACTGCCCAGGTCACGTACAGATCTTCAACCAAGGTCTGAAATCTTACCGCGACCTACCGTTACGTATGGCTGAGTTTGGCTCATGTCACCGTAACGAGCCATCTGGTGCGCTACACGGTATTATGCGTGTACGCGGCTTCACTCAGGATGATGCACACATCTTCTGTACTGAAAGCCAAATCCAAGACGAAGTAACGTCTTGCATTAAGATGGTGTACGACACGTACCAAACGTTCGGTTTTGAAAACATTGTAGTGAAGCTGTCTACTCGCCCAGAAAAGCGTGTAGGTTCAGATGAAATCTGGGATCAATCTGAAGAAGCTCTAAAACAGTCTCTTGAAGCGATGAACATCGAATATGAAATTCAAGAAGGCGAAGGTGCATTCTACGGTCCTAAGATCGAATTCACGCTACACGATTGTCTAGACCGTGCATGGCAATGTGGTACGGTTCAGCTAGACTTCAACCTACCTGGCCGTCTAGGTGCAACATACGTAGATGAAAACAATGAGCGTCAAGTGCCGGTAATGATTCACCGCGCAATTCTTGGCTCTCTAGAGCGTTTCATCGGTATTCTGATTGAAGAATACTACGGCTTCTTCCCAACGTGGTTGGCGCCAGAGCAAGCAGTAATCATGAACATTACTGATAAGCAGTCTGATTACGCGAAAGAAGTTGCACAAAAACTACAAAAATGTGGAATTAGAGCCAAAGCGGACTTGAGAAATGAGAAGATAGGCTTTAAAATCCGCGAACACACTTTGAAGCGTGTACCGTATATGCTGGTTTGTGGTGACCAAGAAATGGAAGCCGGTGAAATCGCAGTACGTACCCGTAAAGGTAAAGATCTTGGTAAATTTAAAGTGGATGACTTTATTGCATACATCCAAGACGAGATCTCTACCCGTAAGCTCAATCTGGAGGAATAAACTATTAAAGGCGGAAGACGCGGTCAAGTACCGGCCAAACAAAATGCTCATCGTTTAAACGGTGAAATTCGTGGCGTTCGTGAAGTTCGTTTAACTGGCGCTGATGGTGAGTCTGTTGGTGTTGTTTCTATTCAAGAAGCAGTTGCAGCAGCTGAAGAAGCGGGCATGGATCTAGTGGAAATTAGTCCTAACGCTGAGCCACCTGTGTGCCGTGTTATGGACTACGGTAAATTCCTCTTTGAGAAGAGCAAATCTGCTAAAGAGCAGAAGAAAAAGCAAAAGCAGGTTCAGATTAAGGAAGTTAAATTCCGTCCTGGAACTGATATTGGAGACTATCAGGTAAAACTACGCAACCTGACGCGTTTCCTTGAAGACGGCAACAAAGTGAAGGTAACAATTCGCTTCCGTGGCCGCGAAATGGCTCACCAAGACATCGGTGTTGACGTTCTTAATCGTCTGAAAGAGGACACTGTTGATTTAGCAGTAGTGGAATCTTTCCCTAAGAAGATTGAAGGTCGTCAGATGATCATGGTACTGGCCCCTAAGAAGAAGTAATTAACGGCTTTGCAAGTAAGAAAACCTAGCCGCCTTGCTTTATAGGTAAGTGGCTGGGTTTTGTTCGCCCTAATTACTAATGTTTAACAACTCAACAATGCGGAGTTATTCATCATGCCTAAGATGAAAACCAACAAAGGTGCTGCTAAGCGTTTTAAGAAAACTGCTGGTGGTATTAAGTACAAGCACGCTACAAAACGTCACATTCTGACTAAGCGTACTACTAAGAACAAGCGTCAACTACGTCCAAACGCAATCCTTCCAAAATGTGAAGTGGCTGCAGTTGTTCGTATGATGCCATACGCTTAATTCTTTTTAGTTATCAACCGTTTAGTTTAGGAGAAGCATAATGCCTCGCGTAAAACGTGGTGTACAAGCTCGTGCACGTCATAAGAAAGTTCTAAAACAAGCTAAAGGTTACTACGGTGCACGTTCACGTGTTTACCGCGTAGCTTTCCAAGCAGTTACTAAAGCTGGTCAATACGCTTACCGTGACCGTCGCAACAAGAAACGTCAATTCCGTCAACTATGGATTGCACGTATCAACGCGGCATCTCGTCAAAATGGTCTATCTTACAGCCGTTTCATCAACGGTCTTAAGAAAGCATCTATCGAGATCGACCGTAAGATCCTTGCTGACATCGCGGTATTCGACAAAGCTGCATTCGCAGTTCTAGTTGAAAAAGCGAAAGCTGCTCTTTAATTAGAGTTAGTTATTAGGGTTAAGAAAAGGAGAGCTTAGGCTCTCCTTTTTTATTACCTGAAGAATTTTCAAGGTAAGTTAGAGATTCGAAAGTGGGCTTAAAACGCCGCTCGCGCCTCTATCGATCACATGGGTGTAAATTTGAGTGGTTCTCACATCACTGTGGCCTAGTTGCTCTTGAACCGTGCGTATATCGTCGCCCCCTTCCAGTAAGTGAGTAGCGAAGCTATGCCTAAGCGTGTGGCAAGAGACATTCTTTTCAATATTCGCCCGTTTGGCCGTTGCTTTCACGCTACGCTGAAGCGCTGTTTCGTTGATGTGATGGCGTTTATAAAGGCCCGATTCGCTCTCAACAGTCAGTTTTGTGGACGGAAACAAAAAGTGCCAACCAAATTCAAATTGAGCATTGGGGTGTTTGGGTTTACGAGCTTGGTTAATTGACGTACCGCCATAGCCATTACTCAGCATATCTCTATCATAGTACCTCTTTACTAAGGCAATCTGTGCCTCTAACAGAGGGTGTAGCTCTTTTGCAAGTGTGACCGTTCTGTTCTTACCACCTTTTCCTTGCCAAATCCCATAATCAAAATCAATGTCTTGAACACGCAGCCTAACGCACTCCATTAGCCTCAATCCGCTGCCATACATCAGCATTAAGTGGAGTTGAAACTTAGGGTCAATTTGCTCAACGAAACGCCTCATTTCTGTTCGAGTTAGTACGACCGGAAGTTTTCGGTCTGAGAGAGATTTTTGAAAGCGCATATCTGGCTTAATTGGCGTTTTTAGATAGTCTCGATACATAAACTGCACAGCGTTTAGCGCTAAAGCCTGAGTCTTAACGGAGACCCTATAAGTGACTGCGAGGTCACTCAGAAACTCCTCAACATGCTTGGTATCAAGCTTACTTGGATGCTGAAGATCATGAAAACGGATATAGCGAGAGATCCAAATCAGATAGGCTTCGATGGTTTTGTTCGCATAATGCCTACTCTGCATATACTCTTTGAGGCTGAGCAAAAATTGACTCTTCATAGGTTATCTTGATACTGTTTATTTATACATGTGTATAAATATAGCTACCAGAACAAAATTAGCAGGCTTATTGCAGTATAACTGCGTAATGAAAAGCTCTAATTCATACCTAATATCCCAATATTTCATTAGCTTGTGTGATTCTGCTCAATTAAGGTAAATCATAAAACATGGCAGTATGTGGGTTGATAAAGTGGCTTTTGGTTGTATAGAAAGCGTTAGCACTACCCATATTTTCGATAACAAAGGAGTACGGAATTGGATATGAATCAATTGGCTGAAGCTTTACCAAAAGAAGCTATTACCAAAATAACAGATTTGGCATGCACAACATTTCAAAAGGTAACTTATCCTTTAACCGCTACGACTGCTGGAATTGGGCTACTTATCGAAACCAAGTTTGAAGCTTTAAATGAAATGCAAAAAGTACTTGCAGCTAAAGCTATCGAAAAAGCTAAAGAGAAAGTGGAGCAGGCTAGCTCCGGTACTTCAGAATCAATTAAACCTCAAATCTATTACATAGCACTAGAATGTGCGGACACATTTGTAGATGAGGTTCAGGAAGAAATTTGGACTAATGTACTTGCCCGTGAAACCGTACTGGGTGAAATACATCCGGAAATTGCAAGACTCTTGTCTAAGCTAACAACTGCGGATCTTATGCTTTTAAACGATATAGCGATGAATCAAGAGAAGAATTCATTTAGCCGCATATTAGCTACGTTTAAGAAAGATAAGTCAGCGTTAACTCCTGTTAGAAAAAGCTTTAACCACTTCTATCTCAGTGAGCTCGGTCTAATTACCCATCAGGAAAACCAGTGGATGACAACATATGCAGGTGTAGAATTACTTTGTAGCATCGAACCTTTGAGTTCATAGTGCTAACAAAGCGTTTAAGACGGATTCCCAACGCTTGGCGTTTTCGGCTTTCTTCAGTTTAAGTGTTTATGTCACAATGGTTTAAGTAGGGTGGTTGACGTTGCTCACCACTTAACGCGGCGTTAGGCATTAGGAGTCAAAATTGAATATAGATGGCATTAAAATGCTTCCTAAGATAATCACGGAAGTAAATGAATTAGAGAGTGAATTTAAGGAGTTGTTTGGTTCAGCTGAAGCCAGTATTGCTAAAAGTGTTATCTATTTCTTTCGCTCAGTTCGTCCTGTTCCTAGGTTAAGAGGCGAGTCTGATATCCTATATATTGGTAAGACGAAGCAATCTATTAAAGGGCGATATTTTCAGTATGCGAGACACTTAGCTACAGGCTCTAGTGGTTGCTTTTATCGTTACATTATCAAGAATTATGGCGGTTTGAGACTAGGATACATAGTTGTTGATAACCCAAACGAAATGGAAAAATACTACTTCAATGAGTACCGCTCTGTTTATCTAGAAAACCCGCCTAAATCAAAGGTGGGCTAATGCCTAACAAAGCGTTTAAGACAGATTCGCAACGCTCGGCATTTTCAGTTTGATTCAGCTTTAGAGTTTACGGCACAATATTTAGGTTTGGTGGTGGCGTTGCTCACTACTTAACGCGGCGTTAGCTGTTTCTAAAACTTCGGAGATAAATGAATTGATTGATAACAATAGTAATGTTTCCAACTATTTATCATATTACTATGAGTTACCATACTCTCCAGAGTACGCAGTCCTCATAGATGGTAGTTGGGGAGCTGGCAAAACTTGGTTTGTTAAGAACGGTTTAAACAAGACAGATAGTAAATATTTGTATGTGAGCTTATACGGTGTTACTAGTTTTGAAGAAATAGAAAACTCATTTTTTGAGCAGCTCCATCCCGTACTTTCTTCAAAGGGGATGAAAATCACGTCAAAAATTTTTAAGGGTGTATTGAAGACAGCAATCAAAGTTGATCTGGATTCAGATGGTAAGCCTGATGCTAGCGTTAATTCAACAGTACCGGACATTAAACTACCAGAGTATTTAACTAATACCGATAATTTTATTTTAGTATTCGATGACCTTGAGAGATGCTCGATTAACGTGAGCGATGTTATGGGTTACATTAACCATTTCGTAGAGCATCAGGGTTATAAGGTTATAGTTCTTGCTAATGAAAGTGAGATACTAAAAAAAGACGAAAAATATTCAAAGGTTAAAGAAAAGCTAATTGGTAAAACGTTTAAAATCAAGGCTGATGTCAAAGCGGCACTAAATGTTTTTATAAATGAAGTTAAGACAACTGATGTAAAAGAATTTTTCAGACAAAACTTTGACCTAATGGTTCAGATGTTTGAGAGCTCAAAATTTGAAAACCTACGTCATTTGAAGCATGCAATGTGGGACTTTGAGCGTTTTTATGCATACTTACCTAGTTCTTGTTTTAACAAAAATGGTTTGTTAGAAGACTTGTTTAGCCTTTTTCTGAGTTTTTCGTTCGAGTCTAAAAGTGGTGATTTGTCAGCATCTACCCTAAAAGCACTTCAAGCTAGTATGTACAGTGATATGTTCAATAAAGATAAGGAAAAACAAAAAACACCGTATCAAAAAATTTCAGAAAAATATCCAATGGTCAATTTTTCTGAAACTATCATTGATTTAGAGCTATGGTCTGAATTCATATTCCATGGCTGTGCTAATAGTGAGTCAATTGATTTGTCTATTAACAAATCTAAATACTATCAAACCGAGAATACACCATCTTGGGTAAAGCTTTGGCATTATTTTGACCTAAGTGACGATGATCTCGATATTCTTTACAGTGATGTACAACAGACTTTGAATGAGAAAGAAGTAACTGATGTGAATGTGCTAAAGCACATCACAGGCACATTCTTGAGCTTATCAACTCACGGGGTCATTTCTATTTCAAAGTCCGATATTCTTGCTGAAGCTACTAGTTACGTAGATTATTTAAAAGAAGCGGGCATGTTGGTTAAAAAAGACGATGTTGAGACTCGCTTTATGCGTCGCACTGGTTGGGGAGGTCTAGGCTTTCATGAGCATGAATCTGAAGAGTTTCGATCATTCGTACGATATGTCGACGAAAAAGAAGAAGCAAGTGTAGCCGAGCAAATGCCTGAAGTAGCAACCTCTCTTCTAAACCTTATGGTTGCCGATAATCTTGCATTTGTTCGGCAACTTATATTTATGAATCATGGTGACAATCATTATTACAAAACCCCAATATTGTCCCATATTGAGGTGTAGCTCGTCGCGCCGAATGGAAGTAGAAACCGCTTAAATTGAAAGTTTAGTGTTACTCTCAATTTAAGCGGTTTCTTTGAGTTTAAATCGGTAAGTTTAGATTCTTGGTGGTGTTGGATAAGGGTTCTCAGATTTTATCTTTAGCTCTAACTCATCAATTCGGTCATCAAGAATTTGAGCCTCTTCATTTTTACCTTGTCGAACTTTTCTCGCATATTCAGTTTCAAGTGGATCTGTTAACTCTGAGTAAAGTGCCGCACGTTTAGCATCTACTAATGCGTAATCATGAATGTACTTGTTGCTCTCGTTTGTTACCCATTCCCCGTTGGTGCGTTCATCATACTCAGTTAACGGCTTATCAGGCGTAAAGCCCTCTTTGATCTTTCCAAGCTCAGAAACTACTTTCGATTTCGTGCAATCCGATTCATCATAGATCGTCGCGCCACGATGGTCCTCGATATATTCAGAAGCAATCGCTTTTCCGGATTCATCAAAAACCGCAATAACCGCAAAACCTTGCTTTGGAGGTAGGGGGGCAGATTGCAGAGCGTTTTTGGGAATATGGAACATGCCACCTCTGTACTCAGCTTCGCACATTGCAAGCACTTCTCGCGTGGTTTTGTTTATCGGCCAGTATTTTTTTAGGTTTCCTTTCATTATTACCTCTAAATAATAATCGCCATTGGACGGGCTATGTTTCGTACACGGCTTCTAGCAAAGTCAGCTGTTTTACTACCTTGTCCTGGGCCTGTCATGCCGGAGGTGTTAACTTCACTTACAGTGGAACCGTACCTTAGAGTTATTACTTCTTTTTGGTCGCTCGGTGCATCAAATTCAAAGCCCAGCACTCTAAGATGTTGCGAGTTGTTCATGTTCGGAATTGGGCCATTTTGTCCATCACCATCCCCCATGAATGCGGTTGAATTTTGCCAAGAGTTAATAGTTCGGCCTGGATCAGCGCTTCGTCCTTGATCTAAAACACGCAGGAACTCACCACGAATTTCACCCGTGTTAATAAAATCACCTTCGACTAAATGTGGGTAGCGACGAGCCAACCGCCAATATACAGCGATTGGTAAATCGACGTTAATCTCCATCACTGCAAACTCAGGCGCACTCGTATCAAGCCAGAAAAACGGCATGCCTTCGATGTTACTTACATAAGGCACCCAGTAGAAAGGCTTGTCTGAGTGTTGCCAGCCCAAATGCCGATTGTCGATATCAAGAGGATCTTTACCTGCTAACCACTCTTTATTTGAATACCATTGCCAATAGATGATTTCATTGGCCGTTTTCGTATAGCAAACCTCACCCGTCATATAGACGCGTTTTGGGTCATATTCTGTAAACTGAGAGATACCTTTGCATACAGCTCTGATGGCGACAATTAAGTGATCAAACTTAGCTTGGTCAAACTCAACACCACCTTCTGCCAGCAGATTCTGAAACTCCAAAATCTGCGCATTAAAGTAGTCCGCACCAGGAATACTTGGCTGACCGTTTTTGCCTGATTCAGTGAAAAAGCCAGGGTCGCCAAGTGGGTTCTTGGGCGTTGGTCTTTCTACTGTCTGAGTGCCGTTCTGAAGTGGATGCATTAAAGTCCCTCCGCATAGTGGAAATCGTAATATTTACCGCCCATTTTGTATTTGTTCAGTGTGCACTCTAATACACGTGCGTCACTGTTAATGAGTGGTGTCATAACGTTATCAAGGCAGGTCATGTGAACGTTGGGCATGTCGAACACGGTGACTTTTAACTTATGCCGCCAGCTATCAACCCAAATAGGGTGGGTGCAAGCGCGTAAGCAGTGATGCGGGAGAATGTGTTCAACTTTCACCTTGTAACCGAGTGTTGCGGCTAGCTGTTCGATTTGCCATGTGGCGAGACCGCCTTGCATCTTATCTTTGGTTTCCACCGCATGACGGCGGCTTTGAATATCACCGAGTTGCCCCTCACATTCGGGCAAGCCTAGATAAGCTTCATATTCGGGTAGAAGGATATTCGCTTGCGAGGGTGTCATTTCGATTTCAATCGCGTCACACTGGCTGTCAGTGTCGGCCAGTGCTTTAGCTAGCGCGCGTAGTAGCTTGGTGAGCTCTGCATCATTGCCTTTTGGCCATGCGAGACCTTGCGGCATCAATAACTGCAGAACCTCTAGCCATGCCTCGGTGTTTTGTGCAGTTAAGCGCCCCATACAGGTTCTCCAAAGGTAATAAGTTCATGCTCTTCACTGGTTATGTCGGCAGTCAGCGTGCAGTGGTAATCATCTATACCGTTGGTGCTACCGATGGCAGTACGCACATGAGAGAGTTTAATGGTGCTGTTTGGGTTGGATTTGTCGCGTTCAAGCGCGTTTAAGCTCTGTTTAACGGCTGCGCGAGTTTGGTCGTTATCAGGGGTGAGTGTAATATCGAGTTGAACGGTTTTTAAACGCAGTTTAAACATGACTAGTTCGATGCCACCTGGCGCGCCCACTTCAATGCCGGTGGCTGGGTCTTGATGACGATAGATGTACTGGCTTACCTCTTGTTGTTTGGCATCGGTCGGGATGATGTCGTCAAGGTTGTCACACACAAATGCAAGCCCCATGGTGCTCCCGCCTTGGTACATATCGTATGGCCATGCGCGGGTGACTTCTGGCACTTCAATTGCCCAAGCCTTGTAGTCATGTTCCGCACCACCCATTGGAGGGTTTTGTTTGCGAAAGTACAAACGACCCAACAGCTCGCCGATTGGCTCTCGATTTGCACCGCCATCCATGGTGAGAATGGCGGCTTTTGACTCCAGACCAGGAACAGGGTTAACCAGTGTCAGCTCCATCACTTCGCCGGTTAAATTTCCCTCGCGGCCAGTGGTTGTGCATTGCAGATCAAACGCTATCTCACCGTCACTGATAATATTCGCATTGGTCACGACGTAGCGAAGGCCATTGGCGTGTTGCAATAGAGAATCAACGGGTAGACGACTGTTGGGCTGGCCCTTAATAGTCGCCGTTCCTGCTGCTTTTTTCTCTAGCTTGCGCGGCACGCCTTCATAAGCTGCACGTTCGACAATGGTTTGTTCGTCAGACTTGCTGCTTGGCACGATTTGTTTACTCAACCAGTCGATGTGGTCATGGGTATCACGCTTCGCCGCTGCCGCACCAAAGGCCACGGCACGCTCGGTGCAAATTGGCGGTAAACTACTGAGTTCTAACTCGGTGGCAATGTCGTTTTCAAGCTGACGGGTGATTTCTTTTAAAGATTGCGATTGGTAAGCCATGACTTAAAAGACCTCATTTATAGTATTTTCCCAACGTAGCGCGGCTTCATAACTGAGCTCACTGTCGTCGGGCTTGGTGATAGATATCGCGAGCGAGATTTGATACGCACCGGTGCGTGTCGCAGTCACGATGTAACGCTTGGCGTAGCCATAGTTCACTAGCGGTTTTAATGCTTCCGTGGCGTATTCTTTAGCGAGACTTTTGGTTTCAGTGGTGATTTTTCTGCGCATCAGTAACCACAGGCGAGAGCCCCATTCAAAGTCGCTGTAGGTGTTACCAGGCCAGCCTTTGCGGTCAGTGGATTGATTTGGCAGCTCATCGCTTTCATTGGCGCGTGCATCGGTAAATAGCATCAAAATCACTAGGCTCGACAGGCCATCATCTTGCGCCAGTTGGCCTTCACTAAGGTCATATCGCGCCCCATATTGTGTCCAAATGACTTTAACCATTAGCTGCCTCCATTTGGCTTATGGGTGACTGAGCCTGTTTCATTGTGAGTATGCTGAGTGCTGCTTATGCCGCTGAACAATCCCTCTTTGCCTGTGACGGTTCCTGTCACATCTAAATCGCCCGTGAGCTTGGTTTTCGGGCTGTCGATGAAGCATTCCTCTTCAGCAATAATATTGACGCGCTTAACGCGAATATTAAGCTCGGTGCCAACGCCTTCCATCACGCCGTTCTCCGTGACTTTGAAGTAATGCCCCTCTAGGTGATACAGCGCCGAGTCGCCGCTTTTTAAGTCCTTCAACCGCACCTCTGGGTCTTCCACACAAATTGCTACTGGCGAGGAGGCACTGCCATTGAGTAGGGCAAGTAAGACATCACTGGATTTAGGCGGGACAGAAGTATGGCCATAGTTTTGCCAGCGCGGCACGTTGTCGAGTGTATCGCCTGTCACCACACGTACTTGCAAGAGCTGACGTTGCACCTCATCTCGCACTACCAAGGCTAGGCCGCGAGTGACCAACAATCGGAGTTTATTGGTAATACGCTGAATTGGGCTCACCAGAACATCCCCTTGTCTTGGCTTTGTGGCGTCTCGATAGGCACCTCTAGTGCCTTGGGGGGCATGACGGTTAATACCGTAATGCGGCCACTGTCGCCTTCTTCTAAATCAAAGCCCGCAATTAACAGCTCGTCATTGATGTCTTGAATCGGATCAATAACCTTGACTAACTCATTCATTGGCCACAATCTGCCATTGAATGCCTCTCCCATGCGCCAACCCGTTACCGTAATTTCACTGCTGTTTGATTTGGCTTCGGCATGTTTGATGTGCCATTGGCCGCGGCGGCTCGCGCCTGCGGCAGTGAAAGGCTCTTCAAGCATGACAATCAAAGGGCGGTAGCGAGGGACGGTGACATCCTTCTCCGTGACAGCTTGGTAACCCGTCTTGGCTAAGGTGAACTCGCCCGTGTCAGAGTCGCCTTTTACAGTGACATCGCTGTAGCGCTCTCGCATCGAGAAACGGCCACGTGCAGCGCGGATGTTTTTGCCAGTTTCCAAGGTGATGCCAAGCTTTTTGGTACTGGCGGTGGTGATGACTAAATTGCCATAAGCGTTACTGGTTAGCAGTACACCACGCTGACGGGCTAATCGGTCTAAAAATGCAAACACGGTTTCGCCATGCTCGATACGCACCACATCAAAAGCCGCACCAACATTGGCTTCTACCACCACATCAATGCCAAAAGGCTTACACACATCGTTAGCCAATTGGGTTAACGTGGCGTTATTCCATTGGCCCGTGCTGTGAATGAGAGAGCACTCCACAAGGTCAATGGTCTTGTCGTGACAAATCAACTCGTAGCGTACTTCTTTCGCGTCATAGCTAGGAATGAACTCTGAAATATAACCTGTGGCCACGCACTCATTGCCAATCTCAATCACAATAGGCTCACCCTTGGTCATGATGATTTTGCGCGCTTCATTCCACTCTTTGGTCACACTGAGGCGCACCTCTCCAACAACACTCTTAAGAGAGCGGCGTACGTTGACCTTTTTCCATCCCTCAACGGATTGATTACGTACTTTGGCCACCACGTTATCCATTCTTCACCACCTCAATCTCATAATGAACCGTGATAAATGATGGGCGTGATAGGCGATTGCGCTTAATGATTTGGTCTCGCTGCTCGGTGTCACCGGTTTGCTGATAGGCCAGTAGTGCAACGGGTATCAACCCTTGCGGTTTTACGGTGACCACGTCGGGTAACTGACGAATACGCTCAGCCATATCGATAAGCGCCGCCGCTCTAAGAGAACGTAGGGCACGCCAGCCGCCACGGTTGCCACTTTCAATCGCATCCTCGGCTAAATCGTTAAGCTGCTCATTGAGGACTTTAGACGCCTCACTGGCTTGTTCGCTGTCGTTAAATCCTCCTTCATTGCCAGTAATAGGCGCGGCAATAATCGCTTCGACCTTGCCAATGACGGCACTGGTTTCTAAGGTGCGGTAGGTGACTTTTTGCGTTTCTGCTGCAAGCTTGTCTGACTCATTCCATGTTGGATCATGAGCCTCGGCCATGCCTTTCCAGCGCTGAGCCATCTGGTCATACACATCCAAGCTCTGAGGCATCTCAGTAAATAAGTCCGTGACATCTTCAACAATGTTGGTCACTTCGCGCATTAGCTTGCCAGGGTAAGCCAGCAGGCTTGATACCGAATATTTGAGATGGTCTAAGCGGTCGACCCATTCGCCAATCTCACTGGGTAGTCCTGGTAAGTCCGCTACAAAGCTATCTAAATCATTCAGCGCGTTATCTATTGATTCGCCCAGCGTGAGCTCTTGCTCAGGCGTCAGTTCTTCGGTTTGTTCGTCGAAGTTCTCATGGTTAGCCGCTTTGGCTTGTTCGGCTTTTTCACTGGTATCGGCTTGGGTATCGGCTTTTTCAATGGTTAAGTCATTACCTGCAGCAAACACCTGAAAGCTGACTCGGGCGACGTAAAACTCCTCGTTATCGAAGTCATAATCCACTTCGCCAATTTGTACCTGCAAGATACCAAAGTAAGGGTGCACCAGTTCACCAGGGCCAGCGACATTGAGTGCGGCAATCAGAGCTGAAAATTGCTGCTCAGCATCAGGGCCAACAAACACCGCTCTAATCGTCTCGTTGTTGAGTACGCCGCCATTGTCTTCGGTAAAGCCGCCATCGCGTTTCGGGTATTCGTGGGCAATAGCACGGCGGCCTGTCTTGCCTTTTACCGTCGCAAGAGGAAAGGCAACACCACGAAAGGAGGCTTCAATACGCTCTAGTTCTTCAGCCATTAGTCCTCCATTGCTGCGCCAGGCAGACCACTTAAATCGATAGAAACATTTGGTTCACGACCATCATGAAAGGTTTTTACGCTGACATCGATGCGCCCATTCAGTGGCGAATAGTTGGATCCCGATTGCGGTTGTTGGTAGTCGCCCGTTAGATAACTACTTGGAGCAAAGGTTTTGGGATGATAGCGCTTAGGGTCTGCACCGAAGTACTTCACCATTTGTGCTTGTGCTTCCTTGCTACCAAATGCCGCTTTAACCTGAGTGGTAAACTTTTTATCTGCCTCGTGCACCCAGTCAGGCATCATACCCATTGCCATATCAGAGCCTTCGTAGGCTAATAAAGCCGGAAGAAAGAGTCGCCCAGCATTTTTAGCACCATTTAGCATTTTGTTGGTTTTAGTCGGCTTGCGAGTTGAAGGCGTCTTGCCTCCTGAAGTGAGGCTACCTCCAAGGCTTCCAGGCATATTGGTGACAAACACGGGCATGACGCCAAGGCCAAATCCCATGTCAGCACCACCTTGGCTTTTCGCTCCCTTTTTACCGAAGACCGATTTTAAGTCCTTAGCGATGCCAATCGCTTTGCGCGCGACAATCAAAGAACCAACGGTATAAGCAATGTATTTGCCAGTCTTAAGCCAGTTATCTACCGCTTGTTGATCTAAAGAGTTAATTGCATCCGCGAGCTCTCCGATTGGGCCAGATAATTCGTTTCTAGCTAAGCTGTCGAGTGCGGTAACAAGGCTTTGAAAGGCAGCTGCGGAGTCTGAAGCTACTGTTTGGGCGTCTTTTAAGGTTGCTGTGCCATCGCCACTAATTTCCATGAATTGATCAAAGCTCTTTACTTCTCCATCCTTTATGAAATCAGAACGGATGGCATTGATTACTTTTATTGATTCAGATTCAAAGCCAACCCAAGCTAAGAAATCACTAAGAGTTTTGCCTGCATTCTTAGCTGCTCGATCACCTTTCGTTAAAACGTCTGAAGCAATCTCATTCATTGGCCGCATTATCTCAATGCCTTCTTTCAATTTTTCAGGATCGAAGATGTCTATACCAACTTGATTGAGTTTTTTACGTTTAGGGGCACTTAGAACGGTATCGCGCAAAAATGCTTCAACAGCAGTCACCGCTTGAGCTTCAGTACCAGCAGACGCATTGACGACTTGCATGATCGCTCCGAGTTCCTGCACTCCTTCCATACCAGTGCGTCCTGTCGCTGCGTATGCTGAGAAAATTGCGTTACCATATTGAGCCATATGTTGAAGGGTAAATGCTCCTTGTTTACCTTGGAGGTTCAAAATATCGATCGCTTGAAGGATCTCATCCTCGCTCTCTAACCCCATCTTTTCTTTTAGGTTGGTAAATACAGAGCCTACCGATGCACCATCAGCTCCCGTGGCTTGGATAACCATGGAAATATTGCGTTTGTTGCTCATGGCGTAATCGAGATCTCCGATTTTTTCCATGATTACATTTACTGCAGATAGAGCTTGAGCTGGGTCAATATGAAATTCTCTGCTTGCCCCTTCAATATCATCGTAAAGGGTTTTGACATTTTCACGAGTAATACCAGCAGCTACGGCCAAACGTGATAACTGACGATCGAGTGTCATGATTCGATTACCAACCGCGCCACCTGCCACCGCTGCAACGAGACCGACATAGCGATTTTCAACGCTATCCAGACTACGGTTGACCAGCGTCATAGAGCCACGAATAGAGCGAGCCATTTTTGAGTTTGATTGTGCAAAGCTCTGCATCGCGCCAGAGTACCTTTTCGCCTTTTGAGCAAGGTTTCCGGATAGGTTAACAACAATTTCACTGTTTAAACGTTGGCTCATTTTTGACTCACTTGGATTTGGTAAACATGATCGTAAAGCCAATCAACCGGCTTAGAGCGGAAATAGCTAACGTCAGTGTGGTGACGGCCAGCTAAATTAAGAGCTATCCACTCAAGAGTTGCTGATTGACTTTTCCATTCGCCCCCGCTTTTCAGCCACCTGCGTCGCTTTATCCAATAACTCGGCACGTTGATTGATTGTTTCAAAATCATCGGGGTGGAACTTACGCAGTTGGAACATTTCTAATGGGCCATGAATTTCACCAACGGATGCAATTTGGCGGCGCAAAAGCTCAAGGCCCATGGTGACATCAGAGACAACAGTGATGGCTTTAGTGATTTCAGGGGAGTCTGGGTCAGGCGCAAAGATCACTTTTTCTGCGGCCACGCGAGCATCAATAACATCACCAGTCGTTAATGTGCGGAGTTTTACGTCATACTGCATTTCAGCATCGACACCTTTACCCAAAGGTAGGCCATGCTCAATTGTAAATTCGTCTGTAGCCATAATAGTTCTCTTATTTAAACAGGGTTTAAACGCCCATTACTGAGCGTTTAAAGCGGTTGGGGTTAGGCTTTCTTGGCTTTTTTACCAATCCATTTACCTGGGTCGGTTTCGCCACCTTCACTAATACCGATTGGGCTCTCCAGTGCTGAGCCCGTCATGATGTATTTCAAGCCGTTATCGCATTCGAAGGTGATAGTCGCATCACGGATATTGTTGATTTCAATGACATCGACGTCTTCATCAACCGCGAGAGGCGCTTCAACGTAGGGCGCAACGAATTTTTCTGTATGGCCGCGCACTTTGCCGCCACCCATTTTTGATTCTCGCTCATACCCACCAGGGAAGAACTTGGCGGTGCCAGTGGTCTTGAGTTCGGTGCCATTGCAACGAACGGTGGCTACTCCAAATAACATAATTGGTTCCTCATTTAATTAGTATGAGCGCCACTGAGTGGCACCCAAGGCATTACAGTTTAAAAGCAGCGTGAGTGGCCAAGATGCGCAGGCCGTTAATCACGTTCGGGTTGCAGTAGACTTCAAGGCGATTGGCATCATCTTTGTTACGGTAAACGTGAAGCGTAGATTTAAACCCTTCGTAGTCTTCCATGATCCCTTTCTCGACCATTTCAATATATTTGGCCAAGAAAACGTCATGCATGATGCTTGGCGTAACGATAGGCTGCCCTGGTTCTAGCTCGGCAAGAATGTCGTCACCACCGAGTTTGTGGTTTGGATAGTTCTGCTGAATGTGCGCTTTCATGGCGTAGCGGTAATAGCCCAGCGTGGCTGGGGTGGTGATATCGAGATAACTTGGATCAGGCGAACCAAAGCTATTGACTTGGTAAGTCGAGATTTCGCGCTCGATACAGACGTTGCCACCGGCATCAACAAAGTAAGTCGCCACACCATCAAACAGGTGCAGGTTACGCTCAGTCATGTCCCAACGGTCTTCTTTGCTTGGTGGTAATACACCAGGCAAGATAAGTGTTTGCAGTGGACGGGCTGGGTCAATGGCTAAGTTGTAGGCCGCGACACCGGCATAGCTAGCCGCGACTTGCCAAGGTGGCGTCGGCATTTTATTGGTGCCCATACAGGTCACTAAGAAGTCATTACGGGTTTCGCCCCACGTAGAAGTCTCAGCATGCGTACCACGAAAGGCGGTGTAAGCAATGGCCTCCATCATTTTAAGTGGGCCCCAACGCTCAATCAGCTCATCACGTAGGGTGTTTAGTGATTGCTGGTCATTCCATGGGCAAATAATATGGTTGATCCACTCGTCACCTAGAGCGGCAATGATCGCGGTCATATCTGGTGTGCCTTCACCACCCGCCATCACGCCACACTCGACTTTAACGCCTTTCGGTAGCGACTCACCCACGTAGTAATTAACGCGAATATCGATGTCGTTACCAAGCTTGCCTTTCTCTTTGGCGGTTAGCTCAACAATGTTGTCATTACCACTTTTAACGGTAGCGGTCACTCGTAGCTCACTGCCTGCCGTGCTGTTCAAATCGTTGATAGCCGCGACGGCTTTGCTGGTCATTGTGGCCGAGTCATCACCTTGGTCAATGCCCACTTGTACGCTACGACCATGAATCATTAAATAAAGCACGCCTGCGTTTTGTGCGCTGCCAGTGAACGTGTACGCATCGGCTTTAGCACCTGAGCCTGCGTTAAGCCCATCAATCCCCATAGCGACCAGCTCAGTGAAGCTATCGGCTTTACGCGTGGCGATGATGGTATCGGTCAGCATTGAATCACCAAAGTAGTCGTAGGCTTGCTCGTCAGCAGTGATGGGGATTTGCTGATAAGGACTTGCCAACACATTCGGTGCCGGTGCTTTATACTGACCCAGCACTAAAATCTTATGCATCATGACGGGCGTACCACTGACCGCCATTGAGTTATCAAAGGTCATGTAAAAGAGAGGTACGCGCAGAGCGGAAGGAATGGCAATGGCACTCATTATTTAGACTCCTTGCTTTTGATTGATGTCGCAGGTGGCTTGGGTAACTCTTTAAGCGCTACCACATCGTTGTCTTTTAAACGGCGCAGCCAGAACGCAGAGCGAACCACTTGCTCGCCATCTTTGGCTAAGGGCTTACCATCAGGCTTGCGTACTTTTAGCCCTTTGTTTGGTTTTAAAATGAGAGTGTTACTCATCGGTTGAGTCCTCTGGTTGAGAAGTGGCTTCATTGCTTACCGTACTGTCAGCACCAATAGGCAGTTCAATGTCACCTTCAATCTTTGGCGCGCCTTCAGCAATCGAACCACTGAAGAACGCGGTCTTGAAGTCATCGAGCTTACTTGCATCCACCGGCACATTGAGTCGGCATTCTTGTGACCATTCCACGGCAAACATCGATAATCCCGCATCATCAAACGGAGCCGTGGTGATGTTGTCCCATTGGCTTTGCGATACGGGTTTATGAGCAAGGCTGTTAATGGCTTGGCTAAAGCTTGGTTTGAGCACCTCGACACCCAAACGGCTCGCTATTAGTTCACCACGTTGGTCACGGTTGTCGCCATATTGGTTATTGACCATGACGAACGCTGCAAAGTGAACGTTACCCACGGTGTAGCCGGATTCGCGACGCACGTTCTTGACGCTATGCGCAATGACTCGGATAGCACCGGTGCCCGTGACATCAGCTTTAACATCGGCCACGGTGTCAAAGCGCTTGCCATGGCGAGCGACACTGGTGACTTTATGCACTTCGGTCTGTTTGCCTTGGAACGCTTTCGCCAGTGTTTTTGCGACGATATCCGCTATCACAATGGTGCTGTGACTGACATCGAGCTCGGCGCTTTGGGGTTTGGTGTAATGTTTACTCATAGGGTTATTCCAACAGCTCCTGGTTAAAGCGACCGATTAACGTCAGTAAGTCCTTGCGATTCTCACTAGAGAGTCCTAAGTATTGACGTTGTGGTGTGTTCATCTTGCGGGTGTGCGCCTTAATGCTTTGATAAACAGGGAACTTAAGCGCACGACCAAAGGCTTGCTCAATGCGGCGGTTATGCGCGGCTATCTTGACCGAGCCTTTAAAGCCGTCTTGGATAGCTCTGGCATAAGCGAGGGGAGAGCCGGTATGCACCGCATCATTGCCTTTAACGAATGACTGAATCGAATCATCTAGCTCACCACTTGCCATGAGTAATGACTGACTGCCTTGGCGGCTCTTGGCATAGCTTGAGCTCCACGCTTGCCACTTGCTTCCATCTGGGGCGCGTTTGGTTTCCCGAAAACGTTCGTGGGTTTGGCTTTCAACTTCTGCCCCTATCAGCCTAAGCAGCTTGCGCTTGTTGGCTGGGTCGGCCAGTCTGTCCATGCGCTGTACGATACTGCGCAGTTCGACATCCCCCGAAACCTGAACGCTAATTCCCATGGCAACCTCTAAAAGAATCGATTGAAGCTGTGACGCATTGATGGGCGTGACGCTTCAATCACTTCCACCTTACCACTGGTGGTCTCGGTCGGCTTTTGCGCTTCAGGTAGCCCTAAATCACGCTTGCCGCTACTGACTTCACGCAGGGTTTGTAAAGCGGCATCGTAGCGTTTTTGCAGCAGCTCGCTGACCGCGTTATCGCGATCGGCCAGCCAATAGAACGCCATCGAGATAGCTTGACGCTTGATGAGGCTCGGCACACTGTCAAGAGGCAAGGCATAACGCTTGAGAAATGAGTTGATTTCATCGGTCGCATCATGAATTGCTGTCTCAACTGCATCGACGTCGAGCTGATTGCTGTCATCGATGCTCGTCGCCAACGTCCAAACCAGAGACTCATCGCGTGCAAGCAAATCTTCAATCGTGGCGTAAGGCTGGCTCATGGCTATAGCTCCTCAACCTCAAGGCGTGGCTCACTCACCAAACGCTGATACTGCTCATAGGTCACACTGACTAGTTCAACACCATCCTCGGTTAAGAACGGAGCGTGCTCTTCATCGTCTTTTGGATGAACACCAAGCGTGGTGCCTTCATCACTAAAGAACAGGCCACAACGCCAGAACCCGCGCTTTTGAGTACTGCGAACACTGATTAACAATGGCTCGTTATCGCCTTGCCTAGCTGCTGTTAAAACGGTGTTTAAAGCATTTGTATTGGGGTGGTTTGTTGGTGGTAGCACTGCCTGGTAGTGACCTACGACTTGAGACTGCACATCACTCGGTTGCGATGGCGCAGCGGCAGTTTGAGTAGCCGTTTTGCTTTTTCCAATTGGAGCTTTTGCCTTGCGAGTTTGATGCGGTTTACGTGGCGACTTGGTATCATTTGGCATTCTCACTTCCTCGTTGAGTGGGGGGAGTTAACTGCACACCTACGAGTTAGCTTTGGGGTGTGCAGTTGAACTGACGGCATTATTTACTTAACGAACGCACTTACCAGTAGCTTCACATCGTTGTGGTAGATGTTGGTTTCACCGGACGCTTTCACCACGCGCTCAAGGATGTTTTTAGCGGCCGCTCGGTTGTTACGACCGACGACGAGCAACTTCGGCATCATGTCGAGCGGAGTACCGTTGTTCTTGGTGACGCCCATCATCTGCTTGATGGCTTTTTCGTAGTTCTCTTCGGTTAGTGCGGCTTTACTGCCAATTGCGGTTTGCCAGAAACCAAAACCGACATTGCAACGACCATCTGTACCTGCTGCCATTTCATTGTTGAACCAAGTGAACTCTTCATTTGGGTTCATGTTCTTAAACACAAATGGACGGCGGTTTTGGAAGATGATCGCTTTGAGCACCTTTGAGGTATCGAGCAAGAACCAAGGTTCGCCATTATCAGTGTCGGGGTTACCGATCACGTTGGAGTAAGTTGCCCCTGCCATTGGGTGATCAGTATCAAAGAAAGGCTGACCATCAAAGCAGAGTTCGGTGAAGCCTTTACACAGCAAACCAAATGACAGTTGGTCAGGGAAAATCGCGACCTCTTGGCCAAAGTTCTTAGCAAGAACGGAGTACATACCGATTTGGTCATCGTCTACATCGTCACGCTTAACTTTGATTGAGGTTTCCCAGGTTTTGTTTTCAATGGCATAGGCATGTTTACCCACGGTCGCTAATTGACGCTCTGCCACCCATTCTTTAATGCCTGGTATATCAGCAAGCCAGCCATAGTTATTGGCACTGGTACTGGATGGCACTTCAGTCGCAATTTCACGCCACTGTGGGTCGACAGCGTCTAAACCGTCGGTGTAGGCCGCGCTCATACCAGTAAAAAGCGCTTGAAGAATTTGAGCTTCATTCATAGGTGTTTCAATCCTGTTTAAATAAAAGGTAAACCGCAGGCTCTATAGAGCTTTTTGGTTAGCGTTTTTGGTGGCTAAGAACTTCTCTTGGCTCATGCCGAGCTTACGACACGTCGCGAGTTCGACTTCTGAAAGTTGTTCGGTTTTCGCTGGGTCTTTGGAGTGTGAAGGCTCGGTTGCCACTTTGGACTGAGCGCCGCCTAAGAACTTCTTAAATCCGGTTAAGCCCTCTTCAGTGCGGCAAGTGGCGAGATACATCTCTTTGTCGGCAGGTGCGACTTTACCGTCTGCAATTGCACCATCGACCAAAGATTCAATCTCTTGGGTGTGGAGTTCAGCCAGCTTATCTTCTGCACTTTGGGCACGGTTCAAAGCAAGCTGATAGGTTTCTTTCGGGACGTGCTTGTCTAAGTCGATTTGCTGAGCGCGGTTTAATGCCAATTGGTGGTCAGTGTTCATTTGGCCAACGGCCGCTACGGCATCGGCGACACTGGCTGTAGGCTCAAGACCTAATGCAGCAGCGAGTTCTGGTGATAGATTCATCGCGGTTTTATCCTTATGGTTGAGAGCAGGGAGTTGCTTTGGAAGATTGGGTTGATTGGTAAAGCCGACCGATTCAATGGAGTGAACCACGCCAGCAGAAGTAAAATGAAATGCCGGAGAGTAAAAGCGGTAGCTCTTTTTCTCGATGAGGCTTAGGCCATCGTCATTGAACTCGACGCGCCCCCAGACCTCGCCATTGCGAACCTGGTATTCGACAACCCAGCCATAGGCAGGCGCAGGCTCACCAATTGGGCCTTTGATGTGAGTGGAGTGCTCAATATCCCAAGGCGTGTTGTCAGGGTTGGAGTTGGCGACAACCAATTCAGGATTGCTGTTGTTCCAGCTGCGGCTATCGTCTCCAGTAAACTCACCTGCAGGGATAAGTAGTAACCAGCCATCTTCAAATTTTGGCAGTTGACGACATAGAGCAAGTTCGAGAGTGCGAGACATAAAAAAGGCATCCAATTAACGAGTAACTGGATGCCAGATTAAGAGTTTGAGTTTTTAGAACGGATTAACGTGGGTTAGCGAACGGTTGATCTATTCGGGGTTAACTTCAAATAGCCGTTCACTGTCTAGTTCGTGTTGTTTGACGAGGTTTTCCAAAAGCTCTTTATCAGGAATTGTTGGGAAAGTGTAGCACTCCAAGGTCTCCACGGAATCTACGACATATCGATTGTTTATTTTATTCGCGAAAAATCTAGCAATACAACCAATTAGGGTTGATCCTAGTCGTAAAAAAACTGGCGTAATAGAAAAGACACGTTCTGGACCATCTTTATCTTCTGGCTGTTCTTCCATTTCAAATCCTGGATCTCGATTATTAACAAGGTGGTCCAAAATTTTAATAAGAGAACGGGACTCAGTTAATTCACCTAAATAAAGAGTTGTTCCTTTGTCTAATTCGAACGTTTTAACCAGTACTTCTAGTGATGCGCGAAGTTCGCTGTAGTCTTCGGTATATTTTGTTGGAAGGGTGATTTCTCCCTCCCATGGCATCTCCAAAAGGTCAGAATGAATCTCAAAAATTGAATACTGCTCAGATTGTGATCTGCAGAATAGGCGTAGCCATTTTGTAGCTTCATCTAGGGTTACTATTTTATCGGCTGTAAAATATGTTTTTAACTTATTATTTTTGGGAGTGATATCGAACTCTAACGTAAATAGTTTGGTTCGGATAAAAAAGGTATTTGGCTTATTTATTAGAGCTGGATAGCTGAGTATTTCACCAGTAAATGATAGCGGCGGTGCGTATTTGCCTTTTTTAAAATCAATACGACATGCTCCTAGAACGTTTGTTTGTACATCCATTGTTAGAGTTCCACCATTGGATTCGTGAATGGTGAAAGAGGATTCTTCAATATTGAAGCGGTTATCTTTTGTAGAAAAATCTATTAGCTCTAATGAGCTCTCTTTGCCAAGAATGATATCTAAACAGTATTGCTCAATGTCATCAGCTTTAGCCGTGAATTTACCTACAATTCCCCCATCTTCATAACCAACCCGTTTAGTGGTTGCAATCTTTTCTTTTTGATAGTTTTCAATTCCATCTGGAATATAACTCGCGATCTTTTCTCTGAGCGCTTTACCTGATAGCTCGTTAATATGATGTTTTCGATAAGAGACACTTAGGGAATCTAGGTGGAGTGGTTTTTTACCCGAGTTCTCACGGATCTTTTTTAAAGTACGATAGATTAGTTGTTCATCGATGTGAACTAAATAAGCGTTATTAAGCTCATAAGGTTCAGCTTTAGAGAACTCGTAAAACAGAATAAATGCAGGGCTTGTGTAATCTATTAAGCGTTTTAAGGCAGACAGCTTTATATCCCATGCCCCTTTATTACCTTGCGTCGACTTGACTTGTACTTTGCACTCAATTGGCTTTGGACGAAGATCATCAGGTAATTTTGATTTAACATATGGAAATTCTACAAGAAAATCCCAGCCATGCTTATCATCATGCTCAGATGGTATTGACGTGATTTTGCCTGCACGACACCATTGGTCGAACGTACTTTCCCCTAAAGCTCCTACATCAAGAGAATCATCAAATTCTAAAACCATATAATTTTCCAATCACACCTTAATTCAAACGTAGCTCTCACAATATACACTGTTTAAACCCGTTTAAACGCCGTTTAAATCAAAACAAAGCCCTAGCTCACGACATCATCTAGGGCTTTCTAGTTTCAATTACCTTAGAATCGCTTACAGAGCGTTTTAGCTTTTTGTCTCAAATGGGGATCGATTGATGCCAGGGTTATAGTTCCATCCTGGGTCGATACCTTCTGGTACATCTTCCACTTCGCCCGTTCGTTTGTTAACCATTTTGCGTGTGTTTATCTTGGGGGCTGTGGTACTCACGGCAACTCGGTCATCGGTAAAGTGGCCTGTGGGTAAGCCGGTGTGCTCATCCACTTCAGCGATGCCAGCATTGATACCTGATTGTTTAAGCTTCTCTGCTTGAGCGTGACTCACTTGACGCACTCGGCATTTGCACCCCCAGCCATTTTGTGGGTAGTGAGTTTTCCAAAACTCATCATCAACGGGCAGTAGTAAGCCATTCCATTTAACGTGTTCGACGCGATGCTCAATACTTGGGCCTAACTCATAGAGCAAATAAGGGTGTGACTCCTTGGTACGTTCGATACGCTCCCATTGGCCAGCAGCACGCGCCGTTCTCATGTTGGTGCGATAGATGGTTTTCAGCCGATGATCACTGCCCAACTGCACCGGCTTACTCTCTTTGGTGTGAGGGTCATCCATGACCTGAACGCCCCACCATCCACGTTTTATTAGGTACGGTTTTAAGTAATCGCGGAACTGCTCGAATGTTTGACCGTCAGCCAATGCAATGGCTACTGCTTGTCTTACGTCTTCTAGAATGTCTTCTTGCATCAGCTTGGCCACGGTAAACACATGGTTGTGCTCTGCCTTCCAAACGTCTCGATAGTCAAAGCCTGGTTGAATCCCTTTACTATCAAGGTAGAGAAGTGCCTCTTCGGGGATAATCGTCTCATTCATCGCTGACATCTCCTAGCGCACGAGATTGCCAGCAAAGCTTGGTTAACTGCTCAATAAACGCACCATCATCCATTTGCTCTGCGATTCTTGGTAGCTGCTCCGCAAACGCCTCAAAGCTATCGACTTGCTCAGCGAGTTCTAAGATAGGGTTTAAGATCGGTGCGCTGACTTCCTGCCAATCGTCTAACGCTTCAAGGACGAATTCATTGATTTCGTCATCACTGACCAATTCATCTGCAGAGCGTTTCGCGTTCATAGCCAGTGTTAAACGGGGTTTAAACGGTGCGCTGCGATGATTTAACGCCAAGTCTTGTTCATGAGGTACTTGATGCTCAGGGTGCAAAAGTTCCGCCCCTTGCTCTGGGTCAGCGAGCCCCATTTTATCGCGAACGTCAGATGCCTGTACTTTTAGACCTCGGTCAATGAGTGGCGTTAGTGCCTCAACCCAAGCTTTTAGGTCTTCGGTCTCTTCGATGGTGAGCTTGATTTCTGGGTAACGTTCTTGAGGGCCAAAATTAAAATCAATAAAGCGTTTTACTAAGTCGCGATTGAGTGTGTTGGCCAG
Source organism: Vibrio sp. LaRot3 (assembly GCF_027587025.1). Taxonomy (GTDB): domain Bacteria; phylum Pseudomonadota; class Gammaproteobacteria; order Enterobacterales; family Vibrionaceae; genus Vibrio. The sequence goes on along the minus strand of NZ_JAPPTI010000004.1, from coordinate 18,041 downwards.
TTGGCGAGCATCCCAATTGATGATGTCTTTGCGTACTTCATTGTGCACGGTAGCTTGTGATTGACTAGAACCATCATCGGTAGTCATCGTTTGACCCAGTACCGCTTTAGAAATTTGTTGGTCAGCCCACTTGGCCATGTTTTCAAACAGAGTGTCGCCGCCATTGCCTTTCGCCGTGTCTATCATGTCGATTTGCATTGACTCAGGAATAGCCGCACCGGCGTCACTGGCGATCGACGCAATGGCATTGACTAGGGTGCGAATGTCATCTTCGCTGGCATTGCTGTGATATTTACCGATACGTACTGGCATGCCAAAGACTTCGGCAAACGCCCACCAATCTTTGACGGTGTAGCTTTTGAGCATGTACATCACCGCGACGACACGAGCTAAGCCATTACGGATCCAATGGCCAGACTTCATACGTGGCTTATGAATGATGTAGCCGTTGGGTTTGAGTGGCTCACCTTTTAAAGTCTCGTCGTCACTTTTCAATCGAACGGTGTGGAGATCATCCATATCAATTTGGATATGGACTGGGGAAACCCACTCATACTCTTTTGGTACCCAAGCATAGGGCTTGCTGTTGGTATCCCAGATTTGCTCAACTAGGCTAATGCCTTTACCAATTCCGTCGAGCAAATCCATCATCAACTCTGGCACTTCTGGATGGCGTAAAATTTCACGTATCGCATCGGCGTGGGCAATGTGCTGCTTATCATCACTTGCTGCTTCAACTACGGGTTCAATACTAGCGACGGCCAGCTTACGGGTTGAGAGAACGGCGCGGTAATGGGTGTCACGCTCTTCCATCTCTTCAGCTAATAAAAAGTAGTCTTCAGGCTGACCTTGTAGCGCGCTGCGTAATGTGGTGGCGAGCTTGGCTGGGGTCAGTCCTGACGCAATTGAACGCCACTCAAGCGGCTTGCGCACACTCATGACATGAGCTTTAGATTGATGTTGAGTAATTTGCTCGCGCTCTTCTTTGGTAAAGGGCTTATTGGTGTTCGGATTAATGATTGGGCTATTCATGGCGCATCCTACAACATACCACCACGTTCACCACGAAAACCGTGGGTAGTGCGAATATGCTTATGTTTTTGGTGTAAGTCTTCTTGTTGGTCTTGGCGTGTTAAGAAATTGGCTCTAGAGCCTTGTTCGGCTGGTTTGGCAATCGTGTGCAGCTCATAACGGCGGCATTCTTCTTTTGAAGCGATGTAACCTAAGAAGATGGCAATGGCCGAGTCACCGTGTCGGTTGTTACCATCGACCCCTTTAGTCCGGCTTTCATCAATGCTAGGCACACCACGGATAATCTGAATGGCTGAGAAATCATTGATCACATCCTCGTTCTTCGGTATCTGCAGCTCATCATCTTCGAACGCTGATTTAAAGCTCGGCATGTGCTCGCGGTAATAGGCTTGCGAGAGCATGACCTCTTCCACCTCGGCCCCGTATTTATATCGGGCTTGTTCTGCGAGATATTGACCATTGCCTCGAGCATCCAGCTTGATGCCGTCACGACGGGGCAGGCGGTCAGCAATATAATAGAGCACTTGTTCTTGCTGCTTAAACGGGACATTAGATAACTCCACTAAAAACGGGAAGGTGCGTTTGGTGTTGGTGTGCACGGTACATGGGGCGAACACGGTTAAATCGCCGTTACGGGCAAAGTCTTCCCCAAGTGTATGGCGCAAGTTTTGTGGCAGTGCATCGAGCAGCGGCTTAACATTCAGCTCTAGCCACTCATGCATTTCTAACTCACGCAGTCTTTCTGGCAAGCCGTTAAACACCGTTGTGCCGGTATAGGTGACCACTTGGTTTGGCAGAGCGGCAGCACGCTCTCGATATGAACGAGGGATGTAGACGCCAGAGCCCGCTTTAGGTACGCAGTAATACTCTTCCAGTGCGTCATCTTCGGTCTTGGTCGCTTTGAGCAATCCGGCTTTCCAAGCGTCTTCTTTCTCTTGCGTCCACTCTTGGCCGGAGACCTGACAGATACGTTTATACAATCCATCATGACAAGCATCATCTAAGGTAATGGTGTGAATGCTGTAGTCTTTCTTTCCTGCTCGGCTCTCTTGGATAAGCTCGTTGAAGTCGTTATCTGCACCATTGTGAGTGGAGATGAGTCTAACTTTACTGCCCCACATAGTAAGGGCGAGCGCGGCCTTAAGCACCTCTGCCAAGCGGTCATGGAAGGCTGCCTCATCAATGGTGACGTTACCCTGCATACCACGCAGGTTGGATGGGTTACTGGATAGTGCTTGAACCTTGAAGCCCGATGCAAAGTAAATGACGAAAGTGAGAATGTCCTTGTCTTCATCTTCGATGACTTCTTCACAGATTTCTCCTGCGGCTTTATCGAACGCTTTAGCCCACATGGCGACCGCATCGATAAACTCTCGCGCCATCTCCTTGTTAGACCCCACATAGAAGTGGTGACAGCCGCCATCGGCCTTCGTAAGGGAGGTCGTTAATGACGCATCACACGCTTCAGCCCAGGTAACACCTGTACGGCGTGATTTCTCGCCAATCTTGAGTTGGCTCTTATCTTCAATCCAATATTTCTGGTAAGGCAGTAAAACCTCATCAGGTGAGTATGCGTAATGAAGATGCGCCACTGTTTTTGCAATGGGTGAGCGCTCAAACGTAGATGAGATCATGTGCTTAGCCCCAATATAGAATCACGGATGACCTTCGCGCCTTCAGACGTCATGCCTTGTTGTTTCGCTTTGGTCTCCGCTTGGTCTGCGGCTTCTTCGAGCACCTGCTTACGAATTTGCTGCTCTAATTTCACGCTGCCAGTTTGCGCTTCTTGCAGGCGCTTAATACAAAGAGCCAAGTGGCCCAGCGTTTTCGGGTCGAGGGTTTTATTCTCTTCCAACGCTTTCATTTGGATGTCGAATACCTGAGATTTACCTATCTCAATTAATGAACGAGCAATATCGGTCTGGGGCATCTCGCCAAACTGCTGTACCCATTGCTTGGTCATTTCTTGCGCTTGTTGGTATTTTTCCATCCCTTTACGAAAGCTTTGAGCGTAGCGACTCATGGCATTACGCTTGATGTATTCAGGATCATCGGCAATGCCTTGTTCATCAATCTGTTTGTTGATGAGTGAGCGAATCTGCTCTTGAGTCATGTTTTTTTCACGCAGCAAGATATTGAGCTGAGTCTTGAAGTCGTCGGGGAGCTGGTCGATTTTACTCAAGCGATTTTTGGTATGGGGTTGACTCATAGGAATCGCTCCCTATGCCAAACAAAGACTTTACCAAAGCCCCGACGTGGACGAGGTGTAAGAGCAAGAGCTGGCATGATAAACGTAGACCAGTTAGCTCGACGGATAGGCGTAGACTTTGTCGTGTTAATAAATAAGCGCACACACAACCAGAATAAAAGGATGTCGATAGCGCACCAAATCACAAGAAACAGAAGCACAGTGAGTAGTGTCATAAGCGATCCTATAACGTTGGGCTTGGGCGCTTAACACCAGGGTGAGTGGTTTGTCCCTCAGCTACATCGATACCGCGCTGGGTAAGCGTGGCCACTTTGGTATTGAACGCTTCATCAATCGAAATGAGGCTTTGCTCTTCAAGCCAGTGCATCTCGGTAATGACTAAGTCTCGGCTGACTTTATGACCCAAGCGGTCTAGTGACTCATCAAGAATGCTTTCGTTTGCGGTGTAGGCAGCCGACTCGTTAAGAACGCGAAGAATAACCAAGCGACGGTCTTGCTGCAGGATGTCTTTCATTGCCATTGATTAGCTTTCCTTATCTTTTAAATCGTTTTCTAAACGCAGGTTGTTGATGTGTTGTAGTGGCTGCAGTGCGGCATTAATTGCTTTTAGATCACCGCGCATGGCTTCGATACTGATTTTGAGCTCGTAGAATTCGTCGTGACTTGGCAGGTTATCTACTTGTGACTTGATCAGCTTTTGCTCTTGCTTGAGGTGTTCTACTTCTTGTTTGGTTGCAAATGATCGTTTGATTGCCCATGCCACTAGAGAGCCACCAACTGAGCAGCCCCCTAGTAGCCAAGGTGTGATGGTTTTAATCACTTCTAAATCCATCAGCCCTCCAGTTCAGATAAACAATCAACGCAGTGGGTTGAGTCAGGATGCGCCTCAATGCGGCCACAAGGGATGGGTTCTAAGCACTCCGCGCATAGCACTTCATCACCGGCTTTGATTTGCTTTACGTGCGGCGCTGCTTGACGAGCTGCAGCAATGCTGCGCTTTAACTCACGCTCTTGGTTTAAAACAGATTTGTCGATCCAATCGGTCATAAGGTGAGCCCCTTATCTTTTTCACGATGACGAATGCCCATATAAGTCGCGCCAAGGCCAAACAGCACTCCGGCAACGGTGAGTTCCGGCTGTGGGTTAGTGATGATGTAGTAACAACCCGAGCAGGTGCTAATCAGTGCCATTAAGGGGCGTGTGCAGCGAACCACCCAATAGCTAGAGCTATCACCATGGCGAATGGTGGTTTGAGTTTCATGGTGCTCTGATTGTCTGTCTTGCGCGGCCACCTCTTGCTGGCGAGTAACTTGTTTTTCCATTTCAACTTTGAGGGCTTGAAGCTCAACAAGATCTTCTGGAGGCAACTTACTAAGCTCATTTTCAATGGCTTTTTGCTTATCTTGTGGCGACAGTAGTAGCTTGTCGGCTTGCTCTACGATGTCAGCAACTTCGTCAGCGACTTCACTGCCGCCAAATAATTGAGACACGCCGCGAATAACCGCTGGGCCGGCTTTAAATGCAAGGCTCGCTAGCCCTGCGATGGCTGAAAGTGACATTGTTTCAATCTCCGGATTTGGTCTAAGGGGGAAAGCGGCATTGATTGAATGCCTTGCAAGTGTTGGTAGACTTGAGCTGGAGTCACACTGTGCCAACCTCGCTCGAAATAAGACTGCATAGTGGCATCGTGACTGTGGAGTGGAGGCTTACTAGGCGATGATGTGCCAGTAGACTGAGCGCATTGCTCAGCCTCTAGCCTACGTTCAATACCGCGTTGATAAGACCACTCCCAGTTCTTGCCCATTAGATAAGTTCCCAAGCATGATTGGTTAACTCAACTAGGCGGTTGTGCCAGCCTTCAATAAAGCGGCATTGGGTATGGTTCTTTTTGATGATTCGCGCATAAAAACGACCACGACGCAGTCCATAACGAGCGACTAAATACGCTTGATCGAATGATTGAACAGCCGCACGAGTTTTAGGGCCGACCTTACCATCGGCTTTAGTACCAGCAATCTCTTGCAGCATGCGAATGGCTTGATTGGCTCCATGCTGAACTGCAGCATCAAACATTAGTACAGCAGTTGCTGGTTGCCAGTCTTGGCAGTACGCTACTCGCCAGTAATTGCGGTGGTACAGGCGGACAATTTTGTCGAGTGTGAGTGCTTGAATGTCAACAGAAGGAAAGGCACGTTTGCTGATACCGCCTTTGGTTTCGCCGCCTGCGTCTTTGGGATCATTTACATAGCCCAAACCAGGGCGAGCTTTACCATTGGGGTATAAAGCACCTTCTGCGATTAAGATAAACTCAACCGCATGACAAAAGCTTTCTGAGTAGCCTTTGGTAGAGAACGCGAAGTTTTTCATCACTAAGCCTATTGGATTAAGGGATACCGAGTAGGCTTAGTGTCTATTTTTAGTGGAGAAAGAGCGGATTAACGTGGGTTATGGATGTTAATTAGAAATTTCATCTCTCTCCCGTGTGACAAAAAAGTAAGTGGCTAAGATAGCAAGCGAGCCGAATGGCCATAGTGCCGCAAACCAAAGCCAGAATCCCCATTGTTCTGAAGAGAACCCTTCAAAGAAACCAATAAGCGCGCAAAGTAACACAGATGCTACAGAAAGCCCGGCTGCTGATACTACTGCGCTAACAAGCTTGGAAAACCTTCCCAGGAAATTATCCATATGACTGCCATGCTTTAATAAAACGTACCTAATACTCTACCTCACACATAATCATTGCAGCTAAATTAACCTCCTTATTCGGGATTTCGATCAAAAAAGCCCTCCGAAGAGGGCTGCAAGCGAGGTGTTTTGTTACAGTAAGTCAGTTTTTAGTACCGACTGTATGGATAAAGTCTGACTAAAAGAGATCGGGTTGCCACTTTTTTGATTCGAGCTTTTTCATTTTGGCGAGAATTTCGTAGATGGTTTTATCTGTCACCTTGTATTGGTGGGCAAGCTGCTTAACGTTGTTGCCATTGTATGATTCCCAAATCTCAATATTGCGTACATGACGATAAAGAATATCACCACGAGCAATATATTGGTGCTCACCTCCCATCTTTTGACCAATGGCTAACACCATTGATAACGCGACCTCATGCTCATTAACGTCATACGCTTCAAGCTCTTTGAGTAGCAAGGTTCTGAGCTCTAATAGAGCCATCGGCCATTTCTTTTTTTCTTCTTCTAAGTGGATGTCGCCCTCTACGCCTACTGGCTCAAAGTAACGATTCCACTTACTGTCCACATCACCAATGCGACCACGTAAAATTTGACTGCGCTGACTGCTAATAGCGCGCATACGATGCAGAACTTGGTAGATGGCTTTCTCACTAAGACGGTGCTGCATCGCTAGGCTTTTTACGTTATGGCCTGTGAATGCTTCCCATATGTTGATGTCTCGAATGTACTTTTGCAGCAATTGCCCAGTAGGTAAGTAATTCGACATTCCACCTAAGTATTGACCAATCACAAGAGCAAGAGAGAGCGAGACCTTTTTGTGTTCAGGCAGTAGCTCATTCAGTTCACTATCCAGAATATCGCGCAGCTTTAGGAAGGTGATAGGCCATTCATTTTCGTCATCAAGTAAGTGGTCAAGGTTGTCGAGCACGCGAGGGTCGATTGCTTGGCTTGCAAACATATCTGGTTGTGTATCGTTCATCTTGCCTCCTAACATTCCCACGTAATGTAGGAAGAGTAAAACAGGTAAAATGATCCTCAATCGGAAATTAGCGTGAAAATGATCCATTAAAAAACCGCTCGGAAGAGCGGTTATTTAATTTATTCTGTTTCACCACTACCTAATGGTTTCAATCGTTTCGCCTTAGGTAGTGGCGTTCCTTGCCAGTTCCCACAATATCGATCGAGGTAGGCGATGGCCTCGGATTCGCTTTTACCACCAAATTGTTTTACATGGTTAATAAGCTCTCGATCTTTGCGGGTAAACTCTGTCACTGCACCTCCTTACGCGCTTGCAGCATTTCACAAAAAGCATCCGCTATCGCTTCATAGCCCATAGGCTTGCCAGTACGTTCGTTGATAGGCACTGTCCAGCCTTTGTTCTTTAGCTCATCAATCATCACTCGGCGATGCCATGACTTAAGAGATTCAAGAACAGTGTATGACTGATTGCCATTACACCAAGCAACATGGTCTACGCCCTCATTCTTGTTGCGATTGGTAATGCGGCGAACGTAAGCATCAAGCGCAGTTTCGCTGCCATCGCGCACAAAGCCTTGTTTGCTCATGGTGATCCAAATGGCGCGAATCTTATCTACTTCCGTTCTTACCCCTTTAGCTTTCGGGCTTAAACGCTTTTTAAACGGCGTTTTAGAACCGTTTATTTTGCGTTTAAAACCTTTGCTTTCCATAGCAGCAAGCACCGTTTCTAGCTCTTTGATGCTCATTTTGCTGCAAGAGGTTTTATTGGTTTCAACCTCAAGCAGTAGGCGATAAACATCATCTTCAAGCGCCAGCTCGCGCTTAGCTACGTGGATAAGTTGGATTAAGCGGTTACGGTTGCTCATGACACCCCTCGATAAGCTCTAAATCTTCGAGCTTTTTGAACTGACGGCAAAGAACGGAAGCTTTAGGGAAAAATGGTTCATAGTATTCTATGCGCGCATCCCAATCAGGAATCGCATTGTGAACGCGGCGTTTGCCATGCTTTTTGATTAATTTCTGGATAGTTGATGGTTTGTGCATTGCTATGGAGCGCTTGCGCCATACTTCTTTAATGATGTCAGGGGCATCACCATCTTCACGGTCAGGGTTTCCCCACGAACTCTTATAGACATCATCGATATAAACACACAGTTCTGTCTTATTTTCTGCCGTTCTGATTCGCTGAACCGAAAGCTCATAACCTTGATATTTAAAGCGGATAGAGACAAAACTATAAGTCATCTCTTCTTCAAGTTTTTTCCATTGGTCTTTGGTGATGTTAGCCATGGTAAAGCCTCTTTTGCTTGTTGAAGTAACGAAAGGCGACTTCAGCTAACGGTGTCACCATATTGTTTGTTGAGCATAAAGACTCACCAAATATCTTGAAATACGAGATGCCAGAGAGGCGAGGCACTCCAGCATTAGCGAGCTTATCTAGCTCTTCTTTTTGGGGTTTGGTTAGGCGGATACGCTTAGTCATGTTCAGCCCCCTCAACAAGTAAACGACATTTCGAGCAGTAGCTAATGCCACTATCCCAGTCATAGTCCCAGCCTTGTTCTTCTAATTTTTCTACTTCAATAACAGCATCGTCGGGATGGTTGAGTTCGAGGTCGATTTCGTTATGACAACCATTTGCATCACATTCGAGTTTTGCGCTTAGCATCGGTAATCCTTAAGTATCAGGTAATAAAAAGCCCGCAGTAGCGGGCGTATATAAAGGCTACTGTTCTAAATGCTCTATCGCATCAGAGGTTGGCTGAGGCCATCGCCCTTGCACCCAACGAAGAGCTGCGATGACGCCATCTTCAAACGTGTCATCAGGGTAACCAGTGCCTTCCAGTTCAATCAGCATTTGGGCCAAATCAATCTCGGCCTCAATTGCTTGGGGAGTATGCGGACATAGAAACGTTGTCATGCGGCTTTACTCCTTTGGTAACGACGCGCCCAGGAGTTGCAAAAGTCAGCTCGGGATTCCGCCCAATGACGATTCTCTGGCGAGCGAGCGTGATGCGCAGCTGCCATCCAAGTAAACGCGGCATTTGAGTACATACCATCACGCTCAAGTTGAGCTGCTAACTCTGCGTGTTCGGGGTATTCACTTTTTGCGGGTGTGGATGAAAACATGATGGCCTCCTAGAGTTTGGCGATATCGAGAGCGAGCTGTTTGTAGCTGCCGTTCTCTTGGCGCTCATAAATACGCAAGTACGAGCTTGTTCCGGTGATTTGAATTGAATCAGCAATGGCGTCCATCGCTTCAATCCAGTCTGGGTCATCGATATTCAGTTGGCGCAGGCTCAGCACTTGGTTGACATCAATATGACCTTGCTTGTTGACACGAAAGGCGTGCTCAACAAGGGATTTGATTTTGTCGTCAGAGCCTTCCGCCCAGCGATGAATGCACTCATCAATTTTGGCTTTAGCCGCTTGGATGCGCTCATCAAAGGTGCGGTGTTCACCCATGGCGCGCATCAACTTGTATTTGCCGTCAAAACTCAACAGCGAAACGTTGCCTTTTGTTCCACCGTACTTAACGTCGTATTCCTCTGCGCTTAGGTCGACAAAGTCTTTGATTTGGTTCATGGCCATCACTTTGAATTCAGCAAGGGCTTGTTGTGCTTCTTTGGCTTTTTCAACCACGGCAAGAACCACATCATCACGTAAGATGTCGATCTGTTTGACTTGTGACTCTGGTACATGATGGCCAAGCGCGTTGATTCGGTGACCTGGTAGTGCGACTGCTTGATTCATTATTCTGCTCCTGTAGGTGTGGCACATTTTGGCAAGGCTGCCATCACGCTTTGTTGTAGCTTTTCAGCCAGTTGATTGATGCCAGAGCTTTCGCCCTCGTGGGTACACACGATGTATTCCACACGGCCTTGCTCTGGGTTAGGGGTAATATTCACGATGACTTGGGCACTTAGTGGGTTGTGCATGGTGCACCTCCTTGCCAACGGATGGTGCAGCCGCTCAATTTCAAGGTGTAAACGAGGGTTTGAACGCCGTTTAAACACTGTTTAATTTCGGTGGCTTGCTTGGCCATTTCAGGCGTTGGCTGCGCAATGCAGATAAACGCGCCGCGTGGGGTTTTAAGTGGCGGTTGAGGCATGCATCCTTGCGCCTGTAATTTCCCCATTAATTTGTAGACTTCGGTTGAACGTGTCATGTGTCACCTTCCTATGTGGTTCAGTTTCCTCCTTTATGTAGGAGGAAGAGGATTCACGTGGGTTACTGTTAGTTGCTGTCGTGGACTTCTTCTAAGTCTTTAAACGCCGCTTTGATGTGATTGACCGTAATAGCTTGGCCTTGTCCTTTTGCGGTCAAGGCGGCCAGTTGTAAGGTGTGGTCAAGTACTCGCAAGCCGCCAGGTTTCAACGCGATTTGTAACATGAGGTCTCGCTCTGGTTTGTTGACGATGCCCCATGCGTCAGCCACATCGCGGACGTCGTATTTTTTCACGCGGTGAATCACTAATTTCTTACCTACACGAGAGAACAAACGCGCGAAGTCCATGGTGCGGTTGCCACCTGTGAGGTTGGAGTACACTTGATGGTTACCCACCAATGCCATCCCCACATCGGCACGGTCTTGAATGGAGCGCAGCTCTTCAAGCGCTTCATAAGAAAGCTGGTCAGATTCATCGATGATTAACAGACCTTGGCAAGCATCTAACTTTTCGATGATTTGGCGAGCTAGCGGTGCGCTACGACGAGGTGGATTGTGGATCCCAACCTCTAAAGCGATTTCGTACAGACACTCAAGCACGCCGCGACGTGATGGACTCGCAGTAACAAGCCACACGTTTGGGTTGTTCTTTTTGTACTGCTTGATAGCTTGGGTTTTAGACACGCCTGGGTTGCCAAAAATAATGGAAATGTTCGACGCAATCTGAGCGTATTGAAGCGCGCCCCAAATCTGCTTTACCGTGGTGGTTGCAACAAAACCTGGTGATTGGGGGGCCGTTGTTTGCTTACGATGACGTAGGTCAAGCCAAGCACTCAACTCTTGGGTGACGCGGTTAGCATCGCCAGGGTAGATGCCTTTTAAGTACTGACTAAGCGCAGTCTTAGACACCCCAGACTCTTTCGATATGCCAGCTTGCGAGATGGCCCCTTCCTCAAGGATCACGCGAACAGCGTCAATAACACTCTCTTGACTTCGAGGCATTGAACTTACGTTGGTCATAGGTCTTTCCTTTTGTGTTTTAAATTGAATTCTTTTGTTGCTCTTGGACGAGCTGGGCTAGGCCACGTTGAAAGGCCGCTTGGTATTCTTCGCTGTCTATCTCTTGTTCTACTTGAGTAACGCGCACGGTGTTGCCTTGTTGCTGGAAGATTTCAACCACCTTGGTCTCTGGTACTTCAGGCTCTTCAGTGGTAGGAAGTCGAGCTGCGGCCTCGTTGATGCCCATGCGTTTTTTCGCTGCTAGCGCCTGCTTGTTGGCTTTCACGAATTGCTTGCGGTTACGGTCTTGCTCACGTGCCGCTGACTTATCATTGAACGCCACTTTTTCAATACACTCTGCTTCACAAATAAAGCGGCCATCTAAGGTGTAGCAGTAGACAGAGTCATGCAGCTGCTGTGGGTCAAAGCGCACGACGAGCTTGTTTTTCTTAAATGTCTTTTCAGCTAACTTAACGTTGTAGTAGCGGTTCTTACGCTGCTTGATTGAGCCGCCAGATTCTAAGAAGAACGTGCCATCCGATTGCACTCGGCTCACTTCTGCCATCAGCATCAGTAGACGAAGTTGCTCTTTCGTCGCTTTCTTAATTTGCTGTTGTGCATAACTATTAGCGAAGGCTTCATCGAAACTCATCATGCCGTTACACACTTCAGTACGGCGGTTAGGGCGCGCATTGAATTGGTTGATGCCAGTTTCTAGAGCCTTAAGGAAGACATCCACACTTACGGCGTTAGCCGCATTGTAATTGCCAGGCTTATCCATTGGGTTAGCGCCAGTGTATGCACCTGCTAATAAAGGGTGTTTGTCGACCAGCTCACCTAAACCGCCATGGGAAAACGCACGTTCAACCGGTTTTGCTTGTCCATGACCCGTGCCAAACAACACTTGAGTCCAATGCGTATCGATGCCAAGCATTGGTAGGATACCTTTGGGATCGTCTTCTTTGACTTTAAAGCGGTAGCGGTTAGGCACACCACCAGTTAGCCATTTGTTCGCGGCGGCGCGAGTGTTATCGATGGTCGCATGATGGGGAATGCCATAGCGTTCAATAACCTGCATTAGTGCCAAGCGTATCGAGTCACTATTTTCAGAAATGTCACAGTAGTAACCCAACACTTTTCGGCTGTAGATGTCTTGCCATACCCATGTTTTAGGACGCAAGATTTCGCCGTTGTGCCAACGAACAAAGACATTGTGTTGATAACCGTCACCGTTAATCCACTCCATCGCATGCAAGCCAAGCACGCTACGCTCTTGCGCTGGATAGAGCTCCGATGCCGCTCGCTCACCTTTGCGAGCTAATACGATCTCTACTTTGGTTAGCTCACGTTCTATTTTGCGGTTTAGAGAGCTTTCAGAAGGCACTTCCCAACCATGAGCTTTCGCGGCTTCCAGTAAGCGGAGATAGCACGCGGCTTTTGTCGGTTGCTCAGGGCGAAGGTAATCTGCCAAGAAGTAATCCCATGCTTCTTGCGTAAACTCTGCATCCAGGTACTCACGGCGCGAGCGATGCTTTGGCAGTAGCGCAGGAGCCCAATCAGAAACTTCATAGTGCTTTGCGGCATAATAGGTACGTCTGACCGAACCCTCTGAAGATTGATACTCATTCGCTACCATGACAAAGGCAGACTGAGCCGCAATGCCTGACTTGATTAGGCGGCGTACAGCGTTAGCGAGCATCGCTTTTTTACTGGCTCTTTGACGCTGGCTTTCGGTGGCATTATCCCATTTTGTCCATAGTGCATCACGGCAGTAGCTGAGTTCGTTTTGCTCTGGCGCGACAGGAAAGTATTTACCATTCGCTTCAATGTAACCTTGCTTGAGGATAATGGCTGCGCGAACCGATTCTGGTAGAGAGTCGATGTGGTATTCTTTGCCGCCACCTTGACCACTTCGGGTTTGATAGATCCATTGCTCCGATTTAGCCTTGAATCGTATTCCTTCTGGTGTCGTAGGAACTCCGACTATTTGTAAATCTACAAGCTCAGTCGCACTAAACCATTGCTTAACGTCATTAGTCATGCTGTGTTTCCTCAAACAAGAGTAACTCCGGCTCAAGGCTACGGTTTACATTTTCGTGGTGGTAGGCAACATCACGCATCACTTGAGTGAGCGCAGCTAAGGTATCTTCAGCATCTTCGCGATCAGAATAAAAACTAATGAGCAGGCCAACCGCGCTAGTGAATGAACTTTGTAGTTCATTAATATCCTTGGCGTCGCTGATACGACCAGAAGGAATATCAATAAGCAGTTTATGGCTTGAAGATGCAAGATATTGGGTGACTAAGTCGATACCACAAGCGTATTCGAATGGACGAATGAGGCTGGCAGGCATTCGACCGTTCTCCATCCATTTGTATAGGTTCCACTTGTTCGATTGGCCCATAAGATCTGCCACTCTGTCTACCGACAGATTTTTCTTTTGCCTTGCATGCTCAAGGCATAGCTCCATTGAATGACGGAGCGAGTTAGGGTGAACTTTTTTCCAACTACGTCGTGCCATTGGAAATCTCCTAAAAACTACTTTCCAAATAAAGAGGATCATTGCCTCTACCGATTTGATCATGTCGCGCTTATGCTGAAGGTATTCAGAGCAAACAAAGCAAGGATGTAACATGACCATTTTTCCTATAGCGTTATGCTGCCTTATTGGAATATCGACTAGGCCAGATTACCTCAGGTGTAACCCCTATAGCGTCAGCAATAATCTTTTCGCCTTTTGGCCAATGACGAACCAAAGCATTGTGCAAAGTCCCAGATTTGAGACCAGACTTTCGAGAAAGCTCGGCGTAGTTAAGTCCTTTCTTTTCAAGGGCTGCTTTGATATCAGCACGGTGCCAATCAGAAATTTGATGTGTCATTTAATCACCTCTATACTTAAGCGTTTTTGTAATTAATTATCCTAACGCGGCAACGTTACGATTAATCCTATAGGGCAACAATAAACACTATTGGAATGAATTGCAAACCCAAAAGGAAAAATAATTTGCACTTTTGGGTTATTGGTTCGGGGTTACTTGTCGGACTTTGCTTTAATTCATTTAAAAACAAGGTGTTATTGATATTTGAGAGCTGAAATGGAAACTAATAAGACACTTGGTAGTTCTGACGATAAACACCAAAGTACAATTCAGGATAGATTGAAAACACTAATGGGTAATGAAACGGAGAGTTCTTTTGCCTTAAAGTGTAAAATTCCACTTAGTACTATGAGGAAATACCTCAATGGCTCAACCCCAGGACTCGATAAAGCCTTACAAATTGCCCGTATAAATGACGTATCTCTGGACTGGTTGGCTTCTGGTGAAGGACTTGTAGCTCCAGAAACTAAAAAGGCCGATGATGTTGAAAGTGAATTTGCCCTAATTCCTGGGTATAGCGTCCAAGTTTCCGCAGGTCATGGTTGTTTAACAAAGAGTGATACAAAGCCAACTAGATACCTAGCATTCAGACGTAAGTGGTTGAAGTGGAAAAGATTTGAAGAAAAAGACCTGTCGGTAGTTTGGGCGAAAGGCGACAGCATGCACCCAACGATTAGCGATAATGACACGCTCGTAGTTCACCTAGGCCGTAAAGACCCGAAAGATGGCTATATCTATGTATTCAGGAATGGTGATGAGCTGTTTGTTAAGCGTTTCCAAGACATGATGGGTTCTTGGAGGTTAATTAGTGACAATGCACTTTATGCTGCGATGGACATTCCAAAAGAAGATCAACATCAGTTTGAAGTTATCGGCCAGGTAGTGCATTTAGCGAAAGACATAGCTGATTGATTTAAACGCTGTTTGAACGCCATTTAAAAGTTCAACGCTGATTTTTTATGATGATCACTTTACGTGAATGAAATTGAGAGAGTTGGTGGATCTTTCTCATTTTACTATCGAAGCCGCGCAGACTCAGAAATCCACCTCAAACCCTTACAGTTAAAGGTTTCGTCCGATTTATTCCTCATTAGTCCCATCTATTCCCTAGTTTTCATTTATAGTGGTTCCTTACATGAGGTAAATGAATTTGTGAGACAGTTGCTTACTTTAGAGGGCTCCGAGCAAAGAAGGACGGGTTCAATGTTTAAGGAAAGATACTCGGTAAGCTCATTCAATGAAAGCCTCAAAACGGAACTACCTTGGTTAATTCAATTACGGGATGCTTTAGATATTGAGTACCAAGAACGATTGAACAAACTGAGTGGATATAGACTCAAGCTTATTATCGAGGATGATCTAGAGCCATCAATTGAGGCTCTTTCGTGCTTAAACAGCTAACAAAGCATTTAAGAGTGATTCGCAACGCTTGGCGGTTTCGCTTCGCTCAAGTATAGCCAAGCGTCGCTCACACCTTAATGCGGCGTTAGCTTTTTCGAGGAAATACGTTGATTTTATATAAATATATGTCGTTTCAATCGGCAAAGTCTGTTATCGAGAATAATTCTCTTGGCTTCTCTTGTTTAGAAGACTTGAATGATCCTTTCGAATGTACTTCCTTTGGCTTTCAAGAAGATAGTGACTCATTTATTACGGCTAGTGTAGCAACAGGTGCGTGCAAAAATAGGTTCTCTCGAAACTATGGTGTGTTGTCTCTTACAAGACAGCCATTGAACCCACTTATGTGGTCTCACTACGGTGACGAACATCAAGGAGTAGTAATCGGTATTGACGTTGATATGGCTGGTTTTTCAGACAAAGAGTCGTGCGTCATACCTAGCCAATATGGAGAGGTCATTTATTCTGCAACTAAGCCTCATAGCAACCTTCCAATAATTGATACTGACGAGCTAATGAGTATTGGAAATGGTATTGAATTTAACTCTGACGCGTTTAACTTAGTAAAAAGAGCATTTTTATATAAATCACTTGAATGGGGTTATGAAGAAGAAGTAAGGGTTGTCAAAGACATCTCTGACTTACCTTTTAGCTACCACTTTGGAAAAGGTCGTAGTAATGCGTGGAATAAAATCTCGGTATCAGGGCGCCCATTATACTGCTTAGACATACCACCAAACTCGATTAAAGAGATCTATTTGGGTCGAAATATCTATAAAAATGTAAGTAAAAAGAAAGACTTTTCACAGCAGGAACTAAAGGACATTCTGTTGGCTTGGGGGCGCAAAGATGTAAAGTTACTCCAATGTGAGCCTGATTTACACTCATGGCGCTTAATAGCGAAGCAATCAATTAACCAACAAAGCTAACAAAGCATTTAAGAGTGATTCCCAACGCATGGCATTTTTCATTCCATCGTTGAGTTCAGTGTTTACGGTGGTATGGTTAAGTTTCGTGGTCGCGTTGCTCACACCTTAATGCGGCGTTAGGCTTCAGGAGGATAAATGTCAGAATTATGGAAAGCTATTAAGTATGACGTAGTTAAGAGTTTGATAGATAAGCTCTTCATTGGAGCGATAGTTAGCGCGGCTGCATTTTATGCAGCACATTTGTTAGAAGAAAATAAGTCTATTAATAATGCTTATGTCGAATTTAACAAAACAAAAGTGATGAAGCTTGCTGAAGTCTGGGAGCAGGCTTATCTACTCAACACCTCTCTGCATTTATATGATGACTACTACAAATCGGTTGATAAAGAAATTAAGTCTAAACTGATAAAAATGCAGCAGCAAATCAAAGATGGCGTTCCAGCTAAGCAAGCTGAGTTAACCGTTTTGAATGCAGAGAAAACAATAGCTAGGGATTTTAAGAGACAGATCCTAGTCCTCAATCAAAAACACTTAAAGCCTTTTAATGATATATTAAATAAAAACATGTTCTGGTTAGAACCAGAGCATTTGACTCCTCTGTTAGAGTATTCGAAAGTTGTAAATGAAATAGCGAGAACTGCCTCGTTAACAAATGAGGCATCCAAACAACGAGTAAAAGTATTGCGAGCTAAGGCTGACGAGTATTCAAAAACTATCAATGACGTGAGGGATCAACTATTGCGGCAATCACTCTGAAGCTAAGAAGCCTAACAAGCAATTTAAGAGGGATTCACAACGCTTGGCACTTTTGCTTCTACTTCAAATTTAGTGTTTATGGCACAATGCTTTAGGTTTGGGTGGAGGCGTTGTTCACCCCTTAATTGGGCGTTATGTTTTTACACTCCAACAGGCATGTTCGAGGTTAGTGAAGTTTTCTTAAAAACTAAAATAAATCGTATAAAATATGTCCTATACACTACATGTGGGGCGTAGAATGAAGACTGGTTTATATACGTATTGGCACCATCGTATCTTTTGGCTTTCTCCCAACCGATGGCTTCGAATTATTGAAAGAAATTTGACTAGTAGGGCTCATTATAAAGCAGCAAGCTTAGTCATAACTTTCCGTGATTCGTGGGTTCAATTAGTCGTGTTGCTTCAAGCAATGAGGTCGCTTGAGGGGAGCTTCTTTGGAATTGAGCGTTTTAGTTTGTATTGCTACGTTGCTCTCTTAGTCTTAACGTTAGTGTTTTTACGTTGTTTTTTGGAATATAAATTACTAGTGAGTTGTGTAAACTTACGATCACTAAGGGTTCAACATCAAACATAACAAAGCATTTAAGACGGATTCTCAACGCTTGGCAATTTCAGTTTAGGTCGGCTTCAGTGTTTTGTGTGGCAAGGTTTAGGCTTGGGTGGTCGCGTTGTTCACCACTTAATGCGGCGTTATACGAATAAGGAAATTCAGCAAATGGAAACAGTCTTAATCACTGGAGCTTCAAGAGGTATTGGGCTTGAATTAACTCGTCAGTTTTTAGCTTTAGGTTATAGTGTCATCTCTACTTATCGTGGTCAGCCTTCAATGCAGTTAAAAAGCATGCTTGTTAATAGTTCGCTGACACTACATGAACTAGAGGTCACTGATGAAACCTCAATAGCTAATTTGGCCTCTAAGCTATCCAATGTTCAGTTAGACATACTTATCAATAATGCGGGTGTTATTGGTTCAGACGAGCAATCCATGGCGACTATCGACCCACAT
>NZ_JAPPTI010000035.1 GCF_027587025.1 Vibrio sp. LaRot3 | reverse complement strand
GGAACCTGGCGCTGGATCACCTCCTTATACGATGATTATTGCGATGAGTGTTCACACAGATTGGTACGGTTTAATTTAGAGCATCACGTTGGGGCTATAGCTCAGCTGGGAGAGCGCTTGCCTGGCAGGCAAGAGGTCACCGGTTCGATCCCGGTTAGCTCCACCATTCTTCTTAGGAAGAATATCGTGTCCCGTTCGTCTAGAGGCCTAGGACACCGCCCTTTCACGGCGGTAACAGGGGTTCGACTCCCCTACGGGATACCATCTTTAAACATTCTCTCTTGAGAGTTTTTAAAAATGGTTTTCATCAGAAAATCTGCTCTTTAAT
>NZ_JAPPTI010000034.1 GCF_027587025.1 Vibrio sp. LaRot3 | reverse complement strand
ATGATTCTTCCGAAGAAGGTCATTTTCTAAAGACTTTCGGCGTCAAAAAATCTAACCACATACGCTTTACTGAAGTGGTTTGGAATTCCTATCCAAAAATACTTAGAGAATGGTGGGCGATACCGGGCTCGAACCAGTGACCCCCTGCTTGTAAGGCAGGTGCTCTCCCAACTGAGCTAATCGCCCACGATAGTTTTAATTCCTTCGCGGAGAAAGAATGGTGGGTCGTGCAGGATTCGAACCTGCGACCAATTGATTAAAAGTCAACTGCTCTACCAACTGAGCTAACGACCCAATGGTATCCCGTAGGGGAGTCGAACCCCTGTTACCGCCGTGAAAGGGCGGTGTCCTAGGCCTCTAGACGAACGGGACACTAATCTGAACATCTTGGGGGATGTTCTATCTCTTAAACT
>NZ_JAPPTI010000033.1 GCF_027587025.1 Vibrio sp. LaRot3 | reverse complement strand
GCCAAGCGTTGCGAATCACTCTTAAATGCTTTGTTATACGAATTTTACCAGACGTGTTCCGTCCCCTGCCATGTTAAGAACTTACCACTTTGTTCTAAGGTCAAGTTGCTTGCAAGCTTTACAATACCTGATGCACTTTCTTCAACAGTGATATCTGCGTCCTTACCACCCATATCCGTTTTAACCCAGCCAGGATGAATTGGGCAAACAACAATTCCTTTAGGCTTAAGTTCCAATGCCAACACTTGCATTACCTTATTAACCGCTGCTTTTGAGCTTCGATACGCATACATACCATAGCTATCTCGGTTTAATGCCCCCATTTGGCTTGAGACGGTAATAATACGAGGGTTAGCACTAGGTTCGAGAAGCCCTAAAAGAGCTCGACTTACCATAAGAGGCGCGATTGAGTTCACTGCAAAGGTATTGAGCCATTC
>NZ_JAPPTI010000032.1 GCF_027587025.1 Vibrio sp. LaRot3 | reverse complement strand
GCGGCGTTAAGCATTTATAAGAGAGAATTTATAGTGTACCGAATATATAACTTTAACGATTGTCCTCGTGGTATTTCTGAGTGTACAAAATATATACATTCTAAGTGGGGCTCTCAGAAAAACTATTCATACTTTGAAAATGCAGTTGTTAACTCTAGTGAGTTGGAGCGTTCAATCCCGCAATTTTATGTGCTTACCTACAATGATGAAATTGTTGGATGTTTTGGTTTAATAATCAATGACTTCATAAGCAGGCATGACCTGTATCCATGGTTTAGTTCACTATTTATTGAGCAAGAGCATCGTGGTAAAAAGCTCAGTGAAGGTATGTTTGAGTATGCAAGAAAAATTGCTCAATCCATGGGGTATCAGCATATTTATCTTACGACGGATCATGATGGCCTTTATGAGAAGTTTGGCTGGGTGCAAATTGAAAATGCGTATGAGCCTTCTGGTGAAGTTACGAAGGTTTATCGCATGTCGGTAGCACATGCTTAACAAGCCGTTCAAGTCTGACTCGTAAACGCGTGCCGAACTCGCTTCGCTCAGACATAGCACACGTTCACTCGCAGCTTAACGGGGCGTTA
>NZ_JAPPTI010000031.1 GCF_027587025.1 Vibrio sp. LaRot3 | reverse complement strand
ACCTGATTTTACTCACTTAAAAACTTGGCATCGACCTTGTAATAACCCTAGCGATTATTCAATCAATGTTCCGCCCTGCACACGCTCTGGGTGGTTACTAGGACTAATACTTAAGGATTTTAAGATGCCAACTCCATGTTATATCTCTATCGAAGGTGAAACTCAGGGCCTTATCACTGCAGGCGCATGTACTTCTGACTCTATCGGTGACTCTTACGTTGAAGGCCACGAAGATGAGATGCTAGTGCAATTCTTCGACCACGTTGTGACTGTACCTACTGACCCGCAATCTGGTCAGCCTTCTGGTCAACGTGTGCACAAGCCATTCAAATTCACGGTATCACTAAACAAAGCCGTTCCTCTTCTTTACAACGCACTGTCTGCCGGTGAGAAGATGAAGTCAGTGGAGCTAAAATGGTACCGCACTTCTGTAGAAGGTAAGCAAGAGAACTTCTTCACCACTTGTCTAGAAAACGCCTCTATCGTTGATATCCAATGTGAGATGCCACACTGTCAAGACCCTGCATTCGCAGACTTCACTCAAAACCTAACGGTTTCTATGTCATACCGTAAAATCACTTGGGACCACGTTAACTCGGGTACTTCAGGTGCCGACGACTGGCGTAAACCTATCGAAGCATAATCGCTCTCGA
>NZ_JAPPTI010000030.1 GCF_027587025.1 Vibrio sp. LaRot3 | reverse complement strand
GTTAAGTAGTGAGCAACACTAACCACATAACTTAAGCCATTGCGCCATAAACACAAAAGCCACTTGAAACCAAAGTCGCCGAGCGTTGCGAATCTGTCTTAAACGCTTTGTTAGGTTTGTTTGCCTATGTTCCGGGAAATCATCAACACTTCATCAGCCGAATATAAATTAGAAATTGTCGTCTCGACTTCAGCGCCTAAAGTGCTTTTATATAACTCTTGAGCATAATTATCAGCTCTTGTTGTAATCAATACGTGCTTCAAAACAGAGTGTTTAAGAGCAAGCTGATTTCTTACCTGAGGCAATGATTCGACTATTAGCTTCCGACCAATACCATTTCCCTGATAGTTCGGCATGACGGCTAGTTGTTCTAATTCCAAAACAGCTTCAGGGCGAAAGCCACTTTTTTGAGCCCAAATGATATAGCCGACAATTTCATTCTCAATGTCAGCCACATAGATCAAGTAACGTGGGAAGGCATTAAAATTACATTCTAACCATTCATTAGAGTAGTTTTGCCTTACAAACGCTGACTTATGAACTAGAGCTGCGCTCGGTAAATCCTTTTCCGCCATTAAACGAATAACCAAATTGACCTCCTTATGTCGACAATAAACCTAACGCCGCATTAAGGTGTGAGCGACGCTTGGCTATACTTGAGCGAAGCGAAAAC
>NZ_JAPPTI010000003.1 GCF_027587025.1 Vibrio sp. LaRot3 | reverse complement strand
AGAAGATAGAAAACTGTAAAATTAACATTGTGAAATTTCACAATTTAATGAAAGCTTCAAAAATAATTCTTTGTAAAATTTTACAAGTTAAATCTTACTGACAGGATTAAATGCTAAAAAGCACACTAATATCAGTGCGCTTTGTTATCAATAAGCAGAATTAATGGCTAATACTAATGGCTAAAGCAGCTCAGAAACCACATCCGCCAGTTGATTAAATGTTTTTACACGGGAAGAACTTGGTCGCCAAACCAAGCCAATATGACGATGAGCTTGCTGCCCCGGCGCATCCACCACCACCAAATTCTGGTTTTCAATCAAACCATGATCAATCGCCATTTGAGGAATAAAGGTCGTACCTAAACCATTTGCCACCATCTGGACTAAGGTATGTAAGCTAGTAGCTGAAAATGGGTTGATCTTCTCTTTGTCTGTCAACTGACACGCCGACACCGCATGCTCAGTCAAGCAATGCTCTTTTTCTAATAAGAAGACCGATTCATCCGGTAAGTCATCGTATTTAATCGGTGTTTTGATCGCATCCGCTTGATTACGACTAATGATCATACGGAATGGGTCATTACCCACAATACGGCTTTCCATGCCATCAATCTCTACTGGCAGAGCAAGAATCAACACATCCAGCTCACCATGGCGTAGCGCGGCTAGCAAGTTAGTGGTGGTATCTTCACGCAACAACATATTTAAACTTGGGAAGCGCTGATTCACCTCTTGCACGAGATCGCACAGTAAAAAAGGCGCAATCGTCGGGATACAACCAACTCTTAGCTGGCCTTCCATCTCTCCACCTTGGCAAAGCCGACCCAGTTCAACTAAGTCTTGCCCTTTGGCTAGCAACTCTCGTCCTTGCTGCACGACAAGTTCACCTGCTTGAGTAAAAACAAGTGGGCTCTTTTTATCTTTCTTTTCATATAAAGGGCAGCCAATCAGCTCTTCAAGATTTTGGATACCTTTACTTAGTGTCGACTGGCTAACAAAGCAGCGCTCTGCAGCATCACTGAAATGACGGGTTTCATGCAAGGTAACAAGGTAATGTAATTGTTTGAGACTAGGCCATTTATTCATTTTTTTACTACTGTGGGATTACATTGAACTTTTCATCGTTTTTTTCGATTAGCTCAATCTATTTAATTCGCTTTTTTCAATAGTACAGTCTGTACTATAGTTTGTCTCGTTCAAACACGGACCGAACCGAATCATTACTGTAACGGTTTGGAACTAAAAAATATTTAGGAGCAAAAAAATGGTACTAGTTGGTCGTCAAGCCCCAGATTTTACTGCAGCAGCTGTTCTAGGTAACGGCGAGATCGTTGATAACTTCAACTTTGCAGAATTCACTAAAGGTAAGAAAGCGGTAGTTTTCTTCTACCCACTAGATTTCACTTTCGTTTGCCCATCTGAGCTAATCGCATTCGACAACCGTTTTGAAGATTTCAAAGCGAAAGGCGTTGAAGTAATCGGCGTTTCAATCGATTCTCAGTTCTCACACAACGCATGGCGTAACACTGCTATCGAAGATGGCGGTATCGGTCAAGTTAAGTACCCACTAATCGCTGACGTTAAGCACGAAATCTGCAAAGCGTACGATGTAGAGCACCCAGAAGCTGGCGTTGCTTTCCGTGGTTCTTTCCTAATCGACGAAGACGGCCTTGTACGTCACCAAGTTGTTAACGACCTACCACTAGGCCGTAACATCGACGAAATGCTACGCATGGTTGACGCTCTAAACTTCCACCAGAAGAACGGTGAAGTTTGCCCAGCGCAATGGGAAGAAGGTAAAGCAGGTATGGACGCATCTCCAAAAGGTGTTGCAGCGTTCCTATCTGAGCACTCAGAAGACCTAAGCAAGTAATTTTGCTTACACTGCTCGCGCTCAACGAGCAGATGGTTGGATAATCTCAAAAAGAGATAATAAAGCATATATAAGCGCGAAAAGCGCAGCGCCAATCAGTTATACCTTCGGGTATAGAAGTAAAGTCTCAATCAAAAGCCCGATGCAATGCATCGGGCTTTTTTCGTTTGGATGATGTATCTCATCTCGATATATTCATATCCATATATTGCCGCGTTTTTTAAGTGCCACATGGTCTAAGAAGTTTGTTGTCCATCACACTTTGTTGGCGCTATGATCGCCTCTGGTGATGGAGTTCCACCTTAACGATCGTGTTAAAACCGCCACATGCTGATGACTCCTACAGAAACGAAAACAGGTTTTCCTGTTGGATCAACGCATCAATTTTAGCTATTGATGCGGGATGAGTTCTGTAGTGAGCAAGCTAACTCTTTTCCAACCCTACCTGTTTTCTCATAACAAAAACTATCTCAAACACATTTAAGAGATAAACACTGGGAAAACATCATGCAATATTCACACGAAGTACAATCCATGTGCCCGATTCAACGAGGCCATTTACACGCGTCTGCACCCATTCCAATTGAAGGTGCGATGGTCAACCCTAAAGATGTGATTGCCATTTCCGGACTAAGTCATGGGGTTGGCGCTTGTGCTCCTCAGCAAGGCGCTGCCAAGCTCACTTTGAATGTGAAACAAGGCATCATAGAAGAAGCACTCATAGAGACCATTGGCTGTTCTGGCATGACTCAATCAGCGGCAATGGCAGCTGAAATACTGACCGGAAAAACCATCCTTGAGGCTCTCAATACAGACCTTGTCTGCGATGCCATTAATGTTGCGATGCGAGAGATTTTTCTTCAATTTGTTTATGGCCGTAGTCAATCTGCTTTTTCTGAAGGCGGTCTAGAGATTGGTGCGGCACTGGAAGATTTAGGCCAAACTCAACGTAGCCAAGTCGGCACCAGTTATGCCACAAAAGCAAAAGGCGTTCGCTACATGGAGTTAGCCGAAGGCTATGTGACTCAACTTGCCCTCGATGAAAACCGCGAGGTTATCGGTTACCAGTACCTCAACCTTGGCAAGTTAATGAAAGCCATTAACGAAGGCACCCCAGCCGATCAAGCAGCACTCGCGGCAACGGGCAGTTATGGCCGTTTTGATGAAGCTGTCACAACCATCAACCCTCGCCAAGCTTAATTAGGAGATCAGTTATGAACACTCAATATACCCCTGCAATCACTGAGCTCCTAAACGAAATGCAATTGTCATCACTGGATCAAGCTCGTCAATATTGCCTATCCCACCAAATAGATGCTCAAGCCCTTGTACTCGACACTCAACCCATTGCGTTTGACAGTGCCGCTGAGGCTTACACTTTAGGTGCTGCCCTCGCCATCTATCGAGGTGCGTCTACAGCAGAGCAAGCAGCACTGATTATCGGCGAAGGACTGCAAGCGGTGACGAAGCTGGGCAGTGTTGCCCATCAGCGCCAAGTGGGTTTAGGTCACGGTGCTCTCGCAGCACGTCTTCTCAATGAACAAAGTCAGTGCTTTGCTTTTTTAGCGGGCCATGAATCGTTCGCAGCTGCCGAAGGTGCGATTAAGATTGCGCTTAACGTCAATAAAAGCCGTCAATCGCCACTCAAAGTGATTCTTAATGGTTTGGGCAAAGATGCGGCCTATCTAATTTCCCGCATTAATGGCTTTACCTATGTGAGAACACAGTATGACTATCAAACTGGCGCTCTTCATGAAATTGAGCGTCGCCGCTTTTCCCAAGGCCCACGAGGCGACATCCTTTGTTACGGTGCAGACGATGTGCGTGAAGGCGTCGCCATCATGCACAAAGAACAAGTGGATGTGAGCATTACAGGTAACTCCACTAACCCAACTCGCTTCCAGCACCCAGTCGCGGGTATCTATAAAACTGAACGCAGCCGATTAGAACTGCCTTATTTCTCGGTCGCTTCTGGTGGTGGCACCGGTCGAACACTGCACCCTGATAATGTTGCCGCTGGCCCAGCTTCCTACGGCATGACCGATACCCTTGGCCGAATGCACGCAGACGCACAGTTCGCGGGGAGTTCTTCAGTACCCGCTCATGTGGCGATGATGGGTTTTATCGGCATGGGTAATAATCCTATGGTAGGCGCAACAGTGGCGCTCGCCGTCGCCATCGCTCAAAGAGAACGGCAAGCCGCCTAGCCACCATGTGAATAAAAAAATAGAGCCACACAAAGTGGCTCTATTAGCCTGTAAAACCTGTACCACGAAATATCCTGTCAGACAAAAACATCGCTAATCGGACAAAACGTATCCGTCTACAGACTTTATCTAAATTTGCGCTTTAAAGTCTTAGACTGTCTATTTATGATGGCTAGCAATTAATTCCAATTTCTTGCCATTGAATCGGCGAGAATTAAAAGACTCAACATACGGAGATTGACTATGGCTTTCTTTTCACTTGGTTTCGGTGCGGCGACAAAGAATCGTGACGGCAAAATCATTGAAGCATTTTTCCCTAACCCAGTACTTAACCCTAGCGATGCACTTGTAAACGCAGTTGCAGCGGTAGCAGGTTACGAGCAAGGCAACCAAGCTATTGAGATCTCAGCAGCGCAAAGCGCAGAGCTAGCGACTGCCTTTGAAGCAAACGGCGACGCGGCGAATGCTTCTTTCGCAGCAAAAGCAGCACAATCAGAGCAGCCTCTGGTTTTAGTCATTCTTGCTACTGATGAGCAGCCACAATCTGTTGCTGAAGGCTTCCTAAAGCTACAACTTATTTCTAACCGTCTAGTTCAACCTCACGGTACGGTATTAGACGGTATCTTCGGTCTACTGCACAACATCGCTTGGACTAACGAAGGCCCTATCGATCTTCCTGAGCTAGCAGATCGTCAAATCGAAGCTCGCCTAGCGGGTCGTACTCTTTCAGTCGATTGCGTAGACAAGTTCCCTAAAATGGTTGATTACGTGGTTCCTGCTGGTGTTCGTATCGCAGATACGTCTCGCGTTCGTCTTGGCGCACACGTAGGCGAAGGCACAACCGTTATGCACGAAGGCTTCATCAACTTTAACGCAGGCACAACTGGCGTAAGCATGGTTGAAGGCCGTATCTCTGCGGGTGTTGTGGTAGGCAATGGCTCTGACATTGGTGGCGGCGCATCTATCATGGGTACACTATCTGGCGGCGGTAAAGTTGTGGTTTCTATCGGTGAAAACTCACTACTAGGTGCTAACGCAGGTCTTGGTTTCCCACTGGGTGATCGTTGCACGGTTGAATCTGGCCTATACGTAACAGCGGGTTCTAAAGTACGCATGCTAGATTCAACAGGCCAAGAAGTTGAAGTCGTTAAAGCACGCGATCTTGCGGGTGTTTCTGACCTACTATTCCGTCGCAACTCAGTGACAGGTCAAATCGAATGTCTAGCAAACAAATCGGCGGTTGAACTAAACAGCGAACTACACAAAAACAACTAATCGCTCGTTTCCTATCTAGTAACAACCCTATTCAATCCCTCTCAGCCACTGAGAGGGATTTTTATTATCTCGACAAAAACTAATAATTATCCCCTCTTTCATCGACTGATTATTATCAACGCGCTATACGTGACTCGTTGACCATAATGAAAAAACTCAGTTATTTACTACTCGCTTTACTTACCGGATGCGAACTATCGCCTCGACCACAAACCTGTGATTGTGCATCAGAGACAACACCATCCATCTCTCAACCCAACCAACAACAAAGCGTTAATCAGCTACTGGCTTATGTGGCCAAACTCGCCAAGCAGCGCTGGGGAGAAGATGATTTTGTCGCAGCGGGTAAGCATCGCTACGTCAAATACCTTGATGGTTATAACACTCGCGCGCACATCGATTTCGATAAAGGCAAGATTTACGTTTCCACTATTTCTCAGTATCAGTCTAAGCAAAAGCTGCAAAAGGCAATTGTTCAAACGCTTTTGATGCCAGCCGACCCTGCTCATGCAGAGCTGTTCAGTGACAAACAAGCCATATTGCGTGGTCAACCTTTCTTACTTGGCCAAGTGCTAGACCATGAAGGTAAGCCGATTGAGTGGGAGTGGCGCGCCAACCGTTACGCCAATTACTTGCTTGAACACGCCTTGCAACATAAGGCCATTAAACAAGGCACCGCCTACTACGTAGAAATCTCTATGGTGGAAAATCACCTAGAACAACGTGAATACCAATATGCAGGGCTAATCCAAGATGCGGCAAAACGCTATGGGTTATCGGAAGATTTGATTTACTCCATCATCAAGACCGAAAGTAGCTTTAACCCCTACGCGGTGAGTCATGCAGGCGCTTACGGCTTGATGCAGGTGATCCCAAAAACGGCGGGCGCAGATGTATTTAATTTAGTGAAAAACAAACCGGGCATTCCGACCAAAGAGTACTTATTTGATCCTGCCAGCAACATCGACACTGGAGCGGCTTACTTTTACATTTTGAAGAACAGATATTTGAAAGAGGTGAAGCACCCAACATCGCTGCACTTTAGTATGATCTCCGCGTATAACGGCGGGACAGGCGGCGTATTATCCGCCTTTGATCGCGATCGAAAACGTGCCATGGTGAAGCTCAACAATGCCACACCGAAGCAGGTGTATGACATTTTAACCACCCAGCACCCTAAAGCAGAAGCAAGACGCTACTTACAGAAGGTGCTCTATTTCCAGAAAGATTTTAATCAAGGCAACCTATAACTCATGCACATGAAAAAGGCTTGGTCACCACCAAGCCTTTTTCGTTTTCGGTTTAATGACTTCAAACTAGCCCGGATGCCCATCCACTCTTGGTGTCAGTAGCATATAGCCAAACTTAATTAAGAACATGCCGAAAGCGAAAGTCCACAGCAGAGCACTCGTATCAATCATTTCCAGCATATAACTTGGGAACAACACGACACCAAAACTGCGCACTAGGGCCGCTAATACGATAGCTGCAAATGCCCAACCCATTTTTGGTCCTTTGTAAATCTCTCTACCAGTGTGTCCCATGGTGACACGAGCGATCATCGCTAAAATTAAACCCGCTAGCGCACCTATCGCGAACAGGTGAATCATATTGTGTTGAGCAAAGGCGTTATCCCATAAACCGCGCACTAGCAAGCTCAACGGAATACACAGATAAGTCAGATGCAGTGACCATACTAATGGCTCTGCAAATGTTTGCCACGGCTTCCAACGCATGATCTTAATGGCATGAGCGACACCAGAAATCACCATAAACACTTGGCCTACCTGCTCCATAGCTAATGGGAAAAAGCTTAAAATGAATAACCCAAGTAGAGGAAGATTAGCTGCCCACTCTAACCAAACTAACGGTTGAGGTTTCTCGGTATTAAAACGACGCGCAGAGAAAAATGGAATCACTCGTCCGCCCATCACCGACAGTAACAAGGTGAACCACCACAACATGGCTTGCCATACTGCCGAAGCGGGGAACGGGGGCATGCCTTTCACGCAGGCATAACTGGCAAAATTAGCCACCACCGCGAGCATAAACAAAGGGACAAAAAACAAGTTTCTCCACCCCTTAACTTGCACGACACGCCAAGCAACCTCATAAGCTGCAAAGGCGAGGAATAAGGCATCGAAAATAGAGATTAGCCAAAGTGGTGCGGGGCTCCAGAAGAGCAAGCGAGGTATCATCCAAAGCACCACAATGGCTAACAAACGGTAACTCTTAGTACCATTGATTCCAGTCCAGTTTTGGACCGCAGTTAACACAAATCCGACGACAATCGCCATGGCGAAGCCGAAGATCATCTCATGCACATGCCACCAAAGTGCTGGGACTGATAATACTTCAGGTTGGCCAGTACGAAACATCCATACCCAAACTGGAATGGCAATAAAAGCGTATAAAACGCCAAGGAAAAAGAACGGACGAAAACCTAACCTCAATACAGCTGGAATCTTTTCTTCTACTCGTTTATCAGTGATATTTAGCAAACTAACTGTCCAATACAAATCATTTGCTTCTCTACTGCACGAATCGTACCAAATTTTATAATCATTAATTTCAATACTTTATGACAAAATCACTCTCATTTTAATGTCATTTTGACTCTTAAAATTTATATCTAATTGACCCCAAGAGGTCATTTTGACACATATAACTATTGGCTATGAGAACAATGGTTTTTGTCTTTAGTCCTTCATCTAAAAGTCGGTATGGTAGATACTCTCTATCCTTTTGATTTGGAATCCCATCTATGGCTGATTACATTTTTGGTTATGGCAGCTTAATGAATTCAGCATCACGCCAATTGACCGGTCAAACCTCTCAAGCGACACCCGCCGTCGTGCATGGCTTATGCCGTCATTGGAGTAAAGTCGATGACAGTTACGTATTGGCACCTTTGGTCGTGACCAAAGGCAAAGGGTTGGTGAATGGGATGCTTCTTCAAGTCAACGAGCAAGCGATAGCTGAATTCGACATACGTGAACGAGGTTATCAACGTATTTCACTGCCGATTGAGCAAATCGACGTTTCGCTCTCATTAAGCCAACAGGATAAGGTGTGGGTTTACATCACTGAACAAGCCGAACCACCGTGCCTTAATAGCCCTATTATGCAAACCTATGTGGACACCGTAATGGCTGGTTGCTTAGAGGTATCAGAAGCGTTCGCCCAACAATTTATTGAACATACAGTTGGCTGGCACCACGCCCAAGAAAATGATCGCCACCAGCCTAAATATGGCAATCTCGCGGGCGTCACAACCGATCACCAACAAGTCATTGATAAGATGCTTAAACAGTTACTCGCTTAATACCGCTTGTGCCACTAACCCTCTTAACCATTGACCCTTTTCGCTGTCAGACAAACGAGTATGCCATAGCATCGCAATGTCAAAATCCGCAACAGGGACAGGAGGTGTAAAGGTCGAAAGCTGGTCATCAAAGCCCTGAGCCATCGCCATTTTTTCTGGCACGATGGCGATCAAGCGACGCTGTTTTAGCAAACTGCGAATGGTCAAAAAGTTACGTGATGCAACGGTTACGCGGCGTGTCAGCCCATGCTCTGCTAACTTCTTGTCCACTTGAGTCGCTAAGCTGCCATCCGGACTAACCAAGGCATGTTCAATGCTAGCAAAAGTCTGCTTATCTAATACGCCAGATAAACCAAGCATTTGCTTATCAGCCAAACAGACGTGCTTTTCAGTATAAAGAAAATGGCTATCAAAATTATCATCAAGTACTGGCATACTGCCGATCACCAAGTCTAATTTTTCATTTTCCACCAGCGCAACATAGTTGCTGCGATTGACGTTCACAAAACTGATTTGAGCGTTAGGTGCCTGCTCGCGTATCGCGTCATAAATCACTGGCGCAAAGATGAATTCCGCGTAATCGGTTAAACCTATGCGACACACGCCGTTGTAGTCTTTCGGGGTAAAGACTGATTTAGTCAGCAACTCATGAGTAATAGAATCCAATAAACGATGCACAATCGGCGCAATATGGTGAGCATGGTCGGTAGGTTCCATCTTGTGCCCTTTACGCTCAAACAACCCATCATCAAGCAGCACACGTAAACGCGCTAAGCTGTGACTCATCGCCGACTGGCTGATAAAGCTCTTTTCTGCCGCCACACTGACGCTGCGATAACGATAAAGGTAGGAAAAAGTCACCAGTAAATTAAGGTCGATATTTCGCCACTGAATATCATCGGATACTGCCATTTACTATCCCATTTGATTCATAAATAGAATTAAAACTATCAATTTGAATCATCATAGTACATTTATTACAGTAAGGTCAGTATTGATAAACCGGATTTGCTTCCATGTTCTCTATTTTTAAAACCTTCTTTTGGCTCGGCTGGATAAGCTTTGGTGGGCCTGCTGCACACATCGGTTATTTCCGTCAAACCTTTGTTGAAAAGCTCAAATGGCTCGATGATAGCGACTACGCTCAAATCGTCGCGCTAAGCCAATTCTTACCGGGCCCAGGTTCAAGCCAAGTGGGCTTTGCTCTTGGTTACAAACGCGGTGGCCTATTAGGGGCTTGCGCTGCGTTTATTGGATTTACGCTACCTTCTGTCCTCATCATGGTATTACTGGCGATTGCGAGTAGCCATGTCACCCAAACAGGCGCATTCCAAAGCATTGTGCATGGGCTAAAATTGCTGGCGGTCGTTGTCGTGGCTGACGCGGCTTGGGGCATGTATAAAAACTTCTGTAAAAACACATTAGCAACGACCCTTTGCGTGGTCACCGCCATTGCCCTACTCACCATGCCAAGCATTGCGACCCAAATGATCGTGCTTATCATTGCTGCGATTGTTGGGGCAACATATCTCAAAGGCGAAACGCCCGCAGAGCCAAAACCATTCCAACCAAGCTTTGCCCCCTTAGTGATCTTCGCAGTGTTAATTGTTGGTTTACCCTTTGTTGCCCACTTCACACCGATACTTGGTCTGTTTAACGACTTCTTCCAAGCCGGTAGCCTAGTCTTTGGCGGCGGTCATGTGGTGCTACCTTTGCTACAAAACATCGTTGGCGATCAGCTGAGCCAAGATGCATTCCTAACGGGTTATGCCGCAGCGCAAGCCGTACCAGGGCCAATGTTCACCTTTGCGACTTATATCGGTTATGAACTACTGCCAAGTGCGCCTATCACGGGTGCATTAGTGGCGACCATCGCGGTATTTGTTCCAGGGTTCTTGTTATTACTTGGGGTATTGAAAAACTGGCAATCGCTGGCACAAAACCCAAAAGTGGCCGGTGCTGTTAGTGGTGTAAATGCAGCCGTAGTAGGCCTACTTGTCTCTGCTTTATACCAACCTGTGTTTACTAGCGCGGTAATGAGCCCATTAGATATTGCATTAGTGCTGGTCGGTTTTTACCTACTCAAAACCCTTAAGCTACCGATTATTTGGATGGTGTTGACCTTCATTACGGTTGGTGTGGTTTCTGCTCTCATTTAAACATCAACCATGCGACAAAGAAAAAGCCGCTGAACGAACAGCGGCTTTGGTTTTATTGCGAGTCACTCGCAACGATATCCACGCGTCGATTGGCTTTCCTTCCCTCTGCTGTCGCATTGGTTTGAATCGGAATCGTCTCCCCTTTCGACACCACAGCAAGCGAATCTTTTGGCATCTGCTTGCTGACCAAATACCCATTAACACTATTCGCCCGACGCAGGCCAAGCGCAAAGTTGTATTCATGAGTCCCGACATGGTCAGTATGACCTTCTAATGTGAGCGCTTGCTTACTCTGCCCCAGTTTTTCAACCATGGTATCCAGTACATACTTAGACTCTTTGGTAAGCTGCGACTTATCAAACGCAAAGTAAACCCTCGCCACCAGCTCTCCTGTCTCATAAGCCACGGTATTGCTTTTGGACATCAAATATTCTGCGCAATCAGGGTCAATCCCAGCGTTGAGCAGTTCTTGGCGAATCATTTGTTCCGTCACAACAAAATCGCTTTCCCGTTGCAGCAATACAAATGGCCCCTGATTGAGCATCACTTCGGTTGCCTGACCAAACTGCAAGTCTTGTTGGTAATTTAAATCTGGTTTCGCGCAATAGCGCAATATCTCTTGACCTTCTCCGGCCACAGCATTCGAGACTGGGCTACTTAAAATAGCAATTAGTGTGGTGAGTATGGCTCTATGCATGTGGCCTCTCCTTAGCAATTATGGATCATTTTAGATGCCCAATTTCTTCACTGATCAGCTCTAAAATCTTATTGAGAATTTCGTTTTTGTTCTGCGCTTCAAACACGTTATCTACACCCGCACAATCTTGCAGTGCGGTATTACCCGATACGTTGTAGTCAAAGCCAATTACCGCAATTTTCGACGTCACCGGATCGCCATTCGCGGCGGTTTGGGCATCAAGATCATCACGAATTTTGTCACACAATTTGTAACTACTGCCGTACAGGGTCGATGAGATGGTACTGTTGTTCACACCGTTGGTTGAGCCTAAGTCATTACCATCAGATAAAATAACCACCAAGCGACGCGGGTTAGTACCAAGGTTAGCCAATTGAGCCCCACGAATCAGGCCTTGGGCTGACGAGGTATAACCGGCTGGTGAAAAGTCATCAATCTTGTTATTGAAAGCCGTAAAATTGGTGGTAGGTAGAATGTCTTCGATGACAGCGTTATAAGTACCCGACGTGACACAGCCTTGCTTTTCAATGAACACACGATTCACTGTTTTCCGGTAACCGATATTACCAAAGCGGTTATACTCCAGTTGGTCGACAAAACATGTTGCACCTGATCCATCACCATCAATCAAACGTACGTAATTGTTAAAGCCGACAAAGGCGACGGTGTTGTCATCAGCGTTGACCAAATCATTAAATTTTTGCAATTCATCTGTCACGGTTTCAATAACATCAACCAAATCTTCGTATTTGTCTTGAGAGCCGCCAGACCAAGGATCGCCCATAGATCCCGAGAAATCCGAGACAAACACGACGTCTACCGCACTGTTTTGGTACTTACGAGCATTCGATTGTCCGGATACCGTGTAGTTTTCATCAAAGGACTTTAAGTCACCAGAAAACCAAGTGTCGTGTGCCGTAGTGGCTGCAACTCGAAACTCAAAGAAACGTGGCTCACCTGCGGCAAGGCCGCTGACACAATCCGGGATTTGGTCACAACTCAGTTTCTGAATAGACAAACTGTCGACTGAGTTCATGTTAGACATGTATTGCGCAATATAAGCATTGGCTATCGCCTGATTGACCGCGCTACCGTTACCCGAACCATCATCAACGTTGTCATCGTTGTGAGCCGCGACGGCTAGACTAGCCACTTCGAGGCCATCTTCTAATCTCGCTTTATCTTGCATCATCCTTGCGCCATCCGTCGCCAAGCTGAACAAACCAAACAATCCGGGGATCATGATGGTAAACAAAATAGCAGCATGGCCTTTCTGTTTTGAGATAGGAGACTTCATAACTCACCTTCCTATGATGACAGAGCTAGATGAAACGATGTTAAAGCCATTATCCAAAAGGTCTTCAACAAGGTTATCGGTGAAGTAACATAACGTTACTCGGTATAGGGTGGTCTGACGCCCCCAAGAGGTTTCGACTGTCAGCCCGTTTTCAATATCACCTAGCGTTTCATCAAGATTGCAGTCTCGACCACCTCTATTCATCGTCCTCAACGCGTTAGGGGTTGAGTCTGCTGCATACGTTTGTTCTTCTATCACCATGCCAAAGCGTTCTAACTCATATTGACTGGTGGTCCGTTCTAATGACCGGCTAATGACCGTAAATACGATGTCAGCGTCAGCGCCAGTTGTTACGTAATCTTCTCCATATAGTTGGGTTCGCTCTTTTACTAGGCTGGCTGCGGAGTATGACAAACGGTCTAATTTACCCTTCATCGATAACTTCACTAGCACATCCCCAGTGAACATAATCAGCACACCAAGCAGTAATCCCACAATTGCAAATTCAATCGTGAATACGCCAGCCTGATTAGATTTCGAATTGATCTCTTTCATACTCTTGTACCACGATAACTTCCCGACCAAAGATGGTATCTTGATCGAAGAAGTAGCTAAAAATTCCGCTAAAGTCGTAACTGATATAGTAAATAGCGATTGCTGAATTGGCAGGTGTACCGCACTCAGTGGTTTGCGTTCCACCTGCAGGCTCGCAGATTGCGTTGACTTGATTAAGCGCATTCATATCAGGAACATAGCGAACCGACGCTTTAAATTTGCTTTTGTCGACTAATCCACTCCACAAACTGTCGCTCTCATCCAATCGATTATAAAAATGATCTATGTAATCTTGCGTGTCCTTTTTCGCCGTTCGCGATGCTTCTGCAACGGCAAGATCGTTGACTGCGGAGACATAAGACATAAAGCTTAATTCTGCCCAAGCCGCAACCATCAACCAAAATGCAAAGAAGCCGAGCGCTAATTCAACACTTACTACACCCTTTTGCTTTTTTTTCATCCTTGCCTCCTTAAGGGGTTAAACCCTTAACCTCAGTAGATGGTGTTGGAGAGGAGGCGAGCAACTCATCTGCCGGTGTCACAGACACCAACCTTAGACCAATGTAGAGCTCTTCAATTTCTTGAGCGGTATAGCGGGAAACAAACAGCGATTTGAAACGCTCAAAGTCACCCGACTTTGCATAAGCCAAGGCAAGATTGGAGACTATGGTGGCATCACGATTTCCCGATTGGTAGATAGGCTCCAATCGCGATATCGCAAGGCCATAGTCTTGTAACAGGAGGTCAATAACGGCGAGGTTATTCTTAATGGTGACATCATCGAAAAGGTGTTTTCGCGCTAGATAGAAGTATCGCCAGGCATTATTGATATCTCTCTGAGACGCATAAGCCATCCCCAACAGGTTTTCTACCTCTGGGTAATTTTCTCTAGCCTCTAACGCTTCCAAACCAGCAACGATGGTTTTATCCATGTTGCCTTTCGCAAATTCGATCTGTGCTTTTAAGTATAGTCCGTTGGGTGAAAACTGAGAATTTTTAGATAAGGTCTGATAGTAAAAATCCGCAGAGTCCAAATCATCACTGTCTAAATACGCCTCAACCAGTTTTACGCGTACACGCTCGTCTTCAGTCTGCTTTAAGTGTTCTTTGTAGTAACTGATCAGCTTTGATTGATCACCCGCCTGCGTCAACACCGTTTCTTTGGCTGAAAAGCTGGCGGATTGGGCTTGTTTGGCCACACTCGACGGCGTCGAACTACAACCAACAAGCGCACTAAACAAAAATGATAACAGTAAGATTTTTTGGACCATTGTTCACCTTCCTTATGAACCGGCCATCATTCTCATGACGCCTGGTGCTGTAATCAAAATAACGATCGGTAGCATGATGAGTAGTATCAGCGGCACTGACATCTTAGCTGACAACTTACCGATTTTTTCCTCTACGCCGAGCATTTGAATCTCGCGGATATCCATCGCTAACGTAGTCAGAACACTGTAAATTGATGAGCCGTATTGCAAACTTTGGCTCAAGGTCATGACAAAACTACGAATCTCAGCCGTTGGAACTCGGTCATACAACTCCTCTAATGATTGCTCTAAACCAACTAACTTTGCCCGCTCATTGGTTTTATTCAGCATGTAAGCAATATCACGATCAAAACCGACCATCTCTTTCGCTAAATAGCCCATAGAAGACTCGATGGTCATACCGGTTTGCACACACACACCCATTAAATCGAGCAGATAAGGCAAACGATCCGAGAGTTTGCGCTGCAGCGCTTTCCGACGCATCGCCAAATACCAATCAGGCCCAAGCAAGCAAAGCACCACCCAAAGCGAGGCATAGAGTAGTATCTTGGTCATCGGTAGTACGATTTGAATGCCGTAAAAAACAATCAAACCCGCCCCGACAACCAACGCACCATATTTCAATGGAAACAACCACTTAGAAAACTTGGCATCATAGAAACCCGCCGCAATTAGCTTTTGTTGAACGTCCGTTTCAGACATGGAAACAAAGCTACCAATCATCTTGTTTACGTACTCTAGAAAGCTCTGCGCACGCTGTTTTTTACTGTAATTTAATCCATATTTTGCAAAGCGATTTTGGCGAATCGCCCTTAAATACAAACTGTAAAACACCACACAAACGCCGAGTACCACAAACCAAGTGGCTAGAATAATTTGCCCTGTCACGGTTGAAAAAAAAGCGATAACGGCTTCCATCAGCGCACTCCTTTCATCAAGCCCCAAACGATGGCTATCCCGATGGCTTCACTGATCAACATGTAATAAAGAATCGGGCGCCCGTCTTCGTGAAACATGACGAACTCATAGTTATCGGGGCTGAGAGCCTGCATAATCAGTAAGAAAATAAACGGGATTGCCGCCACTATCTTGGCGGACATACGCGCTTCCGCAGTCAAGGCGAACTTTTTCTTTTCAATCGAACGAGCATCAAACATCAATCGATTAAGGCGAGTAATAACGTCTTTGAGCTGACCGCCTCGATGCATATTGGCGCGCAAGGTAATCACAAAAAATTGGAATGAAGGGTATGGAAAACGTCGGCAAGATTTACGTAACACATCGTCAGCGCTCTCACCAAGTTGCAAACGCTCTCCCATTAACTTGAACTCTGCACCGACATCACCATCAAGTGATTTACCCACATACATGATGGCATGCATGATACTTTCCCCCGACGACACCGCACTTGATAGCATATTGAGCGCATCAGGAAAAGACTCTTCAAACATTTTCTCTTCACGCTTTTGCAGCCATAAATAACCAAACGTCAGTCCTATCACTTCAACAATCGCGACAACGATGAAAACATTACCACGGATGAATCTATCGTTGATTTCAAGTGCAAGAAAACCGAATACTGCCATTGCCAAGAGAATTTTAAAGTAGGAGAAACGACCTAATTGTTTTTGAACATTCACCCACTTTTCGCTGATCATTTGTCCATAAGTTCTGTCGGATAGCGACTTCAAGTCTACCGCTTGGCCACTCTCGCTGGACATATTGCTCACCAGCACAGTACGGTTAAACTCTTCCAAGTAGGTGTGCTTTTTCTTAGGCTCTAACACCCATATCAATAGCACCAATACCCCAAAACCAATCAGGACGAAATAGATCATTGCTGCCTACCTATTTGAAATAGAGAATCTAACTGTGCTTCTAAACCAAAGAAGCGTGCTTTTTCGACCAAAACTGAGCGCTTCATCAAGCCAGCAGTCACATAGTTACCACGCACTTGCTCAGTATTGGCTTCACTTAACTCCGGTTGAAAGCGGAATATTTCTTCCAATACAACACTATTACCCTCGATACCTATCACTTCAGTAATACTCATGACTTTACGGCTACCATCATGTAAGCGACTGATTTGAATAATGATATCGATTGCACTCACAATGGTGCGTCGAATGGCATCCAGCGGTAAATTGTTGGTTGCCATCATCACCATCGCTTCTACCCTTGCGAGCGCATCTCTTGGCGTGTTGGCGTGAAGAGTCGACATCGATCCATCATGACCCGTATTCATTGCCTGCAGCATCTCAAAGGCTTCACCACCACGACACTCACCAACAATGATGCGGTCAGGGCGCATACGTAACGCATTGATCACTAGGTCTCGCTGATGCACTGCACCAGTATTTTCAATACCCGCGGTTCGGGTTTCTAGACGCACAACATGGGGCTGTAATAGTCGCAGCTCGGCCGCATCCTCGATGGTGACGATGCGCTCTTTCTCTGAGATGTATTGCGATAACGCATTGAGCATGGTGGTTTTACCTGAACCAGTACCACCAGAAATCAAAATATTTAGACGGCAACGGGAAGCGATCATCATCATCTGCGCCATTTCCGGGCTCATTGCGCCAAACTCAACCAACTTGTTTAAATCGATCGCTTGTTTTTTAAATTTACGAATCGAGATAGAAGTACCATCAATGGCAATAGGTGGAATAACAATGTTGACCCGGCTGCCATCAGGCAAACGGGCATCACACATGGGCTGAGATTCGTCAACGCGGCGACCAACACGCCCAGCGATGCGCTTGGCAATTTCGAGTAGCTGTTGGCCATCGACAAATGTTACATCCGCCGGCTCAACCAAGCCGTTACGCTCAATAAAGACATGCTCATGACCATTGATCATGATATCGGTGATGGATTCATCGTCCATCAAGGGCTGCAGTGGCCCTAAACCTTGCAGTTCATCAACTAAATTTTTAACAAAGTCATTGCGCAGTACGGTGGGTACAGGCAATTGCTCTTTATCAATCAGCATAGTTAATGCTTGAGCCAACTGTTCAGAGAGCTGCTGAGCGTTGAGGCGATTGATCACCTCAGGGTCGAGAGCATCAAATATTTTCCCGCGTAGATCTTTGTATATCTCTCTGGCACCTTGCATAGGTTAGCCTCCCCAGCCGAATGGGAATGGCGAACTATTTTTCATCTCTTCACCAAAAATAAGTGCTGCAAGATTTTCCATTGCCTTCGCAGGTTGTCCGCGATAATCCGTCACTCGCTTTTTATCCAAAATGTGTGCATCGAGCTTTTTCATGTAAGGCACGACGATATCAACTGGACGGCGCAAAAACTCTTCCACTTCCTCACGGCTGACTGTGGCGCACGAATCTGGCAGGGAGTAGTTCAACACCACAATGATCCGCACTGGTGAAGATTTGGTTTCGGCGAGCTCTTTGATCTCTTTATGCTGACGAGCAGCCTCACGCAAAGAGGAAATCGTTGGCGAAATAACCAAGATAATGCAATCGGAAATATCGACTAACTCTTTAGAAGAAAAGACCATTTCCGCAGTAGAAGAGAGATCTTCTAAGACAAAGTTAACCTCTTCCGACACAAACGCAGCCACATTTTTGGTGTAATCTTTGAGGTCAACATTTTCAATGTCTTGTGAGGTTAAAGAGAGAACCGACAAGTTTTTGTTCTGCTTTTTAAGCAGACTTTGCGACGACGAAAAATCCAAGTTCGATGCCAGAGAACCGGAGCGAATTTCACGCTTCTCAAATTTTTCAATCCCGAGCATGATGTCGAGGTTACCGCCTTGATAGCAGTTATCCACCACCACACATGAGGCATTGCGCTTGTCTGATAGCACTCGACTCATTTCAGCACACAGTAGCGTTGTCCCTACTCCGCCTTTGCAACCGACAAAACTCACCTGCTTTGCTCTGCGCTTTTTGCTTAACCCTCGGTTACCTAATCGGTTGTCATTCACGCTAAGGACGAAGTCGATTAACTCATTCTTATTAATCGGCCAGAACAAGTAGTAAATGCCAAGGGCTTTGAGCTTTCGAATAGTCGAAATACAGTCTTCACTACCAATCACCACCACAGAAGCACCGTTAGGCATTAAGTGGCTTAAACGTTCTGCATCTTGAGCAATATCCTGACTTTTATTCAGCTCTAAGATAATCACTTCAATTGACTCAGAGCGCGTATTCTCTGACACCTTTTCATCAGATAAGGTATTAAATTCCGGCTGCTCTAAGCCTTCAAATCGATACGCTTCACTGATCAGTTTTTTGCATTCGTCCGTTTGCACAAAAGCAATCGAGTTAATGTTACGAGCTTCACCCGCAGCACCATCCTCGCGGCTTTTTAAGATATCGACTAAATCAAACATCGCCGCTCCCTCTGTTTATTTTTCTAACTCTTGACCAAGCAACATTTTTTCTGGATGGACCATACTCTGCCAACGGGCATTTTCTGCGTAACATCCATCGTGATAACTGCCAAACTGACCAATTGTGGTGTAGTCACACAGCTCCGTAACCACTTTGTATTTCACCGTACTGACCGAGATATCAAAGTGACTCTCCTGCTTAGACTCAGATTGATTAATCACGATCATGTCGGCACTGATCCCATCCTTTTGCAGCTGTTTGCTCAGCTTATCGGCCATGCGTTTACCAGCCTTACTCGACCACTCAATGGCGATTTTTTCATTTGCAATTACATTCCATTGTTGCTCAACATATTCATAAAGCTGTTCCCAAGCATGGCGCTCCTTTTTGGGCTTAATGGTTAAATGGTACGTGTTGGTGATAGGCACAATATGCAGGTGTGCACCGTCCCGCTCTTGAATGGTTTCAGCACAACCCACCAGCGAACCTAATACCACCAAACAGGTTAAACATGGTTTAATTAGTGATTTCATTGCTTAAACCCTCCTGTCGACAACACCTCATTAACCTTGGTTTCTGCTGCCTTTGGATAGCCTTTACCAATTTTGAAAAAGCGCTCTAAGTTCGAGGTTCTTTGCATGGTTGGCAATTGAACTTGAGACGGGTGAATCGGCTGAACTAGATTGACCGTCGCCACAATGACGAGCTCTGTTTTGGTTCGCTCTGTTGCGGTATTTCTAAACAGAGCGCCCAGTACAGGGATGTCACCAATGTAAGGAATGCGACGCAATGTCTCTCGGTCTTCTGTGCTCAGTAACCCACCTAAAATGAAGCTTTGACCATCTCCCAGTTCAACGGTGGTTCTTGCTCTACGGGTTCTAAGCGCTGGTAAATCGTAGTTGTCATTCTCATATTGATTATCCAGTGCACTTACTTCTGGCATCATGGATAACTTGATTTTTTCATCGCTAAGCACTTTTGCCATCAACTCAAGACGAACACCATATTCTCGATATTCGACATCTGTTGAACCATCAATCACAGTCACCACTGGTATCTCACCACCTGCTAAGAAGCTTGCCGTCTCACCTGAAATTACGGATAGATTTGGCTCGGCCAACACTTGGCCGACGTTATCATCGCCTATCGCGGTAATCACAGAAACAATGTCACTAGCACTGAAGTTGGTAATCTGGTCAACGAAAACACCGGGCGAAGTCGTACCAATTTGAATACCGAACTCTTCGAGAAAACTGTGGGTAACTTCTGCAATAGTCAGTTTGACGTTTACTTGCTTAGTGGTGACCACATCAATATTGTTCACTAAGCCTTGGAAGCGGTAGCGGCGCATGAACTGCATCTCATACATTTGATCTCCGAGATCCCAATTCACATTGGTAATTTCAACGTCCTTACCTAGTAACTCACCCGCTAAACGATAAATCTGCTCGCGAATTTCGTCTGACGAAACAGTACCGCTAAGCACCGCCTGTTCACCTAAGTTGTATATGCTGACATCACTTTTAGGGTATCTCAGCTGTATCTGTTGCTGGATGTGCACCAAACTCTTATTGACCACTAACTTACGTGAAATCAGGGTATTGCCTTCCTTATCAAACACCATAAATGAGGCGTTACCGATTTTACGTCCAAAGAAAACCACTTTGTTTTTGTCGATTACTTGATAATCGGCAATCTCGGGATCAGAGATAAAAACAGAACCAATCTCTGACTGTGTTTCAATGGCTTGCGCGTCACCTTCGGAAAGGTTAACGATGCGGGCGGCGTGTACTGAAATGCTAATGGGGACTAGTAGAAGGCATAGCAGTATTAGATATCCTTTTCTCATGTCTCCTCCATTGTTCTTGTTATTTAACCGTTACCTCATCGGCACGGAACTCGACAATTGCTCGATAGTCAGGCAGTACATCACCTGAGTTAGCTTGAAGCTCTGACGCTTCCTGTAATCCAAGCGACTTATGCACTTCAAGCTGAGTAATATTCTTGGCGATAGCCAATTTGGCGACTTGACGTTGTGACAACTCCAAAATAAGAGTCACCGTCGTGGCGGTATCTTGGTCGCGTGTTTCTTCTTTGGTTTCTTTACTCACTTTAAGTACTTTAACTGCGATGAGTACTGGGGAAATTGAAACGGATTGATAACCTGAAACTGTTTCATCATTGGCTAAGTTTTGTTGCTCAGAAGAGAGTGCAACCACATCAACCATAGTGCCATGAGTAATAAGTCCACCAACAATGTCAGTATCACTAACTTTGATTGCATAAGGGACTCGATTCGGTGCTAAAACCGTGTCGATGTAACCCAGTTCATCGGGTGAAATCATCGTCGCTGGAGATAATGTTTCCCCCTCAGCCATATCCTGAATCGCCACACCACCAGCAGGAAGCATCAGGGGTTGAGCGGTATCGATGCCCATTTTCAAAGCTTGTTCTTCTGGTACACGCTTAACTTCAAGACTTGACTTGGAAATGAGTTCTCCCCGTTTAATGGGAGACTTAATCACATACACAGAGGCAAGTTCGATCTCTTGCTCTGGCGTATCCGGCGTTGCCACATTTTGATTGTTCTTGGCAAAATAGTTGCTCGACAATCCATATAAACCCGCACCAATACAAACTAATGCAATTGGAACAAGAATTTTCAATTTCATACTACCTCCTAAATAGAGGCTACTGAGGTAATAAAGCAGCTCAAAGCAATTGGAATTCCATAAGGTACCGAGTTGAATTTATTTTTATCACTAAACTTTTTTGATATTAAAAATGCAATCACAGTAACAAAACCAGCAAAACCAATATAAATCATGGTACTAAGATAATATTGACTATCAATCATGGGAAAAAATGCGAGCAGGAGTTTACTGTCTCCTGCTCCCCAGATCCCAACCTTCCACACCAACAAAGAAACTGGCACTAAAATAACAAAATTGAACCATTCAAATGAACTTTTTGTTACCACAATGGAATAAATTGAAAGCAATAATATTAACAAACACAGCCAATTAGGTATTATCCTATAGCGCCAGTCAAAATAACAAACTGATATACTCAATACGAATAGAAACCCAATTAAAAAAATCACTGTCTTATCTAAAACTAATCCAAGTTATCCGCAATTGTTTCAATACCATCTTCAAGTGCCGCTTGGAGTGGATTGTTGTTACCCGTAAATACAGCAGCTACGATCGCAGCAATAGCGACTCCTACCAAAGCATATTCAATTGCTGTTACGCCATCTCTATCTTTAAAAAATGAGCGCACAAACACTTGTAATTCAACATATTTACGTAAGATCATAACTCTCTCCTTTTAATACAACCTTATTTTCGATGTGATCTATTTCAATAGATTCATAGTAAAACTAGTCAGCATGTTCGTTTTTCGCAATATGAGTATGAAAATGAACTCCTAATTAAAAATAAAATTAAAATAGTAGTAACACTTTTATTAATAAAGAGTTACGTCAATAATTCGTCGTTTTTGGCGTCATTTTGTTGTATATATTATTTACATCTATATTTATAACTAAACGAGATATAAATATTTTTCTAAAATTAATTAACCCTTTAGTTGTAGTTCATACCACTAAATATCTCGATACTTGCTCCATTTTTTATTTTTAGACTTTCCCAAAACTAAGGTCCCCCTTGCATCACCTACTTATAGGTTTTGGCAATGATTCTTTTGCAGGTTTCAAAGTTTGATGAACACTACTGACGGAGGATACTTGTTCGTCCAATTATGCCTTGTGCGTTTAAAGCGCACTTGCTATCTCTGACCGTACTTTACTTTCCAGAACCCACCCTGTTTGAAACCACACAACGTGATTTCAAGGACTTCCCACTCTTGAGATTTTCATGCTAAGGTTAACATTACATTAACAATAATAATCACCTTCAAAGGGTTACTCGTGTGTACTGGTTAGTTTGAGCTCTCTACCAACCTTACTGCTTATCAAAGCTTGCTCTTGAGTATCTAGAAGGGAATCTTTGCCATTAACATGGAGTTAGACAATGATTCAGCCGAACGAGTTGAGTAACGCTAAATGCACTCAGCCTCCCGCCAATGAAATGATTTTGAAATGGGCAGAGGAACGCCCAAATGA
This sequence comes from Vibrio sp. LaRot3, assembly GCF_027587025.1. Lineage (GTDB taxonomy): Bacteria > Pseudomonadota > Gammaproteobacteria > Enterobacterales > Vibrionaceae > Vibrio. Next base: position 335,277 of record NZ_JAPPTI010000003.1, on the reverse strand, counting down.
AATCTATCTAAAACAGATCATTAATCGTGAGTTTGTTGAATACACCTACGCTGAGGTCGCCGATAAAGCTTTAAGCTTAGTGACGGCTTTGCGCGGTTTAGGCTTGCAACCGGGCGATAGAATCGCGCTGGTTTCAAAAAACTGTGCCGAATGGTTTATTTGTGATTTAGCCATGATGCTAGGTGATTACATTAGCGTGCCTATCTTCCCTACTGCTGGCGCTGATACCATTGAATACTGTGTCACCCACAGTGAAAGTAAAGCTATTATCGGTGGTAAGTTAGATGACCCAGCGGCCACTCAGGAAGTGATAGATAAACTCGAAGGGCTAGTGAGTATCTCACTGCCTTATGATACAGCACCAAGCTGTCAGCACCAGTTCACGCCATTAGTCGACCATTCAGAACCTAGCGAAGAACGCCCACAGCATTACGATGATAAACTGATGTCCATTGTCTACACCTCGGGTACTTCTGGCCTACCAAAAGGGGCTATGCTGACTTACGGCGCATTTGCTTGGTCGGTACAACAGCTGATTAATCACATCGGTATCGAGAAGCAAGATCGCTTATTCTCTTATCTGCCATTAGCGCACATTACTGAACGAGTCTATATCTTCGGTTCTTCAATTATGGGCGGCGTTCAAACTGCGTTCCCTGAATCCTTAGATACCTTTATTGAAGATGTGAAGATGCAGCGCCCGACGCTCTTCATCTCAGTGCCTCGTTTATGGACCTTATTCCAACAGCGAATTCAAGACAAACTGCCGCAGAAAAAACTCAACTTCTTGCTCAAAATTCCATTTGTTAATTCATTAATTAAGAAAAAGCTCGCCGATGGCCTAGGCCTAGATCAAGCAAGGGTGCTTGGTTGTGGTAGTGCGCCGGTCTCACCTGCGCTACTTGAGTGGTATCGCAGTGTAGGGCTAAACATCACCGAAGCATGGGGCATGACTGAGTCATTTGCTTACAGCACACTCAACTACCCATTCCGCGCTGACAAAATTGGCTCTGTGGGTAATGCAGGCCCGGGGATCGAGCTCAAGATAGCCGAAGATGACGAGATTTTGGTTCGTGGCCAAGGTCTATTTTCTGGCTACTACAAGAATGACATAGCCACGCAAGAATCGTTTAATTCCGACGGCTGGTTACATACTGGAGATGTTGGCTCGTTAGATGTGGACGGCTACCTAACTATTCAAGGACGCAAGAAAGACAACTTTAAAACCGCCAAAGGTAAGTTTGTTGCTCCTGTGCCAATCGAGAAAAAACTCTTTGAGTACAGCCGTGTCGAGATGATGTGTTTGATTGGCTTAGGCCTACCAGCACCTATCCTGTTGGTTGTTCCTCACGATTTCCCGAACTTTGATCGGGAGCGTTATGCAAGAACCACCAAAAAAGTCGTGGCGAAGATGAACGCGCAACTAGAATCACACGAGCAGATCAAAGGGGTGTTGATGATCAAAGATCCTTGGAGTATTGAGAACGGTATTCTCACTCCAACGTTAAAGATCAAGCGTCATATTCTTGAACAAAAATATCATGAGATAGGCCATAACTGGCCGAAAGATCAATTGGTCGTTTGGGAAGAATAAACACCCGTCATCAATCTGAAAGGAGCGCATTGCGCTCCTTTTTAATAACCACTTATTATAGATAATCCAAATGCGCCCGACGGTTTGAGACACTATTCAGCAAGCCAATATCTTGTTGCATGTGAGAGCTCAACGCACTTGATGAAGGGCTTCTCCTACTGGTATTTTGGCTAGCTAACGTCCACTTTTTACTCTTTTTCTTGAAGTTAAACTCTAAGTCTATATTCCACTTTAAACTGATCACCATGGTGCACCTCCTCCTCTTTCTCTGTATTATGGAAACTAGCTGTTCAAAAACCGAACAACCATTTCTAACAAGGAATATAACTAGAGCTTATGGATAAGCGATTAAGACACCTCGCCGGACTTCGTTACTTTGAAGCCGCTGCAAGACTCAAAAGCTACAGCAAAGCAGCCGATGAGTTGTTTGTTAGCCAAGCAGCCGTTAGCCAAACCCTTCGACGTCTCGAAGATGAACTGAACTGTAAATTGTTCGTCCGAAAAGGCCGTAATATGGAACTCACCCAACGTGGTGAAACGCTGCGTTGCCACGTATCCAAAGGCTTTAACCAAATAGTGAGTGGCCTCAATATCATTCAGAATGAACCGATTGAAGGGCTACTCAAGGTCAATGCCCCGCCGTCTTTCTCATCTCGTTGGTTAATGCCGAGGTTATGGAAGTTCTCGGTAGCCTACCCCGACATTCCGATTCGTATAATTACTAGTTGCCACTCTCTCGATTTGGAACATGGCGAAGTCGATGTCGCTATCTGGCAAGGGGAAAAGGAAGTGGATGAAAGTGTATTGCACAAAGAACTGTTAATGCATGAAGCCATCTACCCTTTTTGCTCGCCTGAATTAGCCAAGTCGATGCAGTTGGAACACCCACAGCAACTATTAGACTGCTGGTTAATTCATTACGATTCTTCAAGCTTTCAGTGGAGCCAATGGTTTGAATCACAGCACCTCTCTATGAACAAAAATGCGGTACAGTGGATGGAGGTCAGTACGTTTGACTTGGCCATGAGTGCTGTCATTGCTGGCCATGGTGTCTGCTTAGCTAGTGACTGTTTGGCCAGTGATTTTGTTGAGAGAGGCATGTTGGTTAAACCGTTCGATTTAGGCCTAACACCGGGGCTGCAATTTAATCTATTTACCGCAACAGAATCACCAAGAAGAGTGCGAATTCAGGCGTTTACAGACTGGCTAAAACAAGAGATGAAAGACTCTTAACCCCCTCATCGAAATCACCCTCCAACATCCACTAGTCGATTACACAGATACAAAAAAGCCCCGCATAAGCGAGGCTTTTATCTTAAAGATTTAACTTAAAGAATTACTTCTTCTCGTTACGCTCTTTAACTTCAGCGATAACTTGATCAGCTACGTTTGCTGGACATGGTGCGTAGTGTGAGAACTCCATAGAGAACTGACCACGACCAGAAGTCATTGTACGTAGAGAACCGATGTAACCGAACATTTCTGATAGAGGTACATCACCCTTGATACGTACGCCAGTAGTACCAGCTTGTTGGTCTTTGATCATACCACGACGACGGTTAAGGTCACCGATTACGTCACCAACGTGATCGTCTGGAGTGAACACGTCAACTTTCATAATTGGCTCAAGAAGTTGCGCGCCAGCTTTAGGCATAGACTGACGGAATGCGCCTTTAGCAGCAATTTCGTAAGCGATAGCTGAAGAGTCAACTGCGTGGAAACCACCGTCGAATAGTTCAACTTCTACGTCTAGAGTAGGGAAGCCAGCTAGAACACCAGTTTCCATCATGCCGCCAAAGCCTTTCTCAACTGCAGGCCAGAATTCTTTAGGTACGTTACCACCAACAACTGTTGAAGAGAACGTGAAGCCTGAGTTTGGCTCACCTGGTTTGATACGGTAGTCGATTTTCGCGAACTGACCAGAACCACCAGACTGTTTCTTGTGCGTGTAGCTATCTTCAACTGGTTGAGTGATAGTTTCACGGTAAGCTACCTGTGGAGCACCTACTTCTAGCTCAACGCCGTAAGTACGCTTAAGGATGTCTACCTTGATGTCTAGGTGAAGTTCACCCATACCTTTCAGGATAGTTTCACCTGAATCTTCATCAGTCTCAACTTGGAAAGATGGATCTTCTGCAACCATTTTACCGATCGCGATACCCATTTTCTCAGAACCGCCTTTATCTTTAGGCTTAACAGCGATAGAGATTACTGGTTCTGGGAAGATCATTGGCTCAAGAGTAACTTCGTTCTTAGGATCACATAGAGTGTGACCAGTTTGAACGTTCTTCATACCAACAACAGCGATGATGTCACCAGCTTGTGCTGAATCGATCTCGTTACGGTCGTTTGCGTGCATCTCAACCATACGGCCGATACGCTCAGTCTTACCAGTAGCTGAGTTAAGGATTGTGTCACCCTTCTTCATCTTACCAGCGTAGATACGGATGAACGTTAGTGCACCGAAGCGGTCGTCCATGATCTTGAACGCAAGCGCTTTTAGTGATTCATCAGCAGATACTGTTGCAACTTCACCAGTTGCTTCACCTGTATCTTTATCTGTGATTGGCTGTGGATCAACTTCTGTTGGAGACGGTAGGTAGTCTACTACTGCGTCAAGAACAAGTTGGATACCTTTGTTCTTGTATGCAGAACCACAGTAAGTTGGGAAGAATGCTAGATCACGAGTACCTTTACGGATACAACGCTTGATCTCTTCCATTGATGGTTCTTCACCTTCTTCTAGGTAAGCCATCATTAGGTCTTCGTCTTGCTCTAGAGCAGTTTCGATTAGCATCTCACGGTATTCAGCAGCTTTCTCTACTAGATCAGCTGGAATATCTTGGATTTCGTAGTTTTCTGGAAGACCAGTTTCGTCCCAAACGTAAGCTTTTTGGCTTAGTACGTCTACAACACCAGTGAAGTCATCTTCGATACCGATAGGTAGAGTCATCACTAGAGGAGTCGCACCTAGAACGTTTTGTACTTGGTCACAAACTTTGTAGAAGTCAGCGCCCATACGGTCTAGTTTGTTAACGAAGATTAGACGAGATACTTTTGATTCGTCAGCGTAACGCCAGTTAGTTTCAGACTGAGGTTCAACACCACCAGAACCACAGAATACACCGATACCACCATCAAGTACTTTTAGAGAACGGTAAACTTCGATTGTGAAGTCAACGTGTCCAGGAGTATCGATGATGTTTAGGCGGTGATCGTTCCAGAAACAAGTAGTAGCAGCAGACTGGATTGTAATACCACGCTCAGCTTCCTGCTCCATGAAGTCAGTAGTTGATTCGCCGTCGTGCGTGTCACCCATCTTGTGGATTTTACCAGTTAGCTTAAGGATACGCTCCGTAGAGGTAGTTTTACCCGCGTCTACGTGAGCAAAAATACCAATGTTTCTGTATTTTGATAAATCAGTCATTGTCTTACTCTGTTAATAAGGTATAAAGTGCGCGCAGAGTATATCACAATCTGTCAAGACTGATACCCTTGCGTGCTGTTGTATTTAAAAAATATGTTAGAGGTGAATATTCTTCAGTAATAGGATAGGTAATACCTAACGATATAAGCAAATTGTCCCGTTAAATTTCAACACCAACAGATTGGCCGACATTATACGGCAAAGGTTTCCGTTTGTTGACCTACGAACATCAAAACCGACGAAAAAAACACGAATCATAACCAGAACGTTTAAACCATCACAGTTTGGTTCGTGCTAATCCATCTTATATGAGTTACAACTCATCAAATGCTTCAATTGCTTCCGACAGTTTTTTCACGCCATGAATCTGCATTCCAGGGATACCACCTTTAGGCATATTCGCTGCCGGTACAATCGCCTTTTTGAAGCCATGTTTGAACGCTTCGTTTAATCGCTCTTGACCACTTGGTACCGGTCGAATTTCACCTGCTAGCCCCACTTCACCAAACACCACTACATCTTTTGGCAGTGGACGGTCTCTAAAGCTTGATAGTAGCGCCATTACTAAGGCTAAATCCGCACTGGTTTCGGTTACCTTGACGCCGCCCACCACATTCACAAACACATCTTGGTCAGCCATTTGTAGGCAACCATGCTTATGTAATACTGCTAATAATAGAGATAAACGGTTTTGCTCAAGACCGACAGCCACTCGGCGCGGATTCGCCAATTGAGAGTAATCCACCAGCGCTTGAATCTCGACTAACAGTGGGCGAGTACCTTCCCACACCACCATCACCGAACTACCTGAGGTTTCTTCTTCACCTCGGGATAAGAAAATCGCAGAAGGGTTACTGACCTCTTTTAGCCCCTGCCCCGTCATGGCAAATACGCCTAGCTCATTGACTGCACCAAAGCGGTTTTTGTGACTACGGAGCGTTCTAAAACGGCTATCAGTGCCACCATCAAGCAGTACCGAACAGTCGATAATGTGCTCAAGCACCTTTGGCCCTGCTAACGTGCCATCTTTAGTCACGTGACCAACAATAAACACAGCGACATTGTTTTGCTTCGCGTAACGAGTCAGCGCTGTCGCGGATTCACGTACCTGAGCAACACTACCCGGTGATGATTGCACGTCTGCTACGTGCATGACCTGAATCGAGTCGATAACCATAATTTTTGGTTGTTCTTTTTCTGCCACTTGGCAGATTCGGTCGACATTCGTTTCAGAAAGCATTTTAAGATGGTCTTTTGGCAGGCCAAGACGCGAAGCGCGCATCGCGACTTGTTGTAAAGATTCTTCACCTGTCACATATAACGTCGGCATTTGCGATGACAACAAACACATAGTCTGCAGTAGCAAAGTGGATTTACCCGCGCCCGGGTTACCACCAATTAATATCGCCGCGCCGGGTACAATGCCGCCCCCAAGTACGCGGTCGAGCTCTTTAAAGCCACTGGTAAACCTAGGTACTTCTTGCAAGTCGATTTCGGATAGCGTCTGAACGGCGCTGTCATTACCAGAACCGGCATAACCAGACAAGCGCTCATTGCGTGCTACTGTGGGCGACGCCGCAAGACGAACTTCTGAAATCGTATTCCATGCACCACATGCGTTACACTGCCCCTGCCAACGAGGGAAGTCAGCACCGCAGTCATTACAAACATAAGCGCGTTTTGCTTTAGCCATATAACCTCAGTGTTTTTTTGTGATATTGGCAACCTATTAAGTCACCTTATAGGCTTGATTCGCCGTAACATATCACTAAAGATCTATTAATCAAGGCCGATATCTAATTCACAAGGACACTCTTACAAAAAAACATGCAGCAGTCGGAAATTCTCTCTATCGCAGAACGACTCATCCCAGTCTATGGAACGGATGATTTTGAATACCTTCTCTCTCAAATGACAGATGGGCAGCCTCCTTCATCTCGAATTTTAGTCAAGATTGAGTTGAAACGGGTCATGACCCCTTGTTTCCGCTCTATTGATTTACGCGGCCGTGTCCAAGGAGAGTGTCGTGAGTATGAACTGGATGGCATTACTCATTGGCTTGATGACGTTGCATTTAATATCTATCACAAGAATGTGCGCAAATTTGGCGGTTATACAGAAGGCGTCTATGAAGCCTTATCCAATACGCGTAACAGCTTTAAGGTAATGAATCAGTTAGGAAAGCCTCAAGGCAGTGACCTAACCAACCCTTCCAGCACCGCCTTTAGCGCAGAACCTCTCGTGATGGGTTACGATCTAAAGCGCAAAGAAAACCGCCTCAAAATCGCCACGCAAATTGAAATATCATTATCTAACGATCAACTGGTGCATGGCGTTACAGTCGACATTTCCCCTTCTGGCGCTAAGTTTAAAGTCCCTTCTGCATTTGATTACAAACTCGGTGAAGCAATCGACGTCACCTTCGTTGAACTCGCCAAGTCGCTCTCTATTCTTAATATCGACAAGCCAATTCAGTTCCGCATTGTGGGTATCGACGAGTCTTATGAAAATGATGCAGTGCGTTTTTTAAGAACCGTCAACATTGGCGATAGTTCGGTACTGGAAGAAATCATTAGCAACCGCTTAGAAAGCGACTCACAAAAAGCGCGGCACGATAACCAAGATAAGGTAATTCGAACTCGAACTCGCGGTTACGAACATAACTACCTAAAACACTCTTGTAACTTGCCGCTATTTTTTAGCGGTAATGAACTCAAACTGGTATTGATGACTGAAAACAATCAACCAGTTTGGCAATACTGGAATGATGAACGCAACCAATTGACGCTTGGTAATCTATTTAGCAAAGAGCGAATGGAGTACCTCACTAAGCCCGGCATGCGCGGCTGCAGCAATGTGCTTTACTCGTTTAAGCACGATCACATGGGCAAAGAAATCTACTTTTCGATGATGATGCCTGAAGCAACTCGTGAGCAACGCCACTTGTTCTGGCATGTTGGGGCGAAAAAAAGCAGCTGGCGCGCCTTCCGCTTATCTGTCTTTGAACTGTCCGAGGATGAACGTGAGCAGCTCGACGAGCTTCCGCCAGAATCTCGTGAGTTGATTCCCGGCCTGACTCATTTTGGCATTTTGCAGGAAATATCTGACTCTAGTACAGGTAAAGATTATCTACTCAGCGAAAAACCGCGCTTACCTAGCAGCTCTTTGAACCGTTTCCGCCATAAACGCAATGCGCCTCATACTCCATTAAGTCTTTACTTTGATGCTCAAAGCCGTCGTAAAGAGCCAAGATATCAATTCCGCTCTCCTCTGATTGTTTCGGGGCAAGGTCAGCAAGCGTCAGGGGTAACACTCGACATTTCAAAACAAGGCCTCTATCTAGCCTTAACCTCACCGCTTGATGTCAAAGCAGATGACATGTGTGAAGTAAACTTTAGTGAGTTGCAACTGTACGATAAATCTCTGCCCCTCGATGCCGTGCCATATAGAGTGATCCGAATCAGCCCGGGTGGCAAGCGGGTACAAATGGTGATGGAGAACAACAGCAAAAACCGTAAGACCATGGCCTTTTTTGGCCGACTGATTGAGCACAACCAAGCCAAATTAGTCGCAAAGCCTGAGATGCTCCCAAGCCAAGAAATGCTCGAAGGGCTACACAACATTTTGCTGGATAAGATCGTTAGCACACCACTCTTTATTGAGAAAAAAGGCGTCAACCTAAAGCCTAAAGTGATTGGGGTCAACTACCCTCTCTTGCCGCACTTAACCATCTTTGCCAAGCTAGGACAAAACCACAAGTTTTCATTAGACCCAATATATAAAGGTAGAACTTCTACCTTATTGGCTGAGCCAATGAAACGAATTGAAGGGGTTAAACCGCAATTCCATGAGTTGTATGTCTCCACGCTGAAATTCGGCACACGGATTCAATCGCTGGAAACCAAACTAGCCTGTGATTTTGAATCCACGCAAGAACGAATTCAGTTCATCAAGAAAACATTAATGATGGGCGAGTTCTATGCGCTGCGTATCTGTGGTGCACCAGTATTTGACCCATTAACTCAATTACTCAGAAAAGACATTGAAGAGCTGAGCCATATCAGCCTGCATCAGGCGAGAACGCTAGAAAAAGAGATTTGTAATATTGTCGGTTACGGTGAAATTATCGATATTACGGAAGAAGTTCTCATTCGACTTGAGCTCACTCAGTAACTCAGCAATCACTAAAAAAGCGAGCTAAATAGCTCGCTTTATTTTTACACTCACAAGTACGTACCCGAAAGTAAGCACTCTAAGGCAATGGTTTAAAGCTGATCTTCTGCTGCTTAACCAAATAACCCGACAAGATACACATTACCCCGCCTAACCCCGAATAACGCACGGCGGTTTGAGCTTGTTGCTCAACTTTTGGTTTAGCATGATAAGCAATACCCAAACCTGCAGCATTCATCATCACCAAGTCATTCGCACCATCACCGACCGCGACGGTATTGTGCACTTCGATTTGATGCTGCTCAGCCAGTTGCAACAAAATTTCAGCTTTGGTTTCAGCAGACACAACCTCACCGAGCACTTTACCGGTTAACTTACCATCCACTATCTCTAACTGGTTAGACTGAGCAAAATCTAAGTTCATCATTTGCTTCAAGTGATCAGAGAAATAAGTAAAGCCGCCAGAAGCGATGGCTGTCTTCCAACCAAATTTTTGCAGCGTCGTAATCAATTGTGGTAGATCAGGCATTAGAGGCAATTGAGCGCGAACCTCGCTCAAAATTGACTCATCTGCACCTTCCAATTTACCGACACGTTGGCGAAGGCTTTGTTCAAAATCCAGTTCGCCTTGCATTGCACGCTCTGTGACTTCCGACACTTCTTCACCCACACCGGCCAATTTAGCAATTTCATCAATACATTCGATCTGGATAGCCGTCGAGTCCATATCAAACACAATTAGCCCCGGCTTAGTGACATCCGGTACATCTTGCAATCGCGCATAGTCTAGCTCTAATGCTTGCAGGATCTCTTCATGTTGCGGAGTAAGCTCACCCGCCATCAGAGCAACCTCATAGCCGCCTACTTTCCAAGTATCTAGGAGTGGCGTGAACTCACCGACAAAAAAATCGATATCATCGAAGTGACGTGGGCTCAGGTACTCACCAAATACGATCCATTGCGCTTTACTGCGGTGCAAGTTAGTCGATAGACGGGTTTCAGGTAAGCGGTTAAGTAGTGTGGTATGACGCTGAATTGAAAGTGTATTAAACATATCCATGTCTAGAATTCCTTTGATTATTGCTATCACGTTACCCTATTGCAATTTGGTTGCGCAAGTCTCAATATGCTTACCGTAGTCTAAAATGTCTTTTTATTCTCTATTTAAGAGAAACCACGGTAGGTAATATATGGACTCTTCACTGTTTTCATTCCGCATGGCGATGCGAATCCTAGCGATCTTACTGCTTATCGCTGGAGGCGCTATTATTGCGGTCAACAGCGTTAAGATCACCAAAGGTAATGAACAGATTCAAGCGAACCAGTTGGAAGTACTGACCAAAATGTTGGTCTCGCAGGCTTCACTGTCTGCCGGTGATATGATTGCAAACCAAGATCAAGAACGTTTACTCAAACTGACCAATCAGCTCTCAACTGACAACTTAGTGTTTGATGCCACTATTTATGACGCAGAAGGCATTCGTTTAGCTTCGAGCGAAAAAGCAAAATCTGTACGTGAAATTCTTGGTTTAGATACCCCTCTTGAAACGGCACGCATTGGCCGACAACAGCTTGTTGAGCCAGTAATGCATGACAACGCCATTGTCGGCTTTATTCGCCTGACCTTTGAGACTGGGCGTTTAACCGCTTTTTCCGATCACTACTATCGTAAAAGTGATCGTTACATGTATGGCATGGTAGGCATGAGTTTCATTGCCGGCCTATTGCTGGCGTTTGTGATTCGTCGTAAACCCAAAAGCAAAGGTGAAAACCTGCTGTTAAAAGAGATGGCTCAATAACCCACTCTACAAAACAAATAAAAAGCCCCGCTCGGTATCTTGCGGGGCTTTTGCTATCTAACGCTTTAGATACTTTAACTATTGGTTACTCTTCGTCACCAAGTAGCACTGAATCTAACGCGATAAGCATCATTTCATTAAAGGTGGTAGCACGCTCATCTGATGTCGTTTGCTCACCCGTTTTAATATGGTCAGAAACCGTACAGATACTTAACGCTTTCGCACCGTACTCAGCTGCAACGCCGTAAATACCTGCCGCTTCCATTTCAACACCGACGATGCCGTATTTGTCCATGACTTCGAACATTTCAGGATCTGGCGTGTAGAACAGCTCAGCAGAGAATAGGTTACCGACTTTCACGTCAATGCCGCGCGCTTTAGCCGCTTGTTCTGCAGCGCGAACCATTTTGTAATCCGCGATGGCTGCAAAGTCATGGCCTTTAAAGCGAATGCGGTTTACTTTTGAATCCGTACACGCGCCCATACCAATCACAACATCACGAACTTTAATGTCTTCGTTTACTGCGCCGCAGCTACCCACACGGATAACTTTTTTAACACCAAAATCTTTAATAAGTTCAGTCACGTAGATAGAGCACGACGGGATACCCATACCGTGACCCATTACTGAAATCTTACGACCTTTGTAAGTACCTGTGTAACCGAACATATTACGAACATCACACACCTGAACCACGTCATCCAGAAATGTTTCCGCAATGTATTTTGCACGTAGCGGATCGCCCGGCATTAGAACGACATCAGCGAAATCGCCCATTTCAGCATTAATATGTGGAGTTGCCATACCATTTTCCTTTCTAAAAGTTAGGCCGAAAAAAGGCGTCTAGTAAGACGCCTAATTAGAGTATTAATTTACAGGAAGCTTTCGCCGTATTCCATCGCTGATGTATCAAAATAATTTGCTAGCGATTGGCCAATATCAGCAAATGTATTGCGACGACCAAGCGAACCTGCCGGTACTTTATGACCGTAAACAAGCACTGGGATGTGCTCACGCGTATGGTCAGTACCTTGCCATGTTGGGTCACAACCATGGTCAGCGGTTAGAATTAGCACATCGTCTTCTTCCATTAACTCAAGCACTTCGTTGATACGACCATCGAAGTACTCAAGCGCAGCCGCATAGCCTGCAACATCACGGCGGTGGCCGTAAGCAGAATCAAAGTCGACAAAGTTAGTAAATACAATCGTGTTATCGCCAGCTGCTTTGATTTGCTCAAGCGTCGCTTCAAACAGAGCTGGAATACCTGTCGCTTTCACTTTCTTGCTGATACCGCAACCTGCGTAGATGTCAGAGATCTTACCGATAGAAACCACGTCACCCTGTTTCTCATCAACCAGTTTTTGCAACACAGTTGCCGCTGGCGGCTCAACAGACAGGTCGCGACGGTTACCCGTACGCTCAAACTGACCTTTACCTGCACCAACAAATGGACGCGCGATAACACGACCGATGTTGTAGTCTTCTAGCTCTTCACGTGCGATTTGGCATAGGTCTAATAGACGCTCTAAGCCAAATGTCTCTTCGTGACACGCAATCTGGAATACAGAGTCCGCTGAAGTATAGAAGATTGGCAAGCCGCTCTTCATGTGCTCTTCACCTAGGTTGTCTAGGATTTCAGTACCTGATGAATGGCAGTTACCAAGGAAACCATCAAGGCCTGCACGCTCAAGAATGCGATCTGTTAACTCTTTCGGGAAGCTGTTTTCTTTATCAGTGAAGTAGCCCCAATTAAATAGAACAGGAACACCAGCAATTTCCCAGTGACCAGACGGAGTATCTTTACCAGAAGAGAGTTCAGCCGCATGGCCATACGCGCCAATCACTTCAGAATCTGGGTTTAGACCTAAGGCAAACTGACCCGTAGACTCTTTGTGCGCCATCGCTAAACCCAGCTTAGTTAGGTTTGGTAACTTTAATGCACCACTACGTTGATCGTTATCAGCAAGGCCCTGATCACATTGCTCAGCGATATGGCCTAGGGTATCTGAACCTACATCACCAAACTTATCTGCATCAGCTGTTGCGCCAATACCAAATGAGTCTAGTACTAAAATAAATGCTCTTTTCATTGCTTCTTCCTTAGGCCCACTCTAAATACTGCTGTTATGGGTGAGCAGGCCTTTTATATAATGCGTTAAACGTCTTCTGCGCGGATTTGGCGGTATACGTTTGGCGTTGGCGTGTATTCACCACCGATAACAATCGCTGCTTTCAGCGCTTTCGCCGCTTCTTGCCATTGTTCTTCGCTACGTGCGTGAATCATCGCTAGAGGCTTGCTTGCATCTGCGGTTTCACCCAAACGGATGAACTGATCAAAACCAACTGCGTAATCGATGCTATCAGTTGCTACGCGACGACCACCGCCCATTGAAACAACAGCCATACCAATTGCGCGAGTATCCATTGCAGAAACTACGCCTTCTTGCTCGGCGTAAACAGGCTTGATAATTTCCGCTTTTTCTAGGTAGTTATCGTAGTTCGCCATGAAGTCAGCTGGGCCACCAAGACCAGCAACCATCTTACCGAAGCACTCAGCCGCTTTACCGTTATCAAGTACTTCCATCAGCTTCGCGTTCGCTTCTTCTGTGTCTTTAGCTAGCTTAGCTAGTACCAACATTTCAGCACACGACGCTAACGTCACTTCCAATAGACGCGGGTTACGGTATTCGCCAATTAGGAACTGAACAGCCTCGCGAACTTCAACTGCGTTACCAGCTGATGATGCCAATACTTGGTTCATATCAGTTAGGATCGCCGTTGTCTTAGTGCCTGCACCATTCGCTACCGCTACGATAGATTTTGCTAGTTCTTCTGATGCTTCGTAAGTTGGCATAAATGCACCAGAACCTACTTTCACATCCATCACTAGAGATTCAAGACCCGCTGCAAGTTTCTTAGAAAGAATAGACGCAGTGATCAATGAGATGTTGTCGACTGTCGCTGTGATATCACGAGTCGCGTATACGCGTTTATCAGCCGGTGCTAAATCGCCTGTTTGACCGATAATAGCCACACCTGCGTCTTTCGTTACTTGGCCAAACACTTCGTTAGTAGGAGTAATGTTGTAACCAGGAATCGCTTCTAGCTTATCTAGCGTACCGCCAGTATGACCAAGACCACGACCTGAGATCATAGGAACAAAACCGCCACATGCCGCCACCATAGGGCCAAGCATTAATGAGGTTACATCACCGACACCACCCGTTGAGTGTTTGTCGACAATAGGGCCACCAAAATTCATGTGGCTCCAATCAATAACCATACCTGAATCACGCATTGCACAAGTCAGTGCGATACGCTCAGGCATCGTCATTTCATTAAAAAAGATAGTCATTGCGAAGGCAGCAATTTGGCCTTCAGAAACAGTGTTGTTTGCAACACCTTGAATGAAAAAGTTGATTTCTTCTGCGCTCAGCACTTCGCCGTCGCGTTTTTTACGAATGATTTCTTGAGGTAAGTACATTAGATCCTCCCATGCTAAAGCTAGCAATGGTTGTAAGGTAAAGAGGTAATGGGGAGCAGCGAATAACTGCTCCACCAAACAGACTTTGTTGTTAGTTTTACTCTAAATATTTGGCGTAGCGGCTAGGCCACAAGCCAAATATAACGAGTAATTAGTAAGCTGTTGGATCAGCTGTTTCGTCTGTCACTTCTAATGTATTAAGAAGGTTCGTCAGCAGGCTTGATGCACCGAAGCGGTAGTGACGAGCATCAACCCAGTTGTCACCTAAGATTTCATCAGCCATTGCTAGGTATGCTGCTGCGTCTTCTGCAGTGCGCACACCACCAGCTGGTTTGAAACCTACAGTTTCTGCAACGCCCATATCACGAATCACTTCTAGCATCATTCGTGCGTATTCTGGAGTTGCGTTTACTGGCACTTTACCAGTTGAAGTTTTAATGAAGTCCGCACCTGCTTCAATACAGATTTGAGATGCTTTCTTGATTAGCGCTTCTTCTTTTAGTTCACCTGTTTCGATAATCACTTTCAGTAGGATATCGCCACACGCTTCTTTACATTGCTTAACCAATTCGAAGCCAACTTTCTCATCACCTGCCATTAGAGCACGGTATGGGAATACTACGTCTACTTCGTCTGCGCCGTAAGCAACAGCCGCTTTAGTTTCAGCAACTGCGATCTCGATGTCATCGTTACCGTGTGGGAAGTTTGTTACTGTCGCGATACGAACGTCAGGTGTACCTTGCTCACGAAGTGTCTTCTTAGCAATAGGAATAAAGCGAGGGTAAATACAAATTGCAGCTGTGTTGCCTACTGCTGATTTCGCGTCATGACATAGTGAGATCACTTTTGCATCAGTGTCATCGTCATTTAGCGTTGTAAGATCCATTAGTTTTAGTGCACGTAGCGCTGCTGCTTTTAAATCGCTCATTTCTATCTCCGATCAATATTCAAAAATGTGGCTGCGACTCTCTCCAATAGTATAGGTTGAGAATCCAGCTATTAATGAACGGACTTGGTTCCTTGAAGACTCGAAGGCAAACAGCGAATTTGCCCCCAATTGCTATCCTTGTCACCGCACAGTACCAGTTTGGCCTATGGCACAACAATCTATGATTGCGGTGTCTTTAATATCACATCACAAACGAAAAGGCTTGTGAGATGTGCTCTTAGCGGCAAATCATTTGCTCACTAGGAGTGAAGTATTCATTAAGTGATTAAGAACTCGCCTCAATCACAATCCTATGATTACTACATTATAGAGATTCACCGCAAAACTGTAGTGCCTCGTAAAGCGCAAACGGTTTGTATCTCAAAAAACTTTGGTTGGCATTTATTCAATGATGACGGATTTCCAATCACGTCTTAGCCATTATTGCCCACCAAAAACGAAAAATGCCCCGCAGCAATTTCTTGCTACAGGGCATAAGGTAATACGGCGTCTATAAATTAAATACCAGCTTTAATTTAAAATGCTGCAAGGCTTAGGCAGAAGCCAGCAATTGTCGCAGCCATTAGGTTAGACAATGTACCAGCAAGTACTGCTTTAATACCCATGCGAGCGATGTCGCTGCGGCGGTTTGGAGCAAGGCTACCTAGACCACCTAGTAGAATCGCGATAGAAGAAAGGTTTGCGAAACCACATAGAGCGAACGAGATGATTGCTGTTGTCTTGTCAGACATTACTTTGCCTGTTTCAGCAACAACTTGAGCTGTTTCACCTAGGTAAGGTGTGAAGTTCAAGTATGCAACGAATTCGTTGATTACTAGTTTCTGACCGATGAATGAACCCGCAACGATTGCTTCGTCCCATGGAACACCGATTAGGAATGCTAGTGGAGAGAACGCGTAACCTAGGATTAGCTCTAGAGTTAGTTCAGGCATACCGAACCAACCACCGATGCCACCTAGCATACCGTTGATAAGAGCGATTAGACCTACGAATGCGATTAGCATTGCACCAACGTTTAGTGCTAGTTGTAGACCAGATGCTGCGCCGCCTGCTGCTGCGTCAATAACGTTAGCAGGTTTGTCGTCGCCACCGTCGATCGCTTCGTCGAAATCTTCATGAGGCTGTTCTGTCTCTGGGTGAAGAATTTTAGCGAATAGTAGACCACCCGGAGCTGCCATGAATGATGCTGCTACAAGGTACTCTAGAGGTACACCCATAGATGCGTAACCCGCTAGTACACCACCAGCTACTGACGCAAGACCACCACACATTACTGCGAATAGTTCAGACTGAGTCATCTTAGGAACAAACGGACGAACAACTAGAGGTGCTTCTGTTTGACCTACGAAGATGTTCGCAGCTGCAGACATTGATTCCGCACGAGAAGTACCCAGTGCTTTTTGTAGCGCGCCACCAAGGATCTTGATAACCCACTGCATTACACCAATGTAGTAAAGTACAGAGATAAGTGCAGAGAAGAAGATCAGTGTAGGAAGAACGCGGAAAGCGAAGATGAAACCACCGCCACCGAACACTTCGAACATCTTGTCAGAAACAAGACCACCGAATAGGAAAGATGAACCATCGTTACCGTAGTTGATAACGTTAGATACACCTTGTGAGAAACCGTTCAATAGATCACGGCCCCAAGGTACGTAAAGTACAAATGCACCTAATACGAATTGGATAGCGAATGCGCCACCCACAGTTCTCAAGTTGATAGCTTTGCGGTTCGATGAAAATGCGAATGCGATAGCAAGCAGCACAATCATACCGACTAGGCTCATAAACAGGCTCATAGTTTATGACTTCCTTATAAGTTATTTGTTGGCGTGTTACAAAATGGAGCTCAAAAAGCGGGGGCAATTATACTCATCCCACCTATGTTAAAGTAATGCGCCCCTCACACTTTCTTATAAGATTCAGTTGGCATTCACCCATTAATGTGATGATTATCACTAATTTTAATCACCACAATCATAATCGATACAACATACTTCGATTTCATTCACAAATATTCAGCGCCAAATTGCCATTTCGCCAAACGATCTCCGCAATCGTTTGCGCATCGTTATTCTGCAATTGAGCCAAAATATCCAAAATCAGAGGCAAACGTTTAGGGTGGTTAATTTGGCCTTGATATCCCATTAAAGGCATATCTGGAGCGTCAGTTTCGAGAACTAAACTATCAAGAGGAAGCTGGGCTACCGCTTGGCGAGTTTTATTGGCTCTTGGGTAGGTAATAACACCTCCAACACCAATATAAAATCCCAAATCAACAAACTGTTTGGCTTGCTGATAACTGCCAGAAAATCCATGCAAGATCCCCCCAGTTTGATGCCGCTGCTGCTTTAACAACTGTAACAATCTATTGTGCGTTTTTCGTGCATGGAGCACTAAAGGTAAGCGATGCTGATTAGCGAGCTTTATCTGCTCAATCAATAAGGTTTCTTGTAATTCGATTCCGACATCAACCATCCCATCTAAGCCGCACTCCCCCACAGCCACGCAATTAGGTGGTTTGGTCGCAAGCAAAGTATCGAGCTGCTCTAACTGAGAAACCGCTTGAGCATCCAAAAAATAAGGGTGGAAGCCTAACGCAATATAGACTTGTGGATTATCACGGGCTAATTGCTGCAATAACGGCCAATTGCTTAAGCCAATCGCAGGGATAAGGAAGCGCTCAACTCCAGCTTGATTCGCTGCCGCAAGTTGATTGGGAAAATCATCCTGAAAAGGGGGGAAGTCAAAGTGACAATGTGTATCGAACAGACGCATTAACAATCACCTAGTTAATCCGTTTTAGATTCAGCATCGTGACTGGGGTCTTTACGATAAGGCACGCAGCTGCGCTTTTGATCGGGTGTCAGTCCCATCGAACGACACCACGCATCATACTTTGCAATCCAGCGCTTTACTGCCTGCCACATACCTAAACCTCTATTGCTCTTCTCGCTTGAATACCAACTCAGTTGGTGAAGACTCTTCTTCAACGAAGTAATAACCCGCCACATCAAACTTAGTCAGATCCGCCACGCTTTCGATACGATTTTCAATAATGTAGCGTGCCATCATGCCACGAGCTTTCTTTGCGTAGAAACTGATCACCTTATAGGTGCCATTTTTACAATCTTTAAAGACTGGCGTAATCACCTGTGCGTCAAGGTTTTTAGGTTTTACCGCTTTGAAGTACTCGTTTGATGCCAAGTTAATCAGAACATTGTCGCCTTGTTCACTGATCGCCTGATTGAGCTTATCGGTAATAACATTGCCCCAAAACTGGTACAGGTTAGTGCCTTTGTCGTTGGCAAGCTTTGTCCCCATCTCTAATCGATAAGGCTGCATCAAATCTAATGGCTTTAATAAACCGTATAAGCCTGACAACATGCGTAAATGCTGCTGAGCATAGTCAAAATCATCCTCAGATAAGCTTGCGGCATCTAAACCAGTATAAACATCACCTTTAAAGGCCAAAATCGCTTGGCGCGCATTCTCTACAGTGAAAGTCTCACTCCACTCTTGAAAACGACCAACATTCAGGTCAGCGATTTTATCGCTCACTTTCATTAAGCTTGCGACATCGGCTGGCGTTAGCTTGCGGCATACTTCAATAAGCTGTTTAGAATATTCAACTAACTCTGGCTGAGTGAACTTCTCCGTCGCAAGAGGCGATTCATAATCGAGCGTCTTGGCTGGTGATACGACAATTAACATGACTTTACTCTATTGGTTATCTGTTTTTATTCAGTTTAGGGTACAAAAAAAGCCATGCATTGTCTGCATGGCTTTTCAAATCGTATTAATAGCTATCAGCGATTAACTCTTGTTGTTTTGATCCCAGATACCATCTTCAAGCTGAGACTTCAGCTCTGGGTAATCATTTGAATCAAACGTAGGGACTTTACCCGCATCTAACTGCTGGTTGTAGTCTTTCGCTAGCTTAATCACGATGCCAGATAGCAATAGAATCGCTATCAAGTTAACAATCGCCATTAGACCCATAGATACGTCTGCTAGTGCCCAAACAACAGGAAGAGACGCGACTGCACCAAACACAACCATACCTAGTACGAATATACGGAATAGGCCAAGACCTGCTTTATGGTTATGCTCTAGGAAAATCAGGTTTGTTTCTGCGTAAGAGTAGTTTGCAATGATTGAGGTAAAGGCGAAGAAGAAAATCGCTACCGCAACAAAGATACCACCCCAGCCACCAACTTGTGAGCTTAGTGCTGCTTGAGTCAGTTCAATACCGGTTACTTCACCGTGTGGTACATATTCACCAGACATTAGAATGATAGCAACAGTCGCTGAACAGATAACGATAGTATCCATAAATACGCCTAGCATCTGCACGTAACCTTGTGATGCAGGGTGTGGTGGGTACGGTGTCGCTGATGCTGCTGCGTTTGGCGCAGAACCCATACCCGCTTCGTTCGAGAACAAACCACGCTTAATACCGTTAATCATCGCTTGTGCGATAGCGTAACCTAGACCACCTGATGCTGCTTCTTGCAGGCCAAATGCACTCTTAACGATCAGCGAGATAACCGCTGGTAGTTTCTCGATGTTTGCAAACATAACAAACAGAGCAAGCGCAAGGTAAGCCAGTGCCATTAGCGGAACGATAAGCTCAGCCACTTTCGCAATACGTTTGATACCACCGAAGATAACAACCGCTGCAAGCATCATCACGCCACAGCCAATCATCAACGATTCTTTGATGATAACAATGTTACCTGAATCCGTGCTGTCCATTAGTGACATTAAGAATGCAGGAACGGAAATTTGAATTTCTGTTTTTGGTAGCTCGAATGCCGAAATAACCGCATTAGCGATTGAGTTCGCCTGTACCGCGTTGAAGACAAGACCGAAAGCAATGATTAGGAACACTGAGAACAGTACACCCATCCAACGCATACCTAGGCCTTTTTCCATGTAGTATGCTGGACCACCACGGTAGTTACCGTCGTCGTCTTTTGTTTTGTACAGCTGCGCTAGCGTACTTTCTGCAAACGACGTTGCCATACCTAGCATGGCGATTAGCCACATCCAGAAGATAGCGCCTGGGCCACCAGCAGTTAGTGCAACAGCAACGCCGGCCATGTTACCTGTGCCGACACGAGCAGCAAGACTAGTACAAAGTGCTTGGAAAGAAGAGATACCAGCAGTGTCAGCTTTACGGCTGTTCTTCAATACTGAGAACATGTGGCCGAAGTGGCGGAACTGAATAAAACCAAGTCGGAAAGTAAAGTACACGCCTACACCGACTAAAAGATAAACAAGAACAGAACCCCATAGTAATCCGTTCATTAAATTGATTAAGTCTGTCATAACATCCTCGTAGTGAGTTTCACCAATCACTGCATCCATGCCATCCATCTAGCTGCTCGACTAAGTGTCAAGATTGCTTAGTGTTTAGGTTTTATTTTTCGCAGCTCAGATATGTAAATTTCGCTTCATGCTTCCATTTTACGTATCAGCGTATTTTTTGACGGGCGGATAATGCAGTGAAGAATAGCAAAAATCAATATGCATTCAATTGCTTTTGATTGTTATTTTTCACTATAAAATCACCATCGATTAACACAAACCATCACACATCAAACACAAATAAAGCACATTAACATCAAATATTAACAACAAGCGCGATCTTGGTTCAAATTAAAAAACAGCATCCTATAAAATCAGGGCAATTCCTTATTCCTACTGGTTTTATCTCTAAAAATAGCCACTCATTTATGCGTCCTCTCAATGCAATTATCCAGCTTCACCCTATGACAGGGGATACTCACTATTGTTTATGCAATTTGGAACAGCCGATTAACATCAAAAATAGTCAAAATTAATCGATTAAGTGATGACAAACGGTTATTTTTTATACAACACATCATTCATAAACAGTGTGGTTATGCACAAAATACAATGAAAAATTCATCAAATCGCAACAAATGAGAAATCAATCATAGATAGCCTTGCTGCTCAGTGGTATTTAATCTTCAAACAACAAAGTAAACGAGGTTGCTTATGGAAGGCTTAAACTTTGAAGAGTTCTTGGATATGGACTTACCGCGCGGACGCGCATCTCGCTCTAAGCCAGTCAAACGTAAATGGCGTGAAATCGAAGCGATAAAAGATCGCCGCCGACTAGAAAAAGAGCTAAGAGATATGGACATCGGCTTAGACAACTTTGATGATTTAGATTTCTAAAAAAAGAGGCTTAACGCCTCTTTTTTAATTTCTAATCGTCAATACTAAGCTACACACACTCTAACTCAGTTTGACGTACTCGTTCAGCCAGTTGCGAGTATCGTTCAGCGATCGTTTCGCCAAATACAGGATCATCTTCATTACTTCCTGTATAAAGTTGCTCGACCGCTTGCCAATCTTGTACAGAGAAACGTTGGTGGATCATCGGTAAAATGCTCTTCTCTTCTAACTCCAAGTGTTGGCGCTGAGAATTCATAAACTGCTCTAACTGTTCAAGAAATATATGATGTGGCACAACCGCATCTTGCAAGATCATATCGACAATATTAAGGAAGGCATGAGTTTTACACTCGAGCAGTTTGTGCTCAAACTCTAAGTTTTCCATCTCTTGTTTATTGCCATAATGCTCAAGGTAATAGTGGTAAAGAATATCCTCTTTCGGATGATGTTCTTTCTCTGCATGCTCAGACAGATAGTCAACTATCTCTTTGATTAAGCTATAGTTAACGGACTTCTCTTGCTTAAGCAACTCAACTTTGCTTGCCAATATAGATAGCAGGCGAACAATATAACCATGTTCACGCTTGATTTGTTCAAGCATCATAGTGCTTCTCCTTAAACACACAATCTTTGTAAGTGTATAGCAAGATGGGTACTTAGGTTTGAATACCCTTCAAAGAATCGGATAAAGATATTTATATCAATGCCATTAAGTCTCTCACAAACCAAAAGAGGCACAAAAAGTGCCTCTTATATATAGTGAGAGCATTATCACTAGACTAAAAATGGCAAGCGCCAATCAATTGGAGTGAGATCTTGTTCAGCCAGTATTTGATTGGTTTTCGAGAAGTGTTGGCAACCGAAAAAGCCTCTACGAGCAGAGAGGGGGGATGGATGCGGTGCTTCTAACACGAAGTGTTTTTCACGATCGATAAACTGACCTTTCTTCTGAGCATGTGCGCCCCAAAGCAGGAAAACGACCCCAGAACGGTGCTGGTTAATTTCAGCAATCATTTTATCGGTAAATTTTTCCCAACCGGTTGTTTTTGCGTGAGAATGAGCTTGCCCTTGCTCTACGGTCAATACCGTGTTTAACAACAATACGCCCTGCTCTGCCCACGATCGAAGATAGCCATGTGACGGAATATCAAAACCATCGACATCTTGGGCAAGCTCTTTATACATATTAACTAATGAAGGCGGCGTCTTTACTCCGGGCAGAACAGAGAAACATAAACCATGCGCTTGATTCGGCCCGTGATAAGGATCTTGACCTAGAATGACAACCTTAACTTGATCAAACTCAGTGGCATTAAAGGCATTAAATACATCCTGCTCTGGAGGGTAAATCTCTTTACCCTGCTCACGCTGCTCAGCCACATACGCGAGAGTTTGTTGCATGTACTCTTGTTGTTTCTCGTTATCGATAATGGACTGCCAAGTCAAAGATTCGGCCATGAGTCATTCCTCTATATTAAGGGCAATATTCTGTCGTGACACATTGTCGCAAAAACTGCCCTCTATATATAGGCAAGTTAGTTTTCTAGTGATTGAATATGAGCGTTACGAATGAACTCGATCTCTTGCGGCCATAACTCAGGTTCGATCGTCTCTAATATAAGAGGGATACCATCAAAGCGCGCATCTTGAGCGATGTATTCAAAACACCCCCAACCAATCTCTCCTTTACCCAATGCATGGTGACGGTCGACTTTACCACCAAGCTCAATTTTCGAGTCATTGATGTGCATCGCTTTGAGGTATTTCATACCAACGACGCGATCAAACTCGGCAAAGGTTTCTTCACATGCTTCAAATGTTCGTAAGTCATAACCGGCGACAAAGGTGTGGCAAGTATCAATACACACGCCTACCCGAGATTTGTCTTCTACATGCTCAATGATCTCGGCAATATGCTCAAAGCGCCAACCAAGGTTTGTCCCTTGCCCTGCTGTATTTTCGATCACGGCAATCACATTCGGCACTGCTTGATGCGCTAAATTAATTGATTCTGCGATTTTTGCTAAGCACTCTTGCTCAGTAATCTTTTTAAGATGGCTGCCGGGGTGAAAATTAAGCAGCGTCAAACCCAATTGGTTACAACGCTCCATCTCGTCGATAAATGCAGCTCGCGATTTCTCTAACTTCTCTTGTTCAGGTGCACCTAAGTTAATCAGGTACGAGTCATGAGGTAAAATATGGTCTGCACTGAAACCAAGCATCTTACAGTTGGCTTTAAACGCACTGATGGTTTTCTCTTCTAATGGCTTTGCTACCCACTGTCGCTGATTTTTTGTAAACAACGCAAAAGCATTGGCGCCAATTTCCCTCGCTCTCATCGGCGCTTGATCAACACCACCAGCAGCTGAAACATGAGCGCCAATATACTTATTTCCGACATTTTTTTTCATTGTTCTTTAATCACTTTGTTCTTTCAGTATTGCTACCATATTACAAGCATTTAGCTCTTCAAGATGGCTATAAAAACATCATTTTGTAGTAAAATTACAACAAAACAACACATTTAACTATTTTTTATATATTAAAATAAATTGTAATCACCATGTTTTAAAAGGTTTTATTGATTTAACTCAACAAAATCCCCATCACAAAAATGAGGTTTTTGGTTGTTTTTTGACTTAAATCAATATTATAATCATGGATATTAGCTATATAATACTCAGCTCAACAAAATATTGAAAATTAACACCAATAACACCACAGAAAATGTGGCTTAGGAGATAGTGATGATCCAAGGTATTCAGATTACTAAAGCAGCTAACGACGATCTACTTAACTCAATCTGGCTTCTAGACGGCGAGAAGAACGAAGCACGTTGTGTTGCTGCGACTTCTGGTTACGAAGCAGACCAAGTTGTTGCAATCAACGAACTAGGTGAGTACGAAAGCCGTGAAGTAGCAATCGAAACAGCACCTCGCATTGAAGGTGGTCAACACCTAAACGTGAACGTTCTAAAACGTGAAACTCTAGAAGACGCAGTTGCACACCCAGAGAACTACCCTCAGCTAACTATCCGTGTATCTGGTTACGCTGTACGTTTCAACTCTCTAACTCCAGAGCAACAACGCGACGTTATCGCTCGTACTTTTACAGAGTCTCTATAATTTCCTTGCCCTTGGGCAGCAAATTACTCTTTCTAAAAAGCAGGCCATGTGCCTGCTTTTTTATTGCTTGTCACCTCAAGGTATTAGCAAATTCTATTATTTACCCAGCAAATACATAACTAGAGTTATAACTCGTAACAATCATTTGTTAAGCCAATGTCAGACTGAGAGTTTTATTCCACATCTCAATCAAACTCATATCTGCTTAACTGCAAACTAAGCTAAATTCCGCCTGCTCAATCACACTTTCGGCAAACCATTTGAAAAAATGGGACGCAAAGCCACCGATCTAACGATGTACTTAGCATCCATGATAGCGGAGCTGCCATTCAACTTATCGAATGAAATGATACCTGCCGAGGTGTGGCAATAATTTTGTCAGTCTCGTACCGGAAAAACCGGGCAATAAAAGGAATACGTGATGAGAACTCAACCAAGCAAAACGCTTTTGGCTCTTACACTCGCTTCTATCAGTAGCGGTGTAATGGCACATGGCTATGTGTCTGAATATCAGGATGGTATCGCCGCAGGGCGCGCTGCACTATGTAAATTCCCAACCTCTGATACCAATGAAAAGAACCGTAACTGTGGCGCAATACAATATGAGCCACAAAGCGTAGAAGGCCCAGATGGTTTCCCAGAAACAGGCCCTGTTGATGGCAAAATCGCCAGTGCTCAAACCGCACTTGCTGCTGCATTAGATGAACAAACCTCTGATCGTTGGGTCAAGCGACCAATACAATCTGGCAGCCAAACTTTCGAATGGACGTTTACCGCTAATCACGTGACCAAAGATTGGAAATACTACATTACCAAAGCAGATTGGAACCCAAATACCCTGCTTAGCCGCAACTCGTTCGATTTAACCCCTTTCTGTGTAGTTGATAGCAATATGGTTCAACCACCAAAACGAGTTAGCCACCAATGTCAGGTGCCTGAGCGTGAAGGTTACCAAGTGATTCTGGCGGTTTGGGATGTGGGTGATACTGCGGCCTCTTTCTACAACGTCATAGATGTTCAGTTTGATGGCCAAGGCCCGGTTCTGCCAGACTGGAATCAAGTCGGTCAAATATCACCAACCATGGATTTAAACATTGGTGATACCGTTTACACTCGTGTATTCGATCAATCAGGTGAAAACCTCAGCTACCGCACTGAACTGACGATCGATTCAACGGAACTGACTCAAGCTCAAAACTGGTCTCATGCTCTGGCGAGTAAAATCAACCAGCAACAAACTCTTATTCAAGCGGGTCAGTTCAGCGATGGTCAATTTACACCTGTATACGGTACTAACCCTCTACACGTAAAAGCTGACAGCAGTCTAAAGCGTATTGAGATAGGTTATAACATCGATATTCCAGCTCCGGACTATTCATTGACCGTAGATGGCCTACAAGCGGAATATATCATTAGTGACCAACCTACCGAGCTCTCTTTAACGTTAGCCGCCGCTGGTGATCAACAAGCAGAACTTACCGTGTACAACCACGGCCGAGAGCCTCTAGCAAGTTGGTCGGGGGAACTGCTAGATGGTCAATACTTGCCGTTAAGCCTAACGCTAAGTAAATCAGAGCAAGGCCACCATATGCTGGTAAGCCGAATTAAAGACAAGTCAGGTAACTTGATCGATCAGCAAAGCTACGATTTTCACTTAGTTAAACAGCAGACTCCGCCTCCATCAGATGATTACGATTTTGTTTTCCCTGATGGTCTAGACAGCTATAGCGAAGGCACTAAGGTACTCGCCACAGATGGTTCAGTATACCAATGTAAAGCTTTCCCTTACTCAGGCTACTGTGTGCAATGGAGCGAAAGTGCTAATCAGTTTGAGCCTGGAGTTGGCTCCCATTGGTCAATGGCGTGGGATAAACTCAACTAATTGCCTCCACTTGATGAACTAAAAAAGCGGAACTTAGGTTCCGCTTTTTCAACCCCAACACTTATCGCTCTAACTTAACCAAATCATTATCGACGCTTGGTGCTGTTCCCAAAGTAGTTTACTTGCCATCAACATAGACATCACGATAACGAGAGGCTTAATCCATTTCTGTCCCTTGGTGACCACCACTTTCGCGCCTAGCTGCGCACCAATAAAGCCACCAACCGCCATGACTAAACCAACCTCCCAGACCGGTAAGCCTGCAAAAATAAAGAAAATAAGTGCGGAGATATTTGAAGTAAAATTTAAGATCTTCGTTCTAGCCGTTGCATCGACCAGCGAAAACTGACCTATTGCCACAAAGCAAACGGTAAAAATCGAACCGGTACCGGGGCCAAAGAAACCATCGTAAAAACCGACACCACCACCGACACACAAAGCAAAAGCACCTTGAGACAACTTAGCTACTCCTTGCCGAGATTGGGTCGATGGCGCAAGTAGAAAATACCCTGAAATCGCGATTAATAGCAGCGGGATCAAACTCGTGAGCACACTGGCATCAATATACTGAACCGCTTCTGCGCCAATAGCTGAGCCAATAAAGGTACACACAATCGCCAAACGCATCTCTTTTAAGCTGACGATACCATTACGAACAAAGTACCAACTGGCAGAAAAACTGCCAAATGAGCTTTGCAGCTTATTCGTCGCCAACGCTTGCGTAGGGCTCATTCCTGAAGCGAGCAATGCAGGTAAGGTCAACAACCCACCACCACCAGCCATTGCGTCAATAAAGCCGGCCGCCGTTGCGACAAAAAAGAGCATCAGCAGTAATTCTAACGTGACTTCCATGTGTTATCTCTTTGTCTATTATGGCTTCAGTATGCCACGAAAGCGTGCTACAGATGATTGAAATATTAATGCTTTTAGACAACACACCAATTAGTAACGCGCAACAAAAAGCCCGCTCATCTGAGCGGGCTTTGATTTTTGATAAAACGCTTAGCTTATGCTTCGTTTTGCTTCACTTTCGCGTGCAACTCTTGCACTGAAGTGACCGATGCACATGCATCAGCAGTGTGAGACATACAAGTTGCGAACGCTGCGTTTAGCGTTGTGGTGTAGTTCACTTTCTCTGCCAGTGCGCCGCGACGCAGAACTTTCGAATCCTCAATCGCTTGGCGGCCAGCAGCCGTATTCACGATGTAGGTGTATTCGTTGTTCTTGATGCGGTCAAGAATGTGTGGACGACCTTCGTGTACCTTGTTCACTAGACGAGGGTTGATGCCCGCTTCACCTAGAATAACTGCTGTACCGTGCGTCGCATCTAGCTGGTAACCAAGCTTAGTGAGCTTAGACGCAAGGTCAACAACACGCTGTTTATCACCTTCACGTACAGACAGTAGCGCTCGGCCACCTTCTGGGTAAACCTTGCCACAACCTAGTTCTGCTTTCGCGTAAGCTTCAGCGAATGTTGCACCAACACCCATAACCTCACCTGTTGAGCGCATTTCTGGGCCTAACAGTGGGTCAACACCTGGGAACTTGTTGAACGGTAGAACCACTTCTTTCACTGAGTAGTAAGGAGGAATAATCTCTTTAGTGAAGCCTTGTGACTCTAGAGATTGACCTGCCATTACACGCGCAGCAATTTTCGCTAGTGGTGCGCCTGTTGCTTTTGATACGAATGGCACCGTACGTGCAGCACGTGGGTTAACTTCAATTAGGTAAACCTTGTTGTCTTTAACCGCGAACTGCGTATTCATAAGACCACGAACACCCAGTTCGAATGCTAGCTTCTCAACTTGCTCACGCATCACATCTTGGATTTCTTGGCTTAGCGTGTAAGCAGGTAGAGAACATGCTGAGTCACCTGAGTGAACACCCGCTTGCTCGATGTGCTCCATGATACCACCGATGACTACTCGCTCACCGTCGCAGATTGCATCGATGTCCACTTCAACAGCGTCATCTAGGAAGCTATCTAGAAGTACTGGAGACTCGTTCGATACGCTGACTGCTTCGTTGAAGTAGCGACGTAAATCTTGCTCGTCGTATACGATTTCCATCGCACGACCACCCAATACATAAGATGGGCGAACAACCAGTGGGAAGCCGATTTCACGAGATTTCTCAACCGCTTGCTCAAGAGTCGTTACTGTCGCGTTTTCAGGCTGTAGAAGACCTAGACGGTCAACAGCTACTTGGAAACGCTCACGGTCTTCTGCACGGTCAATTGCATCTGGGCTAGTACCGATGATAGGCACGCCAGCAGCTTCAAGTGCGCGAGCCAGTTTAAGTGGTGTTTGACCACCATACTGAACGATAACGCCTTTTGGCTTCTCAACGCGTACGATTGAAAGTACGTCTTCCAGAGTTACTGGTTCAAAGTACAGACGGTCTGATGTGTCGTAGTCAGTAGAAACAGTCTCAGGGTTACAGTTAACCATGATAGTTTCAAAGCCATCTTCACGCAGTGCTAGTGAAGCGTGTACACAACAGTAGTCAAATTCGATACCTTGGCCGATACGGTTTGGACCGCCGCCAAGAACCATGATCTTGTCTTTGTCTGTTGGCTGCGCTTCACACTCTTCATCGTAAGATGAGTACATGTAAGCCGTATCAGAAGAGAACTCAGCCGCACACGTATCAACACGCTTGTAAACAGGGTGAATGTCGTACTGGTCACGTAGACGACGGATTTCGCTTTCAGACACACCTAGGATTGTTGATAGGCGAGCATCAGAGAAACCTTTACGCTTCATCTTGCGTAGAACATCTTGTGAAAGGCCAGCGAAACCGCCCGCTTTTACTTCGTTTTCTAGGTTAACTAGCTCTTCAATTTGAACTAGGAACCAACGGTCGATTTGCGTTAGGTTAAATACGCCATCGACTGACATACCCGCACGGAATGCGTCTGCGATGTACCAAATACGCTCTGCGCCAGCTTCTTTAAGCTCATGACGAATCTTAGTTAGAGCATCTGGTGCATCTAGGTCAACCATCTCATCAAAGCCATTCACACCAACTTCTAGGCCGCGAAGTGCTTTTTGTAGAGATTCTTGTTGGTTACGACCAATCGCCATAACCTCACCAACTGACTTCATCTGTGTGGTTAGACGGTCGTTAGCGCCAGCAAACTTCTCGAAGTTAAAACGAGGAATCTTAGTTACTACGTAGTCGATGGTTGGTTCGAACGATGCTGGAGTCGCACCGCCTGTAATGTCATTTTGTAGCTCATCTAGAGTGAAGCCAACTGCCAGTTTCGCTGCAATCTTCGCGATTGGGAAACCTGTTGCTTTAGAGGCTAGAGCAGAAGAGCGAGATACACGCGGGTTCATCTCGATGATAACCATACGGCCATCTTTCGGATTGATACCAAACTGTACGTTTGAACCACCTGTTTCAACACCGATTTCACGCAGTACCGCTAGCGAAGCATTACGCATCAGCTGGTATTCTTTGTCTGTTAGCGTTTGAGCAGGTGCAACTGTGATTGAGTCACCGGTGTGGATACCCATTGGGTCAAAGTTTTCAATCGCACATACGATGATACAGTTGTCCGCTTTGTCGCGAACCACTTCCATCTCGTACTCTTTCCAACCGATAAGTGATTCATCGATAAGAAGTTCGTTGGTAGGCGAAAGGTCTAGACCGCGGCGACAAATCTCTTCAAACTCTTCTTTGTTATAAGCGATACCACCACCGGTACCACCCATAGTAAATGAAGGGCGAATGATACATGGGAAGCCAACCATATCGAGAACTTTGTAAGCCTCTTCCATTGTCTTCGCAGTGTCTGCACGTGGACACTCAAGGCCGATAGACTTCATCGCTTTATCGAAGCGAGAACGGTCTTCTGCTTTATCGATAGCGTCTGCTGTCGCACCAATCATCTCAACGCCGAACTCTTCAAGTACGCCGTGCTTCTCTAGATCAAGTGCACAGTTAAGCGCTGTTTGGCCACCCATTGTCGGTAGTACCGCATCTGGGCGCTCTTTTTCAATGATCTTACGAACAACTTCCCACTGGATTGGCTCGATGTAAGTTGCATCAGCCATGTCTGGGTCAGTCATAATAGTCGCAGGGTTTGAGTTCACTAGGATAACTCGGTAACCCTCTTCACGCAGTGCTTTACATGCTTGTGCACCAGAGTAGTCAAACTCACATGCCTGACCGATAACAATCGGACCAGCACCAAGAATTAGAATACTTTGAATGTCAGTACGTTTTGGCATTATCTACTACTCCGAATTAAGCGCTGTGTTGTTTAATTAGTTCGATAAAGTGGTCAAATAGCGGTGCCGCGTCGTGTGGACCTGGGCTTGCTTCTGGGTGACCTTGGAAACTGAATGCTGGCTTATCTGTACGGTGGATACCTTGTAGAGAGCCATCAAACAGTGATACGTGAGTTGCACGTAGATTTTCTGGTAGCGTCTTCTCATCCGCAGCAAAACCGTGGTTTTGTGAAGTAATCATTACTACGTTGCGGTCTAGGTCTTTTACAGGGTGGTTTGCACCGTGGTGACCAAACTTCATTTTCACCGTTTGAGCGCCAGATGCTAGAGCCAGAATTTGGTGACCTAGACAGATACCAAAGATTGGTAGACCTTTTTCAAGGAATACTTTGGTCGCTTCAATTGCGTAAGTACACGGTTCTGGGTCACCAGGGCCGTTTGATAGGAACACGCCATCAGGGTTAAGTGCTAGCACTTCTTCTGCTGAAGTTTCAGCAGGAACAACGGTTAGGCGGCAGCCTCGGTCAACAAGCATTCGCAAGATGTTGCGTTTTGCACCGAAGTCGTAGGCAACGACGTGATATGGCAATTCGCTGTCTGCTTTCGCTTCAGGAAGTCCACCCTCAAGCGTCCACGAACCTTGTTTCCATTGATACGTCTCTTTTGTTGTAACTTCTTTCGCAAGATCCATACCTTTCAAGCCAGGGAATTCTTTTGCTTTAGCCAGAGCTAACGCTTCGTCTAAGTTGTTGCCAGCAACGATACAACCGTTTTGTGCGCCTTTCTCACGCAAAATACGAGTTAGTTTACGAGTATCGATGTCTGCAATGCCGACGATGTTTTGCGACTTGAGGTAATCAGAAAGGGATTGTTCATTACGGAAGTTAGAAGCGATAAGAGGGAGATCGCGAATCACAAGGCCTTGTGCATGAATTGAAGAAGATTCTTCGTCTTCGGAAGTGGTTCCGGTATTGCCAATGTGAGGATAAGTAAGAGTAACGATTTGCTGTGAATAGGAAGGATCAGTAAGGATTTCTTGGTACCCCGTCATCGAGGTATTGAAAACGACTTCACCAACGGATGAACCATCTGCGCCAATGGACACACCGCGGAACACTGTCCCATCTTCTAGGACTAACAGTGCTAATTTACTCAAGACAACCTCCAGAATAAAAATGCATAAATAATAATTTAATTTGCAACTTTGCCTTCCATTTCGCCATAAAAAAGCGTTTTTGGTATATTTAGACAAATTGGCGGTATTTTAATGAGGCTTGTGACGAGTGTCAATAAACATTGAGAAATAAATTGAATTTATAGAGAGTAAGACAAAAAAGAACAGTAAAGATGCCAAAAACACAACTTTATGAAGTTTAAAAGTACGATTTAAGGCTAATTTAATTAAATCCAACCAATATCGACTTCCATCTCATGCCATTTTTTTGAACAACAAAAAGCAAACGTTCAGCAACCAGAGAAAACCACAACTTTTAAGGCACTAAAAACAAAAACAACAAAAACACCCCATAAACAACAACAAAAAACATCTAAACTTGCGCATAAGTACGGGATTATTATCTAGGCAATATTCGATAGATACAAAAAGCGCCAGCCTTGGCTGACGCATAAATATGTATTAGAGGTCGTTTAATCCGAGTACATCGGTCATGGTATAAAACCCTGGGTCTTTACTGTCTAACCACACGGCGGCTTTAACAGCACCATTGGCAAAGGTCATTCGATCAGTCGCTTTGTGGGTTATCTCAACACGTTCACCAATGTCAGCAAACATTGCGGTGTGCTCACCTACGATGTCGCCTGCACGAATGGTCGCAAAGCCGATTTCATCTTTAGTACGTTCACCGGTAATGCCCTCACGAGCGTAAACTGCTACATCATTTAGTTCGTTGCCCATTGCACCTGCAATTGCTTCGCCCATACCAATTGCTGTTCCTGATGGCGCATCCACTTTATGGCGATGGTGCGCTTCAACAATCTCGATATCGCAATAGTCACCCATCACTTTCGCTGCCTTCTCTAGCAACTTAAATACTAGGTTAACGCCAACAGAGTAGTTTGGAGCCATTACCACAGGAACGTGCTGGGCTATCTCATCAATTTGTGCTCGTTCTTGATCAGTAAATCCGGTCGTACCTATCACAATGCTTTTGCCGTGAGCTTTACACAGTTCAAGATTAGCTAACGTACTTGCAGGGGCAGTAAAATCGATGATGACATCAAAGTTGTCGATTTCCTTGGCTAAGTCGTCACTTAAAAACACATCAAACTTGCCTTCTCCACATAGCTCACCGACGTCGACACCAATCAATGAAGATTCTGGTCGCTCAGATCCTGCGCCAACTTGTGAATCAGAATTTAGATAGGTCGCTTTGACTAGGTTTCGGCCCATTCGGCCTGCCGCTCCTGCGATTGCAATTCTTACCATTGCGCGATTTCTCCGTTATTTACTGTCGTAAGTGAATGATCTTCACTCAGCCAAAAAGATCTTATGCCTCTAAGTTACCAATAAACCGTTGTAGTGGCTAGCATTTTGAGACATAGATCAACATTATTTACGTAAATAGTTGGATCACACGTTCTAGAATTGGCACGTTCGCTTCTGGAAATTGATAACCAGAAAGCTGCTCAATCTTCACCCACTCGCCTTGCTGACCTTCACGGCCATAAGGCTTACCTTCAAATGCCGTCACCGAGATAAAATCAAATTTAAGTGATTTGTCTGGATAGTCATATTCCAAATGTTCAAACAGCGACTGCTCAGTGACAGTAATCCCAATCTCTTCATTAAGTTCACGAGTCATTGCTTGTTCAATGGTTTCATCCGCTTCCACTTTGCCACCCGGAAACTCCCAAAAGCCGCCTTTATGTTTGTCATCTGGTCGCTTAGTAATAAAAATCTCTGACTTATCTTGATTAAAGATAATTGCCGCAACGATATGAATACGTTTCATCGCTCTCTCTTCCCTATCGCTTTTGTATAGTTAAAAAAAGAGCCGCTTAAGCGACTCTTCATATTCTCATTTTCTTTATGAGGCTAAGTTGTAATGGTTGAGAACAAGGAGGCAACGCGGAATTTACTAGTGTAAATGAGCATTGCCAACACAGTTATCAGCCTTTACAACGACGCATCAGTCGATTTTGCCGTGACACTGCTTATACTTCTTACCACTACCACATGGGCAAGGCTCATTACGGCCAACTTTACGCTCTTCACGTACTACCGTTTGTGGACCTTGTGGTTGCTCTTCACCATCTGCTAACTGATTTTCTGCTGATGCGTGTTGTGCTTGAGCACGGCGAGCCGCTTCTTCTGCTTGCGCACGACGCTGAGCTTCCATGCGTTCAACTTCTTCTTGCTGTTGAACGCGTACACGTGAAAGTAGCATGATCACATCAGATTTCAGCGCTTCTAGTAGACCTTCGAATAGTTCAAACGACTCACGTTTGTACTCTTGTTTCGGGTTCTTCTGAGCGTAGCCACGTAGATGGATACCTTGACGTAGGTGATCCATTGCTGCTAGGTGCTCTTTCCAAAGCGTATCTAGCGTTTGTAGCATTACCGATTTCTCGAAGTTACGTAGAACCTGTTCGCCTACGATCTCTTCTTTCTCTTTGTAAACGGCTACCGCTGTTTCAAGGATCTTCTCACGCAGTGCTTCTTCGTACAGCTTGTCATCTTCTTCAAGCCATTGCTTCACTGGCGCATCTAAGTCGAAATCGTTTTTCAGACGATCTTGCAGACCTTCTACATCCCACATCTCTTCTAGAGATTGTGGTGGAATGTATTCATCAACCAATGCGTTGATCACGTCTGCACGGTTTTGCTCGATCATTTCACTGATGTCTTCAGCAACCATCAGTTCATCGCGCAATTCGTAAACCACTTTACGTTGGTCATTGGCAACGTCATCGTACTCAAGAAGCTGTTTACGAATATCGAAGTTACGACCTTCCACTTTACGTTGCGCTTTTTCAATTGAACGAGACAGCATTTTCGATTCGATAGCTTCACCTTCATCCATACCACTTTGGATAATGCTTGCCATGCGATCTGAAGTGAAGATACGTAGTAGAGAGTCTTCCATTGATAGGTAGAAACGAGAAGAACCTGCATCACCTTGACGACCAGAACGACCACGTAGCTGGTTATCGATACGACGAGATTCGTGACGCTCTGTACCGATAATGTGCAGACCGCCCGCTTCTAGTACTTGGTCATGAATCACTTTCCATTCTGCTTTAATCTGGTCGATTTGAGCTTGAGATGGGTTATCCAGTTTTTCAACCTGAGCTTGCCAGCTACCACCTAACACGATATCGGTACCACGACCTGCCATGTTAGTTGCAATAGTAACCGCACCCGGCGTACCCGCTTCCGCAACAATTTCCGCTTCTTTTTCGTGGAATTTGGCGTTAAGTACGTTGTGCTTAATCTTGGCTTTCTTCAGTGCGTTTGATAGCAGTTCAGATTTTTCAATCGATACTGTACCTACCAGTGAAGGCTGACCTTTCGCTACACGCTCTTTGATATCTTCAATGATTGCGTCAAATTTTTCAGCTTCAGTACGGTAGACAACGTCCGCCATATCATCACGAATCATAGGTTTGTTGGTTGGGATAACCACCGTTTCTAGACCGTAAATAGATTGGAATTCGAATGCTTCTGTATCTGCTGTACCTGTCATGCCAGACAGTTTTTCATAAAGACGGAAGAAGTTCTGGAAAGTAATCGATGCCAGTGTTTGGTTTTCGTTTTGGATCTTAACGCCTTCTTTCGCTTCAACCGCTTGGTGAAGACCTTCAGACCAACGACGACCCGGCATTGTACGGCCAGTATGCTCATCAACGATGACAACTTCACCTTCTTCATTAACGATGTAATCAACGTTAATTTCAAACAGAACGTGAGCACGAAGCGCTGCGTTTACGTGGTGCAGTAGGCTAATGTTCGTTGGAGAGTAAAGTGTGTCACCCTCTTCCATTAGGCCATTCTTAACCATCAGTTCTTCAACAAACTCTTGGCCTGTTTCAGTTAGGTAGACTTGCTTAGATTTCTCATCAACTGTGTAGTGACCGTCACCGCGGTACTCTTCAGAGTCTTCTTGTTCTTGCTTCTCTAGATGAGGAATCAACGTATTGATACGAACATAAAGCTCTGAACTATCTTCTGCAGGACCAGAGATAATAAGTGGCGTACGCGCTTCATCGATTAAGATTGAGTCAACTTCATCGACTACAGCAAAGAAACGAGCGCGTTGAACGCGGTCTTCTTCACGGAAGGCCATGTTGTCACGTAGATAATCGAAGCCAAATTCGTTGTTCGTGCCGTATAGAATGTCTGCTTGGTAAGCTTCTTTCTTAGCTTGAGGAGGCATGTTTGGTACGTTGACACCAACAGTCATACCTAGGAATTCGAATAGTGGGCGGTTGGTTTCCGCATCACGAGAAGCAAGGTAGTCGTTCACTGTTACGATGTGAACACCTTTACCTGGAAGTGCGTTTAGATATGCAGGCAACGTTGCTGTTAGCGTTTTACCTTCACCAGTACGCATCTCTGCGATTTGGCCTGCGTTTAGAACCATACCACCAATAAGCTGAACATCGAAATGACGCATGCCGTACACACGTTTTGATGCTTCGCGAACAGTTGCAAATGCTTCTGGTAGGAGTTTGTCTAGTGTTTCACCCTGCTCTAGGCGCTGACGGAATTCCACCGTTTTCGCTTTCAGTTCTTCATCTGAAAGTGCTTCAAACGTTGGTTCGTAATTATTAATTTCTTTTACAATTTTTCTAAGGCGACGCAAAGTACGATCGTTGCGACTGCCAATTACCTTTGTCAGTAGCTTAGTTATCATTTTGTATGAATCTCTCTATCATTCGATCGGGCACGATCAATTCTTAATGCCTTCAGTCTCTATCAGTTTTGAACTAAGAATACTGAGATAAATCATTTATCCCAAGATATTGTGGTGAGAACTTAGATTTTCAAGGCTGTAGCTAGTTTAAGTGGCAAATAGTTTAAGGAATTTTATCACTAACGACCAATCTATAAGTGATTTGTTTGAAGCACTTGTGATTTTTTGTCATTGATTGGCGTAAGTTTATCCGTATTTGCCTCTATCACTTAGTAACGGCATTGACTAAAATAGGGCTAAGCATTCAATACTAGGCACAATTATGAGAGATCATCGCCCCACTTTGGGCAACGATATCATCGCCGAATCCCATTTTTCTAAGCTGCAGCAACACGCTCAAGAAATCATGACGATCAATAAGATCTTGAAAGAGATCTTACCTAAGTCAGCGGTCAACCATTGCCGCGCGGCAAACGTTCGTGATGGTCAATTAGTACTCGAAGTCGCCAGTGCTGCGATCAAAATGACGCTCAATTATGATCGATTGAATATTCTCAACCAACTAAGATCCAACGGATTTGCAGGGCTGATTGCTATCGACGTACAGATCAATCCTGAGTTGTATAAAGTAAACACCAACCCTCGACAAGCCGAAGCTAAAAAGCGCGACCCTATTTCAGAGACGGCAGCGGATTATTTAAAGATGATTGCGTCAGGTGCATCACCAAAAGTGAAAGCGCGTTTGGAAAGCCTAGCGAAACTGGCGAATAAAGAATAGTTTTTCAGTAGCAGCAAAATTCAGACATAAAAAAACCAGACGTTAAGTCTGGTTTTTTTGATTCTATTCGATACTTAAGCCATCACGAGACTGGGATCGGCAAACGCCACCGGAGACGTCTCTTCTTCTTCGAAAGTAACCCATTCCCACGCTTCTTGATCAGCAAGTACTGCACGAAGAAGTTGGTTATTTAGTCCATGGCCAGATTTGTATGCTCGGAATTCACCGATGATTGGGTGACCACACATGTACAAGTCACCAATCGCATCGAGTACTTTATGAGTTACGAATTCATTATCAAAACGAAGGCCTTCTTCGTTAAGAATTCGGTAATCATCCAGTACGATTGCACAGTCAAAGCTACCACCTAAACATAGGTTTTGAGATTGAAGATACTCGATGTCGCGCATGAAGCCAAAGGTACGAGCACGAGAGATCTCTTTTACAAAACCTTGCGAAGAGAAATCAAACAGCATGCGTTGCTCATCTGATTCGATCGCTGGGTGACTGAAGTCAATTTCAAAGTCCATACGGAAACCGTTAAATGGTACAAATTCTGCCCATTTATCTTCGTCTTCAAAACGAACTGGTTTCTTAATACGGATAAAACGTTTCGCTGCGTTTTGCTCTTCGATACCTGCTTGTTGTAGCAAGTAAACGAATGGGCTTGCACTGCCATCCATGATTGGAATTTCAGGTGCGTCGACTTCAACGATTACGTTGTCGATACCCATACCTGCTAGCGCCGCATTAAGGTGCTCAACAGTTGAAATTCTCACGCCTTGGTCGTTAATCAATGCAGTACAAAGCATTGTATCGCGAACTGATTCAGGATCCGCCGGAAAATCGACAGGTGGATTAAGGTCGGTACGACGATAAATAACACCTGTATTTGCGGCAGCTGGGCGAAGAGTCAAAGTTACTTTACGACCAGAGTGTAAGCCTACACCCGTCGTTTTCACTATTTCTTTCAGAGTACGTTGTCTGATCATCTACTTGCCTCAGTATTAGTGCTACAAATCACGGTCCGATGAGTTCATCGGCCGCGAATCGTACCACATTTTAGAACCATGTCAAATTTTGACGCAATTAGTCAGCTTGACGACGTAGAAACGCTGGAATATCTAAGTACCCATCTTTTTCTACTTTTGGCGCCGCACTTTGGCTACTGCCTGCTGTACTCGCTGACGAAGAAGTTGCCGGCTGAGAAGCCACTTGGGGTTTCTCTTGCAATGTTTGTGCCGGTTTCTCTTCTACTTTCACCGCTGCTGGTTGCTGTGCTGCCGGTTGTGACTGAGGTTGTGCCACAGGTGCAACTTTTGCTTTACCGCCTGCTACTAGCGTAATGTCAGGTTTCTTCTCATTGCCGATGCCAGTTGCAACTACTGTTACACGGATTTCATCAGCCATGTCTGGGTCTAGAGAAGTACCGATAACTACTGTTGCGTTATCCGAAGCGAAGGCTTTCACTGTGTTACCTACCGTTTCGAATTCATCTAGACGCATGTCCATGCCCGCTGTGATGTTTACAAGCACACCGCGCGCACCTGCTAGGTCGATGTCTTCTAGAAGTGGGCTAGAGATAGCCATCTCTGCCGCTTCTTCAGCTCGGTCTTCACCTTTAGCAACACCGCTGCCCATCATAGCGTGACCCATCTCCGACATTACTGTGCGTACGTCTGCAAAGTCGACGTTGATCATGCCAGGGCGAGTGATTAGCTCTGCAATACCTTGAACTGCGTTCTTAAGTACATCGTTCGCACTTGCAAAGGCTTCTAACAAAGTGATGCCGCGACCTAGTACTTTCAGTAGCTTCTCGTTCGGGATAGTGATCAGAGAGTCAACGTGTTTAGATAACTCTTCAATACCTTGCTCCGCAAACGCTAGACGCTTTTTACCTTCAAAGCTAAATGGCTTAGTTACAACAGCTACAGTAAGAATACCTAGCTCTTTAGCCACTTCAGCAATTACAGGGGCAGCACCAGTACCAGTACCGCCACCCATACCCGCTGCGATAAATACCATATCGGCACCAGCGAGTTCTTCTTTAATTCTATCTCGATCTTCGAGAGCAGCGTCACGTCCTACTTGAGGATTTGCACCTGCACCTAGACCTTTTGTCATATCACCGCCAATTTGGATGACGCTGTTGACGCTTGTCTTACGCAGTGCTTGCGCATCAGTATTGATACTGATGAATTCCACACCTTCAATGGATTCGCGTACCATGTGCTCAACGGCATTACCGCCGCCGCCACCAACACCAACGACCTTAATTACTGCGTCGTCAGACATTTCCATCATCGGTTCAAACATGTGTTATCTCCGTTTTTCCTGCTGCTCAGGTTAAAACTCTTTTTGTATCCAATTACGAAAGCGACTAAATAGCGACGTTACTGGTTGGCGCTTTGGCTCGCTGTACTCAGTGTCGTCATTAATTTGACTGTCTCTTGCGTAATGAAGTAAACCAACTGCCGTAGAATGATACGGCTCTTTTACGTAATCTGTTAAGCCGCTTACCTCTAAAGGTTTGCCAACTCTAACTTGGTTGCGGAATACACGCTCCGCACACTCTACCAAACCTTCAATTTGCGATGCGCCACCTGTTAGTACCACACCGGCTGCTAGATGATGCTTGATGCCCTCTTCACGCAGCTTTTCTTGAACGGTATCGATAGTTTGGTTAACAAGACCCATTAATTCAGTATATCGCGGCTCAATCACTTCAGACAAAGTTTGTCTTTGTAAACTTCTTGATGGACGCCCGCCCACACTTGGGACATTAACCGTGTCATCCTTGCTGACCAGCTCGCTAAGAGCACAGCCATATTTTACTTTTATCTCTTCAGCATCGTTTACCGGAGTACCAAATGCAAAAGCAATATCACTGGTTACGGCATTTCCCGCATAAGCAAATACTTCTGTATGACGAAGTGCACCACCAGTCCAGATAGAAACATCCATCGTGCCGGCACCAATATCGACTACACAAACACCGAGCTCACGTTCATCTTCTGTGATGACGGCGTTGCTTGCTGCTAAGCCAGAATAAACCAAATGTTCGACCGTTAAGCCACAACGCTCAACCGCCTTAATAATGTTTCGTGCCATATCACTATGACAAGAAATTAGGTGTACGCTTACTTCCATGCGAACACCTGATAGACCGAGAGGGTTTTTAATGCCCTCTTGGTAATCGATCGTAAATTCTTGAGGAATCACATGCAAAATACGCTGTTCTTCACCAATTTTAATCGACTTGGCAGTATGAATCGCACGATCCATATCTTCTTGAGAGACCTCTTCGTCCGAAATGGTTCCCATGCCTTTTTCTATACGGCTCGCAATATGGCGACCCGATAAGGAAATAAATACATTGCGAATTTGGCATTCAGCCATCAATTCTGCTTGGTCAACGGCACGTTGAACAGACTTCACTACCGATTCAAAATCGTTAACGCCGCCTTTATCCATGCCTCGAGACGGGCTAGTGCCTGCACCGATAATATTGATTTGACCATCAGGCAATACCTCACCTACCAGAGCAGATACGGTTGCAGTGCCTATATCAAGACCAACAATAATGTTGTCATCAGCGGTCTTAGTCATCTGTAGTCTCTTGTTCTAACTCTTGTTCAGGGAACCAACCAACGGCGGCTCCCGTATCATACCTGAGGTCAATGTAGCTGACTTTTTGAGCCTCGCTACCCAAATTATTGTAAAGAGAGATGAATCGCTCAATGCGTTCTTCTAATGACTCTTTGCCTAATTCTAAGCGGATACCATTGTCGAGGATAATTTGCCACGCTCGACGTTCATTCAGCACTAGTGAGGTTATCGTTAATCCTAAAGATTGAAATTGAGAACTCACTTTTCGCCAAACTTGAAGAACTTCTTCACTTGTCCCTTCTGGGCCATACAGTTTGACATGCTCACCTTTTAACTTACCGATATCACCATTAAATACATGACCGCTTTCATTTAGCATGGCATTGCCATTCCAAATTGCTATCGCGTGATGCTCGGTAAGAAAAACTTTTATGGTATCTGGCCACTGCTTACGAATAGCAGCATTGGAAACCCAAGGGATCGACTCAATCTTATCTTGTAGGACATCCACATCTTGTGACATGAATGTGCCGACATACTCTAACTGGGAGAATGCTCGTTGCACATCGAGTGCAGAGACATACTCCAGATCACCTTGTAGCACCAGTTTAGACAAGGGAAGACGTTGGTCATCCCACATCCAAGAGACGGTAGAGTAAAGTACATAACCAATTAGGACAATCACCACCATAAGAAAACTAGCGCCAACAGCGTGTTTCTTGATTTGTGGGATTTCGAAAAAAGAACGGCCTTCGTTAAAGCTACTTATAATCAAAGTCCGTTGTCCTTGCCATTAGCTCGCAATGTTTATCCCTATCTCTTGGTATAGAGGCCAAAACTCTTACTTTAACCCTCGGATTATACTGGGGTGATTCAAAGTATCAAACCTTGAAAGTAAGAAAACTATGCTTTAAACGTAAGAAATGCGCTAAATCTTCAAAAACTGATTATTCCGCTGACATCTTCTCTATATTCAATTCAAAGCTCGCAAGCTGCTTGGCCACCTTCCCTACGTCACCCGCACCTTGGGTTAAAACGAGGTCACCATCTTGCAAAACGTTCGCCAATACTGACGGTAAGCTTTGTGTATCAGGCACGAAGATCGGATCAATTTTACCGCGGCTGCGAATGGTACGACAAAGCGAGCGTCCATCTGCCCCTGCAATTGGCTTTTCGCCTGCGGCATACACATCAAGCATGATCAGCACATCGACTTGCTCAAGTACATTGGCAAAATCATCATAAAGATCACGAGTTCGGCTATAACGATGCGGCTGGAAGATCATGACTAAACGTTTTTCTTCCCAACCACTTCGTGCAGCTTGAATCGTAACATCTACTTCTGTTGGGTGATGACCATAGTCATCCACCAGCATTGCTTTACCATTGCCGGTTTCAAATTCACCAAGATGATCGAAACGACGACCTGTACCTTGAGTTCCTGCCATTGCGCTGAGAATCGCTTCATCAGAAATATCATCTTCCGTCGCAACGGCGATAGCCGCAGAGGCATTCAATGCATTATGACGACCTGGAATGTTCAGAGTAATTTCAAGGTCTGCACGGCCTTGACGAACCACAGTAAACTTACCTTGTTGGCCTTCTTGGCGGTAGTTCTCAATACGTACATCAGCATCTTCAGAGAAACCATAAGTAATCACTTGGCGGCTTACACGAGGAATTAACTCGCGAACCACTGGATCATCAATGCACAAAATCGCTTGGCCGTAGAATGGCAAATTGTGCAAGAAATCGATAAAGGTTTGTTTTAGCGTTTCGAAATCACCGCCGTAAGTGTCCATATGATCGGCTTCGATATTCGTTACGATGCTAACCATAGGTTGAAGGTGTAAGAACGAAGCGTCACTCTCATCCGCTTCTGCAATGAGAATTCGGCTTGAACCTAGACGTGCGTTAGTACCGGCACTTTTAACTAAACCACCGTTTACAAACGTTGGATCTAGGCCTGCTTCAGAATAGATTTGCGTCACAAGTGCTGTTGTGGTGGTTTTTCCGTGTGTACCCGCCACTGCAATGCCATGACGGAAGCGCATTAGCTCAGCCAACATCTCCGCACGACGAACCACAGGAATACGCGCTTCACGAGCTGCGATGATTTCTGGGTTTTCTTCATTGATGGCGGTTGATACCACAACCACGCTCGCTTGAGCTACGTTTTCAGCTTGGTGACCGATAAAGACCGTCGCGCCTTTTTCCGTTAAACGCTCTGTCACAGGATTTTCTGCAATGTCAGAGCCAGTAATTTGATAGCCTTCGTTTAGCAGAACCTCCGCAATTCCGCTCATGCCTGCACCACCAATACCGATGAAGTGAATGCATTTAACGCGGCGCATCTCAGGCACCATGGCACGAATTTGTGCTAAATCTTGAGTGTGTTGAATAGTCATTGTGTATCTCGTTATTTGGTTAGCGCAACGATCGCTTCTGCGACTACTTTATCTGCGTCTAACTTGGCAGCACTTCTCGCGTTATTAGCCATTGCCAGTAATTGTGCTCGATCCAATGTTCGGATCTGCTCTACTAGCTTTTCGACTGTTAGCTCTGGCTGTTCAATCATTTTTGCTGCGCCACACTCAACCAAATGGTCAGCATTAAGCGCTTGCTGTCTGTCTTTGTGCATAAATGGGATAAATATTGCCCCAACACCAGCGGCTGAGACTTCCGATACGGTTAAGGCACCGGAGCGGCAAACCAATAAGTCTGCCCATTGGTAGGCTTGAGCTACATCGTCGA
Organism: Vibrio sp. LaRot3; assembly: GCF_027587025.1. Taxonomy (GTDB): domain Bacteria; phylum Pseudomonadota; class Gammaproteobacteria; order Enterobacterales; family Vibrionaceae; genus Vibrio. Next base: position 291,375 of record NZ_JAPPTI010000003.1, on the reverse strand, counting down.
TGAATTCTACTGTCTCTGCCTGTGCAACATGTTGATCTTGATAGGCGTTTTCAACTTCTTGTTGGCTATTTTTACCCGCTTGATGACGAATTTCATAACCCTCACCGAGTTGAGCCATCACCTTTGGCATAGTTTGATTAAGAATTCTTGCCCCTTGGCTACCGCCCATCACCAAGATTCGAATAGGCCCTTGGCGCGTTGCTAAACGAGCATCCGGCGTATCAATAGCGACCACATCTTCACGGACTGGGTTTCCGACTACCTGAGCCGTTGGGAAAGCCCCCGGAAATGCTTGAAACACTTTCTTAGCGATTTTAGATAGCCACTGGTTGGTCAACCCTGCAACCGCATTTTGCTCATGCAAAACCACAGGGATACCCAATAACCACGCCGCGATACCACCGGGGCCGCTGACATAACCGCCCATACCAAGCACAGCGTCTGGCTGCCACGCTTTCATGTGAGCACGAGCTTGCTTGATAGCATTAAGAATTTGAAAAGGTGCTTTAAGAAGACGGGCGATACCTTGACCGCGCAGACCTTTTACTTTGATAAAGTCGATTTCAATACCATGTTTTGGCACTAAATCGGCTTCCATGCGATCCGCTGTACCTAACCAACGAATCTCCCAACCTTGCTGCTGAAGTTGTTTCGCAACGGCTAAACCGGGGAATACATGTCCACCAGTACCACCCGCCATTACCATTAATCTTTTATTCTTTTTCATCGACTACTTTTTCTATTTCAGCTTGTTGTTGCGTAGATTTAAGACGGCATTCGTGATCAATTCTTAATAGAATCGAAACGGCAACTGACATGACGATTAAACTCGAACCACCATAACTAATTAGAGGCAGGGTTAAACCTTTTGTCGGCACGATGCCCGCGGCAGCGCCCACATTTACCAAGGTTTGAAAGGCAAACCAAATACCAATGCCAAAAGCGAGATAACCGCCAAAGAATTCATCACTTTCAAACGCGCGTCGGCCAATAAATACCGCTTTCAGCACCAAGCTAAAAATCAGCATTAACACCAGAACAACACCAATAAACCCGAGTTCTTCAGCCAGTACGGCAAACACAAAGTCAGTGTGCGCTTCCGGTAAATAAGCCAGTTTTTGAATGGAGTTACCTAGCCCCTGACCAAACCAGTCACCGCGGCCAAATGCCATTAAAGACTGAGTAAGCTGATAGCCACTACCGAATGGGTTTTCCCATGGGTCTAAGAATGAGGTCACACGCTTAATACGATATGGCTCAGCGAGGATCAACCCGATCACCGCACCAATACCGACCACAACCAACGCGAGAAATTGTGACAACTTCGCTCCAGCAATAAACAACATGCCGAACAAAGTCACCAACATTACAATCACAGTACCCAAGTCTGGTTGAAACAGCAGCAATACCGCTAACGTACCAAACACTAAGATGGGCTTAAAGAAGCCCCCGAAAAAGGTCGCCCTTACTTCATCTTGTTTTCGCACCAGATAACCGGACATAAAAATAAACAAGGAGAGCTTAGCGACCTCGGCCGGCTGTAAGTTAAACAGACCAAGAGGAATCCAACGTGAAGCGCCGTTTACCGATTTACCCGCGACCAAAACAACAAACAACAAGAATATGGATAGGCCTAGCAACCACATACTGTATTGCGACCAGCGTTTCAGCGGAATCTGTAAAATCACCGCGGCAGTAGATAAAGCTAACAGCAAAAACACCGCATGACGGAACATAAAGTGGAATGGCTGACCTGTCAGTCGAGAACTGATTGGGAATGACGCTGAGGTTACCATCACCAGCCCCGTCAACATCAGGCCGAGCGAAATCCACACCAACTGCCTATCAAAGAGGGCTTGTGGCGCTGAGTGAGTAAACCATGTTTTGACGTTTGAAATCGTACCTTGCAGCGACATTATTGAGCGTATTTTACTGTGCGTATTTCTGAGCTAGCTGGATAAATGCATCCCCTCTAGCCATAAAGTTACTGTATTGGTCAAAGCTCGCACACGCAGGAGAGAGCATAACCATATCACCATGCTCAAGCTGTGGCGCTAACCAAGCCATAATCTCGTCCATTGTATCGAACTGTTTTGCAGACGAGTGCAAAGCCACAAATTTATCGCCATCTGCACCAAAACAACACAACTGAACATTTAAACTGTTAAGTGCCGGGGCTAATTCTGAAAAATCGGCGCCTTTTCCGTTACCACCAACCAGTAAATAGAGTTTACCCGCTAGCGATAAACCAGACAGTGCAGCAAGCGTACTCGCTACATTCGTTGCCTTTGAATCATTGACCCACTTGATGCCATGATTATCGGCAACCACTTGGCACCTATGTGTCAGACCGCTGTAAGACTTCATCGCATCAAGGCCAGATTTTACATCTACCCCGGCTTCAATCAGCAATGCAATCACGACTAAGGCATTCGCCACGTTATGGCGGCCAACTAAACTCAACTCTGCCACTGGCATGATAGCTTGGCCTTGGTAACTTAACCACTCAGAGCCTGCTTCAATTACAACTGATGCGTCGGCTTGGTTTTCCAAAGCAAACGTCACGATGTTAGCTGCATCATTATCTGGATAAGTGGCTTTATCGTCCGCATTCACCACACATACTTTTGCATGTTCAAAAATACGCAGTTTAGCTTGGCGGTAGTCTGCCATGCCTTGGTAGCGATCCATGTGGTCTTCTGACAAGTTCAGAAAGGTCGCAGCAACAGGTGCAAGGCTAGAAGTGGTTTCAAGTTGGAAACTGGAAAGCTCAAGAACATACAGATCCGCGGGTTGCTCAAATAAATCTAAAGCCGGCACACCAATATTGCCGCCAACACCAACATTAATACCTGCCGCTTTTGCCACGACACCCGTTAGGTCCGTCACGGTACTTTTGCCATTTGAGCCAGTAATGGCAATCACTGGCTTATCGACATGCCATGCAAACAGCTCAATATCACCCACAACTGGAATACCCGCTGCAAGCACTTGCTGAATCTCTGGAGTAGCTAAAGCAATACCCGGGTTCGCAACGACAAGATCCGCATTGAGCAACCAGTCCATTTGCCAGCTTCCTGCATGCAATTCAACATGCTCAGGTAGCTGTTCACGTCCCGGTGGGTTATCGCGAGTATCGATGACTTTAACTTCAAGCTCTAGAGGTAAACGAGATAGGTGCTTAACAACAGAGAGCCCGGTAATACCGAGCCCTACTACGACAACCTTGTTTATCCCCTGCCAATGCTGCATGGACATGGTGTGTTTTCCTTAACGTACTTTCAGAGTCGCTAGACCAATCAGTACCAATACAATTGAGATAATCCAGAATCGAACGATAACGCGAGGCTCTGGCCAGCCTTTTAGTTCGTAGTGATGGTGAATCGGCGCCATACGGAAGATACGTTGACCACGTAACTTGTATGAACCAACCTGTAGAATCACGGACAAGGTTTCCATTACAAACACACCGCCCATAATCACTAGCACAAACTCTTGACGAACCAATACCGCGATAGTACCTAGTGCACCACCTAAAGCTAATGAGCCAACATCGCCCATAAAGACTTGAGCAGGATACGTGTTAAACCATAAGAAGCCTAAACCAGCTCCGACAATCGCAGTACACACCACCACCAGCTCAGAAGCATGAGGGATATGAGGAATATGCAGGTAGTTAGCGAAGTTGACGTTACCTGTCGCCCAAGCAATTGCAGCAAAACCAGCAGCAACTAACACAGTAGGCATAATCGCAAGACCATCTAGGCCATCCGTTAGGTTCACCGCGTTACTGGTACCTACGATAACGAAGTAAGTCAACACGATGTACATCAAACCAAGCTGCGGCATTACTTCTTTAAAGAAAGGCACGACAAGTTGAGTCGCTGCGGTATCTTTACCATGAGCATACAGTGCGAATGCCACAACTAGAGCGATAGCAGATTGCCAGAAGTACTTCCAACGAGCGATTAGACCATCAGTGTTTTTACGTACCACTTTGCGGTAATCATCGACAAAACCGACGGCACCATAACCGCCAAGAACGAAGATCACGGCCCATACATAAGGGTTAGATAAGTCCGACCAAAGCAAAACGGTAATAATAATAGAAGATAGGATCATGATACCGCCCATCGTTGGCGTACCACGTTTGCTAAAGTGCGACTCTGGCCCCTCATTGCGCACCACCTGACCAATTTGCAGCATCTGCAAACGGCGAATCATACGTGGCCCCATCCATAATGAGATACCTAGCGCAGTCAATACGCTTACAATCGCTCGGAACGATAGGTATTCAAATAAACGGAAAAATGAGAAATATGGCTGTAGCAGCTCTGCAAGCCAAATGATCATGAATACATCTCCTTCAAAGCAGCGGCTATTTTACTCATACCCGCACTATTTGCGCCTTTAACAAGTAAAGTTTGAGGCTCAGAATGTTGCGAGATTCGCTGCTTAATAAATTCAATCATAGTGTTGTGAGTATCAAAGTGAGTACCTTGGCAAACCTCGCTAATTGCTTTGGTATCTTCGCCGTAGGTCAACACATACTCAAAATTAAATGGGGCTGCATGTTCCCCGACTTGGCGGTGAAGTGCAAGACTTTCCTCGCCTAACTCTGCCATGTTACCCAAAATGAGCCAATGGATGCCGCTAAAACCAGCTAACAGATCAGCAGCAGCCTTCATTGCCGGTACGCTCGCATTATAGCTGTCGTCGATCAATTTGATCGTATCCGTCAGTTCAATAGCCTCAACTCGACCTTTTGCTTGGCTTGGATTTGCTAAACCCGACACGACCATATCTAAGCTTGCGCCTAACTCTACCGCCAATGCAGTCGCAGCCAAAGCATTCGCCACATTGTGTTGGCCAATAATACCGAGATGAATCGATTTCGAACCTAGTGGTGAATGTAGATTAAACGACGCTTCGCCAAGATCATTCAAACTCACGTTGTCTGCGTAATAATCGGCGCTACGATCGGTAATCGAGAACGTTTTAACTTGCTTATCAGCCAGAGCTTGCTGCCAGTAGTCACCACCGTGACTATCTAAGTTCACAATCGCCACACCACCAGATTTCAAACCTTGATAGATTTCACCTTTGGCTTGTTTAACACCATCAATCGAACCAAAACCTTCTAAGTGTGCTGCTGCAACATTATTAACCAGCGCCACATCCGGTTTCACTAATTCAGAGGTATAAGCAATTTCACCAATGTGGTTCGCACCAAGTTCAATCACCGCATAATCATCTTGCTCGGTTGAACGAAGTAACGTTAATGGCACGCCGATATCGTTGTTAAAGTTACCCGCAGTAAACAACACCTGGCCTTGCTGAGCCATAATGCTGGCGACCATTTCTTTTACCGTCGTTTTACCACAACTACCGGTAATCGCGACGGTTGGCGTTGCTGCTTGTTGATGTACATAAGCGCCAATTTTACCAAGAGCAATACGCGTATCAGCAACCACCAATTGAGGAATCTCAATCTCCAACTGGCGACTAACGAGTACCGCTGACGCGCCAGCATCAACAGCTTGCTGAACAAAATCGTGCGCATCAAAACGTTCGCCAATCAACGCCACAAATAAAGAGCCCGATTCAATCTGACGCGTGTCGGTCGATACCAAATCAATTTGGCAATCATTGCCAACTAACTCAGCCTCAATCTCTGGGCAAATTTGCTTCAAGCTAAATGAAATCATGCGGATAATCCTAGTAACTGCTGAGCCGATTCACGATCTGAGTAATGGACTGTTTCAGTGGCCAATACTTGGTAATCTTCATGGCCTTTACCAGCCAATAAAATAATGTCTTGCGGTGATGCGTTATCTAACGCATGTTGCAACGCTTTGAAGCGATCATGCTCGACGATGGCGCTTTGTGGAGATTGCATACCCGCCAGCATATCTTTGATGATGGCTTGTGGGGATTCACTGCGTGGGTTGTCATCGGCTAAAATGACGTAATCCGCTAATCGCTCACCAATTTCGGCCATCATCGGACGTTTACCTGCATCGCGGTCACCGCCGCAACCGAAGATAGCCCAAAGCTTACCTTGGCAGTGAACACGCAGCGCCAGCAGTGCTTTTTCTAGCGCATCTGGTGTATGGGCGTAATCTACCACCACTTTAGCTTGGCTCGGATTAGCAAATAGCTCCATGCGACCTAATACCGGAACAAGCTGAGTCGCAGTTTCAATCAACTGCTGCTTATCAATACCCAATGCCAGCAAAGTAGTAAATGCGAGTAAGGCGTTACTCGCATTGAATTCACCAATCAGCGGAATACTCAGTTCACCTGAACCAAAACTGCCATCAAATTGAATATCGATACCCGACTCTGAGTAATCCACTTGATTGGCCCAAACTGCACGTTCAAACGCAGTCGGCTTAAGAGACACAGCAATGGCATTGTCTAAGCGAGCCATCCATGCATGGCCAACGTTATCATCCACATTGATGATCGCTTGATCGCATTGATGCGTACTAAACAGAGTAAACTTCGCTTCGCCGTATTCTTCCATCGTGCCATGGTAATCGAGATGGTCACGGCTCAAGTTTGTAAATACGCCAGCAACAAAAGGCAGCGCTTTAACTCGGCCTTGGACAAGGCCATGTGAAGAGACTTCCAACGCCGTGTAATTAGCACCTTGCTCGGCTAGTTGAGCAATCGAGCTTTGTACTTCAACCGCATTACCGGTCGTGTTCGCAGCGGGCTGAAGATTGTCTAGAAAGCCGTTACCCGTTGTGCCCATTACCGCTGCACGTTGACCAACTAAATCTAGCCATTGCGCAATCAGTTGGGTGATAGTGGTTTTACCATTGGTGCCGGTTACACCAATCAATTGGTTGTTATGGTCAGCGTATAAACGACCTGCTAGCTCAGACAAAATCGAGCTCAAATCAGCAAGATACACCACCAATACACCATCATGGTGCTCAGTCACACCATGACTTTTCTGCTCGCATGCCTCAGCAATAACCGCATTAGCGCCTTGTTTAATGGCTGATGGGATAAATTTCCGACCATCAACAGCATGACCTTTAATGGCAATAAAAGTCGTTCCATTAATGACTTTACGGCTGTCCAGCTCTAGAGAATGAACTTGGATATTTGAACCTTGCTGCTCAAACGAAGGTTCAAGCCATGGCGCAAGTAGTTCTGATAGAGTGAGTCTTTTCGACATTCCTAACTCTCACTATTCCTGTTTAAATCTATTTTCGTCCGGTGCGACGTTTAGGATCTGCAAGCTACTTTTCATTATTTCAGAAAAGACAGGGCCCGCGACCGAACCGCCGTAGTAGTTATCACCTTGAGGTTCATTAACCACCACCACCAACGCAACCCTCGGGTCACTAGCAGGTGCCACACCGGCTGTATAAGCAAAATATTGGTCACCATAACCGCCTGCGACCGCTTTACGTGACGTACCGGTTTTAGCCGCTACTCGATAGCCTGGCACGGCGGCTTTCGTTGCCGTACCACCGGGTTGAGTCACCGTTTCAAGCATACCCAGCACTAATCGAGCATTGTGCTCATCAATCACTTGGCGTGAAAAATCTTGCTGGTTATTTTCGATAATATGAACTGGCTGATATTTACCATAATTACCTAACGTTGCATAAGCATGAGCGAGCTGCAAAGGCGTAATGGTTAAGCCATAACCAAACGATAATGTCGCAATTTCAAATTTCGACCAGCGTCGGCGGTTAGGGAAAATACCTTGCGTTTCACCCACTAGGTTTAAGCCAGACACCTCACCAAAACCAACCGAGCTATACATACCGAGTAACGCTTCTAATGGCATATCAAGCGCCAACTTCGCGACACCGATGTTACTCGACTTTTTCAAAATAGTCGTAAGGTCCGCTTTGCCTACTTTAGATACATCACGCACACGACTACCACCCACTTGCATAATGCCGTGACCAGTATCGATGATCGTATTTTCATCCGCGGTGCCGTTTTCTAACGCGGCTAGAACCACAAATGGTTTAATGGTTGAGCCCGGCTCAAACGCATCCGTGATGACGCGGTTACGCATTTTTGCTGATTGCAAATCAGAACGGTTGTTTGGGTTATAAGAAGGCGCATTCACCATGGCTAACACGGCGCCGGTTTTTACATCTAAAATAACCGCAGAGCCAGACGTTGCTCGGTAGTCGGCAACGGCCTGCTTAATCGCTCGATAAGCAATCGCTTGAAGGCGCTGATCGACAGTTAACTCTAACGGCTTACCCTCTTCACGCTCTTCTAAAGAAATATTTTCCACCACACGGCCGTATCGGTCTTTACGGATAATGCGCTTACCCGCTTCACCAGTCAGCCATTTATCGTAACTGCGCTCTACCCCTTCCAAGCCATGACCATCAATACCAGTCACACCAACTAAGTGGGCACTAACTTCACCTGCTGGGTAGTAGCGACGAGATTCCGCCTTCAAACCGACACCGGCTAGCTTAAGTTCACGAATATAATTTGCCATCGCAGGGCTAACTTGACGCTGTAAGTAGATAAAACGGCGCTTTTTATTAGCATTGATTTTATCGATCAAACCTTGGCGCTCTAAGCCAAGTACATCGGCTAGCGCATGCCAACGGTCTACATCTTCAAGACCGCCTTTTTTGAAAATAGTGGCAGGGTCGGCCCAAACCGCTTCTACTGGCACGCTCACTGCCAAGGCTTCACCATTACGGTCAGAGATAATACCGCGTGCAGAATGCAAGGTTTTGGCGCGAATCGAACGCATGTCGCCTTGTTTAATTAAATTATCCGGTTCAATGATTTGGATATAACCGATGCGCGCCACCAAAGCAGCAAAGATAAGAAAAACAAAGAATAGGACGAGATAAAAGCGCCAGCGAATCAGCTGTGGCGGCTCAGGTTGGGTTTGTTTAGCAGCAGGCTTGGCTTTCGTTGAACTCATGGTAAATCAATCACCACTTCTTTATCAGAGTCAGGGCGCTTCATTTCAAGTTCTTGCTTGGCGAACTCTTGAACTCGGCTATGCTCCGCCAGTGCAGTTTCTTCCAATAACAAGTTGCGCCACTCGTTGTCGAGGCGCTCACGCTCGACCAAAGCTTGGTCTTTTTCTGAAATGGCTTGTCGGGTGTGATGGGTGGTAAATACCACTCCCATTGCGCTAGCAAAAATAACCATCAGCATAAATAGTGGGAGCTTGCCAACAGTGAGCAAGTCGAGCGCGATAATTTTAGCTAGGTTAGGAGTGGCTTTTGACATGATTAATTACAGCTTTTCGGCAATACGTAATACTGAGCTACGCGAGCGAGTATTGTGCTCAACTTCTTGTTTGCTTGGCTTAATCGCTTTGCCGATTGGCTTCATATTCGCGCTTCCAAGCTCTTTGATCTGAGCCTCTGTCAGTGGGATGCCATGTGGCACTTCAGGGCCTTTACTCTCTTTACGAATAAAACGTTTCACCATGCGATCTTCTAGTGAATGGAAGCTGATGACAGACAAACGACCTTCTGGCGCAAGAATACTTGCCGCACCTTTCAACGCCGTATCAATCTCTTCTAGTTCACTGTTGATGTAAATTCGAAACGCTTGGAAAGCACGAGTCGCAGGGTGCTTTTTCTCTTTAAAGCTTTTTGGCGCAACATCTGAGATAAGTTTTGCCAATTGACCAGTACGCGTTAATGGTTCGTTCTCTTCGTTTTCACGATAAGCCACAATCCCTTTAGCGATGCGACGTGCGTGTTTGTCTTCACCAAACTCACGGATGACCCAAGTAATATCATCAAGGTCTGCTTCCATTAGCCATTGAGATACTGGAATGCCTGACGTTGGGTCCATACGCATATCTAATGGGCCATCTTTCATAAAGCTAAAACCACGTTCAGCATCATCAAGCTGTGGAGAAGAAACCCCAAGATCGAGTAGCACACCGTCTACCTTACCCACTAAGTTGTAGTCTTTCGCGTATTCAGCCATACCGGAGAATGGACCATGAATAATGGTAAAGCGAGGATCGTCAATTTTGTTCGCTTCTGCGATGGCTTGAGGGTCACGGTCGATGCTGTATAAGCGGCCGTTTTCACCTAGCTGAGATAAAATGGTACGGCTATGACCGCCGCGGCCAAAAGTACCATCAATGTAAATACCGTCAGATTTGATCGCTAGGCCATCAATGGACTCATGCAACAATACCGATACGTGTTTAAATGCTTCTGTCATAGTTATCTCTTCTCGCCGTCGCATTGACGCGCTTTAACTCTTCAGTGTACTGATTTAGTCGCTTATCGCCACCCTTGAACGCATGCATCACGTGACATTGCGCTAAGTTTATCGCTTGAGTTATTGTTTTCGTCAATAAAAAGCAAAAAACCCACCATAACCGTAGGATTATGGTGGGTCTCGAATAGGTGGAGTCGACGTATAAGCCGGGTTCTGTTCCGCTTGCGCGGCAGTAGCCATTCGTCTAGGCCAGCAATCGCTCACTGGCTCAAGCAACCTACCCGCCTCCTTACGCGAGCAACGCAATGTGGAGGCCTATTTGGTCTTGCTCCGGGTGGAGTTTACCCTGCAACGAACTATTGCTAGTCGTCCGGTGCGCTCTTACCGCACCCTTTCACCCTTACCTGATCCCTTACGGGCCATCGGCGGTCTTCTCTCTGCTGCACTTGTCGTAGGCTTACGCCCCCCAGGCGTTACCTGGCACCCTGCTCTTTGGAGCCCGGACTTTCCTCCCCTTTGTCAGTCTCCCGAAGGACGTCAACGCCAGTCTCCCAAAGGACTTCAGCGTCAGTCTCCCGAAGGACATCAACAAAGCAGCGACTACCCAGTCAACTCCGAGGGCGGATTGTATAGGGATTGCCTCACAGTGTCTAGCGAGATCACAGATATGATGTAATGCACCGCTCAAGTGCCGTGTTTTTGTACAAATTAGCCTAAAAGATTAATCTAGGTTGTCTAAACCCCATTTGTACAATGCGTTTTTCTTCAAGTTATAAATTTCAGCGGCTAAAGCGGCTGCTTTTTTCAATGGCAGTTCTTTAGTCAAAATGGCAAGCGTGCGTGTTGCTTCTTCAGGTAAGCTCTCTTCTACAGTTTCACGATGACCGTGAATTAGAAGCACCATTTCGCCACGCTGTTGATTTTCATCTTGTTTAACCCATTCAACCAATTCACCTAATGGTAGACCTTGGAAAGTCTCAAACGTTTTGGTGATCTCACGAGCAAGCACCACTTCACGCTGCGGGCCTAAAATGTCGAGCATATCGGCTAATGAGTCTAAAATGCGGTGTGGTGATTCATAAAAGATACAAGTGCGTTCCACTTTCGCGATTTCAAGAAACTTATCTTTGCGGCCTTTGCTCTTAGGTGGTAAGAAACCTTCAAAACTAAAGCGATCAGATGGCAATCCTGAGGCACTTAGTGCGGTAATAACGGCACATGCACCAGGAAGAGGAACAACTTTAACGCCCGCCTGACGACACTGAGACACAAGGTGGTAACCTGGATCACTAATAAGCGGCGTACCAGCGTCTGAAACCAGCGCAATAGACTGCCCAGACAGTAATTTCTCAACTAATACTTGTGCTTTTTGTTGCTCATTGTGATCATGGAGCGGATAGGTTTTGGTAGTAATGCCAAAATGAGACAACAATTTCCCCGTATGACGGGTATCTTCTGCAGCAATCAGATCGACACTTGATAGCACTTCTATCGCGCGTTGGGTAATATCACCCAAATTACCGATTGGAGTCGGTACAATGTAGAGAGTTGGGATCTGTGCAGGTAAGGTTTTGTTATCTGTCATTTGTTTAGCATCACTTCAACGATTAATATAGACACAATTTTATACGGAATTAACGAAGAACTCATGGCCAAGAATAACCAAAAGCGATTAAGTGTATCACGCTTACTCACTCCTGTAGCCCTTGCAGTGACATTAGCGGCGTGTTCGTCTACTTCATCGACGTCAAACTACAATTATGTCGACATCACGCTCGATCCTGTTCAACCAGCGACCAACTACCTAATGCGAGCTGACAGCAGCGAAGGCAGTATGCAAAACGACTGGTTGATCATGGCACTTAAAGCCGCGGTAAAAGCCAATGACACCCAACAAGCCGAATTGCTTATCAAACGCCTGTCTCGCCAATCTTTGACCGATAAACAGCAAGCAGAATGGCAACTTGCACGTGCAACGCTGCTTAACGACCAAGAGCAATATCAACAAGCTCTTGAACTACTTAACTTCCGCCCATCATGGCGATTAGTCGATGAACAGTGGCGTGAATATCACCAGCTAAGAGCCGATCTGTTTGGCGAACAGCAAAACTACTTCGAAGCGGCACGTGAGCTCTCTCAATTGTCTCAATACGAAGCTCGTGATCAACAAGCGTTCATTGCAGAAGCAATTTGGCAAAACCTAACGCAATACCCTGAACAGCAAATCACGGAATTCTCTATCGATGTTAACGATTCTGAGTTTGATGGCTGGCGTCAACTAGCGATTTATAACGCGACATTGGGTAGTAATATCAGTCAGCTGAAAAATACCATTGAGCAATGGCTGGCAGAAAACCCAACGCACCCTGCTGCAGAGTACACACCGCAGTCAATTCAAGACATCTTGAATCTTGAAATATCGAAGCCTCTAAATACTGCGCTGCTGTTGCCACTAACTGGTAAGTTTGCCAAACAAGCTGAACTTATCCGTGATGGTTTCATCCTACAGATGATGAACGATCCTCAGCGCGATGCGAACGCAACGTTAACCGTCATTGACACCAACACAACGGATGTTGAGTCGTTACAAGCGACCTTAATTGAAAAACAGGTCGATTTTGTGGTTGGCCCGCTAGTGAAAGACAACATCACTAAACTTAAGCAAACTCGTAACAGCCAAGGGTTACCAATACCTATGCTCGCGTTGAATATTCCTGACGAGCTAGAAACCGGAACTAGCGTTTGTTACCTTGCGCTTTCGCCAGAACAAGAAGTCGCTCAAGCAGCAAAACACTTGTTTACTGAAGGTTACCGTTACCCGCTAATTCTTGCGCCAAAGAACCGTTTAGGTCAGCGCGCTGTCGAAGCCTTCGATGAAGAGTGGAGCAAATACAGCAACAATAAAGTTGCCGTTAGCCTATTTACTGACAAGCGCCAACTGCAAAAAGACGTGAACAATGCGTTTGGTCTACAAGAAAGCCAACAGCACATCACCCAAATGCAATCTTTGCTACGCATTAAGCTTGAAAGCCAACCTCGCAGCCGCCGTGATGTAGATGCTGTCTATATTGTTGCTGGCAGCTCAGAGCTAACGTTAATTAAACCATTTATCGAAGTGGCGATTAACCCAGACACAACACCACCTAAGCTATTCTCAAACTCACGCAGTAATAGCGGCCGTCAGCAATACGAAGACTTAACTGGCGTGATGTTCAGTGATATTCCGTTATTGATTCAGCCAAATAGCGCAATCGAAGCACAAATGAACCAAATGTGGCCAAAAGGTTCTAATGCAGAGAAACGTTTACAGGCACTGGGTATGGATGCGTACTTACTGATGGAACAACTACCACAAATGAAAGTGGTACATGGCTACAGTATCGACGGTAACACAGGCAAACTCAGTATTGATGAGCACTGTGTAGTACAGCGCGAAATTAGCTGGGCAGAACACGGCAATGGGACTGCTGAGTAAGTTTCGAAAAGGCAAACTGTATGAGTCCGCAGCCGAGAATTACCTTAGTGGTTGCGGCCTCAAACTAATTGAGCGAAACTTCCATGCCAAAGGGGGCGAGCTTGACCTCATCATGCGAGATGGCAGTGCCATTGTGTTTGTTGAAGTTCGCTACCGCAACACAACCAATTATGGACACGCAGCTGAAACTGTTACTTATACTAAACAACAACGCCTGATTAAGGCTGCAAATGTTTGGTTGCTAAAACAAGGCTTGTCCGTTTACACCACCGAGTGTCGATTCGATATAGTCGCTATTCATCAACAAGGCGACGATATCGAATGGATTAGAAACGCAATTACTCAAGGATAATCAATGCTCGAAAGCATTAAAGAAAGTTTTACTGAAAGCATTCAAATCCAAATCGCAGCGGCAGAAGCGCTGCCGGATGCCATTACCCATGCCGCTCAGGCTATGGTTTCAAGCCTACTTAACGGCAACAAAATCCTTTGTTGTGGTAATGGAGGCTCTTCGTCTAACGCGCAGCAGTTTGTCTCTTGTTTACTTAACCGTTTTGAAACTGAACGCCCAAGCTTACCAGCTATGGCTCTGACGTCAGACAACACCACGTTAACCGCAGTCGCCAACGACTACCATTACGAGCAAATCTTCTCGAAGCAAGTACGTGCGTTTGGCCAGCCGGGTGATATCTTACTGGCGATCTCGACCAGTGGTAACAGTAAAAACATCATCAAGGCAATGGAAGCCGCGGTAACTCGTGATATGACCATCATTGCGTTAACTGGCAAAGATGGCGGTGAAATGGCAGGTTTGCTCGGCGAGCACGACGTTGAAATTCGAATTCCTTCGCAACGCACTGCCCGCATACACGAAGTGCACATGGTGACCCTACACTGCCTATGCGATCTGATTGACCAAGTTTTATTCCCAGCTCACGAAGAGTAACGAAATGAAATTATTAAAAGCCCTAATGCTCAGCGCAGTACTCCTCTCAACCACTGGTTGTGCTGGGGTGTTTGTTGCTGGCGCTGCGACAACGGTAAACCTAGTCACTGATACTCGAACCACAAAAGAGATCTGGAATGACAATAACATTGAGTTTGAAGTTGCAGGCATCACTAATAAAGCCCCTTACCAAGGGCAAGTGCGAATCACAGCAAGTTCATACCGAGGTACAGTGGTATTGATGGGACAATCCAAAGACGAACAGCTTTTGGATCAATTTATTCAGCAAGCTCGCGAAGTGAAGGGGGTGAATCAAATTCACAACCAAGTTCGCATTAAAGAGCCACTCTCACTTGGCCAAATCAGCCATGACAGCTGGATAACGACCAAAGTGAAATCAGCACTCCTCACCAATGAAGAACTTAATGGCATCAAAGTGAAAGTGATCACTGAAGATAAAGAAGTGTTCTTGCTTGGCTACGTATCGCGCCATCATGGGGATGTCGCGACTGAAGTTACGCGTAATATCTCTGATGTGAAGCAAGTGATTAAAGCTTTCCAATATGGCGATTAATCGAGCTTAACGCATACAAAAAATAACGAACACAAAAAAAAGCAGCGTTAATACGCTGCTTTTTTATTACTCTTTGACTACTTGACCACTCGTAAGCTCGGGCGACCTTTTGGTCGTGGAGGCTCATCGTCAGGTGTCGTAGCGTCTGATTCAGCTTCGGTTTCTGTCGCTAGAGAAAGAGATGAAGGCTGCTCATCAACCGTGTCGATAAACTCTTCTTCAATTTCGTCAAACTCTTCCATGTACGCTTCTTCTGGCTCAAACATTGTACCTGCGCCGTTTTCACGAGCATAGATAGCTTGAACCGCATACAAAGGCACAATCACAGTATGTGGACGGCCACTGAAGCGAGCGTTGAAAGTAATCTCATCATCACCTAGCTGTAGGTTACCAACTGCACGAGGAGCAACGTTCAGGATAATTTGTCCATCTTGGATGAATTCTTCTGGTACGCGCACGCCTGGTAATGTTGCCGCCACAACAAGGTGAGGAGTTAGATCGTTGTCCACCAGCCAATCATAAAATGCACGAAGCATATATGGTCGGCGTGGTGTCATGTTAGCAATATCCATTAGCTCGAGATTAACGAACTAGACGCATTTCGCGCTCAGCTTCTGTTAGAGAAGCTAGGAATGAATCACGCTCAAATACACGGTTCATGTAAACTTTAAGCTCTTTAGAACCAGGACCAATCAGGTCGATACCTAGTTGAGGAAGACGCCATAGTAACGGTGCTAGGTAGCAGTCGATCAGGCTGAATTCTTCACTCATGAAGTATTCGTATTCTGCGAATACAGGGCCAAGAGTAAGCAGGTCATTACGCAGTTTGTTACGTGCTGCTTCTGACTCTTCTGCTGTACCGTTAACAACTTTCTCAGCCAGTGAGTACCAGTTCTTTTCAATACGGTAGATCATCAGACGGCTGTTACCACGAGCAACAGGGTAAACCGGCATTAGAGGTGGATGAGGGAAACGCTCATCTAAGTACTCCATGATGATTTTAGAGTCGTAAAGTGCTAGTTCACGATCTACTAGAGTCGGAACCGTTTTGTATGGGTTTAGCTCAATCAATTCCGCAGGTAAGTTTGCTTCATCAACTAACTCAACTTCTACGCTTACGCCTTTTTCGGCTAGTACAATGCGTACCTGATGGCTATACATATCAGATGCACTTGAGAATAGAGTCATTACGGAACGTTTATTGGCAGCTACAGCCATGGAGCCCTCCAGCACACTTACAGAAATAAAAAACAATGGAGGCTATGCCTCCATTGTAAACAGTCAAATATGGTAATTAGCACGGTATGATAGCATAATTAATGCACATCACGCCAATACTCTTTCTTCAGCAACACGACAAGTATTGTGAAGATCACTAAGAAGCCCATTACCCACCAGCCTAGAGCATGACGCTCTAGTTTTACGGGATCGCCTGAGTATTCGAGGAAATTCACCAAATCTCGCACTGCATCATCGTACTCTTCTTGGTTTAACTCCCCAGTACCGTCAGACTCTACTCCGACAATCACTTGAACAGTTTCACCATCTACCTGTTTCTCACCGTAGATAGGCATTGGAATACCTTGCAGCTCTTCTAATACATGCGGCATACCTACGCTTGGGAAAACAATATTATTCACACCAAACGGTCGCGCAGGGTCGGCGTAGAATGAGCGCAAATAAGTGTACAACCAATCCGTCCCCCGAACACGAGCCACTAAAGTGAGATCAGGTGGCGGCGCACCAAACCATTGTGCAGCAGATTTATCAGGAATCGAATTTTCCATCAAATCACCAACCTTGGCATTAGGGTCAAAGATCAGGTGCTCTTTCATCAATTCGATCGGAATACCAATATCACGCGCCACACGTTCATAACGTTGATATTGAGTTGAGTGACAACCAAAACAGTAATTCATGAATAACTTAGCGCCATTTTGCAGTGACGCTTGATCGTTCAGATCATTATTCGCTTTATCTAAAGGTACGTTTGCGCCCGCAGCCATGGCTAAAGATGGCAACAAAGCAAATAGCATTACAATCCACTTTTTCATTTGAATGTCACCCTCTCTGGTAATGGCTTCGTTGCTTCATTTTTACTGTAGAAGAACAGCAACACGAAGAACATGAAATACCCCAAACTGAAGATACGTGCGAGCAATGTATATAAATCGGTTGCTGGCAACGCCCCGAGAATGCCGAGTGCGATAAAGCTAATGGTGAACTGGATAATGTTAATTAGGTGGAACTTACTGCGATAACGATAAGAACGCACTTTACAGCGATCTAACCATGGCAGTAGGAACAACACGACTATCGCCCCGCCCATGGCTAACACACCTAACAACTTGTCAGGTACGGCACGCAAGATGGCGTAAAATGGCGTGAAGTACCATACCGGAGCGATATGCTCAGGAGTTTTAAGTGGGTTTGCCGCTTCAAAATTTGGTGGCTCAAGGAAGTAGCCGCCCATTTCTGGGTTGAAGAACAACACATAACAGAACAAGAACAAGAAACCAGCGACACCAATCAAGTCTTTAACCGTTCCGTATGGGTGGAAAGGAATCGAGTCAATGATGTCATATTTCTTCGAATAGTAATCATGGAACTTAAACTGAGTTTTATAGTTTTCACCCATTGAACCTTTCGGTAGCTTGGTTTCAATACCGTCAGGGTTGTTCGAGCCGACTTCGTGCAACGCCAATACGTGCAGTACCA
Organism: Vibrio sp. LaRot3; assembly: GCF_027587025.1. Lineage (GTDB taxonomy): Bacteria > Pseudomonadota > Gammaproteobacteria > Enterobacterales > Vibrionaceae > Vibrio. The sequence continues at coordinate 273,459 of NZ_JAPPTI010000003.1, read as the reverse complement.
CAAGCAGCAGTAACACAATCGGTAGCGCGATAACATGTAAAGCAAAGAAACGGTTCAATGTCGCGCCTGAAATGACGTAATCACCACGAATCCAAAGCGTCAGGTCATCCCCAATCACCGGGATAGCACCAAATAGAGAGATGATTACTTGCGCGCCCCAATAGGACATCTGTCCCCATGGTAATAGATACCCCATAAACGCTTCTGCCATCAGCACCAAGAAAATCAACATACCAAATATCCACAGTAGCTCACGTGGCTTTTGGTAAGAGCCATAAATCAGCCCACGAAACATGTGTAGATACACGACAACAAAAAACGCCGATGCCCCAGTTGAGTGCATATAACGCAGCAACCAACCGTATTCGACATCACGCATGATGTATTCAATCGACGCAAAAGCGCCATCTCCCGATGGCACATAATTCATGGTTAACCAGATACCAGTAAGGATTTGATTCACTAACACCAACATGGCGAGCGAGCCAAACAGATACCAAAAGTTAAAGTTCTTTGGCATTGGGTATTCAGACAAATGCTTTTTGTATGCATTCATCGCTGGTAAGCGTTTTTCAAACCAATCGAGTAGTGCTTGCATTATGCTTCTCCCTCTTCATCCAAACCTATGATGATCTTGGTATCACTTAGGTACATGTGTTTGGGAACCACTAGGTTTAATGGTGCAGGAACACCTTGGAATACACGACCAGCCATATCGAATTTAGAGCCGTGGCATGGACAAAAGAAGCCTGATTTCACACCTTGAACTTGTTCATTAAAACTGTCAGGTAAATAGGTAGGAGAACAACCAAGGTGAGTACAGATCCCAACAGCGACGAAATATTCTGGCTTGATGGAGCGGTAGGCATTTTGAGCATACGTCGGTTGTTGTTCTTCGCCGGATGCGGGATCACGTAATTGACCGTCTAATGCCGCCAGCGCATCAACAATCGCTTGCGGTCGACGAACTACCCAAACAGGCTTACCTCGCCACTCGACTCGAACCATCTGGCCTTGTTCTAACTTACCGATATCGACTTCTACCGGAGCACCAGCGGCTTTCGCTTTATCACTTGGGTTCCAAGATTTTATAAAAGGGACGGCGACCGCAGCTGCACCTAACCCACCAACAACTGCTGTTGTCGCGGTTAGGAAGCGCCTACGTCCGTTATTTAAGGGCGCATTGCTCATCCAAACATTCTCCCATTGGCTCCGTATGGATGTTTGTTATTCCTTCTCCAAGAGCACGGCTAACAAACTTATTTTTGTTGTATTTATCTGATTAAAAAATGATAAATAAAACCCTACTTTTTGACAAGGTAAAGCTACTTTTTTGTAACATTTATGAACAACAACGCCAAAGGCGTCACAAAAGAAAGGGTTTTTCAACAAGTATAGAATTCAGGAATGAGAGTGGGAGAAATTATAGAGATTTAGAAAAACAAAAAGCCTGGCATATAGCCAGGCTTTGAATCCACATCCAGCATAAGCTGTAAGCGATATCTTCGTAAAAAGATTAACGCTTAGAGAACTGTGGACGACGACGTGCTTTACGTAGACCAACTTTCTTACGTTCAACGCAACGAGCGTCACGAGTAACGTAACCAGCTGCACGTAGAGCAGGACGGAAAGACTCATCGTATTCCATTAGAGCACGTGTGATACCGTGACGGATCGCACCAGCTTGACCTGAAATACCGCCACCTTTAACAGTAACGTATAGGTCTAGTTTCTCAGTTAGTTCAACTAGCTCTAGAGGTTGTTTAACAACCATGCGAGAAGTTGGACGACCAAAGTACTCATCAAGGCTACGCTTGTTGATTACAATGTTGCCGCTGCCTGGTTTAATGAAAACACGTGCAGCTGAGCTTTTGCGACGGCCAGTGCCGTAGTATTGATTCTCTGCCATTTTCGAAATCCCCGATTAGATGTCTAGTACTTGTGGTTGTTGAGCAGCATGGTTGTGCTCAGCGCCAGCGTAAACTTTTAGCTTACGGTACATAGCACGGCCTAGAGGACCACGTGGTAGCATACCTTTAACAGCTAGCTCTAGAACCATTTCTGGCTTACGATCGATCAGCTTTTCAAAAGTGATTGATTTTAGGCCACCTGGGAATTCAGAGTGACGGTAGTACACTTTGCCTTTAGCTTTGTTGCCAGTTACAGCAACTTTCTCAGCATTGATAACAACGATGTAATCGCCAGTGTCAACGTGAGGAGTGTATTCAGCTTTGTGTTTGCCACGTAGGCGAGATGCAATTTCACTTGCTAGACGGCCAAGAGTTTTACCTTCAGCGTCTACAACGTACCAGTCGCGTTTTACAGTTTCTGGTTTAGCAACGAAAGTTTTCATGCTAATAATAACCCGTTAAATTAATTTAAACTTAAAGGAGCAAATGCTCCCACTGTCTAAGAGCCCAGTCATCACCCCTTCGAGTGGTTGGCACTCTCGACCTCAATTTCGAAATAACTTCGATATTAGGTCTGCAGTAACGGTGGGTCGCAGGATTATAGAGAAGTGAGCTGAAAAAATCACCTCTTTTTTCAACAAAAATCTGACTTTTCCGCCTCTATCCCTTAAATAGCGCCGAATGCAGTAAATATGCCTGTTAATCCAGAGCTATCAGACAGAAATATTATTTAGTGCGCTTCAATTTATGAAGCATCACTTTATCTATACCACCTAGTTGTCGTTAAGCGAGGTGCTCTTTTGCTAAATACTCGTGGCTTTGCATTTCCGTTAAGCGAGAAAGACAGCGTTTGAATTCAAATTCCAATTGCCCCTGAGTGTATAACGCCATCATATCCACTTCTGCGGAGATAATAAGTTTTACATGACGTTCATAGAACTCATCCACTAAAGCAATAAAGCGGCGCGCCGCATCATCTAACGTATGTCCCATCTGTTTCACATCCGCTAGCAATACCGTGTGATAGATTCTGGACAGTTCTATATAGTCGTTTTGACTGCGGGCTGTTTGACAAAGCTGAGCAAAACTTGCGTGCAGTACGCCATCAGTCGCCTTTATAACGTCAAGCTGGCGATGGTTAATCTCAATTTGAGTTTCCGAGCTTTTACCTTCACCTGCCAACTGAATGTAGTAGCGGTTTAAATTATCATGCGCTTGCTGATCGAGTGGGAAGTGATAGATCTCTGCTTGATCTAACGTTCTGAGACGATAATCAACGCCACTATCAACATTTAATATTTTGCAATGTTGCTCAATCAGTTTAATCGCAGGTAAAAAGCGCGCCCTTTGTAGACCATTTTTGTAGAGATCATGAGGAGGGATATTCGAGGTCGCAACAAGCACGACGCCTCGCTCAAATAAGCACTCAAATAGCTTACCCAAAATCATCGCATCGGTAATATCCGATACAAAGAACTCATCAAAGCAAATGATCTCCGCTTCCTGCTTAAACACATCCGCCACTTTTTCTAATGGGTCACTCACTTCGCCTAAAGCAGAGAGCTCATCATGTACTCGATGCATAAATCGATGAAAGTGCACACGCATTTTTTTATCTGTCGGTAGCGTGTCAAAAAAGGTATCCATCAAGTAGGTTTTACCACGCCCCACCCCGCCCCAAAAGTACAGACCTTTGGGTTCTTGTGGCTCTTGCGGCTTCTTACCTAACCATTTTTGCAAACGAGAAACAGGCACAACGGGCGTATTCAAATAGTCGATAAACTCACGGTATAAGTTATCCAGAGCTTCAACGGCCATGTGCTGAGCTGGGTCTTTTTGAAACCCATTATTTTCAATATCGTTATGGTAAATCTGTAGTGGTGTCATTGGGCGGCCTTCTAAATTCTTCTTAAATGACTACATAGAGAAGACAAAAATAATCGACACGATAACCGTATGGATGTGGGTATTAGGTCTCGCGCATTTTTCTTTATTGGATGAGTTTCTCATAGTACCATGTCGTATAAGCATGTGTAACCACCCGGTAAATAACATGTTAAATCACAATAATAAGGAGCAATTATGCCTTGGATTTATGCCCTTGTCGGTCTGCTAGTGGGTACTGTGTTAGGAATGATCATCTCGCGCCTTACTACCCCTGGATACAAAAAACAAAAGAGTGTTCAAAAAGAACTTGATGCTGCAAAGTTCGAGTTAGAGCAGCAAAAACAAGACCTCACTGATCACTTTGCTCAAAGCGCAGAAATGCTTGATACCATCGGTAAAGAGTACACCAAGCTTTACCAGCACATGGCCAAAACTTCTTCAGAGCTACTGCCAAAACTGCCTGAGCAAGATAACCCATTTGCTAAAAAAATTACTGAAAGCAATGCGCAATCAGCAAATTCTCAATCCGATGACGCTAGCTTAGAACAAGCACCAAAAGACTATGCGTCTGGCGCAACTGGTCTGCTAAAAGAACAGAAAAAAGAAATCTTAGATTCCGGTGAAGTCGTTACCGCTAAGGCTTCTTAGCTGTTGAACTTGTGAACTTTGTTCAGTTTTTCAAGTCATAACTTCTATAACAATGATTGGCTTCCCTATTCAATAAGTAGCGGAAGCCTTAATTGAGCCTCATTGAGTTGTTACCCGTAACAGTCAATAAAGCGCTTAATAAGTAGATCAGTATCAACAGGAGTTATGCAATGAAAAAGCAATTGCTTGCCTTAACAATTCTCTCTCTTAGTGTCAGTTCAGCTTTAACCACTCTTCCGGTCTCTGCGGCTATTCCACCAGCCGTATCAGGCCAACAACTCCCTAGCCTTGCACCAATGCTAGAAACAGTAACCCCTGCGGTAGTCAGCATTGCAGTTGAAGGGACACAAGTCTCGAAACAACGTATTCCAGAACAATTTCGATTTTTCTTTGGCGATGAGTTCCCAGTAGAGCAACTTCAAGAGCGTCCATTTCATGGTTTAGGCTCAGGAGTCATCATTGATGCGAAGCAAGGCTATGTGGTCACCAACTTCCACGTTATTCGCGGCGCAGAAGAGATTCGCGTAAAACTGGATGATGGACGCGAGCTCGATGCTGAACTCATCGGCGGAGACGAGAAAGTAGATATCGCATTACTCAAACTTGAAAGCGCGAAGAATCTCACTCAAATAAAAATCAGTGATTCCGATGACCTTCGCGTTGGCGACTTTACGGTGGCTATCGGTAACCCATTTGGCTTAGGTAAAACGGTGACATCAGGGATAGTCTCTGCCCTAGCCCGAACTGGCTTAAACATCGAGAACTTTGAAAACTACATTCAAACCGATGCGGCCATTAACAGCGGTAACTCGGGCGGTGCGTTGGTTAACCTCAACGGTGAGCTAATTGGTATCAATACCGCAATCTACGGGCCTAACGGCGGCAACGTAGGTATCGGCTTTGCCATTCCAGCAAACATGATGAAAAACCTTACTGACCAAATAATTGAATTTGGTGAGGTCAAACGTGGTCTGCTCGGTGTGCAAGGTAGAGAACTCTCTCCTGAACTCTCTGAGGCGATGGGGTATGACTCAAGCAAAGGCGCGTTTATCCAACAAATCGTGCCTGACAGTGCTGCTGAAAAAGCGGGGCTTCAAGCTGGAGATATCATCACCTCAATTAATGGCAAAAAAGTGGATAGCTTCTTAGAGCTACGCGCCAAGATTGGTACCATTGGTGCTGGTAAGTCAGTCGAGCTTGGTGTGTTCCGCGATGGAAAACACAAAACCTATAACATTACTTTAGGCGAGCAGATCGACATTAAGACTAGCGCGAAGAAACTTCATGATGGCTTAACGGGTGCAGAACTCACCAACACCACCTCTAGCGATACGATTGCCGGCGTAAAAATTTCGTCCGTAGCGCAAGGCTCACCTGCTGAGGCCTACCAGCTGCAAAAAGGCGATATCATCATTGGTGTTAACCGTCAGCGCGTGAAGAACTTAGCGACACTACGTAGCTTATTAGAAAAGCAACCAAGTGTATTAGCACTACAAGTGCAACGTGGTGAACAAACACTCTATATCGTTATTCGTTAGATTAATGAGAAGTTGATTTCAAAGGGCAGTCCCATGTGGGTCTGCCCTTTTGTTATTTGCTCATCTAATGCTATTCTTCCCTGTTCAATAACTGCCTAATTTATTTGAGGAAGGTATGCTCAATTTCCTACTGCGATCAATTGCTCTCGGCTTAGCTACTGCTGTCTTGCTTTTGTTAGCTGTCCCTTCATTGCGTTCCAATATCCTTCCCGAGAATATTACTAACCCTGTGACCAGCTTTGATTCGCTGCAAGTCTCGTTCAATGAAGCGGTAAGACGCGCTGCACCGGCGGTAGTTAACATATACAGCCGTAAGTACACCGAAGAAGATCGCTCAAAGCTTTCAACCCAAGGGTTGGGCTCTGGAGTAATTGTCAGCGAAAAAGGCTACATCATTACCAACTACCATGTCGTTGCACAAGCTGATCAAATTATCGTGGCCTTACAAGATGGCCGCGTGGCAGCGGCACAATTAATCGGTAAGGATCGCCGCACTGATATTGCGGTATTACAAATCGAAGGCAATAGCCTACCCGTTATCCCTCTCAACCCTGATTACAAAGCCAAAGTGGGCGATGTTGTGCTCGCGATTGGTAACCCATACAACCTAGGTCAAACCACCACCTTTGGTATTATCTCTGCGACAGGTCGTTCATCGATCAGTGCTGGCGGCCGTCAAGCCTTTATCCAAACCGACGCTGCGATCAACGAAGGTAACTCAGGTGGTGCTTTGGTGAACACGCAAGGCGAGCTTGTCGGCATCAATACCGCCTCATTCCAGCAAGCAACAGACTTTGAAACCTACGGTATCTCCTTTGCGATCCCTTACTCGTTAGCCAATCGCATTATGAACCGTATTATCGCCGATGGTCGTGTTATCCGAGGCTACATTGGTATTGATGGCCAAGACATTACCGCCGTCACTGCGCGACTATTAGGTAACGAGCATATTGGTGGCATCGTTGTACTTGGTGTTGATCCAAATGGCCCTGCGGCGAATGCCGGCTTTGAAGCCCAAGACATCATCTTGAAAATAGATGGTCATAAGGTGAATGGTCGCCAAAGTGTACTTGAGATAGTGACCGATTTACGTCCTGGTACAAGCGTCGAAGTGTTGATACTGAGAAATGGCGAAGAGATAACGTTACCTGTCACTATCGAAGAAGACACGCGCGAATAGCGGTCAAGCAAACATAAGCATAAAAAAATCCCAGCTCTATAAGCTGGGATTTTTATTTTATCTTACTAGATTATTCGTCTTCGCTTGATTCACTCGCGCCTTGTTCAGCTTCCACTTCAATACGAGTGACGCGTTGCAGACCTCTCGGCAGCAAGCCACCACGGCGACCACGCTCACCACGGAAGTTTTCTAAATCGCTAGCCTTCAGTCCAAGCTTACGCTTACCTGCGTACAGAGTAACTGAACACCCTTGAGGAATAGAGATAAGGTGCGAAACAATCTCTTCACGCTCCTTCGCTTTCGCAGCAGGAATATTGATGATCTTGTTACCCTTACCTTTACCTAACTGCGGCAGCTCCTTGATTGGGAACAACAGCATACGGCCTTGGTTAGTAATCGCTAAGATTTCATCGCTATCTAAATCACCAATGGTATGCGGTTCCATCACTTCAGAATTTTGCGGCAAGCTGACTAACGCTTTACCACTCTTGTTCTTAGACAGCAAATCACTGCCTTTACATACGAAACCATAGCCCGCATCTGAGCCTATCAGCCATAGCTGATCTTCTTCACCCATGATCACTTGGCGAATCGACGTACCCGCATTGATGTTTAAGCGACCTGTAATTGGCTCACCTTGGCTACGTGCAGAAGGTAGTGAGTGCGACTCAAGTGAGTAGCTGCGACCATCGCTGCCAAGGAACACAGCTTGCTGATTACTCTTACCTCGAGCTGAAGCAAGGTATTTATCACCTGACTTGTAGTTGAGGTTTTCAGCGTCTACGTCATGGCCTTTAGCATGACGAATCCAACCTTTATCAGAAAGCACTACAGTGATTGGTTCACTTGGTACTAGGTCGCGCTCTGTTAACGCTTTCGCTTCAGCACGCTCAACCAGTGGCGAACGACGGTCATCACCGTACTTCTCTGCATCGGCTTTGATTTCTTTCTTCAGTAGCGTGTTTAGACGACGCTCAGAACCAAGTAGCTGTTCTAGCTTCTCACGCTCTTTTTCTAGCTCATCTTGTTCACCACGAATCTTCATTTCTTCTAGCTTCGCTAGGTGACGAAGTTTCGTATCTAAAATCGCATCCGCTTGAATATCAGTAATGCCGAAACGTGCCATTAGCACGGCTTTCGGGTCGTCTTCCGTCCGGATGATTTCAATCACTTCATCAAGGTTTAGGTACGCAACCAACAAACCTTCTAAGATGTGTAAACGTGCCAACACTTTATCTAGGCGGTGTTGGAGACGACGACGTACAGTAGTACGACGGAACTCAATCCACTCAGACAAAATTTGAACTAAACCTTTCACCTGTGGACGGTTATCAAGGCCAATCATGTTCAAGTTAACACGGTAGTTACGCTCTAAATCCGTTGAGGCAAACAGGTGGTTCATCAACTGTTCGCTGTCTACACGGTTTGAACGAGGCACAACTACGATGCGTGTTGGGTTCTCGTGATCGGATTCATCACGCAAATCATCAACCATCGGCAGCTTTTTCGCGCGCATTTGATTAGCAATTTGCTCAAGCAGCTTCGCACCCGATACTTGGTGTGGCAAAGACGTGATAACAATATCCGAGCCTTCTTTGTGCCAAACCGCACGCATCTTAATGCTGCCACGACCAGTGCGATAGATTTTTTCCAGATCCGCTTTTGGCGAGATAATTTCCGCTTCTGTTGGATAGTCAGGGCCTTGAACAAAGTTCATTACATCTGACAGTTCAGATTTCGGATTATCAATCAGGTGAATCGCCGCTTCCGCCACTTCACGTACGTTGTGAGGTGGAATATCCGTTGCCATACCAACAGCGATACCCGTAACACCATTCAGTAGAATATGAGGCAAACGCGCAGGCAACATTTGAGGCTCTTTCATCGTGCCATCAAAGTTCGGCTGCCACTCAACGGTGCCTTGGCCTAATTCACCAAGCAATACCTCAGCAAACTTAGACAGTTTCGCTTCGGTATAACGCATTGCCGCGAAGGATTTTGGATCATCCGGCGCACCCCAGTTACCTTGACCATCAACCAGTGGGTAACGGTAAGAGAATGGCTGAGCCATAAGCACCATGGCTTCATAACACGCTGAGTCCCCGTGCGGGTGGTATTTACCCAACACGTCACCAACGGTACGCGCAGATTTTTTGTATTTTGCAGCCGCTGATAAACCCAGCTCAGACATTGCGTAAATAATACGACGTTGAACCGGTTTTAGGCCGTCACCAATGTATGGCAACGCACGGTCCATGATCACGTACATTGAGTAATTTAGATAAGCGTCTTCAGTGAACTTGCGCATTGGCAACTGTTCAACGCCATCATAAGTAATTTCTGTCGACATTCGTTAAACCTCTGCCATATCGCCGTTGCTTTGTAACCAAGAGCGACGATCGTCTGCTCGTTTCTTACCAAGCAGCATATCCATCATTTCCATGGTTGCTTCGCTATCATCAATAGTTAGCTGTACCAAACGGCGTGTGTTTGGATCCATGGTGGTCTCGCGCAGCTGAAGTGGGTTCATTTCACCCAAACCTTTGAATCGCTGTACGTTGATCTTGGCTTTCTTCTTCGATAGACGCTCTAAGATGCCATCTTTCTCGTCATCATCAAGGGCATAGAACACTTCTTTGCCACAGTCGATACGATACAAAGGCGGCATTGCCACATAGATATGACCCGCTTCCACAAGAGCACGGAAGTGACGAGTAAACAGCGCACAAAGTAGAGTAGCAATATGAAGACCATCCGAGTCCGCATCGGCTAGGATACAGATCTTACCGTAACGTAAGCCTTCAAGATTATCGTTGTCCGGGTCGATACCCAAAGCAACAGAGATGTCATGAACTTCTTGAGATGCAAGCACTTGGTCAGCTGAGACTTCCCAAGTATTCAAAATTTTACCACGCAGTGGCATCACAGCTTGGAACTCACGATCACGTGCTTGTTTTGCAGAACCGCCCGCCGAGTCACCCTCGACAAAGAAAATTTCAGTGCGGTTTAAGTCTTGTACTGAACAATCCGTCAGCTTACCCGGTAGTGCAGGGCCTGAAGCAACCTTCTTACGCACCACCTTTTTGCTCGCACGCATTCGGCGGTGAGCATTGGCAATACACACTTCAGCTAGCTGTTCAGCTAATTGAGGACGTTCGTTTAACCATAAGCTGAACACGTCTTTTACAACACCAGCAACAAATGCAGCGGTTTGACGAGAAGATAGGCGCTCTTTAGTTTGACCCGCGAACTGCGGATCTTGCATCTTCACCGATAACACGTAAGAACAACGGTCAAAGACATCATCGCCAGTTAGCTTCACACCACGAGGCAGTAGGTTGCGGAATTCACAGAACTCACGCATTGCATCTAATAGACCTTGGCGTAAACCGTTAACATGCGTACCGCCTTGAGCCGTAGGGATCAAGTTAACGTAACTTTCGGTGATCATCTCACCGCCTTCTGGCTGCCAGATTACCGCCCAATTGGCCGCTTCAGTTTCCGCAGAAAACTCACCAGCGAATGGAGCTTCGGGCAAAACAGGGAAGCCTTTTACGCCTTCCGCTAAGTAATCATTTAGGCCATCTTCGTACAGCCACTTGTGCTCATTACCATTTACTTTATCGCTAAAGGTAATTTCCAAGCCTGGACAAAGAACGGCTTTTGCTCGTAGGTTATTCACCAAACGAGTTACAGAGAAGTTAGCCGAATCAAAGTATTTCGCTTCTGGCCAGAAGTGTACGCTAGTACCTTTGTTGCGACGGCCACAAGTACCTGTCACGGTCAGGTCAGAAACTTTATCGCCATGCTCAAATGCAATTTCATACACTTGACCATCACGACGTACTGTCACTTCAACACGCTTAGACAGCGCATTCACAACCGAGATACCTACCCCGTGCAAACCACCTGAGAACTGGTAGTTCTTGTTCGAGAACTTACCACCAGCGTGAAGCTTACATAGAATCAACTCCACCCCTGAGACTTTCTCTTCAGGGTGAATATCCACGGGCATGCCTCGACCATCATCAATTACTTCTAATGATTGGTCAGCATGAAGAATAACTTGTACCTTTGAGGCATGTCCGGCTAGCGCTTCATCGACACTGTTATCGATAACTTCTTGGCCCAAGTGGTTCGGGCGCGCTGTATCCGTATACATCCCTGGTCGGCGACGTACTGGCTCCAAGCCATTAAGAACCTCAATGGCCCCAGCATTATATTGTTCAGTCATAATACGGAATATCGTCGTAGAGATTTAATTGGTCACTTTGCAGGCAACTGAGTAAGTATTGTGTCTATTCGGCTAAATATTGACTCAAACGCTGAATCTATCAGCGTTTTACAACTGCAATAGTCTAGGGAGAACATAGTCTGGAAGAGACCTGTTCATGTCAAGCGAGTTAGGTGAGTAACTCGCAAATTTATGACTCTTCCCTCAGAGATATGGGTAAGTCGAGAAAATTATGGCTATGAGTGAAGAAAACGAGAAACGCTTATTTCATGGGTTACAGTGCTAAGAACTGGATAATCTGCTCAGGGTATCGCTCAAAGTCGATAAAACTATGGTCACCACCCTGCTCAACCGTTTGTTTAGAGTCAGCATACTTCGCTACCGCTTGGCGATAATCGAGTACTTCATCTTCAGTCTGCTGCAACAACCAAAAATCTTCAGGCTGCTTCAATACATTCACATCCAATTGTTTAAGCTCATCAATATGGTGCGGTTCAAGCAAGTAACGTTCATGAGTATATGGGTTTTCTTGCTCGCCGAGATAATCAATAAGTAACTCATATGGCTTCACCGCAGGGTTTACCAAAACCGCTTTAAAGCCAAACTGATTATTCAGCCACGTCGACATATATCCGCCGAGCGAACTGCCCACTAAGCCAATCTGATAGTCTGCTTGGTATTGCCCAACCAAAGCTAACAAGTGCTCCGCCGCTTGTTTAGGAAAACAAGGCAATTGAGGCACTACGACTTTGATATCCGGACGATGCTGCTCACAATAACTCTTCATCACATTCGCTTTGTGAGAAAGCGGAGAACTATTGAAGCCATGGATATAAAGGAGTAGTGACGGTTTCATGCTTAGTAACCTGTAGAGTCAAAATTCGGTAAGAACGAGCCTTTCGCTAAACGTTTAACACGTGTATCAAAACGACCGTCAGCATGAAGCTCAAGCTCACGCCAACCAGGGGACGTTTCATCCAGTGCAAAGTCATCGCTGTTCGGCTTAAATTGGACACAAGTCGATGGCGTTGCCATTGCAATCGCGCCGCTTTTTTCTACCTGCATATCTTGGTGCACGTGGCCACACAACACCGCCTTAACGTTATTGTGTTTTTCAATAACTTGCCAAAAATGTTCAGCATCTTTAAGCGTATGCTGATCGAGCCAAGCACTGCCCACAAGAATGGGATGATGGTGAAGCAACACAAGGGTGTGTTTGTCAGGGTGCTCTGCTAACTTTCGATCTAGTAATTCAAGCTGCTGATCGCTTAAGCGACCGTGAGGCACACCAACAACTTGAGAATCGAGCAAAATCATTTGCCAATGCTCACCAAGCATAACGTGCTGGGTTTGAATGATTTGCGGAGATGGTAAAACAGAGTCCATGCTTGGCTTGTAGTCATGGTTGCCCGGCAACCAGTAACAAGGCTTCTGTAAAGGCACAATCCCTTGCTCAAAGCGTTGGTACGATTTATCAGTATGGTCTTGAGAAATATCACCAGTGGCAAGAATTGCATCGAATTCAAAATCAGTATTTTGAATCGCTTCGACGACCGCTTCAAAACTACCATTCGTGTTGACGCTCAACAAACATCCATCCTCATTTTCAAACAAATGAGTATCGGTAATTTGGAGTAATTTGATGCTGTCTTTCACTGCTGAACTTGACGTCACTTTCAAAATAAAAACCTAGATATTTAAGGGTGTTCGGCTAATACCATGTCTGAGACAAAACGATAACCAATCACCTAAAAAACGGTTCAATTGTGCTTTTTCATCCTTTTGAACCATTTTGTCATTCGGGTAGTCATATCGAGCTTGAACTCGATTAACGTATTCACTACTGCATACTTCTGCCACACGAGCATCGTGGTAGAGCCTGACAGACATTTTTGGCAATGGAAACACAGGAACGTCATCACTTTGACAAATATCAACCAAAGTTGTGTACTTTGTGACTTCTCCCACCTGTATTTGGTACGACATACTAGCAGCTTGATAGCAACGAACATCTCCTACCTCTGCTCTTTGCGGTATCAAGGCATTGAGCTTGGCATAATTCGTTTCATATACACGCATCAATTCTGTTAAATCAACATGATACGGTTTGTTTGGTGCTAGTTGTCCCATTCGGTCTTCAAATGCTGATAATTAAGTTGCAACCATTGCAAAGCAATTATTGATGCGCCGTTTTCAAAACGACCATCAACCACCCACTGATAGGCCTGCTCTCTGCTCACGACATGAACGCGAATATCTTCACCTTCATAGTCTAAACCATGTACGCCGTGCGCGGTGCTGGCATCGACTTCGCCCACATACACATCAAGCATCTCTGAGCATCCGCCAGAGGAGGGATAATAAGACGTGACCTTTTCAAGACGAGATACATCGATGCCCGCTTCTTCAACGGCTTCACGACGAACAACCTCTTCCGCTTGCTCATCTCGGTCAATGATGCCTGCAACAATCTCAAGCTGCCAAGGGTGAGCATGCTCTAATGCGCCCACTCGGATCTGCTCGATCAGTACAACTTGGTCTCGTACCGGGTCATAAGGCAACATTGCCGCTGCATGACCACGCTCAAACATCTCACGTTCAATCTCTTGGCTCCAACCACCTTCAAACAACTTATGCTTAAAGCGGTACTTCACCATTTTAAAAAAACCTTGGAACAGCGTTTGTTTTGAGATTATTTCCACATCTTCAGGTGTAAACTGAGTGGGTTGTTTTTCAGACTGTTGCATTTGGCACCTCTGTCAGTGAACCTTATAGTTTACTTGTAGACTTATTAATGCGCTATCGACCTACTTCAACTTTTTATACAAAATTTATATTTATTTTTAAATCGAAGTGGTTTTTATTGCACAGATGGACAATTAAGTGTAAAAGAATGCAAAGTTTAGAGTGAATTAGCATCAATATGAGTTAAACTCTTGAACAATAGAACTCAATTTTAATTTGGCAGGAATCAAACCCATGAAAAAATTGCTTCCACTATTCATCAGTGCAGCATTAGGTAGTCTCAGCACTTCTGCTTGGGCAGATACGCTGGCAGACATTTATAACCAAGCAAAAGAAAACGATCCTACGCTGCTTAGCGCCGCTGCAAATAAAGACGCAGCTTTTGAAGCTATCGAAGAGAGCCGCGCGCCATTACTTCCTCAAATCAGCTTAACTGCGGGTTACAACTTAACTCGTGGCGAAACCAATCTAGACGCAGCAAATGCGCCAGATCGCGATAACGACCAGAACGCACTGACAGCAGGCATTGCCTTCTCGCAAGAGCTTTACCAACGTTCAAGCTGGATTTCACTTGATACGGCAGAAAAAAGCGCTCGCCAAGCAGATGCAAGCTATGCATCTATTCAGCAAGCGTTAATTTTACGCGTTTCGACCGCTTACTTTGACGTATTACGTGCGCAAGACAACCTAGAATTCGTTCGTGCCGAGAAAGCAGCCGTAGGCCGCCAACTTGAGCAAACTAAGCAACGTTTCGAAGTCGGTCTATCAGCGATCACTGACGTACATGACGCGCAAGCTCAGTACGATGCAGTATTAGCTGATGAAGTACTGGCAGAAAACAGCCTAGTAAACAGCTACGAAGGTCTGCGTGAAATCACAGGTCAAGAACACTCAAACCTTGATGTACTTGATACTGCTCGTTTCTCGGCAAGCAAAACTCAAACAGCAATCGATACGCTGATTCAAGAAGCTCAAGAGAAAAACCTTAGCCTACTGAGTGCTCGTATCAAGCAAGATATTGCTAAAGATAATATTTCACTAGCAAGCTCTGGCCACCTACCATCGCTGACGTTAGATGGCGGTTACAGCTACGGCGACATCTCAAGCAGTGCTGACTCGGATGGCACAACCAACAACTTTACAGTTGGTGTTAACCTAGCAGTGCCGCTATACACAGGTGGTAAAATCACTTCAAAAACTAAGCAAGCTGAATTTAACTACGTAGCTGCTAGTGAAGATCTTGAAGCTGCTTACCGTAGCGTAGTAAAAGATGTGCGTGCGTTTAACAACAACATCAGCGCATCTATTGGTGCACTACGTGCTTACGAGCAAACAGTGGTATCAGCGCGCTCAGCTCTTGAAGCTACAGAAGCTGGTTTCGATGTTGGTACTCGTACTATCGTTGACGTACTAGACTCAACACGCCGCCTATACGATGCGAATAAGAGCCTATCTAATGCTCGTTACGATTACATCCTAAGTGTTCTACAACTTCGCCAAGCGGTTGGCACACTAAGCGAACAAGACATTCTAGATATCAACTCAGGTCTAAAGCCAGCAAGCTAACCTCTGCTTGATAGCCGAAGATGAAAAAAGCCAGCTCATTGAGCTGGCTTTTTGTTTTATGGATGATCCAGCGCTACACAGTCGTGTCTGAGATAAGATTGTGCTTATTGAGCAATCGATACATGGTTGCACGCGAAACACCTAACTCTTTCGCTGCCATTGAAACTTGCCCTGAGTGGGATTCAAGCACCAATAGCAAAGCATCACGTTCACTACGTTCACGAATGCTTTTCAGGCTACGTTTACCATCACTGCGCTTTGGTAAGTCCAAATGCGGCTCATCAAGCATCACAGTGTCAGACATTAACACCACGCGTTTAATCTGGTTCATTAGCTCACGAACATTACCCGGCCAATGGTAACGGGTTAACGCGCGAGTCGCCTCTTCAGTAAAGCTACGCGCTTGTGCGTTATATTCTTTGGAGTATTCCATTAAGAAATGACGCGCCAAAATAGAAATATCACCAGCGCGCTCTTTCAAGCTTGGTACATTAATTCGCAATACATTGATGTAGTGGTACAGCTCTTCATTGAAGTCACCATCGATCAACGCTTTTTCAATATCAGCGGAGTTCGCAGCCAAGATGCGTACATCCACTTCTTTACGACCCTCTTCTGTTTCCACTGTTCCCTCTTGAAGGAAACGCAATAGATTCAGCTGCTGTGATCTCGGCAGTGTGAGGATATCGTTGAGCAATATCGTTCCGCCATCTGCTCTTTCTAAAATCGAAGGTTCTGAACTGTCTTCTCGGTGAATACCAAACAAATCGCTTTCGATACGACGCTCAGACATGGCACGACAGTTCACCGAAAGAAACTCTTTCTGCGCGCGAGCTGAGGTATTATGGACAGCGCGCGCTACGGTCTCCTTACCAGTGCCGCTCTCCCCATAAATTAAGATACTGACGTCAGTTGGACCAATGCGCTTAATTTGATCACGTAGACGCTTCATTGGCACTGATTCACCAATCAGCCCCATATCGTTGTTGTTACCATAGTGAGGCCAGACTTTTTTCTCGAGTTTGAGCATACCAAGTTGGTGCCCAATGGTACTAAGCAGTTGAGCATCTGGAATTGGCGCGGTAAAAAAGTCGATACAGAAGTTCACAATGAACTGACAGATCGTATCTGAGCTTAACTGTGACTCTCGAATAAAAGCAATCCAACGAACTTGCTTGTGGTTACTAACCAAATTAGCAATGCCATTTAAACTAAATTCATCGTGACTTAAATCAACTACACCAATACAAGGGCCGGTTTCAGCAAAGAGCGTATTTGCTTTACGTAAATCTGCGCATTGAGTACAGCGCCAACCTACTTGCTCTAATACTGATAGCCATGGTTCATAACTACCACCAACCACAATCAACGAGCCAGGGACAGAATCCATTCGGAATTGACTACCCATTGAACTTCTTCCTTATATTAATCATTTTATAATTATTAGTGCCGCCATGAGCACATCAACAAAGTTGATACACTATAAGGGGCTGACGATAATAATCTGTCTCAAAATTAAGACATAGTCGCAAATTATGTTTTCACCAAATTGTTCTGCGATTCCTATTCAGAAAAAACATGTAACAAAGGTTACTAATGCCGCATACATTCACTGCCAGGTCATGCTAAATGCTGCAAATAAACTGTGACTAAGCATCATTAACGACAGAATTTTGGGTATAAAAAAACCACCCGAAGGTGGTTTTGCTAGTCAACTCAAGGTTATTTCCGTACCGATTACGCTTGAGGACGCATCGCTGGGAATAGGATCACGTCACGGATAGTGTGCGTGTTGGTAAATAGCATCGCTAGGCGATCAATACCGATACCTTGGCCAGCTGTAGGCGGTAGGCCGTGCTCTAGTGCAGTGATGTAGTCTGCATCGTAGAACATTGCTTCATCATCACCTGCATCTTTTGCATCAACTTGCGCTTTAAAGCGAGCATCTTGGTCTTCTGCATCGTTAAGCTCTGAGAAACCATTCGCAACTTCACGGCCACCGATGAAGAACTCAAAGCGGTCTGTGAAGAATGGGTTGTCATCGCTACGACGTGCAAGTGGAGAGATATCCGCTGGGTAGCCAGTGATGAATGTAGGTTGGATTAGCTGAGGTTCAGCTGTTTCACCAAAGATCTCTTCAAGTAGCTGACCACATGTCCAGAACTTCTCTACGTAGATATCTAGTGATTTAGCAATAGAAACCATTAGCTCACGATCTTGAACACCTTCTTCTGTTAGCGCTTGAATATCAGCGTGATCAGGGTTGTAGTGTTTGATCGCTTCAAGCATAGTCATACGCGCGTATTGACCACCAAACTCAACCGTTTGGTCACCGTAAGGCATTGATGTCGCACCTAGCACTTCTTGCGCTACTGAACTTAGCATGCTTTCTGTTAGGTCCATCAGATCTTTGTAGTCTGCGTACGCCATGTAGAATTCAATCATTGTGAATTCTGGGTTGTGACGAGGAGAAAGACCTTCGTTACGGAAGTTACGGTTAATTTCGAATACGCGATCAAAACCACCAACAACAAGGCGTTTTAGGTAAAGCTCCGGAGCAATACGTAAGAACATTTGTTGATCTAGTGCGTTATGGTGAGTGATGAATGGACGCGCAGAAGCACCACCAGGAATCACTTGCATCATTGGTGTTTCAACTTCCATGAACGATTTAGATTCCATGTAACGACGAATCGCAGAGATCAGCTTAGAGCGAATCTTAAATGCCGTACGAGAGTCTTCGTTCACGATAAGATCTACGTAACGTTGACGGTAACGCATCTCTTGGTCAGTTAGACCGTGGAACTTCTCTGGTAGTGGACGAAGTGCTTTAGTTAGCAACTCGTACTCTTCCATGTTTACGTATAGGTCGCCTTTACCAGATTTGTGCAGCGCACCTTTAACACCGATGATGTCACCGATATCAAGACCTTGGTATTTCTCTTTAAGCTCTTTCTGTACGTCTTTTGCAGCATAAGCCTGAATGCGGCCAGAAGTCTCTTGGATAACAAGGAATGGACCACGCTTAGCCATAATACGACCAGCAATTGCCACTACATGGTTAAGCTCTTCTAGCTCTTCCTTCGTCTTCTCACCGAACTCTTTCTCTAGGTCGCCCGCTAGTGCATCACGACGGAAGTCGTTTGGGTGGCCATTTGCTTTGCAGCTCTTTCGGATCTCATCCAATTTCGCGCGGCGCTCAGCAATCAGCTTGTTTTCTTCTTGTAGATTTTCGTTTTGAACAGCATCAGTCATTTTCGATGTATCCTGTCGTTGGTCGGTGAAAAGCTTACAGGCCTGATTTTAGGCTAGCTTCAATAAATTTGTCTAAGTCGCCGTCAAGAACCGCTTGAGTATTACGGTTTTCAACGCCGGTGCGTAAATCTTTAATGCGCGAATCATCCAATACGTAAGAGCGGATTTGGCTACCCCAGCCGATGTCCGATTTCGCATCTTCGTTCGCTTGCTTCTCAGCATTCTGTTTTTGAATCTCTAACTCAAACAATTTCGCACGTAACTGCTTCATCGCTTGGTCTTTGTTCTTATGCTGAGAACGGTCATTCTGACATTGCACTACTGTGTTGGTTGGTACGTGGGTAATACGTACCGCAGACTCAGTGGTGTTAACGTGCTGACCACCAGCACCTGATGCACGGTATACGTCGATACGCAGATCAGATGGATTGATATCGATTTCGATGTTGTCATCAATCTCTGGGTAGATAAATGCAGACGCAAATGAAGTATGACGACGGCCGCTTGAGTCAAATGGTGACTTACGAACCAAGCGGTGAACGCCCGTTTCTGTGCGAAGCCAGCCGTAAGCGTACTCACCAGAGATCTTCACAGTTGCGCCTTTTAGGCCAGCAACTTCGCCCTCTGATACTTCAATAACTTCAGTTTTGAAACCTTTCGCTTCAGCCCAACGTAGGTACATACGTAGCAGCATTGAAGTCCAGTCTTGAGCTTCTGTACCACCGGAACCTGATTGCAAGTCGATGTAACAATCTGAAGCATCGTGATCACCAGAGAACATACGACGGAACTCTAGTTTCTCAAGTTTTGCTTCAAGCTCAGCCAGCTCTGGCTCGATTTCATCAAAAGTTTCTTGATCTTCTTCTTCAACAGCCAGCTCTAAAAGACCATCTACGTCTTCCACACCCTGTTCAAGTTGATCGATCGTTTCAACAACCGCTTCTAGTGATGCACGCTCTTTACCTAGTGCTTGTGCACGCTCAGGCTCATTCCATACATCCGGTTGTTCTAGTTCTGCATTGACCTCTTCTAGACGCTCTTTCTTGGCGTCATAGTCAAAGATACCCCCTCAGGATACTTGTGCGCTCAGACACATCCTGCAGACGGTTTTTAATAGGATTGATTTCAAACATGGTTGCTCAATATCTATGAGTAGAATTTAACCGAGGAATTGTACTGAAAACTGTGATGAAGATACAGGAATTTTTTATTAGGCATTCGATAAACAAAAATAAAAAATCCCCCGCCACGCTTGACGTGACGGGGGATTATTATTCTTATTCGATGATGAATTTATGCAGTTTTACGCTCTAGATTCACTTCATTTGACTTACTAATGAAAAAGGCACAAATCATTGCAGCTACTGTTGGTAGCAACCAAGCCATACCTACATCAAATAATGGCAACATATCCAGAGCAGAAACGTCAGCACCAATGAATTTAGCCGCATCAATCAGAGCAAATAACAACGCTACTAACATCACTACAGGGTAAGCCACACGAGGGTTTGGCAGCTTATGACGGATGAACGTCAATGCAATCAGTGCAATCGCTACTGGGTAAAGTGCGAATAGAACTGGGATAGATAGCGTGATTAGCTGAGATAGACCAACGTTAGCGACAACAGCACATGCTACGCCGTTGATTAATACCCATTTTTTGTAAGAAATAGGCGTTAGTGAACTAAAGTAGTCAGAACACGCTGAAATTAGACCAATTGCCGTTGTTAAACATGCAAGCAATACAATCACTGACAGTACGATTTGACCGTAAGGACCAAATAGCGCTTGAACGTATAGACTTAGAATTGCACCACCGCTTTCAACACCAGCCGCAATCGCTGAACTTGTCGCACCTAGATAGAATAACGAGATGTAAACGAACGCTAGACCCGCAGCAGCGATCAGAGCAGCAAAGATCAGGTATTTAGCCGTCGCACGTTGCTCAGTAATGCCTTTATTGCGGATTGCTTCAACAATCAAAGTACCAAACATCAGCGCACCAAAGGTATCCATGGTGTTGTAACCATCTAGGAAACCTTTTTGTAGCGGGTGAGATAAGTATTCACCTTGAGCTGCCACAATTTCACCTTGAGGGTTCAAAAATACCGCTGTAGCCAAGATCACTAAACCGATAAATAGTACTGGCGTTAGTACCTTACCAATCACATCAATCAGCTTACCTTGAGACCACGAGAACGACATCGCGACTGCAAAGAAAATGATAGAGAAGATGGTCAAATGCATTTGCTGAACGTCAGCAAAGAAAGGCATTACTGCCATTTCGTATGCCACAAGGCCAGTACGAGGCGCAGCAAAAGCAGGGCCGATAATGATAAAAATAAGCACAGTCATCAAGACTGCTGCTTTAGCCGGGATATCTTGAGTCAGTTTTTCCCAAGAGCCACCCGCAACAGCAATAGCAACGATGGTAATTAGAGGAAGACCTACCGCTGTTAATAAGAAACCTGTCATCGCAGAAAGTACATTTTCACCGGCAAGTAGACCTGCTGGCGGTGGGAAAATGATGTTGCCTGCACCCAAAAAGAACGCGAAAAGCATAAAGCCCAACGCAAGAATATCTGTTATTTTTAACGTCTGATTCACAGATTAACCTTTACTTTAATGATAGATGTTGTGTCTGCCTAGATGAGCAAAAATGCCCTCTGAGCTATATAATTTAGAAAAGAATAATGACTAAATACACAACTATCCGCAACACTAAAGCAAAAAACACCATATAAATTTACACATTAGAGCAAAAAGCAGTGATTATCACTACGTGAGAAATTTATACCAGTGTTTTACACTAAACAATTTCACAACAAAACATTATATAAATAGAACATATATCTATACATTAGATCCACAACAGTAAATATCACTTTATATCAATTTATTTTCAGAACAATTAATGAGCAAAGAAATTCGTAAAACAAAAGGCTTTAGATTCAAACAGTTCGAGATTGATGGCGGACAATGCGGCATGCCAGTCAGCACCGACGGGGTACTTTTAGGTGCTTGGTCAAACATTCAACAAGCCCACTCAATCCTCGATATCGGCACAGGCACTGGATTGTTGGCACTAATGTGTGCACAAAGAAATCCCCATGCTCAAATAAAAGCGATTGATATCGACTTGGAAGCGGCGAACACCGCAAACTTGAACTTCAGCAACAGTCCTTGGTTAGCACGTCTAAATGTCACGCACTGCAACTTACTCAGTCATCCGTTTGAACATCCGTTTGACGCCATTATTTGTAACCCGCCCTACTTCAACAGCGGTGAACAAGCGAATAACCAACAAAGAGCAACAGCAAGGCATACCGACAGCCTGAGCCATATTGATCTATTGAAGAAGTGTAAGTCACTGCTTTCAGAAAGCGGTAATGCTAGCTTTGTTTTGCCGATAACAGAGGGAGAAGAATTTATTCGCCTAGCGCTAGAGATGGGCTTTGCTCTTAATAGACGCTGTGAAATTAGCCCTACTGAGACTAAACCCGTCAATCGACTTCTGATCGAATTGGCCTTAACTCACAGCACTACAACCCGTCAGCAGCAGTTAACCATTCGCAACAAGTTGGGTTACACTGAGGACTTTATTGCCTTAACTAAAGATTTTTATTTGAAGATGTAGCAAATAAGGTGTGATCCTAATCACCTTACGCACTATACTATGCAGCCTTATTTTTACGTCCTAACTTTTCATCCTTAGGAATCACGCCAAAACGGCTTGTGGAGACTCTACTGTGATCAAAAATTTTGCAGAACTCGATTTAGATCCAAACCTGCTCATTGCCATTGAAGAAATGGGTTATGAACGCCCAACTCAAGTGCAAGCACAAGCGATCCCGCAAGCATTAGACGGTCGTGATATTTTAGCCTCTGCGCCAACGGGTACAGGTAAAACAGCGGCATTCGTATTGCCTGCTCTTCAATACCTACAAGACTTCCCACGTCGTAAGCCGGGGCCTGCTCGTGTACTTATTTTGACGCCAACTCGCGAACTTGCCATGCAAGTCGCTGATCAAGCGCGCGCGTTAGCCAAACACACTAAGCTAAACATCTTCACTATCACTGGTGGTGTTCAGTACCAAGAACACGCAGATATTCTATCGACCACTCAAGATATCGTCGTAGCAACGCCTGGCCGTCTGATGGAGTACATCAACGCTGAGCGTTTTGATTGCCGCGCAATTGAATGGCTTATCTTAGATGAAGCAGACCGAATGCTAGACATGGGCTTTGGCCCAACCGTCGACCGCCTATCTCAAGAATGTCGCTGGCGTAAGCAAACGCTATTGTTCTCTGCAACATTAGAAGGTAAAGGCGTTGAAGGCTTTACTGCGGATCTTCTTAAAGAACCAGCAGAGATCGATGCGGAGCCTTCTCGTCGTGAACGTAAGAAGATCGCTCAGTGGTATCACCGCGCAGACACGATGGAGCACAAGCTCGCATTACTAAAAGTGATTGTGACGGAACAAGCTGAACGTTCAATCGTGTTCCTAAAAACACGTGAGCGCCTAGCTGAGCTTCGCATTGAACTAGAAAAAGCGCAAATTCCGTGTGCATGGATTCAAGGTGAAATGCCTCAAGATCGCCGTAACAATGCGATTTCTCGTTTCCGTGATGGCACTGTAAACGTTCTACTGGCGACTGACGTTGCGGCTCGTGGTATCGACTTGCCAGACGTAAGCCATGTAATTAACTACGACATGCCACGCAGCGCTGATGTTTACCTACACCGTATTGGTCGTACCGCTCGCGCAGGTAAAAAAGGTAATGCTGTTTCTCTAGTAGAAGCGCACGATCAGCCAATGCTAGACCGCGTGGCTCGTTACGTGAAAGAAGACATTAAAGAACGCTTCATTAAAGAACTGCGTCCAAAGCACAAAAAGCCAGTGTTCAAGAAAAAGAACAAGAAGAAAGACGACAAGAAAAAGTCTGCGGCTAAAAGCAAAAAGAAAGTCGCGAAGAAGAAAAAGTAACGCGAACTGAAAGCTTAAATCACTAATAATAAAAATGCCGCTTCAATCATGAAGCGGCATTTTTGTATCTATCATTTCAGCTCTAAAACAAAGCGATGACCAAGCTCGCATTGAACACTGAAAGATTTCTTCAAAGCATTTGGCGTAAGAACAAGGCGATAAGTAAACTCAGCCTTGGGAAATCACTACCAGTACATCTTCTAAGTAGTTGGTGTCAGAACAAGGCGACGAGATAACTCATCGCCATGAACATAGTTTACCTATGTGATTGGTGTGAGTTAACGAAGTCAACACAGTTATCACACCAAATACAACGAAGATTAGTGTTCGCGAGTCGCGCGGAACTCTACGTCTGGGAATCGCTCCGATGCTAAGTTCAAATTAACCATAGTTGGTGCAATGTACGTTAGGTTATCGCCACCATCTAGTGCTAGGTTTGACTGGTTCTTACGTTGGAACTCGTCCAGTTTCTTCGCATCACCACACTCTACCCAACGCGCTGTCGCCACGTTTACACCTTCGTAGATGGCTTCTACGTTGTATTCTGCTTTCAAGCGAGCAACAACCACATCAAACTGAAGCACACCTACTGCACCTACGATTAGGTCGTTGTTTTGTAGCGGACGGAATACCTGTACGGCACCTTCTTCTGAAAGCTGAACTAAGCCTTTTAGTAGCTGTTTCTGCTTTAGAGGATCTTTTAGGCGAATACGACGGAACAGTTCTGGCGCAAAGTTTGGAATACCTGAGAACTTAAGGTTTTCACCTTGAGTGAAAGTATCACCAATCTGAATTGTACCGTGGTTATGAAGACCAATGATGTCACCTGCGTATGCTTTTTCGGCACGCGCACGATCACCCGCCATAAAGGTAACTGCGTCAGATATACTCACTTTTTTACCTGTACGAACGTGGTTCATCTTCATACCTTGGCTGTATGTACCTGATACGATACGCATGAAAGCAATACGGTCGCGGTGCTTTGGATCCATGTTCGCTTGGATTTTGAAAACGAAGCCCGAAAACTCTTCTTCGTTTGCTTCGACATCACGCTCAACCGCTTTACGAGTTTGTGGCGCTGGCGCCCACTCTGTTAAGCCATCAAGCATATGGTCAACACCAAAGTTACCTAGTGCTGTACCGAAGTAAACTGGCGTTAGTTCACCGGCTAGGAAAAGTTCGTGATCAAACTCTGGACAAGCACCGATCACTAGCTCTAGCTCTTCACGCACGCTTTCAGCCAGATCTGCACCCACTTTTTCATCAAGCTCTGGGTTGTCTAGACCTTTAATGATGCGAACTTCTTGAATCTCATGGCCGTGGCCTGATTCGTACAGAATCGTCTCATCGCGGTGAATGTGGTACACACCTTTAAATTCTTTACCACAGCCGATAGGCCATGTGATTGGCGCGCAAGACATGCCCAGTTCGCTTTCAACTTCATCCATTACTT
The DNA here is from genome assembly GCF_027587025.1 of Vibrio sp. LaRot3. Classification (GTDB taxonomy): domain Bacteria; phylum Pseudomonadota; class Gammaproteobacteria; order Enterobacterales; family Vibrionaceae; genus Vibrio. The sequence goes on along the minus strand of NZ_JAPPTI010000003.1, from coordinate 248,055 downwards.
CCATTGGATCACGAACGTCACGGTCAAGTTTGTTCATAAACGTTACGATTGGCGTGTCACGTAGACGCGTAACTTCCATCAGTTTACGAGTACGATCCTCGACACCTTTCGCTGCGTCGATCACCATCAAGCATGAGTCAACGGCCGTTAGTGTACGGTAGGTATCTTCTGAGAAGTCTTCGTGTCCCGGAGTATCAAGAAGGTTTACAAGGCAGTCATTGTATGGGAACTGCATTACAGAGGTCGTTACCGAGATACCACGCTCTTTTTCCATCTCCATCCAGTCCGACTTCGCGTGCTGGTTAGAACCACGGCCTTTTACAGTACCCGCTTTTTGGATCGCGTTTCCGAATAACAGAACTTTTTCAGTAATTGTGGTTTTACCCGCATCCGGGTGAGAGATAATCGCAAACGTTCTGCGCTTGCTAACTTCTTGTAGGAAAGACATAACCGCCCTTTGATGATCTTAAAGCGTAAAAAGGGCAGTAAACACAATACTGCCCTTGAAATTTGAGTGCGGATTATACAGAAGTCGAGGCTGTTTCTCTATAGGAACAGAAAACTCATGATGATGGCGTCTTCTTTGCCGTTAGCCGTTGGGTAATAGTGACGGCGACGGTCTACTTCATTAAAGCCTGTCGACTCATACAAGCCAAAAGCAACTTGATTACTTTCACGTACTTCAAGCCAAGCGCTTTCCGCTTTTGCTTGCTCACACATGCTGAGGAAATGCTCGAGTAATACTTTACCGTAGCCCTTGCCTTGCTGACTTGGATCCACCGCTACGTTGAGTAACGTCACTTCTCCCACGATGTTCTGCGCGTAGAAATACCCCACCAGCACTTCATCATCAAACAAAACATGATGGCAAGCGCCACGACTGTTGACGTCGCGAATCATTGATTGTGACCAAGGGTGAGAGTGAGCCGACTGCTCTATTTGCCAAATCGTATCAAGATGGGATTCAGCTAAAGGAATAAGTTGTAATGACATTTGGGTTCTAAAACCTAGTTGTAAGAACAGATTTGCTGCCAAAGAGCTTTACGATATTGAGTGTTACCTTCAATCTCGCTCAATTGAGGAGAGGTAAGCACCTTCGCTTGAATATCGCCATTCGACTCGCAACCTGCAAACCATAACCACTCAATTTGATCCGCACTTAACTGAGGTAACTGCTCCGGAAATAAGTGTAATGCTTGCTGGAGAGAAAGCTTCATACTCTTTAGCACACGCTCAAACAGTTCCGCACTTTCACCTTGTGGTAAATCAGGCGACACTAACAACAATTTACATTCACTTGGTAGCTCAATTGCAGGTGCTTGATAGCCAGCTAAACGCTGGGGATGAGCAAGCTGATAGGCATCAATACCCATTTGCTGTAAGTAAGCGATCTCATCATTTTGCATGGGTAAAATTTCGTCTTAAACAGTCTGTTGATATGCGGGCTATCCTAACACAAAGGAGTGGCCAACAAAAAAGGGGCACCAGCCCCTTTTACGCGATGATTACTCTGTAAAGATCCAGAACTATAGCTCTGAGAACTCAGGGCAGTATTGGATTAATCCTTGGCGTTGGTCAAATTCACCTTCTGCCATTGCCAGTACTTGGAAAGCGCCCGCTGGGACATCCCACTCACAGCGCATTTGCTTACTTTCAGCAGCTTCAAAACCAAAGCGGCCGTAGTAACTTGGGTCGCCAAGTACAACACAAGCTGGGTAACCAAACTCAAACAGTGAAGATAAACCTTCACGAATCAATTTATCGGCAATACCTTGCTTGCGGTATTCTTCTTTCACAGCCACTGGTGCTAGGCCTTGCCAGTTTAAGTCTTCACCTTCGAGAGTGACTGGACTAAACATCGCGTGACCAACCACTTCACCTTCATCAGTACAGGCGACAAGGGATAGAGTTAAATGGCTGTTTTCACGCAGCTTCATCACCAGATTGGCTTCAGCTTCTGTCTCAAATGCAGATTTTAATAGGCCATCAATAACCAGAATATCTGCTGGAGCTTCAGTTCGTATAAGCATTCGCTACCTCATTTTGTATCACTGGGGATTGTACGCCCTTATGAACAAAATCGGCTAGTTGATTTAGTAGCATTTGTAACGGCTTTGGCAGAAGTTCAAGGTCTACGCTGTCCATTAGGTTCTTCACTTCAAGACCTAGCTCGGTATCCCCTTCAATAGAAAGGCGACGCTGGAAGAACAAAGTATCTGGATCTTCTTTACGACCGGCAATCAGCACTAAGTCATTTAAGTTACCGCTAAATGACACGTCTTCTTCTACCTCGCCATCAGCAACAATCAGCTTGTCGTCTTCGTAGCTGATATACCAATGCAATTTCATATCTTTTACTTCAACTTTCAACCACTTGTCTTCAAGGAACTCAAAATCGCCATCTTCTAAAGCCTCTTTAAAAACCATTTTCAAGCTATCTAGCAAGGCTTTTTTTTGTACAGACTGAGGCAATAAGTGGACTGGAGATCGCAAAATTGATGCTGCATTTTGAACTAATTGAGTGCGAATCTTGTTAATCACGCGGGTTATCCGTTACTTTGTAAAAAGAGATGTTCATCATAAGCGATGAATCACGGACGATACCTGTTATGTATCAAAAAATGACGTAATGACAACAACTCTTTAAAGTCACTACAATCGCAGTTATAGTAGGCCATTCGCTACATAACAACTGCTAAGATGTTTTGTGTCAGCCATATGGAGAATTGGTACACCTCTGATGCCATCGCAACAACTACAGCATTGGTTTAAAAAAATCACGGCCCACGGTCCGTTTTTTTCCGCCATTTTGGATAGCCAACATAACTATGTCATGGTTAATGATCGCTATTGTGAAATCGCCGGGCTGACCAATGATGAACTGATCGGCATGAATGATAGCCAAATCCTTGGTGAGCAGTTTTATTCACACCTCAAACCTTACTATCAGCGCGCTTTCTCAGGCGAACATCTTGAAGCTGAAATTACGCTTGATGAAATTGATTTAGAAACCTGCTTCCATTGCAGTCTTTCTCCTATCGAACTTGACGGCAAAATCCAATTTGTTGTTCTTCACGCGATTGATACGTCAGAAAAACAAATTTTAGTCCGCTCATTAGAAGAGTCTGAAAGTAAGTTCAGCACACTGACCGCCCTGCTTCCTGATGGTTTGTTGTTGGTTGAAGATGATTGCATCTTATCCGCAAACCCAGCCGCTGTGCGCCTTCTCGGTTTTGAATCTTCCGCAGATTTATTAGGCGAAGATTTAACTCGCTTGTTCATTGATGAAAAGACCAAGACTGTATTCAACAACAAGCTGAGCTTGCTCCTGCAAAATTCACCTTTTGTCTGTCTAACGGGCCCCCGCTGTGGATTTGAACGCAAGGTGCAGCTAAAAGCAGACAGCGCCGTTATTTTGGGCAGTGATTCTCAGATTGTCTTGATCCAAGATGCTGAGCAAAACGCCGCACCAACTACTGCTGGCACAGTGGAAGATGCCAATATCGACTCACTGACAGGCACATACAACCGCTTTGGTTTTACTAAGCGCCTAGAGCAATTGATTAAGAACGAAACGCCTTTAATCATGCTCTATCTTGATATCGACAACTTTAAGAACATCAATGACTCACTGGGTCACCATATTGGCGACAAAGTCATTAAAGAAGTCTCTTCTCGTCTTAAACGTCTTCTGCCGCAACAGGCGGTATTAGGGCATTTAGGAGGAGATGAGTTTGGTTTGATCTTGCCTGAGCCAGAAAACAACCGCATGGTTGAGATGCTGTCAGATAGAATCATTTCACTCATTAACCAACCTTTCGATTTACACCACTTCAGTAAGCGCCTTGCTTGCTCAATTGGTAGTGTGGCTTATCCGGGCGATGGCAATGATGCACGTATCCTACTGCAAAATGCCGACACCGCCATGTACGAAGCAAAAGATCGCGGCCGCAACCGTCTGATTAAGTTTAACGATCAGATGAACAAAGAAGCGCGCATGCGTCTATGGCTTGAAATCGAACTACAAAAAGCGCTGCAACAAAACGGCCTTGAGGTTTGGTACCAACCAAAAGTGAACGCCCGTGATTTCAGCATTAATGGCGCAGAAGCACTGATTCGTTGGAAACACCCAGTCGAAGGCTACATCAGCCCGGGAGCCTTCATCCCTGTTGCTGAGCGTGCGGGTCTAATCGAACATTTAGGCCGCGTGGTCATGCGTGAAGTTTTCAACACGGTCAAACGTTGGAAAATCCAAGGTATTTTACCGGGACGTGTTGCCATCAACCTATCGCCAGAACAGTTTGGTAACCCAAAACTTATCGACTACATGGAAAAGCTCCTGCGTACTACGGAGTTAGACCCTAGCTGCATTACGTTTGAGTTAACAGAAAGCGCAGTAATGAGTGACAGCGACCACACGCTGCAAATGCTTAACGCGATTAAAAAGTTAGGCTTCTCGCTGTCCATTGACGATTTTGGTACAGGGTACTCATCACTTTCTTACCTTGCGCGCTTCCCGTTAGATGAGCTTAAAATCGACCGCGCGTTTATCAATGAAATCGACACGCTACCGAAGCAGGTGACGGTGATTGAAAACATCATTAATCTTGGTAAATCACTAAACCTCACCGTAGTTGCTGAGGGTGTTGAGACTCAACAACAAGCAACACTGCTTTCCAACCTCAACTGTAACTCAATTCAAGGCTTCCACTTCTATCGCCCACAGCCAAAACAAGAAGTCGAAGAGCTGTTTGTGCAAAATCGCCGACATAAGAACTAACACACCTATAACACGTCCTCAAAAACCTACTCCATTGGAGTTAATTGCTAGTTAACTCACTCAAACCTGCCTTACATCAAATTTGCCATTCATAATTCTTCATAAAATGCGAGGCAACTATGAAAGCAATTGGTTTAGTAGAGCAATGGAACTTCTATGCCCAGCAGGTAACTTACCTGCATTGAAAACAGCGATAGATTGCGGAGCAGACGCGGTGTACATCGGCTTTAAAGATGATACCAATGCTCGCCATTTCGCTGGCTTGAACTTCACTGGTAAAAAACTCGATAAAGCAGTCCAGTACGTTCATGACCATAATAAAAAAATTCACGTTGCGTTGAACACGTTCGCTCATCCTGATGGCTTTGAGCGTTGGACTAACGCTGTCGATCGCGCTGCAGATGTCGGCGTGGATGCTCTTATCGTGGCGGATATCGCGGTATTAGAATACGCTGCGCGTAAATACCCTAACTTAGAGCTGCACCTATCCGTGCAAGCTTCGGCGACCAACGTAGCCGCTATCGACTTTTACAAAAATAATTTCAACGTTAAACGCGTTGTCTTGCCACGCGTACTTTCGATTCATCAGGTAAAACAGTTATCACGTAATATGACCAGTGATGTTGAGCTAGAAGTGTTTGCTTTTGGCAGCCTATGCATCATGGCGGAAGGTCGTTGTTACCTATCGTCATACATGACTGGTGAATCACCAAACACGGTTGGTGCTTGTTCTCCAGCTAAATACGTTCGCTGGCAAGAAACCGATAAAGGTCTAGAATCTCGCCTTAACGATATTTTGATTGATCGTTATAACCAAGGTGAAAACGCGGGCTACCCTACCCTATGTAAAGGTCGTTTTACCTCAGACCTCGAAGGGGGCGAAAAGCCATACCACGCACTGGAAGAGCCAACGAGCTTGAATACTCTGTCGCTTCTGCCTGAGTTGTTTGCAGCTAATGTTGCCTCAGTGAAGATTGAAGGTCGCCAACGCAGTCCTGCTTACGTAGAGCAAGTCACTCGAACATGGCGCGCAGCCATTGATCGCTACTTAGCTAACCCAGAGGCTTACCGAGTGGAAGCAGCATGGGATGCTACCTTAGCCAATGTCTCCGAAGGTACACAAACTACCTTGGGTGCTTACCACCGTAAATGGCAATAAAGCAGAGAGTAAGACAATGAAATATGCATTAGGCCCACTGCTTTACTTTTGGCCAAAGCAAGACGTAGAAGGTTTCTACCAGCAGGCGCAAGACAGCTCTGCCGATATTATCTATTTGGGTGAGACGGTTTGTTCAAAGCGCCGTGAAATGAAAGCTGCCCATTGGTTTGATATTGCTAAACAACTGGCAGACAACGGCAAGCAAGTGGTGCTTTCAACCATGGCTTTGCTTGAAGCGCCAAGCGAAGTTAACGTAATGAAGAAGTACATCGACAATGGTGACTTCTCTATCGAAGCGAATGACGTATCTGCGATTCAACTTGCCCATGAACATAAAGTGCCGTTTGTGGTTGGCCCTGCCGTCAACACTTACAACGCCCACACGCTAAACCTATTCCTAAAACAAGGGATGACACGTTGGTGTATGCCTGTTGAACTTTCTCGTGAATGGTTGAGCAATGTGCTGACTCAGTGCGATGAGATCGGTATTCGCAACAAATTTGAAGTAGAGGTGTTTAGCCATGGTTATCTACCCCTTGCCTACTCTGCTCGCTGTTTTACAGCTCGCGCAGAAGACAAAGCAAAAGATGACTGTGAAACCTGCTGTATTAAATACCCAACCGGTATTCAAGTGCGAAGCCAAGAGGGCCAAGAGGTGTTTAACCTTAATGGCATTCAAACTCAATCTGGCTACTGTTACAACTTAGTCAACGATCTGCCAAGCATGCAAGGTTTGGTCGATGTGGTTCGCTTGAGTCCATTAGGTGTTGAGACTTTCTCTGAAATCGAAAAATTCCGCGCTAATGAACAAGGCAACAGTCCTGTAAGCGCACTTGATCGTCAGTGTAACGGTTACTGGCATCGCTTAGCGGGTTTAGAGGTTAAAAGCATCTAAGCCAATTTAAACGCCGATATACACAAAAGGGCTCAATTGAGCCCTTTTAGTTTTTATTGAGCGAGAGTATTACGCTTGCTGCGCCGCTAACTCTGGCATTTGATGGCGTCGCACGTCCTTTATCAGCATAACAATCACCACCAAACTTAGTGCAATGTTGGATAGCGGGAATGCAATCCAAATACCGTTAATTCCAAACAGTTTTGGCATTAACCACAAGAATGGTAATTGCACTGCCATGTTACCAATGGTCACGAACATCGCTTTACCACCGCGATTCACCGCTTGATAGTAAGCTCCTGCCACCACTAAGAAACCATCTAAGAACAGCGCAAACATGTGCAGTCTCAAACCTAAAATAGCATTCTCAATTAACGCTTCATCTTGATTGTTGAATACCGCCACGAACTCACGTGGGAAAAGGTTCAACAACACAACAAACGCAACACCACCGAGCACTGCAACACCCATCGCCACTTTTAACAACTTCAGGATATTCTCATTGTTTTTAGCGCCATGGTTATAACTGACTAACGGCTGCATACCATTAGCAATACCTTCCGCTGTGAGGTAGTAGACCGTTACGATATAGCCAAGGATGGCATAAGCACCAATCAACACTGAGCTACCATATTGAGCAAACAATGAGTTATGTAGCGCCACCATCATAGAGCCATAGGCATACATGAAGAAACTCGATACACCAATCACAAAGATCTGTGGCACGACAGACCAGTTAATACGTAAATCATCGATACTTAGACGTAGCTTCGCTCGGCTAGAGAAGAAGTAAGCCAAACCAAGCCCAGTTACCACCATCTGCGCAATCGCAGTTGCGATAGCTGCGCCCTGCAACTCCCATTGCAAGTGAGCAATAAACAGGTAATCCAATACGATGTTTATCACTGCGCCAATCACCATCAGCAATGTGGCCAGATTTGGGCTGTCGTCATTACGCAGTAAAAATGGCATCGCAATCGAGCCTAACGTAAACACACTGGCGATGATCAAAATATGCAGATACTGAGCGCCTAACTCAAACACACGTCCGGTCGCCCCCTGCCAAAGCAGAAAATCATCAGCAAATAAAAACAGCGCTCCCGACACTACAGGCGTCAAAGCGAGCAATAATAACAAGCCCGTTGCCAGAATATGTTTCGCAGCAGCTAAGTTTTTCTCGCCTTGCTTAATTGAAGCAAGCGCGCCAGTACCTACGCCCACCAGCATACCAATACCGAGAATAGAGCCAATCACCGGCCATGCGACATTAATACCCGCTAAGCCATCTGCCCCCACGTAGCGCCCAATGAAAATACCATCGACCACCTGATATAAACCGTTGACCAGCATCGCGGCAACCGTTGGGATCGCATAGCTCCAAAATTGTTTGTATATCGACTTTTGCATTCTTCTTACCAAACGATAATCAATCTAAGCGATTGAATAAAATAGTTAGCAAAGCTAACTAAAACGGCAAATTTTTACTTCAGTGCTTTGTTGAGCAGTTGAACTAGAGATTGAGCTTCTTGCTCCGAGAGATTGGCATTCAGATCGTTAGCGATCTGTTTATACACCACTTGTTCAAGTGACAGATCCTTAATCACTTTTTCGGTCAATATAACCCGCTTAGCACGCGCATCTTCACTGCACGCAACGCGTCTTACTAGACCTTTCTTTTCCAATCGAACCACCATATTTGAGGCGGATGGCTTGGTCACTTCAAGCTCTTGCGCTAGATCGGTAATTCTGACCCCTTGCGGGTATTGCTGAATCACCTTTAGGTAATCAAACTCGTTAAAGCTGAGCTGACACATAGGATCTTCTTTGGCATGCACTCGCCACGCCTTGGAACAAAAACGTTCTAGGCTAATTAAACTTTGTTCTAATTGCATTGCGCTTCAACTTAGTTAGCAAGGCTAACTATTTTAGCCATTTTTTAATCATACGCAATAAAAAACCGCCTTGCGGCGGTTTATGTCAATTGCGTTGGTATCACTACTGCGTTTTCTGCTCTAATTTTGCTTTCGCTAACTGCTCTTCTTTCACTTGATTAAAGATACGAGTTAACTCCAAAAACGAATATCTGTGCTCAACGTATTCAAAGACATTAAAGGAAATCGCTAGCTTATACATAGAAATAGCTCGAGCGTAATCGCCTTCTTTTTGATAGCGCTTACCTAGATAAAAGTAAGTTTCCGTTAAGCGCTGTGCGAGTACCGTATTATCACGAGTTCCAGCTAAAATCGCTTTAAACGTTTGTTCTTCTGAAATTTGGTTCAATGAGATAGCGACCAATACCCAGCCCCATTGATCGTCACGCTGCTGATAAAGCGCCATCAACTGCTCACGCGCAGCAACCGGATCTTTCTCTAACTTGATCAAATACAACCAAAGCGCACGGAATGGATCGGTTGGATCTTCTGCAAAGTGTTTTTCCATATCTTCCAAAGCAAGATCGATACGGTCACCGTAATAAAGTGCAATAGCGCGATTGCGCACTGAATATGAGTTAGTTGGATCTAAATCGAGGGTTGAATCAAACGCTTCATAAGCGGCATCAAACTCACCGACTTGAGTAAGGTAGACACCTAGCAGGTTAAAGACATCTGGCTGAGCCGGATTGAGCTTTAGAGAGTGATTGTAGTCTAAACGCGCAAGATCCCTTAAACCAACACTGTCGTAGTAATTACCACGCTCAAACAGCATCTTCGCTCTTACTTCATCAGGGAGGTTTGGACGTTGCAATAGTTGGCTCAAGCGAGCAATTTGCACTTCCTGCTGCACACTGGCTTGCAACGGCACTGCCATTGGTGGGTATAGCCACTGCTGCTGGCTATCCTTGGTTGATGCACAACCCGTCGCAACCAAAATACTCAAGCTAAGCGTTACGGTTTGAAACCATTTCACGTATATCTACTCCTATTATCCACTTTACAGTGTATACCCAAACTGAGTATCCGTTGTCTCTTTGTCTGGCTACCACGTTAAGCCGATAAATTAACCGATTCATTGCGCATTAAAAAAGGGAGCGCGAGGCTCCCTTTATATCATGCTTTTAGCGTTACACGCTAATCTGAGAATTATTCAGCAGCAGGTTTTTCGTCTGCAGCTTCAGTTTTCTCTACCGCTTCTTTCATGCTTAGACGAACACGGCCTTGACGGTCGATTTCAAGCACTTTAACTTGAACTTCTTGGCCTTCAGCAAGGTAGTCAGATACTTTCTCTACACGCTTGTCAGCGATTTGAGAGATGTGTACTAGACCATCTTTACCAGGAAGGATAGTAACGAATGCACCAAAGTCCGCTAGACGTGCAACTTTACCTGTGTAGATACGGCCTACTTCAACTTCAGCAGTGATCTCTTCGATACGACGAATTGCTTCTTTCGCAGCTGTACCTTCAGTTGCAGCAATCTTGATTGTGCCGTCGTCTTCAATTTCGATAGTTGTACCAGTCTCTTCAGTTAGAGCACGGATAACTGCACCACCTTTACCGATAACGTCTTTGATCTTCTCAGCGCTGATCTTCATAGTGTGAATGCGAGGAGCAAACTCAGAGATATCTTCACGAGCACCAGAGATAGCTTCATCCATTACAGATAGGATGTGCTTACGTGCACCTTGCGCTTGGTTAAGAGCAATTTGCATGATCTCTTTAGTGATACCTTCGATCTTGATGTCCATTTGAAGTGCAGTGATACCAGTGTTAGTACCTGCTACTTTAAAGTCCATGTCACCTAGGTGGTCTTCGTCACCAAGGATGTCAGAAAGAACAACGAAGTCGTCGCCTTCTTTAACAAGACCCATTGCGATACCCGCAACAGAAGACTTGATTGGAACACCAGCATCCATAAGCGCTAGAGACGTACCACATACAGAAGCCATTGAAGAAGAACCGTTAGATTCTGTGATTTCTGATACTACACGAACTGTGTATGGGAACTCATCTACAGATGGCATTACTGCAGCAATACCACGCTTAGCTAGTTTACCGTGGCCGATTTCACGACGCTTAGGAGAACCTACAAAACCAGTTTCGCCTACACAGTATGGAGGGAAGTTGTAGTGTAGTAGGAAGTGATCTTTACGCTCACCTGTTAGCTCGTCGATGATTTGAGCGTCACGTTGTGTGCCAAGAGTCGCTGTAACGATAGCCTGAGTTTCACCACGAGTGAATAGTGAAGAACCATGAGTACGAGGAAGAACACCAGTACGAACGTCTAGCGCACGAACCATGTCTTTTTCACGGCCATCGATACGTGGGTTGCCCGCGATGATGCTGCGACGTACAACTGTCTTCTCTAAATCGTGGAAGATAGTGTGAACTTCTTTTAGGTTCAGCTCTTCATCTTCTGCTAGAAGTGCTTCGTTAACTTCAGCTGCAATCTCGTGGATGCGGTCGTAACGAGCCATCTTTTCAGTGATTTTGTAAGCATCAACTAGCTTAGCTTCCGCTAGCTCAGCAATCTTAGTAACAAGCGCTGTGTTTTCAGCAGGCGCAACCCAATCCCATGCTGGAGTAGCAACTTCAGCAGCGAATTCGTTGATTGCGTTGATAACAACTTGCTGTTGCTCGTGACCAAATACAACGGCTGATAGCATCTCTTCTTCAGTTAGGTTGTCAGCTTCTGATTCAACCATAAGAACAGCGCCTTCAGTACCTGAAACAACAAGGTCAAGCTTAGAAGTCTCTAGCTCAGTGTTGCTTGGGTTAAGTACTAATTGACCATCGATGTGACCAACACGTGCTGCACCGATAGGACCGTTGAACGGGATACCAGAGATAGCTAGTGCTGCAGAAGTACCGATCATTGTAACCATGTCTGGTTGAACGTCAGGGTTAACAGACATTACTGTCGCGATAACTTGTACTTCGTTTTTGAATGCGTCTGGGAAAAGTGGACGGATTGGACGGTCGATTAGACGAGCCGTTAGTGTCTCACCTTCAGATGGACGACCTTCACGCTTGAAGAAGCCACCAGGGATTTTACCAGCAGCGTAAGTACGCTCTTGGTAGTTTACTGTTAGCGGGAAGAAGTCTTGACCTTCTACTGCTTCTTTTTTGCCAACTACAGAAACGAATACAGATGTATCGTCCATAGTTACCATAACTGCAGCCGTAGCTTGACGCGCAATAACGCCAGTTTCTAGAGTAACCGTGTGGTTACCGTACTGGAACGTTTTAACAACTGGTTTTTCGAACATGAAAATTCCTTGTTGGATTTTGAGTGAATCCACCACTACCAATCGCGACTAGTGAAAGCAGGCTACCTCACCTCCCATTGAGCCTTGTCAAAAGAAAGACCAATAAAAAGCTAACCAACTTTTAATAGCCGCGACCATTTGGTCGACTTACGTGACTGTAGTTAGTGGACAAAAATGCCGCTATTCCGAAACCTATCGCAAGGTTACGAAAATAGCGGCACGATTATAGACTAGTTCGAGGGTTAAATCCCGTAGAATTTGTTGAAACTGGTCAACGCAAAAGGGACCGCAAAGGGCGAATATCTGAAAGCGAAACAATGACCATCATTATTGCTTTTCATATGTCGCATCCACGTGACTTTAAGAATTTTTATCTTAGTATCAATTTAAAGCACACCACTTTGCCCTTAGGCGTCCTCTAGAATTTCACAGTCAGGGAACGCATCGCGGAATTTTTGCGGAGCCCTTATCGACTCATAGCCCTGCTCTGCGTCATAGCCCCAGCGGTACAGAGGCTCTGCCGCACGACGCAAGTCGAGCTTCTTCAGTTTTTTTAGCTTGAACAGCACCTTGGGAAACTCAGTAAAGTGGTTAAAGGAGAGATCCAGCTCCTCCAACTCAGTTAGCTCAGCCAATTTCGGCGGCAACTTTTCCAAATGATTGAAGCTCAAGTTGAACTTCTTCACCTGCAAGTAGCGTTCAAAATTAGCAGGCAGCGCATTCAAGTAGGAGTTGTGCAGGTCAAGCTCAGTGATCCGCGTCTGCGCTGGCAGCGCTTCCGGTAAGCGAGTCTTCGGACTACCTAACTCATAGCTGTTCTGCATGTAGATGTCAGGGGAGCGATGGCAATTGGTCAAATGCTCCTCATCGGCACCTTCCAGCACCAACTCAAAGCCACAAGCTCTATTCCAGTTGAGGCACTCCCCTTCCACAAACGAGCGGGTAATGGCTTGGCGGCGCTCACACTCCTCTTTCTGAGTCAGCAACCACAACAGACCCTCGCCATAGCGGTCAAAGTAGGCTTTGGAGAAATCGATACACAGAGGACGTCCCCAACGTTTAGTCAAGCCCTTGAGCTTCTTAAACATCGGCCCTTCACCGGTTGGGTGGCCCTCCCAGTTCAAACCTCGCAGATCCGCCTCGAAGAAGATGCGATCTTTTACCGCCAACTGGAACAGGTCGTCCCCCTTGCCTGCCAACAATTGCTGTATCGATTTACGCAGTGCTTTATCGCTGGTGGTTTTCAGAATCAGGAACAGCGGCATCCACATCACTTCAGTGACGCCCCCTTGAGCTAACATCTCCACCGCCACTTGATGGGAGGCTTCATCTGGGGAGTTCAGCATCGTCATCACGGTATCAACCATACCGCTGTCTATGGCTTGCTCCTGCTGCAAAAACTGCGGCGCCGCCTGCTCAAACCACTGGCTTAGGGCAGTATCGTCGATCAACAGATGATGCTGCAGATCCAGCAGCTCGGTCTGCTTCGGATTGGCGCCAACCAACACGTGGGTCACACTGTCGGTCAACTTCTTGCTGATGCTAAAGCCCAGCTCCTCGGCCTTGGCCTTGAGCTCAGTGACCTTAAACCCACTCTTACCGCATACAAACAGCACAGTATCGCTACCTAAGGCCCGACGAGTTAACGCCTGCTCGGCGTTGGCCCTCAACCAGGCGTGGGCATGTTTCTTAAATGGAGAGTACTTCGCCTCAAGGAAGGTCAAATGGAAGCGTCCCTCCATCTGAGGAAGGTCTCTTGGTTTTGGCGCATGATACAGCTGTTGCCAATATGTTTGGCGCTGCTCAAGAGTTAGCGGGGCATTAAGCAAAATCTTCCGCTGTTTGTTGAGGGCTTCACTACGAGCCACTTGGTCGTAGATGCCAAACTCCACCTCAATCTCTGGAGGCATTCGCATCAAGAAGTCGGTGCGATCGCCGCTTTGTGCCGTTAGGTCAAGAGCCAGACGATTTAGCGACGGTGCGGTCAGCAGTTGATCCAATGCAGGCAATGTTGTGCACGGACCATGATGGCTAAACTGCTCGATTCTAATCTCGGTGACGCCGGTCATGGCACTCAGATCCCCAAGTTGCTCGGTAGGTCCGTTGCTCACTCGAAGCCGAGTAATGCCGGAATGCTGACGCAATGTTAACGGCAGCTCTACATCGGTAAAACCTTCCAGCTGTAAATAATCCAATTTGGTTAGCGCGCTAAGCACCTTAGCCTCGCCCAACTCTCCCGAGTCACGCAGCTCCAATTGAGTCAGCTGTGGTGAGTTTTTCAGGCCGTCCAGTTGCGTAAATGGCACACCGGTGGCAAACAGGTGCTCCAAGTACGGCAAATTAAGATCACCAACCACTCCTTTGCCCTCTGAGAACAGATAGATTGAAGTTAAGGATTGCAGCGGCGCTACCAGTTCCGTCAAGTTATAACTGGCGTTGTGAGGCAGGAACATCAAACGCTCAGCGCTGCCCAGTTGGCAAAAGAGATCACTGGCAACCTCAGTGCCATTTAATCCCACATTTAGGTGTAGCTCCTTCACAGATTTAGCTCGAATCAAGCCCCCGGGAGCCACAATTAACTTATCGGCCTCCAGTCGTATCTCATCAAGTTCAGCGTTTCCAGCATCGATAATTCGCTCTATCTGCATCTGGCAATGGGGAGAAATAGAGATCTTCTTAATTGAGTCGGGCAGCAGCAATTGCTCTACCTGCATCTTGTAAGACTCACCATTGTAGTGGCGACAATAGAGGTGTAGCTCCTTCAGCTCCTTGGCCCCAGAGAGGTTTAAGGCCAGTCGTTCAACTTCATCTACCCGCAGATGTAACGATTGGAGGCGGCTTCCTTCAGGCAGCTCCAAAACCAAAGGTCCCTTCTCCACCTCAAGGTAGAGCTTGGTGAGAGCCTGACAGTGTTTGAGATAACCCAATTGGTTGGCTTGGGTAACCACCGCTCCCCGAATCGCCTTAAGGTTTTTAACCATCTCAGGCTTAACATCGGAAAGCTCCAGCGGATTGTTTTCGCAGTTGAGAATCTTGAGATTAGGAAACGCCCTGAACATCTCGGCATCAATGGGGCGCAGAGGCTCCAGATAGCTACCGAAATAGAGCTCTTCAACGTTGGGGAAAGCTCGACCGATCTTGTTCCAGTCAGGGGCAACTTCACTCACGCGGTAACGCAGATTGGTGACGTCCGGGTGGATATGTTCCAACTGTTCCAGATCATAGTCATACAAAGAAGCTTTTTTTGTCATCGAAAATTGTATCCTAATTCATTAATCCTGAAGCACTTCGCACTCTGGGCAGGCTTCTAAAAATGCCTGCGGCACACGCAATTTGTGATAGTGCGAGCCATAATCATCATCCAGTCCTGGACGAGTGGCACGACGAAAATCGAGCTTCTTCAGCCAAGGCATCTTCAATAACACCTTGGGAAATTCACGGAAGTGGTTAAAGGAGAGATCCAGCTCCTCAAGCTGGGTGAACTTAGTCATTGCGCTCGGCAGGGAGTCCAACATGTTGTGGACCAAGCTTAAACTGGTGATCTCGGTAAATTGGTCGGCACCTTTTGGCAGCGTACTCAATAGGCAGTTGCCCAGATCCAGACGACGAATAGTACGCCCGTTGGCCAACTCCTTTGGAATCTCGACTTTCACTGCGCCCAGTAGGTTATCTCTATTGAGATAGAACATCGGATGCCAGTGCAAGTTAATCTGGGATTCCCTGTTCCAGAACTCCTGAATCTGATCCATCCCCATGCCTCGACGCCAGTTAAGACAATCACCCTCAACCAGTGATTCCAGCATCGACAAACGCAGCTCAGCTGGGGTCTTTTGCAGCATCACGTAAATAAGGCCTTCGCCATAACGCCTAAAGAACAACTGCGCAAACTCCATGCACAACACGTCGCCCCACTTTCTGCGCTGCTTCTTAAGCTTATCGACCATCACGCCCTGCCCCTTAAGGTTGCCATAATCGTCGAGGCCGCGGCAGTTGTGAAACAGGATGCGATCGTTCACCGCCAGTTGGAAAGCTTCATCCCCCATGCCCGCCAGCAGATGTTTGATCTGCTTACGAAAGCCATTGTCGGCAGTGGTTTTCAAAATAAGGAACAGCGGCAGGCGCATCGCTTCGGTCACCCCGCCCTGTTCCAACATCTGTACGGCAACCTTGTGGGATGCTTCATCGGGAGAGGCCAACATCTCCAATACACTGGCCTCCATCGATTCGCCGCCCTGCTGCTGCAGAAACTTAGGCGCGTTAGCTTCGAAGCACTGCTGCAGCACCGAATCATCAATGATGGCGTGGCGATCAAGATCGAAACTCTCGGTGTTCTTAGGTGCGCTGCCCAACAAAATGTGAGTGACCTTGTCATCCAGTTTCTTGCTGAGGCTAAAGCCCACTTCCTCGGCTTTAGCTTTGAGTTCAGTAGCTTTAAAGCCACTGCGTCCGGAAACAAACAAAATACTGTCGGCACCAAAAGGTCTCTGCTGCTGATTGTGCTGAGCCAATTGGCTTAGCCACGCTTTGTGCTGCGCTTTAAAGCGGTTGTACTTAGCCGCCATCATCGTCAAATGGAAATTAGCCGGCATCGTTGGCAGCTCAGCGGGCTTATACACAGTAGCCAAGATATTCAGGTAGCCCAAAGACTCCTCATCACTTAAGTGAGAGCGCTTTAAGATCTGCCACTCCGCCGCCAATTTTTCACTGCTGATGTCTAGTTTCAACTCCGTATTTAAGTTGATCCAGGCGGGATCAAACTGGTTCAGTTCGATGTCTAGGCGCAGCGATTCTAGTGCGGGAATGGTGACCAAGTCCTGCTGATCTGGCAATGATGCTTGCTCATGACGCCAAGGCTGAATCCATACGTCAGCAAGAGCGGTCATCTGACTCATGTCCCCCAGTCGAGGCAAGGTAACTGAGAGCAAGTTCAGACGCTCAATGGTGCTACTGCTCAGTACCGACGCCGGTAGCTGCTCCAGTTCTCCCCCTCGCAGGGTCAAACTGGTAAGCTCCGGCAGCTCAGGCATCTGCGACACTATGCCCTTTAGTAAAAAATTACAGTCGTTCAGTTTTGGGCTGTGAGCCAACCAATCCAGTTGATCGCCGTTTAAGCCAAAAACCCACGCTCTGGTCAGCTTTGGCAGTACCAACTCATTGGCTTGCTCTAGCGTCCCACTGGCATTGCGGTAATTAAAATCCTCCACCACCATCCCATGAGGCAGCAGTAGCCCTGGAATCTGGGTCTGTTCGCACTTAAGTTCAAACTTAGTAGCCCGAGTCAGCTTGGCAAACAGCGCCGGAGGCAAAGGCGGTGTCGGCTCGGTTAAGGTCAGAGTAAGTCGATTCAACTCCTTAAGTTCACCAAGAAGATCCTCCGCAAGCTCAGCGGAGCCCAGATTCAGAGTTAACTGGTTTAAATTTTGGTTGGCACCTAAGATAGAGCCGGGCAGTTTGCCGACACAATGGGCATCTAAGGTGAACTCTTGCAGTGAGCTTGGCAAACAAAGCTGATTCACAGACAGAGCCGCCGGGCCATCATCATAGTAATCCAGTTGCCCCAAAACTACGGAGGTCAGTTGGCTGTTCTCAAGATCACAACTAAGCGCACTCACCTGAGACTCCAGCCCCACCTTAAGTACCTTCAAAGAGGATTGGTCACTGATGGCAACCTTAACGCTGGACTGGTATAGGCGCACTGTCAGCTCGGTTAATTTTGGCAGGCTTGAGAGCAGCGCCAGATCCTCATCGCGGCATTGGCTCAGTTTTAGTTTTTCCAAATTGGCCAGGTGCTCTGGATTGACGTTCTCCAATCTCACCGACAACTTATCGCGACTTCGAGTCGGCATCTCCAGTTCAGACAAGTTAGGGAACTGCTGGAAAAACTCCGCATTGATCTCTTTGCGACCACCCACGCGGCCAAGCTCCTCAAAGGTCAGCTTACGCAACCGAGGGAAGGCTCGGCTGAGCTGCTGCCAGCTCTCCATCGGCTCATCACTATCATAAAACAAATGCTCGACATCAAGGTGTACTGATTCCAACAGGGAGTCGTGATTATAATCTTCCAGTTCCACACTCTGCATGGAGCCTCCTTACGGTTCTGTTCTGGGTGGGGACGCGACAAAGGCACGGCAACAAGGGTGACTAACGTGAATCACCTCTAAAATTCGATTAGGTTCAACTTCGAAACGCAGAGTGGCAACAGAAATTTATTCGCTCAGTCGAGCATGGTGGATAGGTTTCTAGATGAGTACTGCGAGGTTTCGTCTGTGTACGATTACTGCGCGTACCGGGCTTTACGTTAAAATCACCAGCCATCGCTTTCAACGAAATGCTCCTAAAGCTCTTACTATTAAAATCGAACGTGGATTGACCACCTGAGCATTATATGGATAATTCATGTTAAATCATATAGTTAATCTGGTTCACGCTATAAACAACGCCAATCTATCACGAATCCTAGTCAAACTGATGCTCAATGAGCCCTTTTACGGCCATTATCTGAGTAGTTTTCATAAGGCTACCCTAGAGCGAGACGACGAAGGAACCGCTCCTCTTGAGATAAAGCTCAAAGAAAACAGTAACATTCAGTTCATATGCCACTTTGTACCTTGGGGCGCATTGAGTGAGTCTCAACAGCTGGGGGCACTAAAACATGAAGCTCTGCACTTAGTATTAGGGCATCCCTTCGGCCGCCACCAATACGCAGACTCAGCCCGTTTTGATCTGGCGGCCGATCTAGTGGTAAATCAATATCTCAGCCCTGACCAATTGGCGCCAAATGCCCCAACTCTCGAACGGGTAAACCAGTGGCTGACAGGGCTCGGCCATCCAGAGTTAGAGCCCCATCGCGAACTGGGCTACTACTACCAAAGACTGCCCCAAAGCAACCAACTCCCGGGCAATCAGGGCTTTGACGGCGCAGGGCTTGGGCACCAAAGCTGGAACGCACTGGGCCAACTCGATGAAGCTCATCGCTCTCTGGTGAGTCAGCAACTAGACAGTAAGCTGGAGGAAAGCGCTCAACGCACCGAGCAAGTAAACACCAGAGCGCGAGGCCTTTTGCCCGCAAGCGTACTGGAAGCACTTGCCCAGGCCATTGCTCGTCGTCGCCCTACAGTTAACTGGCGTCGCCTACTAAGGTTGTTCGCCTCTAGCGCTCGGCGCACCTCAGTAAAAAACACACTAAGACGACCTTCGAAACGCTACGGTACCACTCCCGGAACCCGCATTCAGCCTCATCAACACATTCTGATCGCCATAGATACTTCGGCCAGTGTCGATGACCAACAGCTCAAGTGTTTTTTTGAGGAGCTACACCATATCTGGCGTGCCGGCGCCGAACTCACCATCGTTGAATGCGATACCGAGATTAAAAGTCAATACAGTTACCGTGGTGAACCGCCGAAAGCGATCAGTGGACGCGGAGGCACCAGCTTTGACGCACCCATTGAAATGGCCAATCGACTGCGGGTTGATGCCACCATCTACTTCACCGATGGTGAAGCGCCGCCGCCGGAGATTTCGGCGCGGGCACCTATTCTGTGGCTTATCCATAACGACAGAACTTCGATAAAAAACACACCTCTTCGCCAATGTGGTCGGGTGATCCCCATGGCCGATACCAATACCATCACCGAAACCAGCACGAGACATTCATGACACATAGCCACAACTACAGCTACTACGGTTTAACCTGCCAAGCGCCGGAAGTGCGCAGCTTCATCGAGCATCTGCTACCTAAATTAGGTCAGCGCAGCGTTCCTGTCTGCATCTGGGGCCGTCACGGCATAGGTAAAACCCAGATGGTGGAGCAGATCGCCAAAGAGAGAGGAATGCAGTGGCGCACCATTGCTCCAGCTCAGTTTGAGGAGATGGGGGATCTGTTGGGAATGCCTCAGGTAACCCAAAATGAACAGGGAGAAAACGTAACTCAATTTGCCGCTCCCCACTGGGTGCCGACCGAACCCGGCCCAGGTATCCTACTGATTGATGACGTTAACCGCGCCGACGAGCGCATCCTTCGAGGCATCATGCAGCTGCTGCAAAACCATGAACTCATCAGCTGGGCACTGCCTGAAGGCTGGCAAATTGTGCTTACCGCAAACCCAGATGGTGGCGACTATTCGGTCACACCAATGGACGACGCTATGCTGACTCGCATGATGCACATCACCATGGAGTTTGATGCGAAAGCGTGGGCATTGTGGGCAGAAGGTGCCAACATTGACCCTAGAGGCATCGACTTTGTGTTGACCTACCCCGAGCTGGTCAGCGGCGAGCGCACCACCCCTCGCTCTCTGGTGCAGTTCTTCCAAGCCATTGCGCCAATTGAGGATCTTAAGTCTCAGCTGCCACTAGTGAACATTCTTGCTCGCTCCTGTTTGGATGAGACCACCTGTGCCGCGTTCATCGCCTTTGTGGAACAGAACCTAAGTAAGCTAGTTTCGCCTCAGGCGATGGTGGAGGCCAAATCCTTCGATAAGGAGATCGCTCCGCAAATTGAGCGCATCGCCGGCGGTGCCGCACCACGAATCGATATTCTGGCCACCCTGTGTACCCGCCTCCACCACTATCTGAAAGTCAGTGGCATTAAGCTAAAACCAGCTCAAATTGGCAATGTGCAGGCGTTTCTTAAGCTGGGCTTCCTGCCAAACGATCTGCGTCTTGGACTGATGCAGGATCTGATGAACAGCGGCAATGCTTCAGTGAAAGGGGTATTAGCAGATGCGGAACTGGCTAAGCTGTTCCTAAGTAACGCTTAACCTTGTTACCCCTTCCCCAAAGAAAAAATGCCAGTTCGCTTAGCGAACTGGCATTTTTATTTAAGGCAATTGATCACTTACTTTTCAGTAAGGACATAACTAATAGAACTGTCAATTTATGAATTTCAGATACAAAAAAGGGGCATATAGCCCCTTTTAAACAAACTGTTCTATGCAGCCGCTGATTAGCGACGTAGGCCTAGACGCTTGATTAGGTCTTGGTAACGCTCTAGGTTCTTACCTTTTAGGTAATCTAGAAGCTTACGACGACGAGAAACCATACGTAGAAGACCACGACGGCTGTGGTGATCGCCTTTGTGTGCTTTGAAGTGACCTTGTAGGTGGTTGATAGAAGCTGTAAGTAGAGCTACTTGAACTTCTGGTGAACCAGTGTCGCCTTCGCCTTGTGCGTATTCTGCAACGATTGCTGCTTTAGTTTCTGCATTCAGAGACATAATTCTCTCCTAATAAGAGTAGGTTTAAAGTTGTAGCAGCCGATCTCTGATTCAGCCGCTACGCGAAGCGCGGATTATATGAGATGTATAGCGCTTAAGCAAGCTGTTTCCAGTTCGATGATTTCTGGTACACTTAGCAACAATGCAAACTACCCCAAACAGTTGAAGTCACCGCTCATTTGATACATAAAAGAGCGCCCCAACCGTCTGGGTTCAGATCTATCTGATATTTACAGGACTCACTATGAAAATCGGCATCATTGGTGCAATGGAACAAGAAGTTTCCATCCTTAAACAAGCTATCGAAAACTGCCAAGAAGAGAAAAAAGCAGGTTGTACTTTCTTTTCTGGTCAACTGAATGGTGTTGACGTTGTTCTGCTTCAGTCAGGTATTGGTAAAGTGGCTGCTGCTGTCGGCACAACAATCCTACTTAACGAGTACCAACCTGATGTAGTCATTAACACAGGTTCTGCGGGTGGCTTTGACTCAAGCCTAAACCTTGGTGATGTGGTTATCTCTACCGAGGTGCGTCACCACGATGCTGACGTAACGGCATTTGGTTACGAAATGGGTCAAATGGCACAGCAACCAGCGGCTTTCATCGCTGATGCAAACCTAATGGGCGTGGCAGAAAAAGCACTGGCACAAATGGAAGACAAGCACGCGGTACGTGGTCTTATCTGTACTGGCGATGCGTTTGTTTGTACTGCTGAGCGTCAAGCATTTATTCGTAAGCACTTCCCATCTGTTATTGCAGTAGAAATGGAAGCATCAGCGATTGCACAAACTTGTCACCAATTCCAAGTACCATTTGTTGTAGTACGTGCGATTTCTGACGTAGCAGACAAAGAAGCAAGCATGAGCTTTGACGAGTTCTTACCTCTTGCTGCTAAGAGCTCATCAGAAATGGTGATTAAAATGGTTGAACTGTTGAAGGCTTAATTGCTTACGCTCATGGAAGAACTATTTCATCAGTTTTATTCAAACGGCGCACTCCTTGTTCTTTGGGGCGCGCTGCTTTGCCAGGCGATTCTCCCTTTCCCTCGAGAAGCCCATCCGGCCATTTTATGGCATAAATTTGCTGAGCTATTAGCAAGCAAAGTAAATAACAATAACAGTTATTCTCAAAGCCTGCTTTCTGGCTCATTAGCTTGGCTGCTTATGTTAGCGCCAATGCTCGCTGTGTTAATCGCACTAAAGACCCTCGTTTGGCAACCGGTATTGTTTGAACTCGCGTTTCTTATTCTCGCTTTAGATTGGCGAAATACTGAAAGGTTTGCCAATCAATTTGGTCAACTGCTGGCCAAAGAGGATAAGCAAGCGGCCAAGCAACTGATTGATCCGCTTATCAACCGCTCAACAGATACCCTATCTTTGATGGGGCTAGGTAAAGCAGCAACAGAAACCGTTATCATGAGTTACAGCCGTAACGTGGTTGGTGTGCTGTTTTGGTATGCCATTGGTGGTGGCATTGGTGCCTTTATGTATCGAATGGCAATTGAACTTGCTCGTGCTTGGTCACCTTCCCGTCAACGATTTAGCCCATTTGGCATTCCAGCCATTCGCGCTTTAGCAGCGCTTGATTTCATTCCGTTGCGACTGTTTGCGCTAATGCTGTTGGTTGGTCAACGTAGTAAAGCGACAATGCAACTGCTCAAACAGCAAGCAGCATCATGGCCATTACCCGGCCCTGCTTGGGTTCTGGTTACTGTCGGCAGTAAACTTGAGTTATCCCTATGCGGCCCTGCCATTTATGACGGTAAGAAAAGTGTTCGCGCAAAATTAGGCGGACGAATTGCCCCATCCGCGATTCACTTAGATCAGACCCGTAAATTGTTACTCAGCCGAATTTGGGTTTGGCTCGTACTTCAAAGCCTTATCATGGGCTTCATCTATCAAGGATTGTAATGTTCCGTTTTTCTCTACTGTTGTTCAGCAGTTTGGTTTCTTTTTCCTCTTTGGCGCAATCGTTTGAGCGAGTAATCAGCCTTGCCCCTTCTGCCACTGAGCTGGCCTTTGCCGCAGGGCTTGGTGACAAGCTTATTGCCGTGAGTGAACGCAGTGATTACCCACCAGCCGCCAATCAACTAGAAAAGATCGCCAATTACAAAGGCATTAATGTCGAGCGCATCATCGCTTTACAACCAGATCTAATCATTGCTTGGCCATCAGGCAACCCACCAAGAGAATTGGAAAAATTACGTCAATTTGGCTTTAAGATGTATGAAACCAATACTCGCTCACTGGAAGATATTGCGCGCAATATCGAAGACCTGAGTCAGTTTGCGGATGACCCAACTCAGGGTAAGAAAAACGCACAACAGTTTCGCCAGCAACTTTTAGCCCTTAAGCAGCGTTACCAAACGGATAATACCGTCAGCTACTTCTACCAACTGAGCGAAAAACCAATCATTACGGTGGCTCAGGGGAAATGGCCAAGTGAGGTATTCAGCTTTTGTGGTGGTGAAAACATTTTTGAAAAAGCCGCGGCCCCTTACCCACAAGTTGGCCAAGAACAAGTGCTATTGGCAAACCCTGAAGTAATTTTCACTTCTCGTCACGCAATCGAAAATAACACCATGTGGCAACCATGGTATGACCAACTGCGAGCGTTACAAAACGACCATGTTTGGACACTGACCTCTGACTGGCTGAACCGCCCGACCCCACGAACTGTGCGCGCCATTGAGCAAGTTTGTGAGCACTTCGAAAATGTGAGAAAAAACCGTTAACGGTACTAGATTTTATTTCGTACTATGCCTCGCCGAGCAAACGTTACCTGCTCGGTGAAAATATCAACAGCTAACAACAATATGAGAACTTAGTAACATGGACTCCATGCTGCTTTATACAATTGACCTTTTTGGTACTGCTATTTTTGCTATCTCTGGCGTGCTGCTTGCGGGCCGCTTAAAAATGGACCCATTTGGTGTCGCGGTGCTTGCCAGCGTAACCGCGATTGGCGGCGGTACTATTCGTGATATGGCTTTAGGTGCGACGCCTGTTTTCTGGATTACCGACACCAATTACCTTTGGGTGATTATTATTACCTGTCTACTGACGATGCTGATTGTACGTCGACCGAAACGCTTAGCTTGGTGGATTTTACCTGTCTGTGATGCGATTGGTCTTGCGGTCTTCGTTGGCATTGGCGTCGAGAAAGCCATGGCTTATCAAGACTCTGCGATGGTCGCGGTGATCATGGGGGTAATAACCGGTTGTGGCGGCGGTATTATCCGTGATGTGCTGGCTCGTGAAGTACCAATGGTACTACGAAGTGAAGTCTATGCGACCGCCTGTATTGTCGGCGGGGTGTTCCACACCACAGCACTGGCTATGGGTTATAGCAACTCAACTGCATTCTTAGCTGGGGTCTTCTTTACCCTATTGATTCGTCTCGGTGCAATTCGCTGGCATTTATCTCTGCCAACATTTGCTTTGCACAAGCCTTCAAACTAAAGCTCAGAGAAAGAACAAATAAAAAGGTCGTCTAATTTAGACGACCTTTTTCTATTCCGCTGCACTTACGTTCAGTCTATGGCTGAACGCGACGCAACACTTGCTTAAGTGCATCAAAATCGTTTGCGAGATCTTCTGACAGTAGATCCATCACCGCATGTTTAGCTAGTGGGCCCGGCAACTCAATATCGCTACCTAAAATGTCATCCACCACTTCCTTAAACTTCGCAGGATGCGCAGTACATAGGAATAGGCCTGTTTCACCTTCCGCCAATTGCTCTTCAAGCACACGGTAGGCAATAGCACCATGTGGCTCACATAGGTAACCTAGTTCGTTTAGATCACGCACAGATTGAGCACTTTGCTCATCAGTCACTGCACCTTTACCTAAGGTTTCTAAACCCCATTCTTTCACTCGGCAAAGTTCTTCAATGCGAGGCCAGTTGTTTGGTTGGCTAACGTCCATTGCATTTGATGTGGTTGCCACTGTTGGTTTTGGATCCCACTTACCTGTTTCTAGGTAACGTGGCACCGTATCATTGGCATTGGTCGCGGCAATAAAGCGCTTGATTGGTAACCCCATTGCTTTAGCTAGCAAACCCGCAGTTAGATTGCCGAAGTTACCACTTGGCACTGACACAACCAAGTTTTCTCGTTGTTGTTTAGTCAGTTGAGAAGCGGCTTCGAAGTAGTAACAGATTTGCGCCATTAGACGGCTAATATTAATTGAGTTAGCCGAGTTCAAACCAATCTCTTCACGCAGCTCAGCATCATCAAAGGCTTGCTTCACTAGCGCCTGACACGCATCGAAATCGCCATCAATCGCAACGGTATGAATGTTCTTACCTAAAGTACAGAACAGCTTTTCTTGCAGTGGGCTGATCTTACCTTTCGGGTAAAGAATCACGACATTGATATCTTCCATACCGTAGAAAGCGTGCGCCACTGCCGCACCCGTATCACCAGATGTTGCAGTTAAAATAGTAATCTTACCGCCATTTGAAACCGCGGCTAAAGATTGCGCCATAAAGCGACCGCCAAAATCTTTAAACGCAAGGGTTGGGCCATGAAAAAGTTCGAGCGCGTAAACGCCGTCTTTAACTTGCTTAATCGGTGCTGGGAATTGGAATGCCGCATCAACCATAGAATTAACTTGCAGCTCTGCAAGCTCTTCACCGATCAATGCCGATAGAATCTTGGTACTGCGAGCAACGAAATCTTGCTCCAGTAGCGCATCCACATCATCAAACTTAGGCAGTTCAGATGGGAAAAATAGGCCTTGATTACGACCTAACCCTTGGCGAACGGCTTGGCCAAAGGAAACTTGTTCATCATTTTCTTTTATATTGTAAAGCTTCATAGCTCACTTCCTGTTACTTTCGAACCTTGCTTGTCTAAGCGACAAACGTGAACGAATCCTTCCTGATTTTGTACATAATTTTGTTCGAGCCATCGAGCTACACGCTCAGCAGTATCCTGCTCTTTACAGACACTAAACAGTGTTGGGCCACTGCCTGAAATACCTGTTGCTAGCGCACCTGCCGATGCCGCATATTTACGTGCATCAGCAAATCCCGGTAGCAGTTTCTCACGATATGGTTCTGCGATCACGTCTTTGATCATTTTTGCAGCGAGTTCAGGCTGGCCTGAATGACACGCATGGATAAAACCCGCTAAGTGGCGGCCATGGGCGATGACATCTTGGCGACGGTATTGCGATGGCAAAATAGAACGCGCTTCCGCCGTAGACACTTTAATGCCCGGATAGGCCATGACCCAATACCACTCATCAAAACATGGTACTTCTTGGCTAATTACACCTAACTCTTCAAGCATCAACTGCAAGCCACCTAGGTAGCATGGCGCAACATTATCGTAGTGAATGCCACCTGAGATTTGGCCTTCCATCTCACCCATTAACGCCAGCAGTTCTGTCTCGTTTAATGGTTTAGCATGAAATTGGTTCAACGCGTCTAACGCAGCGACAATCGAACACGCACTTGAACCTAACCCCGAGCCAATCGGCATGTTTTTCTCTAGCGTCATTGCGACAGGTAGAGCTTCAACACCTTTCTTTTCCAACTCGCGACAGTAAACTCGCCAGCAGTCATAAACGATGTTTTCTTTAGGATCAGTAGGTAGCTTTGAAACAAAGTCACCCGCAGTATCTAGCGTGAATGGTTGCTCGCCTTTTTTGACCAATACTCGGTCACCCAAGAGCGTGCCATCAATCGGCGACACTGCTGCCCCCAATACGTCAAAACCAACACTGACATTACCAATTGAAGCGGGCGCGTAAACAACCACATCCATACCACTACTCATATCACTGCTCATCATTAAACCCCTAGCTTCCAACCTAACGTGCGCATCACATCAGAGAACACACCTGCGGCAGTCACCGCTGTACCCGCTCCGTATCCACGCAGCACCAATGGAATTGGGCTGTAGTAACGGCTGTAGAACGCCAGTGCGTTTTCGCCATCTTTAATCTTAAACATTGGGTCATCACCATCCACTGCAGCAATGCTCACTCGGCACTTACCATCGACAATCTCACCCACGTAACGCAACACTTTGCCTTCTTCTGCCGCATCTGATGCGAGTTTTTGGAAATAAGCATCCGCTTCAGGTAGACGAGCCATAAACTCTTCTACGCTGCCTGAGTCATCAAAACCTGGTGGCAGTGCTTGGTCAACAATCACATCTTCAAGCTCTAGGTTCATACCTGCTTCACGCGCCAGAATAAGTAACTTACGCGCGACATCCATACCCGATAGGTCATCACGTGGATCCGGCTCAGTAAAGCCATTATCTTTAGCAATGTTTGTAGCTTGGCTTAGCGTCATGCCTTCATCAAGCTTGCCGAAGATGTAAGACAGTGAGCCAGATAGAATGCCAGAAAAGCGCTCTAGTTCATCACCTGCCGAAATGAGATTTTGTAGGTTTTCGATAACCGGAAGGCCCGCACCTACTGTTGTTTCGTACATCAACTTACGACGAGAGCTACGCGCAACATCACGAAGTTGGTGGTAGTAAGCCATACTCGCTGTATTAGCCTTCTTGTTTGGCGTCACAACATGGAAGCCCGCCGCTAAGAAATCAGCATACTGCTCGGCGATTTTTTCGCTCGACGTACAATCAACCAATACTGGGTTAATAATATGGTTACGCTGAACCAATGAGGTCAAACGCGGTAAGCTAAACTCTTCGCTGATACCGTTGAGGCGATCACGCCAGTGATCTAGCGGTAGGCCTTCTCCATCAAGTAATACGCCCTTACTATTCGCAAGACCACAAACTCGTAATACGATGCCCTTCTCTGCCAATTTAGCTTGTTGACGCTGAATCTGATCCACCAGCTCACCGCCAACGCCGCCAACACCAACAATGAAGACATCTAAGAAGTGTTTCGAGTTAAATAAGTTCTCATGACACGCTTTAATTGCCTCTGAGATTTTATCTTCAGGAATCACCGCCGAAATTGCTCGCTCTGAAGAGCCCTGAGCAATCGCAACGATATTTACGTTAACTTCGGCTAATGATGAGAAGAACTGAGATGCCACGCCACGAGATGTACGCATACCGTCACCAACCAGTGTCACGATAGCCACATGGTCAATAAACTCGACTGGCTCTAGAAGGCCATCTTTTAACTCAAGTTCAAAAGAATCACGCAATGCTTGTTGCGCGCGCACTTTGTCTTCAGCCTCAATACAAAAGCTAATGCTGTACTCAGAAGAAGATTGTGTGATCAGCACAATTGATACACCCGCAGATGACATCGCGCCAAATACGCGGCTTGCCATACCAACCATGCCCTTCATGCCCGGGCCTGACACGTTAACCATTGTGAGATCGCTTAGTGTCGTGATGCCTTTGATAGCAAGGTTGTCTTCACCGGTATCTTGACCAATCAGCGTACCTGCACCTTGCGGATTAAAGCTGTTTTTAATCAGGCATGGAATGTGGAACTGAGCGATTGGGGCAATAGTCTTCGGATGCAGAACGGACGCACCGAAATAAGACAGCTCCATCGCTTCTTGGTAGCTGAGTGACTTAAGCAGACGAGCATCATCAACCAAACGAGGGTCGCAGTTGTAAACGCCATCAACGTCAGTCCAAATTTCACAGCAATCCGCACGTAGACATGCCGCTAACACAGCAGCCGAGTAATCTGAACCATTACGGCCTAGTGTCACCAACTCGCCTTTTTCATTACCCGCAGTAAAGCCCGGCATGATGTTGACATGACCTTGAGGCAATGGGTTTTGACGGAAGTTTTGTGTTGAAACATCCACATCAACCATGGCTTCTAGGTAATCACCACGAGCAAATAAGTATTCTACCGGGTCAATCAGGCTGGCTGGCTGACCTTTTGCCTCCAGCACGGCTTTCATTAGCTGAATCGACACACGTTCACCTTTACTGATGATACGTGCGTTGACGTTATCTGGGCACATCCCCAGCAAACTGATGCCGTTTACATATTGGCGTAATTGATTCAGCGAAGTTTTAACTTGGTTGTCATAGCCACTACCATCGATATTTGGTAGCACCTGCTTTATGTCTTGGAAGAGGTCACGGAAGGCATCTTCTAAAGCCGCGATTTGCAGCTCTGCATCGCCTTTTTTTAACGACGCTTCAATCACCGCCACTAGCTTGTTGGTTGTTTTACCCGGTGCAGAAAGCACCACGGCTACATCTTCTTGTTGGGCATTGTTCGCTATGATATCCGCGGCACGTAAAAAACGATCCGCATCGGCTAACGATGAGCCACCAAATTTTAAAACTCGCATCCCTGTCTCCAAATTCTCTTATAAATTGGCATAAAAAAAGGCCTGTACCGAATGGGTTACAGGCCTTTTTTTGAATTTCTTTCGCTTAGCAGCCTGCCCCAACGCGTGTGGTGTCGGTAATAATAATGGTTGTGGTCATTACTGTTAGGCTGTTATGAAACATATGGTTTTGTTGAATATTGTGTGTTTGCTTACCCATACAATTACCTTATTCACTAACAACTAGTCAACGAAAAGTTTCTCTTTTTTGCTTTTTAACTTGTTTAATATTCAATCAAGGTGGATAAAACGACGCCAAGATCACAGTGAAACTGTGCACTTATGTCATAATAACGAATTGGAATATAAATCTTGCGACTAGTTCGGAAGTTTTATGCTTTACTTACAAGGCAGTGGAAAATGAACAGCGAATAGTCTGGAGCGGCGTATGAAAAAAATAATCAGCCTTACTCTTGCTTTGCTTAGCGGCACAGCTGTCGCGGCTGATCTACCTATTTTACCGACACACCAAAGCCATACCCCGTTTAAACCTTTTATTTCCAGTGAAAGCAACCAGTACAGTTTCGATTCTTGGACAATCGATAGTGGCTACTCTTACAGTCTGTTTGATAATCTAGATTTGTATGTAGGTGCCCGTTTGAATAACGGAAAAAATAACGAAGGTGGATTCTTAAGTGGTGTGAGTTACCAAGTGTCCCCTCGTCTATCGGTAAAAAGTACTTTGCATTCATACTCCGACATCAGCGCACCTAATGGTAAAGAAGAAGGGATTGGTGCAGAGGTATCAAGCCGCGTTCAGCTCACCGATAACATCGATTTGCATGCCACCCTCGACTATCAAGAGTGGCAGCAAGGTGTTGAAGTCGGCTTAGGGTTTCGGTTCTAGTTCCAATTAAGCAACTCAGTTGACGTCAAAATTCCATTCCAATCCGCATAGATATAATCACCCGGTTGAATCATCTGGTTTTGAATCGTCAACGTCACATTAACTTCGCCAGCGCCGCGCTTTTCGGTTTTAAATGGACAAGTGCCTAGCGCTTGAATACCAAGCTCCATCTCAGCCATCATGGCAACATCACGAACTGCACCATACACAATGACGCCTTCCCAGTTATTCTCTATCGCTAAAATCGCTAACTGATCACCCATCAGTGCTTTTTGGCAGGAGCCATTTCCATCAACAACGAGCACTTTACCTGTGCCGTCTTGCTCTAGCATGTCACGAACCTTAGAGTTATCGTGGTAGCAACGTACTGTGACGATTTCTCCCCAAAAAGCACTTCTACGACCAAAGTTACTTAGTGGTAAATTTACGTAAGTGACGTGATCTTCAAACTTGTCACAAATATCCGGCGTAATATCTCTCATGTTTCCTCCATGATGCTAATTTTGAATTCCTTATCTAAGCCGAAACAACCATTCTCCTAGATTAATTTCTGTTCGATCTGCTAAACACGATAACAAAAATAACCGCTTACCCTGTACAAAATAGATCGCATTTTGGTGATATTTTTGCGCTAGATCTATCGCTTGTTGTTTCGAGATTACAATTGCAAAGCTCTCTTCCGACCAAGAAAAGTCTTCGTTGCCCACCACAACACTAACACAAACTTTGCGACGAACATCACGACGTAAATGACTATTTTTTAAGCCATTTTCCTGTTCTGAACAAATGACACTATGGGGGTTACTTGCGGTAATAATCGCAAAATCTTGTTCGGGGAATGGGGCAGAAAACTTTAAGTAAGGATCACTATATGCCTGCCATAACTCAGCATCTATCATCATATAATCATTAAT
Organism: Vibrio sp. LaRot3; assembly: GCF_027587025.1. Lineage (GTDB taxonomy): Bacteria > Pseudomonadota > Gammaproteobacteria > Enterobacterales > Vibrionaceae > Vibrio. The sequence continues at coordinate 216,741 of NZ_JAPPTI010000003.1, read as the reverse complement.
TTTACATTTATCAGTTACTATTAATATTTGTTACATCGATTCTCTTGATATAAATCAACAAAGTGCATGGAATTAACATTTGAGCATTGTTAGCATGCTGTTAACTATATAAAATTCGTTTCAACGCCTAATAGAACAAATGAGGACAAGGGACCTCTTCTGTAAGAAAGTAACACCAAGGACGGCGGGTTACCAAAGACAGTGTTTTTTTAAACTCTTTGGTTTATTATCAATAGCAAATTATCTGTATGTAATATTTTTGCCTAGAATTTATTCTATTAGCACAATTTTTTCACAAGTTTAGGTACCGCCAAATGCAAACCCCGCAGATTCTTATCGTTGAAGATGAGCAAGTAACTCGTAACACTCTAAAGAGTATTTTTGAAGCAGAGGGATACGCTGTTTATGAGGCCAGCGACGGTGAAGAGATGCACCAAGTGCTTTCTGATAACCAGATCAACTTGGTAATCATGGACATCAATCTTCCAGGTAAAAATGGTCTTCTTCTTGCGCGTGAACTTCGCGAGCAAGCTAACGTAGCACTGATGTTCTTAACTGGTCGTGATAACGAAGTAGACAAGATCCTTGGTCTAGAAATCGGTGCAGATGATTACATCACTAAACCATTCAACCCTCGTGAGCTGACTATCCGTGCTCGTAACCTACTAAACCGCTCTATGAACGCAAGCGCTGTTCAAGAAGAGAAACGTAGCGTTGAGAAATACCAGTTCAACGGTTGGGTGCTAGACATCAACAGCCGCTCTCTAGTAAGCCCAGATGGTGACAGCTACAAACTACCTCGCTCAGAGTTCCGTGCTCTACTACACTTCTGTGAGAACCCAGGTAAGATCCAAACTCGTGCCGATCTTCTTAAGAAGATGACTGGCCGCGAGCTTAAGCCACACGATCGTACCGTTGACGTAACGATTCGTCGTATCCGTAAGCACTTTGAATCTGTTTCTGGTACACCAGAGATCATCGCAACGATTCACGGTGAAGGCTACCGCTTCTGTGGTGACCTAGAAGACTAATTTAGTCTTTAGCAGAAACTAAAAAGGAGCCCATCGGCTCCTTTTTTTATTTTCGCATAACGAACAATCTTGAGGATTACTCGTTTTCTACTGGCTCACGAAAAACCACTAGGCGCTTTGGTGCAACTCGACCATGGTCATCAATCTGAGCAACACCAATAAATAGCTTCTCTTCGCCACTTGTCATACGCACTGTTCCTTCAGCTGGCGCACCCGCTACCTGTACAGGCATACCATGCTGAACAAGATCGGTCAGTTCTGCGTTCATGTTCACCTCTGGAAGGTCAGCTACCGCAGTATCCATTGGCATTAACAGTGGGTCTAAAAGCTCTTTCGGTGCTTTTTCTTCGCGATGAGCTTGCTCTAATAGCTCGTTAAGCTGCTCTAACGTGACCATTTTCTCGTACGGGTATTTTGCAACCGCTGTACGACGAAGCATAGTTACGTGAGCACCACAGCCTAGCATCTCACCTAGATCATCAACGATGGTACGAATGTAAGTGCCTTTCGAGCAGTGCACTTCCATCTCTACTTCATCGCCTTCAAAACGATGCAGCACGATGTCGTACACGGTGATCTTACGAGCTTCGCGCGGCACTTCGATACCTTGGCGGGCATATTCATACAGAGGCTTGCCTTGGTATTTAAGTGCAGAGAACATCGAAGGAACTTGATCAGACTCGCCACGGAAGCTCTCAACGCATTCCGTCAGTTTATCTAGCTCAACGTTCACCGGACGCGTTTCTACCACCTCTCCGTCCGAGTCAGACGTATTGGTACGCTCACCAAGCTTCGCGATAACACGGTAGCGCTTGTCTGAATCAAGTAGGAACTGGGAGAACTTGGTCGCTTCCCCTAAGCAAATAGGCAGCATGCCTGTTGCTAGAGGGTCAAGCGCACCTGTGTGCCCCGCTTTCTCAGCGAAGTAGATACGCTTAACTTTTTGCAATGCGTCGTTAGAAGAGATACCAGTAGGCTTATCCAACAGGATAACACCATCAATAGGACGACCTTTACGACGACGAGCCATTACTCTTCGTCCTCACGACCAGAGTCTTTTTGCTTCTGCTTATCTTGGCTTACTACTTCGCTTACCAAGTTAGACATACGCATACCTTCAACTAATGTGTTGTCGTAGTGGAAGCGAATTTCTGGAGTAAGGCGCAGACGAATGCGCTTACCTAGCATCATGCGAATGTGTGCTTCATGTTCACGAAGCGCAGTTAAGCATGATTCAGGAGTTTGCTCACCCACACATAGGAAAGTAACGAAGACCTTCGCGTAAGCAAGATCACGTGACACTTCTACATCAGAAATGGTCACCATACCTAGACGAGAATCGCGCACTTCACGTTGCAGGATCATCGCTAATTCTTTTTGCAGCTGCTGCGCTACGCGCTGCGTGCGGCTAAATTCTTTTGACATAACTTTTCTCTTATTAGAAAGAATGGGGGGATGGATAATTCCAGCCCCCCATGGCGTATTCAACAACCTATTACTGCATGCCTAGGGCTTGCGAGTAATTTTAGTCAATTAATCAAGAGTACGTTTAACTTCAACGATTTCGAATACTTCGATTTGGTCGCCTACGCGAACATCGTTGTAGTTCTTAACGCCGATACCACATTCGTAGCCGTTCTTAACTTCTTGAACGTCATCTTTAAAGCGACGTAGTGACTCTAGTTCACCTTCGTAGATAACTACGTTGTCGCGTAGAACGCGGATTGGGTTGTTACGCTTGATAACACCTTCTGTAACCATACAACCAGCGATTGCGCCCAGTTTAGGTGACTTAAATACGTCACGAACTTCAGCAAGACCAATGATCTCTTGCTTGAATTCTGGAGCAAGCATACCGCCCATTGCTTGTTTCACTTCGTCAATCAATTGGTAAATGATTGAGTAGTAACGTAGATCTAGGTTTTCGTTTTCAACAGCACGACGAGCAGATGCATCAGCACGAACGTTGAAACCTAGGATGATAGCGTTAGATGCTGCCGCTAGAACTGCGTCAGTTTCTGTAATACCACCAACACCAGAACCTACGATGTTAACTTTAACTTCTTCAGTAGACAGTTTACGTAGCGAGTCAGCGATTGCTTCAACAGAACCTTGTACGTCAGCTTTCAGTACTACGTTCAGCTCAGCAACTTCACCAGCAGCCATGTTAGAGAACATGTTCTCTAGTTTCGCTTTCTGTTGACGTGCAAGTTTCACTTCGCGGAATTTACCTTGACGGTAGTTCGCTACTTCACGTGCTTTACGCTCATCACGTACAACTGTTGCTTCGTCACCTGATGCAGGAACACCAGATAGACCTAGAATCTCTACAGGGATAGAAGGACCAGCAGTCGTTACTTCTTGGCCATTCTCATCGCGCATTGCACGTACACGGCCGTATTCTTGACCACATAGTACGATGTCGCCCTTACGTAGCGTACCAGATTGAACTAGAACAGTAGCAACTGGACCACGACCTTTATCTAGACGAGATTCAACAACAACACCAGACGCCATGCCTTCTTCTACAGCTGTTAGCTCTAGAACTTCAGATTGAAGAAGGATAGTTTCTAGAAGACCATCGATGTTAGTACCTTGTTTCGCAGAGATGTGAACGAACATGTTCTCACCGCCCCATTCTTCAGGGATAACGTCGTATTGCGCCAGTTCGTTTTTAACGTTGTCTGGGTTCGCATCTTCTTTATCGATCTTGTTCACAGCAACAATCAGAGGAACGCCTGCCGCTTTCGCGTGCTGGATCGCTTCGATTGTTTGTGGCATTACGCCATCGTCTGCTGCTACTACTAGAACTACGATATCTGTCGCTTGAGCACCACGAGCACGCATTGCAGTAAACGCCGCGTGTCCAGGAGTATCAAGGAACGTAATCATGCCGTTCTCAGTCTCAACGTGGTAAGCACCGATGTGCTGTGTAATACCACCCGCTTCACCTGAAGCAACGTGAGCTTTACGGATGTAGTCAAGTGTAGAAGTTTTACCGTGGTCAACGTGGCCCATGATAGTAACAACAGGAGCACGTGGTGTTGCTTCTGCATCGCTATCACGATCGCTTAGTACCGCTTCTTCTAGCTCGTTTTCTTTACGAAGAATAACCTTGTGGCCCATTTCTTCAGCAACCAGTTGTGCTGTTTCTTGGTCAATCACTTGGTTGATAGTCGCCATAGCGCCCATCTTCATCATCACTTTGATAACTTCTGTGCCTTTAACAGCCATCTTGTTAGCAAGTTCAGATACAACGATAGTTTCGCCAATCACAACGTCTGCTTTCGCTACAGTTGCTGTTTTGTCGAAGCCTTGCTGCATTGAAGTTGGTTTAGCAAGTTTACCTTTGTTGCGGCCTTTGCCACCACGTTGGTTGCGCTGGTTACGGTCAGGCGTTGCTGCAGCTTTTTTCTTCTTCTTACGACGTGCACCACCCTCTTCACGACGGTCTGCCGCGTCTTCCGCTTCACGAGCGTAAGATGAAGTAGTTACGTGGTAGTCAGAGTTTTCCAACTCTTTAGTTTTCTTCTCTTCTTCGCTCCAACGAGCGGCATTTTCTTCTGCTAACTTGCGCGCTTCCTCAACTAGCTTAGCTGCTTCTTGTTCAGCTTTGCGTTGAGCTTCAGCATCTTGACGACGTTTTAGTTCGTCTGCTTCTTTCTTCGCTTGGTCGTTAACTTCAGCGTTTTTTGCATTCATTTCTTTTTTAGCCTTATCAGCTTGTGCGCGTTTGGCCTTTTCTTCAGCTTGGCGTTTTGAATCCGCTTCTTGCTTCGCTTTCTCTTCGGCCTCGCGTTGTGCTTTCTCTGCAGCTTCGCGTTTTGCAAGCTCTTCAGCTTCACGCTTCGCAAGCTCTTCTGCTTCACGTTTCGCTGCTTCCTCAGCCTCACGTTGTGCGTCGTCTTCGATAGTGCTGCGCTTCACATAAGTGCGCTTCTTGCGCACTTCTACCTGAACATCCTTACTCTTGCCGCCACCAGCGTTAACACTCAGAGTGCTACGAGTCTTACGTTGCAACGTTAGACGTGTAGGCTCTGATTCACCCGACGTATCGCCGTGTTCTTTTTTAAGATGGCCAAGAAGCGCTTGCTTCTCGCTATCTGTAACTGTGTCGCCGCTTGCTTTTTTCATTCCTGCATCAGCAAGTTGTTCAATTAAGCGGTCAACTGGTGTACCAATCTCTTCACTAAGAGCTTTTACTGTAAGTTGTGTCATTCCGCTTCCTCCTTGCTGAATTATTATGCTTCTTCGCCGAACCAACAGATGTTACGTGCAGCCATGATAAGCTCACCTGCGCGCTCTTCTGTTAGTCCATCAATACCTTCTATGTCATCAATACCTTGGTCAGCAAGATCTTCTAGTGTGATTACACCTTTTGCTGCCAGTTTGAATGCCATTTCACGTTCTAGACCTTCTAGGCCTAGTAGGTCTTCTGCTGGCTCTAGACCTTCGAACGACTCTTCTTGCGCTAGGGCAATTGTCGTTAGAGCGTCTTTCGCACGGCTACGAAGTTCTTCTACAAGCTCTTCGTTTAGACCATCAACTTCTAGAAGCTCAGCTACTGGTACGTAGGCTACTTCTTCTAATGTTGAGAAACCTTCTTCAACAAGAAGCTCTGCAAAGTCTTGCTCGATATCTAGGTACTTCATGAAGTTATCTAGAGATGCTTGAGACTCTTCAGCGTGCTTCTTCTGTAGGTCTTCAACAGTCATTACGTTCAGTTCCCAACCCGTTAGTTGAGACGCTAGACGAACGTTCTGACCGTTACGACCGATAGCTTGCGCTAGGTTGTCAGCTTCTACTGCGATGTCCATTGAGTTGGTATCTTCATCAACGATGATAGATGCAACATCAGCTGGCGCCATTGCGTTGATTACGAATTGCGCTGGGTTATCGTCCCAAAGAACGATATCGATACGCTCGCCGCCTAGCTCGCCAGATACAGCTTGTACACGTGCACCACGCATACCAACACAAGCACCAACAGGGTCGATACGTTTGTCGTTTGTTTTCACTGCGATCTTAGCGCGAGAACCTGGATCACGTGCCGCACCTTTAAGCTCGATGATCTCTTCAGCGATTTCTGGCACTTCCACGCGGAATAGCTCTTTAAGCATTTCTGGCTTAGAGCGAGTCACGAACAGCTGGAAACCACGTGCTTCTGGCGCAACTTTGTAAAGTAGACCACGAACACGGTCACCTGGACGGAAGTTTTCACGAGGAAGTTGGTCATCACGTAGGATTACCGACTCTGCGTTGTTGCCTAGGTCAAGCACGATAGTCTCGCGGTTAACTTTCTTAACAACACCAGTTACTAGTTCACCTTCGTTGTCGATGAACTGCTCAACAATTTGTGCGCGCTCAGCTTCACGTACTTTCTGTACGATAACTTGTTTCGCTGTTTGAGTCGTAATACGGTCAAACTTCACTGATTCGATTTCGTCTTCAACGTAATCGCCCAGTTCAATGCTGTCGTCATCAAAACGAGCTGCTTCTAGAGAGATCTCTTTTGTTGGGAACTCTACTTCTTCTACTACTAACCAACGACGGAAAGTTTCGAATTCGCCCGTTTTACGGTCGATAGCAACGCGAACGTCGATTTCGATATCGCGCTTCTTTTTAGTTGAAGTAGCTAGAGCGATTTCTAGTGCTTCAAAAATACGCTCACGAGGTACCGCTTTTTCGTTCGATACTGCCTCTGCTACCGCTAAAATTTCTTTACTCATTTGATATAGCCTCTAAGGTCAATGTTTAGGGACCTAAAATTTAGGGATCAGGTTAGCTTTTGAAATGTTGCTTAACGCAAACTGCTCTTCATTACCTTCAACGGTAACAGAGATGGTCTCGCCATCAACAGAGTGGATAGTACCCTTCCATTTGCGACGGTTACCTACAGCCATTTTCAAAACCATGCTCACCTCGTGACCAATAAATTGCTCGTAGTGTGCTGCTTTGAAAAGTGGTCTTTCTAAACCTGGAGAAGACACTTCTAGGTTGTAAGCCACAGTGATTGGATCTTCAACGTCCATTACTGCACTCACTTGACGACTTACTTCTGCACAATCATCAACAGTAATGCCATTCTCATGGTCAATAAAAATACGCAACGTTGAGTGTTCGCCTGCGCGAATAAATTCTAATCCAACTAACTCATAACCTGATGCTGCTACAGGAGCTTCAAGCATTTCAGTAAGTTGTCTTTCTAAACCAGTCATTTAAACCACTCCAGAAACAAAAAAAGGGCTCAGAGCCCATTTTAAATTCCAAGCATTTACCCAAATTCTTCCGTTGGAAAAATTTAGATAATAAAAAACCCCGATAAGTCGGGGTTTTTTATTGCTGGACCCTGATACGTTAAACAGAATCTGCTTAACTCGCAAAGCGTAGTATTGATTGCTTTGCGCAAACTTGTCCTTTTCCATTCTTTACATAAAAAGAAAGGTATTGGTTGCGGGGGCCGGATTTGAACCGACGACCTTCGGGTTATGAGCCCGACGAGCTACCAAGCTGCTCCACCCCGCGTCCGACTTGCTGAGCATTATACGCTCAAACAAAGGTTTTACAAGTTTGTAAATCAATGGTGCCGAGAGAGGGACTCGAACCCTCACACCTAAGGCACTAGCACCTCATGCTAGCGTGTCTACCAATTTCACCATCTCGGCAGCTAAATCTTTTTCTTAGCTAAGAATGATTAGCTTATTGCGGGATTTCTTCGCTCACTGGAGCTGGAACATCACTCGCTACGTCATCAGCCACTTGCTCAACAACTTGACCAGCTGTAGGGTCAATCCATTGAGATTCAGGTTTGTGCGTTGAAATATTACCAAGCACTAGGCTGATTACGAAAAATACTGTTGCAAAAATTGCAGTCATTCGGGTTAGGAAATTACCTGAGCCGCTTGCGCCAAACACTGTGTTTGATGCGCCAGCACCGAATGAGGCTCCCATATCTGCGCCTTTACCTTGTTGAATCAACACTAGGCCGATTACACCAATCGCTGCCAACAGGTAAATCACAAGTAGAACTTCAAACATTATTTGTCCACCTATGTTCCAAATTGTTAGGCCAGCGCCGCTCTTTTATTTACTTAGCAAGTAATTTTCGGAACAAGGCTAGCGACCTCCTTAATGAAGGCCGAGCAATACTAGCGAAACACGTCAACTCTGACAAGAGAAAAATAACAAAAAAAACTAACTTGAGAATCGATTGCTCAAAAAAGGGGCAAAAGCTCAATTTCAGCTATACCCTTCTCTAACAAAGAAAAAGAGAGGCCTTACGACCTCTCTTTATCTGCTTGATTCTCAATAATTGTACGAATTAAAAACTCGCTTTTACTGCATCAGCAATTTTCAGTGCAGAGCTCTGAACTAATTCAGCATCTTCACCCTCAACCATGACACGAATCAAAGGCTCTGTGCCTGATTTACGCAGTAATACTCGGCCTTTTTCACCTAACTCCGCTTCAACAGCTGAAACTGAATCTTTCACCGCTTGCGCTTCTAGCGGGTTAGAATCGCCGCTAAAACGGACGTTTTCCAATACTTGCGGGTAAAGTGTCATGCCTTGAGAGAGTTCATGCAGTGACATTTCACTGCCCACCACTGACGCCAATACTTGTAGCGCTGCCACAATCGCATCACCTGTGGTGACTTTATCAAGTAAGATAACGTGGCCTGAGTTTTCAGCGCCAATCTTCCAGCCTTTCTCAAGCAGTTTTTCCATTACGTAGCGATCGCCTACCGCTGCGCGTACAAATGGAATACCTAGTTGTTTCAGGCCATTTTCCATCCCAAGGTTGGTCATTAGCGTACCAACTACACCACCTTTTAGTTCGCCACGGCGAAGCGCATCACGAGCGATAATGTAAGCAATTTGGTCACCATCAACTTTGTTACCAAGGTGATCAACCATGATGATTCGGTCACCATCGCCATCAAATGCCAAGCCAAGCGCTGCGCCTTCTTCAACCACACGTTTTTGTAGCGCGCGAACATCTGTCGCACCTACTTCTGCGTTGATGTTAGTGCCATTAGGCTCCACACCCATAGGAATAAGGTCTGCACCCAGCTCTTTAAACACGTTTGGCGCAATGTGGTAAGTCGCGCCATGAGCACAGTCAACCACGATTTTTAGCGATGCTAAGCTTAGCTCTGATGGGAAAGTGCTCTTACAAAATTCAATGTAACGACCTGCTGCATCATTTAGACGGCTCGCTTTACCAAGCTCTGCAGATTCCACACATTCAATTTCTTTATCCAGCTCAGCTTCGATAGCCAGCTCAACTTCATCTGGTAGTTTTGTACCTTCTGACGAAAAGAACTTGATGCCATTGTCGTAGTATGGATTGTGCGATGCAGAGATAACAATACCTGCTTCAGCACGGAACGTTTGAGTTAGGTAGGCAACCGCAGGAGTTGGCATTGGACCAGTAAAGGTGGCCTTAAGACCCGCAGCAGCAAGACCTGCTTCTAAGGCTGACTCAAGCATGTAACCAGAAATGCGCGTATCTTTGCCGATAATTACTTTCTTAGTACCTTGTTTTGCAAGCACTCGACCAGCAGCCCAACCAAGCTTTAATACAAAGTCAGGAGTAATAGGGTACTGTCCCACTTTGCCTCGAACACCATCGGTGCCGAAATAACGTCTTTTATCAGACATGATGTTTCCTTTTTATTTTTAAATTCATCGATTATTCAATGTCGCAGTGACCACTTTCACTGCATCGAGGGTCTCCTCGAAGTCGTGGACACGAATGATCTGAGCGCCTTTTAATGCCGCAATAGTAGCGCAACTTACGCTTGCCGCAACACATTCTGCCGGCGTTTTATCCAATAGTTTAAACAACATCGACTTACGTGACATCCCCGCAAGTACTGGAAGATTGAATTGATGAAACTGTTCTAAATGAGCCAACATATGATAATTATGGTCTAGCGTTTTACCAAAACCAAAGCCGGGGTCAAGAATCAACTGTTCACGCTTAATACCAACCGCTTCACAAGCATCAATACGCTCTTGTAAAAATTGCCCAACTTCTTCCATCAAATCATCATAGTGAGGATTCGCTTGCATGGTGCGAGGTTGACCTTGCATGTGCATCAAGCAAATAGGTAAACCAGCTTGTGCAGCGACTTCCAACGCTCCGGGCTCAAGTAAAGAGCGCACATCATTAATAATATCTGCGCCGGCCTCTGCCGCTTGACGCATCACTTCGGCTTTACTGGTATCAACCGAAATCCACACGTCATGCTTAGCTCGAATCGCTTTAATAACCGGAATCACGCGTTGTAGTTCTTCTTCAAGCGCAACATCCGGTGCGCCAGGTCGTGTTGACTCGCCACCAATATCAATAATCGTCACGCCCGCTTCAATCATCTTTTCCGCTTGTTGAAGGGCATTTTCTAACGAGTTGAATCGGCCACCATCAGAAAATGAGTCCGGCGTTACGTTGAGAATCCCCATTACTTGAGGCGTCGATAGATCTAAGGTTTTATTGTTCGCAGTAATTTTCATCATAAATGCAAAAACCCCGAGTTGCCCCGGGGTTTGTTCTTATTTACTTAATTACTCTGAGTCTTTCTTTTCAGACTCTTGAGTATCAGTATTATCTTGTGCTTCAGCAGTTTCTGGTTGAGTTTCTGCTGGCTCTTGCGCTGCAGGTTTTTCTTCCGCTTTCACTTCTTCAGTTTTTGCTTCAGTCTGAGGCATCTCACCCCAACCTGCTGGTTCACGAATGACTTCTTTACGTTGCATTAGGTCTTCAATCTGACCCGCATCGATAGTCTCGTACTTCATCAACGCATCTTTCATTGCGTGCATGATATCCATGTTGTCTTGGATAAGTTTCAGTGCACGGTCGTAGTTGCGATCGATGATGGCACGAATCTCAGAGTCAATCAGCTTCGCAGTATCATCTGATACGTGTTTAGTCTGAGTAACGCTACGGCCTAGGAACACTTCACCTTCTTCCTCTGCATACAGGAGAGGACCAAGTTTTTCAGAGTAACCCCATTGAGTCACCATGTTACGCGCTAGGTTAGTCGCTACTTTAATATCGTTTGACGCACCAGTAGACACTTTATCAGCACCGTAAATAAGGTCTTCAGCGATACGACCACCGTAAAGTGTCGCGATCTTGCTCTCTAGGAACTGGCGGCTGTAACTAATCGCATCTTGCTCTGGCAAGAAGAAAGTCACACCCAATGCACGGCCACGAGGAATAATCGTTACCTTATGTACAGGATCGTGCTCTGGAGACAAGTAACCCACAATTGCGTGACCAGCTTCGTGATACGCTGTCGATTCTTTGATCTCTTCCGACATCACCATCGACTTACGCTCTGCACCCATGTTGATCTTGTCTTTCGCTTTCTCAAACTCAACCATAGATACGTTGCGCTTGTTGCCACGAGCTGCAAATAGAGCGGCTTCGTTAACAAGGTTAGCAAGGTCAGCACCCGAGTAGCCCGGAGTACCACGCGCTAGAAGTGAAGGCTCAACGTCTGCTGCTAGTGGTACTTTACGCATGTGAACTTTCAGAATTTGCTCACGACCACGAACATCAGGAAGACCAACCACAACTTGGCGGTCAAAACGACCAGGACGAAGAAGCGCAGGGTCAAGTACGTCTGGACGGTTAGTTGCTGCGATAACGATAATACCTTCGTTACCTTCGAAACCATCCATTTCAACCAGCATTTGGTTCAGTGTTTGTTCACGTTCATCGTGACCACCACCAACACCAGCGCCACGTTGACGACCTACCGCATCGATTTCATCAATAAAGATGATACAAGGTGCAGCTTTCTTCGCTTGCTCGAACATGTCACGCACACGAGATGCACCAACACCCACGAACATTTCTACGAAGTCAGAACCTGAAATAGTAAAGAACGGTACTTTCGCTTCACCTGCAATTGCTTTTGCAAGGAGCGTTTTACCCGTACCCGGAGGACCTACCATCAAGACACCTGTAGGAATCTTACCACCCAGCTTTTGGAAGCGGCTTGGGTCACGTAGGAAATCTACTAGCTCTTTCACGTCTTCTTTCGCTTCGTCACAACCCGCAACGTCAGCGAATGTTGTCTTGATTTGCTCCTCGCTCATCATACGAGCTTTGCTCTTACCGAAAGACATCGCGCCTTTACCGCCGCCGCCTTGCATTTGACGCATGAAGAAAATCCATACACCAATCAGTAAGATCATCGGGAACCAAGAGATGAAAATAGTACTTAGAAGGCTTGGCTCTTCTGGTGGAGTACCTTTTACAATCACATTCAATTTGATTAGGTCATCAAGAAGTTTTTGATCGTAAATAGGCATGTAAGTTACAAACTTACCACCACTACGAGGAACGAAAGTAATTTCGCTATCTTTAAAGGTCGCTTCCTCAATCTTGCCTTGGCCAACGTCCTGTACGAATGTGGTGTAATCAACCATTCTGCCGTTGTTTTCACCAGGCCCGAAGCTCTGGAAAACCGACATCAATACTACAGCGATTACTAGCCACAGAATTAAATTTTTTGCCATGTCACTCAAGGTGTCAGCCTCTCGATAACTAATTGTAATTAAAGGTAGGGTACTACAGTTTGAAAACTGTAGCTATAGTGTTAACTGCTGCTCAAACAAGCAAATAGTTAACCTTTGTAACCAGTGGCTACGATATATACTTCGCGAGAACGAGCTCTTGAAGAATCTGGTTTGCGAATCTTCACAACTTTGAACATATCGCGAACATCTTTCACGTATTGGTCGAATCCTTCACCTTGGAAGACTTTCACCACAAAGCTACCATTAGGTGCTAGAACTTGTCGACACATATCTAATGCTAGTTCAACAAGATACATTGCACGAGGTTGATCGACAGATAAATTTCCTGCCATGTTCGGAGCCATGTCCGACATCACAATATCAACCATGTCTGGTTGTATACGATCAAGCAATGCTTCTAGTACAGAATCTTCGCGGAAATCGCCCTGCAAAAAGGCCACCCCAGCAATGGAATCCATTGGTAAAATGTCACACGCAATGACTTGGCCTTCGTCACCAACAATCTTAGCCGCATATTGAGACCAACCACCCGGAGCCGCGCCAAGATCGACAACTGTCATGCCTGGCTTTAGTAATTTGTCTTTTTCTTGAATCTCTTCGATCTTAAAGATCGCACGCGAACGGTAGCCTTTTTTCTTAGCTTCGTTTACGTATCTGTCATCAAAATGTTCTTTCAACCAACGGCCAGAGCTCGCTGAATGTTTTTGTTTACTCATCTGATTCCTAATAAATAGAGAGACGCCATGCTCTATATCTTACTCATTGTGGTTAACAACAAGTGGGCTTTGACCAATAAATTATAGTCTTCAAGCATAGATGGCGTTAAAATGACGTTTTTCAACCCTAATATTAAATAAAATTGGCCGCGTAATGAACCTAAGCACTAAACAAAAGCAGCATCTAAAAGGCCTAGCGCACAGTCTAAAACCTGTCGTGCTTATGGGCGCAAACGGACTTACTGAAGCTGTTCTAGCGGAAATTGAAATCGCTCTAGATCACCACGAGCTGATCAAAGTGAAAGTCGCTTCTGAAGATCGTGAAACGAAAAACCTTATCGTTGATGCGATCATTCGTGAAACTGGCGCAGAAAAAGTACAAGTAATCGGTAAAACGTTAGTACTTTTCCGCCAAACTGAAGAGCGTAAAATCGAGATTCCACGTAAATAATAGCGTTTACGGAACAAGAAAAAGGTCGCCTAGGGCGACCTTTTTGCTTTCTGAGTGTTCGCTTAGATGTATTCTACGCGGTCAATCTCGAAATCTTTGTCGCCACCAGGAGTGGTAATCACAACTTCGTCACCTTCCATCTTACCGATAAGGCCACGAGCGATTGGTGAACTTACTGAGATGCGACCTGTTTTAATGTCTGCTTCATCATCACCCACGATTTGGTAAGTTTTCTCTTCGTCAGTATCAACGTCAATCAATGTCACTGTTGAACCAAAGATAATCTTACCTGTGTTATCCATTTTGGTTACATCAATAACTTGAGCAACAGATAACTTGTATTCGATATCACGAATTTGAGCTTCACAGATACCTTGCTCTTCACGAGCCGCGTGGTATTCCGCATTCTCTTTTAAATCACCTAGCTCGCGCGCTTCAGCAATCGCTTCAGAGATCTGCGGGCGAAGTTTAAGTAGTCGATCTAATTCTACACGTAGCTGTTGTTCGCCACGTAATGTCATTGGAACTTTTTCCATCATATACCTCTATGCCAAAGCAAACTTTGGACAAAACAAAACTACCCAACCCGTGGGGTCAGGTAGCGAGTGCAATTATTCATTTCTTTTAGTGTAAACAAACTCTGAGACTAAATCATCTTAATTCCATTCGACTCGCCTGCTATCTCACATTGCATGCAGTTTCTTACCTTAATTTCTGCTAATTGCGGATAAATCCATACTAATAAAAGCTAAAAAAAAGAAAAAATGCACATCTTTTCGGCTCGGTTCATATAAATAAAAAGTGCCTGATAATTAGCAACTTACACCAAACACCCACCATAAAAAACAGCGTTCAAAACCCAAATTTATATCGTTTTACTAACGAACACCGGAACTTTGGCGGTACAACTTGGCTCACGAATTATCCACCCTAGCCTTAGAGAAGTGTTTGATTTTATTCGCTCTAAGTTACTAGTGGATATCGTTATGAAGTCGGGTTCTAACTGGCTTCAACTTAATAAAACGATTTATGGACAGAAATTAGGACTAATAAGATGAACAAAACTCTGATTGCTCTAGCAGTATCAGCTGCAGCAGTAGCGACTGGTGCACACGCAGCGGAACTCTACAACCAAGACGGTACATCTCTAGAAATGGGCGGCCGCGCTGAAGCTCGTCTATCTCTAAAAGATGGCAACGCAGATGATAAATCACGTATCCGTCTAAACTTCCTAGGTAAAACAGACATCGGCAACGGTCTATACGGTGTTGGTTTCTACGAAGGCGAGCTAACTACAGCAGATAAAGGTCAAGCGACTGACACAGACGCAGACAGCCTAACTAACCGTTACGCGTATGCTGGTATCGGCGGTGCATTCGGTGAAGTTACTTACGGTAAAAACGATGGCGCTCTTGGCGTAATCACAGACTTCACTGATATCATGGCATACCACGGTAACTCAGCGGCTTACAAAATTGCTATCGCTGACCGTACTGACAACATGATCTCGTACAAAGGTCAATTTGCAGACCTAGGTGTGAAAGCAAGCTACCGCTTCTCTGACATCACTGAAGTAACTCCTACAAACAGCAACAACACTCACTACGATAACAACGATGCTGACGGTTACTCACTATCTGCTATCTACGCACTAGGCGAAACTGGTCTTAAACTAGGTGCGGGTTACGCAGACGGTAACCAGTTTATTAAAGACGACGCAGGTCAAAACCACCTTACAGATCGTAGCCAATACATGCTTGCTGCGTCTTACTCAATCAACGACCTATACTTCGCAGGTACTTTCGTTGATGGTCAAGATAAAGACAAAGCAACAGGCGACAAAACTGACCTAACTGGTTACGAATTTGCAGCGGCTTACTCACTAAACCAAGCGGTATTCTCTACAACATACAACTACCTTGAGTCTAAAGAAGGTGGCGTTAAAGCTGACGAAGCAGACAACATCGCAATTGACGCGACTTACTACTTCAAGCCTAACTTCCGCGGTTACGTTTCTTACAACTTCAACCTAATTTCTGAAGATGCAAGCAAAAACATTACAAAAGCAGATGCTGAAGATGAACTAGCACTAGGTCTACGTTACGACTTCTAATTGCTGACTATAAGTCACAAACTTCAAACGCCTGCTCGCTTGCAGGCGTTTTTTTTATATACTCAAAGCAATTTTCGTCAATTTGGCTCTTTTAACCGCTATGAAATTTTCTTCGCGTGTCCTACTCACTGCAAGTGCGCTTCTGTGTTCAGCCCAAGTATTTGCCTATGCCCCGCTTGATCATCTACCAAAAGGCAGTCGCGTTGCTATTGCTATTGAACCTCTGCAAGAAACGACGCCCTACCTAACGACATCAAATCGCGATCAGTTTTTTCCACCCGCTAGCACGTTAAAAGTCGTCACCGCTTTAGCCGCTAAATTGCAGTTAGGGGATGACTTTCGCTTCACCACAAAAATCGAAACCAACCAGCGAGATGTGGTTATTCGCTTTAGCGGCGATCCAACATTAAGGTCTGACGATTTAAAACAACTACTCACCAGTGCAAAGCAACAAGGTTTAAAAGAGATTAAGGGTGATCTTTGGCTTGATGGTTCTGTATTTACAGGCTACGAACGCGCTGTAGGATGGCCTTGGGATATCGTCGGCGTCTGCTACAGCGCGCCTTCCGCAGCGATCAGCTTAGATGAAAACTGCGTCCAAGCCTCCATCTACTCGCAAGAGAATGGTGCAACGCGCGTCTACACGCCTGAGCACTTTCCTATTTACGTTAACTCAACGGCAAAAACCGTCACTAAAGAATTTTATGAAGAGAGCAACTGTGATTTAGAGTTACTGACCACGCCAGATAACCATTACCAATTGCAAGGCTGTCTTGTTGAACGTAAAAAACCATTACCGCTGAAGTTTGCGGTACAAAATCCAGCTCTTTATACCCAACGAATGCTGCACAGCACACTAAATCAATTGGGGATTAAACTGAGAGGGGATATCCGTATTGGCCAACCAAATACTGGCCCTTATCGTCAGATTGCCCGACATGACTCTGCTAAGCTGCCTGAGCTACTTAGCGTAATGTTACGTAAATCTGACAACTTGATTGCCGACAATCTGGCCAAAACTATTGGCGCTCAGTACTTTAACCAAGCTGGCAGCTACAACAATGGCACTGAAGCAATTAAGCAACTGCTATTAGAAAAAGCAGGAATTGACCTCGCCCACACCAAAATTGTCGATGGTTCGGGGCTATCGCGTAACAACCTTTTCACTAGCCAAGACATGGCATCAGTACTGCGCTTTATCTGGAAAAATGATGCTCAGCTCAATTTGATCGCATTGATGCCAACCTCTGGCGAGAATGGCACATTAAAATACCGTCGAAGTATGCGTAATGAACCTATGAAAGGAAAGCTTATTGCGAAGAGTGGTTCTGTCTATGGCAGTAAGAACATGGCAGGATACGGACTGGATAGTCATGGCAATCCAGCGACCATTTTTGTTCAATATGTCGCGGACTACCACCCAGTTAAAAAGGACGATGATAAACCTACCATCGCCCCTATTACTCAATTTGAACAGCTGTTCTATCAGGATGTGCTGAAATACAGTCAGGCTAAAGCTAAAAAGTAATTAACCACAGTGAAGTAAATCCACATCCCCGATATATCGACCACAGAGGCCAATACAGGGCTAACCAGCACCGCAGGGTCTAGCTTGCAAGCCCGAGCAACAATGGGCAGTAAGCCTCCCAACGTGGTCGATATCGTCACCTGCACAAACAAAGCCACAGCAATAGCAACAGCAATCGTGGTTAAGTCAAAGCCCCCCGCAGAGCTACTATCACTAAACAGTATCACTCGAGCGATAATGACCACCGCAATCGCAAATGCCAAACAAACCGCAACTCGGCTTTCTTTCCAAAGCACAGACAACCACTGCCGCTTACGCAGCTCTCCGGTTGCTAAAGCCCGTATGACCAAAGTTGCCGCCTGCGAACCAGTATTACCACCAGCCGCAGCAATCACCGGCATATACACCGCAAGCAATACTAACTGGCTGAGCATGTCTTCATACTGAGCGATGATTAGCCCAGACACAATGCCAAGTAGAGCTAACGCCACAATCCAGCCAATGCGCTGTTTAACATGCTCCATCACTGAAGTGGTTAAATAGCTGGCACTTAAGTTGGCTTCGGAATAGATCAACCCCAGTTGGTGCGCATAATGGCGCGCCAACTTCTCTTGGCCACTTTCTTCTAATAGTGATAAAAGCTGCTGAACATAGCCTAGCGAGCAGTGATGTAAAATCCCTACCGCTTCTTCTATCGGCATAACAGTCAACAAGTGAACCTGATGTGTTTGATCGTATTGTAAAAAGGCTTTCCTAGCCGCACCAATTTCTTCTAAAGAAAAATTGGCAGAATTTTCCATATAGATATTGTTCATTACCGTCATGGCGAATCTCCCGATTAGCTTAAGGTAACGACCATCAGATACGCCGAGCGAAATCATCGAAAAGCAGCAACAACACATAGCCACTAGCCGCATAACAAATACGCTAAGAAGTATCGAAATCTAAAATGAAAAGAGAAAAAGAAGAGGAATCAAAGGATGCCCTACCCGATAGGTAGAAGCATGGAGTGCCAATACCAAAGCGGGTTACATTTCTCCCTTCGTCTTATTCATCCCACAACTGGGAGGATGGTCGGTATTGTTCATTAATAACTCCAAATAAACTGCCGATTTAGCAGCGCGCAGATGATAGCAAATTACGACAAGCATTCCCACGATTGGGCATCAAAAGCGCAATAAAAAAGCGCCTATTAAGGCGCTTTAAATCATTCAGTGCAAATGTACTCTATTACTTAACCGTAATACGAGCGAATTTACGTTTACCCACTTGGAATACGTAAGTACCAGCTTCAGGTGCAAATTTGGCATCCGCTACTTTTTCACCTTCAATCTTAGCCGCACCCTGCTTAACCATGCGCATTGCTTCTGACGTAGAAGCACATAGACCCGCTTCTTTAAGAAGGTTGCTCACTGGTAGGCCTGCTTCAAACTCAAATTCTGGCATGTCGTCAGGAATTTGGTTTTTAGCGAAGCGGTTCACGAACTCTTGCTCAGCGGCATCAGCATCTGCTTCAGAGTGGAAACGAGCAATGATCTCTTTCGCCAGTAAAACTTTGATGTCGCGTGGGTTTTTACCTTGCTCAACATCAGCTTTGAACTGCGCGATTTCACCTAATGGGCGGAAAGACAGCAGCTCGTAGTAGCTCCACATAAGATCATCAGAGATAGACATGATCTTACCGAACATCTCGCTAGGTGCTTCACTAATACCGATGTAGTTGTGAGCAGACTTAGACATTTTCTTCTCGCCGTCTAGACCAACAAGAAGTGGCATCATTAGAACAGCCTGTGGTTTTTGACCGTTCGCTTTTTGCAGTTCACGACCCATCAGAAGGTTGAACTTCTGGTCAGTACCGCCAAGCTCTACGTCAGTCTCCATTGCAACTGAGTCATAACCTTGAAGCAGCGGATACATAAACTCATGAATAGCAATTGGCTGACCGCCAGCATAACGCTTTTTGAAATCATCACGCTCTAGCATACGAGCAACCGTTTGGTGCGACGCTAGACGAATCATACCCTCAGCACCTAAATCAGATAGCCACTCAGAGTTGAATGAAATTGTTGTCTTAGCAGGGTCTAGAATCTTAAATACCTGCTCTTTATATGTTTCAGCGTTTGCTAGCACTTGCTCGCGGCTTAGCGGTGGACGCGTGGTGTTCTTACCAGACGGGTCACCAACCATTGCAGTAAAGTCACCAATAAGGAACGTTACTTCATGTCCAAGCTCTTGGAACGTGCGCAGTTTGTTGAAAATAACTGTATGACCCAGATGGATATCTGGCGCTGTTGGATCGGCACCCAATTTAATGCGTAGAGGGCGACCCTCTTTCAGCTTTTCAATCAGTTCTTCTTCAGGAATCAGTTCCTCGACACCGCGCTTAATCTCGGCCAGTGCTGCTTCAATACTCGCCATTCTTGTTCACTCCCACAGATTTGGCAAAAAAATGGTAATTTTACATCTTACTTGAATAGCGATGCTTTTTGAAACCAGTTAGACTAATCAGCTAGCATTTTTATTGAAATTTTAGAACGGACCAAGATGTTGTCTCTTTTAGCTCGGTTGCCACGGATGCACCAAGCACTGATTGTATTTATCACATTACTTATCGTGGTGGCTCTATTGCTGCCGGACTCTAAGTCTCTGCGTACAGAAGAAGGCTTTTATAAAGTAGGCCAAACTTACCCATTAGAAATCAAACCAGAAAACTTAACCGCCACAGAGCAAGCCTCCCCACTCGCCCAACTTCGCTGGGAAAAATATCAAGTTCAATCCGGTGAAAGTGCCGCTGTCGTTTTTCAACGCGCAGGCTTATCTTCTCGTTTGCTGTACCAACTGACGACCACCAATAACGAAATTGAACGCCAATTAACTAAGCTGCGCCCCGGTGACGTATTGCAGTTTGGTTTTGACGCCAACGATGACCTTATCCAAATTAAGCGCCAGCTCAGTGCATACGAAACGTACCTCATTACCAAAAAAGGTGACGTTTTTGTCGATGAGATTGACCAAAAAGAAGTGGTACATCAATACAACTACGCCGAAGCGTCAATCACTTCTAACTTCTGGAATGCGGCGATCACTGCCGGCCTAACCGCTAACCAAATCATGGAACTTGCTGGCATCTTTGGTTGGGATATCGATTTTGCCCTCGATATCCGCACTGGCGATAGCTTTAAAATCCTCTATCAAGAAAAAATCGTTGAAGGCGAAGTCGTGGGTCGCGGAAAGATCATTGCTGCGATATTTACCAACCAAGGCGACACCTTCAAAGCGATTTTGGACGACAACACCGGCAATTATTACGATGAAAAAGGGCGCGCGATGAAAAAAGCCTTCTTGCGCTCACCGCTCGATTTTCGCCGCGTAACGTCAAACTTTAACCCGACTCGTCGCCATCCTGTAACAGGAAAAGTCCGCGCGCACCGCGGCACAGATTACGCAGCACCTGTTGGCACGCCAATTTGGGCCGCCGGTGATGGCATCGTGCAGAAATCGAGTTATAACCAGTTCAATGGTAACTACGTTTTCATCAAACATAGCAATACCTACATTACCAAGTACTTGCATTTAAAACGCCGCACAGTAAAAACAGGTCAACGCGTTAAACAAGGCCAAACCATTGGTACTTTAGGCGGAACCGGCCGCGTAACAGGCCCGCACTTACACTATGAATTTTTGGTTCACGGCGTACATAAAAACGCTCGTACAGTGAAATTGCCGCAGTCGAAATCTCTCAAAGGTAAAGCGAAACAAACCTTTATCGCCAATGCCGAGATTAGGCTGAACAAGTTAGAACGCTACCGAGAATTACTCGCGAATAAATAAAAACAAAGCGCTGGTTTCGACCAGCGCTTTTAGTTTATAGAAGCTTGAAAACGAAGTCGGCGGCTACACCTTTACTTCATCAGTTTGCTCAGATTCTTGAGCCAAATTATTACGGCTAAACATCAACAGACATGGCGTCAGCACTAGCGTTAAAACAGTTGCAAATGCCAACCCACCAGAGACAGCAGTCGCTAATTGAGACCACCATTGAGTACTTGGCGCGCCAAACTCAACCTTCTGATTAATCAAATCAATATTCATCTCAAGCACCATTGGCAGCAAACCTAAGATAGTGGTCACGGTGGTCAGCAATACGGGTCTTAAACGCTGTACCCCTGTGCGTAAAATCGCTTCTCGCTTATCTAAACCGCGCCGGCGTAACTGGTTAAAGGTATCAATCAATACAATATTGTTGTTAACCACGATACCCGCCAACGCAATCACCCCGATACCAGACATCACCACCCCAAATGGCTTTTGGAAAATCAGTAAGCCAGCAAACACCCCAACAGTTGAGAACAGCACTGCGCTAAGAATCAAAAACGCCTGATAGAAACTGTTAAACTGGGTTATTAAAATGAGCGCCATCGCCACCAAAGCAACTAAAAACGCATTTTGCAAAAACGCCGAAGAGTTTTGTTGCTCTTCATTTTGGCCACGCAATTTAAAGCCCACATTAGGATTTAGCCCAAGATCATTTAAAGCTTGTTCAATCTTTGGTAGTTCAATTGCTAAGTTATAGCCATCATTCATGTCTGCCTTAATGCTGATCACTCTTAAGCCATCAACGCGATGAATCGTATCCTGTTTTTGATCAGGCACGATACTGGCAAAGTTGGTGATCGGCACCATCCCTGCCGGAGTTTTCACCCGTAGCTCATCAAACTTGCCAATATCGCGCTTGTCTTCTGGGTAACGAACCAAGATATCGACTTCTTCAGTCGCGTCATCAGGTAAGTAATCTCCGATGGTTAAACCATTCGTCACGAACTGAACCGTGTTACCCACCAAAGTCGCGTCAGCGGCAAAGCGAGACGCGTCATCACGACGAATGTCGACCTTCCAATCAATGCCTTCTTTGCTCGAATTATCACTGATGTTGGTAAAGGCAGGATTCTTATCTGCCCACGCTCTTACCTGCTTGGCAGCAACATCAATCTCCGTTAAATCATTACCAGTGACCTCTATAACTAAATCACTTTCAACCGGAGGACCGGCATCAGGGAATTTGTATTCAATCTCCACCCCGGCATAACTGTCCGTGATCTGCTTAAGCTCAGCGATGATCTCTTTCACGCTGCGTCGGTATTGCCAATCCACTGGGGTAATTTGAATTTGACCAATCACATCATCGCCGCCAGTGCGAGTGTAGACGCTTTCAAACTCATCATGACCAATCATTTTTACTTCTATCTGGCGCATTAACTGATCTTTTTCGTTAATCGCCAGATCGCCATAAGAGCGAACTTTGATGGTAAAAAATGGCGGATCGACCTCAGGGAAAAACTCAGCGCCTAAGCCCGCTTTGGAATACGCGGTGCCCACTCCAACCGCCAGCAAAATCGCTAACCCTAAGATTTTAAGCGGATGGCCAATCGCAACTCTTAGTGTGTGGTAATAAAACTTGGTTAAGCCCGTTGCTTGGGTAAAGTCCCCTTCATGTAGCGCCATCATTCGCTTGCGGTTCGTGTCTGTCACATTTTGCGGCTTACCAAATAGGCCTCCGAGCACTGGCACAAACAACATTGCCATCACCAAAGACGCCGCTAACGTAGCAATCAATGTGAGCGGAAGGTACTTCATGAACTCACCGGTAACATCCGGCCAAAATAGTAACGGAGCAAACGCCGCTAAGGTTGTCGCGGTCGATGCCGTAATTGGCCATGCCATGCGCTTCGCCGCATCACGATAAGCTTGCTTTCGTTCAACACCTTCTTGCATTCGCCGATCAGCAAACTCAGTCACCACTATCGCGCCATCCACTAGCATACCGACTGCCATGATGAAGGAGAAAAGCACCACAATATTGACCGTAATACCAAATAAGGCCAGCACCAACAACCCGGTTAAGAATGCTCCGGGAATAGACACACCAACCAACAGTGCGGTTCTTACCCCTAAGATCGCGATGATGACAATGACCACCAAAATAATCGCCGATAGGATGTTATTTTGCAGATCGTTAAGCATCATCTTAACGTCATCAGATTGATCCCATGTGTATTTGACCAATAGGTTATTCGGCCACTCCGGCGTTTTCTGCGCTTCAGTGAGCACTTGCTTAACGAGCTCTACCGTCTCTATGATGTTTTCGCCAGCACGCTTACTGACATCAAGCACGATCGCCGACTCTCCATCTAAGCGAGCATAACTTTCTGGATCGCGAAAGGCGCGACGCACTGTGGCAACATCAGCAAAGGTGATCACCTGCTTGCCATCGACTTTAATCGGCAATTCAAGTACGTCTTTTAAAGAATCAAATACCGAAGGCACTTTGACAGAAAAGCGTCCGTAGCCAGTATCAACAAAGCCAGCAGCAACCACTCGGTTATTCAACGCAATTAGATTGTAAATATCCGCTTGATCCAAGCCATAGCTTTCCATCAGAAGGGGATCAACAACGATTTCAACAATGTCTTCGCGATCGCCAGCAATTTTCACCTCTAATACTTGGCGATAGCTTTCCAACTTATCGCGCAGTTTACGAGCGATTTGAACGATGGTTCGCTCAGGTACTGTTCCGTACAACACCAAACTCAAGACTGGCTCTTCCGAAGCCAAAGTGACTTCATTTACAGTAGGTTCATCGCTGTCTTCTGGGAGCTTAGGCTTAGCTAAATCGACCGCCTCACGCACGTCAGCCATAGCTTTATTAAGATCGACACCGACAGAGAATTCCAACACCACCGAAGCATGGCCTTCCGACGCGGTAGAGGTCATCTCTTTCACCCCTTCCAACGAGCGTAACTCTTGTTCAATAGGACGAACGAGTAAACGCTCAGCGTCATTAGGGGAAATGCCTTGGTGACCAACTGAAACATAGATGATAGGAATGGCAATATCAGGGCTCGACTCTTTAGGAATCGTAATATAGGTAATCAGCCCCGCGATTAAAATAAACACAAGCAGAACCATCATAGTACGAGTGCGCGCAAGCGCTGCATCAATGATTGCAAACATAGCGCCTCCTACTGTTTACCTTGCTCAACCGCAATCACTTGATCACCATCGCGTACGAAGCCTTGTCCGGTGGTGATGATATCCACTTGCTCACCTAACCCCGTTAGCCACACCCCATCTTGCTCTGCCTTTACCAACTGAATAGGCACAAACTTCACCGTCTCTTGCTCTAGCGTTTTCACCCCTAAATTGCCTGACTCATCTAAAGCTAACATGGCTGGAGTCACTTTAACCGCGGATTGCTGCTGAAGATTGAGCGCCACTTCCGTACTAACCCCGGCCGGAATTTTTTGCTCAGGATTCGCTACTTCGACTTCAATGGGGAAGGTATTGGTTGATTCAGAAGAAACACGCGAAATGTAGCGCACCTTACCTTGGGTCTCTTGACCATTGATAAAGCGAATAGTCGCTGGCTGATTCAGCTTAAGATCTTGAATATGGCGCTCGCTAACATCCGCCTCAATCACCAATTTACTAAGATCAATTAGGGATGCCACAGGATCGCCAATACCCACAAAATCTCCTTGCTCGATAAATAGATGATCCACAATGCCATCAAACGGGGCGGTTACTTGAGTATTCGCTAACGCGATTTGTGCATTGGTGACCGACGCTTTTGCTTCAATTAATGCAGCCTGAGCATTGGCAAAGGCAACCTCACCTTGCAAACCACGCTTTTTCAGCGCTTGAGCAGCCTTATACTCTTTTTCTCGCACATTCAGCATGGCTTTAGCACGCTTAAGTTGAATATCGAGATCACCTTTATCAATCGCAGCAATGACTTGGTTCTTAGTCACCGAGTCGCCTTTATCAACCTGCAATCGAACAATTTTACCGGCGTATTCTGCACCGAGCTTCGCTTGGCGATCCGGCGCGGTTCGACCATACAAGTCGATGGTTTTATGAGTAGGTTCTGAATGAAAAGTTTGAAACGCCACTTTGGCAAGAGGGATATTTTGTGTGGTTTGCTGTTTCTGAGCCGTTTCATCTTCAGCTTTTAGAGCACCAAGACCAAGCCAAAGGCTCAGTAGCGCAATAAGAAACAGCGAAACAATATAGGGTTTGGTCGCCAAATAACGCGACAAAGACAACTTAGCCATAACTATCCTTTTATTTACATAAGCCTACTTCCTAATGGCTCATGACGTCTTTTACTGATTTAGCAATAAGTGTGATCAGATTAGGACGGTCGGTAATTTGAAGGTTGTGACTAAAAAGCCAATTCAAACAACCTAATAAAATCAGCACTGACGTTTTTTTACTCAACCTAGAATAACAAGGATGACGCGGATAACAAGTTTATAAATTACCCTAAATTTATAATTTACTAGAATATGATATCGATCTATCTCGAATAGCGGCGCATACCAAACCATCGACAATAAAAAGGCCGCCTTATGGCAGCCTTCAGACAATTCAGTATTGAATTCAATTACACGCTAAATGACGCACCACAACCACAAGTTGTTGTTGCATTAGGGTTATTTACGAAAAAGCGTGAACCTTCTAGCCCTTCAGTGTAATCAACCACACCACCGATCAGGTACTGCAGACTCATAGGGTCCACAACCAGCGTTACGCCGCTGTTTTCAATTGTAGTATCACCGTCATTAACGTTTTCATCAAAAGTGAATCCGTACTGGAAACCACTACAACCACCACCAGTGATGTAAACACGTAATTTCAGCTCTGGGTTTTCTTCTTCTGCAATCAATGCATTTACACGCTGTGCGGCTGCATCAGAGAACTTTAGGGGAATGCTAGCTTCGCTCACGACGACCTCTCTCACTTCATAGTTCTACTTCTAGTCTAGATGGCCTATGCCATGCTTAGAAATAGCGACAATTTTTTATACTTAATGATGGGATTATCTAATACCTGAGTGTAGCGTTCAAGTATTCACCAACAATCTCTGCAAGTATCCACTGATTCACTCTGATTTCTAAGGCAATTGCGTTGAAATTGCGCAGAATGTGCTAGAAAGCATTTCTTGAAGTGGGGCAGACAGGTACAATGCCTGCCAAATTGGTCCGAGCAATCAAAAGAGGATATATCAATGACCAAATCAGCAGAACTGTATCAAAAGGCACAGAATACCATCCCAGGTGGTGTGAACTCTCCAGTACGTGCTTTTAATGGTGTAGGCGGAGCCCCGATTTTTGTGGAGCGCGCTGATGGCCCTCTTATTTTTGATGCGGACGGAAAAGCCTACATTGATTACGTAGGTTCTTGGGGCCCGATGATCCTTGGCCACAACCATGCCATCATCCGCGAAGCAGTGATCAATGCAGCGCAGCGTGGTCTGAGCTTTGGTGCTCCTACTGAACTAGAAATCAACATGGCAGAATTAGTTTCTGAGCTTGTGCCTTCAATGGAACAAGTTCGCATGGTGAGCTCTGGTACTGAAGCAACCATGAGTGCGATTCGTCTAGCTCGTGGCTTTACTGGTCGCGATAAGATCATGAAGTTTGAAGGTTGTTACCATGGCCACGCTGACAGCTTGCTAGTAAAAGCAGGTTCTGGCGCACTCACGTTAGGTCAACCTAGCTCACCGGGCGTTCCGGCTGATTTCGCTAAACATACCCTAACGGCAACATTTAACGATTTAGACTCTGTACGTGAGCTATTCGCGGCCAACAAAGGTGAAATTGCTTGTATCATCGTTGAGCCAGTGGCTGGCAACATGAACTGTATCCCACCGGTTGACGGCTTCCACCAAGGTCTACGTGAAATCTGTGACCAAGAAGGCGCGCTACTGATCTTTGATGAAGTGATGACGGGTTTCCGCGTTGCACTGGGTGGCGCTCAAGCACACTACAACATCAAACCAGACTTAACCACACTAGGTAAAGTAATTGGCGGCGGCATGCCTGTTGGCGCATTTGGTGGTCGTAAAGATGTGATGCAATACATCGCACCAACAGGGCCTGTTTACCAAGCTGGTACACTTTCTGGTAACCCTGTTGCCATGGCTGCAGGTTTTGCCTGCCTAAATGTACTTCGCAACGAAGGCAATGAAGAGCGCCTAGCAAGCAAAACTAAGCAGCTTGCACATGGCTTTAAAGATTTAGCAGACAAACACGGTATTCCATTAGTGGTCAACCAAGTAGGTGGTATGTTTGGCTTCTTCTTCACTGAGCAAGAAAGCATAACCTGCTACGAAGACGTAACGAAATGCGACGTTGAACGCTTTAAGCGCTTCTTCCACCTAATGATTGATCACGGTGTTTACCTTGCACCTTCAGCATTTGAAGCAAGCTTTACTTCTTTAGCGCACGGTTCGAAAGAGATTGAAGCAACATTAGAAGCGGCTGACCGCTGTTTTGCAATTTTGGCTCAAGACGCTTAACCAAGACTCAAATAAGTTAAAGGCTGCGAGAATCGCGGCCTTTTTTATTGCCAGTTGAAAACTACCAGCAGCCCAATACCCACCACTAATAAACTAAACCAAGGAATACGTCTCTTTGGTTTTTGATGATTTTCTTGACTACATTTATCGTTATTGCAACAACCCATAATATTAACTCTCGATTGATAACGCTCTGATTTAGAGCCATTATACTGCTAACCTCTTTACCTATTGGACAACATTGTGTCAGATAAGATCAAAATTACCTCAAGCCACTGGGTGCTCGTTGCTGCACTGCTTGTTGCAGCCGCCGCCTGTTTTTTGTTGGTCGAGCCTTATATAAACTCCATTGTGATGGCCTTCATCATCTCTTTACTGATGTTCCCTATCCACGAATGGATTGAAAGCAAGTTGCCCAATCATAAAAACGTTGTCGCTTTGCTCTCATGCATCGTACTGACGTTTATTATTGTCATCCCACTATTATTTGTCTTTGCCGCCATTATTCAACAAGGCTCCTTGTTCTCACAAAACACGTATCACTGGGTGACTCATGGTGGTATTCAGCAAGTGTTCGAGCATCCATGGGTGACAAAAGGACTCAGCTTGATCAACACTTACTTGCCATTTGACGAAATCAACCCACAGGGCATTGCCTCGAAAGTGGCCGAGTTCGCCACTTCGTTTGGCTCGAACTTAGTAGGTATCAGCGCTAAAATTCTTGGTGATGCAACTAACTTCTTGATGTCATTCTTGTTGATGTTATTTGTTCTGTTCTTCCTACTGCGCGATCACGACAAAATCATTTCAGCTATTCGTCATATTTTGCCTTTATCTCGTAGCCAAGAAGACAAACTGCTAGAAGAGATTGAGCAAGTATCTAAATCGGCGGTTATGGGATCATTCCTCACAGCGATTGCACAAGGTTTTGCTGGTGGTATTGGTATGGCTATCGCCGGATTCCCAGGTTTGTTCTGGGGTACCATGATGGGTTTTGCGTCCTTTATCCCCGTGGTGGGCACAGCCCTAATTTGGGTGCCTGCGGTCACTTACTTGTTCTTAACTGGTGATACCTTCTGGGCCTTTGCCCTGCTTGGTTGGAGCGTAGCTATTGTTGGCTCAATTGATAACTTACTGCGCCCATTCTTAATGCAAGGCAGCGCGGGCATGAATACGCTCATGATCTTTTTCTCGCTGTTAGGTGGTTTACACTTATTCGGCCTAGTCGGCTTAATTTATGGCCCACTGATCTTTGCAATCACCATTGTATTGTTCAATCTTTACGAAGAAGAGTTCTCCGACTTTCTAGACTCTCAAGATAAGACCTAAACCAAACCATACTGATAGTTTTAAGCGAGGGAGGATTGTGAGAGAATCCTCCCTCTTTTTATTTAACCGATATCAATCGAGCTAAACCATGTCTGCCTATATTGCCCCAAGCCAAATTGCCGAGCGACAACTGGCTTATTTCTCAGGAAAACACGTCGTCATCGCTGGTGAAGCGGAAGACCTTTTCCCTGTAGAACTTGCCGAACACTGTGAATCTGTCACCGTGTTTACTACTCATTATGGCTATGCGCGTAAGATGCAAGGTTACTCTAAGGTAACCACTGTATTTGGAGCGGAGTTCGATCAAGACACCCAAGCGGACATGGTGCTGCTGTACTGGCCAAAAGCGAAAGCAGAAGCTGAATTCTTACTTGCGATGCTAATGGCCAAGCTAGGTACAAATACTGAAATCGTTGTTGTGGGTGAAAATCGCTCGGGTATAAAAAGCATTGAAAAGATGTTCAAACCTTACGGCATCATCACTAAGTACGATTCTGCTCGTCGCTGTTCGTTCTATTGGGGTCAATGCACTCAAGAGGTGAAACCATTTAACCTCCAAGATTGGTTTAAGAGCTATCAAGTTGAATACCAAGGCCATCAACTAACGATTAAAAGCCTACCCGGCGTCTTTAGCCATGGAGAGTTCGATATCGGCAGTAAGTTGCTGCTCGATACCTTGCCGACACTGAAAGGTAAAGTGCTCGACTTTGGTTGCGGGGCTGGCGTCATTGGCAGCGTCATGGCAATACTCAACCCTGCAATTGAGCTAGAGATGTGCGACGTGAGCGCGCTTGCAGTAGAGTCAAGCAAAGCAACGCTAGCGGCTAATAATCTGCAAGGCCACGTATTCGCGACAGATGTATACTCTCAAGTATCATCAAACTATGAGTTCATCATCAGTAACCCACCTTTCCACTCAGGGTTAGATACCAGCTATAGCGCGACTGAAACGCTACTTGCTGACGCGCCAAAGTACCTTAATGCTGCAGGTCAGCTGATCATCGTGGCTAACAGCTTCCTCAAATACCCTCCGATCATTGAACAAGCATTTGGTAATTGTGAGACGCTAAATAAGACTAATAAATTTGTCATTTACCACGCGAGCAAATAACGTCACGCCCAGAATTAACGTCAATTCTGGGCGTTTTATACTCTCCCATCACTAAAACTGCGCCTCTATCCACGCTTTCCGTGCTACTTACTTGTCAAAGTAAAAAAACTCGTTAATTTTGTCATTTTAGGAATATCTACGTTTTTAACGGTAAGCAGTCCGCTTGCTGTATTTCACGGAAAGTCATACATCTAATATGTTCAAGTTGTACCGAAAGCAAAGGTTTAAGCGCCTGCAAAATACGCTCATGTTGGCGTTTTTGGTGCTGAGTATTACCCCTTTAACCATCACGGCACTGTTCTTCCTTCACTCACACAGTCAGGACTTGCAAGAGCAGAGTACCTCTCACCTAATCTCTGTTCGTGATAGTAAGCACCAGCAAATCGTCGATTATCTCGATGCGAAAGAGTCGGAAGTGATGGGTTTTGTCCGTTCTGAACTGGCTTATGCAAGTGGCGGTCGCTTTTATGGCCTCGTCAATGCGTTCCAAAGTTTAGGCTTAGACATCGAGCAAGCGCGCGAATATGCGCAAAAACGTTATCTTGAAGGCTCTGGCGATCAAATAAAAACCGCGATTTTGCCGCAATCTCAAGTTTACAATGGCACGGAACGTTATCGCTTATTGCACAAGCGTTACCACCGCGCTTATTTAGAGTTGCTTAAACGCTCTGATTTCGATGATATCTTGCTGGTCGATATCAACGGCAACGTCACCTATTCGATTTACAAACATGACAACTACGGTACCAACCTATTAACGGGCAAGTACCATGATGACAACTTAGGTAAAGCGTTTAAAACTTTGCATGACAAAGTGACTGCCACGCGCAAAACCAATGAAGAATATACGCCCGTTATTTTCTCTGACTTTGAAATGCAGCAAGGCAAATACGTGGCATGGTTAGGCGCGCCGATCATTCAACAAGGTCACTTACACAGCTACGCAATGTTCCGCCTACCAAACAACAGCCTAACGAAGCTAATCGCGGACAATAACCAAACTTGGGATATTAAGACTCTGTTAGTGGGCGCTGACTACAAGTTGCGAACCCTCGCCTACGAGCAACAGGATGTCGACAATAACCGCACCATTATTGAACGTGCATTTACATCCGATTCTGAAGTAGGCACTTACAAAAATGCTCTGGGCGAAGATACCATTGCTGCATATAGTCACATCAAAGAAAAAGGCATTAATTGGGCACTGGTGGTTGAAGTCCCTGAGAAACATGCCTTTGCGCGCGTGCAACAGCTGGAAACCGTCTTCGTGTTTGCGATGCTGTTTGCCATCATTTTGGTGGTCATCGCATCACACTATCTCTCCAACTTCATTACTGCTCCACTTCTTAAGCTGACATGGTCGGCTGAGAAAGCCTCTGCGGGCGATCTCAACGCGGAGATTAATACCGAACGTAAAGATGAAATCGGCCGTCTGGCCGTCAGCTTTGAACGTATGCAGCGTTCTATTCGTGAGAAGATTGAGCTGATCAAAAAGCAAAATGAAGAGCTTGAGAACAATCTAAAAGTCATTCAAAAACAGAATGATGAACTTCAGCTAGCCAATAAACTGAAAGATGACTTCTTAGCAACGACCTCGCATGAATTACGCACACCATTACACGGTATGGTCGGTATTGCTGAAGCATTAATATCAGGTGCGAGCGGGCCAATTACCGCTGATCATAAGTACCAACTCGACATCATTATTAGCAGCGGTCAACGCTTAACGACCTTGGTTGATGACCTACTCGACTACCATAAAATGCGTTATGGCAATTTGGATATAGAGCTCAGCGCAGTTGACCTTGCGAGTTCAACTCGATTGGTACTTGAACTGTCATCTCATCTATTGGGTAACAAGCCAATTCGCATCATTAACCAAGTTCCGGTCGAGGCTTTGTGGGTCGCAGCTGATCCACAGCGCCTTGAGCAGGTTCTATACAACCTTGTCGGCAATGCAATCAAGTACACCCGTGAAGGTAAGATTGTCATTTCCGCGTCCGTTGTAGATGACAACATTCGCGTACAAGTCGTGGATACAGGCCAAGGTATCCCTGCCGATCAACTGGAACACATCTTTGAGCCATTAATCCAAGCAGGTCAAGACTCAAGCCGTTACCGCCAAGGTGCGGGTTTAGGGTTATCAATCAGTCGCCAGTTGATTGAACTGATGGACGGTTCACTGTATGTCAGCAGTCAGCCGATGGTGGGTACTACCTTTAGCTTTACCCTGCCACTGGCTACAGAAGAGCAGATAGAGCAGGCCAGTCACTTAGACAGCTTGCATTTCAGAGCACCAGAAAACAATGAAACCGCAGAGCTACCTCCTGCAAGCTTGCCAGAAAACCCTGATGGCCCGCTGCTGTTGGTGGTGGATGACGAACCAGTCAACCTACGGGTGCTCGAAAGCTTCCTACGCCTCGCCGGTTACCAAGTGCGTACCGCTAAAGATGGCTACGAAGCACTGCAGAAAATTGAAGAGGAAAAACCTGAGTTATTGCTACTCGACATCATGATGCCGGGCATTAGTGGCTACCAAGTCTGTCAGACTCTGCGAGAAAGCTATGACCATACGCAACTACCTATCATCATGTTAACGGCCCTCAACCAGCCTGATGACCGAGTGCGCGGTTTTAACGCCGGCGCTAATGACTACCTGTCTAAGCCATTTAATAAGCAGGAGCTCGCAGCCCGTATCGTTGCACACCTAACCGCTAGCAAGGCCGAGCAGCGACGGGTTGAGAATCAACAGCTATTAATCGAGTTGAAAGAACGTGCCAACGTAGAAGCAAGCCTACTTGAAACACAAGGCCGATTACTAGAACAACTCGAATCTGCGCCTGAGGCCATCATCTGTATTCGTGAAGATGGACGTATCCGCTTTGCCAACGAAGCCGCTTCTCGTCTATTTAAGCGTTCGACAGAACAATTAAAACGCTCCAACGCAGAAGAAATCCTCGCACCACGCTTCCTTGATGTAGACCAAGATCACTTCTGTGGCAACGTTGATATTTATGTTGAAGACGTTCGCCAACACGTCTCTGCGGATATTCTCAAGTTACCACAGGCTTCAGGGCTTAAATCGATGTACATCTTCAATGTCGGTGGCGGCATCAATGCGGTAAGGATTAACAATCTAGAGACGGCGATCGAGGCGCTTTCAAGCTACGCATTTGACGGCGATAAAGGCAAGCTGCAGCAGTTAAAAGAGCTCGGTGGTGAGTTTACCCGCCTTGCAGATAAGGTCACCGGAGAATCTCAGTCTAAGCAAGAAATCATGCGTGAAGTATTGGTAGACGCCATGACAAGCGCGATCGATTACTGGGAGAGTGCGACGGGGCAAACTAAGTTCACCTTTGCCGAGCAAAGTGGCTTGTGGCGCGTTTACCTTGACCGCAGTACGCTACAAACACGTACATTGGATAAATACCTGCGTATTGAAACGCTACCAAAAACGCCGCGTTGGCGCACCGTGCTGAACTCATTAGATTACATCCTTGAGCATTGTAAGGAACCAACGTCACAACGTACTCATATTGAAGAGCAGCGTGATAAGTTACAGCATTTATTAACGAGCTAAACTCGCCTCCCTAGTTTAAAGGCCCGCACCAAATGCGGGCTTTTTTTTTTACTTCGAGATAATCATTCTCATTACAGTTTTTACACGTCGAAAAACAACTTCTCAAACCACGTTAAATCACTCATTTTTCATGCTTAAAAATCGCTGTAAAAAACGCTAAAAAAGCCCTATTGTGCATTTTTGAATCGATATTGAGAGGCCACTCACAACAATTCGGCAGTTTTAAATTAGCGTGAGAAAATAACCTCAAAACTGGCTAGTGATGAAGATCTCAGATAAAAACCAACCATTCAAACAACTTAAAAATCAAAACCCAAAAGGTAAGCGACCACTAACTTAAGCATTGTCACCACCGGATATATGCGACCTGGTTCAAAGTGTGTTTTTTAACCAAATTTGCGCAAAACCAACGTTAATTAACGTTATTGACGAGATGATGATATGTTTTGACGTTTTTAACGGGAATGCCAATTGCTAAACAATCGTTTTCGGTGTCTTCTAGCTATGCCTAAGGCCTACAGGCCACTCATGTTTACTAACTTTCCTCCGAAGTTTTTAAACGAGCATTGAGGTAGGCCTTAGAGGAGTGTTCATCAATTGATAACATTCGTATCCATAAGTGAAATGAAAGCAAATAGTAAGGAACAGCTATGCTTGCCAACATTAAAAAAACAGCACTAGCAACAGCAATTATCGCAACAGCTACAACTGGCTTTGCGTCAGTAGCAACTGCAGCTGAGAAAAGTGAACTAACGATCCACCCTAAAGAGTACACAACTTTCGTACGTAACTTTAACCCGTACCTAGGTGCTACTAACCTTCATACTACTCGTGACTTCATCTACGAGCCGTTAGTAGTATTCAATGAAATGCACGGTAACACTCCTGTATTCCGTCTAGCAGAGAACTTCACAATTGCTGACGACCTATTGAGCGTTACATTTGATCTACGTAAAGGCGTAACTTGGTCTGACGGTGAAGCATTCAACGCAGACGACGTTATGTACTCTTTCAACCTAGTTAAAGAGAAGCCTGAGCTAGACCAATCTGGTATCAACGCATGGGTAACTAAAGTTGAAAAACTTAACGACTACCAAGTTAAGTTCTACATCTCAGAAGCTAACTCAAACGCTCCTTACGAAATCGTTAAGGTTCCTGTAGTAGCAGAACACATCTGGGCTAAAGTGAAAGATCCAGCAACATTCATGAACGAGCAACCAGTAGGTACTGGCCCGTTCACTGAAATCGCTAACTTTACTCCACAACTATACCTTCAGTGTGCTAACCCTAAATACTGGGATGCTGATAACCTAGACGTTGATTGTCTACGCGTTCCTCAAATCGCGAACAACGACCAGTTCCTAGGTAAAGTTGTAAACGGCGAAATGGACTGGACTTCTTCGTTCATTCCTGACATCGACCGTACTTACGCAGCAGCAAGTCCTAACCACCAGTACTGGTACCCGCCATCAGGTACTCAGGCGTTTGTTGTTAACTTCAAACACCCAGATCCTGTTAAGAACGAAGTACTAACTAACGTTGACTTCCGTCGCGCGTTCTCAATGGCTCTTGACCGTCAAACTATCATCGACATCGCATTCTACGGTGGCGGTACAGTGAATGACTTCGCATCTGGTCTAGGTTACGCATTCAAACCTTGGTCTGATGAAGCGACTCACAACAAGTACAAAGGTTTCAACACGTACAACGTTGAAGGCGCTAAAGAACTTCTAGCGAAAGCTGGTTTCAAAGATGTAGATAAAGACGGTTTCGTTGATTCTCCATCTGGTAAGCCATTCGAGCTTCTAGTTCAATCTCCAAACGGCTGGACTGACTTCAACAACACAGTTCAACTTGCAGTTGAGCAACTAGCAGAAGTAGGCATCAAAGCGAAAGCACGTACTCCAGATTTCTCTGTGTACAACCAAGCGATGCTAGAAGCAACATATGACGTTGCTTACACTAACTACTTCCACGGTGCGGATCCACACCTATACTGGAACAGCGGCTACAACTCAGCGCTTCAGTCTGGTGACGGTATGCCACGTTTCGCAATGCACTACTACAAAAACGACAAGCTAGACAGCCTACTAAACAGCTTCTACAAAACTGCTGATAAAGCGGAGCAGATGGAAATCGCTCACGGTATTCAGAAGATCATTGCAGCTGACCAAGTAACTGTTCCAGTAATGTCTGGTGCATACATGTTCCAATACAACACAACTCGCTTTACTGGTTGGTGGAACGAAGAAAATCCTAAGGGTCGTCCAAACATTTGGGACGGTATCCCAGAGCGTCTACTTCACGTACTGGACCTAAAACCAGTTAAGTAATCGACGTTTAATCTTGCGGCGTACGTTCAGTACGCCGCTTAATCCCCCCACTCTCGTTAGTTTAGATATGGCGCTCGTC
Organism: Vibrio sp. LaRot3; assembly: GCF_027587025.1. GTDB lineage: Bacteria > Pseudomonadota > Gammaproteobacteria > Enterobacterales > Vibrionaceae > Vibrio. The sequence goes on along the minus strand of NZ_JAPPTI010000003.1, from coordinate 180,556 downwards.
GTCAGGGGATTATCTACGCTCAATTTTGTAGTTCGCTAGGAGCGTCCTGAAACCAGGAACAGGGAAAATCTGGGTGTGTAAGGTGTAAGTTATGGGTTATTTTTTAAGACGTTTGTCATTTTATCTTGTCGCCCTTTTAGTTGCGGCAACACTAAACTTTATTATTCCGCGAGCGATGCCAGGTGACCCAGTTACCATGATGTTCGCGAATGCTTCAGTTCAGGTAACACCTGAACGTATCGCAGCAATGAAAGAACTACTAGGTTTCGTCGATGGCGGCCTATTTGTTCAGTACATTGCGTACATGAAAAATATTTTAAGCTGGGAACTGGGTACTTCGATTCAATTCTACCCTCTATCAGTAAACAAACTTCTAGGTGGTGCATTTGGTTGGTCACTATTCCTAGCAGGTACTGCTGTAATTATCTCGTTCTCGCTTGGTTCAATTCTTGGTATCTACGCTGCATGGAAACGCGGTAGCAAATACGATGCATTTGTTACTCCGGGCATGCTTGTTGTACAAGCCGTTCCTCAGGTAGTAATCGCGATGATCGCACTATTTACCTTTGCAATCGGCCTTAAATGGTTCCCAACTGGCTACGCATATACACCGGGCACCACGCCTGACTGGACAAGCTGGGAATTCATTAAAGACGTAAGTTACCACGCTGTACTCCCTCTATTCTGTGCAACTATCGTTCAGATTGGTGGTTTCCTAGTTAACATGCGTAACAACATGATTAACTTGCTAGCGGAAGACTACATCACCATGGCGAAGGGTAAAGGCCTTAACGAAAAACGTGTTGTATTCAACTACGCTGCACGTAACGCGATGCTTCCAAGTGTAACCGCGCTTTCAATGGCACTAGGCATGGCAATCGGTGGTCAGCTAATCATCGAAATCATCTTCAACTACCCAGGCCTAGGTTCAGTACTGTTCAACGCGATTAAAGCGCGTGACTACCAAGTACTTCAAGGTCAGCTACTAATCATGACTCTGTTCATGCTGTTCTTTAACCTACTAGCAGACATGCTATACGTTGTTCTAGACCCTCGCCTACGTAAGGGAGGCAAATAATCATGAAAGGTTTCCTAAAACTCATCGGTAATAACCCGATGGCACTTACGGGTAGTATTATCCTTGCTCTTTTCCTGTTCATTGCACTGTTTGCACCGTTTTTAGCAAAACATGCGCCAGACAAACGTACAGGTAACCCACATGAATACCCTGCGCCAGTCGTTAAACTAGCGCAAAGCAGCCCAGATGGTTGGGTAGCGACAAACCTTGCAGATGACCGCCGTACTCTGATTATGTCTAAAAAAGCAGATCACGTGATGGGTACAACACGTATGGGTCGTGACGTTTGGTCTCAATTCGTACACGGTGCTCGCGTATCGCTAGCAGTAGGTTTCGGTGCTGGTATCACAGTATGTTTCCTAGCAACCATCATTGGTATTTCAGCTGGTTACTTTGGCGGCAAAGTGGACGATGTGTTAACTGCAGCCATGAACATCATGCTGGTTATTCCGCAATATCCACTACTGTTTGTATTGGCAGCCTTCATCGGTGAGGCAGGGCCACTGACAATCTCCTTGATTATCGGCTTTACAGCCTGGGCATGGGGTGCTCGTGTAATACGCTCCCAAACACTTGCCCTACGTGAAAAAGAGTTTGTTAAAGCCGCTGAAGTTCTTGGTGAATCTTCATGGCGCATCATCTTCGTTGAAATCTTGCCAAACCTTATCCCTATCGTGGGTGCAAGTTTCATCGGCTCGGTTATGTACGCAATCATGATGGAAGCGACTATCTCGTTCCTAGGTCTAGGTGACCCGAACACAGTGAGCTGGGGCATCATGCTGTACAACGTACAAACGTCTTCTTCAATGCTAATTGGCGCATGGTGGGAACTACTAGCACCTTGTATGGCGCTGATTCTACTGATGACTGGTCTAGCTCTACTTAACTTCGCGGTTGATGAAATTGCTAACCCGCAGCTACGTTCTCACAAAGGTATGAAACGCTGGAAGAAACTTGCAGCGCAAGACAAAGAAGAACGTGAGCCTGAGCTACCACCACAAAATGCACTTTGGAGCGGAGATAAATAATCATGACTGCACCACTAATTTCTATCCGCAACCTTTGCGTTGACTACATTACAGAAGCGGGCGATGTCCGCGCCTGTAACAACGTAAGCTTTGATATTGCACCGGGCGAGGTCTTTGGCCTTGCCGGTGAGTCTGGCTGTGGTAAATCAACTGTAGCCTTCTCACTAATGCGTCTACATAAGCCGCCAGCGTTTATCACTGGTGGTGAGGTTATCTTCAATGGTGAAGATATCCTCAAATACAGCGACGAACGCATGCAAGCGTTCCGCTGGAGCGAGATGTCTATGGTGTTCCAGAGCGCGATGAACGCGCTCAACCCTGTACTGACTATGGAAGAGCAGTTCTGTGACGTAATTATGCGTCACACGAACATGACTCGTGAGCAAGCTCGTAAGCGTGCTGAAGGTCTACTTGAAATTGTAGATATTCACCCTAGCCGTCTGACTGACTACCCTCACCAATTCTCTGGTGGTATGCGTCAGCGCCTAGTTATCGCTATCGCGCTCGCTCTTAACCCGAAAATGATCATCATGGATGAACCAACTACAGCACTAGACGTAGTGGTTCAACGTGAAATCCTACAAAAGATCTACGCACTAAAAGAAGAGTTCGGTTTCTCGATTCTGTTTATTACTCACGACCTTTCATTGATGGTCGAGTTCTCAGACCGTATCGGCATTATGTACTCAGGTGAGTTGATCGAAGTTGCTCCGTCGAAGGAAATTTTAACTAGCCCATACCACCCTTACACCAAGGGCTTGGGTAGCTCATTCCCTCCACTGACTGGCCCAAAAACGAAACTTACTGGTATTCCGGGTAACCCATTAAACCTACTTGAAGTACCACAAGGTTGTCGTTTCCAAGCTCGTTGCGACCGTGTACATGAGAAATGTACTCAGGTGCAAACTCAGTTGAGACAGATTGAGCCAAATCGCTTCTCAAACTGCCACCTTTACGGTGAGCCAATTGCCCAGACCAAGATCTAGCAATGTCAAAAAATAAGCAAAAATAAAATTATTCTGGAGACAATTATGAGCAAAGATTTCGGCGAACTACTGGTTGAAGGTAAGAATCTTGTCAAAGATTTCCCTATCAACAGTAATGCCCTAAAACAACCAATGATGCGTGCGATCAATGACGTGTCATTCAAGATGTACAAAAGCCGTGGTTTAGCCGTAGTAGGTGAATCAGGCTCAGGTAAATCAACCACCGCTAAGATGATTGCAAAAATGTACGCGCCAACCTCAGGTACGATTGAGTACAAAGGCCGCGACATTCTAGACATCAACTCTAAAAGCGATTTGATGCACTACCGTGAAGGCGTGCAAATGGTTTGGCAAGACCCGTTTGGCTCGCTAAACCCTACGCACAACATTTTCCACCATATCGCACGTCCGCTTCTTATTCACAAGAAGATCAAACCGGGCAATAAGAAGGAACTTGAAGAGCGTGTGTACGACCTACTTGAACAAGTTGGTCTGATTCCACCAAAAGAAACTGCACAGAAATTCCCTCACCAGTTATCTGGTGGTCAGCGTCAGCGTGTAAACCTTGCACGTAACATCGCGGTAGGTGCAGAAGTCGTATTGGCGGACGAACCAACCTCAATGCTAGACGTATCGATTCGTGCAGGTGTTCTTAACCTGATGGAAGAGATGAAGTTTGAGAAGCAAATGTCTCTACTTTACATCACGCACGATATCGCGACAGCTCGTTACATTGCAGAAGACCTAGCGGTTATGTATGTGGGCCACATGGTTGAATGGGGTGATACTGAAGAGATCATTCACGATCCTCAACACCCATATACGCAGCTATTGGTTTCTGCGGTACCGGATCCAAGTAAATCGATCCACGAGAAGTTGAAAGGTAACAAGGGTGAAATCCCTCTTTGGACACCAGAATCAGCAGGTTGTCCATTTGCAGGTCGTTGTCAGCAAGCATCCGACAAATGTCGTGAACGCCTACCAGGCGTAACACAGTTGTCTGACAACCACTTTGTACGCTGTTACCTATACGAAAACTAAGCAACAACGAGCCAAGAGAGGTCTCTTGGCTCAATCTCTTTCCTTACAGCTACAGACAGATTTTTTGCGGAGATATCAATGCTGCTAATCACTAACCATATTGGTTACGAATCCCTTGGGCCTAAGCAGGCTATTTTGATGACCAAGAAGCCACGCTTGTCTACATCCACTGCCTTACTGGTGTGTGCGGATAGTCATCAAACTGTAGCGACATTAGATGTCGAGAAAGGCACTAAAGTCGCCAACTGGCACCAAGGGTATTTTTTTCGCATTGATTTTTCTGTTTTTAACACGCAGGGCAATTACTACCTAAGAGTCGACAATGTTCGCTCAGATGAGTTTGAAATCGGTAGCGGCGTTCTAATGCAACAGACTTTCTCTGATGTGTTGCACTACTTCAAATCACAGCGCTGTGGTGGCATCTTCGATAAGCAAGATCGCCAAGCGCCATTGCTAGGTAGCGATCAAACCGCTGACGTTCATGGCGGTTGGTATGACGCTTCTGGCGACGTAAGCAAATACTTAAGCCACCTCTCTTACGCCAATTACCTCAACCCGCAACAAATCCCGATGGTGGTTTGGAACATGCTAAAAGGGTTAGAGCTACTGGGTGAGAATGAAAAATTCGCTAAATATTCACAAGTTCGCCTGACAGAAGAAGCACTATTTGGCGCAGACTTCTTGGTACGCATGCAAAACCAAGCTGGCTTCTTCTACATGACCGTATTCGACAAATGGTCGAAAGACATTAATCAACGCGAAATCTGCGCTTACGCAACTCAAGACGGTCATAAATCTGATGATTACCAAGCAGCCTTCCGCCAAGGTGGCGGTGTATCAATTGCAGCTTTAGCTTCAGCAGCTCGCCTAGATGTGAGCGGAGAGTTCTCTAGTGCAGACTACTTACAAGCGGCAGAAACTGGCTACTGGCACTTACAAGAAAACAACTCTCAATACCTCAATGATGGAGAAGAAAACATCATTGATGAGTACTGCGCATTGCTTGCAGCTGTAGAGCTGTACCGCACAACGCAAGATGAAAAATATCTTATTGAATCTCGTCGCTGGGCAGATCGTCTAGCGGCTCGTCAAACCTCAGATTCTGAGGTAGCACATTACTGGGCAGCCAATACTGATGGCTCTCGTCCATACTTCCACGCAGCAGAAGCAGGCTTACCTGTTATTGCTTTGTGTGAATACCTCTCGATTGAAAGTGATCGTGAGGCTTATCAAGCAACCAAACAAGTTGTCGCTCAAGCGATCGACTTTGAGCTCACTATCACCAATAACGCTGCGAACCCATTTGGCTACCCACGTCAATACGTCAAACCCGTTAACGGGGAAAAACGTGAGGCGTTCTTCGTCGCTCACGACAACGAGTCAGGTTATTGGTGGCAGGGTGAAAACGCACGTTTAGGCTCTTTGGCAAGCATGGCTTACCTAGCTCAAAATCACACCAAAGATGGCGAGCAGCAAAAACAGCTCGCGCAGTTTGCTCAAAACGCTTTGAACTGGATTGTCGGTCATAACCCTTACAACATGTGTATGTTGGATGGTTTCGGCCAAAACAACCCTGATTATTTACCTCACTTAGGCTTCTTTAATGCCAAAGGTGGTGTTTGCAACGGTATTACAGGCGGATTTGAGGACGAGGAAGACATTGCCTTCAACCCTCCGGGCCAGAAAGATGATATGTTGCAGAACTGGCGATGGGGTGAGCAATGGATCCCTCATGGAGCGTGGTATTTGCTCGCGATCATCTGTCAATTCAATCACTTTGACAGCTTAGAGGACTAATCCCATGACTCTGTACCGAATTGGTATCGACGGTGGCGGCACATCTTGCCGCGCACGCATCCGCGACGAACAAAACAACCTTATTGGCGAAGCAAAAAGCGGCAGCGCCAACATTATGCTGGGCGCCGAAGTTGCAATGGCATCCATTGTAGAAGCCATTACTGAAGCCGCGAAACAAGGCGGGCTAACCGAACAAGATTTTGCCAATATGCACGTAGGCCTGGCTCTAGCAGGCGCTGAGCACAAAGGTTCATGGCAAAAATTCATGGCGCTTTCCCATCCATTTGCTTCGATGACACTTAATACCGATGCCTATGGTGCATGTATTGGTGCACACAATGGCGATGATGGCGCAATCATGATTGGCGGCACAGGCTCATGTGGCATCTACCTTGAAGGTGGTCAGCAACATGTTGTCGGCGGTCGTGAATTTCCAATTTCAGATCAAGGTGGCGGCGCCGTCATGGGCCTTCGCCTTATTCAGCAAGTTTTGCTGGCTTACGATGGCATTGTAGAGAAAACCCCACTTGCAGCGCACGTTCTTAATCATTTTGATAATGATGTCGATGCGATTGTTGAGTGGTCTAAAGGCGCAATCCCTAAAGATTACGGACAGTTCTCTCCCGCTATTTTCCAACACGCTTACCAAGGTGACCCTTTAGCAATTTCAATGCTGAAGCAAACTGCGGCAGATATCGAGATGTTCCTCATTGCCTTGAATAAGAAAGGTGCTACACGCATCTGTCTAATGGGTAGCATCGCAGAACGCATTCAAGATTGGCTCTCCCCTCCAGTACAACAATGGATCGTAAAACCTCAATTCGATGCAATTGAAGGTGCGATTATGTTTGCTGGTAAGCCAGAGCATAATCTGTATTAAGGATTTGTAGATATGAGCTATCGCGTTGACCTAACCGTTCTCTCAGAACAAAAACAGCATTGCCGTTTTGGTATAACGCTTCACAACCTTTCAGACCAAGATCTGGTTGATTGGAAACTGCAGTTTATTATCGATCGTTATATTCTTCCCGATAGCTTTACTCATGGTGAAATTAAGCAAGTGGGTAGCTTTTGCACCGTCACACCGGATGTAGAAGTTCTCCCTGCTAACCAACACTTCTACTGTGAATTTAGCATCAACACCGCTCCATTACGCTTCTATACCGATGGCTTTAAAGACGCGCTCGTGATTGAGCATGATGATGTGAAGCACCCAGTGAGCATTACACCAATTGCACTCGCTTCGCCTTACCGACAGCGCAGTGAAGTCCCTGAAGTGGATGGAGCGGAATTATCACTCATTCCTCGCCCGAATAAGGTGGTGGCATTTGATGGTCACTATGTACTGACGCCAACAAGCCAGATTACTCTGCAAGCCACGCTAGCAGAGAAAGCAGCGACTTGGCTGCAAACCGAACTAAAAAGTCTTTACAATTTCGAAGCAAGCCCAATTGGCCACAGCGATATTCTATTTCGTAACAACCCAACCCTAGACGAAGGTGAGTATTCACTCACCGTTTCAAACAGTGGTATTCGACTTGAAGCGGGTTCTCATGCTGGTTTTGTCCATGCGAGTGCAACCTTAATTCAACTGGTTGTAAAGACAGAGCAAGACAACACGTTGCGCATACCTTACATAAAGGTGACCGATGCTCCGCGCTTTAAGTACCGCGGCATGATGTTGGATTGTGCTCGTCATTTCCACCCACTAGAGCGCGTCAAACGCCTTATCAACCATTTGGCGCACTACAAATTTAACCAGTTCCATTGGCATCTAACCGATGATGAAGGCTGGCGCTTAGAGATCAAGGCTTACCCAGAGCTGACTGAAATCGGTTCCGAACGCGGTCCAGGTAAACTACTCGAACCTCAATTCAGTAGCTTAAACACGGTCCACAAAGGTTACTACAGCCAAGATGAAGTGCGCGAAGTCATCGCTTACGCTGAAGAACGCGGCATTACCATCATCCCTGAAATTGATATTCCGGGTCACTGCCGTGCGGCACTAAAAGCGCTGCCTCACCTGTTACTTGATGAAGCAGACCAATCTCAGTACCGCAGTATTCAACACTACACCGACAACGTTATTTCTCCGTCGTTAGTGGGTACTTACGAGTTCCTCGATAAAGTACTGACAGAGGTAGCTCAATTATTCCCATCACCTTGGGTACACATCGGTGCGGACGAAGTACCTGATGGTGTGTGGGTAAATAGCCCAAGTTGCCAAGCCTTGATGGAAAACCACGGTTACCAAAACAGCAAAGAGCTGCAAGGACATCTACTGCGTTACGCAGAAAAGCGCCTACAGCTTTTAGGCAAACGTATGGTGGGTTGGGAAGAAGCTCAGCACGGTAACAAGGTAAGCAAAGATACCGTTATCTATTCATGGCTAAGTGAAGAAGCAGCACTCAACTGTGCTAGCCAAGGTTTTGATGTGATTTTGCAACCTGCGCAATCGACCTACTTAGATATGACACAAGACTACTCACCAGACGAGCCGGGAGTAGATTGGGCGGCGGTCATTCCTTTAGAAAATGCTTATCGCTACGAACCTCTGCAAGAAGTTCCAGAAAGCGACCCAATTCGTAAACGAATTCTCGGCATTCAATGCGCGCTTTGGTGTGAAATTATCACCACCCAAGAGCGTATGGATTACATGATGTTCCCACGCTTAACGGCAATGTCTGAAGCGTGTTGGACCAACAAGTCCCAGCGTAACTGGGAAGATTATTTATCACGTTTGAAAGGCCACTTCCCTCTGCTAGATCTTCAAGAGGTGAAATACCGTCATCCGTGGAAATCGAAACAATCAACAAACAATTAGTTTTTCTAGCTTAAAAATTTAACCACCTTAGAGTGGCTTGGTAAAAAGGAAATTAAGATGAAATACGGCTATTTCGATAATGACAATCGTGAATATGTCATCACACGCCCAGACGTGCCTGCACCATGGACGAACTACTTGGGCACAGAAAAATTCTGTACTGTTATCTCTCATAACGCGGGCGGTTACTCGTTCTACAACTCACCTGAGTACAACCGCGTGACTAAGTTCCGTCCGAACGCGACATTCGATCGCCCAGGACACTACGTTTACCTACGTGATGATGAGACGGGTGATTACTGGTCAATCTCATGGCAACCAGTTGCAAAAAGCCTAGACGAAGCAAACTACGAAGTTCGTCATGGCTTGTCTTACTCTAAGTTCAAGTGTGAGTACAGCGGCATCACTGCAACTAAGACTCTGTTCGTACCGAAAGGTGAAGATGCAGAAATCTGGGATGTTGTGATTAAGAACACTTCAGACAAACCTCGTACTATCAGTGCGTTCTCTTTTGTTGAGTTCTCATTCAGCCACATTCAATCTGACAACCAGAACCACCAGATGTCTCTATACTCTGCGGGTACTGAGTACAAAGATGGTGTGATTGAATACGACCTGTACTACAACACCAACGATTTCGAAGGTTTCTACTACCTAGCATCTACATTTGACCCAGATTCATACGACGGTCAACGCGACAGCTTCCTTGGCTTATACCGTGATGAAGCAAACCCACTAGCAGTAGAGCAAGGTAAGTGTTTCAACACGGCGCAAACTTGTTACAACCACTGTGGTTCGCTACATAAGCAATTCACAATTCAACCGGGTGAAGAAGTACGCTTTGCTTACATCCTAGGTATTGGTAAAGGTAACGGTGAGCGTCTACGTACTAAGTACCAAGACCTTGCTAACGTTGATGCGGCATTTGCTGGCATTAAAGAACACTGGAACGAGCGTTGTGACAAGTTCCAAGTGAAATCACCAAACGAAGGCCTAGACACCATGATCAACGCTTGGACGCTTTACCAAGCAGAAACCTGTGTGGTTTGGTCTCGCTTTGCATCATTCATCGAGGTAGGCGGCCGTACTGGTCTTGGCTACCGCGATACTGCACAAGACGCAATCTCAGTACCACACGCGAACCCAGCGATGACGCGCAAGCGTATTGTTGACCTACTGCGTGGTCAGGTTAAAGCGGGTTACGGTCTACACCTATTCGATCCAGATTGGTTCGATCCAGAGAAAGCAGACGTTGAGCCGTCTAAGTCACCAACGGTTGTACCTACTCCTTCAGATGACGACAAGATCCACGGTATTGAAGATACCTGTTCTGATGACCACCTATGGCTAGTACCTACCATCTGTAAATACGTAATGGAAACCGGTGAGCACAAGTTCTTTGATGAAGTGATTCCATACGCAGACGGCGGCGACGCTAGCGTTTACGATCACATGAAAGCAGCTCTAGACTTCTCTGCTGAATACGTTGGTCAAACCGGTATCTGTAAAGGCCTTCGTGCTGACTGGAACGACTGTCTAAACCTAGGCGGTGGTGAGTCTTCAATGGTGTCATTCCTACACTTCTGGGCTCTGCAAGAGTTCATCGACCTAGCGAAGTTCCTAGGTAAGCAAGAAGACGTAGAGAAATACACTGAAATGGCAGCGAACGTGCGTGAAGCATGTGAAACGCACCTATGGGATGACGAAGGCGGTTGGTACATCCGTGGCCTAACTAAAAATGGCGACAAGATCGGTACAGCACAACAAGCTGAAGGTCGTGTACACCTTGAGTCAAACACACTAGCGGTTCTTTCTGGTGCGGTTTCTCAAGAGCGCGGTGAAAAAGCGATGGACGCGGTTGATGAGAACCTGTTCTCTGAATACGGTCTACACCTAAACTCACCATCATTTGCAACGCCAAACGATGATATCGGTTTTGTTACTCGCGTTTACCAAGGCGTGAAAGAGAACGGAGCAATCTTCTCTCACCCGAACCCATGGGCATGGGTAGCAGAAGCAAAACTAGGCCGTGGTGACCGTGCAATGAAGTTCTACGATGCACTAAACCCATACAACCAAAACGACATCATTGAAAAGCGTGTGGCTGAACCATACTCATACGTTCAGTTCATTATGGGTCGTGACCACCAAGACCATGGTCGTGCAAACCACCCATGGCTAACGGGTACTTCTGGTTGGGCTTACTTTGCGGTGACGAACTTCATTCTAGGTGTTCGTACTGGCTTCGATGGTCTAACTATTGACCCATGTATCCCAACTGACTGGCCTGGTTTCGAGGTAACTCGTCAATGGCTAGGCGCAACTTACAACATCAAGGTACAAAACCCTGACTCAGTAAGTAAAGGCGTTAAATCTATCACGGTTAACGGTGAGCAAATCACTGGCGCTTCTGTCCCTGTACAAGCAGAAGGCAGCGTAAACGAAGTTATCGTTACTCTAGGCTAATCGTCATGGGCAACCAGCAATGGTTGCCCTCTTTCCCCGAGGAATTCCCCCATGATTCAATTTGGTACGGGCGGCTGGCGCGCCTTTATTGGTGAAGAGTTCACTAAAGATAACGTTCGTCTTGTCGCACAAGCACTGGCAAACATCATCAACCAAGAATCGGTAGCAGACAAAGGCTTTGTTATTGGTTACGACCGTCGATTCTTATCTGACAAAGCAGGTCGTTGGTTCTCTGAAGTACTGGCTGCCAATGGCGTAACCGTTAGCTTCATCGACAAGTTTGTTCCAACACCGATTGTCATGTTCAAAGCAAAAGAGATGGGCTGTGCTTACTCTGCGTGTATTACAGCTTCTCACAACCCTGCGGATTACAACGGCGTAAAAATCTTCATTGAAGGTGGCCGTGATGCCGATGAAGTGATCACCAAGAAAGTAGAAGAGCAAATCGCTCAGCTTTCTCAAGATCAAGTTAAGAGCGTTGAATTTGAGCAAGCAGTGACAGACAAGTTGATCTTACCGATCAACCCAATGAACGAGTTCGTTGATTCGATCATCAATGCTATCGATATTGAAGCGATCAAAAAAGCCAACCTTCGCGTTCTGATCGATCCAATGTTTGGCGTAGCGAAAAACGCGCTGCAAACGGTATTGATCAATGGTCGCTGTGACGTTGACGTAATCAACGATGGTAAAAACCCTGATTTTGGTGGCCTAATGCCATCACCAAGCGCTGCAACGCTTTACCGTCTAAAACACCTAGTCGCAGCTGAAGGCTACGACATCGGTATCGGTACCGATGGCGATGCTGACCGCCTAGGTATTATCGATGAGAAAGGTAACTTCATTCACCCGAACGAAGTGCTGATCCTACTTTACTACTACTTGCTTGAATACAAAGGCTGGAAAGGCTCAGTAGTACGCAACATTGCTACAACTCATATTCTTGACAAGATTGCCGCTGATCACGGCGAGAAGAGCTTTGAGGTGCCTGTAGGCTTTAAGCACATCAGTTCACAAATGGAAGCGGATGATTCACTCATCGGTGGTGAAAGCTCTGGTGGTCTTACAATCCGTGGACACATCAAGGGTAAAGATGGGGTGTTTGCTTCAAGCCTATTAGTAGAAATGATTTCAGTAACTGGTAAGAAACTGTCTGACCTATTGGATGAAATTTATACCAAGTACGGCTACGCCTACACAGCTGAAGGTGATTGCACCTTCAAGCCTGCGCAAAAAGAGACGCTTTACAATAAGATTTACGTAGAAAAACAGCTACCTGAGTTTGACTATGAAATCGAAAAAGTGAGCTATGAAGATGGCGCAAAAGTTTACTTTAAGAATGGTGGCTGGGTCATCGCCCGCTTCTCTGGTACAGAACCGTTACTGCGTATCTTCGCAGAAATGGAAGACCAACCAACCGCTGAGAAGGTTGTAGAACAAGTAAAAGCTTTCCTTAAACTATAACTTTACCAAGCACCTACACCCTATAGGTGAAGAGCATTTGCCCGGCTTATACGCCGGGCTTTTTTTAGCTAAAACGCAAGCACACCTTGGGTTTCAACTTTTACTGATACCGCCTGACCAATCTCTAACGGCTCAGAAGAACTGGCAAGTAAGTGGCTACCATTGGCGTTAATCACATAGCGACAATGATCACCCATGAACTGCTGCTCAGTGACATACACACTGCTCTCTTCCGCCGCGCTGATTTGCACATGTTGCGGTCTCAGTAACAACTCACAACTGGCATTAAAGTCTATCGCTTGCTGAGCATGCGCTTCAATTACACCTAATTCAGTATCATACTCGCTCTCTGACATGCGCTTAGCGACCAAATAACTGCCGCCACCAAGAAAATCCGCAACAAACTTACTTGATGGCTGATAATACAGCTCGCTAGCCGTGCCATATTGCTCGATCACCCCGCGGTTCATGACCGCCATCTTATCAGCAAACGCGAATGCCTCTTCACGACTGTGAGTCACGAATATAGCTGTCACGCCTTGTTGTTTAAAGATACTGCGGATCTGAGCAATCAGCTCATGTCGCACCTGAGTATCAATATTCGAAAACGGTTCATCCAACAGCAACAAGTCAGGCTTGTAAGCCAACGAACGTGCTATCGCCACACGTTGCTGCTGACCACCTGAAAGCTGATGCGGGTAACGATCGCCAAATTCAGATAAATGAACTAACTCAAGCATCTCTTTAACTTTACTCTCGCGCTCACTCGGTGATGCGGAGCGCAAACCAAAGCCAACATTTTGCTCAACCGTCAAATGAGGGAACAAAGCATAGTCTTGAAAGATCATGCCGATATTACGCTGCTCTGGTGGTAACCAGTTTTTACCATCATCAATGGTCATGCAGTTCAAACTCATTGAGCCAGAGCTGAGCGGAAGCAAGCCAGCAATGGCTTTCAGTAATGTTGTTTTACCACAACCACTGGCACCTAATAGACAGACAATTTCGCCTTGTTCTACTTGTAGTGAGAGGTCTTCAAGAACCGTAGTCTGCTCATCGTATTTGCAGGTTAAATTGTTGATTGATAATGCGCAGCTCATTAATGCACCTGCTCCAAAGATCGGTTAACCAATACCAGTGGAATTAAGCCCACCAGCACTAACAATACAGCGGGCATTGCCGCCAGTTCTAAATGCTCATCTGAAGCAAAGTTATACACGTAAGTTGCCAATGTTTCGAAGTTGAATGGGCGCAGCAGCAATGCAGCATTAAGCTCTTTCATTGACTCGATAAACACCAATAAACCCGCAATCAACGCACCACGACGAATCAAAGGTAGATGCACCTTAAACAACATCATATTAGGTTTGCAGCCCATAGTTCTAGCTGCCATATCGAGTGAAGGGGGAACTTTACTTAAACTGCTTTCAATACTGCCAATAGCTACTGCGGAAAAGCGCACCACCATAGCAAAAATAATCGCAAACATAGTGTCAGATAAAAACAGTCCCGGAGGCGTTCCTCCCATGGCTTTCACGGTATCATTCACCAAATGTTCGATTACAGAATTAGAGCCCAAGACACCAATCGCCAATACTGTTCCCGGTACTGCGTATCCCAGCGATGAAAAACGCATAAACCCAAGCGCAAGACGATCTGAACGAAGCCGATAGAAAAAATTAACGACTAAAGCGATTGAAACTGCAATTAATGCCGAAATAATAGATACATAAAGGCTGTTCACTGCAAACTCTTGAAACTCAGGCGTCCAGCTTTGAGCAAAATACTTGTAACCATAAATACAAAGTTGACCAAGCGGGAAAATAAACGCTATTGCGACTAAGCCCCAACACCAAGTCAATGCTAACCATTTTTTCCAGCCTTTCAGCTCATAACGAAAATCTTCTCGACTACTGAACTGATTTTGAAATAGCTTTTGTCGACGGCGGCTGTAACGCTCAGCAGATAGCAGTAAAACTAAGAACATCAGCATAATACTTGAGATCTTCGCTGCAGCTGGTAAGTCATTATAGCCATACCAAGTATCGTAAACCGCTGTGGTCAGCGTATTAACCGAGAAATAGCTTACCGTGCCAAAGTCCCCAACCGTTTCCATCGCCACAAGCGATAAGCCCACCGCAATCGCAGGGCGTGCTAGCGGTAAAGAGATACGGAAAAAACTCTGCCAAGGCGAGCACTTAAGCAACCTAGCTGACTGGAGTAACGACACGTTCTGCTCCATAAAAGCAGCACGACATAGCAAATAGACGTATGGATACAACACCAAGGATAAAACGGTAATCGCACCGCCTAGTGTACGAATATCAGGAAACCAATACTCTCTCGCCTGCCAACCAGTGAGATCACGTAATAAGACCTGTACAGGGCCAGCAAAATCAAACCAATCGGTAAAAATATAACCCACAATGTAGCCAGGCATGGCGAGAGGCAAAACCAAAGCCCATTGCAACACACGTTCGGAAGGGAGACGACACATGGCCATCAGCCATGCAGACGGGACGCCTAGAATCAATGACAACAGCAAAACACCCGCAACCAAAGCAATCGTGTTAAAGATATAGGTTGGCATGACGGTGTTCATTAAGTGAGTAAACAGCTGCTCTGTATCCTCACCGAAAGCGGTAATAAATATCGCTAATATAGGCAAAACCAGCAGCAGAGCCACTGCTCCACTGCTGGTTTTCCAGAAATTATTCTTTTCTTTCATATCTAGTCTGTGAGATATACAAGATGTAAATGCGCTTACAAATACATCTCATATACCTTTTAGAGGTTAAGGTGTTGTTATACCTCTAGACTAGATTAAAGGTCAAATTTCACTTCATCTAGAAGTTTAATTGCCGCAGCGTGGTAATTTGCGATTTCATCTAGAGAGATGTCATCAGCTTTGAACTCACCCCAAGAAGCAACTAGCTCAGATGGTTTAACACCTGGCTTAACTGGGTATTCGTAGTTTACTTCAGCGTACATGCCTTGAGCTTGGTCGCCAGCTAGGAATTCCATCAGCTTAACTGCGTTGTCTTTGTTTGGAGAGTACTTAGCCATCGCCATACCAGAGATGTTTACGTGCGTACCTGTTGTCTTCTGGTTAGGGAAGTTGATGTAAACAGAATCAGCCCAAGCTTTTTGCTCAGCGTCGTTTACCATCTTACCTAAGTAGTAGCTGTTACCAAGAGAAACGTCACATAGACCTTCTTTGATCGCTTTAACTTGTGCACGGTCGTTGCCTTGAGGCTTACGAGCTAGGTTTGCTTTTACGCCTTCTAGCCATGCTTTAGTTTCAGCTTCGCCTTTATGAGCAATCATAGAAGAGATTAGAGAAACGTTGTATGGGTGCTTACCGCTACGAGTACAGATTTTACCTTTGAACTCAGGCTTAGCTAGGTCAGCGTAAGTGAAGTCTTCACCTAGTTTACCTACTCGGTCGCGAGAAGAATAAACACTACGAGTACGAGTTGTTAGCGCAAACCACTCGTTGCCATCATCTTGAAGCTGAGCTGGGATGTTTTTCTCTAGCACTTCGCTATCTACTTTTTGAACTAGACCTTGTTTAGTCAGTTCCGCTAGACGGCTGATGTCTACCGTTAGGATTACGTCCGCAGGGCTGTACTCGCCTTCTTGAGCTAGCTTCTCAGCCAGACCTTTTTTCGCGAACTTAACGTTAACTTTAATGCCTGTCTCTTTAGTGAACTCGTTGAACATTGGCTCAACTAGGAAAGGTTGACGGTAAGAGTATACGTTCACTTCTTCAGCAGCCATTGCTGTCGGGGCTAAAGTAGTACATGCAAGTGCTGAAAGTGTTAGCAGCTTTTTCATAGTGTTAATCCTTTACTTTCTAAATGATAATTTTTATCAGTCGCGTTATTATATTCATGTGCTTCGGGAAAACAATTCTTAAAAATGAAAAACCTGCCTCGGAGGGCAGGTTTATTGAGTTGAAATATTGTAACCGTTTATGTCTTTTGAATATAAACAGCGCTTTGCTTATTATTTCACCGTCACAAATTCAGGGTACGCACCGACACCGCAATCATGCATGTCCATACCTTCCAGCTCTTCATCTTCTGATACGCGGATGCCTATTGTGGCTTTTAACACGCCCCATACCACTAAGCTTGCTAGGAATACCCAGCCAAAGATGACGGCTGCGCCAAGCAGCTGAGTCGCAAAACTTGCATCACTGTTGCTTAGTGGAACAACCATTAGACCAAACAGACCGCACACACCGTGCACTGAAATCGCGCCCACAGGATCGTCAATCTTAAGCTTATCTAGGCCAATGATGCTAAATACCACAAGCGCACCTGACACTGCACCAATTGACACTGCGTACACTGGAGAAGGTGATAATGGATCAGCGGTAATGGCTACAAGGCCAGCCAGAGCGCCGTTCAAAATCATGGTTAAATCCGCTTTGCCCCAAGTGGTTTTACATACCAGTAGTGCTGCAATCGCACCTGCCGCCGCTGCTGCATTAGTATTTAGGAAGATTTGACCTACCGCAGTCGCATTCTCGAAGTCAGACACCATGAGCTGAGAGCCGCCATTAAAGCCGAACCAGCCAAACCAAAGAATAAAAGTACCTAAGGTTGCAAGTGGCATGTTTGAACCCGGAATTGGGTAGATTTCACCATTTTTACCGTATTTGCCCTTACGAGCGCCTAGTAACAATACGCCAGCTAGTGCCGCGGCAGCGCCTGCCATGTGTACGATACCTGAGCCTGCAAAGTCACTGAATCCAGCCTCTGAAAGGAAGCCGCCGCCCCAAGTCCAGTAGCCTTCCACTGGGTAAATAAAGGCAGTTAAAACTGCGGAGAAGATAAGGAAAGACCAAAGCTTCATACGTTCCGCCACCGCACCTGATACTACAGACATGGCTGTAGCCACGAATACGACTTGGAAGAAGAAGTCAGACTCGAGAGAGTGATCCGCCCCTTCGGCTTGCGTGCCAATGAGCGCCCCAAATGAAGGAAGCCAGCTGCCTTCTGCGTTATCGACATACATAATGTTGTAACCCACCACTAAGTACATGGTGCACGCTATCGCGTATAAACAGACGTTTTTAGTTAAAATTTCGGTGGTGTTTTTCGAGCGTACCAAGCCCGCTTCTAGCATGGCAAAACCTGCCGCCATCCACATTACCAACGCACCAGAAATGAGGAAGAAAAAGGTGTCGAGTGCGTAACGAAGTTCAGATACTGTTGATGCTAATTCCATGAGATATCTCCAATCCTTGAGAGTTAAAGTGCTTCTGCGTCCATTTCGCCAGTACGAATACGTACCGCTTGGCTTAGGTCATACACAAAGATCTTTCCATCACCGATTTTTCCGGTATGAGCCGCTTTGCTGACAGCCTCGATCACACGGTCAACGTTTTCAGCCTGCGTGGCGATCTCCAGTTTCACCTTTGGCAAGAAGTCCACTTGGTACTCTGCTCCACGATAGAGCTCGGTGTGGCCTTTTTGGCGACCAAATCCTTTTACTTCTGATACGGTCATCCCTTCGATACCCACATCAGCTAGTGCTTCACGTACATCATCCAATTTGAATGGTTTGATTATGGCGTTGATTAGTTTCATTGCGTCCTCTCTCAAAGCTCTCGTTGTTTTCTCCTTACAATCCAAGTGGCGTGCCAGCTTTATAAGTCATTGTTTTATAAAGAATGTGGTTATTTTCAATCAAACTTGCACAAAAAAAGCGCACCAACCTGGTGCGCTTATTCCCAACTTTAAAGCATTCAATGAGCTTTGCTCATTGATGGTGCTAAAAACGTTTTACGAAAGCCTGCCATTGCTCTAGCAGATCAACAAAATCTTCCATTCCGCAACTTGCGGTGCTCTCGCTTTGGTACAGATCAAACTCACTATCCGCTTCGAGTTCATTATCATGAGAGAGAACATTCTCTTCAATGACCACTTCATCGCCACATACAATTAATGAGATTTCGCGGCCAATGCGTTTATACTCTTGTACTGCGTTTTGCTTAGCTTGATCTAACAAATCAAACACTTGAGCAATAGCGTCTGCATCTGTACCTAATTCTTCCTGAACCCAACGTCCCACGATTTCATGCCCCATCGAGCAATGGCAATAGTAATTGCCTTCTAAGGTGTTCTTTTTAAATTCGTAGTCCATCTTTTTCTCTACGGATGTGTTTTCTCGGTGC
Organism: Vibrio sp. LaRot3; assembly: GCF_027587025.1. Taxonomy (GTDB): domain Bacteria; phylum Pseudomonadota; class Gammaproteobacteria; order Enterobacterales; family Vibrionaceae; genus Vibrio. The sequence goes on along the minus strand of NZ_JAPPTI010000003.1, from coordinate 161,685 downwards.
TATTATCGACCAATTATCGGCAACACTCCAACGAATCTTCTATGCAGTTAAATGAGACCATCGCCCGTCAGATTGTCGAGCGCACCATGAAAATCATTCCCCACTCGATTAACGTCATGGATGATAAAGGGCGAATTATTGGCTCGGGCGATCGGGCTAGATTGCAACAAAAACATGAAGGAGCGGTGCTCGCGATTACCGAACATCGCGTCGTTGAGATTGACGAAGCAACCGCACAGCACCTTAAAGGGGTAAAGCCGGGGATCAACTTACCAATCATCTATCTTGATCAAGTTATTGGCGTTATCGGTATTTCAGGTACTCCCGAGCACGTGCAGCACTACGGTGAGCTGGTCAAAATGACTGCTGAACTGATCGTTGAGCAAGCCGCATTGATGTCACAAGTTGAATGGAACAAACGTCATCGTGAAGAGTTGGTATTACAGTTAATCCAAGGTGCAAAGCTCAACGATACTCAACTCAATACGATCGCTGAAAGGCTAGAACTGGATTTGAGCCAACCTCGAATTGCCGCTGTAGTAAAAGTCATTCCGGATAAAAATCAGTCATTCTCACTAGAACACTTACAGCAATTGGTGCATTTATTAGAATATCCAGAGCGAGATAATTTGGTCGGTATTCTTTCGGTGTCAAAAAACGAAGTTGTGGTACTAAAGCCTATCTCTCTCACTGAATCAGGTTGGTCAAAGCAAGCCGAAACCAAGCGAATCAATCAACTCCTAAAACGAGTGAAGAAACTCAGTAATTTCTCGATAAAAATCGCCCTTGGTGAGTTCTTTTCTGGGGTTGATGGTTTAGCCAAATCTTATGAAACTGCGCAACTCACGATGCAATCCGTTAGCGCTCAATCTGGAGAAGTCTTTTTCTATCAAGATCATAAATTACCAGTATTAATGAGCTCCATTTTGAGTGAACCATGGAAGGCAGAACAATTACGCCAACCTTATGATTTATTAAAACAATATGACACTAAGGGAGTATTAATCCGCACTCTTACTGAGTATTTTGTACAAAATTGTGACGCATGTCAGACTTGCCAAAAACTTCATATTCACCGAAATACTCTTAGATACAGGCTAGAAAAAGTAGAGCACGTTACATCTTTAAGTATCAACAACTTAAATGACATTTTACAGCTATATATTGCTATTAATTTATTCGACACAAAATAGCCAATTTGTGCAAACGCACAAAAACATTGCCATTTGTTGGTGTTTTATTTGTCATAACGGCTAAAGACGACTTTTACTTCAGTCCCTATATTTGGCGAAAAATTATTCTTACAACTTTTCTTCTGGAAATAGAACATGATTGAAGTCTCTACTCTCGGCGCTCTCGCAGCGCTCGTCGTCGCGATAGCATTAATTCTAAAAAAAGTACCGCCCGCATATGGCATGATCATTGGTGCCCTAGTCGGTGGTGTTATTGGTGGTGTATCGCTCACTGATACCGTTGGTTTAATGATTGGTGGTGCACAAGGCATCGTCACCGCGGTATTACGTATTCTTGCAGCTGGTGTGCTTGCTGGCGTACTGATTGAATCAGGCGCAGCAACCTCTATCGCTGAAACCATCGTTAAGAAAGTCGGCGAAACTCGCGCACTACTGGCGCTGGCACTCGCAACTATGATTCTAACTGCGGTTGGCGTGTTTGTTGACGTTGCGGTTATTACTGTATCTCCTATCGCGCTTGCGATTGCTCGTCGTGCTGACATTTCTAAAACGGCAATTTTGCTTGCCATGGTTGGCGGCGGTAAAGCGGGTAACGTAATGTCTCCAAACCCGAATGCGATTGCAGCGGCAGACGCATTTGATGTACCACTGACTTCTGTGATGGCTGCGGGTGTTGTTCCGGGCCTGTGTGGTCTTATCTTGGCTTACTTCATCGCTAAACGCTTAGTGAACAAAGGCTCTAAAGTAGCAGAATGCGAAGTTGTCGCGGTTGATCACAGCAAGCTGCCTACCTTTACTGCTGCGATCATCGCACCTCTCGTTGCGATTGCACTACTCGCACTACGCCCTATCGCAGGTATTAACGTTGATCCACTGATTGCCCTACCACTTGGTGGTCTGATTGGTGCCGTCGTGATGGGACGCTTTAAAGACACTAACCACTTTGCAGTCTCAGGCCTAAGCCGCATGGCACCGGTCGCGGTAATGCTACTGGGCACCGGTACTCTTGCAGGTATCATCGCAAACTCTGGCCTAAAAGATGGCCTAATCAATATTCTTACCGCGTCAGGCCTACCTTCATACCTACTGGCGCCGATTTCTGGTGCGATGATGTCGCTAGCAACCGCTTCAACTACCGCAGGTACTGCTGTTGCTTCTAACGTATTCAGCCACACCATTCTTGAACTAGGTGTGCCGGCTCTTGCTGGTGCGGCAATGATTCACTCTGGTGCAACGGTGCTAGACCACATGCCACACGGTAGCTTCTTCCATGCAACAGGTGGTGCTGTCCACATGGATATCCGTGAGCGTCTTAAACTTATTCCTTACGAATCAGCGGTTGGCTTAATGATCGCATTCGTTTCTGTCATGATGTTTGGTGTATTCGGTCTGTTTGTATAAGGCTCTGAGGTTAAAAATGAAAATTGTAATTGCTCCTGATTCATACAAAGAAAGCTTAACGGCAATGGAAGTGGCTACTTCGATTGAAAAAGGCTTCCAACACGTATTACCTCAAGCGGAATACATTAAACTACCGATGGCCGACGGTGGTGAAGGCACTGTGCAATCACTGGTCGATGCGACAGGTGGTGAGATCATCCATCATCAAGTAACGGGTCCATTAGGCCAACAAGTAGAAGGTTTTTATGGCCTACTCGGTGATGGCAAAACGGCCATCATCGAAATGGCAGCAGCATCTGGTTTGCATTTGGTTGAGCCAGAGCTTCGCAACCCACTGCTAACCACCACTTACGGTACGGGCGAGTTGATTCGCGCAGTATTGGAGCGCGGCGTAGAGCACATCATTGTCGGCATTGGCGGCAGTGCAACTAACGATGGTGGCTTAGGTATGGCTCAAGCCTTAGGCATTCGTATGCTAGATTCTGCGGGTAACCCGCTCGGTCATGGCGGCGGTGCTTTGGCTAACCTAGCCACCATTGATACCTCTAATTTAGATCCTCGCTTAGCGAATGTTCGCCTAGAGGTGGCATGTGACGTAGATAACCCTCTATGCGGTGCGAAAGGTGCTTCTCACGTATTTGGCCCACAGAAAGGGGCAACGCCAGAGATGGTCGAACAGCTAGACAATAACTTAAGCCACTATGCTGAGGTCATGAAAACGCAGTTAGGCAAAGATGTAAAAGAGATGGCGGGTGCTGGTGCAGCCGGTGGATTGGGCGCGGCTTTACTGGGTCTGCTAGATGCAGAACTTAGACCGGGTATCGAGATCGTAATGGATGCGGTAAACCTAAGTGATGTGTTAAAAGATGCCGATCTTGTCATTACAGGTGAAGGACGTATCGACAGCCAAACCATTCATGGTAAAACCCCTATTGGTGTCGCACGTTGCGCCAAACAATACGACCTACCTGTGATCGGTATTGCGGGTTGTTTATCGGCTGATTGTGGCGTGGTGCATGCGCATGGTATCGATGCTGTGTTTGCGGTCGTTAATCGCTCAGTTGATTTGGCCACCGCACTCAAAGAAGCAGCGGAGAATGTAGAGATCACGGCTCGCAACGTAGCAACAATCTACAAAATGCAAAAATAGCTCTAAGCCTGTTAATAAGGTAAAAAAAACCGCTGAATATTCAGCGGTTTTTTATTGCTATCAATACTGATTAAGCCGGTTCTTGGAAGATAACCGTGTCTGCTTTTTGCGTGTACTGACCCATACGATGGAAATTTAGATAACGGTAAGTATCAGCCGCTGTCGCATCAATCTGCTGCGCGTACTGTAGATACTCTTCCTTAGTTGGAATCTTACCTAAAATCGCACCTACCGCTGCAAGTTCAGCAGACGCTAGGTACACATCCGCACCTGTACCTAAACGGTTCGGGAAGTTACGTGTTGAAGTAGACATCACTGTTGCTTTATCTGCCACACGCGCTTGGTTACCCATACAGAGTGAACATCCCGGAGTTTCAATACGAACCCCTGCACGGCCGAAGATACCGTAATAACCTTCTTCAATCAGTTGGTCTTTGTCCATCTTCGTTGGTGGCGCAACCCATAGACGGGTATCAAGTTGACCATTGAACTTCTCAAGCAGTTTACCTGCCGCACGGAAGTGACCGATGTTCGTCATACAAGAACCGATAAACACTTCATCAATCTTGGTATTTTGAACTTCAGACAACAGACGCGCATCATCTGGGTCATTTGGCGCACATAGAATTGGCTCATCAATGTCAGCCAAATCAATTTCAATGATGTGCGCGTATTCCGCATCAGAATCCGCTTCCATTAGCTCTGGGTTTGCAACCCACTCTTCCATCGCTGTAATACGACGCTCGATAGTACGGCGGTCACCGTAGCCTTCAGAGATCATCCACTTCAACATGGTGATGTTCGAGTTAAGGTATTCTTCAATCGACTCTTGAGAAAGTTTAACGGTACAACCCGCAGCAGAGCGTTCTGCTGATGCATCTGATAGCTCAAATGCTTGCTCAACGGTTAAATGCTCGACACCTTCAATCTCAAGTACTCGACCTGAGAACTCATTGATCTTACCTGCCTTTTCAACGGTCAGTAGACCTTGTTGAATCGCGTAGTAAGGAATCGCGTGGACTAAATCACGTAGAGTGATGCCTTCTTTCATTTCGCCTTTAAAGCGAACCAAAATAGATTCTGGCATATCCAATGGCATAACACCGGTTGCTGCTGCGAATGCAACCAAGCCTGAACCTGCTGGGAATGAAATACCCAGAGGGAAACGAGTATGTGAGTCACCACCTGTACCGACAGTATCTGGTAGTAGCATACGGTTTAGCCACGAGTGAATAACACCATCGCCCGGACGAAGTGACACACCACCACGGTTCATAATGAAATCAGGAAGCGTGTGGTGAGTGTTTACATCAACCGGTTTAGGGTAAGCAGACGTGTGACAGAAAGACTGCATTACAAGGTCAGCAGAGAAGCCAAGACAAGCAAGGTCTTTCAGCTCATCACGCGTCATTGGGCCAGTGGTATCCTGAGAACCCACGGTGGTCATTTTTGGCTCACAGTATTGACCAGCGCGAACACCCTCAACGCCACATGCTTTACCAACCATCTTTTGAGCTAGGGTATAGCCTTTATTTGAAGCAGTTGGATCTACAGGTTTAGCAAATAGATCGGTTTCTTCTAAGCCAAGCGATGTGCGAGCACGGCTAGTTAGGCCACGACCGATAATCAGTGGAATACGCCCACCAGCACGAACTTCATCAAGCAATACTTTGCTTAGTTCAAAGCTAGAAATTTTCGCATCACCTTTGCGTACAACGCCTTCGTATGGGTAGATGTCAATTACATCGCCCATATTCATATCTTGTACGTTAAGCTCAATCGGTAGTGCACCTGAATCTTCCATCGTGTTGTAGAAGATTGGAGCAATCTTACCACCTAAACAAATACCGCCAGTGCGCTTGTTTGGTACGTAAGGAATGTCATCCCCCATGAACCACAATACTGAGTTGGTCGCCGATTTACGTGAAGAACCAGTACCAACCACGTCGCCAACATAAGCCAGTGGAATACCGTCTTTTTGCAGTTCTTCTATTTGAGCGATTGGCCCTACGCTACCAGGTTCATCTGGGTTGATGCCATCACGTTCCATTTTAAGCATCGCTTTAGCATGCACAGGAATATCAGGACGAGACCACGCATCAGGGGCTGGTGACAAATCATCGGTGTTGGTTTCACCGGTGACTTTAAAGACTTTAACGGTGATTTTTTCTGCGACTTTTTCTTTCGAAGTAAACCACTCAGCATCCGCCCAAGACTGCATAACTTGTTTAGCGTACTGGTTGCCTGCTTTGGCTTTGTCTTCCACATCATAGAACGCATCAAACATCAGCAGAGTATGTGATAACGCTTTTGCTGCGATAGGAGCAAGTAGCTCATCATCAAGAAGGGCAACCAAAGGTTCAATATTGTACCCACCCTGCATAGTGCCAAGAAGCTCGGCTGCTTTCTCGCGGCTCACCAATGGTGATTCGACTTCTTGCTTAGTAACGGCAGTTAAAAAACCCGCTTTAACGTATGCGGCTTCATCTACACCCGGTGGAATTCGATTTTCAAGAAGATCAAGAATAAAGGCTTCTTCACCTTGTGGCGGGGCTTTAAGCAGCTCAACAAGTCCTGCAACTTGCTCAGCATCTAGTGGTTTAGGTACTACTCCTTCGGCAGCACGTTCTTCGACGTGTTTACGGTAGGCTTCAAGCACGACTTATTCCTCTCATTGCGGTCCCTCCTCAATTTATAATTTCTATTAATAAACCTGAGGAGCAACATCCTTGGAAACTTTGGCTCTCCATTGCCACTTTTGTCATTCTTTTTAGACTGATAAACAGCGCCAGAGAGGCCAAACTGTGGGCGGCATGATAGCAAATTTAACGATAAATTAAAATCTCATCATTTTGACCAACATAGCAACTTAAGACTAAAGTCCTATGTTTTCATCTGCTATCGCACCTAACAAATAAACTACCAAAAAGGCAATTTGTCTATTTATTTCAGCTATTTGAATGTTGTCCCTATAATCAAATACACTGAATCAAACTCATTCTCAGTACGGCCATAAGCCAACATAATTGGCCCGAGTGGCGAATCAACACCCGCAAACAACGAGCCGCCAACATACAAAGGTGCATCCTCTAATTTGATATCGGGGTCAGACCAAACCCCGCCGTATTCTAATGATGCGCCAACGTAGAACGGCGAGGTAAACAGACCGAAATCGTTGTCAAACCAACGGTAGCGGTAAACCAAACTACCAAATGCTTTGTTTTGTCCAACTAAGCTATTTCTCGGAATTCCAGATAGATTTAAGAAACCACCTAGCTCCTTTGGATCGATAGGTAGACTGGATTTTTGACTTTCGATAAAGCCAGTATCAACAGTTGCGACCAAAGTATGGCGATCGACACTATAAGCACCGATAAAGGTTGCACCAAACTCATAAACCGTATCGTTCTCTTCACTGCCTTCAACCAATATCGAATTACCTGATATTTCATCACGAGAAATCAAGTAATCCAAATCTAGATACATACCTCGAGTCGGAAGACTAAAACTATCCAATGTATCAATTCGATAGTTAGCAAACACACCTAAACGCTTAAAAGATGCATCGCCTAACGAAGGTAATGATGAAAAACCACCATCGCCATCGGTATAACGACCACCCAATTTAAACTCACGCCATAGGGTTTGCTGGTAACCTAAAGCGACCTCCGCTACCCACTCAGTATATGTCACAGGTAAAAAGTCCTGCGTTGCTTCAAGTGTAGTATCATCAAATCCATTTACCGGAGCATTTCGGTTTTGGTTACTATAGCTAACACCCAAAGTGGTAAATGCCTTTTGACTAGAGAAAAACGGGCTGAATAGCTCTGCCTCGAACGCTTTGTCTGTGCCCATTTCAACGTTAGCGCGCAGCTCTGCACCGTGAGAATTTAAATCGGTAAAGTTCGTTGATACACCAATCGAATATTGACTATCGGTACTAAAGTCATCTTCGAGGAAGAAACGGAAATTAACGTAGTTTGGCCCCCACGCTTTCTCATTTACATCAACGACAAGCACATCTTCGTCATCACGCTTTTCATACTGATAAGTAATCAGTTCAAAGCGGTCTAAGGCATACAAATCTTGCACACTGCGTTCAATTTCGGCGGTGCTTAGTATTTGGTTAGCGTCTAAGTTTAGGCGATTCTCAAGCAAATCATCGGTGTAGTGAGTGTTGTTGTTGACCACCACATCACTTACTACAATTTCATCACCATAACGCAATTGTTTACGCGCGTGTTGCTTACGGTCGATGTATTGTTGATATTCCGTGCTAGACACAGATAACGCGGCAAGCTGCTCTTTCGCTCTCAAAGCTACTTGGTAACCTGTCTGATACGCCTCTGGCATACGATCAAACTCTGTCGTTTCCATTTCACCCACCTCTGGACGCAGTAAAATATCGTCCTCAGATAAGGTTTCTGCTTGCTTCGCAGTGCTGCGGCGCACTAAGTAGTTAGACAGTTGATCGGCCACGGTAAATAAATCAGTAAAGTCTTCTTCGGTTTTATAGTCAGTACTGATATCAACCGCGATAACGATGTCTGCGCCAAGATCACGGGCCACATCGACGGGCATGTTGTTGGTCACGCCGCCATCCACCAGCAGACGATCGTTAAGCTGATAAGGAGGTAGAGCGCCAGGTACTGACATACTTGCCATCATGGCATCAACCAAGAAGCCATCAGAAATAATCACAGGCTCTAACTTGACGATATCTGTCGCCACAGAACGGTAAGGAATAGCCAGTTGATCAAATGAGCTGAATGCAGGTAAGTTCCCTGAGGTTTCACGCAAGATTTTTAGCATGTTCTGCCCTTGCACAACCCCACGAGCTGCCTTGATTTCCCCCCAACCTAAGCCAAGGTCGGTGGTCAGTTGGTAACGGTCTTCATATTCTTTATCACGCACTCGACGCTGACTGCGATCAACGCGATCTCGGTAGCCATTGTTCCAATCTATCGTGGTGATAAAACTTTCGATTTCATCAGCGCTCATGCCCGTCGCATACAAACCACCCACATAGGCACCCATGCTGGTACCCGTGATGTAATCGACTGGAATCTTCATCTCTTCAAGTGCTTTCAATACACCGATATGGGCAGCACCTTTAGCGCCACCGCCAGCTAATACAACCGCGACTTTAGGACGCTCATCTTGAGTCTCTGCAACGGCTTCAGCTCGAGCTAAACTAGGCAAAGCGACTAAAACAACCATTAATGCATGGCAAAGCTTCTTCACGACGAACATTCCTTTATCGATGACTTCTAAACTGTTTTGGGTGACTACCAGCTGAATATATTTTTCAACCATTGTGCGGGTTGGTTGTCACACTCTTGCTGCAACTTACCATTTTCATCCCAAACTGGCAGCTTAAAATTGTTACTACAATCAAGCTGTAAGTCACCTTTTTCAGTTTTTGCAAAACCTAAAGTACTGATGCCTTTTGGCCAAGGTAAGCTTAGCTGAGTCGGGATTCGATGCTGCAAATATTCCGCATACACGCGTAGAGCGCCGCTAGAGCCGGTTAATTTGGTCGATTTATTGTCATCACGCCCAAGCCAAATGGTAGTCACCTCTCGGCCATCAATACCCACAAACCAGCTATCGCGAGTATCGTTACTGGTGCCGGTTTTACCTGCCAGCGCAGCCCAAGCGAACTGACTATTTAGGTAACGACCCGTCCCCTCAGCAACCCCTCGTTTCATCGCGTAAGTGGTTAACCATGCGGCGCGCTGATCAACCGTTTGTTTTGCGCTAGGTAACGATTGAAACAGGATCTCCCCTTCCATATCGACTACAGAACGTAACGCGGAAAGTTTCGCTTGCTTGCCCGAGTTGGTCAGAGTTTGGTACATCTGCGCCACTTCAAATGGTGTTAGGGTAAATGAACCTAAAAACATCGACGGCACAGGACGAACTTCACTGCGCGGCACACCTAGTTGTTCTAAGGTATCCACCACGTTATCAATGCCTAATTGCATTCCCAATTGAACAGTTGGGACGTTAAGAGATTTCGCGAGCGCAATGTAAAGAGGTACATCACCACGGAACTTACGATCGTAGTTACGCGGCGACCACACATTGCCTTTCGAGCCCTTAAGACTGATTGGCTTATCATTTAACGTCGTCGCTAAGTTATAGCGCTCAGGCTGTTGCAGCGCAGTTAGGTACACGGCTGGTTTTGCCAAAGAACCAATTTGGCGACTGGCATTTAATGCTCGGTTGAAGCCATCATAACCTGTGCGTTTGCCCCCCACCATGGCTCGAATTTCACCACTATGGCGATCAACCGCTATGGCTGCGCCCTCAAGCGAGTTACCTGCCACTTTTGCCAGTTGAGGGATCTTTTTCTCTATCGCTTTTTCTAGCTGATCTTGTGACACCGGATCGAGCGACGTAAACACGCGTAGCCCTTTGCCCGACTCATACGCGTCCCCTACCTTTTGCTTTAGCTCGATTTTCACTTGTTGGAAATAAGCCGGCTGACGACTAGCGATTTGTGGGTTCTTTTGAATATCTAACGGACGACTGGCCGCTTGCTCATATTCGCTCGAGGTTAATAAGCCTTGTTGCATCATCAAGCGCAGCACCAAATCGCGACGTTTCTGTGCGCGCTCAGGATAACGCACAGGATTGTAATACGATGGGCCTTTTACCATGCCTACCAATAGTGCCAACTGATCAATGCGCAGCTCTTGAATCGGCTGACCGAAGTAAAGGCGAGACGCCAAGCCAAACCCATGGATCGCCTCCCCACGGCTTTGGCCTAAGTACACTTCGTTTAAATACGCTTCTAGAATTCGATCTTTGTCGTAACGGTAATCTAAAATAAGCGCTATGTAAGCCTCACGTACTTTACGCCATAAGGTTCGGTCGCTATTTAGAAATAGGTTCTTCGCCAACTGCTGAGTTAACGTACTGCCACCTTGTACCGTGCGACCAGCTTTTAAGTTCACCACCATGGCACGCGCAATGGCTAGTGGTGATACCCCTTCGTGCTGATAAAAGTCTCGGTCTTCGGTCACCAACAAAGCATCCACCATCACTTCCGGGAACTCTTCACGGCGTAAGAACAAACGCTGCTGATCTTTGTTTTTCTCTAGCATACCGAGCATTTTCGGTTCGATCCGTAGGTAACCAAAATCCTTCTTAGTCTCTAAAGATTGGATGCGCTGCAAGCCGCTATCACTGAAGTAGAGCATCACATGGCGATCAGGCTCTGGACCATCGGTAAACTCAAATGGGCGTCGAATTAGCTCAATCTTAGTTGAAGAGGAAGAGTACTCACCCGGATATTTAGGTTGGCGAACTTTACGATAATTGAGTACATCCAACTCATTACGCACCTCTTTGATGCTGATGCCGTCGCCCGGAGAGAGCGTTAAAATGCGTGCATAAACCACGGTCGGCAACTCAAAAAGCTGACCTTCAAATTTCTGCTTAACAATATTATCGAGATAGATACCGACAAACAGCAAAACCGCAAAACCTGCAATGGCTAACTTCCAGCTAATGCTCCACAGCTTTTTGAGCCATGAAGATTGCTTACTCGAATTCCCTTTATTGCTCGACTTAGCACGAGGGCGCTTAGTCGATTTTTTCGCAGGCGTCTTACGTGTGGTTTTGGTGGTTTTCTTAGTCATTATTTATCTTGTTCTGTATTTATTTCAGTCACTACTTGTGCAGCTGACGTTTTGTTTTACTGGTCGCTTCATGATTAGCAGGATCATCAGGCCACACGTGTTTAGGGTAGCGACCTTTCATCTCTTTTTTAACTTCTGAATACGCTCCTGACCAAAAACTTGCAAGATCACTGGTCAATTGAAGAGGTCTTTGCGCCGGAGAGAGTAATTCTACCACTACTGTTTGCTTACCTAATGCGACTGTTGGCGAAGTTTGCTCGCCAAACATTTCCTGCATACGAACAGACAGTACGGGTGGCTGCCCTGTTTGATAACGAATTTTTTTGTTGCTGCCAGTGGGGACTCGGTAATGCGTTGGCAGCCATTGGTCGATCTCTTGGCTTAAAGGCCAGCCCAGATAGGCATTAATCGCTTCGGTTAGATTCACTTTATTGAGTGATTTCGCTGAGGTTACACCAACCAAATACGGCGCAAGCCACTCCTCCAAAGAATCAAGCAACGCTTGCTCTTGCACGTTTGGCCATGCTTGTTCCGGTAGCCATTCGCTCGCACAACGAATGCGAGTAACAAGTTCACTTGCGCTCTCTGTCCAGTTCAAGCAACTCAAACCTTTACGACGCACAAAGTTAAGCAAAGCCTCAGTCATCTTTTCAGTAGGAGGGTTGGGTAGCGCTTTACGAGCGATAATCAAACGCCCCCATAAAGTACGCTGCTCAGCCACTAAGCGGCCTTTACTCTCATCCCAATCCGCGACGTCTTGCTCGATAAACAACTCAGCAAGATCTGTTTGCAGATCCGTAATATCGAGCGATACGGCTAAATTAAGCAAGGAAGAGTCCGAGCGACCACGCATTAAATCAATCGCTATCAGATAGTCTTGGTCAGCCATAGGATCGTCTTGCCTCGCTTCAACGCCATGACCGTTGGCTAAGATAAATTTACCCTGTTGGCTAACACCTTGATGGACACCTCGGTTCTGAGCCAATCGGTCAGGGTATGCCAAAGCCAGTACTAACCCCACGAGTGACTCATTGATGTTATTCGCCTTAAATGGCGAATTCAGTTTCTGCCCGAGCGCTTGCGCTCGGCGACTCACCATACTTTGCTTACTGTGCTTACCTTGCTTAAATCGATGAACACTATGGAGCAAATCAGACACATTGCGCTCAGGTTCTTCAATCAAAGCAGCGACCGCTATCGCCGTATCTAACCACCCAGAGTGCTGCTTAGCATGCATCAGCATCGCCATGGATCGAGGCTCACCGCCCAACTGTTGAGCTTGCTGACCCAATGGCGTGAGCTGATGACTATCATCCATTAAACCAAGACGCTGCAAAAGTTGCCTCGCTTGATTGAGGCCTTGCGCAGGAGGCACATCCAACCAACACAGATCCGATGGGTCAACACAACCCCACTGCGCCAACTCCATCGCTAAACCAGATAAATCCGAATGGTTAATTTCTGCACTTGGTACAGCAGGCTGTTGATTGAGCTGGCTTTCACTGTACAAGCGCACGCAAATGCCCTCTTCTATACGGCCAGCACGGCCAGCGCGCTGCTCAGCAGAAGATTGAGCAATACGCACCTGTTCCAACTTGGTGACGCCGGTTTTCAAATCGAATTTCGCCACTCGCTCTAACCCCGAATCCACCACAATACGAATGCCTTCAATGGTCAACGACGTTTCTGCAATATTGGTCGCCAATACCACCTTGCGACGGCCTTGCTGCGCAGGCTGAATCGCTTGTTGCTGCTGTTTAAAATTAAGCTGCCCATGCAAAGGGCACACATCAATATCACTCGCTAGTTGGGTAAGCCTTTCTTGTACTTGATGAATGCTGCCAACACCGGGCAAAAATGCCAGTAAAGAACCAGACTCTTGGCTCATCAATGAGGTAATTTGCCTTGCCATCACATCAACAAAATAATCATTGGCTTTAAGCGGTAGATAACGTTTTTCTACCGCAAAAGCGCGGCCTTCAGATTCGACATAGTTAGCCTCAGGCAAGAGCGCCATCAAAGCATGTTGATCTAAGGTGGCCGACATAACGATCAGCTTAAGATCTTCTCGCAGCGCTTCTTGAATTTCCAAACTCAGTGCCAGAGCCGTATCAGCGTGAATACTGCGTTCATGAAACTCGTCAAAAATGATCATATCGATACCAGTAAGCTCGGGATCGGTCTGAATCATTCTCGTCATCACCCCTTCGGTGACGATCTCTAATTGGGTATTGGCGCTCACCTTATTCTCACCACGCACGCGATACCCCACGCGCTGCCCAACCTCTTCACCCAACTGCTCAGCTAAATAGCGAGCGATATTTCTAGCCGCCAAACGACGTGGCTCAAGCATAATTATTTTGCTCGCAACCACTTGTTCTAATAGTAATTGCAGTGGGAAATATGTTGATTTACCAGCGCCGGGAGCCGCTTTAACAATCAGTTGAGTATGAGAGCGAACACCTGATAAAAGCTCAGGCAACACAGCTTGAATGGGCAGTTGTGACAAAGGAAAGGCCTTGTGATGTAATGATGGTCACATTGTATAGAAGAATCCTAGTCAGACCAAAATGAAGTTCGAACCAAAGCTACAAGCTGCAACGCTTATTAAACGCTATAAACGCTTTCTCGCTGACATTACTTTGCCAGATGGCAGCGAACGCACTATTCATTGTGCCAACACTGGCGCGATGACAGGTTGTGCAACTGCGGGTGATACAGTGTGGTTTTCTACCTCCGACAACCTTAAACGCAAGTACCCAAATAGCTGGGAATTGACCGAAACACCAGCAGGCCATCATATCTGTATTAACACCGCACGCGCCAACCACCTAGCAGTAGAAGGTGTAGAGCAAGGTGTAATTTCTGAATTACAAGACTATGCTCAACTGCGAACTGAAGTGAAATATGGCCAAGAAAATAGTCGAATTGATATCTTGCTCAGCGATGAATCAAAGCCAACATGCTATATAGAGGTAAAGAGCGTCACCTTATTGGATGAAGGGGCACAACAAGGCCAAGGCTACTTTCCTGATACCGTGACCACTCGAGGACAAAAACACCTACGTGAATTGGCAGAAATGGCTAAAAATGGAAACAGAGCGGTACTTTTATTCATTGTTTTGCATTCAGGTATTGAAAAAGTTTCTCCAGCGCACCATATAGACGCCAAATATTCACAATTACTGAAAACCGCGATTGAACAAGGAGTGGAAGTCCTGTGCTACAAGGCAGAACTTTCCCAATGTGAGATGAAACTCGTAAAGGCTGTTGATTTTTGTTATCAAAGTTAAAAAATGATGCCGTCTTCACATTGACAATAACTTTACTCAACAGTATTTGCCTCCTAAAGTTCTTTTTGCTATAGATACCCGCCTTAAAATTAACTGCTCAAGCAGTTGACTAGGTGTTAGTAGGAGATGCTGCATGCCAGAATCGAAGAAAAAAGCGCTAGGCATCCTAGCCATTGCAGGTGTTGAACCATACCAACAAAAAGCAGGTGAAGAATACATGTCACCTGAAATGTTGGATCATTTCAAAAAGATTTTAACCGCTTGGCGCGACCAGCTCAGGGAAGAAGTAGAGCGTACTGTCCACCACATGCAGGACGAAGCAGCTAACTTTCCTGATCCCGTTGACCGTGCTTCGCAAGAAGAAGAATTCAGCCTAGAGTTACGCAACCGTGACCGTGAGCGTCGTTTGATCAAGAAGATTGAAAAGACGCTAACTAAAATCGAAGAAGACGATTTCGGTTTCTGCGAATCTTGTGGTGTTGAAATTGGCATTCGTCGTCTAGAAGCGCGTCCAACCGCTGACCTTTGTATCGACTGTAAAACACTTGCAGAGATCAAAGAAAGACAGATGCAAGGTTAATCAAACCTGCATATTGAGAAAAGGGAGCGTATTGCTCCCTTTTTTAGTTTTATTATTTAGCTTTCTGGCGAAACCCAGTTTTTCGTTATAATAGCCCCATCAACCTACTTAACCGCATTTACTATGAGTTACATTGGTCGCTTTGCCCCATCGCCCTCTGGCCCGCTGCATTTTGGTTCGCTTGTTGCCGCTATAGGCAGCTACTTTCAAGCGAAATCACAACAAGGTAGATGGCTAGTCCGTATTGAAGATCTCGATCCACCGCGTGAAATGGCAGGTGCTTCTGAACTTATTTTGAACACATTAGAAGCCTACCAACTGCATTGGGATGGTGAAGTCGTCTATCAAAGCCAGCGCCATGATTTATACCAGCAACAGATAGAGCAATGGCTAGAACAAGGCCAAGCTTATTACTGCCAATGCACCCGTAAAGCGATTAAAGCCTCTGGCGGTTTTTACCTTGGCACATGCCGAGATGAAAAGCTTACGGGTAGCGAGCCTTACGCGATTCGTCTAAAGATGACTCACCCGGTTTATCACTTCAATGACCAAAAACATGGTCAACTGGCGATTCCTAAAGCATTGGCAGATGAAGATTTTATTATAAAGCGCCGCGATGGCTTATTTGCGTATAACCTTGCGGTAGTATTAGACGATATTGATCAAGGTGTCACTGAAGTGGTGCGAGGTGCAGACCTAATTGAGCCAACTGGCCGACAAATGAGTTTGTATCAAATGCTTGGCCATCAACCAGTTAGCTACTTACATTTGCCGCTTGCATTAGATGAACGTGGCAATAAGCTATCCAAGCAAAATCATGCTCCGGCGATTGATAACAGTAATCCAAAGCCCGCTTTAATAGAGGCAATGCGCTTTCTTGGCTTTGAAATGAATACGGATATTTGCCAAGCCTCATTAGCGGAAATCATCGCTTGGGGAGTGAGTAATTGGCAGATAACCCAGCTACCTAATTCAACCGAGATCACACCAATATTCTCAAATCGGCCTTGTTAGGCTATTATTAGCCGCAAATTCGCCTCTGAGCGTTAGAATTTAATGGAAGCAAAGCGGGATTTTGAAACCTGATTTTGCCAGAAGCACATGAATAAAAACGACTATACACCCAGCGAGAACGTGAGTATCACCGAGCTCGCTCTAAATATTATTACTCGCCAAGAGCACAATATTTCGCGCAAACAGATCAGTGACAATGCACTGAAGGTGCTATACCGACTTCATGGTGCTGGTTTTGATGCGTACCTTGTTGGCGGTGGCGTGCGTGACCTATTGCTTGGTCAAGCGCCGAAAGACTTTGATATTGCCACCAACGCAACACCCGAACAGATTCGCCAGCTATTCAAAAACTGTCGCCTAATTGGCCGTCGTTTCCGTTTGGCACACATCATGTTTGGCCGCGATATTATTGAAGTAGCAACTTTCCGTGGCCACCATCAAGAGCCGAGCAAAAATGTCTCTCAGCAATCAAAAGAAGGCATGCTGCTACGCGATAACGTGTATGGCACCGTCGACGAAGATGCAGAGCGCCGCGACTTCACCATCAATGCGATGTATTACAACATCGGCGACTACTCAATCCACGATTACGCCGGTGGAATGGAAGACCTTGAAGATAAGTTAGTCCGTCTGCTTGGTGATCCAGAAACACGCTACCGCGAAGACCCAGTGCGCATGCTGCGCGCTGTGCGCTTTGCCGTGAAGCTTGATTTTGATATTGAAGAAGACACCGCTGCGCCAATCGAAGAACTTGCCCATCTACTGCAAGATATCCCTGCTGCGCGTCTGTATGAAGAATCACTGAAAATGCTGCAATCAGGTTACGGCCTAGAAACCTACCACCTGATGCGTGAATACAATCTGTTCCAACAGATGTTCCCAGCGGTAGCTGAGTTCTTCACTGAAGAGTACGATTCAAAGACTGAGCAGATGCTCGATCTAGTGCTTGATTCCACCGATCTACGAGTAGAAGAAGGTAAGCGCATCAATCCTGCGTTTATGTTCGCTGCGATGTTGTGGTACCCACTGCTGGCGAAAGCGGAGCAGCTAATGGAGACCCGCAACCTTTGCCATTATGATGCGGTAATGGAAGCAAGTAATTACATCTTGGACGACCAAGTTCGTAGTATCGCTATTCCTCGTCGTCACACGGCAACCATTCGTGAAATTTGGCAACTGCAATTGCGCTTACCTCGTCGCAATGGCAAACGCGCCTTCCGCCTAATGGAGCTAAACAAGTTCCGTGCGGGCTACGACTTCCTAGAAATGCGTGGCGAAATCGAAGGTGGTGACACTGAGCAACTGGCGAAATGGTGGAACACATTCCAAAACGCAGGGCGTAATATGCGCCAAGCGATGGTTGCAGATATGGATGGCAGCAGCCAAAAACCGAGCAACTACCGTCGTCGTAAAAACAAACGCAGCAGCAACAAGAAAAACCGAGCTGAATCATGATTACCGCCTATATTGCGATAGGCAGTAATCTTGCCGATCCTGTCGGTCAGGCAAACGACGCGATTGAAGCATTGAAATCAATCCCTCGTAGTGAGTTCCTGTGTGCATCTCAGCTTTACAGCAGCACACCAATGGGACCACAAGATCAGCCTGACTACATCAACGCTGTTGCGGCAATAAAAACCGAATTAACGCCACTTGAACTCCTCGATTGCACTCAAGCGATTGAGCTAGAGCAAGGGCGCGTCCGTAAAGATGAACGCTGGGGCCCAAGAACCTTAGATCTCGATATCATCCTTTACGGCAATGAGGTGATGGATTCCGAGCGGTTGACCATTCCACACTATGGAATGAGAGAAAGAGAGTTTGTTCTCTATCCGCTTGCTGAAATCGCACCAAATTTACAACTCCCTGATGGGACTGAGCTGCAACAACTACTTACACAAGTAGATCGTAATGGGCTCCGTATTTGGCTATCTTAGCCAGCTCCTAGTAAGGAAATTCAATGAAAAAAATTTCAATCAACGACCTGATGAAGTGGAAACAAGAAGGTCGTAAATTCGCTACTTCTACTGCATACGATGCAAGTTTTGCTCAACTGTTTGAAGACCAAGGCATGCCTGTTCTTCTTGTGGGTGATTCTTTAGGTATGGTTTTACAAGGTGAAACTAGCACTCTACCTGTAACAGTGGATGATATTGCTTACCACACGCGCTGTGTGCGCGCTGGTAGCCCGAATTGCTTACTAATGGCTGATATGCCATTCATGAGCTACGCGACGCCTGAGCAAGCGTGTGAGAGTGCAGGCAAGCTGATGCAAGCTGGCGCTAACATGGTGAAAATTGAAGGCGGTGATTGGCTTGTAGATACGGTAAAAATGCTGACTGAACGTGCGGTTCCTGTATGTGCACACCTTGGCTTAACGCCACAATCAGTCAACATCTTTGGCGGCTTTAAAGTTCAAGGCCGAGAGCAAGAAAAAGCGGACCGCATGGTTCGTGATGCACTAGCATTACAAGAAGCAGGTGCGCAAATCGTACTACTTGAATGTGTACCAGCGGAGCTTGCGGCTCGTATTACTGAAGTTCTAGACGTGCCTGTTATAGGAATTGGGACAGGTAATGTAACAGACGGTCAAATTTTGGTGATGCACGACATGTTCGGAATTTCGGCGAACTACATGCCAAAATTCTCGAAAAACTTCCTTGCTGAAA
Organism: Vibrio sp. LaRot3; assembly: GCF_027587025.1. GTDB lineage: Bacteria > Pseudomonadota > Gammaproteobacteria > Enterobacterales > Vibrionaceae > Vibrio. Next base: position 142,736 of record NZ_JAPPTI010000003.1, on the reverse strand, counting down.
CCGGCGACATGCGTAAAGCTGTAGCAAAATATATTCAAGACGTGGAAAGCGGTGCCTTCCCTGATGAAGCGCACACCATTGCTTAGAGGATATCATCATGCAAACTTTTGCTGACATTTCGGCTCTGCGCGAGCAGATCAAACAGTATAAGCGTGACGATCGCAAAATCGCTTTTGTCCCAACCATGGGTAACCTGCACGAAGGTCACTTAACGCTTGTACGCAAAGCACGCGAACACGCAGATGTGGTCGTGGTAAGTATTTTCGTTAACCCGATGCAGTTTGATCGTGCAGACGATCTGAACAACTACCCTCGTACACTAGAAGACGACTTAAGCAAACTTAACGGTGAAGGTGTTGAGTTAGTCTTTACTCCAACGCCGGAGTCAATCTACCCAGAAGGGCTAGATAAGCAAACAGCGGTTGATGTACCGGGCTTGTCTACGATGTTAGAAGGCGCGTCGCGTCCAGGTCATTTCCGTGGTGTTTCGACCATCGTAACTAAGCTGTTCAACATCGTGCAACCTGACTTCGCTTGCTTTGGCGAAAAAGACTTCCAGCAGCTGGCTATCATCCGCAAGATGGTGGAAGACTTAGCCATGGACATCGAAATCATTGGCGTACCAACGGTACGTGAAATGGATGGCCTAGCAATGAGTTCGCGTAATGGCCTACTGACACTGGATGAACGCCAACGCGCTCCCGTTTTAGCTCGCACTATGCGTTGGATCAGCAGTGCTATCCGTGGCGGTCGTGATGATTACGCTTCAGTGATTGAAGATGCAAGTGACCAACTACGTGCCGCAGGCCTACAGCCAGACGAGATCTTCATTCGTGATGCACGCACCTTGCAAACCATCACCGCAGAAACCACTCAAGCCGTTATCTTGATGTCCGCTTTCTTAGGTAAAGCTCGCCTTATCGATAATCAAACGCTTGATATGGTGACTGAAACCAAAGAAGAGCCAGCAGAAGCAACCGAAGCCGCAGCTGAAGATTCAGAATAATCTCAACACATACTCATAAAAATTGAGCGTTATTTAAGAGATACGAAAAAGGGTTGGCATTGGCCAACCCTTTTTATTTGTCTGCAATTTGCAGCGGTTATTTGTATAAGCTCGGCGCGTGTTCATCCGGCTGATTTTTGAAGCGGCGATGGAGCCACATCCATGCCGAAATATCACGGCGAATCATACGTTCAAGCTCGCCATTGATTACTCTTGCGGCTTGCTCTGGGTTGCGTCGTTCAACCTGATCACTGATATCATCACCGACATAAAGGGTGTACTGATTATCTTTACGTACACTCACACCAGAAATAACCGCACACTTAGAAGCATCAATCAGCATGCTACTACCTGTAGTAGTACAGGCATGTTCAACACCGAAGAATGGCACATAAACCGCTGAACGACGCCCATAGTCATGATCCGGGAGATACCATAAACGGTGCCCTTGTCGCAGCAATTTCAACATCGCTTTCACGTCTTTACGATCCACCATCTTATGACCGCTGCGTGTTCTACCACGGTGCTGAATAAACTCATAAGCTGGGTTGGTATGCGCACGATACACACCGTACCCCTTAGTAAATTGACTAAAGAACATCGCCGTAAGTTCAAGGTTTAAGTGGTGGCTACATACCACCAGCACACCGCGGTTGTTCACAACCTGCTCTAGCAACGCTTCTTTATTTACGATGTTACTGAGCGCTTTAAGACGCCACTTTGGCCAAAACCAAGCCATGCCGGTTTCTAACAATGCCATACCGGTATTGGTCATGTTCTTTTCAAAAATGTCATCACGCTCTTGTTGTGACATTTCAGGGAAACTGAGCTCAAGGTTACGCTTGGCGATTTTGCAACGCTTCTTACCCACAACTTTAACTAGACGGCCTAACAGCGCGCCAAGGAGTTGAATAAGGCGAAATGGCAGTATGTTAACGATCAGTGCTAACAAGCCGAAACCGAACCAAACCGGCCAATATTTAGGAGTTATTAGTGACCAAGTGAACTTTGGTCGAGGGACTGTGTTCATAGAAATATCTCGTAAAATGACGCTTTGAGCCTACATAATGGAAATAACGGCCAACAAGGCAGAAGTTCCAATATGAAGGCTAGGCCAGTTTACGAGACATTGAAGCAATAATCTTTAAAAGATTACAAATATATGGCGTATATGGCTGTTATGACCTTAAACCGATGCCTTTTGTCACCAAATAATGGGCAATTGCGTATAAAACCACAACAAAAACGCTCAACACGCTGAATGCAGTCACAATACCCACATCAGAAACACCCAAGAAGCCATAACGGAACGCATTCACCATGTAGACGATTGGGTTCACTTTCGATACGCCCTGCCAAAACTCCGGCAACAAGCTAATGGAGTAAAATACGCCGCCTAAGTAGGTCAATGGGGTTAACACGAACGTCGGGATAATCGAAATATCATCAAACGTCTTGGCATATACGGCATTGATTAGGCCGCCTAAAGCGAATACCACTGAGGTCATAAACACAGTAGCGATAATCACGCCCCAATGCTCGACCTGCAAATCAACAAACAGCAGCGACACGAATGTCACGATAGTACCGACCAATAAACCACGTACAACGCCCCCCATCACAAAGCCCGCGATGATGACGTAGTTTGGCACTGGCGCGACCAATAGCTCTTCAATATTGCGCTGGAACTTTGCACTAAAGAAAGACGACGCGACATTAGAATAAGAGTTAGTGATCACCGACATCATGATCAAACCCGGCACAATATATTCCATGTAGCTAAAGCCGCCCATTTCACCAATGCGAGAGCCAATCAAACTGCCGAAAATGATGAAGTACAGCGTCATGGTAATCGCTGGTGGCACTAACGTTTGCACCCAGATACGAGTAAATCGGTTAACCTCTTTGGTCAATAAGCTACAAAAAGCTGTCAAGTAGAGTTTATACATCTTGCACACCTCGGCTCTGTTTCTGAACGATACTGACAAACAGCTCTTCTAATCGATTTGCCTTATTACGCATCGACATGACTTGAATGCCCTGCTCCGATAATTGGCTGAATACATGGTTTAAACCTTGCGTTTTTTCCAACTCAATTTCTAGCGAGCCATTAACCAAGGTTTGCGAAATCACGCCTTGCAGTTGCGGTACTTCCCCTTCTCCTGCGAGATCGAGAATAAAGGTTTCTACATCCAATTTTGCCAACAAGTCTTTCATGCTGGTGTTCTCAATCAGCTCACCACGGTTGATAATACCGATGTTGCGACACAGCATTTCTGCCTCTTCGAGGTAATGAGTGGTCAAGATGATGGTAATGCCTTGCTGCTGGTTGATCTCTTTTAAGAAATCCCACATTGAGCGTCGCAGCTCAATATCCACCCCTGCGGTTGGTTCATCTAAAATCAGCAGTTGAGGCTCATGCATCAATGCGCGAGCGATCATCAATCTACGTTTCATACCACCAGACAAGTTACGCGCACGTTCACTGCGTTTTTCCCACAGTTCGAGTTTAGTTAGGTACTTTTGCGCACGTTCTTTGGCTAAGGCTTTTGATACGCCGTAGTAACCCGCTTGCTGTAATACGATTTGCTCAACGGTTTCAAACTGGTTGAAGTTAAACTCTTGAGGCACCAAACCTAGGTTTTGCTTGGCTAATTCAAGATCGGTATCAATGTCATAACCAAAGACTTTAACCTGACCGGAGGTCTTATTTACCAATGAAGAAATCACTCCAATCGTGGTCGACTTACCTGCACCATTTGGTCCAAGCAACGCATAAAAGTCGCCTTTTTCTACGTTAAGGCTGACCCCTTTTAGCGCTTCAAAACCGCCTGCGTAGGTTTTTCTTAATTGCTCAATTTCTAATGCATACATAGCTATTTGCTTTTTACCATTCGATATTAGCATTGAGTTTATCGTCGAATGACGATGAATACAATTAGACCTTTCTAATTTATTAGAAATAAAAAACGCCAATGACAAAATCATTGGCGTTTCAAATAGGGTGATTAAGGTAACCTAAGCTGCGCTGATATTCTCATGTTCATAACTATCGACATGCTTAATCGCTGCACGCAGCGCTTCGTAACGGAACGAGAATGTATTCTCTACTGGCACAAGATCCAAGATATGGAACTTCTCTAGCTGCTGCCAGATGGTTTTGTTCGGACATAACAAGTAAACCGCACAGTTAGCATCTAACGCGTCATTAATGGCATTTTCTAATGCAAGACCAACGGTAACGTCAATCATAGGTACATCTGTCAAATCCAGAATCATCGCTTCATAATCAGAAATACTGCTGTGCTGACGCGATATCGCTTTAGAGACACTGAAGATCATCGGGCCTGAAAGATAGAAGAACAGCACTTTGCCATTGGCCTTATCTAATAAGCCCCGTTCGCTGTCCGTCAGTGGGACATCATCTTCATCAGCATCACTGATGGCTTTCACTTGGCGCGCTTGCTCACGGCTCAAGCGTTCGATGATGATGATGTTCGAGATGAATACCCCAAGGCCAACTGCGACAATCAGGTCGACAAACACGGTCAAAAGCATTACGCCATACATGATGGCCATACCCTGAACACTGACCTTATGCGCGCGCTGGATGAAACTCCAATCAAGAATATTGAAACCCACGTACACCGCAATACCTGCCAATACGGCCATTGGGATAGGCTCGGTTAAGCCCCCCGCGACTAACACTACCAAAGCCAACATCAGCGCACGAATGACACCTGAAAGCGGCGAACGTGCTCCCACTTGAATGTTGGTCACGGTGCCCATGGTTGCACCGGCGCCCGGCAATGCACCAAATAGACCAGACAACATGTTAGCTAAACCTTGGCCACGTAATTCTTTGTCGGAATCATGCTCTTTACGTGTCAGTGAATCCCCAATTACGGCGGTCAATAAGGTATCGATACAACCTAATGTACCCAGAACTAACGCATCAATGACCATAGTGGTCAGCATTTCAGGGTTGATATGCGGCATTACTAACGATGGTAAACCCGCGGGAATTTCACCGATACGACGAATCGCATCAGTATCAAAGACAATCACCGAAAGCAGTGTCACTGCGACCAACGCCACCAACTGTGCAGGGACATATTTACGATATTTATCGGGGAAGAAAAACAAAATGCCAAGAGTTAACAAGCCTAAAAAGAGCTCACTAAACTTCATATTTGCTAAGGTATCTGGCAGTGCTGACAACGTCCCCATTACACCGCCAGAAGGGGCGGCATGACCAAGCAAAGGCGACAATTGCAGAATAATCAGTATTACACCGATACCGGACATAAAGCCGGATATGACGCTATAGGGCATCAAAGTAACGTACTTACCTAGTTTTAGCGTGCCAAGTAATACCTGAAATGCGCCCGCCATCATAACCACAGTAAAGGTCATAGCCATGCCCGTTTCTGGGTACTTAGCCATCATACTGGTTAACACTGCGGTCATGATTACTGTCATCGGGCCGGTTGGCTCCGATATTAAGGTAGAAGAACCACCAAACAAGGCGGCAAATAAGCCCACCATGATTGCGCCCCACAAGCCGGCTTCTGCACCAGCGCCCGAGGCGACACCAAAGGCTAATGCTAAAGGCAACGAAATAATCGCAGTGGTGACACCACCAAATAAATCACCCTTAAAATTGATGTCTTTAAAACGATCTCCGAACAAACTATCGCTCCCTGTTCAATGCCGATAACTGGCGTAACTGTAACAAATGTTATGAGTTACTTAGAAGTGTTAAGTTAGATAGATTTTCTAGGTCTTATCACTGCAATGATTAAATGAGGCTAAGTTTATGGTTTTTCTGGCTTGAAGACGTCAGATGAGTAGAGGTAAGCGTAATTTTAACGAGATTGGAATTGTAACATTGTGTATATTATCGCCTAGAAAAACTAGGGATATAGTGAACACAATGCCAGAAATCAAACAACTATTTGATAATAACTCTAAATGGTCAGAAGAAATCAAATCAGAACGACCAGAATATTTCGCTAAATTAGCACAAGGACAAAAGCCTGATTTTCTTTGGATTGGCTGCTCAGATAGCCGTGTCCCAGCCGAGCGACTCACTGGCCTTTTTTCTGGCGAGTTGTTCGTTCATCGTAATGTGGCTAACCTGGTTATTCATACCGATCTTAACTGCTTATCTGTCGTTCAATACGCAGTCGATGTTCTCAAGGTTAAACACATCATTATTTGTGGTCACTATGGGTGTGGTGGTGTGAACGCCGCTATTGATAATCCAAAGCTGGGATTAATCAACAACTGGCTACTGCACATTCGCGACATCTACCTCAAGCATCGTAGCTACCTAGACCAAATGCCAGAGCAAGAGAAGGCAGACAAACTCAGCGAGCTTAATGTTGCTGAACAGGTATATAACCTAGGGAATTCCACCATTATGCAAAACGCATGGGAACGCGATCAGGAAGTGGAAATTCATGGCGTGGTGTATGGCATTGATGATGGTCGCTTGGAATATCTAGGGATCCGTTCTCACTCACAAGAGACGGTGGAAGAATGCTATCAAACAGCCCTCGAGAAGATCCTAAACCCTGATTACAAACTATTGTGTCGCTAACACGAATTTTCTAGCGCGCTTAAAAATAATAAACCCATCGCATGCGATGGGTTTTCTTTTGCTATTTAGTTAGGTTTCATTATTCCTGAGGAACAACCTTACCAATGTATGGTAGATGACGGTATTTTTGTGCGTAATCAATACCAACACCCACAACGAATTCATCAGGGATCTCAAAACCGATCCATTTAACTGGCACATCCACTTCACGGCGTGAAGGTTTATCTAAAAGCGTACAAATCTCTACTGATTTAGGCTCACGTAGTGATAAAATCTCTTTCACTTTGCTTAGCGTGTTACCCGTATCAATAATGTCTTCTACTAACAGTACATCTTTACCTTTAATGTCATCATCTAGATCTTTTAGGATACGGACATCACGAGAGCTTTCCATCGTATTGCCGTAGCTAGACGCTGTCATAAAATCAACTTGGTGTGTCAGATCAATCGCTCGCGCTAGGTCCGCCATAAATACAAATGAACCACGTAATAGACCTACTAAGACTAAATCTTCACTACCTTTGTAGTGCTCGGTGATCTGCTTACCCAGCTCCTGAACACGTTCGCTAACTTCCTGCTCAGAAATCATTACTTCTACTGTATGTTTCATACCAATCTCATTTATTCAATTTCAGTACCGAACCCATAAAGCGTAGATCAGATACTGGCGGATGTTTTCAAGCGCGTAGTTTAACACCAGCAAAGAAGCAGAATAAACCTCGCCACTGCAAGAAATCGATGAAACAGCTTCAAACAGTATGACATTAAGCACGGTTACTAATAAAAGTGATTATAAATTGTACTGAAAATATTGACCTTCAAAATATGCACCATTACACTCATTGGTGCTATATGCAATTAATAAAATACTAACTAGGGCAAAGCCCAGTGACCCACCATTGTGTGCAGCTAACCGAAGAGAAAGCGCACGTGTAGAACAATGACGGGTAAACAACTCAAATTGGCAAGGATTTAAAAAATGGACTCAATTGCAAAAAGACCTCGTACGCGTCTTTCCCCAAAAAAACGTAAGCAACAACTCATGGACATCTCTTTAGAGGTGTTTGCTCGTCGTGGTATTGGTCGTGGTGGTCACGCTGATATCGCAGAAATTGCACAAGTTTCTGTTGCCACCGTATTTAACTACTTCCCAACTCGTGAAGACTTAGTCGATGATGTACTGAACTATGTGGTTCGTCAGTTCTCGAACTTCCTATCAGATAACATTGACCTAGACTTACATGCGAAGGAAAACCTATCTAACCTTACGTCAGCAATGGTTAACCTAATCGCTGAAGATTGCCACTGGCTAAAAGTATGGTTTGAATGGAGCGCGTCAACGCGTGATGAAGTATGGCCACTGTTCGTTACCACTAACCGCACTAACCAATTGCTAGTACAAAATATGTTCGTGAAAGCGATTGAACGTGGCGAAGTGTGTGACCAACATGACCCAGCGGATCTTGCAACGTTATTCCACGGCATCTGTTACTCACTGTTTGTACAAGCGAACCGTACACACGATGAGAAAGCACTGCTTAAGCTAACTGATAGCTACCTAAATATGCTGTGCATTTACAAAGCTGACTAACACTTGTTGAAATGACAAAGGCTGATGCAGAACATCAGCCTTTTTTAATGCCCGCTAGATACAAAAAAACCGCTGATGAATCAGCGGTTTTTATCATTTAATCTTCAAGAAAAATCATTTTTTCTTTTTAACTGCTTTCTTGTTTGGCAGGTCAGTGATTGAACCTTCAAATACTTCAGCGGCTAGACCTACAGACTCATGTAGAGTTGGGTGAGCGTGAATCGTTAGTGCGATATCTTCTGCGTCACAACCCATTTCGATTGCAAGACCGATTTCGCCAAGTAGTTCACCACCGTTAGTACCCACGATAGCACCACCGATTACGCGGTGAGTTTCTTTATCGAAGATTAGCTTAGTCATACCATCTGCACAGTCAGATGCGATTGCACGGCCTGAAGCTGCCCATGGGAATGTCGCCACTTCGTATTTGATGCCTTCTGCTTTCGCTTCTTTTTCTGTCTTACCAACCCAAGCAACTTCTGGCTCAGTGTACGCAATTGAAGGAATAACTTTAGGATCGAAGTAGTGCTTCTTACCAGAAATAACTTCTGCTGCAACGTGGCCTTCATGCACACCTTTGTGAGCAAGCATTGGTTGGCCAACGATATCACCGATAGCGAAGATATGAGGTACGTTTGTACGCATTTGCTTGTCTACGTTGATGAAGCCACGCTCATCAATTTCTAGACCCGCTTTCTCACCATCAATTAGTAGACCGTTTGGCACACGACCGATCGCAACTAGAACAGCATCGTAGCGCTCAGCTTCTGCTGGTGCTTTCTTGCCTTCCATTGAAACGTAGATACCATCTTCTTTCGCTTCAACTGCCGTTACTTTCGTTTCTAGCATTAGGTTGAACTTGTCTTTGATACGCTTGGTGTAAACCTTAACGATATCTTTGTCCGCCGCAGGAATGACCTGATCGAACATCTCAACAACGTCAACTTGAGAACCTAGAGAGTGGTAAACCGTACCCATTTCTAGACCGATGATACCACCACCCATGATAAGCAGCTTTCCTGGAACTTCTTTCAGCTCTAGTGCATCTGTAGAATCCCAAATACGTGGGTCTTCATGTGGAATGAATGGTAGTTTGATTGGGCGAGAACCCGCAGCTACGATTGCGTTATCGAAGTTTACTGTTGTCGCTTCGCCTTCACCTTCTACAAGGATAGAGTTAGGACCAGTAAATTTACCGTAACCACTTACTACTGTAACGTTACGCATCTTAGCCATACCGCTAAGGCCGCCAGTCAGTTGGTTTACAACTTTTTCTTTCCAGATACGGATCTTGTTGATGTCAGTTTGTGGTTCACCGAACACGACACCGTGATCAGCCATCGCTTTCGCTTCTTCGATCACTTTAGATACGTGAAGTAGCGCTTTTGATGGGATACAACCAACGTTTAGACATACGCCACCAAGAGTGCTGTAGCGCTCGATAAGTACAGTCTCAAGACCTAAGTCTGCACAGCGGAATGCAGCGGAGTAACCAGCAGGACCAGAACCAAGTACAACAACTTGGGCTTTAATTTCTTTGCTCATTTTGACCTCTTGTAGTCATTATCCCTAACAGGCTGAGTGGGTATTGATGTTATTTGTTCAAAGGGTTTTATTTTAAACAGCTATTTTCAGACCGTTAATAGTTTACAGAGATGTTAACGATGTGAAAAGTAAATCAATTTAGCCTGTGAGCTAGACAACAATTCGACTTTTAAACCTAACTACCACGAAGGCAAGTCGGATTATTTAAGATTCTTGGGGACTAAGCCCCTAGTAATAGAGGCGGCTATTAGGCCGCCTCTCAATCCGTTCAATTATAGAACTAGACGACGGATGTCTGATAGTGCACCGTTTAGGAAAGTGATGAAGCGCGCACCTTCAGCACCATCGATCACACGGTGGTCGTATGATAGAGACAGTGGAAGCTGTAGGCGAGGTTCAAACTCTTTACCATTCCATACAGGTTTCATTTCAGACTTAGACACACCTAGGATACCAACTTCTGGTGCATTTACGATTGGCGTAAACGCTGTGCCGCCGATACCACCAAGGCTAGAGATTGTGAAACAACCGCCTTGCATGTCAGCTGCAGTTAGCTTACCAGCACGTGCCTTCTTAGACACTGCCATTAGCTCTTCAGATAGCTCGTAGATGCCTTTCTTGTTCACGTCTTTGAATACAGGAACAACTAGGCCATTTGGCGTATCAACTGCGATACCTACGTTTACGTACTTCTTAAGAATGATGCTTTCGCCATCTTCAGATAGAGAAGAGTTAAACGCAGGGAACGCTTCTAGTGCTTTAGCAACTGCTTTCATGATGAACACAAGAGGAGTGATCTTCATGCCAGTGTCTTTCTTCGCTTCGATTGCGTTCTGTTCTTTACGGAATGCTTCTAGCTCAGTGATGTCTGCGTTATCCCACTGTGTAACGTGAGGGATCATTACCCAGTTACGGTGTAGGTTAGCACCAGAGATCTTCTTGATCTTAGAAAGTTTCTGAACTTCAGTCTCGCCGAACTTGCTGAAGTCAACTTTTGGCCAAGGTAGTAGACCAAGCGCAGAGCCGTCACCGCCTTTGCCAGCTGCCGCAGCACCAGACTCAAGACGCTTAAGCGCATCTTTAACGTAGTTTTGAACGTCTTCTTTTAGTACGCGGCTCTTACGGCCTGTACCTTTCACTTTCGCTAGGTTTACGCCAAATTCGCGAGCTAAACGACGTACAACTGGAGACGCGTGAGCGTATTCGTTGTTCTCTTGGAACTCATTTGCTGCCGGTGCTTCTGCTTTAGCTGCTGGAGCAGGTGCCGCAGCAGGCGCTGGATTTGCTGCTACTGGAGCAGGTGCTGCGCCCGCTACCTCAAATACCATGATTAGAGAACCAGTCGTTACTGAATCGCCTTCAGCAATCTTGATCTCTTTAACTGTACCTGCGAATGGTGCTGGAACTTCCATAGAAGCTTTGTCGCCTTCAACAGTGATTAGAGATTGCTCTTCTTCCACTGTATCACCAATTTTAACCATGATCTCAGTAACTTCTACTTCGTCACCGCCGATATCAGGAACGTTTACTTCTTTGTCCGCTGCAGCTGCTGGAGCCGCCGCTGGCGCTTCTGCTGCAACAGGAGCTGGAGCCGCTGCTGCTGGAGCACCAGAACCTGCCACCTCAAATACCATTACAAGAGAACCAGTTGTTACTGAATCGCCTTCAGCAATCTTGATCTCTTTAACTGTACCTGCGAATGGTGCTGGAACTTCCATAGAAGCTTTGTCGCCTTCAACAGTCAGAAGAGATTGCTCTTCTTCTACTGCATCGCCAACATTAACCATGATTTCAGTTACTTCTACTTCATCGCCACCGATATCTGGAACGTGAACTTCTTTCAGTTCTGCCGCTGCTGCTGGAGCTGGAGCTGCTGCTGGAGCTGCTTCTGCCGCAGGAGCAGGTGCAGCTTCAGCTGCACCCTCGGCTTCGAAAATCATGATAAGAGAACCAGTCGTAACAGAATCGCCTTCCGCTACTTTGATTTCTTTAACGATACCTGCTTGAGACGCTGGCACTTCCATAGAAGCTTTGTCGCCTTCAACAGTGATCAGGGATTGCTCTTCTTCAACCTTGTCGCCAACGCTTACAAGAATCTCAGTAACTTCAACCTCATCCGCACCGATGTCAGGTACATTAATTTCGATTGCCATTGCTTATTTACCTTCTAGTTAAGCGCTGTATTAAGCGTATTGTGGGTTTGTTTTTTCAGTGTCAATGTTGAACTTAGCAATTGCTTCAGCAACAACAGACTTCTCAACATCACCACGTTTCGCTAGTTCAGTTAGTGCAGCAACTACTACGTAGCCTGCGTTCACTTCAAAGTGACGACGTAGGTTTTCACGGCTGTCTGAACGACCAAAGCCATCAGTACCAAGTACTTTGTAAGACTCAGTTGGCATGTAAGCACGTACTTGCTCAGCGTAGTTCTTCATGTAGTCAGTTGCCGCGATTGCTGGCTCGCTACCTAGAACTGTTGTGATGTAAGGTACTTTCGCTTCTGCTTCTGGGTGAAGCATGTTGTAACGCTCTGCGTCTTGACCGTCACGAGTTAGCTCGTTGAACGATGTTACAGAGAATACATCTGAAGCTACGCCGTACTCTTCGCTTAGGATAGTCGCTGCTTTACGTACTTCGTTCATGATAGTACCAGAGCTCATGAGCTGAACTTTACCCTTAGCACCTTCGTGAGACTCAAGCTTGTAGATACCCTTACGGATGCCTTCTTCAGCGCCTTCTGGCATTGCTGGCATTGCGTAGTTCTCGTTCATTACTGTTAGGTAGTAGTAAACGTTCTCTTGCTCAGGACCGTACATGCGACGGATACCGTCTTGCATGATTACCGCTAGCTCGTAAGCAAACGTTGGGTCGTAAGAGATACAGTTAGGGATAGTGTTCGCTTGGATGTGCGAGTGACCATCTTCGTGCTGTAGACCTTCACCGTTCAGTGTTGTACGACCAGCTGTAGCGCCTAGTAGGAAGCCACGAGCTTGTTGGTCACCTGCTAGCCATGCCATGTCACCAATACGTTGGAAACCGAACATTGAGTAGTAGATGTAGAACGGGATCATTGGCAGATCGTTTGTGCTGTAAGAAGTCGCAGCAGCAACCCAAGATGCCATTGAACCTAGTTCGTTGATACCTTCTTGAAGAACTTGGCCTGATGTTGCTTCTTTGTAGTAAGAAACGATGCCTTTATCTTCTGGTGTGTATTCTTGACCGTGTGGGTTGTAGATACCAACCTGACGGAATAGACCTTCCATACCGAACGTACGTGCTTCATCACAGATGATAGGAACAATGTTCTTACCAATGTTCTTATCTTTAAGCAGGATGTTCAACGTACGTACGTAAGCCATAGTCGTTGAGATTTCACGCTTTTGAGCACCTAGTAGAGGAGCGAACTCTTCTAGCTCAGGAACTTTAAACTCTTGAGTGAAGTTTGGAAGACGAGCAGGCGTGTAACCGTGTAGAGCGTTACGACGTGCGTGCAGGTATTCGTATTCAGCAGAACCTTCTTCCAGTTTTAGGTAAGGAAGTTCAGCTACTTTCTCATCAGAAAGGATGTCTTGTAGGCCTAGACGGTCACGTAGGTATTGTACGTGAGTCATGTCCATCTTCTTAACACCGTGTGCGATGTTCTTACCTTCTGCAGCTTCACCCATGCCGTAACCTTTAACAGTCTTAGCTAGGATTACAGTTGGCTTGCCACCTGTCTCTTTTGCATTGTTGAATGCAGCGAACAGTTTAGAAGAATCGTGACCACCGCGCTTAAGCTCGAAGATCTGCTCGTCAGTCATGTCTGCAACTAGTGCAGCTGTTTCTGGGTACTTACCAAAGAAGTGCTCACGTACGTATGCGCCATCTTTAGATTTGAATGTTTGGTAGTCACCGTCGATAGTTTCGTTCATTAGTTGAAGAAGCTTACCTGTGGTGTCTTTAGCTAGTAGAGAATCCCAGTTGCTACCCCAGATAACTTTAACAACGTTCCAACCTGCGCCTTTAAATAGGCCTTCAAGTTCTTGGATGATGCTACCGTTACCCATTACAGGGCCGTCTAGACGCTGTAGGTTACAGTTGATTAGGAAACATAGGTTATCTAGCTTCTCACGCGCAGCGAAAGAAATTGCACCACGTGATTCTGGCTCATCCATCTCACCGTCGCCTAGGAAAGCGTACACACGTTGAGCAGAAGTATCTTTAAGGCCACGGCCTTCTAGGTACTTAAGGAAACGCGCTTGGTAAATAGCAGAGATAGGACCAAGACCCATAGATACTGTTGGGAACTGCCAGAACTCAGGCATTAGTTTAGGGTGTGGGTATGAAGGGATACCTTTACCGTCTACTTCTTGACGGAAGTTGTCTAGCTGCTCTTCAGTTAGACGGCCTTCAACAAATGCACGAGAGTAGATACCTGGAGAGATGTGACCTTGGTAGTAGACTAGGTCGCCACCGTCTGTCTCGTTAGGAGCACGGAAGAAGTGGTTGAAACACACTTCGTAGAACGCTGCAGCTGACTGGTAAGAAGCCATGTGACCACCTAGGTCTAGGTCTTTCTTAGATGCACGCAATACGATCATGATTGCGTTCCAGCGGATGATTGAACGAATACGACGCTCAAGAGTTACATCACCAGGGTAAGCTGGTTCTTGTGCTGCTGGAATAGTATTGATGTAGTTTGTGTTGATACCTGTTGGCATATCAACACCATCTAAACGTGCTTTTTCTAGAACGGTTTCTAGTAGAAACTGTGCGCGTTCTACACCTTCTTCACGAACGACTGATTCAAGGGCTTCTAGCCAATCTTGAGTTTCCAGTGCATCTACGTCATGCTTCATGTCAGACATGGCGATCTATCCTTCTGTTGGTTGGATCTACTTATTCGTTACCCTGCTGAATTCGACGAAGTGAGCGCTCACGGCGTGATTCTTCTCTCGTCAAATCCAACAATGTTTCTTCAATATAAGCCAAATGTGAGTGAGACATTTCACGCGCCTTTTCAGGCTGACCTGAAACAATCGCATCCACAATATTAGCTCGGTGTTTGCTGACTTTATCCACCACGTCTTCGCGGCGGTGCAGTAACTTTAAATTCTGTAAAATATTTTGCTCTAGCAAAGGGGCAAGGCTGCGAATGATGTGTAATAACACCACGTTGTGCGCCGCTTCCGTTAAAGCAATCAAAAACTGCATTACGGCAGCAGCTTCAGCTTCAACATCTTGCTTGCCTTGCTCTTTGGTAATGCACTCAAGCGACGCTTGAATACGAGCAAAATCTTCATCGGTTCCACGCAATGCTGCAAAGTAAGCTGAGATACCTTCCATCGCATGGCGCGACTCCAATAAATCCAGCTGAGTTTCAGAGTGACTAGACAATAAATTTAGCAGAGGATCGGAAAAGCTTTTCCAAATTGTCTCGCTAACAAACGTACCGCCGCCTTGGCGACGAGTAAGAAGGCGTTTAGCTTCCAAGCGTTGAATGGCTTCGCGAATTGAAGGACGAGACACATCAAACTGTTTAGCCAGTTCGCGCTCTGGTGGCAATTGTTGCCCCGGAGACAGTGTTCCCTCCACGATCAGCCTTTCTAACTCTTGTTCAATAACATCAGAAAGTTTCGGCTGACGAATCCTTTGATAAGCCATATTTATTGTTCTTCTACTGATTGCAGTTAATTGGTATTACCAATTTTATGTTGGGCAAGAAATTAACATAATTTAAACGCAAGTTCCAGACAAAAGTTGACCCAAATCATAGAACCGCTATAGCACATACACTTTGATAACAATAGATGATTAAAACAGCAATCAAATTGGTCTTACCAATTACAATATGTAAACAGATGGGAATAAAGCGTGCTAGGCATCACAGGGTAATTGGTAAGTTTTAAATGAATATGAAAGGATGTTTGAAAATTAAGTAAGAAGTGAGCAAGTGTCAGTGAAAATGATATTGCGACTAAGGCTTTCCAAATGTTCACAGAAACAAAAAAGCGAAGCCATGTAGCTTCGCTTTCGTTAAGGGGTTTTCTGTTACTTTGCTTCTATATGGTCAATCATGAGCTGCAAAGATTGATTGCCGCGAAACTCATTAATATCCAACTTATAGGCGAGATGCACTGTTTTTACCGACGCATCTGGCCAACGACGTAAATCGACATTAAAAGCAATACCATCAATCATCACATTGGTTGGATGACCTTTAAATAATGGCTCTAGCATCAACTTCAAGTGCTTCTCACCCACCAATTTTTGGTGCAGCACTTTAAACTCGCCATCAAAAATAGGTTCAGGGAACGCTTGCCCCCATGGCCCACCAGCGCGGAGCATTTGCGCCACATGCATAGAGAACTCTTCCGGCTTTAGCTCACCATCGGAAAGTACGACTCCTTTAAGCGCCGCTTCATCAAGATCTTGTTCAACCGCTTCATCAAACAAACGCGAGAAACGTTCGAAGTTTTTCTCTTCAATCGAGAGACCAGCCGCCATCGCATGGCCGCCAAACTTAAGAATCAGCCCCGGATTTTGCGTATCGATACGATCTAAAGTATCACGCATGTGCAATCCAGGAATAGAACGACAAGAACCTTTGATTAGGCCATCTCCTCCATCCGCAAATGCAATCACCGGACGGTGGAACTTCTCTTTAATACGAGAGGCAAGAATACCAATCACCCCTTGATGCCAATCACGTTGGAACAACACTAGACCATAAGGTAGCTTGGCATTTTCACCAAACTGCAGACGCTCACAAAAAGCCATCGCTTCTTGTTTCATACCTTCTTCGATTTCTTTGCGTGTTTGGTTTAGGCCATCTAACTCACTTGCCATTCGACGTGCTGCGTGGATGTTATTGCTCATCAGAAGCTCTACACCAAACGACATATCATCTAAACGACCTGCCGCATTAATGCGTGGCCCTAGTGCAAAACCAAAATCAGAAGCGACCAAACGGCTAGCGTCACGCTTTGCGACTTCAATTAATGCTTGAATACCCGGACGAGCCTTGCCTGCGCGGATACGTTGCAAACCTTGGTGAACCAATATGCGATTATTTTCATCCAATGCCACTACGTCTGCGACAGTACCCAGCGCCACAAGGTCGATAAGCTCCATCAACTTAGGTTCCGCCATACCTTGCTCAGCAAACCAACCGGTTTTACGCATCTCTACGCACAGCGCCATCATGAGATAAAATGCAACACCAACCCCTGCTAGAGATTTCGAAGGGAAAGCACATTCTTGCAGGTTAGGGTTCACCATCGCATCCGCTTCAGGTAATACCGATCCCGGCAAGTGATGGTCAGTCACTAATACATCTAAACCTTGCTGCTTGGCGTATTTCACCCCTTCAATCGATGACACTCCATTATCAACCGTCATGATCACTTGTGCGCCAATCTCTATCGCTTGATCGACTACTTCCGGGCTTAAGCCATAACCATCTTCAAAACGATTTGGCACTAGGTAATCAACGTTTTGGCTACCCAGCATACGCAGCGCTAACACCGATAATGCAGAACTTGTCGCACCATCTGCGTCAAAATCGCCAACGACGATAATGCGCTTACCTTGACGAATCGCAGCAAATAACAACTCTACTGCACGTTCAATACCATGCAGTTGTTGGTATGAATGTAGCGCTCTAGCAGCTGTATCTAACTGGCTAGGGTCACTAATACCACGAGTAATGTAAATGCGTTTAAGTAAAGGAGGGATGGAGTCAGGAAGTAGAGTCAGATCAGCGTCTGGGCGACGTTGGATTTCTATCATAGCTATTGGCCGACGTTCTGAAGAAAAGGTCGCCACCTCAATATGGAGATGGCGAACGAGTATTTTATTGTGCTTGTTGCAAGCGCTTAATCAATTGCGCTGGCGGTAGGTAACCACCGACCATCTCACCATTTGGTAGGAAAATCGCAGGCGTGCCGCTGATGCCCAATTCACGACCCAGCGCGTAGTGCTGTTTAATGATCGATTGGTATTTAGCAAAGTCTTTGCTTTGCGCCGGGAACTCGCGGTTCACCTTACCATCATGCATCGCCGTTTGTGGGTTTTCAGCTCCCCAAATGCTTGCCATTTGGTCAGCAACATTACCTGTTGGTCCTTGGCGTGGGTAAGCCATGTAACGAACCGTAATACCTAAATCGTTGTAACCCTTCATTTGGTTATGTAGACGCACACAGTAACCACATGTGATGTCTGTAAATACTGTCACAACGTACTTTTCATCATCCGCTTTAAACTCAATCATGCTGTCTTTAAAGGCGGCGATTTTCTCGGCGTTGATCGGAGCTTGACGCTTAGCCAATACATCTTGGTAACCGCCTTTTTCATCCAATTGATAAAGCGTACCCGCAATGAAATATTCACCATCAGGAGAAGCAAACAACACACCACCAGTCGTTTGAATTTCAACAAGCCCATCAATATCAGCCGGAACAACATTCAGAATTTGCAAACCCAACGGCGCAAAACGCTGCTCTAATTTGCTCTTATCAATGGTCACTTCATTACTTGCTTGCGCTACAAAAGAAGTCGCTGCGATAAATGGCAGCGCAAGTAAAGTCATTCGGCGTAATACGCTCATTATTTTCACCTTTTCATTAAGCCCTTGGATGGTGCTCACTGTGTAGTTGTTTCAGTCGCTCAGTAGCAACGTGAGTATAAATTTGTGTGGTCGACAAGTCACTATGACCTAGCAACATCTGCACCACGCGTAAGTCTGCCCCATAATTCAATAAATGGGTAGCAAACGCATGACGTAAAACGTGAGGTGACAAGGATTCTGTATCAATTCCTGCTAGCACCGCGTAGTGTTTAATACGATGCCAAAAGGTTTGACGGGTCATTTGTCTTGCTCGTTTGCTAGGAAATACCACATCGGAAGTATTTTCTCCCAGTAACTGAGACCGCCCTTGTTGGATAAAAGTTTCAATCCAATCGATGGCATTTTCCCCCATCGGCACCAAGCGTTCTTTACCACCTTTACCCGTCACTCGCACGACCCCTTGGCGCAAACTGATGTTTTCCATGGTTAAACTCACCAACTCAGTCACACGTAATCCTGTCGCATACAAGAGTTCTAGCATGGCTTTATCACGCAGTTCTATTGGGTCATTGGGGTCAGGGGCATCAAGCAGCGCATCCACTTGCGCTTCGCTCAGATCTTTCGGCAGCCGCTTGGGTAGTTTAGGGCTAACCAGTAATGCACTCGGATCATCGGCACGCACTTTTTCACGATGCAAATATTGAAACAAACGACGAATGGCTGAGAGCATTCTTGCTCGTGAGGTTTGTTTATAGTCTTGGTCAACAAGCCATGTTTGGTATTCTTGCAGCCCCGATAGACTAATGAAATCGAGCCGATAATTGTGCTCATTCATCCACGTCAGCAGTTTAAACAAGTCATTACGATAAGAAGCCAAGGTGTTCTCAGATAACCCTCGCTCCATCCACATCGCATCTAAAAATTGTTCAACCAGCCCTTGGTCGGGTGACATTACTTCTGACACAAACACTCTCTAATTTTTGACTCTGTAATTGTCTTTACTGTAAATGCATACAGCAAACAAAGCCATAAAAATTCTGTTAGTGACGGATATTCGCTGCAAAGTCGGCCATTTTGTGGTTAGAATTCGCTACCCAAAGATTAACAAAGAAATACTCACCATGAAGATAGGTCTATTTTACGGTTCTACCACCTGCTATACCGAAATGGCAGCAGAGAAGATGCGCGCCATTATTGGTGACGATTTGGTGGACATTCATAATGTGAAAGAAACTCCGCTATCGTTGATGGCCGATTACGACTTGCTACTGCTGGGTATTTCAACTTGGGATTTCGGCGAAATCCAAGAAGATTGGCTCGAGATCTGGGATTCGATCAACGGTATCTCACTACGGGGAAAAACAGTTGCGCTATTTGGTTTAGGAGACCAAGAAGGCTACGGCGAATGGTACCTAGATGCGATGGGCTTACTGCATGACGAAGTGAAAAAATGTGGTGCTAACATTATCGGCTATTGGCCAAATGACGACAAATACGAGTTTGAAGCCTCGAAAGCCTTAACTGAAGATGGCACTCAATTTGTTGGTCTTGCGTTAGATGAAGACTCGCAATATGAATTAAGTGATGAGCGAATCGCGACTTGGATTGAACAAGTGTTGGTTGAATACCAAGAATCTCTGTAATGCCTTGATGGCCGATGACACGTCATCGGCCTACTGACTTTAAAACTCGTTCACCATTCGTCTGTAACGCGGCCAATCAAACACCAAACCCGGATCGGTTTTGCGTAAAGGTGCGATATATTGATGTCCGGTAATTCTTGGTAAGGTTATCTGCGGATAAGTGCGCATAAGGTGTTGGGTAATGCTTTGCAGCGCCTGATATTGTTCATCGGTATAGGCGAGATAATCACTGCCTTCAAGTTCAATCCCTATCGAGTAATCATTGCACCTATCTCGCCCCGCAAAGCTCGAAGCACCAGCATGCCAAGCGCGGTCTAAAAACGATACGAACTGAATAATCTCACCATCGCGGCGAATCAAACAGTGAGCAGATACGCCCATGTTATGAATCACTTTAAAGAAAGGATGTTCATCAGGGTTTAGCTTGCCAGTAAAAAACTGCTCAATGTACGGCCCTCCAAACTGACCGGGCGGCAAACTGATGTTATGGATAACCAACAACGAAATATCACTACTATCACTGCGCTGATCATAATAAGGCGATGGTACATGTTTCGCGTTCTCATACCATCCTTTCGAGTCAATCATCTCTTGGTTCTCACTTTCCATAACTGAGTGCAATTTTAACTTTTTACCAATGAAATGCGAGATTAATGGCTGAATTTCACTCTCAGTCAGCGTATCATGCCCACCTCTGTTCAACTGCGTATTAGATTTGCGATGAAAAACACACACAACAGCCAAGAACGTCTCGAATATTTGAAACAGCAACTGCCTCTTGAAATCTCTCGCTCTGTTAGCGATACCCTCAAAGAAGATTTAGGTGGCACACTTGACCCTGCGGCTGATATCACAGCGAGTCTAATCCCTGCTGACGCAAACAATGTTGCGACAATCA
This sequence comes from Vibrio sp. LaRot3, assembly GCF_027587025.1. Lineage (GTDB taxonomy): Bacteria > Pseudomonadota > Gammaproteobacteria > Enterobacterales > Vibrionaceae > Vibrio. The sequence goes on along the minus strand of NZ_JAPPTI010000003.1, from coordinate 121,900 downwards.
TTACTCGTGAACATGGCGTATTTTGTGGCCAAGCATGGGCAGATGAAGTGTTCAAGCAACTTGCAGAGCAACCAAACGGCAGCCAAATCGATATTGAATGGCATGTTCAAGATGGTGATGCGGTTGAGCCTAACCAAGTACTTTGCACATTAACGGGTAATGCTCGTATGTTGCTAACGGGTGAGCGTAATGCAATGAACTTCATTCAAACGCTATCAGGCTGCGCAACCACTGTTGCTAAATACGTGAAGCAAATTGAACATACCGAATGTCGCCTACTCGACACGCGTAAAACCATTCCTGGCCTTCGCAGCGCACTAAAATATGCCGTTGCTTGCGGTGGTGGCTTTAACCACCGTATTGGTGTATTCGATGCGTACCTAATCAAAGAAAACCACATCATTGCTTGTGGTGGCATCACTCAAGCTATCTCTACGGCAAAACAGCTTAACCCGGGCAAGCCTGTTGAAGTAGAAACCGAAAGCTTAGAAGAGCTAAAAGAAGCGATTAATGCAGGAGCTGACATCATTATGCTGGATAACTTCACCACTGATATGATGCGCGAAGCGGTGAAAATCAACGCTGGCCGCGCAGCACTAGAAAACTCGGGCAACGTGACCCTTGAGACCATCGGTGAGTTTGCTGCGACAGGTGTCGATTACATCTCTGTTGGTGCTTTAACTAAGCACCTTAAAGCGATGGACCTATCGATGCGCTTTAAGTAACAGCTCAACATCAAAACGGTCTTAAAATAACACAACAACTAGGCTACTTTATTAAGTGGCCTTTTTTACGCCCTAACTCAAGGATTAGGAGAGTTAAAATGAAAATGCTATTCATGATGGTATTAGGCATGCTCGCCATTTCAGGCTGCGCAAGCGTCGATGAAACCATTACGGTTGTTGATGAAGGCATCTCTTCCGTCGCAGACGATTTGAATCGCAAAGTACACGGCGATCTTAATTAGTGATAACCGGAACAAGAACCACCGGTACAAGAGCAACTGAGATAAAAAAGCCCTCTCGAATGAGAGGGCTTGTTCATTATAGCTTTCGTCTTAGCAGCATTATCGCAATGGTTAAGAACACGATACTTGGCATGACCGCGCCAAACACGGGTGGTATGTTGTATACCAAGCTGAGCGGGCCAAAGAACTCACTCGAAATATAGAACGAGAAGCCCGCAACAACCCCCGATAGAATTCGCGCACCCATGGTCACACTACGCAACGGACCAAAAATAAACGACAGTGCCATCAGCATCATTACAGCAATCGAGAATGGCTGAGTCACTTTGCGCCAAAATGCCAGCTCATAGCGAGAGGCATCTTGTTCTGACGCTTTCAAATAGTTCACGTAATCATACAAACCAAATAGTGATAGCTCTTCAGGTTTAACCGTCACCACAGCAAGCTTGTCTGGTTCAAGCGAAGTGGTCCAATGAAACTCAGGCAAACTAACTTTAGACAATTGAACCTTGTCATTCATGTAAGTTACTTGCACATCCTTCATTAACCATTGGTTATTAGCAACGTAGTCCACTTGCTTAGCATAAAATACATTCTCGAGCTTTTTGTCATCATTAAAGCGCCACATGTTCATGCCATAAATGGTGTCGTTCTCTACCTTACCAATGAAGATAAAATCATTGGCATCACGAGCCCAAACCCCCGTACGCACAGACATGATGGCACCATTAGAGGTAGCGAACGCACGTAAATCACGCGCCATCTTTTGGGCTTGAGGTGCCCCCCATTGACCGAGCAAGGTCACGATGATCATCAAAGGAATCGCCGTTTTCAGTACCGAAACACCAATGTTAAGCTTTGAGAAACCTGCCGCCTGCATTACCACCAGTTCAGAGCTAGACGCCAACATACCTAAGCCGATCAAAGCGCCCAATAACGCCGCCATTGGAAAGAACATTTCGATATCACGAGGAATACTCAAACCAACGTAAAAGAGCGCTTGAAGTAAGTCATAGCTGCCTTCACCCACTTTACGAAGTTGCTCTACATACTTAATGATCGCAGATAAACCGACAAAGGTTGCGAGCACCAAAGATGTGGTCGCGATAATGGTTTTACCAATGTATAAATCTAAAATCTTAAACACGACTTAGGCTGCCTTTCTCTGTCTTAATTTATCTTTAAAGCGTCGAACAGGAATACTGTCTAGCATGTTAACCCCAAGCGCTGTAATCAACAGTGCACCGTTGATAGGCCACATACCTACCGCAGCAGGGATAGCACCATCTTCCAATGCTGATTTAGTTGCACTGATAGCTAGGAAGTAAGCCAAATACGCCAAAATCGCTGGCCCCATCTTAGCGAAGCGGCCTTGACGAGGGTTTACCGCAGACAGTGGCACTACCAACATGGTCAATAATGGAATACATACCACCAGCGAGATACGCCATTGCAGTTCCGCTTGCGCTTTAGGATCGGGGTTAGAGAACAAATCTAAGGTTGGAATCGCTTCCCAATCACGCCCTTTACGTCTTACTTCGCTTTGACCAATCAAACCTTCATATTGGCTAAAATCAGTCACCATGTAATCAATGCGTGTTGGTACACCTTCATAACGAGTACCATCAAACATTCGGATAACTTGACGCCCATCACTGAGCTCTTTCACTTCACCTGATTGAGCAAAAGAGACACTAGGAAGAATCGAATCACGCGGGCGCATCTGTGCAACGAACACATGCTTTAATTGGTCCCCATCGATGTCATCAATAAACACCACCGACGAGCGATCAGGCGTTGCTTGGAAATGGCCTTTCTTTAAAAGATCAACACTGTTTTCAGATTGAACTTGCTCTTCAAGCTGAATCAATTTTTCTTGGCTATACGGGGACAACACAAACGAGTTAGCCGCAGCAGCAACACCGGTGATCACGGCTAAATAGAGTGCAGCACGAATCAGAAATTTATTCCCGATACCGGTCGCATTCATTACGGTAATTTCACTTTCCGCGTACAAACGCCCAAAGGTAATCAAAATACCTAGGAATAAACTGAGCGGCAGCATGAGTAAGCCCATCGATGGCATACTCAATGAGACATAATGCATCACCAAACTGGCAGGGATTTCACCATCGGATGCATCAGCCAATACTCTGATCAACTTTTGACTCAAAAACACCAAAAACAGGATGAAAAAGATCGCAAACTGGCTCTTGAGTGTCTCGCGGATCAAATATCTAACAATAATCACGCTGAAATTACCTATACAAAACTTGTTTTTTTGATTGAATCACTATAGTTTCCCGTTGAACCCTTTATTTTTTTAAATTTTTGCTAGGTGTTAGCAGGCTTATTTAAAGGTAGTTCCGATTAAGGAATCAACAAGTAAGCGAACATTATCTAACATTTAGTTGTAAATGTCTTCAGGATGTAGGAGTACGCATGGAGTTCAGTGTAAAAAGTGGCAGCCCTGAGAAGCAGCGCAGCGCTTGTATCGTCGTTGGCGTCTTTGAGCCACGTCGCCTTTCTCCAGTTGCCGAACAGCTAGATAAAATTAGCGATGGCTATATCAGTTCACTGCTTCGCCGTGGTGATCTAGAAGGAAAACCAGGTCAGATGCTGCTATTGCACCAAGTACCTGGCGTGCTTTCAGAGCGCGTTCTGCTAGTCGGCTGTGGTAAAGAACGTGAGCTTGGTGAGCGCCAATACAAAGAAATTATCCAAAAAACCATCAACACTCTTAACGAAACTGGTTCGATGGAAGCTGTATGCTTCTTAACTGAGCTACACGTTAAAGGTCGCGATACTTATTGGAAAGTTCGCCAAGCAGTAGAAGCGACTAAAGATGGTCTATACACCTTTGATCAATTCAAGAGTGTTAAACCAGAAACTCGTCGCCCACTTCGCAAGCTGGTATTTAACGTACCAACTCGCCGCGAGCTAAACCTTGGTGAAAAAGCGATTGCGCACGGTCTAGCCATTTCTTCTGGTGTAAAAGCATCGAAAGATCTTGGCAACATGCCACCAAACATTGCTAACCCAGCTTACCTAGCCTCTCAAGCACGCCGCCTTGCTGATGATTACGAAACTGTAACCAGCAAAATTATTGGCGAACAAGAGATGGAAAAACTGGGCATGACATCTTACCTAGCGGTAGGTCGTGGCTCTAAAAACGAATCTATGATGTCTATCATGGAGTACAAGGGCAACCCAGATCCTGATGCAAAACCAATTGTACTGGTCGGTAAAGGTCTAACCTTCGATTCAGGCGGTATCTCCATCAAGCCAAGTGAAGGCATGGATGAGATGAAGTACGACATGTGCGGTGCTGCATCTGTATTCGGTACTATGAAAGCACTAGCAAAACTGAACCTACCAATTAACGTTGTTGGTGTTCTTGCTGGTTGTGAAAACATGCCAGGCAGCAATGCTTACCGTCCAGGCGACATCCTAACGACTATGTCAGGTCAAACCGTTGAAGTGCTAAACACCGATGCTGAAGGTCGCTTAGTACTTTGTGATGCTCTTACTTACGTTGAGCGCTACGAGCCTGAGTGTGTGGTTGATGTCGCGACGCTAACTGGTGCTTGTATCATGGCACTTGGTCACCACATCAGCGCGGTTATCTCAAACCACAACCCGCTATCTCATGAGCTAATCAATGCTTCTGAGCAGGCGAGCGACCGTGCATGGCGTCTACCAATGGCAGATGAATACCACGAGCAACTAAAGAGCCCATTTGCTGATATGGCAAACATCGGTGGTCGTCCTGCGGGCACAATCACTGCTGGCTGTTTCCTATCTAAATTTGCTAAGAAGTACAACTGGGCACACATTGACTGTGCAGGTACAGCTTGGAAATCAGGTGCAGCTAAAGGTTCTACAGGCCGTCCGGTCTCAATGCTTGTCCAATTCTTGCTAAATCGCAGCGGCCAAGAGACCGAGGAATAATCCTCACAATATCGAAAAGGGCCGCAAGGCCCTTTTTTAGTATTGAATGAAGGAAAATAGCCCATGGCAAACGCAACGTTTTACGTTATCAAGCCAGATAGCCCACAAGCGGAAACTCTCGGGTTTCACCGCTACGTAGTTTTTCTTGCTCAGCATTTTGCTAAGCAAGGAGCTAAAGTGTATTTAAATGCGCAAGATAAAAGTGAAGCGGAGCAACTTGCGGAGCTATTTTGGCAAATTGAGCCAGAAAACTTCATTGCCCACAATCTCGTTGGCGAAGGGCCTCGTTATGCGTCACCTATTGAAATTGGCCATCAAAAGGTAAAACCGAGTTGGAACCGTCAATTGGTAATAAATTTGGCTGAAAATGAGACAACCTTTGCGAACAAGTTTGCTGAGGTGGTAGACTTCGTGCCTTGCGAAGAAAAAGCAAAGCAGCAAGCAAGAGAAAGGTATAAAATTTACCGCCAAGCCGGTTTTCAAATGCAAACGTTCGAAATCGAACATAGCTAAAACCAGCGAAAACACACTGCGCAATCCTTATAGTTAAGGCGATCTTCACAGAGAAGCCTCACTTATAAAGATTGACGCAAATTAACCCATTAACCAGAACACACTTCCTCTAAATGATTGGTGGTGTATCTAGGCGGCAAAATGAGCGAACCCTCTGAGCATATGTTTTATATGTGATTGAGGTGAGCGAATGCAGCCAACAACGATACAACGCCAAGTATGACGAGGAAGAAAGATGAGCGATATGGAAAAGACATACAACCCAACAGCTATCGAACAAGCTCTGTATCAGACTTGGGAAGAGAAAGGCTACTTTAAGCCACACGGTGACACCACTAAAGAATCATACAGCATCATGATCCCGCCACCGAACGTCACTGGTAGCCTACATATGGGCCACGCGTTCCAAGACACTATCATGGATACTTTAATCCGTGCTGAGCGTATGAAAGGCAAAAACACGCTTTGGCAAGTGGGTACTGACCACGCTGGTATCGCGACTCAAATGGTTGTTGAGCGTAAAATCGCTGCTGAAGAAGGCAAAACAAAACATGACTACGGTCGTGATGCATTCATCGACAAAATTTGGGAATGGAAAGGCGAGTCTGGTGGCACTATCACTAAACAGCTTCGTCGTCTTGGCGCATCTGTAGATTGGGACCGCGAACGTTTCACTATGGATGACGGCCTATCTAACGCAGTAAAAGAAGTCTTTGTACGTCTTTATGAAGAAGACCTTATCTACCGCGGTAAGCGCTTGGTTAACTGGGATCCTAAGCTACACACTGCTATCTCAGACATCGAAGTAGAAAACAAAGACAAAAAAGGCCACATGTGGCACTTCCGCTACCCTCTAGCGGATGGCGTTAAAACGGCTGATGGCAAAGACTACATTGTTGTTGCGACCACTCGTCCTGAAACCATGCTTGGCGATACAGGTGTTGCGGTTAACCCTGAAGACCCTCGCTACAAAGATCTTATCGGCAAAGAAATCATCCTACCTATCGTTGACCGTCGCATCCCTATCTTAGGTGATGAGCACGCGGACATGGAGAAAGGCACAGGTTGTGTGAAGATCACCCCTGCGCACGATTTCAACGACTATGAAGTAGGTAAGCGTCATAACCTACCAATGATCAACATTCTGACTTTCGACGCGAACGTACGCGCTGAAGCAGAAGTATTCACCACTAACGGTGAAACAAGCGACGCATACAGCACTGAACTTCCTACTAAATACCAAGGTATGGAGCGTTTCGCTGCACGTAAAGCTATCGTGGCAGAATTTGAAGAACTTGGCCTCCTAGACGAAATCAAAGATCACGACCTAACCGTTCCTTACGGTGACCGTGGTGGTGTGGTTATCGAGCCAATGCTAACTGACCAATGGTACGTTCGTACTGAGATTCTGGCTAAGCCAGCAATCGAAGCGGTTGAAAACGGCGACATTCAATTTGTGCCTAAGCAATACGAAAACATGTACTTCTCTTGGATGCGTGACGTTCAAGACTGGTGTATTTCTCGTCAGCTATGGTGGGGTCACCGTATTCCTGCATGGTACGACAACGACGGTAACGTATATGTTGGTCGCACTGAAGAAGAAGTTCGTGCAGAAAACAACCTAGCACCTGTTGTTGTTCTTCGCCAAGACGATGACGTACTGGACACATGGTTCTCATCTGCGCTTTGGACGTTTGGCACACAAGGTTGGCCAGAAGATACTGATGCACTGAAGCAGTTCCACCCATCTGATGTGCTTGTCTCTGGTTTCGATATCATCTTCTTCTGGGTTGCGCGTATGATCATGATGACGCTGCACTTTGTAAAAGATGAAGACGGTAAGCCACAAGTACCATTCAAGACCGTTTACATGACAGGCCTTATCCGTGATGAAAACGGCGATAAGATGTCGAAGTCTAAAGGTAACGTACTTGACCCAATCGACATGATTGACGGCATCGACCTAGAGTCTCTAGTTGCCAAGCGTACTGGCAACATGATGCAGCCTCAGCTTGCTAAGAAGATTGAAAAGAACACGCGTAAGACGTTTGAAAATGGTATCGAACCATACGGTACTGACGCACTGCGTTTCACTCTTGCTGCGATGGCTTCAACTGGCCGTGACATCAACTGGGACATGAAACGCCTAGAAGGTTACCGCAACTTCTGTAACAAGCTATGGAACGCAAGCCGTTACGTACTGATGAATGCAGAAGACAAAGACTGTGGCTTTGGTGAAGGTGAGATTGAATTCTCACTAGCAGACAAGTGGATCGAATCTCAGTTTGAACTTGCAGCGAAAGAGTTTAACGCTCACCTAGACAACTACCGTCTAGATATGGCGGCAAACACTATCTACGAATTCATCTGGAACCAATTCTGTGACTGGTACCTAGAGCTAACGAAACCTGTTCTTTGGAAAGGTACAGAAGCTCAACAACGTGGTACTCGCCGCACATTGATCACAGTTCTAGAGAAGACACTACGTCTTGCTCACCCAGTGATTCCATACATTACAGAATCTATCTGGCAAAGCGTGAAGCCTCTGGTAGATGGCGTTGAAGGCGACACCATCATGCTACAAGCTCTACCCCAATACGATGAAGCAAACTTCGACGAAGCTGCGCTACAAGACATTGAGTGGGTGAAAGCATTTATTACTAGCATCCGTAACCTACGTGCTGAATACGATATCGCGCCAAGCAAACCACTAGACGTGATGCTAAAAGCAAGCGAAGCTGATGCAGCGCGCCTTGAGCAAAACCGCCAAGTGCTAATGTCACTAGGTAAGCTTGAAGAGATTAAAGTCGTGAGCGAAGGCGATGAGCTACCAGCATGTGCAACGGCACTTGTAGGTAAAGCTGAGCTGCTTATCCCAATGGCTGGTCTAATCGATAAAGATGCAGAGCTTGCTCGTCTTGATGGCGAAATCAAGAAGACGCACGGTGAGATCAAACGCATCGAAGGTAAGCTAGGTAACGAAGGCTTCGTTGCTAAAGCACCTGAAGCGGTTGTCGCGAAAGAGCGCGAGAAACTAGACGGTTACAAAGAAACGCTAGTGAAACTAGAAGAGCAGAAAGCAACGATTGCGGCGCTATAATCTAGTTTAAAACCTAAGCAAAAGGCAGCGAGTTATCGCTGCCTTTTTTGTAGGTGAAGTGTCGATGGCAAATAGTCTGACGATTATTACTGCTGCAAATCTTCAATCCGTTGCTGCATTTCTGGGTGAGTACTGATCCACTCCGGTATTTCAAACTGGCTGGTATTATCGAGCAACTCAAATATTTCAACCATCGGCTGGGCACTGCCATAAATATCAATCATTGCTTGTTTGGCAAACATATCAGCTTGTTGCTCAGCTTGCCTAGAACGACCATTACTCAACAAAAAAGCCCCAATACCTGCCATTGAATCAAGAGCTCCTGTTGCTTCACCCGTTAATACCGCCACACCTATCGCAACAATACTCGACTCCACAACTTGAATCATGACGTGGCGATGATGCACATGCCCCACTTCATGCAAAATAATGCTATCCAACTGCTGATCGTTTTGCGCTAATGATACTAAGCCATCAAGAACCACGATGGTGCCGCCCGGAAAAGCAAACGCATTCGCTTGCTCATCCATAGAACGAAATACCAGCTCAATGGGCATCCCCTGATAGTCAATAGTGACAAGATGCTGCTTAAGCCTTTCTCGGACTTTTTTTCTCACTTCAAACGGAACATTACTGGCTGACCAATGACGTTCGAATTGAGAAAAGACTTGTTCTCCAAATTTCTGCTCTACAGAAGCAGGAACAGCAGAAACGATCGCTCGACTTGCCCAAGGCACACCATAATAGAAACCTGCAATCGTCAACGATATACACAAGAGAACACTGGCTAAAACAGCAAGCCAATATCGCTCCAGCTTTACTAACCAAGCATTTTTGTTGGAGGCTATCGCTAACTCTTTAAGTGAATCGCTATTATCAGCGTCGAAAGCCCAACCTGACGGAAAAGTTAACCGAATAGGCAAATTCCCAACCGAATCGCTGAATTTAACCTGATCTAACGAAACCAGTTCTTCGTGGTCCGTAAATTGGAGGCGAAATGATGTTTGATTGTAAAGCGTCAACACAGCTCGCTGTTTATGCGAGCTGTGAGGTGGAAAGGCATAACCTTCGAAGCGCATTAACCGATGCCTATACCGACGTCAAAGGCTTCAGCGATTTCATCTGAAGCCGCAGAACGAATATTCGAGTCACTACTTTTTGCATCTAATTGACTAACATCACCAATTACCGTCGTTCTTGACGCTACGTATCGAGCGGTGCGCACCATAACCCATGGTCGAGCCAAACCAAAAGTGACGATTTGCGCCAACAGGTTAGAGAAAATTAACCAAGCATAACTCGATGCGGACAACGAGGACTCAAAGTTATATTCAGGCTTATCACCATTAGATAATTGAGTCTGAGAAAAAATGTAATTTCGGATACGAGCAGCGATAAAGGCAGTCATAACAAAACCAAACGCAAGGAATACCAAGTAGTAGGTAACCATCATGATCGGGGCCACTACTCCCGAATAAAGCAGATTATCTAGACCATAGAATGTGCCGCCCAGTACAGTAAAGAACCCTACTGCAAAAATAATCAGCAATATTCCCAAACCAACTAATGCTGCAAACAGAAATATTTTAACAAATTCAGCCGTCTTAATTTCCGCACTAAACTCTCGTTGGCCGTATCGGTAACCATTCAAAAAGTATTTATACACCCCTTGCATCACCCAAGCTTGGCCAAACAGTAGTAGAGCAAGCAAACCAATTACACCGATAGTCAAAGCAACTGCAGAGCCCGCAGCCCCAGCTACAGAAATTATAACTACGGCTAAAATGAATCCTACGAAGACACAGACTGCACGACCAAACAAAGTGATATACGCATCTTTTAACGATCCCGCAAAAGAGAAACGAACATTAGCAAAGCTCGTCATTGCACAATCAAATCGTGCATTGCTCCATAACAACCAAGGTAAAGCGACATAAAAGGCCAATAATAATATGGAAGAAATGATTGGGTTCATGGTGCTCAGTACAACCCAAGCAATCACGCAGCCCACCGCAATTAAGCGGCCTTTAAGGATCTGTATCGGTGTTGCATGGTATTCAAAACGTTCTTGAGCAATTTGTGTGTTGCCATAGAAATAACGCTTAGTACGTACCTTTGCCTATGCAGAGTAAATCCCAAGAGTAATTATTGAGAGTAAAACATTAACAATCCAGATACCGAAGAACTCTCCAGCGCGACCATTAAATAAAACTGAATTTCTCACTTGTGTAGATTCCATCTTCACTAATCCCAAAAGCTGTTATAAAACAAAAGGAAGCAGAGAGTAACAAGTTATCAGAATAAGTGCATCATAATGCATAGCGTGCGGTCATATTTATAGCTGCAAATCACACTCTAAAAGTAACATTACACCACTCTATTCTTAGCCTTACCTTCAACAAAGGCCTGTATATTGCCAACTAGCGTTTCTAATAACCGTTGAATCGAAGAGTCACTCCCCCACGCTACATGAGGGGTTAACAGCAGATTAGGCAAATGAATGTTCGCAAGTAACGGATTAGATTCATCGGCCGGTTCTTGAGTAAAGACATCCACTCCGGCACCAGCAATCGCACCATTGTGTAATGCAGCCACCAAAGCGGATTCATTCACCAAACCGCCGCGGCCTGTGTTAATCAAGATGGCGGAAGGTTTCATTAAAGAAAGCTCTTTAGACGCAATCAAATCTTGGGTGTGTTGATTGAGAGGACAATGGAGGCTGATTACATCTGCGTATTGCAATACTTGCTCAAAAGGTAAAAAGCCTTCACGACATTGCTGCGCCCCTTTTCGCTCAGCAAACAGCACCTTCATACCAATTGCTTTCGCCAGTTGAGCCGTCGCTTGACCAAGCGCGCCACTACCGACAATACCCATGGTTGAGCCCCCCACATCACCGATAGGATGAGTAAAAAAGCAAAACTGCTGTTCTTTTTGCCAAACGCCTTGTGCAATATCTCGGTGATAGCCAAACAAGTTACGTCTTAGAGCATAAACCATCGCGATCACATGCTCAGGTACAGAGCGGGTTGCGTAACCTTGAACATTACAAACCGCAATCTGATGTTGCTGACAAAAATCGATATCAACGTTATTAAAGCCAGTCGCGCAAACTGCAATTAGCTTAAGTTGGGGAAGATGGCGAAGTTCAGCCTCAGAAAAAACCACTTTATTAGTGATGACAATGTCCGCCTGCTGCAAACGCTCAATCGTAAGTTCTGCTGGAGTCGAGTCGTACTCAATCCATTGATGGTCAAAAGGAAGATGGGGAAGGTCTATATGAGCAGGAATGGTCGATCTATCAAGAAAGACAACAGTAGGTAGCGACATAAGTTCTCCTTAACGCGCTACCTAATGAGGACTGAATATTTTACCTAAGAACGCGGTAGCGTTTTGTAATCAGGTAATTTTCGCACAGGATCGAAAACATTAAGTACCACAGCCTGAGCTTCTGGGTAGAAATCACATGGCACAAACAAACTACGCAGCCATTCACAACGAGGATGATAAAAGCTCAGCTCTGCCGCGTGCAAATCCAAACGGTCTGAGAAAGTAAAAGCTTCACCTTCTGAGTAAAACTCATCCCCAACGATTGGGTGTCCTAATGCCTGCATATGAACACGCAACTGATGTGAGCGACCAGTAATCGGCAACAAGCGCACAATCGTGGTTTTCTCTTCTCGCTTAGCGACTTGATACAAGGTTTTTGAAGGTTTGCCTGTCTCCAAACATACCTTTTGTTTCGGCCTATTTGGCCAATCGCAGATCAATGGCAGATCGATCTCACCTTGCTCCTGTTCAACATACCCCCAAACTCGTGCATAGTACACCTTATGGGTTAGACGATATTGAAACTGTTTTTTCAGTGATCTTTCTGCGTATTTATCTTTAGCCAAAACCATTAAACCTGAGGTTGACATGTCTAGTCGATGCACAACTTGAATATCTGGGTAATCGCTTTGTAAACGACTCCACATGCTATCGAAGTGCTCTTCTAATCGCCCTGGTACCGACAGTAGCCCTGACGGCTTATTAACCGCGAGGATCTGCGGATCCTCATAAACAATCTCAACCCATGGATCTCTTGGTGGGTTGTACTCTAGCATTGCCATTGGTTATTCCAATTTCTACCTGTCAAAAGGCAGGTTACGACATAAAACTTCCGGTGGCTTTTAAACAAACCACCGGAAATGGCTTAATGATTTAGATTCTAGGCTAGTTGTGTGAAACAACAATCAGACGCAATGAATCTAATTGGTATTGCGCTTGAGAGATGTAACCAGTGAGCTGTTTGATTTGCTCATCAATAGCGTCGATCTCTTCATCACGAATATTCGGGTTAACTGCTTTCAATGCTTGCAGGCGTTCAAGTTCGGCGTTCAGGCTAGTTTGCATTTCTTGCTGAGCTTGTTCGCGAATCTTAGTCACTTTATCGCCCACCAGAGCTTCACCAGCAGTGATCAATTGATGCACTTGCGCTTGAACGGAAGAAACCAGTTTAGTTGCAATATGGCGGCCTACTGGGCTTAGCTGACGGTTAAAGCTTTCAAACTCAACTTGCTCAGACAAGTCATTGCCTTTGCCATCCAACATGATGCGGATTGGCGTAGCAGGCAGGAAGCGAGTAATACCACTGCGTTTCGGTGCTTGCGCGTCCACTTTGTAGATCAGCTCAAGGAGCATAGTGCCAACAGGCAATGCTTTGTTCTTCAGTAGAGACATGGCAGTTACGCCCACGCCTTCACTCATCAGCAGATCAATACCGCCTTGGATCATTGGGTGTTCCCAACTAATGAAGTTCATGTCTTCACGAGAAAGCGCCGTTTCACGATCAAAGGTAATGGTCGCCCCTTCATAAGGTAGACCCGGGTAGCTTGGCACCATCATGTGCTCAGATGGCGTTACTACCAATGCATTTTCACCTTTGTCATCTTGGTTAAGACCAATCGTATCGAATAGGCTTAGAGCAAACGTAACAAGGTTGGTATCACCATCAGTCGAGGCGATACTATCAACGATAGCTTGCGCTTTTTCACCGCCATTTGAGTGCATTTCTAATAGGCGGTCACGGCCTTGTTCAAGCTGAAATTTTAGCTCTTTGTTCATCTTCGCCGATTGCTCAATGATGTCGTCAAGCTCGGTGGTATCACCAGAAGCTAGCATCTCAATTAAGCTTTCTGAATACTGGTCGTAAACCGCGCGGCCAGTTGGGCAAGTTTCTGCAAACGCATTCAGACCTTCATCAAACCAACGAGCAATAATCGCTTGTGACGTACCTTCTAGGTATGGCACGTGAATATCGATATCACGGTTTTGACCAATACGGTCTAAACGGCCAATACGTTGCTCAAGCAGATCTGGGTTAAATGGCAAATCAAACATCACTAGCTGGTTAGCGAACTGGAAGTTACGACCTTCTGAGCCAATTTCACTACAGATAAGCACTTGTGCACCACCCTCTTCTTGAGCGAAGTAAGCGGCCGCTTTGTCACGCTCTAGAATCGACATGCCTTCATGGAATACAGTTGCGCGAATGCCTTCACGCTCACGCAAAGCTTGCTCAAGTTGCAATGCGGTGCTGGCACGTGAAGCAATCACTAGAATCTTCTCAGCGCGCTTATCTTTTACTTTTTCAATCAACCAGTTCACGCGAGAGTCAAACTGCCACCAGCTTGCATCATCACCTTCAAACTCTTGGAAGATTTCTTCTGGGTAAAGGTTCTTAATCGCGCGTGCTTCAGGAGTCATTTTGCCACCGATCATGCCTGCCACGCGCATAGACGTCGTGTATTGCTGAGGAATCGCCATCGGCATAAGGTGGACGTTACGTTTCGGGAAACCTTTTACCGCTGCGCGAGTATTTCTAAATAGCACGCGGCCAGTACCGTGACGGTCCATCAAGTTATCGATCAACTCTTGGCGAGCCGCCGCTTTCGCTTCTTCTTCGCTATCGCTTTCGATAATGCGGAACAAAGGTTCAACGTCTTGTTCTGAAAGCAGTTCAGTAATTTGGTTTTTCGCTTCATCCGCTAAAGTTTGACCTGAGAAAAGCGCGCTAACAGAGTCTGCAACCGGTGCATATTGCTCTTCCTCTTTTACAAACGCTTCATAATCGTAGAAACGGTCAGAATCAAGCAGACGTAGACGGGCAAAATGGCTCTCGCGACCTAGCTGTTCAGGCGTTGCAGTTAGCAAAAGGACACCCGGTGTCTTTTCCGCTAAACCTTCAACCACTTGGTATTCACGGCTTGGTTTTTCTTGGCTCCACTCAAGGTGATGTGCTTCATCGACAACTAAGAGATCCCATTCACCTTCTAACGCCTGTTCGTAACGCTTACGGCTCTTACGTAGGAAATCTAATGAACACAATACATATTGTTGGGTGTCAAATGGGTTATCTGATTCAGCGAATGCTTCAATGCAGCGCTCTTCATCAAAAATAGAGAAATGCAGGTTAAAGCGGCGCATCATCTCTACTAACCATTGGTGCTGTAGAGTTTCTGGAACCACGATAAGAATACGCTCTGCACGACCCGCTAACACTTGTTGGTGAATGATCATGCCCGCTTCAATGGTTTTACCTAGGCCAACTTCATCAGCCAGAAGTACACGTGGTGCATGACGGCGACCGACTTCATGGGCAATATATAACTGATGAGGAATAAGACCAGCGCGCATGCCACATAGGCCACGCATCGGGCTTTTGTGCTGCTGATATTGGTTAACCAATGCGCGATAACGCAGAACGAAGTTATCCATACGGTCAATTTGACCAGCAAATAACTTATCTTGAGGTTTGTTAAAACGAATCTGGTTGCTCAGCATGATTTCACGCAGAGCTACATCCGCTTCTTCGGTGTCTTCACGTACACCAACGTACGTAAACAGACCTTGGTCTTCAATCACTTGCTCAACTTTCAATGACCAACCTTGTTGGCTTTCTACTGTATCTCCAGCATTAAAGCTCACACGAGTCACAGGAGTATCGTTACGCGAATAGACTCGGTTTTCTTCAGAAGCGGCAAACATTAATGTCACAGTGCGAGCATCCAATGCCACTACAGTTCCTAAACCCAGATCGCTTTCCGTATCGCTGATCCAACGTTGGCCCAAAGCAAATGTCATGAATCGACTACCTCATTTAATAAATTTATTATTTATCTTAGCTGTTCTTGCGCCATTTCAAAGGCGGCTGACGGGGGTAATTATAGGTCAGCGATGGCGCAGAAAAAGGTCGCTAATATTACTGCAAGCTGTGACTTTGGTCACGTACAAAGCCCGCATTTCACAACAAATATTTTTGCAGCTAAAGAGTGACATCAAAGTGTAAGAAAACGATGGCACAACAAGAACTGTGGATTGCCTATACTTACGTTAACGCATGGGGCATTTCTTTACTTAACCACTTGCGTAACCCCAGCGTTACCCTCGGCTAGCTCGAGGGCAAAAGGTCGAACTACACGGGTTTGCAGTCTTTGACGCTCCCGCTCGTTCAGCAGAGCAGTTGAAGACAGGCAAACAGATCTGTACAGCAGCACGCCGACTCAGGCAGGAGACGCTTATGGGTGATACGGATAGAAAACTTTTCGTACTTGATACCAATATCCTTCTTCACGAACCTTTCGCCATTTATTCCTTTCAAGAACACGACGTGGTCATTCCGATGACCGTATTAGAAGAACTCGATCGAATCAAAGACAGTAAACGTGATGTGGCACGTGATGCTAGAGTCGCTATACGTGCGTTAGAAGCACTTTTTAAAGAGTCTACCCCGGATGAAATCTCCGAAGGGATCCCCATTAACCGAGATAAACACGATACTGGCAATATCGCTATTTTGGCCGACTTCGAACTGCAAGAAACCGTCAAAGCCTTTGCCGATAAGGCTGGTGATAATCGCATCCTCAATGCGGTGCTATATTTACAAAACAAGCGCGCACCTCGAGAAGTCATTCTGGTCACCAAAGACATCAATATGCGTTTGCGAGCCAAAGGTGCTGGCGTTCGCTTTGTTGAAGATTATCGAACTGACCAACTGATCGATGATGTTCAATACCTCACCAAAGGGTTTCAACAGGTATCCGGGCATTTCTGGGAGAGTGTTGACCAAGTCGAAAGTAAAAATCTGGCAGGCCGAACGTTTCATACTTTAGATCGTGAACCTTTTGATCCCACTTATCTCAATCAATATGTGATTGATGAAGGCAGCGATTTTGTTGGTCGCGTGACAGAAATCGAAGCCGATAAATTGACTCTTAAAGACCTCAGCCGCGAACGTTTAATGCATCGACGAGCTTGGGATATCACCCCGAAAAATATCTACCAAGCGATGGCATTGGACGCCCTCCTCGACCCTGATATTGATTTGGTCATTCTGACCGGAGCCGCAGGGAGCGGTAAAACCCTATTAGCGCTCGCTTCTGCACTAGAACAAACCATAGAAAAAGGGATGTTCGACAAAATCATTGTCACTCGAAACACACCCGATATTGGTGAGTCCATCGGCTTCTTACCCGGAACAGAAGAAGAGAAGATGCTGCCATGGCTTGCTGCGGTTACTGATACTTTAGAGGCGCTGCATAAGAATGACCATTGTACTGAAGGCTCACTCAAATACATCTGCGATAAAGCCAACATTCAGTTCAAATCCATTAACTTCATGCGTGGGCGCTCAATTCAAAATGCATTTGTATTGCTCGACGAGTGTCAAAACCTCACAGCCTCACAAATCAAAACCATCATCACCCGATGTGGTGAAGGCACTAAAATTGTCTGCTCTGGTAACTTGGCGCAAATCGACTCCCATTACTTAACCCCTGTGACGTCAGGATTAACTTATATGGTCGAGCGCTTTAAAGACTTTGAAGGCAGCGCCAACATACACCTAAATGGTGTAGTACGAAGCCGTCTCGCAGAGTTCGCAGAAGAAAACCTATAAACATAATTAGTCAACAAAACCGATAAAAGATGCTTTTATCGGTTTTTAGTTAAAATAATTATTCACAATATATACATTTTTATGTTTAACTAAATCCTTCATTGGTCGCGACTAACAATAAGGGAATAAGGCATGGCTTTTAATTTACGTAACCGCAGCTTTGTCAAACTGCTCGACTTCACTCCGCAAGAAATTCAATTCTTGTTGGATCTGTCTGCAGATTTAAAAAAAGCGAAATATTCAGGAACTGAGCAGCCAAAACTGCAAGGTAAAAACATTGCTCTAATCTTTGAAAAAGCCTCTACCCGAACTCGATGTGCCTTTGAAGTGGCCGCCTTTGATCAAGGTGCTCAAGTTTCTTATATCGGCCCTTCTGGCTCACAAATTGGTCATAAAGAATCGATGAAAGACACGGCACGCGTACTAGGAAGAATGTACGACGGCATTGAATATCGCGGCTTTGGTCAAGCGATTGTAGAAGAGCTGGCTGAACATGCGGGCGTTCCTGTGTGGAATGGCCTAACCGATGAGTTTCACCCAACGCAAATCTTAGCCGATCTGCTGACGATGCTTGAACATGGTCGAGGTAAGCAATTACATGAGATGAAACTGGCTTATCTTGGTGACGCACGCAACAACATGGGTAACTCTCTTATGGTTGGTGCGGCAAAAATGGGATTAGACATTCGCTTAGTTGCGCCAAAAGCCTTCTGGCCAGAGCAGCAACTGGTAGATACCTGCCAAACCATTGCCGAGCAAACAAGTGCAAAAATAACCTTAACCGAAAACGTAGAAGAAGGCGTAAAAGGTTGCGACTTCCTCTACACCGATGTTTGGGTATCAATGGGAGAATCAGAGCAAGCTTGGGAAGAGCGTGTGGCGTTAATGAAACCCTATCAAATCAACATGGATACCATTGCAAAAACCGGCAATCCGCAAGTGAAGTTCATGCACTGTTTACCCGCTTTCCATAATGATGATACCACCGTGGGTAAAGAAGTCGCAGAAAAGTATGGCATGAAAGGGCTAGAAGTCACTGAAGAGGTGTTTGAATCTCACCATTCGATTGTGTTTGATGAAGCTGAAAATCGCATGCACACCATCAAGGCTGTGATGGTTGCCACACTCGGTAGCTGAACGCCAAAAAGGTAACAAATAGAAGCGAGACGTAATCGCTTGCGCTCACAAAACTTCAGCGTATAATGCTCGGCAATTTGTCTGGAGGTTGTAAAAAATGCCACGTAATTCGTGTTCTACAATGCGCTTTACTTGCCGTAAGCAAACATGCTTACTGATGGCCTATTTTACAACATTCACCGATTTCTAAAGCCTCCCTTATTGGGGGGCTTTTTTATTGCCTAAATTTTATTCTCAGATAGGGACGATGATCATGACTAACACGCTTTTCAACAAGCACATCATTTCGATTCCAGAACTGTCGCGCGCAGAACTTGAACTCATTGTAAAAACTGCAAGCCAATTGAAATCCGAACCCAATACCAATCTGATTAAAGATAAAGTTATCGCGAGCTGTTTCTTTGAGCCATCGACTCGTACTCGCCTATCATTTGAAACTGCAATTCAACGCATTGGTGGCAGTGTGATTGGCTTTGATAACGGCGGTAACACGTCGCTAGCGAAAAAAGGCGAAACGCTCGCGGATTCTGTACAGGTTATCTCTTCTTACGTGGATGCCTTTGTGATGCGTCATCCACAAGAAGGCGCTGCTCGCCTTGCTTCTGAATTCTCCAAAGGTGTGCCTGTGATTAACGCTGGGGATGGCGCAAACCAACACCCAACGCAAACTCTGCTCGACCTTTTCACTATTGCAGAAACTCAAGGCCGATTAGATGACCTCAACGTAGCTTTTGTTGGCGACCTAAAATATGGCCGCACCGTGCATTCTCTCACTCAAGCATTAGCCAAGTTTAACAATGTGCGCTTCTTCTTTATCGCTCCCGAAGCTTTAGCCATGCCCGATTACATCTGTGAAGAGTTGGATGCAGCAGGCATTCAATATAGCTTGCATACCGATATGGAAACCGTGGTTCCTGAACTCGACATCCTATATATGACTCGCGTACAAAAAGAGCGCTTTGATGAATCAGAGTACGCACACATTAAATCGGCTTACATCCTTACCGCCGCTCTACTCAAAGACGCGCGTGAAAACCTGAAGGTGCTGCACCCTCTACCACGCGTTGACGAGATCACCACTGATGTCGACAAAACTCCACACGCCTACTACTTCCAACAAGCAGAAAACGGCGTCTACGCCCGTGAAGCTCTGCTAGCGCTAGTTCTCAATCAATCACTGTAATCGAGGAGAAAAACTCATGACTAAAGAAACTCAATTGCAGGTAGAAGCAATTAAAAACGGCACGGTTATCGACCACATTCCTGCGCTAATTGGCATTAAAGTTCTCAAACTGTTTAATATGCACAACAGCCAGCAGCGCGTGACAGTCGGCTTGAACTTGCCCTCTTCCGCTCTTGGGCACAAAGACTTACTAAAAATTGAAAATGTCTTTATCAGCGAAGAGCAGGCAAGCAAACTGGCCTTGTACGCCCCGCATGCCACCGTCAACCAAATCGAAAACTACTCGGTTGTGAAAAAGTTGCCTCTGGAATTACCAGAGCAGATCAACAATGTTTTTGAGTGCCCAAACACCAACTGTATTACTCATGGTGAACCGGTTGAAAGCAGCTTCAAAATATTTGAAGCCAAAGATGATATCCGTTTGAAGTGCAAATACTGTGAGAAAGTATTCTCTCGTGAAATTGTGACCGAGCGATAATCTATAAGCCTTTGTGCAACTAGCATAATACCTCACTTTACTGGCTTATTTGGTGGGGTATTTAGCGCTTTACCTAGTGGCTGATTGAAGGCAAACTGTTTGCCATTCATTCCGTAACATCATTGGAAATAACCATGACTAAAGTACTTCATACAGAATCTGCTCCAGCAGCAATCGGCCCATACGTACAAGGTGTTGATCTTGGCAGCATGGTTCTTACTTCTGGCCAAATCCCTGTAAACCCAGTAACAGGCGAAGTATCAGCAGAGATCACCGTGCAAGCACGCCAATCTCTGGACAATGTAAAAGCGGTAGTTGAAGCATCAGGCCTAACGGTTGCTGATATCGTGAAAATGACTGTTTTTGTCAAAGACCTAAACGACTTTGCTGCGGTAAACGAAGTTTACGGTGCATTCTTCGACGAGCACAAAGTAGCAAACTACCCAGCACGCTCTTGTGTTGAAGTAGCACGCCTACCAAAAGATGTAGGTATCGAAATCGAAGCCATTGCGGTTCGCAAATAATCGAAAACCACATTGTAAAATATATAAAGGCGAGCTGAAGCTCGCCTTTATTGTTTTGCGTTTGTGAGAAGGCTATTTAAAGCCTTTCACTTTCTTGATCAGATCGTAAGCGTTTTGAATCTCTTGTGATTTTTCTTTCGCTACGTTCATCATCTCAGGCGGTAAACCTTTCGCCATCAATTTATCCGGGTGATGCTCATTCATTAATTTACGATAAGCGCGTTTGACGGTTTTACTGTCTGAGTTTTCACCCACACCCAATACGTTGTATGCATCGGCCAATTGATTAGCGGGAGAAGCTTGTTGCTGCCAACTACCTGACTGTTGCTGACCGCCCGATTGACCACCAAAACCGCCTTGCTGAAAACGGAAAGCCGCTTCTTGCATGCGCAAACGTTGTTCCAGCTGTTGTGATGAGAAACCAAGACCAACTGCGATTCGATGTAGTACTTCACGCTCACTCGGGTGAATATCACCATCAGCAAAAGCCGCTGAAATTTGTAGCTCAAGAAAGAACTGCAATAAGTCAAAACGACCGCCAGTTGAAATTTTAACTTTCTCAAGAATTGAAGTAAGTGGAAAATCGCTAGATTTACCTTCACGGAATGCATCCTGAGCAGAGCGACGCTGCTGACCATGAAGACTCATTCGATCCATCATCGCGCTCGCCAGTTCAATTTCCTGACGCGTCACTTGCCCTTTCGCTTTAGCTACATGGCCCATCACGGCAAATGCCGCTTTAAAGAACTCTTCTTGTCGTTCAGCTTGGCTCGGGCCGCTAAAACCTGATGTGTGAAAACCCGCTTGGCTTAGACGGCGTGCCTTATCAAATTGATGTCCAATAAAGAAACCAATCACAGCTCCCAGTACGTTGCCCAACAGCAAACCAAAAAAGGTCCCCAGAATTTTGCCAAAAATATGCATTATGTGCTCTCAATCTCTGAATTTTTTCATCGTAGCGCGGTCTTATAGTGCCGGATGAATGAATTTCCTTTATGATAAAGACCGTTTTATTTTTATTCGGTCGTCCATTTACCGGATTTATCAAGTTCAACAGGATAGTAAAACTCGATGTCACGTTTTCCCCGCACGTTACTTGCCGCTTCAATCAGTGCCGCTGTATTTGCGTCTCAGGTTCAAGCTAATGAAGCCATAGTAGACGATAGTGTGCAGGAACTGCCCGCTATAGATCAATGTTTGATCGACGAACCTGAAGCAGAAAACCCAAATCAGCAACCCATCAATGTTGAAGCCGACAGCCTTCAAGCGGTGAACGGTAACAAAGCCACTTACAGTGGTAATGTAGTTGTGGTGCAAGGTAAGAAACGAATACTTGCAGACAATGTTACAATGCACCAGCAGGATAATGTTGTGGTCGCAGAAGGTAATGTAACCTTCAGCGATGGCGAAGTTAAAACTATTTCTGATAAAGCAGTGAATAACCTCAACACTGACCATCTGGAATTAACGAACACAAAATACCAGTTCCTGTGTGAGCCTGGTCGCGGTGACGCGGTTTACGTGACTAAAACAGGTAAAGCCATCTATGAGATAGAAGACGGCTCGCTAACTTCATGCCCAGAAGGAAATAACTCTTGGCGTATGAAAGCATCTAGCATCGAAATCGATCAAGATGAAGAAGAGGCGACTTTCTATAACCCTCGCTTCGAAATTCAAAGCGTACCAGTGTTCTACCTGCCATTCCTAAAAGTGCCAATTGGCGACACTCGTAAGACAGGTTTTCTTTACCCAACGATTTCTTACGGCTCTAGTGATGGTCTTGAATTCGAAGTTCCTGTGTATTGGAACATAGCACCAAACTATGACTTGCTAACCACAGTCAAATACATGGAGCAGCGAGGTACTCAACTCGATAATAAATTCCGTTATTTAACCGATTTTGGTAGCGGACAAATCGAAGCCGAGTATTTAAACGAAGATAAAAAGTACCCAGAACAAGGTGATCGCTGGGGTTTCCAATACACCCATAGCGGCATTTTCAATCAAGCGTGGAAACTAAACGTTGACTACTCAAAAGTTAGCGATATTAACTACTTCTCCGATGTAGACTCTAGTATCGGTAGCCGCGAAGATGGACAGCTCATTCAAGAAGCTGAAGTGACCTATCGTTCAGCTATGTGGGATGCTTCCATTCTAACGCGAGATTTCCAAGTATTGACGGAAAACGGCAATTTACCGTATCGAATCTTACCTCAGCTCAAGTTTAACTTTTACGCTCCAGAGCTGATGCGCTTCTTAGATTTTGATGTGATCAGCCACGTCTCGCGCTTTGACACTGATGATGGCAGTAAGCCATCTGCAACACGAGCACATATCGAACCGGGTCTCACTATCCCAATTGGTACAACTTGGGGGAGCTGGACAACCGAAGCTCGTCTATTAGCGACCTATTACCAACAAGACCTTGATGGTATCAACTTGAGTGACAGCCAATATGATGGCTATAACTTGAAAGAAACCACCTCTCGCATTATCCCAGAATTTCGCTCTCACGCAGGTATTGTGTTAGAGCGCGATGCTTATGTATTTGGCGGCTATACACAGACTCTTGAACCACAAGTTCAATACCTGTACGTACCAAAAGAAGACCAAAGTGAGATTTATCTCTACGATACCACCCTACTACAAACGGATTACTACGGGCTATTCCGTAGCCGTAAATTCAGTGGGGTTGATCGGATTGCCGCAGCGAATCAATTTAGCTACGGCGCTTCAACTCGCTTCTTTGACGATCAATATAAAGAACGCTTGAATATCTCGTTCGGTCAAATTTTCTACTTAGATAAAGATACCAAGAACAATACCTCGATCAATGCGGATCAAGAGAAAACCAACTACTCAGCTTGGGCTGTTGAGATGGATTTCAACTACAACGATTACCTGTTCTACCATGGCGGTCTTCAATATGACATTGACTCAAGTGAACTGCAGTTAGGTAATAGTACGCTTGAGTACCGTTTTGCAGATGGCTACATTCAAGGTAACTACCGTTACGTAACCAAAGAATACATCGAAGAAACTGTTGATTTTGATATTGACTCCATCACCCGTGATGGTATATCGCAAGCTGGTATAATAGGCGCTTACCAGTTATCTTCAAAGTGGAACGCAAGTGCTCAATACTTCTACGATCTCACAACGGATGAAGCATTAGAGTGGCTAGCTCAACTGAATTACCGCGATGATTGCTGGTATATCGGTTTTACCTACAGCAACCAACTAAGACGTTGGAACGGTGACTTTATTAATAGTGAAATTGCAGAGCCCGTCTACGAGAATAACTTTAGTGTCAACTTTGGTGTAACCGGTTTTGGCACAGCTATCGGTTCAAGTTCAGCGGTTGCTGGCCTTACAGGAGCGGGCAACTCGCTTGGCTACGGCCGCCCATTCTTCTTAAACAACTAATTATTACGCTGGCTCAAACGTGAGCTGGCATTAACGTCTATAGGGTTTTAAATGAAAATTTGGAAACACGCGCTACTGACCCTAGTAGCCGCTTGCCACTTTGGTGCTGCGAATGCTCAAGTGATTGAAATGGATAAAGTGGCCGTCATCGTTAACGAAGGCGTTGTACTACAAAGTGACATCGATACTGCACTAAAAACACTTCGTGCTAATGCGAAAAAAAGCGGTCAAGCACTACCAAGTGATGATGTGCTACTTGAACAAGTGACCGAGAAACTTATTGTTGAAGCCATTCAGCAACAAGAAGCCGAGCGTATTGGTGTACGTGTTGATGACAGCCGAGTCAATTCAGCTATCGAAGATATCGCCAAGAACAACAACCAAACTGTAGATCAGATGATTGCGTCAATTAGCGAAGAAGGCATCAGCTACAGCGAATTCCGCAATCAAATTCGCAAAGAGATCGCAGCAAATGAAGCGCGTAACGCGTTGGTTCGTCGCCGTATCAACATTCTACCCGCTGAAGTTGAAAACCTCGCCGATGCGCTAGCCCAAGAAACCAGTGCTACCGTTCAATACAAAATTGGTCACATTCAATTGCGTGTAAACGATGGTGAAGACAAATCAGAAGCAGAAGCACTTGCCAACGATCTCGTCGAAAAGCTAAACGATGGGGCAGACTTTAGCACCTTGGCTTACTCATACTCAAAAGGTCCTAAAGCACTTGAAGGTGGTGATTGGGGATGGATGCGTAAAGAAGAGATGCCAACGATCTTCGCTGATCAAATCAAACTGCAAAACAAAGGCAGCATCATTGGTCCATTCCGCAGTGGTGTGGGTTTCCACATTCTAAAAATTGAAGATGTTAAAGGCCTAGAAACTGTTGCTGTAACAGAAATCAACGCGCGCCACATCTTAATTAAACCGACCGTTATCCTTAGCGATGAAGGCGTTCAGAAGCAACTTAAGAGCATTGTTGCTCAAATCAATGCCGGCGAAGCTACCTTTGGTGATATGGCTCAACAATACAGCCAAGACCCAGGCTCTGCTGCGAAAGATGGTGAGTTAGGTTACCAAACCTCGGATCTCTACGTGCCTGAGTTCAAACATCAAGTTGATACTCTGCCTGTAGGCCAAATCAGTGCACCATTCCAAACCGTTCATGGTTGGCATATTGTTGAAGTGCTAGACCGTCGTGAAGTTGACCGTACTGACTCTGCATTAAAGAACAAAGCATACCGTATTTTGTTTAACCGTAAGTTCAATGAAGAAGCCAATGCGTGGCTACAAGAAATCCGCGCGAGTGCCTTTATTGAAATGGTAGGAGACGAGCGCAATGTCAATTAAACGTATTGTTGTCACCGCGGGGGAACCTGCGGGCATAGGCCCAAATCTTGTTTTAGCTTTATCCACTCAAAGCTGGGACCATCAAATTGTGGTGTGTGCAGACAAAACAATGCTAGCCGAGCGAGCAAAACTGCTCGGCATTGATGTTGAGCTTCATGATTACCAAGCCGAGGCAAAAGCCGCTGCGCAGCAAGCAGGCTCTCTGATTGTCGATCATGTCGATTTACATACTCCAACTGTGGCCGGTGAGCTCAATGAAGCCAACGGCCATTATGTATTGCAAACTCTTGAACGTGCGGCCCAAGGTTGTATGAATGGTGAGTTTGACGCCATCGTGACAGGCCCAGTCCACAAAGGGGTAATCAACCGAGCGGGAGTGGCATTCAGTGGACATACTGAGTTTTTTGCCGAGAAATCCAATACGCCTTTAGTAGTGATGATGTTGGCTACCGAAGGGCTTCGTGTTGCTTTAGTGACGACTCATATTCCTCTTGCTTACGTTTCAAAAGCGGTGACGGAAGAACGTTTAGAAAAAATCATCGATATTCTGCATACCGACTTAGTAGAAAAATTTGCTATTAGTCGCCCAAACATCTATGTTTGCGGGCTTAATCCTCATGCAGGGGAAGATGGCTGTTTAGGGCGAGAAGAAATTGACACTATCACGCCGACATTGAACAAGATAAAAGATCAAAAAGGCTACAACCTTATTGGTCCGCTTCCAGCAGATACCATCTTTAATGAAAAGTATTTAAACGATGCCGATGCAGTCTTAGGCATGTACCACGATCAAGTTCTGCCTGTTCTGAAATATAAAGGCTTTGGACGTTCAGTAAATATTACTCTTGGTCTACCCTTTATTAGAACATCAGTCGATCACGGTACAGCATTAGAACTTGCAGGGACGGGGCAAGCGGATACAGGGAGCTTCCGAACAGCGCTGACGCATGCAATAGATTTAGTAGAGAAAAAACAATGAGAAATGATGTCCACTTAGGGCACAAAGCGCGTAAACGTTTTGGTCAAAACTTCCTAAACGATCCTTATATCATTGATGGTATCGTATCTGCCATCAACCCTAGGCCTGGTCAAAACCTGGTTGAGATTGGTCCTGGCCTTGGCGCAATTACAGAGCCAGTAGGTCGTGAAGTCGATAAGTTTACTGTTATTGAACTTGACCGAGATCTTGCAGAGCGTCTACGTAACCACCCTGAACTGGCTGACAAATTGACGATTCATGAAGGCGATGCGATGCGCTTCGACTTCACGCAGCTTGTAAAAGAAAACAACCCGCTGCGTATCTTCGGCAACCTACCATACAACATCTCTACGCCATTGATGTTCCATCTTTTTGAGTTTCATAAAGACATTCAAGACATGCACTTTATGCTACAAAAAGAAGTGGTTAACCGTTTAGCAGCAGGCCCGGGCAGTAAAGCTTATGGCCGTCTAACAGTGATGGCGCAATACTACTGTAAAGTAGTTCCTGTTTTAGAAGTACCACCAACTGCATTCGTTCCGCCACCGAAGGTCGATTCAGCAGTGGTACGTTTAGTGCCTTACGATGTGCTACCACACCCAGCAACTAGCCTAAAATGGCTAGACCGCGTATGTCGCGAGGGTTTCAACCAACGTCGTAAAACCGTACGTAACTGTTACAAGTCACTTTTGAGCTTGGAGCAGTTAGAAGCGCTAGGCATTAACCCATCGATGCGCCCTGAGAACCTTACCTTAGAGCAATTCGTTGCAATGGCTAACTGGCTAGATGCGAATCACGCACAGCAGCAATAAAGCTAACTCTAAGGGCGCATCAGCGCCCTTTTGACTAAATGAAGTACGAGGAGGCCGCATGGATGTTTCTCAGCCTTGTATTAAAGTCCAAGTCCATACCAAATACATTCCCGAGCAATCAGAGCCTGATAGCAAGCGCTATATCTTTGCCTACATCATCACCATCAAAAATTTAAGCACTCAAACGGTTCAACTTATCAGCCGTCGATGGCTGATTACTGATGCTAACGGTAAACAGATGAGTGTGGAAGGTGAAGGTGTCGTGGGACAGCAACCCTTTATTGCAGCAAAGGATGAATACACCTATACCAGTGGCACTGCGATTGAAACGCCTGTTGGTGTGATGCAAGGTCAGTACATTATGCTCGATGAAAAAGGCAAAGAGTTTGCAGCTGAAATTGAACCATTCCGGTTGGCCATACCCAACGTACTCAATTAATTCGATTTTTTAAGGTAAATAACGTGTCGACCTACATTGTCGGAGATATTCAAGGCTGCTTCGACGAATTGCAGCACTTACTCGAACAAGTCCAATTTAACCCAAGCAAAGATCAACTTTGGATTGCCGGAGATCTCGTTGCGAGAGGCCCTAAATCGCTTGAAACTTTGCGCTTTATGAAAGAATTGGGCGATAGTGGTAAAGTCGTTTTAGGCAATCATGACCTTCATTTACTGGCGGTGTCTCTTGGGATTCATCGAGTAAAAGAGAAAGACAAAACCGCGCCGATTTTTGAAGCCGACGACAAGCTAGAATTATTGGAATGGCTACGCAAACAGCCATTATTGCTTGAACACCCTGAGTTCGCTATGTGCCATGCAGGCATCTCTCCGCAATGGGATTTAACAACAGCACGAGCAGCCGCTCGTGAAGTTGAACTGGTATTACAAAGTGACCAATGGACATGGCTGATAGAAAACATGTACTGCAACCTGCCGGATCTTTGGAACGACAATCTGCAAGGCATTGATCGATTTCGCTATATCATCAATGCATTTACCCGTATGCGTTTTTGTTACCCTGATGCTCGTCTCGATATGGACAGTAAATTACCACCACAAGAAGTGACCGACGGTTCTTTGATTCCTTGGTTCAAACTTGATTCACGCAAGGCGATAGAAAAGCCCGTTATCTTTGGCCATTGGGCAGCATTGGAAGGTCTGTTCACAGAAAAAGAAATTGGTTTAGATACAGGCTGTGTGTGGGGTGGTTCGCTTACCATGCTGCGTTGGGAAGATAAACAATACTTCACTCAACCTGCACTTTAATCTTAACAATGTATCGACAAATAACAAAAAGGAGAGCGACGCTCTCCTTTCTTAATTTTAACCGTTTAACAGCTTACTTCTCTAACACCACAAAACGCATGTTGTATGCGTTCTTTTCATCAGCAATAAACGCTTCTGAGTAGCTTTCAACAAACTCTACTCCCCATGCAGGGAACTGAGTGTCACCTTCGATCTTGGCATCAATGTGGGTAACGTAAAGCTTATTCGCAAGCGGCAAGCAGGCAGCATATATTGCACCGCCACCGATGATCATTGCTTCCTCAACGTCTCCGGCTGCTTGTAATGCTTCCTCTATAGAGGTCACAGTAACTACCCCTTCGATTTCAAGCTGACTATCACGACTGATGACAATGTTGGTTCGTCCCGGCAGTGGGCGGCCAATCGACTCATAAGTCTTGCGCCCCATAATAACGGGTTTGCCCATCGTGCAACGTTTAAACCAAGCAAAATCCGCTGGTAGATGCCATGGCATTTGATTGTCTTTGCCAATAACTCGATCGTTTGCCATCGCGGCAATCATACTGATGATCATTCAAAAACCTCTTAAACAATAGGTCGACGACGATAAATTAACAGACCCGGCATAGCAAGACCAACCGCTAAGCCCGCAATGATAAACATCGCTTTTAGAAAATTAGTGGTGAGCATTGCAAACAACTCTGGGCTAAAGCCTTTATGATTTAGTTCGACTAAAGCAATCATAGCTTTGAACGCGAATACCCCAGGTACCATAGGGATCAATGAAGCCACGGTAAACACCTTTGGGTGAGCAAAGAACTTATGTGACCAATGAACACCTATCATACCGACGAGTGTCGCTGCGAAAAAGGTTGCCCACTCGATAGGGATACCAAAATGCATCATTAGATAACGAGAGCCATGGCCTATCGCTCCACCTATCGCACAATACATTAACGCTTTCTGTGGCACATTAAATACCAATGCAAAACCGACCGCAGGGATCGCCGCGAAGAACATATCGTTTAGCAAACCGAGCATAAGATCCATTGTGATCATACCCACCCCCATGTACCTAATACCGTCATCGCTGCGACAATGCCTAAACAGGTTGCCAAAGTCAGCAAGCTTGCCATAACAAAGCGTGCAATCCCCATGTTGATGTAGCCTTTCAACATATCTGCGACGGAGTTTATCAATGGCACACCCGGTACCAACATCAATACCGACGATGCCATCACCACAGATGGTAAGTTACCAAACTCGTAAACCACAGCTTGAACCGAGATAGCGGTAGTAACAAAAGCCGTCACGGCAAAGTTGACCAGTGGATTGAAATGTCGATGGCCGATTTCTTGACGAACAATCATCCCAACAGAAGACGCTAAAAACGTCATAGCAAAGACCGTCCAATCACCGCCAGCGAGACGGCTGAATGCCGCACATGACAAACCAATCATCACGACTACTAACCATCGGTTGTAACGCTTCGGACTGATTTGATTAAGCTTATGCTGAGCAAGATAGTCATCAATGATCCCACGCTCTAGCATGATGCAAATACGTTGGACCTGAGTGATAACCCGCATGTTAATGCCACGGTCAGCACATCGTCGGGCGGTAGTAATACAGTGACCATGATGAACAGTGGTTACAACAAGAGAACTGGCAGACAAAGATACTTCCACTTCGTCCATACCACATGCAAGGCCAATACGCTGCATGATGTTTCCCACTAAGGTGCTTTCTGCACCGTGAGCTAGCAACATTTGCCCTGCCTGAGCGATTAAGCGAGAAACCGCTCTCTGCTTAGAATCCATGATTGGCTCTTAACTCCATTTATACAACAACTTCCCAAACTAGGGAGAAACAATAATAACGACATCATTTATTAGAACAAACACACTATTGTGCGGGAAAATTCACCAAGCGACTTTGATTTAAACGTAAAAAAACCGCAAATAAATTGCGGTTTTTATTAGTAAACTCGATTAATCGCGAACGTAAACAACGTGACCGTCGTCTTCTTCATCGTCCCAATCATCCCAGTCGTCATCATCTTCAGTCACAACGTCGTTACCCGCCATTGCGTCTTTGTGGTAATCGTCCCACATAAAGTTTACTTTTTCTTCTTCAGAAACTTCTTCTTCTTCACGTGGCAACGCTTCCATAAAGTCAGCGAGTTTGTAACACAACTCTTTAGTACCTTGCTTGTTCACAGCAGAGATCTTAAAGAATTGATCTTCCCAACCGAGTGCTTCAAGAATACCTTGGAT
The DNA here is from genome assembly GCF_027587025.1 of Vibrio sp. LaRot3. Classification (GTDB taxonomy): domain Bacteria; phylum Pseudomonadota; class Gammaproteobacteria; order Enterobacterales; family Vibrionaceae; genus Vibrio. The sequence continues at coordinate 91,024 of NZ_JAPPTI010000003.1, read as the reverse complement.
GATCTCATCCGCCTCTTCTTCAGGCATCAGATCAACTTTGTTGAACACTAACCAACGTGGCTTACCAGCAAGCTTCTCGCTGTACTGCTCTAGTTCGTCGATGATCGTTAACGCATTTTGCACTGGATCAGATTGATCAATTGGCATGATATCAATCATGTGCAGAAGCACACGACAACGCTCTAAGTGTTTTAAGAAGCGAATACCTAAGCCTGCACCGTCTGCCGCGCCTTCAATTAGGCCCGGAATATCAGCAACAACAAAGCTCTTCTCTGGAACAACACTGACTACACCCAAGCTTGGGATTAGCGTTGTAAACGGGTAATCAGCCACTTTCGGCTTAGCCGCTGATACAGCGCGGATAAAGGTTGATTTACCTGCATTTGGTAAACCAAGCATACCTACATCAGCCAGAAGCAATAGCTCTAAGCGAAGTTCACGAACTTCACCTTTCGTACCCAGTGTCTTTTGACGCGGAGCTCGGTTCACTGACGATTTGAATCGCGTGTTACCTAAACCGTGCCAGCCGCCTTTCGCGACCATCATTTTTTTACCATGATCGGCAACTTCAGCCACGACTTCATTAGTATGAATATCAACAGCTCGTGTACCTACTGGTACGCGTAAGATCTTGTCTTTACCACGTTTACCAGTACAGTTACCACCGCGGCCATTCTCGCCACGTTCCGCTTCATAGAAGCGCTGAAAACGGTAATCGATTAGAGTATTGAGGTTTTCGTCAGCAACGATGTAGATATCGCCGCCATCACCACCATCACCACCGTCAGGGCCGCCTTTAGTAACGAATTTCTCACGCCAGAAACTCACTACACCACTACCGCCATCACCGGCTTGAACTTTAACTACCGCTTCATCAACGAATTTCATCTGTCACTCCGCATTTTGTGCGTTGTAATACCACGTACAAAGTCATATAGACTCAATTGACAATGATATAAATTCTAGCAGATTCCACATCCAGATCGATCACCTTGATCTTCGATCTCTGCCACTAAGGAATGTATATAAGGAGACTCTATCCAAAGTGTCTTTATATCAACTCCTAACCAAAAGCTAGGTTGCTATAAATAAAAAACCCCGCCGAAACGGCAGGGCTTTGATATTCAGGTAGAAACGAAATTATTCAGCAGATTCGATGCTTACAAATTTACGGTTCTTAGGACCTTTCACTTCAAACTTAACTTTACCGTCAGTTAGAGCGAATAGAGTGTGGTCTTTACCTAGGCCAACGTTGTTACCAGCGTGGAACTTAGTACCACGTTGACGAACGATGATGTTACCTGCAAGAACAGATTCACCACCGAAACGCTTAACACCTAGGCGTTTGCTTTCTGAATCGCGGCCGTTACGAGTAGAACCACCAGCTTTTTTGTGTGCCATTGTTAAACTCTCCTAATCAATTAAGCGTTGATACCAGTGATTTTCACTTCTGTGAACCACTGACGGTGACCTTGTTGCTTACGTGAGTGCTTACGACGACGGAACTTAACGATTTTAACTTTATCGCCACGACCGTGTTGTACTACTTCAGCAACTACCTTGCCGCCCTCTACTAGAGGAGCGCCAACTTTAATGTCTTCGCCGTTTGCAACAAGAAGAACTTTATCAAATTCTACAGTTGCGCCCGTTTCAACGTCTAATTTCTCTAAACGAAGGGTTTGACCTTCGCTTACACGGTGTTGTTTACCACCAGATTGGAAAACAGCGTACATATCTTACTCCGCTTTTTCCGCACAGCCATATGCGTATGTATTGCATCTTGGGTGTGCGCTAAACTAATCATCAATAGGGCGCAGATTCTACAGAAGAGATGTCCCTATGACAAGCCATATTTTGAAAAAAATGGCGAAAAGGTAATCGCCAATTAAAAGTGCCGAGATCATGCCCTTAAAGCATGTATTTAGCAACGTTTTTTAGTGTATTATTCATCTTTAAAAGTAGATCGAAAGACCAGACAGGTTCTAACCTCAGCCGGAATTACAATGGATTTTAAAGCTATCCAAACGCTTACTGCCACTGACATGGCAAAAGTGAACGAAACAATTCAAGCCCAGCTCAACTCTGACGTATCACTAATTAATCAATTAGGCTTCTATATTGTCAGTGGTGGTGGCAAGCGCCTACGCCCACTACTTGCAGTCTTGTCTGCTCGTGCTCTTGGATATAAAGGAGAGGCTCATACGACTGCTGCGGCATTTATTGAGTTCATTCACACAGCAACTCTGTTGCACGACGATGTCGTCGATGAGTCAGACATGCGCCGCGGTAAAGCGACCGCTAACGCAGCGTTTGGTAATGCTGCGAGCGTATTAGTCGGCGACTTCATCTACACCCGTTCATTTCAAATGATGACTGAACTTGGCTCAATGAAAGTACTTAAACTGATGAGCGATGCGGTGAACGTGATTGCCGAAGGTGAAGTTCAGCAGTTAATGAACTGTAACGATCCAGATACTACCGAAGAAAGCTACATGCAGGTTATCTACTCAAAAACCGCGCGTTTGTTTGAGGCAGCTGCGCAAATTGGTGCCATCTTGAATGATGCCCCAGAAGAAGTAGAAACCGCATTGCAGAACTACGGTAAGTACCTTGGTACTGCTTTCCAACTTATCGACGATGTAATGGACTACACTGCTGATGGTAAAGAGATGGGCAAAAACGTGGGTGACGACCTTGCAGAGGGCAAACCTACTCTACCTCTGCTTTACGCAATGCAGCATGGCAATGCAGAACAAACCGCAATGATCCGCGAAGCGATCGAAAAAGCCAACGGCATGGATCGTTTGGATGATATTCTCGCGGCAATGGATCAAACAGGATCTTTAGAATACACCCGTAAGAAAGCGGATGAAGAAGCGGACAAGGCGATTGCAGAGCTGGCTATTCTACCTGAGTCAGAATATAAGCAAGCGCTTGTGACAATTGCGCACCTTGCTGTCAATCGCAGCAAATAGCCCTGATATATAGTTACGTCTATATATAAAGAGAAAGGCAAGCATGACGCTTGCCTTTTTTGTCTCTATCTATACTCAGTAATACTTATCACAACCAAAATGTAACTGTTCTTGATTGATTACGTCATCCATATCAACCGCTAACTGATGATGAGACTCCAATTGCTCTATCAGCAATGAGTCAGTTTGAGGATCAATAACGAGCACTTTCCCTACCCCAAACTTGGTTTCAATCAGCATTCCTTTTTGAACATTTTCAATATCCATAATCACTTTCCACATACGATGGTCTTGTGATTAATTACGCTTACAGTATTGAAAGGATCAAAAAAGCCGACTTCATCAGCCGGCTTTGCAATCATAACGATGTGATTCGATTACACGAACTCTACACCTGTTTTGATATCGCCATTGAGAGTCTCTAGCATGCCATCAAGTGCTGCTTTCTCGAAATCACTCAATGCACCGTAGCTAAGTACTTCTTCAACACCTTCTTTACCGAGTTTCACTGGTTGTGCGAAGAACTCAGTATGCTCACCGGCACCTTCTACGTAAGCACACTCAACAACACCTTCTTCACCCTGAAGCGCTTTAACTAGAGCCAAACCGAAGCGACAAGCCGCCTGACCCATTGATAGCGTTGCAGAACCACCACCCGCTTTTGCTTCCACAACTTCAGTACCTGCATTTTGGATACGCTTAGTTAGTGCAGCAACTTCTTCATCAGTGAACTCAACACCTTCAACTTGAGAAAGAAGAGGGAGAATTGTCACACCAGAGTGACCACCGATCACTGGTACGCGAATATCACCTGGATCTTTATCTTTAAGCTCAGCAACAAATGTTTCTGAACGGATAACATCTAGAGTTGTGACACCGAAAAGCTTACGCTTGTCATAAACGCCTGCTTTTTTTAGAACTTCTGCCGCGATAGGCACTGTGGTATTCACTGGGTTGGTAATGATACCAACACACGCTTTCGGACAAACTACGGCGATTTTCTCTGCTAAAGATTTCACGATACCGGCATTCACATTGAACAGATCGGCGCGATCCATACCAGGCTTACGAGCAACACCTGCTGAAATCAAAACCACATCTGCACCTTCTAGAGCAGGGGTTGGGTCTTCACCAGCATAACCTTTAATCGCGACAGGCGTTGGGATATGACTAAGATCCGCGGCAACGCCAGGAGTCACAGGCGCAATATCATAAAGTGCTAGATCAGAGCCTGCAGGAAGGCGATTCTTAAGTAGTAGGGCTAGGGCTTGGCCGATGCCGCCAGCGGCACCAATAACAGCTACTTTCATCGTAGTTCTCCTTGAGATTTTATCTCACTTATATAATGTTTTTAGTAGGGTAAATTTTAATCACGTTACGAGTTCAAGCTATAATAACCCATCCATGATTACAATTATTTAACGTCAGCTTTGCGAGGTTGCGCAATTCGAGTTTTACGTGCTACAAAATCAAATGATATTAGCACGTTATTCCCCTTTTTTGACAAGGGTTTAAATAAGAATTCTGTCAAAATGGTAACCCCCCAAACTGTCAAAATTTAATGCCAAATTTACAGTGACGCTCTAGACATATTTTGCCCCTACGGCTGGCAGAAAGTGCATAGCTATGCGAGACTATTCACTTGATTTGACTACGAGAAAAATAGAGAACCATGCGTCATTCAGAAAAACAAGATAACCTCGTACGCGCGTTTAAGTCCCTACTCAAAGAAGAGCGATTTGGCTCTCAAGGCGATATTGTTGAAGCGCTAAAAAACGAAGGCTTTGAAAACATTAATCAGTCCAAAGTCTCTCGCATGCTGACCAAATTTGGTGCAGTGAGAACACGTAATGCAAAAATGGAGATGGTTTACTGTCTACCAGCTGAACTGGGCGTCCCTACTGTATCGAGCTCCCTGCGTGAGTTGGTACTTGATATTGACCACAACAATGCGTTGGTTGTTATCCACACCGGCCCGGGTGCGGCACAGCTGATTGCACGATTGCTTGACTCTCTCGGTAAATCTGAGGGCATCCTTGGAGTGGTCGCAGGCGACGATACCATCTTCATCACTCCAACTCTTAACATCACAACTGAACAGTTGTTCAATTCGGTTTGTGACCTATTCGAGTACGCTGGCTAAGTCATTGCTTGCACATCAATTTCCATAAATCACATCATTTTAATGGTGTGATTTATGTCACATCTTAACCAAAACTCAACCCGCCTCATACTTTCTGCATAAATCATTGATAGAACAGCATTTTATCTTGTTGTACAGAAGAAAATTCTAGGTAACAAAATAGCTAATATTGCTAAAATGTTTAACATTCATGTAATTATGTGTGGTTTTTTTGGTATTATTCAGCCACTTTTTCATCAAATGGATTGAAAAAGATGCCGTTTCCAATATAGGAAACTCCCAAAGCAACTACACTTGCAGAGGGGTTAATAATGAATAAAGGAAGGGAAATTCATGGCATTTAACAAACTTATTAAGGTCGGCGCAATTGCTGCTGCCGTTATGGGCGCTGGTGCAGCGAACGCACAAGAGTTCATCACTATTGGTACTGGTTCAGTTACAGGTGTTTACTACCCAACAGGTGGTGCGATTTGTAAGCTAGTGAACAAAGGCCGAAAAGACCATAACATTCGTTGTTCAGTTGAATCGACAGGTGGTTCGATTTACAACGTGAACACTATCCGTGCTAACGAACTGGATTTTGGTATCGTGCAGTCTGACTGGCAATACCACGGTTACAACGGTACAAGTAAGTTTGCTGAACAAGGCCCGTATAAAGAGCTACGTGCAATGTTCTCTCTACACACAGAACCTTTCAACATCATTGCTCGTACAGACGCTGGTATCGAAAACGTTGCTGACTTAGCTGGTAAGCGCGTAAACATCGGTAACCCAGGCTCTGGTGATCGCGCAACTATGAGCGTTGTGATGGATGCAATGGGCTGGACTAACGACAGCTTCAAACTGGCTTCTGAGCTAAAAGGCTCTGAGCGTTCACAAGCACTTTGTGATAACAAAATTGATGCATTCGTGTACGTTGTTGGTCATCCAAACGGTTCAATCAAAGAAGCGACTACATCATGTGACGCTAAGCTAGTCTCTGCGACTGGCGAGAAGATCGATCAAATCGTATCTGACAACCCATACTACGCATTCAGCACAGTACCTGCTGGCATGTACCGTGGTACTGAAAAAGACGTAAACAGCTTCGGTGTTGCTGCAACAATGGTGACAACCACAAACGTTTCAGACGAAGTTGCTTACAACGTAGCAAAAGCAGTATTCGAAAACTTCGATACGTTCAAGCGTCTACACCCAGCGTTTGCAAACCTGAAGAAAGAGGACATGGTGAAAGCAGGTCTTTCAATCCCTCTACACCCAGGTGCCGAGAAGTACTACAAAGAAGTTGGTCTTCTTAAGTAGTCTTTCGCTCTAGCAAGGAGGCCAAGCGCCTCCTTGTTTAATTCAGCTCAATCGCAGCTGAATATCTTTTAGATTTCACTCCTTGAAATCGACTCTCTTATATACCTATTACATCAAACTAATAAGCATTTTCTCAGCTATTCACTAAACTGAAAGATGCAAAACACTGGTTCAAACACAACAACAATACGGACCATTTATAATAAGGACAAAGTACATGACGCAGACAAGTTCACCGTCGCAAGATGTGCAAGAAATGGTAGCACAATCAGATACCGGAGCCCGATCGCCGTCAGGGATTCCCGGTCGTATCCTCTGGTTTGTGCCATTATGTTGGTCTCTCTTCCAACTTTGGTATGCCTCTCCATTACCTTTTATTTTTGATTTTGGCGTACTCAATGACACTGAAGCCCGTTCAATACACCTAACCTTCGCGGTTTTTCTTGCCTTCACTGCTTATCCGGCGTTAAAGGATTCACCTCGTGATCGCATTCCCGCATTGGATTGGATTTTGGCTTTAGCCGGCAGTTTTTCTGCTGCCTATATCTATATTTTCTATACTCAACTAGCCGATCGCTCAGGTGCACCAACCACCATGGATATCGTGGTTGCGGTAACGGGTATGCTACTGCTTTTAGAGGCGACTCGCCGCGCGTTAGGCCCACCGCTAATGGTGGTTGCAGCAGTATTCCTCCTGTACACCTTTGCTGGCCCCCACATGCCAGACGTAATTGCCCATAAAGGGGCAAGCTTAAACAAAGCGATGTCCCACCTATGGCTAACAACCGAAGGTGTATTTGGTGTGGCTTTGGGTGTTTCCACCTCATTTGTTTTCCTATTCGTGCTGTTTGGAGCAATGCTTGAGCGCGCTGGCGCTGGTGCTTACTTTATTAAAGTAGCCTTCTCGCTACTTGGTCACATGAAAGGTGGTCCTGCAAAAGCAGCCGTTGTGGCATCTGGTCTTTCCGGACTTGTTTCCGGTTCTTCGATTGCGAACGTAGTGACCACTGGTACCTTTACCATCCCATTAATGAAGCGAGTTGGCTTCCCGGGCACTAAAGCAGGCGCGGTAGAAGTTGCAGCTTCTACTAATGGTCAGCTGACTCCACCAATCATGGGTGCAGCAGCCTTTTTGATGGTGGAATACGTTGGTATTTCTTATGTAGAAGTAATTAAAGCTGCGCTACTTCCTGCACTAATTTCATACATCGCTCTTATCTACATCGTGCACTTAGAAGCGTGTAAAGCTGGTATGACAGGTCTTCCTCGTCGCCACACTCCAACCGTAATTCAAAGCTTGCTCTCGTTCACAGGCACTATCTTAGGTCTATGTGTGATCAGCGCTGCGGTTTATTACGGTGTGGGTTGGACAAAAGATGTGTTCGGTGAAGCTGCTACGCCAATTGTCGCTGTCGCTCTATTGATCTCATACATTGGTCTACTCAACGTTTCTGCGAAATACGCAAAAGAAGGCGCAATTGAAATTGATGCTGAACTAACAGAAGTGCCAGATCCTGGCCCTACTGTGAAATCTGGTCTGCATTTCCTATTGCCAATCGTTGTATTGGTTTGGTGTTTGACCGTTGAACGATTCTCGCCAGGTCTCTCTGCTTTCTGGGCAACAGTATTCATGATCTTTATCTTGATCACTCAACGCCCTTTGATCGCACTGCTTTCTAAGCAAAATGACATCATGGAACAAACGAAAGCGGGTTTTGTCGATTTGGCAGAAAGCTTGGTTTCAGGTGCGCGTAATATGATTGGTATCGGTGTTGCTACAGCAGCAGCTGGTACGGTTGTAGGTGTGGTTACCCTAACGGGTATCGGCCTTGTAATGACTGAGTTCGTCGAGTTTATCTCAGGCGGTAACGTTGTCTTGATGCTGCTATTCACCGCTGTGATCAGTTTGATTTTGGGCATGGGTCTACCCACGACTGCAAACTATATTGTGGTTTCAACCCTAATGGCTCCTGTTATTGTCACCTTAGGTGCACAGCATGGCCTTATCATCCCGCTGATTGCCGTTCACTTATTTGTGTTCTATTTCGGTATCTTAGCCGATGATACGCCACCAGTTGGTTTAGCCGCATTTGCCGCCGCAGCAATCGCGAAATCCGATCCAATTCGAACCGGTATCCAAGGCTTTACCTACGATATTCGTACCGCGATCCTGCCGTTCATGTTCATCTTTAATACCCAACTGTTATTGATGGGAATAGACAGTTGGTGGCACTTGATGCTCACCATCATATCTTCGGTCATAGCCATGTTGATATTCTCGGCGGCCACCCAAGGTTGGTGGTTCACGAAGAATAAGTGGTGGGAAACCGTGCTGCTTCTTGTTCTGACTTTCTCATTCTTCCGCCCAGGCTTCTGGTGGGATATGGTTTACCCAGCCAAAGTGCTTTCTCCGGGAACCGACATTGCTCAAATCACCGAATCTCTCGATGTAGGTCAATCCATTGAGTTACGCGTTTCCGGTGAGAACCTTGAAGGTGACTATATTGAGAAAACTGTTCGCCTACCATTTGATGACGATGCCATCAGTGCGGAAGATCGAATCAGCTCAATGGGTCTCATGCTAACGGAAAATGAAGGCAGAATGATTGTTGATATGGTCGAGTTTGACAGCCCTGCGGAGGCTTCAGGCGTTGATTTCGACTGGCAGATTAATTGGGTGGTTCAAGATGCGGATCGTCCAATGAAAGAGTGGGTATTCTTACCTTGTCTACTTATATTGTTAGCGATGGCCGCCAACCAAAAACGTCGTGTACGTAGAGAGCAGCTCACCGCCTAATGAATATGGCCCCGTAAACTCGGGGCCAAATCGAGAAATAAATAAATGTATAAACAAATTCTTGTACCAGTGGATTTAAACGACAAAGGTTTTTCTGATCGTGCGGTGGAACTTGCAGTGTGGCATGCCAAAACATCCAATGCAGAGATCCAGTTACTTAACGTATTACCCGGTATTCACATGTCTATGGTTGCCAGCTACTTTCCAAAAGATGCTGCGCAAAAAATGAAAAAGGATGTTGAGAACCAACTCAAGACCTTTGCTAAGCAACATATTCCTGACGATGTTATCCATAAAGTACACATAGCTGAAGGCAAGCCATATAAAACCATCTTGCGTTATGCCGACAAGCTTGGCATTGATTTAATTATCATGCCTAGTCACAAACGCTCTAAAATTGACAAGGCAGTACTCGGTTCGGTTGCGAGTAAAGTTGTACAAAGCTCACCAATTAATGTTTTAGTGGTGAAACCGCAAGGTTAATCTCAATTAAGCAAGGCGCCCATAGGGTGCCTTGATAGTATTTACCTATCAATTTTATCAAATTTTCCAATTTTATTTATTTAAAAGACTCGCCGATAATGATGTTAACTCCTTAGTTAAGACCATCATTATGAAAAAGACACTCACCTTCGCCAGCCTACATTTTACCGTCGCTTTTACCGTTGCGTACTTGCTTACGGGTGACATCATCATCGGTAGCATGATTGCGATGCTTGAACCGGCAGTAAATACCGTCGCTTTCTATTTTCATGAGATGGTGTGGCAAAAATCAACAGCGTTAAGACAGCTCGCTCAATCCGCAAAAGTGAAAACCACCAGCTTTGCCATTGTCCACTTTAGTGTTGCCTTCGGTGTCGTTTACTTAATGACGGGAGATGCATTTGTTGGCGGGGTAATGGCCGCCATCGAGCCAAGCATTAATACTTGTGTCTATTACTTCCATGAGAAAATTTGGCTACGTAAACAGCAACCAACTGAGTGGGCTTGCGCCCACTAAACTCAATTATACTGGGAAGTGGGTCACACAGAGGTCTTCACTCAGCCCAATATTAAAACGTTGCAGCTGGCCATCTAGCTCAACTTCAAGTTGATAAAGATCGTTAGGGTTAGGCTGACTTAAATCTGCATAGATAGGGGCTTCAACCTGAAATAATGCCGAAGTATGATCGCTACGAACATCAATGGGCAAATGATAAGTCATACCATTAAAGCTTACCGATGCTGAAACCAGCCCGGGGCGGTAGGTTTTATAATGTAGGTCGACCATAAACTCACAACCACCACCATGATGCCATATTTGTTCTGTGGTGATGTGCTCTAGGCGCACGTTACGAATGAACTGCAAATAAGGCGCTTGCCAGATACCTATTCTCGAATCGTTTTTATGAACTGTATCCGCGCCCAACGGACATACCTGTTCATTATCTTCATCATCCAGTAACCACTCGTCGTCATCATGCAGAAATAGAATCTCAAAGCGATTACGGCCTAGCTGTAAATATGGACGAATATCTTTTTTGTATTGAGCCTGACTGCCATCACAATCAAACACTGCCACACCATTTACTCGAACCTCTGCATGGTAATCAATGCCACCAATCACTAAATCGACGGCGGAGAACGAAAGCATAGCGTCATCCACTTCAATATCATGCATCAAGTGCCATTCTTGCTCAGCAATAGCTTGTTCCGTCAGTTCATCAGGCAGAACTTGGCTTAAAGGAGCAGGAAAACTCACATCATCTTGAGGGATTGAAAGGTCGGTCAGCGGAGACAACTGCCATAAACCAGAAAGGGAAAATTGCATGGCTACAAACTTGCGCTAGATCAATATTAGCCAAGATTATAATGAATCTATGTGAGTATAGATACAAAAATACCAGCTTGGTCGCTGGTATTTGTAATGGTTGGATGAGATGAAAAATTACTCTTCATCGTCCTCATCATCTGGGTAGATCGCATCTTCACCTTCGTAGTAAGTGCCCCAACCATCGTAAATAATGTCGTATTTTTCTGCTAGGTTAACTAGCTTCTCAACCTGCTCGTCGATCGCTTCTGCGTTTAGCGCTGATTGCATAGTTGCATCGCAACAAAGCAGTTTATTGCCATCTTCGTCTTCAGTTTCTTCTGCTTCTAGAACTTCGAAACCCATTTTGAATGCTTCAACTACTGCTTTTTCAAGCGTATCGAAATCTTCTGCGAACAAGTGGTGTTCGATCTCATACAGAGAATCTGGATCACTGCCATCTTCAAGCAAGGCTTGGATAATATCGCGAGTATCTTCCTTTTGAATTTCAATTAATTCTTCTACAGATAGATATTCATCTTCATGAGACATATTTGTGCTCCAGATAGTGATCAAATAGATTGGTTTTCAACGCGACGAAATATCGCATGGATCTCGACAAATTACTAGGGGATGTTGAGCTTTAACGGCGATTTTTACGTTATCTAAGCGACTTAATCCATGGCAAAGATCCTGAGCATTCAAACAAGATCGCAAAGCGTGATCTTAGGTCAAGTTTTAACCTCACAAGCAATTTGGAAGATTGTTCGGCTAAATGATCTCTTATTTTAGGCGTACATATGCGTATTTATTATCTTCGTTTGCATCTACTCAAGGTCAATCAAACTGCATAAGCATGAATTTATGCACGCATAAGACGGTATTAACTGCATAGTTAGTTAGGTGACCATGCTTAGTTAGTGAGCCCTTAACGATAAACAATTTGCATTGTCACTCATTATCACAACCCTCTAGCTAATTATCCTTAAATAGAATTTACCCCCACAAAAAAGCCGAATAGCAACTAAATAGCAAACAACATCACCAATTAAACGACATAAAGCCCCAACTACCTCATTTGCAACTTGCGTTTAAGGTTGTCATAAATAGCCTAAGATTATTTGTAAGGATGCAAAATGAGTAAGTTGTATGTCGGATCGGAAGTAGGCCAACTAAGAAGAGTACTGTTAAATAGACCAGAAAGAGCCTTAACCCACCTCACCCCCTCTAACTGCCACGAGCTGCTGTTCGATGATGTTCTAGCAGTAGAAGCAGCGGGAAAAGAGCACGACGTGTTCGCTAATACACTGCGTAATCAAGACGTCGAAGTATTACTTCTTCATGACTTACTGGTGGAGACGCTAGCGGTTCCTGAAGCAAAGCAATGGTTATTAGAAACCCAAATCTCGGATTTTCGTTATGGGCCGATGTTCGCTCATGATTTCCGCCATTACTTGGCTGAGATGGATAACGAACATCTCGCTACAATCTTACTTGGCGGCTTAGCCTACTCAGAATTACCCATCAAATCGGCGTCGATTTTGCCTAAGATGCATCGACCATTAGATTTTGCGATTGAACCACTACCCAACCACCTATTTACACGAGACACCTCTTGTTGGGTTTATGGCGGAGTATCACTTAACCCAATGATGAAACCCGCTCGTCAGCGAGAAACCAACCATTTACGCGCCATTTATCGTTGGCATCCAACCTTCGCAGGACAAGACTTCATCAAGTACTTTGGCGATGAAGATCTGCATTACGACAATGCCAATATTGAAGGCGGTGACGTATTAGTTATCGGTAAAGGCGCAGTATTAGTCGGCATGTCGGAACGAACAACGGTTCAAGGGGTTGAAAATCTCGCTGCGCAACTGTTTAAACACGGCCAAGCGAAACAAGTGATCGCGATAGATCTTCCTAAGCACCGTTCATGTATGCACTTGGATACGGTCATGACTCATATGGATGTCGACACCTTCTCTGTCTACCCAGAGACCATGCGTAAAGATCTCGATACTTGGTGTTTAACGCCTGAATCAAATGGCGATATCCATGTGGAACAGGCTCAAAGCTACATCTCTGCGATTGAAAATGCATTAAACCTTGATGCCCTAAAGATCATCACCACGGGTGGTGACAGTTATGAAGCAGAACGTGAGCAGTGGAACGACGCCAACAACGTCCTCACCGTAAAACCGGGGGTAGTCATTGGCTATGAACGCAACGTTTATACCAACGAGAAGTATGACAAAGCCGGAATTGAGGTACTGACCATTCCGGGCAATGAATTAGGTCGTGGTCGCGGCGGGGCTCGCTGTATGAGCTGCCCAATTGAGCGTGATGATATCTAATTCCCTGTCATGTTTTAAAACGAAAAAAGCCGCGTTATCACGCGGCTTTTGATTTTCTAATCGTTGGTAACGCTACAAACGTATTTGATTACTCAGTACCACCGACAGTGATTGAATCTAGCTTCAAGGTTGGTTGACCGACACCAACAGGCACACTTTGCCCTGCTTTGCCACACACGCCAACACCGCGATCAATACTTAGATCATTACCGACCATAGAGACTTGCTGCATCGCTTCAATACCCGAGCCTATCAAGGTTGCCCCTTTTACTGGACGAGTGATCTTACCGTCTTCAATTAAATAGGCTTCTGACGTCGAGAAAACAAACTTGCCTGATGTGATATCAACCTGACCACCACCAAAGTTAGGTGCGTAAAGGCCTTTCTTAACCGTTGAAATGATCTCTTCAGGGCTATGCTCACCCGGCAGCATGTATGTATTCGTCATACGTGGCATTGGTAAATGCGCATAAGATTCACGGCGGCCATTACCCGTTGGAGCAACGCCCATTAAACGCGCATTTAGCTTATCTTGCATGTAGCCTTTCAATACACCATTTTCAATCAAGGTATTGTATTGACCTGCCACACCTTCATCATCGACGTTCAGCGAACCGCGGAGATCTTTCAGTGTGCCATCATCAACGATCGTACAATGCTTAGAGGTCACTTGCTCACCAATTCTGCCACTAAAGACTGAAGACTCTTTACGGTTAAAGTCACCTTCTAGGCCATGTCCTACCGCTTCATGTAACAGAACACCGGGCCAACCTGAACCTAAGACAACCGGCATTGCACCTGCTGGTGCTGCATCAGCTTCAAGGTTAACCAATGCCATACGAATCGCTTCATCAGCGAACTGATACGCTACCTGCATCCCTTCGCTGTCGGTTAGGAAATGATCGTAAGTAAAGCGGCCACCGCCACCAGCACTGCCACGCTCACGACGATCGCCCTTTTGAGCAAGTACCGTAATCGACAAACGCACCAATGGACGCACATCACCGGCGTAAGTGCCATCAGTTGCAGCCACGAGCATTTGCTCATGCACACCACTTAAGCTAATGGAAACTTCTTGCACCAGAGGTTCTTTGGTACGGATATACGCATCAAGCTCTTTGAGCAATGCGGTTTTCTGTTCTTTCTGCCAACTTTCTAGCGGGTTTACCGCACCGTAATAAGCTTGGTTATCTGAGCGCTTAAACACTTGAACTTGAGCATTTTGACCTTGCTGAGCAATACCACGCGCCGCAATTGCACTCTGTTTTAAACCATCAAGTTGAATCTGATCGGAATAGGCAAAACCGGTTTTTTCACCGCTTACCGCTCTAACCCCTAGCCCGCAATCAATATTGAATGAGCCATCTTTGATGATGCTGTCTTCTAGCACCAAAGATTCATGCCAACTGGATTGAAAGTAGATATCGGCATAGTCAATTTGACGCGTTGCAATACTGCCTAAAGTGTCAGCAAGATCTTGCTCTGTAAGGCCAGCAGTATGCAATAGTGCTTCTTCTACATGATTAATTGTCATAGTTTGCTCTTAATTCTTTATCTGATTGCTGAATCGGCAATGAGCCATTGTGGGCATTGCCGTTCTTATCTCATCCACTGCGGATAAATCTATTTCTACCAACAAATTTACAGGTTGGTCAGCTAAACTTGCGATAACTTCTCCCCATGGAGAAATCACCATTGAATGTCCCCACGTTTGCCGCCCACCATCGTGCGTCCCCACCTGATTCACAGCCACAATCCAAGATTGTGTCTCAATCGCACGGGCCATCAATAAGGGCTGCCAGTGGGCTTTTCCGGTCACTGCGGTGAACGCGGCCGGAACCAACAGTACATTTGCGCCACGCTGCGCAAGTTCACTGTAGAGTTGTGGGAAGCGCACATCATAGCAAATACTTAAGCCCAAATGAGCAAAAGGCGTTTCAAGGGTTACGATTTTATCCCCTGCCTGAAACGTTTTCGACTCTCGATAACGATGATGACTATCGGCGACATCCACATCAAACATGTGTAGCTTATCGTAATGGCTGACTAAACTCCCCTTGTCATCAAATACAAGGGTGGTAGTGGTAACACCGTTCACCCTTTTAATAGGCATACTACCAAGCACTAGCCACACTTTATGCCTCGCAGCAATCTCTTTCAAAGCGGATTGTATTGGGCCGTGGTCGAGTAACTCAGCTGCCGCGTGATAATCACTGCGAGAGCCAAAGACAATCGCGTTTTCAGGCGTCATGACCCAAGTTGCTCCTTGCTGGGCAAGCAATCTTACCTGCTCGGCAATGTAGGCTAGGTTGTCATACGGGTCTCTACCGGATGTCATTTGAATCAGACCAACTCTATCCATGAGTGCTCCTTGCTATTTTATCGCGTCACGCAAATTCTTCGGCAGTTTAAACTCGCCCTTGCTTCTAGATAGCTCTTTCACCACTGGAGAATCAAACGGTCCTTTCACTTCATAATCCACTTGTGAGAAGACTTCGACCACCGGAGAAATGACCGTTGTGATCGCCAAGACATACAGTGCTGTTTGTGGTGTCACGGCAAACGCAGTCAATACAGGGATGCCAGAAGTAATATCCGGCACAAAATTCACTTCCGCATCAACGGTTCGTGAGTTCAAATTCGCGAGGCCTTTAATCGACATTTCGCCAGCTACTGCATCCATTTGGATGTTATTGGTAACGAAAATACCGTTCTTAATTTCGCCGCTACCTGTAATGGAGTTAAATGCCATCCCTTTGTCGAATACATCACTGAAGTCGAGCTGCATTTTACGAATGATCGAATCAAGGCTGAACATTCCAAGGAACTTCGCTGCGCCACTTACATCGGAAATCACCCCTTTGCCTAAGCGCGAATCAACCTGACCAGAAAGAGAATTTACTTTCATTGACCATGGCGCACCATTCCACTCTAGGTTAGAGCTAATCTTAAACGGCGCTTCTTGTACCCCTGATGAAATACCAAATCGCTCCATCACTTCACTGTTATTCTCACCGGATACATTTAGCTGCATCTTAGTCTTGCTGCGCTCACCATCAAGCAACCAGCTACCTTGCATTTCCAGTTCGCTACTACCGCTTTTCACGGAAAGCTGTTTCCACTCCACGCGCTTTCCTTGACGCTGTAAATCAAGCAGGACATGACCAAGCTTGTAGCCCTGAACCCATAAATCATCAATCGCGAGCGTCACGTTCGGTACTTTTTTGTGAAATGCGCGGTCAAACTCTGAAATCAATGGTGCATCTTGCTCGTCCGCTTCAAATAAGCGTTTGTTTTTATGAGCCTCATCATCAAGCATAGGCAAGAAAACATGCAGGCGTTCGAGTTTCACACTCAAATCATAAGGCTCGATGTAACTCGCCTCACCTTCCACTTCTTGACTGCTGACATTCATGTGCCAGCCAAGATTTTTACGCTTAGCCGTAAAGGCAACGTCATTCCAATCAATGCTAGCCAATTTCAGTTCATCAACATTAATATCGACACGCTGAGGCTTAGGCATAGTAGGCGTGTTCATCTTAGCTAGCGCTGAAGTTTGCACATCATTTGATGGCGTTAATGCCTCTAACCAAGCATCCAAATCAAACTGTTTGGCACGAATACGTAACTGATGGCCGACGATCGGACTGATTTTATAGCTGCCTTTACCCAAAATAAGGTTGGTGGCTTTTATTACTGGCATGTCGGAGCCAATATCGATTTCAGCTTGATACTTAAAATCTGGCAATTGTAGACGGGCGGTAATGCTCTCTTGATTACCTGAAGCTTGCATACTGGCTTTACTGCGCATCGCTGCTTTTTTCCCCAATGGATATGGGTAATCGCTAGCCAGCATTTGCAAATCAGCCGATGCATCCACTTGATAAGTAAAGCCAATATCATTGAGTTGAATATCAACGTTCGTTTGCCAAGGTACGTGACCGCTTATAGGATCTAACCACTTCTGCCCAACGTAAGGAGCAAGCGGCTCAACCGCCCATTCTCCTAACACATCAATGCCTACTGAATAACCTTTTCCGGCATTTTCACCATTAAAGTCAATCGAGATAGGTTGAGACAAAAGATCTGCGGCAAGGCCTGCACCTTTGACTACATCATTATCAAATTCAATTCGACCAGAAACTTTCGCTAACTCCATTGGCGGCGTTTCTATATTGACTTGGTTTTGAGCGAGATCTGCGTATCCCCATGCGCGGGTATCGAAGTCATCAAATGGGATATGAAGTTTAAACTCAGACTTTACTTCACCTTGCACTTGAATCGTGGTTAGGGCTGCACCAACCGAATCAACCAGTGGCGAAGCCGTCATGTAATCACGCACCGCATTACCTTGCGCCACTGCGGTCGCTTCAATTTCAATATGGCCATTCTCAGCAAGCTCTGGGATTCGCCCCGTAATACGTTTGGCATCGACATCCATGAGCTTAGCGCTGCGCGAGTCCAAATACATGGCGTCGTTTTGAAACAATAGATCGAGCTGTAAATCGGTGATTGGCGGCCATGCCGTATCGAAACTAAACTTGGCTTTCTTCAAACCTACCCAAGCTTGGAACATGCCATCGTGCTTACGATAAGGAAAGTCAGCTAGCTCACCATACCAAAGCAACTTAGCGGTATTCACCTTACCACCTTGAATGGCGCTGGAGAGGTAATCCGTAAGCTCTAAACCAAGCGCTAACGTTGGTAAATAGCGCCATGTTTCGCCAGCGTTATACAAATCCGCTTCAGCGTAAAAAGATAAGAATGGGCTTTTATCAACCGGGAAATCTAGACGAAATGCTCCCAACACCTGCAAATCGGGCGTCGCGGCAGTCACTTTATCTGCCCATAAACGCCAACCTTGCTCACCAAGATTTTGCCAAACGATATCCACTTGGCTTTGCTTAATGTTCAGTGGCGCTTGAAATACATCACCATAAGGCAACACATCATCAATCAAACTGACTTGCGCTTTGGCTTGTTGAGTATTGCCTACAACAGTTGCTTGCAGATGATGCAGTTCAGGCAATAGCTCCCACTGCTGCATGCTCGCTTGCGTCAAGGTCGCCGAGTATTTTAAAGACTCGACTGAATCCGCCATCGAAATGCGGATATCTTCTAGCTGACCACCAAGTTGCAACTTTTGTAATACATCAGTCAAAGACTTGGATTCTGGTGCAAGCTTAATCAGTGGCGAGATGGCCTCAAGATCCAGCTGAGAGACATTAAGCAACCACTGTTCTGGCTGCCAATTAAATGCCATATCAAATTCAGGCCATGGGTTGTTATCGGTAAGTAGCTTAAGTGAGTGAGCATTTACTTGCCAACCTTGGTCGCTCGGCTCTAGAACAAATACTCCCGACTCGAAGACAAGCTCATGCTTTTGCCCTTCTTGCCAAGTGAGCTCTGATGGCAGCACTTCCACATACGCATTGATTGGCTTGCTTCGAGATAGAGTCAGCCAACTGTTTAAGCTCACTTGGCCTTTTTCAATCCCGGTTTCACTTTGCAGGTATTTGGTCAACCAAGGGGTTACCAACACATTGTCTGCCGCCAGATAAAATTCACCACTCACTTCTTTCAGTGAGCCATGGTCAACAAAGTTGGCTTGAACATCTAATGAATTGAGTTGTGTGCCGGCAATCGTAATTTCACCATCAACTAAATGTCGGCGGCCTTGGTTTTGCCATTTTAAACGGGCGATATCAAGCGTTCGTTCATCACCATTCACTGCCGTTAGATGAACTGTGGAATCATATAATGAAAATCGGTCTAACTGACGAAGCAACAATTGGTCAATCTGCTGAACCACATTTTGCTGCTCACCTTGAGGGGCTAACTGTTCAACGCCATCCTCTTTGACCCACTTAATCGAGCGCACATCTAAGTTCAGGTTATGAATATTAAGATCAGCAATCACGGGTTGCAGTTGCGAAAGGGATTGGAACAGATCAAATTCCACCTCAACCGTTTGAGCCGTAAATTCGATACCGCTGGCTTTCGGGGTCTGAACGACGACATTCGCAAGAGAGATAGAGGGATGAGTATTGCGCCAAAAGCCACTGATAGACTCGACTTGAAGCTCAAACTGCGTTTCTTTACTAAGCCAAGTGAGTAACTCGGCTTGATAATGATTTAAATTAGGTAAAGCGACTCTCAAGGCGGTGATTGCGATGGCCAATAGAACCAACGCACTCACCAATCCCCATTTGATCACTTGGGTAAAATGAGAAATAACGACCTTCATGCTCGCCTTACATCATTACCACATCAAACTGCTCTTGAATATAGAGCGGCTCTGCTTGTATTTTCACTTGTTTACCAATAAAGACTTCTAGTTCAGCCAATGCATGCGACTCGTCACCATGTAAAGTCTCAGCCACCGCTGGAGAAGCATAAACCACAAATTTGTCTGCATCGTAAGCACGATTAACACGAGTAATCTCGCGCAGAATTTCGTAACAGACACTTTCCACTGTTTTGACGCTCCCGCGCCCTTCACATGTTGGACAAGTAGAACACAGCACATGTTCAATGCTTTCACGCGTACGTTTGCGAGTCATCTCGACTAAACCAAGATTGGTGAACCCATTGATGTTGGTTTTTACACGATCTTTCGCCAAAGCTGCTTCTAATGAGCTCACCACACGTTTACGGTGCTCTTCAGAAATCATATCGATAAAGTCGATAATGATGATACCGCCCAAGTTTCTCAAACGAAGCTGACGCGCGATCGCTTGAGTGGCTTCGATATTGGTATTGAAGATGGTCTCTTCAAGATTACGACGACCGACAAACGCTCCGGTATTAATATCGACCGTTGTCATCGCTTCAGTCTGATCGATGATCAAATAACCACCAGATTTGAGCTCAACCTTACGCTCAAGTGAACGTTGAATCTCGTTCTCTGTGTCGTACATGTCGAAAATAGGTTTGTCACCTTCATACAGCTCTAACTTCTCAGTCAGCTCTGGTACGTACTCCGACGTAAACTCTTTGAGGTTTTCAAACTCCAAACGTGAATCGACAATAATATTAGTCAATTCAGTGCCTACGAAGTCACGTAAAATACGCTGCGATAAACCTAACTCACCGTATAGAGTTGACTTGGTTTTGTACTTAGCGCGGCGCTCATTCACTTTAGACCATAAGCGTTTTAAGAATGCGGCATCTTGAGAAAGCTCTTGTTCATCCGCGCCTTCTGCTGCGGTACGGATAATAAAACCACCATCTTCGTCGCAATAGTGAGCGACCACTTTCTTTAAGCGTTCACGTTCTTTTTCACTTTCAATGCGCTGTGACACACCCACATGGCTAGCACCCGGCATGAAAACAAGATAACGAGAAGGCAGGGTAATATCTGTTGTGAGGCGAGCCCCTTTTGTGCCCAGCGGATCTTTCACCACTTGAACCACGATATCTTGACCTTGGCGCACCAGCTCAGAAATATCACGAACTTGGAATTGCTGCTTTTCATTTTCTGCAACGCATTCGGTATGTGGAACAATATCGGAGGCATGCAAAAAGGCCGCTTTGTCTAATCCAATATCGACAAACGCAGCTTGCATTCCGGGAAGTACTCGACTCACTTTCCCTTTGTAAATGTTACCTACAATGCCGCGCTTCGCTTCTCGCTCTACGTGGACTTCTTGTAAGACGCCCCCTTCGATCATTGCCACACGAGTTTCACTCGGGGTCACGTTGATCAACAACTCTGCACTCATGAGCGCACCTCTATCTGAAATTATAAAAATTGGCGCAAGAGCTGGTCAGTTTCAAATAGTGGTAGGCCTACAACAGCGTAATAACTGCCTTCTATCCTAGTAACGAACCTTCCTCCAATTCCTTGGATACCATAACTGCCAGCTTTATCGCATGGTTCGCCTGTTTGCCAATATTGTTCAATTTCTAATTCTGACAATGGCTTAAACCATACGTCGGTAGTTACCACTACCGTTTTTTGCTGTTCTTCTGTTGCCACTGTTACCGCGGTCATGACTTGATGAGCACGGCCAGACAGTTGGCTAAGCATTTGTTTTGAGTGGGCCAAATCTTGTGGTTTTTCTAATACACGATCATCGCAAACAACAATCGTATCTGACCCAACAACAATCGACTGAGGTGCAAGCTTTACCCCAGCCATTGCTTTATCTTGCGATAAGCGGGCCACATAAACGCTAGGCGTTTCATGTGGCTGCATTTGTTCTTCAACATCTGGACGAACAATCGAAAATTGATAGCCCAGTTGTTCTAACAACTCTTTACGACGCGGCGAACCAGACGCCAATACCAAAGGCTTTGTCATCTTTACCTCACATGCCAATGACGACGAACGCGACGCATCAGTAGGAACATCCAAGGCCATAGCACGCAGTTAATTAAACCACTCCACAATGACATTGGGTTAAATGTAATGTCTTGAATTAGATATTCGCCAAAGAAAATCATCACTTCTAAAGCAACCGACATGACACCTATCACTATCGCTTGCTGCCATAACGCCATGTTACGTATAACAAGGAAGTTAAGCGCGACAATATAGATGACTATCGACATCATCATGCCACGAATACCTAATGTAGAACCTAAAAGAAGATCCCACAACAGACCAAGCACTAACGCTGTACCGACGTTAACGCGATTTGGTAACGCCAACACCCAATAACAGGTGACCAGCAACAACCAAGATGGACGCAGAAGATCGAGCACACCCGGCCACGGGATCGTTTGTAACGTGAGAGCAATAACAAACGAGGCAAACAACACCATCTTGCCTTTAAACACACTATTGCCCATCGCTTGATCCTTCTATCATTCCTTCAGGGCTGACCTGCTGAACTTTTTCTTGGCGAGAGTCACTTGGCCAAATCAATAGCAAGTAGCGAAGTCGTTCAAAATCTACCACTGGGTCGGCCTCAATCACCGCAAACTCGCGCTGACTGTCACGCTCTACTTTTGCAATATGTGCCACTGGGTAACCTTCAGGGTACACACCGCCAAGCCCGGAAGTCACCAGTAGGTCTCCTTCTCGGATATCAGTGCTGATTGGAATGTGATCCAGATGAATACGATCGACTTTGCCGTTGCCAGAAGCAATCACTCGGATATCGTTACGAATCACTTGCACCGGAATGGCACTATTGGCATCCGTTAACAGCAGTACTCGACTGTTATGCGCGGAAACAAAGGTAACTTGTCCAACAATCCCTTTTTCATTCGCGACAGGCTGACCAACGTAAACACCGTCAATCTGTCCTTTATCAATCACCACTTGATGGCGATAAGGGGAGGTATCGACAGCCATCACCTCGGTCACCACTTTACGTTCATCACGGACGAAAGATGAACCCAGCAGTTTACGCAGGCGTTGGTTTTCCTCTCGATATTGATCGAGCAGCAATAAATCGTTTTTTAAACGCAGCACTTCTCGTTTAAGAACACGACTACTCTCCATCGCATCTTGTCGCACGCTAAAACGCTCGTAAACCCCATCAAACATAACCCTTGGTAGATCAGCCACGTATTGAATTGGAGCCACGACGCTGTTTAACAAATAGCGTACTTGAGCGAAGGCACCTAAACGACTATCAGCCAGCATAAGGCTGGCTGATAGAATCACGGCGAAAAATAGGCGTAATTGAAGTGAAGGTCCTCGGCCAAAAATCGGCTTCATGGATTGTGAGTTCCTTTAATCTTTCTTTTACTGCTTAAGCTTTACTTATATGGGCTTAAGCCTATGCGATTATTCTTCGCTAAATAGATCGCCACCATGCATGTCGATCATTTCAAGAGCTTTACCGCCACCACGAGCCACACACGTTAGTGGATCTTCAGCGATAACAACTGGAATACCCGTTTCTTCTGTCAATAGACGGTCTAGATCTTTCAGTAGTGCACCACCACCAGTTAGAACCATACCGTTCTCTGAGATGTCAGAAGCCAGTTCTGGTGGACATTGCTCTAGTGCAACCATCACAGCAGAAACAATACCCGTTAGCGGCTCTTGTAGCGCTTCTAGAATCTCATTTGAGTTTAGACTAAAGCTACGCGGCACACCTTCAGCAAGGTTACGACCACGAACTTCGATCTCTTCTACGTCATCACCTGGGTAAGCAGAACCGATTTCATGTTTGATCTTCTCTGCTGTCGCTTCACCAATCAAGCTACCGTAGTTACGACGAACGTAGTTAATGATCGCTTCATCAAAACGATCACCACCGATACGTACTGAAGAAGAGTAAACCACACCGTTTAGCGAGATAACGGCAACTTCTGTAGTACCACCACCGATATCGACCACCATTGAACCTGTCGGCTCAGATACGCGCAGACCTGCACCAATCGCTGCCGCCATTGGCTCATCGATAAGGTAAACTTCGCGAGCACCTGCGCCTAGTGCAGATTCACGAATCGCACGACGCTCAACTTGCGTTGAACCACAAGGTACACAAACAAGAACACGTGGGCTTGGTTTTAGAACGCTGTTGTCATGCACTTGTTTGATAAAGTGCTGCAACATTTTTTCTGTCACGTAGAAATCAGCAATTACGCCATCTTTCATTGGACGAATAGCAGAGATATTACCTGGAGTACGACCTAGCATCTGTTTTGCTGCATGGCCTACGGCTGCAACGCTTTTGCCTGCGCTTTTACGATCTTGTCGAATAGCAACTACGGATGGCTCATCAAGAACAATACCTTGTCCTTTGACATAAATAAGAGTGTTGGCTGTACCTAAATCGATTGATAGGTCATTAGAAAAAATGCCACGAAGTTTCTTGAACATGTTCTTCGTTCGTCCTGAAAGAATTAGAAGATAAAAATTGTTCTAAATGTACCAATGCCTTGCCATCACAGCAAGGCATTGTCTTATAAAGATGGAGTGAAACCCGCAATTTCTAACAGTTTCCTTACGTAGCGCAGGTTTTTGACAATTTTATTGGTCCGATAAATTAGTTCCCAACTAAGTTAGGTTCCGCCCTAAAGATCACTTTATCGTTGCCACGGAAAATTCCAAACGTTGCAACTGTGGATGGATCTTCGTCCCCTTGACCTCGCCAGTTGTATTGCAACCAAGGCTGATTAAGCCCTGAAGCGCCGCAATCAACATCTGTTATTAATCGCTGCGGTGAGGTATGTTCAACGGGCGTTGTCGCGGTATCATCAAGCATGATCCAAAAACGGGCTTGCTCACGCTCATTTGAGCTATTTGGCGTCGCTTGCAAGCCTTGATAAAGGCCTGAGGAAACACTTTGCACTGAAGATACACCCGATAGCGCACTGTCAGAGCCTGAGTCTTCATCATCTTGCCAAAGTATCTGTTTACACACGTGACTCGCATTCGATGAGAGTTTTGAAAGATCATCGTCATCATTAACGATAAAGGCTGAACCATCCCAATATTCCACTCTTAAAGGCACATTAAGAGTATGCTCAGATGTGCCTCCAGAGCTTCCCATTACCATACGGCCATAGCGCACCGTTGGCTGAGTTGGGAAGGCTTGCTCCAATAATACAGACGAATCAGAGAACGAGACTGGATCGCTTCCGCTGATGGTAAAACCAAAATCAGTCGTCGTTGTGCCACTACCATAGTTAAATGGGCCGTTTGGCATGGTGAACATGACTTTTTTGCCACTCACAGTCTCTGTTTTGACTAAAGAGCGGGTCACCTGCGCGTCTAAATCATTCAAAATCCAGTATGAATCAATACCTGTCGCAGGTTCAGGAGCTGACCATTTAATAGCCGACAAGTCAGCGGAGAAACGAAGCTCATTGTTCACAACAGAGTCACCTTTAGCGGCAAATAATGCCTGTAGTTCTGGGGCAAACAAGTGGTAGTTGTGCAAAACAGACGTACTATCAAATGCATACGCACCAACCATTATTTGAGTTAAGAAAAACTCTTGCCCCATGTACGCAATGTATTCCTGCTGAGACTCTCCTTGGAAAGACGATGCAGTAATGGAAAAACGGCTAGGGTAAAAGCGGCCAATCTCTCGTTGACCAATATCGATGCCACCCAGTATGCCCGCATAAAAACTAGTATCGTTTCCACTCGCAGCAAAGTTAAAACTGCCCACCTCTGTTACCGAGATATCACTAAGTGGAATGGATGACGTTCCCGCATAATTGTTTTGCGCGCCAGCGTAACTTAACGAACCATCTTTGCCGCCATCCGAACTAAGAGGAGTAGCCACACTGTGCGAAAGCACGACTTTAGAATTGTACGTTGGATCGTTTTTAAAGAAATTATCCGTCACTGGCAATTTGCAAAACTCATCCGCTTTTGCTTTTTGCGTTAAGCGGTAGCTATCCAATGAAGAACTATAGATTACAGGTTTTACGGTTAAATCAAACTCCTTACCAGCTTGTAAGAAAGCATCGCCTCCACTCGCATCGCCTCCTGAATTGCTCGCGTAGTCACATATCGCAAATGTCCAAGGCCGAGCTTTGAACTTTAATTCACCTTTAATGGTCTGTGTTTGACCTGATGGGCAATCTTGAACATTAGCCCCAAAATCATCACAAGATATAGTATCAATTAATTCGCCAGTATATTGGCCTGCATCATTAAACTGAACCGAAGCGAGCACACTACCATTTGCCCAATTATTACCATTGGCAAGGAAGGTCAGATCCCCTTGGCTATCAGACCAAGCTCCGGGATTGAAGGTCTTGTTCACCAAGTTGGCTTGAGTCAGTGTTTTGCTATAGTTGCCTGTTAATTTAGTACCATCTGAAGAACAAGCTAAAGTATTTATGATAATACCTTCGCTTTTTCCTGCAATGAGCTGTTTTTCGTCACCACCATTAACGTCAAACTTTAATGGTACAAATACTACATCGCTCGTGTCTTTAATCGATGAATCAGCAACAACGTGAGCCTCTACCGCAACGGCCTCGTAGTTATGATTACTCTTTGTGCCTAAATTAAATTCAAAGCGACCGTTAGTTTGATCAAACCCAACATAAGTAAATGAGAGAGCACCGGAAACTTTCGAGCTTAGAGAAACTCTATCGTCGCCAACATCTGTGATTTTTTGGCCATCTTTATCAAACACTTCCACATAGACTTTCTTAGTATCTTCACACGTTAAATGGAAATTGTTGGGCACAATGTTAATTGAAGCAATTTTGGGTTTAAGAGGTTCAAAACAGTTCAGCTTATTGCTCGCTTGAATAGTATTATTACGACCACTCAATGCAATAGAGTGAGCGGTTACACCACCGACTATATTGTTATTCTCTGCTGAAAAGTTAAACCCGTTATCATCGCTTTCTGCAAGATGATCTACGTACACGTAACCATTGATAGTAATATTATCTGCATCATTCTTAGGATAGAAATGCGAATATTTTCCGTGACCTAGAATCAACAAATCTTCACTTGGGCGTTTATTTGAGCCAGCATTGATCTTCACACCTGATTTTTCGAAATGTATATATTTGTAATGTATTTCTGTAGGACCAAGGATTTCTAAGGCTACATTCTCTTCGGCAAACTTAAGAGTTTTGAAATAATACACCCCACCTTCCAATGTTAAAGTTTTGTCTTCTTTAACCGTCACATCTTTATACGTTCCAGGTTTTAATCGACAGTTATACTCTTTTCCGTCTTCACAGGATTTGTCAGATCCTTCACTGGTAGGCGCCCAAACTAATGTTGGAGGAAAATTCTCAACAGGTAAATCTGTGGTAGTTTTACAGTCACCATACGTTCCATCAGGAAAACGGCAGTCCTGAGTCCCCGTTTGAGCAATTAAGAAAAATTCATCTTTAAAATCTGACACTTGAACATAGTTTCCACTTCCCGGAGAAACTTGCAGAGCACCATGAGGAATCACAGAATCAGGATCATTGGGATCTATTTGGTAAACATTGTTAGTTTGTACTGTATTTGGCACATAAGGACAGATATCTAATGAAAATACTGGCGGATCGACAGGCTCAACAGGATTACTATCACATCTTAAATTATGTAACTCATCTCGATCGTCATCATTCTCTATTAGGGCTTGAGCTTTCTTTGTACCAATATTAATCACTTGAGAAGAACGTGACTGCTCTACCCACTTACCACTTTGTTTTAAGTAATAAGTAAATTCTCCAATGTAACTTTGAGATTGGTGGCTGTTGTATGCGAAATCAATGCGAATCTCAGCATGCTTATCATCATCGATACGAGGGTCATAGAAGATGGCATCTTTTTCATCGTCATCATTTGACCAAAGTTTAATTGGCTTCTTACTATCACGAGTCGTGATATAAAGGACTTCCTCTTCAAAATCATCATCATCGTCGTCATCGGCATCTTGCGTTGACAAAGAACCGACTTCACCATAATCAACAAATATGGAAAAATCTTTATTCAGTTTGACATTACAAGTACGAATTTCGTCATCATCTGCCCAACTAGAAAAACTAACGAGAGACAGAACCAGCATCCATAATATCTGTTTCATTCTATAGACTCCCTAACCCAGATCTCTTCTGAGCGTTCGACCAAACTTTTTTCACTGCCACAGCTCACTTTTGCTGTGAGTTTGAAATAATTCATCTCAGCAAGCGTCCCCACTGGCTCACAGCTCGCTCGCACTAGCTTGCAATTAGCCACTGAGTGGAAGTTATTTGCACTATCGACAACGGTATCAATCGCCATCGTATTGGAACAATTTGCTGCAATCGCACTACTTGGACTATTCAATGGATAAACAATTGTCAGCGCTTCTTCATTAACGGCTTGAGCGAGCATCCACGCTTGCGTGCCGAGTAACTCTTTCACATGAGCATCGGTATTGGAGAACTCAATTCGAGTTAGCGTCGTAGCGAGAAAGCCCATCACTACGAGGACAAAAATCACCACAACATATAAGCTGCCTAATTGTCGATTTCGATTATGGGACATTCAGCACCTGTACATCTTGTTGGAAATGAGTCAACTCATCGTTCTGACTGAACTGCAAGTCAGCATGAACGACACCATTGTATTGCACGTTTGCTGGCTGATAACTGATGGCACCACTAACACTCACCCAAGCGGCATCAGTCAACGGAGCCATATCCGCTGACACGGCAGTGTTACCTTCACCACGCACAACTCGGTTATCGGTACTGACACAATAGGTAATTTGGCGATTACCATCGGTAATATAATGGCGGTTAACCACTGAACCACCGACCAAATTGTTCGCCTGATTAGGCAACACAAAGGTTGATCCAACTGCGCCTGAAATCGTCAATGTGTCAACGCTGGTTGGAGTGAGAGCAAAACTGTTGTTCAGCACTGATAAATTCTGATTGTCATTTAACTGTTCAGTTGGGTTAATCAGTAATGTTAATCCATCCAACGAACTTACTGACGCACTTAGGTTACCAACGATAAATTGAATATCTGCACCTGAAACACTGTAGAACCCCGACTCGACAATCGGGTAAAAAGAAATACAACGCTGGTTAGTACCATAATCAACAAACACATTTGGTACCGCGTGACGAACCTCTCGCGTCAACTTTTCCATCACAAACTTGGCTTGAGTTTGTAAACGTTGGCGATCCACTGTGGTCGCATAGCCCTGAGTACCCAACTCAACAAAACCTGCAATACCCAACACCAAAATACCGCCGACAATGATGGTCAGCACCATTTCAATTAAAGTGAAACCACGTTGCTTCATTAGTAGTTTCCTCTATAGGCAGTTAAGGTGAATGGCGGTTGGCTACCGGCAGTAATGGTCATATCGATTCGTTTCAGCATTTTTGCATTGGAGTTACTGCACGGTGCGAGGTTATCTGGCGTACAACTTCCGAAGTAAACCACATCCACTGTCATATCAAAGTTATGATAACTGCTCTCTTTTCCAGAGTCGGTCAAAAGCAAGTTTAAATCCTTGCATGCTCCAAGCGGTGTTGAAGTCGTCCAACAGCCAATATAGTCATCCACATCATCGTATTGACTTGGCGTCTCCGTACCATCAGGCCCAAGAGGAGTAGAGGTAAATCCACTGCATGATATTGAATCACAGCGACTATCACCGCCGAGCTGGTTATTCTGCTCATCAAAGTTGCGCGACAAAATTTGCCCCATCACACTTTGTCCTAGCGCCGAAGCGCGAGATTGATAATGAGGATCGGCAGAGCGTGTAATTTGCGGAGAAAGAAAGTAGACAATCGTCAGCATTGCGATACCCATCACCACAATAACGATAATACTTTCAATTAAGGTAAAACCATGTGGGCGTTTTATCATAAGCACCCCGAGCTAGAGATAAGGCCATTGGGACAAATCGTAACAGACGTTGAACTTGCACCGGTTTTATCACTTATCGTAATTTCAAGCGCAGAGGTAATGTTCGGATTACCTAACAAATCAAATTGTACTTGAGATAGTGCCGATGAGAACACGACATTATCATCACTGACCCAATTGCTCGACATGTCAGAGCGTTCAGAGCACGCCAATGTAGAACCTATGCAATCGGCGCTGATTTCAAGCGTCAGCTCATTGAGAGCAGCTGTTACATCAGAGTTGGATTGCATTCGAGTCAACTGAACCTGCCTAATAACAGAAATGGCATTTTCTTGAATTGCAAACGCAGAGAAGCTACCGACGCCGATATAGCGGCTCGCAGCATATACAGAAACGATGGCCAACAAAATGATCACGACAATCAGTTCGACCAATGTGAAACCTTGGGATTTTTGGAAAGTCATTCTACCTTCGCCAGATGAAAGTAAACTTTAGCAGTATACCGTAATATTTATGCAAAAGGTTTGAATAGTAGGGATTTTTGAGACGGGGTAGAAAAAAGGCCAGCTTAGCTGGCCTTTTAAAATGATTATTGAGAGCTATCACAGATGTTGCCAGTATTATCGACAACTGAGACTCTCGCTGGGTTGTTAGCATCTGCCTGCGTGTATTGAACACAAGATGTTGTGTAAGCAGGAATACCAAATGTAATTGCTTTTGGAGTAGAGTTTGCAACGTCTTCGATAAACACAAAATCACCGCCGCTTTCTAGACCTTGAACGATAGCTGAAATAGCTGAAGATGTAGCTTCAGGGTAACCATAAACAGTATTAATATTGCCACTACCAACACCTGAGCTAACAGCTACTGGTCCAGCATTTGACTCTTCACCAGCAATAGCTGCTTTACCATAAATCATCGATGAAGCACCTTGAACTGCACCAGCTAAACCTTCAAGAGTAGCATTACGAGCATCATCTTGTAGGTTAAGGAAACGTGGTGCTGCAGTTACTGCAAGAATACCCAGAATAACAATTACCACCACTAGTTCGATCAGGGTGAAACCGCCTTGTCTTTTCATAGTATCAATCTCTCTATGTTTAATATTATCGCAGTTTTACTGCAAGGTTACGGTCACACGACCGGTTTTGAGTTCATACTCAAACTGATGCTGAGTGCCACCTTCTTGCTGAATGTAAATGCAAGAATCTGAGCTAACATCCGCTTGAGCGGTATATTTGACGTTTTTGTCATTTTTTGCGTTGTCAACAGTATCAACTTTTGGTGGATTCTGAAGCAAGTTCTCCATCAAAGAAACACAGCTTTCATGCGTTAAGTCACTCGGAAAACCAACATTTCCTTGTTTCAGCGCATAAGGGTAACCATCACGAAAACCCGTAGAGTTTCCGTTCGCGCTTTCAGAACGAGTCAACCAAAAGTCCACTCCGTCGTAATTGACGAAGTTATAACGTTCATTATCTATTGTCTCTGATGGGCGAGCTTCTGCCTCCCACTGAGCTCTTGCGGAAAGAACGCCAGTTGCGAAACCACCCGCAACGCCTTCAATACTGGCTTTTTTTGCTTCATCAGTCACATCAAGAAAGCGCGGCAAAGCGGCAACCGCCAATAAACCGACCACGACAATCACTACCACAAGTTCAACTAATGAGAAACCAGCTTGTTTATTATTCATAATTCTTCAACCCGCTTTTTAGTACAACGTATTATACGCGTCTAATACAATATTACTAGCCGACTTGCGTCAAAAAACATAACCTGACGAAAAGCTGACGCCAACCGAGAATTTATCCTGCTTTAGTTCCATACTTAAAGCATGCCCTCTACTATAAAAGTACTCACAACGATAATCAGAGCCCTCTGAGTTATTTGTGATTTTTTCCGGTAAAGATTCAAAAACACGCTTTTCTTGATAAAGCACGTCTAACCAAAACTCACAATCAACTTGTTGCGCATTATTGATCGGTTTAACCCAACCTGAATGGGTATAAACGATCTGCTTGCCTTCTATAGTTAATGCTTCTGGCTGTTTCGCAAGTAGCCATTGCTGTTTAAAATAACTCGCACGATCAACAAGCCGCTTGCTTACAAGTGCCAAAGCTGTATCGCTCGCCTCTTGCTCAATATCTTTCCAGAACAGCATAAAGGCGAGGACCAATACCAAAACAACTAATAACCAAATTGTCCAGCGAGAACGTTCTAAATTGCTCGCCATGCGCTAGCCCTTAATCGCGTCCAACATGCCCCACATAGGTAAGAAGATACCTAGCGCTAAGATAAGAACCATACCAGCAACAATCACTAGCAATATTGGCTCAATTCGGGCTGTTAATGTCTTAAGGTCATAATCCACTTCTCGATCATAAAAGTCTGCGACTTCGAGCAACAACTCATCAATTCGACCCGTTTCTTCACCGACCGAAATCATCTGAATAACCAAAGAGGTGAAGATACCGCTATTAATCGCGGTACTTGATATGGTGCCGCCGGCTTCAATTGACGACTTCATCTCCAATAAGCGCGCTTCTAAGAACTTGTTATCCAAAGCTTCAGCCGATAGAGCAAGTGATTGGTTTAACGGCACGCCTGCTTTTAGCATCAGCGCGAAAGTGCGAGCAAAGCGCGCCATTTGCGCTCGATTCACCACACTCCCCACAACAGGCATACGCAAACGAAACTTATCCCATTTTTCCCGTCCTTGTGCGGTTTGTCGCCAAGCGCGAAAAGCAAACAAAGCACCGATTATCAAGGCCAACATTAAGCCCCAGTAATTGACGAAAAAGTTCGATGTCGCCATCAAGATACGTGTAGGTAAAGGAAGCTCGACACCAAAACGAGCAAACATACTGGAAAATTGCGGTATTACTTTAACGTTCAAAATGAACAAGGCTATCACAATGAAACTGATCACAAACGTTGGGTAACGCATCGCCGTTTTAATACGTTTACGGGTTTCAAGCTCTTGTTCGTAATAGTTAGCAAGCTGCAGTAAGGCTTCATCTAAACGACCGGTGTTTTCACCCACACTCAACATAGAGACAAACAGCGGGCTAAATACTTTAGGGTGCAACTGCATAGCGGCCGATAAGCTGCGACCATTGGTCAGCTCATTCGTGACATCTTCCAGTGCTTCTTTGAGTTGTTTGTTGGCGCAATTTTGCGTTAAGCCTTTCATTGAGCGTAATAAAGGCACGCCCGCTTTGGTCAAGCTGAACATTTGACGACAGAAAATCACCAAGACTTCTAACGGTACGGCTGGAGTAAACAAGCTTTTTAAATCAACATTTAATGCTGAGCCGCTACTCCCTTCTTTAATTTCTAACGGAATAACGCCTTTAGCCATCAAAGATTCAGCCGCAAGCTCAGCGGTGGCAGCCTCAACCTGACCCGTCACTTTGCTACCGTCTAGGTTACGTCCTTGATAGTTAAATACCGACATAATTGACCTTACAAGTAAATAGCTTGAACACTGCCTGACGAATCACCTTCGCCAAGATTCATCACTTCGTCGAAACTCACTACATTTTGTAACGCCAACTCCATTGCAGACGCCAATAGAGGCTTGTAGTTTGGTGAAGTGCGAGCCACTTTGGCAAAACCTACGGCATCATTCGCACGCAGGGCATCCATCATATCTTGCTCAAGCTCGAGGATTTCAAACACACCAATACGACCACGATAACCCGTCAGATTACAGTTCTGACAGCCCTTGCCGCGAACAAACTTGGCATTCACTTGATTTGGAAAACGTTGTTGTAGCCACTGTTTACCGCTTTCATCAGGCTCATGTTCAACTTTACAATCAGGGCA
Organism: Vibrio sp. LaRot3; assembly: GCF_027587025.1. GTDB lineage: Bacteria > Pseudomonadota > Gammaproteobacteria > Enterobacterales > Vibrionaceae > Vibrio. The sequence goes on along the minus strand of NZ_JAPPTI010000003.1, from coordinate 57,584 downwards.
GACTTTTCTGACCAAGCGCTGCGCGACCACAGCACGCACTGCACTTGCCACCAGATAACCTGGTGCGCCCATGTCCATCATCCGCAATGCACTATCGACTGCATCATTGGTGTGCAAAGTACTTAGCACCAAGTGACCAGTTAGTGCAGCTCGAAGGCCAATTTCAACCGTTTCTTGGTCACGCATCTCACCGACAAGGATAATATCCGGGTCTTGACGCAAGAAAGTTCTCAGCACCGTAGAGAAATCTAAGTCGATTTTCGGGTTAACTTGAACTTGGTTTACGCGTGGTAAGCGATATTCCACAGGATCTTCTGCCGTGATGATTTTTTTACCCGGCTCGTTTAATTCAGAAAGTGCGCCATAAAGCGTTGTCGTTTTACCTGAACCAGTCGGGCCGGTAACCAAGATCATGCCATGAGGTCGGCGCAATTGATGGCGAAGCCTTTCTAGTAAGTCGGTTGGTAAGCCTGACTCTTCTAGCTTACGAACCCCTGCAGACTGGTTAAGCAAACGCATTACTACTGACTCACCGTGTTGCACGGGCATAGTCGACATACGAATATCGACCGCTTGGCCTTTAGCTTTGATCTGGAATCGACCATCTTGCGGCAAACGCTTTTCAGAGATATCTAAATTCGCCATCAGCTTTAAGCGCAATACCAACGCCGGCGCGATATTCACTTCATTCAGCAAGGTTTCATGCAAAATGCCATCAATACGTTGACGTAAACGCAACACGTTAGAATCTGGTTCGATATGGATATCCGATGCGCCCACTTGAATCGCATCTTCAAACAATGAGTTAATCAGCTTAACAACGGTTACTTCATCGCTGTCAGCATCTTCAATGCTAAAATCAAACGCTTCGGTGACCTGATGTTCTGCTTGGAGCTGCTCCGCAAAGTTAGCGATATCTTTAGTACGGCGATAGTAACGGTCAAAGCCTTCAACTAATTGCTTCTCAGGTGCAATAACAAATTCGATACCATATTGAGGTAGCTGAGAAAGTAGTGACTCTTGAGCAAACAAATCCGCAGGATCGCTCATTGCTACACGCAACGTATCGAGATTGCGACCGATAACCAATGCACGCAAACGACGAGCGTGAACTTCTGGCAGTAGCTGAACCGCTTCAACATCAACATTGGCACGGCTTAAGTCAATCAAAGGTAAATCAAGCTGCTGAGATAAGAAGGTCAGCATCTGAGTTTCAGACAAGAAACCTAAATCAATCAGAGTGGCACCAAGTTTACGGCCTGTGGACTTTTGTGCTGCTAGAGCTTGTTCAACTTGCTGCTCGGTAATAATGCCTTCTTCGACTAACAAGTCACCAAGACGTTTACGTAATTTAATTTGCACTTGGCTGTTCCTCTAAACGCTGAATTAACGCAAGGCGATCGCGAATAAACTGTTGGGATTGATTGGATAGACCAACCTTGGTAAGGGCCTGCTGATAGGCTTGAATAGCCTTAGGGATATCAAGATTGCGCTCAAGCTGAATCGCTAATCCCATCCACCACCGGCCACTATCAGGTTCTAACTGAACGAGCTGCTGGTAACTGTCGAACGCGAGTTGATCTTGATTATTCTTTTGAGCTAACGCGGCGCGTAGCGATAGATAATCAACATTTGGATTAGCCGGTAAATAAACTAATGGACTCAATGCCGCAGCTTGCTGCTTTTCTTTGAGCAATAGTTTCGCTAAAGCAATACGCAAACCCTGATCTTCTTTTGCCAGAGAGATGCCCTTTTGCAGTAACTCCGCTGCTTTTCTTGCTTCGCCTTTACCGTAATAAAGCGCTGCTAGCTTTTGACGTACAGCGCTATCTCGAGGAGTGTATCGCAACGCATCACTGTACTGAGCAGTTGCTTCAGCAAGATTGTTACTGTCTAACGCTTTCTTAGCACGCTCCTGCGCTTTGTCCGCTAACTGAGCCGGCGTAAGCTCAACTTGTTCAATGACAACTTGAGGAACATTTTTATCTGCTAGTTCAGGTACCGCTTCAGCCATTTCTACTGTCTGTGGTGCTACCGTAGGTTTCTTCGCTGGAATCGGAGCTTGTTGGATGGTTGTTTCCTTCACGTCCTGCAAAGGCTGTTCAACCACCTTGGTTTGCGTTTTAGCAACATCGACTTGCGCAATTGCAATTGGTTTTGCTTCGTTCACTTCCAATGCAATTTCACTTTTGGGCGCTTGGTAGATAGCATCAACCGCATTGGTCTTTTTCGCGGTTGGCGAAACAAAGGCTTCATCGCTTTGCTGTACGCGAGGGCTTGAATCAACTACGACTTGTTGCGTTGGTTGCTGCAAAGAAATAGCCCAACCACCAACAGCTAGGCTGAGCGTAAAGCCGCCAATTACCCACGGTAAAACCGATCGCTGTTTAACGGTCTTAACATCCGCCTTCTCAATACTATTTTTGGCACTGTTAGATTTCGATAATTCCGATAGCGCGTTATTAATCGCACTCATGTTCTAACTCCAACCCCACATAACAGGGAATCTAAATTTGGGTTTATTGGCATCAAACGTATCTTGAATTGCCGAAAATATTTGTTGGCTTGTCACCAAGTTACAGCCTTGGCTGCAGCTCAATACTAAACTTTTATGGCATATCTGATTGATTAAACGGGGTATACCACCACTTGCTCGCCACACCGCTTTTTTCAAAGCGAAAGGAATCACTTCACTATAACCGCCCGCCTTCTCTAATCGCGTCGTAATATAGGCGACCGTTTCATCAATAGAGAGAGGTCGAAGCTTAGCGCTAAAGGTGATTCGCTGCCTGAACTGACGTAAATGATACAGCTCTAATCGTTCATCCAATTCCGGTTGACCAAACAACACGATTTGCAGCAATTTTCGTTGTTCTGTTTCTAAGTTGCCGAATAAACGCAACACTTCTAGTGCATCGTCGGTTAACGCCTGAGCCTCATCAACCAATACCACCACTTGCTTATTTTTCTTCGCCAGCGCAATCAGCTTGGCTTGAATATCATCAACAATCGAGCGCGAGTTTTTTATCTTAACGCCCAACTCGCTAGCGACCGCTTGTCGCAGCTCTTCACCACTTAAGGCGGAATTGGGAAGATAGACCAGCTGAACATGAGGTTCGAAATGGTTCACCAACATACGACACACCATGGTTTTTCCGGTACCCACTTCACCCGTCACCTTAATCACTCCCTCGCCCATATCCAACGCAGCATTCACCGTTTGAATGGCCTCATAATGAGGTTCTAACCCCAAAAACAACTCTGTGTTTGGGGTTAGATGAAAGGGAAGTTGACTAAAACCAAAGTGCTCTAAGTACATGGCTTATTGCTGCTGTTCTGGGAACCACTCTTGCAGTATGTCTCGCGAGCGCTCTAGCTCTTTCTGCCAAGTATTAACACCTACAACTGTTGGTTTCAGCAAGATAACTAGTTCGGTTTTTTCAGTCAGCTTAGTGGTATTGCGGAATAAGTGGCCCAGAGCTGGAACGTCACCCAAAAATGGCACTTTTGACACTTGGTCAATGGTGTTTGACTTCATCAAACCACCAATCACAACCACATCACCATCTTGTGCACGAATCACAGAGTCTGATTCACGAATAGAACTGCGGGCTAAAGGTAGAGTGATACTTGAACCACCAAAACCAATCTCTTTAACTTGCTCATCAACATCAATCACAGCAGGGTGGACATGCAGCAACACATTACCTTGGTCATCAATTTGAGGCGTTACGTCTAAAGAAATACCAGAGAAGAATGGCGTCAGCTCCACTTCTGGTGAAGGCTCTGAGTTATCGCTCGTACCAACCACGCTAGATAAATCGGTCACGTAGTACTCATCCGTACCAACTTTGATCACGGCTTTTTGGTTATTTGATGCAGTGACGCGAGGACTTGAAAGTACATTCAAATCACCTTGCGTGGCCATAAAGCTCAATACCGCATCAAAACTGCCACTTGAGATGACGATATTACTCTGACCACCAAGTAGGCTACCGATAGTATCTAAGCCCGGAAGAACGCTTGGAAGAATATTGCCGTTAGTATCTTTAACGATGGAACCTGAACCAAATGAGTAATCAGTGCCGTTAGAAGTGAAACCTTTCGACCAATTAATACCTTGTTGGTAACCATCACTCAACGTCACTTCCAGGATTTTAGCTTCCAAAATAACTTGGCGATGCATACGTTGCTGAGAAACTCCTAAGAACTCGCGCACTTGACGAATTTCATCAGGGTAAGCACGTACGGTTAACACACTCGCTTGAGGAGTGACGACAACACTTTGCCCTTTGCCTGAACCAATCAACTGGCTTACCGCCACTTCAAGTTGTGGCCAGAAATCACTTTCACTTGTAGTTTCAATTTCAGTGCCGCCTTTGGCAGTGCTAGTCGAACTACTAGAAGATGAAGAGTCTGAATCTGACGTAGAAGATGAGCCACTATCGGTATTGGTGATAGTACCGGTCGTGATTGACGTTAATGAACGACCTGAACGTTTGAACTGCAAGTAATCCACTGGAATCGTTACGGTTCGTAAACCCGCAGGGTACACCTGAATCACTTTGCCAGACTTTTGCACGTCATAGCCATACATATCGCTGACAACAGAAAGCACTTCATCCAATGTCACGTCGGATAGGTTAACCGTGATTTGGCCACTCACGTCAGGATGGATCGCCGCACTAAATTCAGTGCCTTTCACCAAGCTAGCAAAGAACGCTCGAGCATCCACATTGTTTGCTTGAACACGGAAACGCTTCATGGTTTCAACCGCGACAGGATTTGTACCATCAAGGTCGGGCATAAGATCCGCTTCAACAGAAGCAGGTAGCTCTTGCAATGCACGGCTATTCGATTCATTGATCGCTTCATTCAATGTGCTTTTCGCTTCAACCGGGTCTCTATGCCCCATGGTACTTGAACAGCCTATTAACGAAGCGATTGTGATTGCTACAACGAGTTTACGCATACGATTCCAATAACCTTATTGTTTTACTTCTAAAGGAAACATTTCCAGTTTCCATTGCTTACCGCCACGAGCCACTGTGACGTAGCCTGATTGAATACTATTTAGCTGATAGCCATTAATCTTTTCGCCAGCCGAGAGGGCTTTGCCATTCAAAATGGCGTAACACTCAGACTGCTCACCACATACGATGCTTTGCAAAGTAGGGACTTTATGGCGTACCACTCTTTTCACTGGTTTACTTTCCGGCGCTTTTTGCCAGCCTAGTGGCGCAGTCGGATCTTGCTGGGCAAACGCTGCGCAAGAAAAACCTAATAATGAGATCAATAACTTATTAGCCACCGATGAACTCCTGTCTGGTTCCAAGGGTATACACTTCAAGGATCAAGGTTGCCGTTGGGTATTTGTCTACTTGATAGCTGAAGCTACGCCAGTAGTAGTTCATCGGCAGTGACTCTAACGTTTCTAAGTATTTTAGAATCGCAAAATACTTACCTTCCAACTCAATACGCACAGGATGGACGTAATAACCCGCATATTGCTGATCCGCATTTTGATTGCCAACAATCGGCTCTGCCTTCAAAGACTCTAGTGAGACTAACTGCAACCCAGAAGTCCCCGCCAGGACTTGCTCTAACAACTCAGCCATTTGACTTGGAGAAATCAAGTTTTCAATAATTTTGGCTAACTGTTCTGACAATACTTGGCTATCTTTCAATAACCTTTTGTACTCTATATTGATGGCTTGATCTGGGTCTTTTTTCAGTTTTGCGGTAATGGCTAAAATTTCGCCTTCCAAACGTTGGTTCGCAAGCTTCGTTGCCACCACTTGTTTCTTTAGCGCTTGATTCGATTTAAATGCCGGCTCGACCACCAGCAAATAGAGACCAAGCGAGATAATCACCACGCAACACAAGCTAATCAGCACTTTCTCGCGCTGACTCAACTTGGCAAACTTCTCGTTCAAATTACTCCAAAATGTACCCATTACTTCTTATCCTCTTTGGTGTGCAACTCAAAGGTGAGTACATCTTGTTCATTTCGCCCTATCTTTAACTTTTCAAATGAGCGCCCAACAAGGTTGAGCTCATTCTTAAATTGATTCACCCAATTAGGGATTGACTGAGGTTCACGGGCTAAACCTTTTAAATCCAACACATCAGAACTCATCTTGATGTAGTTTAAAGAGATATCATTGCGCCCTAACTTAGCTAGACCTTTCATTACACCGGAATAACCGACGTTTTGCTCATCATCAAAGCGAGATACCGCCAGCAATGAATCCTGTTTAGCGCGAATCTCTTCTTTCAATCGTTCAACTGCTGCCACTTTTTGTGCTGACGGCTTATGTTTAGCCAGCTTTTGGTTGAGCTGCTGTACCTGTTGTTTTAACTGATTTTCTTGGTTTATTTGGCTAGATAGTTCCGCATTAAGGCCAATTTGTTGCCAAGTAAAATAGCCATAGCTGCCAAGTAAAACCACTGTGATTAAGGCACAAATTGCAGCAACTGCATTGAGCGTAAATCGCTCTACTTTCGGCTTTAAGTGAGCAGGATATAAATTGATGCCCGAATCACAAATATCGGCCACATATTGGGTAAGAAGCTCACCAGACTCCAACGGTAGATCCGTTAGACGAGAAACTTTTACACTTAGGCGATCATCTAGCTCTCGCGCCAAATCATCGTTACTTTCTTCATCACAGCACACCTTCATATGATGCAAAGTTGCGCCACGAAGTTGTGAGGAGAGGTAATCGACCGAGCGTTGCAGTTCGAGCGCGATACCGTCTAGCTGCAAACCGCTACTAGCGACACCGACAAGCGGAGCCGTTACGCCACGAATGGTACGTTGGAACACACAACGATTATCAATGAAAGCACTGACTTTATACTGGCTATTTTTACTGCGCTGCAGTAACACAAAACGCTCGGCGTCTGTAGCCGCTAACCCCCAAACGTCATCTTCAACCAGTACATGGCCTAAACTTAACTTGGCTTTTTCTAATCGTTGAACCAAGCCTAATACCAAGGATTTTGGTACTACGTAGACTTGCAATTTATTGCTATTTGGAAGTGCCGTTGCATCAGCAATGATGTCGGTGATTTTCTCAGAGATAAGGTCTTTGAGAAGAAAAGGCAGCGTCTGGCCGAGTTCTTCTTCCGGCACATTCGGCTTATCAATTTGATACGTTTGATAAAGGTTAGAGTTAAGAACCACATCAACCGTAAGATCATTCGCGTTGGCTTTGGTGAGTGTCTCCACCAGAATATTCTGCCAATCACCGCTCTCAATCGACACACGCTTTGGTAACTCTACGCCATCCAATGGCGAAAAATATAAGGCGTACGGCTGAACAACCACTCTTAGGCAGTTAGTTGAACGCGTACCAGAACCAAACTTTCCTATTAAAGATTTAATATTCATCTACTACTTAACTTTTTCGCCAACGATTACGTCGCCCAACCTTAACTTTTGATTGAGTCTGTACATCCTGAGTCGCCTGTTGAACAGGGAGCAACTGCTGCTCTTGCTGGAAATACCTGCCTTGAACGCCATTTACGCCAAGATCCAGCATGGTTTTGTACTCTTGCTTTTGGTCCACACCAACCGCGATAACTTTGGTTTTCAACCCTTTACACGCACCAAGAAGACTGCGCACAAACAATTGATTTTCATGTCTTTTATCGATTTGCTTAACCAAACTTCGGTGCAGCTTGAGATAATCAATCGGCAAATCTTTCAAGTAATGAGTACTGACAATCGAACGGCCAGCTTGACCCACCACTACTTTACACCCTAAACCGGTAATCATCTTGATCACTGGTCGCATATAATCGAGGTGCTTCACTAATCTAGCTTCAGCAAATTCAAACATTAACTGCTGACGTTGATCCATTGGCAGCTGTAATAACTCGTCTCTAAACCACCGAAAGTACTTTCTATCTGCAAATGGAGTCACATGAAGGTTTACAGAATAACATAAACTATTTTTTGACGCTTTCAAAAATTTGGCGACAGCACAAAAAACTGAGCGATCTAAAAGACTTTCATAACCCACTGACTCAATTGCAGGGTTAAAACGTGATGCCTTAATTAAACCTTTCTCGGGATCATTTATTCGTACAAACAACTCATGATGGTGAAGCCTTTCCTCTTGATGCGAGCCAAGTAAAAAGCACGGCTGCTCAAATATATACAGCTTTTCTGGCTTGAGAACTTTGTCAAACAGGGTACGCCAACGCACGCTGCCCCTTTCTTGCTCTTGTGTTGCCAGTTTTTGAAAGCGATTCCAAGTATTGACCTGTTGAAGCTGCGCGCTTTTCAATGCCGTTTCAGCCTCATCCATAATTTTGCCTTGCCGTTCACCTTCATGGAACATACTAATGCCAATATGGCACCAATTATCTCTATCTAACGGCTGAGGGGGCGATACTTTTGCCAACTGTTTAAGGCAATTAATCGCAATACTTGATGTTTCTTTACTGCTTAAGTGAGGGGCAAATATCGCGAAGTCAGAATTGTAGTAACGCGACAAAATAACGTCGGGGTAACGCTGAATTACATTACTAATACTTTCACCCACTTCGACCACAAAATCATTCGCAACTTGCTTACCTGATTCTTCTTTGATGTGTTGCCAATCGTCAATTCTCAGTAACAGCACACCACCATGTGAACCACTCTCGGACAATGCGGCTTCCAACTTGCTATCAAACAGCACGCGATTTGCCGCTCCAGTCAATTGGTCAAGGAAAGTTTGCGTGCGAATAAAGGTGTCAAAACGGCTGCGCTCTTGACGGGCATCTTGCAACTCTTCTATCAAGCGATCCAAGGCTTCACTTGCGGTATAGGGCCACTCTCGCTCATCACCTTTGGCAAACTCTTCGACACGACCAGCCAGTATCATCCGGCCTCGCTCTTCTAACAGTTCCGAACCATGCAATTGCCCTTTAAGCCATTTAACGCCACGCACCAAACAAAACACAATGAGTAGTACCGCTAACGTGATAGACCACAATGCCTGCATTGAGTAGCCGTAACCAAGGTAAGGAGGAATGGCTTTAAAGCGAATGGAGTAACCGCTATTTCGTTCAAGTGAATATTCAGCTTGGTGTAAAAAAGCAGGATCGACTCGAGAAGAGGTATCCTTAAAGCGATAAATCACCCCAACCTCTGAAGAGAGCTGCATCTCAACGATATTAGATGCTTGCAACATTTTCGGCATCCAGCGCTGAAGAGAATAAGCTGCATCAGGATCTTCCATCTCTTTATCGACGACTTCAACAATGCCTTTTAAGGAATGTTGCAAGTACTCTTGGCCTAAACTTTTAAACGATAAGGTACCACCAAGAAATAGAATAAACATGGCGCTGGTAACAATGACCGTAACAAAAGCAACAAGGCGAGTACTAAGCTTTAAGGTAGGCGTATACCTCATAGATGGTGAATTCCCTTCTCAGTGAGATGTTGTAAGTTTACTGGATGAAACAACTTTAACCGTTGGGAGTTAAGCCACTGAGAACTGTCGTCTCCCTGACAGATTCTAACAGTGAACTATCCCTCATTTCATCACTCAACGTCACTTGTAACGAATTATAAGAATCCACTATATAAAAAAGCCGCGATATTCGCGGCTTTTTTTCAATTTGGAGAGATTAAAACGGGATGTCGTCGTCAAAATCCATTGGTGGCTCATTGTATTGAGGCTGCTGTTGCTGCGGCTGTTGTACAGGTTGAGCTGGTTTTTGCTGCATTGCAGGCTGTTGAGGCTGACCCCAACCTTGCTGTTGCGGCTGACCGCCCATACCTTGTGCAGGAGCCCCGCCTTGGGCACGACCACCTAGCATTTGCATCGTGCCGTTGAAACCTTGTACCACAACTTCTGTTGTGTAACGGTCTTGGCCACTTTGGTCTTGCCATTTACGCGTTTGAAGTTGACCTTCAATGTATACTTGAGAGCCTTTACGTAGGTACTCGCCTGCAACTTCAGCAAGTTTGCCGAACAGAGCAACACGGTGCCATTCCGTTTTTTCACGCTGCTCGCCAGTTGCTTTATCGCGCCATGATTCAGATGTCGCTACGGTGATATTGGCAACTGCGCCGCCACTAGGCATGTAACGTACCTCTGGGTCGCCCCCAAGGTTGCCTACTAAGATTACTTTGTTTACTCCACGGCTAGCCATGTTTCGCTCCGTCTCGGTTAATTTGGTGTTCAATTTTAATCGCGCATAAGGATAACATTAAATGCAAATGGCACAACTATCGATAGTCGCTTAACAGCAAAGAATTGCCGAACCCAGTTCCAGAATTCAATACCGCTCTAATAATTGTCGTCTAGCCTTCTCAACAATGCCATCTTCTCATTCTGTTTCATCCTTTTTGAAGCAATGTCATCTCTTTTGACATGAGGTTCTGTAACTTTCTCCGCATTCTATGTGAGAGAAAATAAACGCATTATTAAATATGAAACAAGATGCAAAATTGACAATATCACAATCGTAATATGACAAAAGATCATCGAGGATAATGCAAAAAATAAACACTCAATAATGAGTTGACTAACAACGAGATGACTATGGCTAAAAATATTTACGCACGTACCCTTTACTTCCTATGTGAAGACAAAAATGCAACATATCCCAGTGTTGAAAGAATAGAGAAAGCCCTCGGCTTACCCATTCCGAAAATGGAGCCGCAAGAGTTCATGCTAGCGATGCAGCAACATAAGCATAAGATCTTGCTCATTGATCACAATAACTATCAAAAGCTAAACAGTGCCATTCGTAACTTACCACTATCCAATAAGATCTTCGAAACCGTGATTTTTAACGTAGAGAAACGTCTTACCACTGATGAGCTTCTTAGCTTTGGTAATTTGAAAGCCCTGTTCTACCGCAACGATGGTATTGAAGATATCGCTTATGGCTGTGGCGAAGTAATCAATAGCCAAAACTGGCTGCCACGAAAAGTAGCTGCGCAGCTACTGCATCACTATCGTCACGTCATCGATAGCCAAACCGCTCCAGCCACCGTTGATCTCACCACTCGCGAGATTCAAATACTTCGCAGCCTCAAAACTGGCGCATCTAATATCCAAATCGCAGAAGACCTTTTCATTAGCGAATTTACAGTAAAATCTCATCTTTATCAGATTTTCAAGAAGCTATCGGTGAAAAATCGAGTGCAGGCCATATCTTGGGCAAACCAACACCTAATGTCTTAAATTTAAAGCAACGGCCAAAAAATCAACTTTTGCACTAAGTCATTAATTATCTATTCATAAAAACCGTGATATGGTGTCGCCAACTTAAATTTCGTCAGAACAGATAAGGTTTTATCATGATAAAGAAATGCCTATTCCCTGCAGCTGGATACGGAACCCGCTTTCTACCTGCAACTAAATCAATGCCAAAAGAAATGATGCCTGTGGTTAATAAACCATTGATTGAATACGGTGTTGAAGAAGCGATCCAAGCTGGTATGAATGGCATGTGTATCGTTACGGGGCGTGGCAAGCACTCCATCATGGATCACTTTGATAAGAACTACGAACTTGAACATCAAATCAACGGTACTAACAAAGAAGAACTGTTGGTTGATATTCGCGATATTATTGAATCAGCGCATTTTACTTACATTCGTCAACGTGAAATGAAAGGGCTAGGTCATGCTATTCTCACTGGCCGCGAACTTGTTGGTGACGAACCGTTTGCTGTGGTCCTCGCCGACGACTTATGTGTAAATGAGCAAGAAGGCGTTCTGGCACAAATGGTGGCGTTGTTTAAGCAATTCCGTTGCTCCATCGTTGCGGTTCAAGAAGTACCCTCAGACGAAACCCATAAATATGGCGTTATTTCTGGTGAGATGATCAAAGATGATATTTACCGTGTTGATGACATGGTCGAGAAGCCTGAACCTGGCACTGCGCCAAGTAATCTAGCTATCATCGGTCGTTACATCCTAACTCCGGATATTTTTGAGTTAATCGAAAATACCGAACCAGGTAAAGGCGGTGAAATTCAGATCACTGATGCGCTATTGAAACAAGCTAAAGCAGGCTGTGTACTGGCATACAAATTTAAAGGCCAGCGCTTTGACTGTGGTAGTGTTGAAGGTTACATCGAAGCAACTAACTACTGTTTCGAAAATCTTTACCAAAAAGATAGCCAGAAGTCTGAACTAGGTAAAACCCCAACGACTAAGAAGGCTTAATTCAAGCCATTTTCTCTTTTCAAGGCAGCGACATTTCGCTGCCTTTCTTTTACTGTCTTTTTATCCAGTATTTTCTTTGAACATTTCTCGCACTATGTAATACTTAGTTGATTGCTAATTTAAGCTAAACCGAGTTAGAGCGATAACAATGGATAAGATAGAAGTTCGTGGTGCCCGCACGCATAATCTAAAAAATATCAACCTCACGATTCCTCGTGACAAATTAATTGTCATCACTGGTTTATCTGGTTCAGGTAAGTCGTCACTTGCCTTTGATACTTTATATGCCGAAGGCCAACGCCGATACGTTGAATCACTTTCAGCTTATGCGCGTCAGTTTCTCTCTTTGATGGAAAAACCAGACGTTGACCATATTGAAGGTCTTTCTCCGGCGATTTCTATCGAGCAAAAGTCCACATCTCATAACCCTCGCTCAACCGTTGGTACAATTACAGAAGTCTATGACTATCTACGTTTGCTTTATGCTCGAGTAGGTGAACCTCGCTGTCCAACGCATAAGGTTCCTCTCGCGGCACAAACCGTTTCACAGATGGTCGATAAAGTACTTGAGATGCCTGAAGGTTCTAAAATGATGCTGCTTGCGCCTATTGTTAAAGAGCGTAAAGGTGAGCATGTAAAGACGTTAGAGAACCTTGCTGCACAAGGCTTCATTCGAGCCCGTATCGATGGTGAAACCTGTGATTTATCTGATCCTCCAACTTTAGAGTTACACAAAAAACATACCATTGAAGTAGTGGTTGATCGCTTTAAAGTTCGTAGTGATCTTCAGCAACGCTTAGCAGAATCGTTTGAAACAACGTTAGAGTTATCTGGCGGTATCGCAGTCGTAGCGCCGATGGATGACGATGGCGATGAAACGGTATTTTCCGCTAACTTTGCCTGCCCGCATTGTGGCTATAGCATGCAAGAGCTAGAACCTAGACTGTTCTCATTCAACAACCCCGCTGGTGCTTGTGGAACTTGTGATGGCCTAGGGGTGCAGCAATACTTCGACCCAGCTCGCGTCATTCAAGATGCCTCTCTGAGCCTAGCGCAAGGGGCGATTAGAGGCTGGGACCAAAAAAATTATTACTACTTCCAAATGCTAACTTCGTTAGCGGATCACTATGGCTTTGATCTTCACCAGCCTTTTGATCAACTACCGAAAAAAACGCAAGAGATCATTTTAAAAGGCTCTGGACGCACTGAGGTTGAGTTTAAGTACATTAACGACCGTGGTGATATGCGAGTTAAACGCCACCCGTTTGAAGGGATTTTAAACACCCTAGAACGTCGTTACCGAGACACAGAATCTAATACGGTTCGTGAAGACCTTGCTAAATATATCTCAACAAAGTGCTGTTCAAGTTGCGATGGTAGTCGCCTGCGATTAGAGGCACGCAACGTATTCATTGGTGACACGACGCTACCTGAGATAGTTGAACTCAGCATTGCTGATGCATTAGCTTTTTTTGCTTCACTTAAATTAGATGGCCAACGAGCCCAAATCGCTGAAAAAGTGATGAAAGAGATTAATGACCGCTTAGAGTTCTTAGTCAATGTCGGCCTTAACTACCTCAACCTATCTCGCAGCGCCGAAACCTTATCCGGTGGTGAAGCTCAACGTATTCGCCTTGCCAGCCAGATTGGTGCTGGTCTCGTCGGCGTGATGTATGTGCTCGATGAGCCTTCTATTGGCCTTCACCAACGAGATAATGAACGCTTACTTAAAACCCTGACTCATCTGCGTGATCTTGGTAATACCGTACTCGTCGTTGAACACGACGAAGATGCGATTCGCTGCGCCGATCATGTGATTGATATTGGCACTGGCGCGGGGGTTCATGGTGGCTCCGTCGTCGCCCAAGGAACAATGGATGAAATTATTGCCACGCCAGACTCTTTAACTGGCCAGTACTTAAGTGGCGCCAAAGAAATTGCGATTCCTAATACTCGTACACCTTTTGATAAGAAGAAAATTGTCGAACTACAAGGTGCGAGTGGCAATAACCTAAAAGACGTCAATCTACAAATTCCTGTAGGCTTATTCAGTTGTATTACCGGTGTATCCGGCTCGGGGAAATCAACCCTAATCAACGATACCTTCTTTAAGATTGCGCACACTCAGCTTAATGGTGCGACCACAGCAATGCCTGCACCATATAAAAAGATCAAAGGGCTTGAACACTTCGACAAAGTAATCGATATCGATCAAAGCCCAATTGGGCGCACACCACGTTCGAATCCGGCAACTTATACGGGAATATTCACGCCAATCCGTGAACTCTTTTCTGGTACTCAAGAAGCCCGATCTCGCGGTTATAAACCGGGTAGATTCAGCTTTAACGTGCGCGGTGGACGGTGTGAAGCTTGCCAAGGTGATGGAGTGATTAAAGTTGAGATGCACTTCTTACCAGACGTCTATGTCCCGTGTGATGTATGTAAAGGGAAACGCTACAACCGAGAAACATTAGAGGTACGCTACAAAGGCAAAACCATTGATGAAGTATTGGAAATGACCGTTGAAGATGCTCGATCATTCTTTGACCCCGTCCCCGTCATCGCCCGTAAATTACAAACACTCATGGATGTGGGTTTATCTTACATTCGACTTGGCCAAGCGGCAACCACACTGTCAGGCGGTGAAGCTCAGCGGGTCAAACTGGCTCGCGAGCTCTCAAAACGAGATACAGGTAAAACCCTGTACATATTGGATGAACCGACCACTGGCTTGCACTTCCACGATATTCAGCAGCTACTGACGGTATTGCATCGATTACGTGATCACGGCAATACGGTCGTGGTCATTGAACATAATCTCGATGTGATTAAAACCGCGGACTGGATTGTTGATTTAGGCCCTGAAGGTGGTCAAGGCGGTGGTGAAATCATTGCACAAGGCACGCCAGAGGATGTGGCTTTAGTCGAAGGTTCACATACCGCGAGATTCCTTAAACCTATGTTAAAGTAGTAGAATCTTTATAGCTGTGACCCAATAAGGTCTATGAACTTACAAACCAGCGTATGATACGCTGGTTTCTTTTTAGCAAAGAGCGTGTATGGCAACTCTTCATCTATCTGGCACTCAACTTGAACCTCAAGCACCCAGAGTCCCCTTGATTCGCCCATTTTTAGTTTCTATGGCAGTAATGTTTATCCTTGCCATGCACTTCTTTATGCCTAATCCCGGCGGTTCAGGGCTGGCCCTCTCGTTTAACGCAACAACTTGGCTCGCGTTAGGCATATCAATTGCCATCGGTTTATATCAAATCGGAACGGAAGGAAGCATTCGCTACAATAAGCTGACTGTCGTGCTATTTTCGGTATGTTTAATGTTAACCGCTCCCGTGCTCTATCCCAATGCTTCACTGGAGTTGAGCCTTGGTCGGCTAGCGGGGCTTTGGATAGGTTTTCTGTTGTTTGTCATCTTGCAGCAGTTCCGGTTTAGCAACCGCCAAAAACAACGTTTACTTTGGTTTATCATCATTGCGGTATTGATCGAGGCTCTACTTGGTTGGGGTCAATACCTAATCCTCGAACCCGGAAACTTTATGGGTTATGACACTTCCTCCAACCGACCATACGGAATCTTCCAACAACCGAACGTAATGGCGAGTTTTCTCGCAACAGGTTTAGTGTTATCAGGCTACCTACTTGCCCGCCATCCCGCTAAATATCAAAACCGTTTGAGTGCGGTCACCATTCTTTACATCATGCCAGCAGTCACGATTCCCCTGCTGGTCTTTCTCGCTTCCCGAACAGGATGGCTGGGAGCAGCTTTAGCCTCTGTACTTGTTATACCTTACTTATACCGCTTCGCTACTAAAAAACGTCTGCTCGGTTGGTGCGCATCAATATGTGTCGGCATTGCGATTGCGTTTACTTTACCTGCGCTAAATAAAGCGACAGGTGCTATCGAAGCAAAGGCGAACTTAGAAAGCGCCCGCAGCTACATCTATCCTCAAGCCGCAGACATGCTGGTAGAGAAACCGTTCACCGGTTACGGCTATGGTCGATTTGAAGCCGAATATATTTTGTATACTGCGAGACAACATCAACTTAACCCAGATTATCACGTCGGCTTAGCGGCCTTGGACCATCCGCATAATGAGCTGTTGTATTGGGGAGTTGAAGGCGGATTACTGCCTCTGCTTGGGATTTTATTGGCGGCCATATTTGTATTGCTGCGAATGTATCAAGCTAAAAAAGGGACTCGTTTGGCGATGTTCGCGCTATTTGTGCCTATTTTGCTTCACAGTCAATTGGAATACCCATTTTATCACTCCATTATTCACTGGGTGATCTTTATCGTTTTACTCTATTGGGTAGATCAACGAGCAAACTCTTATCGTAACTTTTCATTTAGCATCATCTCAAAGACATTACTGAGAGTATTCAGCTTGGTTGTTCCGATTGTCATCACGCTTTACATGGGCAGTTCGCTACATACCAATTACGTCCTAACTCAGTTTGAGAAATCGCAACCGAAAGATCCGAATATCTTGGCAAAAGTATCCAACCCAATAGTGTGGAAAAACCGATACGACTGGGACGTCTACAGTGTGTATCTCAACATCGGCTTGGTGACTCAAAACCCCGAATACATTCAACCTTATGTTGATTGGTCGCTGAAAATTATCAAAGATACACCAAGGCCAGCCTTTTATAACAACCTAATCATGGCCTACCAAGGCTTAGGGGAAGAGCAAAAAGCCGAGCAAATACGCAGTGAAGCCCAGTTCTTATTCCCAGAGCGAGACTTCGATAAAGTGCAATATATCGCACCGGATATCGATGCCTTAAAAGCATCGGCAGCAGAATAAACTAAGCATTTTAATAAAGCGGCTTCACAATGAAGCCGCTTTTTCTTTTATCGCTATCTTTATTTCAAGGCTATTGAGTCAGAGATTCTTCTAAGGCTCGAAGACATAAGGCGACGTTTTCTGCCCGAGCCCCATATCCCATCAAACCAATACGCCACGCTTTACCTGCCAAAGCACCAAGGCCAGCACCGATTTCTAAGTTATAAGTCTCTAGCAGATGATTGCGGACTTTCGCCTCATCGATGCCTTCAGGAACATAAATCGCATTAAGTTGCGGAAGACGATACTCCTCTTCAACAACGAAACGGAAGCCCAATTTTTCCAGACCAAGTTTTAACTTTTCGTGCATGGTTTTGTGGCGTGCCCATGCCTTCTCAAGGCCTTCATTTTTTAGAATGAGTAACGATTCATGCAGCGCATATAAACTATTAACTGGTGCTGTATGATGGTAACTGCGTTTGCCTTCACCGCTCCAATAACCAAGCACCAAGCTTTGATCTAGAAACCAACTTTGCACAGGTGTCTGACGGGACTGTATTTTCTCAATCGCTAATGGTGAAAGCGTTACAGGAGATAAGCCTGGCACACAAGAAAGGCACTTTTGGCTGCCTGAATACACTGCATCTAACTGCCATTCATCAACACGTAGCTCAACACCACCGAGCGATGTCACGGTATCAACAATAGTCAGCGCACCATATTGCTTGGCTAGTTGTCCTAATGATTTCGCGTCAGAAACCGCCCCAGTCGACGTTTCTGCGTGTACGAAAGCAACAATCTTAATGTCAGAATGCTGCGCCAAAGCCTCTTCTACTTTATCGATGGAGACTGGTGTGCCCCACTCATCATCAACAAGAATGGCCTCACCACCAGCACGAATTACATTTTCACGCATTCGCTCGCCGAAGACACCATTACGACAGACCAAAACTTTATCGCCCGGCTCAATGAGATTAACGAAACAAGTCTCCATACCTGCACTCCCCGGCGCTGAAACTGCAATCGTAAAATCATTCTCCGTTTGAAACGCGTATTTAAGTAACTGTTTAAGCTCATCCATCATACCGATAAATAACGGGTCTAAGTGACCGACAGTAGGTCGACTTAACGCTTGCAATACTTGAGGTGAAATGTCCGAAGGCCCAGGGCCCATTAAAATACGGTGAGGGGGAATAAAACTTTGGATTGTCATGATCACTCCTTGCAGCAGACTTGTTCAAATTTAATTATTATTCCTAGCCACCATAGAGTATTAAACCAAACTCGGCAATTGGCCCTAAGTCTATAGAAGATCTCTATCAAAGCTTAGGTTTTCGAAACTGCATTTTATTCATCTGTCATCTTCTCGTACTTGTTACAAATTTATGATTTTTTGACCAAATTAACCGTTGACTTTGATCACATAAAAACGTTCAATAATTATTCACAGAAGAGGAGCATTACCTAGGTAGATGCATCGTGGAGCCGCAAATCCTAAACGATGTATTGAGGGAGAGTAATGCCGAGATTGACCGAGATTGCAGGTTTCGGTACGTCGGTTGACTTGAGTTGAATCTCATCAACTGTCATCAGCACAGCCTGATGAAGCGCTTCTGAGGTGAATAATGTTGCAAACATCTACCTCTTTTATCGCTCAAAAACTCTCTTCTTGTTTGAGATTTCAAACAAAACATCGGACGTTGGACAACCAACAACAATTTAGGAAGTCGTGGGAGAATCAGTGTGAGCTCTTTTAATGTCGCCAAGTTCGGCGGAACCAGTGTCGCAAACTTTGAAGCAATGAGCCGTTGTGCGGCTATCATTGAACAAAATCCAAATACCAAACTAATAGTCAGCAGTGCGTGTTCGGGCGTAACCAACCTATTGGTTGAGCTTGCCAATGGCGTGCAAGACTCTGCTCAACGCGCAGAAATTCTCACTAAACTAGCAGCCATTCACCAAGCCGTATTGGATCAGCTAGAAGTCGCAGAAGCGACAGCGGCGGAGGTTTACCAAATTCTAGATACGGTCACCAACTTAGCCGAAGCGGCTTCAATTCAAGCTAGCGCTAAGCTGACCGATCATTTAGTCGCGTGTGGTGAGCTGATGTCGACTCACCTGCTAACACAGTTAATGAAAGAACGTGGCCTCAATGCAGTACGATTTGATATTCGTGATGTACTTAAAACCGACGACAACTTTGGTAAAGCAGAACCTCAGTTAGAGACCATTCGCCAATTAGCCGAGCAAAGCCTCGTACCTTTATGCCAAAGCAACGTCGTAGTGACACAAGGTTTTATTGGTTCTGACCCAGAGGGAAATACAACCACGTTAGGTCGTGGTGGCAGTGACTACAGTGCTGCCTTAATTGCAGAAGCCGTGCAAGCAAGTGGACTAGAAATTTGGACTGACGTTCCGGGTATCTACACCACCGATCCTCGCATCGCAGCCAAAGCCTCTCCGATCCCTGAGATTAGCTTTAGCGAAGCGTCTGAAATGGCGAACTTTGGCGCAAAAATTTTGCATCCATCAACCCTAATTCCCGCACTACGCCACGATATTCCTGTTTTTGTCGGCTCTTCAAAAGAGCCTGAGAAAGGCGGGACATGGATTCGCCATCAAGTTGCAAGCTCTCCGCTTTTCCGTGCTTTAGCACTGCGTTGTAATCAAACTATGGTGACACTGCGTAGCGCTAACATGTTCCACGCCTACGGTTTCTTAGCTAAGGTGTTTGAGATCTTAGCGAAACATAAAGTCTCGGTTGATCTTATTACAACGTCCGAAATCAGTGTCTCTTTGACCCTTGATCAAACGGACACATCGGGCGGTGCACCTGAATTACCGCAGGCAGCAAGAGAAGAGCTAGAGCAACTGTGTACTGTAGATGTAGAACAAAACCTCTGCTTGGTGGCTCTGATTGGTAACAATATGAGTGAAAGTAAAGGCTACGCAAAACAAGTTTTCAGCACCTTAGAAGATTTTAACTTGCGTATGATTTGCTATGGCGCAAGCCCACACAACTTGTGTTTCCTACTGCACGAATCAGTTTCTCGCCAAGCGATTCAAAAGCTGCACACCGAGTTATTTGAACAATAAATTCAACACAAACAAAACGAGCGCCTTGGCGCTCGTTTTTAGTTCAGTTGGATTTTAACCTTAGCCCATATCAATCTTAACGTTAGAAAGGCTACCACCAGCAAAACTGTCACCACGCTGCGTTTTCAGCATAATACGCAAATCATTGGCCGAGTCCGCACTGTGCAAGGCATCTTCTTCACTGATTTTGTCATCGATAACCAGTTGGAAAAGCGCTTGGTCAAACGTCTGCATCCCCACTTGCTGTGATTTTGCCATGGTTGATTTAAGCTCATGCAAATCACCACGACGAATCAAATCAGACACACGCGGACTATTGAGCAGTATTTCGAATACACCATGACGTCCTTTGCCATTTTTATCGCGTAATAACTGCTGACCAACTACCCCTTTAAGGTTCATCGACAAATCAAACAAAAATTGTTCTTTTTGCTCTTTAGGCACCAAATGAAGAATACGTTCTAACGCTTGGTTCGCATTGTTAGCGTGTAATGTCGCCATACACAAATGTCCCGTTTCCGCAAACGTCATGGCATATTCCATCGTCTCTCGGCTACGTATTTCACCAATCAAAATCATATCAGGCGCTTGACGCAATGAGTTCTTAAGCGCGACTTCATAGCTTTCAGTATCTAGACCAACTTCACGTTGAGTGACGATACAGCGATTGTGCTCATGAACAAATTCGATGGGATCTTCCACCGTTAAAATATGCCCTGTACGATGCCTATTACGATAGCCCGTCATCGCTGCCATGGTGGTCGATTTACCCGACCCCGTAGCCCCCACCACTAACACCAAACCACGTTTAGCAATGGCGAGATCTTGCAACACATCAGGTAACTGAAGTTGTTCAAATGTAGGGATATTCGTTTCGATCCTACGAATCACCGCTCCCGGTAACTCTCGTTGGAAAAACGCCGACACACGAAAACGACCAAACTCTCGCACCACGGCAAAGTTAGCCTCGCGGCTGCGGCGGTATTCTTGCTGGCGCTCGCTATCCATGATGGTGTCGAGTAACTGCATGACTTGCGATTGAGTGAGCTTTTCACCTTGCGCGCGCAGCTCGCCATCAACACGATAAAGTACGGGTGCGCCGACAGTCACATAGAGATCAGAAGCTTTCTGATCAGTCATTCCATGTAAAAAAGCATCAATGTCCATATCCCTTCTCCCTAAAAGGTTGTCGTATCAATGATAGATGCTACTTCTTGAGGGTCGACTAACCCTTTTGCAATCAGCTGTTTGGCATTTTGCTCCATGGTCTGCATACCTTGGGAAGCTCCAGTCTGAATCACCGAATACATTTGCGCCACTTTATCTTCTCGGATCAGGTTACGAATCGCCGGTGTCGCCATCATGATTTCATGGCAAGCAACACGGCCTCCACCGATACGCTTAACCAGTTTTTGTGCAATGACGGAACGTAAAGACTCAGAAAGCATCGATCGCACCATATCTTTATCACTCCCTGGGAACACATCAATAATACGGTCGATGGTTTTCGCAGCAGAACTGGTATGCAACGTACCAAACACCAAGTGGCCAGTTTCCGCTGCAGTCAGCGCTAAACTAATGGTCTCTTGATCACGCAACTCACCCACCAAAATAACATCTGGATCTTCACGTAATGCACTACGCAGCGCCGCTTTAAAGCTATGAGTATCGCGATGAACTTCGCGTTGGTTAATTAGGCATTGCTTGTTGTCATGAACAAATTCAATCGGGTCTTCAATGGTAAGAATGTGCTTCTTATGGTTACGGTTAATGTAATCCACCATCGCCGCTAACGTCGTAGATTTACCTGATCCAGTTGGGCCAGTGACAAGAACCAAGCCTTTATCAATGTTGGCAATATTGTTGAATATATCTGGCGCGCCAAGTTCTTCTAGCGTCGGTACTTTCGTCGGAATGGTACGAAACACGGCTGCGCAACCGCGCGTTTGATTGAACGCGTTAACACGAAAGCGACCAACGTTTGGCAATTCAAATGAGAAGTCGACTTCAAGGTGTTCTTCAAACTCGCTACGTTGAGCATCATTCATGATTTCAAACACTAAACGGTGCACGTCCGCATGAGCTAATTCAGGCATACTGAGCTTTCTCACTTCGCCATCAATACGCACCATTGGAGAAACTCCAGCAGAAAGATGTAGATCTGACGCATTATGTTTTACACTAAAATCCAATAACTCAGCGATATCCATTTAAATTCCTTAGTAAAGTTAGCCATGAGTAGTATTCAACAAAATATTGAACAGATCACCTCACAGATCTTAGCCGCGCAGCAAAAGTGTGGGCGTACTCAAGAGTCCGTGCAACTTCTGGCGGTGAGTAAGACCAAACCGAATCAAGCTGTCTTAGAAGCCGCTCAAGCGGGTCAAACCGCATTCGGTGAAAACTATGTGCAAGAGGGCGTGGATAAAATAGCATATTTTTCAGAACACCATCCAGATCTCAAGTTGGAGTGGCACTTCATTGGCCCACTGCAATCCAACAAAACGCGACCAGTCGCAGAGAATTTTGCATGGGTTCATACGATTGATAGAGCCAAAATCGCTCAGCGCTTGAATGACCAACGCCCTTCGACCATGAATAAGCTGCAAGTTCTTATTCAAGTCAACACTAGCGCAGAAAGCAGCAAGTCAGGGGTTGATGATCAGCAAGTATTTGAGCTTGCCGAGTTGATTTATTCTCTGCCCAACCTCACGTTAAGAGGGTTGATGTCTATTCCAGCCAACGTAGCGGACTATCAATCGCAGCTACAGGCGTTTAATCAGTTAGCCGAGTTAAAAGACGCGTTATCCGCGCGCTACCCTGATTTGAATCTCGATACTCTTTCAATGGGTATGAGTGGTGATATGGAAGCCGCCATCGAAGCTGGTAGCACCATGGTTCGTATCGGTACGGCCATCTTCGGTGCTCGTGATTACAAATAAAAATATAGGAAGCCATTATGCAACATAAGAAAATTACGTTTATCGGCGCAGGAAATATGGCGCGCTCTATCATTGCAGGTCTTGTTGCAAGCGGTTACCCCGCACAGCTTATTACTGCAACAGACCCAAACCAAGATCAGCGTGATTTTCTTGCCAACCAATATGGCATTAACACAGGAGCAGATAACTTAATTGCTGCGACCAGCGCTGACGTCATCGTACTGGCGGTGAAACCACAGTTAATGTCAGTTGTCGCTGAAGGGCTACAAAGCATCGATTATAGTGACAAGCTAGTGATCTCGATTGCAGCAGGCATTAGCGCAGCTCGTTTAAATGAAATGTTTGCTGCCGAGTTACAGTTAGTACGTGTGATGCCAAATACGCCAGCACTCGTGAGCCAAGGTATGAGTGGTCTATACGCTCCAGAGACCGTCGATGTGCAAGACAAACAGTTCGCTGCTGATCTAATGAGCTCTGTTGGTAAGGTATGTTGGGTAGAGGCCGAATCTGGCATCAACAACATTATCGCTGCTGCAGGTAGTGCACCTGCTTACTTCTTCCTATTTATGGAAGCCATGCAAGCAGAAGCTATCGCACAAGGTTTTGACCAACAAACGGCTCGTTTACTCGTTCAACAATCCGCCTTAGGCGCAGCAGAAATGGTGGTGGCGAACCCTGAAACTGAACTCTCTACATTGCGCGAGCAAGTGACCTCTAAAGGTGGTACAACCGCAGAAGCTCTGCGCACATTCAATCAACATCAATTGTCTGATATTGTAGCCAAAGCAATGCAAGCAGCCGTCACTCGTGCCGAAGAGATGGAACAACAATTTTAATAACACTCACCACAGGTAAGTCTGTCGTCTTATCTTGATTGGTACATTAACCTGAGCTAGTCAGTTAGCTCTCATGAATTAAGGGAAACCTATGAGTTCAATGAGTTTTCTTATTTCCACCTTATTTGATTTGTACATCATGGTGGTCATTCTACGCATGTGGCTACAAGCCGCGCGCGCCGATTTCTACAACCCATTTTCTCAATTTGTCGTCAATGCGACTCAGCCAGTTGTAGGTCCTCTACGTCGCTTTATTCCATCTATTGGTAGTATCGATTTAGCCACGCTACTGTTTGCTTATGCTCTGATGGTCGGCAAATTTGCATTAATTGATCTTGTTGCGCCAGGTGAACTGGTTTATATCACTCAGCACGGTTATTTTTTAGCTGCAGTGTTCGCCTTGTTCAAGACTATGGGTAAAATTTTATTCTATGTGTTGATCGCGCGTGCCATTTTGAGTTGGGTCAGCCAAGGCAGAAGCCCTGTGGAATATGTTTTCCACCAGCTGACGGAACCTATGCTTGCGCCAATTCGCCGCGTATTGCCAGCGATGGGTGGTTTCGATTTTAGTATCTTGGTGCTCTTTATTGCCTTGCAGTTTGCCAACCGACTGGTCGGTGAGCTGCTCTCTCCGCTGATTGGCATTCTTTGGTTCCAACTGTAATGTCGAATGCCGTATGGCTAGAAGGCGAAGATGTCATTCTTCGCCTTTATATTCAGCCTAAAGCCAGTAGAGATAAAATTGTCGGCCTACATGGTGAAGAACTCAAAATTGCCATCACTGCTCCGCCAGTTGACGGCAAAGCGAATGCGCATTTGAGCAAATTTTTAGCCAAACAATTTAAAGTTGCGAAAGGACTCATCGCAATAGAAAAAGGCGAGCTCGGACGACATAAACAAGTCCGGATAATCACGCCGACCCAAATACCAAACGACATAAAAGCCATCATTTGATGGCTTTATTTGTATCAAACAGAAGGAAAATCATAATGAAGCAATGGATACTGATCGCGCTTACTGGTCTATGCTCTTTTCCAGCCATGGCGGAACAATTTCAAACCATTCAAGATGTCGAAGTGCATTACTCTGCGTTTAACTCAACCTTTATTACCCCAAAAGTCGCCAAAAGCTATCAGCTAAAACGCAGCGGTTATTCCGCTATTCTTAACATTAGTTTGCTCGATAACTCACAAGTAGGAAACCCCGCGATCTCAGGCTCGCTTTCTGGCCAAGTAAAAAATCTTATCGGACAAACGAAACAGCTCGAGTTCAAGCAAGTAAAAGAAGGCCAAGCTATATACTACTTAGCTCAGTTCCCAATAACGAATGAAGAAACTTTTACCTTTAATATCGATGTAGATGCTGGCAATAAAGGCAAAGGACAATTAAAGTTCACCCAGAAATTTTACGTTGAAGAATAGATGAGACCCAACATGAGCAAAATCGTTCTTGCTACAGGCAACCAAGGCAAAGTAAAAGAAATGGCAGACTTACTGTCAGACTTCGGTTTTGAAGTATTAGCCCAAAGTGAATTCAATGTGTCAGAAGTGACCGAAACAGGCACGACTTTCATTGAAAATGCCATTATCAAAGCTCGTCATGCTGCCAAAGAAACTGGCCTAGCCGCGATCGCCGATGACTCAGGCTTAGAAGTGGATTACCTTCAAGGTGCTCCGGGTATCTATTCAGCGCGCTACGCAGGTGAAGACGCAAGCGATCAACAGAACCTTGAAAAGCTACTTGATGCGATGAAAGGTGTACCTGAAGAGCAACGTACCGCGCGTTTCCACTGTGTATTAGTCCTAATGCGTCATGAAAATGACCCAACGCCTATTGTCTGCCATGGCAAATGGGAAGGTCGAATCCTTACCGAAGCTCAAGGTGAGAATGGTTTTGGCTATGATCCAGTATTCTTTGTGCCTGAAGATAACTGCGCATCGGCAGAGCTAGAACCAGCACGCAAAAAGCAACTCTCTCACCGCGGCAAAGCGCTCAAGCAACTGTTCGCAACGCTATCTGAGCAACAGTAATTTCTATGCGCTTATCTCCACCAGCACTGAGCTTGTATGTACACATCCCATGGTGTGTACAAAAGTGCCCATACTGTGATTTTAACTCTCACGCATTAAAAGCAGAGATCCCTGAAGAACAATACATTGATGCGCTGTTAGAAGACCTCGATACCGACATTGAAAAATATCGATTAAATGACGCGCCTAGACCTCTACACTCCATCTTCATCGGTGGCGGAACGCCAAGCTTGATTTCAGCGGAAGGAATAGGTCGGTTATTAAATGGCATCGAGCAGCGTATTCCATTTAAAAATGATATAGAAATCACCATGGAAGCCAACCCAGGCACGGTGGAAGCGGAGCGATTTTCTGGCTACCAAGCGGTAGGGGTAAATCGTATCTCTTTGGGCGTACAAAGCTTTGAACAATCAAAGCTTGAAAAGCTGGGGCGCATTCATGGCCCACAAGAAGCAATCAATGCCGCTCATCTAGCGCACCAGATTGGCTTAAATAGCTTTAACCTCGATCTTATGCATGGCCTGCCAGATCAAAGTATAGAGCAAGCATTAGTCGACTTAGACAAAGCGATTGAGCTTAATCCGCCGCATCTCTCTTGGTATCAATTAACCATTGAGCCAAATACCATGTTCTACTACAAACCGCCGACTCTGCCAGACGACGACGATTTGTGGGATATCTTCGAGCAAGGCCATCAAAAGCTTAATGCAGCTGGTTACGTGCAATATGAGATATCTGGTTATAGCAAGCCGGGCTATCAATGCCAACATAACCTTAACTACTGGCGTTTTGGTGACTATCTTGGCATAGGTTGTGGCTCCCATGGCAAACTCAGCTTTGATGATGGGCGTATTGTTCGAACCACCAAAGTAAAACACCCTAGAGGCTACTTGGCTGCTTACCAAAATATGGTCAAGCCTTACCTAAGTGATGAGTTTGAAGTCGCTGATGAAGATAGGCCATTTGAGTTCTTTATGAACCGCTTCCGATTGCTTGAGGCCTGCCCAAAGCAAGACTTTATCGACACGACAGGGCTGCCTTTAGAGGCGATTCAGCACACCATTGATTGGGCGCTAGAAAAGCAATACTTGAGTGAAAGCGACACGCACTGGCAAATCACTGAAAAAGGAAAGCTGTTCCTAAATGATCTACTCGAAGCCTTCATGGCTGAAGAGGAATAACTGACTTTTAGAAATTGTAGTAAGCGTGAAGTCGCAGTAAATAGCGCTGCGACTTCTAACAAAGTGAGACACTAAAATATCGACCGGCCAATACGTTCTGAAAGCAGCTCTAACGCTTTCGTGCCCGCTAGCGAGTTACCTGATGGGTCTAACTCCGGAGACCAAACTGCAATCGTCATTTCCCCCGGTACAACGGCGATAATACCGCCACCGACACCAGATTTACCCGGCATGCCCACTCGATATGCAAACTCACCCGCACCATCATACAAACCGCAGGTAGCCAATAGAGCATTTAACTGCTTAGTTTGAGTCGCAGTAATGATCTGTTTACCGGTTTGAACCGATACCCCTTTATTTGCCAAATAGCTAAATGTTTTAGCTAAATCAACGCAGCTCATCTTGAGTGCACACGCGTGGAAGTAGTTATTCAACACCGGAATCACTTCATTCGAAAAATTACCGAATGAACGCATCAGATATGCTATCGCGGCATTGCGATCGCTATGCAGCATTTCAGATGCCGCAACGACTTTGTCATAGGTAATATGGGTATCACCCGACAACTGACGTACAAACTCTAATAAACGCTGTCTAGGCGCAGAGAGGCGGCTATGCAGCAAATCAGCCACAACAATAGCACCAGCATTGATAAACGGATTACGCGGGATACCCTGCTCCATCTCAAGCTGAATCATCGAGTTAAACGCTTGTCCTGATGGCTCTTTACCCACACGCGACCAAATTTCTTCCGGTTTATACAAAGACATCGCTAATGTCAGACTTAGCGCCTTCGAGATAGATTGAATCGAGAAACCTTCTTCCGCATCACCCGCTTTAATCACTTCACCTTGATTGGTATACACTGCGATAGCCAGTTTTTGATTCGACACTTTTGCCAGCGCAGGAATATAGTCAGCGACTTTACCCTGACCAATCAAAGGGCGAACTTCTTGTAAGATATCAGCCAAGATTGCTTGTGTTGGTTTCATGTGTGACCTATCGATTATTATTGTCTTTGCCTAAAACGGCGTGCTTTAGGGGGCAAAAAGCCAACATTTTCATGTTGGCTTTTAATCAATTATAAAAGGGGTTTTCCCTTAAAACCGTGAGATTAAGCGATGCGCTTGAACTTAATATCCCACACGCCATGGCCTAGTCGGTGGCCACGCGCTTCAAACTTAGTTAATGGACGCTCTTCAGGGCGAGGCACGTAGTCACCCTCTTCTGCAATGTTGGCAAAGCCTGGTGCTGCAGTCATGACTTCAATCATATGCTCGGCATAGTTTTCCCAGTCAGTCGCCATGTGGAAGATACCATCTTCCACTTGAAGCTTTTGACGAACCATTTCAGCGAAATCAAGCTGAACAATACGGCGCTTGTGGTGGCGCTTCTTGTGCCATGGGTCTGGGAAGAACAGTTGTAGCGTTGCAAGGCTGCTATCAGGAATCATGTTAGCAAACACTTCTACCGCATCGTGGCACATAACACGTAGGTTAGTCACACCTGCATCACGAGCATCTGACAAACAAGCACCAACACCTGGGCTATGAACTTCAATACCGATGAAGTTTTTCTCAGGTGCGTTCTTTGCCATTTCAACCAAAGATGCGCCCATACCGAAACCAATCTCTAAAACAACTGGGTTATCGTTACCAAATACTTCTTTCCAATCCAGAAGCTTTTCTTGGTAATCAATACCCATTGTCGGCCAACACTCTTTCATCGCGTTTTCTTGACCTTTGGTTAGACGACCTTCACGACGCACAAAGCTGCGTACTTTGCGAATCAGTTTGCCGTCTTCATTGTATTCGTTTGTGGTCACTTCACTCATGATTTTGCCTGTTTAAAAATTGGTCTCGACTCAAAGGGATTGTGATTATCCAAAGAATTGCCAAGGGTGCAAGTTTTTATCGCTAAAACCGTACACTTTATAGGTTGTACTGAACCGCAATTCTATGGTGCAATTTTAGCCCATTAATACAATTAAACTATATCGAGCTCGTCGTGACCCCTTTTGCCCAAGCCATTTTAACTTGGTATGACGCTTACGGTAGAAAGAACCTACCTTGGCAACAAGACAAAACCGCCTACAGTGTATGGCTGTCAGAGATCATGCTACAACAAACCCAAGTTGCTACCGTGATCCCGTATTATCAGCGCTTTCTGGAGCGATTCCCAAGCGTAATTGATCTTGCTAATGCAGAGCAGGATGAAGTGTTACACCTATGGACCGGGCTTGGCTACTACGCAAGAGCACGTAACCTACACAAAGCCGCTAAAATTGTCGCTCAAGAATACAATGGCGAGTTTCCCACGAATATCGAACAGCTCAATGCCCTACCCGGTATAGGCCGTTCTACCGCTGCCGCTGTGCTTTCATCGGTTTACAAACAACCTCATGCCATTCTTGATGGCAACGTAAAACGTACATTAGCGCGTAGCTTTGCAGTAGACGGTTGGCCGGGACAAAAAAAGGTCGAAAACCAACTTTGGCACTACGCGGAAGAAAACACACCAAGCCGCGATACCGATAAATACAACCAAGCCATGATGGATATGGGCGCCATGGTGTGTACTCGCAGTAAACCGAAGTGCACGCTATGCCCGGTAGAGTCGTTTTGTGTCGCGCAAAAGCAGGGTAACCCACTCGATTACCCCGGCAAGAAGCCTAAGAAAGAGAAACCAGTAAAAAAAACATGGTTTGTCATGCTGCACTGTGACGGCCAAGTATGGTTAGAGCAGCGCCCACAATCGGGAATATGGGGCGGATTATTCTGCTTCCCTGAGAGTAGCAGTGATGCCATACATCAAGAACTAGAGCGCCGCTCTATTCCAGATAAAGACATTATCGACCAAAGACAATTGATCGCTTTTCGCCATACTTTTAGCCATTATCACCTCGATATCACGCCAATTTTGGTGAACATGTCAAAGCAGCCGGATGTGGTCATGGAAGCTGACAAAGGTCTTTGGTATAACTTATCTCAACCTGAAGAAGTCGGCTTAGCCGCACCAGTAAAACAGTTACTGGAAAGCTTGCCGTATGAACTTCATTAGTCATACCCTAGATGTATCAACGTAACCATCTAGCTTGGTATCAATAAAAGGAAACCATTATGAGCCGCACTGTATTTTGTGCTCGACTACAGAAAGACGCTGAAGGTTTAGACTTTCAACTTTACCCTGGCGATCTAGGCAAACGTATTTTCGACAACATTTCAAAGGAAGCATGGGCGCAGTGGCAACACAAGCAAACCATGCTGATCAACGAGAAACAGTTAAACATGATGGATCCAGAACACCGTAAGCTACTGGAAACGGAAATGGTTAACTTCTTATTTGAAGGTAAAGACGTACACATCGAAGGCTACACACCACCAAGTGAATAAGTCGAATTAGAATGGCACTGCATTGAATACAGTGCCATTTTTGCAGTTAGGACGCCCATGAAAAAACTCGCGTTTTGTTTAACAGCCTTGCTGTTAGTCGGTTGCAGCCGTGAATTCATCGAAAGTATTTATGAAGTCGACTACGAGCCTACCAATCGTTTCGCCAAAAACCTTGCCCAGCTTCCAGGACAATTTCAAAAAGACACCGCCGCACTCGATGCCCTAATCAGCAGTTTTAACGGCAACATTCAAAAACGTTGGGGGCGAAATGAGATTAAAGTAGCGGGCAAGAGTAACTATGTGAAATACATAGACAATTACTTGAGTCGCTCTGAAGTAAACTTCTCCAAAGGCACGATTATTGTCGAGACGGTATCGCCTACCGAACCGAAAGCCCATTTAAAAAACGCGATTGTGACCACGCTGCTCACTCCGGATGATCCGGCGAACGTCGACCTTTTTTCATCCAAAAGCATCAAACTTGAAGGCCGCCCATTTCTTTACCAGCAGGTCGTCGACCAAGATCATAAAGCGATTCAGTGGTCTTGGCGCGCGAACCGTTTTGCCGACTACCTCATCGCTAACCACTTAAAAGTGAAAGATGTCGATTTCAAAAAAGCGTATTACGTAGAAATCCCAATGGTAGAAAACCAAGTGGAAATCCGCAGTTACAAATATTCAGACATCGTTCGCCGAGCCTCACGCAAATACGACATCCCTGAAGATTTGATTTATGCCATCATCAAAACCGAAAGCAGTTTTAACCCTTACGCGGTGAGCTGGGCTAACGCCTATGGTTTAATGCAAGTTGTACCCAAAACCGCAGGCAAAGATGTTTTCAAGCTAGTTAAAAAGCGCTCAGGTCAACCTAGCCCTGAATATTTGTTTAACCCGGAAAACAATATCGATACTGGTACCGCGTATTTCTACATACTGAAAAACCGTTATCTCAAAGATGTGAATCATCCACTGTCATTAGAATACAGCATGATCTCAGCGTATAACGGCGGAACAGGCGGCGTATTGAACACCTTCGATCGCAAAGACCGTAAACGGGCGATGAAAGATCTAAATTCTCTGCAACCCAATCAAGTTTATTGGGCGTTAACCAAAAAACACCCCAATGCAGAAGCACGCAGATATCTAGAAAAAGTTACAAAATTCAAAAAGGATTTTAACGCTGGTAAAACTTAACCCTAAGTTTTGGATAAAAACCAAGCAAACACACACTTTTTTGAAATTATTTAAAAAAAGCAGTTGACGGGGGGGCGGAAAATCCGTTTAATAGCGCTCCGTCGCCCGGATAGCTCAGTCGGTAGAGCAGAGGATTGAAAATCCTCGTGTCGGTGGTTCGATTCCGCCTCCGGGCACCACAATTTGATAATTGTTGGTGCTTAACATCAGCAATTTGCACAAAGAATATAGTGTGCCGACTTAGCTCAGTAGGTAGAGCAACTGACTTGTAATCAGTAGGTCACCAGTTCGATTCCGGTAGTCGGCACCATTCTTTTGCCTCGATAGCTCAGTCGGTAGAGCAGAGGATTGAAAATCCTCGTGTCGGTGGTTCGATTCCGCCTCGAGGCACCATTATTTGGTGCTTATCTCAATGAGATGACACAAATAATTCCCCCTTAGTTCAGTTGGTAGAACGGCGGACTGTTAATCCGTATGTCGCAGGTTCGAGTCCCGCAGGGGGAGCCATATTAGAGAAAGGCCAAATCGAAAGATTTGGCCTTTTTCGTATCTGCAGTCATAACTATCAACTTCCAAATATACACTTCCAACCAAGCATCCCCGCTACATTGCTTATTGCTGTAAAGATTTGAGCCCTCTAATCTCCTTGCCCGCTAATTACCTCAAACAAAGCAAATTGCGCTTATTTCTCTCCAAAAACCAACATGAACAAAGTTTAGTCACGCAAACCTTAGTTATGTGATACCCATCCAATAACCACCCCACCAACTCACTTACATTGTTACTTATCTACTAATAAAAACAACGATTCAGTTTCATAGAAGATAATTCGCAATTAGCACAAAAACCCAAGCAATAGCGGCGCTTTATTCTATACGCAGTTCTCATATTTGAAATTAACCCTAGAGCAGCAAATGATAAGAAATCGTTTTCGCCAATTATTTCGCAGCAAAAATTTAATCCAGGTCATACTTTGACTGAATGCGACTATGCCGAATTCAGTCCTAACGTAATAATTGTGTAATAAATAACTCAGAGAAAGTGACTCAAGCAGATGAAGTGGATGCTTCTGCCAATATGAGTCCTTACCTAGTAAGCAAAATCGTGAGGGTATATGAAATTAAAAACTCAAGCCTATATTCTGTCAGCCATCATTTTGGTAGCCCTTTTAGCTCTGACAGCAACAGGCCTATGGACACTTCGCGTAGCCAGCGACCTTGATAACAAAGCTCGTGTAACTGAACTCTTCAAAAGTGCATACAGCATTCTGACTGAAGTTGAAAAGATGGCAGTAGAAGGCACGCTCGAAGAAGACGAAGCAAAAGCGTTGGCAACTCGCTTGATGCGCAGCAACATTTACAAGCAAGGCGAGTATGTTTATGTTGCCGATGAAAATATGATTTTCGTTGCGGCTCCACTTGATCCTCAACTGCATGGCACCAGCTTCCATGACTTTAAAGACGGTAATGGCAATAGCGTTGGCGAAATCTTACTTAACGCAATTTCAAAAACACCAAGTGGCATTGCAGAATACCGTTGGAGCTCAGCATACCCTGATGGCTCTATCGACCAAAAACTATCTATCGCGCAAAAAACACCGCATTGGGGTTGGGTCGTAGGCACGGGTATCGGCTTCGATGAAGTAAATGCTCGCTTTTGGTCAACCGCTCAGTGGCAGCTTGCTCTATGTCTAGTTATTGCAGCAGCCATTCTTGCATCTCTAATTATCTCTATTCGCAAGATGCTAGCCCTACTTGGCGGTGAGCCTCAAGCTGTTCGCAAAGCAGTGCAAGCAGTGGCTAATGGCGATATTCAAGCATCATTCGAACACAAAGCTCCTAAAGGTAGCATTTACGAAGCCGTACAGAACATGAGTCTGTCGCTTGCACAGCTAGTGAAAAACTTAGATGGTTCAATGGTCGCTTTGCGTAGTGAACTTTCTCATGTGGAAGAGCGCGCTGCGAGCATCTCGCACCTAACAGGCACGCAGCAACAATCCACTGAAATGATTGCAACTGCGATGACTGAAATGGCCTCTTCTGCGAACAACGTAGCGGATTCAGCTAGCGATACTGCGCGTAATACCGAAGAAGCTGACAAGCAAAGCCAACATACTCAGCAGCTGATTCATAACACAGTAGACAACATCCAAGGTTTAGCGGGTCAATTAGGTACAGCAAGCCAAGCGGTGGCAGATCTCGATAACGACGTAAACAACATCGTTAAAGTGCTTGATGTTATCGGTGATATTGCTGAGCAAACTAACCTTCTGGCACTGAACGCGGCAATTGAAGCAGCACGTGCAGGTGAACAAGGTCGTGGTTTCGCAGTGGTAGCAGATGAGGTTCGTAACCTAGCGGGTCGAACTCAATCAAGCACCAAAGAAATTCAACAGATGATCACCAACCTGCAAGAAGGCTCACGTAACGCCATTCAAACCATGGAAATCTGTGCGGAAACGAGTCAAAGCACGGTGGAAGAATCGCAAAATGCCTCTGAAGCGCTTCAACAAATCGTAGTGGCTTTAGAATCTATTACAGAAATGAGTCATCAAATTGCGACTGCAGCAGCAGAGCAAACCCAAGTGGGTGATGATATTTCTAAGCGTATCAACATGATTGAAGAGAGCGGCACGCAGCTAAGCAGTGTTGTTACAGAAAGTCATAACAGTACTCAAAGTCTTGCTCAGCTAGCGAATGAACTCGAAAACTGGGTAAGCAAGTTTACGGTTAGACAATAATTTAATCCTTAAACAACAAAAGCACGCTTTAAAGCGTGCTTTTTTTATTTTCTTTACTGATAAACCCTATCATTTACCTACCTCTCCTTGCCTATTATTCACGCTCCAATACGCCTTAATGAGCAAAAACAGCCCATTAAGTATAGAAAAGCAACAAACGATATTTTTTTTGCAATTTAATGTTGACCTCAAAAGCGAAAAACCGTTTAATACACCTCGTCGCCCGGATAGCTCAGTCGGTAGAGCAGAGGATTGAAAATCCTCGTGTCGGTGGTTCGATTCCGCCTCCGGGCACCACAATTTATTAATTGCTGGTGCTGTTAAGACATCACGAGTAATAGTATAAAGAACGCCGACTTAGCTCAGTAGGTAGAGCAACTGACTTGTAATCAGTAGGTCACCAGTTCGATTCCGGTAGTCGGCACCATTCTTTCTTTAAGAACGGTCTTTATACAAGAAAAGATAATTCCCCCTTAGTTCAGTTGGTAGAACGGCGGACTGTTAATCCGTATGTCGCAGGTTCGAGTCCCGCAGGGGGAGCCACTTTCAATTAGCTAGTCTAAACTGGTTAATTAAAACGGCGCCGACTTAGCTCAGTAGGTAGAGCAACTGACTTGTAATCAGTAGGTCACCAGTTCGATTCCGGTAGTCGGCACCATCTTTTCCCCCTTAGTTCAGTTGGTAGAACGGCGGACTGTTAATCCGTATGTCGCAGGTTCGAGTCCCGCAGGGGGAGCCATATTAAGAAAAAGCCAAATCGAAAGATTTGGCTTTTTTCGTTTCTAACATTCAATCAAATTACAATAACTTGGTTAACTCAACTATCGTGGTATAGGTTGGGCTCTGAGGCATGTCGTAATTGCCCCCTGTAGCCACTATGACCGCTTTTTTAGATGGCAGCATCATGATGTATTGCTCACCTATCCCAACGGCTGATACAGCGCCATCGACTAACGGTACTTGCCAAAAATGCAAACCATAGCCAAAGGTATAACTGTAGAACTTACTCTGTTGTAATTGCCTAAACCATTGCTCACTAAGCAACCTCCTTCCTCGGAATTCCCCTTTATTCAGCCACAGCTCGCCAAACTTACCCATATCCTCTGGTGTTAACCTTAAGCCCCAATCTGCTCCAGCTTCCCCACTACCCTGATTCGTTTCCCATTGATAATTCTCGATACCTAACGGCTCAAAGATCTTACGCTGCATGACTTTAGTAAACGGCTGTTGATAAAGCTGCTCAATCACTTTAGAGAGCCCAACCGTCGATAAACCACTGTAGGCAAATCGAGTTCCAGGTTTAAAGGCGAGCTTGGCTTCAAGGAACTGAGCGGTTAAA
This sequence comes from Vibrio sp. LaRot3, assembly GCF_027587025.1. Classification (GTDB taxonomy): domain Bacteria; phylum Pseudomonadota; class Gammaproteobacteria; order Enterobacterales; family Vibrionaceae; genus Vibrio. The sequence goes on along the minus strand of NZ_JAPPTI010000003.1, from coordinate 21,848 downwards.
TCTTTTGCGTAGTAGTGATACATAAATGGGTTACCAGAGCCTGACGCATAAGAGGTCGCAAGCTCATCTAATGCATACCCTGTCGACATGTTCATGACGTCACGAATGGTTATTTGCAGTTTCTGATCTCTATCATCGGCTTGATACTCCGGGAACAAACTAAAAATAGGCACATCGAGGCTCTCTAACTTGCCTTCGTCAATAGCGATAAAGATCAGCGTGGCAACAAATGATTTGGTGATGGAATGTTGATTATGCCGTTCATTCGCCCCGACAGGGATGCTCGGCGCTGTTCGAGTCCCGATCATGCCTCCGCCTTGTCTATGCAGCTCAAATACCTTTTCGCCCTGCTGCCAAACAATCAGCGAGTGAATGTTATTGGCTTTACCGCTCTCCACTCTCTCAACAATCGGCGCAAAACTCTCTCCACCAACAACGACATCTATGTCTGGCTGCCCACAGCCGACTAACAATAGTGCCAGAATACCGATAAGCCTCATGCAGCTTGCTCCCTCCAAAATTTTATAAAACCAATAAATCAAATTTCGTAAGGGGATACAGCGTGTTTCTACAGGCATAAAAAAAGCGTGCGACCGAGCGCACGCTTTATTCACTATTTGTTTCAGAAGCGATTAACTCGCTTGGTTCAACTGCTTCACTTCTTCATTCAGTTCATTCAGTTTCGCTTCCATTTGCTCGCGGCACTGTTGCGCTAACTGACGAACGTTCTCTTTCTTAAAGCCCTCAGTGCTCACTGGCGGTAGCATTTCGACAATCACATGACCGTTGTTCCAACGATTTAGCTTAATGCCATCGGTTGAACTACATACAATTGGAACCACATTCACTTCTGCACCAATTGCCGCATGAAAAGCACCAGTCTTGAATGGCAGTAAGCCTCGACCACGAGAACGCGTTCCTTCAGGGAACATCCACACCGATACATCACTGTTTTTCATATTATTAACGACTTGATCGATAGTGCCTACTGCTTTGCTGCGGTTAGCACGATCAATCAGGATGTTACCTGTTAGCCAATAAAGCTGACCAAACAACGGCATCCAAGCAAGACTCTTCTTGCCGACTGTCACGACTTTAGGCGTAACTGCTGAAGAAACCGTAAACATGTCCCAGTTGTTTTGGTGGTTGGCGATATAAACATGCTGACCACGCTGGTAAGCATCTTCTGGTAAACGCAGCTCAAGCTTGATGCCGAATACACGAGACATCTTGCCGAACAAGCGACCAAAGGTGAATACGTGCTTTGGATTACGCGGGCTTAATAAACAGTAGCCGCATCCAAAAACAAACATAACAATCGCGAAAATAGCGACTGCAAAAACACGTAGCAGTGCAATCATTCATGTTCTCCAAGAACAATAGGTGGAGTAATGGCTCATAATCTAACTTATCTTTAAGCCATAAAAAAGCCGAAACCTCAGTTTCGGCTTACATATGTTAGCTTAAATTAGCTATCGTCGCGAAAACGTTCAATTTTCGCTCCAAGTGCCGTTAGCTTATCTTCAATTTTGTCGTAACCACGGTCGATATGGTAGATACGGTCAACAATGGTTTCACCTTCGGCAATACAACCAGCAATAACCAAACTTGCTGAAGCTCGTAGGTCTGTTGCCATCACTTGCGCGCCACTCAGAGAGTCAACATCACCACAGATCACTGTGTTACCTTCGATCTCTGCTTTCGCACCCATACGCATAAGCTCAGGCACATGCATGAAGCGGTTTTCAAAGATAGTCTCTGTAATAACACCACCACCTTTTGCCATTAAGTTAAGCAGCGTGAATTGTGCTTGCATGTCTGTAGGGAAACCCGGGTGTGGCGCTGTGCGTACTGTTACCGCTTTTAGCTCACGGTCAGTCATGTCAACTGAAATCCAATCTTCACCTGATTCTACTTTTGCGCCCGCTTCTTCTAGCTTCGCAAGTACCGCTTCAAGCAAATGCGCACTAGTGTTGCGACATACTACTTTACCGCCAGAAACCGCAGCAGCGACTAGGAATGTACCCGTTTCGATACGGTCAGCGACAACCGAGTGCTTACCACCACCAAGACGTTCAACACCTTCAATAGTGATGGTATCTGTACCTGCACCAGATACTTTCGCACCCAATGCATTTAAGAAGTCTGCAGTATCAACAATTTCAGGCTCACGAGCCGCATTGTCTAGAACCGTTTTACCTTCAGCTAATGTTGCGGCACACATAACGGTAATGGTTGCGCCAACACTGACTTTATCCATGACGATGTGAGCGCCTTTCAGACGACCATCAACTTTCGCTTTTACATAGCCATCTTCAAGGGTAATCGTTGCACCAAGCTGCTCAAGACCGTGAATGTGCAAATCTACTGGTCGGGCTCCGATAGCACAGCCACCAGGTAGAGAAACCTGACCTTCACCGAAACGAGCCACTAGCGGGCCAAGAGCCCAGATAGATGCACGCATTGTCTTTACAAGATCATAAGGTGCACAAAACTCGTTAATGCTGCTTGGGTCAACATGTACCGAGCCATTACGCTCTACTTTCGCGCCCAAACGCTTAAGCAGTTCGATGGTTGTATCGATATCACGCAGATGTGGCACATTGGCTACTTCTACTGCGTCTTCCGCCAAAATAGAGGCGAATAAAATAGGCAGTGCGGCATTCTTCGCACCAGAAATGGTAACCTCACCAACCAACGGCTGCTTGGAACCTGTTACTCGAAATTTTTCCATTTTAAAACCTTACAGTGACATCAACTTTTTATCGCGAGCCCAATCTTCTGGCGTAAACGCCTTGATTGAAACAGCGTGGATGTCATTTCTTTGGATATACTCCATTAATGGTGCATAGATAAGTTGTTGTTTCTTAACGCGGCTCATTCCATCGAAACAAGCATCAACAGCGATCACTTCGTAGTGGCTACCCTCACCTTTTACGTGTATCTCTTCTAGGTTTAGTGCGTCGTTTAAAATCTGTTGTACTTTTGCGCTATCCACAATTTACCTCTAACTAATTCTTTATATGCTCGGCAACATACGCATTCACGTTACTTAACTGGAGTAAGGTCTCTAGCTGCTGCGGCACGAAGCTGAGCATTATATGACAGTTTTGTTTTTTTGCATGCTCTAATAGGTGAATCAGCATCACCATTCCAGCAGAATCTACACGAGAAACATGCTCAAGACTGATTTCTAATTGGCTTTGCGATGGCTGCCACTGTTTTAACGCCGCCCATAAGCTAGGCACTGACTCTCGATCCAGCTCGCCACTTAATTGCATTTGGTTGCTACTGTGAGCTTGCCACTGCTGATGAGTAATCATTATTTACTCTCAAATCGAATCGGTTGCGCCGCTAAGCCCTCAAGCTCTTTTGCTACAGAGACGATGCCTTCTTGGCGCAGCTTGGTGCTCCACTCTGACTGTTTACTTGAAAGTAAGCTAATACCCTCAGCAATCATATCAAACGCTTTCCACTCGCCAGTGTTCTTGTCTTTACGCAGCTTGAACTCGATTAAGATATTTGGACGCGGAGAGTCAATGATTTCGACTTTAATACCAGTAATCGTCTTCTTCGGGTCAAGCTTTGGTTCAGGGCCAAATTGAATCTGTTGATCGGTGTATTGAGTCAATACTTGCGCGTATGACGTCACTAAATACGCACGGAAAGCCGTAATAAACTCGGCCACATCCGCTTTCTTTGCCCCTTTAAGGTTAGGACCAAGCAACTTAAGCGCTGCGTATTTATAATTGACATACGGCATCAGCTCTTGCTCAACAATCACTTTTAGATGATTTGGGTCTTGCTTCACTAAGCCTTGTTCGGCCTTAAGGCGCTCAAAAGCGACTTCGGCCACTTGAGTCATCATTTGATAAGGCTGTGACTTATCAATTTCAGCTGCATTGCTCACTAAAGGTAAAAGCAGTGCAGCAAAAGTAAGTACTAACTTTTTAAGCATTGTTATTCTCCGCTCTCTGAACCAGAGCCACCTACGCTATATAAAACTTGCCCGATTAAATCTTCCAACACCAATGCAGATTTAGTGTCTTCGACATAATCTCCATCCACCAGCATTTGCTCATCTTCAAATACAAACCCTGGCGTTAAACCTATGTATTGTTCACCAATAAGACCTGAAGTAAGTATTTGCACACTTGAGGTCTCCGAGAACTGAGTGTACTGACCACTGATCGCCATTTTAACTACTGGTAATAGTGACTCAGGGTTGAGGCTAATGCTGGTAACACGGCCCACCACAACGCCACCCACTTTAACTGGCGAGCGCACTTTCAAACTACCAATGTTGTCAAACTCAGCGCTCAACGTATAAGTATCGTTTGATCCAATGCCTTTTACGTCAGCGACTTGAAAAATCATAATCAAGACGGCGCAAATACCAGCGAGTACAAAGCTGCCCACCCAAAGTTCTGTCTTACGTGTTTGTTGCATGATTAGTTCCCGAACATCAATGCGGTCAGTACGAAGTCTAGTCCAAGTACTGCCAATGAAGAGTGTACAACCGTGCGAGTTGTCGCACGGCTAATGCCTTCCGAAGTCGGAATAGCATCGTATCCATTAAAGAGTGCAATCCATGTCACTGAAATTGCGAACACCAAACTTTTAATAAAGCTATTGCCAATATCTTGACCAAGCTCTACCGATGCCTGCATTGCAGACCAAAAACTACCATGATCAATGCCTTTCCAATCGACACCCACTAGCTGCCCACCCCAAATACCGACAGCCATAAAAATCATCGCCAGTAATGGCATTGAGATAACACCAGCCCAAAAGCGTGGCGCAATCACGCGCTTAAGTGGGTCTACTGCCATCATTTCCATGCTAGAAAGTTGTTCAGTGGCTTTCATTAAGCCAATTTCAGCAGTCAGAGCTGAACCAGCTCGACCAGCAAACAGCAAAGCAGTAACAACAGGGCCAAGCTCACGTAATAATGACAGCGCGACCATCTGACCTAATGCGCCTTCTGCGCCAAAATCAATCAGTATGACGTAACCCTGTAGGCTAAGTACCATGCCGATAAATAGACCAGACAAAACAATAATCAGCAATGACTGCACGCCAACACTGTAGAGCTGCTTAATCAATAAAGGGGCATTTTTGATTGGTCGCGGCCTCGCGGCTAACGCGCCAAACAACATTAAACTCGCGCGGCCAAATGATTCACAGATCGCCATCGCGCGGCGGCCAGTGCTAGCCACAAAATCCAATATCATCAGAACAGATCCTCACTGATTGGACAGGCAGGGTAACGAAATGGGACTGGGCCATCCGCATCACCCAATAAAAACTGTTGAACTTGTGGGTCTGGATTGGCTCGTAGCTCATCCGGAGTGCCACTGGCAATTACTTTGCCATTGGCCAAGATGTAGACCCAATCAGCAATACTCATCACCTCTGGGACATCGTGAGAAACCACTACAGAGGTTACGCTAAGCGCCTGATTAAGATTACGAATCAACTCAACCAGAACCCCCATAGTAATAGGGTCTTGGCCAACAAAAGGTTCATCAAACATGATAAGTTCTGGGTCAAGCGCGATAGCACGAGCGAGTGCAGCTCGTCTTGCCATGCCGCCAGACAATTCACTAGGCATTAACTGAGCTGCCCCACGTAAACCAACCGCTTCGAGTTTTAGCAGAACTAAAGTGCGGATCAGTGATTCATCTAATTGAGTATGTTCACGAAGGGGAAAGGCGACATTATCGAAAACCGAGAGATCAGTAAAAAGCGCGCCAGATTGAAACAGCATGCTCATTTTTTTGCGTACTTGGTAGAGCTTGCTACGGCTAAGAGAAGGAATGTTATCACCGTCAAAGATCACTTCCCCTTGCTCAGGCAAGATTTGACCACCAATCAGGCGCAGTAAGGTTGTTTTACCAATACCTGAAGGCCCCATGATGGCCGTTACTTTGCCCTTGGGTACGTGCAAACTTACATTATCAAAAATCTTACGCTCACCACGTGAGAAAGTCAGATTGTTGACCGTGACCAAATCATTCAATGACATGCATTTCTCTTAATAAGAATCCTTTTACAGTGGGCAATCATAAGCACATTAGCGTAGAATTAAAAGCACTGTTCGATTATCCATGCCGCATTTATGGAACGTCATATTTAATAATTAACACTTTTAAATACAAAATGACCGACAAATAATTGAATGTTCAGCTTCCCTTTTAAACCTCAACGCGTCAAAATTGGCGGTTAATTTGTTCTCTTTATACATCAATTAGGAAATATCATGTTTGAGGCGGTTGCGTTTCTAGTTATAGGTCTTGTTTTTCTTGTTTGGAGCGCCGACAAGCTGGTGTTTGGTGCTGCGGCCTTAGCTCGCAATGTTGGTATTTCCCCATTAGTTATCGGTATGACTATCCTCGCGATGGGCTCTTCTGCTCCAGAAATGATGGTATCCGCAACTGCAGCACTAGACGGTAAAACCGACACCGCTGTCGGTAACGTACTGGGCTCAAACATCGCTAACATCGCCCTTATTTTGGGTATTACCGCGCTTATCAAACCGCTGTCGATTAGCTCAGATGTACTGCGCCGTGAACTGCCACTAATGATTGGTGTGACTTTGATTGCAGGTGCTATCTTATGGGATGGTCACCTTGGTTTCTATGAAGGTATTTTGCTGTTTGTACTTTTTGCAGTCTTCATTCTTACCATGTTGTACATCTCGCGCAAAGAAAAAGCCAAAGACAAAAACGATGCGCTATTAGAAGAGCAAGAGTCAGAAGTGCCAGAAGGCGTAAGCAACCTCAAAGCTGCAATGTGGGTCGTTATCGGTTTAATTGTTTTGCCTATCGCCGCTGATGCATTGGTTGATAGCGCAGTAGAAATCGCCAAGTACTTCGGCATGAGTGATCTTGTTATTGGCCTAACCATTATTGCGGTTGGCACAAGCCTACCTGAACTCGCCGCATCACTTGCCGGTGTAATGAAAGGCGAAGATGACATGGCCGTAGGTAATATCATCGGCTCTAACGTATTTAATATTCTTGCTGTCATGGGCATCCCTGGCATTCTGAACCCATCTTTCCTAAGTGAGTACGCAATGGGACGTGATTTCTGGGTAATGCTGGCGATTTCATTACTATTAGTCGTAATGGCTCTCGGCAAGTCTAGAAGCATTAATCGCATTGAGGGTGGCATCTTATTCACCCTATTTATTGCCTACCAAGGCTACCTAATCGTCAATATGACCGCTTAATCTGTTTTTGCAGGAGTTATCCATGTTTGATTACCGCGCTGCCGCATTAGAAGTTTTAAATACTGAAGTTCAAGCCATTCAACAGCTAGAACAATACTTCAATGATGATTTTATTCGTGCTTGCGAACTTATTCTGGCCAACGAGAATGGCAAAGTCGTTGTAATGGGTATGGGTAAATCTGGGCACATCGGCAATAAAATTGCCGCGACTCTAGCCAGCACTGGTACCTCTGCATTCTTTGTTCACCCAGGAGAAGCTGCGCACGGCGACCTTGGTATGATTGAGCCCGGCGACATCGTGCTCGCGATTTCAAACTCCGGTGAGTCTGATGAGATTCTAGCGCTATTCCCTGTCCTTAAACGCCTGAAAATCACTATCATTAGTATGACAGGTAAACCGTCATCGAATATGGCGAAGTTAGCGGATTTGCACCTGCAAATCACCGTACCAAAGGAAGCTTGCCCAATTCAGCTTGCGCCAACTTCTAGCACAACCGCCACATTAGTGATGGGTGATGCTCTAGCAATGGCATTGATGCAAGCGCGCGGCTTTACCGCAGAAGATTTCGCGTTGTCTCATCCAGGCGGCGCTTTGGGAAGAAAACTGCTGCTTAAGCTGTCTGATATCATGCACACTGGTGATGCGTTACCTTTAGTGTCTTCAGATACCCTTATTCGTGAAGCTTTGCTTGAAATCAGCCAAAAAGGCTTAGGCATGACAGCCGTAGTAGATGAAAACCACCAGCTACAAGGTATTTTCACCGATGGTGATTTACGCCGTATTCTTGATAAGCGTATTGATATTCATACCGCGCTTATTGGTGATGTCATGACGAAAAACCCAACTGTTGCTGACCCTAATATGTTGGCAGCGGAAGGGGTAAACCTAATGCAAGAGAAAAGCATTAATGGATTACTGCTTTGCCAAGATAATAAAGTAGTGGGTGCACTTAACATGCATGACCTACTGAAAGCAGGAGTAATGTAATGTCAGCGAAAATCGAAACGCTTTATGGTGAAGTTGAGCCTGAAATCCTCGCCATCGCGAAGCAGATCAAATTACTAATATGCGATGTTGATGGGGTGTTTTCCGACGGTCTTGTTTACATGGGCAACGATGGTGAAGAACTAAAAACCTTCCATACTCGTGATGGCTATGGCGTTAAATCATTGATGAATGCGGGTATTGAAATTGCCATCATCACTGGCCGCCAATCAAAAATCGTCGAAAACCGCATGAAAGCGCTTGGTATTTCACTGATCTATCAAGGCCAAGATGACAAGGTAAAAGCATACCAAGATATCTGTGACAAGCTAGACATTGCCGCCGAGCATACTGGCTATATCGGCGATGATCTGATTGACTGGCCTGTAATGGAAAAAGTAGCACTTAAAGTGTGTGTTGCTGATGGCCACCCGCTATTAGTTAAACGTGCAAATTACGTAACCAATATTCGTGGCGGACACGGCGCAGTGCGTGAAGTATGTGATTTGATTCTTCAAGCTCGAAACGAACTAGATGTGCACAAAGGTTTAAGCATATGAGTTTAGCGCGTATTGGTCAGCTAATATTGTTGCTTATCATCGCTGCGTCAGCCTATTACCTGACCAACGGCGGTGATACGTACGATATTCAAGTTGAGCCAGATACTGAACTACCCATGTTTACGGGTCGCGACTTAAAAAACACCTCATACAGTGAAGCCGGTGTGCGTAGCTATGTGATCACTTCAACTCATCTCGAAAACTACGCTAAAAGTGGTGATACCCATTTTGATAAACCCGTACTGAAAGTGTACAAACAAGGTTCAATTCAAGAATGGGAAATTACCGCAGAGAAAGGGGTACTAAATAGTGACCATGTTCTTACACTGCATCACAATGTCTTAGGTAAAAACTTATTACCTGACTCAGGTTTTGATACCTTATCTACAGATACATTGAGCATCCAACTCGATAATCGAGATTTTTGGGCAGACAACCAAGTAACTTTAGTCGGCCCTCAGTTTGAGACGGTAGGCCAAGCAATGAAAGGCAATTTTGCTGACAATACCGCTATTCTCTACAAACATGTACAAGGCAGATATGAAACTCTCACACCTTAGTTTAATTGCTTGTTTGTTCGCATCAACACAGGCGATGGCACTGTCTACCGACAGAGACCAACCAGTACATATCTATTCTGATACTCAGCAATTAGATATGCAAAGCAACCAAGTAACCTTTGCTGGTGATGTAAAGTTAAAGCAAGGCAGTATTGCCATTAATGCTGACAAAGTGATTGTTACTCGTAGCAAAGCAGATGGCGCAATCCAAAAGATTGAAGGCTACGGTGACTTAGCCACCTTCTCTCAGTTGACTGATGACGGTAAAACACTCTATGGCGAAGCAAAAGAGCTCTACTACGAAGTGAGTGCTGATCAACTGACCATGATCGATCAAGCAATGCTATCTCAAGATGACAGTGAGATCCGTGGCCCTAAGATTCGCTACAAAATTTCATCTCAAAAGCTAATTGCTGATGGTCAACAAAAAGGCGATCGCGTCTCGACGGTGCTACAACCTCAAGCGGTACAAGAATAATTATGGCAACCCTAAAAGCAGAACATTTAGCGAAAAGCTATAAGAATCGCAAAGTCGTTTCTGACGTGAGCTTACAAGTCGAATCTGGTCAAATTGTAGGCTTACTTGGCCCAAATGGTGCGGGTAAGACCACATCTTTCTACATGATTGTTGGTTTAGTCGCCCGTGATGAAGGTACCATCAGCATTGATGGTCAAGATATCAGTATCTTACCGATGCACAGTCGTTCACGTATGGGTATCGGCTATTTGCCACAAGAAGCGTCTATCTTCCGCAAACTGTCGGTGCAAGACAACATCATGGCAGTACTCGAAACTCGCGAAGAACTGACTCGTGAACAGCGCCAAGACAAGCTAGAAGATTTGTTGGAAGAATTCCACATTCAGCACATTCGTGAAAGTGCCGGTATGGCACTATCAGGTGGTGAACGTCGTCGTGTAGAGATTGCACGCGCATTGGCAGCAAACCCGCAGTTCATTTTATTGGATGAACCATTTGCCGGTGTTGACCCTATCTCAGTTATCGATATTAAGAAAATTATTGAACACTTGAGAGACCGCGGCCTCGGTGTTTTGATCACCGACCACAACGTTCGTGAAACACTGGATGTGTGTGAGAAAGCATACATTGTTAGCCAAGGACACCTAATCGCAGAAGGAACGCCGGAAGACGTGCTCAACAACGAGCAAGTAAAACAAGTTTATCTCGGTGAGCAATTCCGTCTATGATTAAAAGAAAGTCTGTAGCACTTAAAAAGGCACGTATTACTGAATGAAACCCTCATTACAACTCAAGCTAGGACAGCAGTTGGCGATGACGCCTCAGTTACAACAAGCGATTCGTTTGTTGCAGCTGTCTACGTTAGATCTTCAACAAGAAATCCAAGATGCCTTGGATTCGAACCCTCTTCTCGAAGTAGAAGAAGGCCATGAAGATGCCGCCGTGAGTGAAGAGAAACCAGTAAACGAAGAAAAAGAGCCGAGTGTTGAAGTCAGCGAACCTGAGGTTTCTGACAGTTCAGAGCTGATTGAAAAATCTGAAATTAGCTCTGAGTTAGAAATTGATACCACATGGGATGATGTCTACAGCGCTAACAGTGGCAGCACAGGTCTCGCGCTTGACGATGATGCGCCTATTTATCAAGGTGAAACCACTCAATCGCTGCAAGATTATTTAATTTGGCAGTTAGACCTAACTCCATTTAGTGAAACCGACCGTACCATCGCGATGGCTCTGATTGATGCTATCGACGACTACGGCTATCTGACGGTTTCCACTCAAGACATTTTAGAAAGTTTTGATAACGAAGAAATTGAACTCGATGAAATCGAAGCGGTTCGCAAACGAGTTCAACAGTTTGATCCGCTCGGTGTCGCATCAAACAACTTGCAAGATTGTCTATTGCTACAACTTGCAACCTTCCCTGAAGATACCCCATGGCTTAACGAAGCAAAGTTGATCTTGACGGATCATATCGATCAGCTTGGTAACCGCGATTACAAGCTCATCATTAAAGAAACCAAGCTAAAAGAAGCCGACCTGCGAGAAGTGTTGAAACTAATTCAACAACTTGATCCTCGCCCTGGTAGCCGTATCTCGGAAGAGCACGCAGAGTACGTGATTCCTGACGTTTCTGTGTTTAAAGATCATGGAAAGTGGGTGGTAACCATCAACCCAGATTCCATCCCTAGACTTAAAGTCAATCAACAATATGCCGCACTTGGTAAAGGCAATAGCGCCGACAGCCAGTACATTCGCTCCAATTTGCAAGAGGCAAAATGGCTAATTAAGAGCCTAGAGAGTAGAAACGAGACGCTGCTCAAAGTTGCCAAGTGTATTGTTGAACATCAACGAGATTTCTTTGAGTATGGCGAAGAGGCAATGAAGCCTATGGTACTCAATGATGTCGCGTTGGCTGTGGATATGCATGAATCAACCATTTCTCGTGTTACTACGCAGAAGTACATGCACACTCCACGCGGTATATTTGAATTGAAGTATTTCTTCTCCAGCCATGTCAGTACCGATAATGGCGGAGAATGTTCATCGACTGCAATCCGCGCTTTAATTAAAAAGCTTGTTGCTGCTGAAAACAGTGCGAAGCCACTCAGTGACAGCAAGATTGCAGCTCTACTCGCTGACCAAGGGATTCAGGTAGCTAGACGAACAATAGCCAAATACCGAGAGTCGCTAGGCATTGCCCCTTCAAGTCAGCGCAAACGCCTGCTTTAAGGCAACAACCGAGAAGGAAAGTCTATGCAAATCAATATTCAAGGCCATCACGTTGATCTAACCGATTCAATGCAAGACTACGTAAACGAAAAGTTTCAAAAACTTGAGCGGTTCTTTGACCATATCAACAATGTCCAAGTGGTATTAAAAGTTGAAAAACTCCGTCAAATCGCTGAAGCTACCCTTCACATCAATCAAGGCGAAATTCATGCATCTGCAGATGAAGAAAGCATGTATGCCGCTATCGACTCTCTAACCGACAAACTTGTTAGACAGCTGAACAAGCACAAAGAAAAACTACACAGTCATTAACCATGCAACTTAGCGAAATCCTATCTTTGGACTGCACCAAAAGTGCAGTCCAATGTACAAGTAAAAAACGCGCCCTAGAAATGATCAGCGAGATCGTCGCAGAACAAACCGGGCAAAACTCCACTGAACTGTTTGAATGTATGCTTAGCCGTGAAAAGATGGGCAGTACTGGCATTGGAAATGGAATAGCCATTCCCCATGCTCGTATGCACTCAAGCGATCAAGCCGTGGCGGTATTACTTCAATGCGAAAGCCCGATTGAATTCGATGCGATTGATAATCGACCGGTCGATCTTCTATTCGCGTTACTTGTGCCAGATGCACAATGCAAAGAACACCTCAAAACTCTTTCAAGTATGGCTGAACGTCTTAACGACAAACAGATCCTCAAACAACTTCGTAAAGCTGAGTCAGACCAAGAGCTTTACGACATCATGATCAACAGGTAATCACCTCATGCGATTAATAGTGGTAAGTGGCCAATCTGGCGCTGGTAAAAGTGTCGCACTGCGTGTGCTTGAAGATCTTGGCTACTACTGCGTTGATAACTTGCCAGTCAACCTGCTCAACGTGTTTGTTCAGTCGGTTCAAGGCAGTAAACAGAACGTAGCGGTAAGTATCGATATTCGTAATCTTCCGGAAGAACCAACGCTGGTTGAAGATGTTTTGCAGAAACTCAAGCAAGATACTGACGTAAGCGTGCTATTCCTTGATGCGAATAAAGAGACGTTACTTAAACGCTACAGCGAAACTCGACGCATTCACCCACTTTCTCGCACCGAAGAAAGCACCTCATTAGAGCAAGCGATTGAGAAAGAAAAGACCATTCTTTCTCCACTAAAAGAACACGCTGACTTAATCATCGACAGTAGTAACCAATCTCTACACGAGCTTAGTGAAACCGTGCGCCGTCGTGTTGAAGGCCGCGAGCGTAAAGATTTAGTGATGGTATTCCAATCTTTTGGCTTTAAATACGGACTGCCAAGTGATGCTGATTATGTGTTTGATGTGCGTTTCTTACCTAATCCGCACTGGGAGCCAGATTTGCGCCCATTGACGGGCTTAGATGCACCAATCAAGTCTTTCTTGGAAAGCCACCCAGAAGTCATGGAACTTAAGCAACAAGTGCTTAAATTCATTGAATGTTGGTTGCCATCATTAGAGAAGAATAATCGTAGTTATCTGACCGTTGCGATTGGCTGCACTGGCGGTAAACACCGCTCTGTGTACTTAACCCAGCAATTAGGCGAATATTTCGCTGAACTTGGTCATCAAGTTCAAATCAGACACACCTCACTTGAGAAAAATCTAAAGGATTAATCGATGCAGCAACAGAGCAAAACCGTCCTGATTCAAAACCGTTTAGGGCTACATGCTCGTGCTGCCGTTAAACTGGTTGAACTTGCCCAATCCTTCGATGCCATCCTGACAATTGAAAATCATGAAGGGAAAACCGCAACCGCAGATAGCGTCATGGGTCTATTGATGCTGGAGTCGGCTCAAGGAGAGTATGTCACCATCCAAGCCGAAGGCAGCAATGCATCTCAAGCACTAGAAGCCGTTTGCCAACTGATCGAACACAAATTTGATGAAGATGAATAGCAGTTCGCGAAAATATATCGAACGTTCAATTCTCTAGCTGCGAAATAAAACCGTATCTTCACCCACTATTCCAGCACATATCACCACCAGCATGGGTACGATCCCTCACTCTCACGATTTATTTTTCCTCCCTTCACATTAACTTATTAAACTCGATCTAAAATTAAGTTACTATTCAACGCATTGTAAGCAGATAGAGTTAGGGGGAATAAATGGCAGAGCAAATAGAATTCGACCAAGCTCACCAAGCCCTCCAAGAAATCACAGAAGCTCTAGAAAATGGTCGTTTCGTCCATGTCCGTCGTCAGCTACAAGACATGGAACCGGAAGATATCGCCCACCTGCTAGAAGCCTCTCCGCGTAAAAGCCGTGAAGTCCTGTGGCAACTTACCGACCCGGAAGATTATGGTGAAATCCTCGATGAGCTAAACGAGGATGTAAAAGACGATCTCGTTGCCAAAATGGCGCCCGAGAAACTCGCAGAAGCAACCGAAGGTATGGATACCGATGACGTTGCTTACGTACTACGTAGCTTACCTGACGACGTCTCCCGTGAAGTCCTTTCACAAATGGACAGCGCCGACCGTCTGCGCGTAGAAACCGCCCTATCTTACCCAGAAGATACCGCTGGTAGTATCATGAACACCGACGTTATCACTATTCGTGGTGACGTAGATGTGGACGTGGTATTGCGTTACTTACGTATGAAGGGTGAACTGCCAGAAAACACCGATGCACTTTATGTCATCGACGATGAAGACCGACTGATTGGTGAGATCTCTTTAACCACCATTTTAACCACTCAGCCAGATGTCAAAGTTGCCGATGTAATGGAAGATGCCGACGAAGCGATTGAAGTTGCAATGAGTGACTCTGACGTCGCAAGTCTATTCGAACGTCGTAATTGGGTCTCTGCGCCGGTCATTGATGAGAATCAGCACCTTGTTGGCCGTATCACCATCGATGACGTGGTAGACGTTATCCGTGAAGATGCCGAACACTCAATGATGAGTATGGCGGGTATGGATGATGACGAAGATACCTTCGCACCGGTCGTAAAATCAGCTCGTAAACGTAGTGTTTGGCTCGGTGCTAATGTGCTGGCAGCTCTGGCTGCTGCATCAGTGTCCAATATGTTTGAGGCGACATTAGATCAAATGGCCGCGATTGCAGTACTTATGACAATCGTACCTTCAATGGGTGGTGTTGCCGGTAACCAAACCGTTGCACTGGTTATTCGTGGCTTAGCTCTCGGTCACATCGGTGATTCAAACAAACGTGAACTGTTAATGAAAGAAGCCGCAATCGGCTTTCTCAATGGCATTATGTGGGCATTGATTATTGGCGGTATCGTTGTGGCTTGGAAAGGCAATTGGATGCTAGGCGGCATTATCTCAGCAGCCATGCTCACCAACCTGTTAGTCGCCGGTGTTGCTGGGGTAACGATTCCAATTCTACTCAAGAAGATGAACATTGACCCTGCCTTAGCTGGCGGAATGGCCCTAACGACAGTGACCGATGTTATTGGTCTGTCAGTCTTCTTAGGTTTGGCTACCATTCTAATTTAGTCTTTTTCAGACCTACCAACAAACAAAAAGCGCTGTCATGACAGCGCTTTTTAGTATTGATAAACCGACCGATTAATTCATATTCGGTCCAAGCCATTTCTCTGCTTCAAGCATGTCCCAGCCTTTTCTGTCAGCATAGCTCTCAGCCTGATCTTGCTGGATCTGTGCGATAGCAAAGTAACGAGAGTCAGGATGCGAGAAATACCAGCCAGAAACCGATGCCCCCGGCCACATGGCGTAACTCGTCGTCAAAGACATCTCAATGGTTTCTTCTACTTGAAGAAGCTCCCATAGCGGGCCTTTCTCGGTATGTTCAGGACATGCAGGATAGCCCGGAGCAGGACGAATGCCTTGGTACTTCTCACGAATTAAATCATCGTTAGATAAATTCTCATCCGCAGAATAACCCCAAATTTCTTTACGTACTTTCTCATGTAAATATTCAGCGAACGCTTCTGCAAGACGATCGGCCACCGCCTGAATCATAATTGCATTATAGTCATCGCCGTTAGCCTTATACTCGTCAGCCAGTTCGCGTTCACCAATACCACCGGTTACAGCAAATGCGCCAATCCAATCCTTCTTACCGGATTCTTTTGGAGCAATGTAATCAGACAAGCAGTAGTTAAAGCCTTTTGGTTTCTCAGTTTGCTGACGCAAGTTGTGCAGCACCTTAGCGACTGTCGTGCGAGATTCATCGGTATAAACTTCAATATCATCCCCCACAGAAGCGGCAGGGAACAACGCACACATACCGCGCGCTTTCAGCAAGCCTTCGTTCTCAACTCGATCTAACAAATCATTCGCATCTTTGAATAAACGCTGAGCTTCTTCACCCACTTCTTCATGCTGCAAAATAGCTGGGTATTTCCCTACCAGCGACCAAGTCATGAAGAACGGCGTCCAATCGATATAATTACGTAGCGTTGCTACATCAAAATCATCAAATACATGGACACCCGGCTTTGCTGGCACTGGTGGCGTGTAGTTTTGCCAATCAATCGCCACCTTGTTTGCACGCGCTTGTTCCAGAGTCACTGGCTTAGTGCGCGGCTTCTTACGGTTATGCTGATCGCGCACGCGTACATAATCCGCATCAAGCTTTTCAACAAAAGCAGGACGCAGTTCATCAGACAGTAATGAAGTACATACACCAACTGCGCGAGAAGCATTGTTCACATACACCACTGGGTGTTTGTAGTTTTGTTCAATCTTAACCGCAGTATGAGCTTTGGAAGTGGTAGCACCACCAATCAATAATGGCAGTTCAAAGTCCAGACGCTCCATCTCTTTCGCGACATGAACCATTTCATCCAAAGAAGGGGTAATCAAACCTGACAGGCCGATAATATCGACGTTCTCTTCTTTAGCGACTTTCAGTATCTGTTCACAAGGCACCATGACACCTAAATCGATGATCTCGTAGTTATTACATTGCAATACAACACCCACAATGTTCTTACCGATGTCATGCACGTCACCTTTAACGGTTGCGAGTAAAATTTTGCCGTTTGAACTGCCCGCTTGTTTTGAGGCATTGATATACGGTTCAAGGTGGGCAACCGCCTGCTTCATAACACGAGCCGACTTCACCACCTGAGGTAAGAACATCTTACCTTCACCAAATAAATCACCTACGACGTTCATGCCGTCCATAAGAGGGCCTTCAATCACCTCTAATGGCTTAGAAGCATTAACTCGAGCCTCTTCTGTATCTTCAACGATAAATTCAGTAATGCCTTTAACTAGAGCATGCTCTAAGCGTTTCTCTACTGACCAAGTGCGCCATTCTTGTGCAGAAGCATCTTCTTCTTTACCAACGCCTTTACCGGCGTATTCAGCGGCAATATCCAGCAATCGCTCGGTACCATCATCACGTCGGTTAAGTACTACATCCTCAACCGCCTCACGCAGCTTTTCCGGTACGTTATCGTATACCTCTAGCTGACCAGCATTAACGATACCCATATCCATACCGTTCTTGAAACAGTGGTAAAGGAATACCGCGTGAATCGCTTCACGAACATAGTTATTACCACGGAAAGAGAAAGAAACGTTCGATACACCACCCGAGATCATCGCATGAGGTAAGTCACGCTTGATATCAGCTACCGCTTCAATGAAGTCCACCGCGTAGTTATTGTGCTCTTCAATACCTGTCGCTACGGCAAAGATGTTCGGGTCAAAAATAATGTCTTCTGGTGGGAAGCCAATCTCATCCACTAGGATGTTGTAGGCATTAGTACAGATTTCTAGCTTACGCTCTCGCGTTTCCGCTTGGCCCACTTCATCAAAGGCCATCACGATAACTGCGGCGCCATAGCGACGAATCAGCTTCGCTTGCTCAACAAACTTCTCTTTGCCTTCTTTCAAAGAGATTGAGTTCACGATGCCTTTGCCCTGAATACACTTCAGACCAGCTTCAATGACTTCCCACTTAGAAGAGTCGACCATGATCGGCACTTTAGATATCTCAGGCTCTGAGGCACAAAGATTCAGAAAACGCACCATACACGCTTCCGCATCAATCATGCCTTCATCCATGTTGATATCGATGATCTGCGCGCCATTCTCAACTTGCTGGCGAGCAACATCTAGCGCTTCTTCGTAAAGTTCTTCTTTGATAAGACGCTTAAAACGAGCCGAGCCCGTTACGTTAGTTCGTTCACCAACGTTTAGGAATAAAGTCTCTTTTTCGATGGTCAATGGCTCAAGGCCAGACAGGCGACATGCTACGGTTAGCTCAGGCAACACGCGAGGCGTAATACCTTCAACGGCCATTGCCATGTGGCGGATATGCTCTGGCGTAGTACCACAACAGCCACCAATCAGGTTTAAGAATCCACTTTGCGCCCACTCTTTAACATGTTCCGCCATGTCTTCAGGCGAGAGGTCATACTCACCAAAGGCATTCGGCAAGCCTGCGTTTGGGTGAGTAGAAACATAGCTTTCTGAAATACGGGAAAGCTCTTCCACATAAGGGCGTAATTCATCTGGGCCCAACGCACAGTTCAAACCAAATGAAATAGGATTTACGTGACGTAGTGAGTTATAGAAAGCTTCGGTTGTTTGACCAGAAAGCGTTCGTCCTGACGCATCGGTGATGGTACCGGAGATCATCACCGGTAAGTAATTATCAAGCTCTTCAAATACGGTCTCTACAGCAAACGCACACGCTTTTGCATTCAAAGTATCAAAGATGGTTTCGATAAGAATAAGATCAGAGCCCCCCTTAATTAGGGCACGGGTCGATTCAGAATAAGCTTCAACAAGTTCATCGAAGCTGACATTTCGATAGCCAGGATCGTTTACATCTGGCGAGATAGAACATGTGCGGTTAGTTGGGCCTAATACACCTGCGACATAACGTGGTCGGTCTGGTGTTTTTGCTGTCCATTCATCGGCAGCTTGACGCGCTAACTTTGCCGCTTCAAAGTTAATTTCTTCACTCAGGCTTTCCATGTCATAGTCAGCCATTGCGATAGTAGTCGCGTTAAAGGTGTTGGTTTCTAGGATATCCGCACCTGCTTCTAAATAAGCTAAATGGATATCTTTAATCATCTTTGGCTGAGTTAGCACCAACAGATCGTTATTACCTTTTAAATCGCAATGCCAGTCAGCGAAACGCTCACCACGGTAGTCATTCTCTTCTAGCTTGTAGTCCTGAATCATGGTGCCCATACCACCATCGATCAGCATAATACGTTGTGCTAGCTGAGATTCTATCTGTTGTCTTAACTTGCTTCCCACAATACAGCCTCATTATTCCTTTAATTATCTCTCCATCCTATCACAGAATAAAAAGGTGTCTAGACGTCTAAAACAACTAAATCTCTGACATGATACCAACAAAATAATGTTTGCTATTTATCCACTCTAGGCACAAAATTCTTATTCACAATTTGTTACATAAGAGTTTTCTCATGTCGGTCTATTACACGCTTTGCTTCCTTTCTGCAGCAGCCATGCTAATTGCCTTTGTAAACAGCAAAATAGGTAAAATGCAGACCACAATTGCCATCACTGGTGGCTCAATGATGTTATCACTCCTGATCTTAATTGCAGGCCAAAACGACTGGTTTCAATTAACGGAGATTGCGACAGAAACTGTCGCCAGCATCAACTTCGAA
Organism: Vibrio sp. LaRot3; assembly: GCF_027587025.1. Taxonomy (GTDB): domain Bacteria; phylum Pseudomonadota; class Gammaproteobacteria; order Enterobacterales; family Vibrionaceae; genus Vibrio. The sequence goes on along the minus strand of NZ_JAPPTI010000003.1, from coordinate 2,187 downwards.
GATTTCTTACTCAAAGGTATCCTTGGCTTCCTACTCTTTGCTGGCGGGCTTGGGATCAAACTACCAAACCTAAAAGACCAGAAATGGGAAATTACAGTTCTGGCGCTAGGGGCGACACTTTTTTCAACCTTCTTCATTGGCTTCGTCCTCTACGGATTCTGCCAGGTGATTGGTATCCAATTTGATTTGGTTTACTGCCTGCTGTTTGGTGCGCTTATTTCACCAACCGACCCAATTGCGGTTCTCGCGATTGTGAAAAAGCTCGATGCTCCACGTCGAATCTCAACCCAAATCGAAGGGGAGTCACTCTTTAACGATGGCTTTGGCCTAGTTATCTTCGTCACTCTATATACTATCGCCTTTGGCACTGAAGCGCCGACAGTAGGTAGCGTCTCCATGCTGTTCGTTCAAGAAGCGATTGGTGGCATCGCTTACGGCTTTGCGCTTGGCCTGCTCTTCCACTATTTGATTAGTGCGACCGATGACCACTCAATGGAGCTATTACTGACCATTGGCATTCCAACCGCCGGTTATGCATTTGCAGAAATCATCCATGTATCTGGCCCATTAGCCATGGTCGTGTCGGGTATTATGATTGGTAACTGGACACGCTTTATTGGCTTTTCAAAAGAGAGTGAAGATCACCTCGACCATTTCTGGGAACTGATCGATGAGTTTCTCAATGGTGTGCTGTTCTTGTTAATTGGTATGTCGATGCTATTGTTCGAATTCCACCAAGAAGACTTTATCTTAATGGCGTTTGCGGTGCCTATCGTTCTGGCGGCACGTTACCTTAGCGTCGCGCTTTCCTACGTCGGCTTTAAGCGTTATCGCAGTTACAACCCTTGGTCAGTTCGAATCCTCACTTGGGGCGGACTACGCGGCGGATTAGCGTTAGCGATGGCACTATCTATTCCTGCCGGAATTTGGGTTATTCCGGATAAGCTTATCGACGTGAAAGAGATCATCTTGGTCATGACCTATTCCGTCGTGGTTTTCTCGATTCTAATCCAAGGTTCGACCATTACGCCTATGATCGAAAAAGCCAAGCAAGCAGAAAAACCGCTACAGCTTTAAACCCATATAATTCACATAAAACGAAGGCAGCCAATTGGCTGCCTTTTTAGTCTCTATCATCTCAGCTTTCGGCCTACGATAGTCTTTAAACTCGTTAGCTTTTAGTTCTCTCTGGAATCGCTTTAAGTTTATTTTGCTGCTTGTACGCTTTGCGCAGCTTAACCGATGCGATACCAATAATAGCAGTAGCTAGAGTAATGACCGGGGCAGCCATTAATCCCATCGTCACGATACGACTTAAGTGCTCAGGAAGCTGAGGTAATAGCATCCCCAACGAGCATAGTAATAAGGTCCATAGAATGGCGCTAAACCATGAGAAATAATGAAACTTCGCTACCTTGTTCGCTCTCATACCCATCATGAGGGGTAATAGCGAACGAACCACAGGAACAAAGCGTGCGCAGAACAGAGCAACCAGACCATGTTTGCCAAGTAACACGTCAACCTGCTGCATTCGATTACTTGGGACTGCGCTAACCCAACGCTGAACAACTGGTAATCGATTCAACCAATGACCTTGCCCATAAGCAGCCCAGCTACCTAATGCTGCACAGCTAATGATGATCGCCAATAAAAGAAACGGATCAAGTACACCAACCGCTGCAAGCGTACCCGATAAAACAACCACACTATCGCACGGGAAAGGGGCAGCAGGAATAAAGCCACTCTCTAAGAAAATCAAACCACCGACTACGCAATAAACAAGAACAGCGCTACCGGGTGACATCAAAGCGGTGAAGTCTTGTTGCCAAAGCGCGATAAGAACAGAGTAGATAGACTCTAACATTGCTAACCCCAAACCAATCCCTAAAGGACTCGGAATATTTTTATACTGATAGGGTTTTATCCCTAGTATGGGTTTGGTTCAACTAGCAAGATCTATCGTTAGGATTAAAGAATAAGAGGCAGAAAATAAGATGAATAATTAGGATCTTACAGATACGAAAAAGCCCTAGCATTTCTGCCGGGACGCGTAGTCTAGGGCTTTGTCTTGAGATAAATGACTGACGGTGGGGATACCTAGTCCGAGGCTGCGGGCAACCGGCTCGTTCCTGAAAGAGATATTTGATACGTGTAAACGACAAAACCCAGTCCGAAGACTGGGTTTTA
>NZ_JAPPTI010000029.1 GCF_027587025.1 Vibrio sp. LaRot3 | reverse complement strand
ATTGATGACGTGCCTGTGATTGACACGGTAGAAGCACTGTCGGTCGACGAAGATGATTTAGTCGGTGGCACAAACCAAGGTGGCGATCCACTGTTTGATACCGGCAGCTTTGGTACAACGCAAGGCGCTGACCAAGTGGTGGAGTATAAGATTGACCCAGCCACCAATCCTGTTGCTGGGCTGGAGTCGCAAGGCGTGGCCATTACCCTTGGTGCGCCAACCACAGACAGCGATAACAACCATACCTATGTAGCCAAATCAGGCAGTGTGGAAGTCTTCATTCTGACTTTAAACGCAGATGGCAGCTACCGCTTTGACCTTAAAGCGCCCATTGACCACGCCACAGGTGAAGACAGCAAAGATCTCACTTTCAAGGTACTAGCCGAAGATTTTGATGGCGATACCAGTAGTATAGATCTGCTCGTTACATTGACCGATGATGCGCCGGTGTTGTCTGGTTTTACCGGACAAACCAATATCGATGAAGATGACATCATCGGTCTAGGCTCTTCTGTGGGGGGCGATAACCCAATTTCAGGCAACTTCGATATTGCTGAAGGGGCGGATGGCATTAAGAGCTATCAACTGACCAATGGCCCTACGGCACTATCAGGTATCGAGTCCGAAGGCGAAGCGGTGGTGTGGGCCAACAGTGGCAATCCAACCACGGTGACGACTGCCGCGGGCACGACTTA
>NZ_JAPPTI010000028.1 GCF_027587025.1 Vibrio sp. LaRot3 | reverse complement strand
TAAGTCGTGCCCGCGGCAGTCGTCACCGTGGTTGGATTGCCACTGTTGGCCCACACCACCGCTTTGCCTTCGGACTCGATACCTGATAGTGCCGTAGGGCCATTGGTCAGTTGATAGCTCTTAATGCCATCCGCCCCTTCAGCAATGTCAAAATTGCCTGAAATAGGGTTATCGCCACCCACAGAAGAGCCTAGACCGATGATGTCATCTTCATCGATATTGGTTTGTCCGGTAAAACCAGACAATACTGGCGCATCGTCAGTCAATGTAACGAGCAGGTCTTTACTGGCTGTATCGCCATCAAAATCTTCTGCTAACACCTTGAAGGTGAGATCTTTGCTGTCTTCACCTGTGGCGTGGTCAATGGGCGCTTTAAGGTCAAAGCGGTAGCTGCCATCTGCGTTTAAAGTCAGGATGAAGACTTCCACACTGCCTGCTTTGGCTACATAGGTATGGTTGTTATCGCTGTCTGTGGTTGGTGCACCAAGGGTAATGGCCACGCCATGCGATTCCAGCCCAGCAACGGGGTTAGTAGCTGGGTCAATCTTATACTCCACCACTTGGTCAGCGCCTTGCGTTGTACCAAAGCTGCCAGTATCAAACAGAGGATCGCCACCTTGGTTTGTGCCACCGACTAAATCATCTTCGTCGACCGCCAGTGCTTCTACCGTATCAATCACCGGCACGTCATCAATCACATTGATGGTTAAGGTTTTTGATTCCGTGGTGTCGTTATCAAAATCAGTCGCACTGATAGCAAAACTCAGCGGCTGAATGTTCTCGCCTTGCACGGCATCATGGTCAAGCGGCTTGACTAAGTTGAACTGGTAACTGT
>NZ_JAPPTI010000027.1 GCF_027587025.1 Vibrio sp. LaRot3 | reverse complement strand
AACGTTGGTACTATCGGCCACGTTGACCACGGTAAAACAACTCTAACTGCAGCTATCTGTACTACTCTTGCTAAAGTTTACGGCGGTGTAGCTAAAGACTTCGCATCTATCGATAACGCTCCAGAAGAGCGTGAGCGCGGTATCACAATCGCAACTTCTCACGTTGAGTACGACACTCCAACTCGTCACTACGCACACGTTGACTGTCCAGGACACGCGGACTACGTTAAGAACATGATCACTGGTGCTGCACAGATGGACGGTGGTATTCTTGTAGTTGCTGCAACAGATGGTCCAATGCCACAAACTCGTGAGCACATCCTACTAGGCCGTCAGGTTGGTATCCCATACATCATCGTATTCATGAACAAATGTGACATGGTAGATGATGAAGAGCTACTAGAACTAGTAGAAATGGAAGTTCGTGAACTTCTATCTGAATACGATTTCCCAGGTGATGACCTACCAGTTATCCAAGGTTCTGCACTAGGCGCACTAAACGGCGAAGAGCAGTGGGAAGCGAAAATCGTTGAACTAGCAGAAGCTCTAGATTCTTACATCCCAGAGCCAGAGCGTGCAGTAGACCAACCATTCCTAATGCCGATTGAAGACGTATTCTCAATCCAAGGTCGTGGTACAGTAGTAACAGGTCGTATCGAGCGCGGTATCCTAACTGTAGGTGACGAAGTAGAAATCGTTGGTATCAAAGAAACAACAGTAACTACATGTACTGGTGTTGAGATGTTCCGTAAGCTTCTAGACGAAGGTCGTGCAGGTGAGAACGTTGGTGCACTTCTACGTGGTACTAAGCGTGACGAAGTTGAACGTGGCCAAGTACTAGCGGCTAAAGGTTCAATCAACCCACACACTAAATTTGAGTCTGAAGTATACGTACTGTCTAAAGATGAAGGCGGCCGTCACACTCCATTCTTCAAAGGTTACCGTCCACAGTTCTACTTCCGTACAACTGACGTAACAGGCGATATCTCTCTACCAGAAGGCGTAGAAATGGTAATGCCAGGCGATAACATCCA
>NZ_JAPPTI010000026.1 GCF_027587025.1 Vibrio sp. LaRot3 | reverse complement strand
TTGATTTCTGCGTCCAAGTCTTTTTGGGCATGCAGATAGATTTGCTCTTGCCCAGCTTGGTCTTCAAAGCTGAGTTCGTTATAGCCTTGGCCTTGGTGGGTTTCACTGCGCAATATGGTTTTGGTTTTATGCTCGGGTAGGGCATAAGGCGGTGTGTTGGTGGCGTGGTAGGTGCGACCGGTAATAATCGGTTGGTCAGGGTCGCCGTTTAAGAATGACACAATCACTTCATGGCCGATGCGTGGAATGGCCATCATGCCGTATTGACTGCCCGCCCAACCTTGTGACACGCGTACCCAACATGAGCTTTGTTCATCAGCATTAGAATATCTATCCCACGGGAAGTGCAGTTTTACTCGGCCATGTTCATCACAGAAAATTTCTTCGCCTTCTGGGCCAACGACAAGGGCAATCATCGGGCCGTCGACTAAAGGCTTTGGCGTGGGGGTGGCGCGCCAAGGAACGTTACTTGGCACTAAATGAAATTGGTTGGCGTAAGTGGTCGCGCCGCTGCCGCCGTCTTCTTCTAATGCTTGTGGTTGGCTGCCTTGATGATGAATCTGGGTAATCAGCCAAGCTTGGTTATTGGCATCATCGAGATGCTCGCTGAGTGAGAAGCTATGACCGGCTTGCAGCTGTGGGTGATTACTTTTGCCTTGCGCGGTGTGCGCGTCACGGCGCAGATATTCTAATCGGGTTTGGTTAAAGGCTTTGCCACTGGCGTCATCTTTAAACCGGCCCGGGTAATCAAAGTGCTCGTATTGGTCTTGGCGTTGGTAATCCATCCCAGTACCGACACTAGAGCCGGTGGCTTGATGGCTGAACGCATAATGGGGCTTTTTAAAGCTGTAGTCATTGAGCTGAGAGTGGCTAGTTTGCGCTTGCTTAGTGACACTAAACTGCGACACATAGTTTTGCTCACTCATGCCGCCTGATAAGGCGTTATAAGGTAAATCACCGATGTAATGCACACTATCATTGCTGTCGGTGAATAGTAAGGTGTGCTTTCCCGGTTGATGGACAAAGCTGTAACGTAGGCCTTCTTCTGCGGCTAAGCGTTCTAAAAACGCTAGGTCCGTTTCTCGGTACTGAACACAAAACTCACGGGGTAAGCAATCACGTTGCACTGCAAAGGCGTAATCTTCAATGCCCATCTCTTGCAAAAGAATCGAGATAATCTC
>NZ_JAPPTI010000024.1 GCF_027587025.1 Vibrio sp. LaRot3 | reverse complement strand
CTGTTTTTATCCACCCAGACGGAATGCCAGCAGAAGATCGTTGATAATGGTCTGCACCACGGGAAGCATGTTTAGAAAGGTACTTAAACCATCCTTTGATATCGGTAACGGTTTTCAAGTTTTGACCTCGAGGAGATGCCCCGAATTTACCAGCTACAGAAACCCAGTGGTCAACAATAAGAAAACCAAGACCTACAGGAAGTCCGTTTGAGTCGATGTTAGTACAGGATTCATAAGAAAAGAAAACAACACCGTGAAGATGAGGAACGCCCCGACGTTGCCACTCAGTCACCCAATGTAAACGGAGCATACCAAGGCGACGAAGTCTCTCGATAAATGATCTTCTAATTTTATGCCAATCATCAGAGGTATCGGGGCAATCACGAAGAGTCAGAGTAAAAGCAACGCCAAATTCTTCATCATTGCCAAAGCTTTCAGGGGATACGGAACGAAGCCAACGGGTGTTATTGCGAGTTGCAGATTTAGACCAACCTTGAACCTGACCACGTTTTGCACGTTCATGGTTATTTTTCTTAGGAGGTATGGCGGCAGTCATACCATGGTGATAGACTTTAATTACAGGCATAGAGTTGTCCAAAACTTGTTAGATGTCTGTCATGCCCTCGAAGTTTTAGCGGACTTGCGAGGGTTTATTTTTTTCTATGCAAACTGTTAGTGCAGTATGCAAGATGAGGCTTAATATACGCTCAAAAATATGAAATTTAAATAAAAACCAACACAAAAAGAATGTTAAAAAAAAGATAAAAAAGATGAGTGTTTGTTATGTGCGTGCAGATATGTAACTACTAATCAAGGAAGCACACACCACCGCAAATAAAACCACTAAACAGAATGGCGTAACTAATGGTGTAGTGGAGCTGACGCGCGGTTTTAAGAATTGGGAATAAAATCCACATGGTTTCCGCTTGTCTGGCATTCACCAAATTAAAAGGGAACCCCTTCCCCGGCGAAACGGGGCCCCTTCCCCTTTTATTTTGGCAAATCCCCCAAATCAATCGCACGAAGCATGGTGGCATATCCATTAATTTTCTGAATCAACGAAAATTGATCTTCAAACAATTGAGATAACGCACTTGCATCTACATGTTCTTCGGGAAGTGTCATTAAGCAGGTAGAAAGATTTTCTAGATCATTTAGTAGATCTTTAAGTTCAGTAATAGAATAATTTTCAGTAGTCATAATTAACTCCGGTTTAGTTAGTTTTGATTAGCCTTTGGTGGGTGTTACAGCACTCATCAAAGGCGTTCTTCTTCCTCTTCAGAAAGATAAATCTCATATCCCTGAGAAACTAGCATCTCAGCAATAAGAAGAATATTTTCGGAATCTATCCACTCAGATACACCCCGAACCTGTGATTTTTTATAATCGTTGCACTTAAGCATTTTTCTAGCAGAAGAGATCCTTTTTTTGCTGGATAGATAATCCTTACCAAATGCAAAATAACCATCCACAACCCTGAGAACGGAAGCTTCTTTGAATGCCGACCTGGCATCTGATAAGCGCCACTTACGAACAATGCGACGAAGTGCAAAATAAAACTCATTAGAAGCATTAATCTGGACAGCTTCGTCAGTGACCCAGTCACCACAATGACCCCAGACACGCC
>NZ_JAPPTI010000023.1 GCF_027587025.1 Vibrio sp. LaRot3 | reverse complement strand
ATTGCGTTTCACTTCTGAGTTCGGCATGGAATCAGGTGGGTCCACAACGCTATGGTCGCCAAGCAAATTCTTTAATCTGGAAAGCTGTCTAGTTCTTACACATTCAATGTTCTATTTGAGTCCATCAAAACCCCTTGGGTGTTGTATGGTTAAGCCTCACGGGCAATTAGTATCAGTTAGCTCAACGCCTCACAACGCTTACACACCTGACCTATCAACGTCGTAGTCTCCGACAACCCTTTAGGATACTTAAAGTATCAGGGAAGACTCATCTCAGGGCTCGCTTCCCGCTTAGATGCTTTCAGCGGTTATCGATTCCGAACTTAGCTACCGGGCAATGCGTCTGGCGACACAACCCGAACACCAGAGGTTCGTCCACTCCGGTCCTCTCGTACTAGGAGCAGCCCCCTTCAATCTTCCAACGCCCACGGCAGATAGGGACCGAACTGTCTCACGACGTTCTAAACCCAGCTCGCGTACCACTTTAAATGGCGAACAGCCATACCCTTGGGACCGACTTCAGCCCCAGGATGTGATGAGCCGACATCGAGGTGCCAAACACCGCCGTCGATATGAACTCTTGGGCGGTATCAGCCTGTTATCCCCGGAGTACCTTTTATCCGTTGAGCGATGGCCCTTCCATTCAGAACCACCGGATCACTATGACCTGCTTTCGCACCTGCTCGAATTGTCATTCTCGCAGTCAAGCGGGCTTATGCCATTGCACTAACCTCACGATGTCCAACCGTGATTAGCCCACCTTCGTGCTCCTCCGTTACTCTTTGGGAGGAGACCGCCCCAGTCAAACTACCCACCAGGCACTGTCCTCACCCCAGATAATGGGGCTAAGTTAGAACATCAAAACTACAAGGGTGGTATTTCAAGGACGGCTCCACTTGAACTGGCGCCCAAGTTTCAAAGCCTCCCACCTATCCTACACATGTAGGTTCAATGTTCAGTGCCAAGCTGTAGTAAAGGTTCACGGGGTCTTTCCGTCTAGCCGCGGGTACACTGCATCTTCACAGCGATTTCAATTTCACTGAGTCTCGGGTGGAGACAGCGTGGCCATCATTACGCCATTCGTGCAGGTCGGAACTTACCCGACAAGGAATTTCGCTACCTTAGGACCGTTATAGTTACGGCCGCCGTTTACCGGGGCTTCGATCAAGAGCTTCGACCTAAGTCTAACCCCATCAATTAACCTTCCGGCACCGGGCAGGCGTCACACCGTATACGTCATCTTACGATTTTGCACAGTGCTGTGTTTTTAATAAACAGTTGCAGCCACCTGGTATCTGCGACTCTCAATAGCTCCATCCGCAAGGGACTTCACCGTCAAGAGCGTACCTTCTCCCGAAGTTACGGTACCATTTTGCCTAGTTCCTTCACCCGAGTTCTCTCAAGCGCCTTGGTATTCTCTACCCGACCACCTGTGTCGGTTTGGGGTACGATTCCTTACAATCTGAAGCTTAGAGGCTTTTCCTGGAAGCATGGCATCAATGACTTCATCACCGTAGTGACTCGACGTCGTGTCTCAGCCTTAGAGAGAGCCGGATTTACCTAACTCTCAAGCCTACGCACTTGAACCTGGACAACCGTCGCCAGGCCCACCTAGCCTTCTCCGTCCCCCCATCGCAATTGTAAGAAGTACGGGAATATTAACCCGTTTCCCATCGACTACGCTTTTCAGCCTCGCCTTAGGGGTCGACTTACCCTGCCCCGATTAACGTTGGACAGGAACCCTTGGTCTTCCGGCGAGGGGGTTTTTCACCCCCTTTATCGTTACTCATGTCAGCATTCGCACTTCTGATACCTCCAGCATGCTTTACAACACACCTTCAACGGCTTACAGAACGCTCCCCTACCCAATACAATAAATTGCATTGCCGCAGCTTCGGTTTACAACTTAGCCCCGTTACATCTTCCGCGCAGGCCGACTCGACTAGTGAGCTATTACGCTTTCTTTAAATGATGGCTGCTTCTAAGCCAACATCCTAGCTGTCTGAGCCTTCCCACATCGTTTCCCACTTAGCTGTAATTTGGGACCTTAGCTGGCGGTCTGGGTTGTTTCCCTCTCCACGACGGACGTTAGCACCCGCCGTGTGTCTCCCGGATAGTACTTACTGGTATTCGGAGTTTGCAAAGGGTTGGTAAGTCGGGATGACCCCCTAGCCTTAACAGTGCTCTACCCCCAGTAGTATTCGTCCGAGGCGCTACCTAAATAGCTTTCGGGGAGAACCAGCTATCTCCAGGTTTGATTGGCCTTTCACCCCTAGCCACAAGTCATCCGCTAATTTTTCAACATTAGTCGGTTCGGTCCTCCAGTTGATGTTACTCAACCTTCAACCTGCCCATGGCTAGATCACCTGGTTTCGGGTCTATATCTAGCAACTCGACGCCCAGTTAAGACTCGGTTTCCCTACGGCTCCCCTAGATGGTTAACCTTGCTACTAAATATAAGTCGCTGACCCATTATACAAAAGGTACGCAGTCACACCACGAAGGTGCTCCTACTGCTTGTACGTACACGGTTTCAGGTTCTATTTCACTCCCCTCACAGGGGTTCTTTTCGCCTTTCCCTCACGGTACTGGTTCACTATCGGTCAGTCAGTAGTATTTAGCCTTGGAGGATGGTCCCCCCATATTCAGACAGGATATCACGTGTCCCGCCCTACTCGATTTCACTGATTATGATGTGTCGGTTACGGGGCTATCACCCTGTATCGCGAGACTTTCCAGACTCTTCACCTGCATCATTAAAAGCTTAAGGGCTAGTCCAATTTCGCTCGCCGCTACTTTCGGAATCTCGGTTGATTTCTTTTCCTCGGGGTACTTAGATGTTTCAGTTCCCCCGGTTCGCCTCATTAACCTATGTATTCAGTTAATGATAATACCTTATGGTATTGGGTTTCCCCATTCAGGAATCCCAGACTCAATGACTTTTACTGTCTAATCTGGGCTTATCGCAAGTTAATACGCCTTTCATCGCCTCTGACTGCCAAGGCATCCACCGTGTACGCTTAGTCACTTAACCATACAACCCGAAGGAGTTTCGAGTTGTTGTTACGCAACCAAAGTTGTCTGCATTTTTATACATGTGCAGACTCGATTTTGCCGGACTCAAATATGAATACTTACTTT
>NZ_JAPPTI010000022.1 GCF_027587025.1 Vibrio sp. LaRot3 | reverse complement strand
ATTAAGGTGTGAGCAACGCTACCACGAAACCTAACCATACCACTGTAAACACTGAACCCAATGATGGAATGAAAAATGCCAAGCGTTGGGAATCACTCTTAAATGCTTTGTTATATTTTTCCTACACCACTGTTAAAGCACTTTGATGAGTTCTTGAACTTTATCAGCATCTAAGTAACTTGGATTTACTTCGCCTCCAACCATAAAACCGTCAGCAAAAATCTTACCTAATTCTTCCACTGCTTTTTCATTAAAAGTATTAGGATATATCCGTTTATATGCATTTAATGTTGCCTTGAGCTTGAAGTTCGTAGATTCCGCCAAATCAACAGAAATTACCTCACCTGAGTTAAATGTTGGTATAAATATCTCAAGCAAATTGTTTTTCAACTCTGTCTTAAGCTTTCGGCGACTTGACTATTTTTCAAAGAGAAATCCTAGAAAAAACGTGAATATCCCCGGCAACCAGCTATTCATGAAGTTTAAAAGCGAAATTGCTCCCCAATCAACGTCATTAACTATCGTAATCACTTAATTTTTCTCATTTTTTGTATTATTAAAATTGAAGTCTATAGTACTCAAAAAAAATATAACGCCGCGTTAAGTAGTGAGCAACGCTGCCACTGAACTTAACCATGCCACCGTAAACAACACAACTCAACCGAACCAAAATTGCTGAGCGTTGCGAATCTGCCTTAAACGCCTTGTTATGTGTGTTTCAAAACACCAAATAGTATTTTCTGCTCTGGTCTAAAAGAAATGAAACTGCCATCAGCTTGTTGAATGAGCACTCGGGAGCAATTTGTACATTGATAAAGGTAACGCTGATAGTTAGAGAGTCCCTCCCAAACTGATATCCCTTTATCTACTTGCTCACACATTTGTTCCCAGCACTCGTCAGGAATAAATCGTGCCTTATTATCCTGATAGTCTGTAATGTCATGAATTGATTCACCACAATTACAATTTAATTTCATTGCTAAACCTTATTTTCTACTCGTTTATTGTCTAAAAACAATGGGCATTATTATACCTCTAAAACACATAACGCCGCATTAAGGTGTGAGCGACGCTTGGCTATACTTGAGCGAAGCGAAACTGCCAAGCGTTGCGAATCACTCTTAAATGCTTTGTTATGCTCGTGTTGCTAAATGCTCGAAACCTAGTAGTGCTCTCGGACTAAATGATTCAAAACTCCAACGAGGAACGCTCTGGGAGTCACTATCATAGACTTCCAATAAACGTTCTAAATCGCTAATGTCGTTTATTCCCAAAGCAAATTTTACCTGCTCGAAGTAAGATTTGGACGATGAACGTGCAAACATTTCAAATGGATTATTGAAATGACCTAAATAAACCAAAGTGTCGGGGAACCATCGTTGGTAGTAACTTTCTTTATGAAGATCAGAGCGAATAAACAGCAAAAAGTCTGCCTGCATCAGATGTTTAAACTCAATGCCTAGACCTTTCGAGCGCTCTTTGAGCAAGTCTGCATGAACAGAAAGACGATTTAATTTTAGTCGCTGATTACGGTAATCAAGAGACCTGAGATATTCACGAAATATATGATACTCAAACATCGCCGGTTGCCCATATTGAACTTTTCCTTCGATGTAATACTGCTGAGACAGCAATTTTCCTGTTAGCTCAAACTGCTCATTCTTTAGTAAAATAGCTATCGTGTATAAGAACAACTCATGCACAATAAACTTAAAGTTGTCAAAGTCCGACTCTCTCCATGAAGTTATATGGCTAGGTTTGTCCATATAAGGAATTAGAGACTCAAAAAATCGGTGAATTTTATGAATGTTATCTTCATTTGGAGCATACTGAGAAATAGCAAATATCAAAGATATATATTCATTGCGATATGGTAAAAAATTCTCGATATTCGAAATTAGAGCATCATCAAATTCACCGTCAACATCTACGAGCCTGAATCTTTCAAGATTCACTGAGAATGTATTCAGGTATTCATCGAGCGCACCTGATGCAAATGGTTTGCTTTCCTTAATTGCAGATAGTGCTCTTTTCTGGCTCGTTGTCGTACCCAGTGAAATACTATCACTTTCTTCTAAGAATGACGGCTTGGCACCAATTTGAGGACGAGTGTACAGAGGTTTATCATAAACCCAACGCAGAAGCTTCTCGTAATTATCCGTATATTTGTCTGGTTCACTTAAGTCGATGTAAATACGTGATTTATAATACGTAGGTAAAAATGCCTTCCCGTTTTCATCACGATTTGGAATTATTGCCACAAACTTACTTTGTTCTTGGTCTTCGTAAACTTCTCGTGAAATTATTTGGGTTTCTGTTCCCACTCCACCAGAGCGACCATCGGCACGAGAAGCATAAGCTTCATCGCATATCATAGCGACTTTCTTAACAGTCGGGTCAGTTACCATTTTCTCCATGAAAGCAAATGCATCATGACCTTCTTTAAGATCCCACTTATCTAAGATCACATGGATACCAGATTCTGTGAGTTCTGTTGCTAGATCAATAACCCATTGCTCATGTTCTGGGGTTGACCAGCAATACGAAATAAATAATTTTGGATTTTCCACTAATCTTACCTCCTACGATTAGAGCATAACGCCGCGTTAAGTGGTGAGCAACGCTACCACCTTACCTAAACCATTGTGCCGTAGACACTAAAGTCGAATCAAACCGAAAATACCAAGCGTTGGGAATCCGTCTTGAACGCTTTGTTATAACGTGGCTCACCACGCTCTATGAACTCAACAACAACTAGAATGAACGCAATCGTTTCTGGTACACACTATAAGTTGCTGAGGTCATTGATACGAAGCCAAATAGGAGTGCTGCAAACCAGCGATAGTTAAAAAACTTGGTTAATGCGCTCATTGCGTCAATTGGCTCGGGAGAATTCCATGCAATAACGAAACTGATACAACAGGCAAGAAACAAGACACAACTTAAAGTCATTCCTAACTTTACTTTCCAATCGAACAAATAGTACATAATTTCCCTATACGTTATAACGCCCTGTTAAGGTGTGAGCAACGCAATACCGATGCCTCCGCATACCACCTTAAACACTAAACGCAACGCATGGTAAAAATGCCACGCGTTGCGAATCACTCTTAAACAGTTTGTTAGGTTACGTCCAATTTGAGTTGGACATCAAGAAAATCAATCAAATTATCCTCATATTTAGTAGAAGACAGACCTACAAACTGATAAGTCATCATTGCTGAAAAAATAACTTGGGCTGTCATTGTAATAGCGCTGAAGCTTAAACCACTATCTAAAGATTTATATAAAGATTTAGTGCCATGAACTAGATCTGAACGAATGGAATATAGTTTTGATGCGTTCGATTTGGAGTTATGTTCATTAGGGTGGAAAACTAAATTTAAGTTTGAAACCCTATCTGAAAACTTGCTGCTAAGAGTTGTACTCCCTTTTTCCGAAGACATTGTTACCAATCTTTCCATTGAAGTTACAAGCTTAACTAACTGGGAGTGCTCATTAGTGTCATAGCTTGCATCACAAAACCATAGAATTGAATCAATCAAACGATCTACTAAACGATCCTCCATGGTTGGCATACATGCCGCCATAATTAGTTCTTTGATCCTATCTCCCAAAGGAGAATCAAGATTATCTTCGAATGAGTCCCAAAAACCATCCAACGACGTGCTAAACTGAAATTCTGAACAGGCTTTAAAACCACCTGAATCAAATAAGCCTTTGAATTTATAGTTTAAGTCACTCCCATGAAACTCAGTTGATATTTTATAATCGTACAATCCCATTGATATAAAATGAAGATGTATTATACCAACGACTAGATTTAATACATTTTTAGATTTAAACTCAATCAGGTCATTATATGTTTGGGGGATATGAACAGAAACATAAGCGTTATATAGAAACCTTGAATCCTCACTTACTTTTATAAAGTCATCGGTTTGCTGCCTACTGCCAGGGTAAATATTAAACAGCTCTTCTTTTGGTATAACCTTCGCAGCACCTAAGTCTATTACCCTATCAATATTGTTAGCTATTATTGGAAAAATATAAGTAACGTCACCACCTTTCTTTCTACATTTTTTCAATGCACGATTTAGTATCTTTGTATAACCATTTCGGTCAAATGGTTTACTCTCATATACATGCCGATAGATGGATTCACGCAATAGAATGTTAAACTCATTACTTTTAACATAGTAACCTAAACCTTGAGACTTGATGACGCGTTCCGATATATCAAAAAGCTTTTCATTAGCTTTGTTTGAGATGAACAGTTGAAACTTAGACTTATCCAACAAATCTTTGGGAGGACCAACAATAGCACTCATTCGATCGAATGGATTATCAAAGTCATTCGAAAAATCATCATATGATTCAGCGAGTAATTTTTTTAAACGAACAATTTCTTCAATTACAAACTCAAAGTCTTCAATATCTTTGTTTGACGCTGAAGCCATGCGTACTCCTAGTAACCTAACGCCGCATTAAGTGGTGAGCAACACTACCACCCTACCTAACCCATTGTGCCGTAGACACTAAAGTAGAAGCAAACCAAAAATGCCATGCGTTGCGAATCCATCTTGAATGCTTTGTTAGGTTAATACTTCAACACTTGAGCGCCAAACCTTTGCTGACATTAAGACGAAGCCAACACATTAAAACACAGACTTATTTTGATTTTGGTTCACCTGATACAACTCGAATTTACTTGAACTAAGCCATTAATGCCGAGCGTGCAGGCTCACGGAACTTCACGCACTTTACGTGAAATTTGAATTGCTATTTTCGCAGCGAATACTCAACAGGGCAGCAAGCCTAAAATCATAGCTTGCAGATAATTGACCACAGTATTCACAACATTAGCTGAGCAAAGACACTAAAAGCAGAAGAGCAAACGAGCGAACTAAAGAAGAGTTAAACCAGCTCATTTTATTGATTTGAGGCTCTAGTAACCTAACGCCGCATTAAGGTGTGAGCGACGCTTGGCTATACTTGAGCGGAGCGAAACCGCCAAGCGTTGTGAATCACTCTTAAATGCTTTGTTATAAGCGTGGTTGAGTATCCCGATGAACCCAAACAACATTTTCATTTGAAGCTGGAACCTCAAACCAAGACCAGAACAATTCTAGCATCTCAGGTGTCATTTCATATGACTTGCCACCCAAATCTGAATTGCGTGAAAATGCTCTTTCTTGGCATGTTTCGAAGGGAACATCAAGATAATGAACTTCACTCTCAACATCCACTTCTGATGCCCAACTAGTAAAAGAGTCTCGGTCAGCTTTGCTCCAGAAACCAAAATCGAAAATAACTGGGATACCGAGAGCAAAAAGTTGGTGAGCAGAGTCTTTGAATAAGTCTTGAAGGGTAGCCAAACGACTGTCGAAGACTTCACGCTCCATATGTTCACCGTATAAAGGAATCATCCATTCATCTATGGAGAAACGAAAGGCTCCATGCTTATTTGCAAGCTCCTTAGAATAGGTAGTTTTACCTGAACCAATAAAGCCGCATACGAAATAGATTTTGGTCATAATTCCTCTTTAGCTTATAACGCCCTGTTAAGGGGTGAGCAACGCAATACCGAAGCCGCTGCATACCACCTTAAACACCAAAACCAACGTATAGTAAAAATGCCACGCGTTGCGAATCCCTCTTGAACAGTTTGTTAGGTGCTTACAATCCCGGGTACTTTCCGTCTGAATCGACATAATCAACGGCTTCTAGGAACCACTTACCATTATTACTTTTTATCATCCTATACTCATAGTCCGCTACAAAACCTGTGCTGTTAGTATGCTTTGTAGTGATTATCGCTCTGTTTTCTATCATTTCTTCTGTAACGATAGTTTCATTCTCTGGGTCATGAGATGACTCAGATCCAAATGCTATTGGCTCACCAACAAAGTCTGACTGACAATATTTAGATAGTATATTCTTTTTATATAACTCGTTGGCGAGCTGCATTGCACCACCACTGTGATTAACTTCCGCTTTTCTTAGTTTATATGCTTTGTCGTTCCAGTCTTTATAATCGATCAGATACGATTTCACCAATAGCCGAGGAGATTCGAATATATTTCGAGAGCACAATGTAATTACCCATGAGATAAAGCTATCGATAAATTTCATAAATATATATTTCTCCTATTCGCATTGGCACCTAACGCCGCATTAAGGTGTGAGCGGCGCTTGGCTATACTTGAGCGAAGCGAAACTGCCAAGCGTTGCGAATCACTCTTAAATGCTTTGTTATGTGAATTTTATTTACAAACAACTGTGGCCGTAAAATCACCATTTTCCTGCTCTTGCTGGTCTCTAAGCTCAAATCCTGCTGGACAGTTTCCAGTGTATTCATTTGCTGCTGCTATCCATTGCAAAAGCAGAGAGTTTTCAGAGCCTGTATTTTTCCAATCCTGCCATTTATCTGAATAAACAGTATAATATGCACCTGTATTACCATCTTCAAAAATTGCTGGCTCATACTTTTTAGTTGCAGCACAGCCCGAAAGAAACAGAATAGGTAATACGCATAGGATCTTGTTCATATATGTAAATCTCGTAACGAAAGAAGTTAATAGCACAATATACCATATATAACTCTAAGGTCACAAAACATCCCTGAGATCAATTTCGTCAAAGTTAATTGGCATGCTAATAATTCACATAACGCGCAAGTTAAGTAGTGAGCAACGCCAGACTCTCGATTACAACTACTACTAATTACACAAGAAAGCCAAAATAAACGATGATTCCCAAGCGTTGCGAATCTGCTTGAACGTCTTGTTATGTCACGACCAGCGCAGTCTAAATTTTAAGTGTAACCTATTGAAATGAAATAAACTTTGAGTAAATAGACAAAAAATCGAAGCCGAAGTATTAACCGCAGCACTACCTTGAAACGCTTTAGCGTCACTCTTTAATTGCTGCGCCATATTAAGGTGCGCTTAAAGCGCTTCAAGGTTAGCATAGAAGTGGTCAATATTCGTCCTTTTTGCCGTATTTCCCCAAGCTTCCTACCTTCACTCCAAACTCAGAGAGCATCCCAGTACATTCAACCTGTGAGGACCGTCGTGACATAACGCCGCATTAAGGTGTGAGCGACGTTTGGCTATACTTGAGCGAAGCGAAACT
>NZ_JAPPTI010000021.1 GCF_027587025.1 Vibrio sp. LaRot3 | reverse complement strand
TTGTTTGTGACTCACATCACTCAACAAGAGGCGGTCATTTTAGCGAGTTAAGTTTTAGTGTCAACCACTTTTTTCAAAACTTTTTTCAAGCGCTTGGCTTGGCTAATTAACCTGCTGAACCGTTCTTGTTTCTTTCGAAGCGTTCCCGTGTCAGCGAGGGGGCATTATAGAGATCGCCGTCACGTTGGCAAGCCCTTTTTATCGTTTTTTTTGATTTTTTTATTGTTTGGGTATTTTCTATTCACAAACGCTTATTTCTTCGACTCTTCTATGCTCAAATTAACCAAAATCAGCCAATAACAAGGATAAATCATGTCTTCTCTACGCAGTTATAAAGGTATAAGTCCGCAAATCGGCCAGCGTGTCTATATAGATAGCACTTCGATTTTGGTTGGAGATATTAAAATTGGTGACGATTCGAGTATTTGGCCATTGGTGGCTGCTCGGGGAGATGTAAACCATATCCATATTGGTCATCGCACCAACATCCAAGATGGCAGTGTCCTTCATGTTACGCATAAGAACGCCGAAAATCCTGAAGGCTACCCGCTAATCATTGGCAACGAGGTAACCATTGGACACAAAGTTATGCTGCATGGCTGCATCATCAAAGATCGCGTGTTGGTTGGTATGGGCGCTATCGTGCTTGATGCGGCAGTTATAGAAGAAGACGTGATGATCGGTGCAGGAAGTTTAGTACCACCGGGCAAAGTTTTAGAAAGTGGGTTCCTATATGTTGGTAGTCCAGTAAAAAAGGCACGTCCTTTGACTGACAAAGAACGCGCCTTTCTACAAAAATCTGCCGATAACTATGTGCAGAATAAAGAGGATTACTTACATGAGGTCAAATCAATCTAATTAAGCTCAACTTGACCTTGTTGGTTAAACTCTTCCTCTTCTATTAGCTCTTCCGCTTGCTCTTCAATTTCAAAACGATTATCGATGAATAATTGAAGAGCTTGCTCTGGCTCTACGACCGATTGGCCGCTTAGCTTATTGATATAAGCCAGAGTTGCCACACATTCAATTAAAGCGCCTGCTTGTTGAGCAGGGAATATCACGGCTTGCAGGTCTTGATTCCAATCTTGGATATCTGGAAACAAAATTGACTGGTTCATTATAGGCCTTCTAAATTTTTACGTAATTCTCTGAGGATTTGTCTCGTCCCGGGTCTTAATCCACGCCATAGCATAAAGCTTTCCGCAGCTTGGCCAACTAACATACCTAAACCATCATAAGCGTGAGCCACACCGTTATCTAATGCCCACTGATTAAAGGTCGTTTTTCCTTTGCCATACATCATGTCATAGGCGGTCGATGTCGAGGAGAAAATTGCAGGCGATATCGCAGGAAGCTCACCCGACAAACTGGCGGAGGTTGAATTGATGATGACATCAAATGGCTGATCTAGCTGATTCATCTCACTTGCGACAACGTTACCAAACCCTGCAAACATGGATACCAGCTGCTCAGCCTTACTGAAAGTACGATTGGTGATAACCAAAAGCTCCGGAGATTGCTCCAATAAAGGTTGTACGACACCACGCGCCGCACCGCCAGAACCAATCAACAAAATTCGAGCATCTTTTAGTGGCACTTGGTATTGCAGTAAATCTTGTACTAAACCAGCACCGTCGGTGTTGTCACCAATGATTTCGCCATCATCGAGCTTTTTAAGTGTATTCACCGCACCAGCTAATTGCGCTCGTCCCGTTAGGCGATGAGCGAACTGATAAGCTTGCTCTTTAAAAGGAACGGTAATGTTACAACCTCGACCGCCCTGAGAGAAAAACTCGGTCGCTGCCTGCTCAAAACCATCAATCGGCGCTAGCTCGGCGGTATAAGTCATGGGTTGGTTCGTTTGACGAGCAAACAAGGTATGAATAAAAGGAGACTTAGAGTGTCCGATTGGGTTACCAAACACTGCGTAGCGATCTATTTGTTGTGTCATATCCTTACCTGCACATCCTTCTTTGAAACCGAGACGAAACTTAAAGCCACCGCGAAGTCATGACCTCTATCCACTCTATCTATATAGAGCCTAGATAGATGAGCTCAACACACGGCGACTTTAAATATGATGGTTATGACACTATCACTATCTATATAAGGAGGAAAGTTTTACCACTCCCGCGGTTTTAGGTAATGATTGTATAGCTCCGCTTCTGGTGAATGAGGCTCTACCTGATAGTTGTATTCCCAACGAGCGAGTGGCGGCATCGACATTAATATCGACTCTGTGCGTCCACCCGTTTGGAGGCCAAACAAAGTGCCACGGTCAAACACTAAGTTAAACTCGACATAGCGGCCGCGGCGATAAAGCTGAAACTGACGTTCGCGTTCACCATATTCCGTTTGTTTACGGCGCTCCACAATCGGCAGATAAGCTTGGGTATAACCTTCTCCCACTGCTTTGATGTAATCAAAGCACTTATCAAACTCCCACTGATTGAGATCATCAAAGAATAGCCCACCGACACCACGCGTCTCTTCACGGTGTGGCAAATAGAAATACTTATCGCACCATGCTTTATGATCAGCATAGACGTCGTCACCGAATGGCGCGCAGATCTCTTTTGCAGTGTTATGCCAATATTGGCAATCCTCTTCGAAAGGATAAAAAGGCGTTAAATCAAAGCCACCACCAAACCACCAGATAGGGTCTTCTCCCTCTTTTTCTGCAATAAAGAAGCGAACATTGGCATGAGAGGTTGGAATATAAGGATTTTTAGGGTGCATCACCAAAGAGACGCCCATGGCTTCGAAACGTCGCCCAGCGAGCTCAGGGCGATGTGCTGTCGCCGATGCTGGCATTTGATTGCCTTGAACATGCGAGAAATTCACGCCACCTTGTTCAAAGACTGCGCCATCAGTCATTACTCGCGTGCGACCGCCACCAGCCAGTTTCTCTCCCGGCTCTCGTTGCCAAGCGTCTTGCTCAAATTCAGCTTGTCCATCCGCTTGCTCTAACTGCTGACAAATCGAATCTTGTAATGTTAGAAGAAACTGCTTTACCGCTTGTTTATCAATGGTGCTTGGCATTAGTCGAACCCTTAACCTTGTCTTAATACTTGTAGCGTTTTCGCATCACGGATTTCACTTGGTTTATCACGGCCTCCCGTTTCTCCACGTAAAATCGCCACCAGCTTATCTCCTAATTGCTGCTCCACCTCTTCAGTGGTCATACAGGGTGGTAAACCCGTTAAGTTGGCGCTAGTAGAAGTAAGGGGTTTGCCAAAAGCTAAACACATCTTTTGTACTAAAGGATGGTCAGTAACACGAACGGCGATTGAATCAAACTGACCAGATACCCAGTTCGACACCTTATCACTGGCAGGCATTATCCAAGTGTACGGCCCCGGCCATGATGCTTTCACCGCTTCTAGCTGTTGCTCGGTTAGCTGTGATTCATCAATATAAGGCAATAACTGCTGATAATTAGCCGCAATTAAAATCAGCCCCTTTTCTACTGGGCGCTGTTTTAAGGTTAAGAGTTTTTCAATTGCCTGCGGGCTATCTGGGTCGCAGCCGACACCAAACACACCCTCAGTTGGGTAAGCGATCACTTCCCCTTGCTGAAGTGCTGTAAGTGCTTGCTCAAAGTTCTCCACTGAACTTCCTTTCTTTGTTGTCTGTTACTGTTTTTATTCAGTGTACTAACATTCTCAACACATGACTAAAGCAAATTATTTATAAATTGTGTCCGTAAGGAATTTGAATCGATAATCAAACCGACGCAAACGTTTGCTTGAATCGAAAATCCTCGTATAATGCGCACAAATTTACTGCTTTACCCTATTCGTAACTTGAAGGAGTTTGAGATGAAAGTCGGTATCATCATGGGTTCGAAATCTGATTGGCCAACCATGAAGCTCGCAGCAGAAATGCTCGACCAATTTGGTGTTGAATATGAAACAAAAGTGGTTTCAGCTCACCGAACTCCTCAATTGCTTGCAGATTACGCAACGAGCGCGAAAGAGCGCGGCCTTAAAGTAATCATCGCAGGTGCAGGTGGCGCGGCTCACCTACCGGGTATGACAGCGGCTTTCACTTCACTACCTGTTCTTGGTGTACCAGTACAATCTCGCGCATTGAGTGGTATCGACTCTCTGTACTCGATTGTTCAAATGCCAAAAGGCATCGCAGTTGGCACGTTAGCCATTGGCGAAGCAGGCGCAGCAAACGCGGGCATTCTTGCTGCGCAAATCATTGGTACTCACGATGAAGCAGTAATGGCTAAGGTTGAGGCCTTCCGCACAGAGCAAACAGAAACAGTATTGGCTAACCCAAACCCCGCTGAGGACTAGACCATGCACGTATTGGTGTTAGGTGCAGGCCAACTGGCACGCATGATGTCACTGGCTGGCGCGCCACTGAATATTGAGCTTTCTGCTTACGATGTGGGTAGTGGCAATGTAGTACATCCACTGACTCAAGCGGTGATTGGTCATGGCTTAGAGAGTGCGATTGCACAAGCCGATGTCATCACAGCGGAGTTCGAACATATCCCTCATGATATTCTTGAAGAGTGCGAGCGCAGCGGTAAGTTCCTCCCTTCCGCTCAAGCGATTAAAGCCGGTGGCGATCGCCGTATTGAAAAGGCGTTATTAGACGAGGCCAAGGTACGTAATGCTAAATATGCGGTCATTGAAACTCGTGAAGACTTCCAACACGCCATTGACTACGTTGGTATTCCAATGGTGCTTAAAAGCGCCCTTGGTGGTTATGACGGCAAAGGCCAGTGGCGTTTAAAAGATGCCAGCCAAGCTGACGCGATTTGGCAAGAGATGGCAGAGTGCATTGCTGCAACACCAACTCAAGCCATCGTAGCCGAGGAATTCGTACCCTTTAACCGTGAAGTGTCATTAGTTGGTGCGCGTGGTAAAGATGGCTCTGTGGCGGTGTACCCATTAGCAGAGAACATTCATACCAATGGTGTGCTTAGCTTATCAACCGCCATTGCCGATCAAGCGCTTCAACAACAAGCCAAACAGATGTTCCAAGCTGTGGCAGAAAGCTTGAACTACGTTGGCGTACTGGCGCTAGAGTTTTTCGATGTTGATGGCACACTGCTCGTCAATGAAATTGCCCCGCGTGTACATAACTCCGGTCACTGGACACAACAAGGTGCGGAAACTTGTCAGTTTGAAAACCACTTACGCGCAGTCTGCGGCTTACCACTTGGTAGCACTAAATTGGTTCGTGAAACGTCCATGATCAACATCCTTGGTGAAGATAGCTTACCTGAATCATTGATGGCGATGGATGGCTGTCATATTCACTGGTACGGCAAAGAAAAGCGTGCCGGTCGTAAGATGGGTCATATCAATGTGTGTGGTGACTACACTGGTGAGTTGCAACGTAAACTGTGCGCTCTCGCTGAAGTGTTAGATGAGCAGGCTTTCCCTGCTGTTCATGAGTTTGCAGCGAGTTTTAAAGGCTAAATCAGCAACACCCATAAATACAAACGGCGCTAAATGCGCCGTTTTTTATCTTTGATTGATTAACGTTGCCAGTTAGCTTTCTTGTGTGTGGTGACATTTTCGATCAGCGCATTGCAGCTTAGTGCCACTAGCGAGTTTCTTCTCAACCAATAAGCCAAAACCGCACTTCTCACACTTACCCAAAACTGGCGGCTGATTCACCGCAAACTTGCACTTAGGGTAGTTATCACAAGCATAAAACAGTTTGCCGAAACGGGTTTTACGCTCAACCAGTTCACCCTTGCCGCATTCAGGACAAGCGATATGATCGGATTGCTCTTCTTCTGGTTGATCTAAAGACTCGATATGGTTGCATTGAGGGTAATGGCTGCAACCAATAAACATTCCGTAACGGCCTTGGCGCAGCACCAATTCATGACTGCAGTCTGGGCAAGGTACGCCCAACTCTTTAATCACATGACCGTCATTTTGATGCAGGGGTTTTATGTAGTCACAGGCTGGGTACAAATGACAACCGAGAAATGGGCCATGTTTACCATGACGTAATTGCAGTTCACCATCACGCCCTTGTTCCTGACATTTAGGACAAGCTTGATGCTCTAGGGCGTGCTCATGAGCGGAGAATAACTGTTGATCGATTTTACTACTCATCGCGACTCAATCTAATGAAGAATACCTTGTTCTTTACTGTACAAAAGCTCTTCCATTAGCGTGTAGGCGTTTTCGTTGCCCGGTACGTTAAACAGTACCATTAACACAATCCATTTTAGATCATCGAGTTCGAATTCTTGAGTCTCTAACCCCATCACACGGTCAATAACCATTTCGCGCGTTTCAGTATTAAGCACATTGACTTGCTCTAGAAACATCAAGAAACCACGACACTCAAGATCGAGGCGCGCCATCTCTTTATCGCTAAAAATACGCGTAGAGACCGCACCACTTGAAACTGAAATAGCGGAGTGCGTTTCACTTTGTTGCAGTGCCGCAAGCTCTTCTAGCCAGACAAGGGCTTTATATATGTCTTTTTGATCAAAACCAGCACGAAGCAATTCATCTTCTAACTCATCTTGATT
Organism: Vibrio sp. LaRot3; assembly: GCF_027587025.1. GTDB lineage: Bacteria > Pseudomonadota > Gammaproteobacteria > Enterobacterales > Vibrionaceae > Vibrio. The sequence continues at coordinate 22,312 of NZ_JAPPTI010000021.1, read as the reverse complement.
GACCTGTAACTCAGCATCGCTATGGATGTAAGTTTCAAATAGATACATTAGGATATCCATCATCATAGCTAGCCCCTCCCCTTACGAATATAGCCACCAGAAACCGCAACAACATGCCCAGAGAGCTCAAGCTCTAAAAGCTGCAACATGACTTCATGCACTGGTATATTGGTCCGCTGTGCAAGAATATCAACCGGCGTCACTTCATTGCCTACGTTAGCTAGAAGATCAGCAAATGGCAATTGTTGTTTACTATCGATTTGTTCAACCCAATCATTTTGCTTTGGTTGCACCTGCAAAGGCTTATTAATATCAGACCAACGCAGCAAGCTTTCGATTTCATTTAATACATCGTCAACACTTTGTACTAGGCACGCGCCCTGTTTGATCAATGCGTTACACCCTCGAGATTGTGGATGATGGATAGAGCCGGGCAAAGCAAAAACATCTCTACCTTGCTCTGCAGCATATCGCGCGGTAATCAAAGAACCACTTTTCTCTGCAGCTTCAATCACCATGACCCCAACCGATAAACCACTGATGATTCGATTGCGCCTTGGAAAATTAGCCGCCTTAGGCTGAATGCTTGGATGAAACTCAGACACCAACGCGCCTTGCTGCCTTACTCGCTCGGCAAGTTGCCTATGCCGCGCCGGATAGATGTTTTGCAAACCACAGCCTAGCACCGCGATGGTTTCTCCCTGTGCTTGAAGAGCGCCATCATGGGCGTGGCCATCAATCCCTAATGCCAGTCCACTTGTCACGACTAAGCCACGTTCAGCGAAACTGCTTGCGAACGATTTTGCCGAAGCTAACCCATCCACACTAGCGTTCCTGCTACCTACCATGGCTATCTGCGGTTTTGCCAACACGTTTCGTTGCCCTGATATAAATAGAATAGCAGGTGGCGCTGAGACTTGTTTTAATAATGGCGGGTAATCAATATCTTGCAAACAAACAATATGGTTATCTTCGCGTTGTTGTTGCCACTCAAAGCATTGCTCAACGTGCTTTGCACTGCCATTGCGAACATATTCAATCTGAGTAGAAGTAAACCCAAGAGCCGATAAAGCAGAAGAGGAGGAATGAACAATATTTTCTAAGTTATCTTTAGCTTGTAAACGGGCTAGGCCTTTGGGGCCTAGCCGCGGGGTAAAATAGAGCGTTAACCAAGCGCGAAGCGCTTCTGAGGTCATTGAGTGTCTGACTCCTGAGGTGTTCTGTCAGAAATCACTGGCGCCTGAACCAAGGTATCTTTACCAATCGGCTGCAAGCTTTCCGTTACTAAGGCCAAGCTGAAATGCTGATAAGGACGAATAACCATTAAGCTGCCAATACGCTGATTAGGCATTTTCAGCTTATCTTTCACTGCCTTCTCGACCACTTTAGAGGCGGACTGTTTCGCACTGACTGTCGCACCATGTTTGTATAATTCAAACATACTGCCTTGGGTTAAGTTGTCTTTCTCACCACGATCAATCACCACCACTTGGTTTTGACCAACATACTGGCTACCTTCTAACGTGCCCAGAATGTGTGCCACACTCTCAGCCGGTGATGGCTGTGGGTAAAAGGTTGTAGTCAACTGACTTTGCTCACTTTCAATGACGGGCAGCGCGATGTCATCGACCAATATTTCTTGAACTTGCTTGGTAACGCGCAAGGAACTCATATCCGCATCGGATGAACTCAACTCACCCTGAGCCACTTGCTTTAACGCCACTACACGTTGCTCATCACGAGTAAAGGTTTCCACCTCACGATAGATCCCCCACTCCGTTTGAGTTTGCTGACCACTGATATAGAGCAGGTCTTGGTTGGTTAAAAACTGCTTTCCATTACTTGAACCCAGCACACGATCAACTTGCTGCAATGACAGCATCGTCAGCAATCGATCCGATTCCAAGTATGGCAATACTAGGCTTTCACTCACTACCGGTACTGCTTGCTTATCGAGTAAGCGAACGCGAGGGCTGAGTTTCACCATGGTTTTGAGGCTTAATAATGGCTGACCATTACGCCAAATAAGATTGAGTTTGTCGCCAGGGTAAATAAGGTGAGGATTATTAATGTAACTGTTTGCCTGCCAAAGTCTTGGCCATAACCACGGGTTATCTAAGTACAGTTCTGAAATGTCCCATAGGGTATCGCCTTTCACCACAGTGTAGGTTTGCGGGGCGTCATTTTTGATTTTCAGAGCTGATTCAGCCCAGCTTAATGGTGCGGAAACGAGAGCTGCGAGCGTCAGCAATGCTTTAAGCCTGACTCGATACATAGCCAATCCTTGTGTTAAAACCGTTATGGAGCAACAAAACCTCGGGCTTTTTGCGGTTATTTATTCAACACTAAAGCTGCGCAAAAAACGTAATGATGCTGTCATTTGAGGTCTAAAATGTCTAGAATTGAGCCAACGAGGTTTACCCTGATTCGGCACAGTTCAACATTTCGAGTGTATATGTCTGTATTACAAGTATTAACATTCCCGGATGATCGCCTTCGCACTGTTGCGAAGCCTGTAGAAGCGGTTACTCCAGAGATTCAAAAGATCGTCGATGACATGATTGAAACCATGTACGACGAAGAAGGTATCGGCCTTGCAGCAACGCAAGTTGATATCCACCAACGCATCGTAGTTATCGATATTTCCGAAACTCGCGATGAGCCTATGGTACTGATCAACCCTGAGATCACAGAAAAGCGTGGCGATGATGGCATCGAAGAAGGTTGTCTATCTGTACCGGGTGCACGCGCACTCGTACCACGTGCAGCAGAAGTATCAGTAAAAGCGCTTAACCGTGATGGTGAAGAGTTCACATTCGACGCGGACGACCTATTGGCTATCTGTGTTCAACATGAACTTGATCACCTAGAAGGCAAACTGTTTGTCGATTACCTTTCGCCTCTAAAGCGTAAGCGCATTCAAGATAAGCTAGCTAAAATTAAGCGTTTCAACGAGAAACAGTCTAATAAAGCTTAATCGCTAACCCTATTAAGAAGGATGGTACCTTGAGCAAACCATTAAGAATTGTTTTTGCAGGTACTCCGGACTTCGCCGCCCAACATATGGCGGCGTTGTTGTCTTCGGAGCACGAAGTTATTGCAGCTTACACCAACCCTGACCGCCCTGCGGGCCGTGGTAAAAAACTGACTGCAAGTGCAGTAAAAAACCTTGCCCTTGAGCACAATGTTCCGGTTTACCAACCAGAAAACTTCAAATCAGATGAAGCGAAACAAGAGTTAGCTGACCTCAATGCTGACATCATGGTCGTCGTTGCATACGGCCTACTGCTACCTCAAGCGGTACTTGATACTCCAAAGCTAGGTTGTATCAACGTGCATGGTTCGATTCTTCCTCGCTGGCGTGGTGCAGCACCGATTCAACGCTCTATTTGGGCAGGTGATGCAGAGACAGGCGTAACCATTATGCAGATGGATATAGGCCTAGACACTGGTGACATGCTGAAAATCGCCACACTGCCAATTGAAGCAAGCGACACTAGTGCATCTATGTACGGCAAACTGGCTGAACTTGGCCCGCAAGCTCTGGTTGAATGCATCAATGAGATCGCCGCTGGTACAGCAGTTCCGGTAAAGCAAGACGATGAACTTGCTAACTACGCGAAAAAACTCAGCAAAGAAGAAGCTCGCATTGACTGGATCGAAGACGCAGCTCATATCGAACGTTGTGTTCGCGCATTCAATCCATGGCCAATGAGCCATTTTGAAGCGGCCGACAACAGCATCAAAGTATGGCAAAGCCGTGTTGCTGAGCAAACGTCAGACAAGCCTGCGGGTACGATTCTACAAGCAGATAAAACTGGTATCTACGTTGCGACAGGCCAAGGCGTTCTTGTGCTGGAGCAACTGCAAGTACCGGGCAAAAAAGCAATGGCTGTGCAAGATATTCTAAATGCTCGTGCAGACTGGTTCGCTGTCGGTAGCGTTCTTAGCTAATAAACTTGAGCCCAAAAGGCTCAATAATCATCCTCTAAATATTGGAGTTGCAGCAAGGCAACCATGCTGCGACTTCAAATATCACGAAGATTACGTACATTTCGAGATCAGAGATGATCTCGCCTTAACAAAAGGTATTCACCATGAATGTTCGCGCTGCTGCTGCCAACGTTTTGTTCCAAGTGGTCGACAAAGGCCAATCTCTTTCCCACGCACTTCCTGCGGCTCAAAAAACCATTCGACCTAGAGATCACGCGCTACTGCAAGAGATCTGCTATGGCGCTCTGCGTTACCTGCCTCGTTTAGAGTCAATCGCTAACGAGCTAATGGACAATCCGCTTAAAGGTAAAAAGCGTGTCTTCCACCACCTAATTTTAGTCGGCATCTACCAACTAAGCTTCATGCGTATCCCTGCTCACGCGGCGGTAGCTGAAACAGTGGAAGGAACAAAAACACTGCGCGGCCCTAGCCTTCGTGGCCTAATTAATGCCGTGCTACGTAGCTACCTACGCGATCAAGAAGCGCTGGATGAAAAAGCGGTCAGCCACACCGCCGGCAAATATGGCCACCCTAACTGGCTACTAAAAATGCTGCAAGAAAGCTACCCAGATCAGTGGGAGCAACTGGTTGAATCAAACAACAGCAAAGCGCCAATGTGGCTACGTGTGAATCGTCAGCACCACACGCGTGATGAATACCTTGAGCTACTGAAAAGCGAAAACATTGAATACACCATTCATCCTGAAGCCGAAGACGCGATAAAATTGGCGTCACCTTGCGACGTCACTTTACTACCGGGCTTTGACCGTGGTTGGGTGTCTGTACAAGACGCGGCAGCGCAATTATCAGTCAACTACCTTCAACCTAAGAACGGCGAACTGATTCTTGACTGTTGTGCAGCTCCGGGTGGTAAGACTGCTCATATTCTTGAGCACACTGAAGATACCGAAGTGGTTGCTATCGATAGCGACGCTAAACGTCTTGATCGTGTTTACGATAACCTTGAGCGCTTAGAACTGCGTGCGGATGTGATTTGTGGTGATGCTCGATACCCACAAGAGTGGTGGAGCGGTGAAAAATTCGATCGCATCCTACTTGATGCACCTTGTTCAGCAACAGGTGTTATTCGTCGTCACCCAGATATTAAATGGCTACGCCGCGCAGACGATATTGCCGCACTGGCAGAACTACAAAGCGAAATTTTAGACGCCATGTGGCAACAGCTAAAGCCGGGCGGCACATTGGTCTACGCAACCTGTTCTATCACTCCACAAGAGAACAAAGAGCAAGTAAAAGCCTTCTTAGCGCGCACACAAGATGCAGAGCTACAAGGCTCTGAGCCAGAAAACCCAGGCCGCCAGATCCTTCCAGGTGAAGAAGATATGGATGGTTTCTACTACGCCGTAATGACCAAACGCGCGTAGTAAGTCTGATGTTAACAAAGCGAAACTTGCTTATTGTAAGTTTCGCTATTATTTTCAAGGCATTGATTACTTTCAAACATTAGCTAATTTCAATTCCAGTGAGAGTTCAGTGGAATTGGTGTTACTGAATAAGTTGCCTTTAAACGAGATGACACTATGAAAATCATTATTCTTGGCGCAGGCCAAGTGGGTGGCACGCTAGCTGAAAATCTAGTTGGCGAAAATAACGATATCACTATCGTTGATAAAGATGGCGACCGCTTGCGTGAACTGCAAGATAAATATGATTTACGAGTGGTGAATGGCCATGCCAGCCACCCTGACATTCTGCGTGAAGCTGGCGCTCAAGATGCCGATATGCTCGTCGCAGTAACCAACACCGATGAAACAAACATGGCTGCCTGTCAGGTTGCGTTTTCTCTGTTTAATACCCCAAACCGAATTGCTCGTATTCGCTCTCCGCAATACCTTTCAGAAAAAGAAGCATTGTTCCAATCAGGCGCGGTGCCAGTTGACCATCTGATTGCCCCAGAAGAGCTCGTTACAAGCTACATTGAACGTTTGATTCAATACCCTGGTGCACTTCAAGTAGTGAGTTTCGCAGAGCAGAAAGTCAGCCTTGTAGCGGTAAAAGCCTATTATGGCGGCCCACTGGTCGGTAATGCCCTATCAGCTCTGCGGGAGCACATGCCACACATTGATACCCGCGTAGCCGCGATTTTCCGCCAAGGTCGTCCAATTCGTCCACAAGGAACAACGATCATTGAAGCTGATGATGAAGTGTTCTTCGTTGCCGCAAGTAACCATATTCGCTCAGTGATGAGTGAACTGCAGCGCCTTGAAAAACCTTACCGCCGTATCATGATTGTCGGTGGTGGTAACATCGGCGCAAGCTTAGCTAAACGCTTAGAACAAACCTACAGCGTTAAACTGATTGAGCGCAGCTACCAACGCGCTGAACGCCTGTCCGAAGAGCTAGAAAACACCATCGTATTCTGTGGTGATGCCGCAGACCAAGAGCTGCTAACCGAAGAAAACATCGACCAAGTCGATGTGTTCATCGCCCTAACCAACGAAGATGAAACCAACATCATGTCAGCGATGCTGGCAAAACGTATGGGCGCGAAAAAGGTGATGGTTCTTATCCAACGTGGTGCGTACGTTGATCTCGTACAAGGTGGCGTGATTGATGTTGCGATCTCTCCGCAACAAGCAACCATCTCAGCACTGCTCACCCATGTTCGTCGAGCAGATATCGTCAACGTATCATCACTACGTCGTGGCGCTGCGGAAGCGATTGAAGCCATTGCCCACGGTGATGAAACCACATCCAAAGTAGTTGGTCGCGCCATTGGTGATATCAAACTACCGCCGGGTACCACCATTGGTGCGATTGTTCGCGGTGAAGAAGTTCTGATTGCTCATGACCGCACTGTGATTGAACAAGATGATCACGTTGTGATGTTCCTCGTTGATAAGAAATACGTACCTGACGTGGAAGCTCTATTCCAGCCAAGTCCATTCTTCCTCTGAGGCTTGTCACAACATGGTTAATTTTCGTCCCGTACTGTTCGTTATAGGGTTAGTACTGTCTAAACTCGCCCTATTTATGTACGTACCCACTTTAGTGGCTCTCTTTACTGGTACCTCTGGCTTTATTGAATTTGGCCAAGCGTTGCTTATCGTTCATATCGTCGCCTTCGCCTGTCTCACCATAGGTCGAACCGCCAAATTCAAATTAAGCGTGCGAGATATGTTCCTGATCACGAGCTTGGTTTGGACCATTGCCAGTGCATTCGCAGCCTTACCTTTTGTGTTTATCAACCACATCAGCTTTACCGATGCCTACTTTGAAACCATGTCGGGCATTACCACCACAGGATCTACTGTCCTAAGTGGCTTAGACAACATGGCTCCTAGCATTCTGCTGTGGCGATCTATCTTGCAATGGTTGGGTGGTATTGGGTTTATCGTGATGGCGGTTGCGGTACTGCCAATGCTCAACGTTGGTGGTATGAAGCTATTCCACACCGAATCGTCTGACTGGTCCGATAAAAGCAGCCCAAGAGCAAAAACTGTCGCAAAGAATATCGTGGTGGTTTATCTCACCTTAACCGGCCTTTGTATGGCGGGGTTCTTATTATCGGGCATGTCTTTATTTGAAGCGATTAACCACGCTTTCACCACGCTTTCTACCGGTGGTTACTCAACCTCTGATGGCTCAATGAACCACTTCTCCCATGGCGCACATTGGAACGCAACCCTGTTTATGTTCCTTGGCGGCTTGCCTTTCTTATTGTTTGTTTCTGCGCTCACTAAGCGTCGCCCAGAAATCTTACTCAAAGATGCTCAAGTCCGTGGCTTTGCTTACCTATTTTTAGGTTCAAGTGCTGTCATTGCTTCATGGCTAGTGATTCGTGATGGCTACACCATTTTAGATGCGGTGCGTGTCTCCATGTTTAACATTGTCTCGGTGGTCACGACGACTGGCTTTGGCTTAGAAGACTTTACTGCTTGGGGCGCACTACCAACCACACTATTTGCTTTCTTAATGATGGCTGGCGCATGTTCAGGTTCAACATCTGGCGGCATCAAAATCTTCCGCTTCCAAATCGCGATGACACTGCTCAACAAGCAAATGATGAAACTGATTCATCCGTCAGGTGTGTTTGTTCAGCGCTACAATCAGCGCCCGGTCAACGATGATATTGTCCGCTCTGTCGTTGCCTTTGGTTTGATGTTCTTTATTACTATCATTTTTATCGCAGGGTGCTTGAGCGCTTTAGGCCTCGATCCTGTGACCAGTATTTCTGGCTCGATCACTGCGGTAGCGAACGTTGGTCCAGGCATGGGCCATCTTATTGGTCCTACGGGTAACTTTGCGCCACTGCCGGATGCAGCAAAATGGCTACTAAGCTTTGGTATGTTGATGGGACGCTTGGAAATTCTGACCATTCTGGTGCTGTTCTTCCCAGCTTTTTGGCGACGTTAAGGAAATACTATGAAAAGATTTATCCCACTTTTAGGCTTATTAGTCAGCTCCACAGCCCTTGCAGCTCAAGTGATCACCTTAGAAGATGGTCGCCAAGTTCAGCTAAATGATGATTTTACTTGGGGCTATGTGCAAACAAACGAAGTCGTTCAAACCGACAATCACTCTAAGCCATCGAAAGTCGAGACAATCCCGCTAGCTGCAACTCCTGTCATCAATAAACAAGTAGGGACAACCATTACCGTTGGCAGTAAAAAGCCAATAATGCAATTACAAGATTCTGGTGTTGAGCTACTACTTGGTTCCGCGCAATACCAAGATGGTGAGATCGTTATCCCTACATCCTTGACCAATCAAAGTAGTAATGCGGTTGTGTCGGTCGAAGTTGAAATTACACTCTCTGACTTACAAGGACAAAAGCTCGCTCAAGAGAAGATAAAAGTATGGCAATCCATCAAACGCATGGCTGATACCTACTTACGTCCACAAACATCTGAACAAGGCCGCTCTATTACTATCGCTGTTGAGCAAGCCGAGCAATATCAATTGAGCGCCAAAATAGTCAATCTAGAAACCCGTTAAATCGGTTCAACATAAAGATAGATTGCTAAGAAATGACAGGCGCATCCTGCTAAGACAAACCCATGCCAGATAGCATGGTTATAAGGGATGCGCTTCGCAACATAGAAAATCACACCCAGCGAATAGACTAACCCACCCACTGCTAATAGCGTTAAGCCGCCTACCTCTAAGTTCAGCGCCAATTGATAGATCACCACTAAAGATAACCACCCCATCAGCAAATAAGTCACCAATGAAAGCTTTTTAAAACGGTAAACGAAGGCTAGCTTCATGATGATACCGATGAGGGCAATTGACCAAATCACAATCATCAAACCGATAGCCAAAGGCGTGCGTAAACTGACCAATAAAAACGGTGTGTAACTACCCGCAATCAATAGATAGATAGCGCAGTGATCGAAGGTTTTGAGTGCGCGCTTCGCCCGCTTGTACGGGATGGCATGATAGAGCGTAGAAGCGAGAAACAGCACGATCATGCTGCCACCATAAATACTCATACTGGTAATGGTAAGGGCGTCGGCATTATGGTCGAGCGCTTTAATTAGCAGTAACACCAAACCAACAATACCTAGAACCATACCTAAACCATGGGTTACGGTATTGGCAATTTCTTCTTTAACGCTATATGGACTGGACTTGTCACTCGACATAAAAATACTCTGGATTGACCATTTCAACCCAGAGTATGGCACATTTAGCTTACACGTGTAAGCTCAAATTTGTACTAATTTTCTGATGTGCTCAACTGCTGCTATCGAGATACTCAACCACACGCTTACCCGCCTCAGAAGGAGCCAAGGCGATAGGTAGTGTGAGCTCTCGCTTCAACTGCCCAGCCCCTAACAAACTGGCCAACATGCCTTTTGCGCCTTCTCGATGGCGGTCTATTTCAAACCATAGTTTGAGCTCATCTTGCTCACGATAAGCCACCAGCTCAAGCTCTCGCCAACGACCATGAAACGGCCCTGTCGTTGGAACAAACTCGAACTCTTGAACAAATGGTAGGGCTAACCCCTCTACCGCTTCACATTCCACTTGGCGAATGCGTAAGCCCTGAGCTTCAAGCTCTGTTAAAATACCATCCATAAGAGGATCAGGACGAATGGTAACAATATCGGTATCGCTTGGGTCCTTGGCTAACGAAATATCTAGCCCGGTTTCAATCCATACTTGGGCATCCCCGATGGTAATTGGCGTATTCCACGGCACATCCAGTTCGAGTTCAAAATCGCGTGTTTCACCCGATTGAATGGTAAAAGCGTAAGGTAAGCGCCAACTGGCTAAAACATGATTTTGCGCTTGGCGACGCATTCGGCCCGAGTTGTGCCTATCATTATCGCGGTTCGCAGGTACTTCCTTGATGTATCGGCAATAGAGTTTTAAATCAATATTATCTATCTCTTGCTCAGTCGAGCCGCCATACACATGGATGGTGATATTAACTTTTTGCCCTGGGTACAACACTTCTTGTTGCAGCACGGTATCAACGTGTGCCGATCCTATACCAAAGCTGGCAAGTGTTTTCTTGAAAAACGACATACCACTCCTCCTTAATTGATCCACTAACACCTATGCTAGTTCTTTTTACTGTCTCATCTCTATGGAAGATCTCACAGAAACCAATACATTAAACTCGATGAATATCCCTATCAGGTCACACTGCTAATACTTTAGGGTGAAAAATTTACCTGAATGCCCAATTAAGTAGTGATTTGGAGAAGAATACACTGATTAGATATCGATCAATGAAAAACATGGTGCTAACCTATCCTTGATATGTTTTGCATATCATTATCCCTGTTTACTCATTTGGATTGGCGAAAGCCAGAAGAGCCAAACTTCAGTAATGAAGCTCAACTCATGACTAAACAGGCCATTACATCGGCAATGGATATGCCTGACAGTTAGGTAAGTTAATGCGCCCAACAGCAGTCAGGTTTTCGCACACTAACCGTAGTGCAATGCGTCGTCGTAGTGGCTTTGCTGCTGCGCCTGTCGCTAAAAAAATTGCGCCTACAATGACTTTAGTTGAAAAAGAAGCCATTTTGGCAACGACTCCGACTAAACAAGTTAAGGCGGCTTAATTAAAAAGCGCAGTGCATCTGCGCTTTTTTCTTACCCAAAGAAAAATAGATAGCATTTCCTCTATATTGTAGATTGCTATTAACCTTCCCTATTTGTTACCTTTTACCCAAAATCATTATAATTATTGTGGAGAAAGTTAATGAAATGCCATCGCATTGAGGAGCTACTTGAGCTGTTAGAGCCAGAGTGGCAAAAAGACCAAGATCTTAACCTATTGCAGTTTATCGTTAAGCTTAGCCAAGAAGCTGGCTATGAAGGTAAGCTAGAAGACCTGACTGACGATGTCCTGATCTACCATCTTAAAATGCGCAACAGTGCGAAAGATGAAATGATTCCTGGCCTTAAGAAAGACCAAGAAGACGATTTCAAAACCGCAATTTTGCGTGCTCGTGGCTTAATCGACTAAGCGACGAAAGATCTTAAAAAGCGACCTAAGGTCGCTTTTTTTATACCTATTTCAAGCCTGTAACCTATACCCACTCATTGAATATGGAAATTTATTGTTAAAGGTTGATAGCCTTAAAGAAATGAAATTGTTATTAACTGTATAATTATAAGACAGCCGAGTGATGAATCACTATCCTCGCTGCAATGTCGAAGCGCCTATCCAATAAAAAATCAGCGCACAAAATCAAACACGAGTATGACCAATAGAAGTTGTGCCGTGATGCCTAACAAGGAAGCACAATGAGTCAGGATAAAATTGACATCAAAGATGTGACGGCCAAAACCTACAATCCAAAAACACACAAAAACAAAGGTGATCGGTTTAACCCTAGCAATCGAATCTACGTTCGCGAAAGCAAAGGAACATTCCAACAACTGCGCCGCTACGGTGGTTGGTTTTTATTGCTGCTGTTCGCCATCATTCCTTGGATTCCTTACGGTGAACGGCAAGCCATCTTGCTCGATATCGGCCAGCAACAATTTAACTTTTTCGGTACAACACTTTACCCACAAGACTTAACCTTATTAGCGACCCTTTTCGTGATAGCAGCATTTGGGCTGTTCTTTATCACCACATTTTTAGGTCGAGTCTGGTGTGGATATCTCTGCCCACAAACCGTTTGGACATTCATGTACATCTGGTTTGAAGAAAAACTCGAAGGCAGCGCCAACAAAAGACGTAAACAAGATTCAGGCAAACTGACTTCCTCTCTATTATGGCGAAAGACAGCCAAACACTTAGCATGGCTCGCCATCGCGTTAGTGACTGGCTTTACCTTCGTTGGCTATTTCGTCCCAATGAAACAGCTGGTAGTGAGCTTTTTCACATTCGAAGCCAGCTTTTGGCCGGTATTTTGGGTGTTGTTCTTTGCTGCTTGTACCTATGGAAATGCAGGTTGGATGCGCTCAATTATGTGTATCCACATGTGCCCTTATGCTCGTTTCCAGTCTGCCATGTTTGATAAAGATACTTTCATCGTTGGCTATGATCTCAAGCGAGGCGAACAACGCGGACCGCGCTCTCGCAAAGCCGATCACAAGCAGCTCGGCCTAGGGGATTGCATCGATTGTGATTTGTGTGTTCAAGTTTGTCCTACCGGGATTGATATTCGTGATGGCCTACAATACGAATGTATAAACTGTGGGGCCTGTATTGATGCCTGTGACAAAACCATGGATCGCATGGGCTATGATAAAGGGCTGATCAGTTACACCACCGAGCATCGCCTCTCTGGTAAATCGACTAAAGTGATGCGACCTAAACTGCTCGGTTACGGCGCGGTATTGCTGGTGATGATGGGGCTATTTTTCGTGCAAATAGCAAGCGTTGATCCGGTTGGTTTAAGCGTACTACGCGACCGAACTCAGCTGTTTAGAGAAAACGACTTAGGCGAAATTGAAAATACCTACACACTTAAGATCATCAACAAGACACAGCAAAGCCAGCAATATCAACTCGCGGTGGATGGCTTAGATGATGCCTCGTGGTATGGCAAACAAACCATCACGGTCGCTCCGGGGGAAGTGTTTAATCTACCAATGAGTTTAGGCGTTAACCCTGACAATCTAAGCTCACCCGTCACCACAATTCAGTTTATACTGTCTGACAGTGAACAATTTACCATCGCGGTAGAAAGTCGATTTATCAATAAGTTGTAGCTAACGCGATCTTAATGGAACAGGCTCAGCAATGAGCCTTTTAATTCTAATGTCAGACACAGCATTCAACTTCGATGCGCTCACACCAGATTTTATGTGGTACGCGCTAGAGAGTATCGGTATTCGCGCTGAGTCCGGTTTTTTACCGCTCAACAGTTATGAAAACCGGGTTTACCAATTCACTGATGAAGAGCGCCAGCGCTATGTAGTGAAGTTTTACCGCCCTGAGCGTTGGAGCCAGGAGCAAATTCAAGAAGAACACGACTTCACCTTAGAGTTGATTGAAGGTGATATTCCGGTTGCTCCTCCCTGCCGCATCAACGGCCAAACCTTACATTACTATCAAGGTTATTGGTTCGCTCTGTTTGCCAGTGTGGGTGGGCGTCAGTTTGAAGTGGATAACTTAGAACAACTTGAAGGGGTCGGTCGTTTTCTTGGGCGCATCCATAAAGTGGGGTCACGTACTCAATTTCAACACCGCCCAACCGTTGGCCTAGAAGAGTATCTGTATCAACCACGCAAATTGCTGCAAAACTCAAGTTTTATCCCTCTGCATCTTGAGAATGCGTTTTTTAGTGATCTCGACATGTTGATTAATCACTTAGAGCAGCATTGGCAGCAGCCGCAGCAAATCATCCGCCTACATGGTGACTGTCACCCGGGCAACATTTTGTGGCGTGATGGCCCAATGTTTGTCGATTTGGATGATTCACGTAATGGCCCAGCAGTGCAAGATTTATGGATGCTACTCAATGGTGAGCGTGCCGACAAACTGATGCAACTTGATATCATCCTTGAGGCTTACCAAGAATTCAGTGACTTCAATATGAGTGAATTGAAACTAATTGAGCCTTTACGCGGTCTACGTATGGTGCACTATATGGCATGGTTGGCGAAAAGATGGCAAGATCCCGCATTCCCAATTGCCTTTCCTTGGTTTGATGACCCCAAATATTGGGAAAGCCAAGTTCTCGCATTTAAAGAACAGATTTCAGCCTTAAGCGAACCACCGCTGAGCCTTATGCCTCAATGGTAAACCCAGCTAATTACACGGAGATTATAATGAAAAAGCTGTTTGCTCTATTTACCACGCTCATCTTGAGCTTTTCTGCTCACGCTGCGAAGTTTTCTGAAGGGGAACACTACAAGGTTTTAGATCTTGAGCTCGCTAAACGCCCAACAGTGACTGAGTTCTTCTCATTCTACTGCCCACACTGCTTTAGCTTAGAGCCGATCATCAAGAAGCTAAAATCAGAACTACCTGAAGGCGCTAAATTGCAAAAGAACCACGTTTCTTTCATGGGTGGCGCTATGGGTGAATCAATGAGCAAGGCATACGCGACCATGGTTGTGTTAAAAGCGGAAGATAAAATGGCTCCGATTCTATTCCACCGAATCCATACCATGGGTAAAGCGCCACGCAATGCTAACGAGCTGCGCCAAATCTTCATTGATGAAGGCATCGACGCGAAGAAATTTGATGCTGCTTACAACGGCTTCGCAGTCGATTCAATGGTACGTCGCTTTGATAAGCAATTTAAACAAAGTGGTCTTTCTGGTGTACCTGCTGTGATCGTCAACAACAAGTTCCTTGTTCAACCTCAGAGCATCAGCTCAACAGAAGAATACATCGAGTTGGTTAACTTCCTACTGACACAGAAATAATCGTTCAGTAAGCCAAATACGTAAAAGGGAGCATCACTGCTCCCTTTTCTATTTTTGCTCTGTGGCAATGTCACTTTGCGGCGACACATCCTGCTGAGAGTATACCTGCTGAAGCTTGAGGTCTTTACGTTGCCACACCTCGCCCAACCAAAGCTGGAACTGACGTTTGTACTTCTTGTCATTAAAGTAATCACCACTCACTTGTTCATTCATCGGTAAGCAATCTGCATGCACGACAATACGGGTCATTCGTCCCATTAGTAGGTCTTTAAAAGGCTTATTGGTATTATTTGGATAAGCCAAGGTGACATCAATGATGTGGTCAAATTGATCGCCCATCGCGGCAAGTGTGTAAGCAATACCACCTGATTTTGGTTGCAGCAAATATTGATAGCCGGCTCGGCTATGCTTTTGTTTTTCTGCGGTAAAGCGCGTGCCTTCGACGTAGTTCACCACCGTCGTTGGTGTATGTTTAAACTTGGCACAAGAACGACGAGTTGTTGCTAAGTCTTGGCCTCGCTTATGTGGATTACGCAGTAAATACTCTCGCGAGTAGCGACGCATAAATGGCATATCTAGCGCCCAGCAAGCCATGCCAATGAAAGGAACATACAACAGTTGCTGCTTTAAAAAGAACTTTGGCATTGGAATACGATCTTTAAACACGCAGCAAAGCACCACGATATCTGTCCAACTGAGATGGTTTGATATCAATAAGTACCAAGAATCTTTACTCAACCCTTCAACGCCTTGGACATCCCAATCAACGCGATTAGACGCGCGCAATATTCCGGAGTTTACCGTAGCCCAAAGCCACATCATCTTATTTGCCGCTCGAGTCAGTGCCATTTTCAATGCCGGAACAGGCAATACAAGCTTGAACACGGCAATCACGCAGATCAGCAGTGAGCATACTGCCGAGTTGATGATCACCAATGAAGCATTAATAAAAAGTAATAAATACGCCAGCATAATGATAAAAGGACATTTGCGTTGAAGAATAAAACAGCGTGTAATTATACAAGCCCACGCCAAGTTTGGAACGTTTTGACCCATTGGTCAGATTAGTTACTCATAACCAACGGCTATTGATGCTATTGTCAGGGCAAAAATATCGATATTATGGATGATATAGCAACAATAAATGGCTAATTATTAGACCCAAACGGCTAGGAGAATTAAACCGATGAAATTCGCCGCTTCTTTACTTCCACTGACCTTGCTTTCGACACCTTGTTTTGCTCAACTTTCAGAACAAGCCGGCATAAGTGGTGAAGTATCCATCAATGCTGGTTACTTCTCTTCGGAATCCCAGTTCAATACCGATGGTGACCAAAAAACCATTCAAACGTTGGGCGCACCGTCTGAGTCAGACAGCAAAGCGCTGATTTTGCCACTTGGCAACATTGCTTACACCTTTGGTTCAAACCTCAACCAGCAGCTCTATTTAGGTACTGCACGTGAAGATATCGCGGTCGGTACTTTAGCCTTTGAATTTGGCTATAAATATCAATTGCCATCTGGCATGGTGATCGATGCTTCTTTCCTTCCAACCGTGATGTCCGGTGAAACATGGCAAGATCCGTATCAAATCGGAGTCGAACGCCAGACCACAGATGAAAGCGGTAACGCATATCGCTTTAAAATAGAAAACCTAGCGGGAACCAAGTTCGCGGTTGATATGGCTTACGCGACCAAGGAAATTGACCAAGAAAAATCGGGCGTACAAGCAGGTTTAACATCTGATCAGCTCGACACTCTAGATCGCAATGCCGATACGTTTTACCTAAAAACGGACTACAAGTACGGCATCGATATGACCTCTATGTTGGTACCTCGCCTTTCTTATATTCACTCTTCAGCTGAAGGTGACGCGCACTCATTTACGGGCTATGGGGTTGAGTTAAGTTACTTCAAAGCGATTCAACACCATCAATTTGCCTTAACCGCCTCTTATCTAAAACGCGATTACGATGCCGGAAACGTGATTTTCAATGGCATGACTCGCGACGACGCGGAATACAACCTGTTTGCCGCCTATGAACATGCTCATTTCTTAGGTTGGCAAAACTGGTCACTGATTTCTTTCTTAGGTTATGGCCACTCTGATTCCAACATCGATTTTTATGATGAGAAAGAGTACTTAATGTCGATGGGTATGAACTACCACTTCTAAATGAATCAAGCCCAGCCAATCGCTGGGCTTTATTTTATACCGCGAGGGTGTTGAGTTGTTTAAGTAAGCGATCCATCGCCCGATACCCTATCGCCTCAGACAAATGCGCACGGTTGATTTGCTCGCTTCCCGCTAAATCAGCAATGGTTCTCGCCACTTTGATAATCCGATGATAAGCGCGCACCGACAACCCCAACTGATGTAATACATGCTCTAAAAACTGCGCATCTTCTTTGCGCAATGCACAATATTTATCAATGTCTCGCCCTTGTAGCAAAGCATTCGCTTGCCCCGAACGCTTGTGCATTCTGTGCCGCGCCTCTATTACCCGTTGCTTGACCTTTGCGGTTGGCTCTCCTCTTTCACCACCCTCAACTAATGTGCCTTTAGGCAAAGCCGGAATTTCTAAAGACATATCGAACCTATCCAATAATGGCCCAGATAGACGGCTAAGATAGCGCAACGCAGCTTGTGGGTTGGTTTGACTATCATAATGACCACTTGGGCTTGGATTTAGCGCGCCGACTAATTGAAATCGCGCTGGAAAACGGGTTTTGCCCTGTGCGCGAGAAATAACAATCTCACCAGACTCTAGCGGCTCTCGCAAAGCATCTAACACTTTACGCTCAAACTCTGGCATCTCATCCAAAAAGAGTAAGCCATTATGTGCGAGAGAAATTTCCCCCGGTTTGGGTACACTGCCGCCACCGACCAAGGCAGCCATCGAGCTGGAATGGTGCGGGGCGCGAAACGGACGTTGCTTCCAATTAAACTGATTAATCTCTTGCTGAGTCAGTGATGCCACCGAAGCCGATTCCATCGCTTCTTGCTCATTCATCTCAGGTAACAAGTCACACAACCGAGAAGCAAGCATGGTTTTTCCGGTGCCGGGCGGGCCAAGAAACAGCACATTATGATGACCAGCCGCAGCAATCTCTAATGCTCGCTTACCTTGTTGCTGCCCAATAATGTCTTGTAAATCCCGCGTATGATTCAGTGTTGGCTCAGCCTGCTCTGATTGATGCAACTGCAACGATTGTTGACCACATAAATCGCTGCACACCTCAAGCAAACTCTGAGCAGATTTATGAACCTCCTTACCCACCAAAGCCGCTTGATCGCCATTTTCATGCGGTACTATCAAGCTGCGACCTTGCTTTTGCGCCATCAGCGCAGCGGGCAATACGCCTTTGACTGACCGGAGCTCACCAGACAATGCCAGTTCACCGATAAACTCACGCTGCTCTAAAGCCGTCATCGGGATTTGCTGGGAAGCCGCCAAAATACCAAGTGCAATCGGTAAATCAAACCGTCCGCCTTCCTTGGGCAAATCTGCTGGCGCCAAGTTCACCGTAATTTTATGTATGATTAACAGGAAAAGTGATATGTTGAGATTTGCATAGTTTAAGGAGTTCAAGAATGGAAAAAATCATTTACCCATATGTTAGGTTTAGTAGTGAACAACAATCGGGTGGTAGTTCATACAAACGACAGATGGGCGACATCTTAAAGTATGCAAAAGAGAACGGCTATACAGTCAATAACAGCCTTGAGTTAAAGGATTTAGGTTTATCTGCATACAAGGCAAAGCATAGACAATGCTTATCAGGTTTTCCGAAGAATCCTTAAAGCTAATGTAAATGTCATTACGCTTATGGATAAGAAAATCTATACAAAAGCTAGTCTTAATGATCTGATGAGTATCATGTATTCATCAATGCTTATGGCTCAAGCTAATGAAGAAAGTGCAAAAAAAGCAGAAAGGATTCTAAAAAGCTTTGATCATAAACTTGATAAGTTAAACAACGGAGAATCTATTCAATACGTGGGGATTTTTCCAGGTTGGATCGACAACAAAGGCACAAAGCAAAAAACAAATTTCGTTGTTAATGAGAAAGCTAAAATCGTTCAAAGAGCCTTTAAAATGTATATTGAAGGAACTTCTATGGGCGATATCGCAAGGATTTTTAACGAAGAGCTTGTTGAACAAGTAGCAAAAAGACGACATAAGAATTTTACCAACTCTTGGAGTTCTGCCAAGGTTAACCATCTTCTAAAAAATCGCTGTGTGCTCGGTGATCTCCGTATTGCAAAAACTGGTGATGTTTTTGAAAACTACTACCCGTCTATCATTTCCGTTGATGATTGGGATGTTGTTCAGTCAATGACAGCGACAAAGAAAACCAAAAAATCCTCTGGCAGAAAATCTATTAACATCTTCACTGGCAAAATGTTTTGTGCTGGTTGTGGGCAAAAATATTACTTTGAGACAGATGACAAAATCACCAAAAAAGGACGGACTTTATACTATATGTTGAAGTGCCAAGGTAGGCGTGTTCTTGGCTGTAAAAGCAAGTCTATCAAGTATGATGATTTTATAGCGTCTACGCCAAACATGTTTGGAATGATCACTCAAACCAAGAAAGATAATAGTAATGAAATTAATCAGATAAAAGAAAAAATCAGTGAAATTTCTACTGAAACCAAGAAGATTGAAAAAGATATAATAACCCTAGAAACAATGAATGAAAGCAGTGATTTGGACTATATGACCTATCTAAAAGAAAGCTCAAAGCAACGCAAGAAAATCAATGTCAATGACGCAAGAATTGCCGATTTTAAAGCGAATATTGCAAGGTTATCCAGTGACAACAAACTAGAGTTTTTTGACAAGACTGATCCTATTTCTGTCGTAAAAGCTAAGAGATTTGTTAATGAAAATTTTGCGGCATTTGTCGTATCAAGCGACTCAAAGGCTTGCACTGCGCTTTATTCTAACGGGATGGTTATTCACTTTACTTTGAACAATAGTAAGCTTGAGAAAAATGAAAAGATAAAACCTGTTGATGGTTTTGGTGAGTTTTACGAATTAAAAGAAGAAATCCTTAACGCTTACAAAAGTGGGCGAATGGATGGGAAGTTTATCGAAATACTAAAAGCTACAAACTATTGGGGGGTTGAAACACCAGAAAAAATCTACGATCTTGACTAAATAATCCAAGACAAAATAAAACAAAAATATATTTATATTGATAAATAAGCTCCTTAATAGGGGCTTTTTTCTATTTGGGGAATAAAAACAACTATCTAATAATTGATTTTATTTTTATAAATGGTTTATTAAATAAAAAAGCCGCAAATAATTGCGACTTTTAAAATATTAACTTCCCCCACAGAAGCTAATTACAATATATAATATAAATTATTAAAGTCAATAGATAAAGTGTATAAATATTATAGTTATGTTTCCTATGTTGGGGTAAACCAATAAAGGAAATAAAATGAAAAGTATTGAAGAAATAATTTATTATCACGAGCAAGGTTTTGAACAGTATCTAGAAACTGAAAATAGTGATAAAACTAGAAAATCATCTATTGTAGAAACCTTGCTACATAAGCCAATCAATGAAATATCTCAAAGTATATTTTACCAGTTAAAACCAAAATTAAATATCACATCAAAAGAAATATTAAACACAAAAAGTATTAAAAAGATAAGTTATGAATTTTGTTTGTTCTTTCGTCAGTTTCAAATATTAACTAATGAAGAGTGTGAGTTTATTGAAGATATAAACAATTTTAACTACTACGGTTTAACAATATCAGACTTTAAACCATCAGAATGTTCTTGTCCTACAAATAGATTATATGAAGTAGCGTTGTCAAAAATGACCACTCCCAAGCTTGTTAAAAGTAAACTGGTAAGAATCTATAAGCAACAACTGGAACTACAACAAATCAAAGCAGGTAAGGTTGACAACTGTATGTCTGATCTTGTCTATGGGATGATGTTAGATGATAAAAAAGCGGTTGATGAGTATCTATCAAATAGATTTATTGAGTTTGGTGAGGAGCGTAGAACCTTGTTGGAACTTAAAGAAAACGCTAAAACTAACAGAATGAATGAGTTGTGTGTAATCAAGAATCACATCAATACATTGGTAAATGATGAGGACTGGGGTTGTAGGTTCATCACTATCACCAACAAGCCAGAAGAACTGCCAAGAGCATACAACCGCAACGATAAAACCCACTGGAATGGCATATCAACGCCGAGCGACAATGTTAAGCAGCTACAGGACAGATGGAGAAATATTCAATCCTACGCAAAGAGAAAGAGTATACCTTTGATCGGTATATGGTGCAGAGAGCCACATAAAAAAAGTGGTGTTCATCAGCATTTATTAATTTTCACTAAAAGAGATTTTTTAGAAAATGATAAGTTGATTTACTCAATGACAAAAAACCAAACAAAGAACTTACTAGGAAAGTATCGATCTGTAAAAAAAGAAATATTAGACAGCGATAATATTACTCTTGAAAAAATGTTTTTAAATAAATTCGGTTATACAAATAGATCTTGTAAAATTGATGTATTAACTAATCAGGGCAAATCACAAAACATTGTTAACTACATAACTAAATACATTATGAAAACAATAGATTTAAAAGAATACAATGGAACATCTATAGAAAATGATGATGAAACACATATTAATAAAATTTCATTTCATCGCTCATTATGGCAATACAGAGCTTATGGATTCTTTGGTTTTAAAAAGGAATTAGGTCTGTGGAGAATGTTTCAAAAGATAAAAAACATTGATTCCTGTTGTTCATCTATTGCAGAGGGTAGCAATATAGAAAAAGCTTTAAATGCTGCAAAAGAGGGGGATTTTAGTAAGTTTCTGGAAGTATCACCAAACATAGATATAGCAAATAATCGAGGTGAAACAACTCACGGAGAGTATGCGTATACACCTGTCGGACTTGTAGAACTGGTTGATGGTCAGGCAATTACTGGATATTGTTTTGATAAGGTTGAGGAATTGCTAAGTTCAACTTACGGAGAAATGTTGATTTCTTCAAGGGATATAAGACCTATGATAGTTCCCAAGTATGAAGTAAAAACCGAATAACCTCTAATTTAATATAAATAATTCAAGTGTAAATTTTACGCTCTTTTGTCGTTTTTGAAATTAAAACATTTTATGAAGGTTGTAATAAAAATAGGATTTAAGGAATAAAACAACAACATATTATGTTCCATCAGCAACAAAAAAAGCCTTTAGGCTTTTTTATTCCAAAATGCTTTAGCGTTTTGCTTGGTAAATTAACAATAAGTGTTTCCACTATTAAAAATCCGTAAAAATCAAGTTATTTTTTAAATGGTGTATATTTTGGTCTGGGTGTTTTATTGAGTTTATTAGAGTTAGATTCTTTTCTTAACTCTTGTTTGCCAAACCCACCTGATGAATTTCTTTCATCTTCTTTCTTTAAAGTGTCTTTTAAACTTAAACCATTGTCTAAACTTTCATTAATTCTTTC
>NZ_JAPPTI010000020.1 GCF_027587025.1 Vibrio sp. LaRot3 | reverse complement strand
TGTCAGCGGTGTTAAACACCAACGTAAACACCGTACCTTTACTGGTTTCAGCGGTGTAGGTATAGGTAGTGCCCGCGGCAGTCGTCACCGTGGTTGGATTGCCACTGTTGGCCCACACCACTGCTTCGCCTTCGGACTCGATACCAGAGAGGGCCGTAGGACCATTGGTCAGTTGATAGCTCTTAATGCCATCCGCCCCTTCGGCAATAGCAAAGTTACCTGAGATTGGGTTATCGCCACCTACCGAAGAGCCTAAACCGACGATATCATCTTCATCGATATTGGTTTGCCCGGTGAAACCAGATAAAACAGGAATATCATCAATGATGGTAATTGGTAGATTATTTTGAGCTGTATCACCATCAAAATCAGTTGCTACGATCGGCAGTTCTACCGTAACGGAATCACTGCCTTGAGGGTGGTCAATGGTTGCTTTTAGCTCAAACGAATACGAACCT
This sequence comes from Vibrio sp. LaRot3, assembly GCF_027587025.1. GTDB lineage: Bacteria > Pseudomonadota > Gammaproteobacteria > Enterobacterales > Vibrionaceae > Vibrio. The sequence continues at coordinate 38,445 of NZ_JAPPTI010000020.1, read as the reverse complement.
GCTGTATCCAGATTCACAACAAACACTTCACCCGCACTTGTTGACGCGACATAGGTAAAACTACCATCGCTATTCGCAGTCTCTACAATCGTTAACGGCTCACCTTGTGAAGTTAATGAATCATCACTATTAAAATCAGCAATATTCAAACGATACTGTTGAATATTGTCACTACCGATATCGGTATCAGTCACACTTCCGGTAACAAGCGCAGAAGGGTTCGCAGACGTCCCAGCCGATAAGTTTTCTTCATCCAATGAAACATTTGGCACATCGGTAATAATTGGGTCTGCACCATCGCCAATCGTCACTGTGGCATCAATCGGTAACTGAATCGGATTTCCGCCGACATCTGTACCCGTAATCTGGAAGTTGACGACAATTTGGTCGCCAACCAATGCCACGTTACCACCACCGACTGATGGAACATGATCCAGTGGCTCTGAGACCGTAGTTGTCAGTGTGAGTGTGAGATCTTTTCCTAAACTCGCAACATCGATATCAATTCTGACTACCTCGCCAGAAGCTGCTACGCCGACGATTGCGTTCTCAGCCGAATCATAAGTAAATACGACATCTTGATTGGTCGAAGTAATATCGCTATTCAGTTCTGACAATAGTGCCGCTAAAGACAAAGGCTCAGGGACGAAGCTCAATGGGTCAAGTGCGAGATCGCCTGCTTCAACAAAAACGGAACTAGAAATAGAAGTAGGGTAAGTTGAAGGATCGAGGTCTCCCTCAACTAAGAGTTCTGATATGCTTTCGCCGCCAGCGGCAAAAACGGTGAAGCGTCCATCTTCTTCGGGATCTTCAATAACAGGCCGACGGATAGCGGATGTTTCAAAAAACGTCGATGCAATAGTTTGCGGATTGTTGTATTCGATTTCGACAAAGCCTGCGTTAGCAGAACCTGCCGCTCCGGCCCCAGCAGCTGTCGCTTCTAAAATTTGCGTCGGGTCTTCACCAGCAAGAATAGCTTGTTGGATAGCAGCAATATCGTCGGCACCAAACGCATCTTCACCCAAACCAGACAAATCAAGTGATACGTCTCCACCAACTGGAGCTTGCACTAATTCTTGGCTCTCTACATCCGGTTGTTCAAAGCACGCAACACAATTTTGGTCAACGCGAAAGTCGTTCTCACTGGCCGCAAGTTCAATCGTTGCACCATTGGTTGTTATAATAATTTCTGATTGATTGACGGTATCGCCAATCCGCAGCTGGCGAGCCGTTCCTTGCGTGTCAACGGCAACAACATCTCCGTTAACATCTACAACCTTAGCACTATTGAAAGTGACTTCGATATCCATCGTATCCCCCGATACATTATCATTTAAAGCAAGCGCATCTATTTACTAATAATTATGTCATCGACTAATGTATCAACATTGAGAAGAAATGCTATTAAATTACACTCACTTAGTGATGATTACCGTTAATTTATAAGTATAGTTAATTTTGCAAAAATAATATTTAACCAGAAAACCATACTGTATTAATTAAACAACTAGCACTTTAGTATTATTTAATTGCATTCTTATTTTTGAGACTTGACCTTTTCACGTTGAGTCATTTTTGAGACTTAACACCAATAAGCAAATGAATTTATAAACTTTTTTGAAAATAAACTTATAGTGAAATGAAATACTTTAAAAAATATCGCTAATGCAATCGGCTAGGATAAAAACCCGACAATTTAGAACACTCACGAATGAGATGTTTACCCACCTACCTAATTTGCTACCTGTGGTGGCTATTTTCGCTTTTGTGTTTTTCTTCTCTTTACTAGGCAACTACTACCATACCTCACAGGAGTCAAAGCATGACGGGCAAAAATCGGTACAAATGCTCGAACAGCATATTGTCAAAATCGCACAGAAACTGAGAGATATTGACGCCCACATCAGCCCAGATTGCAATCTAGAAGATAAACTGGCCCTCAGAGCACATGTATTTCACTCTGACCTACTAAAAGAAGTGGGGGTCTATCATCAAGGAGTCGTGACTTGCACCAGCAATGAAGGGTCTACTCATATTGAGCTTGGTTCAGATACCATGCAACGCATTAGTCAGTCAGCGAATAATATTACAATTTCACTGGGAGAATCGAAAAGTAGTCTCACCACGTTTTTTATATATACATCGGTTAATCAACACCATGGACTTAATGCACTCATTCCACCAGAAAAGATATTAAGCATCATCGCGCCGTTTTTAGATTTGCGCCAATACCGTTACCAAATAGAAATTCTCGACCATCAATTATCCGATGATAATCCGCAGTCATTACGTCATGACGATACTCTCATTTTTCAGTCCGATTTATACCCTTTAATCGTCAAGATTCAGCCAACTGCTGGCACTTATCGCTACCATTATTTCAAACATATTTGGCAAACTATATTGTTCGCATCTTTGCTCTCTTTATTTTATTTATTACTCAGATATCAGATGCTTGCAAAGCGCTCGATTGAATATTCATTACTCAACGCGATTGATAGTGATCAGATAGAATTGTACCTACAACCCATCGTCGACATAAGCGATAACAAAGTTGTAGGAAGTGAAGCTTTAGTAAGATGGAATCACCCTGTCCAAGGCAAGATATCGCCAGAAATATTCATTCCATTAGCGGAAAAACTTGGCGTAATCGACATCATCACCAAAAAGACCTTTTCTACCGTAGTGAAATTTCTTAAACAAAACCCTCACTACCATGAAAATCATTACATTAGCATCAACTTAAGCCGCACTTCGTTAATCAACCACGAATTTATTGATTACCTTAAACGCTTTGCTCGTCGCCACCCTGAATTTATTCAAAGCTTTTTGCTGGAAGTGACCGAAAATATTGATTTTGACCAAGAAGAACTCGACCTTGCACTCAATCATTTAGACATGATTCAAGCAATGGGGTTCTCTTTAGCTATTGATGATTTTGGTACTGGCTATTCCGGTTTAAATTTTATTCGTCTGCACCCATTTCACGTAATGAAAATCGACAAGGTATTCATCAAGAGCCTACATTCAGATTCGACCATCACGCCGGTTTTGGCTTCTATGATTCACCTCGCCAACGAGCTCAAAATGAAGGTCATCGCCGAAGGCGTAGAAACGGAGCAACAAATTGAACTATTGCGCAAGCTAGGCGTTTGTTACATACAAGGTTTTTACTATTCTCAGCCCATCCCTCCCGCAGCTTTGATTGAATACAGCAATCAAAACAGCGGTGAGTCAGAATGTTTAATCACCGCCTAAACAAAAAAGCCAACCTCTCGGTTGGCTTTGTGTTTCTGTAACAACGACTTTCTATGGCACACCGTGACCTTTCGATGCAACCCATACTCGGTACCACTGTTCGCGAGTCAACTCGATACTCAGTGCGTTCACCGCTGATTGAACGCGCTCAATCTTACCTGAACCAACAATCGCAAGCGGCTTAGAAGGTAGACGACGTACCCAAGCATAAATCACTTCATCAATACTGTTTGCGCCAACTTCAACTCGAATCGCCTCTAGCTCATCACGAACACGTTTTGCTTGTTCAGTAGATCCCGTAAAGATGCTACCACCACCTAGGCAAGACCAAGCCATAGGACGCGTTCTCTTCATTTGTAGCTGATCTAACGTACCATCATGAGCGACTTCAAAGTTAAGCGGGTTAATCTCTACTTGGTTTGTCACTAGCGGCATATGCGTGCGTGACTCCAATAACTCAAACTGACGTGGAGTAAAGTTAGACACACCGAAATGCTTCACCTTGCCGACTTTATGTAGCTCAGCGAACGCCTCTGCCACTTCATCAGCGTCCATCAACACATCCGGACGATGAATCAACAATACATCAATGTTATCTACGCCAAGACGCGATAGCGAGTTATCAACCGACTCATAGATATGCTTCGCGCTCGTATCATAGTGATTTACTTTGCGCTGTGGGAACTTATCACCACACAGGTTAATATCGCATTTAGTAACGATCTCAATTTGATCACGTACTGAACTGTCTAGTTTAAGCGCTTCACCAAACAGTTTTTCACATTCATAGTTACCGTAGATATCAGCGTGATCAACCGTAGTCACTCCTATGTCAATATGCTGCTTTAGAAAAGATAAACGTTGTTGTGGAGTCATCCCCCATTCAGCTGTACGCCAATAACCTTGTACTAGCTCAGAGAGCTCTGCTCCCTTTGGGGAAATATTTACTTTCGACACCATGTCTTACCTCCTGACAATTATCGTTCAAGACTATTCTGGTTTGATAATTTACTCAATATCCGTTTGCGCAACGACACCAATTCAACAGAAAAAGTGAGCGTGTGAGCACAGTTGGTGCAAATAAATTTGCGCATAAATCCAAGCATGTTAATGCGCTATATCATCTATAGATAAGTGTAGGAGAAGGAATTCATTGAGGCAGGGAATATAAAACAGGCAAAAAAAATCGGGCGTTCATGCCCGACAGTCAAAGATAAACAAAAAGCCTGAATATGCGTAATCCTTTACGCAGAGAACCATTACGCGATAGAGAATAACACTCTGTATAAATTTATACAATACAACGTACATCAAAATTGTTAGCATATATTGCATAAAAAAGGCTCCACATAGGAGCCTTTGAACAATCTAACTAAACCAATTAACGATTACGGCGCGTTTTTACCGCTTGTGCCAATTGGCGTAATACCGTTTCAGTGTCTTCCCAACCAATGCATGCGTCTGTGATTGATTGACCGTAGGCCAACTGTTCGCCTTCAACCAAGTCTTGGCGGCCTTCAACAAGATGCGATTCAATCATCACACCAAATACAGCATCTTCGCCACCAGCGATTTGCACTGATACATCTTCTGCGACAACCATCTGACGTTGGTATTGTTTCGAGCTATTCGCATGGCTAAAGTCAATCATCACTTTTTGTGGAATGCCCGAGCCTTCAAGCTCCTGCTTAACCGCACCAACATGTTCCGCACTGTAGTTTGGCTCTTTACCACCACGAAGAATAATGTGGCAATCTGGGTTACCGCCAGTTTCTACGATTGCAGAATGACCATATTTAGTTACCGATAAGAAGTGGTGTGAAGCACTTGCTGAGCGAATCGCGTCCGAGGCTATTTTAATGTTGCCGTCAGTACCATTTTTGAAGCCAACCGGACAAGAAAGACCAGATGCTAGCTCACGGTGTACTTGCGATTCCGTTGTACGTGCACCAATCGCACCCCAACTGATTAGGTCAGCAACATATTGCGGCGTGATCATATCTAAGAACTCACTCGCCGTCGGCATACCCATGTCTGTTAGATCAAGCAGCAACTTACGACCAATTCTCAAACCGTCGTTAATTTTAAACGTGTCGTTAAGGTACGGGTCGTTAATCAAACCTTTCCAGCCGACGGTAGTACGCGGCTTTTCAAAGTACACGCGCATCACGACTTCTAACTCGCCGTCTAGCTCATCTCGTAGTGATTTTAACTTTTTACCGTAAGCAAGCGCGGCTTCTGGATCGTGGATTGAACATGGGCCAATGATTACCAATAGGCGGTCATCTTCACCCTTTAGAATGTTTGAAATCGCTTCACGAGAGCGAAACGTTGTTGAAGAAGCGGTTTCAGTTGCCGGAAACTTCTCTAAAACAGCCACTGGCGGCAATAACTCTTTTACTTTATTAATTCGTACATCATCAGTTTGAAACATCGCTTACTTCTTCCTATATCACTTCGCCGAACCATTAATCCATTGGGTTGTTTATTTATTGTTCGACTTAATTTGTTCCTGTTCCTTGTAACTTATCTATCCAAAACCAGACTTGCAACCACTTTTTAAGCTGAAAGGCAATATTTTTACTAACTTTACAATTTACATGCGGTGTAAAAAAATAATTACAGTTAATTGCAAGCGGATAAAATCGACGGAATCAGAAGAAAAAGCCCATTTATAACAATAAGTTAAATCAATTAAACTATTGAAGGATCATTTATAGGCAAGATACAGAACCATACTCTGGTAGGAAAATTAAAGGCAAAAATATGAAAAACCGAGCGAACGACAGGGATAATAAAATAGAAACCAATCACAAAAAGAAGGGCATAGACTCTTAATGCTGACCACATTTAAGCGAGAACAATCACCTAAAAACCCTCACGCTTGATAGCGATTCGATAGCACAAAGCGCCGACTAAAAGACCGGATAAATTGATGGCGAGATCAAGCCACGAAAACTCGCGCCTTGGCATCACAGCTTGCAGAAGCTCATCACTGCACACCAAGAAAACCATAATAATTAATAACGGCGGAAGCCTAAACCATCGGTGACGATAGAAGTATTTTGGGGTTGCCCAACAAGCGGATAGACCGAGCAAAATCGCCACGATCGCATGAAGAACAGCATCACCGCCAAGCATCACCTCAAGTTCTCGTACCGATTGACCATGTACATTGAACGTTTTCGCCATCGACGCAAGCCCGCCGAACAAGACTAAGCTAAACGGCAAAATAACACGGCGATTAATGTACAAACTGAGTGAATGCATAACGGTTTTGATGACAAAGATCTGCGAACGAAAAGTTGGAGCAACAGCATACTTGCTTCGCGCGCTGCTGAAAAGATCACCAAAGAGAAAATGGCCTAAATTCAATCAATCACTTAGGAATAAGTCATTCCTATCAGTATGACCAATAATGATCAGCCAATAGCAGCAAAAACAACAACATTAACTGGTAGATAGAGTACTTAAAGGTATTGATCGCCGATTTCTCGTGTGGATTATATTTGAGCTTCCACGCATGGGCGATAAAGCCAAGGCTCAAAGCTACCGAACCAATCCAATATAAACTGCCACTCATCCCAACTAGAGCAGGCATAATACACACCACCGCAAGCAGCAAGGTATAAAGTAATATTGTTGTCTTGGTGTATTCCTCGCCATGAGTCACGGGCAACATTGGAATATTGGCTTTTGCGTAATCATTTTTACGATGAATCGCGAGTGCCCAAAAATGAGGTGGCGTCCAAATAAAAATGATCATCACTAACAGCCAAGCATGGGCATGTAACTCGCCCGTTACCGCAGTCCAACCCAACAGCGGTGGCATGGCTCCCGCAATACCTGCAATAACAATATTTTGTGGTGTGGCTCGTTTTAAATACATGGTGTAGATGACCGCGTAACCTACCAAGCTCGCTAGTGTTAACCAAGCAGTCAACGCATTAACCAAGCTATACAAGGCAACAAAGCCTGCTAAACCAATCGTTAGCGCGAACAGCAAAACTCTGGCTGGATTGATCTCGCCTGATGGTAAGGGGCGACGATAAGTTCGCGCCATGATGGCATCAATTTTTCGGTCAATGAGATGATTCATTGCCGCGGCAGAACCCGCCATCAAACCAATACCAAGTAAGCCAACCACACTCTGCTGAATCGGCAATGCCCCTTCCACCGCAAGGCACATCCCCACCAGCGCGGTTAACAACATGAGCGCCACCACTTTGGGTTTGGTTAGCGTCAAATACGCTCGCCACGGCACGCGGCTGCTCACCCATACTTCGCTGACTGTTTTACTCATAATGCGACTCCTTATAAATGGTCAACGAAGCACTTGAGCGTAAACTCACGCTCTGCCAAGCAAGATAATTGACATACAAGACATTAATTAGCAGCAGTGCAGCTCCTAAGTTATGCGCCACCGCGACAGCAATTGGCAAACTAAACACCACATTACTCACGCCAAGGCCTAATTGCAGCAGTAATAACCCACTAAGACACCATGCCTGTCGGCGATATTGTGCTTGGCTATGTCGCCACAACATGGTTGCTAGCAGTAAACACATCACAGTAACAACTCCCGCCCCGAACCGATGAGCTACGTGGATTGTCATCCTTGCACCATAATCCAAGGTGCCAAATTCGTAGCTCTCTTGGGGAGGCTGAATCAGTTGAAACGCAGTATTAAAATCCAAATGAGACTGCCAACCTCCCTGACAAATCGGCAACTCGGTACACATTAGGGCGGCATAATTTGAAGACGTCCAACCGCCTAGCGCAACTTGCCCAATTACGACAATAAAGCTAACCAAAGCGACCCACTTAAGCATCCCATTGCCATTCGATTGCTCAAGTACTCTTGTCGGTGAGGTGACTCGCCAATAAAGCATCGCAAGCATAGAAAACAAGGTAAATCCGCCCAATAAGTGCCCCATCACAACCAAAGGCATGAGCATCATGGTCACAGTGAGCATGCCTAAAGCAGCTTGAGCGACAACCACCAATGAGATCCCAATGGGGAGCACCCAGCCACCTTGACGAGTTTGAATCGCCAGATAACTGATCCCGTACACTAATAACCCCAATAGACCAGCCATATAACGATGAATCATCTCAAGCCACGCTTTATCGGCTTCCACGGTTAAGTTTGGGTATAACTCATTGGCTCTTCTAAGCTCATCCGTCTCAGTAGGCACAGTCAGTTGACCATAACACCCCGGCCAATCTGGGCAGCCTAGTCCTGCGTCCGCCAAGCGAGTATAAGCGCCTAAAAGAATCACCATAAAGGTCAGCGCCAAGCTTGTTTGCAATAGTCTTACTAACATATGCCCTCCTAGCCAACACGAGACAGCTTGAGCAGCTTACGTAAATCAGCCAGCAAGCCTTTACTTTGCGCGACAAGATCTTCGCTGGTCAGTTGATACCCCATAACGAGCTGACCTAAAGGATCAACAATCACATACTCGAACCCTTTGACCTTGTCAGCAAGCTGCGGGCTAATCGCTAAGTTGGCAAATTGGGTCTGGCTTAAAGCGCTCTGATCACTGGACTCACTCATCAAAAGGACAGGCGTGACTCGCTGTTGATATTTCCCTAGAGCTAAATGGCTTTGAGCCAGTAAGTGTAACTGCTGTTCACATTGCGCATCACACTGACTTGGAACAACATACGCGAGCTGCCAGCTCTGTGATTGATAAGGATTTTCGTCCCCATACGCGGAGAAATACAACGTTGGTTCGATCAACTCACCTTTATTGGTGACGCCCGATTGATACCAGTGCTGCGAAAGGATGACTTTGGCAGCAATGGCCGGAAGGGCAAACAACACAACTAAACCAATAAGAATGATACGACCACGATAGATAGGATGAATCATAAGCACTCCTTTGCTTTATGAATGAGCGGTTCGCTGACTCGCCGCCTTGACTAACCACCAAATACTCAAGATAAATAATGCTATTGCCATTGCAAACCATTGCACTGCGTAGCCTTGGTGCTTCTCTGCCGACATTGGGATAGGTTGCCATGGCTGCGCATATGACCATGAATCCGCTAACGGCTGAATGGCATAAGCTTCCAGTTCAACGCCCCAACGCTTTGACAACGCCGAGTAATTCAAATTTTGCACGCGTAAAACACTCAAACCAGCCTCAATGAACTCTTCCGCCATCAACTCAGAACTCAACGGATTATCCGACCGTTTATACAATCGCACTAACCCTTGATACTTTTCGCTTCGCCACGCTATTTGGGGCAGTTCACTTCTTAGGTCTGGCGCGGCAACAAAGCCCAGTTCAAACAGCACTGATTGAGAGTGCCCCTCTTGCATCAATTGATAGGCTAAATACCCTACTTGCCCTTCAAACACTTGGTTATCAAGTAGCAGATAACGAGGTTTTGGTGTTAATGCCACCTCTGCCTTTAGCCCTGTAATCGCCCTGCCTGTTCCTTCATCAACCTCAGACAAACCTTGTAGTTGTCGCTGACTTGCTTGCGCCAATTGCACTTGCATTTGCTGTTTTAATGTTGCTCTTGATAACTGCCAAAACCCTAAGTTGACCAATATCGAAATCGCAACCACAGTTAATAACACTGCAAGCCAAAATTTCGGCTGCTTAACCAACATCGCGAGGCCTGCCATCATGGTATTCATGTTCAAACTATTGTTAGTTTTGCTGTTGCTTTTCATTGTCATCAACCTTGCAAAAGCTATGTTTGAAATGGTCAAAGGCCCGTCTAACGACACTCAAGGAGAAAACCATCAGCCGATGAGCCACTTTCTTGGTCGACGTGTCATTCTGTCCGCCTTGGCTGTGGTGCTGTTATTCGCAGCATTACTTAGCGGATTTATCGAGCCAAACGCTCGTCCTTACTAACCTCAAAGTACATAAACAAACACAAACAAACATAGCCAAACCACATCAACAAAGTGCCAATACCAACTCCCCGCTTGAAAGGCAAAGTGGTCTTTCGGGGTAAAGTGGTCTTTAGCAATACGCCCCAGTAACACAATCAAAAAAATCGTACCAAGGCAGACATGCAAACCATGAAACCCCGTGAGCATAAAGAAGGTATTGCCATAAATACCGGATTGCAGCGTCAGCCCTAAATCTTGGTAAGCATGGGCATACTCAACTCCTTGGAAATACAAGAAGAAACCCGCCAGCACGATGGTTAGCTCTAACCACACGATCAATGCCATGCGCTTGTTTTTCTCTAAGCTGATGTGCGCCATATGTAAAGTGATCGAAGAGAGCAATAGCAGAACGGTATTTTTCAACGGAATTCCTTGCCAGCCCATAGCCGTCGTTTGCGTCCCATCAGGGGCAGTAGTGAGCGGCCATATTGCTTCAAACGCAGGCCACAATACCTCGTGAGTCATAAAGTTGTTACTTGCACCACCAAGCCATGGCACAGAGATAATCCGAGCGTAGAACAGAGCACCAAAGAAAGCACCGAAGAACATCACTTCAGAGAAAATGAACCAGCTCATCCCTTGACGAAATGAACGCGCGATTTGCTCCGAATAGAGACCGCTCATCGACTCCGTAACCACGTTACTAAACCACCCGGCAAACATATAAAGCAGAAACAGAAATCCCGCTGTTAGTATCACCATGGCGAACACACTATTGTCGCCACCTTCTGCCATGTTCTGCACGGTGAGCCCTGCACCGACAGCAATCAGAAATAGCGCCACAGCGCCGACAATTGGCCAGCTGCTTTGAGCAGGTACATAGTAAGATTGATGTTTGGAACTCATCGCGTTCCTCCTTGTTGGCTCTCACTTGGCGAGTTAATCACTTCAGCTAAGCGCGCTATTTCAACGGTTTCAGTTGTAATGTCATACAAGGTGTAAGACAGAGTCAGCGTATGAATGCTGTCAGGGATGGAAGGCTCGATATAAAAAATCAGCGGCATCTCGGTTTTCTCTTTCCCGCCAAGCGGCTGCTTGTTGAAGCAAAAGCACTCAACTTTATTGAAGTAACTTGCGCCCAACCCCGGAGCTACGGAAGGAACTGCCTGACCAACGATCGTCTTATCTGAGCGATTAAATGCGATATAAGCGGTTTCGATGACTTCGCCGGGGTGAACATCCATGGCGGTAACTTTGGGTGCAAACGCCCATGGCATCGCAGGATTGGGATGGGCAATGAATTCGACTCGAATAGAACGGCTGTTATCCACTTGCATCGCAATAGGCTGGCTCACCGCTTCGCTGCTGGTTTTACCATTGATCCCTAGCGCATCGCACATGATGTCGTAGATTGGAACTAACGCAAATCCAAAACCGAACATCGCCAATGCGGCACCAATCAGCTTAAGGGTTAGCTTTTTGTTTGCGCTGGTGTCGTTACCTTCTTGAGCTTCCATGCCACCTCCCACTTAGTCCACTTTCGGTGGGGTTGAGAAGGTATGATGAGGCGCAGGGCTTGGCACCGTCCACTCTAAACCTTCGGCTCGTTCCCATGGTTTCGCAGGCGCTTTTTCACCACCGCGAATACACTTGATCACTAGCCATAAGAATATTAATTGAGACAAGCCAAATGCAAAGCCACCAATCGAAACGATCTGATTGACATCCGCAAACTGAATCGCATAGTCAGGAATACGCCGTGGCATACCCGCTAAGCCTAAGAAATGCATCGGGAAGAAAAGCACATTGACTGAAATAACCGAACACCAGAAATGCCACAAACTTAGCTTGTGGTCATACATATGACCGGTCCATTTAGGTAACCAATAATAGGCCGCAGCCATGATGGAGAACACGGCTCCAGAAACCAATACATAATGGAAATGCGCCACCACAAAATAGGTATCATGATATTGGAAATCCGCAGGCACAATCGCCAACATCAAACCTGATAAACCGCCGATGGTAAACAAAACTATGAACGCAATCGCGAACAGCATTGGCGTCTCAAATGTCATTGCTCCGCGCCACATGGTAGCTACCCAATTGAAAACCTTCACTCCAGTCGGCACCGCTATCAACATGGTGCAATACATAAAGAACAGTTCAGCAAACACCGGCATACCTGTCGTGAACATGTGGTGTGCCCATACCAAGAACGAGAGCAAGGCGATACTGCAAGTTGCGTAAACCATCGAGTGATAACCAAACAGCTTCTTGCCGCTAAATGCAGGTAAAATGGCCGAAATAATGCCGAATGATGGCAAAATCATGATGTACACTTCAGGATGGCCGAAGAACCAAAATATGTGTTGGAACATCACCGGATCGCCACCGCCTGCAGCGTCAAAAAACGAGGTGCCAAAGTACTTATCGGTCAGCACCATGGTGACTGCGCCTGCTAACACTGGCATCACGGCGATTAACAAAAAAGCGGTAATTAGCCACGTCCAAACAAACATTGGCATTTTGAACCATGTCATTCCCGGTGCTCGCATGTTTACGATCGTGACGATAACGTTGATCGCCCCCATGATCGAACTGATCCCCATTATATGGACAGAAAAGACAAACAGAGCCGTACTGTCTGGGCCATAAGTGGTTGAAAGCGGTGCGTAGAATGTCCAACCGAAATCAGGCCCGCCGCCCTCGGTGAACAGCGATGCAAGCAAAATGGCAAAGGCGAATGGTAAAATCCAAAAGCTGAGATTGTTCATCCTTGGCAAGGCCATATCTGGCGCACCAATCATCATTGGAATCATCCAATTGGCAAGCCCGGTAAAAGCAGGCATGACCGCACCAAACACCATGACTAAACCATGAACTGTGGTCATCTGATTAAAGAACTGCGGTTCAACAAGCTGCAACCCCGGCTGAAATAACTCTGCCCGAATCACCATGGCCATCGCACCACCAGTCAAAAACATGATGAAGCTAAACCAGAGATATAATGTACCTATATCTTTATGATTGGTTGAGTAAACCCAGCGCGCAAATCCTTTTGGTGCGTGGTGCTCATGAGACTCTTCCACTGCGATAGAACTACTCGCGTGGGCCATTTCCGCATCAGTGACAGGAGAAGATTTTTGCTGTTTATCATTCAAGTTACTCATCGCTTTACTCCTGCCTATTGACCTTGCTCTTGGGCGCGGTTTTTGAATGAATGGATATCTGAGGCTTGAATCACTTCACCGGTATCATTACCCAGCCCATTTCGCTGATAAGTAATCACAGCGGCAATTTCCTTATCCGTTAACTGATTGGCGAACGCTTGCATGGCAGTGCCTGAACGACCATTCACTATAGTGTCAATGTGGGTATCAATATCCCCTGTTGCCACTTTACTTCCAGTGATGGCAGGGAATGCTCCTGCAATACCTGCCCCGTTAGCTTGGTGACACACGGCGCATCGTTCGAGATAGACTTTTTCACCAATCGTAACCAACTCTTCCAGACTCAATTCGTCTGATAACGCGGCCTGCGCTTGCTGCTCCGCCAATGCCATTTCTTGTTTCTTACCCGCTAACCATTCTTGGTAGTCCTCTTCCTCCATCGCATGGACTACAATCGGCATAAAGCCATGGGCTCGACCACACAACTCTGCACATTGCCCACGATAAACGCCCGGCTTATCAATTTTGGTCCATGCCTCATTGATAAAACCCGGGATGGTATCTTTCTTAACCGCAAAATCAGGCACCCACCAAGAATGAATCACATCATCAGAGGTCAATAAGAAACGGATTTTTTGATTAATTGGCACTACAAGTGGGTTATCCACTTCAAGGAGGTAGTGCGCGCCTTTGGTTTCGATGCCATCAATTTGCTTTTGGCTGGTCGCTAATAAACTGAAGAACTCCACCCCCTGATCGAAGTAGCTGTAATGCCACTTCCACTGAGAACCCGTAACTTTTATGGTCAAGTCAGATTTCGATGTATCTTCCATCGCGATCAAGGTTTTGGTAGCAGGTATTGCCATGGCAATTAGGATGATGATCGGAATGACAGTCCAAATTACTTCAACTTTGGTGCTTTCATGAAAGTGGGCAGCGACAGCGCCTTTAGATTTTCTATGACGATAAATGGAATAGAACATGGCACCAAACACAACAAATGCAATGGCGCAGCAAATGTAGAAGATGAGCATATGCAGCTCATAAACCTGACCACTAATGTCCGTTACCCCTTGAGTCATATTCAAGGGTTGCTCTTCAGCGGAGGCTGGCATTACCCATACCAAAATTAGCGCTTCCAATGCTAACCATGGCGCAAACGGTATTCTTTTCAAAAGACCTCTCCTCTGTCTCTGCACGCAAACTCTGTTTGCTGCCAAAACTAAGGGCTCAATCACTTTGCAAATGAACACCCAATACTCGTCCAATGTTCCATACTGTGAGTAAAGTGCATTCCAGTGCGATACGTATTTAGTAGACCCGAATTAGATACGGCGAGATGGGTCACTCCTAAAACCAACGTAATTTGTTATATTTATGTTAATAAAGGCTAGTTAGCGTTTTTGAATTGTGCAAGAAAGTGCAACCACAAAATGGTTTAGCGATTGCGCTCTCGTAAATGATAAGCAATATCAATTACGATTAAGCCATAACATCAAAGAAAAGCACCAACGAAAGGTAATCACGATGACAGAACAATACAATCAGTGGCTGGCTCAAGACCCAGACCCACGTACACGTGAAGAGCTACAAAGACTGATCTCAGAACAACAAAACGAAGAGTTGGTAGACCGTTTCCGCTGTCGTTTAGAATTTGGTACCGCCGGTTTGCGTGGCAAGGTTGGTGCAGGCCCTAACCGCATGAATCGCTTAGTTATTCAACAAACAGCGACTGGCTTAGGCTATTACCTACAATCGCAATTTGCCGATGCAAAACAACGCGGAGTGGTGATTGGTTACGATGGTCGCCCAGATTCAAAGCAGTTTGCTCACGACACAGCGTCGGTGTTAACCGCACAAGGCATCAAGGTTTATTTAACTCACGACGTAGCGGCAACGCCTATTGTTGCGTTTGGTGTTAGACACTTCAGCGCAGCGGCGGCGGTTGTCGTTACTGCCAGTCACAACCCACCAGAGTACAACGGCTTTAAAGTCTACTGGGATAATGGCGCGCAAATCATCCCGCCACATGACTCAGGTATCGCGTCACAAATCGAAATCGCAGCGAATGAAGAACTCAATTTGCTTCCGCTTGATCAAGCAGAGGAACAAGGCCATCTGGTGTGGTTAGAAGACGATTACTACCAAACGTATCGTGACACAATGAATGGCAACGCGTTACTACAAAACAACATTGATCCTAGTTCTATCGGTGTTGCCTACACAGCTATGCATGGCGTAGGTGCACGAATGGCTGAAACCCTATTAGCCGATGCTGGCTTCACTAAGGTTTACAGTGTAAAAGAACAACGCGAACCCGACGGCACCTTCCCAACCGTCAACTTCCCCAACCCGGAAGAAGCCGGTGCAATGGATATGGTAATGGCGCTAGCAAAACAGCATGGCGCTCAGCTTGCTTGCGCAAATGACCCTGATGCCGACCGATTTGCAGTCGCGGTACAAAAACCGGATAGCGAGTACCAAATGCTCACCGGTGACCAAGTAGGTTGCCTATTTGGTCACTACCTACTCACCCAAACAGAAGCAAGTAAACAGTTGATCGGTAACACCATTGTCTCTTCAAGCTTGCTTAACAAAATTGCCAACGCTCACGGCGCTGAGTACTACCAGACGCTAACGGGCTTTAAATGGCTAACCAACGTAGCAATGCAAAAGCAAAGTGACGATAGCCAGTTCCTATTCGCTTACGAAGAAGCGCTAGGCTACACGGTTGGTAACAAAGTTTGGGATAAAGATGGCCTATCCGCACTGGTTGCTTTCTCACAACTTGCAGCAGAGCTATACAGCCAAGGTAAGACCATTTGGGATCAGCTAGAAGCTCTGTATCGCCAACACGGTATGTACATTAACGCTCAACGTAGCATTGCACTTGCACCAAACTCGCCATCAGTGGGCGATAAATTACGTGCTGACCCGCCAAAAGCAATTGCAGGGCGTAACGTCGAAGTCATTGAAGACTTCAAAGTGCAACAGCGTCTGATGGCTGATGGCACGACTCAACCGATCGACCTACCAGCCAGTGATGTATTGATCTATCACCTTGCCGGTGGAGCGCGTGTTGTGGTTCGCCCTTCAGGTACTGAGCCAAAGCTAAAATGCTACTACGAAGTAGTGGAGGCTTTTGCCGCAGAAGAGACCTTTGCAGAGGCACAAGACAAAGCGCAGCTCGCAATGGACATGCTGATTGCCGAGCACCAACACATGATTTAATCCAAACTAAAATGGGTATGACAATGTCATACCCATTTTCAATCAACTCAACAAGCTGTAGAACTAAAGCTTCTTCTGCAAAAAGATCTTATCGACCCCTTCCATCGGAAATCCGCTAAAACGCCCCACTTCTTCAAAACCTTGTTTGAGATAGAACTCACGCGCTTGGAAACTAAATGTATCTAAGTAAGCATGGGTTGCACCCATTGCTTTCACTTTTTCTTCTGCGAGTTTGACTATTTTGCTGCCAAGACCGGCACTGCGTTTCGAATCATCTACCCACAAGTATTCGACAAACAGCGTATTGGTGTACACCTCACCAAATAGCCCACCGCAGAACTCACCTTGTTCATTGGTTGCGACACATGCAATGTTGTCACTGTTTTCATGAGGGAAAAACTGTAAGTTGTAACGGCGAAGGCCCGCTAATATGTCTTGCTTAACGCTATCGTCAGGATTGACGATAAACTCAATTTTCATACTCCAACTCCCTGTTATAAAAAAGGCCAGCAAAGCGCTGACCTTATCATAAATTATTGAGTTATTTAATAAACGAACTCAACATCCACAATGCGAGTATGAAGAAAATCCCGCCCATGAACTTATGTTGATACGTTCTAAACTTGGCATTTTCCAGTAGGCTCTTACCCAAGGTTCCGACTAAAGCCACCAGCACCAAGTTAAATAGTAAACCGAGTACATTCAGCAACAAGCCTAGCGCCAACATTTGCTCACCCGAAGAGGCGGTAATGTTGCTAGAAACAAACTGCGGCAGGAACATCACAAAGAAGACTAAAGCCTTTGGATTTAGTAGGTTACTGACTAAAGCACGTTGATAGAAAGTAGTCGCCATCTTAGTTTGGCCATCGAGTTCTGGCGCATCTGCTGCTTGAGCACGAATACAATCCCACCCCATCTTAAGCAAATAAGCACCACCTAATAAGTGAAGCACTTTTAGCGCCATTGGGTTCATCGCAATCAGCGCGGAAACACCCAACGCAGCAAGCAAGGTCAGAATAATGCCAGATGTCGCGTTGCCTAGGCTTGCAAAAATGCCTACGCGTCGCCCATAGCTCATACTTGAACTGGCGATCAGCAACATATCTGGTCCTGGTAGCAACAACAAGGCCACCACTGCCGTGAGATACACAGGCAGAACAGACATATCAATCATATTTTTCTATAACTCGGAACAGGAGAGGCGGAATTTTATATTACATGACGGTTCATTTCTAGATCATATAACCATCAATATCACCATATTCAACACATTGAATTATCACGACTGACGTCAGGTATGGAATACTCTGTTTTTCGTTTGAGAGAAAACTCAACAAGGCAATTTTGTACAAAAACATTTAGAGTAGAAATGGTATAGATAGAGAGAGTTGAAGACGCTGTAGGACAATTGAGTGAAAAACAAAACGCAAGAGCAAGCTAAGTTTCTCCACGCCCAAGAACTGGGCGGCTTAGAAGTGCTTGATGCAAAATACACTCACCAGAACTTTTCTCGTCATAGCCACGAAGGATTCACGGTTGGCGTCATTCAAAAAGGCGCACAGAAGTTTTATCGCACGGGCGCTAATCATGTTGCGCCGCAAGACAGCGTTATTTTGGTCAATGCAGATCAAGTTCATAATGGCCAAAGCGCAACAGAAGATGGTTGGGAATATAAAGCCATGTACCCTTTACCAGAACAGTTTGCCGAAGTCAGCCAAGGCTTCAATCAACAAGGCATCATTCCTTACTTCCCAGACCCAGTGGTGCATGACCCCGAACTTGCCCAGCAGCTACGTTTAGTATTCGACGCATTGGAGAATTCCAATAACCGCTTACTGCGCGAAACTTTAGTTTACGGCACATTGGTTAAGCTAATGAATCGCCACGGCAAACAGCGCCCAGATTTGGAGATTCAAGGCCGAAGCAAATTAACCCTAGCCAAAGAATTTCTCGATGACTTCCCGCAAGCTGACACCTCATTACAAGAGCTTGCATCCCTGTCTAACCTTAGCCCCTACTATTTTGCGCGCAGCTTTCAAAAAGAATATGGCCTACCTCCACATGCTTATCAAGTTCAAGCGCGGTTACGCTATGCCACTAAGCTGATCAAACAAGGGCACAGCTTGAAGGATGTCGCCCAAGAAGCGGGCTTTCATGATCAAAGCCACTTCCATCGTCATTTTAAGCGGGCCATGGGGGTTACCCCAAAACAATATGCGCAATCATTATAGTTAAATAAGCGCAATATCTTACAAGTTTCACCTTTAGGTTTATGTCCAAATAGAGACTGCGAAGAAAATCAAAAGGAGTACCGCATTGAGTTCACACCCATCTGAAAGCCGAAAGAAACTCTTTCTCCAAGGAAGCGTCGCAATGTTTCCGCTTAGCGTAGCTGTCATACCTTGGGGGCTTCTCGCAGGTTCTTACGCCATTGAATCAGGATTAAGTGTATTAGAAAGTCAGGCGCTATCGGCTATTCTGTTTGCAGGATCAGCTCAACTGGTCGCAATCGGAATGATTAAAACGGGCGTCGGACTTGCCACCATGCTTCTGACGGTATTATTCATTACCTCGCGCCATTTGCTTTACAGTGTCTCGATGCGCCAAGCCATCGCCCCCTTACCGCTACGCTGGCGTTTAAGCTTAGGGTTTCTACTTACCGACGAATTGTTTGCGGTGTGTGGGAATACGTCACCCAAGCGATTGAAGCCATGGTATGCACTAGGGGCAGGTTTGAGTTTCTATCTATTTTGGAACTTAGCCACTTTAGTCGGCATCATTGCTGGCAGCAAAATACCTGCCCTGAATCAGCTAGGTTTAGAGTTTGCTGTCGCAGCGACCTTTATCGCCATTGTCATACCGACAGTGAAAAATCGACCAACCTTACTCGCGGTTATCGTCGCTTTGGTGTTGTCAGTTTTACTTAATTTAGCGCAAATGGAGGGGGCGCTGATCATCGCCAGTGTCGGAGCTATGTTGTCAGGATATTTAGCGGAGAAATATGGCCAAAAACAAGTTGGAGGTAACTCATGATCATGCTGTCTATTTTGGCCATGGCACTATTGGTATTCACCAGTCGCTATTTGTTCTTAGAGCCAAAACTGCCTATAAGGTTACCCAACGCTTTACAGCGCGTTTTATCTTATTCTGCGCCAGCGGTGCTCACCGCAATCTGGGCTCCCATCGTCTTTTTGCCCGAAGGAGAGTTATGGCTCTCAACCACCAATCCATATTTAATCTCGGCGGTAGTTGCAGCTGTCATCGTGTACAAAACTCGCAATGTACTGCTGACAACCATTGTAAGTATGCTGCTGTTTTTGCTATTAAAAAACGTACTGTTTACTGCCTAACATCAAACAAAAAGCGCCAGATTGTTACTGGCGCTTTTTGACTAAAATCAGTTCTATTGAGCCAACCATTCAATTTCAATCAGAGTTTTACCTGCATGAATAAGACGACCTAAGAACACATCGCCGGACTGCACTTCGCCAACGCCTTGAGGCGTGCCTGTCATGATGACGTCGCCATCGCAAAGTGTTGAGTAGCTTTGAATTTCATCGAATATTTGCTGAGGCTTATAAATCATTTGTTTTACCCCGCCACGTTGCACTCGCACACAGTTAATGAACAGTTCTATCTCTAACTCATCAATAGATAAGCCATTCAAGCTAATAAATCGGCTAAACACAGCTGAGCCATCAAATGCTTTCGCACGCTCCCATGGTAACCCTTGGCTTTTTAGTTTGGCTTGCAGTTCACGCTTGGTTAAGTCTAAGCCAATACCCACCGCTGCCAATTGTTGGTTGCGAACAAGAAAACAAATCTCGCCTTCATAATGGAGGGCTTCTTGATGATGAGCGGCAATAGTCGTTGCGATAGAAGTGGCTGGCTTGTTGAACACCACCATTTGTTCAGGAACAGCGTTATTAAGCTCTTTGATATGGTCTAGATAGTTTCGCCCCACGCAAAGAATCTTACTTGGCGAGATAAGCTTCCCTTCAAGTGTCACTGTGAACATGCCATCTTCCTTGAAACATTAAATGAGGGCACATTCTATCCAAACTTTATCCGCTGAAAATAAAATTCTTAGAGTGGAATAAAAAACTCAGAGCTTGCCCCCATTATTGAGGGCAGCTCTGAGAGGCAGTTAATGAAATCTATTGTTAGAAGTAGTAACGAGCACCGAGAGTCCAGTAGTCGTTTTCAGTGACATTGATGTCATTGCCTAAGTCAAATTGATAGGCAGCAAAAGTTACAAAGCCCGGTGCAACGGTGTACTCCACCTGCACAGCACTTTCGCTAAATTGAGTTTTGTTGGCTTTGTCATCGTCGACGGCCTCATAGTTGACGGCGAAGTTCCAACCATTGTCTAGACCAAACGCCGCAACTGCTTCGTATTGCATTGACTCTTCTAGACCTTTGTAGAAATTCTCATTTTTACCCCAAACCAAAGCCGCATAGATGCCTTTGCCGTATTGACCATATTTGGCTGAGAAAACATGCGAGTTAGCGTCAACCTTGGTGTTGGTATCCACATTGGTGATATCACCGCCGCTGTAAACGTAACCCACACCAAAGCCAGCAAACTCACCACTCAAGGCAATTTGGCCGCGAGTATCATATTCTGTTGTAACGCGAGTCACTTGGATTGTGCCAGGGTTGCCCACTAGCACTTCAGTATCTTGAACATCCGTTTGCTTACCTTGCCAACCAAGGCCAAAAGAAACCGACATATCACTGCCAAATGCAAAACTATTGCGGTAGCTCACCATCTTATCAGCACGAGCAGAACCCAAATTACCGTGATTGCTGTAAACGAAGTCATTGGCGAACGCGATAGGTTGGTCAGCAACACCTGCAACGTCATAGTATGGTGACCATTGTGTACCCACCACTAAGCGACCTGCTTGTGCATGTGTCGCACCTATGTAACCTAGACGGGTTTTGAATGTCTCTTCACCACCATTCAGGTAATTCACAGCCCATTCACCTTTGGCGTCAACCGTGATGCCATGACCGATTTCTTTCTCACCAGCGATGTTCACTCGTGGAGATACTTGGTGCACTTTGGTCTCAGTTTCAAAGTATTCACCAATACCCACATCCACATACCCTCCAACTGAGAGCGTGGTTTTGTCTCCACTGTAAACTTGCGCAGCAAGCGCTGATTGAGATGCCAAAAGAGTTGTTGCCACTGCGATGGCTAGTTTTGTCGTTTTCATTTGTTTCGTCCTTTTTTAGCGTTAGCTAAGGTTGCTGATGCAACGAACTAGTTTGCTAACAACTAAAAGCTAGTAATGAAAACGTATTATTCAAATGAAATTGATTGCATAATTTCATTATAAAACTAACAAGGTACTTAATAATGAATTTAGCCAGCCACAAGTAGTTAATTTGATTGATAAATCATAAGCGGTGAGTGAAGTGATGATAGTGAGTGATCACTATCACAAAATGGAGAATTACAATGCAGCCAGCCCTTTATATATGCACGATTGAGTGCTGACTGGCTGCCAAATTTAAACGAAATGGCGGGTTACTTTCCTTCTTCTACCATTGTGATGATCTTGTGGGCCTTTTCAAAATGATCTAATTGATGAGTTTGAATCCACCATGTAGCCGCTTCCATCAATAGTTCTGGGTCATCGTTCTTGTTAGCGAAAAAGGCATAGAACGATACCCCTACATTATCCCCTTTCTGAGCAATCTTCTTGTGACATACTTGAAGTACTTTTTCTCTTAGCGACTGACGCATAATCTTCCTTTTGTTTACTGAACACTTTTTGTATTAAATACTTTCTGTATTAAATATTGTCGTCTTGCGACGTATTGTATGAATACATGGTGACTTCCGGTCGCGAATGCCAACCTAAAGCTTGATAAAAGCGCTGTGCTGCTAGATTGTCATTGGCAACAAATAGATGGGTTTTATCAATACCTTGCTGCTTCAAAGCATGGGTGGCTTTCTCAACCAACTGTTTACCAATACCAAACCCTCGGTAACCCTTATCAACCGCAAGGTGCTGCAAATAACCGCGTCGACCATCGGTACCAACCAATACTGCACCAATCATTTTCTCACCATCGAGAGCCACAAAACTTAACCCTTCATTTCTGTTTAAATAACGGCTGATGTTTTGCTCTGAATCAGCTTCTCGCAACAGCATCGCTTCCGTTTGCGACCAGAGATCGATCACTTGCGAATAATCACTTGGGGCCATTGCTCGGTAATGAAAAGTGTTGGTTGTTTTGCTTCTAATCTGGGTTGCTTTAGCAGCGAAATGTAAAGCCAGTTCTGCATTGATAAAATCGTCGATTTTCTGAAAATGCTCTACTCTGTTGCCAACCGCGACAAAGTTAACTCCTAGCTCATCGCACGCCCTTTTGTCCCACTCTCCATCGCCAAAATAAGTAATCGGTAAATCATCTTGGTTGGCCACTTGAGCTTTGGCACTCAGCATTATTTCAGTACGAGCATGGTGGTCATTGGACGAAGCGATCACTAGCTTCTCAACATCAAACCCTGCCGATTGCAACTTAAGGCGAGCGCTCTCTCCCCATCCTCCTGTTGCTAAACTTAAAATCGTGTTGGGGTCTTGCTGTAAGCGAGCTATAAACGCCTTCGCGCCCTCAACCTCCTTGGCTGGGTCACGATTTAGATGCGCTTGAATGTTTTGAATAAAAGCCGCTTTCACCTGCGGTTCAAGTTGCTCTATAGTTATGTCCATTTGGTGCTGCTTAATAAACTGCATCAAAATACCGCGGTCGCTGACGTAGCGATAGTCACTCCAATTAGTGTCGATGGTTTTACCCGTCACATCCAGTACCGCTTGGACAAAGCACTGCTCGTCAAAATCGTATGATTGAATCAGAGTACCATCGATATCAAACATCAAATGCTGCATGAACACTCCTAACTTTGCGGATTGAGATAACGACTAATACGCTGAGTAAATTTCTCAGTACGCGATTGAGAAACATCTTCGGCTTTATACAGCGAGAACATTTTCAGCTTGCAGTTTTTCGTACATGCACCAAGTAGTGCAATCTTTAAGATTCGGTGGACAGGCTTCCACAACACAAAGTAATCAACCCACCATGGCGAGCCAAGGCTGGTAATTGCCGTCACTTGTTTTAAGTTGTGCAAAAGCGGAGTAATCGCCCCCAGATCGTCTGCGTGATTGAACGCGTGACTCGGAGCCCAGACTCGGTCAAACCATCCTTTTAAAATCGCAGGAAAACCAAACCACCACGTAGGAAACACCAAGACTAAATGATCGGCTTGCTTTAGCTCAGCAAGATCCGCTTCTAAATGAGATTGCTCAAACTGCTCAGCGTAATAGCTCTGTCTCTCTTGAGTTTGCAAACGGGGCTCAAATTGCTGTTGATAGAGATTCTTCACTTCAACTTGATACCCTTGTAGCTCTAAGCTCTCGACCGCTTTACTTGCTAAATGCTGGCAGAGGCTGTCTTCTAATGGGTGGGCAATAACGACAAGTGCTTTCATTGGTTCTCCCTACTCTTGGTTGTGGCCTTCCGAATGGCTCTGTATTAAGACTATGCTTTCATATATGACGTTTATTTAACATACGAGAACAGTAACTTAGAGCAATTATCCAACAAGGTGAGGTTTGACAAAAATCTCTACCATTAGTCACCTTTTTATCAATGAGTTAGCGCATGAAATGTTAAGCATTCCATACGCAAAACGGCGGATAAAAAAGCGGCGCTTTATACTACTCAGCTTGATGCCATCTTGACCCATAAGCCATGGAGTAATCTGGAGTCGCGATACTAGAATCCAACGTACTACTTGGTTGTAAAGGCCCAACCACAGTGCGATAAGGCACAAAACCCGCCCACGCCTCAATATCGAGATCCGCTTTATCGTCATTCACTTCTCCATTACTCACTTTGACTGAAGCCTCAGTCAGTGGAATGCAGAGAATCATCGTGGCTGCTAACTCTTTATCACTACTCAATCGAATCTCTTCACATCGTTTGGGCGCAATTTGCTCAATAAAGTGATTCAGTAAGCGGTCTTTTTCTTCTCGTTCACTTATCTCTTCAAACTGCCCCATAACCACCGCAGAACGATAATGAGCACCATGATGGAAAGCTGACCTCGCCAGTACCCAACCATCGAACAGAGTAAACGTCACACAAGTTGCATTACCCTGCTTTAGATAACGCATCAATCGGCTATTGTTGGCACCGTGAATATAAACATGGTCATCTACTCGCCAAGCCAACATAGGGATAACCACAGGCCCAGAACCATCATGAATGGCAATATGCCCCACCAAGGATTCATCAATGATTTGATGAAGGATTGAAACATCTTGCTGCGCTTTATGCGCTGCTTTCTTTAGGGTGGTACGCTCCGTGTTTGACAGCATAATTTTTCCTTATCGACATTGCTTTAAGCGCAATATATCGACAAACTGGCTCTGTATTCAGATCCAGTTTTGAAATTAACATGGAGCCAGTTGTGCAAGAACTTGATATTGGAGATTTACAATTAGAACGACAAGGAGACTCGCTACAGGAGCAGCTCTTTCATGCTATACGCGATAAGATCGTATCGGGATTGTGGCCTAAATCGAGCAAATTACCCTCCACGCGTAAACTCTCCAGCCATTTAAGTATTAGCCGTAATACCGTCAGCGGGACTTATGACAACTTGGTGTCTGAAGGCTACATAGAAAGCAGGCCAAGCAGCGGATATTTCGTCGCTGTTGAACTACCAGACAGCTACTTACCAACGGCAAGCGAGCAGAGCAACAAAACCAAACCTCTACCGCGTGAGGATTTGAATAAGCCATTTGCTACTGGCATTCCAGACCTACAGCAGTTCCCCTATGCTAAGTGGAACAAATTGCTGCAAAGGCATAACCACAGACCTAACATTATGGGCAGCAGCGATATTCAGGGTGTAGCGTCACTTCGAGATGCCCTTGCCCATTACCTTTCATCAAGCCGTTCTGTCCGTTGTAATGCACACAACATCATCATTACCTCTGGCGCGCAGCAAGCACTCACTATTGCCACTATGGCGAGTTTACAGCCTAAGCAAACGGTCATGATGGAATCGCCCGGTTACGCCCAAATGCGAAAAGTCCTTAGCTTACTTAACTACCAACAAAAACTGATCCCCGTATTGCCACAACATGGCCTAGAAATGGACTCCATACTCAACCACCAAGCTGACGCACTCTACGTTACACCGAGCAATCAATATCCGATGGGCACGAGCTTGAATACCGAAAAGCGACTTGAACTCATCCAGTGGGCAAAACGCAATGATGCGTGGATTATTGAAGATGATTACGACAGTGAATTTCAGTTCGCCCATCGTCCATTTACCAGTATGCAGGGGCTTGCAGCACAACTTGGCATTGATAACCATGTCATCTATATCGGATCGCTGAGCAAAGTCATGTTTAATGGCTTGAGAATTGGCTACATGGTGGTTCCCGACCAAATCGTAGACCAATGCCTAATGATCAAAGACGCACTTAGTGGTGACTCACCCGCTCATACTCAATATGCACTAGCCGATTTCATCCAAGAAGGTCATCTTCTTCGACATATCCGCAAAATGCGTCGGCTCTATTCCGCCAAACGACAAGCTATGGTCGAACACATAAACCTTTGCTTGGGAAGTGATGTGACCATCATCAGCCAAGCTGCAGGATTGCATATTACCTTGCAATGGCGACGTGGTATCACAGAGCAACAATGGGCTCAACGAGCCTCAAAAGCAGGCATACGTCTGCGCACCATGGACTATTACGAAACAAAAGACAGCCCTGAGCGTGACTGGCAAGGCGCAGTTCTTGGCTTTGGTAATATCTCTATTGAACAGATTCCTGCTACTATCAAACTGTTGGCGCAAGCCTTTTATCGCGGAGAATAATTACATGGCGAATATCGTCTTTATTGCCACCAGCTTGGATGGTTACATTGCGGACAAACAAGGCGGGTTAGACTGGCTGCACGCTGTCCCTAACCCAGAAAATCTTGACCTTGGTTTCGTGCCTCTTATGGAGCGCGTTGATGGCCTGATTATGGGTAGAAACACGTTTGAAACCGTGATTGGCTTTGGTGTTGAATGGCCATATTCTAAACCTGTATTCGTGCTGAGCAATACGCTCACCGAAGTGCCAGCTGAACTGGCTGATAAGGTGTCTATTGTTTCCGGTGAGCTGCATGACGTCGTCCACAGCCTAAACAAGCGTGGCTATCAAGAGCTGTACATCGATGGTGGCGTAACTATCCAAAACTTTCTGCAACAAGACTTAATTGATGAGCTGATTATTACCACCATTCCCGTTTTACTCGGAGGCGGAGCTCCGCTATTTGGTGATCTGACATCGCCACTCAATTTCGCACTAAGTGAAAGCAAAACCTTGCTAAACGCAGTGGTACAAAGCCATTACATCAGGCAGAAATAGTACTTTTTTGTCACTACACCAATCTCTCCTAGCCACTATACGAATCTTCATATAGTGGCTATTTTTTATCTATGTGCAGTGCTTAGTACACTCCTCGTAACAATAACTAAGGAGCCATCATGAAACGACCTTTCTTGACCGGACTAATTTTGAGCATTGCTATGCAAAGTTACGCGAATGACCACACTGCCGATACCCTACTAACCAACGCCACCATATATGGACACGAACGTGCCGATACCATTGCCATCAGCCAAGGCCTAATTGTGTTTGTTGGTGATTATGACCATGCTGAACGTTTCATTTCATCCTCGACCGATGAAATCGACCTAGAACAAGCGTTTATCATGCCGGGCTTTATCGACAATCATAACCACGTATTTGAAGCGGCATCCGAAGCTGGCGGAAGCTGCGAACTGGACATGGACGGCTTAGTAAAAGATCAAATCCCCTATTTACGCGCATGCCGATCATCAGCACCGAAAAACGGCTGGCTAACCGGTTATGGTTTTTCAATTGAAGCCATTCTCGACCCTGAAAACCGCCGTACACCGTTGGAAGTCATCGATGAGATCTACCCAGATATACCTGTGGTCATCATGGAGCAAACGTCGCACTCAATGTGGGTTAACTCCAAAGCACTACAACTGGCTGGCATTAGTAAACATTCACCTGAGCCGCAAGGTGGCAAAATACTCAAAGATGAACATACTGGCGAGTTGAATGGAATACTGCTTGATAATGCTGGCGACATCGTAATGGAGATGGCTTGGAATAGCCTGAAAAATCAATTTGAACAGAGTTACGATGGCTTGATGGTTGGCTTAGAAGAAGCGGCTGCTCATGGTATTACGACAATTGGTGACGGACGTTTGTATTGGAAACGCGGATGGCTTGAGGTTTGGCAACAAGCTGAACAAGACCAAACTTTAACGGCGCGCGTCTCACTAAGGCCATGGATTTACCCGACCGATAGCATGAAGCCACAACTGGATTTTCTCGCAGATATTCAGTCAAGTAACAGCGACCGCCTATTAATTATTGATCAGGTCAAAATGTACAGCGATGGTATCTTTGTCAATGGTACAGCAAAGACGCTCGCCCCCTATTTAGATACTTACATCCCTGACGAGCCTTATGGCATCAACTACATTGAACCCAAAGCGATGAAATCATGGCTAACAGAGCTGGATAAGCTGGGATATAGCGCCCACATTCACGCTATTGGGGATGGTGCAATTCGAGAATCTTTAGATGCGGTGGAATATGTGCGAGCCTCAGGATCTACTCGGCCATATACGCTCACCCATGTAGAGCTCGTCGACAAAAAAGATATTCCTCGCTTTGAAAAACTAGGAGTAACCGCCGACTTTCAAGTCGGTTCGGATTATGTCGCGCAACATGACCATCAATGGGCAGAAGCCTTTCTTGGCGCAAGACGCACTCGCGCACTGATGAATCTCAGTGCGCTGCATAGCACCGACGCTAACGTCACCTTAAGCAGTGATTGGAACGTGCATGATATTAACCCTTTGGTTGGTATAGCGAACAGTATCAAGATGGGAAAAACTGGCCTACCCGACGTGAAAAATGCCATTGATGCCTACACTATCAATGCAGCAAAAAGTTTAGGTTTAGACCAAGTCACAGGCTCAATTTCAGTTGGAAAGTCTGCTGATTTGGCGATTCTCGACCAAGACATTAGCCGCCTAAGCGCCAATAAAATCGCTGATGCACAAGTGTTGATGACCATATTACAAGGCAAAGTCGTGTTTGATATCGACCAAAGTGATAACGAACAAGAGTAAACGATAATGGAAAAACGCCGCTTTTATACTGAGGTTATGGTTAAGCAAGCACTGTTACTCTTGCTGATTGTGCCCTGTTTATTTCTGCAAACCTTTGATGTTATGCGAGATATGGAACACAGTAACCAAGCGGCGATATTAGCTGTCATTGGTCTATTAATGGCAGCGGCTATCGTTGGAATATTCGAGGCAACTTATCAAAAGACAAGGTTAAGCCAGCCGCTATTAAGATACTTCGCTCATGCAACCAAACTTCTGTTAATGGTCGGTATTTCTGAACTAATGATTCTGGCATTAGCGGCTATTGGCACTACTTACCAATTTTGGGATGACCCTTTAGTATGGGCACTTCTGCCTATCTACGTCGCGTTGTTACTGTTCGACTGGTGGGATGCCCTGAATACAAGTTAGCACTGCCGATCATTTATCGAGCTAACCATCAAACTGATGATGCTGTTTGAGACAATTCAAAGCCGCATTCCCTACTTTTGATGCATCAAAACCGTGTCGCCATACCATCTCCACTCCACGCACGAAGCCGTGTGGTTGGAAATGACACGCGAGCGAGATTAAATCCCCTCGCTGTAATTCGTGCTCTACGTTCGCTTTCGGTACAAAAGCATAACCATGACCTCGCTTGAGTTGTGTTAGCAACATCGCCAAGTCACTGAACAGCGCATAATCGACACCAAAACCTTCAAACTCACGCTGTTGCATTATCCCCCAAACCAACTCTCGATATTGGCCTAAGTCGTCGCTAGACACACCATCTAACATGGCTAACGGGTGATTATGGCTACAAACCATCACTTCTTGATAGCTACCCAATGCTAAATAGTGGTTATCAAGCTGATGAACTTGTTCTGACTCATGACGAATAATGACATCCAATTCACCCTCAATCAGCCCTTCGGCAAGCTGTTCTGGGTCATCTCGCCATATTTCGAGACTCAATTGAGGCATCGCAAATAACTGCTCCACTCCATCCGCAAGTAAACTTTCTGGGATGTAGTGTTCAATGCCAATGCGTACAACCGCTGGCTCGCTTTGAGCCAATGTAATCGCGCTTTGCTGCAACTTATCGAAATGACTGACAGTATGCTTGAGGTGTGGCAACAGTTGACTGCCCTGTTCTGTCAACGACGTTTTGTTACCCGTCCGTGTAAAAATCTCAACGCCAAGGTCAATTTCTAAATCTGATACCCACTGACTCACTTGAGGTTGGGTCTTGCCTAACTGACGAGCCGCTGCTGAAATAGAACCTGTTTCAATGGCGACAAGTAGCGCACGTAAATGGAGTATATTCATCTCTAATAATCGGAACTATATGAATGATTCGGCTAACAAAGCGTCGATTTGCGCTAAGGTTTTTGCGCTCTCTTGGTAATCAATCGGCAGTTCCGTAATACCTTGCGCTGTTTTCAAAAACAAAGAAGGAAAACTGTTACCACCAATTGAGCGGGCAAAAGCGATCTCATCAAGAAGCTGTTGGTTAAGCTCACTCGAGGCCATATCACGAGTAAACTGCTCGACGTTTAAGTTAAGTTGCTGAGCTAGACCAATATGCACATCCACATTACTCGGATTCTTCGCATGCAAGTAATAGGCTTGTTGAATGGCGGTAATCATCGCCTGCTCTGCGTTTTGCGCCCGCGCCGCGAGCACTGAGCGACACGCAGGGTAAGTGGAGCGTCTCGGAGTATTGTCTCGCCAAAAGTCATGGTTAAACTCCGTCCCCAAGTAATCTTCAATTTTGCGCCAATACGCTGCAATTTGGTGCTGCATTGGCTCTGGCATAGGCACATCACTGTCGGGCGCTAACCCACCCACCAAATATTGCAGTGTGACGCCCTCTGGCAAAGATTGTTTTATCTTTTGCCATGTTGGCTGATAGCCCCAACACCAAGAGCACATAGGATCATGCACATAATACAGAGCATTTGAATCCATGCTTTCCGCTTCCTTTATTCTTAACTGATACCACTCTCACCATACTAGCGGAATGACGCGGTAAACACACCTTACGACACCAAACGATCACAAACAGAAATGGCAATTCTCTTCACTGAGGCCATGAACACCTTGCTGTATCGCCAAGTGAATTTTCCCCGCATCAACGCCCATTTGATAGCCTTGCTCCAATATCTCTAGCTTCATGGTTAAACGCTTAACAGCAAATGATTCGGGCGGTGCAATCACTCGGATTGTCGCATCTTTTGGCGGATTGCGAATAAACGCCAGTGATTGATTGTAATTGTTGGCTCTTACCAACATTGATTCGGCGATGTTTGGGTAACGAGCTAGCAGTGTTTTCATCAACCATGGCGCTTTCATTGGCTTCATTTCATAGCTCAATGGATGGGATAAAATCACCGTAATATCTCGCGCACCTCGGCGATAGGCTTCTTTGACAGGAATTGAATCCGCCACACCGCCATCAGTGTAACAACCGCCTGAAAAGCAAGGCGTAGACTTATAGGCGATAGGTAAAGCAGTGGTTGCCTCTAGCACTGAATCTAAATTTTCTTCATTGAGTCGGAAGTAGTCTGCGCCACCCGTCTCGATATTAGTTACAGCGGCATACATAGGGGTTTGCAGCACTTGATCATAGTCGATAGGGAAACGCTGATTTGACTGTTCAATCAGCCATTTCACATCCACGAGATCGCCACCGCGTACAAAGCGAGAACGATTAAAGAAGCGCTTTTGAGTCGCCAACTGGCTGATCACTTTGTAGCTGCGCTCTGGTTGATGAGCAAGATAGCCCACCAAGTTAGAAGCTCCCGCAGACACGCCAATGACGAAATCGTAGGGCTGATAATCCTCAGCCATAAAACTATCTAAAACACCGCTGGCGAATACACCACGCATCGCGCCACCTTCTACGACTAAAGCTTTGTTACTCATTGTTGCTACTCATTCTCTATTTCCTGAGTAGCATAATTTTGAATTTATCTTGGCTCTAATCGCTTTTATCAATTCTATTGATTAGCAGAAACTATCAAGCGTATAACAAATAATCAAAATATAACTTAACAAACGAAACTTATTATCGTTTATGCAATTATTATTTAACTCTTAACTTCATAAATAATTATCCATAACATGAATAAAAAAAGGCACTGCGTTATTTACACAGTGCCTTCTAATTTATTATTTATATTTAAACCAATTATATTATTAATTAGTTTTAAATATTATGCGTTTGGTGGTGTACCTTCCGCATTTGATACTGTTGCATCAATTTGAACTGCCGCGCCCATTGCGATTTGAGATACGCCCACAACTGTACGAGCTGGTAGATCGCCTTTGAAGAACGTAGTGTAGATTTCGTTTACAGCGTCTAGGTCAGCCATATCTTTAAGCTGAATGTTCACTTTAACAACGTCATCCATCACGTGACCAATGCTTTCAACGATCGCTTTGATGTTGTTCAGACATTGTTTCGCTTGCGCTTGAGTATCACCTTCAACCAATGCGTTTGTTGCTACGTCGAGTGGTAGCTGAGCCGCAATGTGATTGTAGTGAGAAAACGCTACAGTTTGAGTGTGTAGTGGGTTGCGTGGCGCTTTATCTGTGTTGTTAGCACGGATAACAATGCCGTGACGGTCTTCAACTTCTTGCGGTGGTGTGCCGTCGCCGTGTGATACTACTGCGTCCATTTGAACACGAGCACCCATTGCTAGGTCAGCAACTACTGCGTTAGTACGCGCAGGCATGTAACCCACTGTACGAGCAATTGAAGAATCAGGGAAGAACGTAGTGTACGCTGCGTTTACTGCATCTAAGTCTGCAAGATCTTTAACGAATACAGTTACTTTTACGATGTCATCGAATGGTACATCAATGCTTTCCATGATGTTTTTGATGTTACGTAGACACTGAGCCGCTTGCTCTTGAACGCCACCTTCTACTAGCTTGCCTGTTGCAGGGTCGATAGGAAGCTGAGAAGAGATGTTGTTGTAGTGAGAGAACGCAACTGTTTGAGTTGATACAGGGCTAATTGGTGCGTTTTCTGTGTTACGAGCTAGCTTGATTAGTGGGCAAGCTGCTTGAGGAGTTGTACCTTCACCGTTAGAGATGATTGCATCGATTTGCACTAGAGCATCGCTCATTGGTAGTGCGTCAACTGCAACTGTTGTGCGAGTTGGGAAGTAACCATTGAAGAATGAAGCGTAAACTTCATCAACTTGTGCTGCATCTTCGATGTTCTTAAGGAATACGTTCACTTTAACAACGTCTTCCATTACGTGACCGATACTTTCAACGATCGCTTTAATGTTTTCTAAACATTGAGCCGCTTGCTCTTTTACGCCGCCAACAACAATCTCACCCGCTGTGTTAATAGGTAGCTGAGCAGAGATGTTATTGTAGTGAGAAAACGCAACTGTTTGAGTTGATACAGGGCTAATTGGTGCATTCTCTGTGTTGCGAGAATTTTTAATGATTACGCCGCTCATGTCGATTGTTATCCTTATATTAGGTACAGAAATATTTATTTCTTTATGTCGTTATTGGGAAGAAAAGTAAGGTGGCACTGATAGTAAGTGAAAATATTCCCTTTAAAAGTGACTAACCTCAAATTAAATTTCCACTAAGCGTATTGTAAATAACGGATATTTAATCAATCGCAGACTAAATATCCGTACCTTTTATTAGCTACACTTAGAAATAACGATTAAAAATTTCTATTAATTCCTAATTAGTGAATAGAATCTCATCGCAAAAATTAAAGCAATTTCCTTTTTTTGTTCATTTCTGATGATGACTTCACAGTAACATCGTCATTTATGGTATTTGCCCAACGAACAACCGCTATTTATACCAGCGAAAATGCATAAATAACCTTGCGTTCAATGCGCCTATGCAAAACCCGCGATTGAGGGCTAAATTGGCCTCTCTAAAGCGTATGGATGGGGGCTTAATGTTTCGCAGTCATGATAAAGATCAGCATTTAACTGCAAGTGAATGATCGGCTTTAACTCACCAATACCAAACTCGCTATGTTGACGGAAATACTGCTGAGCGTGCTCTAGCTTGTCAGAGTACATTGGATATATCGCCACGTTCTCCCACTGATAGTTGATGTCTGTGATGTAAACATCGTCTGCCTGTAGTGGTAACCTAAACACCAAGGTTTTGTTGCACGGAGTAAACTTACCAAGATAGTTTCCGCTCGCATCGTGAGCCGTTGTTGAGGATATCGCGATGTAACTGCCCACTTTCGCATTGCCAATGATGTAACGCGTGTCTTCGGTAAGTTGATGATCAACACTCGCAAACCAATCTTCAACAAAGCGGCCCTGCTCAATGCTACCTTGCGACACCTTTACTTGGTAAGAGCTCGATAAGTTACCCAATACAAAAGTCACTTGAGATGCGTCTTGTTGGGGTGGATGCTGCGCGCAGCCTACTAAGCCTATCGTAAGCGCAGCATAAGAGATTATTCGCTTCATACATTCGACCTATTGATATAATTCCGTTTAATCAAAAAGCTACGCTGCCAGTTGCTCATAAAACCTTCAATCCGCAGCGATGAATTTTTAGACGCTCATAGCAATTTATAAAACCTGCGGTTTGATATCGTTTCTAGATGTAAAAATGCCAGCGACAGGCGCTGGCATTTCTACAGACTAAAACCAATAGCTACGACTTATTGTGCGCATCGTATTCTTTCAATGCTGCTTGTAGTTGAGCTAAATCATCACTACATAGATAAGGTTGTAGTGCTTTAAACTTTTCACTAGGCCATTGGTAGACTTTCATTGCTAATAGCGCCTCTACAACTTCCGGCGCAAAACGATACTTAAGATGTTTAGCTGGCGATCCCGCCACCACACTATAAGGTTCGACATCTTTGGTCACCACACTATTGGCCGCAACAACAGCCCCTTCACCAATGGTCACACCCGGCATGATCATCGCGCGCATACCCAGCCATGACCCACTACCAATATGGGTATCACCTTTGCCCACATAGGCCTCTTCAATGGTTTCCATAAACGGGTACAAACAAAACCAATCGGTACGATGGGTGTGGTTTCCGCCCATCAGTATGACCACCTCTGCGCCAATACAGACGTAATCACCAATATGGAGTTTATCTATAGGCCATCTTGGCTCCCATTGACGACTCACCTTATCGCCATGCAAATAGCGAACAACCGACTCTTCAAAGCCGTTATCCCAACAATCGCTGTAGTAGCTATGTTGGCCTTGAATAATAATATTTGGGTTGGTGACCACTTCATGGAGCAGTTGGTACTTAGACCAGTGTTTCTCGCTCATTTTTACCTCTTTACAGTTCACTGATTTAAACGTTGTGATTTAACGAAGTGCACAAGGTGCCGTCAGTGAACGCGAGGCTGTTTTAGTAAGGGAAGTAGTTTCATGAGAGGGGCTTTATTTGAACTTTGAGAGCAATGCTAACATGAACTGAACATAGGTGCACAGCGATAGGAAACAAAAGCCGACCAGATGGTCGGCTGGTTAAATTTTCTTGAAAGGCAACTTTGGTGGTTGATTGCTCTTGTAACTCATAGTTGGACAAAAATGAAATAGGGCAATACCAAACAAAGATTCAACCTGATTAGAAAAAGTACCTTGAAACCTTAAATGCTTGTTACAAGGAGACTTGCGCCTTATTTTTAACATCAATTACTTCAAAAGAGCCCGTCGTCATATCAAAACAACCTACCGCTACAGTATCGATAGGCATTTGAGCAATGCTTACACCATAAGGATCAAAGATTTCACTACCACCAAAGCCATTTAAAGTGGAGTCATTCAGCGCATGAGGCCAATTGCATTGAATAATGAAAGCTCCAAGTTTACTCGCTATCTTGGACAGTTTGTTATGTGTAAATCTGCTCGCCTGTAACTACCAAATTTCTATTACTGGATTGAACTTTCCATCTTTTCCGGAATGCGACGTAGATATTTTTATCTTGGAAGGTACAAAACTCTCCCCTTTATACTCAGGGTCAACTTGCATATTATCGATCAACCCATCTTGGGCGAAGCGAACGATGGTCCCTGTTATTTGAGTTTGAATCTCCGGTATACCAACGGGCACAAATACTTTGTTCTGAGGCACATCTTGCCCACCTAATTCTGCTGGAAAAAGAAGAGTTTCAACTAACTCACCTTTCTGAACTAGTTCCAATGCCTTCTCTCTTGAGTCGACAGCTGAATAATCAGGCACATACTCAGCATTAGCTGAGGCCGTAGCTAAGAACCCTAAAACTGTTGCTATTAGTTTTTTCATGTTTATTCCCATACACATAACGCCGCGTTAAGTGGCGAACAACGCAAACACCTAGCCTAATAATTACACCTTAAACACAGAAAATGCAGTGCGTTGGTAATCCACCTTAAACGCCTTGTTATATGCGGGTTCGAGGGGCTTTAGGACTAATAGAGTGATTAACCAACAACTTTGAAGCTGATAAAACACAAATTATTTTCTGTTGGATATATTTTCCGCAAAATCCATTTGAGCATAAATACAAATGGTAGATTTTCGGCTTTAGCGTGCTTTCTGTTGAGCTGCTCAAACTCCATGTGCTCAACACCAATTATTTCTAGTTTACAGATTTTCCGGTCGTCTTCGAGAGTAAAAGCTTCTACGATCTGCCCCGGGAAATAATGACTTTCGGATTCATCTCGAATCGTTGCCGTCTTTTTACCTGATAGGATTTGACGTTCTAATTTTGTGAAAAATGTGATTTTATCCAAAAACTTACCCCTACTTCCTTACAGGTTCTTCCAAGCATGTAACGCAGCGTAAGTAGTGAGCAACGCAGACCGCCTAACCTAAACTATTGTGCCGTAAAAACACTAAATTCAAATCAAACCGAAAATGCCAAGCGTTGTGAATCCGTCTTAAACGCCTTGATATGCATTGTGGTCTTTATTGATTCCATCCAAAAGACCCTCCACGGTACATATATAACGAACGTGCCCCCATGAAAGGTTCTAGTTGCCCCCCCACTGTAGTATGCGCTAGATCTTCAAGGAAACATGTTCTCAACGCGCCACCAAGGTCTGTTTTATCATCTACATGCTGCTCGACGAAGTTAAATAGCTCTTCTAAATAAGGTTTTGATTCTGCGTCGTTTGAACTCCTTAAATACTGCATAAATTCATTCAAAACACCACATATGGTAGATGACCCATCCTCGTGCACATTGTAATTGTCATTCGAGTTCCACATATTCTCAAAATCCGAGTCTAGGAACACCAGATAATCCAACACGTCCTTATATGATTCCATCTTTGCCTCACTATTGAAGATACATAACGCCGCATTAAGGTGTGAGCAATGCTACCACGAAACTCAACCATGCCACCGTAAACACAAAACCCAACGATGGAATGAAAAATGCCAAGCGTTGGGAATCACTCTTAAATGCTTTGTTAGAACAAAGACCTTAGTTCACTATCAGATTGTAGGCTTAACACCAAACCATTAAGTTCATTGGCAATTTTGTCAGCTAATGTTTCAATATAACCCTCTTCGGACAGCTTGCGTAGATTTTCATCAGTAGACTCAGATAAGACGATTGGATCACTTAGATACTTCCAACCTGCTGACCACCGGTTGTTTCGATTAAAGCTTGAATGTTTCACAGAAAGGAAATGGCGAACATGATCATAGATTTCTCGATCACCCTGTTGAGAACACCAAATATTAAAGTAGCCGGTACCATGATTTGACGTAAAACCCACCTGCAGTTTACCTTGATTATCCCCATGGAAAGGGTACAACCAAATATTAAAACTGTTGTTGTGAGCCACTACTTCTGAACAGCCATTAACATCAGAAGTTGATTCAGTTTCATTGATCAGTATACCTGGTGAGATTCTAGAAATAATCGCTTCTTGAAGTGCGTGCAACTTTTTTGCATGGAAGTTTTCTTTAGCTACATTCACAGCATCTAACAATGCAACTGGATTGCTACCTTTATTAATGAGCTCCTGCTCAAACCAAGATTCTAGTTCACTCATAAGTTCATCACTCTGTTTTGTATGCGTTAGTTCAGCCACTAAATCTAAGTATTGCGAAATACTTTCTCTTAACTCGGGATGAGAAACAGCCTCTTTGCGACAACTTTTTAACCAACTGGAGATATGAGATTTATAGCTAATCGGTTTATAGTTATTCTTCAAAAAATCACTTTTTAAGCCTTTAACACTTTGTTCTGAAGCTTTCTTTCCATCTAGTGATAAATAAACCAGCGTAATGTTATCTTCGCTAAAATTGAGATCGTTTACTAGCTTAAAATATCGATTAAGCTGGTTATCTTGATCTCCGGCATACACTTTATTTTCGATTATGATTGCCTGACCGTTTTGGTTTCGAATTAGAATGTCTATATCATTCCACTCTTTTTCTACAGTCACCACATTCAAGTTAAATGAGGTGTCTTTAAGCACATCATTACAAAAGTGTTTTAGGAAAATGCTCCCTTTGCCGTGACTACCATAAGGGTTCAATAATTCTGCAAGAAATCGACTATGTAACCTAACTTCATCACTGGTACCACGCAAAACTTTAAATAAGTTAAACGACTCTCTCTGCTGAAATCGCTCCCTTAATATCTGAGGGATATACAGTAATTTCTCTAATTGATTACGCATTACTTACCT
Source organism: Vibrio sp. LaRot3 (assembly GCF_027587025.1). Classification (GTDB taxonomy): domain Bacteria; phylum Pseudomonadota; class Gammaproteobacteria; order Enterobacterales; family Vibrionaceae; genus Vibrio. Next base: position 8 of record NZ_JAPPTI010000020.1, on the reverse strand, counting down.
CTTTGTTC
>NZ_JAPPTI010000002.1 GCF_027587025.1 Vibrio sp. LaRot3 | reverse complement strand
TTGCTGTTGCTGTTGCTGTTGCTGTTGCTGTTGCTGTTGCTGTTGCTGTTGCTGTTGCTGTTGCAGCGCTTTCGCCGCTTTAGTTATCTCTAGGTTGTTCTTCGCAGAAGCATGATTAGGTTCGGCCTTTAGCAATTGCTCGTATAGCTTGATCGCTTCATCATACTGTTTATTTTGCGCATAAGCGTTGGCTAGATTGTATTGGGTATGAGGGGATTCAGTTTTACTCAGCGTATCAATAGCACCTTGATAATCTCCGGCTTGATATTGAGCTACGCCTTTCCATTCTGGGTTCTTAAATAGCTCAGCGGCTTGTGTGAACTCTTCGTTTTCATAGTGCTTTAACGCTTGCTGGTCTTGAGTTAGGAAAGGGTTAGCTTGCACTGGCTTAACTCCCATCAGTGGGAGAGCAATGATGACGCTAAATAGCATGCCTTTACGGAATATGAAAAGGCAAGGCAGTATCAACAATAGCACTAACCAATAACCGCTATTTACGTAGTTACTTACCGTCTCACCAGAGTCATTTTTCTTCGCGTTACTAACCTGATTAGTAAACTTAGCAAGAACCTCAACATCTTGGTTATCAAACTGGATTGCACTAAATAACCCATTATTTTTGCTAGCTAATGATCGCATATTGCTGAAATTGGTTTTTGCAATCACGGTTTGGCCCAGTGAATCTCGAAGTAACGTTCCATCTTCCAGTTGAATGGGGGCACCTGCCGCAGTGCCAATACCAAGGACACTTAAACGCCATGGAGCACCAGCTAGTAAATCGTTGATATCTCGTAATTCTTGACTATCAATGTCATCGCTAAATAAAACAATATCTCCCTCATCCATACCCGCATTGGTCAGCATATTGATGGCTTCTTGTACGCCAAGCGCGGCGTTAGCACCAACGATGGGCATGATGTCTGGTGATAGATTTGGTACTAAAGAAACTAATGTTTTGCTATCGCTGGTCAAAGGGCTTATTACGTACCCGTCCGCAGCGTATGCGACAAGCCCAGTATCGCCTTCTTTCCACAAGTTAAGTAAATCGATGGCTTTATAGCGTGATTGAGATAAACGGTTTGGCTTGACGTCAGTGGCATACATTGATCTCGACATGTCCATGACCAATACACGGGCCGCTGAATGACTAAAGCTAGGGCGTTCATTCTTTGAAAAGCTTGGGCCAGAGAGCGCGATGATTGCCACAATTCCCATTGTCGCAAAAACGTAGCGTACAAGATAAGTGTGCTGTTCTACTGCGATGCCCATAAGTTTAGCGATGTGGGGCGCAATCAGGGTTTGAGTGCGCTTACGATTGCCTATCCAAATAAACAGAGCAATCCATGGAATGAGTGCCCAAAGCCACATTGGATGAAGGAGTGCAAATTCAAACATGATTTCTCCTAAGCATGACGAGTAAAAAGCCTGCAATGAAAGCTAGAGAAAGAGGATAGTGGAACCATTCTTGTTGTGGTCGCCATGTTTGAGTCGCTTGACTAATGGGTTCTAACTTATTGATGGTTTGATAAATGTCAGCAAGATCTTGACTGTTGCGTGCTCGGAAGTATTGACCGCCAGTGAGTTCAGCAATTTTGGTCAGCGTGGCTTCATCAAGATCTTTAGCCGTATTGACGGTACGAGTGATAAAGAACTTGCTCACTTCCATTTCACCAGCGCCAATACCGACCGTATAAATAGTGGTGTTGAGTTTTTTAGCGATATTCGCAGCTTGAATAGGATCCAATACACCTGCTGTGTTGCTGCCATCACTTAGCAATATCATCACTCGTTGTGGCGCTTCACTGTCTACAAAGGTCTTAGTCGCTAAGCCAATGCCTTCACCGATTGCTGTACGAGCCCCAATCATATTCAACACAGTTCGTTTAAGCTGATCTTTAACTGTGTGGCGGTCTAGGGTTAACGGGGTTTGTAAGTACGCGTGATCGGCAAACAGTACCAATCCGACTCGGTCGCCCTCACGTTCATCAATAAAGTTACTCACAACGTGTTTTACTGAAGTAAGGCGGTCAATGTATTCGTCTTGATACAACATGTCTTCTTTAGCCATCGAGCCTGAGAGATCGACAACTAACATCATATCGCGGTGTTTAGGGTGAGCAGTCACCGGTTCTCCGTACCAAACTGGTCGTGCGGCGGCTGCAACAATTCCTATCCACATCAGCGTTGCTAGTACCTTCGCTAACAAGTTATTAGGCGCAGTCTGAACTGCACCTTTTGGCAAATATGGTAAATATATCGGCGATTGCTGTTTCACCGATGGAGCTAACCAATAGACAAGAAGTGGAAGAGGTAGCAGTAGCAACATCCACCACCAAACGAGCTCAAAATTGCCCAATGTTATTTTCTCCTTCTCTTAGGCGGAAGCGCTTGTTCTACCCATTGATAACAGTGTTGTACGAGCTCGTCAGAATTCTCGATAGGTTGTTTACTGTAGAGTACTTGTTGCCAGGTTTCGAAATTGTTTTCAAACATGGCGCCATCGGCTTGTTGATCTAAAAACGCATACCAATCTCGCCCAGTTAATTGAGCGATTTGCTCTCTAGGGAAATAGCAAAGAGCAGCTTGACGCACTAGCTCGATAGCCGCCGCAGGAGATTCTCGTTGAATTAGAGCGAGGGCGGTTTTCTTTGGCGCGAGTCGCTTTTTGTTCCAGCGAAGGTAATAAAGAAAGCTTAAACTGACGACGAAAATTGCAGCAATAGTTGCCCACCATCCCCAAGCGAGAGGCAACCATGATGGAGCGTCGGGTAATTGCATAGCATCAAGCGGTAATAAAGAATTATTGGTCGAACTGGTCATACACTTATCCAGAAATTTGTTGTAATAATTGTTGGGAAGAGGACAAGGTGCTATAGCTGATGCCCATTTGAAGGGCTAGGTTTTGCAATCCTTGCTGTTTTTTATCAAATACGTTTTCTATTTCTTGCCGGGTTTTACGTGAAGAGAAATCCAGCCATTGATTTTGCTGATGGTCAGAGACTTGCTCAACGCCACGATAATGGGTGTTTCCCGTTTCTAGTGGGTCTGAAATATGAACAAATCGCACTCGATTGTGTTGTCTGATGCGCGATAGTAAAGGCTTATGATTTTCGTTTAAGCGTATAAAGTCGCTAATAAAAATGACCTCACTTCCTTTCGGACATAGCCTGTTTACAGTGTGGAGCGCTTTGCTCATAGACTCATCATCGGCATCAATAGGCGATTTGAGCTGCTGAGAGTGGGTATCAATCAGTTTTTGCATGATGCCTAACGGCCCACGTCTTTGGCTGGTAGGTTTCACCTCAATAAGCTGATGACCCGTATCAATGATGGCCCCTACGCGATCCTTTTGAGCAACAGATAGCCAACTTATTAGGCTTGCCATATGAGCCATTAGTACTGATTTAAGCATTAAGGTCGAGCCAAAAATCATACTGCTCGTCAAGTCTAGATACAGTATGACGGGTTTCTCGCGCTCTTCGGTAAATAGCTTGGTATGAGGTCGGCCGGTTCTGGCAGTTACACGCCAATCGATGGCGCGAACATCATCACCGGGTTGATACTGACGTACTTCTGCGAAGTCCATACCGCGACCTAACTGACGGCTTTGATGTTGTCCAAGCATCTGTGACCAGAGGCTTTTCGCAGGAGGCAGCCACTTAACACTATGTTGCTGGTAATACAGCAATTCATCGAGATTTAGCGTTACGCCGTCACTATGGGGAGGAAGAGCATTATTGCTGTTCACGGTTACGCACTTCCCACTAAAGAGAGCAATTTGTCGATAACTTGATTCGCTGAAATGCCTTCAGCTTGAGCTTGGTAGCTAAGCAGAATACGGTGGCGAAGAACAGGGTAAGCCATCGCTTGAACGTCTTCAGGTGAAACGAAGTCACGGCCTGCAAGCCAAGCGTGAGCTCGTGCGCAGCGGTCAAGTGCAATCGTAGCACGTGGACTTACGCCCATTTCAATCCAATCGGCTAATTGGCCGTCGTAATCAACAGGGTTACGTGTCGCCATGATTAAGCGGATAATGTATTGTTCGACACCGTCTGCCATGTGGGTGTTGAGTACTTCATGACGCGCTTTGAAGATATCCGCTTGGCTAAGTGTTGGTGGCGTAACTTGATGGTCACCTTTGGCTTCTCCGCGGTTCAAGCGCAGTATTTCAAGCTCGCTCTCTGCATCTGGGTAATCAACTGCTAAGTGAATTAAAAAGCGATCTAGCTGCGCCTCTGGTAGAGGGTAAGTACCTTCCTGTTCGATTGGGTTCTGGGTCGCCATGACCAAAAACAATTCAGGTAAAGGGTAGGTATTACGACCTGCGGTGATCTGCTTTTCAGCCATAGCTTCAAGCATTGCAGCTTGGACTTTAGCAGGAGCACGGTTGATTTCGTCCGCAAGCACTAAAGAGTTAAAGATTGGTCCCGCTTGGAAAGTGAATTCCCCAGTTTCTGGGCGGAAAATATCAGTACCGGTTAAGTCGGCAGGAAGTAAATCAGGCGTAAACTGAATGCGGTGGAAGTTACCTTCAATGCAATCAGCTAGGGATTTTACCGCGCGGGTTTTCGCTAGCCCGGGAGGGCCTTCAACTAAAATATGTCCATCTGCCAATAGAGCGACCAACAGTTGTTTGACGAGTTCTTGTTGCCCGATAACTTGATTGTTTAAATATTCTCTCAGTTGGGCAAGCGCTTGTGATGTCATTAGTGTATATTCTCCTCGTTTTTCACTTAGTCAGCGGATTAAGTGAAAAGTTTTCCTTGTGGATCTCGATTGGCTATTTTTTATGCTACTACGCTTATAAAAAATATATGGGGATCATTGGCATAAGAAACAAGGTTAATTAGATGGCACTTATCTATATTTATGCAACGCAAACTTAGATTTCTGTAAAGTTTGTACGGTATGTGGCGATATAGAAGATGGTGACATCGATAGTTATGCGCAAGGCGCAAACCATTGATGCTTCCTTGAGCTGTTTTTAACCGCAAAAGGTTAATATGCCCTAGTATAATACTCTATAAAAATCAAAACTTTAAAGAAATTCTACATGATAAATTTCAATAATATCAGCATTAAACAGAAAGTGGTTGCCGGAATTACGCTTGCGGTACTTGCTTCGACTATCATTGTGGGCGTCATGGCCCAACGTCAGGCTAGAGAGGTTCTAGAACACCGCTTAGTCGATATTGAACTGCCATCTATGCTAAACCAAATCTCAACCGAGATTGATAACGAAGTACGCCAACTTTTAGAGGCAGCCAAACAACTAGCGACCAACGAGTTTGTTAAAGCTGCGATTCATAACGACGTGGTAACTGCCTCGGATGAAGCGTTAGTGGTTAAGCAGCTCAACAACGTGCGCAACCAGTACAAGCTGAATGATGCATCTGTTGCCAACCGTAATAATGCGAATTACTGGAACCAAAATGGCTTCTTACGCCAACTTAATCACCAGCAAGATGGCTGGTTCTTTGGTTTTACTCAGTCAGGCGCTCCAACTTCTGTCAGCATTTTCCAAGAAGCCAATGGCGATGTAAAAATGTTCGCTAACTACCAAGAGCTTAATGGCCTTGGCATGTCGGGCTTGTCAAAGTCGATGGACGATATGGTTAGCCTGTTAAATGGCTTTAAGATTGAGAAAACGGGTTTTGTATTCCTAGCCAATGCTGAAGGTGACGTACAAATCCACCGCCAAGCAGACAAGGCCAAATCGAACTTAAGTCAGTTGTATGGCGCGAAGTCTCGCGAACTACTGAACAAAAACAGCTTTAACCTGATTCAAACAGATTACCAAGGTCAACAAGTGTTTATTGGTTCTACGTATGTTGAGTCAATGGACTGGTTTGCTATTGGTGTTGTGCCCGTAGATGAAGTCTTTGCTGATTTGAATGACGTTGCGCGTAAGATGCTATTCACAACGTTAATTGTTGCGGCGGTATTCATCTTTATGGGAATTTTGCTAGCGAACAGCATTACTCAGCCGATTAAGGCTATCGCAAAGCGCTTTACCGACCTAGGTAAAGGTGATGGTGACTTGTCACAGCGTATCGAAGTGAAAGGTAATGACGAGATCGCGCAGCTTTCGTCAGGCTTTAATGGCTTTATTGAAAAGATTCACGTATCAATGCGTGAAGTAGCAGAAACCTCGAGTGCGCTTCAATCTGCAGCAGATGGCGTGTCGGGTAAAGCCAACCAGACTCATGACAACAGTCAGTTACAACGCGATCAGACGATCCAAGTCGTAACTGCGATCAACCAGATGGGCGCAACCATCAGTGAGATTGCTTCAAATGCAGCAACAGCGGCTGAAACCGCGAATCAAGCATCTGGCAACACGCAAGAAGGTCAGCATGTTGTTGGACAAGCAAAAGATGCCATTAGTCGTCTAGCGTCTGATATTGAAAGCACAGGTCAAGTTGTTGGTCAGCTTGCGACCACCACTCAAGAGATTGGCTCTATTCTTGATGTTATCCGTGATATCTCAGAGCAAACTAACTTGCTAGCTTTGAACGCTGCAATTGAAGCGGCGCGTGCGGGTGAGCAAGGCCGTGGCTTTGCTGTGGTTGCCGATGAAGTACGTAATCTGGCTAGTCGTACGGCTGTTTCTACTGAAGAAATTCAGAAAATGATTAACCAACTGCAAAGCGATGCTCGTGATGCTGTTACGGCGATGACTGCTGGTCAATCAGTAACTCAAGAAGGGGTAACCGCTTCGGATGAAGCAGTAGAGGTATTAGTAAGTATTTCTGAGCGTATTCACGATATTTCGGACCGTAACACTCAGGTGGCAACAGCGACGGAAGAGCAGTCGACCGTGGTTCATACCATCAACCAAAATATCGAAGAGATTAATGCTATTAACGAAATGACGACCAGCACAGCAGAAGAGCTTGCTGCGGCAAGTAGTGAACTGAAAGAGCTATCACTTCGTCTTGATCGCATGGTTGGCAGCTTCAAGTTGTAGTCGGTTGGATAACTCTGACATCAATTTGGTTTTCAGATTGTCTGAAACCTAGAATAACAAGGGCTAAGTAGGTAAACTTAGCCCTAATTGTTTTTAATAGGTAAGAAAAATCATGAGTGATTTTGCAAAAGAACTTGAGGCGATGACTCAAGAGATGGGCGATGAGCCTGAAATTAAACTGCCTTCAATTGAAGAGCAAAAAGCGATCGCTGCAGAACTTAAAAAGCTAGAAGCGGAAGGTAAGCTGACTCCTGAAGTATTGGAGCAGCACTTCGGTAAGTTCTACGCAAAGAACGATCGCCCAGTACACTAATCGCTTAGTATAATTGAAGCGAGCTGTTGCTCAATTAGAGAACCCGTATTAGCTAAAAGCCGGTCAAACTGCTGTTTGATCGGCTTTTTTGTGCTTAGTTTTCAGAGTGTGAAGCAAGATCGCTTTATATTGCAATCACTTAGGTAACAGGGATGTATTATTTGAACGATTATTACAAAGTTACAATTGTGGGCTTTTGGTCCATCAACATTTCTGTTTGTTTGCGCTAATCAATGCCATAAAAGGAAATTCAACTAAGTTTATATTTAACAATAAGTTATATTGATTCTATAGTGAGTGGCAAATTGCTTAGTAATTTAGGTACGATTGGGCTGTATTTAAATTACGTAAAATCATTACAAAAGCAGGGGGTTATGCGACCAAGGACGCTTTATTCCTGAATAAAATTCCAGTAAAGTGCCCGCGTTTTTATGCAACAGGGTTCGTTAAATGGATTTGTATGAAGTTGAGAAGTTACTTCATTCTCAAGGTGTTGATTTAAAAGATGTCGAGATTCGTCCTGCGTTAGTTATCAACGATAAAGTGGCATTACTGGGTAAACAAGGAAGAAACCCTATGTCCTTTGTGCGAGATATAAAAGTTGAGCTAGAGAAAGAGCAAATACAACAACGTCTGTTAAAACAAGGATTAATTAAAGTCACGAAACGTTAGTGAGTGGCTAGTGTGTTAATAACTTTTGTCGCTCTTCGTGCGTTTGCTGCCGGAATTACTTGTACAACATGAGTAAGATGCCAATATGGCAACGTGTTGATAGAGAAAGTATGTACGATTATATAATCGTGGGTGGGGGCATTGTTGGGGCTTCCACTGCATGGCAGCTAAAACAGAGATTACCTGAAAAGCGAATATTGCTGGTCGAGAAAGAAGCGCAATTTGCGCAGCATCAGACTGGGCATAACAGCGGTGTCATTCACGCGGGTGTTTACTACCCACCAGGCTCGCTTAAAGCGGATTTTTGCAAACGCGGTGCAAAGGCCACCAAAGCTTTTTGCCTTGAACATAACATTCCCGTTGAGCGATGCGGAAAATTGATTGTCGCGACTGACGAGTTAGAACAAGAACGTATGTCAGCTCTGTACGACCGCTGTGTTGAAAATGGTATAGAAGTGGATCTGCTTGACCACTTACAGCTAAAACTCGCAGAACCTAACATAGTCGGGGTTGGGGCAATTTATGTTAAGCAGACAGCCATCGTAGACTATCAGCAAGTGACGAAGGCTATGGTGGATGAGTTCAAAGCATTAGGCGGTGAAACTAGCCTGCGTACTGAGGTGATAGCCATCAATGAGTTGCCAGAAGAAGTTCAGCTAACTTGCCTCTCAGATGGTCAGACTATGCAACTCAATAGCCAACATTTGATTACTTGTACAGGCCTAATGGCCGATAGAGTAAGCCGTATGCTCGGCATTGAGACCGACTTTCAGATCATCCCTTATAGAGGTGAGTACTTTCGCCTTGATGCCCGCCACAATCAGATTGTAAATCACCTTATTTATCCAGTGCCTGATCCTAATTTGCCTTTTTTGGGTGTGCACTTAACGCGCATGATTGATGGCAGTGTAACCGTAGGGCCAAATGCAGTGCAAGGATGGAAGCGAGAGGGTTATGGCCGCTGGAATATGAGTATTAAAGACACTTGGCAAATGCTTCGTTTCAGTGGTTTTTGGAAAGTAACGAGAACGCACCTACAAACGGGTTTTAAAGAGTGGCTCAACTCTTGGTGGAAGCCGGGCTATCTTCGTCGCGTTAATCTATATTGCCCTTCCATAGAATTGGCGGACTTACAACCGTACCCTGCTGGTATTCGCGCCCAAGCCGTGACTAAAGATGGTCAGTTGGTGCATGACTTTTTGTTCAGTGAGAGCGAGAGAAGTCTTAATGTATGTAATGCGCCAAGCCCTGCTGCGACGTCAGCCATTCCTATCGGTGAGTATATTTGCGACAAGATTGAGCGCAAGTTCTCAGGTAAAGACTGACGTCAGTGCATTCTAGTGACAAAGAGGGCCTTGTTTTGCCACGCTGTCGATCATGTAGTCGTTGCGTAGGTTTCGGTGCACTATGCCATTCCAAACTTGGCCATTCGTCAGCTCGATTTCAATGGCGTAGTTTGTCCCATTCACAATTTGACGACGCACTTGGTTAATTTGTTTCAGCTCTGAGTCTGTTTCTATGCGTAACATGAGCGTTTCCACGGCTTGGTCAACTTCAGGCGAGATGTCGACCGCTTGCCAGCTGCCGGGCATGGCTTTAGATTGGCAAATTGGGGATGTATTTTGTTTCGGCGCGTCTGACTGAGCGCAGCCTGCTAGAGCGAGAGTTATTGATATCGCAATGATCATCATCTTCATGATGGCTTCCTTACAAAGAGTAACGCATTCTAAAAGTATGGTGTATTTGGGATGTTTATCTTCTCACTGATAAACCACGCCATTTTACTTCGCTAGTTTGAGCTAAGTGTTTGGTCAACGTCAGATTTGATCGCTGACTTATCCAGATTAGTATAATACTAAAGGTTTAGTCTCGTTCTTTACGAACTATCTTTATGGGCAATGCTCTAATTATTTAGGCTCTGACTAACAAGGAGAGGGCATGACAAGACGTTTGTTAATACTGATGCTAAGTTTAGTTCTGTTCGGGTGTGGCTCTCGTTTTGTGTACGACAATCTTGATTGGTTTGTGTTGCAGTACATCGACGAGTTTGTCGAGTTGAACGACCAACAAGAGCAGCTTATAAAGTCGAGCCTAAACGATTCTATTGAGTGGCATCGCGGGAAAGAAGTGCCGCAATATCTCGCTCAATTAAAGACTATTCAACTATCAGACCCTCGCAACGTGACGGACCAATTTTTGTTGTCACAAGAGCGGCAATTACGCGAGCATTCGACTCGGCTACTCGATAAGTTTTATCCTGCAATCGTTCAGCTAGTGGCAAAGTTGAATGATGAGCAGGCTGAACAATTGATGGATGCGATTCGAGTAAAGCACATCAAAGTAAAAAGCAAGTATGGCAGCCTTGATGAACAAGAGATTCGCGATTTGTACCAACAGCGAATTGAAGAGAATTTGACTGACTGGATAGGTCGGTTGAACACCAATCAAAAGCAACTTATTGAACAATGGGTTGCGGAACTCCAAGTAACCACGCCATTGTGGCTAAACTATCAAACCAATTTAAGAATCGAACTAAAAACGATACTTGCCCAGCGAACTAGCTCTGAAAAGCTTGAACAAGGATTGCACGCCTTATTGTATAACCCTGAACAATATTATGGTGAGCCGTTGGCTAGTGCGGTAAAACACAATAAGCAGGTCGGTAGAAAGTACATGATCTTAATGGGGCGGAGTATGTCCGAAAAACAAATTGAACATTGGCGAGATGAGTTACAAGACTGGATTGATATAGCGACAGATGTTGAAAAGCCCTAGTTTATTTGTGTGCAGCTAAAGTTGTATATCATCAGTGCTAAACCTTAGTAATAATAGTGATAGGTTATGGTCAATAAATAGAGGTGTTCAGTGGATTGGGTAGTTCTATTTTGTGCAGGTTTGCTAGGGGGAGTTCTCAATAGCGTTGCTGGAGGCGGCAGTTTTATTACCTTCCCAGCTTTATTGTGGTTCGGTTTAGCGCCCATAGTTGCCAATGCGACCAACACCTTTGCCGCTTGCGCCGGTTATATTAGCGGAGCGTGGGGGTTTAGACGAGATATCGCCAGTCAACCTAATAAAGTGTGGTCAATCGTAATCTTTAGTTTGTTTGGCGGCGCGTTAGGGGCGTGGTTATTGCTCAATACCTCAGAAGATTTGTTTGTTGCAGCCATACCGTGGCTACTGTTGTTTGCGACGTTACTTTTTTTGCTTGGCGAGAAAGTGCGTCATTTTGCTGATGTGCTCGCTTGTTCGTCCGTGAAATCAAAGAGACTTGCATCACTGGGATTGGTGCTCTGTTTGGTATCGGTTAGTGCTTACGGCGGCTTCTTTAATGCTGGCTTAGGTGTGATTGTTTTGAGTTACCTTGTTATCGCCGGCTTTAATGACATCCATCAAATGAATGGTCTAAAGTTGCTTATCTCAACCTGTGTATCACAGAGTGCGATTGTTTTGTTTTTGTGGCAGGGGGCAATCCATTGGCAAACTGGAAGTATTGTTCTTCTTGGCACATTAACAGGAGGCTATTTAGCCGCAACGATATCACGTCGTTTATCTCAACGAGCGGTTAAGAGGTTTGTCGCGATTTCAAGCCTTTGTATGACAGGCTACTTCTTCGTCGATGTTTATATGGTTTAGCAACATCACCGGGTAAACTGTCACCAAAGTAACACAAGCTGTTATGCTCACAGATTTATAATATTTGATTTTGTTTTAGCTGCTTTTTTGACCGGTAAAGCGCACAATAAATGCGTGGCAGAGATGAACTTGAGCCGGTTAATCGCATCGTCCACTGCCATGTGTGTTCGTACTTTTCTATTAAGGGGGAGTTATGGATAGAAAACTTGGTCAAGTGATGACACAAAGCCGAATGATTACTTTTATAGCGTTTCTAGCGGCGATATTTTCTTGGGCTTTGAATATGCGGGCTTTGCTATTCGTGTCGGTAGTTGCGTTGGTTGTCGCGATAGTTGTGTTTGTTAAACACAAACTGCATATCGGGCATCATCACAACAAAGAAAAGAGCGCCTAATTAGGCGCTCATTAATGAAAGATGAGATGTTTTCGTTACGCCTTCTTGACGAACTGAGCCGTTACCATCATTTCCCCAGCACCATCAACCTTGCAATCTAACTGATGGTCTTTCCCTTCGACAATACGTCTGATAATGGCTTTAGTACCAATCTTCAATACCAAAGAGCTGCCTTTTACTTTGAGATCTTTCGCTAGAGTGACTTTATCACCTTCCGAAAGCAGAGTGCCGTTGGCGTCTTTTACCGTAATGGCGGCTTCATCCGGCTCACTTGGGTTCCATTCGTGAGCGCATTCAGGACACACAAGATGCGCTTGATCTTGATAAACATATTCAGAGTGGCAACTTGGGCAAGGGGGGAATGACATAGCGTATTACTTCAATTGTGTTGTTTTGACCTTATGTTAAAGGCTTCGGGCTGCAATGGCGAATCAAATTGCACAGTTTATGCAGGTTGATTGGTTTTGGCTTCACGACAACTAAGTTCGAATCTTTAGCAAGAAAGACGCTTTAGTTTTGGCGTTTGATTATGAGGAGCAAAAAAGCGCCACCAAACTGAGTAATGGCTTTACATATTTCCTTAGATCTGAAACGTGATCACATATATGAATAGATTCATATTCTTATCGGTAAATAACAGTTTCATAGTTGTCCGCTCGGTTGCATAATCCCTCACTTTCAATCAACGTCAAAGACTCTATTTGGTTCAAGCTGAGGATATAACGTCAGCTCCGACAGGTAACAACTATGATTAACAAATTCACGCTTTCGGCACTCGCTTTAGCGGTGGCATTACCGCTAAGTGCGGGACAGGGTTCAATTTCCTACTTAGATAGCAACCTTGACCCGGCCACTAAGTCCGAGGCTTTGTATCAACACAGCCCTTTTAATGAAAATGAGCAGGGCGTGGTTGTTATCAATATCTACTACAAAGGCAGCGATCAAATTTACCTCGCTACACAAGGTTTTCGAGATGAGAGCGGTGCGTTAATTTATAATGGTAGCTTCGAGTATTTTACCCCTGAAGGCAGTGTTCTAGAGAAAGGTCAGTTCAAAAATAACCAGCGCGACGGCTTAATCATTAAGTCGGGTGATTACCAAGGGGTTGAATACCATACTACCTACGCGAATGGACTGATTGTTGATAAGCAAGAGTTTTACAACGGTGAGCTAGCGCGACGTGAAACTTACGAATATGACCCAAACAACAGCAAAAACTATGTGTGGCGCTGCTATTTGGGTGAAGAAACAACGTGTGTGAACCGCTTTGTAAATGGTTTACAGGAAGGCTTGCAAGAATCGTACGATGAGCGAACCAAGCGCCGACAAGAGTTACATTACCTCGCAGGCAAGATGCACGGCCTACAAAAGGTGTTCGTTGAGGGAGTGCTGTTAGTGACCGAAAACTACCAGCATGGTGAGCGACATGGCATCAGTAAAAGTTACCAAGAAGATGGAACGGTAGTCGCTGAGCGAAACTATCGCCATGACGTGCAGTTTGGTGAGACGATCATTTATTTTGCTGATGGCGGGATTAAGAAAAAAGTGATGTATGGAGAGGAAGGCGAGCCCATTTCCCATGATAGCTACAACCAAGATGGCACATTGCGTGAGACCATGCGTAGTGACGAAAAGCTAAATCAAACGTTAACTCGATTTGGCAATAACGGCGAAGTTGTCTTGGTAAAACATCAGCCCCGATTAGACAGTGACTGGAGTGAAAAACTGACGTTTGGTGAAGGCGGCTACTTGTATGAACGTTATCGCGCAGTGAAATCTACCGAGCAACGCCATGTAAAAGTATATCACCGTAATGGTGTGGTTAAGCGAGAGTACACCATCGCGGCTAACAGAGATAAGCATGATCGACAATGGGACTCAGATGGCATTTTAACCAGTGAGCTATTCGAGCCAGGCGACAGAGCACAATGGGTTAAAAGCTACAGCTATTACGACAATGGCGCGATTGAACGAGAGTCATTGGATTTACGAGAAGGACGCGTTGCGATTCGACACCGCTATAACAAAGAAGGTGTCCTTATCGCCAGAGAAGAACGAGTTGGGTTCGACAAACAAGGTGAGCAAATTACGTTGAGTGCTTCAGGCAATTACATTGATTTTACTCATTACCAGAACAACCAACCACACGGCTCATATAAACGGCGCAGTTTTGACGGCGAGTTTCTTGCCGCAGGCCAATACATAGAGGGTAATAAGAGTGGAGTGTGGCAGCAAATTGGCTTTGAAGATTTGCCTATCCCTGACGTGTTCCACTCGCGAACCAGTTATCCGATAGCGGAGCATGGCCAAGGCAGCCGATTGATCAGTGAATACAGAGATGGCCAGTTACATGGTAAATACCGTTTTAGCGACCATACTGGCGAAGTTCTGATTGATGGCTTGTTACAACAAGGTAAGCCTGTGGGCGATTGGTTAATTAAACGTAGCGCTAACGGTGAAGTACTAATGAAAAATCACTATGAAAACGGTCAGCCTAATGGCGATTGGGTTGATACTGATTTTCGTCATAGTGTGACCATGAAAGGCCGCTACCAACAAGGACTAAGAGTCGGGGAGTGGAAAGCGCGCGATGAGCAAGGACGAGTCCTCATTCAAGGCGAATTTAAAAACGGTCTTGCTGAAGGTGAATGGAAAACCTTCTCTTCTGATGAGCGCCTGCTGTGCAGCATGAATTATCAAAAAGGACAGCCAGAAGGCGAGTGGAAGCATTACAACCACAAAGGTGAAGTCACATGGGAGAGAACGTTGTCACCGGGTGAAATCTCAATTGAAACTAACCATGAAAACAGCATTGGCTATCGTTGGAACCGTGAAAACCAAGTGGGTATCCCTAGCGACTGTTACATCAATATCGAAAATTACTTCACGGTGGAATACAAATGAAAACGGCCACTTACAATAAAACCATCCTCGCGACGAAATGGTTCAAAGTTGGATCATTATCTAGTCTAGCGCTTCTTTTGGGTTGTTCTGAACCTAAACCGCTAGAGCTTCAAGCACAAGCGGGAAAAACCGTTAACTATTACGCTCAAGTTGAAGTTGAATTTGATTCATTCTCTCCTTATCAAGAAGAGCTACCTGTTGGCGACGCAAGTTTTCATACACCCATTTCTATCACCGTAAAAAATAACAATCAATCGGAGTCGACCCTAGTTGTCAAAGCTCATGAAACTGAATTTACCCGTTTAGATTTTCGTCAGTATGATGCAATTAATGAGCTGATTGAGGGGGGAATAGCGGTAACCCGAACAGGCGATACAGATTTAGCTTATGAGTTCAGTGAGGAGCAAAAAGCATTAGCGAATAATGAGGAGTTGTTTGCCGATTTTACCTCTTTGGCGACCCTGAGTGACTCTGCCGCACTGCATTCACTCGCTGTTTTCCCGCCTAAACTGCTTAAACAAGTAGGGGCTCAAACCAGCAAGACATACTCGAATGGCTTCGTCGCCAATTACTCAGTGACTTTAGCCAGTGAGCACCGAGTACGCGTTGAAATGAGCGGGAGCTTGCCACAAGCGAAAGCCCCACAAGAAATGACAGAGGAAGAGCGTTACCTTGAAGAGACTAAGGTTAAAGAGTCGATTCAGGGTTGGGCTGATTATCATCCTGAGACCGGTCAACTGATTCAGTTAAAAGCGGTAGTTAGTCTGCCTATTGGCGAACAAAGTAGTATCAAAGCGATGTTATTGGTGTCTGACAACCCTTTGATGCAGCCAGTTGAAGAGATTGATTCATATGCTTATCGCCACGGGCTAACAGATAAGCAGCACCGCCTGATGGTAGAACAGTTATCGACGAAAGCGCGTATTGCGAACACGCCGACAGTATTTTTATCAGAAGAGAATCAGCAACCGGAAGCGTTGCAAATTTCTGCTGTTCAGCAAGGTGATGCGAAGCCGATTTTGAAAAACTATGCTCTACTTGATTTAAATGGTCAGCCGATGGACAAGCAGTTCTTGGTCTACCATTATGCGTCACATGGCACGTACGGAGACCAATATCCAGACGATAGCACTGAACACAAGTTTAGCGGGATGATCTCTTCAGTTGCGCAAAGACCTGCCTATATCGAGGTCAATTATGTTCCTGAGAACTATGTTCAACATTCAGAGTCATTACCGATAAAAGAAGGAAAGGTTTCGTTTACCCACCCGCAATTTACTCTTGAAGGAAGCCAGATGGCACGGGAGCGCGGTTGGGAGTTTACCCTTACGGAGCATAAGAACGCGGATATTGGGTTCTATTCGCTGTTCGATAAAAGCAATGACATGCACGTATATAACTTAGACATGTTGTTTGATGAATCTCAAGGCTGGCAATACCCTGAAGGTTGGAATATTGCACGAGCAGACAAGAATACCTATCAAATACAAGTCAGCTACGATGAAGTGCCAAGTGGTCATATTGCATTTTCATGGTATGAAAAGCCTAAACAGCAAAGTGCTAAGATTCCATTTTGGTTCGCAGTGGAGAGCCTAAAAGAGCAGGCGCCAACGCATGACTTCTTTAATAACCGAGCAGTAACGGAACAGTACGAGAAACCGGTTATCGAGATTTTAAATCATCAATTGGTGGTCAACATGCCTCACTATATGGTGGCCTTGTGTGAAATGGATAACCCACCAGAAGGGGATTATCGTGGTACTGCTTATCAATGGCGCGAGAAAGCCAGTCGTCGTTTAGATAAACCATATCAATACTTCCTTTCTGCGTTTAACCAGTCGGTGTGGCATTTTTATGATGCTCATGTCGATGCGAAGTTGATGTGTAGTGAAGCGAGTTTATCTGAACTCGAAAAAGAAACGGATTACCGTCAACCTAAGCCTTGGATGATTGAGCTTACTGGCAAATATAGCCATTTTACATGGCAACAAGTGATGAAAGAGCTTCAGGCATACAACGAGAAAGGTGAAGTTATTCAGTGGGTAACGCCGAGCGATCAGGCGGATTACTCCGTCCCTTACGTCAAAGCTTGGGGCAACATTGCGAGTGTAAAACTGATTCAGCGTCGAGAGCCTAAAGTGGAATTTGAGCAATCAATACAATTTGGCTCAATGCCAGACTAAAATGCGAACCAACCCAATCGCGAACAACAAAAAAGCCGCTAAATGTTTAGCGGCTTTTGATTGTTTGCTATGGGGACTATCTGTCCCAGTATGCTTCTTCTAAACTGTCTTCACGTTCTGGAAGCGCGCGTGATAGGCGAGGTGAGTGCTGGGTTAGCACTTCGTAGCTCACGCGGTTAGCGTATTTACAGATCTGCGATAACGATGAGTAAGTCAAATATGGCTTATCATGTTTGGTCGAGTTTGGCACCGTCACTTCGTGGAAGCTGTTTGCTGCCATGTCATGCAATAGTGCAGAAAGAGCGGCATCGCCAGCGCCATTGGTATTCTTAATCTCTACCGGGCCGCCAAGGTATGGGCCAATATGAGAGTAGACTTTCGCTGCGTTTTGACAGTCTGCTTTACGCATTGCTCGGCTGAACTCATATTGGTTGAACTCAGCAATCGTGCCATGCTGAATTGGCAACTCAGTTTCACGCTTCACGTCTTCATCCGTATAGCCAGCCATGTAGAGACCATGCGGGCCAGCAGTACAAAGAACAAGGTCAACCCATTCCAATGCACGGTCAGCCGCTTGTAGCGGATCACTGAATCCTGTTAGCGCCTCACCTTCTTCTTCGTTCATAGCGACAACCGATACGTTTTCACGTAGGTAGTTCTGCCACCATTCTGCATTGCCTTCAATAACCCATTTAGTGCCAAGGGTCAGTACCACAGGAACATTCTTTTGCTTGGCAATTTCAATAGCGCGAGCAACGGCTTGCGGCATCGGGTCTTCTGGTTTACCACGCATTAGGTAAGAAGAGACAACAAGCGCGGACGCTTTGTCGAATACGCTTTCAGGAATGCTGTCTGGGCGCAGTTTGTTCATATGACCTTCGTTGATAGCGAATGTGCGTTCACCATCTTTAGAAATCAATGTGTAACAGCGACCAATCGGGCCTTCAACGGTTTGAAGGTGGTTCAGGTTCATGCGAGATGAAGTTCGGCATAGGTAACGATACGCGAACGAGCCAACTTCAATGTTGCGTGACATTACGCCAAGCAGTACAGACTTGCTGTCAGCGAGTACTGAATAGTTGTGTAGCGTGTTACCAATCGTGTCACCAGGGTACTGATGGGTAATCAGGCCGCGTTCAACCAACTCATCATAAAGGGCATCGGCTTTGCTTTCTTCAAGAACCAAAGAATGGCCTTTACTTAGCTCATATTTTTCTAAGAATTCGTCATCTACTCTCGCTTCAATATCAACGATGGTTTGACCAACACCGACAACAATTGGTCGGTACAGTTTAGGGGACTGTGTTGCTTGATTGATCAATGGATCGCGAGCATGAGATGGGAAATAGTGCTTAGATTTGCGCTGGCCAGGAAACTTCATCTTTTCATCAGGATTGAGAATTTTCCTGCATCATATCACACGACGTCTAGTTTCGTTTCATCTTTATTACATCAAAATTGATTGGTTAAACGAGTTTGCTCTGATTTTGCACAGTTTCGGGTGGGGGTAAAAAAGCGCGATGTTGATTCATCGCACTTAATTGAGATTATTCTTCTGTTGGTGGGTTCGTGCTGTAAGCTTTCGTTCCCCATAGCGGTACAGTAGAGAGGCTATGTTTAAAGCTGCCGCTGGTTTCCTTGGTTGTGTAAGACAAGTAGAGCAGCGTTTGATTTTCAGCGTCGTAGATACGGCGCACTTTCATCGTTTTAAAGAAGATACTTTTAGACTTTTTGAAGACCACTTCACCTGAGTCGCTTTTATCAATTTTAGCGATCATCTCTGGCGTGATGTCACCGGTCTGACGGCACGAAATTGAGCTATCACTTGGGTCAGCAAGGCTAAGGTCAGCCTCGACAGAAGCGATATGACACGTCACACCCGCAACAAGCGGATCATCAATCGATGAGATTTTAATATCTTTAAGAGTAAATAGACCTAAGCTGACATCGCCTACTTCACTGCTGTCACAAGCGGTTAGCGAAGCCGCCATGATTGTTGCTGCAATCCACTTCTTAAACATTATCAATTCCTTGGTATGTTATTTCTATCCTGTCAGCTTATCAGGTTTTTGGTTAAGTGGTGCATATCAAAGGTGAAAATAGTCAGATGCTTTATCAATCGCTTGTATTGTATCTTGGTACTGTTAAGCTGATGGCTCATTGATTACGAGTGTTCCGCCGTTATGACAACCTCAGTTCCAGCAATCGCTAGTGCGAAAAACCAGTGGCTCTATCAACATATAGATGTTAAGTATCCAACCAAAGAGTGCTTAGAAGGGCGTAAACTTTATAAACAGCGCATCGAGAGCGTGTCTTATAAGACGCTCGCTGAACTAAACTGGCAGGCTCCAGAATCTCCCGCGTCTTTGGAAATCCATAAGGTTGATTTTCACCGTTTAACGGTAATGTTCGCATTAATGCAAGCCAAACATTGGCCGCAGCAAGCTCAACAAGACCTCATCGTCGAATTTCTCACCCAGATTATCTACTCAGAGCCTTGTGAGCTCTATTTAGGGTTTATTGATGGTAATCCGGTCGCAGCGTCGATCATCACTACTCTGGATGGACAAGTGTTATTGTCGGACTTCTTCGTTGAAGAAGGGGTAAAAGATCAGTTTATCTCAGGCCTACTTGATCTGATTGATTCTGACACTATTGATAATAGTGACGTTTATCTCGAAATCTAATGCTTGTCTTACTCATGTTTTAATCAGTATGTTATTTTTAAATGACTGTTTGATTAGCGATGGGTTATTGTGCGTTCAACCATACTGCTTATAGCGTTACTACTGACGAGTTCATTTTTTGTTCAAGCCAAAGATTGGCAAACAAGAAATGTACTCGTATTGCATTCCTATTCTCCTTCTTATCAATGGACCGCTGATTTTCAAAAGGGCATCGATCAAGCCATCAAGAAATCGAACTATCAGTTCAAGCTCTCTATCGAATATTTAGATACCAAACGTATCTTCCATGAACAGTATTTCGCTGAGTTTGTGAAATACTTTGATGCCAAATATCAAGGCTACGAATTTGATGCGGTATTGGTTACGGATGACAATGCATTGAAGCTGTTAAAGCAATGGCCGAATAATCCGTTACGGGGCCTGCCGATCATCGCGGCCGGAATTAATGATCATCAAGCCACGTTGGCTGACGTTTCAGACCGAACCCACATCATCTATGAGCAAGATGAGATAGAGAAAACGATTCGTTTGATTAAAGACTTAAGGCCAAAACTTAAAAAGCTCTATTACCTTGCTGACCGTAGCGTTACCTCCGAGCTAGTTCGTAATAAGGCGAACGTGTATTTTGCGCAGCAGCCTGAGTTAGAAATTGTTGAAGTCCGTGATATCCCATTGAATGAACTGGGTAAGGTTTTGGGTGATATTGACCCAAATGACGCGGTACTGCTTACTCATTTTAATACCGATCTCGATGAAGGGATCTACCACAGCTATCAACATATTGCTGAACGAGTGGCTAGCAGTAGTGCTGCGCCAGTGTTTGTTTTCTGGGAGTTTTACATTCGTGAAGGCGTTTTAGGTGGCCATGTAAATCGGTCTGAGCAGATTGGACGCCAGATGGTATTGGCGTTAGATAACTTTTTACCACTCGATCTCACGTCAGAAATAACCGTTGGCAATGCAGCGCGCCCGGTAGTTGACCACAATGTAATGACGCGTTTTGGTATGTCTGATTCGTTATTGCCTCCTGAAACATTAATTCTCAATGAGCCAAGTAACTTTATTAAGCAAAATTGGCAAGTTTTTTCAGTCGCGTTCATTATTATCATCTGTTTAAGTTTGGTCATTGTTACTCAGGCGATTGTAATTAGGCATAAGCGAGAGTTAAACCTTAAGAATAAACGCATTGTCCAGTTACAGGGGCGAACGTTACAAACCCAGAAAGACGTTATCGTTGTACTGGGTGAGGCGATAGAAACTCGCTCAGGTGAAACCGGCAATCACGTAAAGCGAGTTGCTAAACTCTCATCGATGTTAGCGAAGCTAAATGGCTCTACCCATAGAGAAGTGGAACTTCTTGAAATAGTCAGCCCAATGCACGATGTCGGTAAAATCGCGATCCCTGAATCCATTCTCGACAAGCCAGGTAAGCTGGATCCGCAAGAGTGGGAGATCATGAAAACCCACACAACCCACGGTTATAACTTACTCAGTGCCAGTAAGGGGGATGTGTTCAGCTTGGCTGCAACGATTGCGAATGAGCACCATGAACACTGGAATGGCAAAGGTTACCCACAAGGTTTAGTGGGAGAAGAGATTCATATCTTTGCGCGTATTACTGCGATAGCCGATGTGTTCGATGCACTATTGAGTGTACGTTGTTATAAGCAAGCGTGGTCGTTAGATGAGGTCATCGCATTGCTTGAGCGTGAAAAAGGCGAGCAATTTGATCCGCATTTAACACAGCTGTTATTGGATAATCTCGATACATTTGTTGAGATTCGTAATACCTATCCAGATAAACCCACCAACAAAACACGCTAACAGTAGACTGCGGGAAAGTGATCGAGTCTATGTTTTGATTCATCCCCTAAAGGTGTGATTCGAAACTGTTAACTCGGTTACTGCAGTTTACTGATTCCCCCTTACTATCAGACTAATAAAAAGAAAAAGTAAAGGTGGCCAACCGTGAATAATACCCAATGTGTAATCTTTGATTGTGAAGGCACGCTTGTAGACAGTGAAACACTTTGTTGCCAAGCTTTATCGATCGTTTTTAGTCAATTTGGTGCCCATTTAACTACCGAGCAAGCCATGAACCATTTTGTTGGTGGAAAGCTTGCTGATATTTTGGAAGAGACGCGCAGACGTTTAAATATTTCGGTTTCAATCGATACTCTTGAGCCACTATATCGTGAGACGCTGAAAGAACTGTTCGATAGTCAACTTGAGCCAATGGAAGGGGTATTTGACGTATTAAAGGACTTAGAAAGCAAAAATATTACCTACTGCGTCGCCTCGAATGGGCCAAGAGATAAAATAGAACACGCGCTTGAACTTACAGGGCTACTGCCGCATTTTAAAGGCAAAATATTTTCAGCGTTTGAGACGAATAGCTGGAAGCCAGAACCTGACCTTATTCTCTATAGTGCGATGAATATGGGATATAGCGTCGATCAATGTCTGTATATCGATGATACCCCGAAAGGCATTGAGGCAGGAGTAAGAGCAGGAATGAAGTCCGTTCGGCTGTCAGGAGTGAGTGAGGGGACTTTCCCCGGAACCTATCAGACCATTGATAAGCTCAGCCAATTGGTAGAAATCGTATAAAAAAAGCCCGTTTAAGGGCTTTTTCTTTGCTTGAACATTTGTGAGTTAATGAGGTTAATTCATCATCGTACTAGCGTTGAAGTGGATAGGGGTCGCTGCTTTGATTTGCATAGGCTCTGTGGCAACCATTTGATGAACGTTTTCAAAAAACGAACCACATCCAGCACATAGCATCGAACCGGAATTTGAAACTAGGTATTCATCATTGCCACATAACGGGCAATGTTGAACGCTTGGGCTGAGCGCTTTCTTATCTTTCATTTTTTCTCCTACAGCGAAGCAAATAATGAAGGCAATATATTGTGCTTTTTGCCTTTTGTTAGTTTTATTAGTTATCGACCGCTAGACTAATGGGTAATTTGTCTATACGCAATTTAATTTTAGTCAATAAATCGTAAATTAAGTTTGTTACGAATTTATTGCACCAGACTCTGGGATGAGTTTCATAAAAACGCGGTTGTTTCTTCTAAAAATACGCTGTTTTGTTTATAATGGTATGAAATACCATAAATGAGACATCCTTGTGAAAATCTACTGGTTCATTCCCCTTGTCGCCCTGTTATCTGGTTGCGGCGACAACACGGCTGATATTCAAGATCAGCAAACCGAAGTCCGTTCAGTGAAATACACTGAAGTTTCCTTTGAAAACTATGAGCAAAGCCGACAGTTCGCAGGCGCAGTGAAAAGTGCAACCACTTCACCGCTCAGCTTTAAAGTGAATGGAACCACTGCCAAGATTGCGGTTAAAAAGGGTGAGGTAGTGACCAAAGGCCAATTGATCGCAGAATTAGAACAAGAAGAGTTTGTGATTGCGCTACAAAAGGCGAAAGCGTCATTAGGGTCGGCAATTGCGGCTAAGCGTCAGGTCGAAGACCAATATCAGCGCGCAGTAAAACTACAAGACAAAGGTTTTGTCTCCGATTCAGAGCTACTGTCTATTAAAGCAGATTTAGACGCGAAAACTCAGCAAACAAACGTCGCTCAAACAGACGTGAACAACGCTCGCCTGAGTTTAAAACGCACTAAGCTTTATGCGCCATTTTCTGGCCAAGTCAGTGCGGTATTTTTGGATGAGTTTACCAAGATCAACTCAGGAACAACGGTTGTTGAGCTAATCAGTTACAGTGCTTATCAAGTGGATTTTCTGGTACCAGAAAGTCTTATCGGTGAAGTTAAGTTTGGTGACAAACTGAATGTCACGATTCCTGCCCTTCATAATCTACCTTTTGTTGGCGAAGTCAGTGAAATTGGTGCTGTCGTTGAAAAGGGCAATGCTTATAGCGTGTCTTTGATCATGACGGATGACAAGTTGACCGAAAATGCCAAGCTGCTAAGAAATGGTATGTCCGCGAACATTGATTTTCGTATCGGAGAAAAACAACAAAACGTAGTTCGCTTACCTCTTGAGGCATTTGATCTAAGTGCCCCAGACGGCAAACATACTAAAACCCAAGCGCCGATTTATGTGATTACACCAGAGATGACGCTAGAGAAACGTTACGTTGATATCTTGCGTACGGTGAACACTCGCGTTGTTGTGGTGAATAATCTAGCTGAAGGTGAAAAAGTCGTCGTCGCGGGCGTGCCGTATCTGTATGAAGGGCAAAAAGTCTCTTTATGGAAAGGCATTTAAGGAGTCGTCATGCATAAGTTGACTCAGTTAGCGCTGGATTATAAGCGATTTACTCAAGTTTTCCTGTTGATGTTATTGGTGATTGGTTACCAAACATTTTTGAACGCGCCGAGTAAAGAAGATCCAGAAATATTAATTCGTAACGCCGTGGTGGTTGCTCAGTTTCCGGGGATGTCTCCTGAGCGTGTGGAAAAGTTCATCACAAAACCATTAGAGCGCGAGATCAAACAAATCCCAGAGGTGACTGACATTAAGTCAATGTCACAGACGGGCTTCTCGCAGATCACGGTGTCAGTGCACGATCGGTACTTTGACCTGCAACCGATTTGGGACAATTTGCGTAATCGCATGAACGCAATGGTGGCGGAATTACCGGAAGGCACACAAGGGCCTTTTGTTAATGACGAATTTGGTCAAGTTTATTCAGCGACGTTAGCACTAACCGGAGAGGATTTTTCTCAGCGTGAGCTAAACAAGACGGCGGAATGGCTTCAAGATCGCTTGAACAGTGTGGCAACGGTTTCTCAGGTTGAGTTGTATGGTGTTAATAAAGAAAGAGTATGGATTAAAGCCAAGCCAGATGCGTTAGAAAATGACAAATTCCAGTTTAAGCAGGTTGGCCAAGCGCTGAATGAACGTAATGTTGTTTTGCCGGGTGGCTTGATTGAAACGGACACTCTAGAGATTGAAATCGAACCGACGGGCAGTTTTAAAACGGTTGAGGATATTCTCAATGTCGATTTGTACATTCGAGAGCTAGGACACTCCGTTTTTCTACGTGATTTGGCGGAGGTCTACCGAGGCTACGAAGAGCCTTTTAATACGCCAGTGTTCTTTAATGGTGAACGTGCGATTACGATTGCCGCTGCTATGGTCGATGGTGCACAAAGTGATGAATTTGGCGTAGATATTCAAACATTCTTAGCCGAATACACACCACAACTGCCAGTGGGAATGTCGCTTGAAATCGCCACTTTCCAACCTGAAAAAGTAGAAGTGGCGGTTAGCTCTGCAACCAGTAACTTGATGCAAACCGTAGCGGTTGTATTAGCAGTTGTGATGTTGTTCCTTGGTTTGAGAATGGGCCTGATCGTTGGCAGCATCGTACCACTGACCATCCTTATGACCGTGATTGGCATGAGCATTTGGGGAGTGGAGTTGCAACGCATGTCTATTGCAGCAATCATCATTGCACTTGGTTTGCTGGTGGACAATGGCATCGTGATTGCCGAGTTCATCAAAAGCAAAATTGCGCAGGGCGTGGATAAGGTTGAAGCCGCTATTGAAGCTTCAAAAACGATGGCCGTACCGCTGCTTACCTCGTCGTTAACAACCATCTTAGCCTTTATGCCGTTACTTCTAGCTCAAGATGTCACGGGTGAATACCTGCGTTCTCTATCACAGGTAATTTCGTTGGCGCTGCTGTCATCTTGGTTCTTGTGTTTGTTCGCAACACCAGTGCTGTGTGTTTGGTTTATGAGCAGTAAACCTAAACAAGCGACAGCGCAAAAAGAGAGCCGGTTCCATCTAGGGTATCGTGCGGCGATCACCAATATCATCCGTTTCCGCTGGGTATTTTTGGCTGCGGTAATTGGCATCTTTGCTCTTTCGTTGTATGGATTCAAATACATTACTGTACAGTTCATGCCGGGTTCTGAGCGTAACCAATACCTGGTGTTTGTTGACTTACCAGCAGGTACGAAAGTCGAAGAAACAACCAAAGTCACCAAACGACTCAATGACTGGTTATTGGATAAAGAACAAAATCCAGATGTCGTTAATACAGTCGCTTACATTGGTGATGGCGGCCCACGTTTCTTCTTAGCATTGTCTCCGATCGACCGAGCTACCAACCGCGCATTCTTAGTGGTGAACACCAAAGATGTGGAAGGTGCGCTGGCGATGGTTGAGAAAACCAACCGTTTCTTTACTACAGATCTTCCCGAGGCGAGCGGCCAAGCAAAACGTATGTGGCTGGGTGGTACAGAACTTGGCTTGGTTGAATATCAAGTAGTAGGCAGTGATATTGAAACACTGCAGGTATTTGCTAAGCAGATAGAAAATGCATTGCGCCAAGTGCCGGGTGCGGTAGGTATCCGTAACGATTGGGAAAACAACGTTGCAAAACTGATCGTAAACATCGAACAGGGGCAAGCTTTACGAGCAGGAGCGACGAGCCGGGACATCGCAAACAGCTTAGACAGTTACCTGCGTGGTCGTGAAGTCACAAGCTTTAGAGATAATGACGATGTGATTCCAGTGATGATCAGTGGCGCAGACTCAGACAAACAAATCGAGAAGCTTACTTCGGCGCAGATCGTTGCTACAGGGTCGGGCGCATCACTGCCGCTGTTGCAGTTTGCTCACATTGAAACCAAAAATGAGCCATCGGTGATTCGTCGATTCAACTTAGAACGAACCATTACCGTAAGCGTGAAACATGATTCGCTACAAGCGAGTGAGTTAAATGCCATCGTACAACCTAAGTTGGCTGAACTCGATCTACCGTCGGGGTATGAGATCTTGTTGGGTGGTGAGCTGAAAGGCGCAAGCAAAGCCAACGGCGCGCTATTTGGTTATTTGCCGCACTGCTTTGCTGTGATGGTTCTATTGCTGTTATTGCAATTTAACTCGATACGTCGTCCAGCAATTATTCTGATGACCATTCCACTGTCGCTTATTGGTGCAGTATCTGGTCTATTGGTTATGGATGCGTATTTCACCTTCCCAGCCATGCTTGGTATCTTCAGTTTAGCCGGGATTATCATCAATAACGGCATCGTATTGATTGACTGCATAGAGCAGCAACGCGATAACGGTTTGAGTGTTAGACAGTCGATTATCGAAGCGTGTGTAGAACGATTCAGACCGATCGTTATGACAACCTTAACTACGATACTCGGACTGATTCCACTTGCAATTTCAGGTGGTGAATTCTGGTATTCGATGGCGATTGTTATGATCTTTGGTATGGCTGTAGGGACAGTGCTGACACTTGGTGTTGTACCAGTGCTGTACAGCTTGTTCTTTAGAGACAAAGCGGTCGAGGTTCAACCAGAGCTGACGCAAGCCTAGTGCACTAAAGGGTTTGCAAGTAAACTAAAGCCAGTGATGAACACTGGCTTTTTTACGTTTGAGGGAAAAATAATGGCGTATTGCATTACTCTAACCACCACCAATAGTGAAGAAAACAAGCAGGCACTGATTGAACAGATACTCAATCAACAACTAGCAGCTTGTATCCAAACCATGCCGATTGAGAGCCACTATGTTTGGCAGGGAAAGGTGTGCAATGATAAAGAGTGGCTTTTAGTGATAAAAACCACTCAGAAGAATTATCAAGCGTTAGAGCAAGTCATTGTTGCTCACCACAGCTATGAAGTACCTCAGGTTATCCAAGTTCCGTTTGTCGAAGGTTATAACCCTTATCTCAGTTGGTTAGAAGCAACCACTCGACCTTGAAACTTCATCAATAATAGCGAACTGATTGCGCCTAGGGTGTCCATTAGAATATCTTTTTGGGCATCCCAAATGTCACCTTGAGAGCCTAGGAACGCGATCCCTTCATCGCCACCCGCCAGTTCGGCATACCACCACTCAATCACTTCATAAGCAGCCGCAAGCGACATAATTGAGAATAGGGCGAAAACACACGCCAGTACGGGTTTCATTAAGTTTCTACGAATGAGATATTCGGCAATAGGGTAGGCGTAAAAGCCTATCGAGAAATGCGCCACGCGGTCGAAGTGATTTCGATCATCTGAGCCAATGAGGTTATTGAACCAATCAAACGGAACTTCTGCAAAGGTGTATTTAGAACCAATGGTATGCATCACAATCCAAACAAACATCAATACATAAGCGGTTTTGGAAAAAACGAAAGAACGAGACATCCACCAGATGATTGCCACAGCAATGACGACAGGGATTATCTCTGCGATCCATACCGCGCGAGATACAGGCTCGATAGCAGCGAATACAAACACAAGCGAATAAAGAGCTGTGAGAATTTTAAGTAATTTTAGGTTGGCGTTGTTCATGTTGAATGTCCGTATTGATTCAGTGCGTTTATCATGACAGATAATAAAACAGTGTTCAATTGCAAATTTAACCGATTTTAGAGTCGTTAATATTGGAAAGTGCACTGCCTTATGGTGAGCAAGATGCGTGACTGCTTCAAACTGTGAGTTAAAACTGGTACTTTCGATTGAAGCGGCAGGGACTGGGAAGGTAAGCTACACTTCATAAAAATACATCATTCTAATTAAGGCGTTATGGAACAACAAAGTCACTTGGCTAGATACAGTGAGATGGAGAATCCACTACTGTGGCCTATTCTAGAGATCTTACGTAAGCAACCTAGCGGATGGAAAGTTCACCTTTTAGCAGCGCATTTGATTGAGTTGGATCTGATGCCGGTGTTGGATGAGCGCCCAGAGAAAGATCTGTTTAAACGCAATTTCTTAATTATGAATGCGCTTTATCAGTTGCAAGAGACGCTTTATCCAGACAGTTGGGTACAAGTTGAAGCCATGTCCATTTCGTTGCATGGTTGTCGTGGAAGCCATGTCGCGCATGTGATTGATATGCAAGACCCGCTGCGAGAATACTACACTCAGTGGTCAAACTACGAAGCTGAAGAAGGCGAGATTAAACGGTTGTTGAACGAGTTTTGGACTCGTTATCGAGACTTTGTCGGCGGTAATGCTGCCAATCAGCTCGACAGAAACAAAGCGCTTTCATTGTTTGAGCTAGATCGAGACGCGAGCGATGGAGAAATTCGTAAGCGCTGGCGTAAATTGGCTTTGAAATGGCATCCTGATAGAGAGAATGGTAACTCCGAACGTTTCAGAGTGCTATGTGAAGCTTGGAACGTGCTTCGAGCATAAACTGGGAATTAGAAGATAGAAAAAGCGCCGTTAGGCGCTTTTTTAGTATCTTTTATTTTGATGTCTTGAACTGAGATTTTCTCATTCGGTTAAGTGCAGCCATGACATCTAAAACGCGAGGCTTAGCAAGGTCACCTTGATTTGGCATCATGGTGTGCCAAGAGTTAGTCAGCATTGCGGCTACTTCTTTTGCGGGGTTACTCGACCATCCCGGCAATTGAGCGAGTTGGAACCACAACCAACCGATCGCATTGATTTCTGCGCTTGATTCAAGCTGTTCTAGTGCTGATAGGTCAGCAAACTCTTTACCAAAGCGAAGCGAGTCTGTTCCTTTTGCAGCCACGCGGAATTTGCCGTCAGCCAAAATAGTTTGCAGCGCTGCGCGGTTCAAGCTACGAGGGCGGAAAGTAACCAGTGCACTTTCACTTTCGTTATGACGCTGAGTTGGGTGTTGCTCAATGACTTGCTTCGCTTTTTCCGTCACGTCAATGGCTTGATAGTCGTGCATTTGGATAACAGTATCCGCCACATCAAGGTAGTCGCCTGAACCACCCATAACCACGAGGGTTGAAATCTCAAGTTCATCACGTAATTGACCAATACGATCCACTAGCGGAGTAATCGGTTCGTCGCCTTTTGCCACTAGCGCTTGCATACGCTCATCACGAATCATGAAGTTAGTTGCTGACGTATCTTCATCAATGAGCAGGCTCGTTGCCCCTGACTCAATCGACTCTTGTAACCATGCTGCTTGAGACGTTGAACCTGACGCATCCTGAGTAGAGAAATCAGCTGTGTCTTTACCCATCGGTAAGTGGTTAATGTAGTTTGATAGGTTAAGGTTGTGTACACAACGACCATCTTCCGCACGAATCTTCATCGCAGCAGCATTGGTCACGATACGTTCACGGCCATCGCCTGGAATGTGATCGTAAATAGAGCGCTCAATAGCAGTTAGCAAGGTCGATTTACCATGAAAGCCACCACCAACAATTAAAGTAATGCCTTTTGGAACACCTAAGCCCGTAATGTCACCTTGGTTTGGTGTGTTCAGTGTCACTTCTAGTGAGGCTGGGGCGTTAAATGCAACCGCATCTTTCATTGGTAAATCACAGTTACCCGCAATGCGTGGTAATACTGAACCGTTCGCGACAAATGCGACTAGGTTGTGTTGATCAAGTTGAGCGCGAAGGGCATGTTGGTCTTCCACAACCTGACAATGTTCAATCAGGGCTTGTTTGTCGATTTCACGTTCTAACGTTGCGCGGCGAATAAACTTAGGCAGATGGAACGTGAGGATGTTCGTTGCTTTCTTGCCTAATACTGAACGGCCTTCTGCTGGTAAGTTAGCGCGGAAACGAAGCTCAATACCTTCTTCAGTAAAGAGTATCGCAGTAGAGTCCAATACCGTTTGACCTGATAGTGAAATATCAATATGTGACTCTTGCTTTGCGAACGCTGCAAACTGTCTAGCGATAAAGTCGCGAGCAGCAATTTGGTAGGCATCAGATTGTTCTTTTAACCAATCAAGACCAGTCACAGACCATGGGCGAACAGCACGTAATCGTGAAGCAGAGGCGTATGGATCAGCTTGGACGTAATCAACATGAAGAGTGAAATCAGTAAAGTCATATTGACCTTTGATTTGTTGATACGCGCGGTAGTTTTGTTTTTCGATTTTCTTTAGGGTCGCGATTAGCTGGTCCATAATGAATTCACTTCAAATAATAAAGGCGAGGATTATAGAAACCGCTCGCCATAGAGTAAAGAAACACACGAAGATAAACGCATTTAATTATTGTAAAGAGGGCTTAATCTCGTCGTAGTTTTGTTGATTGAGCAAATTGACCTCGAATTCTTCGCATGGCATAGGCTTTCCGTAAAAGAAACCTTGGCCAAACTCGCAGCCCTCACTAATGATGAATTCCTCGTGGCTGACGTTCTCAATGCCCTCAACGGTCACTTGCAAGTTAAGCTTTTTAGCCACACTGATGATGGAGCGGACAATCTCTTTGTCTTCCTCGCAGTTGTCGAGTTGTTGAATAAAGCTCTTATCCACTTTGATGGCATCGAACGGGAATTTCTTCAGATAGTTGAAAGAAGAATACCCAGTACCAAAGTCATCAAGTGACAATGTAACACCTAGTTTGTGTAGTGCTGCCAGCGTATTGCTTGCGGTACTTTCATCGGCAATAAGGCCACTCTCGGTCACTTCGAGCTCTAAGTACTCTGCTGGTAGGTTGTAGGCGTCAAGCAACTCTTTAATCTGCTCTGCAAAGTGGGGGTTTTTAAGCTGAACGGCTGAAATGTTAACGGCAATTTTGAAGTCGTTAACTTGGGTTACCCATTCGGCCGCTTTTTGAATGGCTGAACGCAATACAAATGTACCGACTTCAAAAATGAGCCCATTTTGTTCTGCCATGTGTATCAGCGTTTCGTTGGAGATATCGCCTAATATTGGATGACGCCAACGAAGCAGGGCTTCAGCCCCTGTCCATTGGTGCGACGTTGGTGATACTTTTGGTTGGAAGTACAACAACAAATCATCACTTCTAACCGCTTGTAATAAATAGCTTTCGAGCTGGTTGATGTTGGTTTGAACATCAGAGATGTCTTGAGAATAGAAGCTGTATTTGCGCCCTGAATCTTTACAAGCGCGCATCGCTTCAGCGGCATGTTTTAATAGACCTAAGCTGGTTTTTGATTCATTGGTCGTACTTACGCCAATGTAGGAGTGTAAATGTAAACGATCCCCTTCAACGTCAAATTCAGAATGGCTTGCTTCAAGAACTTGTGCGCATAAATGATTCAGTGTTTCTGCTAAATTGGCGGAATGAGTCAGTAGCACCAAATCGGTAGATGTTGGGCGAGCGACGAGCAACTCGACATTGGCGATTTGATTCAAACGTTGATGAAACTGAACCAAAATCCCTTCCCAAACATCATAACCATATTTTGCTTGGATCAACTTACCGTTGGTAAAGCCAATATGTAGCGCTGCCGCTTGATAGTGTGAATGTTTTTCACATTCCAATAAGATCTGCTCGGTTTCAAATTCTAACGAGTTGCGGTTAAGAAAGCCGGTGCCCAAATCGTGTCTTTGGTGATAAATGATTTTCTGCTCTGCTGCTCGGCGTTTATTAATTTCTTTGTTTAACGAGTAATTAAGGTCAACCAAGTCTTGAGTACGCGTGCTCACACGAGATTTAAGCTCTTGATTGAGCTGTTTCAGTTTTTCGTTTTGGTACAAGGTTGCTAGCTGTGCTTGAACCGTATCGCGAAAGCTCTCAAGCAGAGACTTGTAGGTGTCTGAAAACAGATTAGTTTCAGAGTCTAAAATACAGATGGTTCCAAATGGGTCACCATTTGGCCAGTTAATTGGCAGGCCACAATAGGCAATCATGCCCAGCTTAATATCAGGGTTGGTATTCCAATCGGCATCGTTAAGAGCATTGGGGACATGGAGCTCTTGCTGTGTACTGATGACGTGCTCGCAGTAAAGGCCTTGCCCTAGCGTTTCGCTGTCACCATTGTGATAAGGGTGCGAAGTGTTGTCATTATTTGATACCACCTCAATCGTTTTGGGGTGAATACGCATGATTAATGCCGCAGGAACGGAAACAATAGTAGAAAGTAAGTTGACGATATTTTGCCAACTTTGCGACATTTCATCGGGGATGGATAAATTCTCTGTTACGATTTTCGACATACTCGAATAGTCCTTCATGCCTATGGCAAACGAGAGCATTCCGTGCTCTTACTAATAATAGACTTATTTATTTGGTTAACAATGGCAGTGCAAGCAAACAGTGCTCATGACTGTTAACTGTATCAAAGAAAAACCCTGCAATGGTTGCAGGGTTTTGGCTTATTTCGTCGATCTCATTTTTGAGACGGTATTTTTAGCCTGAGTAAGGTTTGATAATTTTTTCTAAATCAACTGGTTGCGTATAATCAATTTGGTCAAACTCAAAGCCATTTAACTGCATAAACTCTTGCTTAAATCCAGCATAATCCCCCAACTGAACGAAGTTGTTTTGATCCATTTGAGATAATAATTGCGAAACTTGCTGTTGAGTATCAGCATCGAGCTCTAAATCATCAATACGAATTAAGCGCTCACCATCAACAGGCACATTCACTTGGCCGTAAAGCTTACTGTTGAATAGGCGTTGCATTTGTTCGATACACCCTTCGTGAGTTCCTTTTTGTTTCATCACTTGGTAAAGAGCGAGTAAGTAGGGCGTAAGGCCCGGAATGAACACACTGGCTTTCGTGACAAGCGCTTTACATACACTGGCGTAAGCGCCGCCATCAAAGTTGGCCAGTTTCAGATTCAGTGAGTGGCTGGTTTGGTGTAAATCGACTTTCGCTCTGCCTAATGTCCCGTCTAAATAGATAGGGTGGGTGAGCTCGGGGCCAATGTAAGAGAAAGCCACGGTTTGGCAACCTTGAGCTACTGATTCTGCATTAATTAAGGTGTCTACCCATGCTTCCCAGTCTTCACCGCCCATTACTTTAAGTGTGCCTTCAATTTCGGCTTCACTCGCGGGTTCAAGTGATGATTCGATCCATTGCTCATTGTCGAGCATGACTGAAGCGCCGGATACGGCTTCACCGATAGGCTTGATGGCTGAACGCCATATCTCACCGGTTTGATAGTTGGGTCTGACACCGCTGGCAACGCTGTATATGATTAAATCGACTTCACCTTCAAAATAGGTTTCAATCGCCTCAATGACTTCTTCTTTTATTTCTTTGGAGAACGCATCGCCTTGGATGTTTACCGCGATACGGCCTTCAACTTCAGCGTGCTTTTTAAAATAGAGGTTATTGTAAAAGCCGGCGCTGCCAACGCCCTTTTCTGATGGTCCGCGTTCAAACGAGACACCGATTGTGTCGGCCTCTGCGCCACCAAATGCAAGCGCAATACGAGTGGCTAAACCAAAACCAGATGAAGCACCGATAATCAGCACACGTTTAGGGCCATCTTTAATAGGCTCTGCGGATTTAACATACTCAATTTGTTTGAGTACCGCTTGCTCACAACCAAGGGGATGCGCGCTGCGTGCTACAACGCCGTGAATTTCTGGCTTTATTATCATTTTGCTCTCCTACGCCAAGTTTATTTATGTAGGGGTTGGACCTATAAGGTTCAACATAGCGTAAAACTAAGTAAAGTTTATTGAGCTATGGCAATTAGAGATGGTTTATTAACTGTTTAGAAACAAATTCGGCAATCCATGGTTGCGCATCGGGTTTTGGGTGTAACCCGTCACTCATCATCCACTGTGGATTGTCTCGAATGACTG
The DNA here is from genome assembly GCF_027587025.1 of Vibrio sp. LaRot3. Classification (GTDB taxonomy): domain Bacteria; phylum Pseudomonadota; class Gammaproteobacteria; order Enterobacterales; family Vibrionaceae; genus Vibrio. The sequence goes on along the minus strand of NZ_JAPPTI010000002.1, from coordinate 424,982 downwards.
GGTCTAAGAAAAATGGCAGTAGTGGCACATCTGCTTGCTGAGCTACATTTGGATAAACTTGGGTAAAGGCATTGGTGTAACGCTTACCGTAATTAGGTAAGACATGAATCTGCATCAGCAGCGGGGTCGCATTGCTTTCTCGGATCATGGTAATCATGGCGTTCAGGTTGCCTTCTATAAGCGCAGGAGGAAAACCACGCAAGCCATCGTTTGCACCAAGCTCAATGAGAACAAACTGAGGTTTATGCTCGTTTAATAAAGTGGGTAGGCGAGCTAAGCCATTGCCAGTGGTATCGCCGGAGATACTGCCGTTAATCACTTTGACGGGTTTACCCTGGTCGGCCATTACATTTGGCAATAAACTAGGCCAAGCATTTTCGATTGGCATTTGGTAGCCTGCACTTAGGCTGTCACCTAATATCAGAAGCGTTTTAGCGCTTACTGGATTGATGAAAAGTAACGCGAGTAGAAAGGATAATAGTCGTAACATGCAAACATCCGTCATTAAAGCAACATCTCTATCTAAAACAGTTTCCACCAATCAAGAGCAATTAACAATCCTTGATGGAGTAAACCTAGATATTAAGTCTGGAGAAATGGTCGCAATTGTCGGCACTTCTGGGGCGGGGAAATCAACCTTGATGACGTTACTGGCAGGCCTTGATGTTCCAACCAGCGGCGAAGTTTCTCTGTTAGGTAAGCCGCTTTCATCGCTCGATGATGAAGCAAGAGCAGCCATCCGAAGTGAGTCGGTGGGCTTTGTGTTTCAGAGCTTTTTGCTCATTCCTAGTCTTTCCGCCATTGATAACGTCACGCTACCTTGTTTATTAAAAGGTGAAGAAGAGGATAAGCAACGGGCGAAAAGTTTGCTTGAGTCAGTCGGGCTTGGTCATCGCATGCAACATTCACCAGCACAATTGTCGGGTGGCGAGCAACAGCGGGTAGCATTAGCGCGCGCATTTATGATCAATCCAGAAATTTTGTTTGCCGACGAACCGACGGGCAACCTAGATCAACAGACCGCGAGCAAAGTGGTTGAATTGCTGTTTGAGCTAAACCGTCAACATGGTACGACGCTTGTGCTAGTCACCCATGACATGAATCTTGCCAATCAGTGTGACCGCATTGTGAAAATTGCTGGCGGAAAAATCGAGGAGGCGTAACCATGAGCCAAATGCATGGATTAAATCGCCGTCTTTTTCGATGGAGTTTAAGCGAAATTCGCCATGGTCAACTCTGGCCAGTGACAATAGCACTCACACTGATCATCGCGTCAATTTTTGCTTTGACTGCGCTGGCAGAACGTATGGAGCAGGTGATCGTTAAGCAAGGGAAACAAGCGCTCACGGCAGACAGTGTTTATACCTCTGCCAATCCCTTACCAGATACGTTAGTCGCAGCGGCTGATGCGCAAAAGTTAGCTAAAGCCACACAAGTTCGCTTTGGTACGATGGCATTTAGCGATCAAGAGATGAAGCTTATCACCGTTAAAGCGGTGGATTCTGCTTATCCCTTGCAGGGGGAGTTGAGGCTTAGCCAAGCCGGAACGGAAGCACACCATGTAAAAGCAGGACAACTGTGGCTTGATGAGCGTTTATTTAGTCAGTTAGATGTCGAAGAAGGGCAAGTTATCGCCATTGGTGATGCGGAGTTTGCCATTACGGGGCGTGTGCTTGAAGAGCCGGGGCTCAGCTTTAACCCCTTCCAACAGATGCCTTCCGCTTATATTCACACCGATGATCTCGAAAAAACCGGCGCGATTCAGTTAGGTAGTCGCGTGCGCTACAACCTTTATTTGAACGGAACTGAGCAGCAGATAGAGACGGTTAAACAGTCGGTTGAATTGTCACCAAGCGACCAATGGCGCGATCAAAATAGTGCTAGCCGCACCAGCGAAATGTTTCAGCGTACCGAGCAATACCTCTCGCTTACTGTAGCGATTGTGGTGATCATGGCTGCCACAACCTTGGTTCTTACCTGCCAGCATTATGTGGCGACCCGCCTAAAAACCTTGGCGATGCTTAAAAGCTTGGGGGCGAGCCGAGCATGGCTGAAACGTTGGCTCTCAATCCAATTGGTGATTCTATTACTGAGCGCATCCATCTTTGGAGTTATTATTGGTATCGGCTTGGAGTATTTATTGCGCATTCCTTTGTCGGATTTATTACCTAATCCGTTACCGGGCTATGGTGCAACACCGGCGCTCATCGCTATCTCAACCAGCTTATTGATTGCAATTCCTGCTTTAGGCATACCGTTTATGAAGTTGATTAATATCAGCGCGGTTAACGTTATGCAGCCTCAAGCTCAGCAAGGTAAACGTGGTAAAGAGTATTGGCTATTACTGGTTCCGATCGTGCCGATGCTGGTGGTATACCACGCCAATCAACTGGTTTGGATGGTATTGGGTGGTATTGTCGCGTTGTTTTTGGTGTTGGCGTTACTCAGTGTTGCGATTACCCGCACCTTAGCGAAACTGCCGTTATCGCCGACTTACAAATTAGCGTTAAGCCGAATTAACCGTTCTAGCCTATCGACGGGAATTCAATTTGGTGCATTGGCTCTTTCTTTGATGTTGCTCGCGGTGATGTGGCTAGTTAGGACTGATCTTTTGGCCGATTGGCAGCGTACACTACCCGATGATGCGCCAAACGCGTTTGCACTTAATATTGCGCCCTATGAGATAGACAGTTACGTTGCCAAGCTAGACGAAGCCAAGTTGATTCGCTCAGATGCGTACCCAATTATTCGTGGTCGCTTAACGACGGTAAATCAGCAAGACGCGAAGGAAGTGGCGCAAGGAGAGGAAGCCAGTGACGCACTGCGTAGAGAAATCAACTTTACCTTTGCCGATGAAATGCCAAGTCATAACACATTGGTGGAAGGTGAGTGGCAGCAAGCGGGGAGTGTGTCAGTTGAATCGGATGTAGCAAGCGATCTTGGTTTAGAAATCGGTGACGAGCTAGGGTTTGTTATCAACAGTCAGCCGATAACGGCGAGGGTTGATAGCATTCGCGCTGTAGAATGGCGCGACATGAAGCCTAATTTCTACTTTATCTTCAGCCCTGACGTGTTGCAGTCGATTCCGGCGACTTACCTCGTCAGTTTTCGCGTGGAAGATCAGCATGATGAATTGTTGAATGATCTTTCTCGTCAGCACCCGACCGTCAGCTTGATGGATATTCGAGTCATGGGCGCAAAGATTCAGCAATTAGTCGAACAGATTGTTTGGGCGGTAACTTTGCTCGCGGGCTTGAGTGTTATTGCAGGGCTGTTATTGATATTTACTCTACTGCGATTGAGTTTAGGGCAAAGGCAAAGTGAAATTCAGCTGTATCGAACGTTAGGCGCGAGTAAAAAGCGAGTGGTTCGCACAATTTGGGCTGAATATGGATTGATGGCGCTCGTTGCTGGTATCGTGGCGGTGGCAGGCGCAGAACTTGTTGTTGCTGGGATCATAGAGATCGGTTTTGATATGGCGTTTTCGCTTCATTACCCACTCTGGATCGCCTTGCCAGTGCTTGCTTTTTGCACACTTGCGCTAGTTGTTAACAGTCTGATTAAGCAGCTGTTAGTCCCGATAAATAAAGACTTTAGCTGACATCCTGTACGTTATAATCGTTAGTTACCCACAGAAGCTGTGGATAAAGTTCGGGATAACTTAACTGGCGAATAATACGTGTTAGCTCACAAAGCCAATGACCACGATGTGTAGCGCAAATTTGTTATTCACACAGAGTGAGAATTGGCTTTTCACAAAAAATACGTCAAGCTTTTTTTCGTTTTTTTTACAATGAAATTATGTGTTCAAACCCATCTAAAAAATGTGATTTTCATACCAAGACAAAGTCTTTAAAATACCATCAGAAAGAATGAATTACTGATCGAAATGAACTCAACTAATGATCGAAAGTCGGCACCTAAAGTCGCAATAATCGGAGCGGGTATCGCAGGCTCAACGGCTGCAATACATCTTGCAGAGCAGGGCGTGAACGTCCACCTGATAGAGAAAAGCCCGGGCTTGGTAAGTGGACCTCCAATTTGTCATTTGCACGCTGGTGGAAACTTATACCGTGAGATCTCGCTAGAGCAATGCCTTGAGTTGCTAACCCAATCGATCAACTCCGTTCGTCTTTATCCACATACTCTCAATCGTCGTCCAACGTTAATTGTGGTTCCTAAAAGCGACGGCGGTGACCCAAACGCCTTATTGCCGCGTCTTCATCAAATTCAATCGGTGTATCAAAAGTTAGTAGAGCAAGACAGTGCGAACAAGGTGCTTGGTGAGCCTGGTGATTATTACAAGCTTTATTACCGAGAAGATTTAGAAGCATTGAAGCACACCGTTCAACCCGAGCAGCCACAAGGTTTTGATGAATGGTTGATTCCTTTTGCAGACCAAGCTGATCTTGATGGTATGACATATCCTGTCGTTGCCGTTCAAGAACACGGTTGGAGCGTTTTCCGTATCGCTGCGACCGCATCGTTAGTGCTCGAGCAACTGGATAACTGCCAGTTAAGTGTGGCAAGTAAAGTGGTCGATATGGCTGAACATGGTCAAGGGTGGGATGTAACCGTTGAGTCAGGCGAGGGGACACAAACACAGTATTACGATTACGTGATTAATGCTTGTGGCTTTAAAACCGGTTCTATTGACGATCTGGTTGCAAAGAAACGCTCACGTTTAGTGGAGTTCAAAGCCGCTTACGTCACCCATTGGTCTCATAATCAATATAAATGGCCGGAAGTGATTTTCCATGGACCTCGCGGCAGTAAAGATGGCATGGCACAGTTGACGCCATACGCCAACAACGTCTTCCAGTTACATGGCATGACCAAGGACATTACGCTGTTTGAAGGTGGCCTTGTGACCAGCAATAATGAATCTTCTCAGCCAAACCTTCCTCTTAGCTTAGAAAACAAAATCGAACATGGCTGGCCAGAGCACGTCCAAATTTCTCGTAGCGTGCGTGCGATTGAGCACATGAGTCGGTTTGTGCCCGATTACGCATCGGCGAAAGAGTATGGTTCGCCACTGTTTGGAGCGCAGCAGATCCCGGGAAATGATGACACGCTACGTACTGCAGATGTTAGCTTTGATGGCGACAATTATGCGCGTTTAGAAATCGTTAAAGGTTCTTCGGCAATTGAAGCGGCGATGAAAATTGCAGCGCAGTGGGGGTTAGTGAAAAATGGCGAAACTTCCATAGAAGAAGCGCACCCAGTGACAATGGGATTAACCGAGCAACTGGTTGTAGAGCGTGCCAAAGTATTAGCTTCTCAGCGCAGTTACCCTGTTGAGCTAGCAGAGGTATATGGAGAATATTAGGGCTAATGACCCTAATATTCCTCACTATCTTTAATAGCCAAAATAGTTTGCCCAACGACTCCAAATCGACTGTAATTCACCTAAATTCCCTTTTACGAATGTGACCGTTTGCCCCGGCTTCGCTTGTGCTAAGCGCGGCAAATCTACACGGGCGACACAGCCAAGTTTTGGGTATCCACCTAAGGTTTGTCGATCATTAAGTAATATAATCGGCTCGCCATCTGGTGGTACTTGAATGGCACCAAGGGCAACACCCTCACTGAGTAGGGTTTCTGTTGGGGCGGTTATGCTAGCTCCAGTCAGCCGATAGCCCATCCGGTTGATGTTTTGACTCACTGTAAATGAGGCGAGATAAAAGTGGGCCAATGCGTCGGGGTCGAAAAGATGGGTTTGATAACCTTCAATGACTCTTAATGTGACGGGTAATGAATAGTCGGGTTTGAAGCGAAAGCTCAGCTGATTTTCCTTGCTCGCTTGGCTAGTGATGACAGGGAGCTTGTCTCCGGGTTGCAGCGCTAAACCTTGCGCGATTCCACCTAATTTATCACGGGCAACGGTGGATACACTGCCAAGCTGAGGTGCGACTTGAAAACCATGTTTGACGGCAAGATAGCTACGTAATCCTGATTGTGCGATGGCAAAGCTCAGAACTTGGCCTTTCTTGGCATTAAAGCTCGCCCAGTTAGTGACAGGCTCGCCATCTAGGCTCGCATGCATTTCTGCGCCGGTAATAGCCAGTTGGCAGTCGGCTTGAATTTGATAACTGCTTTGGCCTAGTGTGATTTCGATACAGGCTGCGCCGGCAGGGTTACCTAATAACTTATTTGCCCAACTGTAAGCGTAGTCATCTAAAGCGCCACCTTGCGTGATGCCCATTTGGCTTTGCCCAAAACGCCCAAGGTCTTGCAGTAAGCTTAGAGCGCCGGGTTTGATGATTTCAATATAGTCTCTACTCATTTCCAACCCTCATGTATTTGACCGCCAAGTTCAATAAATGTCTCTTTATCGATGGAATAGAATTGCACTTCCGCACCAATAGAAAACGGAGTAACTGGCGTCTCAGTCGGGTCATATAGGTCAATCGGGCAATTGCCGATGATGTTCCAACCACCGGGTGAGGCACTTGGATAAATGGCAGTTTTACTGCCAGCAACCGCGACGCTGCCTTTCGGTACGTTTAGCCGTGGTGTTGCTTGGCGTGGCAGTTCAAGATCTGGAGCGACGTCGCTTAAAAAGGCGAAACCGGCAGAGAAACCAATCGCGCTAACAAAATAGGTGCGCTCAGTATGTAGCTCAATAATGTCATCGAGTGACATTCCTTTCGATTGATATAACGCGATGTCTGGGCCGACTTGACTAGAGTAGTACACAGGCAGTGGGATCACATCGTCACTGGCTTTGATTTGCGTAGGTTGGTAGTGTTCAATAATGGTTTCGATGGCGTGCGCGAGCGCTTGAGGCACCATTCGATTAGGTAAATAGTCGACCAAAATGGAGTCATACGCCGGGGTGGCATTCATGATGAAGTGTGCATGCTGGCGATAGATTTCATTGGCGATATAGCCGATGGCTATGGACAACGACTTGCTCGATGGATGATTAAAGCGAACCATTAATGCGGTTTCTGAAACGGGCTCAATACGATACTGAAAGTTGTCCATACTAACCTCTGCCTAATTGCTGGTTGAGTTCAATTAGCGTTTGAAGTGCGGCGGGGTTGTCTCCGTGAACACAAATTGTGTCGGCTTCAATATCGAGTGTGTAGCCATCAATGGTTCTTACCTTGCCATAATTGACCATTTGCAATACTTGGCCAACGATGTCTTCTTGATGAGTAAGTACCGAACCTGCTTGTTCTCTGGGGGCTAAGCTGCCATCGGCTAAGTAAGCTCTATCGGCAAAGGCTTCAAATAACAAAGGCACGTCGTATCGCTCTGCGATATCGAAGAAGTCGCTATTGTCTTGTTGAGCTAACATCATCACAGGTAGATTGAAGCTTGCCGCTGCATCAACTATAGATTCAAAGATCGCTAAATCTCGCATCATGTCGTTGTAGAGTGCGCCATGAGGTTTGATGTAATCAACGCTGTGGTTAAAGCTATCACAAATCGATTTAAGTGCGCCTACCTGATAGATGACCGAGTAAGTAATTTCTTCTGCGGATAGCGCCATGCTGCGTCGGCCAAAACCGACTAAATCTGGGTAGCTTGGATGAGCACCAACACGGACTTGGTGCCGAACCGCGAGTTTTACTGTGTTCGCCATGGTGACCGGATCAGACGCGTGGAATCCGCAGGCAATGTTTGCCATGTCGATTAATGGCATGACTTCGTCATCTTGTCCCTTGTTCCAACACCCAAAACTTTCACCCATATCGCAATTTAAGGTGAGGCGTCGTTGTGTCATAGATACGCTCCCTGTATTGAATCCTTTACCCATGTTTAGCATAGATTGCTGTACCGATAATCTCCGCGTTAGCCCATGCAACGGTTTGACATTTTGTCGTGTAAGCAATCCATTCCAACTAAAAGTTAGATTATCGTAAATACCAACGTTATGTCAGTGACTTAGGTAGGATTGTTGATGCGAGTGTGATTTCGAACATGGGCGTAACGCTCAAATTTATCATGCATTTCATGAGTCCTAATATGGGCGAATTAGAACATTAAAGTAGTGGGGCGATTCTCCCCATTAGATCAGCGAAAAGACATAAATTACACATAACTGTAAAACCCCTCTTATACTTTATATGAATCTAGATGTACTTGTGCCAACCAAGAATCTAAGAGGGCTGTGTATGAACGTACTTGTTACTGGTGGGATGGGCTATATTGGTAGCCATACATGCATTCAATTGCTAGAGGCGAATTACACGCCGGTTATTTACGATAATTTATGTAACAGTAAGGCATCGGTTCTGCACCGGATAGAGAAGTTGGCGCGCAGTAAACCTACATTTTATCACTTGGACGTACGGGATAAACCGGCTTTAGTTGAAGTGCTAAAAGACAACCACATTGACGCTGTTATTCACTTTGCAGGTTTGAAGGCCGTAGGAGAGTCAGTCACTCATCCTCTAGAGTATTATGAAGACAATGTCCACGGAACCTTAACTCTGGTCGATGCTATGCGAGAGGCTGGCGTGAAATCGTTGATTTTCAGTTCGTCAGCAACCGTTTATGGTGATCCTGCTAGTGTGCCGATCACAGAAGACTTTCCGACCAGTGCCACTAATCCTTACGGACGCAGTAAGTTAATGGTGGAAGAGTGTCTTGCGGATTTTCATAAAGCCAATCCGGAGTGGAGTATTACTTTGCTGCGTTATTTCAACCCGGTAGGGGCTCATCCATCTGGTGAGTTGGGCGAAGACCCACAGGGGATACCCAACAATTTAATGCCTTATGTTTCTCAAGTCGCAGTGGGTCGGCGTGAAGTGCTGTCGGTGTTTGGTGATGACTACCCAACCAAAGATGGCACTGGCGTACGAGATTATATTCATGTAATGGATTTGGCGGATGGTCATCTCGCGGCATTAAAACAGGTTGGTAATCAGCCGGGTTTGCATGTGTACAACTTGGGCACTGGAGTAGGATACAGTGTATTGCAAATGGTGCATGCGTTTGAGCAAGCGAGCGGCAAAGCAGTACCTTATCAGATTGTAGACCGCAGAGAGGGTGACATTGCAGAGTGTTGGGCTGACCCATCAAAGGCAAGGCTAGAGCTAAACTGGACTGCGACAAAGACATTACAGCAGATGACGCAAGATGCGTGGTGCTGGCAGTCAAATAACCCGGATGGCTACCCAGATAATTAACCCCTGCCTTTAACTTATCACTAAAAATCGTCCAACCCGAGTTGGGCGATTTTGTTTGTGTATGGAAAATGAGCAATATTGCTTGGTGCTTTTGCTCATTTGATACATAATGAATGTATCAAATGATGGAGGTGATGATGCAAACATTCCAAAGCTATAAACCAACGCCAACGAAAGCTTCATTCTGGCAACAAGTCGGTTTGCCTGCTCGCGGCATCAAATTGCATCAAGCATTGCATGAAGGTCTGCCTTTTGAAGTGTTTGGCAAACTGGCATCTATCTCTGGTTTTGAGAAACAAGATGTCGCAAATGCAACCGCAATCCCACGGGCAACGCTTCAGCGCAGAGCTAAGTCTGGTAAGTTTAATAAGGAAGAGAGCGATAGGCTGTATCGCTTTGCGGAAGTGTATCAAGCAAGTCTTGACCTGTTTGAGCTCGACGCCGTTAAAGCACGTCAATGGCTAACCACTTCGGTGACAGGGTTAGGGAATAATAAGCCAATTACGATGTTGTCCACTTCCGCAGAGACAGAAGCGGTACTTGACCTCATTGGCCGACTTGAGCACGGAGTCTTCTCTTAATGCTGTATGGCTACCGTATCGTGAGCAAGAAATGGGCGGCCAACGCTTTTGATGGCGAAGGCGCCCGTTTATACGGAGGACGATGGAACAGCAAGGGCAATAGTTGTGTTTATCTTGCAGGTTCTGAATCGTTAGCCATGTTAGAGATGTTGGTTCATTTGCAAAATAGCGAATTGCTCGCAAGCTATGAACTGTATCAAGTGACGTTTGGTCAACAAGCGGGTCTCACTATCGATGATGCGGATTTGCCTTCAAATTGGCAAGAGAACCCAGCACCAACAGATACCGCTGAGATTGGTGATCAATGGCTTAAAAGTTTGGCCAGCCCAATCCTATCAGTGCCTTCCACCATTGTTCCCCGCGAGCGCAATTATCTACTTAACATTCAACATCCTGATGCCAACCTAATTGTCCAATCTGCCACTCGTTTAAATTTTCAGTTTGATTTACGACTGATTAAATAGGTGTTTTTCATTTAAGTGAAGTGACTCGGAATAACTGTGTTTATATACAGTTGTTATAACTTCTTTGATCGGGAGGTTATATGTCATCTTTTACTAAACAAGAACTTTACCGCTTTATTGCTGAAGCAAAAGCTAACTCATATATCGGTCTAGCCCCTAAATGCTTACCATCGCGCAAAGGCGCTAGTGATATTCAATACCAAAGAGGCCCATTTCAATATCTAGACAGTTACTTTGGTGGCACCGATTTTCTAGGGCAAGAAGTGGTGTATTTCGAAGGTGAGCCTGTTTGGGCTATGAACTATTACGGGAAGATCTTAAGGCCTGATATATGTAACGGAGAAAAGGCAGGCAATGCAGTAATAACAGCATTAACTGAAATCTATCAGTCTGGCGAGTTTTTAGGTGATTCGGTGATTAATACAAACTGGGGATGCTATCACGACACCAATAAAGGGGATGTTAATTCGTTTACAGGATATGAATGGATTGAACTAGAACAGAAGAAGGTTTACGACTTGCACTATCATGGCGGCTTAATTAGGCGTTAAGTCTATTGTTTCGGCCGATGTGGTGCTCTTGGTCACACTCATAAAGAAAATTATGGAAAGGAAACTCTTGGCGGATTTTGACTGTTACAATCTACTGAGTGAGTCAATTGTATCGTCGGAGCTAGGTATGGAAATCTCGTTACGTAAAGCCAAATCCTCAGATTTAGATTTTTTAATGATGTTAAGAGATCGAACCATGAGGGAATACTTGATTGGTGCCGACATGCCAATCAGTGATGAAGCGTATCAAAAGCGGATCCAATACCATTTCGAACACGCACAGATCATAGAGTACAAAGGAAAATCTGTAGGCTTGTATAAAGCGACTTACGATCAGGATACAAATTATTGGTATTTGGTTCAGCTACAGGTTTTACCAGAGTATCAAGGCAAGCGTATTGGTAGCCAGTTGCTAGAGTATTTGATTGGCTGCGCACAACAAACCCGATCAAAAGTAGGCCTAAGTGTGATTAAGTCGAATCCAGCACAAAAGCTGTATTCGCGACATGGTTTTAAGGTTGTCGAAGAAAGTGAATCGGAGTTTTTAATGCGAAGGGAGGCTGTCTAGAAATGGAGGTTCATCAATGCGTTTCGTTTATGCTTATTAGTCAAAATAGGATATTGCTAGAAAAGCGTGGTGCAGATCGAGAGACAGATGCAGGTATGACTAATGTTCCCGGTGGTCATATGGAAGCGGGAGAAGAGCAAGAAGATACGTTGATGCGAGAACTGATGGAAGAACTGCAAGTAACGCCAGTACGCTCTAAATACTTGTGCTCTCTTTACCATCCAACTTCGGAGCTACAGCTGATTCACTATTACGTCGTTACTCAGTGGCAAGGGGAAATAACCGCACTCGAAGCGGAGAGTGTCGAATGGTTTGAGATTGACCCAGACAATGTCGCCATTGAAGCGGATAAAGTTGCGCTAAATGAGTATCGACGTTTAAGCGCCCACCTTATGCTGAAATGAAAGAGAGGCACTCATGCCTCTCTTTTATCTAGCCACTGACAGTGTGAGTTGTTTGACAGATGTTTGAAATGCCAAATGCGTGCTTAGGCACAATCACCGTGAGGCACAATCACATTGAGGCTTAATGCTTTGTTAAGCAGCACCTACATTTAAAGAGCTATCTTCATTTTGTAGATTCTCCACGGTTGATGTTGTCTCTTTAGCTCTAGTCACCGGCATAGCGGGTAGAATCGCTGAGTTAAGCTTTTTACCCATATCACTTTGCCAAGGTGCATTGGTATTTGCTGGGCGACTTTCCACAATCTCTCCTTGGTCGAGCACGATCACTCGATGGCAAAACAAATCGACTAAACGCAAATCATGGGTGATGAGTAAGAATGCAGTTCCAGATTCTTGCTGTATCGATTTCAACAACGCAATCATCTGTTGCTGTAGTACCAAGTCTAAACTTGATAAGGACTCATCAAGAGCGATCAACTTTGGCTTTACTGCTAGAGCCCGCGCAATACCGACCCGCTGTAATTGACCACCGCTTAATTGCCCGGCTTTTCTGGCTAATAGGGCAATATCCAATCCCACTTTGGCCATTAGCTGCTTACTTTCAGATTCGATTTCTGGCTTGGTCAGTTTACGTAGGTAGCGCAAAGGCTCTGCCAATATCTGTCCAATGGTTTGGCGTGGGTTTACGGCTCCTATAGCGTCTTGAAAAACCAATTGAACCTCTTGGCGATAGTTAATCCAATCTTGTTTAGTAAAGCTTGATAACGCTTGACCTTGGTAATAGATCTCGCCATCACTGGTTGGCTCTAAACCGAGTATTAATCGGCATAATGTGCTTTTTCCGCTACCGCTGGCACCGACCAAGGCGACGGATTCCCCTTGTTTTATTTCAAGGTTGATATCGGTCAGCACTTGTTTGCTAGTCTGCTTGGTGAGTAGCCCTTGTGGCTGGTAACGTTTTGCAGCGCCTTGAACCGAAATGAATGGCGTGTCTTGAAGTTCATTAACCATTGCTGACCTCCTTGTACAATGAGAGATGGGCATTGAGCAATGCTTGGGTCGCTGGGTGACTTGGCTGGTGGAATATCTTCTCAACCGAACCTCGTTCAACAATCTGGCCATCAGACATAACCGCAACTCGATCAGCCAAACGTGCAACGACGCCAAAATCATGGGTAACCAGCAATACACCTAAATTGCGTTTTTTGCTTATCTGTTCCAATCGATTAAGGATATGAGCTTGAACAACAAGGTCGAGGTCAGTGGTTGGTTCATCCGCGACTAATAATTGTGCACCACTTACGAGGGCAAGTGCGAGCATCATACGCTGCAACATACCGCCACTCATTTGAAACGGATAAAGAGTCAATGTGTTTTCGCATTCTTGCAAACCTGCATCTTGCATAGCCTCAATCAGCGCAGCTTCAGAGAACGGTTGACCGCTTGCTTGCATGGTTTCAAAGCCATGTTGGCGCATGGTTTGTAGCGGGTTAAATGCACTGGCAGGATTTTGCATGATACAAGTGATGTGCTTACCCCGAATGCTACGTACATCGATTGGTTGACCTTCAAGGCGTATTTCACATTCATGATTTAAGGAGTTAGGCAGTAAATCAAACAGTGCGGAACAAGTGACAGATTTGCCTGAGCCACTTGCGCCAACCAAAGCGAGTACAGAACCAGATTCAATGGTCAAATTGATGTCTTTGACTAAGCGAGTTTTGCCAGCGTTGACATACAGGTTGTTTAGTTCGAGTTTCATCCGCTGTGCTCCAAGTTCGGGTCAAGTTTGTCTCGCAGTGCATCACCTAATAGGTTAAATGCCATGACGCTGACTAAGATGGCGAGTCCCGGCCAAATGACGAGCATCGGGTTGCTCCAAATAAATTGGCGTGCATCGTTAATCATGACTCCCCATTCAGGAGTAGGAGATTGCACACCCAAGCCAAGAAAACTCAGACCAGACACATGCAGCATGACATGGCCAATATCCAACGTTGCCAATACCATGAGTTGAACCATAATGTTGGGCAGCACGTGGATACGAAAACGTGCAAATGGAGGAACTCCAGCGAGTTTAGCGGCTCGCAAGTAATCACTATGGCGAACCGACAACACAAGGCTTCGGGCAATACGTGCATACCAAGCCCAGTGGGTAACGGCGATGGCGATGATGACGTTAACCAATCCCGTACCAAGAATAGCTACCATGAAAAGCGCTAATACGACGGTTGGGAAAGTCATGAAAACATCGCAGGTTCGCATGATAACTTGATCGGTTCTACCGCCAACAAACCCCGCTAGGCCACCTAAACCAACGCCAATCACTAGCATCAACGCGAGGGTGGCAAATACGGCACCAAGCGATACTGAGGTAGCGGTGATTAGGCGTGAAAACGTGTCACGGCCAAGATGGTCTGTACCCAAAAGATGCTCGGTACTCATGCCTTGCAGTCGTTGAGTCAGGTCGATTGCGTTTGGATCGTATGGCGCTAACCAAGGTGCCGAAATGGCGATAAACAGTAATAGCGCAAGAACGATAAAGCCCAATAGTGCGCTGATGGGGGTATTTCGAATCATTGACATTCTGCGGCCTCCAAGCGAATTCTTGGATCGAGCCAAGCGTAAATAATATCAATCACCAAATTACATAAGATGAAGATGGTGGTCATTAGCAGAGTGAAACACTGAATGATCGGGTAGTCGTTGTTGCTGATCGCTGTGATGGCATATCGCCCCACACCCGGCCAACTGAATATACTCTCTACGACCAGTGAACCACCAATCAGCTCACCAATGTGCATACCAGCAGCGGTCACGATAGGCAATAAACTGTTGCGTAGAATATGAGTACGCTCAACACGGCTATCTGAAATGCCGCGGATACGTGCATAGCGCACGTGTCGTTGTCCGCTCACTTCAAGCATGCTTGCTCGAAGCAGACGTGCATTGATACATAGCGACATGAAAGCAATGGCAAACCCCGGCAGCAGCATGTGTGATAAGCCACCGTAACCCATTGGTGGAAGCCATTTTAGTTGGATGGAAAAGAGTAAAACCAACAGAAAACCGAGCCAGAAGTTAGGGATAGAAACGCCAATAAAGGCTAAGCCTCGAATGGTAAAGTCTGGCCATTTATCGCGGTAACGGGCTGCCCAAATGGCTAATGGAATAGAGAGCAGTAAGGTCAACATTAAAGCGAACGAGGCGAGTTTTAATGTCGCAGGAAGGTAATACATTAAATCTTCTAATACAGGACGTCCTGTCATGTACGAGGTGCCAAAATCTAGATGGACGGCATTGTAGAGCCATTCCCAATATTGTTCCCAAAGAGGTTTATCTAAGCCAAGAAAACGCTCTGCTTCTGCGATGGACTGATCGGAGAGCGGGATGTTGGCGGCACGTAAGTAGGCGAGCGCAGGTTCAGCACCACTTAGGCGTAAGAACAGGAAAATAATAAGCGATACTGCCCACAATAGGGGAACGACGAGCAGCAGTCGCTTTACAACAAAAGATAACATGGTGAGTCCTTTGCCAGCCTTGCGGCTGGCATTTGGTCGTTCTATTTTAATTGTTCAAATGGGATATCAAATACAGTTGCACCCATAGTCAGTTTGCCAAGCTTCTGCGAAGCAACGCCTGTAATACGCATGTAAGTCACAGGTAGATAGACTGCTTGCTCATGCAAAGTGCTTAGCAGTTTTGCGTAAAGTTGCTTGCGTTCCGCTTCATCGGTACTCGATAAGATCGCATCGATGTTTTTATCGATTTGAGGTTTCATTGCTAGACCCGCTTGCGCCATATAGTCAGCGTGAGAAGGTCTACGCATACCACTGACAAATGAATGTGGATCGTATGGTGCGCCCCAAGTGTTGTTGAAGATAAGATCAAACTCACCGGCTTTTTGGCGTTTATAGAAACGGCTGCGTTCTTCGGCAGTTAAATTCAGCTTGATACCCACTTGTTTAAAGTTGGCTTGAATAACTTCGGCAATGGCCTTTTGGTTTGCATCGTGCCCGTGATAAACCAGTTCAACAGCGAGTTGTTTGCCGTCTTTTACGCGGTAGTCAGAACCAGATTCAACTTTCCAACCTGCTTTATCTAGTAGAACTTTTGCCTGTTCTTGGCTGTGTTGATAGTTACTCAGCGGCACATCCGCGTAAGGTACGTTTTGAGCAAATAACGTGTAGGCAGGAGACTCTGTGCCATAGAAGATCCCTTTTGAGATCGACTTGCGGTCAATGGCATGGTTCATAGCGATACGAACAGGCAGTTCTTGCGTTGCAGAGCGAGCGCTGTTTAGGGCAATGAGTCGAGTAGAAATTGGGTCAGATAAGCCTGTGTGAAGTGATGGATCTTGACTGAAACGATCAAAAGTATCAGGAGATATTTGACCTTCAAGGCCATAGATTAGGTTCACCATGCCACTTTCAAATGCCAAAGCGCGGGCATTTGGGTCAGCAATCACCGCGACTTCCACTTCTTTGTGGTTTGGTTTCTCACCCCAGTAATGTGGGTTTTGCTCAAAGACGTCTTTTACGCCAAGGACAGTTTCTTTTAATTGCCATGGCCCAGTACCAATAGGCTTTTTGATACCTTCGCCAGTATGTCCTTCTTTAGGCATAGCAGACGGAGCCATAAAACGTACAGGGCGAACAAGCGTCAGTTCTTGAAGGGCTGGGTAATAGGCTGTTTTAAGGTGTAGAGAAACCGTAAACTCATCTTTAACGTCAACTTTATCTATTTGGTTAATCAGTTCTAACCAACGATGCTTATCGATGTTCTTTAATACTTGTTCAAAGTTCGCTTTTACTGCTTGAGCGTTAAAAATTTCGCCGTTAGAGAACTTTACGTCATCACGCAATTGAAACGTGTATTGCGTACCGTCTTCAGAAATCGTCCAAGACTTTGCAAGCCACGGTACTAATTTACCGCCTTCAGCGTATTTAACCAGTGGTTCATAAACCATCGCTTGAGCGTACATCTGGTTAGGTGAAGTTTGGTGAGGGTTGATTGGGCCAGCATTAACCGTCCAAGAAAAATTAATTTGGGCGGCAGATTGGAAGCTCGCCATGCCTAAACCTAATGAAAGTAGGCAACCGAGAAATTTCATTATTACTCCTTTAATCAATAGTGTTATAACGTACCAAGTGATAATGAGTATCAAATGAGAATGTGTCGTGTCAATGAAATTGGTTGAAATAATCAATTTGTTTATTAAACGACACTGGGGCTATTAACTAACGATCCAATTGTTAGGAGCATTTGAGGTGGGGCGGTTTTATAGGGTGTGAAATCGCTATGAGCTTAATGGTTAACTAAAACTATTTTTTTCGCGCGAGCGTAGCTTTAAAAGCTCAACTCGTCTCTAGAGGGGCTTAGAAGCTCAAATTGATAGCAAAATTGACGATTTTAACTCTTTGTTTTTATTGGTTTTATTTTTAGTGAATTGGAAGGGGAGTTACTGATAGTCTTAGCTCAACTAAAGGAGATATCGATGAGCTATGAAAATCAACTATTTGAAAATCATAATTTTTCTGGCCAAGACTTAAGCTATGAGAGTTTCACTAACTGTAAGTTTTATCGTTGTGATTTCAGTCGTACACAACTTATAGAAGCAACATTCGATAAATGTTGTTTTATTGAATCTGGAGACATTGAAGGTTGTCAGTTTCAGCATGCAAACTTAAAAGACGCGAGCTTTAAACATTGTCAGTTGGCCATGAGCAATTTCTATGGTGCGAATTGTTTTGGGATAGAACTGCGTAATTGTGATTTGAAAGGGGCGAGTTTCGTCCGCACCCAGTTCTCTAACCAAGTGAGTCATCATGTCTATTTTTGTTCGGCGTATATCACTGGGTGTA
Organism: Vibrio sp. LaRot3; assembly: GCF_027587025.1. Taxonomy (GTDB): domain Bacteria; phylum Pseudomonadota; class Gammaproteobacteria; order Enterobacterales; family Vibrionaceae; genus Vibrio. Next base: position 407,407 of record NZ_JAPPTI010000002.1, on the reverse strand, counting down.
ATTTGTCTTATACGAACTTTGAGCGCCAATGCATTGAGAAGTGTGACCTATTTGAGAATAGGTGGACAGGCGCAAATTTGCAGGGCGCGTCATTTAAAGGCTCCGATCTAAGCCGAGGGGAATTTTCTCAAGAGTTATGGGAACAGTTTGACATGCAAGAGTGCGATTTAAGCCACATTGACTTTTTAGGACTGAACATACGCAGAATCGATCTTAATGGGGTAAAGATATGTGATTGGCAACAAGAGCAGTTGCTTGAGCCTTTGGGTATTATTGTTATCTAGATGCGAACAGTAATGCTGTCCAAATCTCGCTCTCTAATCGAGAGTGATTTGCATTATTGTTTGTCGAGGGTATGATTCACGGTTCTAATAACAATAGGCCCTATATTTTCATCAGTCTCACTGAATGTCGAACGATGAGCTAGAGTAGGGCCATAACAATTGAACCACTATGCTTAAAAAAACACTGATCACAGCATGCTTCGCGCTCGCGAGTTTACCTAGTGCAGCTCAACTCGAACTCACACAACAATATCAAGATTGGCAAAGGTATGAAGCCAAAAGCTTCGACGGAAAAAACACAGTGATGTTAGGTGTCACTGAACCGATAGAATCGGAATTTAGTGATACGATCGCACTTCGTTGTACTACGGAAGGGGTTAATCTTTTGTTCTTTAACTCGGTGAGTCGTGAGGAGCTTGGATACGCGGCTAAAACACGAATAGATTCAAACGATCCATTTACGATGGACGTTTGGATTAAGGGCTCGACTCATTGGGCGACGGTACCTAGCGAACATCTTGAAAAGTTTAATAGCGGTTCCCAGTTAAAGGTTGAACTTCAAGGTGATACCAATAACGATAGTGTGACCTTGTCACTTAATGGGTTTAATGAAATGTACCAAGCGCTTACGCCTACTTGTATTGACTAAACGCCGTAATGACGCTGCCGACCGGTATTAGTGTGACTCACTGCCCACTGTGCGAAAACTAGCGATAGCTTCGGACAAATGTCCTTTTCTATTCATAAAACATCTATGTTAGGATGCGCGCTCTTCAGCCCCTAATGTGCTCTAAGCCATTGGAATATAATAAATAGGTACTGGGACAAACTATGAAAAACCTGTTCTTTTTTGACAAGATGTTGGCACCAAAGTTAATCACATTGATTTACTGGGTGTTGTTATTAGTTGCTGTGGTAAACGGCGCTTTCACCATCTTTGGTAGTTACTACTTCCACTTTACTGATGTGGTTTTCGGCATTTTACAGATTGCCGGTGGTGTTATCGGTGCGCGTATCTGGTGTGAGTTGATGATTGTTATCTTCAAAATCAATTCAAATTTACAAAAAATCGCGGACAAAAAATAGAACCGAATAGACAAAGAAAAGCCCAACGTTATCGTTGGGCTTTGTGTTTGCCAGCGGTGTAACTGGCAAGTTATGGGTTCGCTCTATTACTAGGTGGTTGATGGCTCGGCTTGATAATCATCCACCAAATTATTAATCCATTTTTTACTGCGTATGCGTTGGGTGGTAAGCCCAATCTTCACGATTTCTTCTAGCCAAATGATCATCAGTACCCATTCTAAAGACCAACCCAATACCAAGCCTGTGTAGTAGGCGAGAGGGATGCCGATTGCCCACTGACCAAATAGGTCGATAAAAATCGAGTAGTTGATATCGCCACCGCTTTTCAGCACGCCACCGATACCTACCATGTTGAACACTTTTAACACCATGCCAAAAATCATGATTAGGCAAGTATTTGTAGCCATTGTCGGATCTGAAATAGGTGTCATCGCCAATAGTGCAAAGATGAGCGGTTTAGCAATGAAACAGAGCAGAGCGACGACCAAAGCAAGCGAACAACTGATGTTAACGTACCACCAAGCGGTATTTTCAACGCGTTGATAGTTTTTCGCGCCGATTTCGTTAGCGAGAATTACAGATGCGCCAACAGCAAAGCCGAGGAATGCCGATATGACCACGCTTTCAATCGGTGCGAGTAGCGAGATAATGGCAAGCTCAGTAACGCCTAATTGGCCAACGAGCACGTTATAAACCAAGATACCACCCGCCCATGCGGCATCATGAATGATCATAGGTAAGCCAATTTTAAAGTAACGACGTAAATTAACCCGTTCAAAACTCTGCTTCATATTAGTAATGGTCGGAATCAAGTAGGCGTGACGCTTATAAACAATGCTAATTAGTAGCACGGTTTGAAATAGTCGGGATACCGCCGTACCAATGGCCGCACCAACGACACCCAGTTCAGGAAAACCGAACAAGCCAAAGATCAGTAGCGCATTCAACGTTGCGTTTAGGACGATAGCCCAAACGCCTACTACCGTAGGCAGTTTGGCTTCGCCCACTGAGCGTAATGCGCTTTCAAGAGGAACAACAAGCGCAGTAGCGATCAGTGTGGTTGCAGTGATCCAAAGATAATCACTGGCGAGATGCACATAGGTGGCGTCATCAGAGATAAACGACACCATAGTGTCAGGTGAGAGCATATAAAAGATAGAAAATGGGGTGGTGACCAAAACGGCTACCGCCAAAGATTGAAACAGAGTAATACGTACTCCGTCGAGATTTTTCGCGCCAAAGTATTGCGAAGCTAGCACGCTGACTGCTCCACTAATACCAACAACCACAATTAAGTTGAAGAAAAAAATGCGGTTACCGACGCCAACTGCCGCAGTTGCTGCTTCGCCCAATTGGCTAACCATCAAGATATCTACCACACCTAACAGTGAGAAAAGCATTGATTGCAATGACACAGGCAAGCCTATCTTTATTAGGTTTCGAATAAAATCTTTATCAAGACTTGTGTTGAACATCGCATTACTCCTATTGGTTTACGTCAGGTAGTTTATCTCTTTATCGAAAATGCGTATTTTCTCTAAGTATCCAATTATTATGCGAAACTATCATTATGAGTGATAAGCAAGAATGCCTTCACATTTCAGACAAAACCCAACATGAGTTTGTGAGTGACCATCATATTCTTGAATTGGAGCGCTTTGGTATTGTCCAGTGTGGTATTGCGCACTGTCGCGAGTTGTTCACTATTCATCGAACGAATATGTACAAACACATGCTGCTTTACACTGTAAAGGGGCAAGGGTGGTTAAAAGGAAAAGACACCGATATTAAGCTAGAGGCAGGCTCACTTGCTATTGTGCCTGCTGGGTTTGAAAACCGTTTTGGTATAGAACAAGAGGAGTGGCAAATTGCTTGGGTCTTTCTCTCACCGGATTGGGAATGGAACGGTTTAATTGCAGATAAAATTGATTATCGGTTGAGTTCAACCGCTGAAGCGATCTATGCGGCAGTGTTGATGCTGCTGAGAGCCAGAATGTTACCAATCGAGCTCAGTGGTAAGGTCATTGAATCAACCATCCAACAACTTGACTGGCTTGTTAATGCCCGTTTGGATGATGAGATAAACAGTAAGCAGGTCAGGCTGAGGCGCGTGTTTGATGTGGTACAAAGGCAGTTGCATAAAGAGTGGGATGTCGAGCAAGTGTCAGAGCTGTTCCCATGTTCGCCACCGCATTTTCATCGCTTATGTAAGCAATATTATGGTCATAGCCCCAAAGTTCACATCACTAGAATGCGAATGGAATATGCATCGCGCCTATTACTTTCTACAGACTGGGCCGTTCAGCACATTGGTGAGATGGTCGGTTACCCGATTGCCGCGAATTTTTGCGCTCGGTTCAAAGCATGGAGCGGCAAAACACCGCGTGAGCATCGAACTAACCCAACAGCGTTAGACTCTTAACCGCAATATGGAATACACTAAGCTAACTATCAACAGAATGTTTATTAAGTAAGTGAATCACATGGAATTGAATAACTTTATTGAGTGCGTAAAAGCGACATCAACTGACGTTGAATTTGAACAGACAATGCAAGTGATAGAAGCGAACTATCAATTTACGCCTACCGCTTTTAGCAACGGTACGACACGCAATAAAGCAGATGAGAACAATGGCTCGTGTAAGATTTTTGCTTTTGGCAAGCAACATGGCTTAACTGAGCAACAAACCTTAGCTCTATTTGGACGTTTCTATCGTCAAGATGTGTTGCAGAACCCGGAAGGTGAAGACCATCAGAACATTCGCAACTTCATTGCTCATGGTTGGCAAGGAGTTAAGTTTGAAGGAAAAGCCCTTACTGAAAAGTAATCGGGTGTGAGATAAAACAAGGGGAGCCAACTGGCTCCCCGTTTTTATGCGTGCTCTATACTGCTAACGGCATCTCGTTTGATGGGTCGTGTTTTTGGTTAACACGCAATAGACCTATCATGGCCAAGATTGCCATCAGTAGCATCAGAACACCCAGTGGGAACTGATCGTGTGCAGGAATCATCGATGCACCTAATGTCGCAATACCTGCGCCTAGGTTTTGGATCCCGCCTAACAGTGCACCGCCCGTTCCTGCATGGTAAGGGAATGGTGACAGCGCGCGCGTTGTCGCAGCAGGGAACAAGATACCCGCACCTAAAAAGTACAGTGCCGCACCACCAACTAAGGTTTCAGCTGAGGTATAGCCCATCGCTCCCGGGATAAGGATCACGAATGCTCCTAGTGCAATGGCAAACAAGCCGAACATAAGCGCTGCGTTTTCACCGCGCTTCGCTGCAATGATGCTAGACAGTGCTGCACCTACCAAATAACCCGGAATCGGTAATACAAACAGTAAGCTAACTGTGGTAGCAGGTAAGCCAAGTACGCCAGCCAACAGCACGCCTGCAGCGGCTTCAAAGATTGCAATACCAGAGAAGGTCGCAACTAGGCAGATTAAAAAGCCTTGGAAGCGCTTATCCGATAAAACGAACTTATAGCTTGTGGTCACTTTTTCATAGCGACGCTTTTCAACTGGTAGTGTCTCATCAAAGCTAGTCATCATAGTAATAGCGACTGCAATACCAAATAGTGCCAAGAACAAGTAGCTAGAGCGCCAACCGAAAGATTCGGTTAATACGCCACCTAATACAGGGGCAATAAGTGGTGAGAAGATCACGCACATACTAATTAGGCTATTTACGCGGTGTAGTTCACTACCTGAGAAGCAATCGCGAGTTAGAGTGCGAGACATCGCACCGCCACAGCCAATACCTAAGCCTTGGATAAAGCTACCGATCAAAAACCAGTGATATTCGGCAGCAAATAGGGCCACAATTGTGCCAACGATGTAGATTGCAAGACCTGCAATAATGATCGGTTTACGGCCTAATCTGTCCGATAGTGGACCATAGATGAATTGAGAAAAACCGTAAGGGATCAGGTAGCACGCCATCACTGCCTGTAGGGTAGCTGGGGTCACAATAAACTCATTTGCCATTTGACCTATTGAAGGTACATACATGGTTTGGGTCATTTGACCAACCGCAGTCAAAATGGCAATTAGAAACGTGAATTTAATGATTTGAAAAGACGCAGACATTAGTCGATACCCACAAAATAAACAAAACAGCGACCGCCGAGACAAGGAAGCCTTATCTCAGCTAATTAATTAAAACGGTAAAGGGAATTTACAGTGGCGCGATATTAGAGTGGGTTAGAGCGGATGGCAATCTAAAAGTGTGAACTCACGCAAGATAAAAATCTATGTGATTCATTAGATTTTCTAATTCAAAATAATTATTCAATCGGTAATGCGGACAGACACGTTCGGCACATACAAACGCCAGTTTCTTCAATGCCTGATCGATCGCGTTTTTCTAACTCGAAACACCAACATGTGGATTTTCCTGCACTGATGTCGCAATAAGCATTGCTATTACAGGTAGGGCAGGCATGGGTGGTTTCTTTTCTTGCGAGCTTATCCATGATGGCTTGGTGTTCTGCGTCGTCTAAATGGCGCCATTGGGTGATCTCACCAACCGTGCGATGACATCCACTACATATACCGCCATTGTTTTTACATGCGCCAATACAAGGAGTTTTCATTTATTGGTCCAGAAATTTCACAAAGCACTTGCTAATGATAACGATTCTCATTACTATCATTCTAAAGTAAATAATACTTATATAACGTAATGATGATACCTTCGCTTGCTGCTTGTTTTTTTATTTTTGGTTTGGGTAAAAAATTACACCTGAACAACATTGAAATCATCACCGCAATTGCATTTATTGTCGTGCTGGCAATGTTTGCGTCAGAGCTTGCGCTTTACGCGCTTCTGGGGTTATTTATTGCCGCGCCGTTTGCAATACGCTTGCGTAACTTAAACCTTGTTCACAGCCTATTTTGGGCGGCACTGATGTTACCAAGCACCGCGACCCTTGCTTATACTTTAGTGTGATTCCGCAGGCTTGGTGATACTGCCAAGCTCAAGAACCGCATCTACCTCTATATCTTCTGCATTCATCATGGATGACAAACGCTGCACAGACGAGAGAAGTAACGTTTGTTCCCACTCTTCAAGCTTTTGAAACTTATTAATAAAGTTTTGCTGCAATGGCATTGGTGCATCATTTAATACTTGTTTACCTTTGTCGGTAAGGTAGGCGTGTACTTTTCGCTTGTCTGTTTCACTGCGTCGACGCTCGATCAACTCATTTCGCTGTAAGCGGTCAAGAATGATGGTCGCAGTCGCTTGGCTCATGTTGGTATGGTTAGACAGTTCTTTGATCGTTACATCACCCAGATCACGGATTGAACGCATCAGAATAAGCTGAGGCCCGGTCAAACCTGACTCTTTGCTCAACTTCTTAGAGTGCAAATCGATGGCGCGGATGATTTGTCTGATAGAGACAAGAACTTCTTCGTGTTTTTCCAACTTGAGACCTTACAGATAGCGGTTTATAAGCGTGAAACATACCTTAAAAGTAGGGCAATGAGAACCCATCAGCCAATATTATTATTGAGCTCAAAACATTAGAGCACTAATCATATTTTCGTATGCCGTATTTATAGATTGCGTTATGCATCGAACAAAAAATATCCAGTTAAAAGCTAAATCGTAGATTTATCGACCAAAACCACGTTGCAAACTGGCAGATTTCGTTCAGAAGCGTACACTAATGAGAGTTTAATCAAGTTTTCATGCTGATTTAATTCGCTTATAGCTCTAAAGAAGATGAAAAGAGTAAGAGAGAAAATATGACAAAAGGAATCGATAAATACAGTATCGATAGTACCGATTATACGATCGGTCAGGACAATGTGCAGAAATGGGGCTTTGATGTTCATAACCCCGTTTTTGGTGTGAGTGCGGGCTTTATTGCTTTGTTCCTCTTAGCGGCTTTGGTTTTAGACCCAGAAGTAGCTAAAACACATTTGGATGGTTTTAAATGGGACATTATTGGTGCGTTTGACTGGCTATTTATTTGGTCTGGTAACATCTTCGTTATCTTTTGTTTAGCACTGGTTGTTTCACCACTAGGTAAGATTCGCCTAGGTGGTCAAGATGCAACAGCTGATTACTCATTCATTTCATGGCTGTCTATGTTGTTTGCAGCCGGCATGGGTATCGGCCTTATGTTCTGGAGTGTTGCTGAGCCAGTGGCTTACTTTACGGGTTGGTATGAAACTCCGTTAGGTGTTGAAGCCAATACCCCAGAAGCAGCACGCTTAGCGATGGGCGCGACTATGTATCACTGGGGTCTTCACCCTTGGGCTATTTACGGTGTTGTAGCGCTATCATTGGCGTTCTTTGCTTATAACAAAGGTCTACCGCTTTCTATCCGCTCCATCTTCTATCCGCTTCTTGGCGATCGCGCTTGGGGTTGGGCTGGTCACGTTGTGGATATTCTCGCTGTATTGGCAACGCTTTTCGGTTTGGCGACCTCGCTTGGCCTTGGCGCGCAACAAGCAGCAAGTGGTATTCAGCACGTATTTGGTTTTGAAGCAGGCTTAGGGCTGCAAGTTGTGGTGATTACAATCGTTACGCTGCTAGCTGTAGTATCGGTTTTACGTGGTATTGATGGCGGTGTAAAAGTGATCAGTAACATCAACATGGTGGTGGCATTCTTGCTGCTTATTCTTGTTGCGCTGATTGGTTGGGCGGTTGCTTTGGGCAATATTCCAAACACTTTCATGGCTTATGTAGAAAACCTAATCCCATTAAGTAACCCACATGGCCGTGAAGATGAAGCTTGGTTCCAAGGTTGGACAGTATTCTACTGGGCTTGGTGGATTTCATGGTCACCATTTGTTGGTATGTTCATTGCGCGCGTTTCTCGCGGCCGTACAGTTCGTCAGTTCATTACTGCTGTTCTAATTGTACCTACTGCAGTAACACTGGTATGGATGTCTGTTTTTGGCGGCATCGCGATTGATCAAGTGATACAAGGCGAGGGCATTTTGGGTGCAAAAGGTCTAACCGACGTTTCACTTGCAATGTTTGAGATGTTTGATGCACTACCATACGGCACTCTGCTTTCTGTCATCGCCGTAGTTCTTGTATTGGTATTCTTCATTACGTCTTCAGACTCAGGTTCGCTAGTAATCGACAGCATCACCGCGGGTGGTAAAGTAGACGCGCCCGTTCTACAACGTGTGTTCTGGGCATTTATGGAAGGTGCAATCGCAGTGGCCTTGCTTTGGATTGGTGGTACAGAAGCCATTCAAGCATTGCAAGCGGGTGCGATTTCAACTGCACTGCCGTTTACCATTGTATTGCTGCTGATGTGTGTCAGCCTACTAATGGGTATGCGCACAGAGCGCTACAAATAAACTCGGTAGTCATTTGATTGAAAGGGCGATTATATCGCCCTTTTTTATTGCTGGTCGAAAGGCAATAAAGAGTACGGATAGGGTAGCGATAGATGTAGGTCGTTTAATTAGTGCGATGTGTTAAAGTTTTAGCGTTATTCTCAAAAATAGTCATCCTAGCTTGGTGTGGTAGCCATGTTGCATATTGGGGCTAGTAATGAACAGTTTACTGGAAGCGTTGATTAACCAAGGATATAAAGCTAAATCTGAAGCGAACCGAATTAGTATTCGTTTAACATGGGCAACAATGCCAGTCTTTATTGTTCGAAACATTGAGCTGAATGTGTATGAATTAAAGTTACAACATTGGCGCTATGTTATCGTAATCATTGCTTTTTTATTTAATGCGCTTATTGGGATTCCCTTTGAGAACTCTTTAGGTATCATCTTATGGGGCTCTTTGTCACTTTTATACTTAGCTTCTGTATTTCTTGTTCATCGTAAATCGCGAGAACTACAAAATTATATAGATTCCGTTAATCGTATATATCACTCATAACAAAGTATTTAAGCGGCGGTCATACCTTAATACGGCGTTAGGTGTCTATTGGAGAACGATTCGGCACCCGTGGTATTTTTACTAAGTGGTGGTTGAGGTGATATACGAGGTTTTTTCGGTATTGCTTATAGAAAAAAGGTTGCCCATGTTCGGCAACCTTTTAATTGAATTTAAATTTGGATGGGTAGTTATTTTACCGTTACATCAAGAACGTAATCTTTTAGTCGTACTACAAAACTACCGTCTTCTTCAAATGTAGCACTTGCTTGGTAAGGTGAGCCCGAGTGACCATCTTTATATAAGCTGTAGTTGTAAGTTCCCATCTTTTCGATCAGTAGACGCTCTTTGCTAATATACTTGCCATTGGTCGTATCCACGAACGTCGCTTCAGTAATGTCACCATTAATAGCTAGAGCTTGATAATCATAGTAACTAGAAATTCGTGGCAATGGATTCACGTGGTTGATTGCTTTGATAAGAAGATCGATGTTTGAATCACCTTCTTCACGCTTAATAGAATACTTAAACTTCAAGCCAACATATTCCTTTGACCATTCTTCGTCATAACCAAGCTCACTTTGATACTGAAAGTGCGCTTTTCTCAATTCAGTGTCTAAACTATGGCGACACTTGCGTAAATCGTTATTAGTAGTTTTTGTGTTCTTACTTAACTTACTATTTTCCGCACGCTCTTCAGCACTCTGGTCACGCCAAGATTTACCATTCATTTTTACTCGGAAGTCTTTCTCTGCCTGAGTAGCATTCTGATAGGCAGAGCCTTGAGGTTTACACTTTGCTAAGATTGATTCTATATTTTTCCAGCTTGGTGCTGGATTTGATTTCATTTCAACAGTAAGTGGAGAACGTTGCGGCTGTTGTTTTTCATTTTTAACTTCGTCTTGGCAACCAGTAATAGCTATTAGAAGCGCGAGACCAAAAAACCTATTAAGCATTTTAAGTACCTTTAACTTGGATTATTTCGTACATTGTACTTTTAATGGCGCTGTAGGGAAAGAACATCAGGCGCAAAGAGTACTCAGTGTTAAGTAACTCTTTAGGTTCAATGAAGCGATTTTTGCATACGGTTCAATCGTTAGAACTAACAACGCTAGGCAAACTGGTTGGAAGTAAATTCCTGTTCCCTGCTATTCATTTTCAGTTGTTTGCGGTTCCACTCTGATTTGATATCACGTGGTCGTATGCATTTTTCTGGTACGCAATGATGATGGGTTCGATTGTCTTTTTGCACTTCGTACCAATGTATCTCTATCGCCCAATCGCATTACTGATTGTGATGTAATTAGTTATTTTAGCAACATTAATTCCAGCGCCAGTAGGTCTAGAGTGGCTTGCACCAATATTTATGATTAAGCTGGTACTTTCTCGTGGTGTGCGTGAAGAGCCGTACCGACCAACATTGACAGAGTAAACACCTGACATTGTGGGGTATTTCGTAGCTTGTGAGAAGCAGACAATTTACCGTGAGAAGTGATTGCCTATCATTGAGCCAGTTATTTACGGGCTCACTTAGGGGGTTTCAGCAACTAGCAGTCTAACTTACTGACATTGGTGTAGGGTATTGATTTGTAATTGAGTCAGTAAATGAAAAACGGCATTATGTGAGGGCTAAAGGCGGCTGTTAGTTGTCTAGTTAGCGTTATGTTTTTTGGTAGTTGAAACTAGGAGAAGAGCTTGAAAGCTGATGATTATAATCCGAAAGCAAGAGAGTTATTTGGAAAAACATTAGTTGATATTGGGGTGTCTATTTATAAAGGCTTGATGCTTTTATTGACAATAGTACCTCTAAGTTTTATTGCAAAAGTTACTGTAGAAAAAGGCGAAAAGCCATTGAGCTTTCTCGATTTCATAAGTTCGATGAGTGTTGGTACTTATCTGACATTTTTGAGTTTGTTAACTATTTCTTTCGCATTAGCTTATCACCTTCGCAAAGAAGGGCTCAGGCATATCCATGAGTCAGAGGAAGAATCAACATAACAAACAATTTAAGAGTGATTCAGCACGCGCGGCATTTTTACTATGCGTTGCGTTTAGTGTTTAAGGTGGTATGCGGAGGCATTGGTATTGCGTTGCTCACTACTTAATGCGGCGTTAGCCGACTATCGTAGTTTCTAGGTATAAAAATGATTCCAATAAATAATTCAATTGTTTCCGGTGTGGCGTTGTCGGAAATTAATGGCGAAACAAAGATGCTTCTAATGAAGCGAGTGAAAGGTGGCTTTTGGTGCCATGTTGCAGGTTCAATGGAAGAAGGTGAGTTGCCTTGGCAAACCATCGTTCGAGAGTTTCAGGAAGAAACCCAGATTGAAGTGACAGAACTGTACAATGGTCAATTTTTAGAACAGTTTTATGAGTCCTACTCGAACGTTATTGAAGTCATCCCAGTCTTTGTCGTTAAGTGCCAAGCGAATCAAGAGATCGTTCTTAATCACGAACACACAGATTTTAAATGGTGCAGCTTAGAAGAAGCGTTAGAGTTATCGCCTTTTCCAACACAACATGCAGCATTCAAGCACGTTTGGGAGTATTTTGTAGACAAGGCTATTAATGAGCTATGTCGTATAAAACTCGGCTAAAAAAGCATTAAGAGTGATTCGCAACGCTTGGCGCTTTCGCTTCGCTCAAGTATAGCCAAGCGTGGCTCACACCTTAACTGGGCGTTAGGGCTTAGTACAATAAATTTGCAAGGATGGCAAAATGGTAAGGTTTTATTTAGTTCTTACTTTTTTAGGTATATTGCTACCGTATGGAGCGTTGGTTCCTTGGTTAATTACTAATGGCTTAGATATTGGCCTTTTGCTCAATGATATGTTGGTAAACCCCATTAGTATAATGGCTTGGCTTGATGTTTTGGTTGGTGCGATTGCTCTGATAGGATTTATCTTAGCGGACGGACACAGACATAAAGTGAAGTATCGATATTTTGCAGTGTTGGGAACTTTGTCTGTAGGAGTGTCGTTTGGGCTCCCAATGTATCTTTACTTCAAAGAAAAACAGTCCCTTCAACCATAACCCTAACAAAGCGTTTAAGACGGATTCCCAACGCTTGGCGGCTTCACATCTGTGTTTATGACATTATGTCTAGGGTACAGTGGTAGCGTTGCTCAGTACTTAACGCGGCGTTATGCTACAAAGGTAAGTTATGCGTATATTATTGTTTATACTTGTGGTTTTTTCTTTGCCTATTAGTGCAAAAACATTCGAGATCAGAGAGTTCAAAAATGCAAATCAGCTGATATGGAATGATAATTTCAAATCGCATATAAATGAATATTTTGGCAGTAAGAGTAAGCAATATTTCTGGCCAAATGCAAAAATCTCAGAACAAGTTAAGGCTGGTTTTGGTGGTGCTCCCGATCTAGTAAAAGCTCTTGGAGCTAATACATATATTGTCAGTGCTTGTCGACATCATTCTTGTGATGAAAAATCAGCGTATGTTACAAACGGTGACTTAGAACTTTTTGCAATCATTTCATATCTTTGCGAAAGTCACTCGGGTGAAATTGAATTTTGCTCGGATGGGCAATTGGTGATTTTTTATAAAAATGTCTTTGCCAAGGATTTGTTGAGTAACCATCTTATCAACTGGAAAGACTATCATGCGCCTAAGGCTAAAGTCGTATATGAAAAAGTAACTTAACAAATCGTTCAAGAGTGGTTTGGCTCGCGTGGCATTTTTACTACGCGTTGGTTTCTTTCTGAGGTTAAGGTGCTATGCGAAAGGCTTTGTATTGCGTGCTTCACACTTTAATTAGGCATTATGACGCAGCACATTACCATCCACTTAAAGGAGCTATTATGGACAAAATGGAATTTGCTCGAACACTTTTAGTCGAAAAAGGCATTAGTGCCCGGTTAACTAAACCTTACCCTTATCTATTACACAGATGGGCAGGCCTAGACATGAAACCGAGGATATTTGAGAGTCCATTAAAACTATTTGCTCTTCAGGCTGTGCTTGGTTCAGCGTTTTGGGGTGGGTTTATGTGGGTATTGCTATGGCAGTTTGACGAATTTTCGGTTTCTCAGGTTTATGCGTCTTTGTTTTTTGGTGTAGGTACTGGCCTATTGCTTGCTATCGAAGTCGCGAGGGTGCGTAGCAAACATGGATTAACAGATTTGGACATTGGCTCAAAGCAAACAAAGTCGAATAGCGTCATAACAACGTGTTCAAGTTGACCGTTAATGATCGGCAATTTCGCTTCGCGAAGTGTAGGCTTAATACATTGCGGCAACTTAACTTAGTGTTATGCATCAGAATGTCTGGTGATTTATTACAATTATGGGCGAAGTTGGTATATGGAAATAATTAAATTGTTGTCTGTATTTGGGTTGGGTGGGATTTGTGTAAAAGTATTCGAGTTACTATTTCTGCAGCCGTACTTGGAAAAAAAAGAGATTCGTAGTTGGTTACGTGATAAGAAATTGATGGCTTTTTCAAACTTGATGCAGAACTTAAAATCAATGGGACAAAGTTCAGGGAATAGTTCTTTTTTTGCAGATCTTGGGTTACTTGCTGAAGCGCAGTTGTTGATAGATGATGAAAGCCTTTGTGAGCGTCTTGAAAAGCTTATCGAAAAGAGACATGAATTTAAACATGCTAGGGACGATATTACCGAGATAAAGCTTTTTGAAGAAATGGAATCTGAAGTCAACGAAATTCAAAAATTGCTAAAACAGAATTTGCGCGAATCTAATGCATAACAAAGCATTTAAGACGGATTCTCAACCCTTGGTATTTTCTGTTTGATTCGCTTTTAGTGTCTACGGAACAATGGTTTAGGTAAGGTGGTAGCATTTCTCACACCACCTTAATGTGGCGTTAAATTGCAATCGAGGGTGGTGAGTTATCAAATTAGAAACATATGATGTGTTTGGTGGTGAGTCGGCTTCTGGTAACCCTTGTGGTGTATTAGAGCTTGATAGTTGGCTTTCTGATGAAGAGTTACAGAAAATAACCTGTGAAGCAGGACTTCCAGTTACCTCTTTTGTCATCAAAATTAATGGACAGTTTCATATTCGTTGGTTTGCGCTGAATGGGGAAATTAACCTGTGTGGGCATGGTAGCTTAGGGGCTGGTGCTGCAATCATCTCTAAGTACAAACTCGATAGTGTAGTTTTCAGTAGCAATTACGGAGACGTTTCAATTGCCCAAAAGAATGGTGCGTATACTCTTGAGATGCCTAGCTGGACAGGTAAAACATGTGTCGTTCCGCCAGAAATAGCGGATTTGGCAATTGATGCTATTGACGTATTTTCAACTCGAGATTTAGTTATAGTCTTGCCCTCAATAGAATCTGTAAGAGATTTTAAGCCTGATGATATGCGCTTTAAACAGCTTGGTAATTACCATGCTTTAATCGTGACTGCAGCAAATGGTGAAAATGGGTACGTGTTAAGATATTTTGCGCCCAAAATTGGTATATCTGAAGATCTAGCGACAGGTTCTGCTCAGTGTTCTTTAGCTCCATACTGGTTTGAAAGGCTTGACTCAGATTCACTTCAGGTACACCAACTTTCGTCGTCAGGTGGCTATTTTGGCGTAAGGCGTATTTCAGGTGACTCAATCGTGGTATCAGCAAATGCAACGCTACGTAAAATAGCAATTTAACAAACTGTTTAAGAGGGTACCGCAACACTTGGCGCGGAGTTAGGCGCAAATAAGGAATATGCATGAATCTTGAAGCTATTAGGGATAAAAATTTAAAAAAGTTATCTGATTATGGTTTTTCTGTGTCTACGAGCTTACCTATATCTGATAGTGGTCTGATGCGAAGTTATAAAGAGATCGCAACCAGACTTTATGCTTTGGATGCCTTAGTTTGCTGGGTTGTCTTCAATGAAGAGCAAACTTCTTCTGAGAGGATAAGAAGTTATATCCACAACAATGGCTTGAGTGAATTCTTCACCTCGACGGAGACAGAAATACTTTCCCTTGAACGGACTACTGCAAATGAGCTGTACGCTGACACAATTGGTTGGCGTTTAGAGAACATGTGGGCTTTGTCTTGGGTACTAGGTTTTAAAATTGAACCAAGTGTTCTTGTTGGCCAGTTACCTGATGAGGTCACCAGAGCGATGGTTTATGATTTTTTGCCCGGCTTGGACTCATCCATCAGTGATTTGCTATCGAAAAATCGCGCTCGTTCTATTGAGGAAGTAATTGAGCTAGAAGATTTGTACTATTGTACTCACAATGCAGTGAGAAGTGCTCAACTTGGTGAGAACACTGTACCGTCTAACTATCATCCCATAATAGATGGTGGTGCTGTCCACGAACGTCGACATAGCCTAACGTGGTGTATTTCGCCAAACGTTGAATGGAGTGACGTTGACTTAAGCACATAATCAACTGTTTAAAAGGGATTCGCAACTTGTGGTATTTTCACTACGCGTTGGTTTAAGGCGGTATGCGGTGGTATTGGTATTGCGTTGCTAACACCTTAATGCGGCGTTGTTTTTCAGGAGTTACTACGATGAAAAAGTTTGTTTCGATTGTCTCTCTCTGTTTGCTATCGTTTTCAGTTTTAGCGATAGATGCAGAAGAATTTTGTAGCATTATAGAACCACGTGTAGAAAAAGTTCTTCCTACATTACCTCTACAAGCTAGCGAAACTGCGGTACTTACTGGAATCTCGATTTCACTCTCTAATAATATATGCGAGTTGCATTATGAATCTGTTGAAGACCTCACTACGTTAGTAAACGATTATTCCGACAAAAACAATATAAGTAAGAGTGAGACCGAGACGTTTCTCTCGACAGATGATGGAAATGAGTTTCTTCGAGCAGTGCTCAAGAAAGCCGTTAAAGGCGCAGTGCGCAATCAAATAGGAGATACCTCTGAGTACAAGGGGGTGAGAATCGTTTATACGTATAAGTTTAATTTAAAAGACGTCGCACCAGTGGAAGTGATTGCTCTGGAATCAAAATAAACATAACAAAGCGTTCATGACTGATTCACAACGCTTGGCATTTTCGGTTTGAATCGACTGAGTGTTTACGGCTCAATGGGTCAGGTAGGTGGTAGCGTTGCTCACTACTTGATGCGGCGTTAGACGCTTGGTTTAAAACGTAAGATCAAGCTCTTGGAAGTTGTGTCTTAAATCATTGATAATGTATTCAAACTACTTAGCAACTGAGTTTGTATATGGAACCCTCGAAAGAAGAACTTCTAGCCTTATTAACGAAAGAGTGCGAATTGTACTCATCTATTGCTGTTACGGAGCGACAGCAAAAGCGGGATAAAAAGTGCTTTATTAATGGTTTGATGACTGCTTGTCGAGTTGTAGGTATCAGTTTTGAAGAACTGAATACGATAATAGAATCGATGCCTCAACAGACAAAGTTCAAAGATATAGATGAGCAGTTGTCTATACCAACATATGTAAGGAACAACGTCGAGATTAAGTTATAAGGCTACGCGTCTAACAAACTGTTCAACATGCGAGCGCAACGCGTGGTGTTTTCACTATGCGCTGGTTTTAGTGTTTAAGGTGGTGTGCGGTAGCTTAGGTATTGCGTGCCTCACACCATAATAAGGCGTTAGGCTAAAGGTAGAAATATGTCATCGACAATTTATGGATTTATCGCTTGTAACTCAGGTGAAAAGAGTTACGAAGAGGCGGTCGAAGTTATAGCGAATTTACCCGAAAGTGGTCAATTGCTTGTTAAGCATTTATTCAACGTAATCCCTCGTTCTAGTGGGTTCTCCTATTATATGAATATGATAACTTTTGGTATAGATCAGAAAGATGATTGGTGTGTAGGAGAAGATTTTATCAGTCAATTTGAAAAGATTCTTGTTTGTATTGATTGGTCTCATGCTGAGCTTATTCATACATATAGTGGTACACGTGTCGCATGGAATAGAACAAAAACAAAGGAAGGTTTGTTTTGCGCGCGCAGTAATTTTGAGCGCGTAGCTTACGGGTCTTATCACGACTTGAAAGAAATTCAGATATAACAGCCGCGTTTCGACTCGAAGCCAGCTTAACAAGGCGTTTAAGATAGATTCGCAACGCTCGGCGACTTTGGTTTCATTGGCTTTTGTGATTATGGTGCGATGGTTTGGTGGTAGCGTTGCCCACCCATAAACAGGGCATTATGCCTTTCTACAAAATGGATTTTTTACATGGAAATAGTAAAAGCAAAAATCGATAATTTAGATGTTATTACACCTCTTTTTGATTCATATCGAGTGTTTTATGGTCAAGAAAGTAACCCCGATGTTGCCCGAGAATTTATTTAATCGCGCATTAAACACAATGAATCAGTGATATTTTTAGCACTTGATGACGAAGGTAATGCTTTAGGCTTTGTTCAGCTGTATCCAAGCTTTTCTTCGGTTTCTGCTGCGAGGACATGGATTCTCAACGACTTGTTTGTTGCTGATAATGCTAGAAGGATGGGGGTGGCCAAGAAGCTGATGAATGCAGCGAAAGAGATGGCACTAGAGACCGAAGTAAAGGGGCTTGCTTTGGAAACGGCAGATAGTAACGTAAATGCTCAGAAACTGTATGAGTCTCTGGGTTATGAGCGAGAGTCAGGGACGTATCATTACTTCTTGAAACTACAGGCATAACAAAGGGATTTAGACAGATTCCTAACGCTTTTCATTTTCGTCTTTCTTCAGTTTAAGTGTTTTGTCACAATGGTTTAGTTAGAGTGGTTTGCGTTACGCACCAATTAATGTGGCGTTAGCAGTCAGGAGTAATAAGGAGCTATAGATGGAATTAAAGTATCGTTCAGCTGATTTTGCAGATTTGGAAAATCTTGTTACTTTGCTTTCGAATGACCCGCTTGGTAACAAAAGAGAAGACTTATCTGTTCCGCTGAATAGTGCTTATATTGAAGCGTTCGAAGCAATTGCACGAGATCCAAACAACGAACTACTTGTTGTTGAACTGGGAAACTCTCTAGTCGGGATGCTTCAAATCACTTTTATTCCCTACCTGACACATATTGGTAGTTGGCGTTGTCTGATCGAAGGCGTTCGAATCCATAGTGACTATCGAGGACAAGGTTTCGGTGAGCAAATGTTCGCACATGCTATCGAACTGGCAAAAAAGAAAGGCTGTACAATCGTTCAGTTAACAAGTGATAAGCAGCGCCCAGATGCAATCCGGTTCTATGAAAAACTTGGATTCAAAGCAACCCATGAAGGGTTTAAACTCACGTTGTAAGCGGTCTGTTAACAAAGTACCTAAGAGTGATTCGCAACGCTTGGCAGTTTTGTTTCGCTCAAGTATAGCCTAGCGCTGGTCGCGTCTTAATGCGGATCTAGTCATCAAGGAGGATGAATACATCGTCGAAAGAACAAATATCTCATCGCATCTTCAGGGTGTTGCTTTTTAGCGGCATTCGCTCATTTGGGATGTATTGTATTTGGAGCTGACTGGTATCGAATGTTCGGAGCCGGAGAAGAGATGGCTCAAATGGCGGAGCAAGGGCTTTGGTATCCGACATTGGTCACACTTACAATCGCAGTTATTTTGTGTGTCTGGGGTACTTTTGCGTTGGCGGGTGCGGGCGTAATAAGGAAGCTTCCGTTCACGCGTTCCATTTTAGTTGTGATTACAAGTGTTTTTCTCCTGAGAGCATTCTCATTTTCAGCACTCAAGCCAATGTTTCCAGATAATTCCTTAACGTTTTGGCTGATAAGTTCAGCTATCTGTTTGTTTATAGGCAGTTTGTTTGCCGTCGGTATAAAGCTGGAGTGGTCGAGGTTAACTAAGGCAAATGTCTAACAAACTGTTTAGGAGTGATTCCTTACGCTTGTTGTTTTCGCTTCGCTTAAAGTGTAGCAAGGGTTACACCTTAACGTTGCATTATGCCTGGGAGTGAAATCATGAATATGAAAGAGTTTTCAAGTGTGGTTGGCTTGTCGTCACACACCCTTCGATATTATGAAAAAATAGGTTTACTCAAGAATATACAACGAAATAGAAGTGGGCACCGAGTATATACTTCGAAAGATTTAGCGTGGATTGAATTTGTGAAGCGCCTAAAAGAAACGGCGATGCCTCTCGAAGAAATTCTGGTGTATGCGCGGCTAAGGGAATCTGGGGTAGGTACTGTATTACAGCGTCAGCTGCTGCTAGAGCAACACAGAGAAAATTTGATAGCTCATATCGAGCAGCAACAAACACACCTTATTGCTTTAGAAGAAAAAATTAAACTTTATAATAATGGAAAAGTTCGTTGACTTAGAGTGAACTCTAACTTGTATGGTGTGCTTGTACTTACATAACAGGAGCATACCAATGGATAAATCACGTCTTGATACCGGTCTCGAATTATTAACAAGCATTGATGGCGAAGCCGGAAGAAATGTTATCGAAAGTTTGCAAGATATCTGCCCTGATCTAGCCAGATATACTATAGAATTTCCTTTCGGTGATATATATGCGCGCAAAGGGTTAAATGTAAAATCAAGAGAAATAGCAACGGTTGCCGCATTAACAGCATTAGGGAATTGTGCGCCTCAGCTTAAAGTTCATTTAAATGCAGCTCTTAACGTTGGTTGTAGCGAAGATGAGCTCAAAGAGGTGATATTGCAAATGTCAGTTTATGCCGGTTTTCCTGCCGCTTTAAATGGTATGTTTGCATTTAAAGAAGTGATTGCCGAGCGAAAGGCATAACAAAGCAACGAGAGTGATTCGCAACGCTTGGCATTTTTGCTATGTGTTGCGTTTAGTGTTTAAGTTGGCGTGCGAAAGCATTCGAATTTCGTTGATCACAACTTAACAGGGCATTCGCGGGAAAAGGAATTATCGTTATGAATTTTATAAAAAATCCATTCACAAAAAACAAGGCCGAGCCTGTAGATTTAGCTCCAGTCTGGAAAGAACTTCAGGAAGGAAATTTCGACAGGGTCATTGAATTAGCAAGCGAACACACAACGTCAAAAGCTAAAGAGACGGTAAAAGAGTCTCTCAAGTTAATTGGGTTATCTTATTTTCATAAAGAGTTACCTGAAAAAGCACTGCCATATTTTAAGAACGCAGCTAAGATCACTCCTGAAGTAAATGACTGGTTTAATGTTTCAACTTCAGCGACTTTAGCTAATGAAATTGATGTAGGCAGAGAAGCGCTTAATGAAGCAATTAAGTTACAGTCGGAGTCTGGACACTCTCAAGAACCTAGCATTCCGTATATGAAGTTATATTATGCATGTGCGCTTAGAGATGTTTCAGAGTTCAGGCTAGCTTTTGATCAAATAGAGGAGCTTAGGCCAATCTACGAGCAGTTGAAGATAACGGACACAACATTCCTGCACATTCGTGGCGTGCCATTTTTATCTCACACCGTAGAAACAGCTATCGACATCTTCAAAGGCTTAGGAGACAGCGTTAATGCTCTTGAATGGCTAAAACAGTTCTCTTATAAATTAGATGAAGATGGCCAAAAATATATTGCAGAGGTAAGTGCAAATTTTACAACTAACAAGGCGCTTAAGTCTGATTCGTGAAACCGTGCCATTTTCGCTTCGCTGCAATGTTGGCACACTTTCACTCACAGTTTAGCTTGGCGTTAGAAATTACAAGGACAAGTAATCATGGATGCAAGGTATCTGGACTATTTCCGAGCCTATTTAAGCACATTGCCTAAATCTCAACTTCCTGAGATTGAAGAAATCGAAACGACTTATTTTTGTGACGACGAGTACAATACAAATGAGTGTGCTCGACTTGTCTCAATTGGTCAAAAGCGTGCGACTTGTAGCGTCAAAGAAGCGTACCGTATTGAAGGAGAGGAATTTCCTAAAATAGGGCAGCATCAAATCGTGCTTGATTGGGTAAAGAATCCGGTTTGTATAGTAAAAATAACTAATGTGGACTTTTGTCCCTTTGGTCAGGTTAGCCGAGAGTTTGCCGAGTCTGAAGGTGAAGGGGATGGTACGTATGAGTGGTGGTACAAAGCACATAATGACTTTTTCACAGAAGACTGTAAATCATCTTATGGTATTGAATTCAACGAATCGACAGAGTTAGTTCTTGTAACGTTTGAGTTGGTACACAAGTAATTTCTAACAAGTCTTTTAGACGGTTCCCCAACGTTCGGCATTTTAGGTTTGCCTAAACTCAAGTGTACAGCACAATGGTTTAGGTCTGGTGGTAGCGTTGCTCACACCTTAATACTGCATTATGTACTAATGATTAGGAGTAGGTTAAGTGCGTAGGTTTTTGGTTTTAGTTCTTTGCTGCTCATCGTTCTCACTTTCTGCAGAAAATAACGTCGAAGATTGCATGTTATTTGGCTATCTGTGCGAGCTTCAGGCGACGTTTGATTCGGCAGATAAAGAGTTGAATGATGTTTATAAACATATAATGAATCGTATCAATTCAGGAGATTTGTCTGATGGCACTCTTGTGGATTCAGCTGAACTTAAGCAAAGTTTGCTTAGCAGTCAACGAAGTTGGCTTAAGTTCAAAGAGTCCAATTGTGATGCATTTTATGTACTCAATAGTGGAGGTAGGCAGCGAAATGAATCTCGAATGGAGTGTGAAATAGAAATGACCAAGGAGCGTACTAAATATTTAAGAAGGTGGTACTAACTTGGTTTGAGTACGCACATAACAAACTGTTCAAGAGTGATTCGGCACGCGTGGTATTTTTACTATGCACTGGTTTTGGTGATTAAGGCGGTATGCGGAAGCTTCGAGATTGCGTTGCTTACACCTCAACAGGGCGTTAGGTTTCTGTTAGATGGAGGATTTTATGGATAAGCAAGACTTTGACGCGCTCTGCGATAGAGTTTTGTTCAAACCTCTGCTAGAGGACGGTCTTTTTCAGCGAAAGGGGCAATCAATATTTAAAATTGAAGATGATATTTTGGTTTCGCTGATAAGATTAGGTGGACGAAACAGCAGCCCCGGTTCGATAAGTCATGTCTTATGTATTAAATGCTTATGCATGCCTAACTTGAATGAAAAAGTGACTGCTACCTACGATTCAAATGTGTTTTCATATCCTTTTAAGTTAAAACCAATGGATTTATTGGAACCTGAAATTACAATCCAATACAAACCTTCAAATTTAAGATATGACCACGAATGTTACTCATATCATAATAAAACTTCAGAAGAGGTTGAGACGTATTTGCTTAATGTACTGGTTGCATTAGATGTAGTCCGGGGTTGGACGCATAACTTGTCGCATCAGATGTTCATTGAGCAGATAGAAACTTATGGTGAGCAGGCATGGATTGAAAATTTGTGGTTAGACAGCCTGAAATCTCAATGAACAAACTTAACAAAGTATTTAAGAGCGCTTCGTAACATTTGGCGACTTTAGTCTCAGTGGGGTTTTGTTATCACAGAACAATGGCTTAGATTGCGTGGTTAGCATTGCTCACTACTTAATTCGGTATTATGCATACGATCATTTTTAGGTAATCACGATTATGATAAAGTTCGCATTTTAAAATTGGATAACAAAATGAGCGATGAGCATTTTCAAGGTAAATATGAGGTAGAGCTTAAGTACCGCCTTGAGTCGAAGACTGATCTTTTGAATGTTTTGTCATCTATACCTCATGAAATAATGCTTGAGGACAACCTAGAGTCTGACTGTTATTTTGATACTCCTGATAAATTATTGTCCCGACAGAATAAGAGCGTCTGTATTCGTACTATGAAGCCATCAGGTATCAAACTTTGGATTGTTAAAGGCCCAGAGGTAGACCGATGTGAAGCGACGAATATCACCGATGCGGAAAGTGCAAGAAGTATGCTTGAAACGATGGGATACGAAATTACCTTAAAAGCGACCAAAACTCGAAGTATCTATTTTGTCGACAAGTTTCATATTACCGTTGACTCTTTAGATGACATTGGTGACTTTGCTGAGTTTGCTATCATGACAGATGATGAATCGATGTTAAGTGCTTATAAGTCAGACCTTGAAGCTTTAGCTAGTAAGTTTGGGTTAACAGAGTCAGCATTGCAGACAAAATCCTATAAACAGATGTTCATGGAAAAGTGCGAAGAAAAAAGCGTTTAAAAAGGATTTTCCACGCTTGGTGTTTCGGCTTACTTGATTCTAAGTATTTATGTCACAATAGATGAGGCAGGGTGGTCTGCGTTGCTTACCACTTAACAGGGCGTTATGTGTAAAATCTAGTTTGAATTTGTCAATAAGTTAAAGAGAGGTTGCATTAATGAATGATATTTTGTGCAAAGTTATATACTTTGACCAACATTTAGTCTTCAAGAAAAGTTTATACGAGAAAGTGTCTCATGACGAACTAAGTGTTGTTTTTAGAACTAATGAAAATGTACTTTGTCATCCGTACATTTATTTTCGTCCCATCAATGTGACTGATGTTTTCAAAGAGTATGAATTTTCAGAGCTAATATTTGAATGTTATGAAGGGCAGGCCAATGTTGTTTCGCAGTCAGTTGAAGAATACGACGACGAAGTTCATATAGTCACGCGTTATTTTATGCCGCACGATGACGAGTTAGGTAGCTTGCGAGGGAATAAATTTATATATCAAACAGATGATTACACTTTTGAATATCAGATCGAAAGTTCTCTAGTGCCTCTCGACAGAATATTTACTTCTCTTAACCCACTAGGTTTATCAATTGAAGGTACTCTTAAGTGTTGGGTAGTTGAAGAGCCTTTGGATAAATATCTTTCTTTATACAGATGAGCATGGTTTTACACATAACAAAGCATTTAATACGGATTCTCGACGCTTGGCATTTCGGTTTACTGGATTCTAAGTATTTATGTCACAATAGATGAGGCAGGGTGGTCTGCGTTGTTTACCACTTAACAGGGCGTTAGTAGCAAGGAGGCAAACGTGACAAAAAAGCACATACCCTACCCTACGCTACGTTAGTATTAGTGTTGTTCACTGTAGTTGTATCTTTGGTTGTAAATTTCCAAATATCAGGATCGCTATTCGGAAAGATTAAGATTACAGAACTCGAGCCTTTTGGTGCGTTTACATACAAGCACATTTTGGATTTAGAGCTATGGCGTTTGGTCGTCTCTCAGCTCATTCACGTGAAGCAGTTTCACATGATTTACAACGCTTTTTCATTGCTTGCTTTGGGCTATGTGCTTGAGCGAAAACTCGGTTCCAGTGTTTTCCTATTAATTTGGTTTATTGCGGGCTCGATAGGCACCTTTGCTAGTACATTCACGGTACCTGAACCATGGAATTTGGGGACTGGCGGTTCCCAAGCAATTTTAGGGCTAGCGGCTGCTGGGCTCATAATGTATCTAAAGCGACACATTGAAGGGAAGTTAGCGTTGACCGTTTTGATGCTTACTATTGTTCCTGCATTCGCTCTAGATTTAATTTTCAGTGAGTACCATCTTCCAAAGGTTGGTCATGTGGTTAGCTTTGGCTTAGGTGTTTTGCTTTTATATAGTTTTCAGCAACGTGGTAAAACCTGCTACTAACAAAGCGTTTAAAAGTCTACTCTACGCTTGGCATTTTCGGCTTACTTCATTTTAAGTATTTATGTCACAATGGTTTAGGTAGGGTGGCAGCGTGTCTTACACCTTAATGAGGTGCTAGGTAATAAAGAGGAAAATATGAAATATCTCAAACTTGTGTTCTGTTCAGTGTTAGCAATTACGTACTCAAACTTGGTTTGGGCCAATAACTGTGATGCAGTAGACGAGAAAGTATTAGATACAATGGCTAAGACTCTCGATGTTCGTTTGGGTGAAATTGCTATTGATAAGACATTCTATGAACAAAACTTTGAGACTGATGTTTTAGACCTGATAACCATAGTTGTAGATATGGAAGAAGCTATTGGAGTTGAGCTCAAAGACGAGGATGTAGTCGATCCGGTTGTTTATTTCGATAAAGAAGAGTTCGAGCCAAAAATTAAAGACACAGTAACGGTTCGAGAGTTTCAAGAGACAGTTTACAAGGCGTGTGTTAGCTCTTTGGGCTAGGCACTAGTTGTTGAAATTAAGACAAGTTGTTCAAGAGTGATTCTGCACGCGTGGCATTTTTACTATGCATTAGTTTTTCGAGGAAATATTGTGGAAATCTGGACGTTGTTGTTCTTTATACCTGCGTGTTTTGCGCTCAATATGACTCCTGGGCCAAACAATCTATTGTCCATGAACAATGCACGTTGTTACGGTTTTAAATCCGCTTTCATTGCTGGCCTTGGTCGTATTGCAGCATTCTCTGCAATGATCGCTTTGGCTGCTTCCGGTTTAGCCGTTGTTCTTTATGCTTCGGAGACTCTATTCCTAATGATTAAAGTTGTAGGCGCAGCATACTTGTTGTGGATTGCCTTTAATCTTTGGCGTTCGGAAGTAAGCCCTGTTTCTGAGCTAGAAAACGCTCGTGATCGATTAGGTTTGGCGAAACAAGAATTTTTGTTAGCGGCTGGTAACCCAAAGGCGATACTGATCTTTACCGCCTTTCTACCACAGTTCGTGGATGTTTCAGCGAGTGTAAATCAACAGTTCTTCGTTTTAGGGGGTACGTTCCTTATTTTAGAAATGGGTGCAATATCAATTTATGCATTATTTGGAATGTACTTAAGGCAGTGGTTTACGAAGCCGAAAATGGCAAAGCGCTTTAATAGAGGTTGTGCAACTTTTTTGGCTATGTCTGGAGTAAGCTTGTTACTGAGTCGCCAGCAATAAAACTAGCAAAAAATTCAAGACTTGTTCGGCACGCGTGGTATTTTTACTATGCGTTGATTTTATCTGTTAAGTTGATATGCGGTGGCTTTGGTGTTGCGTTGCTCACACCTTAACAGGGCGTTATGCATTTCTCCAATTTCGATATTCAAGGATGATATATGAGTGAATCAAAAGTAGTTCTAGTCACCGGAGGTGGTAGAGGGATCGGCGCGGCTACAGCAAAGTTATTTGCTTATAACGGCTATGCTGTTTGCATTAATTACAAGTCAAATTCGGCTGCGGCCGAAGCGCTAGCTAATGAAATTAGGCAAACTGGCGCGCAGTGTATTGTGGTTCAAGCGGATGTTTCAAATGAAGCGGATGTCTCAAGGTTGTTTGAGACAATCGATGATGAGCTAGGCTCCTTGTCGGTGCTTGTAAATAATGCGGGAATTCTTCGCAAACAATCTCGACTCGAAGATATGACCGCTGATCGAATCAACGGAATTCTGTCCAATAATGTGACGAGTTATTTTCTTTGCTGTCGAGAGGCAGTTAAGCGAATGTCTACTCGTCATGGAGGAAAGGGCGGAGTGATCGTGAATGTTTCATCAGGTGCATCTCGTTCTGGTTCACCAAATGAATATATTGATTACGCAGCATCAAAAGGTGCTATCGATACATTAACAAAAGGCCTATCTCTAGAAGTTGCCTCTGAGGGAATCAGGGTTAATTGTGTCCGTCCTGGACTCATTCATACGGAAATGCACGCTGATGGTGGTGAACCTGAAAGAGTTGAACGGTTGAAAAGCATCATCCCGCTTCAACGAGGAGGACGCCCTGAAGAAGTAGCAGAAGCAATCTATTGGCTTTCTTCAGAAAAGTCATCATTCTCTACGGGAAATTATTTAGATCTGTGTGGAGGCCTCTAGATGCATAACCAAGCGTTTAAATTAGATTCGCAACACTCGGCGTTAGCTTTCTAAGGAATCACCATTGATTTTGTCCCATTTTTATACGGAGAATCCATAGAAAGCCTCGACTCTAGTCGCTCATTTTCGGGTTTTCTTTAAGCGCTTTTCTACTTCTTTTTGCTCCCAGTCATCCCCTAAAAAATTAAATACCTCAAATGCATTGATAGCGTGTGAGACCATAAAAATGCCCCAGCCTAAGGCCGGGTAAATAGCCCACAGCTCCTCAGTACCGGTTACGAAATTAATCACAAATAATAGGGATATTACCGATAAGTATTTGGTTAAATGGTTATAGAATTCTTTTATCTTTTTAACTTGAGCCACTACTTTTTCTTGTTGATTCGGTGCGTGCATTGTTTGCTCCATTTTATTGTCCTTTCTTTTAACGTAAGTATTCAATACGTAGAATGATAAATGGTGGAGTGGATCTTGAGGCCTCTTTGCGACGAAACGCTGTAAAATGAGAGTGAAGAGTCAATAACGAGGATAGAGTGCACACGTTTAAAGAATACGAACAATAAAGTGACATTCTTGAGTCTCTCGCTTTCCCAAGCTAGTAAGTGAATAGAGCACTTAAAGGGAATCAAAATGCTTGGCGGTTTGGCGCCATAGTTTTAATTAAATGTTTATGTCACAATAGCTTAGCTTAGGGAGATGGCGTTTTTCGCCCTTAATGCTGCGTTATATTACTAGGGACGATAAGGAGATCAAATTGCTAGGTTTAATAAGGTTTTTTGTTGTTAGCAATCTGCTTTCAGCCTCTTTAGTCGTTGCAATAGAGAAGTCAACGGGGTTCTTTGGTCTTAACTTTTGGTCCGATTACGCCTTCTTTGTTTTGATAATTCTTTGGGGAATAGCAGCGTTGTTTTTCATGTATCCGCCAGAGCGTGGTTTTCAGGGGGATAAAGCTGAAAGGGTCGCAGGTTCAATGGTTGATAGCTCAGCAGCTAACGAAATTGATGATGAGCGCTTTTCCTCAAATACGATATTTTGTATCAAGCTTTTTGTTTCGGGGTTACCAGCGTTTCTGACGTGCGTAATCGCAAGCTTCACAACCTAGTAAAGTGTTTAATATGGGCTTCCCACTTTAGGTGGCTTTTAGTTCAGAAGTCTTCATCTGTGTTTTTGGCACAATGCCTTGAGTGTCGCGATAGCCTTGTTCACTCCTTAACTATGCGTTATGCCTCACAAACAAAAGGAACTTTCGATGTTTAAAATCGAGACTAAGCGTTTAATTATTAGGGATATGCGTCTGAGCGATGAAGATGCTTTTGTTACTATGTCTCAGGATGCTAAATATCAGCGTTTCTATGACGAAAGCGATTGTGACCCTAATAAATACCGAGAGTTAACAAGCTTGTTCATCGCTCAGGCTTCTGAGAAACCTAGAAAATCATACCAATTAGCTGTTGAGTGTAAGGTGTCTGGTGAGTTCATTGGGACTGTTTGTTTACGTTTAGAAGAGAATCAGCAGGCTTCGATGGGGTGTGCATTTTCCAGAGTTTCTCAAGGTAACAAGTTAAGCCACGAAGCCGCCTTGGCTTTGGCCAATTTTGGTTTTTCGGAACTGGGTGTTCACCGCATTTACGCAGAGACAATCAGCAAAAACTTGCCAGCTATTAAGCTTTGTAAATCTTTGGGTATGCGCCAAGAAGCTCACTTTAGAGAGCATCGTTTTTTTAAAGAACAGTGGTGGGATACAGTGGTTTTAGCAGTCCTCCGAACCGAGTGGGACAATGAACAACAAAGCGTTTAAGACAGAATCGCAACGCTTGCAGGTTTAGTTTGAATAGGCTTTAGATTTTTCCGAAAAATAGTTTAGCTTAGGTGGTCGTTATGGCTCGCGTACTTAACGCGGCGTTAAGTTTTAGGGGGTAATATGAGTCACGAGTTTGTCGTCATCCACGGCAATAAATGGAACAAAGCTGATATAGAAGAATCGGTTGAGTGGGCAAAAACTAAAATGTGGGTTAAGGAAAAGTGGACATCTGGCTCTGAACAATGGGACCACGATCATTGTCAGATATGTTGGTGGAAAATGTATGCTTGTCATGATAGTGAACATAATACAGGTTACCGTAATTACAAAAACGATAACTGGATATGCATAGAATGCTATGGGCAGTTTATAGGGGAAAAACATAACAAACTGTTCGAGAGCGATTCGTAACGCTCGTCGATTTTCGTTTTAAGTGGGTTTTGTGTTTATGGTACAATGACTTAGGTTGCATAGCTATTGTATTCACTGCCTAACTTAGCGGCGGTGTTACAAATGTTATTTAGTGTAAGTATGGTTATTCAGCAACAGTCTTAATCCATGGTCAAAATGGTGTGCAGACTGACAGTTGTAGGATATTTAAGCCGGGTCATACGAGCAATTTCGAGATGGAAACTGGAACATAATCAGGAGTAATAATGAACAAAGAACAGGCTAAAAAGCACATTGAAGAGAATCTCAATGATGGGGATTCGCTGATAGGTTTTTTTCAGGCAATGAGTCCACCAAATTATTGGCTAGTCTTCCTAATTGGTCCTTTTTTCATTTTAACCATGAAAGTCTATTTTTTAGCTGTTACTGAGAAAGGTATATCTTTTCACAAATTGAGCATGATGGGTAAATTCAAGGAGCATGATTTCTTTGAGTTTGATGACATTGAAAGTGTGAAAATTGGAAAAGGGTTAATACAAAGACCTATGAAGTTCACATTTAAAAACAACCGAAAGATTAAAATAAAAGCACAATTAAAGGGTGTGGAAAAAGTCGCAAAACTGTTGCCTGATGTTCAAAAGCATATCGAAAGCAATATACCTTTAGTCCAATGATTATATTTCTTATCGCAGTTGTAACTTATGTTGGCTTATTGATTTTAATAAAGCCTGCTCCGAGTAGTTTGAAGGCTGTTCCAATCACTTATAGTGAGAACTTTAAGTTTGTTTGGGCTTCTATCTGTTCAGGGGTTACAGTTCTTCTTGTATTCCTTCTGACAACCAACTTTGATTTCATTGCCGTAGATGAGAGCCTGTATCAAAAGTTGGCACTGAGTAATGATATTGATCACTTTCTAAAATGGCCGTTGCAGTCAGTCACGCACCTATTTATCCATGGCAATCTGATTCATCTCGCTGCAAATGTAGTTGGCATAGGTCTCGCATCTGCCTATGAACGCAGGGTTGGAGCTAAAAGATATTTTGCAGTTATTCTTGTGAGTAGCTTGGCATCCATACCATCTATATTATTCTATTCGGAAAGTGTGTTGGTCTGCGGGATTTCGGGTGGCGTTTTTGGTCTGGCAGCGGCTTATTTTACCGATGAAGCGGAATTAACCACCAAAGAGTGGTTTTTAGCGATTTCACTGTTCCTATTTTTGGCAATAGTGCTTGCCCTAGATTCAGAGTTTAAAGGTGGTTTTAATAACGCGTTAGATATGAAAATTGATCACATTGGTCATTTTTTGGGAGCATTGGGCGCAATTGTGTATTGCCGCTTAAAGCCACAGCGTTTAACAAGTGTAAGTACTGGAAGTATATAAACTTCGGCTTCACCTCCGCGTTAGTTTCCCTGTGTTGCCTGCGTTAGGTGTTTCCTTGTGAATCAGTAGTCTTACACTATCAGATTGATTTTAATAAAGAGTTTTATGGTTTGGTCATATTTTTAAATGGAACGTCCAGTTCTGGGAAAACAACATTGAGTCATGCGCTTCAGCAGGCGTTGGCTGATGTTTACCTACATGTCTCAGTTGATACTTACTTGTCTCAAATTTCGCAATCTGATCTAAGTAATGCGACACTGATGGAGGAGCGATTTCCAAATATCGTTAATGGTTTCCATGAATCAGCAGCGGCCATTGCACGTGCAGGGAATAATGTAATCGTAGACTACGTTCTTCAGCAGCCAGAATGGTTAGATGCTTGTGTAAAAGCGCTTGAAGGTTTGCCAGTGGTGTTCGTTGGTGTGCATTGTCCTCTTGAAGTGCTAGAAACGCGTGAAGTGTCTAGAGGTGACCGTAAATTAGGAGCCGCCCGTTTTCAGTTTAATCGCGTACATAGTCATGGTACTTATGACCTTGAATTAGACACATCAAGTTTGAGCGTTGAAGCCTGCGTTTCAACAATCATGACCTATATTGAATCCGGCTTGAAACCCTCGGCATTTGAAAGGCTTAGGTTTCAACGTGAAATTGGAAACTAACCCCTACAGCCGTTCAAGATACTCAGTCTAATTTGTTTCGAGCGCGTTTCACTGTTACAACGAAACGTACTTTTGGTTGCACCCAAAAACAAAAAGCCACTTACGAGAGTAAGTGGCTTTGTCAGTATTAGGTTGCTATCTAAGCTTAAACTTTAGCGTAGCTTGCTTTAGTAAATTCCATTTCGGTTTTAAGGCCTAAGATTAGGCTCCAGCACATGAGCAGTAGGATGAACATAAATGGCAGTGCCATTGATACTGTACCTGCTTGCAACGCTTGAATTGACTCCGTACCGCCAACCCAAAGTAGTACCGCTGCGATAGCACCGCCGATCACTGCCCAGAACACACGTTGAGGTACTGGTGCATCCACTTTACCGCCAGATGTAATACTGTCGATAACGAGCGAGCCAGAATCTGAAGAGGTGATAAAGAACACCATGATCAGTACGATAGAAACCACAGATAACACAGAGCTAATTGGTAGAGCATCGTAAGTGTGGAATAGCGAAAGGGTAATATCTTTCAAGCCATTTAGACCAATTTCACCCACTTTGTTGATCACTTGGTCAATCGCGATACCGCCGAAGACTGCCATCCAAATTACGATAACGGCTGTTGGGATAAATAGCACTGCAACCATAAACTCGCGGATTGTACGACCTTTAGAGATACGTGCGATGAACATACCGACGAATGGTGACCATGAAATCCACCAAGCCCAGTAGAATACTGTCCAGCCGTGCATCCATGTTTCATCTTCACGGCCGTGTGGATTACTGAGTGGAATGAAGTTTTCTATGTAGCCCATCAGCGCTGTTGGTACCGATTTCAATGCAACCATGCCGCCAGCAATCGCAACGAACACCAATAGGAAAAAAGCAACGATCATGTTGATGTTACTCAGTACTTTTACGCCGCCGTTAATGCCGCGAATTACTGAGATGGTCGCCAGTAGAGTCACTACCGCAATCACGCCAAGCTGCATACCAATGCCGCCTTCAGTACCAAACACATGGTTAATACCACTCGCGGCTTGTTGAGCACCTAAGCCTAGTGAGGTTGCAAGACCGAATAGGGTCGCCAGTACAGCCACGATATCAACAATATGGCCGAACCAACCCCATGTTCTGTCACCCAATAGCGGGTAAAAAATAGAACGAATAGAAAGAGGTAAACCTTTATTGAAAGAGAAGAATGCAAGAGCAAGCGCTACGACCGCGTAAATGGCCCAGCCATGAATGCCCCAGTTGTAGATAGTTGCGCCAAGTGCTAGTTTCACGGCTTCAGGAGAGTGGGCTTCAACGCCCAGTGGCGTTTCATACCAACCTGTAAAGTAAGCGACAGGTTCTGCAACGCCCCAGAACATAAGGCCGATACCCATGCCCGCGGCAAATAGCATCGACATCCATGATAGTGTGGTGTGTTCTGCTTTGGCATCATTGCCACCGATTCGGATTTTTCCGTAAGGGGAGACGATGAGGGCAAAACAGAAGATAACGAAGATGTTTGCTGCCCACATGAAAGTGACATCGAAGTTATTGATGATCTTCCATTTTACGCCGTCTAATGCGGCTTTTGCGGTTTCTGCGTCTGCGACTAGAAGGGCAACTAGAAATAGAATGATAGCGCCAGCGCTAATACCAAATACTGGGTTGTGAACATCAAAACCCCATTTCTGAATATTGTCTTGGCCAATTGTATAGTCAGTATTCTCGATACTATACCTATCCTTAGTATTACTCATTAATCCTCTCAATTGTTTAGAGCTCAAAATATATTTCGGGCGCAAGATTAACAGGATTGAGACAAAAACTAAAGCTATCTCACAAAATTGGCGGAATTGTCGCCTTTATCTGTTTAATAATTTAGACAGAGCTCTAATGAAAAAGCGTGTTAGAGAAATTCTAACACGCTTTAATTTGCAGTTGATCCAGAGAGTAAATCTTATACAGCTTATAGCCAGTGCTTGCTGATGGGATCTTTAGGGTTAAAGTGATAAGCGATCTGAGCTTGCAGAAGTTCTGCTGTCGCAACGGCATCAGTTAAGGCGTGATGAGGGGTGTATTGTGGGAGGCCATAACGAGTACGGCTAGAGCCTAATCGAACCGATTCAGGTTTTTTTCCGGTCAGCCTGTTTAGGAAGCCACCTGATTGCGCTTGCTGAATTTTGGTTTCAATATCCATCGTATCAAGCACAGGGAACTCAATGCCTTCTTTGATGCGATCACGCAAAGCGAGGTCAAAAAACTCTCGCTCGATTCGTTGATAATGAACCACCATGATTTTCCCTGCCATCTCTTTAAGCACCTCAGGGAAAACCGCGCTTAAATCAGGCGCGCCGAGTACATCACTGTGCGTGATACCGTGGATGACGACAGATTCTTCTTCCAGTTGTTTACGAGGTCGTACTGTCCAGTGTTTGGCTTGGCTCATATAGATTCGATTCAAATCAAACGGCACAGTGCCGATGGTAATGATGTCATCATCTACAGCGTTTAAACCTGTTGTTTCGAAATCAATCGCCAGAAACAACACCTCGTCGAGCGGGGTTTCGGTATCGGGCAATGGTT
The DNA here is from genome assembly GCF_027587025.1 of Vibrio sp. LaRot3. Taxonomy (GTDB): domain Bacteria; phylum Pseudomonadota; class Gammaproteobacteria; order Enterobacterales; family Vibrionaceae; genus Vibrio. The sequence goes on along the minus strand of NZ_JAPPTI010000002.1, from coordinate 373,805 downwards.
CTCCATAGTATTCCTTTAACTGCTGGTTTTGAGTGACTTGCAGCTTGCGCTCAAACTTGTTGGGCCAATCAATTATCGGAGCGCGCATCAGTTTTTTAATCATGCGTTTCTCACTTAAAATTATTGCTGGCTTGGTAGCGGAATTTAAGGAAGTTTTGCGCGTTACTCAATATTTGGAATGCGTCTTTAAGATTACGACGTTCAAAGTCAGAGAGGTTTTCCGGTTCTATGTTGTTATCCGGTTCAATCTGGTTTTCGACGTCATAAGCTTGGTGGCGAATCCGAACCATTGAAATAAACTCTAAGGCATCATGCAGGGCGCGGGCTTTACCTTTGGGTAAGATGCCTGCATCGTGAATGTCATCTAATCGCTCAAACGAGTTTTGAGAACGAGAACCTACCGCAAGCGCATGTACGCGGATCAAATCAGCCAGAGGTGCAGTACCGCGGCGTTTTAGGTTAATAGAGTTTTTGTGGCGGCCATCTTTCTCCATCACGAAATCTTTAAAGAACCCTAATGGAGGCGTTCGGTTCATGGCATTGCGAGCAAGACACGCCAAGAAACGGTTGTTCTTACGTGCGCGGCGGACAATAAATCCATTTAGCTGTTCTGCCCATTTTAATCGGCCATACACGCCATCAAGGTCAAAGAAGATCGAGGCATTCAGTAGTGCTTTAGGGTTTGGGTTATCAATCCAATCTGCAAAGCATTCTTCCCATTCTGTTCGGGTCATGCGCCATTCTGGATTTGTCGCCATGATGTCGCCGGTACAATAGGTATAGCCGCATTCATTTAGACCATCACAAACGCGTTTTGCCAATTCAGCAAAGTATTCGCCGTGTTCTTTTTCGTCGTAGCTGTTATCTAAAATAATGGCGTTGTCTTGGTCGGTGACGAGCAGTTGCTCATCACGTCCCATTGAGCCAAGGGCTAGGAAGCAATACGGAATTGGCGCTGGGCCTAATTCTTCTTCGGCGAGTTCAATAATGCGCTGCTTAAAGCTTCGACCTATTACCGACATCGCGCTGCCAACCATGTGTGAGTTAGCGTCTTCGTTAACCAAGCGAACGAAACTGTCTTTGAGCTGCTCGGATAGGGAAGTCAGCTCTTCGATACTTTGCTGGTGGAAAATACTGCTTACCAATAACAATGAGTTTTGCGATTCGTAACGAACAATATCGGTCGCTTCAATGATGCCGATTGGCTTTTTGTCTTTGAGCACAGGAAGATGGTGTGCGTTGTAGCGAAGCATGGTCAACATGGCTTCATAAACGTAGGCATTGTGATCAAGTGATATCACATCGGTCGACATGACGCTGGCAACGTCATCGGTAATGTCTAAGCCTTCGGCTAACACACGGGTACAAAGATCGCGGTCTGTGATGATGCCAACCAGTGCGTTTGAATCTTCGTCATCGCTGTCGACAGTGTCTGGATCCATGATAAGCAAAGAAGAGACATTTTCTTCTGCCATTTTGATAGCGGCATTTTGAATGGATTCAGTGGTGTATACGTAAGGCGCGTCCCGAGTGAGCAAGGTACGAACTTTTGAAGTAGTGAGGTCGTTTTCTTGCTTGGTGCTTGAAACTGTTTGGCGTAGTCGCGCGTTGCCTTCTAATTCAACAAAGTCAGCGAATGATTCGTGATTGTCATACAGTTCTTGGAATACGCCTTCTGGGATGCAGTAAATCAGGGTGTCTTTGATCGCTTTAGCGGGAAACTTCACCTTGTTGTTGGTCAGCAAACCCATTTGACCAAACAGCGCGCCTTCGTCGATACGGTTATAGAGTTCCCCTTTACGACGATATACCTCGACAACACCACTACGAACCATGTAGAGATCGTGGATGTGATCACCAAAGTGGATGATGGGTGTGTCTTCGCGGTAGTAGGAGATCTCGATGTGTCGGCTGACGTAGTTGAGGACATCATCTTCAAGTTCGTCAAAAGGGGGGTGCTGTGATAGGAAATTTTTAATTTCCAACAGTTCTGCTTCCATGAGCTATTCCGTGTAATACAACTTCTGCTTCAATGTTACATGATAACGGCTTGCTCTGCATGGCACAGGGTAAAATTAGCGCCACAAAAGTAAAATAAAAAAGGCTTGGAATATCCAAGCCTTTTCAAGTGTTACTGCAACATTAAGTGTGGTAGCGGCTGAGAATCGCGCCCAAGTTCTGTGACGCTTTGGTCAGGTTATGGACACCGAACGATGATTGCTCTGCCACTTCTTTGATGTTATTTGACTGAGCTCGAATGTCACTCAGCTCTTTGGCAATGTCGGTCGCGACTGAGCTTTGCTCTTGCGCAGAGGTCGAAATATGCAAGCTCATGTCATTGATGGCTTGCGCAGACTGGTAAATCGTTTCGATGTCGTTACCAATAGAGGAAACGATCTCGCTGCTTGCCTGAGCTTGAGTCACCGTTTGTCCAGTGATGTTCGCAATACTCGCGCTTTCTTGCTGTAGCTTTTCGATCATGGCTTGAATTTCAACTGTGGCTTGCTGAGTACGGCTTGCCAGTGTACGAACCTCATCGGCAACTACTGCGAAACCACGCCCTTGTTCGCCTGCACGAGCGGCTTCAATCGCAGCGTTAAGTGCAAGCAAGTTAGTCTGCTCAGAAATTCCGTTGATGGTAGTGATGACTTCACTGATCTGGCTCGTGTTGTCATTGAGTGAAGACACCGAAGAAGACGTTTGCTCAATGTAGCTAGAGAGCGTGCCAATTTCATTAATGGCTTTTTGCACGCGCTCAGCACTGTCACGAACATGCTGACTATCTTGTTCTGATTGATTTGAAGCTCGATCTGCAATTTGCGTCACTTCTTGCGCCGATGCAGTCATCTCTTCCATGGCTGTCGCCACAGAATCAAGAGATGTGTACTGGCGGTTGATTTCTGTTTCACTGTGTTTCATCTCTTCTTCAAATGAAGATGACGTCTCGCCCAAGGTCGTTGCGCTCTCTTTTACAGCCACTACAAGCTCGGTTAGGGTATCCATTGCGCGGTCAAGGGCACAGCCGATGGTGCCAAACTCGTCACGACCCGGGTGGAAGCCTAAACGAGAGGTTAGATCGCCTTCAGAAATTTTAACCGTTGTGGTGTAAAGCACCCAAAGTGCACCACCAAGGAAGGTCGCAACCCAATAGACAAATAATGCAAATGGAGCAATGAAGAGTAGGCTGAGTAATAGGCTAGTGGTTGCCTCACTTTTAGCCGCTTGTATCGTTTGAGCGTGGTTCTCGCTTAAACGATAGAACTGACCCTGCTTATCTTGCGCATAAGCAGTGACCGTTGTGCCCTGAATTGAAGGCGCACCAAGTGTTGCTGAGCTCACTGGTTCAAGGCCGGGTATGTTATTAGTAGAAGCCGCGGCGCTTAATATACCGTCAAGTCGAGCTTCGACTTTCACCATGGCAAGTTGTTCGGCATGAGAGATTTGGTCGAGATAACGGTTACCGGCAACGCTTGCGAGCGAAATAACGAATAGAGCGAAAATCGCCCACATTTTGTCGTTAATAGACATTTTTATGAATAGACGGTCAATTGTCCTAAATTGAACTTCTTTCATGTGAACTCCATTTTATTATTTTATGTCAGTGTCAATCTATAAATTGACAGTCAACAAGTATGCGCTGAAGCACTAAAAACATGAAACTAATGTTGGATAAATAATCAATATTGAGAAGTTGATCGACCTGTTAGGTGATGGGGTTCATAAAACAATTGAACGATAGCGAATTGTAGGAATGCAAATGGTCGCGTTGGGTTTAAGAAGTGACTGATAGGGGAAATACAAAAAGAAAAGACTCAGCGAATAGAGGTTTCGCTGAGCCTTTCTAGGAACAAATTGACGCGTTATCCCAGCGAGGGAAGTACACCAGCGCTAATCAGTAACTGAGCACAAACAATCAGTACACCGCAGGTGAAGCAAGTCACCAATCCAATATGACCCCCTTTTACTTGGTATGCTACGTTAGCGGCGAGCTTACGAGTTTTTGATACCATCACGATAGGTAAGAAGATGGCTAAAATGGCCAGAGCAATGGCGGCGTAACCCAGTGCCATAATAAAGCCTTGCGGATAAAATAACGCAAAACACATCGGCGGTAGGAAGGTAATTAAACCTGTGATGCTGCGATTTAGAGCCTGTGAGCGATGAGTACTGTTTTTCTTCAGTGTATCGCCTAAAAACTCAAATAGCCCTAAGCTCACACCTAAGAATGAGGTTAAAAGCGCAAGGTCTGCAAAAATACCAATCGTCCCGGCTAGATTGGATTCGCTCACGGTTGAAGCCAACGTACCAATCAGCGCGCTTAAGCCTTGATTTTCGAGCAGTGTCGATTGGTTAATCACACCCAAAGTAACGACTTGCCAGAATACGTAAATGATGAGAGGGATTGCAGAGCCGATCACAATCGCCTTACGTAGCGATGGCGTATCGCCATCTAAGTAACGAACGATTGCAGGAATGCTGCCGTGAAAGCCAAACGAAGTAAAAATCACAGGAATAGAAGCAACGATTAAGCCTTGCTGAAGCGGCATACTCATTAAGTACGATTGCGTAACATTTGGTGCAAGGAATAATAGCACGCTCGCCATTGCGATCAGCTTAAGAGTGAAAAGTAGGCGGTTAACTTTATCAACTGTGGACGTACCCACCGTAACCACACCTGCCACTAGCATTGTAAAAATGACTACGCCTTGAGTGGCTGTTACTTCAAGATCAAACCACTGCGCTAAACGATCACCGAATTGCGCGCCACCACCTGCGATGTAGGCTGCACACAACGAGTAAAACAAAAATAGCATAGCGAAGCTCGCAAGCCATTTTCCTTTATCACCTAATATCTGCTTGGCAAGAGTATGTAATGTCGCGCTACTGTCTGCGTGTTGGTGCAGCTCGATCATGATGAGCGCGGTATAGGCCATTACAGCCCATAAAACAGCCATCATTAAAAGGGAGGTTGAAAAGCCTATGCCTGCCGATGCCAAAGGTAATGCGAGCATACCCGCGCCAATGGTTGTACCGGCGATGATCAAAGTGCTTCCTAAAATCTTTGATTTACTCATCTGTACACTATTCTTTACTTAGGTTGAGGTTCGTAGCGGTTATATTCCAAATAAAAAGGGTTTATTGGCTATAAACACTGGGATGATCGTATATTGTGAGAAAATAGACCTAAGATCAAGCGTTGTGTAAACATTTTTATCCTTGCGTGTAAACTAAAGTATACGGCGGAATGAAATCGTATTCACTCATGGCAGGCAAACGTTTACCTATCGAAAGTGACGCAAAAGTGATTAAAAAGGCTTCCCCTGTTCAAAAAACTGTCATATAAAGTCGATATAAAGGATATGCCCGACGCAATGTTGGGCTTTTTATTTTAAGTAAGGAGGTCCCATGAGTGACCAAACATTCAATGATGAATGTCTTGAACTGCTAGATGCGATGGAAATAGGCATCGCACTCTCAGAATATGAGCAGTCTCTAGAAGAAAGCAGCGGCGAATAAGCGGTCTGCATCCCTGATAAGCCAGTGCCCCGCACTGGCTTTGTGTTATTGTTACCCCCATGAACTATCTTGCTCATCTACACATCGCTCATTTATGCCAATCAAGTTTAACTGGTAATTTGCTTGGGGATTTTGTGCGTGGTAACCCTGAAGGCCGTTGGTCTACCTATATCGTGAAGGGTATTCGTATGCACCGATTCGTCGACTCTTATACGGATTCTCATCCACTACTCGCCGATGCGAAGGCTTTTTTTGACCCTCGCACTCGCAGGTTCGCGGGTATTGCGTTAGATGTATTTTGGGACCACTGCTTAGCCAATCAATGGCATCAGTATCATGAGCAAAGTTTAGAGTCGTTTGCGCGCACTTCGGGCGACCGTTTACTCGCCGCGCAGCAGCCGGATTTTCCGCAAACCTATTTGGCTGTGGTTTCTCGTATGGTTCAAGGGCAGTGGCTAGTCTCTTATCGTGAAATGGATAATATTCATTTTGCTTTGCAGCGGATTTCACAGCGTAGGCCGAAATTTGAGCCTGTTGCTGAGTGCTCGAAAGTCATAGAGACGCACTATCAAGAGCTCAATCAGTGTTTTGAGTTGTTCTATCCAACCTTAATTGCTGCAAGTAAGCAGTTTCAAAGCTCGCAAAGCATATAGCATCTCACCCCTTATTCATTATAGAATCGCCCGGTCTTTATTACGGGTAGTTTATTATGTCTCAAGCCTTTGCCGGCCTCGGCCTTTCTTCTGCACTCCTTGCCACGATTGATCAGTTGGGTTTTTCTCAGCCGACTGAGGTTCAACAGCAAGCAATTCCGCATGTTTTGCGCGGAGCAGACGTACTTGCTGGCGCTCAAACTGGTACCGGTAAAACGGCGGCATTTGGTTTGCCGATTATTCAATCGCTCGTGGAGCAGGGTATTGAACGTGACGTTCAGCGTAGTGATGTGACGGCTTTGATACTTGTACCAACGCGTGAATTGGCTCAGCAAGTGTTTGATAACATGACCGCTTATGCCAAAGAGACGGATTTGCATATCGTTACGGCCTATGGCGGCACAAGTATGAATGTGCAAACCAAAAACTTGCTACATGGCTGCGATATTTTAATTGCAACTCCCGGACGCCTACTCGACCATCTATTTTGCAAGAATATCTCGTTGCAACGTACTAAAACACTGGTACTCGACGAAGCCGATCGTATGCTTGATATGGGCTTTATGCCTGACTTGCAGCGCATTCTTAAAAAGCTGAACCCTGAGCGACAAACGCTGTTCTTTTCAGCGACGTTTGATAAAAAAATCAAAACCATCGCTTATAAGATGCAAAATGACCCTGTAGAGGTTCAAGTGAGCCCATCAAACAGCACCGCAGATACAGTGGAGCAGATGCTCTTTCCTGTAGACAAAAAACGCAAAGCAGAGCTACTTGCTTATCTCATTGGTTCCCGCAATTGGCAACAGGTGTTGGTGTTTACGAAAACCAAACAAGGCAGTGATGCGCTTGCAAAAGAACTAAAATTGGATGGGATAAAAGCGGCCTCAATTAATGGCGATAAAAGCCAAGGTGCTCGTCAAAAAGCATTGGATGATTTTAAATCTGGCAAAGTTCGCGCTTTGATTGCTACCGATGTAGCGGCACGAGGCCTCGACATTCAGCAGCTAGAACAAGTCGTCAACTATGAAATGCCGTTTAAAGCGGAAGATTATGTGCATCGTATTGGCCGAACGGGTCGAGCAGGGCAAAAGGGCTTGGCAGTCTCTTTAATGAGTCGTGATGAAGAGTACTTACTTGAAGCGATTGAAAGGCTGCTAGACACACGTTTACCGCAACAATGGCTCGAAGGTTTTGAGCCGAGTTTGATTGAAGAGATTGAGCCGGATAAAGCGCCACGCCGTAAAGGTCGCAGCTCAGATAAGCGAAGAATGAAAGCAAAGTTGAAGATTCATGCCAATAGAGGCAAGAAAAAATAACACGAAAACAAAAAGCGCCAGCAATTGCTGGCGCTTTTTAGTTTAACAGTTGTCACAACAGCCTGTGTCATAAACAAGCTCAGCTACGCTGCTCGGCCTAAGTGCTTTGTCTGCCGGGATATGGAATCTATTCAACATGACTTGATTGAACAAGTTCCAATGGTTCAGTAAGCATTGGTCGTAGCTGTCGGTCTCATCTGCCCAAGTTTCACGCATGAAAGGCTCAAGACTTGCCGCGCCGTGACCATACATGATCATCTGCCATTTGATTTCCCAAATCTTCACTGGTGACTCAGGAAAATCGCGATTGTACTCAGCCGCAATTTCATCAATGATTTGTTGCAGGCTACCTGACTTATCGATGAAGTAGTCAAACAAACCTTCTTCTTGTCGCACCGCATCGGCAATCAATTGAATTGGTCGTTTAAACGTCAGCATATGAGCGAGCAGTCGCACAGCGAAGAAGTACAGTTTTTCGTTCGCCGCTGCATCTTTGGGAATATGCTTGATGATGGTCTTTAGATACTCTTGCATAAAATCATGCAAGCTATCGCTGATCGCATGCCAGATCTTCTCTTTGCTACCAAAATGATGTCGGATCAAGCTATGGGAAACCCCAGCCTGTTCACTGATATTTCGGATAGAAACACGCTCATACCCGAGAGTACAAAACATATCCGCAGCTACTTTCAGTATCTCACGCTTCGTGTTCTCGGCATCTTGTGCGCTTCTACGCCCTTGTTTTCTTTCGGTCATACTCTTACCAACCTCTGTATCGCGACGTATTTCTACCAGAAATGTAATCCTTTTTCATCAATAAATAAATACTGCACAGTTGGAAAATAAATGTTGATCTCATTTCTCGGATGAATATACTGCACATGTGTGTAGTAAATATAATGAAGAGATTTTCCCATGCTCAACAACAAAATGAAGTTGAAGCCACTCGCTACCCTACTCAGTATGGGCGCTATTAGCCTGTTCTTAAGTGGCTGCAACCAAGCGAATTCAGAAGAGACCGCACCAATCGTAAAACCCGTTAAGTTGATGCAAGTGCCAGACAATGCACAGCACCAATACGATTCATTCATCGCCAAAATAGATGCAACCGAACGCGCAGGTTTATCTTTCCAAGTGGCGGGAGAAATAGAACATATTTTTGTCAAGATGGGCTCTCAAGTGAGCAAAGGGCAAACTTTAGCGAAGCTCGACCCAACCGATTACCAACTTGCATTAGATGCTAAGCAAGCTGAATTTGATTTAGCGAACACGGCTTACCAACGCGCAAAAACTTTGTTTGGTAAAAAGCTGATTAGTACTGATGATTTTGATCAGCGCGAGACTGAATACAAAGCGGCTAAATCATCACTAGAGCAAGCCAAAACCGATCTCACTTATACCCAAATTATTGCTCCGTTTGATGGGGTTATTTCGCTCTCATTTAGTGAAGAACATCAGGTTGTGGGGGCAAATCAACCGGTTCTTAATCTCATCAACAACAAAATCATGGATGTGGTGTTCACAATCCCAGTGACGTATGTCGAGTCGCATGGCTTAGAGCGTATTTCTAACTCAGCGTTAAGCGTGACGATGGATAGCCACAAACAAATTCAAATTCCTGCCACGTTCAAAGAGATTTCAACCAAGCCAGACACGGATACTAACAGCTACCGCGCTGCTGTAACGATTGAGCGTCCTGAGCATCTCAACCTACTGTCTGGTATGACGGGGCAAGTTAATCTGCAAAAGCGTGATTACACCAAAGGTGTCATGTTGTCTGATTCAGCGTGGGTTTCACGCGATGGGGAAACCGGTACGGTTTATCGCTTTGATGAGCAGACGCAAATTATCAACGCTGTCACCGTTGGCATTGATGACAATGGTCATGTGACTTACGGATTGAACCCGGGTGACTGGGTTGTTGAAGCGGGTGTAGAGAAATTGGTATCGGGCCAGCAAGTTAAAGCTTGGGCCAAAGAAGGGGGCATTTAATCATGCGCATCAAATATTCAGCACTGGCTTTAGCAGTAGTCGCATTGACAGGGTGTAATACCGACGTACAGCACCGTGAGAGACCTTCTTTAGAGGTGAATACTTTTGAAGTCGCTGCCCCTATTTCAAGTCAGTTTCGCGTGTTTAATGGTCAAGCAATGGCGGCAGAGCTTACGCCTCTGTCATTTAGAATCGATGGTGAAATTAGTTCAATTTTGGTTCAAGAAGGTGACCGCGTAGAGAAAGGCCAGGTTATTGCTTTACTTGATGATGCGAAAGCGAAACAGACACTGTTTGATGCTCAAGCGCGATATGAACTCGCGCTTAAACAGCACCGTCGTGGTCAAGAACTCCACGGCACGAGCATGATTTCAAAAGCTGAGCTTGACCAATTAGCAGCGGGCTTAAAGTTAACCAAAGCGCAGTTAGGTTCGGCGCAATCTCAGGTGAAATATACCCGTTTACGTGCGCCTTTCGCCGGCATTGTGTCTGATGTAGATAAACAGAAATTCGAGAACACCTCGCCGGGTGAAACCGTGGTGTCCATTTATCAAGATGACAAGGTATACGTGAAAATTAATGTTTCAGACACCGTGTTAGCAATGGTAGAGCCGGGCTTAAACAAACGTAAATATCATCCGCATGCGACGTTCGCAGGTCATGAAGGTTCGTACACCGTAAATTATCTAGAGCACACTAGCGAACTTCACCCAGACAGCCAGTCGTACGAGTTTTGGTTGTCTATGCCACAAACCGATCCCGCGGTACTGCCGGGTACAAGTGTCAAAGTGTCTGTTGATATGGTTGCCGCGGGGATTGGTTCTCAGCAAGGTTTCCAGTTACCGATGACTGCAATTGATGCGGGTACGACAAGCAATGAGTTCTTTGTTTGGAAGTTGCAAGGCGATGTGGCGCACCGCGCGCCGATCAAAATTGAGCAAATTAACGGCTCGGGTGCCATTGTCGGCAGTGGCGTAACTCAAGGCGATATTTTGATTAATTCAAACCTACGTAAATTGAGAGAAGGTATGGAAATTAAAGGAGCACAGCTGTGAACATTGCTGAGTATTCAATAAAAAATAAAGTAATCAGTTGGTTGTTTCTTATCATCCTTGCGGTTGGCGGTGTTTCTTCATTTAACCAGTTAGGCCGTTTGGAAGACCCTGCATTCACCATCAAAGATGCGATGGTTATTGCAACGTATCCGGGGGCGACTTCTCAAGAAGTGGAAGAGGAGCTGACCTATCCGCTAGAAAAAGAGATCCGTAAGCTCCCATATATCGACAAGATTACTTCGACCTCGTCAAATGGCATGTCGCAAATCATGGTCAGCATGAAAATGGAATATGGGCCTGATCAATTGCCACAAATTTGGGATGAAATGCGTCGTAAGATTAATGACTTAACGCCAATGTTGCCATCAGGAGTTAACTCATTGCAGATCATCGATGATTTTGGTGACGTTTACGGCATCATGTTGATGCTAACCGGTGACGACTACGATTACATCGAGCTAAAACGCTACGCTGATTATTTAAACCGTGAACTTGAGCTAGTAGAAGGTGTCGGTAAAGTTTCTATTGCCGGAGATCAACAAGAGCAGCTGTTTGTTGAAGTGTCGCTTGAGCGTCTTGCGGCGGTCAACCTCGATATGAACACCGTAGTGGGCTTACTTAACCAACAAAATAGCGTTCAATCTGCTGGTGAAGTAATGGTTAATGGTCAGTCTTTAACGATTCGACCAAACGGCACAATGAGCACTGAGCAAGAGCTTGAAGACCTGATCATTCATGGCCGTGATACCGGTAACCTCATTCGCCTAAAAGATGTAGCGACTATTTCGCGTGGTATTCAAGAAAAGCCATCAAACATCATTACGTTTAACGGTAAGCGCGCAATCAACCTTGCAATCTCATTTGGCGCAGGAGTGAACGTAGTTGAAGTAGGTAAGGCGATAGATGCAAAACTCACCGAGCTAGAGAGCATTAAACCAGCCGGCGTGGAAATTGATCATTTCTACAACCAAGCCGCAGAAGTAGAAAAATCGGTAGACGATTTTATCGTTAGTCTGGCTCAAGCGGTTGGCATCGTAATCGTTGTATTACTTTTCACTATGGGTATGCGCAGCGGCATCATTATCGGTGCAGTATTGCTTCTAACGGTGTTTGGCACCTTTATCTTAATGCAACGTACGGGCATCGAGTTACACCGTATCTCGCTTGGTGCGCTGATCATCGCTCTAGGTATGTTGGTAGATAACGCCATTGTGGTGGTTGAAGGTATTTTAGTCGGCCTTAAGCGTGGAAAGTCTAAGCTGCAAGCAGCAATGGATATCACCAAGCAGACTCAATGGCCGCTACTTGGCGCGACAATCATTGCTATCACAGCCTTTGCACCTATCGGCTTGTCTGAAGATGCGACAGGTGAGTTCATGGGCTCGCTATTCTGGGTTCTGTGTTATTCACTCTTCTTAAGTTGGATTACTGCACTTACGTTAACGCCCTTCTTATCTGCGCTTCTACTTAAAGAAGAAGACAAGAAAGAGGGTGAGGTTGAAGATGACCCGTACAAAGGCGTCATGTTTACCGTGTTTGGTCGTATCTTGAAATTTGCTTTACGTTTTCGTTGGTTAACCGTAGCGAGTTTGATCACTTTGCTGGTGGGTGCGGTTGCTGGCTTTGGTATGGTGAAACAACAGTTCTTCCCTGCATCGAACACACCAATGTTTTATGTCGATATGTGGATGCCAGAAGGCACAGATATTCGAGAAACTTTGCAAGAAACACAAAAGGTTGAAGCTTACATTCGTGGTAAAGACAACGTTGAGTTTGTGTCGACCACAACAGGTCAAGGGTTACAGCGCTTTGCGTTGACCTATCAACCTGAGAAGAGCTACGAAGCGTACAGTCAACTGCAAGTCCGTACAACGACACGTGAGTCTATGTTCGAGCTGCTGCATGAGCTAGATAGTAAGTTGGCTAAAGAGTTTAATACGCCAACATTCCAGTTTAAGTTGATTGAGTTTGGTCCATCGCCAGCGTCGAAAATAGAGGTTCGTATTACTGGTGCTGATCCACAAGTACTGCGCAATATTGGCACTCAGGTAGAGGATGTGTTACTGCAAGATCCCGGTGCACGTAACGTTCGTCATGACTGGCGTGAGCGTACTAAAGAGTTAGTTCCTCAGTTTAACGAGTCTAAAGCACGTCGCCTTGGCATCTCAAAAGCGGACGTTTCTAACACCTTACAAATGGCCTTTGGTGGTTCATCAATCGGCTTGCTGCGTGATGGCACTCATATGTTACCGATCATTACACGTTTGCCTGAACAAGAGCGTGTCGATTTTGAATCGATCGCCAACGTTAAGATTTGGAGTCCTTCACTGCAAACTTACATTCCTGTTGAGCAAGTCATTGATGGTGTATCGCTGGATTGGCAAGAGCCACTGATTCAACGCCGTGACAGAAAGCGCACTCTAACGGTGCTTGCAGACCACGACATATTAGGTCATGAAACCCCAGCAAGTTTGTTTAGCCGAGTTCAACCAGCGGTTGAGGCAATACCTCTTCCAGAAGGTTACAGCATCTCTTGGGGTGGTGAGTATGAGTCATCGAAAGATGCGCAAACCATGCTGTTTGCTTCATTGCCAATGGGCTACTTACTGATGTTCATCATCACTATGCTGCTGTTTAACTCTGTACGTAAGCCCCTGGTTATTTGGTTTACTGTTCCATTATCAATTATCGGTGTTTCGATCGGTTTATTAGCTACAGATATGCCATTTAGCTTTACTGCGTTTTTAGGTCTACTGAGCTTGAGCGGTATGATTTTGAAGAACGGTATTGTACTGCTCGACCAAATAAACATCGAGCTAAGTGCCGGTAAGGATAAATATCAAGCGGTTTATGACAGTGCGATTTCTCGTGTTCGTCCGGTGAGTATGGCCGCGTTAACCACCATACTTGGCATGATTCCATTGGTATTTGACGCGTTCTTTGGCTCAATGGCTATTACGATTATGGCAGGTTTAGGCTTTGCAACTGTTCTTACTTTGATTGTGGTGCCAGTGCTATTCGCTATTTTCTATAAGATTAAACCAATTACTGCCTAATTAATTGTCACAAATTAGACGATTGAAATATTGCCCCGACCTAAGTGTTGGGGCTTTTTTATACGACTTTAGTATTAATAGGAATTATTAATGCTATCTGCATAATTAATAATGGAATTTAATTTCTTGATAGAGTTGTTAATTTTGTTTTGATTAGACTAAAGTCGCCATAAATATTTTCTGTTTTACCGATTATATTGCCTAAACTATCAATTGAAATAAAAGTGCTAAGTTGTTGAAATATTGTCATGAAAACTAAATATGAATGGTTAATATATTTAAATTCAACTACTTAACAACGTGGTGATGAATTTGTTATTAATGTAACTCTTTTAAATTCAGTGGTTTGTTGTGTTTATAACATAAAATCAACATTTCATTGTTATGAGATCTCGTTCAACTTTATGCATATTGTTTGATAAATTATTTGAAGTGTCATAATTCCCGATTAATTTTAATTAGTAGATAAAGTCGAAAACTAAATATCGACAATGACTTATTTTGGTTTGGTGTAAATTATAAATCACCCAAATAAGAGTTAGCTTTAATATTTAACTTGCTGTAATGAACGGAGTCTATTAATGGAAAAGATCGCTTTGATCACGGGATCAAAAGGCGGAATTGGGTCTGCTATTTCAAATAAACTTGTTGAACAAGGTTATCGTGTCATTGCTACCTATTTTACGGGTAAGCATGAGTGCGCGCAGAAATGGTTTAAAGAGAACGGATTTACCCAAGAACAAGTTCGCTTATTTGAACTCGATGTGACCGATACTGAGCAATGTGCTGAGCGTTTGGCAGCGTTGCTGAATGAAGAAGGTACGGTCGATGTTGTGATCAACAATGCCGGTATCACCCGCGACGGTGTGTTTAAGAAAATGACCGCAGAATCGTGGAAGGATGTAATCGATACCAACCTAAATAGCGTTTTCAACGTCACGCAACCATTGTTTGCCACCATGTGTGAAAAAGGTGGTGGGCGCGTCATTAATATCTCATCAGTAAACGGTATCAAAGGTCAATTCGGCCAAACCAATTATTGCGCAGCAAAAGCGGGCATGATTGGTTTCTCTAAAGCATTAGCAGCAGAAGGCGCACGCGCTGGCGTCACGGTCAATGTTGTTGCTCCTGGTTATACGTTGACGCCGATGGTCGAGATGATGAAGCCAGAAGCGCTCGAATTTATCAAAGATCAAATCCCTATGCGCCGACTCGCAGAGCCACAAGAAATCGCAGAAGCGGTGAGCTTTTTAGTCAGTGATGCTGGTGCCTACATCACAGGTGAAACCCTGTCGGTGAATGGCGGCTTGTACATGCAATAAGGGATTGAACATGGAAAAAGTATTTGTAGTTGCTGCAAAACGCACACCGATTGGCGCTTTTGGCGGTTCATTGAAAGACGTGGCGGCGGGTGATCTTGCTGCGGTTGCCATTAAAGCTGCGCTTAATGAGGCGAACTTAGCCGGTGAACAAGTTGATGAAGTCATCGTTGGTAACGTAATTGGTGCAGGGCAAGGTATGAGCGTAGGCCGCCAAGCTGCCTTGTATGCAGGTGTACCAGAAACAACACCAGCGTATAGCGTCAATATGGTGTGTGGCAGTGGCATGAAAACCGTCATGGACGCGGTAAGCCATATTCGAAGTGGTGATGGTGAAGTCATCGTGGCGGCAGGTGTCGAAGTGATGTCTCAAATTCCATTTGTGATTCCAGCATCTGTGCGAAATGGCCACAAAATGGGTAATTTAGTTACCACAGACTTACTGATTAACGATGGTCTAACCGATGTGTTTAACCAATATCACATGGGCGTGACAGCGGAAAACGTCGCATTACAAGTTGGAATCAGTCGTGAACAACAAGATGAATACGCATTAAGTAGTCAGCAAAAAGCGGTGGCCGCGATTGAAGCAGGTCGCTTCAAATCAGAAATCGCCCCAGTTGAAGTCAAACAGCGTCGCCAAATCGTCAACTTTGACACTGACGAATATCCAAAAGCAAACGCAACGCTAGAGGGTCTACAGAAACTACGCCCTGCGTTCGATAAAGAAGGCTCCGTCACTGCTGGTAACGCATCTGGTATCAATGATGGTGCAAGTGCGATTGTACTGGCGAGTGAGAGCGCTGTTAACAAGTACAACTTAAAACCAGTGGCAGAGGTAGTGAGTTACGCACAAGCGGGAATCGATCCGAAGGTAATGGGGTTAGGGCCAGTACCAGCGGTAACTACTGCACTACAAAAAGCCAACTTAACCACCAGCGATATTGATGTCTATGAGCTAAACGAAGCGTTTGCTGCACAAGCGCTTGGCGTTATTCATGAGCTTGCTCGTGAACATCAAGTTTCGGTGGCAAGCATCCAAGAAAAGGCGAACCCGAATGGTGGTGCAATTGCGTTGGGCCATCCTTTAGGCGCATCAGGAAACCGTATTCTAGTTTCACTGATTCACGAACTAAACCGAAGTAGCGGCCAGTATGGCGTTGCCTCACTTTGTGTTGGCGGAGGTATGGGTACCGCTGTCATCGTTAAATCTGTCGAATGGAATTAATTTTTTATATTTAGGAGTAATACTCATGTACACCGATTTTTTCAAAAGCTTCACTGATCAAACAGAAAAAAGCCTAGAACCGTACATCAAGTTCAATAAGTTAGTGACTAAAAATGTCGAAGTGCTAACAGAGCTGCAATTGAACGCAATTCGTACATACAGCGAGATGGGTTTAACTCAAATGAAAGCCGCGAGTGAAGTGAAAGATGTAACATCACTGACGGCGTTTAATGGCCAACAACTTAGCGTGTTGTCAAAACTGTCACAGCAAATGATGGATGACAGCAACAAGCTGCAAAGCATTGCCAAAGAGTTCAAAGATGATGTAGAGCAGCTAACATCGGAAAACCTTAAGACAGTGACTCCCGCATAACCACTGACTTATCTTTGCCGCCTTTGTTCCCAAGGCGGCTTTTTTCCGATTATAGGAGTTGCAAACATGTTTCAACACTTCTTTTCGGACTACCTTGTGAAGCTCCAAGAAACCAATCAACAATGGTGGCAAGATTTAGAACTGAACAGGGCAGCCGTAAACACCCCTCTTAACAAGGCCATGCAAGAAGTGAATTTCGAAGATACCGCAAAGCTTTTTGAAAGTGCCGCGAATCAACCTGCAGCGCTGTTAGAAATTCAAACCAAATGGTGGCAACAACAGCTAGAAATTTGGCAAAAGGTTGCATTAACAGGCAATACTGAAAGTGTGGTAGAAGCAGAAAGGGGCGATAAACGATTTTCCAATGAGAGTTGGCAAAATGAGATTGTGTTTAATTTTATTAAACAATCGTACCTACTCTTTAGCCGCAGTTATTTAGAAGCGATTAATGGCATCGAAGGGTTAGATGTAAAAAGCAAAGAACGGTTAATCTTCTTTTCTCGCCAAATGATCAATGCACTTTCCCCTAGTAACTTTATCGCGACCAATCCCGAGTTACTCAAATTGACCATCGAACAAAACGGCGAAAACCTGCTAGCGGGTTTGGACCAGTTTAAAGATGATCTCGAATCCAGCGCGGATATTCTTAAAGTTCGAATGACCAACAATAACGCCTTTAGAGTCGGTGATGATATCGCCAACACGAAAGGCGATGTGGTTTATCAAAACGAGCTTTTTGAGCTGATTCAGTACAAGCCGCTGACTAAGCAGGTTAACGCGACACCATTGCTGATCGTGCCGCCTTTCGTCAACAAGTACTACATTCTTGACCTCAGGGAAAAGAACTCGATGGTGCGTTGGCTGTTAGAACAAGGCCATAGCGTCTTTATGATCTCTTGGCGTAATCCGGGGGCGGCGCAGCGTCATGTCGAGTTTGGCGATTACGTCACCGAGGGCGTAGCAAAAGCCGTTTCAGCGATTGAAGATATTACCGGGCAACCGCAAATTAATGCTGCGGGCTATTGCATTGGTGGTACGGTGCTGGCATCAACCATTGCGTACTATGCTGCGAAACGTATGAAGAAACGCATTAAAAGCGCAACGTTCTTCACTACGTTACTCGATTTCTCTCAACCGGGAGAGGTTGGGGCATACATCAATGATCCGGTCATCAACGCTATTGAGATTCAGAACAACGCTAAAGGCTATATGGATGGGCGCTCACTGAGTGTGACATTCAGCTTATTACGTGAAAACAGCTTGTACTGGAACTACTACGTCGACAACTATTTGAAAGGCGCGAGCCCGGTTGATTTCGACCTGCTCTACTGGAATAGCGACAGTACTAACGTAGCAGCACCAACGCATAACTTCATGTTACGTGAACTCTATCTTGAGAATAAATTGGTCCAAGATAAAGGCGTGAAAATTGGTGGCGTTTGGATTGATTTGGATAAGATAAAGATTCCAAGTTACTTCATCTCAACCAAAGAAGATCATATTGCTCTTTGGCAGGGTACTTACCGTGGTGCGCTTAATGTGGGTGGCAATAAGACCTTTGTACTTGGCGAATCTGGCCACATCGCGGGTATCGTTAACCACCCAGCTAAGAAGAAATACGGCTATTGGGTTAACGATAGCTTAGATGACAGCGCTGAGGAATGGTTGACCAACGCCACTCATCAAGAGGGTTCATGGTGGACGCACTGGCATCAATGGCTGATGGGCTTTAACCCAGACGAGCAAGTTGAGCCATTCAACCAAGGGAGTGACCAGTTCCCAGTATTAGGTGCTGCGCCGGGTGATTACGTTAAGCAAGTTCTCCCTATTGTGGAAGAAGTTAAACCCCAAGAGGAAGAAGTAGAAGCGTAAACGCCAGTCATCCAATCACTACTAGTGAAACACAAAACGAAAGGGAGCTTAGCTCCCTTTTTTCTGACTAGAGTACTTTCAATTTGAGCGGATACGCCCCAGTTTATGAGTCACTATTTAGGGCTATTTCTCTGCATATAATGTCGATCTATTCGGCAAAGCCATAAAAGAGTTTGGAGACAATTCTCATTTTGAACCATTGTTGTGTTTTCACTCGTTAGGTAAGTGTATATTTTGCCAACGATTTCACAAATTTCGCGGTATGAGTTTGTTTGAAAAAATAAGTAAAAAGTCTGTTTTTGCAGTAGTCGTTTTGACTTCAGCATTGGTTTTCTTATTAGGTAATAAGCGCAGTGATGGTGAGTTAGTTTTGCCTAAATGTACGCTAAACAATACAGTTTCAACATCTATCACCTTCTTCGTCGACGAAAAAATCAAACAGAGTGCCTCCATTGATGTGGTGAACGAGCGCATTCTAGATGCCATCAATTACTCCAATCTTGTGCTGTCTAATTCGTGCGTCCCTATGACTCGTACCCTTGAAAAAATAGAATGGGTTAAACTGCCGGATCAATCTGCCGTCGACAGCGATACTTTGCATTTACAACTGTTAGATGTAGTAGGAGAAGCGCGCATTAATCAGATGAGGCGAGACAAAACGGCCTATTATGGTCTAGTACTTGAAAAGCAGCACAACTATGTACTAGGTAACGTTGCTGCATCAGAGCATGTTAACTTCAACGGTAGCTTCTTTATTTTGGCTGAAAATGCCGCCCTTAATACACTCGAGCATGAGCTTGGTCATATCGCTTGGGCGATGCACGCGGACACTAAGCCAGTTGCGTCATTGGATAAGTGGGTGAAATCGAAAATACCTCGTGAACATCATCATAAGATAAAGGCGTATGCTAAGGGTTTCTCGTGCAAAGGTGCGGGTACGGTTATGAGCTTCTCTGAGGTCAGCCTGCCTGTGTATTCTTCTCCAGATGTTCAATATGATGGTGAAGTATGCGGCGATGCAAAACATGGCGATAACGCAAGACAAATGAAAGAATACGCGCTGAGTTTGATGGATAAAGCGAGAATTTAAGGAGATGAAAAAGAGATGAGCATGATGCGTAACCTAGCACTGATTGGTGCTGTGCTCACTTTAGTTGGGTGTTCTGAGCCAATTCCGGATGATAAACAAGACTACATTGGTCTTTGGCAGAGCGAACAAATGCATTTGCTGATCAATGCAGATGGCACCATAGACTATAAGCGAGAAAGTGAATCAAGAACTACGACCATTGAAGCGCCGATCACCGAGTTTAACGGTGACGATTTTATCGTCGGTTTTCTTTTCATCGAAACAGAGTTTGATGTCATGCAACCTCCGTATATTGATGGTGGTGAATGGAAGATGATCGTCGATGGTGAAATATTGACTAAACAGTAATTAGTTAAATGAGAATTGCTTTCATTAATCGTTTTTAGTACCGTACATCCCATCAATGTTGATTTTACTAAAAGTGCTTAACTCTATGGCCGTACTCGATATTTTGACCATTCCTGATCCTCGCTTAAGGGTGAAAACTCATCCTGTGCAAGACGTAACTCAAGTTCAAGGGTTGGTCGATGACATGCTTGAAACGATGTATAACACAGGTAATGGTATTGGTTTGGCAGCTCCACAAGTGGGGAGTGACCAATCGGTCATTGTGATTGATATTTCAGAAAATCGAGATGAACCTTTAGTACTGATTAATCCTGAAGTTGTGCGCGGTAGTGACAAAGCGATGGGGCAAGAAGGGTGTTTGTCTATTCCCGGTTATTATGCCGATGTAGAGCGCTTTACCTCTGTAACGGTTGATGCTCTCGATAGAGAGGGAAACAAAATAACCATAGAGAGTGATGAGTTTTTAGCGATTGTCATGCAACACGAGATTGACCATTTACTCGGTAATTTATTTATAGATTATCTTTCACCTTTAAAGCGAAAAATGGCGTTGAAGAAGGTGAAGAAAGCCAAGCGAAATTAATTTACGATATACAAGAAAGGAGCCAGTTGGCTCCTTTTACTTTTGTAATTGCGATTACTTCTGCGCAAAGAGGTAGGTGCGGTAACCACCAATTAGATTTCTGGCCTTGTAGCCGCGGTTAATGAGTTGTCGATAAGCAACGTTACCACGTAACCCAACTTGGCAATATATGATGATTTCTTTGTCTTTTGGTAACTCATGCATTCGATCCCGAAGCTCATCCACAGGGATATTGATATCACCTTGAATGAAGTTACCGTTGCTGCGCTCACTTGGGTTGCGGACATCGAGTAAAATTTGATTGTCAGTGAGCGATTCTATTTCATCATAATGAATCGGGGTTGCATCACCTTTAATGATGTTGTTCGCGACAAACGCGGCTTGATTGATTACATCTTTGGCACTGCCAAACGGTGGGGCATAAGTTAGCTCTAAATGTTGCAGCTGATCGACCGTCATACCGGCGCGTTGTGCTACTGCCATAACGTCGATTCGTTTATCGATCCCATCTTTACCGACCGCTTGCGCTCCGAAGATTTTCCCAGAGGTTGGGTCAAATAACATCTTAAATGACACAGTTTCTGCGCCTGGATAATAACTGGCATGGCTAGCTGTGTGCA
Source organism: Vibrio sp. LaRot3 (assembly GCF_027587025.1). Taxonomy (GTDB): domain Bacteria; phylum Pseudomonadota; class Gammaproteobacteria; order Enterobacterales; family Vibrionaceae; genus Vibrio. The sequence continues at coordinate 352,783 of NZ_JAPPTI010000002.1, read as the reverse complement.
CATAAACCTTCTGGTAGTGTGTGCTTGAAGCTTTAAGTTGCTTCTCGTTCTTACCTGTTGACGCGATGGCTAAGTCAAACACCTTACAAATGGCAGTGCCTTGTGTACCTTGATAGGTTTCACTGCGGCCAAGCATATTATCTGCTGCCATCCGGCCTTGACGGTTAGCAGGCCCAGCTAATGGCACAAGCGTTTGTTCGCCAGTGGCAAAATCCATTTCTTCAATGGCATCACCTACGGCATAGATCGACGGATCGCTCGTTTGTAGATGTTGATTGGTGTAGATCCCACCTAGTTCACCAAGTTGAAGGCCGGCTTCTTGCGCAAGAGTTGTCTCGGGACGAACGCCAATAGCCATGATTAGGATATCTGTTTTGACAGTGTCGCCATTGTTAAGCGTTAAAGTAAGGTGTTGTTCTGATACGTGGTATTTGACGGCTTCTAATGCTACGCCGAGCTTAAGGTCGACGCCTTTATTGCGGATTTCATCATGAACAAATCCTGCCATTTCTTTATCAACGGGCGTCATGACTTGGTTTGCCATTTCAACTAATGTGGTTTGTATGCCTAACTGGTGGAACGCTTCCATCATTTCAAGGCCGATAAAACCACCACCAACAACGGTGGCATGCTTTATTTGTTTACGTTCAATCGTGGCGATGATGCGGTCCATATCAGGAATGTTACGCAGCGAATGAGTCAACGGATTGTCTATGCCCTGAATATTCGGAACAATAGGGGCAGCGCCCGGGCTAAGCAGTAAGAAATCGTAACTCTCTTGATATTCATGACCATCAAGCAGGTTTTTAACGGTGACGGTTTTGCTTTGGCGGTTAATGCTCACCACTTCATTCATCACTCGAACATCGACATTAAAGCGTGCTAAGAAGCTTTCAGGGGTTTGCAATAGCAGCTTGCTGCGATCTTGTATGTCGCCGCCGATATGATAAGGCAATCCGCAGTTGGCGAAGGAAACAAATTCGCCTCTTTCAAACATAATGATTTGAGCATCTTCACTCAGGCGTCTTGCGCGTGCCGCTGCAGAAGCACCACCGGCAACACCACCGATAATTACAATCTTAGTCATTGCTATTCCTAAACAAACGTCGGGCTAATATTTGAACAATGGCTATTACTATAAGTTTGTATTTTAGTAATGTCTAATGTTATTTCATCTAAATGTTAAATTGCTAATTTAGACTTGACTAATATTTTGGTGTGACGTTATTGTTTAAATAGCGTTCAACGAAATGGTAGCTATAGATGGACATTGAGCAGTTTAAGCATGATGCCACCGCGGCATCTGATTGGCTAAAAGTGATCGCTCATCCAGAGCGTTTAATGGTGTTGTGCCAGTTAACACAAGGTGAGGTAGGTGTGGGTGAACTTCAGGCTAACTCTGCATTAACCCAATCGGCGTTTTCGCAACATCTCACAGTCTTGAGAAAGCATGGAATGATTAAACCTCGCAAAGTTTCTCAGCAGGTTTACTACTCATTAGCGGATGAGAGAGTCGAGCCGTTAATTGGCAGCTTACATGCGATCTTTTGTCAGCAAGAAGAGGAATCGTAATGAGTGAATACTGGATGTCACTTACGGGCGGCATGTTACTGGGCGTTTCGGCCACTTTGCTGATGCTTGTTTCCGGTAAAGTGGCGGGAATCAGCGGCATATTACGCGGAACGTTGCTTCCAGTGAAAGGCGACGTTGCGTGGCGATGGGTTTTCCTTATCGCGATGGTCATAGGTGGCGTATTCGTGAGTTGGCTAGTTGATTTTAATTTGCCAGCGGAGCTATCGAGCAATCGCGGTATGGTAGTGGTGGCTGGATTATTGGTTGGCGTTGGCACATCGCTCGCTAATGGATGTACAAGTGGTCATGGTATCTGCGGAATCGGACGCCTATCAGGTCGTTCTATTGTTGCCACTGTGACATTTATGGCCATGGCAATACTGACGGTTTGGATAGCTAAGTAAGGTAACGTCATGAAACAACCAATCAAAGTTCTATGGTTTTATCTCGCATCATTGGGCGCAGGGGCGTTATTTGGCGCAGGAATGGTGCTCTCAGGTATGGCTAATCCTGAAAAAGTCATCGGGTTTTTAGATATCAGCGGAAGTTGGGACCCAAGCTTGATGTTTGTAATGGGTGGAGCGCTTCTGGTGTTTTTGCCATGTTACCACTTGTTTATTAAGTCTCGACCTCGTGCGGTGTCAGGGTTCGAGATTAGTGTACCGACTCGCTCAGACATTGATGCAAAATTGATTGTCGGGGCTAGCCTCTTTGGCGTAGGTTGGGGCATGTTAGGTGTTTGCCCGGGGCCCGCGATAGCGAGTATTGCGTTAGGCAACAGCGACATATGGCTATTTATCGCCGCGATGTCGCTGGGTTTGATTATGCCAAAATGGCTGCCGCTTAGGGTAGGTAAAGTGTAGCGTTAAGCGGGCAGTGATCGCTGAGTTGATAGTTGAGCACATCTTTAGACTCAAACACAGTTTGCTTTGGTGCGCTGAGTTCTAGCGATTGGCTAATCACTATGTGGTCGATCAAAGACCTAAACTGATGCAATCGGTTTGGGTCATTGCGGCTTTTTACTTTGCACTGTGCTTTCGTGTCTCTGGTTGCTAGTCGTGCTGACGTACTCTCAGAGAGCATTTCCCACATCCAATCTTTAGGGTGGGCGAGGTTATGATTGAAATCACCAATGATAGCGTAGTTCTGTTGATTCGCTTCTCGCTCACTAATCCACTTATTTAGGGCTTGGGTTTGTTGTCGTAAAGTATTGCAGTTGCGGTTAGTTTTGAACTTGCCGCTACAGCCTGCTTTTAAATGGACATTGAGCAGATGAAGAGGTTGCTCAGTTTCAATGATGATGTAAGACGCGAATCTTAGCTTTCTTTGGTTGGCGCTCAATAGGTTAATGTCGGTAGGGTCAGAAACCGATAAAGATCTATCGACGGCAAATCCAGTGTATTGGTTAATATCTTCGAACTGAAGATGGCTGAACTTGGTTAATGATCGGTCCGACAAATAGATATGGTATTGATCGCCGACGACTTTAGAAATGGCTTCTTTACTTGATACCTCTTGGAACGCAAGGATCAGCGGATTTGATCTCTCCAAATAGTGCGACATTTTGTAAAAATCGTCACTTTTGCGTAACGACGGAGCGAAACGTTCATTTCCGCGTAAATCGAGCCATTCCATATTCCATGATGACAAATTGACCAATTGTTGCGCTTGTGTTGGTAGTGAACACAAAACCACTACATATAGAAGAATGGAACGTTTTATAACCGATTTCATGTCTGTCACTCCTGTGAGACTTGTCTATCCTTTATCTTACAAGCCCTCCCAAAAAATCAAGTTTAAATGCCTAATTTTTTCAATTTTCATAGTTTTCTTTGTATCTGAGATCCGTGCCGCCAAGATCGATTTGATCTTGTACTGGAGCTAAATTTTATTGATCGAAATCAATACTTTTAGGTAGTGCTTTGGAGTTTAATACGCCACAACATATAGTGTCAGCCAAACAATAATAAACCCTATATAGTGTATTTGTGGATAACTCTGTGAGTATTCTAGGGGTAAGGAGAAAAAGTGAAACCTATCGTAATCAAGCGTGACGGCTCTCGGGCTCCGTTCAGCAGGGATCGTATTCAAGCAGCAGTGGAAGCAGCATCAGAGCACGTAGATAAAGAAATCGCTATCTATGCCCTAAATGTGGCATTAGCGGTAGAGCTGAAACTGAGTGATCACGACGAAGTTCACATCAATCATATCCAAACCCTAGTAGAAGATGAGTTGATGCAAGGGCCATATAAAGAATTGGCTCGTAACTACATCGAATACCGTCATGACCGCGATATTGCGCGTGAGAAGCAAAGTACGCTTACTCGTGAAATTGAAGGTCTTATCGAAGAAAGCAACGTTGATTTAATCAACGAAAACGCGAACAAAGACGGTAAAGTTATCCCAACTCAGCGTGACCTACTTGCTGGTATCGTGGCTAAACACTATGCGAAAACACACATTTTGCCACGTGATATCGTTCAAGCGCATGAAGAAGGTGATCTGCATTACCACGATCTAGATTACGCACCATTCTTCCCAATGTTTAACTGCATGCTGATTGATTTAAAAGGCATGCTGACACATGGCTTTAAAATGGGTAATGCTGAAATTGATACACCAAAATCAATTTCTACTGCAACTGCTGTGACCGCGCAAATCATTGCTCAAGTAGCAAGCCATATCTACGGCGGTACTACCATCAACCGTATCGACGAGGTGCTAGAGCCATACGTACTTGCAAGCTTTGAGAAGCATCTTGAAATTGCAAAAGAGTGGGATATCCACAACCCAGAGGCGTTTGCGACTGCACGTACTGAGAAAGAATGTTTTGATGCATTCCAATCGCTAGAGTACGAAGTAAACACGCTACATACCGCTAATGGTCAAACACCATTTGTAACGTTTGGCTTTGGCTTAGGTACGTCTTGGGCTTCGCGTCTGATTCAGCAATCTATCTTAAAGAACCGTATTGCAGGTCTAGGTAAAAACCGTAAAACAGCGGTATTCCCGAAACTGGTGTTTGCTATCCAAGATGGTTTGAACCACAAAGAGCAAGATCCAAACTACGATATTAAGAAGCTAGCGCTAGAGTGTGCCTCTAAGCGTATGTACCCAGATATTCTTAACTACGACAAAGTGGTTGAAGTAACGGGCTCGTTCAAAACACCAATGGGCTGTCGTAGTTTCCTAAATACTTACGAAGAAAATGGCGAGCTGATTCACGAAGGTCGTAATAACCTTGGCGTAGTAAGCTTGAACCTACCTCGTATTGCGATTCGTGCGAAAGGCGATGAGAAAGAGTTCTACAAACTGTTGGATGAAAAACTGCATATCGCTCGTCGTGCACTTGAGACGCGTATTTCTCGTCTTGAAAATGTGCGTGCTCGCGTAGCGCCAATCCTATATATGGAAGGTGCATGTGGTGTTCGTCTGAAGGCTGACGATTCAATTGCGGAAATCTTTAAGAACGGCCGTGCGTCTATCTCATTGGGTTACATCGGTATTCATGAAACAATCAATGCGCTATTTGGCAGTGATGAGCATGTATATGACAACGGTGAATTGCGTGCAAAAGCCATTGCGATTGTTGAATACTTGAAGAAACAAGTAGAGCAATGGACGGAAGAAACAGGTTACGGCTTTAGCCTATACGGCACGCCAAGTGAAAACTTGTGTAGCCGCTTCTGCCGCATCGATACTAAAGAATTCGGCGTACTTGAAGGTGTGACAGACAAAGGTTACTACACCAATAGCTTCCACCTAGATGTTGAGAAGAAAGTAAACCCATACGATAAGATCGACTTTGAAATGCCTTACCCGCATGTGTCATCAGGTGGTTTTATCTGTTACGGAGAATTCCCTAACATGCAGCGCAACATTGAAGCGTTAGAGAATGTGTGGGATTACAGTTATACCCGAGTACCATACTACGGTACGAACACACCAATTGATGAGTGTTACGAGTGTGATTACACCGGTGAGTTCGAATGTACAAGCAAAGGCTTTACTTGCCCAAGCTGTGGTAATCATGACTCTACCAAAGTGTCGGTAACGCGCCGTGTGTGTGGCTACCTAGGCAGCCCAGATGCACGACCATTTAACTTTGGTAAACAAGAAGAAGTGAAACGCCGCGTTAAGCACCTTTAATGAGAAGCGCTTAACCGTTCACTGAATGTCTCTTTAATACTATCACCAGCTCGGTATCGGGCTGGTGTTTTGCACTCTAAGCTTATGAATTATCTTCAATACTATCCTGTTGATGTGGTTAACGGCCCCGGCACTCGTGTAACACTCTTTGTTTCGGGATGCGTACATGCATGCCGCGGTTGCTATAACAAGAAAACATGGAAACTCGATGCCGGCCATTTGTTTACTGAGCAAATGGAAGACCAACTGATTGCTGATTTGAACGATGACCGTATCAAGAAAAAGGGCTTGTCGCTATCGGGCGGTGACCCACTGCACCCAGCGAATCTTGAAGGTATTCTTCGTATCGTCAAACGTGTTAAAGCAGAGTGCGAAGGGAAAGATATTTGGATGTGGACGGGCTACACCTTAGCTGAACTCACACCAGAGCAACGCGAAATTGTCGACTATATCGACGTATTGGTTGACGGAAAGTTTGAGCAAGACAAAAAAGATCTTAACTTGGAGTGGCGAGGTAGCTCGAACCAAGTGATCTACCGTTTTAAATAGATTTGCCGTGTTATCGGCGGGATGAGCGTTAAGAGACTGAGTCTAATAAGAACGCCGCTAGTAGAACACATAGAGCCAGCGCAACGCACTGACTCTATTTCTATTTGACTAGTTTTGATACGTAAGGGATGTTTCTTAACTTATCTTGCCAAGGTAGACCATAACCAACGAGCAAATCGTCATTTTCCATTGTGTAGGCGTAATACTGAGGTACGGGAATATCCACTCGATTCGGTTTAACGAACAGCGTCGCAATGGACAATGACTTTACGTCATAGTGCTCTTGGATGTGAGCTACTAATCTTTTCATTGTTCCACCCGACTCAATCGCATCGTCAATCATAATGACATCTTGGCCATCTAATGAGATATTTTCATGGAATCTAATTGTCGATTGATTGTTGCTGTCGCCGGGCGTGTGAGGGCAAGAAATGTAGTCCATCTTGATGTCGAACTTCAATTTTCGCACTAAGTCAGCAGTAAACAAGATACCACCTGGAACAACGGTCACGACCACAGCATCACTGAATTGACGGTTGAGCTTTTCAGCCACTGCTTCAACGCCTTCTTGAATTTTCTGTTCACTTAAGACCAATTCACCAATATGTTGAGATTTCATCTATTTCTCCTAATAAACATGCTGTACGCTGCGCAACCTGTATGCTCACAAACGTGCTGATTGTCGATGGTAAAACCTCGCGACAGATAAAACTTGTAAGCAGCTTGATTATCTTTGTAAACGTTTAAAGTCAATTCTGCACATTGTCCTTTAGCATGGGCCATCAATTCTTTACCCATCCCTTGCCCTTGATAGAGGGGAGATACGAACATCGCTGCTAGCTGATTTTCGTATAACGAGTAGAAACCGATTACGTTTGAATCTTTCTCGAAGACATAAGTATTAGACGCGGGAATGTAAATTTCACGCATATTCGCAACTTGTGATTGCCAAAATTCTGGTGCGACAAAGTCATGTGCTTTAATTGACGCTTCTAACCAAATATCTAGGATTTGGTCGATATCTGCGGGTGTATATTGTCTGATCATTGATTGCTTCATGGTTGGATGCGACTCACTATAACCGCGATTATGGCTGCTTGAGTTAAACAAGTATTGAACATTTACGGCAAGTTAAGGCTGAGCCCACATTAAACAATAGTGCAGAGTCAGGTGGTGAGTGATGCTTAGTTACATAGCCGTGTTGAATCATTCATTGATTGAATAAGTAATAATTTAGTTTATATTATTTGTACTCGGCTTAAAAACCTAAAGCCATTGACAAATATACAAAATTTAGGAGTTTTGATGAAAGCACTTGGTATTGTCGCGATGATACTTGCGATTGTTTCAATTTTTGTGCCGGTAGTAGGCCCGTACCTTACTCTAATCTGCGCTTTATTAGCCGCATTTGCAGCTGGAGAAGGGCTAACATTTGCAATCGTCGCTATCGTACTCAACATTCTTAACGTGGTTCTTCTTTCTCCTTCGTTAATGGTTGTTGCAGGCGCAGCTGAGATAGAAAGCGTGGGTCTGGGCTCTCAACTTCTAGCAGGTATGGCTGTGGTTTTCATTGGTGCACAAGTCGTGGCTGCTATCATTTTGACTATCGTCCATGTGATGTGGAAAAAGAAACAGGCTAACAAGAAGCTCGCTGCGGTTTAAAAACCTCGAGCTTTAAGTGCAACTCTGCAGTAGGGTTATGGAGAAATACCGTCACCCTATTTTTCTAACTAAGGTGATAGTCAGCTTTTCCAAAGTTGTGTTTAAGTCATTTAATTCACGAGCCTCCTCGTAACAACAATTTAGCTTAAAAAACCAACCAAATTCTTATTCAGCAATAATTATTCATGTGTTATCGGTTTTTTATGGTCGAAATCCGCATAAACAAGTGGTACTTTGAATTTCAATCAATAGTGAATTTCAAAGGGCTGTGACTTTCATGTTTTCTCAATTACCAACACCAACGTTGGATCCTATTCTTTCTCTTTCTGTAGCATACCGAAATGATCCTCGACCAGAAAAGGTCGACCTTGGCATTGGTGTGTATAAAAACAGCGCAGGTGAAACCCCTGTTATGCGTGCAGTCTCTCAAGCACAAGATATCGTGGTCGCGACGCAAAAAACCAAATCTTATGTAGGATTGGCTGGTTGTGAAGAGTTTAACCAATCCATGATTGATTTGTTGCTGTCAGGTACTTCTGCGATGGATCGCGTGGCGGCAATTCAGACTCCCGGCGCAAGTGGCGCACTGCGCATGTTGGGTGACTTAATGAAAATAGCCCAGCCAAATACCACCGTTTGGATCTCTAACCCAAGCTATGTAAATCATAAGCCTGTCATGGAAGAGGCAGGGTTAAAAGTGAAGTATTACTCTTACTTTAGTGCGGATACTAAACAAGTCGATCAAGAAAAGATGTTGGCGGATTTGTCTCACGCAGGCAAAGATGATGTGGTACTTCTGCATGGCTGTTGTCATAATCCAACTGGTGCAGATATTAACTTCGACGCTTGGCAACAAATTACTTCGCTTGCGCAGAAGAATGGTTTTACGCCTTTCGTTGATATTGCCTACCAAGGTTTTGGTGAAGGTCTTGAAGAAGACGCAAAAGGTTTGCGCTTTATGGCAAACAACGTTGAAGAGATGCTGATCACGATCTCGTGCTCGAAGAACTTTGGGTTATACCGTGAGCGAACCGGTGCGGCAATTGTTGTGGGCCAAAGCGAAGAGCACGTCAATAACGCTAAAGGCAAACTCCTGACATTGGCGCGTTCTACTTACACGATGCCACCTGATCATGGCGCTGCTTTGGTGAAAACCATTTTAAAAGATCAACAGCTAACCAGCGTATGGAAGCAAGAGTTAAGTGAAATGCAGCAGCGTTTGTTAAACCTGCGTAAGAGTTTGTGTGATGAGTTGAGAAATAGCCACAATACTTCACAATTCAACTTTATCGAAAGCCACAAAGGTATGTTTACGGTGCTAGGCTTTAGCCCGGAGCAGATGTCTAAACTTCGTGATGAATATGGTATCTACGGAGTGGGGGATGGTCGCATTAATATTGCGGGACTGACCGAAAAAGATATCCCTTATGTGGCCGATGCAATAGTCAAAGTGTCGTAGGCTCAGTAAGATAGAGGCTCAAACGAGCCTCTTTTTTATTGGGCAGAACTGGATTAGGTGATTGAATGAATAAACCGTGGAAACTTCTCCTTCCGTTACTAATTGGTGGCGGTTTAACTGCCTGTGCTAATACTAACCCTTCTGCTGAAACTGCCTCCAGCGATGTTGAATCGCCAGACGTGATTGCTCACCCCATCCATCCTGTGCCACCACCTGTCATTGAGGTACAAGCGAAACATACTGCTGATGGTCGCTTGATCCTTGGCGAGCAAGAGTGGGTATATATTCCCGGCCTTGAAGAGAGTTTCAAAGCGCGTATTGATACTGGTGCAACTACGTCATCAATCAGTGCAACGGATATCGTGCCATTTGAGCGAGATGGAAAAGATTGGGTTAAATTCAAAATCGAACACGACAACATTAAAAGTAAAGAAATGGCGTTACCAGTAGACCGTTGGGTGAAAATTCGTCAGTCTAGCGCAGAGGGTACACAGAGACGTGCTGTGGTTCAGGCGTGGATTCAAATTGGTGACGTGAAAGAGAAAACCGCATTTACGCTGGCAGACCGTACACACCTTACTTTCCCTGTGTTACTTGGTCGTAGCTTCTTTAATAATGTTGCGTTAGTTGATGTGTCTAAAAAATATGTTCAAGACAAACGAGAATAATGAGTTTGTCATTTTTACTGGCTTCATTCGGACAATAACGAACAAAAAGACCGCTTGAGAAAGCGGTCTTTTTACGTTTAACGTGATCTGATACTCAGATGGGTTATTTCACTTCTAAAAGCTCAACATCAAAGATAAGGGTTGCAGCTGGTGGAATAGGGCCAGTGCCGTTTTTGCCATAAGCGAGTGGGCTTGGGATAAACAAACGGAACTTGTCGCCTTCTGTCATGTAGGTTAAACCTTCTTGCCAGCCTTTGATTACTTGACCAACGCCGAACTCAATTGGCTCACCGCGCTCAACCGAGCTATCAAATACTGTTCCGTCAATCAAAGTGCCGTGGTAGTGCACTTTTACTTTGCTGCTCGCAGTTGGTGAAACTGTACCTTCGCCTTTAGACAACACTTGGTATTGCAGGCCACTTTCCGTAGTGATCACACCTTCTTTTTGACCATTCTCAGCTAAGAAAGCCTGACCAAGTTGAAAGTTTTCATCTGATGCTTTGTGTGTTGTCCAAGTTCGGTAGATGAAAAAGCCTGCCAAAACGAAGATAACAATAGGAAAAATAATCTTAGACATGAACGCTATCCGTTGAATTATTGTTGGTTAATTAGGAAATTGATTGTGTTTGCGATGCCATCAACATCTTGGTGTCCTGATGTAATCACCTGATATTTGCCATTAACGATAAAGGTTGGGACTGCGTTAATTTCAGCTTTAGTTGAGATCTCATCCGCTAGGTGAATGGCTTTGAAAAGCTGAGTTTGCTGCTCTTCATTTAGGTTATAAGGGCTAATTAGACCACGGCTTTCGAACGCTTTATCAATGGCTTGTTTACGCTCGGTATTAGTCGCGCCTTCACCCATTTGAACTGCAGCGAAAAGATCCGCCAGCATGTCGTGATCAGGCTGTTTTGCTAATTGCATTTCAGCGCTGTAGTAAATCATGGCACTGATTTGCGCAGATTCGTTGAAAGTGACGTGCAGCTTGCCAATTTTTTGGTTAGTCAGCTGCTCAATTTTTCCTAGTTCACCTTCCATTTGACGGCAGTGACCGCAAGTTAGTGAGAATACCTCGGTAACTTGAGGTAAACGATAAGTTGAAAGGTTTGCAGGAAGAGCTTGGTACTGCTTACCTTCAACTGGAGTCGAGTTGTCTGAACAACCAGCAAGAACAATGCTTGCACCAAGCGCTAGAAGGGTTAGAAGCTTTTTCATAGTTTGTATTCTCTAATCACACATGTGAATCAAAATTGACGGTGATTTTACCGTTAACTCAGGGGTTTATATAGAGAGATTAGCAAAATCTAACAACTTAGGGTCATAGAAATGTCGAGATCACATCTGCAATGGGTTTTTCGTAGATAAACCTAAAGAAATTATTCAACGGTACGATATAGAAGTTGCACGCTATACGACCCTACGGTGAATCCATGAGAATAATTGCACTTTCATTACTACTAACCCTAACTGGTTGCGGTACGATCCCAACGGATATGCTATCAAGCGACATGCTTGATGTGGCTCCGATGAGCGATTACGACGTAAAATACCCGGAGTGGGGCAAGGCGACGATCGTTCAAAGCTCAGGCGTAGAAGGGCCGTATGGCGAAAAAAAGCCGGATGATCAAAGTTCATTGGAGAGTTTTCTGGCTAAGCACAACTTGAACTATCAAGTACTGCCGGGAAATCACATGATGGTGAAGCTGACGGATACCATCAAGTTTAATACTGGCTCGTCACAGGTTTCGAACGAGTCTGCATACTGGCTAGATATGCTCGGCCGTTATATCGCCACTCAACCGGGCATTGATATTGTGATTGATGGACACGCGGACAATACTGGTTCAAGTGGCTTCAATGATAGCTTGTCAGAAAAGCGCGCTGACGCGGTCAAACGCCAGTTAATGCAAAATAGGGTCAGCCAGCAAGCGATTTTCACTCGTGGATACGGTGAATATGCGCCTGCATGTACCAATGCGACTCGTGACGGTAAAGCGTGTAATCGCCGCGTAGAAGTACTGTTTATTGTCTCGACGGATTAGTCTCAATTCGTAAGTGCACCAAAATAAAAGAGCGAGAATGACCAATAGGTGATTCTCGCTTTTTGCCATTTATCGCTCTAAATAGTTCGGCGTAGTTCTTGCCCTAGTTGAAGTCGTTGCATGATGATTTTGCTTCGCTAGGTTCAATCTGTCTTATCTCGCGATTCATCGCTCAGTTCGTCTTTACTTGCATCTGCTATATCGTTTGATGCGTGGTCTACATTTGCATCGTCGGCAATAGTTTGGTCGCCATCTCGCTGATAGCGTTTGACAAGAAAAGGAGTCAGCATGACGCTTGAAGGGAAGAAGTGTTTCATGACGATAACCTTATTTACAGCAAGTTGGTATAGGGTCTTAAGACCTTGGCTATTGGCGTTAGCCTAAACTGGCGTCGGTAATAAGGTTTGTCCTAAATCAGAAAACGAATCGAAATAGGTATTGGTTTGGGATGAATGACTGCTTTTGTGACATATGTATAGATAAAAGCCCTGAAATATTCAGGGCTTTTGAAAGGATTAAGCGGTAGTTTCTACCTTAGCTGTTTTTTTTTCTTGCTGCATTTTCGCTAAGAAGTAGACGTTAACACATGCGATGAAACCGTTAGTTAAAACGACTGGCCACGCGTCGATCATCAAACCGTAAGCAGTGAAAAGTGTACAACCGATAAAGTTAAGAACACGCAGTTTTACAATGTCTTTCATAGTTAGTGAGATAGCAACCATGATTGATGCTGCGTAACCTAGAATTTCAATCACATTCATTTCCATTATTTGACCCTCTTAAATTTATGCCGCTTGATTGCGGTACCAATCTTCTCGTCTTGAGATAGTTGAGGAAGCTCCGTGCCTCGAGTGGTCTTAATTATCTGCTGCAAAATATAACAGTCATAATTCTGTGATTAAAGTCCAAATTCTAGGTAAAGTGAAGGTTAGCGATTACGCAAACGATTTGCGCAACAAAAATACATTCATGCGGTTAACGAATAAAATAAAAAAAGCCTACATTTGATAATGCAGGCTTATATTTAAAAACATTCAAAGCTTTTTGTTACAGGTAGATTACTTCTTTTTACCTTGTAGAACTTGCTTGTCTTCTTCAGTCAGTTCGCGGATACGACGGCTGATGTCACGACGCTCTTTAGAGATTTCAGCGCTCTTGATGATGTGATCATCTACGCGATCTTCGTAGTCAGCTTTCATGTTTTTGATGATACCAACGATTTCGTCAGTGCTCATGTCAGTTTCGATGTAGTCTAGAAGGTTTTCTAGTAGGTCTACACGTTTACGGTTATCACGAACTTTTTTCTCGTTATCAATAAGTTCACGTTTTAACTTATTCTTACGACGTGCCTGAGCTACGATTTCAAATACACCACTCATAGGTTCCTTTCCTAGTTTTAACGTTAACTGTAAGTGATTAAATCACAACAGCGCACACGTTTACAGTATTAAGATCAATCATTACGGTAACTTGACGAATTTATCATCAGATAGATTGTTAGGTCATTGAGCCAACGAAGGGAACGATATATGATTTTGCTATCCAAATGAGTAGTGAAGTGTAAACAATGCGTCATTCAGACATCATCATTCCTAAGTCGGAAGATAAAGTTAGCAATCTGCGAACTGAAAAACTTGGCGATGCTTATAAGTTTGAGCGCACGCAACAAGAAATCACCGAAGTAGAGTTAAATCGAACTAAAATTGTCATGATCGATGAGAATGGCAACATGAAGCGTGTTCCGATACTTTCTGAGCATTAACCAAAGAACTCACTCTGCTGCTCAATCTAAAATGAAAACATAAGGATATTGCGATGAATATTGAGCTTAACCCCGTTGAAGCGCGTGTGATAGGTTGTCTGATTGAAAAAGAAGTGACAACACCGGATTATTACCCACTGACACTCAACAGCTTAACCTCCGCCTGCAATCAAAAAAGCAATCGCGAACCTGTCTTATCATTAGATGAAAGTGAAATTCAACAAGCCGTTGATTCTCTTATCGCCCGCCGTCTAGTTAGCGATGAAAGTGGCTTTAACAGCCGTGCTAACAAGTTCCAACACCGTTTCTGCAATACCGAGTTTGGTGATTTAAAACTGACCGAACAAGAAAAAGGCATTGTATGTTGCTTATTATTACGCGGTGCACAAACGCCGGGTGAACTGAGAACTCGTACTAACCGACTCGCAGCCTTCACTGATGTAAAAGAAGTCGAGGCGGTACTAGAAAACATGGCCGCGCGATCGGAAGGCGCGCTTGTGGTGAAGTTACCTCGCGAAGCGGGTAAACGTGAATCTCGCTATCAACATCTATTCAGTGGTGAAGTGGACATGGAGGCGCTACAATCCGCAGCTCATGTTGCGCCAGTAGCCAACTCCTCGCGTATCGAACAGTTAGAAGAAGAACTTTCGGCACTAAAAGCCGAGGTGGCTGAATTGCGTGCCATCGTCGAACAGCTTAATGGTTGATTCGGTAAAACAGTGGAGCGTGTACTATGTTCGTACACGCTCTAATGCTCTTTATTGCGGTATAACAACGGATGTAGACCGTCGCTTTCAACAACATTGCAATGGCACTGGAGCAAAAGCGTTAAAGGGTAAGGGGCCGCTTGAGTTGGTTTGGTCTCATCCTGCTGGGGAATCTCGTAGCAGCGCCTCAAAAATCGAATATCAATTGAAAAAAATATCGAAACAACAAAAAGAAGCGCTGATCATTGGTAAGATGAGCCTTGATGCTGTGCTCGAAAAGTCATAACAGCAATAAAACCGCAACGGATATGCGAAAATGTATTACCCTTTTTTAAAGGGGGCGTAAATTAACTGCCAAACCAAAGAGATATGGTTAGATAAGCAGCGACGCCAAATACAACGAATAAACGCAACTAACTATAAAACGAACAACGCTTCGTAACGCTAGGCAAAAAAGAGAACGGTTATGTATAAAACGGCGGTTGTAACCCTATTGTCGTCGGTTGTATGCGCGTCAGCATTCGCGCAAACGACGCAAGTGCTAAATGGTTACTGGCAATACGACGAATATTTGCAAGAAAACGCAGTACAAAGACAACTCACTCAACAGTTGGCTGAGTCTGTTAGACAACAGCCAGTACCACTGCGGGCAAATCAGCAGAAACCGATCAATATTTCAGTGGTTTATCCCGGTCAGCAAGTTTCAGACTATTGGGTTCGGAACATTAAAGCCTTTGAAACGAGGATGGAAAAGCTAGGCATTCAATACAGCTTAAACCAAGTTTTCACCCGTCCAAACGTTGATGCACGTCAGCAAAGCTTATCTTTGCTGGAAGCGGTTCAAAACCGCGCTGATTATCTTATCTTTACCCTAGACACCACTCGTCACAGAAAGTTTATTGAGCATGTTCTCAGTTCGACAGACACTAAACTGATCTTACAAAACATCACCACACCAGTGCGCGCTTGGACAGATCAACAACCATTTATGTATGTTGGGTTTGATCACATGACAGGGGCGCGCGAGCTTGCCAAATACTACCAAGAGTCGTTGGATAAAAAAGGGGACTACTCGGTCCTTTATTTCTCTGAAGGTTATGTGAGTGATGCTCGTGGCGATACGTTTATCGAGGAAATGCATCGAAACAGCAATTTCAAATTATCTTCCTCTTACTACACCAAAGCTACGCGTGAATCTGGTTATCAATCAGCGCTAAATGCGGTGAAGCAAAACCCTAACATTTCGTTTATTTATGCTTGCTCAACCGACGTTGCGTTGGGCGCTGCGGATGCTCTAGAAAGCATTGGTCGTGGCGACATCATGATCAACGGATGGGGTGGAGGAACGGCAGAGTTAACCGCGATTGAACAAGGAGAACTCGACGTTACGGTCATGCGAATGAACGATGATACTGGCATCGCAATGGCAGAAGCGATCAAGTTAGACCTGCAAGGAGAGCCAGTTCCTCAAGTGTATTCCGGCGATCTTGAGTTGGTTTCAGCACAGGATTCACAACAAAAAGTCGATCAACTTAAGCAGCGTGCATTTAGGTACTCAGATAATTGATGGCGTTCTGGAAAAGGTCTAGCGGAAACTATCGATTAGCTAGGCTCTTTACACATTCGATATTCTTGACCATCAGTGTACTGACGGTGGTCGTGCTGCTGCAAAACTACCAAGTAAACCGTCAAGTCGTTACGCAGGAGGTTGCCCGCTCCAAGCAGCAAACCTCAAGTTTAGTGCAGGAAATCTTTAACTTTCGATTAGAGTCGATAGAGCTTCTACAAGACAGTTACAGCCGTAGCATTATGCTGGCGGACGCTATTCGTGAGCGTAAAACGACAGACATTGATCACTTCTTTCTCGCAGTTGATCAAATTGATACGGATATTTCCCCAGACTTTCGTTTTATTAGCCGCAGTGGCCATTTGCTGTGGGCCGATGGTAACAACCAGTTTTATGGAATTAAAGATGAGCAGTTGATGCACATCTCAACCGATATGGTCACGGGTAATGAGTGGTATTTGTCTCAAACGCCATCAAGTATGGGGACGCGTTATTTATTGGTACGACGCACTTCATTGGTGTCGATGCAAAATGGCGAAGTACTCGGGGATGTATTTGCTGGTTTGGTGCTTAACGATAATTTCGCGTTAACTCGTGCCTTGCTTAAAGGCAGTAATGTGGATGACATTGCGCTTTCGGTCGGCTCTGAAGTGATTGCCACCAGTATTAAAGATTCCAAACGTCACATTGAATGGTTGGAACAATATTCACCACAGCTTAATGCTAACAAATACATGGTGTCGCGCACCGATTTGACCATTAATGGCGTTGCGACGTTTTTGTCTGTTTATACCATTCAGAATAACTCCCACATCGCATTAATGATGCGTGGCCATTATGCTTGGGTCGCGGTGGCTATCATTTCCATTTTGATTATTGCCTTGTACAGTCGTTACTGGTTAAGCCAACGTGTATCAAAAGAGCTACAAAACCTGATGCTTTATACCGAGCAAAGTGTTGAAGCTCAGCGCGTAGAGCCTTTTGATGGTTCAAGTATCGCTGAGTTTAATAAAATCGGTCAATCATTCCAGCGTTCATTCAAGCGTTTGAGTGAACAAGAGAAACAGTTTGCGGATCTGTTTAACTTCTCAATCTCGCCAATCACACTATGGGATACGTCAGGCAGCCTATTACGAATGAACCCTGCGGCTGAACGCAGTTTTCGCAGTGATGACCCTCATCAAGACAATTATCAGTTTTTGCTCGATAAACTCATGCCACAGATTCGTATGTGCGCTCATGGTGCGGCATTAACCGGCATCAACTTAACCATTGGCGATAACACCTATCGTTGGAATTTATCGCCAATCGTAATTGATAACACGACCCGTTATGTGATTGCTCAAGGCCAAGATGTAACCAGCTTCGTAGAAGCAGAGAAGCAAAGCCAAATGGCACGTCTGGAAGCGGAAGAGTCGGCGCGTGCTCGAGCGGACTTCTTAGCGAAAATGAGTCATGAATTGCGCACACCGCTAAATGGTATTTTGGGCGTATCTCAGTTACTCAAAGGTAAACTGAGTGACTCAAATGATATCGAACACGTTGAAGTATTAGTGAACAGCGGCGAACATTTGTTGGCGGTATTAAACGATATTCTCGATTTCTCGAAGATAGAGCAGGGTAAGTTCCATATTCAACACTCTGAGTTTAGGTTACAAGAGCTACTGAGTGCGGTTGAAAAGATCTATCGCCCACTTTGTCATGACAAGAATATTGAGTTGGAAGTGTACAGTAACATACCGTCCGACCTAGTAGGGGCAAGCGATCAAGTTCGCTTAAACCAAGTGTTGTTTAATTTGGTCAGTAACGCGGTCAAGTTTACGCATCAGGGCCATGTTCGAGTCGAATTGATATTAGACAGAAAGCAAGAAGTACCGCAGTTAGAGATCTTAATTGAAGACACTGGTATTGGTATAGACAAACAACGTTTGGCACATATCTTTGACCCATTCGTTCAGGCCGAGGCAACGACAACGCGAGAATATGGCGGCAGTGGTTTAGGGCTTGCGATTGTTTATAACCTTGTTGAACTGCTTGATGGTTCCATTCAGGTGTCCAGTGAGATAGGCAAAGGCTCTCGGTTCGTGGTTATCTTGCCATTAGAAGTGGTGGAGAACGCAGCAGAACTTACCTCAGGTGAGTTGCTTGAAAGCCCTGAAACCATGTTTGATCGCGACCTGAACGTACTATTGGTTGAGGATAATCATACCAATGCCTTTATTGCGCGGGCATTCTGTGAGAAATACGGCATGAAGGTGACTTGGGTAACGGATGGCTATAACGCCATTGAACACTTAAAAGATAACCCGAATGTCGATTTGATTTTAATGGATAACCAATTGCCTAATTTGGGCGGTATTGAGACCACGAAAATCATCCGCCACGATCTGGCGATGAATGTACCTATCTATGCCTGTACCGCAGATGGTATGCAAGATACTAAGCGTTCGTTCCTAACCGTGGGTGCAGATTACGTCATCATCAAACCGATTAAGGAAATCGCCCTTAATCAAGCGTTCATTCACTATAAGCAAAACTTCTATTTGCCCGCTAAAGCGGAGTAGCAAGGAAGGCTTTTTCAAGCAAGGCTTGTTTTAATTCGGTATTCATTTCAATCTCATGGCTGAATTTAATACCGAATTTATGCCCTGCGCGCCGTTTTTCAATACTTACGATAGTAAGTTGCATTTCTTCAGCGAAAAACGAGTTAAATTCCGAATCAATTTCGATCACACTGTCGTTTTCGAGAGCATTTTCACCATTGATGAATATCGCGCAGCCGTTAATAGAGAAATCGAGCATGGTCGCACTGTAGGACACGGTGTTAGACACCACGGTAATCGGCATATCCATTGGGTAACGCTCATGATGACGAATGGGTTTTGACGCGAAGTGGGACGGAATGCGCAGTAGCATTAGGTTCGTAGGGTGATTAACTATCGACAATACCGAGGTCTTAAAGGCGATGATATGGCCAAGTTTTGATTGGGTAATCGCTCGAACAACAATTGTGACGTTCGCTAACTGGCGCATCACTAAGGCTTCTTGAACCTTCTTCGGCAAATCGATCAGAAGAAATCGGTCAACCTTACAACCGACATATTCAGAGTTAAAAGCGTAAGTGTCTTGAGGGCCAAATTGTAGCGAAACTGACAATTTGAGTCCGGCAGAGAGCAAAGGTAGAAGGTGCTCGACATGTGAATTGGGCATAATCAAAACTGGCTAATAATACAGAACAATAACTATACGATTAAACTCAATTAATAGAATGGTTTGCAATCAATGAAAGCGATAATTGGGAGCTTAATCCACAACAATGATTGGCTTGTCGAATAGTGAAGACGTGTTTGAACTTGTTGCGTAGCGAGGTGCTTGAACTTTAAAGGGGCGCCAAAGGGACGAAAGGGCCGCTTCGGTTTAAGGGGCTAACCACTGCAGTTGCCATTATTGTTATATAGGTTGGCTGGCTTATGTTGGTTCAATTAAACAGCTTATTGATAAATAGTGCTTCCTCATCAGTAATACTGACACTGTTATAGTCATCAAGCTGAGTATTGATTTCGCCGCGTAAAACCATGAGCTGCTGTGGCGAAAGCTTATTTATCTGCGCCCTTAATAATTCGAAATGTTTAGGATTACGCATCCTGTGCTGACCTGTTTGGTCACTAATTGGTAGTTTCATAATTTATCCCCCGAGATACTCAGAATAAAACAAGCTGGTTGTTTTTTGTCCGGGTTATGTCAGGTGACATTTATAAAACCGTAAATAGACAACGGGTGAAGCGTATTAAGGCTTCACCCGTTTAAACGAAGTTACGGTTATGAGTGTGCTGCTAACCCTATTTGGTTACTCGCACGGCAAACTTGCTCGCAAGTGAATGGAACTCTGGCAGCATTCGATAGATCAAATAAAGCTGTTGCAGCACCATGCGTGCAGAGCTGTCATCTTCGTCGCGCCATTCTGACAGGCGTTTTTCAAGCGCAGGATCGTCAATGTCGCTGGTATCACATTGATCACATTGTTGGTTGAGTTGAGCAAAAAGAACATCCAAATGACGGTGAATGACCCGGTGCGCGTCCAGTACCAGTTGGTGAATATCTTCATCCGCAATACGCGTACGGTGCGCTCCGAGCGCTGACACATAACTAAGTAGGGCATGGTTTAACGTCAATAAGCGGAAGCTTTCATCCACCGCGGCATGGTAGCGCCCAGGTTCAACTAGCATAGAGCTAATTGCTGACGCAAGGTTAGCATCTTGGTTGTGTGCAGAACGACGAGTAATACGATAGGTCAGGTTGTCCTTTTTACCGATTCGATATTGTCCAATGATTTGACCAAGATAGTCACGATTGGCACCAATCGCATCGGCCATCACCTTGTGCAAACGACGTGATTGCCAGTCCGGTAAAATAAACATGACCGCGCCTACCGCGAGGGCACAACCAATCAGTGTGTCGGCTAAGCGAGGCAATACCACAGCATAACCTTCGCCTAGCTGGTTAAAACAGAACAGCACTAATAAGGTAATAAAGCCTGTCGCGTAGCCATAATTCGCTAATCGGAAAGCGAAGAAGGCGACGCCGGAGATGACGATGAAGACCAACTGGCTTTCTTGCGATGGGAACATAGTAAGCAAAGGTACGCCAATGAGTAAGCCAGCCAATGTACCCACAACGCGAGCAACCAGCTTTTGTCGGGTTGCGCTGTAGTTTGGTTGGCAAACAAATAGTGTGGTCAGTAATATCCAGTAACCGCGTTCAATATCAAACGCTTGAATAATGCCATAGCCGAGTGTTAGAGCGATTGACATGCGCAGTGCATGTCGAAACAGCATCGAATCTTTGTTTAAGTTGGCACTGATGCGTTGCCACATCGTCTTGATGGTGTGGGCTTCAGTATCGTCTAGAACCCCTTCTTCTAATCGGTTTGCATCAGGGTTGTTAACGTTACTTAGCTGTTTATCTACCGTCGCCAAGTTATTAAATAAGTAACCGAGTTGGCTAAGTAGCGAACGCCAGTGTGGGTTTTGCTGTTGTTGCAAATAAGCGAGCGAGTTTTGTAGCTCATCAAGCGCTAAGACTGAATCAGTCCCGTATTGGTATTCTTTGCCGAGGCGGAGCGCTGTGGCTATCTCGCGAGATGCTTGGGCTTGCATCTGCAAAACGTGTTTGAAGCGAAACAGAATGTCAGAGCGATCAAAATGCCCAGCGAGTTCTTGGTAACGATAGTGGCTAGAGCTCACACGTTCATGAATGTCTTGTGCCAAAAAGTAGATATTTAAAAAACGGTCGCTGGCACCATCAATATGGCCACGTTTGGAGCGGTTCAACAAAGTTGATTTACACATATTAAGTGCGCTTACTGTCGCGGCATTTAACGTCGCTTCTTTGATTCGGTGAGGCTGCGGAGTGAGGTTAGATATCGGATGAAACAGCTCGCTTTTGGCATCCAAATAGTTGGCCAGTTGAAGAAAGACATGTGCCAAGCTTTGTTGCACAGGTTGCATTGGCCACAGAGCATGCCAAATCATCGACATGAAGTAATACCATGCGGCACCAGTCATCAGCATTAATGGCTGAAACCAAACATTCGTACTTTCGTGTGCGCCTAACATGGCGTAGATAGCGATCAGCAGCGAACCAAAAGCAATGCTCGCGTAACGCGGGCCAATGGCGCCCAACATGATAAAACCGAATGTTGAAACAAATAGGCCAAGGGCAAACATTGGCGGATGATCAAACAAAAACTCGATAGAGAAAGAGGCGATACCAAAACAAATGAAGGTCAGCGTTAGCGCTTTAAGCCTGCCAGTAAAGCTATCGTCACTTTCGGCAAGTGCAGCGGCAATAACACCAAGAATGAGGGGAATGATCAGAGAGTTGAGTTGGTAGTACCAAGCCGGTATCACCACACCAAGCAGCGTTACTAATATCAGTATGCTGTAATTAAAGGTCTTATTGGCCCAATAGAGGCGTAATTGACTTACAAATTGCACGAGACTTCAACTTTTGGTTTATAAGAGTATTAATGCTAGCACTTTAGCAGAGTGCTCATGTTAAACTGCTGATGCAGATAAAGAAACTCGTTTATTTGCTCAACTTTCGAACATTCGTATTGTTGACATTAAATTTTCAAATAAAATTCTTATTACGTTATGATGGCTAAATCAGTACCCAAAGGCTTATTAGAATGCAGCTAAACGCAAACAAGACTGCAAAGTTTTTTATTCAAAACGAATATCACCAAGTCTCTATTGAAGAGCATCACCTTGTTTTAAGTTCCGAAGCCAGTGAAGAACGTATTCCATTTAATGTATGGGATGGTCGCGTAGAGGTAAAGCGAGGGCTATTTTGGGGAGCTCTTCAATTCTATGCTCATAATACTGATGGCATTCAACAAGCTTGGCTAGTTCAGGGACTTCCATGGGAAAAGTGTCGCAAGTTCGCACGTCAAGCAATCACACAGTATCAGCAATGGCACAGCCATCAATGCAAGCAGCTTAATCAATACCTGCCAAAGTGGGAAGAGAGTGTTGATGCTTTTACTCGCTCTCAATCTTTTGTTACCCATAGCCAAGTCGAACATTGGTTGACTGAAATCAACCAAGATTTTGCCAATATGGCGATGACACTCGAAGACGCAGAGCTTCGAATGCCAAGCCGTATGGAAAAGTTATTGCCTTGGATAGAGCAACCCGACATGACTCTGGCAGAGCGAAACCAGCAATGGATGGAGAATGAGTTAGAAAACTGGAAAGTGCTCTTTTCGCAAATTGAATCTTCGCCGCTAAACTTAAGCCAGCAAAAAGCGGTGTTGCTCAATGATAACAATAACCTCGTATTAGCGGGAGCAGGCTCAGGCAAAACCAGCGTGTTGACCGCGCGCGTTGCCTATCTGCTAGAAGGGCACTTAGCTCCGGCTGAGCAGATACTGATGCTGGCGTTTGGCCGCGAAGCTGCAAAAGAAATGCAGCAGCGTCTTTCAGCCAAAGTTGGGCCAAGTACCAATGGCGTTACAGTCAATACCTTCCATCAGCTTGGTTTGCACATCTTGCGCCAAGTGGAACAAGAGCCAGTCGTGATCTCACCAATTGCTTTGGATGACAAGCTGCGTCATGCGTGGTGTATTGACTGGTTGAAAAAGCATTGGATGACTCCAACTAACTTCAAGCGTTGGCAAAAGCATTTATCCCAGTGGCCAATTGCTTACTTAGCCGGTGATGACGAACTGGGGAGCCAAGTTGAAAACCCTAAACTGATTGCATGGCTTGATACTCAATTGCAGCAATTAGCGGCGATGGGTTGCACTAAGAAACAACTGCAAGAGAAATTGGTAGAGAGCAGTGATTACACTCGTTTCAATAGTGAACTTGCTTTGGTGTGGCCTTGCTATCAAGCGTGGCAACAAATGCTGAAAGAGCAGGGTGAGATTGATTTTAACATCATGATCAGTCGTGCGACGCAGTATGTACAGAAGGGTAAGTTTAACTCGCCTTGGAAGTACATCATGATTGATGAATACCAAGATATTTCGCCCCAACGTTTGGCATTGGTTGAAGCATTATGTAAGCAAAAAGAGCAACAAGATTGTGTGCTGTTTGCTGTAGGTGATGATTGGCAGTCCATTTATCAGTTTGCGGGGGCCGATGTTGATCTGACGACAGGCTTTGCAGAGCGTTTCCCGAACTCAACACTGCATTATTTGGATACGACGTATCGCTTTAATAATCAACTTGGCAACGTAGCAAATCAATTCGTTCAGCAAAACCCACGTCAAATTGAAAAGCAACTTAATAGCCATAAAGAGCAAAAAGCCAAAGCGGTGGTGCTAACTGCGATAGGTAATGTTGAGAAAATCTTGGATCAACTGGATCGTAACAGCAAAAAAGCACAATCAGTGTTGTTGCTTGGTCGTAACCATTACCATAAACCAGAGCTTTATGCGGAATGGAAGAAGCAATTCAACAACCTGGATATTGAGTTTATGACTTGTCACGCCAGTAAGGGTAAAGAAGCCGATTATGTGATTGTTTTGAATGTCGACGAAGGGCAGTTCCCAGCGCGAGTCAAAACGCCGCACATTGATAGCGCTTTAACCCGTTCAGATGACGATTTCCCTTACGCAGAAGAGCGCCGCTTATTTTACGTTGCATTGACTCGGGCGAAAAAGAAAGTTTGGGTGACTTATACCGGAGGTGGCTCAAGCTTTATTAAGGAGTTACTACAAGGGGACTATCCCGTCGTAGAAGCGAAATAGCGAGTACAGAAGTTACTGTAGAAGTGTTACCGATAAAAAACCGAAGCATTGTGCTTCGGTTTTTTTGATTCAGGATATTGGTTTAATTTATTGCTAGCAGGTCAGGTTCTTTCTGCCAAATACGCTTCGTAATCTGGTATTTCAATATCTACTTCTTGTTCAATCAAATCAGAAGTGAACAAGAACTTGGCGGTAGCTCGGTTAGTTGCCACAGGAATGTTCCATACACTGGCGATGCGCAATAATGCTTTTACATCTGGGTCATGTGGCACCGCGTTGAGCGGGTCCCAAAAGAAGACTAATACGTCGATCTTACCTTCTGAAATCAGCGCACCTAATTGCTGATCGCCACCCATCGGGCCACTGATCATAGATTTGATAGCTAAACCAGTTTCCTTGCTAAGCATTGTGCCTGTTGTGCCTGTCGCATAAAGGAAGTGACGTTGTAGTTTTTCTTTGTTTTCCTTTACCCAGCGAAGTAGTTCTGGCTTGCAGTTGTCGTGAGCAACAAGGGCTACGTGTTTATGGGCTGGCATAGTGCGCGTGGTTTTTTGCATTAATACGTCCTAGTTTGTATAGAAAGTTGGGCGATACTCTGAAGGAGAAAGCGAGTCTGCCACAACGGTAGGGTTAAGGTTATTGGGTGTCAAAGCTTCAATAATCGGTGCTTCGATCTTTTTAAAAGGAGTTTCGTTAAGATAGGCAATGGCTTGTCTCATGGATAGACGGCCTTGCAGTACCATTTTATCTGTTGGAGCAAACTCAACGCGTTTGCGTAGTAATCCACGATATACACCATGACTGAGATAGGTAGACACTAAACCAATTTGGTCGGATTTATTGGCAGCGCGAAGCTCACTGATTGCCGCTTCAATCGCCACGGCACTACCAACAATATAATCGACGTCGTAGTTGTCGATGGTTTGCTGGACTAAATTACGCTGAAGCTCTTTGTCGTTGTCAGCCCAGAAGGTATCAAGAATATTGATATCACTTTCTTTCAGCGCTGCGATTAGACCCACCATGACAGGTTTGGTACCGCCGCTTGATTTTGGCCCTGGCAAAATGACGATGTTCGTTTTGCCCGAACCTTTAGGGTGTTTATCTTTCAGGTACTTGCCTGTGTAGTATCCCATCCAGTACCAATCAACACCGACTTCACCTTTCAGTACTTGGTGGTTCGTGTTATCGACCAATAGTTTGTTCACGGTGGCAAAAACGGGTGTGTTGCCAACATATTGCTTGAGTGAGCTGAAATATAGCTCTGGCGCGACCGTACCAAGTATGATGGCATCTGCGCCCCAGCGGGTGCACAGAGACAACTGTTGCTGTTGTTTATCGTGATGCGGGTAGCCACCAGCTTCAAGAACGCGTAAATCGACGCCCAGCTTGCGAGCTTCGTCAACCATGCCATAGTTAACAGAAAGCCAGTATGAGTCTTTCAAGTGCGGATAGATCGCGCATACTTTATGCGGCTCTTTGGCGAAAAGACTCGTCGAGCAGGTCAGTCCGGCGAAAAGCAGGATAAAAGTGCGCAATGTTTTGCGGGCAATAGGTAATGGCATGCGGTTTTCGTTGGATAAAATAGTGTAAACATTGCAGAATATAGCGCATATTCTGAGAGTTAAGAAGTGATGAATTTGAATGTTACTCGCTAAAGCCAGTATTGGTCGCAAGCTGTTATTTGCCTTTCTCGCGATGGCCTTGTTGGTATTATTGTCATCGGTGATCGGTGTATTTGGCTTTTCCTCTGTAGCGAAAACAGAGCGTAACGTCGTGAACTCAGCCATCCCTTCGATGATTGAAGCTCGCCAAGTCGCGGAGCTCAGCTCTCGCATCATCGCTTCGGTACAGACGCTTTCTAATGCGAAGAATGAAGCGCAACGCAAAGAATCGGGCCAAGTACTTTTCTCGCAGCTCGAAGCCTTACTTACTCACATTAAGCAGTTAGGGTCAGATTCATTTGACTCGCAACTGCTTTCTACGCTTGAGAATGATGTACAGAAAGTCATAGACACACTTAGCCAACTGGGTGTCGTGGTGGAAAAGAAATTATTCCTAGAGCAAGATCTTGCTGTTCGCACCAAGGAGATGCGTACATTAGCGCAAGAGCTTGAACAGCTCACCCGAACTCAAGTTTCCAATACCAGTACTATCGCAGTTGCAAACGTCACTCACATTTATGATTTGTTAGCAAAAAAGCAAACGGGTAAAGCGTACCAAGCATTGGACGCCTTGGTTGAAGTTGACCTTGATTTGGCTGAACGTCTGCATGAGCTTCACTTGATGGCGTTTCAAATGCTCAATCATATTGAAGAGGTGAGAACCATCTCTGACCTTGAGCGCTTGTACACGATTCGTGACCAGTTCAAAGACAACCTATCTATAATGCAGCGCAGGGTTAAAGCGGTAGAAGACCCAACTCGTTCAGTCCAAATGTCGGATTTGCTGCATAAGCTTGAGAAGCGTGAAGTGGTATTTGACGTATTGTTACAGCGTCACGATAACGACCGTCTTTCACAACAGCTTATGCAAGATACATTGACCCAGTTTTCTACTTTGAACGCCACGGTAAATAAATTGGTCGATGACTCTAACTTAACCACAACAGAAGCGGTTGAAGAGCTCAAAACAACCCTTGATTATGCTCAGCTTTCACTGACCATCATCACTGTATTGGGTATGGTGATCGTAGTCGTGATCGTTTGGAAAGTGGTTTATGTCTCGGTATTAAAGCGCCTAGCAGAGTATTCATCAGCGCTACTTTCGATAGCGCAAGGTCAGCTTAAAGTCGATATCACCGTTAAAGGTAACGATGAGTTGGCACATATGGGGCAAGCAATCATTACCGCGCGAAACACAGCGCAGGCGCTTAAAGTCGTTGCGGAGAGCGAGATTAAGGCCAAACGCGAGTTAGAAGAACATAAAGGTCAATTAGAACAATTGATCACAGAGCGCACCTATCAGTTGCAACAAGCGAATACGCGATTGAATCAAGAAGTAATAAATCACAATAAAGCGCGCCAAGAAGCGGAGCAGGCGAGCCGAGCGAAGTCGGCATTCCTAGCCACCATGAGCCATGAAATTCGTACCCCGATGAATGGCGTGCTGGGCACAGCGCGTCTACTAAAAGATGAAGGCTTGAATAATCAGCAGTCTTACTACGTGGACATTATTAATCGCAGCGGCAAAAACCTCATGGCAATCTTAAATGACGTACTTGATTACTCAAAAATTGAAGCAGGACACCTTGAGATCCGTCCGGTCGATTTCAATCTACATCATATGGTTGAAGACATTCATCAGCTGTTAATGGGTAGAGCGCAAGAGAAGCAGTTGGACTTGAGCTGTGTGATTGAAAGTGATGTCGCACCGTTTTGGTATGGTGATGTCACACGTATCAGCCAAGTCATGACCAATTTAGTGGGCAATGCGATTAAATTTACTGACCAAGGTCATGTCGATATTTACGTATCACTCGATGAAGATGAAAAGCATGTGCTATTTGAAGTATCAGACAGCGGCATTGGTATTTCAGACAAAGAAATCGAGACTCTCTTTGATGCCTTTACTCAAGCATCTGGCGGCTTAGGCAGTAAAGGGGGCACAGGGTTGGGCCTCGCTATTAGCCAGCGGATTGTTGAAGCCATGGGTGGCAAGCTTGAAGTAGAAAGCCAAATGGGACAAGGCAGCCGTTTCTGGTTCTCAATCCCTCTCGCGGAAGGTAAAGAGGTGACCAAGAAAGAACTCGCTTCTGAATGTATTACTTCAGCTAAAGTACTATTGGTCGAAGATAATCCAGTAAACCAAGTAGTGGCAGAAGGGTTCTTGCAAAAACTTGGCCATCAGGTGGTGATTGCTGAAGATGGCGCGCAAGCAAAAGCCTTGTTTGCAGAGCAGATATTCGATATCGCGTTGCTAGATATCAATTTACCAGATTGCGATGGGATGGAGTTACTGGGTGAGTTGCGTCATCTAGAGCAAACGAAGCAACAAAGTATTATTCCTTTTATTGCCGTTTCTGCCCATGTCTATAATGAAGAAGTAGAGAGCTACCTTGCGGCAGGTTTTGATGGTTACTTACCGAAGCCACTCGATAAAGACGCGCTTTGTCGATTGATTCAAAGCCACTTAGACGGAAAAACGTTAACGACAAACTTAGCACTTAGTGAACCAAAACCGGAAAAAGAGATGACAGTGCAATTACTTAATGAGCGCATTATTCAAGATGATTTAGCCGTGCTTGGTAAAGCGAAGATGGAACAAATTATCACGCTATTTGTTGATGGTAGTGATGAAATGCTTCAAGAATTATCACAGGCAGAAGAGCGTGATAATGCAATACAAATAAAACAGATTGCCCATAAGTTGAAAGGCTCATCAGGCAGTTTGGGATTATTAGCCTTACATGACATTTGCCTGCAAATTGAAAAAGATCCAGCACCACTTGAAGCGTATCAACAAAGAAAAGACGCATTAGTCGATCTGGTTCAGCAATCGAAACTGGCTCTGTTATCTGCGGTCAGTTGATCGACGCTATATATAGTGTAAACAAAATAGAGCCAGCGAATTGCTGGCTCTATTACTATGTGGTTATTGAAGCTCTATGCTTACACGATCGCATCTTCTAGGATTTGGCGAGATTGCTCCAAGCTAATCGCTTGTTTTTCACCTAATGCAACCATGCCATGCTTTTTAAGTTGGTTGATAACGGCATCGATAGCACTTTGCTTATCATTTTCATAACCGTTGAATGTCGTATCAACGCCAAGGCTATGATAGAACGCTTCGATCTGTTCAATGGTTTTCAGCGCTAAGTCATCACTTGCAGGTAAATCAAACACGTTTCGCCCCAATTGTTCTAATTTCGCTTTTTTGCTCTCGAGCTGATTGCGAAGAAGATGAGGTTGAACGATCGCAAGTGAGCGTGCGTGGTCTACATGCCATAGTGCAGTTAGCTCATGGCCAATCATATGGGTTGCCCAGTCATGAGGAACACCTGAACCGATCAAACCATTGAGCGCTTGGTTTGCTGTCCACATTAGGTTTGCACGCCATTGATCGTTATCGCGCTCTGCGAACTCACTACCTAAGTGTTTTAGATTGCGAAGTAACGCTTCAGCGTAACCATCTTGAACCATAGCGCCATGGTCAAAGGTTAAGTATTGTTCACAAACGTGTACCCATGCATCCACTAAGCCGTTGAGTAACTGACGCTCTGGCAGAGTTTTCATTACATCAGGGTCCATCACCGCGAATACTGGCTGAACGTGCGCAGACATGAACGGAAGTTTGTCTTGAGTTTCTGCTTTGGTAATAACTGCGCCTGAGTTTGATTCTGAACCTGTTGCAGGAAGGGTTAAAATCGCACCAAGTGGAGTGGCACTCGTCACGGCATGTTTACCCACCATAATATCCCAGCCGTCGCCATCATATTTTGCGGCAGCGGCAACATACTTACTGCCATCAATCACTGAACCACCGCCAACAGCCAGGATAAAGTCGATGTTGTGCTCTTTGACCATCGCAACGGCTTTATCCAAAGTTTCTTTGGTTGGGTTTGGCTCTACACCTGAAAACTCAAGCCATTGATGTCCTTCAAGTGCTTTGGTTACTTGCTCATAAACACCATTTTTCTTAATTGAGCCACCACCGTAGATCACTAATACTTTCGAACTGTTTTCAATGGCGGTTGAAATTGCGCTGATTTGACCTTGGCCAAAATAGATGTGAGTAGGGTTAGAGTAGGAGAACTGCATGGACATTACCTCGTAGAGTGTAATTTCGAACTCGATGCAAGCGGTAATCTGCTGGTTTTAGGCAAACTAGCGTTCAATCATAGAGTCGCGTTATTGTTAGTGTTATTTGATTTATCGACATTCAAGCTTCTACGACGTTGAGTGGTAGATTGATCAACGACGATTGAGTGGCCTAAACATAAAGTTAAGATAGGGACTGAGGGGCACGAATACAAGTGCCATGTCAAAACTAAATAGGGAAAAAATAGTTTACAAAATTGCTGTTTTTAATTGAGTTATTTTTGTCCATACTGAACGTCCCCTATAGGAGATCTAGTCAATCTTCTTCGACACCCTCTAACAATGTTAGAGGGTGTTTTGTTTAGAACTGATAACTCTCCGGTATGACAACAATACCGTTTTCAGAGATATGGAATCGCTTGGCATCTTCGACTCGATTAAGCCCAATTTGCGTTCTAGGTGGGATACGAACATGTTTGTCGACGATACAGTTGATCAGTTGGCATCCTTCGCCCACCTGAACGTCATCAAATAAAATACTATCGACCACGGTCGCGGCATCATTAATACGCACGTTGGCTGACACTACCGAATGTTGAACAGATCCTCCCGAATTGATAACCCCATTGGCAATAATTGAGTTGATAAATATGCCTTCGTTTCCCGTTTCTGATGACACAGTTCGAGCTGGTGGGTATTGGCGCTCATAAGTACGAATCGCCCAGTCTTTTTGATATAAGTTCATGGGCGGAATCGGCTTTAATAGATCCATATTTGCTTCATAAAATGAATCAATAGTACCGACATCGCGCCAATAACAGTCAACGGCGACACGACCTAAATCATTGCAAAATTGGTGGGCGTAAACTTGCTGAGAATCGATAAGTTTGGGGATGATGTCTTTGCCAAAATCATGGCTTGAGGCATCGAGTGTTGCATCTGTTTCTAGTGCTTCGCGTAACACTTCGACATCAAATACATAGATTCCCATCGAAACCATGCTGCGGTTCGAGTGGCTGTTGAGTGTGGGTGGGTTGTCGGGCTTTTCAATAAATTCAGTAACCACGCCGCTCTCAGTTGTATTGATCACGCCAAATTGTTTGGCATCTTCTTTGTTCACTTCCATGCTGGCAATGGTCAGCTTAGCGTTATTACGTTTGTGCTCTTCAATCATGGCCGCATAGTCCATGCGATAGATGTGATCGCCAGAGAGCACCACGACATATTTCGCTTCGCTACGGTCGAGCAACCACAAGTTGTGATAAATCGCATCCGCTGTACCTTCATACCATTTACCACCCCCGCGCATTTGGGGAGGGACAACTGAAACAAACTCACCAAGCTCGGGATTAAAAATAGACCAGCCATCGCGTAAGTGTTTTTGTAATGAGTGGGATTTATATTGCGTAAGAACCAAAATACGACGTAAGCCTGAGTGCAAACAGTTGGTTAACGTGAAGTCGATGATGCGATATTTACCTCCAAAAGGAACGGCAGGTTTCGCTCGGTCATCGGTAAGGGGGCTCAATCTTGAGCCTACGCCTCCGGCGAGTACAACGGTCAGCACATCTTGCATGGTATCTCCCTATATTTCGGAATGTTCTACCAGAGTAGTACAAGAAATAGACCACATTGGAAGTGACTGGTTTTTATAAACATTTGGAGTAGGGAATAGCAACCATTGTCGCAATCTTGTGCAACGCTAGTGCGTGTTGCACCAAAATGAGGTGGAGGATTAGTTCCAGTTTTGTGCAAAATTAGGCCTAATTTAAAAGAAACGCTGTTCTTTATAATTTTGTTTTGATATATTGGAACGGCATACCAAATAAATAGGGTTTAAAAATGAAGAAATTAGCATTAGTTGTTTTAGGTCTATCATTTTCTTTTTCAGCGATGGCTAACGTTGATGTAGTTATTGAGAAGAAACGTGTGTTCTGTCATTCTCAAAGTGCAATGAACGCATTCATGAAGCGTAAAGACCGCACTAATTTGGTAAACCTACCTGACGGTTGTAAGGTAACTGATCGCAAACGTCGTGGTGAATTGGTTAAAAAATTCCCGAAACTTGGCTACGTTGAAGTTGAGTTGAAAACAGGCAACAACGTTTACGTTGACCGTCAAGCGATTCGCATTGATAACTAATCGAAGCGTTTGATGAATAAAAAAAGCACCTCATTTGAGGTGCTTTTTAGTTTCTATTAATCAGTGTTTATTTCTGTGAACGTTGCTTTAGGAAAGCATAGCTAAGGCCCGTAACAGCAGTACCTGCGGCAATTGCTACCAAGTACATGAATACTGGTGTAATCGCGTTTGGAATCAATAATACGAACAAACCGCCATGTGGGGCCATCAGCTTCGCGCCGACAAGCATTGAAAGTGCACCAGTCAATGCACCGCCGACCATACAGGCAGGAATCACGCGCATTGGATCTTTCGCTGCAAATGGAATCGCACCTTCAGAGATAAAGCAAAGGCCTAGAACGAAAGAAGCTTTACCTGCTTCTTGCTCACCTTTCTCGAACTTATCTTTAGCAAGGAAAGTCGCCAAGCCCATGCCCAACGCTGGTACCATACCTGCCGCCATGATTGCTGCCATTGGCGCGTAAGTTTGTGAAGCAAGTAGGCCTACACCAAATGTATAAGCGGCTTTGTTGATTGGGCCACCTAAGTCGAAGCACATCATTGCACCAAGAACGACACCCAGCAGTACCGCGTTGGCAGATCCCATGTTGTTTAGGAACTCGGTCATCGATGCCATGATGCCTGCAACTGGGCCGCCAACGATGTAAATCATCACAAGACCAGTAAACAAGCTCGCAATAAACGGGATAATTAAAATCGGTTTCAGTGCTTCCATCGATTGTGGTAATTGCACTTTATCAGCGATGAGTTTCGCGCTGTAACCGGCGATAAAGCCAGCCGCGATACCACCTAAGAACCCTGCACCTGTCGAACTGGCTAACATACCACCAATGAGACCCGGCGCTAGACCAGGGCGATCAGCGATAGAGAAAGCGATAAAGCCCGCAAGCACAGGAATCATTAACGCAAACGCGGAACCACCACCGATTGTCATTAGTGCAGAAGCTAATGTGCCTTCTTGTTCAAACGCTTTGATACCAAATACGAAAGAGAGCGCGATGATCAAACCACCTGCCACCACAACTGGCAGCATATGTGAAACACCGGTCATTAAGTGTTTATAAACGCCTTTCTTCTCTTCAGACGCAGGTTGAGATTCGGATGTGCTAGCATTGAACACACTCGCGTGTTCAAACGCTTGAGTGATCTCTTGCTGAGTCTTCTTAAGCGCAAGACCCGTGCTGGTTTTGTATAGGCGCTTACCATTAAAACGCTCCAACGGTACTTCAATATCAGCAGCGATGATCACAAGATCGGCTTGTGCAATATCCTGAGCGCTTAACTGGTTTTTAGCACCTACAGAGCCGCGTGTTTCCACTTTGATCTGGTGGCCCATAGCGGTCGCGTGCTCTTCTAGCGCTTCTGCCGCCATAAATGTATGCGCAACACCGGTAGGGCAAGCGGTAATTGCAACAATGCGTTTTGCGCTTGCCAGTGAGCTGCCAGCGGCAATTGCTGTAGGTGAACTACTTTGCTTCAGTAGTGTTGCTTTAACACGTGACGTTTTAATTACGTTATCGGCATTAGCGAGAACTTGGGGAATATCAACGCGGTAAACTTGTTTACCTACAAAGCGCGCATCATCAATTTCTGTACTGGCAGCAATGATCACCACATCAGATTGCTCGATTTGCTCAGCCGTAAGCGGCGAATGAGGGATAACACTTGACTGCGCTTCTACAAAAGCAGTGTGTCCGTTTTTAATGGCGGATTTTTCCAGTAACCCGGCGGCGATAGTGCTGTTAGCAACGCCACTTGGACAAGCGGTAATAATCGCGATTTTCATAATGACGACCTTTTATTATTCGTTAAACGACGAAATTGGATTGATATGTACTTGTTGTTGTAATGATTCAACTTGCTCAACACTTTCCACGCCGACACCAATTTGGCTGACGGCTAGGGCAGAAAGAGCGGTAGCAAAGCTGATGAGTTGTTGTTTAGGCATCTGTTTCATGTGTCCGTAGCAAAGACCTGCGACTAGCGTATCGCCTGCGCCTACGGTGCTAACTACGGACATTTTTGGTGGTTGAGCGTGTAGCCATTCGTCCTGATTGAGCCAAAGCACACCCTCTGCGCCCATAGAGACCACAATGTTCTCTATGCCTACGGCGACTAAAGATTCAGCGGCGGTTTGGCATGCAAGTTGAGAATCGAGCGGTTGATTGACTAGCTCTGCCAGTTCTTCATCATTGGGTTTAATTAGCCAAGGTTTTGCGTTGATGCCGGCTTTAAGCGCTGCACGGCTAGAGTCAAATAGCACTTTTTTACCTTGCTGCTGTAAACGAGATACCCACGATGCCGCTAGCTCAGGTGTAATGCCGTTTGGCAAGCTACCAGCAAATACGAAGTAGTCGTGTTGCTCGCACAAAGCATCAAGTGTCGATTCAAACTGCTCTATATCTGATTGATTAACGGTAACGCCAGGGAAGTTGATGTCGTTTACTACGCCACTTTTTTCTACTAATTTAACGTTAATGCGCGTCGAGCCAGCCACTCGAACAAATTGATCATCTGCGCCCATTTCGGCAAAGAGCTGGCAGAACATTTCTTGGTTATCTTGGCCTAGAAAACCCGTTACAGTGACTTCTGCACCTAAATCAGACAGCACTTTTGCGACGTTTACGCCTTTGCCCGCAGCATGCAGATCGCTTTGCTCGACGAGGCTTACGCTACCAAGGTTTAGTTGATCTAGGTGACCTGTCAAATCCAGCGCAGGGTTTAATGTAATGGTGACAACTTTGTTGGTCATAGCGATTTCCTTACCCTTCACCTAGGCCAGATTGGATGGCTTGACCAATGGCTTCTAGTGCGACTTGTGCATCATGTCCATCAGCAGAGAACTCGAGCTTGTGGCCATGTTTCACGCCAAGCGCGATGACTTTCATGAGGCTTTTGGCATTGACCGGTTGGCTTTCAGTATCAAGGTTTCTTACTGAGATGGACGCATCAAATTTCTTAGCGCAAGCCACTAACATTGCGCCCGGTCTTGCATGTAAACCATGTGCGTTTTTGATGGTGAAGGTTTGGCTATTGCTGCTCTCTGTTAGTTGGCTCTCTTCGGGGGTTGAGTAGCCAAACAACGCCAGTAGTTGCTCGATATTAAGAGTGTTTAATTTGCGAATATCACCATTACCGAGCATTTCTGTAATGGTTTTTAGCTGAGAGTGATGAGCACCATTGCAAGCAGCAAAGCCAATTAATGTACGTACCTCTTGTTGTTTGTAGCGGCATTGGTTTGCTGTCGTCACAAATGACATACCACTTTGTGAAACGCCTTTGCTTGACGATGCTAGCCAGACGCCTTCGCCTATGTGGGTAGGGGATTGCGATACAAAATCGGCGACTAACTCACTATTTGCACAGCCACTGTTTTTTAACAGCCCGGCCGCTACCGCAGTCATTTGCACCATATCGCTAGCAGGAAAGTCTAGTTGAACAAGTGAGGCATCGAAGTTGATGCTTAGTTGTGTGTTCCCTTCGAGCAGAGAGATTATCTCTTGCTCGGTTTTTGCGTTTTTTAGCGCTTGTTCAACACCATCCGCAGAAAGCACTTTGGTCAGTTGCTTCAGTATGCCTAAGTGCTCGTCGCTTTTCGCTGCAATGCCAATCGCAAGATAAACTCGATTGCCATCTCCCCAATCAATGCCATTAGGAAAATGCGCAATGGCAACGCCAGTATTTTTCACAAGGTGACGAGTGTCTGTAGTGCCATGTGGAATTGCAATACCATTACCAAGAAAGGTGGAGTTTTGCGCTTCGCGGTTTTTCATGCCTTGTACGTATTCTGATTCAACGAATCCGCGTTGAGTAAGCTGCTGAGCAAGATAGTCAATGGCAGATAACTTATCGGTATGCGTTTGAGCAAGCGAAATGTCTGTCGTGGTTAATGTAAGCATATTAGCCTCGAATATTATGATTATATATTTAGCTGAATCGGTTCAGCTAAAGTTTAAAAAAATTCAGCAAACCGTAACAGAGGTCTAAAATAGACAAAACTGTGATGTTGCTGATGTTTGCTGAATCCTTTCAGCTTTAATGCTGAATCGGTTCAGTCTATAATGCAAACATTCCAATGATCATAGTTCATAAACTTTGATCGAATGCACAGAAAGCACGAGCAGATATGACACTAGATGAAATAGCAAAACTGGCCGGAGTGTCCAAAACGACGGCGAGTTATGTAATCAATGGTAAGGCGCAAAAATATCGCATTAGCGAAAAGACACAGAAAAAAGTGATGGCAGTGGTCGAGCAGTATAACTATCGACCAGATTTAGCTGCGAGCTCTTTGCGTGTTGGGTCGAGCCGATCGTTTGGTTTGGTGATTCCCGATTTAGAAAACACCAGTTACGCGCGTTTGGCAAAGTTGCTTGAGCAGAATTCTCGTAAAGCGGGCTACCAGATTCTTATTGCTTGCTCTGATGACGACCCAGACACTGAGCAAGCGGTCGTATCGGCATTGGTTAGCCGGAAAATAGATGCATTGTTTGTGGCAAGTTGCCTTACTGATGCCAACGAGTTCTATTTTACTTTGCAACAGAAAGGAACACCTGTGGTCGCGATCGACCGAGCCTTAGACGATGAGTTGTTTTGTTGTGTCATAAGTGAAGATTTTGGCGGTGCTTATGAGCTTGCGGATTCAGTTATAAGTGACAATGTCACCAAGGTGGGACTGATTGGCGCATTGCCTGAACTTAACGTTTCTAAAGAGCGTGAACTGGGCGTTAAGTCCGTAGCGACAGAAAAAAAGATTGAGATGATATCCACGTACGGTGAACACTTTAACCGCGAAGAAGGTCGCCGCCTGTTTCAGCAGTGGGTAAGCGAAGATGATTTACCTCAGGCTATCATCACCACATCTTACACCTTGCTTGAAGGGGTGTTGGATGTCTTATTAGAGCAACCTCAACTGATGGCAAAAGTGAAATTAGCGACCTTTGGTGATAACCGACTGCTGGACTTTTTGCCCATCAAGATTAATTCAATGCAGCAACAATTTGAGCTGATCGCAGATAGTGCATTGGCGTTAGCATTGAATGGCGCGGCTAAGCGTTATGAAGCCGGCATAGAGTTAGTGCCGCGTAAGATTGTTGTTCGATAGTCCGCTCCTTGGTTATTGATGCGGACAAAAAAACAGCGCTGGTAGATTAACTATCAGCGCTGTTTTGGTTTTTGAGCTTAACTCATATTAGTGTTTAAACATTTGCACTTGTTTATGCAGTCGCTTGGCGATGCCGCGTAAATCTTCAGACAATGCGCGAGAGCTATCCGCTTGATCAGATAAACGGTTAGAGACGTCATTAGCTTGCTGAATGTTCATGCTGACTTCTTCGGTTACAGTGCGTTGCTCACTGGCTGCGTTTGAAATTTGCGATGCCATGTCAGAAATTTGCTGAATTGAAACCGCGATCTGCTCCAATGCTGCTGTGGCGTCATTGGCATCTTCCACACTTGAAGCCGCTAATTGTTGGCTTTGTTGCATTGATTCTACGGCTTCAACGCTGTTTTTCTGCAAGCTTTCGATCATTTGGCGAATTTCTTCTGTAGAGCTATGTGTGCGCTGGGATAGAACTCGAACTTCATCGGCAACCACAGCAAAGCCACGGCCTTGTTCTCCAGCTCGCGCCGCTTCAATAGCTGCATTGAGTGCCAGTAAGTTGGTTTGCTCTGCAATATCGCTAATGGTCGAAAGGATGGTGTTAATATCAAGTGCGTTGCGCTCGAGCTCTCCAATCACCTTGGCCGCATTTTCAACTTGAATTGCGAGGTTAGTGATAGACTCTTGGTTACGAACGATCACTTGCTTGCCATTGTTACAATGGTCAGTCGATGCAATTGCAGAATCAGCGGTCGTTTTTGCATTGTTGGCAACTTCTTCAGCCGTTGCTGACATTTCATGTACCGCTGTTGCAATTTGCGATACTTCATTGAGCTGAACTTGCAGTTCATCGCTGATTTTACGAGCTACTTTGGTGCTAACCTTTGATTGCTCGTCAAGGCTATGGGATGAATTGGAAATATCACCGACCATCTCTTGTAGCTTCGCAATGAAGGCATTCACGTGAGTTGCCAAAATGCCAATCTCATCTTGAGACTTAACTTCGATACGCTTGGTTAGGTCACCGTTACCCGCCGACAAATCTTCGATGGAACTTGATAATGTGCCCAGTGGCGCTAACGCTTTTTTGATAATGAACAATGAGATCAAGGCAATCATCACCACTTGCAACACACTCATAATCGCAGAGTCTTTGACTAGCTGACGATGGGCTTGAAATGCGTGTTCTTTGTCAATCACGAGCGCTAAATACCAATCTGTATTGGGCACACTGCGCGTAGTAAGCAGGGAGGCGACACCAGAAATCGAGGTTTCTTCCAGCTCGACCTTATTCGATAAACGTTCAATCAGAGCCATATTTAGGTCGCCTGAAATCACGCTGAGATCTTTGAGAGTGAGTGAGGCATCCTTATGAGCAACGATCTTACCCTGACTGTTTACTAAGAAAGAGACAACACCCTGCTCATCGAGGCTAACCACATCAGACACCAGATCATCAATGACGACATCAGCCCCCAGAACGCCAGTTTGCAGTTGTGTACTGAATGGTTGCGCGATGGTGACGACTAGTTTTCCTGTACCTGCATCGAAGTAGGGTGTGGTAATCGTTACATTGTCACTACGTTCTGCTTGCTGATACCAACTGCGAGTACGTGGATCAAAGCCCTCTGGAACGGGGAGATCAACCCCTTGTACAAATCGGCCATCGGAAAGCCCAGCATATACAATTTGAAATTCACCAGCAGTCGAGCTTTGTGCAAGGTAAGACTGCGGATTACTGCTATAGGTAAAAGAATTTGATGCCGCTTGTAGAATAGCCACTTTTGAGTCAATCCATTTATCCATTGCAGCAATATGGCCGTCAACTAACGTCGTACCATATTGAGTAATTGAACGCTTGGTTTCACTCAGCATCTGGCGACCTGTGATGAAAGTTTGCGCCGCTGTCATGACAAGGATCGCCAAGACAAAAGCCAAAGTAAGTTTGTTTTTTATTGATAACGCTGACATATACAACTTTTCCCCTATGTCTGTTTGAGCGCGCGGAGAATAGCAGTGGTTCAGTATTTTGACTCGTTACATTTTGCAATTGTTAGATCTAGATTCATGTTTTTTTTTACTTTATAAAATAAAACAGTTCTGGATATAACTTATACGAATTAGTAGGGGGATAAACTGCCAAAAAAGTAATTGGCAGTATATATAACTATCGGTCTTAGTACTGAAAACGTACTGACATTGAAATTTGTGGGCCGTATAAACCGTAGTTACGAGTTTCTGCTGATAGTGAAAGCTGATCAGTGGAATGGAAACGCAGACCTGCATGGAAAACAGAATGTTCATCAAGGCGACCAACACGCGTTGTCGCTTCAATTTGATCGGCTAGCCATACGCGCAAACCAATATTTATTTCTGCCGCATTTTGGCGATCGCGGTTCATTTCGTCAGGGAATGTCGAGCTGTGAAACAAAGCTTGGCCAAAAACGTCTGCAAATTGATTGATAGGGCCGTTAAAGCCAACACCTGCAGCTAAGTCGACATCGCCGGAAAATTGGCTGTCTGCACGGGCAACAAAATGGACGTTCTCCATCAGTAAACTACTAAATTCGACGCCTGAAAAGGTAGGGTCAATTGCTGTGCGGAACTCTAAGTAGTTGTAATTAAAGTTATTACCAAACGCTTGAGGTGCTATTGCAAGGGTACTCAATGCGCCTGCTAGGATTCGCTTTTTCAAAATGGATCTCCGGCCAACATCTATAACTAAAATGACCTGCAATAAGCAGGCCACGTTAGTTTACTGATAAACCCGCGAGATTTACAGTACTTGAAGGTTGTCTACGTCGATTTCAGGGGTAGAGCCGCCCTCGTATTCGCCATATAGACGTAAGCGCGTTGTCGCATTAATTGCTTGGTTGAGGCGAATATCATCGTCAAGCTCAACACGGATTTCAGCGTTACCATCACTAAACACGTAAGCTTCTTGGTTGATTTGCTTAACAAGGAAGCCTTCAACAACCACGTCTTTTTTAGTAAACATGCCAGTATCTTGCAAAAGTGTTGCTACTGATGTGATGTCTACTGGGCCTTGGTACTGAATTGATTGTTGTTGGTTGCTGTGACCATTCGCCATCGCAATCGTCGGTGCTAGAGTGAGTGCAGTTGCAAGCATCAATTTTTTCATAATGATTCCTTTATCATTGTTCTGTTTTGATGTTGCTATTAAACAACAGTGGTTGTGAACCCTTGCTGAGCGAACCGTTCATATTTGGTTCATTATCAACATTATTATCAGGGGCGTGCATGGCGTTAGATACCTAAACACGCTATCATCGCTTGAATATCAAGGATTCTCATAAAGTTAGTCAAAATTATGCAACCCGCATTCAAAGCATTAATGGTACAAGGCACTACTTCAGACGCAGGAAAGAGCGTTCTAGTGGCTGGATTATGTCGTGTGTTAGCCCGCAAAGGTGTCTCTGTAGCGCCGTTTAAGCCGCAAAATATGGCTCTCAACAGCTCGGTCACTCGCGATGGTGGTGAAATAGGCCGAGCGCAAGCGGTACAAGCTGCTGCGTGTAATATTGAGCCTTCAGTACATATGAATCCAGTATTGCTAAAACCTAACTCTGATACGGGTGCACAAGTGATCTTGCAAGGTCGTGCGGTAACGAACATGGAAGCCACCAGCTATCACGATTACAAACTGGTTGCCATGAATACGGTAATGGATTCGTTTGCCAAGCTACAAAATGATTATGAATCGGTCATGATTGAAGGAGCGGGTAGCCCAGCGGAAATTAATCTACGTAAAAACGATATTGCTAACATGGGTTTTGCCGAAAAAGCCGATGTTCCAGTCATCATAGTGGCAGATATCGACCGCGGTGGGGTATTTGCCCATCTATATGGCACATTAGCTTTGTTGTCTGAATCGGAGCAAAACCGTGTAGCAGGCTTTGTCATAAACCGTTTTAGAGGTGACATTGCGTTGCTGCAATCGGGCTTAGATTGGTTAGAAGAAAAAACGGGTAAGCCAGTTATCGGTGTATTGCCGTACTTACATGGCTTTGATCTAGAAGCGGAAGACGCTATCAACAGCGAACAGACACAACAAGGCGAAGCGAAACTTGTAGTGGCAGTGCTTGTCTTTACGCGAATTAGCAACCACACCGATTTTGATGCTCTGCGCCAAAACCCTGATATTGATTTGCGTTATGTGGGCAAAGGTGAGTCGTTACAAGGTGCAGACGTGATTATTTTGCCGGGATCAAAATCGGTACGCGCTGATCTTGAATACTTGCGCAGTCAAGGTTGGGATAGAGACATTGCCCGTCATCTTCGTTTCGGTGGTAAATTGATGGGAATCTGTGGCGGTTATCAAATGTTGGGTAAACTCATAGATGACCCACTTGGCGTTGAAGGTCAGCCGGGTAGTAGTGAGGGCTTAGGTTACCTCGACATCACAACTCAGCTCACTGAACATAAAGCGCTGAATAATGTTCAAGGTACATTAAACCTTAACGGTCAAACAAGCCAAGTAAAAGGGTATGAGATCCATGTTGGCGTGAGTGACGTCAATCATAAACAACCGATTGAACTAGACACCGGCGCTCTTGATGGTGCTGTTAGTGAATGCGGGCAAATTTTCGGTACGTATTTACACGGCATTTTTGATACACCAGATGCACTTAGCTTGCTATGTGAATGGATGGGGCAACAAGGGATCGCGATAGTCGACCATCACGCAAACCAAGAGAAGGCGATCAATCGTATTGCTGATGCTATTGAACAACACTTGAATCTGGACCTGCTTTGGCCAGAATTAAAGCAAAACTCTGCGACAAAATAACCATTACGATAGAGTGCTAATAATGAAAATGACTCGCCTTATATGTGCGGCTGCTTGCTTGTTGATAGCCACACCACTTTACGCGCAGCAGACGATTCGTGTTTACGCTGCGTCTTCGTTAACCAATGTGGTTAATGATCTTATTGATCGTTATGAGGGTAGCGATGTTAGCGTGGTTCCGGTTTATGGTGGGTCATCTTCCTTAGCTCGCCAAATCGAGCGTGGCGCACCTGCTGATGTTTATTTGTCGGCCAATAATCGTTGGGTTGATCATCTTGTAAAGCAAGAGATCGCCCAACAGTCGGATGTTCAAATCATCGCGCGCAACCAACTCGTGCTAGCTAACAACAAAAACAATCCAGTTTCTATCGATGTGAGTAGTACCAACGATTGGCTCAACATTCTTAAAGATCAGCGCTTGGCCGTTGGGCAAACCAACGCAGTGCCAGCAGGTATTTATGCCAAGCAAGCTTTGCAAGCTTTAGGTGTTTGGCAAGCGGTCAGCTCGCACCTCGCACCGACCAACAACGTGCGTGTGGCACTCACTCTACTCGAACGACAAGAAGTTCCTCTCGCCATTGTTTACGCGACCGACGCAAAACAGTCAGATGGGGTTGAGGCAATACACACTTTTGCCGATCAAACTCATCAAGCTATTGAATACCCGCTGGTTACTATTAAGCACAGTGCGGCAACTGATGAGTTTGTTGCCTATCTTTTAAGTGAAGATGCTCAGCACGTTTTTGCTGAATATGGATTCAAATAAGGGCGGTTCATTGCTTTCTGAATACGAAATTCAAGCGTTATTACTAAGCTTAAAAGTCTCTTTCTATGCCATTGTGTGGTTGTTGCCGATTGGCGTAGCCCTTGCGTGGTTGCTAGCGAGGAAAAACTTTCCGGGTAAATCTTTGCTCGATAGCGTGATCCATTTGCCTTTGGTGCTTCCCCCTGTCGTGATCGGCTATTTACTGCTAATCATGATGGGAAGACAAGGCTTATTGGGCGCTTGGCTATATGACTATTTCGGGATTGTCTTTGCTTTTAATTGGAAGGGCGCAGTACTGGCATGCATTGTTGTTGCCTTACCCCTGATGGTTAGAGCGATTCGCTTAAGCTTGGAAAGCGTTGATCAAAAGCTGGAACAAGCCGCAGCTACGCTTGGCGCGTCACCGCTACGTATTTTCATCACTATTACCTTACCTTTGACGATTCCCGGCATCATTAGCGGTATTATGCTTGCGTTTGCCCGCAGTCTCGGTGAATTTGGGGCGACCATAAGCTTTGTTTCTAATATTCCGGGTGAAACACAGACGATTCCGCTCGCAATGTACAGCTTTATTGAAACGCCGGGCTCTGAGCTAGAAGCAGCAAGGCTTTGTATTATTTCCATTGTGATAGCGCTTAGCTCCCTGTTGGCATCTGAATGGATGGCTCGCCGAGTTACTCGTCGATTGGGAGCTCGCCAATGAGTCAGATTGAGATTCAATATCAGCAAACCCTTGGTGACAGTTCATTTAATATTGATGTTACGCTTCCTTCTAGTGGCATCACGGCTATTTTTGGCCGCTCTGGGGCGGGAAAAACCTCATTGATCAATGTGGTTGCCGGCCTAAGCACTCCCGAAAGTGGCATTGTGCGTGTCAATGACCATCTTCTGTATTGCTCTAATCAAGGCGTGAACTTACCCACGCGGCAACGGAAAGTCGGCTACGTCTTTCAAGAAGCGCGCTTGTTTCCCCACTATAAAGTACAAGGTAACTTGCTTTATGGTGTGGTGGAGAAAGATGAGCAATACTTTTCGCAAGTGATATCGTTACTTGCGCTAGAGCCACTGTTGCAACGCTACCCAGACGAGTTATCGGGCGGTGAGAAGCAACGAGTCGCGATTGGTCGTGCTTTGCTTTCCAAGCCGGATGTTTTATTAATGGATGAGCCTCTAGCGTCTCTTGATTTACCGCGAAAACGCGAAGTCTTACCGTTCTTAGAGCATCTAGCAAACACGGTGAATATTCCAATTTTGTACGTGACGCACAGTTTGAACGAGATCGTCAGGCTAGCCCAACACCTAGTCGTCATCGAGCAAGGGCAAGTCAAAGTCAGCGGTTCAATTGAAGATGTATGGGCATCTAACGCCATGCGACCGTGGCAATCATTTTCAGACCAAAGTTCTCTTTTTGAGGCGACTTTAGTTGATCAAATCGAAGAGTATGCACTGTCAGGATTAGAACTGGCTGAGAGCGTGATGCTATGGGTGCAAAAAGTAGAAGCACCAGTGAATAGTAAAGTTAGACTGCAAGTGCGTTCTAACGATGTTTCTCTAATCCTCGATAAGCCACAAAGAACGTCGATTCGTAACGTATTACACGCCACCATCGTTGATATTGAAACGTTTCACTTTGGTCAAAATAGACAAAGCGTATCGGTGAAACTTCAGTTAGCTAACCATTGTTACTTATGGGCGACGATCACCGCATGGGCGAGGGAT
This sequence comes from Vibrio sp. LaRot3, assembly GCF_027587025.1. GTDB lineage: Bacteria > Pseudomonadota > Gammaproteobacteria > Enterobacterales > Vibrionaceae > Vibrio. The sequence goes on along the minus strand of NZ_JAPPTI010000002.1, from coordinate 308,092 downwards.
GAACTTGAACTGCACGTTGGCATGAGTGTTTATGCGCAAATCAAAGGTGTGAGTGTCACGCAACGAGATATTGCGTTGTCCTATTAAAAGCGTTCAGTTGAAAACAAAAAATGCCGCGAAAAGCGGCATTTTGTATTTCTTGAAGCGCGGATTACTTAGCAAATACTTCAGTAAAGTCGCGCTTTAGAATTGGGTCACGGCGAGCTTTTTTAAGCTGTTTAACCATGTCTTTAACACAGTTGTGTAGAACTTGGTCTAGCAGTTCAGCACGGTACTGCTCTTTTTGCTCATCAGTCATGTCTTGAGGAAGGTTTAACGTAGGGAACTCTTCCATTACGTTAATGCCTGCGAAAGACTGGCTTACAGAGATCAGTGCATGAAACTGTTCAAAGTTATCAAGAACGTTCTGCGCACTTTTAGGAAGCTCATCCCATGCTTCGCGAACCGCTTCTTCTGACACTTCATGGATTGACGTTACCATTTCGTACATTGCTTCAGGCACGCCATCGAATTCGATAACTTGGCGAAGTTCTGCAGAAACTGTCGCTAAATCAATTGGTTGTTTTTCTGTTTGAGTTTGGTCAGACATTGTCTCGATCTCTTTACTTGTTGTAAGCGCGATATCCTAATTTTTCTACGTAAAATGTCAACCTCAGTGGAGGAATTGCATAACCTAGAGTATGCTTATTAAACAGCTGATTTATAAGCGTATAAGGGACTCATTTTGCAAACTACGGGCACTCCAATGAAAATAATGCTGGTTGACGATGTACAAATGGAACGCATGCAGTTAGCAGTAAGGCTTAAGCAACTCGGCCATAACGTCGAGATGGCTGCTTCAGGGCACGAAGCGCTAGAGCGTTATAGTGAGTTTTCACCCGATCTGGTGTTACTCGACATTACCATGCCAGATATGAATGGCTTTGAGGTTTCAAAAGAAATTCGCCGACAATTCCCAGAGTGGATTCCGATCATTTTCTTAAGCTCTCACGATGCTCCCACAATGATAGCAGAAGCCATCGAGGCAGGTGGGGATGATTATCTCATAAAGCCAGTAGATAAGATCGTATTGCAAGCCAAGTTAGTCGCAATGCAGCGTATTGCTTTTATGCGTCGCCAGCTTAATCAAAAAACCGCTGATCTAGCGCGAGTGAACCAAGAGCTTGAAAAACTCGCTAGTGAAGATGGTCTCACTAAGGTTCGCAACCGTCGAGACACTGACAAGAAGCTTAAAGAAATGATTTCCGTTCATGGTAGGCATGAAATGCCTTTGAGCGTGATACTTATGGATGTAGACTACTTCAAATTGTTCAACGACAATTACGGTCATACAGAAGGTGACAAGTGCCTGATTGAAGTGGCGGGGGCGCTTAAAGAACTATTCAGCCGTAACGGCGAGGTTGTTGGGCGCTATGGTGGTGAAGAGTTTGTTGTTTTGCTTGGTCATACCGATGAACATCAAGCAAAGGAACATGCTGCTCGTATTCAAACGACCATTGCTCAACTGGCAATACGTCATGAACATAGCCAAGTAGCAGGGTGTGTTACAGTGTCACAAGGTGTCGTTTGTTTGTATCCCACAGGCCATGAGACGCCTGAGTCCATGTATCAAAAAGCGGATACCGCGTTATATCAAGCGAAGAACCAAGGAAGAAATCGTTTTATAATTTATCAGCCATCTATGGATTAGATGACTGATGATGTGTTAAGCAATACTCATCCATGAATAAACAGACCAAATTGGTTGCTGCGTTTGCTGCTTTACTTCCTATGTCAGCAAACGCGCAAGGCTACAAAGAAGTCCAAACCTATTTAGAACAAGCATTTTCAGCAGCAATTGTGATGACAGATAGTGACGTTGTCACATTTGGTGTGCACGATTTTGACCCAAATGAATGGTTTAATCTACAAAACGAGAATTTAGGCTCTGCTGACTCGATCAATTTGCGTCAGCAGTTTGCGGTATCTGCGTTACCTTATACATACGAGCTTAGCGATGAGGATAGCATCCATAAATCCCAGCTATTCATGCGTTTCTCCGCTTTGGTGTCTCGTCAAGATGTGGAAATATATGATGGCATCGAAGATGATTATCAACGTGAAACAGTGCTAGGTGGCTACGCAGCATACCGCTATCAATATCAAATTAATGATGCGTGGCAAGTAACGCCCGGCTTAGGTGTGCACCTACAGCATTTTCGAAATGAACATGACTATAGAACAGACCTAACCAAGCAGTTCTTTAAACCTTTCTTAGATGGGCTAATGTTTAACACTACAGCATGGGCTGCAACCATAGAGCCACATGTAACGCTCAAGTATAACCATGACACAGAATGGGGCAGTTGGAACGCGAGCAGCTCTGCTCACTATTTTTATGGCAAAGGTTGGGGCGATGCGAATTTCGGACAAGTAGGCAACCCCGAGGGTTGGTATGTTGCTAATGGAGCAGAAATCTATTACAACGTCGCGAAGTGGGGACGCAGCGTACAATCGCTCTTCTCAAGTGTTCGTCGAGTCGATTTAGGCGGGGACAGCGAGAATCCATTCGGTACGCACTACTACTATGAAACGTCGGTAGGTTGGCTAATGACGCCACCTTTTAAGTCTGACTGGATAGATAATATCGGTATAGGACTCAACATCAATTATGGTAGTAAGCTAAAAGGTGGCAGTATTGTGCTGTTCTTTAATCAGGATTAGGCGGCAACCACTCGGTTACGACCGCCTTTCTTCGCTTTATAGAGCGCTTCGTCAGCCGCTTTAATAATGTTCTCTACTTTACGATCTTCGCTGCTGTCACACGCGCCGATACTTACCGTCAAAGAAACCGTTTTAGTCGCTTTATTCTTTCCGCGCTGTTTACTGCCGGTTTTGTCATCCTTAGGACGAGAGGCGTTATTACGCACCACCATTTCGTAAGAGGCGATCGATTCTCGCAGTTCCTCTAAATACTCCATTGCGTCATCAACGTATTTACCTTTAAACAACACGGTAAATTCCTCGCCGCCATAGCGATAGACAGATGCTTTCCCGCCTGTTTCCGTCAATTTACTCGCCACAAGTTTCAGTACGTCATCGCCAGTGTCGTGACCGTAGGTATCATTGAAAGATTTAAAGTGATCGATGTCGAGCATCGCGATGGTGAACTTGCGACCGAGGTGTTTTAAATCAGACTCAAGTGCCAGACGACCTGGAATATTGGTCAAACGATCGTTAAATGCTAGCTCGTAACTGGCCGACATTAAATACACCAACAGCAGGATACCAGACACACTGAATAGGGTGCTTGATATGTACGCAACATCAAAAAAGATAAAGGTTGCCGATGCAGTCAGCATTGCAGAATAGATGATCGCATCGAGGATTAGATTCGCTTTTAAAACCCGAATTGCAGCAATAAGGGTTAACGAGCTTAAATAAAGCACAAGCAGGAAAGGCAATAAAGAAATCTCTTCAACGGCTTGTAAGTAACTATAATCGATTGCGGTAAACCCACCTTCATAAAAATGGGTCAGGATAAGCTTGCTCCATAGCGCCATAAGTGACAGCGTCACCACGTAGATTAGATAACTTCGACTACGTAAGCTACTGTCTTTAAAGCAATATACAACAAAGCAACAGATAGGCAGTAAAATGGCAAGTAGGGATAATTCGAGCAGAGTTGTGCCTGTAGACAAAGGGCTTTGTAAGCGGTGTTGCACAACCCAATACGCCACAAGCATGGCGGTAGAGACCATTGCACAGCGACTTTGCTTAAACACGTGGCTAAGCAAAATGACAGATACAAAAAGTACGTAAGGCAGATTGGTGCTTACGCCGCTATTAGCTTCAATAAGTGAAGTAACGTTATTAACCCCAAGGGCTATCATCAGTAACAACAACAGAGGGAACGTTAAACGAAACCAACTCGCAGTTACTAAAGAGAATGACATGAACTAGGCCTTGACTGCAGGTGAAAATAAAATTGGACCAGCCTGTAAGCATACTGTTATTTGATGATTTTCCAAGTCTTTTGCTCTGTTTGTGACTGAAAAATGCGCTGTAACGTAGACTATTGATAATATTTGAGCGGAACGGATGAATCTTAACTAGGATTTCTTTAATCTAAGATCCTTGTTTTGGTTTACACTTGAATAGTAACTTACTGAATTATTGTGTATTTATAAATTGTTGCAGGAGTGCAATGTATGCAGATTAGTGTCGATGTACATAACTATATGGAAACGTTAGTAGGGCAAGTGCTTGGTACTCCCGAATACGCAGAGCATTTCGATCATGATCAGTTGGCTGATCTTGCTTGTCTTGCACTTATTCAATTAAAGCCTGTCTATATAAGACACGACATTGATTTTCTCTCAACACTCTCTGAAGACAGGTTAGTTACTCTCAAGCAGTACGCTGAAACCGCCGTCGAGGCCGCAAAAACTATGATTGTTGACGATCGACGTAAGAATCGCCAAGATGAATTCCCTGTGATATTTAATAAGCCGCGTTTTGATGAAGACGCTGAGCTTGAATGGTTTGAAAAACCAATCTTAAAGAAAACAAATTAAAGGAGCTAGAGTGGGTTTATTCTCTCGCTTGTTTGGCGGCAACAAAGAAAAGCCGCAACCCATTGTTGAACCTATCGAGTACAAAGGCTTTTTGATTTACCAAGAAGCGATCAACGAATCGGGCCAGTACCGCATTGCCGGACGCATTGAAAAAGAGATAGATGGTGAAGTGAAATCACACCGTTTTATTCGCTCAGACGTATTATCTAGTCAATCAGACGCCGATGAATTTATGCTCAAAAAAGCGCAAATGTTCATCGATCAAATGGGTGAGAAAATTTTCGATTAGATTCACCACAGCTTGATAGATGTCATAAATTTGAGAACCATTAGCAGTTATGCTGATGGTTCTTTTTGTTTGGAACAAACTGTAATTTACTGTTTTTTCTTCTGTTTTTGCGATCTGGTTTGACCTCTGTTCACATCTAAGGCTGTTGTTTCATTTCAGTCAAAATTGCAAAATACACCATCACTTTCGGTTATATGTAATGAAATTTTGTGTTTTTATTACAAAATGCTTGTATTTCATACATCCGTTAGATAAAAACTGAATAATCATTGTGCCAATAGTCAAGGAATAGCTATGCAAATTGGTGTGCCAAAAGAAATACTCGCAGGTGAAACGCGAGTAGCTGCCTCTCCGAAATCGGTTGAGCAGCTAATTAAACTGGGCTTCGACGTGGTTGTCGAAACTCATGCAGGGGAGTTGGCTAGTTTTGACGACGCCTCTTTTGAAGCCGCAGGGGCGAAGGTTGTTTCTACTGAAGAAGTCTGGCAATCAGACATCATCTTTAAAGTAAACGCGCCTGTTATTGATGCTGAACAAGGCTCTGACGAGCTTGCTCTTATTAAAGAAGGGGCAACTCTCGTTAGCTTTATTTGGCCAGCTCAGAATCCAGAGCTTATGGAGAAGCTTTCAAGCAAGAACATTAACGTACTTGCAATGGATGCTGTGCCGCGTATCTCTCGTGCTCAAGCACTTGATGCACTGTCTTCTATGGCTAACATTGCCGGTTACCGCGCAGTCGTTGAAGCTGCACACGAATTTGGACGTTTCTTTACAGGTCAAATTACCGCTGCAGGTAAAGTGCCGCCGGCGAAGGTACTTGTTGCCGGTGCTGGTGTTGCAGGTCTTGCTGCTATCGGCGCTGCTGGTAGCCTTGGCGCAATTGTTCGCGCATTTGATGTGCGCCCAGAAGTAAAAGAGCAAGTTCAGTCAATGGGTGCAGAGTTCCTTGAAGTTGATTTTGAGGAAGACACTGGCGCTGGTGACGGCTATGCAAAAGAAATGTCAGATGAGTTCAACAAGAAAGCTGAAGAGCTGTATGCTGCTCAAGCTAAAGACGTTGATATCATCGTTACAACAGCGCTAATTCCTGGTCGTCCTGCGCCGACGCTAATTACCAAAGAAATGGTAGATAGCATGAAAGCAGGCAGTGTGATTGTTGACCTTGCAGCCGCAAATGGTGGTAACTGTGAATACACAGTCGCTGACCAAGTTGTAACAACTGCAAACGGCGTGAAAGTTGTGGGTTATACCGATATGGTTGGTCGTCTTCCAACTCAATCTTCACAGCTTTACGCAACTAACCTCGTTAACTTAATGAAACTGCTTAGCAAAGAGAAAGATGGCAACATCGATATCAACTTTGAAGATGTAGTTCTACGCGGTGTCACTGTCGTGAAAGAGGGTGAGGTTACTTGGCCTGCGCCACCTATCCAAGTTTCGGCTCAACCAGAGCAAAAACCTGCAGAAGCGCCAGCACCAGCTCCAAAAGTGGAAGAGCCGACCTCGCCAGTTAAGAAGTACATCGGTATTGTTGCTGGTGTTGCAGCCTTCGGTTGGATTGCATCGGTTGCTCCAGCTGCATTCTTAGCGCACTTCACTGTATTCGTATTGGCTTGTGTGGTGGGTTACTACGTAGTTTGGAACGTTACACATGCACTGCATACTCCGCTTATGTCGGTAACTAATGCCATTTCAGGCATCATCGTTGTCGGTGCTTTGCTACAGATTGGCCAAGGAAATGGCGTCGTCACGTTCCTTGCGTTCATCGCCGTATTGATAGCGAGTATTAATATTTTCGGTGGTTTCACCGTCACCAAGCGTATGCTTGAAATGTTCCGTAAAGATAAATAGGAGTAACAAGGAATGTCTGCAGGACTAGTACAAGCAGCTTACATTGTTGCTGCTGTTTTCTTTATTCTCAGCCTAGCGGGTCTATCGAAGCAAGAATCTGCGCGAGCGGGTAACTACTACGGTATCATCGGTATGGCGATCGCGTTGATCGCGACGATCTTTAGCCCGTCAGCGGAAGGTTTCGCTTGGGTAATCATCGCGATGGTTATTGGTGGTGGTATTGGTATCCACTACGCGAAAAAAGTTGAAATGACTGAAATGCCTGAGCTTGTTGCTATTTTGCACAGCTTCGTTGGTATGGCAGCCGTTCTAGTTGGTTTTAACAGCTACCTTGCGCCACCTGCGCCGGTATCCGTTGACCCAGCCGGTATCCACGCAGAGCACGTGATTCACTTAATCGAAGTGTTCCTCGGTGTATTCATCGGTGCGGTAACCTTTACTGGTTCAATCGTAGCATTTGGTAAACTGCGCGGTATCATCAGCTCTTCTCCGCTGAACCTACCTCACAAGCACAAAATGAACCTTGCTGCGATCGTTATCTCAACTCTGCTTATGATCCACTTCGTTAAAGCAGATGGCAGCATGTTCGCACTGATTGTTATGACGCTTATCGCATTTGCATTTGGTTACCACCTTGTTGCCTCTATTGGTGGTGCGGATATGCCAGTAGTTGTGTCAATGCTGAACTCATACTCAGGTTGGGCAGCAGCCGCAGCTGGTTTCATGCTAGCGAACGACCTATTGATCGTAACAGGTGCATTGGTCGGTTCGTCAGGTGCGATTCTTTCTTACATCATGTGTAAAGCCATGAACCGTTCCTTTATCAGTGTGATCGCTGGTGGCTTTGGTCAAGAAGTGGTTGTATCTGGCGATGTTGAATACGGCGAGCACCGCGAAACCAATGCTGAAGACGTGGCGGATATGCTGAAGAACTCTAAGTCAGTGATTATCACTCCGGGATACGGTATGGCAGTAGCACAAGCGCAGTACCCGGTGCACGAAATTACTGAAAAGCTTCGCGCACAAGGTGTTAACGTACGCTTTGGTATTCACCCAGTTGCGGGTCGTCTACCGGGTCACATGAACGTTCTACTTGCTGAAGCTAAAGTACCTTATGATATCGTGCTAGAAATGGACGAAATCAACGATGACCTGAGCGAAACAGACACGGTTCTTGTTATCGGTGCTAACGATACGGTTAACCCTGCTGCTCTTGAAGATCCAAACAGCCCAATCGCAGGCATGCCGGTTCTTGAAGTTTGGAATGCGAAAGACGTTATCGTATTTAAACGCTCAATGAATACGGGTTATGCGGGTGTACAAAACCCACTGTTCTTTAAAGAGAACACACAAATGTTGTTCGGTGATGCGAAAGATAGCGTAGACGCAATCGCGAAAGCACTATAATCAAACCCAGCATTTAAAACTATTGAAGCCAGCAATGATTGCTGGCTTCTTTTGTTTAGCACGTAACATAATTGACACTCACCTTACATTAATCATGTCTATTTTTGCCATAATCAGGCAGTATTCTGGTAAATAATTGAACTGCTAAGACTTTGTTTTGATTCGACACTTCCTAAAACCGCTGCTGATTATTGTTGCAATGAGCCCGCTCAGCGCCAGTGCGGATTCATTACCAGAACGTATAGATAAATTTGTCAACTTATTCAAAATGGCTGAAGCCGATGTCACCTATGATATCCGAGTGCTGCAATCTGATTATCCGACTAGATTGCTTACGCCAGAGTCCATGCTGCCACAAACTTCAAATTACCCACTTAAAGATATCCAAACACTTTATCGTTTGTCGGTTTCTTGTACGGGTAAATTACCGTTAAGCCCCTTAGTTACTGAGCCTTTGGTATTTACTCGTGCCATGTGTAAGGGCAGTAAATTAAGCCCTAAGTGGTTTGCGAGAAGCAGCCTTGTTCACCCGGGCGGGGGTACTTACGCGAGCCGCTACATTGCCATTCACCCTGACCAAGTTGCCATGCTTGAGCAGTACATGCATATTAAAGAGCGTCCCTTAGCATCGGAGCAAACCTTGCTCGGACGTTTACAGCGCATGGACGAAGAGAGCATCTTAGCTTTGATCTCCGGTGCGAGCATGTTTATTGAAAACGATGAACTTTGGCTGCGAAAAAATGATAATTACTACATCTATCCAGAGGATATCTGGGCAAACAATGTAACAAAAGCCGGTTTAAGTTTAACCTTGGGCAGCACGTCAAATACCTGCTTCGTGCAACGAGGTAATATTTGCTGGGATATAGAAGATCACGCTAATCTCTTAAGAATTGGTATGGTCGGTTTAGTGATAGCGAATATTCTCTTGGTGATTGGTTGGTCGATTTATCGTTGGAACACCAAACGACAAGAAATGAAGAGTCGCATGTTGGTTTTGCAAATATTGACCCATGAACTTCGCACTCCGATTGCAAGCTTGTCTCTAACAGTAGAGGGCTTCCGCCGAGAATTTGAGCAGCTTCCTGAATCGGTTTACGATGAATTTCGCCGTTTGTGTGAAGATTCGAGGCGATTACGCCAATTAGCGGAAGCAAGTAAAGATTATTTGCAGTCTGATAACAAACCGCTAGCCACAGAATGGGTACCATCTATCGCTGAGTGGCTTGAATTTAAGATCGAAGAAGAATTTTGTAACCAAGTCGAGCTAGATATCGACAACGACGTCGCTGCTAAGCTGAACGTCTACTGGCTTGGTACTTGTATCGACAATTTAATTCGTAACGCGGTGAAATACGGAATTAAGCCGATTAAACTGGATGTTAAGACATCTAAAAACAAAATTACGCTCAATGTTATTGACCAAGGGACACTGACTCACAAAGATTGGAAACAATTAAGAAAACCTTTTGTGAGTAAGAGTGGTTTAGGGTTGGGCTTAACAATCGTTGATTCTATGGTCGGGCGAATGGGTGGCAAAATGACACTGATTGGTCCGCCGACAACGTTCATATTGGAGATACCTTGTGAAACAGACACTGCTTCTCGTTGAAGACGACAAAAATTTAGCTGACGGTCTACTTGTCAGCCTTGAACAAGCAGGTTACGAGTGCTTCCATTCAGAAACTATTGCTGATGTTGAGCAGTACTGGGCAAAAGCAGATCTCGTTATCCTTGATCGTCAATTGCCTGATGGTGACTCAGTAACACATCTTAGCCAATGGAAAGCGATCAAGGATGTTCCGGTGATTCTGCTTACTGCATTGATTACCGTTAAAGATAAAGTAGCAGGATTAGATTCTGGTGCGAATGATTACCTAACCAAGCCATTTGCTGAAGCTGAGTTGTTTGCTCGCATTCGCGCACAATTGCGTTCACCAGAACAACAAGAGCAAGATGACAGCAAAGTTAAAACAGATAACTTATTGATTGATAAAAACACCCGCGAAGTGTTCTTCAATGAGCAGTTAGTAACATTGACTCGAACAGAGTTCGACTTGTTGTTGTTCTTAGCAAGCAATTTAGGCCGTGTATTTACGCGCGACGAGTTGCTTGACCATGTATGGGGCTACAATCATTTCCCAACAACAAGAACGGTAGACACTCACGTACTACAGTTACGCCAAAAATTACCCGGCTTAGAGATCGAAACGCTACGTGGTGTTGGCTATAAGATGAAGGCATGATTAAAAAAGCATTATTACTGACGGGTGCACTTTGCAGTGCACCCGCTTTTTCAGACGGCGTGCCATGGTTTGACGGCAATTCACCTCTGACTCAAACCCACAAACATCTACTAAATGACGATTTGAACGCGATGTTCAACTCGCTAGTAGAAGTATGGCAACTCGAAGATAACGCCACACTAAAACCCCATCTAAATAACTTGTTGCTGCAATCGCTGGAAGTTGATTGCGGACGTGGCTTAGACAACAAAAGTTTCCCCGAATGGTTAAAATCCGTCGTTGTTAAACGTACCGAAATTGAAAGCCCGGGGCGTGATGCCTTTCGCGCAGTTGTTGAAATTCAATCAGCAAAAGATGTCGCAGATATCAATCTCACTCGCTGGATAGAACGCGACATCTCAAATGACAACGCACTGAGCAAATTGAGTGAAAATGATGAGAGTGGCGTTGGCACATACGTAAAACGCTACAATATCAACAATCGCCTGCAAATGGGGCTCTATCGCATTGATGTGGTCACCAAAGATGATGAATCTTGGAGTTCATGGCTAGTTCTTGGTGAACCACAAGCAAACATGACCGTTCGTTGGCAATCCAAAGATCATTGGCTAGTCGAACAAAATAGCTTATTGAATTCAAATTGCCCGTTACCTAAGTTAACTGCATCGCTGTATGACTATGTAGACGGAACTTATAACAACGTTTGGAATGAATCTTACGAATCGGATTATCCTGATTCATTGTTGACGACCGATATAGAATCAGGCCGATATGTATTAGCCGTGAGCATGGTTCATAGACGCTGGCAGGGTAAAATTATCGTAGAGCAGGCACAAATTATCAGCAAAACCTATGATGTTTCACTAGAGGAATAACTAAAGATAGGTGACAATAGGCCGATATAAGTTTTACCGGACACTAAACACGATATCGTTATGAAAACCGTACTAAGATTATTACCACTATCGATCGCTTTTGCGGCCACTACTGCATCTGCAGCGAATTACGCTGTTGAGGCACGCGGCGACGCAATGGGTGGAGTAGGTGTTGTCTCTGCTAACTTTCTAACTGCACCATTTTACAACCCTGCACTAACGGCTATTTATCGTCGTAACGATGATATTGGCATGATCACACCGAGTATTGGTTTTGAATACACCGACAGCGGTAGTTTTATTGACGGTCTCGATAGCACCAAAAACTTCATCAACAACCCGGGTAATGATGCCGAATTGGCAAAAGCGCTAGATGCCCTGAATGGTGACAGCCTTAACTTCGAGCTTGGTGGTGTTGTTGCTTTCGCTATCCCGAACCAATACATTGCAGCTAATGCCTTTGGCAAGGCGTACACGGAATCTTTTGCGACCGCAAATATCGATTCAACAACAGGCAGCGCCTATACGGATGCTGCGAACAGTACGGTAGAAGCGGTTTCTGTTGGCGTTACAGAGGTTGGTATCTCACTAGCAAAATACCAAACATTTCTTGGCCAACATATTTCCTTCGGTGTTAGCCCTAAACTTCAGCGCGTTTACACATATCTTTACGAAGCAAGCTTGACCAATTATGACCTTAAAGATTTAAGAGATAATGGCACTGGCGAAACTATGTTTAACGTTGATGCCGGCTTCCTTTGGTTTCATGGCCCATTTCGCGTAGGTATTTCAGGCACAAACCTGATCGAGCGCGATATTGAAACAAAAACCATTTACTCGACAGTAGATAATTCACCGATTTCATATTCTTACAAAATGTCGCCACAGTACACTGTTGGCGCTGGTATCGTTGCGGACTACTTTACTCTAAGTGCAGATTACGACTTAAAAGAAGAAGAACGCTACAACGAGTTCGCGGATAACCGACAAATGGTTCGAGTTGGTGCTGAAGTTGATATTCTGCGCCAATTAAAACTCAGAGCGGGTTGGAACAAAAACCTAGCTTATGAAAACCTAGATGATACGGTGACGGTTGGTTTAGGTCTTTCGCCACTCAACTTATTCCAACTGGACGTTGGCGCGAGCTACACTAACGAAAACTCAATGGGCGCTTACGTTAACTTCTTAACCAGTTACTAGAATTTTCGTACAAATCGTAATATAGTCGGCTCCTAAATTTAGGAGCCTTTTTTATGTTTGATGATTTAAGCCTTAGCCACGATGAGCAACAAAAAGCCGTAGAACAAATTCAAAAATTAATGGCGCAAGGGGTGAGTACCGCAGAAGCCATCAAGATCGTTGCTAGTCAAATCCGAGAGCAAGCTAATCAGCAAGACGAAGAGTAATTCACTACACTTCGCAACTAAAGAGAGAAGGGCACATAGTGCTCTTTTTTTGTAATATCCTGCCGCACTATAACACTTCTAACTTTCTCTTTTGCGCCTTCTTAGCTTCCTAATAAAAAGTGACACTCCTTAGAATTACAAAATTACAGTAGTGGCACAAAAGTCTTAAGGCATACGCTTAATAACAAAAATGAACTGAATTTCAGTCATTTATGACAATATATAATTCTGTTGTGAGTGCAGCTTTGAGCTTGCTTGTAATTAAATTACAAACCTGTAAGTCCATCATTACTTCGCGATTTATAGCCAGTGAATTAGACTGTGTCGTTAAGCTGTCACATTTGGTTGTACCAGAAGTGCTAACGGTGACGTGTTTAATTTTGATATTAGTGACCACGTCACAAGCGCGACAGTCGCTGTAGTTTTTAGGTAGGTTTAAATTCTGCGTGTTTGTTGCTAAGTGGCTATAAGAAGCTAAAACGACGCAAGTTACGTACAACGCGTCATTGTCTAGAACTGTAGATTTGGATTTAGCAAGCAGTCGATAAGAGATGATAAATAAACGTGTGGACAATCAACGTGCACATATCCGGGTAAGTCATCAACAACACTGTGTAAAAGTGGCGGATGAAAATCTGATTTTTAGTTGAGGTAGGATTTTGCTAGAACGTATGTTTACAGCAATTAGTTATGCATGATCGCTAAGTTGAATGACAAAAGTGCCCAAGGCGAATTGTAATTGCTAATCAAATACTGAGATTAGTTGACAGCAAGTTTTGTCGTTGTAAGGCCGCAATTCCTAAAACAAGAACGCGAAAACCTTACTGCCTTGAAATAACACTTAAGTGCGTATTATCCGTGCTTATGTTTAACGCGGCGCACATCACGCTAATGCATATATTTATAGAATCTCTCGCTTTTGCGAGAGTTAACTATGAAGTATCACGAAATGACTAAAAACTATATTTTTCGTGAGTTTACGTGCCAACTTTCAGTCGAAGAGACTGCGGAACTATGTTTTAAATCTGTGAGGACTGTCACGGAGTGGGATAGAGGAAAAACGATTCCAAGAGAGTGTAGACGTCTTATGAAAATGGCAAAAGGTCGGGCACTTGGCACATCTAGCGATTGGAAGCAATTCAAAATGAATGGGAACAAAATGGAGTTACCTACGGGGCGCTTAGTGAGCTGCCAAGAGATCTTAACAGGGATCGCTTTGCTAGAGATTCAGTCAGAACTTGAACTGGCTACATCAACGAAGTTGCTTCGTTATGCTAGAGCAATCGCATCGATATTATCTAAATCATAACGGTTAAAAAAGGCCGAACTGGAGTCTTACAGTTCGGCCATCCGCGTTTGCAAGCGAAAGTGTCTGAGGCTAGTCAGAAATTCAAACATAGATCATGAATGCTTGAAGTGACTTAATGATAACAAATTCTATGACTTAGGCTAAAGTGTTGTTGTTATATTATAACAAATATCACAAATATAATTACTGTTAATTTAGTAAATTACAGACTTTAACGTCACTAATATCACTCTTAAAATTCTCTTATTTCTAACCGCCTCCCTTAGTATTTAGACTAGACTTAAAATATTGATATTTCGTTCAAACGAACAACTTTAGGTTAAAGGACTGATATTGTGATTTATATCGAACTGCTCCTAATACTCCTGCCTTGCGTGCTCGTTCTCATGGCGAAGGTTGAGGTTTTACCCTTAAAAGCTATCCACTTTATCTATTGGTTAGGATTTGCGGCTCTACTCAGCATAATGCTGTACTTGGGGTTATTAAAATTAGGTCTAATTGGGGAAATTTTTAAACCCAATAAAACTATTTTGATTAGTGGTGATTTTGACTCGATCCTAACTAGCACTGGCATTTCTTTGCTATATTTAATTCTGCACACATACATCCCATCATCTGCTCAACATCTCGGTGTAAAGTAAAACGCCTATTTACATGGCACGCTAAGGTAGATAGGAATAGTTGCGTTTACCCCCGTAATATACGACAGGGGGTGTCGGTTACAGCACTCGTTCAAGCTTCTTATTTTCCGTTGAAGTCGTTCCATATAGTTCATTTTCTAGCTCAAAATAGTCATAAGATTTTTGAACTTTAAAGCGCTTAAATGTAAGACCAGCAGAAGCCGTTGCTGCATCAACAAATGCATCACGTTCCTTTCTATCACCACGCTCATGACTAGAGTCATCTAACTCAATCACCATATGAATATCTAGTGTTTCAGGGTCACACAATACAAAATCGTAGTGCTTACAAGCAATCTGGTTGAACGCTCTACGCCAATTACTTTTGTCATATTCACCTTTCTTTGGGCTTAACACATCAGCAATGCGCACTTTAGAAAATACGAGATGGCGATTTCTAACAGAGACGGTTAACGCTCTATAAAAGGCGAGTTCTGATTTTGTAACCAGAGTCTTTCTCGATTGGTATAAGTAATCGGTCGTTATTTTACTTTCGCTTATTGCGTTTGGTGAGTTGTTCGTTCGTCTTGATAACCGCCCGATAAGAACCAAAACGAGAATAATACCAACAGCGAATACGATAAATTTAAGAACCATGTAACTTTCCTTTCTTTGGAAGATTCGAAATATTATCAACTATTTGCATATATTTAAGAGCGAAAGATCAAAGATCGTTAGTCTTTAGGGGTAAGACTTTCACCCCGTATTACTATACGGGGATGCTGCTTCGCAGTGCGGACACTCATTTCCGACACTCCAATGAGTGAGGTGTTGTAGGTTAGGTGGGTTGCTGTAGCAAAAGCCCCACTGGTGCGGTGAGGCTCTGCGAGGGTTGGCTTAATAGGAAAGGCGTGTGATTTTCTTTGTGTTGAGTGGGACAGCTAACCGCGCCAATCGGCTTGCTCGATTTCCTTGCCGCAAGTGGGTGGCTTGGTGCTTCGTTCCCGCTGCGCAGTCACTTTTCCCTGCGGGGCTAATTCAGTTAGGTGTTTTGTTGATGGTATCCCCGACGAAACGGGGCCCCTCCATCAAAAAACACCGTATTAAAGTAGCTTAGGCATTTGGATAAGTTCTTCTTCCTCCGGTTTGTTTTCCACGACCTTGCGGCAAGTGACAATGCGACTCTCACCGTGATAACTCATTTGATAAACGCACTCGGACAGGCGCTTAAACTCATAGCCAAGTTGCAGCAAATCGGAATGCTTGAGGCTGAACTCCAAACGTTGCTCTCGATACACATCGACATAAACGCGATAGAAGCTCTTGTCAGCATCAAACCCCGTATTGGTAAACACCGCTTGTTTGCTCCAACCAGAAACAAAGAACTCGAAATCCTCTAATAAACCAAACCCGCGTGGGGCAGCTGGCTTACGTTCGTCGGTTGCGTTCGCTTCGCTAGTTTTGGTTTCGGTTTGCTCAGTCGGATGACTGGCCACGTCTTCTTCATCGTCACCGCTGAACATCATAAAGCCGAGCACTATCAAGTAGAGGATACCGCCAAACACAAACACCTTACCCAGTTTGTATTGCCAAGTGTCATACACGCTCTTGGTATCGGTCGCTTGAGCTTCCGTTACCGCAGAACTACTGGCCGTGTGCGATTGGTAGAACGGGAAGTAGTTCTTATCGTAGGTTCGCGTTTCTTCAAACACTGGGTTTTTGGTTTCACTGCCGAGGAAGTTCTTACGCGTATAGGTCTTATCCGTGCCTAAGTGCGTGTTCTTCACACAGTAGTAGGTCATCTCAATCATATCTTTGATGTCTTTGTGGATCTTACGCAGGTTCTGCGTCACCAAGATGATGTCGATACCGTGATGGCCGTGCATGGAATAGAAGTACAAAATCTCATTGTGCAGTTGGCGGCCAAGCACCATGTGGGCTTCATCAATCAGAAACAATGGCCCTTGGTTTTGTTCGTTGCGCCACTCGGTTTGATAGTCTTCAGGATGGGTGAAGGGACGCTCCTTTGCACCATAGTCGTTAAACTTACCTTCGCGCACTTCAATGAGGTCGGCCTTATCTCCAAACACCTTGCGTATGCGCTCGATGTTCACGGGAATATTGGTGATGACCTGACGACCCGCTTTGATAGCAGGGATGATGTGAAACACGACGGCTTCATAGGATTTGCCCGAACGTGGGCGACCGACTAATGCGTATATCATGATCCTAACCTCACAAATGGGATCAATTGCAGCAGTACGCGGATAATCAACGCACTAGTCACGATGACCAGCATTTGAGGCACACCAATTTGCGACAGTACCCAAGAGACTCCGGCAGGCAAGGGCAGGTTATCCGGCATTGGGATAGCAGACAGTGAAGCAAGGATAGACTCAAGCAGCTTATTGACCACGGTAAGCAGTTGGTCAAACACAAAGCCCGCTATGTCTTTGAGCGCATCAATTAACGCCCTGAACAGAGCGTAAAAGAACTCCAGAATTTTGTTAATGGCATCGGTTATCCAGTCCATATTAACCCCCGAACACTAAAGAACGTGCGTAAAGAATGGTGGAAGCCATGAGCACGATACGAATAAACAGAAAGATGTTGCCCAGTCCCGCAACTTGGAAGATGTCATGGCGACCATAGTTACCAAACGCGCCAAAGTTCAGGTCAATAACGTAAGAGGGCTTCGATGCATTACTGATGTCGAGCGTGTTGAACTTGTCCATCATGCCCGTAGTCACTTGCTGTTTCAGTTGCTCGTAATGCTTCATCAATATCCCACCGATACCATTCTCATAGGCGGGTTGATACAACCGCATGCAACTGTCGGTTTCCCAACAGCCACCTTTACCAATCTTGGAGGTATCGACCGTGGTCAGGGTATTAGTCAGCTTCTCGATACGGTTGCCAACCTCATTCACGCTATTGGTCACACCATCGATATTTGAGGCGAGGCCATCGACACTTTGCTTGACTTGCTTGGTCGCTTCGATTTGATCCTTTGCGTTTTGGTCTGCTGTAGCACTGGCGTTTGCTATCTCGGTTTTGGTGTCATCGGCCTTAGTCAGTAAGTCATCAAACTTAGTGGATTGACTGAGTAACGTTTGATCGAGTTTATCCAGGCGCGAGTTTGAATCGAGTTTGAGTTCATCCAGCTTGGCGATGACATCGGCGTTGCCTTTGTCCTTATCACCGGCATTATTATCGCCGCCAGAGCCGTTACCACCTGAGTTGTCACCACCGGAATTGCCACCCGAGTTACCCCCATTATCACCGCCCGTATTTGGGTCGGTGGGTTTCGGCACGCCTTGATTACAACTGAAACTGTAGTTATTGCGGTCGGTACAGCTATGGGAAAAGTCAGTCAGATGATTAGGGTACTTAGCGGCACACGCTTCGTTCTCTTTGACCAGCATGTCGGTAAACTCAGACGAGTCACAAAAGGGATCTTCTACGATGGGTTGGCACTGGCCGAGTTCGTCCAGTTCGTGACCAACGGGACAGGATTTCTCACAGACACCTTTTTCGTCTACTGTTTTACCTTCGGGGCAACTGGCCACCTTTTTCAGAATGAAACCTGTGCTGTTTCGCTGATATTTGCCCGAGCCATAACGAAAACCGTTCCAACCTCCATCAAACGTCGCAAAGTAAATGTCACTAATCCGCCCTTGATAGTAATCCACGCCTATACAATTTGAGGTAATGGCGGCCTTAGAGCCAACCCAACCAATCACCAAACCACAACTTGGAATACCACCGCCACCTGTCATCTCATACAACTGCGCAGCCGAGGCCGTGACAGGCAACAAGCAGCAACACAACAGCAAGAACTTGCTTTTCATCATTCGTTTACCCAATAAAAAAGGGCGCTAAGCGCCCCAGTTAATCCCTGAAATTCAACGAGGCGATGAAGCCTGCCATCCCACCAATCAATACCCAGATGGTGAGCTGCATGTCGAACAGGGCAAACACCATTACGCTTTACCAATCACACGCTTGGCGATGCTAATGCCTTTCTCTGACATACAAATGCCAACGATAACCACACCAATACCAACGACACCCGCCGCAACAGCGGTCAGGTTAATCGCACTGAGGTAGTTTGAAACAGGGTCAGAGGCGTCAGCGGCCATCGCATTGCTCGCCATTACGACAGAAGAAAGAGCTAGGATTTTAAGTTTGTTTTTCATAGTGATACCTATATGAGTTTAATGAGGCGTTTTGCTAGAGCGACGCCATACGTGGATAAATAACCAAGGCCAAATACAATGGCGAAACCAAAGGAAACGGCCGTGCCTACTTGAGCGGGAGACAGCGATTGATGGGTCATCAACTGGCTGTACTCCGCAGAACTGACCATCACAAAAGCAGTGCAATCACTCGGACGGGTAATCTGTCCTTGACTCACTAACACACCGTTAGCCGCAATATCGATACACATGGCCATGCGATGAACTCCAATTAACCCAGTGCTTTAATGTCCACAACGTGGTTACGCTGCGGATTGCTTGGGTCTACGTCTAAATGCAGTTCGCATTGCATCGGGAACTGGTCATTGAGCTTTTGAAATTCCGCCACCAAAGACGGGCTAGGGTTCATTTGGATTTGCTTTTGCACCAAGCCGACGGCATTACATGCGCCTTTCTCAGACTTCCAACCCTCATTTGGGGCAAGGTAGTTCACCTGAGCAAAGTTGTAAGGGCGATCGTCTTTCTTAGATAGACCTTGCGAGTGTTCGCAGCCAATCACAATGACGGTTAATTTAGACATGGGATAATTCTCCAGATTGATTTAAGTTGTCCCGACAGACTGGAATGTTTAAACGGTCGGGAATATCGCTTTGTGTTAAGCCTTTGGTTAACAAGGCCACCACGGTTTGCGGGGTCTCATTGACCATGTTCATTAGGTTGATGAATTTGCCGTACTGGTTACGGGCATGCTCTAAATAGCGCTCAAAACTGGCGCGAGCAATCACACGAGAGATAGGAATAATCATTGGTTCAACGTCGTCCAGAGCTGCGGTCAGGGCAGGGTATGAGCCCGCAAAATAGGGGTCGCTATTGATGAGCACCTCAAGCGGCAGTTCGCGATTGTTATTGCGCAGTTCGACTTCTAGGCGCACCCAATTAGGGTAATCGGCTGACTTGAGTTGTTTGCCTTTCTCATAGCCTCGGAACAGCTTGCCGTTCTTGCGGTTGCCGACATAAAACGTGCGACCACCATCTGGCACCATTCCATATTTCTTTTTGTCGTCACTGGTGACCAATGAGCCCGATTCAAAGTAACCGTATTTAGGTGGCGCACCACGAGTGATAAAGTCACCGTTTTCATAGGCATTGCGCAGAGCGGGCACATCGATGTGGCCTTGTAAGTCATCAAAGGCAATATCGACCCGAGTCAAACGCACGTCAGGCATTTGCAATAGCGCCTTGTGTAACACATCCATTTTGATAGCCGCGCAGCCAACACCAGAGAACGACACGTAGTAACCGAAGTTCTTTGCGCCCCAAGCCACTAAACCCGCTTGAGTTCCATTACACTGTAACTTTGCGCTATGTGAATATCCGGCAAAACCGCCACTGGGTTGTAGCGTCCACACATTACCATCCACCGTGATTTCGGTATTGAGCAATTCAAGGAACGATTCAATCTCGCCATGACAAAGCACGTCGAGCATATCGATGCCGATATTGGCAATCAGATGCTGATAGCAATCGTTGAATGACATACCTGTGGCAATACACACATCCGCGTCACGCAGTTCTTTATCCAGTGCGGCATAGTACAAATCGCGATTGGCGAAGTTCTCTTGTTCAACACAGCCAAGCACTTGCGCGAGGTTTTCCGCGAAGTAACGAATCTTGGTATCTTCACAAAACTGGATTGCGTTAGGGCTTTGTGATGCTGTAACGTTTTCACGCTCATTTAAAGCAAAGCGCTGTTTCGCCATTTCTTTACAACGTGTCAGCAGCAACGGAGAACCGGAAAAGCTCAAGAAATCGATAATGGTCTTACTCATGGTGATTCACCTCGAACGCACCAGACTCGCGAAGCTGCAATTGGTTGTCGTGAGTAATCTCAATCAGTTCGCGGTCATCTTCACAGGCGAACAAATACATCTCGTGTTTGGTTTTGAAATACTCCGGTAAACCATCAATCGAGCACCAGTAACCATCAGCGTGTTGTTCGAAGTAAACCGGACGTTTACGAGATGTCGTATAATTGAAAGTCATATCACGCCCCGATTTTTGCGTTAACGGCATGAATCAAGCGACGTGTCATTTCGCAATCAGCCAAAGCACGGTGAGCGGATAAATCAGACACATCAACACCTTGTTGAGCACAGGCATTAGTAAGAGATTGCCACTTAAAGTTTTCGTGGTATTCATTCCAATCACCATAAAATTCGGCATACCACAGCATGGCGCAATCACCATCAATAAAGTGAAGTAAGTTATGAAGTGGATAGCCAAAATCGGATAGCGATTGACGAATCAGGCGGAAGTCATAGTTGAAGTTATAGATGATTACAGTTTTATCGAATAGGTGAAACTTAACCGTATCCCAAACCAAATCGAATGTTGGCATGTCTTTAACATCCGAGTCGGAAATTCCATGAACTGATTGAGCTTCCTGTGGGATTTTGCATTGTGGATTTACCAAATGACTAAACAAAACTTCACCAGAATTCGCGCAGATTACGGAAATTTCAACGATTCGAGCATCGGAATCCAAACCTGTAGTTTCAGTATCGAGTATCACAGCATTTGAGATATCAATCTTTTCCATGACAACCACCTTGAACAGTTGGGCGACCACCAAGAACAAAAGCTTCAAGGGTTTTAGTTCGAGGTGGTCTGAAGTGATCGCCCGAATCACCGAGACAAGGAAAGATGAAACGGGCTTAATACGCTTAATTGCGTATAGTAAATACGCGAATAAGCGTAATGTAAATACGCAAAATCGAGTACAGATAAGCTAGAATCAAGTGAATACGCATAACTGAGGATTCCGAAAATGTACATTAATGACTTACTAGATGCCTATAAAACGGCTAAGAACTATGTGCAGGAAAAGCAAATTGCACATGACTTAGATATAAGCGTCCAAAAGTTATCAGATATACGCAAAGGAAGACGCTATCTAACTGAAACAGAAGCGCTTTTTATCGCCAAAGAAATCGACGCTGATACAGAAATGGTTTTGGTGTACCTAGCTGCGGACAAAGCGAAAACTTACGAAGCTCAACAAGCGTGGGCAAAGATTGCAAAAAAGTTTGACGGGCTCGGTTTATCAGGCGCTTCAATGGCTTGCATGGGTTTAGCTTTGTGGATTGGAGTCCCGTCGGATGCATTGGCTCAGTGCGTATTATCTATCTTATGTTAAATAATCTATCGATGTAGATATCTGACTAGCCCCATTGCACCGCCAATATTCTGCCTTGCTTAAGGAGCTCAGCAAAGACACTTAACATAACCGATTTACCATAAAGTACTTAATATTCAATCATCGTCCTGAAGACGATAACTGAATATTGCCTCTAAGAGTGCCATTCGTCGTAATGGCATGTGACTTGCTCTTCTATGCCTATTTTCAATCGATTATAGATGTCTTATAGGTATGGAAACTTGCCCGAATTATCAATGCCCTAATTGTAGTGGCGATCATCAATTTGAGCTAAAGGATATTGATACGGTATTAAACACTGGAGAACTAACCTGCATTTATTGTAAAGACAGTCTCGTTGTGTCTGAGGATGGCTATGAGCTTGTAAAACTAAGAAAATCGCTAAGAAGCAAAATGTAGGCATGTTAATTATGTTTGTCTCAGCGTTAGTCGTGGCTGTGTTAAAGCAAACTCGTTAACACCGCTTAGTTTGGATTCTTGTACTTAAACAAATGAATATCTTCGATGACGACGCCGGCATCTGAAATTTCTCCGATCAACTTAGCGTATTGTCCTTGCTCTGCGTAGTACCAGATTAACTTATGTTCGTAACAAATTACCCCAAGCCTTTCTAGCTCGATTCCACCTTCACATGGGGGCTTTCCGCCTTTGATGTATTCATCGTTCTTCCCTAACACTTTAACGACAATTTCACCCTCATAGCGAGTCGTAAGATGCAAAATGTTTTGTATCATTAAATGCGCGCCCAAGCATAAAATTGAGTTAAATACGGTTATGACAAACAAGCCGTAAAGCATCTCTTTAAATGGCACATCCAAAGTACCTTTTTGGTAGTTACGCCAAATTCGCCATATCACCAAAAACGCCAGACCATAAAAGTACAAATATACGGTTACGCCATCTACACTATCTGGCCACGTTTTAAAGGTATGAATTTTAGGTAGCAGTAAACCGCCAAAGATTCCGAGGAAAGCGATGATGGAATAAACATATACGACCCAACCACACAGTGTGGAAGGAATGAATTGTTTGATTTTCATACACCAGAAAGAAATGAGTGCAAATTACCGCCTATGATACATTAAGACAAAGGTAAATTTTTCCATAAATATCAATTTACTAGCAATAAAAAAGGAGTGCGATTGCACTCCTCTTAAATCATCGGTAAACGCTATCAGCCGCCTGCGAGTTTAACCGTGTGACCCTTTTTCTCGAGATGAGCTTTTATCTTATCTCTTGCATCACCTTGGATTTCGATCGTGCCATCTTTCACTGAACCGCCACAACCACACACTTTTTTGAGTTCTGCCGCCATGAGTTTTAGCTGAACATCATCCATATCTAAACCAGTGACTACGCTCATGCCTTTTCCCTTGCGTCCTTTGGTTTGCTTTTCAATACGAACGATGCCGTCACCTTTTGGGCGCTGCGGTTTATCTTCTTCTGGTTTAATTCGGCCAGTTTCAGTGGAGTATACAAGAGTCATAACTTACTTCTTTTGCTGTTCTGCTTTTTTCTTCGCGATGAGATAAGCTTCGATGTGTTTCTGAATCGCTAGTTTACCACCTTTAATCAAACGACCGTTAAAAAAACAGTACCAAGCGTTGGGTTCGCCTGTGTCGTTTTTAAGCATGTAACCATAGAAATTTTCTTGAACCGCTTTACCGGCAGCTTCTCGCTGTTTCGATAATGATGAGAACTCTTTAGGATCGATGACAGTAGCGGTATCGCAAAACCAATCAATGCTTTTTTTCAGCGCAGCCATGTTGCCCTGTAAAACTCGAGTTTTAATTTGAACTTGCCAAATATCAGTTGAAGTACCAACGGTCTTAATATTAAAGCCTCGGTATGTCGCTACAGCCATAGTTTCAAACTTCTCAATTAGTTAGATGTTTTTAATAATAATTGTAAATTTGCGGTAAGCAAGTATATTTAGTTGAATATTATGGTTATAGTGCACCAAAATGAGAAAAAACCTGCCCATCATCACAGATGAACAAGTGAAAAAACAAACGATTGCTCAGTTTATAAACTACGCTTCGCTAGATGAATTCGCTCAACTTACTAGCAACCAGTATTCTCGGAGTTCATTGTTAGGCTTTACCAAAGATTGGAACTTGTTTTTGGAATTTTGCCATTTAAAACGCGTCGCTCCCCTGCCCGCATCTACTACCGCGGTACGTTTGTACTTAGAAAAGTGTGGAGAAAGCAAAAAATACGCGACCATACGACGTTACACGGTCACTATATCTTTAGTTCATCGTTTGTTGAGCTTCCCAGACCCAACTACAAATAGCAGAGTTCAATCAGCACTGGCTGGACTTCGCTTAAATAAGAAAGGTGACAGTAAACAAACGGAGTCTTTTACTAAAGAGCACCTACAAACATTAACAGAGCAACTATCTAGCTCCGACGACTTACTAGATATTCGTAACCTCGCTATCTATCACGTAATGTTTGATGCCTTGATGAAGCGATCTGAACTGAAAAACTTAACAGCGGTTAATATAGATACAACTCAAACTCCCTACTCTATCGTGCTGGGTGAGCATCGCTATCCACTTACTGAGCGCGGACATCAATGTTTGAATCGATGGCTAAGTTACAGAAATCACAGCTCCAACTATATTTTTACTTCAATCGATCGCCACGGAAACGTTGGTGAAGACAGGCTCAATGATTCATCGATATATCGAGTATTACGTAAGGCAAGTGAGCAGCTAGGATTAGCTGTCGCGTTCTCGGGCCAATCGTTACGAGTTGGTGCTGTTAAAGATTTAGCGAACCAAGGGGTGAATACTAAAGAGATTCAAATTAGAGGGCGTTGGCTCAGCCCTGCAATGCCCTATCAATATTTAGGAAATAGAACACAAGCAGAGCTGGAAAAGATGAAGTTCTTAACGATTAAACCTATCGATTAAATGGACGAGTTCACGCAGTAAGCTAAAAACTCATGGAACTTATCACCGTTGTTTTCAAGCATTTTCGGGAACATCGAAATTGGTGTCATTCCTGGGAAGGTATTCACCTCATTTAGATAAATTTGGCCATCTGGCGTTAAGAAGAAATCAATTCGTGATAAATGACGTAGTTTCATCTGCTTAAACACTTTTTCGGCGTTAACACGAATCGACTCAAGCTGATCTTCAGTTAAGTTTTGCGCTTCGATATCTGTGGTTGAATGGCTTGTTTCAGCATACTTTTCTTCGTAGCTGTAAAACGCGTCTTCGGGCGCTTTTACTTCACCCGGCTTTGTTAATACTAATTCACCGTTGTACTCATACGCAGCGACTTCTAATTCACGAGGCTTAACTGCTTGTTCAACAAGTACTTGATCTGAATAGGTGAACGCATCACTGATGGCCTTTTGCAGCTCAGATAGTTCAGTGACTTTATAACAACCAACTGATGAACCTTGGCACGCAGCCTTAACAAACACACTGCCCCATTGATTAAATGCCTCAACACTACGCGTGTATGATTCTTGATTATCTTCCGATAGGAACAAATATGGCGTATTAGGGATACCAAGTGCGTCGTACCACAATTTAGAAGTGATCTTGTTAAAGCTGTTGGTGCTTGCTTCAGCACGGCAACCTAAATAAGGAATACCTGAAAGCTCTAAAAGGGATTGAATATCACCGGTCTCACCAGGGAAGCCATGAATACATGGCACTACAAAGTCGATATGAAGAGAAGTATCGGCAAAGTTAAGTTGACCGGTGTTGGTATCAAGTAACGCAAGTTCACCGTTCTCGGTAAACCAACCGTCTTTCTTCATTTCTACGCGAATTACCGAGAATTCCTCAGTAAGCTCTAACTGAGATTGCAGGTAGTTAGCAGAAACTAGAGAAACTTCGTGTTCTGACGAACCGCCACCACAAAGTAGAAGAATGGACGTTTTTTTCATTAAAATCTTTCCGTGAAACGACAAAAGCAAAGGTCAGTCCATAATAAAGAAAACTGAGCCAAGTTACACTTGTATCGCGAATATTATTAAGGCAGATAGCCTGTTAGGCCAATATTTAGACGTTAAAAAAGGGGCGATTGCCCCTTTTTATCAATTTAGCTTGTTAAGGGTTGGGTATGGCGAGTTTTTAATTGCGTCAATACTCTTAACGAATGGCTTCAATGCTTTGAACTCAGCCGGTAGGCGGCTAATTGCTTTTTTGGCATCAGCTTGCGTTGCGTAATCGCCGTAAAGCACCGTGTACCACTTCGTACCGTTAACAACTTTGTAGTTTTCCCATACTGGCTCACCGTTGCTTGGAAGGTTGCGAGCAAAGTGGTCAACTTTAGCCTGAGAACCTACAGCCACTACTTGGATAGTGTAACCGTAGCGAGCAGGCATCGCGTTTTGTTGCTTTTTAGAAGGCGGTACGATGGTGACTGCTGGTTTAGTTTCAACAGCGACAAGTGCTGGCGTTTCGACTGTCGTTTCTGCTACTTCGTTAGTTACAGGCAGTTCAACTTGCGCTGTTTTGTAATCTTCGCGGTAACTCTCTGAACTTACATCTGTTGTGTATTGTCCTGACACACAAGCGGAAAGTAATACAGATAAGCCAACAATTGCTATTTTTTTCATGAATTCTTCAAAGCCCTAGATAGAATTTACTGTAAATCATGCCGTTAGACAGACCTTTAATCAAGCATACTGCGTGAATATATTATTAGACACTGTGACTTATAACACAAACTGATACGCAGTTTCGGTGATCTGATTAAAACAACGCCAATTTATCACAGCATATACGCTTAGAGTCCGTTACGATAAAGTGAATATATCGTTAGGAAGTTGATTTATGAACAGTTTAAGCCAGCTACTTAAGCCCAAATCGATTGGAGTTATCGGCGCGTCAACTCGACCAATGCGAGCAGGCAATATCGTGATGAAAAACCTGCTCCAAGATGGTTTTGAAGGTGCGATAATGCCAGTCACGCCCAACTATACCTCTGTATGTGGCGTGTTGGCTTACCCTAACATCGATGCCCTTCCAATTATTCCCGATGTCGCCATCCTTTGTACTCATGCGAGCCGAAACATTGAGATCTTCACTCAACTGGCCGCTAAAGGAGTGAAATCGACCATTGTACTTTCTTCCGATATGCATGAGCTTAGCAGTACTGGCGAATCTATCGAGAGCTTGTGTATTGGCATCGCCAAGGCTTCAGGGATGCGCGTGCTGGGGCCGAATAGCTTGGGGTTGATATTACCTTGGCTCAATTTCAATGCTTCGTTTTCACCTGTCAACGCGCAGAAAGGTAAAATCGCCTTCATCTCGCAATCGGCCGCCATGTGCACCACGATTTTGGATTGGGCGAATGATAAAAACATTGGCTTCTCTGCATTTATTTCGCTTGGCAACGCGCTAGACGTAGATTTTGCTGATCTACTTGATCATCTTGCTACGGATACACACACCGAAGCGATCCTACTTTACGTCGATACGATCAAAGACGCACGCCGCTTTATGTCAGCCGCTCGAAGCGCTTCTCGAAACAGGCGAATTTTGGTACTCAAAGGTGGGAAAACCGCAGAAGGACGTCGAGCTGCTCAAGCGCATACTGGCGGCAATGACACACTCGATATCATTTACGATTCGGCAATCCGCCGTACAGGTATGTTGCGAGTTAAAAATTCTCATGAGCTGTTCGCAGCCGTAGAAACTCTGACCCACTCTGTGCCATTGCGTGGCGAACGACTTGCGATAATCACAAATGGCGGTGGCCCGGCGATAATGGCAGTGGACACATTACTCGAACGTGGTGGTAAATTAGCTGCGTTAGATGACTACACTCTTGAGCAACTGTCCAATAAGTTGCCATCGAGTTGGAGCAACAACAACCCTATCGACATGGTTGGCGATGCCGACAGTAAACGATACGTCGATACACTCAATACAATAATGGATAGCGATTGTGCCGACGCAATTCTCATCATGCATAGCCCCTCTGCTATCGCTCGCTCAGAGCAGACCGCCATCGCTATTGTCGAGGCAATAAAGGCTCACCATAGGTACAAAAGATTCAACATCCTTACCAATTGGTCGGGTGAACAAACCGCAAAACCCGCGAGAAATATCTTTACTCAAGCCGGTATCCCAACTTACCGAACCGCTGAGAGTGCTGTCGTCGCGTTCATGCATTTGGTCGAATACCGACGCAATCAAAAGCAATTAATGGAAACGCCCACCACGGCTGAACCTGTTCATATTAGTGAACTTGAAAATGCGAAGTCATGGATAAACCAACAACTACTGGATAAAGATACAGTTATTTTAGACACACATCAAATTGGCTACTTTTTACGCTGCTTTAACTTTAACGTATTGCCGACATGGATAGCCTCTGAAGCAAGTGAAGCGGTACATATTGCCGGAGAAATAGGTTATCCCGTAGCCGTTAAATTGCGCTCACCCGATATTGCTCATAAATCAGATGTGCATGGCGTTATGCTCAATTTGCGTAACAGTCAGGAGGTGGCAAGTGCGTCTCAAGCCATTCTTGATCGAGTCAAGCTCTCCTATCCTGCCGCTAACGTCCACGGGCTATTAGTCCAAGGCATGGCAAAGCTTGCCGGTGGCGAAGAGATAAGAATTAAGGTCAAACATGATGATACTTTTGGCCCTGTGATTCTGCTTGGCCAAGGTGGTTCTGAATGGGATGAAGCGCTCGATGCTGCGTCTGCATTGCCGCCATTGAACATGGCACTCGCACGTTACCTTATCGTAAGAGCGATAAAAAGCGGCAAAATACGTCTTCAGAAACTGCCTGATCCAATCGACATAAATGGCCTATCGGAAGTGTTAGTTAAAATATCCCAAATGGTGGTGGATTGCCCGCAAGTGCATGAGCTGGATATACATCCAGTACTGGCCAATGGCAGTGAGTTTACCATTCTCGATGCAGATTTAACGCTTAAAACCTACCAAGGCGATGCACAGCAAAGACTCGCCATTAGGCCTTATCCTGTCGAGCATGAAGAGTGGGCAGCACTCAAAGATAAACGACAAATTTTATTGAGACCCATCCTACCCGAAGATGAGCCATTACATGCTCAGTTTATCAATGGCGTATCGAAAGATGATTTATATAAACGCTTCTTTTCCGATGTTGGTGAGTTCAACCATGAAGCCTTAGCCAAATTCACCCAAATTGATTATGACCGTGAGATGGCATTTGTCGCCGTCAGAGAACAATCTGGTCAACAAGAGATCATTGGCGTATCACGAGCACTGATCAATCATGACAATAGTGATGCAGAATTTGCCATCTTGATTCGCTCTGACATGAAAGGACAAGGGCTAGGAAAACTACTGATGAGCAAAATCATCGATTATTGTAAGGCGAAGAAGACCCAACAAATGTCGGGGATGACCATGCCTAACAATCGTGGAATGTTAACCCTTGCACAGCGGTTGGGCTTTGAAATTGATATCCAGTTTGAAGATGGCACAGCAGACATGGTGCTGCGTTTATAGCAGCACCGTATGGTTATTTCATCGCCCAGTTTTTATTTAGGTATTGAATACACCATGATTTCGCTTCACCAATCTTATTTCGTTTCCACGCCATAATAATATCGATTGGAAAAGGCTCAGTGCCTTCAATCTGCTGTAATACGCCCTGTTCGATAAGAGGCAGCGCGACTGTTGAAGGAAGCGTGCCTATACCTAAGCCACTTTTCAACGCTTCGACTTTGGATGCAAAATTGCTGACCGTAAGGCGCGGTTGCTTCTGTAGCACGTTAATCGAAAGTGGAGGCTGCTCTCTTGCCGTATCAGCTATCGCAATAATGCGATATTTTTCTTGTGCTGTTTGATCAAACTCACCCACTCGCTTGTGTACATAGTGATCTTTTGCCGCAACCCAGATCATTTCAAGCTTTCCGATAGTTTGATGCTTAATTTCCAAAGGCAAGTTATCAAGCTGCGGGCACACCAATAGATCTGAACGCCCTGTTTCTAGCGACTCTAAGCCACCAGCAAGTATCTCTTCTTGTAGACGTATTCGCGTGCTACTCACGTTACCGAGGGCATCAACCATAGCGAAAAAGTTATCAATAGGAATAATGCCATCAAATGCGACAGTAATATCAAGCTCCCAACCATTGGCAAGCACACTGGCATCGTTAACCAGTTTTTCGGTAGCCGATAGAATTGCCCGGCCTCGTTCAAGGATCAACTTGCCCGCTTCTGTAAATGCGGCTTTATGCCCAGAGCGATCAAAGATCATTATATCGAGATCTTGTTCGAGCTTTTGAATTTGATAACTTAACGACGACGGCGCTCGATCAAGCTCATTCGCCGCTGCAGCAAAGCTGCCCCTTCTATCAATTGCGTCAAGAATATGAAGTGCTTCAAGAGTCACTGGACTCTGCATGTCTCCTCCTAATGACAAAACTGTCATATACAAAGCTCAAATCTGAGAAAATTCACAGAATACGAAAAAAATTTTAAAGAAATATTAAACAAAATAACAGTTTGTAAGCCAAGTAAAAACAAACAGTTAGAGCCATGTAGCCCATATTCTGAACATTTCAAACCAAAAACCACTTAATGCGAATGGTATTAATTATCATTTAGATCAAATAGAATCCTCTTCGGTTTACCACTCTCACTAAAATAACAAGTAAGGTTTAGTTTCAAATGTATAAGAAAACACTCCTCTCAACATCCATTATTTTGGCGTGTTCGCCAGTAGCATTTGCTCAAGATTTCGATTTATTTGATGAAGTTGTTGTCTCTGCAACCCGAACAAGCCAACAACTCGACGATGTAGCCGCTTCGGTCACGGTGGTGACTGATGAAGATATCGAAGCTAACTTATCTAACAGTGTCGAAGATATTCTAAAATACACGCCTGGCGTGACTGTGCAAGGCGATAGCCGCCAAGGTGTTCAGTCAATCAACGTTCGTGGTTTAGAAGGTAATCGCGTTAAAATCATCGTTGATGGCGTATCGCAAGCAAACCAATTTGAAAACTCATACGCGTTCATCAACTCAGGGCGCGTTGACGTTGATGTCGATCTACTTAAATCAGTAGAAATCGTCAAAGGTGCAGCTTCATCATTACAAGGCTCTGATGCCATCGGTGGTATCGTAGCGTTTGAAACAAAAAGCCCAGCTGATTTCTTAAAAGACGGCAACGATGTTGGTGGCCATGCGAAGTTTGGCTATTCATCCGCTGATTCGACCTTTTCTGAGTCTGTCGCTATCGCAAATCGATTTGATGATATAGAAACCCTGATTGCTTACACTCGTAAAGATGGTGAAGAGCTAGATAACTTCGGTGAAACCTACCCGCTTGAGTCAACAGCAGACAACCTACTAGGTAAACTTCAAATCCAATTAAATGATGATCACCGTCTAGAGTTTACAGGTGAATACATCGATAAAGATACTCAATCAGACCTAACGAATAGTAACCGTAATAGCAGCGGCAGTTATGATACTTACTTGGGTGATGATACAGAAACAAAAACGCGCATTGGCGTTAAACACCTTTGGGCGACCAATACCAGCTTTGCGGACAATCTAGAATGGCAATTGGATTACTTAGATAAAGAATCAAACGGGCTAACAGATCGCGTCAGCAGCTCAAATACGCAAAACAAAGATTACGTTTACGAAGAGTCCGGTCTTCAGTTTAACTCTCAGTTCGACAAGTTCATTACCCTTGGCGGTTCTGAGCACTACCTTGTTTACGGTTTCTCCTACTCTAATCGCGACATTTCAAACGTAAACCACGAATACAACAGTAGCAGCGCAGACAAAATTGTTTATTACGTACCAGATGCGACTGAAACAAAATACGGCCTGTTTTTACAAGATGAAATCGCTTTCGGCGATAGCTTAATTGTCACTCCTGGTATCCGTTACGATTCATACAAAACTGACCCTAATGGCGGCATCGCTAATGGCAATGATGGTGGCTTTGACCAAGATTCTTATAAGACTTACGAAGAATCTGCGGTAACTGGTCGTCTTGGTGTGACTTGGTCCGTCAATGATGAACACAAACTATTTGCTCAAGTCAGTCAGGGGTTCCGAGCGCCAGACTTCCAAGAGCTTTACTACTCGTTCGCAAACGCGGCGCATCGATACACGTCATCGCCAAACCCTGATTTAAAAGCAGAAGAAAGCATTTCTTACGAACTCGGATGGCGCGCAAACAATCGCTTCGTTCGCAACGAAATCGCCGTATTCCAAAGTGAATATGATAACTTCATCGAACGACTATCTCGCGCAAGTACAAACCCTGCGTTCCGCACTGAGTACTACTACGACAACGTGACAGAAGCGACCATCAAAGGTATCGAACTGTCTAACATGTTAGATTGGCACGAGATTGCAGATGCGCCTAAAGGTTTAACAACCAGTTTGGTTGCCGCTTATACCAAGGGTGAAGACAACGAAAACAATCCACTGAACTCAATCATGCCTTGGAATGCGATTGCGGGTATTAGCTTCGACGCTCCTTCTAAAGTTTGGGGGACTTCATTGAAGATCTCTTATACCGCGAAGAAAAAAGAGGGTGACATCATTGATAGTGTTGACCGTTACGGCAACCCAGAGGGCAAATTTGCACCAGACGCCTCAACAGTGGTTGATTTAACTGCCTACTACCGCCCAATTGAAGACTTAACCATTCGCGGCGGTCTCTTCAACCTAACTGATGAAGAGTACTACAACTGGACAGATGTACGTGGTCTAGCTGAAGAAGACAAATTCTACACTCAAGCAGGTCGAAACTTCTCTGTTACCGTAAAATATGACTTCTAAACCAACATAGAAGTCCTAGAAAAACAAAAGCCAGCGAAATCGCTGGCTTTTTTCTATTTCAAACATTCAAAAAAGTATAAAGAAATTGGGCTGAATGAGTGATTATTTTGAGGTTTTCATCTCTTTTTTCACCATAATTGCAGATGCAACGATGAATGCGATGATTAAACCTAGTTCCATGACTTACCCCTACGAAAATCAAATTGAACACTTGGACTTACATTCTAAAACGTTGTCATTTTAACAGCATTCGGAAAACATGAAAGTTTTTAACGATTTTTTTACGACTTTTATCGACTCAGATCAAAAACCGCACCGTCCTACTCATTTTCAACAATAATGGTAAATCACTCAATACGGCAAGTTGTTAATAAAACGTATCACTTCATCGTGACTTTCCCACCTGCAAACTTATAAGCGGGTGTACCTCTAACCAAAGTGTCGCGTGCAAATTCAGATTCACAGCCGGGACAAATACAGGGAGTTTGAGTGAAATCATCCACTATTCTCTCTTTAAAACACTTAATCAAAGCGCCTTTTCCTCCCTTTCGGTATTTAAACAGGTGAAAACGGCATTTTGCACAATAAATGTTAACGGTTTTACTTGGCTGTTTTTTATTTGGTTTGGCCATAAATTAACTTTGATTCTCTTCCATTGGCTTAACCCAAACCTCACTGAAGTCAAACCAGCCTAGAGCATTACATTTCGCGTTCTGCAGTGCACCACATTGATCCTTGCTTACCCCTAACCAACAATGGAACATAGGAATGAGCTGCATTTTGTCTGCCAATAACTTACCCAGTTCCTGCGCGGCAAATGGTGTCGATTCAGATTGTCGCCACTGAGTGACAACGTCACTCCACTCAGCAAAATCGGCCTCTTGGCTCATGGTATCAATATCACTGTAATCCAATAGCCAACCTGCTAATGCATCATCTCGGTTTTGGCCAAGCCCCATTGGCTTTATCCAAATATCGACTTTCGAGGTGTCTGGCATTTCCAAATCATAGGTGATCAGCTCAACCTCTAAGTTATCCTGCTTTAACAACGCTTCAAGACACTTAACTAAGGTTGGGAACATTGGATGCATACCATGATACGCAATCGTCACGGTTCGGTAACTAGGTGGGGGCGTATAGTGGGATTGGCGAGAGTGATGATACCAACCGGGCTTTAAGCCGTGTGCAGGCAATGCGCCCAGTTCAACCACCTTATCTTGAGGTAACTGCTGAAAGACACTCAAGGAAGACAAGCGCTGGCTGAAATAACGCGCCCAATCATCTTGTTTTGCGAGGCCTTCCTTACGATTAAGAAGCAAAAAGGTACAACCGGGATCGAGTTCAACTTCATCATTCATCGTACTGCCAGTACGTGACATTGGCTTCGCGAGGCTTGGAAATACAATCGACGAATGCAGCGCATTGATTACCCAAACTTCAACACTGTCCATGAGCGGTCTAAAGCCAAAGTAGCCATCAAAGGCTTTTAACACCAGACGCTTCTCGTCATTTTGCACCACTTTATATGGCCCAGTACCGATGGGAAACTGGTCATACTCTTCAGTGCGTGAAGAGACTGGTAGCAAGATTTTTGCGCATGCTTCGGTGAGCAGAAGTGCCAATTTATAGTCATCTTGAGAGAGGTGTATATCGAGAACGTTCTTCTGGTGAACTTCCGCCAGTTTAATATGGCTAAAAAGCTTACGACTCTTCAATGAATTGATACTTTCTGCCACGGCTTCTGTGGTTAACAAATCGCCATTATGGAATCGGACCGCAGGTCTTAAATAAAAGCGCCAATGGCGCGGCGATAGCATCTCCCAACTATGAGATAAGTCAGGCTGTAGCACTTCTTGGTCGTCGAGTTTAGTTAAGCCACTAAACACTTGTCGCGTAATATGTTGCTCTGAACGACGAATGTATTTACGCGGGTTAAGCATGGAAAGCGGACGATAATAAGGCAGGCGAACAACTTGCTCCCCCTCTTGATGCTGTACACCGAGGTAGCTCTCCACCACTTGAGCAAGTTTAGCCGCATCTTGGTCGAGCACTTTAAGCGCTTGGCTTATTTTGCCTTCTTCGAGATACCTTCTCGCCAGCGTTTCACTTACGTCGGCGCGAGTTCGCTTAAAGTTAAGTTGAGAAAGCTTGCCACGCCCCGGAGCTGGGTGCCATTCTAACCAACCCTCTTCTTCCATTTTGTTTAATACAATCCGAGCGTTGCGGCGAGTACAGCAAAGTATGTCCGTGATGTCTTCTAGCTGGACGCCAGAGTCAACACCATCATAGTGTTCAAACAGGGTTTCGAACTGAACGCGAAGGCGGGGGCTACTCATAAAGGGGAAATCTCAACCAATATTGGATATTGATTTATTTTCCCCCATTTAAAATCATTAGATCAAGCGGTTACTCAATCGCAATACCAATTTGTGACGCTAATTCCTCGATTTGCTCTTGGTTATCTAATTTAACTGACCATTTGCACTCGCTGCCATTTACATTAACCACATTGGCGCCGCGACCAATCAATTGAACCGCATCAACTTGCGCTTGAAGTGTCACCATCGCGTCACCTGTTAGTCTCACGACAATTTCATGGGCCGTAGCGATGATTTTTCCATTGGAAAATTCAATAACCATTATTCGCTTTTCGCTTTCTTATGTTGTTTTACTGCAATCGTTAAGCGACTGGTACACACTAATCGCTCTCGTTCATCGGTAATATTGATTTGCCATACTTGAGTGGACACACCTAAATGGATTGGCTTCGCAGTACCTATCACCATGCCACTGCGCATTGCTCTGACATGATTGGCATTGATATCTAAACCAACGCAATAACTCTCTTCTGTAACGCAGAAATTCGCCGCAACTGAGCCTAAGGTTTCTGCCAATACTACCGATGCCCCGCCGTGTAACATACCGAGGGGTTGATGAGTAAAATGACAAACCGGCATAGTGGCTTGAATAAAATCCTCGCCTACTTGCGAATATTCTATCTGTAAGTGCTCGATTAGGGTGTTTTTTGAGGTTTGATTTAAGCGCTGTAAATCGATTTCACGTTTCCAAATACTCATACTTTTCCTACGTAGAGAAAGCCAAGACATCAATGAATGATGAATCACTCATCACATCTGGCTATTGAGGTTGGTAGGCTATCAGTTTAACCTAATGTTATAATTAAGAAATAGCTAGTTTATATGGAACGTAATATGTCGTGGTTTAAGTATTCAACTCTTGCCTTAACGATTGGCTTAACTGCCTGTACCGCCTCACCGACCGGTAGAAACCAAATTCTGCTCTTTTCCGATAACGATATGAGCAGCTTAGGCGCGCAATCTTTTGAGCAAATGAAGCAGAAGCAAAAGATCAGCAGCGACAAGAAGCTCAATAACTACGTTCAATGTGTGGCTGGCGCCATCACCCGTTATGTACCTGTTCAAGGCTCATTCCAAGAGTGGGAAGTGGTGGTATTTGATAGTAAGCAAGTGAATGCCTTTGCTCTTCCGGGCGGTAAAATCGGTGTGTACACCGGATTGTTGGATGTAGCAGAAAACCAAGACCAACTCGCAACGGTAATTGGCCACGAAATTGCTCACGTTCTTGCCGATCATAGTAATGAACGCTTATCTCAATCCCAACTGGCTAATGCCGGTTTACAGATTACCAGCGCCGCACTTGGTGCATCAGACTACGCGCAGTATCGAAATGCAACAATGGCTGCCCTTGGCTTAGGGGTGCAATATGGGGTGTTAATGCCCTATGGCCGAACTCAAGAATCAGAAGCGGATATTGTTGGCCTAGAACTCATGGCTAAAGCGGGCTTTGATCCACGAGAAAGCGTCAACCTTTGGTACAACATGGCGAAAGCCAGTGGCGGTAAGCAGCCACCTGAGCTGCTGTCTACTCACCCATCTCACAGCACTCGGATATCGGATCTTCAGCAAACTATGGAGCGTTTACCCAGCTACGCCACTCAGCGTCCGAACTGTAAGATATAGAACTTATTCACCGCGGTAGAAACTAAATAGGGAGCATTCGCTCCCTATTTTTATGTACCTAAGATTTGCATCGGCAATGACAACATGGTGTCACCGGATGAAGCAAAGTACCAGATGATTGAGATAAGCCCAGCTACCAAGGCGACATACCAAACCGCCGCCACACATTGACCATAACGATCAAGAGGCAGTAAATGGCTTGAATGGCGATAGCGCCACTCCAATATGACTTCCAACATACCCATAATCAGTAAAAATCCCAGCAGCGTAAGCCCTAACCAGTAACTTAAAAATACGCCGCCGGCCGCGGCTGCGGTACATAACACCAAGCCCGCTAAGGAGTTCATTGAAAAACTGATGCTTTTGAGTATGTGTCCGCCATCTAACGGCAAGATTGGCAATAGATTGAATAAATTAAGAAACGCATTGAACGCTGCAAGCCCGGCAAAGAACACTTCACCCGTAATCCAATACACACCAACTAAAATAACAGACAGCACAAAACCAAACATTGGCCCCATTATGGATATCACCACATCCTGCCAACGGGTATTGATCTTTTCGTCGCTGAGGGCCAGACCTCCTAAAAATGGTACAAGGTAAATCCCCTTGGTTTTCATACCAAAGTACTTCATTGCTTTAACATGACCGTACTCATGCACCACTAAACAAGCAATCAACGCCAAAGCAAACTGAAATGAGAATAACCATGAGTACGCGGCTAAACTTGCGGACGCAAAGATCACTTTGATCATCTTCGCGCTTTTGAGCGCTTTCATACCAAGAGAGACAAGGCCAATTAGGCTAAAACGTTTTTCAGCAGGCGGCGGCGTGTAGGGTGTTTGCTGCTCAATATCTTTGGTCGTCCGCTCACCTTGCGTGATCAATTGACCATCTACCGTTGCACTATAACGAAATTCAAAAGGTTGCCACTCAAGTTCACAATCCAGTTGGCACTGTAATTCACTCTCTCCATTAGTGAGAGTGAACTTATGCTGGCTATTTTTTCCGCGTTCAGAATCGGCATTTAACTGCGAAACAATTTGGTTATCCCAAAACAATTGTTGCCATCCAGCCATTGAACCTTCTAAACGAAGAGGCTTGCCAAGAAACTCTATTGATAATAGTTCCAATCTATCAACCTATTAAATTGCTATAAAAAACTAGCTGATTATGCCGCTAAGCTCTAATAAGGTAAATAGCGAGTGACAATATGTTACACGGTCACTCAAATAAGTTATTGATGAGGTTTATATTTGTTATTGATAGCGCTACAAATATCAGCGAAATGTCAGTTTGCACAAGTTAATCCTTTGCTTTACCGCATCCCCCTTTCTTTTCCATGGATAAAGTGGATAATAGCCCCGTTTATTAACCCCGACTATATGTGAGTCCATTATGTCTATTGAAGCAACAATGCTACAACGCTGTGAATCTAAATGTGAATTATGTGCTAACGAAGCACCTCTAACGGCATACGCTGTGCCACCACACAGCCACGTGACGGTTGATCACGGCATCATGGTATGTGACAAATGTATGGGTGAAATTGATGACCCACAAGACATCAACCACTGGCGTTGTCTAAACGACAGCATGTGGAGCCAAGTTGTTCCTGTACAAGTAACTGCATGGCGCCAACTTACTCGCCTAAATGCAGAAAGCTGGGCACAAGACGCGCTAGATATGATGTACATGGAAGAAGAAACAAAAACTTGGGCAATGAAAGGTATGTCTGCTGACGACAAGCCATTCGATTGCAACGGCGTTGAGCTTAAAAAAGGTGACGACGTAACGGTTATCAAAGACCTACCAGTGAAAGGCACTAACCAAGTTATCAAACAAGGCACGGTTATCCGTGGCATCAGCATTGGCGACGATCCTAAGCTTGTTTCAGGTAAAGCAAACGGCGGCCAATCTATGTACGTGATTGCAGAATACTGTCGTAAGAAGTAATTCTCACTCATAACAAAAGCACCTATAAGGTGCTTTTGTTTTATCTAACGCTTGTTATTTTGCAGACTTGTTTAAGCGATTTTTTGTATTACTTCCGTCAGTTCATTAGTGCTGTCTTGCACCTTGGCATTCATGTCATTGGTTTGCGTCATCAACTCATAAGAGTCTGCGTATTTAACGTTGATCGACTGAATATTCTCGTTAATTTCATCTGACACGTGCACTTGTTCTTCAATGGCAACCGCTATTTGTTGGTTTCTATCCACCACGTCTTGCACAAGCTCTTCAAGTAACACAATACTCTCTTGCGCTTTGCTTAGCAGCTCTACTGTACTGGCGGATTGATCATTGCCTTTTTTTAGCGCTTTAACCGCAGAATTACTGCCCGATTGAATACTCTCAATCGCCGACTGAATTTCAGTGGTTGATTCTTGAGTACGTTGAGCCAAGGTTCTTACTTCATCAGCCACGACAGCAAAACCTCGACCTTGCTCTCCTGCCCTCGCCGCTTCAATTGCTGCGTTTAGGGCTAATAGGTTGGTTTGCTCTGCAATGTCATTAATCACTTCAACCACCGAACCAATCTGCTCTGTTTGTTGGTTAAGATCAGTAACCGTTTGCGATATCTGTTTCAGTTCATTGACAAGCTCAAGCACAGAGGTATTGACGCCATCAATAACCCCGCGGCTATCGGTCATGGTGTTCTGCGCTTTTAAGGTGGCGTCTGCGGTTGCTTGCGCATTTTGAGAAATCTCAGTGGAGGCCGCTTGCATCTCATTAACAGAAGTGGCAACGACATCAATCTCGATTTTTTGCTCGCTTAAGTTTTGCGTGACGCGCTCACTGTTATCAGCAGCGGAATCGGCATTCGTTCGAGTTGCGTTACATGAATCCATCACTGATATACCAACGCGACCTATCAGTGCATCCGCGTACTGCTTACGCATTTTCATCCCTAGCTCAATTTCAGCCAGATCATTAATTCGCCCGCAATAGATGTATTCCATAAGAGGGTTATTGAAATCTTTACGCGCCATTTGGGCGATTTTTTCTAACGGACGAGTCAGCAAATAAACCGCACTTATCGAGATCGCTGCCATTGCACCTAAACCCACTAAAGGTGATTGCCCAAACTGTAGCAACGCACTCGACACACCAAACGCTGCTGCGATTCCCATAGAGCATCTCATCCAAAGGCGTGTGCGAGGAAAATACATGGTAAGAGGTTTACCCCCTCCACGTAATTTAGTGTAAGCCTTTTCAGCACGGTCGACGAAGGCGCGTTCAGGTTTAAATCGAACCGATTGATACTCTACGATTT
Organism: Vibrio sp. LaRot3; assembly: GCF_027587025.1. Taxonomy (GTDB): domain Bacteria; phylum Pseudomonadota; class Gammaproteobacteria; order Enterobacterales; family Vibrionaceae; genus Vibrio. The sequence goes on along the minus strand of NZ_JAPPTI010000002.1, from coordinate 268,055 downwards.
CACCATTAAGTTTGATAGGAGAAGCAAACGCATCGACCCAATAGTAACCGCCCCCTTTGCGCTGGTTTTTCACCATGCCCATCCAATGTTTGCCTGATTGCAAATGTGACCATAAGTCTTTAAAGGCGTCTTTAGGCATATCTCGATGGCGGACAACATTATGAGGTTGGCCGTCTAACTCACCGTCGTCGTACCCCGCAACTTCACTGAAATGCGCACTGGCATATTTGATATAACTGGATGGGTCTGTAATGGAGATGAGATTGTAGTTCGCGGGATAATCGTATTCCATATCACTCATAAATCGTTTCCTTACCTAGCTAAATGACATTTATTTTTTATGCAATCAAACACCTAACGTCATTGGTAAGAATAGAACACTATTTTGTCATTCCTCGCATAAATACCACAATTTTTACATTGTATTACATAAGTGCTTATCTGGATTAGATTTTTTAGCAAAAAAAAACGCCAGCGTATGCTGGCGTTTTAAACAATTCTTTTTTACTAGCGGTATAAACCGATATCTTTTTGCATGTGACCTGAAAGATCATTCGCGCTGTATAGACGCTCAGAGTTATCAGTAAACAAAATGTCTAGTAAGTGTGCTATCAATCCTTTGAAGCTAACCGAGTAGGTTCTCTTTTCCATAGAGTTTGGGGTAATCATGGTATCAACGTGCATTACTTGCGCCATATCAGCCTCTCTATAAATTCGGGTAACTTGATTTGATGTAGAAATTCTAGTCACTTTTTTTGCGAGTAAAAAATGACAAATCTTCTATTTTCAGATTAGATTTTCTTATGACACAAATCGATAACAACGCCAATTTACGATTATGCATAAACCGACGATTCTGGCGACTAAATATCCATAATATAGGTAAATTTAGTCACCAGTCGTCACACTGCGCATTAAGCATTAACAATGCCTTTACATTCTAACCTGTAATAAATATCGCATTGCTCGCATTATTAATTACTTGAGATAACGTTGGTTATTGTAATCCCGTTTGTTGTTGCTGCTTTTGCTTCATTACAGAAGCAATCACTGCAACTGTCATTGTGGTTAGCAACACAAGCAGTGACACTGGTGTAGGGATCTCCCACGCCGAGCCGACAAGCATCATCTTAATACCGATAAACACCATAATGAATGACAGTGCTGGTTTTAGGTAGATAAACTTATCCATCATACCTTGCAGTACAAAGTACAGAGAACGTAAGCCAAGTAGCGCAAATACGTTTGCTGCTAATACCAAGAACGGTTCACGAGTAACTGCAAAAATCGCTGGGATTGAGTCTAAAGCAAACATCACATCCATAAATGCAATCACGCCGATTACAATCATCATTGGTGTTACTACACGTTTGCCATTTTCAATCACAGTCAGTGCATTACCACGATAATCATCAGTCACATTCGCGAAACGGCGAATCAGTTTCTCAGGTAGAGGGTTTACTTCCTCATCACCTTTATCACGTGCAAGTTGAATACCCGTCCAAATTAGGAACAGTGCAAATACATAAAGAACCCAGTGATACTGAGCCAGTAATTGTGCGCCCACTGCAATCATGATTGCACGTAGTATTAGCGCACCAATCACCCCCCAAAGTAATGCGCGCGGACGCAAATGCTCAGGAACGGCGTATTGATGGAAGATGATTGCAAACACAAATAGGTTGTCCACGCTGAGAGACTTCTCTAATAGATAACCTGTCACAAACGATACGGTTGCTTTTTCTGCAGTGTAGCTACTTCCTGGTGCGTAAAAATCCCAGAAAAAGTAAATAGATGCGGCAAAGAAGAACGCCAACACGAACCAAAATACACTCCATATTGCAGCTTTCTTGATGGTAATTTTACCGCCACGAGTTTGCCAAATATCTAGAGCGACAAGGATGAAAGTCAGTAGGCCGAAACCTAAGTATGTAGATGGGGTCATGTTTCCTCCAAATAACGGAGGGATCGAGAGCAAGTATTGGTTACGATCCCTACCGCAAACAAACAACCTTATACGGATAAATCCCGCATAAGAATTTGATTACGTTGGTCTCGTCGAAGCGCTGAACGCTTATACTTACCGGAAAGGCAATGCCTAACGAGATGACGATAAGTAAACCAGAGGCGACTACTCCCCAAACGCTGCGGATAGTACGCCTACTTTATCCATTCGTCTATAAATAAAATCAAAAAGGAGCAATAAAAATTGCTCCTTTACGTTAGGTGGTTGATATTAAAAACCACCGGCAGGGATAAAGTAAACCAATGAGGTCCAAACGCAGACCCAACTGACTACAACTGCCACATCGACCCAGTCTTTACTCCACATAATGACTCCTTATGCACTGTTAAGGATCCCATGACAGAATACTTAATGCATAAGCCATGCCACTGTGTTGAATTTTTAACCATCAGTTTCGGTAAGCAACGGAGTCACAGCTTAAAATCTCAGGCTTATCTTTGAGATATTGAATAAAACAATCCGCCATAGAGAGTGTTGTTACCTCCCCTTCGCCTTGCATATTGAGGATGGCTTCATAACCCTCTTTACCTTTCATGGTATAAGCAGAGGATGTACCAGTGTAGGTATGATGGTCATCTATCGGCTGCCACCCTGTACTTTCGCGGTAAATCTCAAGCGATTCAATACGCTGCCCCATAGGTGCAGTGGCATCATAATCAAACCTTAAATTCGCTGTATATGGGTATGAGCCATCGCCTGTCCCTTTAACGCCGTTACTCAAGGCATTATTGATTGCATCCTCTAATGTGGCTCTGATGAACTCGCCCTTTATGCGATATACACCAATCGGCACGGCGAACGGCAACACCTTTCCGGCAATATCGGCCACTGAGATAGGCCCCGGGTTAATAGATGTTCTGACACCACCCGCGTTATGAATGGCAAAATCTATCTCATAACCTTGCGCTATCATAGCATGCTGGAAAGACTGGCTCACCAACGGTGCGATTTCGCTACCACCTTGCTCATCGGGTACACGAATATGGCGAAGTTTGTTACTGGCGGTAGCTAAAATTGTTTGTTGTAAAGCTCGAACTCGGCTTTGATAACGCTCTTGAAGCAGTTTCTGAATTTGATTGTCTTTATGACAAACCATCACGTTGGGATGGTTTTCTATTTGAGCACGCAGGGCTTGGTAATCTTGTTGCTGCCAAGATTGACTTCGGCTGGTATCAATAAATAGACGACGACCAATAAGAAGCTCGTTTTTACCATTAAAGCGAGCCACTGTCCCTTGTTCATCAAATTCGATGTCACAATGACCAAGCGCCAGTGCGTGATAACCGGCTTGAACGACGTAAGTTTGATTTACCTTTACGCCATACTCATCAGACTTACCTAGCCCTAGTTGGCTAAAGTCCCCTTGCAACACGTGGCTGTGACCACCAACAATAATTGAAATACCACCAACATGATTGGCAAAGTCCAAGTCAGTGTCGTAGCCCATATGGCTAAGTAAGATGATTTTATTAATGCCTGCTCTGTGAATCTCACACACGGTATTACGCGCGGTTTCTATCGCGCTAACAAATGGCGTGTCGGCATCTGGATTGGAAATGTCCGCCATTTTATCAAGCGTAAGGGAGAAAATGGCAATCGCTTCATCACCGATATGTTTTACTATCCACTGAGCCGATCGGCTGTATGGGCGGAATGAAAATACATTTGGATTACCGCTTAACCGTTCAGGTTTATCCTCACACTCTTTGGATAAATCCCAATTGCCCGCCAATAACGGGAAATCAATCTGCTTAGCAAATTGGGCAACCGGTAAATTACCCATGTCTAATTCATGGTTGCCTACCGCCATCGCATCCAAACCAAGTTGGTTGAGCATGGTGGAATTGGCTTCGCCTTTAAATAAGGAGAAGTAGAGCGTGCCTTGGAAGCAATCGCCCGCGTGTAAAAACAAGAAGCCCTGTTCGTTTTCTTCTGCTTGCTGTCTGAGCTGTTTAGCTCGCGTGGCAATACGAGCAAAACCACCCGCACTAACAAACGGGGTTTCAGTGCCTGAGCCGCTCGGCAAACTTAATTGTAAGGACGTTGGTTCAAAATAAGAATGGGTATCGTTGATGTGCGCCAATTTGATTCGCGTGGCTTTATTTTTTCTTTCTGTCATAAGTATCTCTCTTTTCACCGCGATCCTACCTCAATCTGTATGACAGATTCATTACTTTTTATAAAAACTTGTTTTTAGATTAGCCAAGGGACGTACATCTCTTTGAATTTTCGGGAGTTTATTTTTGAAAATTCGTGGTATTGTGAGCTAAATGCCTGCCAATACTCACTTTTTCTTTTATTCTTAATGATGTACAGGTTAATTTAGGTGAGCTTATGCAACTAGAACGCATCGAAATCGCGGGCTTTCGCGGAATTAAACGCCTATCACTTTCTTTTGGCCAACTCACCACATTAATTGGTGAGAACACTTGGGGTAAATCATCACTGCTTGATGCACTCTCTGTTGCTCTGCCAGCAGAAGGTATTCCCTACGAGTTCGAGATGACTGATTTCCATGTCGACTACTCCATTTCTCATCCACAGTCTCAAGACTTACAAATTATTCTTACGCTGATTTCCAATGAAAAGAACGAAATTCGTTCCGGGCGATACCGCAAGATCAAACCCATTTGGGTCACCGATGATCAGAATACCAAGCGCATCATTTACCGTTTAAGCGCCAGTCGTGAGCAATATGAAATCAAAACCGAATACGATTTTTTGGATATGCAAGGCGACCCGCTTCCTTTGCACCACACAGAAAAACTCGCTCAAGAGTTAATGTCGTTACACCCTGTTTTACGACTTAAAGATTCTCGCCGTTTCGAGCGCCCCATTCATTCTAATGGAGATAAAAATGAGCGCATAGAAAAACGCATCAACAACACCTGTCGCCGCTTAATGGCTGTACCGGGCCACGTCAATAAAGGTGAAATGCGCAGTAGCTTGAATTCGATGAGCATGCTGGTGGATCACTATTTCTCATTTAAGCCTTATACGCGGAGCAATCTACGTAAACAAAGAGACGGCATCTTTTACAGCGGTCATAACACAACAGGTATAAGCATTTCTGAATTTGTAGAGCAAACCAACAGCAAGCAAACCAGATTGTTGTTTATGGGGCTACTTAATGCTTATTTACAGGCAAGAGGGCCGAATAAACTGCGTCGCTGCGCTCGACCTTTGTTGATCATTGAAGATCCTGAAGGCCGCCTACACCCTACTCATCTAGCAAGAGCATGGGGTCTGTTGCAACTGTTACCGATGCAGAAGATTCTAACTACCAATAGTGGCGATCTACTTGCTCAAGTTCCTCTGCATAGTATCCGCCGTCTCGTGCGACAGTCAGACAAAACCGTATGCACAAGCTTAGCTTTGCAAGGTTTATCAAACGATGAACTGAGAAAAGTCGGCTTTCATATTCGCTTTCACCGCTCTGGGGCGCTTTACGCCCGTTGTTGGTTATTGGTAGAAGGTGAAACCGAAGTTTGGCTGTTTAATGAACTGGCCAATCAATGCGGCTATAACCTTGCCGCCGAGGGGGTACAAATTATTGAGTTTGCCCAGTCAGGGCTGCGTTCATTAATAAAAGTAGCGAAAGCATTCGGTATTGATTGGCATGTCGTCACAGACGGCGATCCAGCAGGGAAAAAATACGCTGCATCTGTTAGGGCTCGTCTAGATGGAGAGCATGAGCGTCATCGTTTAACGGAACTTCCCGACCGCGATATCGAACACTTCCTCTACAACAATGGCTTTGAATCCTTCTTCCGTGAAATGGTAAAAGTGCCGCCAGAACACCCTATTCCTGCCAAAAAGGTGGTGGCTAAGGTACTAAAGAAATACGCTAAACCCGATCTTGCCCTCGCAATCGTCTCTCACTGTGAGGACAAAGGCACTCGCTGTATTCCTAAATTGCTCCGTTGGACTCTGAAACGTGTCGTGACACTTGCCAATGGCAACACCTAGTAAAGAAAAAAGGCCTCATTAATGAGGCCGGTCTTCAAATTCGAAAACGAATATCGGGGGTGTTTCAATTTTTTTGATAATGCTTATTTTAGCTCAGAGACCTGAGAATCTTGATTGATGGCTTTGGTTTGGTTCGCACGCTCATGAAGCCATAAACCCGTTGCTTTCATGGTGTATCCAAACAAGCCACCAAGAATCAGTGAAGGAATCACAATCTGCCAATCGCCACCTGCCGCAAATGTCGCGCATGAACCGATAAACGTACCCGGAATGAACGACAGCAAGGTTTTGTGCGCTTGTAGACACATAAACAACGTCACGATACCAGTGAGCACATAGCCCAAAATATCACTCGACACAAAACTAGAACCTTGAATGATCATCATCGCCCAAAATACACCAGATAAATTGGTGATAAGGCTTATCAATAAACCTTTATAGCCTTCATGAGGGGTCGCAAAGTAACTTGTACAACCAAGAAAACCCGCCCATGCTAGTAAGCCTAGCGAGACGGCTACCCAGCCCCAAACACCAGAAAGTATGGCTGTAGTGATAGAAATGGCGATCAATGTATTCATGCTGAATGTGCCCTTGCGTCTAAAACAGCATCATAGTGATTCCCCCTCTCGCCCTAAACGACCTAGATCACATTAATTATCTCGAAATTACAAATATTACATGATTATTTTGACGCAAACGCAGAATCAACAGATTTAGTAAATAAAAAAGCCGCACCACAGTCAGTGGTACGGCTTTTAAAAAGTAAAACTGTTAAAAAACGCTTGGTTTGCCTTTCATCATTCGCAATCCTTCACGTTTGATACACTCTACTAGTGGGTTTTCCACCATATCAGCGCGCCAAATAAAAGAAAGCGTTCGTTCCATGCTTAGCTCTGGTACGTTTAACGCGACTAATTGCCCACTCTCTATATAATGTTCTACATCAAGATAAGGTAAACATGTGAGGTATTGACCATTCGCCACCATGCTGCGTAACACAGGAACGTGCTCATATTCACGCCAAACGTCTAGATCTTCAATTAAATGATGAATTGAACTATCAAAAATCATGCGAGTACCTGACCCATGCTCACGCAGTACCCATTTCGCTTGCTCTAACTGAGCTAAACTCACTTTAGGTGCCATCGCAAATGGATGATGCGCCGCAGCCACCACTGTTAAATGGTCACGACACCATACTTCTTGATGCAAACGGTTATCGTCACAGCGCCCTTCAATAATGCCAATATCGTATTTGTAGTCGATGACACCCTGAATAACGCTATCGGTGCTTTTTACTTTCAGTGAAATTCGCATCTCCGGAAAGTCACTATCAATATTGCTGATAAGATCAGGCACCAAATGCTCTGCTGGTGTCTGGCTCGCACCGACACGCAGTTCCCCACTAAGCAAATGTTGTTCGTAGAAGCCCATTTCTATCTGTTGGGCATCTTGTAATAGTCTCTTCGCTTTTGGTCTTAGCCAAATCCCCCAATGAGTCAACGCCATTTGCTTGCCTTGTCTTTCAAACAAAGGCCTGCCAAGCATTTTTTCTAACTGAGCAAGCGACATACTCGTTGCAGATTGGGTTAACGCAAGTTTATCTGCAGCCAAACTTACACTTCCAGTGTCAGCCACAGCGTCAAAAACCGCTAATTGTTTCAATGAATAGCGCATAACTCTCCTTTCGTTATTACGTTCATTTTTATTATCGCGATGCGCGCATGGTTTCATTTTACTGGCTATTTTCCTCATATCAAATTATTTGATGAGGATTCTAAACATTATCAATTTTACCTCTAGGTTTTGGCACCGTAATCTGAATTGGCAACGACGAGTTAAGCGTTGCAATCATCATAAGGAGGTTATTTATGAAACTCATCACTAGGAGTGCTTATGTCATCTACTCAAGCCAACAATGATTACTTCTCGCCCATGGAGATGATGGCTGAGGCTGAAAAGTTCGCCCTAAGCAAAGCAAAGAAGAGCAGCGGTATGACTCTTAGCCTAGCCATGATGGCAGGCGCATTTATCGGTTTAGCGTTTCTTTTTTATATCACTGTTACAACTGGTAGCACGGAATCAGGTTGGGGTCTAAGTCGTCTAGCTGGCGGATTGGCCTTCAGTATGGGGCTAATACTTATCGTCATCTGTGGCGGTGAACTGTTTACCAGCTCAGTTTTGTCGAGCATATCGTGGGCTAATCGCCAAATCAGTTTTGGCAAGATGCTTTCTATTTGGGGCAAGGTTTACGTCGGAAACTTTATTGGCGCAATGATTTTACTGCTGATTGTTTCAGCAGCTGGTTTGTACCAAATGGATCATGGTCAATGGGGCTTAAATGCGCTCAACATCGCGCAACATAAGCTGCACCACACAACGGTACAAGCTTTTGCACTAGGTGTTTTGTGTAACCTCCTAGTTTGTTTGGCGATTTGGCTAACATTTAGCAGCGCGAATGCCATGACAAAAGCCGCAATGACAATCATGCCGGTGGCAATGTTTGTTTCAAGTGGCTTTGAGCACTGTGTGGCAAACATGTTTATGGTGCCGCTAGGTATCGTGATTCAAAACTTTGCGCCAGAAAGTTTCTGGCAAATGACTGGCACAACTGCCGCGCAGTATGCCGACTTAAATATCTTGCAGTTTGTTACTGCAAACTTAATCCCTGTGACACTTGGCAACATTGTTGGTGGTGCCGTATTAGTTGGATTGGCGAACTGGTGTATCTACCGACGCCCTCAACTAAAAGCAGCCAACATCGCAACGATTACTACAACCACTAACATTACGTCAGTTAAGGAAAATACTATGAACAGCAACATTATCGTAAAAGACATCATGGACACTCAACCTGTAACACTAAGCGCTGAGCTAACCACGCCAAAAGCGATTGACGTGTTGCTAAAAAACCACCTTGCAAGTGCACCGGTATGTGACATTCAAGGTCGCTTGGTAGGCTTCTTCTCTGCACACGATGTGATGGTTGATTTGTGGTGCCAAGATTACATTCCAACACAAGGCCAAAAAGTGGTGGATTTAATGTCTCGTGACGTAGTGGCGATTGACGTAAACGACAAACTGGTCGATGTGGCTGAGTTCCTATGTATTGATAAAGAACAGCTATATCCAACCAGCAGCATGGGCATCGCAACTCGCTTTACTACCCTTTCTTTAGAAGAACGAGCAAAGAGCATCAAAGTAAGCAAACCGCATGTTTTACCTGTACTTGATAACGGTCAAATGGTGGGTGTGGTTAACCGTCTAAGCGTACTTGAAGCAATGCGCAACATTTACGGCAAACCAACAGAAGTGGTTGAAGAACAAAAACAAACAGCATAAGCGAATACTTCAACAACATTGGCTAGAAACCAAAGCGCCTCATTACTATGAGGCGCTTTTTTATGTTTATCATTTAAAGACGTTTTTATGGCATACAACCAACAATGTTACTTTTTGATGCCTTCAATATGTAAGTCCATATCAACATAGCTAGAATCACCCATCACTGGGATATTGAAATCAGCCAGTTCTAGACGGGTTGTACCTTCGAAACCTGCACGCTCACCACCCCATGGGTCTTTGCCTTGGCCAATCACTTGCGCATCAATGGTGATCGATTTGGTAACGCCATGAAGATTTAGATCGCCTATCAGGTCGAACTTACCATTGCCCTTATCAACGACTTTAGTGCTATTGAACGTGGCGCTTGAAAACTTACCTGCATCAATAAAGTCGCCACTGCGAATGTGCTTATCACGCTCTGCATGGTTTGAATCTAAGCTTGTCGTATCCACATTGACTGATACTTTTGATGCCGAAAGATCCGCCGGGTCGTAGCTAAAATCACCTTCAAATTTATTAAAGCGCCCCTGAATAAAGCTGTAGCCCAAATGGCTTACTTTAAAGTTAATGGAAGCGTGTGCCCCCTTGGTATCAATAACGTAATCCGCTGCGCTAGCTGTAAATGGCACAGCCATCACCATAGCCAATCCTGTAGCAAGTAACGTTTTTTTCATTTTGAAGCTCCTATCATTTTGCGTAGCGTGTTATCTCGGTTAATAAAGTGGTGTTTAAGTGCCGCAGCCGCGTGTAATGCCGCCATGATGATCAATGACCATGCCGCGTAGAAATGAATCTGCCCTGCAAGGTCAGCTTGACCTTCAAACAGTGCACCGGCGCCGGGTACAGCAAACCAATTAAAGACATCAATAGAACGTCCATCTTCGGTTGAAATCAAATACCCAGAGACAAATAAGACGATAAGTACTAGATACATCAGCATGTGAACCAATTTTGATGCCACCTTCTCAAAAGCATTACCTTCCACTTTCGGTGACGCGGTAACATGCTTCCAAATCAGACGAAAGATGGTTAATCCTGCTAATAAAATACCTATAGACTTGTGCCAATGAGGCGCGGTTCGATACCATTTACTGTAGTAAGTAAGATCAACCATCCACAAGCCGACGGCAAACATACCAATAACGACTAATGCCGACAGCCAATGTATCGATCTCGCCACGCCATTGTAATTTGTCACCTGCTTGCTCATGTTATTCCCTTACGTTATACATTAACGCGTCTACTTAAACTGTATAACAAAGTATTTACCAAAGTGAGCATGGATAAAAGAGACGGGATTAGAATAACTCGTTCAAAATATTCGAAGGAACTTCTCGGGCTCGTGATTACCGTTCGAACTCATCTATCTGTTCGATTTGAAATATCTCATCAGCAATGTCTAATACTTTACGTTCCATAATGGCCTGAGCATCTGACAGCCCTTTGTTGTAAAACACTGGCGCAAACTTAGCGATAACAAAATCGAGCAAAAATTGTGCGTCAAACTGCCCTAACTCTGTTTCTAACTCGTCCGCAAGGTATTCTTGTAGTGCTTCCGCCATCTTCTGTTTTTGTTGTGACGTAAATTCAATCTTCGACATAAATCCTCTTTAAGGTCAGTGTTTAAGCTGATTTAGTGTAACGAATTATCAGCCACGCGTGTTAATCTAACCGCCGTTTTGGGCATAACTGCTACCCTTTGGCTAAGCATAAATGGAGAGATACCTTGTTACTGGACACTCTGATTCAAAGTGTTAATGAGTTCCAAGCAGACTGTATGGCTCTGTGCGAAAACCACTATCCTACGATCCATAATAAAGGGATGAGCGAACACCACCTTGGCCTCGCTTTTGCTCGTCGCTTAGCCCGCACACTCACTGAATTTGGCCATCATTGCGATTATGCCGCGATCGAATCCTACCCGAGTGGTGAACAACCTAGCCATTATAGAGTCAGCTCTGATATAGGGACGGTATGGATTCTCACCTCTCACCTTGTGAGCGCTGGTTCAAGTTGCCGCCGTAAGCTGTTCCGCACGGTTCAACAGTGGCAACATGAGTACGAATTTGCTATCCAACCAAACGATTTATTACTGCTTCTTACTGATCACTGGATCACGCGCAGCAAACAAAGCCGTGAGCTCATCCATTGGTGGACAGGTCAGATCCCTGACAATATTGAAGAGTATGGAGCGCAAGGCGTAAGCTTGTACGAAAGTGATTCTCAGCTATCGCAAAGTCTTGACGAATATTTCTCGATAAGCCCTTATTACGTCAAGTTCACCCATCCATTAAAACGCTCGACAGATCAACAGTTAGTCAGAAAATACGTGCAACTCTATTCAGTGATTCAATTAAGTTGATAGCCGTCATTTAATTTTCATTCTCATACGCCATACTTTTTGCTAAAGCCCTAGCAAAAGGTCGCGCGTGAAAAAACTCAAACGATATCAGTACGAACGCTATGCCGTGCTTTGCAATCTCGCTTACAGCCGCGTTCTAAAACAAACCCGCTATGGCTTTGCTCCAAAAGGGCAGCGTGTTATTGCCAATCGATTCGGTTTACCCATGATTAGAGTTCTGTGGAGTAACGATAGCGAAGAAGTCATCGTAGTGCTTAAAGGGTCACACAACCCTTGGGATTGGTTGCTCAATTTAGGTTTGTGGCAAAGGCCCTGCGATCAAATGAACCTAAGCTATTCAATCCATGCGGGCTACCACTTTTTAATTCATCAAAACAGCCAGCCTTTCCACAAACAAGATGCGCCAAATCTTACTGTCTACCAACGCTTATTTGATACCATTGTTCCGCTCATTTTAGAGGGAAAACGAATTACGTTTACCGGCCATTCTTCAGGTGGCGCTATCGGCACCGTGTTAGCGGATCAACTTGAACATCGTTTCCCTCGTAGCGTAAAGCGAGTGGTCACCTTTGGTCAGCCATCCATTGGTGGCAAAAGCTTTAAAGCTGCGTACCTTTTGTCTCATAAAACCTACCGTATCTGTTGTGATCTCGATATTGTGACTTTCTTACCCCCTATTCCTTATTTCTATCAACACGTGGGTAAAATGCTGTGGCTTTACAATGGCAAGATCTACGAGAACACACCTACCATTCAGCGATTAGCTCGCTCGATCGGCTCTTGGTTAATGCGCCCTTTTTCTTACCATCTGATGACAAAGTACATCCGCAACAAAGATTTCTTTGATGAACGATGAGTAATGAGAGATGACTCGGGAATATCCGTCACTTTTTAGCGGATTGCTGTATTTCAAAACTCAACAAATCTATGGTTAATCAAGTAGCACCAAAGTCTTGAAATCCAATTATCCCTATTTAAACGAAAAGTTTAGGATCGATTTCAAAATTGCAGCGCTTGTCACCGTCAAAATAGCTTAATCGAACTTTATTCGTTGACAAAATAATGTCATTGTCAATAAGATGACAAACAAGTTGCACTATCCCATGCGGATTATATTAGGAAGGCACAATAAGCGATGATTCTGTCCAGTAAAACTCAGTTCCAGCGATGCGTCTCAGTGACGAGCGAGCAGCAGTTTGTGGCGAATTATAAAGGCTTAGACCTTCGCAGCGTCTACCAACCCATATTCGATAATCAAAACTCTGTTGTCGGTGTGGAAGCCTTAGTACGGATTTGCAATGAAAAGAAGCAAAACATCCGTCCTGACTTGTTTTTTGACTCTCCAGACGTCAGTCTCGAAGATAAAATCAACGTTGAACGACTCAGTCGCGTGATTCACATTCGCAACTTTTCCAATTCAAAATACCGCAAGCTCAATCTCTTTTTAAATGTGCTACCAAGTGCCGGTGAGTACTTTGCGCTAGAAGATTTGAAAGACGGGTTACTCTCAAAACGATTACGAGATTTGCATATTGATAACACGCAATTGGTAATGGAAGTCGTAGAGTTAGACTCTCGCAATGAAAAATGCTTGCAGCACGCAATGAATCGTCTGGCGCAGCATGGCTTTAATATCGCGATTGATGACTACGGCATGCAGGCTTCAACCCGTGAGCGTGTCGAGTTATTAAAACCCGCGATTATCAAAATCGATCGTAAGCTACTACTCGACTATATGGATGGTGATGAACAACCAATCCTTGAAGGCATTAAGCTAGCACGCGAGTTCAGCGCTCGGATCGTCGTTGAAGGTATTGAGACTAAAGAGCAGCACCAAGCAATGAAACGCTTAGATATAGACATGTTTCAGGGCTATTACCTTGCCACGCCAAAACCCATTGCGCCGCTACAATTAGAGAAAATCAGCTAAGCTTGTAACGATTGTATTTTCAATCACTTACTTATCCCCATAAACCCCACTTTAAAGCGGTCATTATGAGCGCATTGCTGGGCCTAACATCTACATTATGTTAATGAGTTTTCCGTTTGTTGTGACTTGTTATCTATAGATTTCATAACTTTCAAATACCCCCACTTTTTCAGTGCATATCACCAGTGATTTACAAATAAAACAGCACATGTCTCTCTTTGATATATATATTTACATTTATTGTTTTAGATCATGAGTTGCGCAACTTTCGCTCGTGCTACAAGCCCTTCTTTTGTAGATTTACGTTCATAGTTTGATACAAATCTTTCATAATTATACTTATCTACAGAGGTCTTATATGCTGGAGCTACTCATTGGTTTAGCCGTTACTGTTGCGGTCGGCTATTTCATCGTTAAAAGCTACAAACCTGCTGGCGTTCTTCTAACAGCCGGCTTACTGCTACTGCTTCTTACTGGCCTACTTGGCCACGACGTGTTGCCTTCAAAAGTGGCGTCTACTGGTAACATGTTTACCGACGCTCTAGAGTATGTGAAATACATGCTTCAATACCGTGGCGGCGGCCTTGGTATGCAAATCATGCTTCTTTGTGGTTTTGCTTCTTACATGACGCACATCGGTGCTAACAATGTTGTCGTTAAGCAATTCTCTAAGCCTCTGTCTTTCATCAAATCGCCTTACATCCTTTTAGTTGCAGCGTATATCGTGGCATGTTTGATGTCTTTGGCTGTAAGCTCAGCAACAGGCCTTGGTGTGCTATTAATGGCAACGCTATTCCCAATGATGACAGCGATGGGTATCTCTCGCCCAGCGGCAGTTGCAGTGTGTGCGTCTCCAGCAGCGATCATCCTTTCACCAACTTCTGGTGACGTTGTTATTGCAGCAGAAAAGTCAAACATGGCACTTGACGTGTTTGCAGTACAAACCGTACTTCCAGTTTCTATCTGTGCAATCATTGTAATGTCTGCAGCAGCGTTCTTCTGGAACAAGTACCTTGATAAGAAAGACAACACACCAATGGAGCGTATCGACGTTTCTGAAATCGAAGTAAACGCACCTGCATACTACGCTGCACTGCCTTTCCTTCCAATCTTCGGTGTATTCCTATTTAACGGTCGTACTATTCCTGGCCTATCACTAGACATCTACACCATCGTAGTTCTATCTATCTTTGTTGGTGCATTGGTAGACTTCGCGACAAAACGCTTTAACGGTAAGAAAACGCTAGAAGATCTAGAATCTTGCTATGCGGGTATGGCGGATGCGTTTAAAGGCGTGGTAATGCTATTGGTTGCTGCGGGTGTATTTGCTCAAGGTCTTATGTCTATTGGCGCTATCGATAACCTACTTCACCTTGCTGAAACAGCGGGCGCAGGCGGTATCGCACTAATGTTTATCCTGACTATTCTTACTGTTGCAGCAGCGATTGCGACAGGTTCTGGTAACGCACCTTTCTACGCGTTCGTAGAGCTTGCGCCATCATTAGCGGCGAAGATGGGTCTAAACCCAGCATTCCTAATCATCCCAATGCTTCAAGCATCTAACCTAGGTCGTACTGTTTCACCAGTTTCTGGTGTGGTTGTTGCAACCTCTGGTATGGGTAAAATCAGCCCATTCGAGGTAGTAAAACGTACTTCAGTACCTTGTCTACTTGGTCTGATTACCGTAATTGTTGGTACTATGTTCCTTGTTCCTATGAGTGCATAAGCAACATGCCAAAATTGAAAAAGGGTGCAGCTGCACCCTTTTTTATTGGTTATAAGATAATATTAACCCTCTACTCTTCTTCTAAACTATCGCGTTATTTCAGCTCACCAAAACGTTCAAGATACATCACTGTTGCGGCAGTACGAGAAGGCACGGCGAGCTTTTTCAGTAGGCTCTTCATATGCACTTTCACGGTTGATTCCGAGATAAATAGAACGTCAGCAATCTGCTTATTGCGCAGCCCTTTCGCCACTTGTTGCAAGATTTGCATCTCACGATCAGTCAAGCCATCAAATACATCATCTCGATTTTCTCGATCAGCGAGATAAGTCGCCACCTCTTGGCTGTACGCTTTATCTCCTGTTAGAGACTTCTTCAAAAGGCTGACTAGCTCATCCGGTTCAGTGTCTTTTAACAAGTAGCCATCAGCCCCCGCTTTCACTAGCGCATCAATATCTGCCGCACTGTCAGACACGGTTAGAATCACGATACTAGCGTCACAGCCATCTGTCCGTAACGCATTTAATGTATCCAAACCAGACATACCCTTCATATTGAGGTCAAGCAAGATCAGATCAGGTTCTACCTCATGGTTCTTAGCCACCGCATCAGCACCAGAACTAGCCTCAGCGATCACTTCAAACTCATCTTCAAAACTCAGTAACTGGTTTAATCCGCGTCTCATTAGTGGATGGTCATCCACCAGCATTACTCTACATTGTGTCAATGTCACCATCCTTTACTCTCGGATACGTTAATTCAATTTCACAGCCTTGATTCAACGCTGTATTAATCTTCAATTCACCATTTAAGCGTGATGCACGCTCATACATAATACTTAGGCCGTAGTGATTCACTTTATTGTTGTCGCCGTCCATTCCGACGCCATCATCTTTGATTTTTACTACAACTAAATTGTCAGCTTCAATACAACTAATATCGATATTCCTCGCTTGCGCATGTTTTATTGCATTGATGGTTGCTTCTCTAATTAACTGTAGTAGATGAACCTGCTCATGCGCAGCTAACTCTATGGAAGATAGCTCATTTTTTAACGAAATCGTGGCATCGGTCTGATCATCTAACTGCTCAACCATCTCATTCAACGCATTACCAAAGCTACCCTGCTTAATGGAGAGACGGAATGTGGTCAATAACTCGCGCAATTGTACGTAAGCATCACCAAGCCCTGTATCAAGCTCCGCAATAACCGAGTTAACCTGATTGCTTTGCTCAGACTGTGGCACTTTGCCCATCGAGCGTTTCAATAACGATACCTGTATCTTTAAATACGATAATGATTGTGCGAGCGAATCGTGCAGCTCCCTTGCGATAGTTGCGCGTTCTTCTAGCAATAATAATTGCTCAGATTGACGCTGCGCTTGGTTGTAATATACCGCACGAGATAAAATTCTGACGAAGTTGTCGATCAACGCTTGATCAGGACAAGGCAAATGCCAGTTCCAATACAAAGTACCTAGGTCTACGTTATCAAGCGTGAGTAACTGGCTTTGTAGGTTGTTTTCAGAGACGTCGCCTTTTTCTATGACCCAAGGCTTCTCCCCTGCACTGGCATTCACTTCTAAGCGCACCGCGATGATGCCTTCAATACTGACGATATAATCTAAAATCGCGTCGAAGTTTTCAGCGGTGATTCGCGAAGCGGTCAACTCGCTTGATGATTTATACAACACTTCTAAAGACTGGTTAGCGTGAGTCAACTTATGAGTTTTTTCGTTAACAGCTCGCTCCAATCCACGGTACATCTGACCGAGTTGCTTAGCGGTGCTATTAAACGCTTGGGTCAAAATTCCCATTTCATTATCCGATACGACGTTTAGTTCGACATCGAATGAGCGCGAACGAATTTGCTCACTGGCTAAAATCAAGGCTCTAAGCGGGTTTACGACCTCGCGGCGAACAAACAGAACAACAAAAATACTCACCAATAAGACGCCACCCAAGCCAATACCACCGACTAAGGCTAAATCACGCAGTTTCTGCTCTGAATAGTTTTGCAGCTTGAAAACAAAGGCATCAATTTGAGATACGAAGTTAGGAACTAGCATTAGATACTCTTGGCGATTTTCGCTTTCCAATACCTGTTTTAACTCGTGCCAACGCGTAATAAGCTGGTAATAGTCGTAAGTAATATCGTCCGGCACATCCCAATCTTGCAGAGCCTTCATTGATGGCGAATAGATGGATTGTTCAAATAAGAAAATATGTGAAGAGTAATCGACCGATTTAGCTTGTATGTCATTGGCTAATCGATAGCTCTGCATCCGCATTGAACCTGCAACATTGACAGCCTCTGCATCATTCAAACTTGATGCAAGAGCCACAATCGCATAACCGATCGTTATAACAGATAGCAACACGATCAATGCCATTGCACGCGCAATCGTGCCAATTACTGACTTTTTAACTCTTTTAAACAAGCCTACCTCACGGTTCAATTAGAAATATCTTTGCAGCTAGTACGTTAACCCGTTTATCAATATGTGATCAAATCCAAGCTAATTAATTGATCTGAGACAATAGTACATTTCAATTACCCCCTTAGAGGTATTTATACAAATGTGTCAAAAACTACAATTTATTTATTGATAAATGACACTTTGTTAACGGGAAATGTGACTGAATGGTCGATCTGTCCAAACGACGCTTGTTTAGCCGCAAAGTGGTACACGACGAAACGGTACGTCTACCTTGGTTATCCAACCCAGCAGCCTTCACCGATTTATGTACTCAGTGTGGCGCCTGCATTAAGTCTTGCGAAACCAACATCATTATTAAAGGTGATGGCGGTTTCCCTCAGGTCGATTTTACTCGCGATGAATGCACCTTCTGTTACGCCTGCGCTGAAGTTTGCCCTGAACCGCTGTTTGAGCCACAAACTGCAACCCCTTGGCATGCTAAAGCAGACATTGGCGATAACTGCCTCGCTCACAGTAATGTGGAGTGTAGAGCATGCAGTGATATGTGTGATTCGCTCGCGATCCAATTTCAATTGGAAATCGGCAAAGTCGCCCAACCCAAACTGAATACTGAGCAATGCAACGGCTGTGGCGCGTGTGTCGCTGTCTGTCCGACTTCATCTATCAATGTGAGCCATCAAACCGCCAATCATTAAGCGGTCAAAACGAGAATAATAAATGTCGTTAAACGAAGTACACATCTCGAGTTTAGTCGTTCATGTCGCCCCGCAACACCTTGAGGCGATTAAAGCGCAAATTACATTATTCGACAATGCCGAAATTTATGGCGATAGCCCTGAAGGCAAGATTGTTGTAGTGCTTGAAACCGAAAACCAAGGTTTCATCACTGACACGATTGAAGCCATCAACAACCTACCTAACGTGCTGAGCACTGTGCTGGTCTATCACCAAATCGAATCTGGCCTCAACGATGTTGAGCCAAACACTGGAAAACAACAATCCCAACTAGAGGATGAAGCATGAAAATGACAAGACGTGCGTTTGTTAAAGCAAACGCAGCGGCATCAGCTGCCGCAGTCGCTGGTATTACTCTACCCGCTTCTGCGACTAACCTGATTGCAAGCTCGGACAAAACCAAAATTACCTGGGACAAAGCACCTTGTCGTTTTTGCGGTACAGGTTGTTCTGTTCTAGTGGGTACACAAAATGGCAAAGTGGTTGCGACTCAAGGTGACCCTGAAGCACCAGTAAACAAAGGCCTTAACTGTATCAAAGGTTATTTCCTTTCTAAGATCATGTACGGTGAAGATCGCCTAACTCAACCTCTGCTACGTATGAAAGATGGCAAGTTCCATAAAGATGGTGAATTTGCGCCAGTTTCTTGGGACACCGCTTTCGATGTAATGGCAGAGAAGTGGAAACATGCGCTGAAGAAACAAGGCCCAACCGGTGTAGGTATGTTTGGTTCTGGTCAGTGGACAGTAATGGAAGGCTACGCTGCTGCGAAAATGATGAAAGCGGGCTTTCGTTCAAACAACATTGACCCTAACGCTCGTCACTGTATGGCTTCGGCTGTGGGCGCTTTCATGCGTAGCTTTGGTATTGATGAACCAATGGGTTGTTATGATGACTTCGAAAACGCGGACTCGTTCGTGCTTTGGGGTTCAAACATGGCAGAAATGCACCCTGTACTTTGGACACGTATCACTGACCGCCGTTTAAGTCACCCTCATGTAAAAGTGAACGTGCTTTCTACTTATTACCATCGTTCTTTCGAGTTGGCGGATAAAGGTTACATCTTTGAACCGCAAACCGACTTGGCAATCGCCAACTTCATCGCGAATTACATCATCGAAAATGACGCGGTAAACTGGGATTTCGTCAACAAACACACTAACTTCAAACAAGCAGAGACCGACATCGGTTACGGTTTGCGTGATGACGACCCACTACAAAAAGCGGCGGCTCACCCTAACTCAGGCAAAATGACCTCAATCAGCTTCGAAGAATACAAGAAGTCGGTTGCGCCATACACGGCAGAAAAAGCTTCAGAAATGTCAGGGGTTGAAGTTGATAAACTGATCGAGCTAGCGAAGCAATACGCCGATCCAAACACCAAAGTGATGTCACTATGGACAATGGGCATGAACCAGCACACTCGTGGTGTTTGGATGAACAGCCTAATTTACAACATTCACTTACTAACCGGTAAAATCGCAACTCCGGGTAACAGCCCATTCTCTTTGACTGGCCAACCTTCAGCTTGTGGTACTGCCCGTGAGGTAGGTACATTCTCTCACCGCCTACCAGCAGATATGGTTGTTGCCAATCCGAAACACCGTAAGATCGCGGAAGGCATTTGGAACATTCCTGACGGTGTCATCCCTCCTAAACCGGGTTTCCACGCCGTTGTGCAAGACCGTAAACTTCGTGACGGCAAACTGAACGCCTATTGGGTAATGTGTAATAACAACATGCAAGCAGGTCCAAACATCAACAACGAACGTTTGCCGGGCTACCGCAACCCAGAAAACTTTATTGTATGTTCTGACCCATACCCAACCGCTACTGCGCAAGCGGCTGACCTTGTACTACCAACAGCAATGTGGATTGAAAAAGAAGGCGCATACGGCAACGCTGAGCGTCGTACTCAAGCATGGTACCAACAAGTTGAAACAGTCGGTGAAGCAAAATCAGACCTTTGGCAAGTAATGGAGTTCTCTAAACGCTTCAAGATGGAAGAAGTTTGGACAGAAGAGCAACTGGCTAAAGCACCGCAATACCGCGGTAAAACCATGTACGACATGCTATTTGCTAACGGTAGCGTTGATAAATTCCCTATCGAAGAAGCAAATGAATTGAACGATGACGCCCATCACTTTGGCTACTACGTTCAAAAAGGTCTATTTGAGGAATACGCTCAGTTCGGTCGCGGCCATGGCCACGATTTAGCACCGTATGATCGTTACCACGAAGTACGCGGTTTACGTTGGCCGGTAGTAGACGGCAAAGAAACACTTTGGCGCTACAAAGAAGGCTCAGATCCCTATGCAAAAGCGGGTTCAGGTTGGGACTTCTACGGTAAGCCAGACGGCAAGGCTTTGATCATCTCAGCACCTTATGAAGCGCCACCGGAGTCACCTGATTCTGAGTTTGATATGTGGCTATGTACTGGCCGTGTGCTTGAACATTGGCACACCGGTACTATGACGCGACGCGTACCTGAGTTGTATAAAGCGGTACCTGATGCTGTCTGCTACATGCACCCAGACGATGCGAAGAAACGTAACGTTCGTCGTGGTGAAGAAGTTCTTATTTCTAACAAGCGCGGTGAAGTACGCGTTCGTGTAGAAACCCGTGGCCGTAACCGTCCACCACAAGGCTTAGTGTTTGTGCCGTTCTTCGACGCACGCATTCTAATTAACAAACTGATTCTTGATGCAACCGATCCGCTTTCTAAGCAGACCGACTTTAAGAAGTGTCCAGTGAAGATTGCAAAAGTCGTTTAAAGCGACATGAATGCGAGCCCTACCCCTTGCTGGGTGGGGCTACACCGGAAGTAAGCCATTAGGCGGAGAATTAACAATGAAAAAAATCATCCTCGCACTGCTATCTATCAGTGCCCTTAGTTTAGCCAGTGTTACCGTTGCACAAGTTGAGCTTGATAATCCAGGCGGTATTGGTGGCCTAGAGTCCCTACGCGGCGCAAGTGAGTTAGAAGACACTCGTGCTGCAGATGAGTTTAAAAAATACCCGCGTGAGCACGAAGTAGATAGTAGTTATGTGTATCAGCCACCATTGATCCCTCACAACATTCGCAGCTATGAAGTATCGCTAAATGCAAACAAGTGTCTTGCTTGTCATAGCTGGAAAAATGCAAAAGAGATGAACGCGACCAAAATCAGTGTGACTCACTACGTAAACCGTGAAGACGCTGTACTTGCTGACATGTCACCGCGTCGCTACTTCTGTTTGCAATGTCACGTTCCACAAGCGGATGCAAAACCTTTAATTAAAAATGACTTTGAAAGCGTCGATTCACTTCATTGATCGTATAAAGTAAAAAGAGGCGATTTATGAAACTACTAAAAACATTTTGGAAACGATTGATTAGTCCTAGTAAGGCCGCTGTTGGTGTGGTTTTATTCATGGGTTTCTCAGGCGGTTTGCTGTTTTGGGGCGCGTTCAACACAGGTATGGAAGCGACCAATACCGAGGAGTTTTGCTCTGGCTGTCACGCTCCTATCGTTGCGGAAATTCAAGAGACGATTCACTACTCTAACCGCTCAGGCGTTCGTGCCATCTGTTCAGATTGTCACGTACCTCATGAGTGGACAGATAAGATCGTTCGTAAGGTTCAGGCATCAAAAGAGTTGTTTGCGCATTACGTATTGAAAACCATCGACACCCCGGAAAAGTTCCAACAGCGCCGAGCACACCTCGCGGAGCGGGAATGGTCGAGACTGAAAAAGAACGACTCATTAGAGTGTCGTAACTGTCACCAGTTTGACTATATGGACTTTTCTGAACAAAGTGAACGCAGTGCCAAACAACACTCTACAGCGCTTGCGAATGGCGATAAAACTTGTGTAGATTGTCACAAAGGTATTGCACACAAACTGCCAGACATGCACGGCGTTGAAGGCTGGCAATAGGAGAAAGCTAAATGAGTACATTAGAGTCGGTGATTTGGCATATCTTAGGCTACAGCGCGATGCCGTTTATCATCCTTTCAGGCTTCGTAGCCGTCGCAGCCATCTGCGTTTGGATATTGTCACTAGGCAAAGACAAACACGCTGAGTAACGATAAAGCTCTCTTCTTGTCACAGAAGAGAGCTTTTTTAATAAACATTAACAATATCAATAACTAAACCTTGATCTAATACCACTCTCTATTGATCATCCACGTAATCTTTCATGCCTTATATGCACATCCTTTTATACTGATCGCATTTACCACCACCATTGCAACTTGGCCATCGTCTCAATAGTTAAACGCTTCCAAAATGGAGTGGCACTGATGCACTTCGCTTTATTTTTTGGAGGTTTACATGAAGTTAAAAGCTCTTTTAGTGGCCGCTATTGCTAGCGTCTCCTTTTCTGCGCTTGCCCAACCCACGCTGAATTTTATTGACGCCACGCAAGGGGCAATAGAGCTAAGCAAAAATGATGATTTTATGGTTCGCCTTAGCCAGTTTGATATGGAAGCTAGGATGAAAACCATCGATCACGTATCGAAGCCCGAATTTAAGCGCTTCATTCGTCAAAACACATTAGACTGGACAGAACAAGACAAAGCTTACGTAAACCAAGCCTACGCTGAGTTACAAACTGAACTAAGCAAATACCCGCTAAACTTACCTGCACAGATTAAAATGATACTCACCACAGGTGCAGAAGAAGGCACCGCGGCGTACACGCGCGGTACCTCGATCATTTTGCAGCGCGACAAATTAACATTGGGGCGCGAGCTTAAACGCATCATGGCTCATGAGATTTTCCATTTATACACTCGTCATAACCCAGTTAAGAAAGACGAAATGTATAACGCGATTGGCTTTAAGTATGATGGTGAAATCGAATTTCCAGATGACCTAGAAGATCGAAAGATCACTAACCCAGATGCACCAGTTAACGACTACTCTATTTTTATTTCACACAACCAACAGCCTATTTGGGCAATGCCAATTCTTTACTCTGTGTCTGAAAAATACGACTTAGAAAAAGGCGGGGAATTCTTCAACTACCTACTGTTTAAGTTCTTAATCGTTGCTGATGAGCACGGTAACTGGACTTACGATGAAGATCACCCAGTCATTGTCGACCCAAGTGAGGTGGAAGGTTTTTACGAGCAAATTGGTTACAACACCAATTACACCATTCATCCAGAAGAAATCTTAGCAGACAACTTTGCACTGCTTATTCTCAATGTTACTCCTGTTAACTCTCCGGAGTTACTAGAGAAAATGAAGTATATTTTGCTTAACTAATAGTAAAACCGCCTCGTTAAATTGCGAGGCGGTTTTTCTTAGCTGAATTACTGTGCTGAGACTTGCCAGTCGCCGCCCAGCGCTTTAAATAGTCCCACGGTAACTTGTGCTGTTTGCAGCTTTGCAGCCACTTGCCTATCTTCAATCACGCGGCTTTGTCGCTGTGCATCCAGTACTGACAAATGATCAATCAAACCGGCTCTATAGAGTGATTTGGCTTTATTCACTGCATGCTTAGAAGCAAGAACGGCATCTTGCATGCGAGCTTCATTTTCCTGACTTCGCCCATAAGCAAATAGCATAGAATCAACCTCTGCAACCGCAGCATTTACTGAATGTTGGTAGCCAAGTGCTGCACTTTCAAATCTCGCTTGGTTAATATCCACCATGGCTTCACCTCGGCCGCCATCAAACACATTCCAATGTACGCCCGCAGAGCCCACCCAACCAAATGAGTCACTGCTAAACAGGTCACCAAAACTGCTCGCTGAAACACCGGGTGCACCAGTTAGGAAGAACTTCGGATAACGATTTGCGATACTTGCAGCCAACTCTTGGTTTATCGCCGCCATCTCGCGCTCAGCTATTTGAATGTCTGGTCGTCGCTGCAACAGTTCAGATGGCAACCCTACCGGAATCACGCCCTTTATATCATGTAAGCCTTCATCACTCGCTAAACGGATATCCACCGCACTTAACGGTTCACCGAGTAGCGTGGCTAAGCGCTGCTTATGCGCTTGTTGCGCGATTTCTAATTGAGGTAGTAATGATTCAGTTGCTGCTAACATGGTTTGCGCTTGAGCAAGATCCAAATCTGAGCCATAGCCGCTACGCACCACCTTCTCAATCAGTCGCATTGTCTTCGCCTGATCATCTAAGTTTGCTTTAACCAACTCGATACGACGCTCTGCCCCACGATACTGTAAGTAGTTGTGCACCAAATCCGCGCTAATTAATGTCACCAAACCGTTTTGGTAGATTTGTGCTTGCTCTACTCGAATAGCGGCAGCGTTGGCTTGATGATCGATTCGGTTAAACAAATCGACTTCCCAAGCGATTGAAGCCCCAACGAAACCACCATCATGATCTGCCTCTAACAAAGTCATATTGCCAAGTGCTGGAGGTAGATTGGCCACGCTATCGCCAATGGGATTCAACGCTGGCCCCATCAGCGAATCGTTCTTACTAAGCTGATAGTTGAAATAACCCGCCCCAACACTCACCGTCGGCACTTTGAATGACTCAACGACCGATTGATAACCTTGAGCCATTTTTATCCGTTGAGCCGCCACTTGCAGCGGAATGTTTTGCTGCTGCACATCTTCAATCATGGTGTTTAGCGTTTCATCTTCAAATTGACGCCACCAATGATTGCTGTCAATCGTCTGGTTTTCGCTTGCTGTATAGAGATAGCTTTCAACCAAGGTTGTCGTTTCAAACGTTTCCTGTTGATCATAATCTGGTGCGATAGAACACCCTGATAAAATCACAGCTAACGCAATAGGAGTAAGACTTAACGCCTTGCTAAGCTGTTTTACTTTATTGCTCATTGAATCGCTCCTGTTGTCGTTACTTTATACTCGACGGCTTTTAGTGGTTTAGGCTCATCTTTATAAGCCAATCGATACAAGGCAGGCATAACAAATAACGAGAGAACAGTCGCTGCCGCTAGGCCACCAATAATGGTTGCAGCCATTTGGTCAAACAGAAGATCGCTAAGCAGTGGAATCATACCTAACGCAGTGGTTAGCGCCCCCATTGAGATCGCCATGGTTCTGTTGATGGTTGCATGTTTAATCGCATCAGAAAGCGTACGACCTTGGCTTCTTTCGAGTTCGATTTGATCCATCAGCACGATGCCATTCTTAATAATCATCCCCATCAACGTAATCGCACCAATTAATGCCATGAAACCAAACGGCTTTCCGAACCCAAGCATCGCAAAAGTTGCACCGGTCGCAGCCAACGGAATGGTGGACAAAATAATCACGGGTTGTTTAAAGCCATTGAACATCGCAACCAGAATAATCACCATAATTAACATCGCTTTTGGTAGTTGCTTGAGTATGTCCGAGACTGCTTTGTACTCATCGTAATACTCACCACCCCACTCCAGTGTGTAACCCGCAGGTAGCTCAATCGCTTCGATTTGGTCTTTAATCGCATTGCGCACTTGTGCCGGAGTTGTGCTGCGCTCAACACCTGCTTGCGCAGTAATGGTTTTTACTCTGTCACGACGCCAAATCATGCTCTCTTCTGTGGTCAGTTCGAATCCATCAATCACTTGGCCTAGAGGCACTGAATGAACGCCCAGTAAGGACTTAACCGGTAACGTCTCCAAAGAACCCATATTTTGCTCGGTAGCTCGTAGCTGAATTGGAATCAATTCATCATTTAGGTTCATCTGACCTAATGGCATACCATCAGAAGCACGCTTTAGAGCAAAAGCAATATCCGCTCGATTGATACCAGCTCGGCGAGCTTTGTCTTGATTGACAATCGGCTTTAACACTTTGCTTTGTTGGCGCCAATCATCCCGAACGTACTTGGCATCAGGGTGAGTACGCATAATCGCTTTTGCTTGATTGGCTAAGCCATGTAATACCGCTTCATCTGGCCCAGAGAACCTCGCTTCCACTGCATATTTGTCAGCGGTTGCCAGTTTTAACGCTCTAAAGCGCGGCTCTGCCTCAGTAAAGTTTTCGGCTATCCATTGATCACCTCGTTCGACCAAGCTAGAGATAGCGTGATAATCAGTAGTGTTAATTAGAATTTGGCCGTAAGCAGGATCAAGTGGCTCTGGCTCGACCGTCACGGAGAAGCGTGGCACACTCGCACCAATCGAAGTCGAAATGCTCTCCACTTCTGGTTGCTCAAGTAACCAACGCTCGATTTTCTTCATGTCCGCTGAGGTCTGCTCAATCTTAGCGCCGTTCGGCAGCCAGTAATCGAAAAATACGACTGGTCGGTCTGACTGAGGAATGAAGTTAATCGCAACGTAAGGCACTGCAAAGCCCGTCACGATAACAAGCGGAATCAACGTCAGTAGAGCTTTCTTTGGGTTATCCACGGTCCAATGAACGCAGCGTTTGTAACCCGCTAAGCGATCCTTTGTACTCTTAGTACTTGGCTTAATAAACAACCAACACATCAAAATGGTAAAGGTCATCGCCACTAACCAAGAGAGCAACAGCGAAGAGGCAATAATGTAGAATACTGAGCCAGCAAATTCCGCAGCATCCGTTTTTGAAAACAGCACGGGACTTGCGCCCATGATGGCTATCACGGTTGCACCAAATAATGGCAAAGCAGTTTCTTTTACCGATTCAAGCGCGGCTTGAGTGCGTTCAACACCTTTATTCAGCTTAGCAATCATCATATCGGTAATCACGATGGCATTATCCACCAGCATACCGAGAGCCAAGATAAACGTACCTAAAGAGACACGGTGTAAATCGATACTTGCGATATTCATGTAGATTAGGGTCAATAAAATGGTAAGCAGCAAGCTTGACCCAACAATAGTCGCACTTTTAAAGCCCATGAAGACAAGCAATACGATAAATACAATGCCGACACTCTCGAGCAGATTACCAACAAAATCATCGATGGACTTCTGCACTTCGTCAGGCTGATATGCCACCGTAGAAATCTCTACGCCGAGAGGTAACGTTGCTTGATAGTCATTGATAATGGTGCGAATGGTATCGCCCAAAGACACAACGTTTATCCCCGGAACAGGGCTCACTGCGAGCGTGACTGATTGTTCACCGTTGTAGCGGTTTTCCGTCATAGCAGGCGTTTGATAACCCATGGTCACATCAGCAATATCGCCTAAACGAATCATGCCTGTACCAATCGAACTCACGCCACCTTTGATCATCAGGTTTTCAACGTCTTGAATCGATTGCAACTCGCTACTTTGATTAACTCGAATTCTCTCCGTACCCACATCAAACTGACCCGCTTCAAAAGTCATATTCTGATTGTTTAGCTGACTCCAGACCTGAGCCATAGAAAGCCCATACTTCGACAAACGCTCATTAGGAATATCGATAAAAACGGTACGTGGTCTCACGCCATGCAGTTCCACTTTCTTGATGCCATCGACCGCTTTTATGCGACGTTGCAGCTCTTCTGAGTAACGGCGTAACTCATCTGGCTTGGCATCATCGCCATGCACGGCGAAAAGCATGCCGTACACTTCAGAGAACTCATCTTGAACAATGGAAATCTGCGCGGTTGCTGGCAATAACAACTTCACGTCATTCACTTTTCGGCGCAGTAAATCCCATTGCTGTGGTAGCTGCTCTGAATTGAGACTCTCTTTGATATCAACAAACACCATAGACATCCCCGGGCGCGAGAGCGAACGCAGTCGATTGAGCTCAGCCATCTCTTGTAACTTGGTTTCTATGGTATCAGTGACTTGGCTTTCTACCTCTTGTGCTGACGCCCCAGGATACAGGGTAACAACAACTGCGGTTTTAACCGTGAAGGTTGGATCTTCCAATTTGCCTAAATCAAAATAGGAATAGATCCCCGCAATGATGCTTAGCGCGGTGAAAAACAGTAGGAATGTGCGTTGCTTAATAGCAAATTCAGCAAGTTTAATCATTATTTCCCCTTACTGCGTTCGCACAACGATATTGCCGACTTTATCGCCATCAGCTAGGTATTGAGAACCACTCACCACGACTAAGTCACCGCTTTGCATTTCAGCCTGAACGCAAGCTTGGTAAGCATCAATCGAGCGCAAGTTCACCGGCGTTGAAACGATTCTATTTTCACGAACTAAGTTGACGTGCATACTCTGCTTTTCGCCCACTAAGGCAGAATATGGCACACAGTGGTCCTCATTTTCAGAACCTAAAGACGCGCTGACCGATACCACCTTTCCCGGGAACAAACGCTCGTCCCCTTTTTCTAAGGTGTAGGTCACTGTGTAGGTTTGCTTAATAAGATGAGGGATTGGCGCAATTTCAGACACATTGCCTACCAATTCTGTGTTTCCTTGATACCAAGTCACAGCTCCTATTTGGCCTAATTCAAACTCCGAAATTAGGTTTTCTGGTACATCGATATCCACTTCCAACTGCATGTCATTTTGCAACGTCGCAAACGCTACGCCCGGGATAACTTGCTCAAACTTTTCGTTGTTAACACTGCCAACCACACCATCAAATGGCGCTTTAAGCTCGGTATAAGACAACATATCCTTGGCCCGTTGAATATTCTTTTGAACTACTTTTATCGCAGCCAAACTGCGTTCATAACCGCTAATAGCTCGGTCTAAATTGACCGCCGCAATGGCATCATCATTGGTTGCTTGTTTAACACGTTTTAACTCAGCTTTAGCTAGCTTATGAGCCGATTCAGCCTCTAATAGCCTTGCTTCTAATTCTTGAACAGTTACTTGATAATCATGAGGGTCTAACGTTGCAATTATCTGTCCTTTTTTGACCATGTCGCCTTTGCTTACCAACACGCTTTCAATAGTACCGGGAATGCGAAAAGAGAGATCAGCACTATCGATTGCGCCAACGACACCACTAAAGTGTTTTGTCGAACGGCTATCTGGTTCGGCCAATTCGACAACTTGCACCGTTTTAGCTCTTGGAATAATAGGATGATTGTCTTGCGCTTGATTACAACCACTGACCAGTAAGGCTAGCGCTGTAATACAAAAAAATTGGTTTGGTCTTTTCATATCAAATAGCTCCAATGTTGATGGGGCTATCTTACAATCGAACACCGTTCAAATAATCACTCACTATTGTGACTCACTGTCACGAAAATTATGACAATCTACGTAAGAGTTCTGCCAATCAACGATATTCTGTGCATTTCAGCATGACAAAATAGCGCATTCGCGGAAGCACATTGTGGTCAAAAGTCAATTTATAAATTTGTAGTTTCAATCACTAATTTCGTAGCTAAAGCGGAAACTTAGCAGTAATCTGTGCGCCTTCATAACCCGTATGATCGTTCCACGGAGAGTGAACGAATAAAGAGGACATAATGAATCAAGTGCTATCGATTGGCCCTCAGGTATCATTCCTGTTAGCCATGGTTGTGCTTTTTTTAGGTCAGTGGGTAAACAAACAAGTACCACTGCTTCAACGCTTTTCAATTCCTGAACCCATTGTAGGCGGCCTAATCGTTGCCACTGCACTTACCATCGCTCACTTTATTGGCATAGAAGTGCGCTTTGATTTGCCTTTACAAAACACCTTCATGCTGATGTTCTTTGCAACCGTAGGACTCGCTGCAAACTACACTCAACTGATCAAAGGCGGTGTAAAGGTATTTATATTCCTTGCCATTGCTTCAATCTATATCGTGATTCAAAACGCGGTTGGCGTGTCACTTGCCACACTACTCGGGCTCGATCCACTGCTTGGGCTTATTGTAGGCTCAATCACTTTATCTGGCGGGCACGGTACTGGCGCAGCTTGGGCGACGACTTTTCAAGAGCAGTATGGCATCAATAATGTGCTTGAGATTGCGATGGCATCAGCCACCTTCGGCTTAATTATCGGTGGTATCATCGGTGCACCTATGGCGCAGCGTTTGATCAAAAAACACAATCTTAAGAGTGCGTTTGGCAATACACATCAATCGCATAAGCGCTTCCCAGAGCTTGTCACCTACCAAGTGGATGAAGAGGATAAAGTGACCGCGAAACGGGTTGTACATAGCTTGGCGCTTATTCTGCTTTGTGTCACTGGTGCGACCGCATTTAGTGATTGGGTGAGCAGTTTCGGCATTCGCTATCTTATGATTCCTGACTTTGTCTATGCGCTATTTCTTGGTGTCATCATTACCAACACTTTGGAAGTCAGCAAAGTCAGTAAGCTCGATGTAGAGACCGTAGATATGCTGGGGACAGTGTCATTGTCGCTGTTCCTTGCAATGGCATTAATGAGCTTAAAGCTGTGGAACATATTCGATCTCGCATTACCATTGCTGCTCATCCTATGTATTCAATCGATTTTACTCGGTTTGTTTGCGACTTATGTAACCTACCGTTTTATGGGACGAAACTATGATGCAGCAATTATTGCTAGCGGACATTGTGGTTTTGGCTTGGGAGCAACACCGACTGCTGTGATGAACATGGGGACCTTAGTCAATCGCCACGGACCGTCACCACAAGCTTTCCTTGTTGTGCCTATCGTCGGTGCCTTTTTTATCGACATCGTTAACCTGATCATCTTACAAGGCTACATCGCGTTAATGTAACCTTTAAGTATTGCTCCCTAAAATGGGAGCAATACTTTCTACTTTAAAGCTGCCTCATGCGCTTTCTGATATTAAGCCCTACTGCTCTGGATGGTAGAAACCATCACTTTATCCATGAGTGAAACATTGCCTTGTTACCGTGCCCCACTTATGGTCTTCGTATATATCTTCAACGAAATTGTCAGCCGTGTAATCACCGACGACATCACGCCAAAAACTTATTGCATGATCTGCACCCGCGACTTGTTTGATTTCCCATGAACCGCCGAGCTGCTTAAACAGGCTGGAAATAAATCGCTTACCAACTTTGTTCTTACGAAAACAAGGCAGTACGTAGAAATCGCAAATTTCATACGCCTTCGGTGACTTCTCATCAATTGCCGTAAGCGCGGCGGGTAGACCGTCCAAGTAAAGCAAATACCCAGTAACAGTGCCTTTAAGCTGCGGGTAAACCTCAAACACACCATTTTCGTCTGGCTTGTCATCGATGATTCGAGAAAACTCTGCGCCATAGCCTTGATAAAGATTGGCATAGACATGGATATTACTGTCGTCTACTTTCACTATGTTCATCATGAAATCTCCATGATTGATTAACCGTTCTCTTCATATTAGCGTCTCTTCGCTTTAGAGAGAATCACCATTTACTACTGCAATGCACTTTAGTTCGCTAACCAAAGAGCAGCAAAAAAACGTTATTACACGTACTTTCACTGAGAAAATGTAAATCGAAAATTCAACCAATGGCCTTAATCAATAAAGGTCGGTACAGCTAAGTAAAACTATTATTTAAACTGCCACTAACAACTTATTGAACGAGAACCCCACATAAAAAATAGCAGTAATATACATTTACTCCGCCGCTAATGAAGACTAGCGCTTGTACTGAGTAGGTGTGACTGCTACTAATTTTTTAAAATGCCGATGGAAGTGACTTTGATCATTAAACCCTAATTCAGTAGCCACCGAGACGATATTGTCCCCTTTTTTAAGCAACGTTTTTGCTTCATTAATTCTCATGGTTATTTGCATTGCATGAGGCGTAATACCATAAGATTTTTTAAACGCATGAATTAAGTGGAACTCACTTAACCCAGCATTTTTAGCTATCTCTCTGATAGAAATATTATTCTTAAAATTAGCTAATATAAAATCATGGGCTCTGACGACATTTTCCTTTGGGCCCGAATCGTCGACGTTTAAAGCGTTGGCATTACTAAACAAGTTAGAGAAAAACGTAATGCTTTCTTCCTCTACTTTCATGCTATCAACATCATTTATAATCGAGTCTGCCAAAGATTGAAACTGGTTATAAAGCAACGGGGAAGTTGTATGAATAGCGGAAAATGGGATAAAACTTTTAGTTGGATTGTCTACAATCATTGATTGAACGTCGCCCATCCATTTCGGGCACACGTACAGCATTTTATAG
The DNA here is from genome assembly GCF_027587025.1 of Vibrio sp. LaRot3. Lineage (GTDB taxonomy): Bacteria > Pseudomonadota > Gammaproteobacteria > Enterobacterales > Vibrionaceae > Vibrio. Next base: position 235,589 of record NZ_JAPPTI010000002.1, on the reverse strand, counting down.
CTCCAATTGGCATTTTGTACCGGATTACATGAATGCACCGCCATCGGATTTACTATGACCAAAGAACCCGCTTCAATTTTACATTCGATATTGTTATTGAAATAGTCACTTTGACCACTGTCTACCACACCAACAGAAAACTCTTCATGAGTATGCTTTCCATAACAAGCGTATGAATTTTTAGAACAACGCAGCTCTAATGGGACGGAATTAGGCCGATAAAATTGTTGTTTAACCATTGAGGTAAACTCTGTATCAACTGGATAGGAAAAAAGTATATATAACCGTTAGCGCCAGTAGTAGTGCCATAAACACATTAAACAGCCGAAACTGCTTAGGTGTCTCTAAAATCGCGCTAATGGCAACCCCAAGTTTTGCCCAGACTGAAATCGATATATAGCAAACAACAAAAAATATCACGCAAAATAGACTTAACATCCAAATCCCAGCATCGTGCCCAGTATAGAAAACCGAAATACCCGCTAGAGAAACAATCCATGCTTTAGGGTTCAACCACTGACACATGATTCCTTGTAAGAGAGACGGTGCAGTTCGACTACCTTTGCATTCTTCATTATTAATGGAGGGTTCTTGTGTTGCGACTTTGTAGGCAAGGTATAGTAAAAAGCTCCCTCCGACGTATGTCACCTCCTTCGCTAAATTTGATATCTCAATCATCATCAGAGACAAACTAAGTCCAAATAAAAACAAAATTGAAACGAAGCCAAGCGTTGCGCCGATAATATGCGGTACTGTACGAGCATAGCCATGATTAGCGCCTGTAACCGTCGCGATAATATTTACGGGACCAGGGGAAATCGAGGTAACCAAGGCGAAAACTGCCATAGGGATTAATAGTGAAGTCATCGTGTAGCCCTTTATTCAAACGTACGCTACACAATAAAACTCTCGCTTAGACGAGTATTGTACAAAACTGTTATTTACACCTTGTTCTTCAAACGTGGTCTTAAATGTAATAAGTACTTTTCCCCGCTAAGAATCACTCGTTAATTCAACTTAGGGATCTCCGCTAGCAAATGCTCTATCAATTGGCGGCTAACATGGCTTAGGGTTTTTGGCTGCGGATACAGCAGATAACCATGTTCGTTTCTAGCCACTTGATCGGTCAATAACGGCACAAGCTCACCAGAACTAAGCTGCTGCTTAACCAGAACTTTAGGTAAGAAAGCGATGCCACGCCCTTTAAGCGTCGCGTCTTTTATGAACGCCACGCTATTTGCTATGAACTTAGATTGAACTCGAACACTTTCATTTGAAAACGGCCATTCTTGATCCACTTCACCGGTAGGCCAACGAAAACACAACGCATGATGCTGCGCGATATCGCTTACCGATTTCGGTTCGCCAAATTGCTCAATATACTGAGGTGACGCTACTAAGCAGCGATCTAACTGCAATACTTGCCTTGCAACTAAATCTGAATCGACCAATGCCCCGCCGTGAAACGCAAAGTCTAACCCCTGTTGGTACATATCGATAAAACCATTTTGAATCACACGGATATCAACCTCGACCTCAGGATGACGGTCGAGAAACTCGAATAAAATTGGCTGCAACAGATCGTGGGTTTCAGGCAAGATCCCGAACTTAACCTTGCCCTTTAAGGTATTAGTATCACGGACGATGGTCTGATTGAGGCTATCAAAACGCTCTAATATTTGGCGAAGTTCTTGGTAATACGCTTCGCCTTGATGGGTTAGAGATAGGCTACGCGTCGTGCGATGAAACATAGGCACACCTATGTCAGTTTCTAAGGTGTTAATCCTACGGCTGACATTCGCCCTAGGTAAATCAAGCGCATTCGCCGCCGCAGTAAAGCTGCCTAGTTCTACTACTTTCACCAGTAACTTCAAATCATCGATTTTCAAACGCTTAGCCTCTCACTATTGTGTTGAAGCAGTGTAAAGCTAGGGGTTATACAATGCGAGGGCTTGGATCAAGTTTGCTTTAGAGAGATTCTATATGCTGCAAGTAATACTCTGCTCGCTGCAATATCGCTTGTTGTGCAGGCTCTGGCATGTTGTCCCAAGAGCGAAAAATCATGCCCATTCTTGGGTTATTACCTATGCTTGGGCGATGCTTAACCATAAAGCGCCAATATAGGCTATTTAATGGGCATGCATTCTCTTCAGATTTGAGCTTTTGGTTGTAGTGACAGCCTTTGCAGTAGTCGCTCATTCTTTGAATGTATGCACCACTAGCAGCATACGGCTTAGTCCACACAATACCGCCATCAGCAAACAATGCCATGCCGCGAGTGTTGGGCATTTCTACCCATTCTATTGCGTCAATGTAGACGCCAAGGTACCACTCATCAACTTGGTCTGGCTCAATCTCAGTAAGCAGACAAAAATTCCCTGTTACCATTAAACGCTGAATATGATGAGCATAGGCATAATCGAGAGACTGAGTGATCGCTTGGTTTAAACAGCTCATCTTAGTCTGACCATGCCAAAAGTAATCGGGCAATTTTCTACTGGCTGCAAGGGAGTTGATCGAACCATAATTTGGCATATTCGCCCAGTAAATTGCGCGAATGTACTCTCGCCAACCAATAATTTGCCTGACAAAGCCTTCGATCTGAGCGAGATCGATACGAGCATCGCAACTGTAAGCCGACAAAGCCGCATCAACCACTTCTTTAGGCGAGAGGAGCTTGGTATTGAGCGCGAACGACAATCGACTGTGATATAAGCTCCATTGTGTGGGCGAGTTTTTGGTCATTGCATCTTGAAACTGACCAAATTTTGGCAAACATACGCGGCAGAAATGAGCGAGCAGACTTAAACTTTGCGCGCGGTTGATGGGCCATAACAGCATCCTTTCAGGCTGCCCGATGGTACTCACCTCGTGTCTCTCTAACCGTAGTAGAATATCCCCAACATCATTGCTGAACATGAGAGGTTCAGGCAACTCACCAAGATCGTTTGCTTTTAGTTTATTGCGATTATTCGCATCGAAATTCCATTTACCACCAAAGGGCTTGCCATCTTCAACTAAAATGCCATAGCGCTTGCGCATTCGGCGATAAAACGGTTCCATTACAGTGCGTTTATTGGGTTGAAAGTGCGCTGAGATTTCATCAAACGGCAGCATAAAATGTTCGCTATCAACGCAGTTAATGTGGCAGTTTTCTAACTCCAGCGATTTCATACTTTCGAGCAGTCGATATTCGTCTGGTCGTTGGTATTCAAATTGCGTTGCAGAGTGTTGCTGCACGACTTCACCAATTAAATGATTCAAATTTTTGTATTTGCTGCTTTCATCAAGGCTTAAATGCAACACATGATGACCTTCTTGTTGCAAGGCTATAGAAAACGCCTCCATGGCAGCAAAGAATGCACACACTTTTTGCACATGGTGTTTCACGTAGCCAGTCTCTTGTTTTAGCTCCGCAATGAGGTACAAGGTAGAGGGATCTACCTGATTAAACCAAGTGTGATTATGATTAAGCTGGTCACCGAGAATCAGTCGTACCCGAGTTATATTCACTGTAAGCCTCGCTTCATGTTCGCTTCTACTGGCCAGTCGACCATATCGACACTGTCTATCACTTCAGTCTTCCCAATATGATTATACTCAGAGCCACACCATTTCATGATGAATTGACGTTCAGGATCGTAAAATTCGGTTTGCTTAGCGATATCAAAACGTCGTAGGCCTCGAGGGTCAGCGCCTACTCCTGCCAGATACTGCCAATTACCCCAATTGGATGACACATCATAGTCTATCAATTGAGTCTCAAAATATGCGGCTCCATAGCGCCAATCTAATTGCAGTTCATTAACTAAACAACTCGCGACAATTTGCCTACCTCGATTAGACATAAAACCCGTTTGATTGAGCTGGCGCATACAAGCGTTAACCAAAGGAAAGGCCGTCGCACCTTGTTTCCACTGTTGAAAACGCTGAGCGTAGAAACTGGTTAACGGCGACGTTTTCTTTATGCCACTAAACTTAAACAACTTGCTACCATGCTTTCGGCTATACCAATAGAAATACTCGCGCCACAGAAGTTCAAACTCTATCCAAGCGGTTGAGTCATTCGTGCCATGACAAGCCTCGAAAATCCTGAGTTTACGTAATATCGTTTGTGGAGACACACAGCCAAGCGCCAACCAAGGAGAAAACTGCGTAGAATTGCCCTCACCCTCTAAGGCATTGCGCGTCTGCTTGTAATGCAATGCAAAATCTTGTTCAAAGTAGCGTTCCAAATGATTCAATCCGGCTTGCTCTCCGCCAAGGAAATCGGAACCACCACAATGAAAACCGCTTATTCTTATCTCACCCGATAAAGAAATGCGCTTTGGTAGGCTAAACAGAACCTCATGGGCGTTTAAAGGTATGCTCGATTCCACACGCCTCCTAAACTTGGAAAACGTGTCTAAATCCCCTTCTCTAAGCAGAGGTAGATGATTTTCATCAAACAGCATTCGATTGTTAACGCTTACTACCTTGAGGTTAGGGAAATAGTGTGTGAGCTTTTCAATCACTCGCTTCTCATTCCATCCAGCAAAGTCGTCACAATAAAGGTGAGTGATATCTAAGGAGCTGATTAACTTATATAGGTGCTTGAAGGGTTCATGAGCGAAAGTGTGGAGCTTTTGACCATAATCTTGCAGTGCGTGGTTGAAATCGTAAATCGTTTGTTTGATGAACTTATCTTTGTTACGACCGATCCTCGTCACACCAGCATAGTGTTGTAAGAACGGCGTAACACCTGGCAAATAGTGGACGATCGCCAACTCATCCACTTCATTCGTTTTATTGAGCAGTGGGTTTTCTTTTACCCGAAAATCATTGGTAACCCAGTAAATTCCACGTTTTTTCATTCACTGCTCTCCTTTTTTATTCACTTAAATGAATACGAAAGACAAAGGAGAACAGCTCATAAGTAATAAACAAAATGTACAGCGCACCTCACAAATATTCCTAAGTATCAGTGCGTTAAATTTATAAAATACATCTCATAATCCTGAATATGGTTGATATGAGATGTTAAAAGTCATCAACAACGATAAGCATGAACTCCTGCTTTCCGTTAAACGCACACGAGAACTGTTTAAAGCAATCCTGATGTGTTGGTCAATCGCCATCATTGCTTGGGTTCTTTTTACCTACCCGCAAGCAAAAGCCTACGTAATAGACACCTTGCAGCATTTACAGCGTGGCGGCAGCCTCAACGCTCGTGTAATGACCATTGTTATCATTGGTATCGCGCTTATTATTCATACCATTAACACTCTCGCGACTATAGAAAGAGCCATTCTTGGCCATAGTTACCGGTTCGATAATAAAAAATCCGAGATTTACTTTGGTAAACGCAGACTTTATAGCTACTTCGATATTCAGAGTTTTGAAATCAGCGAAGCGAAAAAAGAACACGCGATTCGTTACTCTCTTATCCTCCGTTTACTCAACGGAAAATCACGCGCAATTGAACACAGCTACGATAAAGACGCCATTGAAGAACTGGCTGAACATATCTCTAACGCAATCAGAATTAAGATCAGCCGAAAGAAATCACTCAATTAGCGATTTTAAACTTACCCCTTTCTTAATGACCCTAAACCCCAAACTATAGAAGGCCAAAATTAATGAGTGCAGTCTATATCGCCTCTCAAAATAGCGAACAACTTATCCTTATTCGTTCCCGTTGGCGACAGCTAAAGCGTTGTGTCATGTTTGGCGGGTTCGTTATTGTTTGGTGGTGGATTCTGCTCGATGCCTCCCTTATCGGCCAAGAGTTACAGCTAAGATGGCAACACTATGAGGCTCTAAAGAAAGACGATTTCATCCTTTTCGCGATCAGTTCATTGTTCGCCTTTGCAGGAATCATCATCGTACTGAAATTGCTTAATGACGTACGTAAGCTTATCTTTGGTCAGCGTTATGAGCTTTACCGATATAGCAGTGACGTCCTATTGAATGGTAAAAAACTGTTCAGCAAATACGACCTTAAACGAGTACGTGTCGAGATTACTTACGATGAAGGCGCTCCCAGCACCGCCTATTTGTACTTAGAGCCTAAACAGGGTCGAGACCATACGGTTGAGGAAAGCTCAGACCGCGACAAAATCCACCAGTTGGCGCAAGCAATATCTGACACATTAATGATTGAACTTGTCGTACAGGATGTTCGTTAACGTATTACCATTGCGATTAGCATTGCTTCAAAGTTATCTAATACGCGAGTGATAGCAACACCATCATAAGTGACCATGACAATCGATGGTTCGCCATCATTGACATCGTTGTAATCCAAACACAGAAGATCCCCGTTTTCACACACAAACGGAATAAGTTTTCGTAAGTCTCTGCCGTTAAGCTCACTCGCATGGTAATCGTCAGTAAAGCAGTCTACTAAAGTACTTAATTGTGTATCGTATGCATTACTCCCCGGAGCGATAAACCCTTCAAACAAACTCAAACCCGTCAGGCGATTTTCAAACTCAAACTCGACAAACGGAGAACAAATCGCCCCATCTTTACGCGCGGACGGGTAGAGAAAGTCTGCTCCTGCAGCAAATCCACCACATTGGTTTATGAAGTCGATAAACATACTCGGCAGTTCGATCTGCAAATCATTCTTTAACGCTGTAATGAATGCCTCTGGAATAGGTTCTTCACTAGGAACAAACTGGAACTTCTCAAGATTAGGGTTAGCTCGCGCGATTGGCGAATCTTGTCCAAAAACTTCGTTGAAAGTGGTGATTTGTGGTGCAGACATGGAGATAACTTTCTTTAAATCATAGGGATAGACGAATATATACAGCCAAGTAGCAATTGTCGAGCGAGGCACATCAAACATCGCTGATTATTTTTACCCATAACTTAAGATACAATGACAGCAACTTAACCTTGTTACCACATAGGCGGTTATGAGCACCTCTGACATCCAACAAACCATCGCCAATTTCACCTCTATTGAGCAGGCTCTGGACTACTTTGAAATTGGCTACGACAGCAAGTTCATTGCTGCAAACCGCATAGAGCTGGTAAAACGCTTTAATGGTTATGTAATTCTGACCAAACCGGACGATTGGTTTTCTGGAAGGCGGGCACTGAAAAACGCCTATTGCAAAGTACAACGCTCCAAACTTAATAAGCAAACTCGCCAAGCATGTCGAGGCTGTACTACTTGCCAACGGCGCTAGAGTTTAATTTGATGCAACTTACGGAGAAGTTAACGATGACAAGGCTTACGCACAATCTTTCCCTGCTCAGCACTTTATGTTTCACACTATCTCACTCGGCAATTGCGGACAACGAACTCAACACTTCCCTAACTAACGCAATTCATGAAACACCCTATTCAGCTGTATTAAAATACACCAAAGTAGATGTGGTTGAAGAAGAACACGACGATAAGCATATCTACCATGCACAAGTGGTCGAGACGTTTCGCGGTGAAACACACGATAACATCGAATTTGTCGGTTATTTTGAAAAAGGAGAGAAGACAGAATTAGACACAAATCCCGTGATAGTGACTCTATGCTTAGACAATGGTATTTACTACTGGCCCGGAACTGGTGCTCAGTTTCCTGCCAACCCAGAGACAATGGCATTAAGTCATCAAACAGCGTTGGACATCGATAGTAAGCAAACTGAGTTTGTCCAATGCCCTTAAACCGATTACCAACCGCTTAAGGACAAATTAACACGCGCTTTGGTTCTGATACAAAGACGCTAACTATCTCATCTAATACCTAATTAGCGTTGGCAACTTTCAAACCCCAAAGCAGGATCAAGGTAAAACATCTTCTTCCAACCTTGAGTTTCTGACGTGATAAGCCACGGATATGGCAGCAAAGTTACGACGGAATAATGCAGGTGAGCGGGTTTACCCACCGCGTTTCCTGTTGTGCCTACCCCGCCAATCTGTTGTCCTTTATCCACCCAAAAGCTAAGTTTCGATTCAATGTCACTCAAGTGCGCGTAATAGTGCAAACGCCATTTAGGCCCAAGCATTAATACTACCTTTCCACCTTTTGCGAGTTCACCTTTAAACAACACAAACCCTGATGCTGCGGCAATGGCTGGGGTGTTTTCTGTGGCAAAAACATCGATACCCTTGTGCACTCCAGAAGAACCCCACGGCTCGAACCAAAATGTTTTGGGATTCCAGTCATGACAACTGGCATTTTTAACTGGAATAACCGTTTGACTAGGAAGTGCCAAGCCAATCAATAACACGGCGAATAGGCAAACCGACAGTTTAAGCTTCACTCTCTAAATCCTTTTGCGTGATTGAGAAGGTAACTAAACCGTCCGCATCATAAACAACGGTGTCACTTGGTTGCATACCTAACTTTTTAAGCAACTTCACTGATGCTTGGTTCTCTTCAACGGCAACACCAAATATGCGCTTAATGTCCGTGTTGGTTAATGTATATTCAACCGATACTTTTGCTGCTTCATACGCATAGCCAAAACCTTGATAACTTTCGAGCAGGCCATAGCGAATATCAGGCACCTGACTATCAGTGGTGTATTCCACACCCGCATAGCCAATTTTCACCCTTGGATCAGACTTTAAAAACAGAATAAACGTGCCAAAACCATGTCGCCAATGCGCGACTTTTTTCGGTACATAGTTTTTAATATAATCATCACTAAATGGCTGACCACCCGGTAGATAACGGGTTATTTTCGGGCACGAGAGTAACTCAGTATAAACATCAATATCTTGTTGTGTAACCGGCTTTAGAATCAGCCTCTCCGTCTCTAACATATCCTTTTTGTCACAGTTCCATGTCGTTAACTTTGATATCAGCGGTATCACTTAAAGCAATCAGGATATTGGCAATAGAGCCGTTAGAACATATTCCCTATCCTTTTGAATCCATGACTATATATAACTCGTGATTGAATACAAACTTTGCCCACAACAGATAGATAAAATGAGAGCGTCTTTAAAGAATCGTCTATAAAAAATTAAACCTTAACGAGATGTTCAAAGAATTCGAATTACATCATCAACAACCTCTCATTCTATCCTCTGTCGAGATGCTTACACTAAAGTCATCAACAATGACCAGTGAAGCAGTCAACAAGGAGCAAGCTTATGATTACCGTCCGTCATGCTCAAGACAGAGGCCAAGCAAACTTTGGCTGGCTAGATAGCAAACATACTTTTTCTTTCGGTCACTATTACGACCCTGCTCAAATGGGCTTTTCTTCCCTCAGAGTGATCAATGACGACATCGTTGAGCCATCGGCCGGATTTGATACTCATGGCCATAAAGATATGGAAATAATCAGCTATGTACTTGAAGGGATAATTGAGCACAAAGACAGCGAAGGCAATATCCAAAGCTTACCCGCGGGCGAATTTCAGCTGATGTCTGCTGGAAGTGGCATTTATCACAGTGAGTACAATGGCTCGCCACAAGACAAGTTGCACTTTCTTCAAATTTGGATTCAACCTAATGTGGTTGGACAAAAGCCCGGGTATCAACAGAAAGACTTCGGTGCTAACAATGGCTTAACCACAATCGCAACGCCTACAGGTGAAAATGGCACACTGCATATAAAGCAAGACGCCACGTTATATCAGCTCGTCTTAGAGCCAGAGCAAGAACTAGAGTTGCCTATCAATGGCGAACGCAATATCTACGTACACCAAATATCGGGTGACTTGTCTGTTGATGACGTGGTTTTGCACGCTGGCGATGGTGCCAAGATAGAACAACAAGCTCACATTACTCTGCAGAACAGCGGGCAACAAACCATCAAAGCTTTGATCTTTGATTTACCATAGCAAATTTACGAGTTGATTCGATAGCCCAAGCACAGTGCTAAACCAAGACTGGCGCTCACTGAGAAAATAGATTTAGTGAGCGCTAGTGGCACTATCGACGAACTTTTCGCATTTATCCCTTAGCCCTGATTTAACCCGGGTATCCTTTAATCACTTCACTCGTTTTACCCTTTACTCTTGGCTGATAACCCTTACAATTGACGCCAACGAAGAATTTCCAAGGTTAATCCCATGTCAATCCAATGGTTTCCGGGCCACATACATTGAATTCCAATGACATCTAAAACAACCCACTAAATCAATACAATTCAAAGACTTAACTAAAAACCACAGTCTTAGCACGTCCTATTAAAGCTCACCACTTCTTACTTGTTTTGTACCCCACAATGTACCCCATTACTTTAAACTACTGTATACTCCCCCAAAATTTTTTGAGGGTTTCACATGCCGAAACAGACCGTCAGACTGTCTGACAAAGAAATCAAGAATGCTGAGATTAGAGGTAAGGAGTATATTCTTGCTGATGGGAATGGGCTCAATATTCGCATCCGTCCCAATGGTACAAAATCATGGCAGTTTAGGTACAGTGACCCTGTAACCAAGACAGTTAAGAAGCTATCTCTTGGTTCTTATCCATCTCTAAAACTAACAGATGCCAGAAAAATCTCTCAAGAACACCGTAATCTCATCGCCAATGGAATCGACCCCAAAGGACATATTGAGAAACTCAAACTAGAGGCCATTCGTCAAGAAACCAATACCTTTTTCGCAGTAGCTGAAGAGTGGTTTCGAAGAAAGAAAAAAACCGTCAGCACTAATCATGCAGAACGTATCTGGCGGACATTAGAGCTTTACGCTTTTCCCCATTTTGGTAGAACATCAATTTCGTCCATCACTCGTTTGAGTGCAGTTCAGGCTTTACGGCCACTAGAGAACGACCAAAAACTATCGACAATCAAGCGAATTTGCCAATCTCTAAATCAAATCATGGAATACGGTGTTGATAGCGGCATTATCAATGCTAACCCACTGACCCGCATGATTAATGCGTTCGAAAAACATGAAGTAAAACACATGCCCACAATCCGACCCGAGTTATTAAACCGGTTATTAAAGCAACTACAAGATAACGCTAACATTCGCCAGAAAACTAAACTGTTAATTCTTTGGCAGCTTCATACAATGACGCGACCAAAAGAAGCAGCTAGAGCGCGTTGGAGAGATATCGACCTGAACCAGAAATGCTGGACTATTCCTCCTGCGGAAATGAAACGTGGGAAAGAACATAGAGTGCCACTAACAGACGCTACGATTGAGATTTTGTCGCAAATGCGGCTTCAGAGTGAGGAGCATGAATACGTGTTCCCGAGTGAGCGTAATTCATCAAGCCATATAAGCCTGTACACAGCAAATGCAGCTCTAAAGCGAAGCCTCGGCTTCAAAGATGAACTTGTTGCTCACGGTTTGCGATCTATCGCCTCTACAGCGATGCACGAGCAAGGCTTCGATACTTTGCATATAGAAGCCTGTTTGTCACACTCAGATCAAAATGAAACCAGAGCTAGCTACAATCGCTCTGATTTCTATGAACAAAGAAAAGAGATCATGGAATGGTGGAGTGATTACATTCTAGAGGCTAAGTCTCGATACAATGAATAACTCTAAAGTAGTTCACCAAAAAGAAAAACGGCACCTATTACAGGTGCCATTCCTAGTGATCAACGGTTTGCCGATTTACCTAAACCACGCATCATCATATCGAACACAATACTGGCAAGACCGTCTCTAACTGTATCGTCAGACAGTGCTTTCATTGCCATTGCATTGTGAGTATCCATACTCTCTATTATGGCGGTTTGCACGATTTCAGGGAAACGTCCTAGCATCGCTTGTTCTTTAGAGTTGTTCTTTGCTTGGTCAACTGCAATTTCATCATCTTGGACTTTGCCAAACAATGTGTTTGCATAACTCAGCATATCATTCTCAGTCAATCCATCTTCAATGAACAAATCGTTCATTCGTTGAATGATCTCATTGAGAAACTCCGTTTTGGGGTCTTTCGGTGTTGCACCTGAACCCTCTTTAGTTGGAGCAAGATAATGCTTCTGCTCTTCACCAACTTTGTATCCTAGCTGTAAGTCTGCTTCACGCTGTTGGTGTAGGCGGTAGTGCGTCATTACAACATCTGTTAGGTCTACATCATCCTCGACAACATCTAGGCGAAGTAATGGATGTAGATGCTTAGCGAATACACTTAGCTTCTCTAGCTCAAAGTCATCGAAGTCTACGATCTGTGAGGTGAACTCATAGTAGCGGTAGAACGAGATTAGGTCTTTCTTAAATACCTCTAGAATATCTCGTGTCTCTTTGGCGTTCTTAACTAGGTTCTCGCAGTACTTAATTGCTTTGTCGTTCTTTTCATTCTTGGCTTTTGAGAGCTCGGCTTGCGTTGATTGAAGAACCTGCGAGGCTTCTTTATAGCGAATCGTGAAGCGGTCTACGGCTGGCTTACATAGGTTAGCGAGTTTAGCTTGATTCGCTTGCTTACTATTGTAGGCTTCTACGAAAGACTCAACCTCATACCATTGATAAATACCCGCTTCCGCAAGCTTGTTCATTAGGTCATAAACAATGTTCGGGTCTGATACACCTGCCAGTTCAGCGGTTTGGAAGTAAACCTTAAATTCATTCAAGATCTCTTCTGGGTCATTCACAAAATCGAGAACGAACGTTTTATCTTTGCCCTTACAGGTTCGGTTGAGTCGTGAAAGCGTCTGAATACACTCAACACCTTTTAGCGGTTTATCGACATACATTGCCACCAGCTTTGGTTGGTCAAAACCTGTCTGGAACTTATTCGCCACCAGCATCACTTGATAGTCCGTGGTATCAAACGCTTTACGCATATCTCGACCATTGAGCTTAGGGTTCATGGTCTTTTCAGTGAACTGCTCTTCAGGTAAGTCTGGGTCATTCACCTCACCAGAGAATGCCACCATCGCATTCACGTTATCGTAGCCTTTACTCTCGACATACTTTTCAAAAGCAAGCTTGTAACGCACCGCTTCTAAACGGCTACTGGTGACAACCATTGCTTTCGCTTCACCACCTAACAAATGCTTAATCTTGCTATTAAAGTGCTCAATGATGGTTTCAACTTTCTGAGAGATATTGTGTGGGTGCAAACGAACCCATTTCGCCATCTTGGTTGCAGCTTTCTTACTGTCTACCTCTTGGTCTGACCCAGGGTTATCGTGTGCTAATTGGTAGGCAACTCGATAACTGGTGTAGTTTTGCAGAACATCTAGAATGAAACCCTCTTCAATCGCTTGGCGCATCGAGTACACATGGAAAGGCAAAGGCTTATTGTCATCACTTAGTGGCGCGTCTGAATCTTCAGGACGACCAAATAGCTCCAGCGTTTTACCTTTCGGTGTTGCTGTGAACGCAAAGTAGCTGATCTTATTTGAACCTTTACGAGCTTCAAGAGACAAGCGTAGCATATCTTCGCTATCAAGTTCTTCATCGCCCTCTAGTTGCTCAGCCATAAGCACTTCACGCAGCTTACGAGCGGTTGTGCCTGTTTGGCTAGAGTGTGCTTCATCAGCAATTACTGCATAACTACGACCAGCAAGTGTTGAATCTTTACGGATAGCTTCAAGCACATGAGGGAATGTTTGAATGGTCACGATGATGATCGAGGTACTTGCCTTTAACTCTCCTGCTAATTGGCTAGACTTACTGCCTTGTGCTTCCTCTCGGTTCACACGAGCAATCATGCCCTCGTTATGATCGAACTGATAGATGGTGTCTTGCAGTTGGCTATCCAGTACCGTTCGGTCTGTGATAACAATAACTGAGTCAAACACCTTATCGCCCGTTTGCTTACTCAGCTCAGGATGATCGGTATAGTAATGCTTTGATGCCAGTTGGTGGGATAACCAAGCAATCGAGTTAGATTTACCTGAGCCAGCACTGTGTTGAATCAAATACTTATTACCTGTTCCCTCCATATCGACCGTGTTCAGTAGCTTTGATACTACCGCCCACTGGTGATAACGAGGGAAGATCATGGTTTCTTTGGTCTTGATTGAGCCGTCTAGTTGCTCTTCTTCTTTCACTTCTAGGTGAATGTAGCGACCAAGAATCAGTAATAGATTGTCTTTCTGGAAGATCTCATTCCAAAGGTAAGAAGTAGCGTATTCACTTTCGTTCTCTGGCTGTTCATTACCCGCACCACCATCGGCTGTACCTTGGTCAAACGGTAGGAAGAATGTGCTTTTACCATTTAGGCGAGTCGTCATTGCTACGTTGTATTGGCTAACCGCAAAGTGAACCAATGCACCACGCTTAAAGGTTAATAGTGGCTCTGGCTTATTGGTTGCTGGGTCTTTTGGCTGCCTATCTTTCATATACTGAACTTTGGCATTATCAATAGACTGCTTAAATTCAGATTTCAGTTCACAAGTAGCGACAGGAATACCGTTCACGAATAGCGTTAAGTCTAGGCGACCATCATAACCATTAGGTGAGTACACTAGCTCAGGCACAACACGCAGGATGTTTTGCTCATAGCGAGCGGTAGCATCTGGGTTTAGGTCATGGTCTGGCTTAAAGCTACACAGGCTAAACTTCGCACCACGATCTTTTATTTGGTTACGCAGAACCCAAAGCGTACCTTTGCTTTTCAGCTCTCGCTCTAACGACTTTAACAGCGCATCAGCCGTTGCGGTTGGGTTACGGTCTGTTTCTGGGTAGTGCTTAGCTAAACGTTCCCATTGTTCAGGCTGCGATTTTTTAGCAAAGGCGATGACATCTTCAGGGTATAGCGCCAACTCTTTGTTGTATTTGTTCGACGCACCTAACAACCAACCGTGAGAGTGCATTTGATCAAGGATGTCGTTTTGGAATTCAATTTCTCGGGTAGAGTTTTCTTGGTTCATTCATATTCCCTTTGAAAAACTTAGATACTTTGATTTAACTTCAAATCATGCATTAGTTTTTCATAAACAAAATGTTCAACTTTGTTCCTAAGTTCATGGTCGGAGAGAACTTTTACTGCTATTTCGTAATGCGTATCTATGCTTTCAGCCAAAGCGCTATCCATTAAATCCACGAAGAAACCTCGCATTGCTTGAGACTTAGAATTGCTTTTAAGTTGCTCTTCAAGCATTTGGTTACCTGTTAATTTATCTCGAATAGATTCTGCAAACTGTTCGAGGATATTTGATTGAGCGTATTCTTGAGGAGAGTTATCAGATAAAACCTCTTTTGTTGTAGTAACAACAAGTGGTTCTGATTTTAAGAAGTTTGCAACACTATCTATCTCAGGAAACAAGGTAGCCTTAGAAATAGCTAACGTCTCAAGCTGTTGCCTCAACATAGCTTTTGCTTGGGAGGGAATATCAATATGCTTTACATTAGGGCGGTACGTCTCAGGGATCCGTTTGGGCGTTGTTTTATCTCCCCCCATACCGAAGAGAAAAAAAGCACCACTTTGTTTGATGATTCTTTTGTTATCAAGCTTGGGTTTTACGCATACTACCGATTCTAAATCCCGCCCCTTAATATCACTTTTAAAATATGGTTTTTCAGACTGGATAGCGTGTAACAACTGAGTTTTATAAAGCGTCTTGTCAAGTTCAAAATTTTTGCTCATTTGTGCAAGATTACTAATAACAGAGACAATATCACTGTTATAAAACTTAACTTCATCGTTAGGTACTTGATAAATAAGTACACGGGCATCACCATCAGAAAGAGGTGAAACATCATAGTTTTTAGATGACTCATGAACTTCTAAGCACTCTGTCTCTAAATTTTCACTTTCATCTGTAGCTTCTGTATCACTTGAGCCATACTCATCTGTTGCAAAATAAAGAGCCACTAATGGATTGCTCGTGATATCGAGCAAACGAGTTGGTAGTCCATAGTGTTGCATTTTTACCAAGCAATCAAATGTGGAGGTGCAGTCTTTAAACTCTTCTGGGCACCGAGTAATCAAGTTATGAAATAATTCTTCTTCCCTGACAACATACTTAGCGTTAGCTGGATCATCATATTGATGACGAAAAACTGTAGGCAAAGGAATGAAAGTGTGAGACGCATGCCCTCTAAAAAACAATGTGTGATCTTCTTTTACCTTTATTTCTGAGCAAATCGCTATAAAGTCTGCGAGGCTTTCGGCACGATTCTGTTTCACTACATAGCCTCCCAATCACGCAGATCAATCTTGCCTGTTACTGCTGCTGAGATAAGAGCTGTCTTGCGCTCTTTCATTAGCTCTATCGCTCTCACTTGCTTAGACATAAGGAGATCTAGCTTCGGTAGCTCTATATTTAGATAATCTATGATTTCTTGTTGCTCTCCCATGCAAGGGAAAGTAAACCTGACACTTTTAAAGTCATCTTTATTGAGTTTAGGCTGAGCAGACGCTGCTGTGGCAGATAGTTTTAGCTGGCTAGCGACTCCATCTGATTGTCCCACATACGCCATAAACTCTCGCTTAACTTGGGTGGTATTAAATTTAGCCATAAACATATTCGGAGCTAGTGATGCAGGCCCCTTATTAAAAGGCATTTGATAGAACAATCCTGCATACGCACCAACATTAGCAAGCAAGAACTCACCACCATGAAGTGCTGATTTTCTCAAATACTTATATGAGTCTTCATCAATCCACACACCATTATCATTTTGCAAATCAACACGTAAATCTGTTAGACGAACTAGGCGGGCGAAAGAAGGGCTGTCTTTATACTCAACATTCGCTTTCAGGTCAGCGAAAGAACCATTCGCTGTGTAGTCTGTTAAGACTGTTTTCAAATAAGCAAATTTCGATACAACCCAATGCTCAGGCACTTCACCCAACCATTCCACACCAGAATCTTTCATTGGTGCATCAGGGTTAAGCCCTTTGGTCACTGCGTGAGAAATCACCGCTTGGCGTTTTTCTTTTAACAGCTCAATCAGCTTTTCTTGCTTGGTAATTAAGGTGTCGATCTTGGCTGTTTCGTGATCGAGGAAATTGGCGATTTTTTGCTGTTCTTCAAACTCAGGAAAAGCAGCTTTGTATGTATTGATGACTTCTGCTGGTACACGTTTTAAACCACCGGCACCAGACATTGCCGCAGTCGCAATATCCATAAATGCATCTTCTTGAAGTCGATAAAACAAGAACTGGTTATGTAACTTATTATTGGTTCTCAACACATAAATTTCAGAAGAACCAAAACCTAATCCGTTTTTTAAACCACGAGCTACAGCCATGTTCTTATTCTCAAAGCACGGTGTTACTTTTGCTAGTAGGACATCACCATCTTCAAAATAAGTGTAGCCATCAAAAACTTCCGAGACTTGCTTCGTTTCATCTAGCTTAAGGCTATTTAGTTTTAGCTTATCCATGGGTAAGAAACTACAATCTTGATGGTGCATTTCCTTATCTACGCTTGATTTTTTGGGGTTTAGGTTTGCTAAATGTTTTAGCGGTACGGTTTCCCAATGTGATGGAACTTTACCAAGCCAACTGAGATTCGTTTCTTTATATTCAGGATATGCCTTATAACGCCCAGTCATTACGAATGCACCTCTTGAAGCAACTGCATAATATCAGCCGATACTGCATCCAAATCCGCATCAATCGCTTCTAAGGCTCTTGGTGGTTCGTACACGTAGAAGTGGCGGTTAAATGGAATCTCATAGCCGACAATGCCCACTTCACCATCTTTCTCATCAGTTTTGCTTTCATCAATCCAAGCGTTTGGAACGTGTGGCAATACTTCACGAGCAAAGTAATCCTCAACCGTTTCTGTAAGCGGCACGTTCTCGTTATCACGCAGTTCTGGGTTAGCTTCTAGTTTGCCTTTAATCTTACATACTTCTGCATCATTATCGTGCTCACTAAGGTGTTTCACGATAAGTTTTAGCTGTGCTGCGCTTAATTTCGCTGGTGCTAGTTGAGCTTTTAGGGCGTTGTTGAAAATGTCACGAGACAGTAGCTTATCTTCATCAAAAGAGGCTAGCGCATCAAGAACTGCTTGTTGTAGTGCTTCATCTAGCTTCGCCCATGCTTTATCAGCTTGTAGGGCTTCTAGGCGAGTTTCATCTTTTGGATAGATAGCCAGTTGCAGTGGACGTTCAACCGTGATTCTGCGGTAGCCAAACTCTTTGTAGTCAAATAGTTTGCTAAAGCCGTTTTCAACAAATTGACCGTAGGTTTTTACAATAGTCTCGATACTCTCTTCGGTTAGCTTTTTACGCTTACTGCCAAGTGACTTACGCATAGCTGAGTAGAATACGTGTTCGTCATCTCCCTCAACTTCAGTGCCACCGCTGCGACCTCTACTACCAGATTTTGCACGCTCTTTCGATGCGTTGATTAGCTGAACTTTGCCTTTACGGTGCTCTGGCTTATGGCTTGATAGAATCCATACATAGGTAGCGATACCCGTGTTATAGAACATGTCGGTAGGTAGAGCGACAATCGCTTCAAGTAGATCGTTCTCAAGGATGTAGCGACGAATCTCACTCTCGCCGCTGCCCGCACCACCTGTAAACAGTGGTGAGCCGTTAAGGATGATGCCAATACGAGAGCCACCCTCATGCTGTGGGCGCATTTTGCTAACAAGGTGCATCAAGAACAGAAGAGAGCCATCGGAGACACGAGGTAGACCCGCACCAAAGCGTCCCTCGAAGCCTTTCTCTTTGTGTTCATCGTTGATGTGCTTTTGAATCTTCTTCCAATCTACACCGAATGGTGGGTTAGACAGCATGTAGTCAAACTTCTCGGTGCGCAGTTGGTCGTTCGAGAGGGTGTTACCTAGTTTGATGTTATCGACTTTCTGTCCTTTGATAAGCATATCCGCTTTACAGATAGCGTAAGACTCAGGGTTAAGCTCTTGACCAAATGCCGACAGTGACGCCTTTTCGTTTAGCTCGTGCACATACTCCATACCAGAAGATAGGAAACCACCTGTACCCGCTGTTGGGTCATAGATAGAGCGAACTAAGCCTGATTGGGTTAGCACTTCATCATCATCGCTGAATACCAGTGATGTGGTCAGGCGAACGATGTCTCTTGGGGTAAAGTGTTCACCCGCAGTAGCGTTATCTGCTTCAGCAAACTTTCGAATCAAATCTTCAAACACTAACCCCATATGATGGTTTTTAATCACATTGGGGTGTAGATCTGCCTTAGCAAAACGCTTCGCTACTTTATACAGCAGATCTGCCTCTTCTAGTTTGTCGATGGTGTTGAAAAAATCGAAGTGCTCGAATATTTCACGAGCATTAGGGCTGAATGACTGAATGTAACTTTCTAGGTTGCTTGCCACACCTGTTTCACCAAGGCGGTTTAAATCCATCTTTGAGGTGTTGTAGAAGCTTAGCTTTGCAGTGTGCGTCAGGAGCTTTTCTTGCGCTTCTACTGGCATTGCTTTTACAGCTTCAAACTTAGCAATCACTTCTGGTTTGGTTTCTTCTAGTACACACTCAAGGCGCCTTAGTAGCGTGAACGGAAGGATGATGCGACCGTATTGAGATTGTTTGAAGTCGCCACGTAAAAGGTCAGCCACCGACCAAAGGAATGCGGCTGTTGAAGAGAAATTGTTGTTAGTCATTATAATCAGCACATCAAATATGAAAAATTGCGCCGATTATACAAAGAATTGACTATTTGGTCTGTAATGATGTTTCGTAAAACTGAGTTTTCTACTATCACTTAGACTTACAAAGACTTATTCCAATGCCTTTTTACTGTGGCGATACCAAGGTTTAACGCTGACGCAACTTTTGACTGTGACAAGCCTTCAGCTTTTTTGTCTAGCACCAATTGTGTTGTTTGGTGGGCGGCAGGGCGACCTAGCTTTTTCCCTTGCGCTTTGGCTCGCTCAATTCCTTCTTTAGTTCGCTCCCTGATACGATTTCTCTCAAACTCAGCAAAAGCAGAGAACATTTGTAGCATTAGCTTCCCTTCAGCACTTGAAAGATCTGCTACTGGTAGATCTAAACAAACCACCTTAATCCCTTTTTCTGTTAGACGGTTAATTGTGTTTTGAACGTCAACATTATCTCTACCCAAACGGTCGAGCTTTAACACCACTAGCATGTCTCCTTCTTCCAACTGATGACTGACTAACATTTTAAACTTTTCGCGCTTCATAGCTTCGACTGAGCCTGAGACAGTTTCACTGATAACTCTAGAATCAGATACTTCATAGCCTTTTTGACGAATGGCTAATATTTGGTTCTCGGTTGTTTGTTCGGTTGTCGATACACGACAGTAAGAAAATATACGCATTGGTCGCTCTGGGCTTTAGTTTGGTATCAAATATAGGGGTATCATACAGATTTGGCATCACAAAGGAAACACCCTACTTTTATGATACCAAATTAAGATTTGCAAAACTGGTATCAACATACGAATATTTGTTGATACCAGCCTATTCGGTTAATAAAAGGGACGCGTTATTTGTTTGACATCATTTTTTGAAATGCCTTAAATTGCTCAAACTGCTCCTTCAGATCTGAAGGTATGTCTGTACTTGACTGGGCTAGTTTCTTGAGCAGCTCCGCTTGTCGATAGTCAGCAACATCACCATAGCTATAGAATGTGGTTAAAACCCTTTCATGCCCAAGATTTTGGCTCCATGCTTTAAACTCTTCAGCATTACTACATAGTTTTTCTCCCAATCTCGCGAGTGTATTGCGAAAGCTATGCGGGTTATAATACGGCAATCCTGCCGTCTTGAATGCTTGCTTAAAGATTCGACGTATCGGCCCTGCTGTTGTCCAGTGCTCTCTGGTCAATCCCATCGCCTCAAACTTATGGCTTCGACTGTTGTTCACCTTAGTTTTAGGAAACAACGGGTCATCTGCCACAAATAATAATTCATGCTCCAGATAGCTAATCCACTCAGTAAAAATTTTCAGCGGCTGTTCTCCTACAGGAAAAAAGTAAGTCGAAAATGTTTTTCTGTACGTGATTTTCACCTCTCTGGCATCCTGATACAAGCTTTGCTCGGAAATACAGATATGCTTTAGCTTTAATGAAGCCACTGCACTATCCCGCGCTCCAGTCAATAATGTAAAAGCGACCAACGCTCTATCTCTCATTTCGATGTGAGTCATACACGGCATTGCCTCTAGTACTTGAGTAACTTGTTCAACCGTTGGCACAGGCTTTTTCCGACGCGCATTAGCAATGCGGGCGTCTTTTTCAGACAGATTAAAATACTCTGTGTCACTGTAGTTTATTCGGGAACGATATCCGTTTTGTAATGCTAACCACTGAAAAAACGTCTTCAGGTGGCGCAAGGCTGTATGCACCGTAGCCTTACTCAATGGTTTGTCTGTAACCACGTTCTTTTGCTCCAGCAGGTATTTTTTAAAGCCAACCGCTTGCTTACGATGAAACTGCTTAAAATCTTTATATTTGGTGTACTCCTCAAAGCGGTTGACTGCCTTAGTCACACCATCAACTGACGCCTCACTTTGGCGCTTGGCTTCTTTCAGAAATTCGCAATAGCTACGGATTGCGCGAACGTTGTGTGCGTTGTTTTTCTTCATGGTCTTAAATTCTCTATGCTAGGTACAATTCAGGAGAGGACACCCCCTCATACTTATGTGTTTTTGTGCTAACGGTACTTTCCACCAGCAACTCACTACGAACGTTCTCCAAACGCCTCCAACTAAAGTACTTATTAACCTTTGAGCCGCACTCACTGCATATAGCAAATACCCGTCCTGTACCACTCGGCAATTGCATGAAATTCAACGAATCGGGAGTTGGTGTTCGTGGTACTCTGCACTTCAAACAAAAGAGCTCAGAACTCTTACATTGACGCTTATTTCCAACGCGATGCTTACGAATAAACAGCCTTAAGTCAGTCCCCAAAATTAGGAGCGGACGAACTTCGTTGTAGACAGGTAAACCACTCTTGATCCAGTTTCGGACTGTTCCCTTGTGAACTCCATACAACTCCGCTACCTCCTCGACAGTATAACTACGGTGGATCTTGGCTAATTTGGGATTCAATCGTTTTTCACTCGTTAACACTCCGTACTCTTGCTATCCAAAATGCGCTGCAGCACCCACTGTTCTATCTCTTCTTCTACCCATCCAATAGCACGCTCACCTAGCGATATAGACTGAGGAAACGTTCCTTTAGACATACGTAAATAAATGGTGCTACGTGATAAGCCTGTCTTTTGAATAACTACTGGTAAACGAATGATCTTACTAGACATAAAAAAACCTTCTGGTTCGTTATAAGATGACCAGAAGGTTATTGAATTTACGTGTAGTGAAAGCCTAATTAGGTTTTTGCTAATTGCTCCTACTTTCCATTACATCTGTTACCTGTCGGATTACCTTTCGAATAGTTTCACCAGACATTGCGATACCTTTTTTATCCATCATGTATTGGATTGAAGTAGTAATTCCCCGCACAGACAACTCTATACCCGCCTCTTCTGACAACACTCCAATCAAGGTAAGGAGGGTGTTTCTCTCTCTTGAACCCAAAGGTTTATCTGTTTGGGTTGATTGCGGCATATCATCGTCTAAAGACTGAACAAAACGGGTGAGTTCATTTGTTCGAATGACGAACTGGTAACTAAAGTCGTCAAGAATAAGGTGTTCATCAGATCCGATTAGCTGTTCAGACAGTTTTATCTCTTCTGATTCTTCGAGGTCGTCATCAGATAGAGTCAAAGTAAGCTGTGAATACTCTTCCAACTCATCATCACTTAAATTATCCAATGCATACGGATTATCAAGAATGTTACTGTAGGTAAGTCCCTTAGATTCGAGCAGATCGGTCAGTCTTATTTGCAACGCAGAACTGTTGGCTTCATTTAGTTAGAGAGGCAAACTCGTTTTGAGCTTATAGATAACGTCTCCACGCTCGACTAAAAAACTTCTAGACCCTGATGGCTTGGGTAACGCTCCTCCAACTTCATTTTGATATAACCCATGAACTATCTGTCGCTCTACGCCAATCATTGCTAAGTCCGATACCCCATCGATAGCAATAATCTCGTCGTCAAAGACTAGCCACTTCCCTTCTTCAACCAAAAGCGCATCGCTCGCAGAAACAGAATACGCGACATCTAGTGATTCACCCGTCAGTAAATCAGTATCAGCCTTAAACTTGCCTGTCTCGTGCCCTTCCAGATTGACGTACCGACCACCAACTGCGAATGCTTTGTTTGCGAGTCGAATCGAAATAGTTATCTCATTCTCTAGTGCCAAATCATAGATATCTGAGACCTTTACAGGTTCTTCTAACGAATTTGACAGAGTTACGGCTGCCTCTTCAATTGTTAAGTATTTCTTTACCTTTAGTAATTTACTCATTTAGTACTTTCGCCCTTTTCAGCCACCCGTAAGTAGAACGCAAAAGTAACGTAACAAACACTATAGGACTATGATTTTTAAGATTTTGGCGATTGTACGACTGTTCAGTAGCCAATATTGCTCAAATCAATATCAATCAAGCATCATAACTATGATTTTCATTGACGATTAATCTCCTATTAATTACACCGCATCCAATAAAGTGTTAAGATCATCTCAATTATGAATTTTGTGTTTGGTGGTCCCCACAACTGTGCTGACTCATAGTCTGTGTATAAAATAAATATTTTTGTACCCCATGTTGTACCCCACAAACCAATTTAAAAAATTTAAAACCAAGGTATTCAAATGGTTAACAATACAATTCAATGGTTTCCGGGCCACATGCACAAGGCTCAAAAAGAGATTGCAGAGGCGATCCCTCAAATCGATGTCATCATCGAAGTGCTTGACGCACGCATTCCTTTCAGTAGCGAAAACCCAATGATCGCAGAGCTCAAAGGCGACAAACCCGTTGTTAAGGTTCTAAACAAGCGCGATCTTGCCGATCCAGAACTCACTCAACTTTGGATTGACCACTTTGAGAAAGAGCACAACGTAAAAGCCATTGCGATTACGACTTCACAAGCTCAAGAAGTTAATAAAATCATGGAGCTAGTGCGTAAGCTCGCACCGCACCGTGAAGAAATTGGTAAAAACATTCGCACCATGATTATGGGTATTCCGAATGTGGGCAAATCGACCATTATCAACAGCTTAGCGGGTCGCACAATCGCGGTAACTGGTAACCAACCTGCGGTAACACGTCGCCAGCAACGCATTAACCTGCAAAATGGCATTGTGTTGTCTGACACTCCGGGAATTCTGTGGCCAAAAGTAGAAAACCCTCACAGTGGTTTCCGCCTTGCGGCGACTGGCGCAGTAAAAGATACGGCGATGGAATACGATGAAGTGGCGTTCTACACCGTAGAATATCTAGCTCAAGCCTACCCAGAGAAGCTTCAAGATCGCTACCAAATTGAAGAACTGCCTGAATCTGATATTGAACTGATGGAAGAGATTGGCCGTCGTCGTGGAGCTCTTCGCTCTGGTGGTCGCGTTGATCTGCACAAAGCATCTGAAATTCTGCTGCACGAACTTCGCAGTGGCACTCTGGGTCAAGTGACTCTTGAAAAACCAGAGATGATCACAGAAGAATTAATTCAAGTAGAGATTGAAGCTGCTCGCCGCGCAGAAGAAAAAGCGAAAAAGAAAGAAGAACGACGCAAGCGTTACTTAAAAAACAAGCGTTAAGTCGTTTCACATCAGCGAGAATCAAATCTACAAGAGCGACATCATGTCGCTCTTTCTTTATCTATCCCTCCTAACCCTCATACACAAAACTGTGCGCAAACAAGCAATTACAACCGTTTGAATACGTTACCATGCCCGCGTAAAGGTCATCATTAAGGCACGTTATGAGTATTCAACCTCCACCATTTGACGCTGCGGCATTTAGAAAATCACTCCACCAACAACCTGAGCTTTCGGGTAAGGAAGCCAACACTGCTAAGCTGATCGCTAACCAATTAACTGAGTTTGAACTGCAACCAATCACAGACGTTGGAGGACATGGCGTAATATGCATTATTGATAGTGGTTTTGAAGGTCAAACAACCCTACTACGAGCAGACTTTGATGCCGTCGCGGTGTTAGAAAAATCGAATCATCAGCATGTATCGAAAAACATCGGCGTGATGCACGCATGCGGCCATGATGGACACACCACCTCGTTACTTAAAGTCGCGCAGCAACTTCGCGCAACACCGCCAAAAACGGGCAAAGTCATACTACTTTTTCAGCCTGCGGAAGAGACTGGCGTCGGAGCCGCTGCGATGATTAGCCATGCTGCGTTAAAAAACCAAGCGATTGACAATGTTTTCGCCTATCACAATTTACCGGGCAGACCGAAGCATCAGATTGTCGTAAAAGAGCAAACCTTCTCATGCGCTTCGACTGGCATCAGCATTAAGCTAGAAGGCAAAACCTCTCATGCTGCTTATCCAGAAAATGGCATCAGCCCTATTAATGAGTTTATTGAGATATTAGCGTTCTTACAAAACCTACCGAATCAATATTCAAACGTTTTTACTTTGGTCACTATTGTTAATGCTCAATTAGGTGAAGAAGCATTCGGAGTTTCAGCTGGCGCAGGCAAAATAATGGCAACGCTGAGAAGCGAATCAAACCAAGCGTTTGATGATATGAAGCAGCAGTTAATCAGTAAGCTTAGTCACATTCAACAAAGCTCTAAACTCTCAATAAGCCACAGTTGGCACGAACCATTTAATGCCGCGGTTAACTCTAAAGCCCATGTGGATGTGGTTCGTAACCGTGCCAAAAAACTCAATCTTGACATCCATGAGCTAGACCAACCAATGCGTTGGTCGGAAGACTTTGCCGAATTCCTATTACATGCTCCGGGCGCATTATTTGGTATTGGAAGTGGCGAGCACCATCCTGAGCTACACAACCCTGACTATGACTTCCCAGATGAGATCCTTAACACCGCAAGTTCGCTGTTTTTAGCCATTGTCGATGAGCTGCATAACCCGTCTTAAATTGGGCGCAAAACAAAGCCGCGTATCAAACGCGGCTTCGATTATCATATTCAGTTAAACTTACCTAACTTAGGTTGGGATACCCGCCAATTTCAGTAACACAGGTTCGAGTTGATCCCATGGCATTAGCTGAGAATCAATCACTTCAAGGCGAGATTCAAACCCCTCTAGGCTTAACTCATTAACCGAGACCACACCGTTTGCCACATTAAATGCAAAGCAGCCCTTATCGGTATTTACCACGGCTTTGACTCGCTCTGCGGTTAAATCAGATAACATCGAAAACAGTTGATCAAAATCGAACTTATATTCTGCACCAAACAACCAGCCACAGCTGAAATAGCCTTGGCCTTTGTTTTCTCTGCGGATAAACGCCTCACCATGAGGTAACTCAAATTGAGGTTCCATGCTCGCATGGTGATGATGATGCGCTTCAACATGGGTAGAAGATGAGCCAAACACGCGCTCAATATCTAACACTTCAATTGGCAGCTCGCCGTTTTTCACCAACTTGCTAAACACTTTAGGCGGCGCTTGCTCGGTTACCCAGTCATTAAATGCATCCACATCCGAGGCATGGCACATATCGATTTTGTTGCCAATCACGACATCGGCACTGTCTAACTGATCATTGAAGTTCTGATTAGACGTGTATTTCTCATTAGAAAGGTTACGAGGGTCAAGCAAGGCAATCGTTGCTTTAAGATCGACGTATTTCTCGTATTGTTCAGAGGTCAGTGTCGCGATGACTTCTTTCGGATGGCCTAACCCCGTAGGCTCAATGATCAAACGGTCAGGCTTCTGGCGTAATAACGCGTTGATACCAACAGACATAGGCACGCCTGCGGTGCAGCACATACAACCGCCCGGCACTTCTTTGATTAGAGCGCCTTGGTCAGTCAGCATCGCGCCATCAATACCAATTTCACCAAATTCATTTACCAACACAGCCCATTTTTCGTTTTCAGGCTTATCACGCAATAAATTCAAAATGGTGGTGGTCTTACCGACGCCTAAAAAACCGGTAATGATGTTGGTTGGCACTCTTGCTGTCATTGTTTTTGTTCTCCACAACGTTAATCACTTGAGTATACCTAACAAAATCAAGATGAATAGAACTAAAAAAGCCAGCAGGGTTAGCTGCAGGCTTGGTTTAATTTCGATAGCTTTTATTCGTCATCTAATACTTCTAGCTTGGTACTGCCACCGTGTACTTTTTCACGCTGACGTTGAACCATGGCATAGAAGCCCGGGATCAAGAAAGTACCGGCGAGCAACACACAAAGTAAGCCGCCCACTAACGAGATACCCAGCGAGTTTTGACTGATATGCCCTGCTCCATTGGCGAAGATAAGTGGGAATATACCTAAGATAAACGACCATGACGTCATGTTTACCGCGCGGAAACGTAGCTTACCGCCTTGAACCGCTGCTTTGTCGATCTCTTCATCTTTTTCTTCACGCTCAACTTTGGCGAATTCCACAATCAAAATTGCGTTCTTCGCCGCTAAGGCTATGAGCAAGACTAAACCTATCTGTGCGTATAAGTTGAGTGGTGTACCAGTTAAGTTCAACGCTAAGAATGAGCCTAATGTCGCGACCGGAACAACCAAGATAATCGCCAGAGGAATACTCCAACTCTCGTACTGAGCCACCATAAACAAGTAAATAAAGATCAATGCCAGAGCAAATGCGTAAATCGCTTGGTTACCCGCTAGAACTTCTTGGTAAGCCATACCTGTCCATTCATATTGGTAGCCTTGTGGCAAGAACTCAGCCGCTACGCGTTCCATCGCGGCAATCGCATCACCACTTGAGTAACCCGGAGCCGGTTGACCTTGAATCACTGCCGAACGGTACATGTTGTAACGCCACGCTACGTCGGGTTCAAAGATCTGTTCGTAGCTTACAAGCGTACTCAGTGGAATCATTTGACCACTTGATGAACGTACATGGAATCGCTCTAAGTCATCCATGCTGCTGCGGTGTTCGCTGTCAGCTTGCATCGTCACGCGGAAGTTCTTACCAAACATAGTAAAGTCATTCACATACAACGAGCCTAAGTTACCCTGTAGCGTCTGGAAGATGCTCGCTAGTGGAATACCTAGCTGCTGCGCTTTTTCACGGTCGATATCTACATAGTAATGAGGAACGTTCGCGCGGAAAGTAGAAAATGCAAACGCAATTTCAGGCTGCTTTTTCGCTTCTTCGATTAGCTGGTTCATCACCACTGCTAGATCAGTACGGCTACGGCCTAACGTATCTTCAAGTACGAACTCGAAACCCGAAGCAGCACCCATACCCGGAACCGCTGGAGGCCCCATGGCAAACACAACAGCCTGTGGCAATTGCATCGCCGCACGGCCATTAATGCGTTGTGCAATCGCATTAGAAGAATGGTCACCATCTAAGCCATTACGCATTTCCCAATCATGAAGTTTGATGAACAACGACGCACCATTAGATGCAGCAGCCCCTGTCATGAAGGCAAAGCCATTCGCAACCGTTACGCCATCCACGCCCGGTTCTTGCTCAACCATAGTGATGAGCTCTTCAGTCACTTCTTCAGTACGAGACAGAGAAGCCGAGTCTGGCAGTTGCACGTTAACAAGCAAG
The DNA here is from genome assembly GCF_027587025.1 of Vibrio sp. LaRot3. Classification (GTDB taxonomy): domain Bacteria; phylum Pseudomonadota; class Gammaproteobacteria; order Enterobacterales; family Vibrionaceae; genus Vibrio. The sequence goes on along the minus strand of NZ_JAPPTI010000002.1, from coordinate 207,229 downwards.
ATACCTTTATCTTCTTGCGGTACAAACGCGGTAGACGTTGTTTTGGCAAACATGGATACCGCAGCGACTGCTACGATAAAGAAACCAACCAGTAGCAATGTCTTCTTAACTAAGAAGCCTGCTATTTGTCCGTAGCGATGGGTGACTTTGTCCAAGCCTCGGTTAAACGCCTTAAACCAGTTCGCCGTATTACCACCACCCTGTTTAAGCACCAAAGAACACAGCGCTGGAGACAGCGTTAATGCGTTGATGGATGAGATCACTACTGAGATACAGATAGTCAGAGCAAACTGGCGATACATAATACCGGTAATGCCCGGGAGCATTGCAACAGGCAAGAACACAGCCAACAGAACTAAGGTTGAGGTAATGATAGGACCGGTTACATCTTTCATCGCCAGCAAGGTCGCTTTACGCGGTGTAAGACTCGGATCATTCGCCATCTTGGTATCAACGTTTTCGATAACCAATATGGCATCATCCACCACAATACCGATAGCAAGGATCAAACCAAACAAGGTCACTGTGTTGATGGTAAAGCCGGTCATCTGCATCACAGCAAACGTACCAATCAAAGACACCGGAATCGCAATGACTGGAATTAACGTGGCGCGCGCACTACCTAAGAATAGATACGTAACGGCGATAACCAGCAAGATCGCTTCGATAAGGGTTTTTACTACCCCTTTGATCGACTCAGCAACGAAAACGGTTGTGTCGTAACTGGTTTCGTAATCCATTCCTTCAGGGAAGTTAACGCTCAAGTTATCAAGCAAGTCCATTACCGCTTGGCCACTTTCTAGCGCGTTCGCATCAGATTGTAATGACAAAGCGACGATAGACGCGTCTTGACCGCGGAACTTACCGCTGCCATCGTAGAACTTTTTACCCAGTTCAACACGAGCGACGTCTTTTAGGTAAACCGTTGAACCATCTTGGTTTGCACGCAATACCACATTCTCGAATTCACCGACCGATTCCAAACGCCCTTTGGTCACGAGGTTAAACTGAACTTCTTGGGTATTATTGTATGGCGCAGCGCCAACACGACCTGCCGCAACTTGAACGTTCTGCTCAGCCAGTGCTGCGTAAACATCCGTTGTGGTGAGTTTGAGGTTAGCCATCTTTTCAGGGTCTAACCACACACGCATTGCGTATTCACCACCGCCAATAACGTTAACCTCACTAATACCTTTAACGCGCGCCAGCTGGTCTTTCACGTTTAGGTTAATGTAGTTAATTAAGAACTGGTCATCGTAACGGCCGTCTGGTGAATAGAAGTTCAGCACCATTAGCAAGTCTGGTGAACGTTTTTTCACCGTGATGCCAACCATACGCACTTCTTGAGGAAGCTTAGACTCGATCTGTGACACGCGGTTTTGAACGTTTACCTGAGCCATGTCTGGATCGGTACCAACATCAAACGTCACGTTTAAGCTGTATGAACCATCATTCGCACTCTTAGAAGACATGTAAATCATGTTTTCTACACCGTTCACCGCGGTTTCGAGCGGATCGGCAATGGCTTGTTCTACCACTTCAGCACTTGCACCCGTATAGAAAGCGGAAACGCTGACAGACGGCGGGCTGATTTTTGGATATTCAGCAACAGGCAAGATGGCTAATGCAATCGCACCTGCTAATGTAAGGATAATTGATATTACCAGCGCAAATTTCGGACGCTGGATAAAGAAACGACTTAGCATTTCGCCCCCGTTATTGCTGTGGCTTAGTATCTAGACGAACTGGAACGCCATTGCGAATTCGCTGCAGGCCTTGGGTAATCACGTTGTCTTCGGCGTTTAGACCTCCACGAATTATGATTCCACTTTCTAGTTGTTTACCAAGCTGAACATTACGACGCTCTGCAACATTGCCATCCGCTACCACCATCACGAAGTGGCCTTCAAGGTCAGTTTGAACGGCGCGACGCGGTACAACCAATACGTCAGTTGGTGCTTTCTCACGCAGTTCAACACGAACATGTTGACCAGGGAGAAGTTGATGTTCTGGATTTGGAATCACTGCGCGCATGGCGAGCGTGCCTGTATTCAAGTCAATGCGGTTACCTAGGTAATCAAGCTCACCGAGATGAGCGAATGGCTGACCATTCTCTAAAATGACCTGAACCTCAACGTTACTCGCGTCTTCGCTACCATCGCCTTTGACCTTATCCATACCCAGCTGCAAGCGCTCTCGCTCACTCACACTAAAGCTTGTATGCACAGGGTCTAAGCTCACTAACGTAGTCAAAATGCCCGATTGAGGCGAAACCAAATCACCGGTACTCACTTGGCTAGAACTAATACGACCAGAAAATGGCGCACGAATTTCAGTATATGAAAGGTTAACTTCAGCCAGTTTTAGCTGAGCATTAGCCGATTCAACTTGCGATTCAGCACCCAACAACACTGCGGTTAAGTTATCGAATTCTGATTGAGAGATACTGCCTTTAGGCAATAAGTTTTTACCGCGATTGAAGTCTAGCTGAGCTTTTTTCAAACTTGCTTTAGCCTGAGCCAGTGAGGCTTTTGCGCTGGCTAACTGCGCTTCAAATGAAGATGGTTCAATGGTAAATAGAAGCTGACCTTTTTCTACCATTTGTCCTTCGTCAAAGTGGCGCTGCTGCAAATAGCCAGATACCTGAGCTGTAATATTGGTATCTTCTACCGCTTCTACGCGACCGATGTAAGATTTGCCTTGTTGATGGGTAGTACTTAGTACAGGTTCAGCCACGACAAGTGGCGCGGGAAGTTGCTTTTGAGCTTGTTGCTCGCCACAACCTGCAAGGAACAGCGTGCTCACTAACGCTGAAGCAAGAATGGTTTTTTTCATAAAGTAACCGCTAGATTTGTTTTGAAACTACAATAACTTATCTAACGGTACTTTGTTTTTGTCCGAGAAGTATCAATTCATGAGATCTAAGTTGTTTCAATTTGTTACTACAGTGACACACTTCTCACTTGTGATATTGTCGAGTAAAGCTCTAGGAGATGGCCAAGTGTAGATGACTTCTGGCACCTGATTTCCACATGGTGCGTCCCACAAACGCTCGAGCGTATGCTCGCCACCAATATGGTCATAAAAGTCTTTAGCTTGATAGTTTTCCGCCATCACCTCTAGGTAGACGCCATTATCAGGGAAAAATTGGTCAATCCATTGCGCCATATCATTCAGCAATTTTGCGCCTAAACCTCGGCCACGATATGACTCATCAATATGTAATGCATCGATGATCGTACCTTTTTCAAAATCATGGTTACCAAACGCGCAGATGAAACCACACAGTAACCCACCCTCTTCGGCGATGAGGACATGTTGATTGAAAGGAGGATTAATTAGGCGAGTTTGCCAAATAACTAAGCGGTCTTCTACCACATCATTATTCAGATAGTTTGCACCAAGGATGCCTTGATAATAAGTCTGCCAACTCTGCGCATGGAGGTGCGCGATACGCTCATAGTCACTATATTCGGCTACTTTTATTTCCATTATTAGCCCCTTTTACTTCCTGTAAATATTTATTCCAACATTCATACTATTCAATCGTGACGAAAAAGCAAAACATTCTAGAACTTTTACTTAACATTTTGCTACAACCATCATTTGACTTACACGTGTACGCTGATATTCTAGCGTACAGTTGTAAGCTTAAAGGAATCATTTACATGACAGGCGAAGCAAAGCCTCCACTTATCTGGCTAAATATCTTGTTATTCTTGTCTACTTTCACCTTGTCGGTGATCGTTGCCCCATGGTATGGGTACACTTATGGTTACCAAATCGAACACTTGATCGCTTTGATCGTCGCATTTTCATTTTGTAACTTATCTATTACGGCGGGTTATCATCGTTTATGGGCGCATAAGACGTATCAAGCGCACCCTGCTTTAAGATTCATCTTCGCCATTGGCGGTGCTTTTGCTCTGCAAAACAGTGCGCTTCACTGGAGCTCTGATCACCGTGTCCACCATAAGCATGTTGATAACAATGACAAAGACCCGTACTCCGCTAAACGTGGTTTTTGGTTCTCACATATAGGTTGGATGCTGAGAGAATATAATAAGGCGACTTATTCTGATTACACTAACTGTCGCGACCTGCAAAAAGACAACATTGTGATGTGGCAGCACAAGCACTATCTCTTACTGGCTTTGTTGACCAATATTGGTATTCCGCTCTCACTTGGCCTGATATTTAATGATATTTGGGGCATGTTACTGATTGTTGGTGTAGTAAGGTTAACGTTAAGCCACCATACGACCTTTTTCATTAACTCTTTAGCTCACGTATGGGGAAGCCAACCTTTTACTAGCAAGAACACCGCGCGCGATAATGGTGTATTGGCCTTTTTCACTTTTGGTGAGGGATACCATAACTTCCACCATATTTTTGAAAACGACTACCGTAATGGTGTGTATTGGTGGCAATACGACCCAACCAAATGGCTGATCAAATCCTGCCAATGGTTAGGGCTAACCCAAAAACTTCGCATCACGCCAAGTATCAAAATTGAGCAAGCAAGAGCTAAACAAACTCTCGCCAGTGCTTTGCTGCGCTTAGAACGAAAAGGCGACAAATCACAGCTTAAAGAGACGTTAAACAAAGAATTCGAAGCATTGATCGCCAAAATGAATGATTTCTATGCGATACGTAAACAGCTAGTAGAACAAAAGAAAAATGACCTAAAAGCGAAGTATGAACGCTCACTGCTCATGATTCGATATGAACAAATTAAGCGCGACTTCGAAGCCCAGCAACGAACTTGGAAACAGCTGACCACCCGCTACGCCTAACAGCATGAGGAGCCTTTAAGGCTCCTCATTTGGTTTATCCACCAGCCCGTGTTGTTTCACGCCAAGCCCACCAAACATACTCACACCCCAGTGATAAAGGTGACGTAGCTTAAAGTCCCCTAACATTTGTAAAAACAAGTTATCAATTTCTCGTTTAGAGATTGGCACCGAGTCGAGATATTGATACAGAGCGTCGTGAACTAACGACGCATGGTAGGTATAAGGCTGCATGGTACGATAATCCACATGCCCATCGGGAATACCTACAATCGCAATGTTAAATAGGCTGAACTTCGGTGTACAACCATCCCACGCATAACCGCTTTCGTTAGCTTTGACTCGAATCCAGCCATCACAACTTATCTCCAACCAACGTGACAGAAATGGCTGTTCGAGTTTCCAATCTGTCTGATGTAAGTAGTCTTTGGTGATCTTATACAAATATGGGTAGTTTCCGCGTCTAATGATATGACGGGGTGTTGGGAAGTTATCCATCATGCCTCCAGCAATGCCAAATCCATAGACAACTTAAACCCGCTAATTGGTAAAAAACATCAACCTTGGTATGAAATGATAAGTGATGAGAAGTTGATACGCGCGCCGTTTGAATCACTTTCTCAATGTGACAATGATCACTTAGATTTAACAACTAACGCAACTAAAAAACCGTTCTATTATGTCAGTTTTGGAAATAGTGAATTTGATTTAAGGAATATCAAACATAAAACACCGCACCATAAACCATTGAATAATAAACAACTAAACCTAAGAAAATGAAACTTAACTCGATGAGAGATGCATCTTGCTCTGATCAGTCTCTAGTATAGCCACCCAAATGTTATTAGACTGTAAACCAAAGATTGCATAACAAAAACATTACTCGAAACAAAGGGAAGCCCATGAATAATCAGGAGTTAATAACTAAGTTTATAAGCATTGTTGGATCAGACAATGTGTTAACTCAGGAAAGCAAAACTGAATATTACCGTTCTGGTTTTCGTTCTGGGCAAGGCAAAGCACTCGCCGTCCTTTTCCCTTCGACACTTGTTGAGCAGTGGCGCTTATTGCAAGCCGCCGTAGACGCAAACTGCATCATCATTATGCAAGCGGCGAAGACTGGCCTAACCGAGGGTTCAGCACCGAGCGGCGATGATTATGATCGAGAAGTGGTCATCATTAATATCACTCGCATGAAGACATTACACCTACTTGATGGCGGCAAACAAATTGTCAGCCTACCCGGTGTCAGCCTTCACCAACTAGACAAAACGCTAAAGACCGTCAATCGCGCACCACACTCCGTGATTGGCTCGTCTTCTATTGGCGCGACTGTCGTTGGTGGCATCGCGAATAACTCTGGCGGTGCTTTAGTTAAGAGAGGCCCGGCTTATACTGAGCTCGCACTGTTTGGCCAAGTCACCAAAGAAGGCAAACTGGAGTTGGTCAACCATTTAGGGATTGATGGTTTAGGAGAGACACCAGAAGAGATCTTAACCAACGTAGAGCAAGGCAACTTCGACCTTAACAAGATTCAACATACTGACGCGATGGCATCAGACAGAGAATATGATGCGCGCGTGCGTGACGTTGATGCTGACACACCATCACGATTCAATGCCGATTCTCGTCGCCTATTTGAAGCCAGTGGCTGTGCGGGCAAACTGGCAGTATTCGCGGTTCGCGTTGATAGCTACCCTATTCCTGAAAAGGAACAATTGTTCTATATCGGCTGTAACGACCCAGACCAATTGGCTATGCTGCGTCGTGACATGCTTAAAAAGTTTGAGAACCTGCCAGAAATGGGCGAGTACATGCATCGCGACATTTTCAACTTAGCTGAGACATATGGCAAAGACGTGTTCTTATCTATTCAACATCTTGGCACCGATAATCTACCTAAGTTCTTTGCCTTCAAAGCTAAAGTTGAATCAGTACTAAAGCGCATCCCTCTGGTATCAAAAGATCTGCCCGATATCATGATGTATTACTTCAGCAAGTTGTTCCCACAGCATCTTCCTGAACGCATGCTTCGTTACCGCGACAAGTATGAACATCACTTGATCCTTAAAATGAGTGACGGAGGCATCAAAGAGGCACAAGAGTATTTACAATCCACTTGGAAAAATCTCCCTGACACGGATTACTTTGAATGTACCGCTAACGAAGGTAAAAAAGCCCTGCTACACCGCTTTGCAGCGGCGGGTGCAGCCATTCGCTATGAAACCATCCATAAGAATGAGGTCGAAGATATTCTGGCGCTCGATATTGCTTTGCGACGCAACGATATTGATTGGGTAGAAAAGCTACCTAAAGAGATCACTGACCAAATGGTGATGGGACTCTACTACGGACATTACATGTGCCACGTGTTCCACCAAGACTACATCTTTAAAAAAGGCACCAACACCAAAGAAGTGAAGAAGCAAATGCTAAAACTTCTCACGGAAAAAGGCGCGAAATACCCGGCAGAGCATAACGTCGGTCACCTATACGAAGCCGAAAATCAATTACAAGAGTTCTACCACTCACTCGACCCTACTAATACCTTTAACCCGGGGATCGGTAAAATGAGCAAGTACAAACGCAATTGCAGTTGCTGCGGATAATGCATCTCTAACCCAAACAAAAGCGCCGCCCAAATGGGCGGCGCTTGCTAATTGATGCTGGTAAATGCAAGGTTACTTCATGATGCGTGCTTTAAACGCTTTACCTTTCATCTTACCGTTTTGTAGTTGCTTTAAAGCCACTTTCGCAACGTCATTTTCTACCGCTACGTAAGACACCATCGGCATGATGTTGATTTTACCAATGCGCTTACCTTCAATGCCAGCTTGCTTAGTCAATGCACCTAGAATATCACCGGCGCGAACTTTAGCTTTTTTACCGCCTAAGATTTGAATCGTGGTCATTGGCGAAGTAAATGGCTGTTGATTGCCTTTTTCAGGCAGTTCTGCTGCGCTCACTTCAATGTCCATGTACTCTTCGATTAACGCAATGCGGTAGCCATCTTTTTCGCCATAGAAGCTAAATGCGTGGCCCTTAGCACCCGCGCGGCCAGTACGACCGATACGGTGAACGTGAACTTCTGGATCACGAGAAAGCTCAAAGTTAAACACCGCATCCAAGTTTTCTACATCCAAACCACGCGCTGCTACATCCGTTGCCACTAAAATTGAAATACTCTTGTTAGCGAACATAGTTAACGCTTGATCACGCTCGCGCTGCTCCATATCGCCTTGCAGTTCGACCACACTAAATCCACGGTGTGCTAGCTCATCGGCTACGTTCATCACTTCTTTCTTGGTGTTACAGAACACAACGCTCGATTGTGGCTGATATTTAAGTAACAGTGCTTCTAGTGCATCATCACGTTGCTCAGTGCTATCTAACTTAAAGAAAGATTGAGTGATCGTGCTCGTTTGATGGGTTGATTCTACCTTCACCATTTCCGGTGATTGCATAATACGACCCGCAATGCTTTCAATCTGTTTAGGGAATGTCGCACTAAACAGAAGTGTTTGACGTTGCTTTGGCGCTTCAGCGATGATCGCATCTAGGGCATCTTGGAAACCCATTTCAAGCATGCGGTCAGCTTCATCCAACACTAGCGTGTTTAGCTCGGCAAGATTGATACGGCCTTTGTCCAAGTGGTCAAGGATACGACCCGGCGTACCAACAAGAATGTGCGCACCATGCTCAAGAGAACCAATTTGTGGCCCCATTGGCGTACCACCACATAAAGTCAGCACTTTAATATTATGAATGCCGCGAGCGAGAGTACGAATTTCTTTCGCGACTTGGTCGGCCAGTTCACGAGTTGGACACAGCACCAAAGACTGCACACGAAAACGCTTTACGTTTAAATTACTCAGCAATGCAAGAGAGAAAGCAGCGGTTTTACCAGAGCCTGTTTTGCCCTGACCAATTACGTCTTTACCTTGCAGCACTAGCGGTAGGCTCTGCGCTTGGATTGGCGTCATTTCACTATAGCCTAGCGAATCTAGCGTACCGATCAGTTCGTTACGCAGTGGAAGAGTATTAAAAGAGTTCGTCACAAGTTTTTCTCACTTTATGGCTTTATCCTATTGCTGGCTGAAAGATAGCCTATCTACGCCATGTCGCCCAGTTCAGATAAAGCAAAAAACCGCCTCGTTTGAAGCGGTTTCATTTAATTTGTTATTCATCCAGTCTTTACATCAAGCCTAAACGCTGATGATTAACGCAAACCGTGCAGAAACTCCGCTCGCGTTGCTGGGTTCGATTTGAAGATGCCACCCAGTGCCGTCGTTGTTGTCTCACTGGTTGCATCCATCACACCACGCGATTTCACGCAGTAGTGAGTTGCGTCAATGGTTACCGCCACATCATCTGATTCAAGTAATGTTTGCAACGCTACTAAAATTTGCTGAGTCAAACGTTCTTGAACTTGTGGACGCTGCGAGAAGAAACGCACGATTCGATTAATCTTCGAAAGGCCGATAATCTTACCGCGTGGAATGTAAGCCACGGCAGCTTTACCATCAATCGTTACAAGGTGGTGTTCACACGTACTGGTTAAAGTGATGTCTTTCACGCGAACCATCTCGCTGACATTCATCTTGTTCTCAATGACGGTGATTTTCGGGAAGTTCGAATAATCCAAACCTGAGAAAATCTCATCCACATACATCTTAGCGATGCGATGTGGTGTTTCCTCTAGACTATCGTCTGTCAGATCCAATTCCAGCAACGAGAGAATCTCTCTCATGTGGTGTTGAATTTTTTCCTTTTTCTCTTCGCGTGAAAATTCACTAGGCACCATTGGTGTTTCTAGTCCGCGAGATTCGAGCGCATCTTTTACTAACAGAGCTGATTCGCTAAGAGCTGACATTCCAATTCCTCTCAAATACCCCTTTCGGATGGCTGACAAGGATACTCGGATTTTTGAATAATTACACCCATATTTTAAGAATGGCTTTATTTTACGGGCGCTGCAGGTGTAAACCTGAAATGTAGTCTCGACTAAAATTATGCTAAAGTTGCCAAAAATTATAATTAGGAAACTATCATGGGTTGCTGTGACGCTCCTGGCTTAATGCCAATCGAACAAGCGATGGACAAAATGCTATCGCGCATCCAACCAATTGAAGCCACTTTACAATTGCCGCTTGCCGAGGCGTTAGGCTTTGTTTTAGCTGAAGACGTTCTATCTCCAATTTTCGTGCCGCCATTTGATAACTCAGCAATGGATGGCTACGCCATTCGTATTGCAGACCTTGAGCAATCAAATGTTCTGCCTCTTGCGGGTAAGTCTTTTGCTGGTCAACCTTTCGAAGGTGAATGGCCACAAGCGACCTGCATTCGTATTATGACTGGCGCACAAATCCCGCAGGGTTGTGATGCAGTCATCATGCAAGAAAACACCGAAGTGACCGTTGCGGGTATTGTGTTTAACCAAACTGACGTTAAACCACAAAACAACATTCGCCCAACGGGTGATGACATCAAGCAAGGTGATATTGTTCTGGCAAAAGGATCGCGCTTAACCCCGCGAGATATCCCGATGATTGCCTCATTGGGCATCAGTCATGTTGCTGTAATTCGCAAACCTAAAGTGGCCTTTTTCTCAACGGGTGACGAGCTTAAATCCCTTGGTGAACCGTTAGAAGCAGGTCAGATTTACGACAGTAACCGCTATGGTATTAAGCCTCTGATTGAAAACTTCGGTTGCGAGCCTATCGACCTAGGCATAATTCCAGACTGTCCTGACACACTAAAACAAACCTTTGAGCAAGCGCAGCAAGTTGCTGATGTGGTGGTGACCTCTGGCGGTGTCAGTGTGGGTGAAGCCGACTACACCAAAGACATTTTAGAAGAGCTAGGTGAGATCGGTTTCTGGAAACTGGCGATTAAACCGGGCAAACCTTTTGCGTTCGGCGCGCTTGAAAATGCATGGTTCTGCGGTTTACCGGGCAACCCTGTTTCAGCGGTTTTGACCATGTATGTACTCGTTCAACCTATGTTAGCAAAGCTTGCAGGTCATACCGAATGGAAACAGCCTGAATCTATCCCTGCGACAACCCGTACCGCATTCAAAAAAGCACCAGGCAGAACCGATTATCAACGTGGTATCTACTCTATCGAGAATGGACAATTTGTCGTTGAAACGACAGGTAACCAGAGCTCAGGCGCATTCCGCTCCATGAGTCTTGCTAACTGTTTCGTGGTTCTGGAACGAGAGCGTGGCCGCGTAGAAGTCGGTGAAACGGTTCAAATCCAACTGTTTAATTCTACTTTGTACTAGGAGCGCGAACGTTGGAGATTCTATCTGACCAAGAGATGCTGCGTTACAACCGTCAAATCATTCTCAAACAGTTTGATTTTGACGGTCAAGAAGCGCTCAAACAAAGTTCGATTTTGATTCTTGGCGCGGGCGGATTAGGCTGCGCGTCAAGCCAATATCTCGCTACCGCTGGGGTTGGTAAGCTGACCTTAATCGATGACGACATTGTTGAGCTGTCAAACCTGCAGCGGCAAGTGCTTCATCAAGATAAAGATATCGGTATAAAGAAAGTGGATTCTGCCGCAGAGTCTTTGCGTGCGCTTAACCCACATCTCGTCGTCGAGACGATTGACCGTCGTTTAGATGATGAAGAACTGTTGGCATCAATTAAGCAGCACTCTTTAGTGCTTGATGCCAGTGATAACGTTGATACTCGTAATCAGTTAAACCGCCTATGCTTTGCGGCTAAAGTTCCTCTTGTGTCAGGCGCTGCGATCCGCATGGAAGGTCAAGTGAGTGTCTTTGGCTATCAAGATCCAACAGAGCCATGCTATGAGTGTTTAAGCTCTCTATTTGGCAATGGCGCGCTAAGCTGTGTGGAAGCAGGCGTGATGGCCCCTGTTGTTGGTATTATTGGGGCGGTACAGGCAATGGAAGCCATTAAAGTGATCGCCAACTATGGTCAGCCTAAACAAGGCAAGATATTGATTTTAGATGCATTAACCATGTCTTGGCGTGAAATGAAGTTGATGAAGATGGCCAACTGCCCAACCTGCAAATAACTCATCGAGGATTTTAAGGTTATGGATAACCCAAAAGTATTCGTCAGTGCATTTCTGCTTTCAATTGTTGTGCTGGTAGGCTTAATCAGCCTGCAGCACACCGTAAAAGAGCAACGCACTTTCAACATCATCACCTCAACACTCACTCAATCACTTGATGGTCATCGCCGCTTTCTTACCGTGCAATTAGACAATAGCGAAACCGCGGTTATCTCTGCTCCAATAGCTGACCGCTGCGAAGATGCCAAGCAAACCACCGTAGATGTAGAAACAGATTTGTTCGGTAAGACCAACTATCGCTTTATTTCATGCCAATAGTCAGCCTGCTCAAATTCCAATAAGGATATAACGTGAACCCACTTATCACCGCTCAATGGCTCTTTGAACACATTAACGACGACAATCTAGTGTTACTCGATGCCAGTATCGATTTTCAAATCCCTGCTGAATCACCGAAAGATAAAATCAATCTAATTCCGAACTCAATTCGCTTCGATTATGACAACGTCTTTTGTGACCCTGACTCTCACCTACCCCACATGATGCCAAGTGAGGAGCGCTTCAATCGACTCGCGCAATCCATCGGTATCAACAACCAATCAACTATTGTTGTTTACGACAATAGCGGAACATTTGCCTCTCCTCGTGCTTGGGCCATGCTACAAGCGATGGGCCATAAACAGAGTTACATTCTTGATGGTGGCCTAACAGAGTGGAAACTATGTGGGTTTGTGACAACAAATGAATACAAGAAAGTAAGTAAAGGTGACTTTAACGGCCAACTAAACAGCGATTGGTTTGTCGATTCTCACTACGTTCAGCAAGCCATCGATAACGCAAACAGCCTAACTGTTGACGCCCGAGGGATGGCTCGTTTCCTTGCTCAAACGCCAGAACCAAGAGAAGGTGTGCGCAGTGGACATATCCCAAATTCAGTGTGTATTCCTTTTGCTACCTTGATGGAACAACACAGATTCAAATCTAAAGCAGAGCTTTCATCTCTTCTTCAAGGTCTACTCGATGACAGCAAGCAAGAATATATCTTTAGCTGTGGCTCTGGCGTAACGGCCTGCATAGTGTTGGTTGCGGCTCTGATCTGTGACTATCAAAATCTCAAAGTCTACGATGGTTCGTGGACTGATTGGGGCACAAACAAAACTTTGCCAATTGAGACCTCATAACCTAATTACACTTTTCTTATTTATGCCATCTAATACTGGGGATTAGGTGGCTTTACGTTTTCTATTCAGCTCCATCGACACAATACAAAAACAGAAAAATCATTTCAAAATGTTAAATACCAACACTAAATCAGCAATTTATAAAATATAACTCTCATTTTTGTTCGTTCATTACTGAGTTTAATATTAAATTCCTTTAAATATCTCTCGAAACATCAGTCTTTTTTATAAAATCCAATCTATTAAGGAACATGCCGTGAGATTATTCTTCGTTCTTTTCACCACATTACTTGTGGGTTGTGCCAACCGAATACCCGAGTTTGAAAGTGCGTCGACTAACGCCCAAGAGATTAACCTCTACCTATTCAAACAAGGGCAAGATGCTAACAAAGGGATCAACAGTTATTACGCAGACCCAGCACTGATGAATGAGCTAGCGAAAAATAGCACTCCGGTAGCGCTACAAAACACTTTTAGCGGCGATGCAACAGCATCGGTTGGTGGAGCTATTGGCGGCGCAATTGTTGGTGCTTTGATTGAAGCGGAAATGAAAGCAGTTGAAGAATATCGTAAGGAAATCGGCATAAATGCCAACAATGAAAAATTAGAAAAAGACTTTCATGACAGCTTTTCAAAACAGCCGTTCAAGCAATGGGATAAGGTCAATCTAAACTTTGCTGATGGCTCGCTACAGCTCTACCCTAACAACAATACTAACGAACTCAATGTATCTATTAGCTGGAACCATTACGTCAACCCAGTCAGCTCGTTGATTGGTAGTTGGTTACAGTTAATCTACGAGTTCGACATCATCATTGTCGATCCAAAAGACAACTCTCTCGATACGCTTAAATACTACGTTCAATTTGATAACTCAGAAGCGGACTCTAAGCTTCATAGTGAAGAACTCATTCTCGCTAACGATAGAGAGAAATACTATCAGCTGTCTGAAACCGCATTTAAAGTGGCGGCAGAATTTATCTATCACCAGCTAGATAATATTAAGCGAGAGGAAAAAACTGAGTTACCAACACCAGTGATCATCGACGGCCTTGAGATCAACCACGGATACCTTAACGCCTTCACTTCTGTTTCGTATTCACGTTTTTAGTTTTTGAATACAGTCCCGTTCAGCGAAAACTGTACGGGACTAATCTTAGTCTCTAAATAACAAATATAATATTATTCTTATCGGCAAAAAAAACTAACGGAAAACGTCATTGCTCTTCCGTTAGCAGATTCAGTTTGCTTTTTTGTTACTCCACGGTTAGAAATCATGTAACCGTAAATATTCAACCTGTGCGCAATTCAACAAATTGAATATCTTCATATACCGGATTTTATTTTGTTTGTTAGTATGAAATTTATACGCAAAGCACGGGGAAACGTTATGAAGTTAAATCAGGTTCTCGGACATACAAATCAAATGGAGCGTTCAAAGTTTGTAAATTGCTTAGACAAGCTTTGCCAGGTCACACAAGATGTGCCCAAACTCTCTGAACACCTAGACAGAATTGAAGGTCAACTTAAATCAGCTTCAGGTAACGAAATAACCCAACTGTTTAGGCTTCTCAAGCCTCACTATTACAAGCACCTTAACGAACAACTCTCGATGAGTTCCCCTCAAGTGACGTTACTTACCAATATTTTGTCTCGTGATGGAAACAGTATCGCTTCGATAAACTGGCTTGAAACCTTGTACCAAAACGAGTTCAAGAAAATTGATCAACTGAGTAACACCTTATTCGATGAATTAGACGAAGAGGAGTCTGGTTCATTCAACAGAACCTCTAAGTTAGTTATCTATCGCGATTGCCTTAAAACCGCTTATTTTAATGATACAAAAACAAACCGTGCAGCCAAAATATCAGAAGATGAACGTTCCATTTTAAATACTTTGGCTGACAAACTCGGGTTGTCTCGCGAAGAGGTATTAGCAATCGAACATGGCATCGACCCGATTCCCGAGTTAGGAATCGAAAGCGCACTAGAGTTTCTGCGTGAACATGGCGTGATTTTCGTGAATCGCCGCCGCCAAGAAGTGATCATTGCAGATGAAGTCGTTGAGATGCTTCATTCAATTTCCGGAAAAGAGCTTCATGATAAATTTGGTTTGAGGATACTGCGCTCTCTAAGCGACGCTGAACTATCGAATATACTAAAAAACCACGGCCAAAAGATTCGAGGCGTTTCTAGAGCAGAAAAAATATCTTGTATCGTTCATTCGGGACTTTCAATTCGTAACATACTTGCCGTTGACCTACACAATGAAGACGCCACTCAAAACCAACGCAAGGAACGCGTTAAAAACTTAATAGAAGAAATGGACCTCGATATATCGAGAATAGGAACGCGCCTACAAGATCGCATAGATGTACTTATTCAATACTTGAAGAATGCTCAGGATAGCGAGTTTAGTACGCTAAGTGTAAGCGGGTATAACGATTTATTGATCGCTCTAAGTGAAACTGTCCCAAGTGTTGAAGAGCGTATACGCAGAGATTTTGAAATTGAAGCCAAAGAGTCTCTCGACCCAGAACGTCTAAAAAACCTAAGTGTCACGCCTACTGATATTCTTTATCTATACACGAATGACGAGGTTCGTTTGATTCGAAACGATATGGGATTGTCCAAACGTTCAAATGTATCAATTCGCACTCAGATAATAGAAAGCTTTGCCTCTGCAAACGACAGGCTCATTGAGAATTACCACCTACTCGCCGCTAGAGACCTCGCTGGCTTGCACACAGCAGGCATTGATATTCGAGAAGCCGATTTAGGTGCAAAATTTGAAGAAGTAACTCGTAGCATCTTTGAGCAACTTGGCCTTAATGTCGACGAAGATTTACGTAAAGAAATCAACACTTCAAGAGATAAAGCGGACATCATTATTTCTCTCGAGAACGAAGACGTAATAATTGGCGAAGCAAAATCCTTCAAAAATGGTGAGTTCGCGAAATACGCTAACACTTCGAGACAAGTAAAAGCCTATGTTAAAAGGTGCGAGTCAAATGGTCATAGAGTCGCGCAAGTATTGATCGTCGCACCGGCTTTTTCAGAGGCATTTATAGACGCAGCCGATATGGACACTGATATAAATATATCCCTGCTTGAAGCAGCGGGACTACAAAAAATCCTTACGGCATTTAAAGCTCGGCGACATCCTAACTTTTCGGCCAAGTTACTAACTAAGGGTGGTCTACTTAAATCCGACTTAATCTCTAAATCAATTTAGACTAGAGCTACCCACAATAAACCATTGTGGGTAGCTCTTTCCCTATTTCATCTGCTCATCAAGGTTAAGTACCGTTAGAGCATTACTTACGCTTGTAGCGATGACATCTATTGCTCCAGTGCGCAAAGCACCCAGTAGCGCTAATGGCTTGCTGTTTTCTGCTGCGATAGCGATCACTTGTGAAATAGGTTTAAATTCATCAATACCGAGGCCAATGACTCGGTCGCTCATTACTGTATTAGCGGCATTACCGTGAATATCAAAGAAGTCATAGCCAGCAAAGTCACCCACAACTCCTTGCTGTAGGCGAGATTGCACCACTTCGTCAGCGGTAAACCAACCTAAGTCCACCATGTAGCTGTTCTCGCTCATATCACCGATACCGACCAACGCGACATCAGCTTTACGCGCTGAGTCCAAGGTTTGCTTGATGGTGGTATTTTGCATAAAGGCTAACTTTTGCTCGCGGTTTTCAGCATACGCTGGCGCATAAAGCGTTTCTGACGTGCCACCATAATTCTTGGCGAACTGTCGACAAATATGATCGGCGTTAAACATGCCACCTCTTGGGTGAATACCACCGATGCTGCACACAAACTTACAATCGCGTGGAGTAATTACCCCAACATGGTGAGCAACAGCAGAGACATTTCGCCCCTGCCCAACAGTGACAACGTCACCAGATTTAATGGTTGCGGCAAGATAATGCGAGACTAAACCAGCCACTTGCTGACGCTGGGCCTCTTCATTGGGTTGGTCTAACGCAACCAAAGCCCGCTTTACACCAAATCTTTCAATAAGACGTTGCTCGATTTTGGCACTGAATACTGGGTGATACTTTACGGTAATTTCTACGATGCCTTCATCACGCGCCTGCTTTAATAAGCGACCGACTTTTGCCCTAGAGATAGAGAACTTCTTTGAGATCTCCTCTTGAGTCGCCCCGTCTTGATAATAAGCCACCGAGATTTCGGTCAGGAGATCAGCACTATCGAGTGTTGGTTCTTGCTTTGGATTCGCCATAGTCACCTAGGTTTACACTGTATTAATTTGAAAAACGCCCAAATAGTAGCAGATAAGTGAACATCCGCTCATTGACCTAGCATATGTCACAAGCTCATTTAAATGCAACTTTTGCTCACGCACATGACATTTTCTCAGTGCAAATTTCAATCAGATAAATTGAGTCGCAGCGCCTATCTTGCAAGGGCAAACGGTTAACCAACAGTTCACGGCCAAGAACACAAAAATAATGTTGATGAGCATCACTTAAATGGCGCTTTGATAATTGACTTTGAGCGCCAATCAGATAAATATGAACCCATCATTTACTCAACGATAGAGCAAATGTTCATTACATTGCGACTATCGGTAAAAAGTTTTTCGTTAGTGGATGGTGAGAGTCTAGATTTATAGATGAGCTTTCCGCTAACTCGCTTGCAAATGTGTTCGTTACCCCTACTAAAAGCGAACACGCCGTGACAATAGGATGATCGATTATGAGCAATAAATTAGAGCAACTTCGTAAACTGACTACTGTAGTAGCTGATACTGGTGAAATTGATGCAATCAAAAAATACCAGCCAGAAGATGCAACAACGAACCCATCTCTTATTCTTAAAGCTGCTCAAATTGAAGAGTACGCACCACTAATCGACCAAGCGATTGAGTACGCAAAAGCGCAAAGCAGTGATAAAGCACAACAAGTACAAGACGCTTGTGACATGCTTGCTGTAAACATTGGTAAAGAAATCCTAACCACTATCCCAGGTCGTATTTCTACAGAAGTAGATGCTCGTCTTTCTTACGATACAGAAGGCAGCGTAGCGAAAGCTCGTCAGCTAATGAAAATGTACAACGATGCTGGCATCGCAAACGACCGCATCCTGATCAAACTAGCGTCAACTTGGGAAGGTATCCGCGCAGCTGAAATCCTAGAAAAAGAAGGCATCAACTGTAACCTTACGCTTCTATTCTCTTTCGCTCAGGCTCGTGCATGTGCTGAAGCAGGCGTATTCCTAATTTCACCATTCGTTGGCCGTATAATGGACTGGTACAAAGCAAAAGAAGGTCGTGATTTTGAAGCAGCAGAAGATCCAGGCGTTCTATCTGTATCTAAAATCTACGACTACTACAAAGCATACGGCTACAACACTGTAGTTATGGGCGCAAGCTTCCGTAACATCGGTGAAATTCTTGAGCTAGCAGGTTGTGACCGTCTAACTATCGCTCCAGCGCTACTTGCTGAGCTAGAAGCAGCGGAAGGTGAAGTCGTTGAGAAGCTTGTTGACTCTAAAGGCGCGCAAGAGCGTCCAGCAGCAATGACTCACGCAGAGTTCCTATGGGATCATAACCAAGACGCAATGGCGGTTGAGAAGCTTGCTGAAGGTATCCGCAACTTCGCGATTGACCAAGGTAAACTTGAAGAGATGATCGCAGCTAAGCTGTAATCCAAAAATTCTAATTTAAGGGGAACGATTGCGTTCCCCTCTTAATATCCTTTGAAGTAATTTTATACTGGTAAAACATTATGGATCGTAAACATCTAGCGAATGCAATCCGTGCTCTAAGCATGGACGGCGTACAACAAGCTAACTCTGGCCACCCTGGCGCACCTATGGGCATGGCTGACATCGCTGAGGTTCTTTGGCGTTCACACCTAAACCACAACCCATCTAACCCAGAGTGGGCAGACCGCGACCGTTTCGTTCTTTCTAACGGCCACGGCTCTATGCTAATTTACTCTCTACTGCACCTAAGCGGTTACGAGCTATCAATCGACGATCTAAAGAACTTCCGTCAACTGCATTCTAAAACTCCGGGTCACCCAGAGTACGGTTATGCACCGGGCGTTGAAACAACAACTGGCCCACTAGGTCAAGGTATCACAAACGCTGTTGGTATAGCGATGGCTGAAAAAGCGCTAGCCGCGCAGTTCAACCGCGAAGACCACGATATCGTTGACCACTTCACTTATGTTTTCATGGGTGATGGCTGTCTAATGGAAGGTATCTCACACGAAGCATGTTCTCTAGCGGGTACGCTTGGTCTAGGTAAACTTATCGCATTCTGGGATGACAACGGCATCTCTATTGATGGTGAAGTTGAGGGTTGGTTCTCTGACGATACCCCTAAGCGTTTTGAAGCTTACGGCTGGCACGTAATTCCAGCAGTAGATGGCCATGATTCAGCAGCAATCAATGCCGCTATTGAAGCAGCGAAAGCAGATCCTCGCCCTACGCTAATCTGTACTAAAACCATCATCGGCTTCGGTTCGCCAAACAAATCTGGTTCGCACGACTGTCACGGTGCACCACTAGGCGCTGAAGAAATTGCAGCTACACGTAAACAACTAGGTTGGGAGCACGGTCCTTTTGAAATTCCGCAGGAAGTCTATGCAGAGTGGTCTGCGCAAGAAGCAGGCGCAGCTAAGGAAGCAGCGTGGAACGAGAAACTTGCAGCTTATGAAGCAGCACATCCAGAGCTTGCAGCCGAGTTCAAACGCCGAGTAAACGGTGACCTACCAGCTGAATGGGAAGCAAAAGCAACGCAAATCATCGCGGATCTTCAAGCTAACCCTGCAAACATTGCATCACGTAAAGCGTCTCAAAACGCACTAGAAGCGTTCGGTGCTATCTTGCCAGAATTCATGGGTGGTTCTGCTGACCTAGCGCCTTCTAACTTGACTATGTGGTCTGGTTCTAAATCTCTAGAAGCAAGTGACTTCTCTGGTAACTACATTCACTACGGTGTACGTGAATTTGGTATGACAGCGATCATGAACGGTATCGCACTACACGGCGGTTTCGTTCCTTACGGTGCAACTTTCCTAATGTTTATGGAATACGCTCGTAACGCTATGCGCATGGCTGCTCTGATGAAGATTCAGAACATCCAAGTTTACACGCACGATTCCATCGGTCTTGGCGAAGATGGCCCTACTCACCAACCAGTAGAGCAAATCGCTTCTCTACGTATGACACCAAACATGAGCACATGGCGTCCATGTGACCAAGTTGAGTCAGCCGTTGCATGGAAACTGGCTATCGAACGTAAAGATGCACCAACAGCACTTATCTTCTCTCGTCAAAATCTTGCACAGCAAGAGCGTGATGCAGAGCAGCTAGCAAACGTCGCTAAGGGTGGTTACATCCTGAAAGACTGCGCAGGTAAACCTGAGCTAATCCTAATCGCGACAGGTTCTGAAGTTGAGCTAGCAGTAGAAGCAGCAGCAGAGCTAACAGCACAAGGCAAAGCAGTACGTGTTGTTTCAATGCCATCAACCGATGCATTCGACAAGCAAGACGCCGCTTACCGTGAAGCGGTCCTACCATCGGATGTAACGGCACGTATCGCGATTGAAGCGGGCATCGCTGACTTCTGGTACAAGTATGTAGGCTTCGATGGTCGCATCATCGGTATGACGACATTCGGTGAATCTGCGCCAGCAGGTGAGCTATTCAAGATGTTCGGCTTCACTAAAGAAAACGTAGTAGAAACAGCACAAGAAATTCTTGGCTAATCGAACAACTTTCTGTTGAATAAAATACCCGCTTTTTGCGGGTATTTTTTTTGCTAAAATTCATACCAACCTCATTTTTTACTCACACCAAACTCTACTTTTACTCTCGTTAAGATTTGCCATAACTCCCTAACAGTTATGGGATTTTGCTCATCTATCATAAGTCTTATTCTAGATTTACACCTGTTTTAGGGTGTTTTTACTCTAAATGCTATTTTTTCGATATTTTGTTTGCGTTTAGTAATTATTCTCATTAGCATTTTTGGCGCGTTAACAATAAATAGCCAAATAAGAACCATTGATTATTAAGGGAAATTCTCATGACTTTCATGGATAAAAGTAAGGTCATTTTTAAGCCTACTCGACTCGCTACTTTGATCGGCTTTGCCGTTTTTGGTACCTCTTCTTTTGCTATGGCCAATGAGCCAACAACACAAAATGCCGACGAAACCATCATCGTAACGGGTGAAAAACTTGGTGGTTCGCTGCAAGATACCACCAGCGCAGTGACTATTTTTACGGATGAAGTCGACAACGGTGAAAACCGGAATTACTTCGACCTATTAGACCGCTCAGCAAACGTGCTTACCGCCCCATCGGGCAGCCTCATATCCGTGGGGTTGATGGCCGTGGCCCTGCCGACGGTTTCCTTTCTTACATGATTGGCGGTACACCACGCGTAAACACGACTGTTGATGGCGTTTCTGAATCGTGGACCGGCGAATCATTCGGTAAGGCAGGGCTTTGGGATACCGAGCAAGTGGAGATTTTCAAAGGCCCACAATCAACCAACCAAGGCCGCAACAGTATTGCCGGTGCGGTGGTGATTAAGACCAAAGATCCAACCTTCTACACAGAAAGTCGCCTACGAGCAGGCTATGAAACCGAAGATGGCAAGACACATTTGGCCGGTATGGTTTCTGCCCCTATCGTTGATGATGTACTGGCTTTTCGTATCGCAGCCGAAGGCACAAAAGGTAATACACCGATCGAATACAGCATTACTAACGATGAATACCCTTGGGAACCATCAGAGTTAGAATCCTTCAATGTGCGCGGAAAACTATTATTCAAGCCAGCCAGTTTGGATGCATTGACAGCAAAGCTGACCGTTGCATCACGCAGTGAGGAGGGTCAGTACACCAATCTGGTTACTCAGCCTATCGACGAACGCGCCAACCGCGATGGTCGTACTCGTCGTCAGAACACCGATAGTTGGAATGTAAACTTAGACGTCAACTATGTGTTTAGCGATCAACTGCAAGCCGATGTACTCATTGCTCGCCGCGACTATGACACTTCATTTATCTCCTACCCTGATCCAGATGACTGGTTTGGTGATATTGAGGAACGTACCTACACTGCTGAAGCGAAGTTATCTTACAACTCTGTTGATGATCGCTACAGTGTGGTCGGTGGTTTAGTCAGCATCGATAAAAAACAAGAATCATTGCTTAATGACCAAAGCCGCTTAGATAACGTAAAAACAGACGCCATCTACTTTGATTCTCGCATTGGCTTAACCGATACCTTTAGCCTACTGTTTGGTGGCCGTTATGAACGTGAAAACTTAGAGCGTAACTTCGACCACTTCCGTTGGCCTCTCGACTTTGTATCAGACGAAACAAACTCAATCTTCCTACCGAAAATTGGGGCGATGATTCAACCGTCTGATGTTACCACCTTCTCGTTAACTGCTCGAAAGGGTTATAACGCTGGTGGTGTTGGATACAACGAGTACAAGCAAGAGCTATTTGTCTTTGATCAAGAAGAAGTGTGGACCTATGAATTAGGGGCTAGAACAGCAGTACTCGATCGTAAGCTAAACCTTGCCGCAACTCTGTTCTTTAACGATTACGAAAACTATCAAACACTGGTTTACGGTGAAAGTAATAGCGGCTTAGACAATTACGTAGCCAATATTCCTGATAGCCAAACCTATGGTGCCGAGTTTGAAACCAACTACTATTTCGATTCTGGCCTTGATGTGTTCGCCTTCGTTGGTTTGCTCAATACTGAAATCAAACAAGCGCCATCAAACGTAAGTGAACGCCGTACCGGTGATTTAACGGGTAATGAACTAAGCTACGCGCCTGAATTCTCCGCAGGCCTTGGATTTACGAAATACTTTGATTCAGGTTTGTACTTTGGAGCACGCATGAACCACGTGTCCGAGTACTACACTGATTTAGCCAATACTCAAGAATATGTAGCGGGCGATTACACGGTTTATAACCTCAGCGTAGGTTACGAAAGCGAGAATCTGTCTGTACATGGTTATGTGAAAAACGTTGGTGATGAGACTTACATCCTGCGCCACAAACGTGACTTAGTTGAAATTGGCGATCCACAAATGGTTGGCCTAGTGGTTGACTACAAGTTCTAACCTGAACGACCAAGGTGTTATTTAGATCTAAGATAAGGCGCTTACCTCAGGTATAGCGCCTTTATTTATCCTGCAAACATTGATTTATAAATCGAAGCAATGATAATGATTATCAATCTTTGGGCGATGCCATTTGGAGCAACGTTAATGGACATTCTGGCTAACATGATTGAGCAGCACCCTCACCTTCAAGGTCAATGCGATCAACTTGACCTTAATGGGCAATGCCGCGTGCAAATCATTAACTGCAAGGCCAGCGATCAAGTTGTGCTTAATGACCCAGTTACTGAAGGGTGTTATATCAGTGTCATGGGTCGTAATGATGCGCATAGCTTAAGCTATCCCGAGTACCCTTCCGCTTCACTACAACAGCTATTCATTGCAACTTTAATACCCGACCAAAGAATTGAAGATCGTTTCGTCGTGCCCAAAGGCGGCTTGTTGCAAGCCATCCGTTTCTTTTTTCCTTTCAACGATCGATTAGGTCGTTCTTTGATAGCCCAACCTAACACTGAGCAACTCAAACCCATAGGTAGCTTCGCACAGGGTTGGCAAATGCCATTGAGTGGGCAATTACTGTCTGTCGTATCGTCTGTATGGCAATGCCAAATTCAAGGAGAAGCCAGAAAGCTATGGCTACATGGGAAGATGTTTGAAATATTGGCATTAGCCATGACTCAACAACCCCGCTTAACATTAAGCCAACGTGCATGTGCGCTAGTTGAACAGTCACCTGAAAAGAATTGGACCATTAGCACTCTATCTCGCCAACTAGCGACCAATGATTGCTATTTGAAACGAGCTTTTAAACAAGAGCTTGGTGTCGGTGTGGCAAAGTGGGTTCAGAACTATCGCATTGCTTTGGCCAAGCAAAAACTGGAAACCTCCCAACAGAATATCACCGAGATTGCTTTAAACATGGGTTACCAATCAAATAGCTACTTTACCAAGGTGTTTAAACAATATTACGGCGTCACACCTAAGCAATTTCGAGCACTAAATTCCCGATAGTGATTGGAAATTTCCCGAATTTGGCAGCCACTAATCTCTACTAAGCAGACAATATCGGCGGCGTATTTCTCGCGCGACCGTCAACACATTCGATTGCACCTAACTGCGAAAAATCTAACTTTGTCGGTTGAATCTAAATACGCCTTATTCTTTTCTGTATAAGGATATTGTATGCATCTCCATCATTCGATGACTAAGGCTCAAGCCTTCTCTGCCATGTTACGTAGTGAACCTCGTCGACTTGCTCTTTCCGTTTCCGCCGCCGTCATCACCTCGGTTGTTGAATTCGCTCTATGGCTCAGTATTTTCCTTACGGCTCAAGCCGTGTTAAACCAGCAACCTATTTATGGGCTGATCAGCTTGGTTGCGCTGTTCATTATACTTCGCTATAGCTTCTATTTAATGGCGGTGTGGCAAGCTCACCTCGTCGCTTATCATATTATGCAGCGAGTCAGACAGCACATTGTATGGGCTTTGGCGCGCATGCCTGCTCAGCAGTTGCACAAATTTCACCGAGCTGATTTAGAGAAGCGAATCAATGCCGATTGCCAGCAACTTGAACCGCTAATCGCGCACCATGGCACTGATGTTATTAATGGTTTATTGATGCCAGTTCTATTAACCGGGCTATTGTTCTACATAGACTGGCGAATCGGAATCATCGCCTTTTTACCGTTACCTTTTGCAATAGTAATTCAAACGCTACTTATGCGCGGGTTCGCTGGTAGACATGAGAAATACAATACTATCGTTGCTGCAATGCACTCTGCCCAATTAGAGTTTTTACGCAGCATCGGCGTAATGAAGCTCTTTGGGGTTGATGCTGAATCTTATCGAAAACTGTATACATCAATGCGTCGCCACAACAAACTAGTCAATGCTTATACGGCACAAATGATCACGGGTTGGGTAAGTTTTGTCACCATAGCCCAAGCGTCCTTCATACTCATCGTTCCATTTGCTATCTATTTCACAATAAGCGGTTCTATGAATCTTGCAGAGCTTACCATGGTCTCTGCGATTACCGCCGGCTTGCTCAAGCCATGGCTCGACCTCACGCAAATCATGGGGCAAGTGCAGCAATCTTCAATTGCGATTAATCGTATGCTTCCTCTATTTGGAGAGCCTTCGGCAAAGGGCGAAGATCAACCGCAAATAATCTCTTTCAACGAAGCGTTACAAAGCTTGAGTTGCCGAGATATTTGTATTGATCGTGGCGAGCGAAATATTCTTAGTCACATTAATAGTCAAATTGAACCCGGGCAACGCGTCTATATTCAAGGCGAGTCCGGAAGCGGCAAGAGCTCACTCGTTGAAGCTTTGTCGGGTTTACTCGACACAACTAACGGCGATTGGTTTATTAACGAACAATCGGTAAAAACGCTGACCGACAAACAACGCTCCCAATACGTTTCACTAGTCAGCCAACATACTCAGTTCTTTAAAGGCTCACTCAAGCAGAATCTATTGCTCGCTAGACCCTCTACAGAGTTGAGTGAACTTTGGCATATCCTGAGTTTGCTGAAACTTGATAAGCTCGTTTCCGAACTCCCAAATCAACTCGATACTGACATCGGTGAAACAAAACGAAGTTTTAGTGGTGGTGAAATGCAGCGCTTAGCTATTGTGCGAGCAATGGTAGCAAAAACACCAGTGCTAATTTTAGATGAGGCCACTGCACACTTAGACACCACAACAGAACAGCAAGTATTAAGTGCATTGCGTGACTTCGCCCCTCAACAAATTCAATTAATCATCAACCATCGCAACCATGCCGTTTCACAATACGACCAAAAATGGACGATTAAACAAGGCGCATTAATGGAGGAATGTCATGGATAAGATTCTATTTTTGCTTAAACACAGCGGAGCAAAAACGCGTCTATTTTGGATTGGTATACTAGGTAAAATGGCGACAGAGCTACTTACTGTGGTCATGTGGATAATGCTATTCACATACATCCTTTCTCAAACGTCAATTAGCCTTTTGCTGATGCTTTCGATCGCGCTTGGCGTCATTGCCCTACAATGGTGGATCGGTCAAACCGCAAAACAAAGCTTCATTGGCGCTTATCACATTACCCACCACTTGCGTGGTCAGTTGCTGTCAGATATTCGCAAACAACCCCTGTCACAACTTATCGGTAAAGGGCTTGGCGAACGGATGAAACTGGTCACGACCGATTTAAAACTGTTTGAAGATATCTTTAGTCACTTAGTGGCTGAGTTCGCTTCCGCGTGGGTGATTCCTTTGGCAATGCTCGTATTGGTCGCAACGGTGTCTATTCCCCTAGCGGCCACCATGCTCTGCTTTATCGTTTTGGCCGTCACTATTCTGATTATCGCCGAAAAGCGATTTCGTATCGCATCACAACAATATGACCATCACAACAAAGTCAGTGCCAACCAAGTCCTTGAATATGTTGCTTGCTTGCCGATGTTGAAAAGCTTTGGTAAAGCAGAACAACTCGCTCAGCCATTATCAGACACTATTGAAGAAGTAAAAGAATCCGGTTTAGGGGTTGAATGGGCGGGTGGTACCGGTGTGCTATTAGCAACATTCATTCTTGAGATGAGCTTACCTACAATCATGGCTTTAGCCGGTTTAATGGTGAGCTATGGGCTGCTCTCTTCCGCTGAGTGGTTAGCCGTAAGTTTAACCACCGTGGCATGTATTCGTCCGTTCGCACGGCTTACAATGTTCTCAGCCCTATTGCGATACTTTGTTAATGCTGCACATCGATTGCACGACCTCGCAAAAGCCCCACAACAAAATCAACAAGGCGAAATGCCGAGTCTATTCAACGTTCAACTTAATGACGTAACCCTATCCATTGATCAGCAACAGATACTCAAATCGATAAATATCTCCGTAAATCAAGGCCAGCACATCGCTTTGGTTGGGCCAAGCGGAGCAGGAAAATCGAGCATC
This sequence comes from Vibrio sp. LaRot3, assembly GCF_027587025.1. Lineage (GTDB taxonomy): Bacteria > Pseudomonadota > Gammaproteobacteria > Enterobacterales > Vibrionaceae > Vibrio. The sequence continues at coordinate 180,122 of NZ_JAPPTI010000002.1, read as the reverse complement.
TTGCATTTAATTGCGGCGTTCCACCAGCCTAGCCAAGGCGAAGTCTCTATTGGCGGCATTAACCTAAACCGGATGGGTACGAGTAATCTTTATCGCAATATTTCGTATGTGACACAAGATATTCAGCTGCTCGCAGGGACACTGCGTGACAACTTACTCATTGCGAATCAAAACGCGTCTACTCAACAAATCGAAGAAGCGATTTATGCAGCCGGACTCGCGGACTTAGTGAAGCGATTACCGCTAGGTATCGACAGTGAGATTGGTGAAAACGGTAGCCAACTTTCTGGTGGTGAGAGACAACGGTTAAGCATTGCGCGAGCCATTCTCCACCAAGCGCCTATTGTTCTGCTGGATGAGGCGACCTCTGCGCTTGATCGTCACTTGCAACAACATGTGATTACTACGTTGAAAAAACTGTGTGCCGATAAAACGGTCATTTCAGTGGCGCACCGACTCAATACCATCATTGATGTCGATAAAATTTATCTGATTGAAAATGGAACGGTCACTGCACAAGGTAAACATACAGAGCTTCTCAATAGCAGCCCGACCTATCATCAGCTCTGGCATACTGGAGATGCCTCGACGAGAATTGCTAGCTAAGGCATTAGCCCAAACGGTTCGTTTGGGCTTAGTCACTCATTACCGTTTGGTTTTTGCCTGAGCGTTTTGCTTCGTATAAGTTTTGATCCGCCTTACGGAAATAATCATCACTGCTGGCGAGATCTTTTGGTAGCGCACTTTGACTAATGCCTATTGAGGCTGTCATCACCAATTCACCCGCTTGAGTATGAATTGGTGTCGCACTCATCGCTCTACGAACCGCTTCAACATGCTCAAAGATATTGTGCTGATGCTTGAGCAGCATAAGAAACTCTTCCCCGCCCCAGCGAATAAGCAGTTCTTCGTCAGCGATAAACTGCTTAAATCGTTGCGCGGCTTCGATCAGCACTTCATCACCCACATCATGCCCATAAATATCATTTACCGCTTTAAAGTTATCTAAATCAAATAACACTAAGTGATATTCACAACTTTCATCAATAGCCGTTGGCTGTTTCAGCTGTTGTTGATAGTAACGACGATTGTTCAGCCCAGTAAGCTGATCGACATTGGATAGCGTTTCGAGCTCTAGGTTTTTAGAGTGAACTTTGTTGGTACGCTTGAGTAAGGTAAATAAAACGACAATCGCCAACGCCCCCCATAAGCATGCCATCTGAAAACGCAATTTCTCTTTACTTAATTTCGCTCTCGCCAATTGGTTCTGCACATCTAATAAGTCACGCTCTTGTTGAATACCTTGAGTTGCAAATGAGTGCTCTAAATCGTACACCTTGGTCAACAGTTGTTGCTTATCTTGATTGTAGTACTTCTTGTACATTTCTAGCGCACGATGCGATTCGCCCAACTTTTCAAACACTAACGCGTTATGTTTGTACGCTCTCACCAACCAGCGGCTTTGCTCGGCCGACTTAAAAATGTGAATGCTACTTTCTACACTTTTGAGCGCGGCTAGAGGCTTACCTAAACTTAACTGAGCCCTAGATAGCAACAAAACACATTGACCATACTCAAGCGGAAGCGATTTTGAATCTGGATAATTGATACACGCCATCGCGTACTTTTCAGCAGCAATAAAGTCATCTCGAAGTAGCGCGAGATCTGAGCTAGACTTCAAGTGTATGAGATTATGTCGTGGCGCCATATTGACTGCTTCATAATAGGGCAGCGACTTTTCGAACGCTTGATTCGCCTTTTCGACTTCACCAAGCTTATTGTAAATATGGGACTGATTGAGATAAATAATGTGCATGGCACGATTGTTATTTAGCTTGGATTCAAGGCTCAGTCTTTCCGCTTGTTTTATGTATTCGAGTACTTTGTCCCAGTTTTCAATATGCAGATAGAGCAACCCTAAATTATTGTGGATTGAAGCACTAAAAGAGGTTTTTCGGGTATGTTTTGACGCTTCGATACCAAGCAAAAAATAGCGCTGCGCTTCGAGTAGTTGATTGTTGGCATTGCTAAGAACGCCCGCCGTATTGTACGCCTTAGGTAAGATGTAAGTTGCGTTTAGCCCTTTCGCTAACTCAATCGCCTTAGTAATCGTTTCAAGCCCTTGATGACTTCTTCCGTAGCGTACATCGCTAATGGCATCATCGACCAACAACTCCATCTCCAACCATTTCATGTTGTGCTTTTTAGCCATCATGGTCAGTTGTTGATGGTAAGCATTTTGGTCCGAGTTGTTGTTTTGCAAAAATGCGTGATACTTAAGCAGCGTTAATCGGAACGCTTGCTCCGTCAGGGACTTTTCTCGGGGGTATTGAGCATCAATTTTCTCTAGTGTTTGCAGAAATTGATCGGGTGACGATCGCAGTTGGCCCATTAAGTCAATCAAAGCCAACCCATAATCTGAAGTTTCGAGTTCGTCCAACGGGTCGAAACCTTTCTCGGCATCTTGAACCGATAAGTCAGAGATATATTGCGGCTGAGATACCTCAATATAAACAGCAGCAGAAACTGCCGCTACTAACAATATACCCGCCAACCAGCCACTTTTGACCATTATGTCATTTACCCTAACCCTCGAAATCCCGTAAATTCTACTATCTGTTGATAAAATCAACAATAGAAACAAGAACGAATGTGCCTTTTAATAAGCATAACCCCAACGACATACTGCCTATTGGGGTCATGTTATGCAGTATTGCCTAGCTATTTTACCGCTATCACGCGTTTGTATAAGGAGTCTTTAAGTTCAGCACGGTTATGCTTTAGCTGATTCATCGCTTCATCAGCGATTGGACCACCCCTCAATTCCAAAACTCGAATTTCTTTGTCCAGGCTGTTGTATTGCTTCATGTCAGCCGCGAATGTGCTGTCAGACGAGGCGAGATTTTGAATGGTTGTTTCCATCTCTGGGAATTCATGAATCAATGAATGATTTTCACCTAACATAAGCGCTCCTTTTTACATATTTCACTTATTAATTTAGACCATCATCTGATGAATTTATAATCACATCGTTTAATTACACTTCACGCATCAACCTTGATTACCATCATTTGCATTGATTAGGTCGCTGACATAAACCATAATCAAACCAATTATCAACATCTTATTGAAAATACATGAATATCGAGCATTTGAAACTGTTTGTGCGTTTATCTAAAACACACAACATCAGTATGGCTGGACAAGAACTAGGTATCTCCCCCGCCGTTGCCAGTGCACACATTAATAAATTGGAAGAAGGCTTAGGGGTTCGTTTAGTTCATCGAACCACACGTAAAGTCTCACTCACTGAAGAGGGTGAAGCATTTTTACCTCATGCAGAAGAAGTACTTGCCAGTGTTGATGCTGCTCGTGATGCCATTGGTGTTGGTGATTCTCAGCCAACCGGAACATTAAGAGTCGCTGCTCCTGCTGCATTTGGTCGTTTACATCTGATGCCTGCGCTAAAAGGCTTTATGGATTTATACCCCAAGTTAACCGTCGATTTTCGGTTCTCTGATTCCGTTGTAGACATGATTGAAGGCGGCTTTGATATTGCCATTCGAAACGCAGAATTAAAAGACTCAACGTTAATCGCGCGTAAGCTGACTTCTGATCACCGCTTTGTGTGTGCCTCGCCTGAGTATCTAAAACAACATGGTGAACCTCAACACCCCAAAGATCTCGCCAATCATCACTGTCTCAGCCTAATGGGTATGGATGTATGGGACTTTTACGACAAAGGGGAAAAGCTCAGTGTGAAAACATCTGGCCCGTTTAGAACCGATAACGCAGACGCGATGCGTGAAGCAGCCATCAATGGCCTTGGTTTAACAGTCATACCGGCATGGTTTGCCTATAAGAAGGTCAAACAGGGTCAACTTGCGTTAGTTCTGCGTGATTACCCTCTTGCATCGGATACTGCAATTTGGGCGGTTTACCCTAGTTCGAGAATGGTCGCCCCCAAAGTAAGAGCATTCATCGATTACTTTGTCGATTATTACGGGAACCCTGCGTATTGGTGCAAAGAACTGGCTGCACATAAAGCTCAATTGGAACAGAAAGAAAGTCAGTAGATTGTCGCCTAATACAGCCAATGTTCCGTCCGTACAAAAAAGCCTCCTATTATAGGAGGCTTCGTCATACTCAAGCTCGAATCAATTACATTGCCGCTTCAAAAATCGCGCAGATTTCTTCGTGCGTTGCTTGTTTAGGGTTAGTGAAACCACAAGCGTCTTTTAGAGCGTTATCAGCAAGCGTTGCGATATCTTCAGATTTCGCGCCTAGCTCTTTAATGCCCGCAGGAATACCTACATCTTTTGCAAGTGCAACGATTGCATCGATTGCTGCGTCCGCACCTTGCTCTGCTGTCATCTCTTCTACATTAACACCCATCGCTTTCGCTACGTCACGTAGTCGCTCTGGGCAAACTTGTGCGTTGTAGCGCTGTACGTGCGGTAGAAGAATTGCGTTACAAACACCGTGTGGCAGATCGTAGAAGCCACCTAGTTGGTGTGCCATCGCGTGAACGTAACCTAGAGAGGCATTGTTAAACGCCATACCCGCCATGAACTGAGCGTAAGCCATCTGTTCACGAGCTTCGATATCATCACCATTTTCTACCGCTTTGCGTAGGAATGCTTGAATCAGTTCAATTGCTTTAATCGCGACTGCATCAGTGATAGGTGTCGCTGCGATTGACACGTAAGCTTCAATGGCATGCGTTAGCGCGTCCATACCTGTAGCTGCTGTTAGCGACGCAGGTTTTGCAAGCATAAGCTCAGGATCGTTTACTGAAATAAGCGGCGTTGTGTGCTTATCAACGATAGCCATTTTAATGTGACGCTCTTCATCTGTGATGATGCAGAAACGTGTCATTTCAGATGCTGTACCCGCAGTTGTGTTAATAGCAATTAGAGGCAGCATTGGTTTAGCTGACTGATCTACGCCTTCATAATCAGCGATTTCACCACCGTTTGATGCCACTAGCGCAATACCTTTCGCACAATCGTGCGGAGAGCCGCCACCTAGTGAAATAACGAAATCACATTGGTTTTCTTTTAACAGCGCTAAGCCGTCATTAACGTTAGAAATTGTTGGGTTAGGTTGTGTGCCGTCAAAGACAACTGTTTCAACATTGCGTTGTGCAAGTAGCTCTTGTACCTGCTTAACCATACCAATCTGGCTTAGGATTTTGTCAGTGACGATTAGACCTTTTTTGAAGCCTTGAGACTGAATACTATCAGCAGCATCTTTTAGGCAACCAGCGCCCATAAAGTTAACAGTTGGGATGAAAAATGCACTTGTCATTGGATTGCTCCGCATATTATTGGTTTATTTATTTGCGGTTAACTTTGCATAAATACCCAGACAAAAAGTTTGATGCATCGCAATTTTATACCACCAAAGCATTACATTTGCAGAAAATCGTGATCAAACACTCGTTATTTTGGCTTTTTATCAAAATGAAATACCACACATAAAAACAAGTAGCATAAATTTGCACTTACCTTAAATAAGTTACTTAAATTCATCGCGTTAAAGTAGAACAATTATTCTAAAAAAAGGAGCGCGTAGAGCTGTAGACCCCAATCATTGATTGATGGCTATATGCTATGTCACCTTCTCTTTGTGTGGGGTCGAGAAGGTGACTCGCTATTTCTAGCCAAACAATATTCGACTAGCCGAAGAGGCGCTCAATCACCAAGAAAATGTCTCAATGATGTTCTCTTTTGCCATCGGATTTTCGCGGATGGCTTGATTAATATTTGCCAAGAAAAACTCTCTTGAATCAAGCAAGAATCCTTTTTGCTGGACTAAGTTATTACCGTGGTCACCCCAATAAAAAGTATCAATATTGAGGTTTTCCAACAGATATTTTTCTTCTTCCAGAACCTGCATTTGAGTCGGCATCTTAAACTCACCGCGGTGGAGCTCTTTCTCAAGTTCAGTGCCCGGCTGAATCGCCAATGCCATAGGCGCAATTTCTTCAGGTTGAGTAAGATTTAAGATCTCTGTGGTCGCTTTGATATGTTGCTTGGTTCGCTCTTGACCGCCTAAACCAAAGATAAACGAGAGCAGAACTTCAATGCCCGCTTCTTTAGCCATTTCCATACCCTCCACCACTTGCTTAGGGGTCATGCGCTTTTTAATACGCTCAAGCACCACAGGGTCACCCGATTCTAACCCTGAATACGCCATATTTAACCCCGCATCCACCAGCTCTTTCAGCTCTGATACACTTTTACGGCGAAAGTCATTAAGGCCGCTATAGAGCGAGATCTTTTTACACTCTGGAAACGTGGTGCGCAGCTTATCAAAGATCTTTAACAGATAGTCGGTTCTTGCGGCCATCACATTGCCATCAATTAAGAATATTGACTCCACATACGGGTACATAACGCGCGCTTGTTCTATATCTTTAATGACGTCCTCAACCGGACACACTTTAAAGCGCTTATCATCAAACATGCTGCAAAAGGTACAGGTATTTATACTACACCCCAACGTGGTTTGAATGAGGATGCTGCGGTACTCCGGCCATGGTCGGTATACTTTGCCTTGATAGTTCATATTGCTTGTCTCCGGTGTATGAAATGAGCCGTACCTGCATTCAAACACGCACGCGGCATTGGTGGCTCTTACTGTTGCGAAGAGCATATGACTTAAACACTGGCTTGATAATAGAGCTTAAAAAGCAATCAGTTTTTAGTTTTTGTTGATAATAATTTAAACGCAGAAAAAAGCCCCTAGCGAAGCTAGAGGCTTTTAGATTAACCAATTTGGTTCTAATTCAATTTCGTTCCTAATTAATAGCCAACTAGGCCAACAAGGAATCTATCGCCGCGATGACTTTCATCACTTTACCGTCATCCAACGCATCGGCGTGGGGCTGAGCAAACGCTTCAATGTCATTGTCATAATATGCGCCATGAGCATTTTCAAACTCTTCAGACAATGCAGCCTTCACCAAAATATGTGCGCCTAGTCGAATATCGCCACCCGCAACTCCGTAGGCTTTTTTGACCATTTTACTGCCTAAGAAAGACTTTGGATTGACGGATACAATCATTGGGCCATGAGCACGATTTTCTAAGCCTAACATGCGCGACCACATGGTTAACGCTAGCTTGCTTTGTGCGTATGCAGGGTTATCACCCAACGTCTTTTTACCTAGCAACGCATCAACATCTACGCTGGCTTGCGCGGCTGATGATAAGTTGACCACTCGGGCATTAGTGCATAGCAAAGGCAGTAATTCTTTGGTTAGTAAGTACGGAGCAATGGTATTCACCACAAAGCGGACATCTAACCCTTCAGGCGTCACTGTTTGGTTAGTAGTAAAGACGCCAGCATTGTTAATCAGAATATCAATCCGACCAAAGCGCTGCGCGATTTCAGCTACCATGTCACGTACCGCAGCCAAGTTCGAAAGGTCAGAGACCACTGTTTCTACGTTAGCGTCTGGGTTTAACGCTGCTAGTTCTTGCTCTACGCATGCTAACTTATCTGCATTTCGGCCATGCAATACAACATGATGCCCAAGCTCTACCAGTTGCTTCGCCGTTTCAAAGCCAATGCCATCCGTTGCGCCCGTCAGTAAAATCGTTTTCATGGTCGTTTCCTGCCTCGTTGATTATGCCAAGTCGTCTTTTGCTTCAATAAGCGCATGGTGGCTAACAGACCCAGCCGTGCGAGCTCGTAAATGAGGTACGTATTCTGGGTCACTCATAAAATCAAGCGCAGCTTGCTTAGATGGCCAACCAATCACGATGCGTAACGCCGGATTTTCGCGATCACCTTCTAGAACTTGGTGATTACTTGTGCGCGCTAAGTATTGTCCACCGTGTTTGTGGACTAAGCGATTGGCATCCGCCACATAACTCGCCACCCATGAATCATCAGTGACAGTCACTTCTAGTACAGAAAAGTAAGCAAACATATTTTTCTCCATCTCGTAACCCGTTAGGTTTGAATCATTTCGATATGGCTAAAGGTTAGCAGTAACACCAAAAATGATAATAGATTGAATCGATTAATCAGTTTTTAGTTTTAGTTGATAATCCCACCACCCCACATCAACCTTGGTACTAGATGGGTTTGTCCTTTGGTATATCAACGCGCAAATTTTATAAAGTATAACTTTTGTTAACACGTTGCCGTATTTCGTTTTTTCTAGTCTACACTTTGCATATAAGTTGGCTAAATAAATGGATTATTCAATGACTAAACGGATGTCGTGGAGTGACGTATCGGTCAAATATAAATTGTTTGGCTTGGTGTTGCTGCCTATTCTTCTGCTGCTTTTTTTCGCCTTTCGTCAAATTGCAGCGCTTAACCAACAAACCGAACAACTAGAGCGCGCGCATAATTTAAGCCGCTACCTCAACCAAATATCTAGCTTGTATCAAACCAGCCATCAAGCTAACGGGCAAATACCCCCGTCCATACAACAAGAGTTAGAAACTAAGCTCGGATTAATTTTTAGTGCCAACCTTTCGCTCGCTCAGCAAGGTTTAGAAGAGCTTCTCGCCGCGAATCAAGAAATGGCGTCCATCTCAGATGCGGATGAATTGTTTGATAGCCATGAGTGGTATGCCGAGCTTTACCAAGAGCATTTAATGCAGTTAGAACGAGTTGAACTTCAAGGTGTGCCTCAAAGCGTAAGCCAAGATATTCAAGCGCTGATGCAAATAGAATGGTTGATGTTTTGGGCCAGCGAAGAAAACCGCCTAAGTCAAAGACTAAGCTTTAACCAATTAGCAAATGGCGAATACGATCAAGACCTACAATCGAGCATCAGACAACTAGCTCAACAGCAGCAATTGTTTGTTGAACGCTTTGTCACACTGAATGCTAACTCCGCTCAAGTAGAACGGATGGTTAAAACGTTCAGCAGCCAAGCATTTAGTGATAGCCAACAATTTCGCCACCAGCTTCTCTCTCCACAAGAACTCGCAACCCTCAATAACCAACAAGTCAGCATGGGAGTGTTTGCGCTCACCTCACGTCTTGAGTTACTGCGTAAGCTTGGTGTTTCTATCGAAGCTGAGTTGACCAACGGCATCAACATGGCGATAGACCAAGCACAAACGCAACGTTTGATCTTTGTGGGCTCAATTTCAGTCATTACACTTTTGGTGGCTGGCCTTGCAATCAGTTTGGCCTCGCGGGTCACCAATAATTTGCATAAAGTCCTCGCGTATCTCAGCGCGCCTGAAAATGAACAGCAAGCGCCTCTTACTGACAGCATCAAAGGCAATGATGAACTCAGTCAATTCGCACGAGAAGTTGAAAGGCTTACTATCGAACGGCAACAAGCCAGTGAACGATTACTCAAAGCGAAAGAAGATGCTGAACAAGCAAAAGAGGATGCCATTCAAGCCAGTAAAGCGAAAAGCAGCTTTTTGGCGAATATGTCCCATGAAATACGCACACCACTCAATGGAGTGATTGGTATTTCAGAAGTGCTGGGAGATACCGACCTAAGCGCCACACAACGCGATTATGTCGACACAATCGAAACCTCTTCCCAGCTATTACTGAGTCTAATTAACGATATTCTCGACTTCTCTAAAATCGAATCTGGCATGTTGTTGATTAGCCATCATCCAACCTGTGTTCGTGAAACCATTTACGATATTGCTTCTGTCATTGCGCCAAAAGCAAAAGAAAAACAGCTCGACTTGCAAGTCCATATTAGTCGCAATACCCCGTACAAAGTGGCGATTGACGACCACAGACTACGCCAAATATTGATGAACTTTATGTCCAACGCAGTCAAGTTCACTGAGAAAGGCAGTGTCGAACTTAGAATCGACACCATAGAAACTAATGCCTCAGATACTAATAACAATAAAGCCACCATTGAGTTCTCAGTCAAAGACAGTGGCATTGGTATTGATGAGCAACAACAGAAGAAGATTTTTGAACCATTTTCACAAGAAGACGAGTCAACCACACGTCAGTATGGCGGTACAGGTTTAGGTCTTGCCATTAGCACCCAGTTGGTTGAACTGATGGGCGGAAAGATCCAACTTGATTCCGTCAAACATTTGGGCAGTCGTTTTTACTTTCAGCTGGAACTGGATGTTGAAGAGAGTCACTACAAAACTAAGCAAACCAACAACACTCTGCACTTAGTCAGTAGCGATGAGTCACTCAGCAAACTCATCAGTGACGATCTCGCGTTTTACGGTATTCAACATTGCCCACAATACACCAGTATTGAACAGTTCAACCAAGCCATAGAGCTAACTCAAGGGCAAACGCTTCTTTATATCGAAGCCGAACCAAATTGCGCTAGTAAACTTACGCCTTGCTTCAACCGCCTGACTGAGCAACAAGTGAACGTTTGTATTGTTCGCCATTTCAACAGCGAAGGTTTTGATTTTGCCAACGCGATAAAAGCGTTAGTTACTCGACCTCTGCTCGGCAAGCGCTTACTCAAAGCAATTGAAATGGCCAAAAACTCTAACCCTTTACCAGACGATGCTACTGCGCCCGTTGGTCACTGTCATTCACGGATATTGATTGTCGATGACAACGCAGTAAACCAAAAAATCGCTAGCCTGCACGTCAGTAAAGCAGGTTATGAATTCGATTTGGCCGATGATGGCCAGCAAGCACTGGATATGTACTGCGCCGAGCCAGACCGTTACGCGCTTATCCTGATGGACTGTATGATGCCTGTTATGGATGGTTTTGCCTCAACGAAAGCAATTCGTGCTTATGAACTACAAACCCAAATAGAGCAACCCATCCCAATTATCGCGCTTACCGCCAGTATCGTGGATGACGATATTCAACTCTGCTTTGATGTCGGTATGGACGACTATGTATCCAAGCCGTTTAAAGCAGAAATACTTCGCGAAAAAATTCAAACCAGCGCCTTACTTCCTGTTGGGGGTGTAAGTACAAATCACGCTACTCAAACATTCGACAAGCCACCAGTCGAAAGCGCAATCAAAGCGAGCGAGCCAAAGACGCATAACACTCCCCCGTCAGAGGTAAACACAAAGAGTGAACGCGTATTGCTGGTTGAAGACAATCGTGTAAACCAAAAAGTCGCTTCCGTCATGTTGCAAAAAGCGGGCTACCAGTTCGATATTGCTGATAATGGCCAAATAGCGGTTGATATGTACTGCGCGGATAGCAGCTTTGATGTGATCTTAATGGATTGCATGATGCCGATAAAAGATGGCTTCCAAGCCACAGAAGACATTCGCCGCTACGAGAGTGAATCGGGCATTGGTAAAACACCTATCATCGCATTGACCGCCAGTGTTGTAGATGACGATATCCAACGCTGTTTTGATTCTGGTATGGATGCGTATGTGGCGAAACCGGTACGAAAAGAAAAGTTAATTCAACAAATTGAAGACATCATCTAACTTGGCAGTGAACACCATGAAAGTGCACTTTTTTTCAACGTCAGCACGCCACACCATTGCAAGAAGTTTTATTTTCTCGGCATTAGTGTTGGCCGTTATTGCGCCCATTCCCAGCGAAGCGATGGCCGCGCAAGACTACGCCATATTCTCGCTAGATTCTAATTTTGAATCGCTCTCTGTGAATAAGGCTCGCAAACTCTACCGAGGAAAAACCAAACGCCTCAATGGCAAAAAAATCGAACTCTCTGATTGGCCAGAGCAAAGTGAAGAACGTTCAGAGTTTTACCAGTTCCTACTTGGAAAAAACAGCGCACAAATGAACGCCCACTGGGCCTCGCTTACTTTCTCAGGTAAAGCTCGCCCCCCAAGAGAACTGCCCAATGCAGAAATCGATGCCCTACTCAATTGGATGAAAGAAAAGCCCTATCGAATTGGCTATGCGCCACTCGAAAGTTTACCAACCGATGCCAACATCCTGTATGTAGTAGAGGGAGATAAGTAGTATGAAGCCGATTATCACCGCACTTGCACTATGTTTTAGTGCGCCATCACTGGCCGCCATCGAACTTGGTGAATACCTTTCTTTTAGTGGTTTTGGTTCTACCTCGTGGACAAAATCTGATAACCCCACTCCACTGTTTGTTCACCGCAACATTTCCGATGAAAGTTGCTTTGATTGCGATACGACCATCGGTTTTCAGTTAGATGGGTACTTCAATAACTTTCATGCTTCTGCTCAAGTGGTTAAACGACCACAAGATGATTGGGATGACCCCGAGCTAGAATGGGCGTTTATTGGCTACGAATGGCAAGATATTACCTTCCGCATCGGTCAGCAACGCTTACCTTTGTTCTTAACCTCTGAATATTATTACGTCGGCCACGCCTACACCACCGCACGACCGCCTACCGAAGTGTATGACAGTTTACTTGGTATAACGTCTTACAAAGGGGTCAGCTTCTCTTGGGAGTTTGATATTGAAGACGACGGGATAGTGGCCATTACCCCATTCTACGGAACGAAAGACTCAATCTCCGTTGTTGTTAGCCCAAATAGCAAAGTCGACTTAGAAACCAAAGAAATGTGGGGCATCAATGTCACCTACTCTGCTGATAACTATCGCTTGAACCTAAGTTATTTAGATTCAAGTTATGATCAAAAAGTGACTTTAACCAACGTCGTGCAAATGGTGCCCAATGTGGGTCAAATTACTATTCCACAAATGATAATTGAGGATCCAAACCAAAGTATTGAGCTCTTTGCTCTAGGTGCAGAATACGAGTTTGACTACCTAACATTGGCACTTGAAGCAGAACGAAACGATAGAACCACGGCTTGGTATGGCGCTATAAATTACAACATTAATCAGATCACACCGTATCTCGTTTACGGGCAACTTTATGACATGAATGAGGATAGCATTGGCGACAGCGTAACCATTGGTGCACGATATGACTTACTCACTAATGTCTCTATCAACGCTGAATGGCAATATTTAGAATCAGACAACAATGATAGAGGTCCTTTTATTTCTGTACCTCAAGAGCAAGAAGCCCACTTGTTCACCCTTATGGTTAATTTTGTGTTTTAGGCATTCTAGTTACGACTTGCTCATTGCCACCATCGGTCCTCACGTATCGATGGTGGTAAACACCACTCCACCATCTCTCGCATTCATGTAACTGAAATATTCTTTTCACAATAGTTAATGGCTTAACTTCACAAAAACACCCCCGTCAAACACTAATTATTTAGCATTTAGCAGAAATAAAACCAAAGACCTTATTTTAGCAGTGGAAATTAATACTAAATGACTAATAAAATCTCATAATTAACACAATCAAAAACAAACGATGTCTCACATTAGATAGTACTTGAGTACTATTTGCACTACGTCGCACTTATATACCGACATAACATAAACCTTATTGCCAAGATTTAACCATTGCCATAAGTTCCATAACAACAACCAATCATTAACTTATTTAAAATAACAACCTCACTGTGCTTGCCAAATAATTAATATTTTTATTTGCAAGAACTTTAAATTAATAGCATTCATTGATAAGGATATAAGCATGAACAAGTTAGTAAAAGCAGTCGTTACTTCAGCAATCGTATTATCATCTACGCAAGTATTTGCCGCGACAGGGACTTTTGACGCAACTCTTGAAGTTAAACAAGCAATCACGTTAAACCGTGTAAGTGGTTTGGATTTTGGTGTTATTACCACTAGTGACAACACTGACATTGTTATCGCTCAGGGTGACGCAGGCGCAGCGACATTTAACGTAACGGGTAAAGCAGGTGACATTGTTAACGTGAACGTCGGAGACGCGAACTCTACTACCATTAAAAATGGCGCGAACACAATCGGTCTTAGCCTAGATGCTCCAACTACTCTTACCCTGACGGGTGGTAATGCAACACTCAACATCGGTGGTACAGCAGCTATTGCTTCAGCTTCACTGGTCGAAGGCAGCTACGCGCAAAGTATCCCTGTAGAAGTAACCTACCAATAATTTAAAGGGCGGCAGTACATTTTGTGCTGCTGCTTTCATTATGCGTCTTTGCACTCTTTTTTTTACCTTGATAACGAGTTGCTTTTACTCTTTCGCTGACGCACTAGAAATAGTTCACGACAATCAAAGATTAACTTTCTCTCAGATGAGTATTTCTGGCTCTAACCAAAGAGTTATTTCTGACCCTGAACTCAATCAACCAGACGTATTTAGGTTCTATGTAAAAGGCGAAAAAGGGAAAAGCATCGGTGTTTCATTGCCTAAAAACCAACATGTAAGCAATGGAAACAGCCATATCAAAATAAATAAATTTTCCTTCGGATGTGGTTTATCTAAATCGGGAAAAGCCCTTATAAAAAACAATGGAATAACAGATTTACTTTGCATTGGAGCTAAAGCCGATATTAAAGCCAATAACGCAGCAGGAAATTATTCTAATTCGATAGTATTTGAGATTAAATATCAATGAAGTTACTTATCCTTATTTTTTGTGTGTTATTTAGCACACAGTCTTTAGCGCAGTTATTAATTGCCCCAACACGATTAGTGCTAGACGGAAGCAACACAACCACACAAAAAGTTGTCGTCGAGAATACTGGTGATGAGCCAGTAAGACTTGAAATTAGCACGACCTACAAGAAAGTTGTCGGTGACGGAGTCTATAGGCATGACGACAACATCGCTGCTTTGGAAAACATTCAGGACTCTATTCGTATCTCACCACCAGTGATCCGCAGTTTAAAACCAGGCCAGCGCCGCACAATACGCGTTCGAGTCGATGCCATTGATACCAACCAGCCAGACGGAGAGTATCGAGCTTACTTGCGTTTCTCGCCAACCCCAACGACCGAATCCGCGCCAAAAACCAGCCAGGAAAATACAACCAGCATCGATATCACATTCAAAATAAGTACGTTTATTCCTGTCTATGTCAGCAAAGGTCAACCAGCTCAAAACTTTACGTTACAGTGTCATGAAGGCAATTTCTCAATTGTTAACAATAGCGCGTTTCAGCTCGACACATGGTTAAAGCTAAGCGATGAGTCAGAGCCTAAGAAACTCATCTTACTGCGTGAGTCCACGATGACTAGACCACTAACAAAGAATCAGAAAGTGGTGTTAACACAAGATGATCAAGAGATAGCTAACTGTTCTTAGTTTATCAATGCAAAACTGGTTAATTGGGATAATCTCTATCATTGGGCTTTTAGGTACGCCCTATACAAAAGCTGAAGAGTATTACCCTGCGCACATCGAAGTAAAACTGTCATCGACCGGAGACAACTTCTATCGCGTCATCATGGATGAAAGCGAACAACCTTATGTGTCTCCAGAAAACATGGCACTCTATTTATTAGAAATGCTAGGGGAATGTCGCGCGACTCAATGCGAGTTTTATCTTCCTAACGATTTAGGCTATGAAAGCCCTCCCTACGTCATTGATCTGAAAAGCAAGACATGTCATCAACTCGACACTTCGGCAAAACCCATACAATCAGTTCACTTCGAAAATAAATGGTACATACATTGGCAAAGTCTTGAGCAATGTTTACCAGTCAAAACTCAATGGAGTATTAATAACTACCAATTGACCATGACAAGGGGGTTTAAATCTCGAGCGCAACTGGAGGAAGAAATAGAGCGATTGAGAAAAGACACGAAACAAAAAGCCCAAGAGCATGAAAAAAACAGCCAAAAGGTTGCTCACCTTCCTAACCAACATTGGGGAGCGTCTGCGCGAATATCCACATCACTATCATTTGATGAAAAGAATCACCTAGCGATTTCTGGCCTATCTGACATTTTAGTCAGCACGCCAGACTCTCTATCTCAATTTTCTGTCGATAGCCGTCTCGAAAGACCATTAGCTTATTATAACGTAGCGATCTCAACTAACGACGACGCTGGCGTACTTGAAATTGGGCACGTGTTGCTAGATGGAGGAATCTTCACGAACAATAGTAGCTTGGAAGATGGCATTTACTACACCAACCGAAAGTTGGCCGTCGGGTTTGGCACCTTACAACTGGAAAATAGCACCAAACCCAATATAGATATCGACGTTTTGGTCAACGGCATTTACAAAAACAGCTATCGCTCTGATTCTTTCGGTCGTTTTACGATACAGGAGCAAGATATAGCACCGGGCGATACGATTACCTTTCGTTATTTTCTCGGCGAAGGTTTATGGTCAGAAGAAGAAATCGTCGTCGCTGGAGTCGATCATAATTTTCTTCCGAAGGGCGAATGGTCTACTCAGTTTTCTTTTGGTTCTGAAGAACAATACGCAGCGGGGCTTACTATTGACTATGGCCTTTCTGACTACATCACCATTGGCAGCTCATGGTTCCACGTCGATGATACTGACTATCTCGGTTTCCAAGTGAAGTATCTTCCTGCGCATTGGCTATCAACGCAAATAGGTTGGCTGTCACAACAACAGCGCCTTCCTATCGAGTTAGACTTGCTCATTGACAAAGGGCATTCGCTGTCACTTTTGTTTAACCAAAAAGATAACTTTGAACCGAACAGTTTGAATTACCACAAGCTACATTACGGTATTGCCTTTAACACCACCAGCCTGTCACTCAATAGCGTCTTAAATGATAAAAAATACCAGATCGAACCCTCTTTTAGTTGGCGAATTAATAATAGTTTATACGCCAACTATACTACCGATTTTACCAAGATGCGTGATAGCGGAGAAAGCATCACCGAGCATGTTTTAAACTTAACCAAAAGTAGCTTTTCCGATACTTCTTGGAGTTTGACTAGTCATTTTGACCATCAAGGTCGTCACCAGCGCAGCCACGCTCGTTTACGCAAAGCATGCAGCAATTGCTGGCTTACAACATTCGGCTTATTTGACGAGGTCACCGCCAACCTGTCTTTGCTTTATCAAGATCATGAGTTGGACACCACAGCCTCTATACACGGGACAATTAACCCCAATGTAAAGTTGAGCGTCAATGGCACAGACGATAGCTACCTAATTGAGCTGACCACCGAATTCGGCGCAAAAACAAATTTCAAACAAGCGAGTCATCAAATGACCACGTGGGATCAATACAGCTTTGCCAAAGTTGTCGGCCAAGTAGTGGATGAACAAGGCAAAGGCATTGGAGGCGTTAAGCTGCAACTACTCAGTCAATATGTTACGACCAATGCCACTGGTGAATTTACTTTTGACAACATACCCGCCCGCAAGGGCTTAGCAATTCAGATTGACGAAGGGTCTCTCGATTTGAGTTTAAGCCCTACGCAAAACCCGATTTTCGTTGATACAAGAGAAGTTGCGACTTCTCAAGTCAACATTGTACTGCTTGCCTCATTTGGTATTGATGGGCAAATACATATGTCACTTAACGAAAAATCCTATATACACTTTAAACATCTGCAGAAACAGACAGAGCACTCCAGTATTGTCGATTCAGATGGGTATTACGTGGTTGAAGGGCTTACTGCAGGCGACTATTTAATAACTTTAGAGGTGGGTAAAAAGCAATACATCATCTCACGCAAGCTAGTCAGTGATTTTTGGTTGTCTGGTTTAGACTTTACTCTTGAAGACTTTGCCCCAGATCTTAGTCGAAAAACGGCACCGAAAATGGGTTGAGATTCACTTAAACCTCATCAACTAAAACTCGAGAGACCCTTTATCTTAAAAGCTCTGGCGCAATATTGGGAATCGTGGGCAAATCATCATGATATGCCCCTTGAGCGCCCATCATTACAAAGGTATGCGGCTTGGTCACTAACGCCTTTCGAGCTTGCTTGTTTTGACTATCGCGTAGCTTTGCGAACAACCATTCTTCTAATGTTTGCCTGATCTCTTGAAACTCATCAAAAGTAAGCTCGGCCTTTAAGCTCACTAAAAAGCCTTGGTCATCATCTGGCGAGAGTTCAATCACCCGCTCTTTCAATCGATTAACCACATCATGAGTGAAAAAGGCAGCATATTTAGAGCCAACATCAAACGCGGTGTGTGCAGGCGCAAGTAGCTTAACGTGATTGTTTAGCCCAAGCTCTATTAGCTCCAACTTATCAAGCTGAGACAAATAAAGATGAACCGATGCTGGCGACAATTGGTATAACTCAGCAACCTCCGCCACGGAAAGCTCTTCAGCTAGCTTACTCCAAAAAGTAAATAGCGCTGGCTGCGCAAAAAACGCTGCATCTTGCTCCGCGGTAAAAAGTGGGATGCTATTGAGATTTCGTTCTGCTTCATCCAATAATTTCGACAGTGTCAGTGATAATATTTGGCAGATTGTAATTAATCGCTGCAAAGAAAGAGGCTGTTGATTATTCAACAAACGTTTCACGCTCACCTCAGAGAGGTCCATCATCAAACCTAGGTCTTTGTAACCTACCCTTTGCCTACGCAACTCCTTCTTGAGTAACTCACACACTTGCTGCAGTAACTTATCGTCCATATCCGTTCATCTAAAGCGCCCTTAGGTATCATTATATTACCCATGTCACGAACACTTTGAAATAGAGGTCAAAATAAGAAACCCTTCAACATGCAGGAGGACGTAACCATGAAGAAAACCACCCTAACCATCCAATATGCAATTCAGCAAACGTTGCACTGGTTCATTGCTGGTCTAGCCATACCCGTGCTGGTACTCATTTTTCAAAGCCGCTCTCTTAACCTCTCTGATATCGGCTTAATTATGGCGATTTGGGTCGCTTCAACCGCATTGTTAGAAGTGCCGCTTGGCGTTTTAGCCGATAGAATTGGCCGCCTAACCACCTATTTAATTTCGTTAGTGATACTTACGCTGGGCAGTTTGATGCTGCTAATTGCAGACTCTTTTGCATCGATCGCTTGCGCGGCTTTATTGCTTGGCACTGCTCGGGCTGTCTACTCAGGTACGTTAGACGCGTGGTTTTACGATGCGTTTACGGCTGCGAAAGGCTCGATGAGCTTTCATCAGGCACTGGCTAAAGTCAACTTTATGGTCACTATTGGCCTTGCCTTTGGCGCATTGGTTGGTGGCTATCTCGCCAGTTGTGCCCATTTGGTCCCTTTTGAATTGCAGTCCGCAATGGACACAAACCTAGTCGTAATTGCTATGCTGAGCGTATTACTGATGGGAATCACGCCTTGCTTAATAAAAGAGTCGTCAGCGTACTCCCATAAATGCAGCGAAAGCCATCAAGAAAACCGCAATACTTTAACGATGTTGCAGGCGAGTTTTTTCCACTCAACGATTGGTTGCCTGTTTAAAACGGGTATTATTTACGGCTGGGTACTTTCTGGGTTAGAGAACTTATGGCAACCCTATTTAAAGCAGTTAATCGGTGACTCATCATCTATCAGTATATTTGGCCTGATTGCTGCGCTCTATTTTGTCATGGCTGGCGCGGCGTCTTTGGCCTCGCAACCGCTACTGGCATTGTTTAAACACTCTCACCGCGCGCTATTGGTTGTATCCCGTTTAGGAGCGGCACTTCTGCTCTTTCTTTTGGCATCTAGCCAATCCGTCATTGGCTTTAGTTGCTTATATCTTGGCTTTTTCTTTTTATTCACCATCGGATGTAACTCAGAAACATTGCTCGTCAATCAGCACACGCCATCAAACCATCGCTCGACCATTCTGTCTCTTCATTCACTGGTTATTACTAGCGGAGCGGTCATCGCTTCTACTTTGCTAGGTTGGCTAGCGCAATACCACTCTATCTCTTTAGCATGGCAGTTTAGCGGGGTACTTTTAGCCATCAGCTGTGGCTGGCTTTATCAGCTGCCAAAATCAACCGAAAAGCAGCTAGGTGATGAACTCGAACCAGAATCCGTACACAAAGTGGCCTAATTTAAATATTCGACCTAAATTTGAAAGGTTTTTCTATCATTCAACCACTGATGCAACCAGATAGTAGAAAAAAACGTGCTATAAATTAACCGATTGCGTCCTTGGCAGTTGATGTGAATCAAATTGTCAGGGACAATACCGCGCCGTATTGAGATTGTTCTCAACAACAATTCGGTTTTGCCTATCGTTTAAATAGGCACGAGCGATTATCTATTTTGAGGTGTCGTTGATAGGTTTGTTTCCTAACATAATGATTAGAATGCCAAACCTAGGCACGCAATTACTACCTCGTTTTAAGGGAAAGATGATGGTAATTCCAGAAAACAGCAGCATCGTTATTTTTGGTGCTTCGGGCGACTTAACCTACCGTAAGTTGATCCCCGCTTTATACCACCTCTACGCGAACAAGCAGCTTCCTGAAAACTTCGCCATTTTGGGTGTAAGTCGAACTGAATACAGCGATGACTCGTATCGCGACAAGCTAAAACGCTCTCTCCAAGAGATGGAGAAAACTGAACCCGCAACCCTAGATGCATTTATTAACCATTTGCACTACCAAGCGATTAATACCTCTGATACTGAGAACTACAGCAAACTGGCTGACCGTTTAGACCAACTTGCAGATCAGTACCAATTTGAACAGCGTAACACCCTGTTCTATCTAGCGACACCACCTAGTTTGTACAGCGTGATTCCAGCGAGCCTAGCCGCGCATGGTCTGAACAACGAAGAGGATGGTTGGAAACGCCTGATCATCGAAAAACCATTTGGCTATGACCTTGAATCAGCACGTACGTTAGATAAAGAAATCCACGAGCACTTCCAAGAGCACCAAATCTATCGTATTGACCATTACCTAGGTAAAGAAACTGTACAAAACTTATTGGTGTTCCGTTTCTCTAACGCCATGTTCGAGCCGTTGTGGAACCGCAATTACATCGAATATGTTGAAATTACTGGTGCAGAGTTCTTAGGCGTTGAAGAACGCGGCGGCTACTACGATGGCTCTGGCGCTGTGCGCGATATGTTCCAAAACCATCTATTGCAAGTACTTGCCATGGTCGGTATGGAGCCACCAGCACAGATTAATGCCGACTCTATGCGTGACGAAGTAGTAAAAGTGCTGCAATGCCTTAAACCGCTAGAGGAAGAAGACCTACGCAACGATCTCGTGCTTGGTCAGTACACCGCTTCTGACGTTCGTGGTGAACAACTGATTGGCTACCGTGAAGAAAACGGCGTTGCCGATGACTCACGCACCGAAACATACATTGGCCTGAAAGCGCATATCAATAACTGGCGTTGGAATGGCGTACCATTCTATGTACGTACAGGTAAACGCTTACCGACTCGCGTTACTGAGGTGGTTATCCACTTCAAACAGACGCCACACCCAGTGTTTGGTCAAAACGCACCTGAGAACAAGCTCATCATCCGTATTCAGCCAGATGAAGGTATTCAAATGAGCTTTGGTTTGAAAGAACCGGGCGCAGGCTTCAACGCTAAAGAAGTGAAGATGAATTTCCACTACGCTTCGCTACAAGAAACGCAAATGCTTACGGCTTATGAGCGTCTTCTACTTGATGCTTTAAATGGTGATGCTACTCTATTTGCTCGTACCGATGCGGTTGAAGCATGCTGGAAGTATGTCCAACCCATTCTAGACTTCAAACAAGATCCGCAAGCCCTATTCGGATACGCATGTGGTACTTGGGGTCCTAAAGAATCGGACGACTTACTACAACGAGATGGCCGCGCTTGGCGCTTCCCTTGTAAGAACCTAACAGACACGGATTACTGCGAACTATGATCAACCATAAGATCTTCCAAACTGCTGACCAAGTAGTGGAAAGCCTTGCCAACGATTTGAAAGTATTCAGCGAGCTAAATCGCCCTGTGCATATTTCACTTTCGGGCGGCAGCACACCTAAGATGCTATTTAAACTATTAGCAAGTGCGCCATACGCAGAGTCTATCCAATGGCAAAATCTTCACTTCTGGTGGGGTGATGAGCGTTGTGTCGCACCAGACGATGCAGAAAGCAACTACGGTGAAGCGAACGCGCTGCTATTTAGCCAAGTAAATCTTCCAGCTGAGAACATCCACCGTATTCGTGGTGAAGATGACCCACAAACAGAAGCAGAACGTTTCGCGAAAGAGATGGCCGACGTCATCCCTTGTGAGAACGGGACACCTGTTTTTGACTGGATTCTATTAGGTGTAGGCGCTGACGGTCATACCGCTTCCCTATTCCCAGGCCAGACAGACTACAATGATGAGAACCTATCGGTATTAGCTTCTCACCCTGAGTCTGGCCAAATCCGCGTGTCTAAAACCGCGAAAGTTTTAGAAGCCGCAAAACGAATCAGCTACCTAGTGCTTGGCGCTGGCAAGGTTGAAATCGTACACGAAATTCATACTACTCCGGCGAATGAGCTGCCTTACCCAGCAGCAAAAATCCAGTCTAAAACTGGTGAGACTGAGTGGTACTTAGATTCAGACGCAGCAGAAAAAATCGCGTAACGCGAGCGTCTTTTAGAATAATTGGAGAGAAACAATGAAAGGTGATATCGGTGTAATTGGCCTAGCAGTAATGGGTCAAAACCTTATCCTAAACATGAACGACAATGGCTTCACTGTTGTTGCTCACAACCGTACTGCTGCGAAAGTAGACGAGTTCCTAGAGGGTCCAGCAAAAGGCACAAACATCATCGGCGCATACTCGCTAGAAGAGCTGGTTGAAAAGCTAGAAGCACCACGTAAAGTGATGCTTATGGTTCGTGCTGGTGAAGTTGTCGACAAGTTCATTGAAGCACTAACTCCTCTGCTAGACAAAGGTGACATCATCATTGATGGTGGTAACACTAACTACCCAGACACTAACCGCCGCGTTGCTGCTCTACGTGAGAAAGGTATTCACTTCATTGGTACTGGTGTTTCTGGTGGCGAAGAAGGCGCTCGTTTTGGCCCATCAATCATGCCAGGTGGCGCACCAGAAGCTTGGGAAGCCGTTAAGCCGATCTTCCAAGGTATTGCAGCAAAAACTGACGCTGGCGAACCATGTTGTGATTGGGTTGGTAATGACGGAGCAGGCCACTTCGTTAAAATGGTACACAACGGCATCGAATACGGTGACATGCAGCTAATCACTGAAGCTTACCAGTTCATGAAAGATGGTCTTGGTATGTCTGCTGATGAGATGCAAGCTGTATTTGCTGATTGGAACAAGACAGAGCTAGACAGCTACCTTGTTGAGATCACTGCTGACATCCTTGGCTACAAAGATGAAGATGGTGAAGCTCTGGTTGAAAAGATCCTAGACACTGCTGGTCAAAAAGGCACAGGTAAATGGACAGGTATCAACGCTCTAGACCTAGGTATTCCACTAACGCTTATCTCTGAATCTGTATTCTCTCGTTGTCTATCTGCACTAAAAGACCAACGTGTAGAGGCAGAAGCTCTGTTTGAGAAAACAATCACACCTGTTGAAGGCGACAAGCAAGAGTGGGTTGATGCACTACGCCAAGCGCTATTAGCTTCTAAGATCATCTCTTACGCTCAAGGCTTCATGCTAATGCGCGAAGCGTCTAACGAGAACGGCTGGGATCTAAACTACGGTAACGTAGCGCTAATGTGGCGTGGTGGTTGTATCATCCGCAGCGCATTCCTAGGCAACATCCGTGATGCATACGAAGCAAACCCAGACATCGCGTTCTTAGGTTCTGATGAATACTTCAAAAACATTCTACAAAGCAGCCTAACGGCATGGCGTAAAGTAGCAGCGAAATCTCTAGAGTCTGGCATCCCAATGCCATGTACGATTTCTGCGCTATCTTTCCTAGACGGTTACACAACCGCACGTTTACCAGCCAACCTACTTCAAGCTCAACGTGACTACTTCGGTGCTCACACTTACGAGCGTACTGACCGTCCACGTGGTGAGTTCTTCCACACTAACTGGACAGGTACTGGCGGTAATACTGCGTCTACGACATACGACGTTTAATCTGTCACCCAGATAAACACTAAAGGCGCTCATATGAGCGCCTTTTTGTTTGGCAACTACTTAACAGTTTGTGAAATTTTCTTCTCTCTTTCCCTATCTATACTAAGAGTAAATAAGGAGAACAAGTATGAATATACTGACAAAATTGACTTTGTTCCTCACACTCTGGTTAGGGAGTCTAACTTCCGCTTTTGCACTTGAGCCGGTTTATAGTGACTTTTTCGGAAATGCGATTAAAGGCTATGACCCCGTGGCCTACTTTACGGAAAATGCAGCTGTCAAAGGCGATAGAGATTACACCTACCGCTGGAACGGCGCAGATTGGCGCTTCTCATCCAAACAACATCTTGATTTGTTTGTCGCGAATCCCACTCAATATGCCCCTCAATATGGCGGTTATTGCGCTTGGGCAGTCAGTAAAGGTTATACAGCTAAAATCGATCCTGAGGCATGGAACATTGTCGATGGAAAACTATATCTCAACTACAGCCAATCCGTTAAGCAAACTTGGCAACAAGACATTAGCGGAAACATCGCAAAAGGTGATGCAAACTGGCCAACTCTGCTAAAAAACTAACCTCTCGCATCAGCATCCATACTTAACCTCTATTTTTTCGTAAGGGCTCGTCCTGAGCCCTTACAAATTAATCTTCTACAAAACGCCACTACAGCAGTTAAATTTCCACTTTTGCTAGTTCTATCAGCCATATAGTTTCAGAACGCAATCTAGTATACAAAATATTCACGCTCGCTATATTAGTCTAAAGATAACGAAATTGTATCCGGAGAATATAAAATGAAAGGACTAACAACGTTATCTGCGGTGGTGGCACTAACCTTACCCAGTGGTTACGCTTCAGCGGTGGATCTTATCGGTCACGCGACAGCACAACAGTCACAAGATATCGTTGCTCAAGTGAGCGGCGTGGTTGACAGCCAACCATTACAAATTGGTGAACCGGTTAAAACAGGTCAGCAACTTGTGGCTTTAGAGCAAAGTGATTTTGAACTTGAGGTACGTCGTCAAGTGGCGAACCTTCAGCTTGCTCAAGCGGATCTTAAAGTGAAGAAGAGTGTGTACAATCGTTACAAAGAGCTGCGCGCTAAGAAGAGTCTATCACAGCACGATCTCGACATTTCATTTGCTGATTACCAATCAGCTAAAGCAAACCTTCAGCTTGCGCAAATCGATCTAGAGCAAGCAAAAGACAACTTAGCCCACACCAAAATCGACTCACAAATCAATGGCTTCATCGTAAGCAAAAATGTTGAACATGGCTCATGGGTAGAGAAAGGGAATCTGCTCTACAACGTAGCGAGTGTCGACAACATCATCGTGCGCTTTTTGGCGAGTGAACACGATTTAGCCGAGCTTTCTGTCGGACAAGATCTGACAATTTGGAGCGATACCGCCCCAGAAAACAAGTTCAACAGCAAAATCAAACGCATTGGTATCAACTTAGATAAGAACCTTCTTGCCTACCCTGTTGATGTTGAAATTACTAACTCGGACCACATTATCAAACCGGGTATGTCTCTTCACGCAACAACCGTAAACTAGAGAGGTAAGTAATGAGAAACATCATTAGCTACTTTGCCGCTCGAGGCTTTTTAGCCAGAGTGATAACCATTATGGTTTTTGCTATCGGCCTTGCCTCGCTGACCATTATTAAGATGCAAGAAGACCCTGAGGTTGCCTTCCCAGAAGTTGAGATCATTACCCACTATCCGGGGGCATCGCCTCAAGATATTGAGCTCAATATTACCAATAAGATTGAGAAAGAACTGCGCGGCGTTCAGAACATCCGTGAGATGACCTCTGAATCTACCGAAGGTACGTCACTTATCTTGCTTGAAGTAGACGAAACCGCAGACATCGCAGACGTGGTACGTAAAATTCAACAAGCGGTTGACCGAGTCAGCGGTTTGCCAAAAGACATTTCCGATCCCCCACTGGTTTTACAAGAAAGTACCTCATCTTTCGAAGTGTTACGATTTGGTGTCACGACAACAGGTACCTATGCTGACCTGCAGCGTTACGCTCGCCAATTGGAAAAACGCATTAAAGCGATTCCCGGTATTGGTACAGCGACCATGTCTGGTTTTCGTGAACGTGAATTTTGGATTGAAGTCGATCCAAAAAAGGTTAGCCGTTATAACCTGACATTCGACGATGTAATGACCACGATTAACAGCCGCAACCTATCTATGTCTGGTGGTGTGGTTGAGTCTTGGAAGTCTGAACACCGTCTTGTCACGCTTACCCAAATCAACAATGCGAAAGAGTTAGAAGAAACCATTATTCGTGTACTCCCTGATGGTGGCTTAGTTCGCATCAGAGACATTGCGAAAGTATCAGACGGCTTCGAAAAGGCCACTGAATACGGCATGATCAATAACGAACAAGCAATCTTGTTCAACATCACTAAAACAGCAAATGCGGACGTACGCACAGCCATCAGTGCCGTGCTGGAAACCCTTGACGCTGAACGCGAAAAGCACGCTGGAAAATTTGAGTTTCATACTTCAATCAACCTAGCGAAAGATATGGCTGAGAAGTTCACTATCGTTGCTAGCAACGGTGGTATTGGTCTGATTTTAGTCTTGATCGTGCTTGGTTTGGTATTACAACGCCAAGTTGCTTTTTGGGTAGCCGTTTCGATTCCATTCTGTATTTTTGGTGCGCTCGCGCTCATACCAGGGTTAGGCATGACATTGGATGCAATTACCTTGTCTGCGCTACTGCTTGTGATTGGTATCATCGTCGATGACTCAGTCATCATTGCTGAAAGTATCTACCGCGAAAGAGAAAATGGTGCATCACCTCTAGATGCCGCAATTAACGGTACAATGAACGTGTACAAACCGGTATTAGCTAGTTTGACCACAACGGTACTGGTATTCATTCCGATGTTCTTTATTCCCGGAGAACTTGGTATGGAAATCGCGGTAATCCCAGTGACGGTAATTATGGCGCTGACCTTCTCATGGTTTGAGTGTACGGTTACGCTGCCAGCCCACTTAGCGGATTCATTGAAAAAACCAAAGCCAAAAACCAAAACAGCAAAAGTATTCGACCGCTTAACTGAGTGTTATGAACGTGTTCTTACTAAAGCCGTCAGTCATAAGTTTAAAGTGGTTGCCATTTCTTTAGGCGCACTTATCGCTGGTGGTGCTTTGGTCGCAACATTGCGTCTCGACTTCTTCCCTGCTCAAGCGGCTAAATACATTGAGGTTTATACCGAGGTACAACCGGGCACCCCAATGGATAAAGTACGTGAAGCACATAGCCAAGTAGAACAAGCAATCAGCGCATTGCCTGAGTCTGAGTTATTGAGCTATGAGATGACCTACTCTACACCGGTAAGTACGGGTCTTATCAACTTAACCAACGCAGAAGATCGCGACAGAACAGCCGACGTGATCGCAGAAGACCTTCGCAGTCAACTGGCTAACATCACCGCTGTTCCATTCATCAAATTTACTGTAGATGCGGGTGGTGCGCCTCCGGGTGAGCCTGTTGAAGTACGCGTAATTGGTCAAAACCAAGAATCTCGTGACCAAGCAGTTAAAGTGGTTGAAGAATGGCTTGAACAATATCCTGGTCTCAGCAATGTGACCAATAACGAAGAGCTAAAAGACCAACAACTTGAGATCATCCCTCAATATGTATGGCTTGCTCGTTATGGCCTAACCGTTGATGACTTAGCGACTACTCTGCGCGTTGCTTTTGATGGCGAAAAAGTAACAAGCACTTGGATTGGTGATGAAGAAGTCGGTTTACGAGTCATCTTGACCGAGCAATATCGTAACCTTGATGAACTGCGTAACACCAAGATCTACACCGCTGACGGTACTCAAGTACCTCTAAGCCGCTTAGCTCATGTACGCTACACTCAAGCGGAGCGTATTGTGCTGCACTTCAACGGTGACCGCACTGTGTTGGTAACAGCGCAAGTTGACGGTAGCGGCCTAGACCCAGATGCGATTACCGAAGAGCTATGGGAAGCAGTAAAAGATAACATTAGCCCTGATGTCATGCTCGATATTGGTGGTGAAGTTGAAGCGACTGAAGAAACGTTAGGTGGTATTGTTGTTGCCTTCCCTGCTGCGATTTTAGGCATCTACTTTGTACTGGCGATCATGTTCAGCTCTTTAGTTCAGCCACTGCTGGTCATTTCAGTCATTCCGTTCGCATTAGTCGCATCGTTAACCGCCCTGTTCTTACACATGCAGCCTATCTCTTTGTTCGCATTAGTCGGTGCACTAGGTATGTCAGGGGTTGTAGTGAACAACTCACTGGTGCTGATTGCTCGGATTAACGAACTGAGAGACAAAGGGCGAGATGTCACCCAAGCGGTAATAGAGGCTGCAACACTGCGCTTACGACCAATTGTGTTAACTTCTGCCACCACAGTGGTCGGTCTGTTACCTCTTGCTTATGGCATTGGTGGCGCAGACGTAAACATGGGGCCAATGGCGCTGACATTAGGCTACGGTCTATTATTTTCAGTTCCAGTTGTTCTATTTATTGTGCCTTGCCTATACGCAATTACAGCCAAACTGCGTAAAACACCACAAGAAATCGAGGAAAAGTAGAATTAAGGCCTAACATGCCTTGAGACTATAACTGACAAAGCCGATTTGATTAATCAAATCGGCTTTTTATTTGCGTCGATAATACCGGAGTGACTAAGTCCTGCACTACCGAATTGAAAGGAATTCGCACCTATAGGGGAAAGCTAAAAACTCGCTTCCAATCTTAATAAAGCACTTATGAGCTTACTCTTTTTATAAAAAAGTAATAATATTCGCCCGTCTAATAATAATACTTTTACGTCACCAACTGGCATAATTCAACCATTCTAGTACTATTTCTTCATGGATTGATGGCTATCGGTGAAGGAATCACGCTTATGGATAATGCTAATTTAGAAAAAGTACCACAAAGGCATGGTAGTTCGTGGCGATATAAAGCGATCATCGGCGATATGTCATTTTGTGAGTGGCACTATCATCATGAGTATGAACTGGTACTATACCGCCACTGTGATGGTATTGGCTCGATTGGGCATCTGGAACAAGCTTTCTCACACAACACCCTCTGGCTCATTGGCCCAAACACTCCTCATTCGTTTACATTCAATGAATCACAGCAGCCTCATCGCGCTCAGCGTCATGTGGTATGGATAAAAAAAGAATGGCTCTCCAGCATGATGTTCAGCTGTAGCGAACTTCGCAAACTCGAAGACTTGTTTAAGCGGGCAGAATATGGCTTAGAGTTTTCTCAGCAAGCCGCGGATAAATTGATCAAGGTGTTAGAGCAGCCACTATCATTCGACGATACCATCAATCAGTTAGCTAAATTAATCCAAGTGCTTGCTGTACTGGCTGCCGATAAGAACCCTCGCGGGCTACTTACTTTTTCTCACCCGATGCACACGGAACCACAACCTGATAACGCAGAAAAGATCGACAAGCTTATCAACTATCTTGATGCTCATTATCAACAAGCGATTACACTTGCTGATGTCTCAAACGAGTTATGTTGTAGTGAAAGCAGCGTGCACCGTCTATTCGACCTTCATTTCAATGAAAGCTTTAGCCAATACCTGAAAAAACTGCGTCTTAGCCGAGCTGCCCAAATGCTGACTAACAGTTCTCGCCCTATCGCATTGATAGCAGAAAGTGTCGGTTACCGTAACCAAGCGAATTTCAACCGACTGTTTAAGCAATATAAAGGGATGACACCAAGACAGTATCGACAGACGCATGGAGGCAAGCTCATTTAGCCCTGCCTTTACCGTATCCATCCCCTAATAATACCGTGATCTACGCCTACAATTTACCAATAGTGGATGATGTGGCATAGCAACTCATCGACTAACATTCAAAACCTAGCAATACAGGCCAATACCCTATAGTATTGGCCGCCCCTAAAAAGGTGAGTGATAAATTGAGGTTCTACCATGACAATTAATAAGTACTTTGTTTTTGTTCCAATGATTGAGGAACTAAATACCGAAAAGGAAAGCAAGTTAATTTCAGATAAGGAAGCTCAACGTCAGGCATTAGTAAAGCAAGCACAGCAAAGCGGTGAATTGCTCGACTAAACACTAGGTTGTAAAAAGTCCAAACCACCCTATTGGTTTGGGCTTTTTTTATGAAACTCTAGCGTGTTTCCTACCACAAGATAGCAACCCATTCCTGCTGCATGAGCGGCTTGTAACCCTAGCAAGGTGTCTTCAAACACCACACATTGCTCTGGCTCTACGTTCAAACGCTTAGCCGCCAATAAAAAGGTATCAGGTTCTGGCTTATGCCAAATCACATCATTAGCGGCAACAATCACATCAATTTTATCGATCAGTCCCGTTTGAGTGAGTAGCCTTTGTGCGCTTTCTCGTTGGCTACCGGTGCCTATGGCTATCGCCTTCTGATTGTAATATTTCTGTAACACTTGATCGGTAACTTCAATGACAGATATATCATTAGAATTTTCCGCAAACGTCTTCATCTTGAACTGAGAAACAGTTTCTGGTGCTAAATCGAGACCATAAACGCGGTTTATCTCAGCCACTATTTTTTTACTCGGCATCCCTCCGAGAGCATGTAACCAATTGATTTCAAAAGGGAACCCAAACTCATTTGCTGTTATTTGCCATGCTTTTAGATGTGCTGGCATGGTATCAAGCAAGGTGCCATCCATATCAAAGATAAATCCGCGGTATTGCTCGAAATTCTGCTGCATATGCTGTCCACTTCTGAGAATTAGTTAAAGATAACGTTGTACTTGTCGATAGTTATTCTGATAATTTTATAAATTAGAATAACTATAAACGCACAATGTAAATTCGCCGGATATTTTTATGAAGATAAAGACCAAACTCTACTTACTGGGCACCGTAGCGGTGTTAGGCATTGCCTCTATTTTATTGGCCAGCACTCAATTTGCGCAAACCACTAACCAGCTAAATGCAGCGAATCAACTCACCAAAGAGCTTGAAGTTAGGCTGCTTAACTTACGCCGTAATGAAAAAGATTTCCTACTGCGTGCAGATCTGAAATATCTCGACAAATTTAGCGCTAATATCGATACGTTTAAATCGTTAGAAAACGAATTATCACCAATATTAGAGCAACGAAAGCTACCGACTAGCGATCAACTTCGCTCTGATATTACCACCTACCAACAATCGTTTGTTGCTCTAGTTAACGCATTTCAAAAACTGGGCTTGGATGAGAAGAGCGGTCTGTTGGGTGACTACAATCAAGCCTTATATCAAGTAAAACAGACACTCGAAGCGGATGAGTTAGTCAAACTCATCGCTTTTGATGACAAAGTTCAGCATGGAACGTTAGACACTGCACTACTCCCTGCTGACGCAAACATCTTACTCGCGCCATCTCGCGCTGTAATAGCACAGAAACAGATCATCGGATTGAAGTACAACCAAGGTCTATTAGGTGAAACGCGCCAAGCATCTCACACCATTGAAGAGCAATTTAAGTCATTTTCGTCAGCACTCGCATCAGAGACTGAAGCGGCGCTATCAAGTTTAGCGACTATAAAGCACACGGTAGTGGTGATTACCTTGATTGTCATTTTGGCGTTTGTGGCGCAAATCGTTCGCTCTATCACCGCTAAGATTGATGCTCTACTTCACGTGATTCGTGACATTGTCGATACAAACGACGTATCTCTGCGCGCACAGGTCAACGGCAAGGATGAGTTAGCCAATCTAGGTCAATACTTTAATCAGCTTTTAGATAAACTTTCTGAACTCCTTTCTAGCACTCAGAGTAAATCAAATCAGCTTTCTCACAGCACAACACGCATGCATAATGAACTCGAAACCGTCATTAGTCAGTTCCAAGTTCAAGCGGATCACACGACGAGCATGGCAACATCGGTGCAGGAGATGGTATCGACAATCAGCGAGATCTCTGAAAGTACTTCAGTCGCCGCTGAAGGCGTGAACCAAGCATCAAACAATGCAGAGAAGGGCCGCCAAGTTGTTGTAGAAACCGTTGATAACATTAGCCAACTTTCTGAGAGACTGGCGAATAGCCAACAATCCATCACTTCGTTAAACCATCACGTCGATAAGATTGGGGATGCTGTAAACATCATTCAAGAGATTGCTGAACAAACCAACCTACTGGCGCTAAACGCAGCGATTGAAGCAGCTCGTGCTGGCGAACAAGGCCGTGGATTTGCCGTCGTTGCAGACGAAGTACGTGCATTGGCAAGTCGAACACATCAATCGACCACTGAAATCACCAATGTGGTAACGTCAATCCAATCACAAATGAGTACTGTAATCAGTGATATCGACCAATGTACTGAACAAGGGCGTCACACGCTGACAGGCTCTGATCAACTTGACCGAAGTCTGCAGCAGATTTTAAATGACATGCACGCGATTCAAGCGAACTCTGAACGCATTGCATCTGCAATCGAAGAGCAAGGCGCTGTGATGGCACAAGTTAGCGATTCCATTACTGAACTCAACACCATCTCTGATAGCAATACCCAATCTGCTCACCACTGTTTACACGAAGTCGATAAAGTATCCAGTGAAGCGACAGAGATGGACAAAACCGTCAGCCAGTTTAAAACAGCCTAAGAGTTCAGCACTCTCACCCATTCAACAAAAAGGCTCAGCATTGCTGAGCCTTTTACTTTAACTGTCTTTTGATTCTTTATACGGCATAAATAAAAACAAGTGCAGCAGCAATACGCCAACTAACGCTAACCAACCGCCGAGACTCAACATATTAATATAGCTCAACCCCACTTGAACCGAATCGACGATTTGAACGCTATCAGGGTTGGTAAAGTCTTCAAAAGGATTTGGGTATAACATCACTTGATATAACTGATAATACAGATAGCTTAACAGTGCGACTGTGTAGCCTTTAGCTAGCCATTTAGGCGCTCCAAAACCGGCCAACGATAGCCCTGCCACCAAAGCGCTTAGGTAAACGAGGTGCAAGTCAAACAGGTCACTTCCCGTCATGGAGTGAGAATAGCCATGAATTTCAAACGAGATGAAATTCATAAATAGTGAGATGGCGGTAATAGAATAGCCGATGAGCGCCACGTGGTTTTTAATTTTAACCGGTTGCGACTGTGAGTATTGCTGAAAGTCCATGTCTGCCATGAATGCTGCCTACTGATAAAAAGCGTTAAAAATAAAGCCGTCTAAATTAAGAATGTTGCTAAACCTAAGGCTTCACTCTTCAACGCAATCCGCAAATCATTTAATGCGTCATTGATAAAGAAAAATTAAAATCGAATCATAAAGTCTGACATACCTGACATCAATAAATTATTATTTTATTTCATCAACTTGGTAAGCTAAGCGGCTACAAAGTTAAAACCGCGCACAATGGATCGATAGAAAACATCTCTTATTCGCTCAACTTTCCAAGCTACTAGTTAACTCAACTTTTTAGTTTCTACTGCTTTGTCGAAACTATATACAAATTGACCCACTAAGATTTAGGAATCATCACAGTAAACCTCGCTCCGCCTAATGAACTATCGTCTACCGACAAAACCCAACCTAAATGCTTTGCAGCACTGTTTGCAATCGCTAAACCTAAGCCAAATCCTCCGGTATGCGAGGCTCGGCTTTGATCAAGCCGCGCAAAGGCAATAAATATATCTTGCCGTTTATTTTCCGGAATCCCATTGCCATCATCTTCGATATCAATGGTCAAACAACAATCATATTGATTAATGGACACTTTCACTTTACTACGGCCATATTTATCTGCATTTTTGAGTAAATTGTCTAAGACTAATTTGGCTAATGCTGGGGTCACTTCAACGACATAATTACTATGCGGAATATCTATGCATATTTCAGCGTGACAATTGGATGCCGAACGCTGCACTCTTTCATCACACAAAGCAAATAGGTCCACCATTTGCTTAGAACATCCCTCACCTTCACACTTCCTATCTGTCAAATGGGCTAGCTTTAAAATGTCTGTCGTTAGATCAGCGATATCCATTATATATTTATCAACCTGATTGAATAATGCGGGCTTTTCTTTTGTATCACCTCGCCTTAATAAATCAACTGCCATCTGAATACGGCTTAACGGAGTTCTGATTTCGTGAGGAATAGCATGATAAAATATTTGGTTCTGCTTTACGCGCTGTTCAATATCTTGAGCCATATTATTAAAACTAGTGGCGAGCTCTTTAACTGGCGATATATCGTAAATTTCAGACCTTGCCGATAATTCGCCCATTCCGAATTTTTCTTGAGTCGCAATTAATCGATTAATACGTTTGTTAACTCGATAAAGCGGTAGATAAAGCAAGAAACCAAGTGCGATACTCATGGTTATAAACAATGGAAAAGAGAGGTGGACAGCAAGGCTATCACTGCTTTCAAATCGAATCGTCTGCTCGAGCAATAACTGTTGATTTGAACCCGGAATTAGGTACACCCCCGCTAACATATTTTGTGGCGTACGGAATACATTTACTCCTTCTGTGCGACTAATTAGAACACAAGACTTACAATACCTCACTAACTCTTCAAAACCATCTAGCAGCGTAACTCGATAGCCCATCGACTGAAGGTTAGAATAACTAATAAGATTGCTCGTAGGATCAGACTGCTGAATAAGGTGGTCTATTTGATTCTGTCCTTGTTGAACAAAACGTTCTATCTCATTTTCCTCTATAAACTGCTTACTTAAGACAACAAACGCCAATAAAGCGATAATGAGGCCCACAAGGCTTTCTAAATATAAGCAAGTAAACATCGAACGTGGTCGAGAAATAGTACGCATTTTTATTTAACCAACAGCTTGTATAGGTAACGAGGAACATATCCAATATGCTCTATAGAAATTCGCGTTGATTCTAACGGCAACACGATGTTTTAACTATTACCCTCACTCCTTACAGGTCCTTACAAAACGACGAGTTTGCAAAAAAACCAGACATATTTGGCATAATACTAAAGTCAACTCCCGTTTGTTTTTATGAAAAGCCTTTTAATACAGGCTTATTCTATTCTTTCTTTGTAAATGGCGGCTTAAGATTTCCATAAAATTCGCTTACATAAATATGAAGCCTTCCATAGCAAATCTAGACAGATTTACGTCAATTCATATCATCGTTTTGCATTCAGCAGTTATATAAATTACCCAAGGAATCATTATGAAGAAAACTTTCCTAGCTATTGCTTTGATTTTCACTGCATCCCCATCCGTTGCAAACGAAGGATTTTATATCGGAATTGACTACGCAGATACTTCATACTCACTCAACAAATTCAGCCACGACAATGTAGATAAAACAGAAGATGGCGTTGGCTTCAAAGCCGGTTACGACTTTTCTATCAGCCCTCAATTTACTGTTGGCTTAGAAGCCGAGTTTCAAGATCTAGGATTGATCGTTGCTTCTAAAACCAATGGCAGCAACGTGTCGGTATACGGCATTGAAACCGCCTATTTCTCCGTAAATGCAGTGCCAAAATACTATCTTGGCGAACATTTTTACCTTGGTGGAAAGCTAGGCTTAGCGCAAGTTTCATACGATATCGCAACAGCTTCCGCCAATGCTCTAAATGGCCCTATTTCTCTAGGTGCTGAATCCGGTAGTGAAACAAGCTATGTGGCTGGCGCGGGTGTCGGCCTCCAACTTGGTGGTTTGGCGTTTAGTACCTTCTATGAAGTCACTGAAGTGAAAGACACAAATATTGCCTCTATCAACTTCGGCGCTCAATACAACTTTTAATACAACGCTCTAATTTAAGGCGACATCGTCGCCTTATCGTACGAACTATCTATTCCAAGGAATACCAATTGAAAAATTCCATCTTGCTCACGATTTCACTCAGCTTACTCCCTTCAGCTCACGCTCAAGACTCCCAAGATAAAATAAACAATATCGTAAAACAGTGGTTTGAAGTTGAGACCCACCAAATCAACTCAATGGCACTAAGACATACGTTTCAATGTCAATTTTACTCCGCGACCCCGGTGATCAAAGATCCTACCGGAGAAACTAGCGTAGGTAGCCATATTTTCTACTCAAACAATGGGCAAGAAGCGTTACTCACTTATCCAACCACAGACGAGCCGCTACCTGACCTGACTAACTGCCTCAAACCTAACTTACGAATCACAAACCAACAGCAAGCTGACGAGCTTCTTGAAGCGATTAACGACTTATTCAGATCTCAAAACATGATGGATTCAGGATTTCAAACCAAAGCAACCAAAACTGACCAAGGATGGGCTTTAATCACTGAGGAGTTTTTTGACGATCTCTCTGGGTATGTCGTCAAAACCAATTCGCAAGGTCAAATCACGAGCATTTCATACTCTTTGGGGCTATAAACTATTGTATGAAAAGTAGTGGCTAATGCCGTTATGCTCAAAGCAGGCCTTTGGGGCATAGGGGAGAAAAGACACATTCTCCCCAGAATGGAAATCCAAATCGTCACGGGGAAGATGCAAACAAAGTAACATCCCCTTTCGCTATTTCCCCCAAATCACAAGCCAAACTCCCAAACCCGTTAAGCGGTGCTAATCGCACGAAGTTAGCTTAGAAAAACCCAGTCTGTGTCGTTTATGGGAAAAGAGACTTACATCGTTGATGCCAATTTAAATCAATGTTTAGTGATTGATACTAGCAGATTGTCTTTGTGAATTGTCCATCAGTTGGGACTGATGAATTGTACGATGTCGAACAGGACAGTTTTAATTCTTCATTCACCGTAAAGTCTAAAAGACATCACGCTTTGGGGTTTATCAAAGTGTGTCAGAAGCATAGACCGCTATCGCGCGAAATCTCGATACAAGAAGTGTTGTGTGATTGCTTTGGAATGAAGTATAAAGTTTGAGGGCTTGGAGCGTACTACGGGAATCGAACCCGTATCATCAGCTTGGAAGGCTGAGGTAATAGCCATTATACGAAGTACGCTTTGTCTTGGTGAGCACAACCAATATGCCACAATATCCTGAAAAGAAAAGTAATTTTTAGTCTCTTGCTGTTCAACTGCTGTCTGTTTCACCATTATGCTGTTTTTAACATCACAATCATGAAAACTGTATTTGTTTTGCTTTTACCGAGCTTTCGAAATAATGGCTCACAACTCTATCTTTACCTTGCGCTTTAGCCTGATACATTAAGCCATCTGCATCAGATAGGCAGATCTCTTCGCTACCATGTGGGTAGTAAGCACAGCCTAAGCTGACCGTTACCTTGAGTTCGCCATCATCTGACAACTGCAAGTGACGAATCGACTCGCATACCGCTTGCGCACGCTCGGCGACAGATTGATAGCTAAGCTTATTGATAACAATGGCAAACTCTTCGCCGCCTACTCTACCGACAAGATCTTTTGATTCCGAAAGCTCGGCAATCACCTTCCCCACTTGCTGTATAACCACATCACCTACTTGATGGCCATAGTTGTCGTTGATGTGCTTGAAGTCATCAATATCAAACAACAAAATGCCGACCGAGCTTTTCCCACTAACTCGTGCGCTAAACTCCTGATAGAAATGACGACGATTACTCAAACCCGTTAAGGGATCGGTTTCAGATAAATACTTAAGCTCACTGTTCGCCTGTTCTAATTGCCGCGTCTTTGCCTTAACTGTCATCTTTAAAACGACCAGATAAGTAATGATAACCAATACAAATACCAAGGCTAAGAGAGGTCCTAAAAAGGTTGGGTAAACTGTTTCGATGTACATCCATCGGCCAAAAATTCGCTGTTTTTCTTCTTCGGAAATTTTGTTCATGCCCTTTGATAGAGCTAATAATTGCTTACTGTCATTCTGCTGAACGGCGGGACGAAGGATTCCCGAATACATGTGATAAACACCTGTAAATAACTTGGCGGCTTTTGGGCTATGAAGGTAGAAATTGGCGACTTGTAAGTCCGCTACGAAGGCTTGTATTTTGCCGTCAAAAGCGGCTTCTATCATGTCTGCATTATTTGCAAACGCTTGTAGCTTAAGTTGAGGGAAGTTTTTCTGCGTAAATTCTTGCTCATAACCACTACTGACCACTCCAACAACATAAGGATGTTCACCAGAAAGAAACTCAGCAACCTCCATTCCGATCAAGGTGTGATTAACAAATAGCTGCGTGTCGATAGTGATAATGGGGGAGCTATAATCGAGATACTTATCCCTATCTAAAGACCAGAGTAACCCGGCATGTACATCAGCCTCGCCGTCTTTAACGGCTTTTAATGACGCGCTCCAATCTACAAGCAGAAACTGAATATCAATGTTGTTGACGCGACCATACTCTTGCCAATAGTCGACAAGAAGGCCAGAAGGCTGGCCTTGATCGTTAATGAAGGAGAATGGCTTCCATGCTTTGGAATTAGTGACAACTAGGGTGTCACGAGGCTCGGATGCGGAAAAAGCCTGACAACTAACAATGACGAGCAAAATCCATATTACGCGTAACACAACCGACCTCGAAAACCAAAATTACCATTTTAAAAAAATGGCGCTAATTATATAAATATAACTAACTTGTATAGTCTATTTTCAGCGGTCGATATCTATCTAAACACATTTATAAGAGCCACTTCACACTCTGTATGCATAAAGAAACACAAACAAACCAGTTGCATATCGACTTTAATCTAAGCTCAAAATCAAATCTACTAAACAGCCCCTGACTTATCAGGAGCTATTTAGCCGAACTGGTAACTAATTACAGTGACGCAGCGGCGATGTAATCAGTTAACTCTTGATTTGATACGCGAGTAATGAGATCACCCTCAACGTAAAATGCAACTGAGTCCGCTTCTTTTTCGCCACGTAGAGTCTGTGTTTTACCATCTAGGTAAGTAACGTGCATTTCAAGCGTAGTGTCATTGATTTGCTCAATCGTCGCTTTCTCAATATCACTGTTCGCAGCAAGAGGAACTTCAGTGAGAGAAGAGTCTAATTGGTCGTTTACTTTAATGTAGTTTTTAGTCGGAGTATCTACGACTGCCGGAGATTTGCCTGTAATAGGGTTTTTACCAGTCCAAAACTCAATAGCGTTAAAGATGAAAAGGTCAGCGGTACCCGCTAGGCCGTACACCGGAGACAACAATAAGAACATACCTTCACGGCCGTAACGGTTATCAACGATTTCTAGGTTGAATTTAGAAACCAAACCCGTCGTCGCCATCTGACCCATACAACCTGTTAGTGTTGTCATACCTAAACCCGCAACTACGGCTAATTTCACTGCGCTTAATTTCATTTTTTGTTCCTTTAATAAAAATTTGGCGCGCATGCTACTCCTCAGTTCAGATATAGAGAAGATATTGCCAAGCTAATTGACAAAAAACTAACTAAGTAAAAGTTTCGACGAAACAAGCGCTTGCTCATTATTTAAGCAGCAGTTTTGAGCTCAAGTTTTCTCTCCGATGTCAACATTTGAAATTTCCATCCACACTACTTTGTTAACGCATTGCCTACTTACTCAGCAGAGCTTTTAACAACAAGCGTTTAACATACAAATTTATTTTTAAGATATAACGAAAAAGAGATTCCAATCACATTTATATTGGTTATAATTCGCGCCCATTGCGCTTTATGTTGATAAACGCAAACTAATTTTTAATAAATCGAATGTTTAACCCACCTCTTTTAGCCCACTTAGGCGGTATATAAAGAGGACAAACGAGAAAGAAAATGAGCAAGATTGATAAAGCAATGCGTATCCTGCTAGCAGGATTCTGTATCAACCTTTGTCTTGGCATCCTGTATGCTTGGAGTGTATTTAACAAAGCGCTAGTAACTGAGTCTGGCTGGTCAGCGGCAGAAGCATCAGCACCTTACGCAACAGCAACTATCACATTCTCTATCTGTCTTCTTGTTGCGGGTATTCTTCAAGACCGTATGGGGCCTCGTCTGATCCTTATTCTTGGTACCGTTCTTACTGGTCTAGGCATGATCGCTTCAGGCTTTGTTAACACTCCAATGATGCTAAACATCACTTTCGGTGTAATTACAGGTGCTGGTATCGGTTTTGGTTACGCATGTCTTTCTCCATCAGCGATGAAATGGTTCCACCCTTCTAAGAAAGGTATGGTAAATGGCCTTATCGCTGCGGGCTTCGGTCTTGCTGCTATTTACTTAGCACCGGTAACTTCAGCGCTTATCGATAGCATGGGCATCCAAACTAGCTTCTTGGTGTTGGGTGTAGGTATCCTAGCGATTGCGGTTCCACTAGCTGCAACCATCAACAATCCACCAGCAGACTACACGCCTGCTGAGCCTAAAGTAAAAGAAGGCCAAGCTCCTAAGGCCGTTAAAAAGTCTGCGGATATCAGCTGGAAAACCATGCTGAAAACGCCACAGTTCTACTCGCTATGGATCATGTACGCATTCGCAGCATCTGTTGGTCTAATGATCATCGGTAACATCACGACTATCGCAAGTGTTCAAGCGAGCCTTCCGAATGCGGTTTACCTAGCATCTATCCTAGCAATCTTCAACTCTGGCGGCCGTGTTGCTGCTGGTATGCTAGCGGACAAAATCGGCGGTGTGCGCACTCTACTTCTAGCGTTCGTGCTGCAAGGCATCAACATGGCTCTATTTGCAACGTTCGATTCAGAATTCACTCTAATCATCGGTACTGCGATTGCAGCTGTTGGTTACGGTACTCTACTTGCTGTATTCCCTACTCTAACTGCTGAGTTCTACGGCCTGAAAAACTACGGTACTAACTACGGCGTGCTTTACACTGCATGGGGCATCGGTGGCGCTATCGGCGCTGCTGTGGTTGGCTTCTCAACAACAAACAGTGAAGGTTACGGCCTAGCGTACACAATTTCAGCTGCTATGATGGCGGTATGTATTGTTCTTGCTCTTGTGACAAAACCTGTGAAAGAAGCAAAAACAGCAGAGCTTAAAGCAAACGCATAATCAGCTTGCTACCAATTGAATCTCAAAAGGCTTAACCTATGGTTAAGCCTTTTTTGTTTTACATGCGATGAAAATAGACCTACCTGCCGACTACTATCTCGATAACTTCTGCAA
Organism: Vibrio sp. LaRot3; assembly: GCF_027587025.1. Taxonomy (GTDB): domain Bacteria; phylum Pseudomonadota; class Gammaproteobacteria; order Enterobacterales; family Vibrionaceae; genus Vibrio. Next base: position 139,341 of record NZ_JAPPTI010000002.1, on the reverse strand, counting down.
ACTTATCGAACATGCTCAAAGCCAGTATCACGATCTTCTAAGAGAAGACGAGCTTGGGTGGCTTGAACAGTTCGGCCAGCTCAGCAAAGATGCCCAATGTCTGTTAGTACGCCTTTACAGTCGCAAAGGAGAGCTGTTTCGTACAGACAAACTCAACTATGCCGAAATTGCCTCAATATCGGCGGCATTAGATGAACTGGCGCAGCAAACGTTAATTTCGATTAACCCAAAAATCAGTCATCAATTAGTGGCTGAGATACTGCTAAAAAGCGAAATCATCGCGCTCTATCCTACGATTGCTAGATCCAGCGCTAAATCAGATGCCATCGCTCAGCTATCAAACAAGATATTTGAACAACATCATCTGCTCAGTTTCCGATTAATAAGGCTTGAACGTAGTGAGATGCTTGATGTTCTCCTCACGCTCTTTTTTGCCAATACCCATCAAGATTTAAGCCAGTTTGTGCTCGATGATCTTGGCCTACATACCTTCGAACAATACCCACTGAGTAAAAAGACCCGTTACTTTCAAACCCGTGAACAACTTGACCTGCTGATCACGTTAAGCCATCTCGAGAGTCAGTTTTATCAATCAGATAGGAAAAATATCGCGCAACTGCATGAACTCGCAAAACGGTTACCAGAATCAATCGAGCATCCGCGCATTGAGCGCAAGCGGGGTCGGCTTATCAACGAGATCGCGAGAGATTTCGAAAGACTAGAGCAATGGAGCATCGCGTTGCCGTTGTTTAGTCAAACACAGCTACCACCAAGTAGAGAAAGGCGAGCTCGTATTTTTGATAAACTCGATGACTTAGAATCGTTACGTGACATTGTCACTGAAATGAGTAATTCACCCTATGATGTCAGTGAATTAGAAATAGCAAATAAGCTAGAACAACGATTACAACGTAAACTGGGCCATAAAGTACCGCGCGCGAAAAAGCCTACCTCTAACACTTTTCAGCTTGAGTTGGATTTGAGCCAGAATAGAGTCGAACTCGTAGTTCAACAACATCTAGAGCAACAGGGCTGGCGGGTTTTCTATAGTGAAAATGCCCTGTTAACTGGATTATTCGGATTAGCATTCTGGCCAATGATATTCGCTCCAATCGAAGGAGCGTTCATCAACCCTTTTCAACATCGGCCGTTCGATTTGTATCACAACGATTTTGTTCAGCAAAGAATGGATAGCTACCAAGCTTGCTTACGGCGCTTGCAGCATGAGGATTTAAGCTATCTAGTTGATGTGTATGACAAGAAATATGGTATCAGCAACCCTTTTGTACACTGGTCTATATTTAGCAAAGAGTTGCTTCAGCAAGCAATTCACACCATTCCTCGTCATCAGTTAATTGCCCTATTTGAGGTACTCACCGGTGACTTAAAACTGTATCGCTCTGGTATGCCCGATCTAATTGCATTTAAAGACCAACGGTTTGAATGGATTGAAGTAAAAGGCCCGGGCGATAAACTGCAAGATAACCAATACCGCTGGATAAAACACTTTCAGCAATTGGAGATTCCATTTAAGCTTTGCCTCGTCAATCACTAACACGCTGCTTAGACTGAGAAATAAACTTAGCTGGGTCAATAAAATCGTAGAACGCTGGGTGCTTATCGGTGTAACCCGTCATCCAGTTTCCTTTACCATATTCTGGATAGTCGTCAGGGCTGCCAATTCTCATCGTAAAATGAAGGTGAGGAACACTCCCGATACCATAACCTTCATCAATATCCGCAATATAGCCGATCAATTGACCCTTTTTAACTGTCGGACTATCAATAAGCCAACGACGCTTCGATACGTGACCATATAAAGAATACAAACCGTTTTGGGGATGATCGATAATAATCAATCCACCATACGCCTCTTCTTCACCGACAAAATAGACATTGCCATCAGCCACTGCGTAAACAGGATCACCCGGTAACGCGTAGTAATCGATAGCCGAATGATAAGAGTTTGCAAACTTAGGCACTTTTCCGAATTCGCCATAGTCTTGAATAACCCCTGAACTTGGCATAGGAAACTGAAACGATTCACGCGTTGACGCCAATGTGTTATCCAATTGACGCTGGGTGATTTGCTCCCTGTCTTCTACTCGCTGTTTCTGCCAGTTATCGTAGAACTTCGCTCCACCAAACACTGCGACCAGAGTCATCATACAAAAATACGGAAACCATTTGCGGCGCTTCAAATTATACTCCTATCCAATTCACCCTTAATTAGACAAGATAACCAATAAACTCAGTGCATTAAATGGCCATAGAATCAGTATGAACATTCTTAATCGAAAATTAATCTTCACTCATACAAGCATTACCTAGCGTTAGGTAAGCGTCTAAAATATAAGACACTTTAGAGCTAATCACCAAAATGCGCGCAGATTCAATAAGCTAAATTTGAAAGTCAGCGTAAATTTATTGATAATACGAACCATTATCAACCAAGCTTAAGCGATTATGTTTGATACACAAAGCCATGGAAAAAACGGCGTCAACGTGTTTATTGATCCTCAGCGTTCACAAACATCTACCTCAATTCTTCTTGTCGAAGATGATCCAGCATTGAATCACCAACTTTCTTCTTTGCTATGCAGTCAGCATTATCAAGTCACCAGTTTAGATTGTGGCGAGAAAGCACTGAATGTTTTAAGCGACCATCATTTTGATTTGGTGCTTTTAGATATCAACCTACCGAAAGTCGATGGATTTGAGATTCTCAACGTAATACGTGGCCGAACAAAAACGCCAGTCGTCATGTTGACAGCCTATGGCGCAGAAGAACATCGTATTAAAGGTTTGCGTTATGGCGCAGACGACTACATCAGTAAACCTTGTAACTTTGAAGAAGTCAGTTTGAGAATAGAAGCCGTGCTACGTCGTACTCAGCAAGCAAGTAATGTAACGCCCTCCTCTCGTTACTTATCTCATCAAGAACTCACCTTAGACAGGCATCAACACACTGTCACCGTGAATAACGAAGAAAGCTCACAAGATGTGGTGCTAACACCGATCCAATTTAAATTGCTATGGACCTTAGTACAAAACTCAGGTCAAGTTCAGAGCAAGCCTTATCTCTATCAAGCAGTGTTGGAACGAGACTTTAGCCCATACGATCGCGCATTAGATATGCACCTTAGCCGAATACGCAAAACGCTCACCAGTTTGGGAATGAGCCAAGACAGAATCAAAACCGTGCATGGTAAGGGATACCTAGTAAAATGAAAAAGCGTCTGTTTTGGCGACTGTTTGTCGTCCTTTCTTTGGGTGGTGTAGGCTTTTTCTCTTTACTGCACAGCGCGGCCATTCTCTCTAATGAAAAAATGAGTTTTATCGCCGAGGAGCATCAACAAGAAATCCTAGATTGGGGCGCACAGGCTCAAACACTTTTTAATCAAGGCGATCAACAAGCTCTTGATGCATGGCTTAAAAATCTATCGGAACAAGAAAGCACATGGGCGACAGTGGTTAAAACTCAAGTCAATGTCATAGCTGGCGATAGTTTAAATGAACGCTTTTGGGCGGGATATGGCTTAGGAAGAAGTGTCGAATGGAAAATCCATCTCTACTTTCCAGAAAACCCAATCATGGAAGTGGCATTTACCCAACCTAACCATCACTTCTTAATCATTCTTCCACAGCGAATGAGGCCCGGCACTTATATGTCTCATGCATTTTGGTTATTTAGATTCGTCATCCCGTTTATTGCCCTATTGGCACTGACCATTTATATCTACCGTCATGTCATGCGACCAATAAAATACCTACACCGTTCCACCAAAGAGTTTAGCCAAGGCAACTATCAAGCCCGTGTTGGTCATCATATTCGATTAGGCGAAGATGAACTGAGCCAAGTCGCTCGAACTTTTGACTCTATGGCAGAGAGAACGTCTAACGTCATCGATCACAATCGAAACTTGATTGCCGAAATGTCACACGAAATCCGTACCCCACTGGCAAGAATAGAAATGGCAGCAGACTGCGTCGAGAAACATATCGACTCCGAGACTATGCTTGGACGAATCCGCAATGAAGTCACCACTATGAGACAAATGGCGGAAGATACATTAACACTTGCGTGGCTTGAAAATGAGCGCCCCAATTTATGCCAAGAAGCATTCGATCTTACCGAACTGCTAGAAAGCATTATCGAAGACGCCCGTTTTGAATACCCAGATCGCGCCATATCTTATCACTTACCATCGACCTTGCCTTTACAACACTCTAATCAAAGAGCGTTGGCACAAGCGTTAGAAAACATTATTCGCAACGGCTTAAGGTATACGCCTGCTGGCGACATTCTGCTTATCCAAGTATTGGAATCACAAAGTTCAATTGAGGTGACCATTTCTGATACCGGCCCCGGTATCGACCCGCAATTAACCACCACTATTTTCAAGCCGTTCTTTAAAACCGGTAAACAAAAAGGTTCTCGCAAAGGATTTGGGGTGGGATTAGCGCTCGCCAAACGCCATATAGAAGCAGTCAACGGAACAGTTTTAGCCAAAAATCGTTCTGATCATGGCTTAGATATGATTGTCACCTTGCCAACATAATACTTGCTCACACTAAAGCGCAAACCACTGCTCGATCAGCGCCGGTAGCCACGATATTCGAGACAATCGTTCTGCCGGCCTTATACAAATTCAATTGACTGACAACGGCTTAACAACCCATTAAACCCTAATTAAATCAATGCCTTTGCCTGTAATATGTAACAGTTGTAAAGATCGTTTACTCAACGCACCCAAACCGACAAAATCCGCTTGATAATCATTCTCATTAATCTTCAATCGGAGGTTACGGTAAAATGGACGCCGTATTTAAACTTAGCCCACTAGCACTAGCGGTATGTGCTATTTCAACACCAACACTTGCAGAACAACAACCCGAAGTTGTCGAGATCGTTGGTCAAAAAATGGCAGGTATCGATGCTGTCATTAGCGCAGACGATTTAGACAAGCACCAAGCAAACGATCTACAAGATGTATTTCGTAAAACGCCAGAAGTGACCGTTGGTGGCTCTGCTGGCATCACACAAAAACTCTACGTTCGCGGCCTTGAAGACACCATGCTCAATGTCACTATCGACGGCGCGCAGCAAACAAGTAGCTTATTCCATCACCAAGGCCGTATATCTATCGAACCTGAGCTCATCAAACAGGTTAATGTAGCGGCAGGTGCTGGAAGAGCGACCAATGGCCCCGGAGCTTTAGGTGGTGCTATTCAATTCGAAACCAAAGATGCTCATGATCTTCTGCATAGCGGTAATCAGTTTGGCGCTAAGGTAAAAGCTGGCTACTACTCAAATACTAGCGGCTATAAAGGTTCTGTTAGTCTATTTGGTGAAGTGTCTGACGGTTTAGGCCTTCTGGCTACATACACTTACGTTGACCAAGAAAACTTGGAAGATGGCCGAGGCCAGGAGCAACCCTACACAGCGGCAGAGCAGCAAGTTGGCCTAATCAAATTATCTGGCGACATTAACGACAAGCACTACATTTCTCTCGGGTATGACTTTCGCATCGATAACGGTACACGTCTAAACAAACCCCACTTTATTCCTAGCTTTAAAAACGCACCTCTTGAGCAAGAAGCTGACAGAGAAACACTTACAGCAAACTACGTGTTTAGTCATAGTGATTACGTAAAAATTGACGCTACGCTTTACAACACCAAAAATCGTATCGCTCACCTCAATAACCCACGCTTTGGTACCAGTGATGGTAACATCGAAACCTTGGGTGCTAAGCTATTTAATACCGCGCAAATTGGGCAGCATACATTAGTCGTTGGTGTAGATTATATTGATGATCAATCTGAGTTTTCGACGCAATGGGACGGAGATAAAACCGACTACGAAAAAGGCAAAATCTATGGTTTGTTCATACAAAACGACTGGCAAGTTAATCAAGCATTGATGATCACTGCCGGTGCGCGTTACGACTCTTACGAACTGACTGACAACATCAATCAAAACTTCGATTCATCTGGCTTTAGCCCTAACGTAGGTATTGATTATCAGTTCCAAAATGGCTTATCCCTATTTGCCTCTTACGCAGAAGCATTCCGTGGACAAACAGCCAAGGAATTATTCCTCATTGATTACGCGAAAAACGATCCAGATCTAAAGCCAGAAACGGCGAAAAATGCAGAAATAGGCGCTAAGTTCCAAGGTGATAATGTTTATGCAGGTGTCACATTTTTTGATAGTGAAATTGAAGATGTGGTTGGCAAAGATGGCACTTTCAAAAATATAGGGACGTTCGAGAGCAAAGGGATTACCGCATTCATTGGCGCATATTACGGCGACCTATCTGGTCAATTAAGCTACAACCAATCTCGCCCTGAGCTAAACGGTGAACCATTGACTGATGGGCATATGAACTTAGGTACCTCAATCGGTGACACTTGGGTTTTAGATCTTAACTACAGCGCGATGCAAGGATTGGAGTTCGGTTGGACAGGTACATTTGTTGAACGTCTTGAAGATGTCTATGACGTTACTCAATACCCCGAAAAGCCGGGCTACGGTGTGCATGACATATACGCACAATGGCAACCTATGCCTAATGAAGAACTCTTGTTAACCCTCTCGGTTAAAAACCTGTTCGACAAATACTACTTTGACCACGGTACCTACATTGAGTACGTGGGAAGCCCTGTTGCGCAAGGCTATGCAGCTGCAGGCCGTGATTTCAGGTTCAATATTAGCTACGCGTTTTAAAAGGTATTACGATGAAAACAATAAAAGGGATTTTTATTGCCGCTTTAGTTGGATTCTCTGCGACGTTGACTGCAAAGCAAATCACAGTGGAGCACCCTCTTGGCAAAACTCAGTTAGACACCAAACCACAGCGCGTTATTGTACTTGGTATGGATACGCTAGACGTCCTCAACAAACTGGATATCGAACCGGTTGGCGTGGTCAAAGCGCCTATGCCTGACTATTTAAATAAATACCAAGCGGAGACTTACGCAGCGGTAGGCTCACTCCATGAGCCAAACTTTGAAGCAATTTTTACATTAAAACCTGATTTGATTATCGCGAGCAATCGCAGTTCAGAGTCACTTGACGAACTGAGTAAAATTGCTCCGACCGTTGTGTTTATGGCAGATGCCAAAGACTACTGGCCATCAACTCAAGCGGCATGGAGAATGATTGGCAAAATCTTTGAACGTGAAGCGGATATAGAGAAGATCATCAGCCAAACCCAAGCCGATATTGAACTCGTCAATGCAAGAGCCAAAAGCCGAGATGCGCATGCACTGATGGTCATGACCAACGGGGGTAATGTCGCCACATTTGGCGCAGGTTCTCGTTATAGCGCTATCTTTGATATCTTCGGTTTTAAAGAGTCAGTCGCTAACGATAAAAACCTTAGCCATGGTGATCTAGTTAGCTTTGAATACATTGCTCAAGCCAACCCTGATTACTTATTGGTGATGGATCGCGATAAAGCCATCGGTAGAGAATCAGGTGAAGCGAGCAAAACGTTCTATAACGCCCTAATTAAACAAACCAACGCAGCGAAGAACAATCGAATCGTTCACCTAAATCCACAAGCTTGGTATATCTCTGCCAGTGGTATTACTGCCACTCAGATCATGATCGAAGATATGAAATCGGCTCTGAAATAGCACTTTAAAGCCGCAGTGAATCACATTGCGGCTTTCTTACCAAAATGTGCGACCGACTTATCAATCAATCATCTACTGCTAACATTTCATCTTAAATCAAAATCATATCTAATCAGTTATCTAAACCTCACTATTCCGGTAATTTAGCTTGCTCGATTTAACCTCTACTCGTATTCAAAACGGGGTTCTCTTTGCCACAAACAGCATTACAGCCCTCGCTTTTGCATTTGTATTGCCTGTAATGAGCCTTTTCTTAGTCGTTAGACTAAATGCAGAACCAGCCTATTTAGGCATCTACACCACGGTTAGTTCACTGATGACCATTATCGTCAGCCAAAAATTGACAGGGCTTGTTGATCGCGGTGTCTCTAGCAAGAAATTGTTCATGCTTTCTCTATTCGCCATTGCTATCGCGGCAATTTGTTTTTCACTAGCGACTCAATTCTGGCATGCAATCCTGATTGCTTGTGTGGTTATGCCATTTGCCTCTTCATCGATTCCTTTAATTCTTACCATTATTCGAAACTACGCTGATAGCAGTGGTCAAGACAGTACCAAGCTCAATTCTCAAATGCGCTCTTCAGTATCACTTCTTTGGATCGTTGGGCCACCTCTTGCGTTTTTGTCTGTAGAACACTTAGGATTTACTACCAACTATTATTTAGCTGCCATTTTAGCGTTGTTGGTATTTTGCTTCGTCGGGCTCCTATTTAAAGCGCCTCAGCCCATAGCAAAACTTAAACAAGACAATACCGATTGCGCTCTGCCCACAAAAATCTGGTTGCTGGCAGGAATCGTACTACTGGCTAATATCGGGAATAGCACTTACATCAACGCAATGCCTTTGCTGATCACTCAAGAGCTCGGTATGCCAACGTCATACCCAGGTTATTTACTCGGTTTAACCGCCGCAGTAGAAATCCCAATTATGCTACTTTCGGTCAATTGGGCGAGGCGTTGGGGAAAAGAACCCGTACTTAAATTCGGCTTCGCGTCTGCGGCCGTTTTTTACCTTGCAATGTATAACTGTAATAGCATGCCTGTTTTCTTGCTCCTACAGCTATTTAATGGTATTTACTTTGGTATTTTTGTTGGGCTTGGCGTCACCATCATGCAGGATTACGCGCCAAATCATATCGGTAAAGCGTCAGCTATCTATACCAATGCCATGCTAGTCGGCACGATGATAGGCACAAGTACAATGGGGGTTATTTCTCAGTATCTCGGTTATCGCTCGACGCTACTTTTAAGCCTAGCAGCGATCACCTACGCTCTAATCGCATTGACCATATTCATCAGGCAGTATCGATATAATGCCTCACAATAAAAATAAGATACCATTCATGAATAAACGAAAATCACGTTTACCAATTTGACTTACATCTAATCTAGAATAACTTGATTAAACGCTTATTACTCATATCTGTTATTTGATACTGCGATGCGATAAAATGAACGAAGAAACTGGATTACCTAAAATGTATTTGAATTATATAAACGTAGGTCTAACAGTAACAAAAACGCGATAACTCTTTCTAGCGAGTGATTTAAATGCAACTCTGACGTGTCAAATATGATTTCATAATTATTCTACAAATCAACAAGTTGCTGTTTTACCCATTCCAAATGCGCTTCACGCTCATTAATGTTTGCACGATTGAACCAAATTTTAAGTTGAAGAGAAGCTTCGGATTCTTGATCTGATAACATTTCATTCATCGGTTTTTCCAAAGATTGAACAGAGGAAAGTTCTTGCTTCAAGTTTCTAATTTTACCAGTATCATAGAACACACCATGTTCTGTATTATATTGTTTAACAAGAGACACTATATCTGAATAAGGAAAATACCCACTAGCTGGTGGTAGTACTACGGACTCATATTCAAGAGCTAAACCGTCTACCTTAATATTAAATATTGGTTCACCGTTTTTTACCCATTCATTTACCTTGTTGAGCTGTGTCGAGCGCAACACGATCTCTAAATTCTGTGGCGTTTTACTAGCAGAAATCACCACTATGTAAGGTGGAGAAGTTACCTGCTCTTTAATTCCACCACTGCGAAGCCCACGATCTAATTGGAGAACTAGTTGGTTGTCACCATTAACCAGATCAACTTTCGACTCGAAAACAACCCCCTCCCCATTCACTGCCAATAGAGTAACTCCTTTATCAAGCAACAAATCCGTAGCAAAGGCTCCAAAAGAAAAGAAAGAAAGCACAACAATGATCATTTTACTCATAGAAACTTCCAGATAAAAAGCCAGCACAAAGCTGGCTTAAATATGTTATTCAGATACGTAAATTAGAATGCGTAAAAGACGCCAACAACTGCGATATCACCTGTTTGCTCTTCAGCATCATCGGTAAAGCCCGTATACTCAGCATAAACTGTAACGTCACCTAGAACTGTATAGTCAATACCTACACTTGAAGCAAATGCATCATTCGCACTGTTGTCATCAGACGCGCCAGCGAATGTCGTGTATACACGAAAGTCATGAACTGAATATGATGCAGCTAAACCGTAAAAATCACCCTTTTCGTAATCAGCCCCTTCAAAAAGAGCGCCAACTTTTTGGTAACCACCTTCAAACGCACCGTAAAGTGCGGCCAAGTAGAAACCTCCGTTTTCGTATGATGCGCCAATTGCTGCTGAACCGACATTATCACCGCCTTCAGAGAAAGCAGCAGCAAGTGTCACTTTTTCAAAACTATAAGAAACACCTACGTTGATTTCGTCATCTGCGTCTTTCGTCGTTTGCAAATCTGTAGAAAAGTAAAAATCTCCTACTGATTTTTCATAACGAAGGCCACGCCCTTTCGATTCAATATTTGAATCATAAGCCCAAGCACCGTTGTTTGATATATCAGTCATGTATCCAACAACACTTAAAGAGTCAGCGGTTTCACCACCTTTAATTGTACCGAAATCACCTGTGATACCTGCGTAAACGTCGTCAAACACCGCATCACTCTTTGAAGTTTCTACTTCAAAACTCGCAAAACCGGTAACCGTATCAGAGAACTTATGTTCAATTCCAAATTCAAAATAAGCCCACGTATCAACATAAACGTCTTCATCTTTTGTGACGATGTTATCTTTTGTTTTTTCATCGACTAGATACAAGTTTACGTCGATTTCACCTTTTAGATTAACTGACTTTACATCATCCTTGTATAAGTCAAACTTTGCTTGTGCCGATGTTGCAACGGTAGCAACAGTCAAAGCTAATAATGTTTTTTTCATAATTATCTACAACCTTGTATAAACGGGGTCCGTCAATGGTCCCCTAATCCACTTAAATAGAAATTTCCTTGTTTTTGATATACTTATCGATACAAAAACTTATTTCGTGGCGTAGATTGCAGAATTATATTTTTTTTGTCAATTTCATTAGTTTTGCTAATGACAAATCAACTTAAACCTTATAAATCAAATACATAGATAAAAAATAAAAGAAAAAAACACCTAAATGCGCAATTTTACAGCTGTTACCAAATGTTAACAAAAATCATCAATGCAGCACATTTTACTTAATGCTGATTATTTATTTGCAATTTAATTCACCAAACTCTGTAAAGATTCATTTTTGCAAAATTATATACCAGACAAACAAAACGCCATATTTATCAAAAACAAGATACCGAATGCGAGACACGTCACATTTTTAGGCCGATATTTGGTTTTATTTAGAAAAATATAACGAATGATCACAGACAAATTTAATGAGATGCAGATCGTAAAGCAGTTAATCCTGCTTAATAAATGAGCATTTACCACAATTAAACTCACCCAACGACCTGTACAAGAAATAAACACGCATAATTATCCATAACGACCTTAACGTACGCGTAACATTACTTGGACTTAGAACCATAAATACACAGCATTCTGCTCAAAGCACAGTCAATTATGTTATTTATCAGCTTTTGATACTGACCAGATAGGTCTTTGGGAAAATTTGAATTACTGGTAAGTGAAAGATCTTTCCAGCTCGTTGGCCGAGATACGATATACTTGCTACTGAGCAATTGGAAAATAAAAATAGTAATGAAATTATCTAAGTTAATCGCACTACTCAGCGTCGTCATTTTTGCAGGCTGCGCAACTTACGCTGGACTTAATTATGACAGCATGTTTGGTCAAGCCGAGGTACAACACAGAAAAACCGAAATTAACTCCGCCGAAAGCATTAAGTTTTTGGAGGAAGTAAAGCCTATCATCGATAACCGATGTGTCGTTTGTCACGCCTGCTACGACGCACCATGTCAATTAAAAATGAGCTCCGTTGAAGGCATTGATCGCGGCGCAAGTAAAGAGTTGGTTTATCAAGGTACTCGCCTAACAGCTGCAACGCCAACAAGACTCTTTGAAGATGCCCAAACCACAGAGCAATGGCGTAATTTTGGTTTTCATCCGGTACTGAATGAACGAAACCAAACCCCAACTGCCAACGTCGAAGCAGGCCTAGTTGCTCGACTACTGATGCAAAAAGAGCAGCACCCCTTGCCGCAAGTCGACCAACTCGAAGGGTTCGATTTTTCAGTGGACCGTGAGCAAGTATGCCCAACGATCGAAGAGTTAGACCAATACCAAGCAGACTATCCAACATGGGGAATGCCTTATGGCATGCCCAACTTAAGTGATAATGAATACAGCATACTCATGGATTGGCTAACGGCAGGAGCTCAGATGAATGCACCGATTCCACTGACGCTTGAGCAGCAGGCTCAAGTGAACCAGTTCGAAGCCTTCTTAAACGGCGATAGCTTAAAGCACCAACTCTCTGCTCGTTACATCTACGAACACCTATTTTTGTCACACTTATATTTTGATGACATTAACCAGAGTAAACCACGATTTTTCACCTTAGTACGCTCTACTACCCCACCTGGAGAAGCCGTAAAGCGTATAACGACACGCCGCCCTTATGATGATCCGAACACGCAACGCGTCTATTACCGTATCATCCCAGAACAAGGCACTATTGTGGACAAAACCCACATGCCTTTTGCTCTTAATCAAGCGCGACTAAATCAATGGCAGCAGCTGTTCATTGATCAAGAATACCAAGTAACGCAATTACCCAGCTATGAACCTGAAATCGCGGCCAATCCAATGACAGTGTTTATTGATTTGCCAGTAAAATCACGTTTCAAGTTCATGTTAGAAAACTCTCAAAACAGCATCATGGCGTTTATAAAAGGGCCGGTTTGCCGTGGACAGCTCGCGCTCAACGTTATCAATGACCGTTTTTGGGTCTTCTTCCTTGATCCTGACAAATCAGACATACCAGAAGTCAACGAGTTCTATCGACAACAAGCAGACAATCTAAAGCTACCGGGCGAGTTAGAGAGCAATACTTTACCTGTCACCAACTGGGTCACCTACTCGCGCCAGCAAGCAAAATACTTAGAAGCGAAATCTGAATTTATTAACCATTGGTTTAAAGATGGGAAGCACTTAGATACCAATGTTATTTGGGATGGTAACGGCCAAAACGAAAATGCTGCACTTACCGTTTTCCGTCATTTTGATAGTGCTTCTGTGGTACAAGGCTTGGTTGGTCAACCGCCAAAAACTGCATGGGTGATGGATTACGCGCTACTTGAACGTATTCACTACTTACTTGTGGCGGGGTTCGATGTCTACGGTAACTTCGGCCACCAGCTTATCACACGTATGTTCATGGATTTCCTGCGCCTTGAGGGCGAAAGTAACTTCGTTGCCTTGCTTCCTCGCGATATCAGGCATGTCGAACAATCTAGCTGGTACCAAGATCAAAGTACTCAGTTAAGTGACTTTTTACAGCGTAATGTTAAGCCATTCGACCAACCGACTCAGGTACCCTACTTAACAGATGATCCGAAAGCGGAACTGTTCGAACGGTTACAAACCAAATTGGCTCCAGTATTAGATGAGCGCTACCAAATTTCTAACACTTCCCTTAAGCCTAGCAATGAACAGCGATTGCAAAAAATCGACCTTATTCAGGGTGAAGGTTTGAAAACCGTGCCGCAAATAGTAATGCTACTGATTGAGAGTGAGAGCGGCCAAGATGAGCTGTTTACCCTATTACACAACAATGCTCATACAAATATATCAAGTCTATTTGATGAAGAGAGCAACCGCGACTATCAACACGATAACCTGACCCTCGTTCGCGGAGTGATCGGAAGCTATCCGGCTGCGTATTTATCACTCAAGGAAAATCAAATTCCGCAGTTAGTTAAAATGCTCAATCAATTGGAGACCGAGGCAGATTACGTTAAGTTATTGGACACATTTGCAATTCGACGCAGCCATCCCGATTTTTGGGCATTCAGCGATAAAGTACATGCATGGTACGAGCAGAATCAGCCGATCGAATTTGGGTTACTCGACTACAATAGATTTGAGAATAGGTAAAACTGCATACCCAAATAACTTCGCAGGGAGGTGTGTATGAATAGTCATGACAGAATGAAAGCGCTTGAGCAACAGATCTATGTCGCCTGCTCGGAAGGAGATTATGACACCGTGAACATGCTTGAGCACCAGTTAGAAATGCTGCGCACTAAAGCAGAGCATCCTTTTGATGATGATCCTTACGCGCCAGAGGGAAAGATATTCCCTGATGACGAGTGGTGAGTCCACTTTCAATAACGCTATCAAAAAGCCCCTGTAGGGGCTTTTTCATTTTGCTTTGTACGCATCTTTCTCAATGGCGTGCTTTTTCATTCTCAAGTACAGCTTCTTCCTTGGAATTTGCAAATAGTTCGCAGCTTCAGACACTTTCCCCGAATGCAGATACAACGCATCTTCAATCAGCTGTCGTTCGTAGTCTTCAACCAATTCATCCAATGGCGAATTCATTGACTCTTGAGTATACAAACGCTCTTTGCCCGTCAGTTTAACAATACCTATTGCATACAGCTCTGCGACATTTCGCAGTTCGCGAATATTACCTTGCCAATCATGGGCTCGCAGAATAGAGAGATAATGTGCATCTACCTTTGGTAAAGGCTTCGCAAGCTTGCGGCAACTCTGCTTCAGAAAATAATGAAACAGTGCGGCAATATCATCGGGTCGTTGTCTTAATGGCGGGACTTTAATTGAGCCCTGATTAATCAAGTAAAATAGCTCCGGAACCAGTTGCTGCTGCGCAACCAGGCCCTCAGGTTCACCGTCAAACAACGAAATCACCGAGATATGTCGCTCACTCGCCCGCTCTACAACGAGTAGTTGTTGTACTAATTGTCTCTGCTGTTGATCGGTTAAGCACTCCAAACCACTGATAATGACGCTGCCACTGAACGACGTTTCAAGCCGCTCAATGAATTCATCAAAATTGTCACCGAGTTCAAAACGGCACTCAGCATATAATTGTGTTGGTGTTTTCATATCGACAATCAACTGCGCAATACTGTGTCGACCGCTCCCTACCTCACCATAAACCACAACGTGTGAGTCTAACAATGCGAATTGAGCAACATGCTGTCGAATCAATTCTATTTGGGCAGAGTTTCCTACCAACGTCTTGTCGATCTTTTGATGAAGATTCTGCTTCTGCTCAATGTAAGCTTGGCGGTGATCTAGATGCTGTTTTACCAACTCAAGCAACTCGGCTGGATTAATGGGTTTTTCGACAAACTCACACGCCCCCATTTTCACTGCGTCCACCGCCATTGGAATATCCCCGTGACCAGTAATAACGATAACCGGAATTTGAGGGTCAAAACGTTTTATTTGCTCTAGCAACTCAATACCGTGCATTTGAGGCATATACATATCCAGCAAAATAACTCCAGCCCAATCCACATCAATGTACTTCATCGCATCGGTTGGATCATCGATGCATTTTGCCGTCAAACCTGATATCGACATTAAATGGGCGTAAGAATCTAAAACGTCTCTATCATCATCAATGACGAGTACTGAAAAATTGGTCTTATTCACAAGGCAACTCCATAACAACCATTGCGCCTTTATTTAAGTTAGAGGCCAGATAAATTTGTCCTCCATTTGCTTCAATTAAGGAGTGGCATATATTCAAACCCAAGCCCAAACCAACCTCTTTTGTGGTCGTAAATGGGGAAAACAACTTGTCAATGATCGAAGCGTCAAAACCATTACCGGTATCTTCAATTGCAAGCCTGTGGAAGCCTGAATTTTCCCCAAGGTAAATGACCGCTACATTTTTCGAAACATTGCCACTTTCAACCACCGCATCACAACCATTAACCATCAAGTTAATCAGCACTTGCTCTAAGCTCACATCGTTAGTCACCACCATCGCACTGTCAGGAATAGAGCTTTCTATTTGAACTTGCTGCCGCTTACATTTTGTAGAGACTAAAATCGTCGCTTGCTCAACGATTTCAGCCAATGAGTGCGCTTGTTGGCTCTGTTGGTCATCATTTTTACGTGCAAAATGACGCAGATTCTTAATGATTTTGCTCATCCTCGCGACTAAACCATCAATATGGTTGATTGAGCTCTTCGCGTTACCATAATCCCCTTTATCAGCAAACATATTGGCGCTATATACATAAGTCGACATTGCGTTTAGCGGTTGATTAAGTTCATGAGCAAGACTTGTCATTGTCTGCCCTACGACGGCCATCTTAGCGGCTTGAATTAAATCATTTTGGGTGTTTTTTAAATGCACTTCAGCGCGCTCACGCTCCGCGATTTCATTGGTGAGTTGATGATTTTTCTCCAACAAATCTTGTGTTTTATCCGCAACGATTTTCTCAAGCTCCAATGCGGTTAGCGTTTGCTGAGTGACATCTGTTATCGTCACAATCACTTTTTGCAAGTTCGCATGGCTGAACAAACGAAAGTCAAAGTGCAGATACCGTGACCCCGTTTCAGAGTCAAACGCCAATGTCACAGCATCTTTATCAAGTATGTTTAGACGACCATGATTGGCAAACACATGTTTGAGCTTTGTTTGATTGTCTGGTTTAAAACTCGCCCATAGTGCTTGCTGTTGAGATAAAGTCTTTAACCCTAATAACTGGCGAGCATTTAGGTTCGCCGATTCAATATGGCCTTGACTGTCACACGTCACCAAACTCGCGGTGGTATTGTTGATCAAGCTAACCGCATTAGTGCGCTGAATTTCACGAACTTTATCGCCATATTCAATGAGCTTTTCACTTAATCGACCGATTTCATCTTTACCATCCGCTTTAATAGGGTGGCTTAAGTCATCATTAATGATCGCGTCGATACTGGCGCTCAAATTAGTCAAACGAGCCACAATTCGACGGTTAATAAAGTAGTAGGTCAAAAATAAGCTGGTCAAGATAGAGAGGCTAAAACAGACAATAAGCACATGATTGCCATAAGAAACCATCTGCGTAGTTTCGCTCTTTACATCCCTAAATGCCTTATCTGCATTAACTATCAAACGCGCGATTTGCTGATGCACCGCCTCTAAGCGGCGATCAATATCATCATTGGTGTTCTGCATTTGTTGACTGAGCTTAACCTTCTCAAGCAATTGCCTATGAAAGTCCCCTTGCAATGCCAACAAGGTGTTTAGCTCACTCACCAACTGCTGATACGCTATCGCCGCGGGGTGATCGTAAATTGGTTTACTTAAGCCATTAAGTTCATCCAATCGATAGGCAACAACCTTTAAGCCATTATTGACCAGTTCCTTTTGTGATGACTGGATAATCTCCGCCACCATGTCATAAATTTTACTTTCCAGATCCAGCACTCGCTGAATCGTATTCAGCATCGCGAGCATTTCATGGGTGGTTTCGTTCTCTTCGCCACGTTCAATCTGCCAGTGATACTCCTGACGTAATGGCTTAAGTTCAGTATCAATATCTTGATGCAACCAACTCAGTTGTTCTTCGTAGCGATCTATGGTTCGCTGCTGATCGATTCGCTGTGATACTTGCGCCGCAATCACATCTAAAGAGCGTCTTAAATCACTGTAGAACTGCTCTAACACTCGCAGTTCGTCAGCGGGGTTATGATGAGAGCGTCGACTTTCCGATAAGGTTTGGTCTATCTTATCAAGCTCGGACTTAAGAGCTTGCAGATGGTGGTCTAGTTCAACCTTGTTATTCGAACTCACCAACAAATCCACTCTTCGACGTATCTCACTGCTGCGGCTTTCAAGCACGTAACTCAGGTTATATTTGGGGACACTTGATTCAAGCAAGTTACTCACTTGGCCATCGAGTTGATTCCACGTGGTCCCCGCGACGACACACACTATGGTTAGCATAAAGGTGCTGCAACCGAATGCGGCAATTAACTTTGCACCGATGGTATGGCGTTGCTTGAGCCTCATAGATGAGCCTCTGCTTTAATATTTCTTATTTCTTCTTCTATCAAAATTTGCGTCTGCATTAACTGAGTTTTTAATTTATGGCTGAACTCGGCCATCAATACTTGTGTTTGATTAGTTCCTTCACCATCTTGACTTTTAATCCCAGCAATACTCTTACCCAACATCTCTACGTCATGTTCACTTAACGGCAAGCTAAACAGTATCAACTCCAAGTCATTCAAGCGTTTCTGCGTTTTCGCGTCTTTTAGCTTTTTCTCGAGAGTCAGTAATGAAAGCCATGTATCTTTCAAGACAGGGAGTCTTTGCGTGATGGCAATATCAAAAATTTGATTAACAATACTTTCTCGGATCATCACTTGTTTAAGATCTAGCGCTGGATTCTGTTCTGATAACAGGCGACTGTCAGCAATGGCATGTTTCGCCATACTGCTCGTCACTAAACGCGACTGAACATCATCAGATTGCAACATTTGGATGAACTTCTGAGCATACTGGTCTGGCTGTTTTCCTTGGATCTCGGCCATATACGTAGGCATCAGGGTCAAATCTCGGTCATAAGTAAAGCTAAGATGGTCAAAACCTTGTTTAAGCAATAGCGCATAACTATCAATCGTTGGTCCGAGACCAAACTGACCTTTCGCCACATAATCACTAACACCAAAACTTCTGGCCGAAATCGTCCCTAAGTTTGCCCCAGTATTAAGAATGATTTGCCACCCCTTTTCCCACCCATACTGAGTTAGCATACTTTCTATCATCATCTGAGTAGTGCCTGAACGGCTTGGGGTACTCATCGTAATATGGCCGAAGTATATTGGGTCAGTAAGTTCAATAAAGGTTTTTGGCGCAGGAAGACTGTTGGCGCTTAGATAATCTTGGTTCCATACAATGCCAGCTCCGGAATACCCAAGCACGGCAACTTTGTCATTTGGTGGTAATACAAAAGGTTTTAGCCAATCAGGCGTTTGGGTGGCAGCATTGAGTACATTCAGCCGACCATGATCGGACAATTCTTGCATCAGAAATGGTGATGAAGTCAGAACTAAATCAATGTCTTGAATATAGCTGCGGCTAAGCAATTGAATGGAAGATTGAGTACGACGATGGATTAGCCGCACTTCTACTTGCGGGTATTGTTTAGCGAACTCCTCAATTAATGCGCCCAGCGGTTCACGAGAAAATGTTGTTAATATAACCAGTTCATTGTCTTTTGCTTGAACAAGCGCAGGAAAAAGCGCCATGGTTATCACTAGCATCATACTCGCTAACTGTTTAACTACCCTGTTTTCCACTTCACAAAAACCTTTGATAATGTGCGCCAATTCAAAACTCTTTTATAAAGCAAGAATTTAGTGAGTACCCTAATTGAGTCACTCCTGACGCATCCTTTAGATGACTGATCGCAATTTTATCAGCAACTCTAACTTCGAGAATGACAAAATACCCACTTTTGACTCACTCAACCGATTAATTTGAGTCAGTTTTGTCTCAAAACGGCCATTTTGAGCATGCAAAAGAAAATACTGAAGATGCCTCCGTGAAAACACATTTCAATCTTTGATAGAACACGGAGAGCTTTATGTTCAACTTCTTCAAAACCCGTCCTGATGCGCCATTATCAGACGGTTCAAAACAAGAGATGCAATCTCGCTTTAAACGCTACCAATGGCAAGTATTCTTAGGCTTAGTATTTGGTTACGCAGTATTCTACGTAGTACGAATGAGCTTAGGTGTGGTTAAAAAGCCAATGCTTGATGCCGGTATCGTAACCATCGAAGAACTGGGTCTAATGGGTTCGGCTTTCTTCTTCACTTACGCTATTGGTAAGTTCTCGAACGGGTTCCTTTCTGACTATGCCAACATCGGCCGATTTATGTCGTTCTCTCTAGTACTTTCTGGTGTTACCGCGATTGCAATGGGCCTTAACACTGCTGGCCTGTTCTTCGTACTTTTATGGGGCTTAAACGGTTGGTTCCAATCTGTTGGTTCAGCGCCATCTTGTGTGTCGCTGTTCCAATGGTTCTCACCTAAGCAACGTGGTAGCCGTTACTCTATCTGGGGTGGTTCGCGTAACATTGGTGAAGGTATCACATGGATCCTAACAGCAACTCTAGTGAGCTACCTTGGCTGGCGTGCAGGCTTTATCGGTGCAGGTATTGCAGCAATCGCAGCTGCGCTATGTATGTTCTTCGCACTAAAAGATCGCCCTCAAACTTATGGTCTACCAGATGCTGCTACAGCATTTGACGAAGAGCCAGAAATGAAGAAGAGCAACGACCCTAAAGAAACACGTCGTGCACAACTATTCATTCTAAAACAACCAGCAGTATGGCTAATCGCAGCGGCGTGTGCGGCAATGTACGTATCTCGTTACGCAATGTCTTCTTGGGCGGTTCTGTACCTACAAGAAGCAAAAGGCTACTCGCTGATTGATGCTGGTTTCGCTATGTCTACTTACCCAATCGCAGGTCTAGCAGGCGCTATCTTATCCGGTATTATTTCAGACAAACTATTCAAATCTAACCGCCACATTCCTACTCTCATGTACGGTATTGCTAACGTTGCAGGTATGTGTCTGATGTTCTTTGGCCCAGATAACCGCATGGTTGATGCTGTTGCTCTTGGTCTTATCGGCTTCGCTATCGGTGGTCTTGTGGTATTCCTTGCAGGTCTAACCGCTTGTGACCTAATGCCTAAAAATGCTGTAGGAGCAGTAAAAGGCTTCATCGGTCTGTTCTCTTACATCGCAGCCTCTGCGCAGGAAGTCGTATCAGCGTCTCTTATTACGATTACCGAGGTAGATGGCGTAAAAACGTACGACTTCAGTCAAGCACAGTACTTCTGGCTGGCCGCAGCAGTTGTGTCTCTATTCCTAGCGTTGACAGTATGGAACGCGAAGAAAGTAGTTGATATTCAACCAGAAGAAAAAGAGCTGGAAGTAAAACCTAGCCACTAATCCATAACTCGCTGCTCACCCAGCGGCTCAGTAGGAGCGTCTTAATGGCGCTCTTACATGAGCAACTCTCTTTTCAATATAACGCATCCCATTTTAATCACCCTTTTTGTCGTTATAGGTGCAAATATGTGTAAAACAAAAATCGTAGCAACGCTTGGCCCTGCATGTTCATCCCGAGAAATGCTAACTAAACTAATCAAAGCTGGTGTAAACGTTGTTCGTTTAAACTTCTCTCATGGTACAGCTGACGAACACATTGAACGTGCGGCTCATATCCGTTCAATCGCGTCTGAACTTAATACCACAGTAGCGATACTGGCTGATCTACAAGGCCCTAAAATTCGCATTTCTTGCTTCAAACATGGCCCGATTCAGCTGACTAAAGACGATGAATTCTATTTAGATGGTCTGCTAGGCAGCAAAGCAGGTAACCTGCAACGTGTTGGCTTAGACTACCCTGAATTGATTGCTGATCTGAACATCGACGATGTACTGCTACTTGATGATGGCCGAGTTCAATTGAAAGTACTTGAGGTCAACGAAGCGGAGCAATGGGTTCGCACGGTTGCGCTTAACAATGGCAAACTGTCTGACCGCAAAGGTATCAACCTTCTTGGTGGCGGACTATCAGCACCAGCTCTCACCGCAAAAGATAAAATAGACATCATCACCGCAGCACAAATTAAAGCGGATTTCATTGCGGTTTCATTCCCACGTAACGGAGAAGATCTCGATTACGCTCGCCACCTAGCAGAAAAAGCGGGTAGTGACGCTCATATCGTGGCAAAAGTTGAACGCGCTGAAGTGGTCGCTAATGAGCAAGCAATGGATGAGGTGATTCAAGCATCAGATGTCATCATGGTTGCCCGTGGCGATTTAGGTGTAGAGATTGGTGATGCACGACTAGCCTTCACACAGAAGAAACTGATTGAGCGTGCCAAACATCACGGCAAACCCGTCATCACCGCCACGCAAATGATGGAGTCTATGATTGATAACCCATTACCTACACGTGCTGAAGTGATGGATGTCGCTAATGCGATTATCGATGGCACAGACGCCGTCATGCTTTCTGCTGAATCGGCAGCTGGTGCATTTCCTGTAGAGTCTGTAGAAGCAATGGTGCGCATCGCAAAAGGTGCGGAAGCCGAAATTGAGTGCCAGCAAAACTGTTGGGAAGAGTTAAGCCACCTATGTTCAGAGCCAGGCAAAAGCTTTGCTTTATCATCGATGATTTCTGCTTCTCGCGTTCATAAAGATTTAGGTGTCGCCATTTTGACCCAGCATGGTGAAACACCGCGATTGATGTCTCGCTGCCAAAGTAAAGCCGCTATATGGGCGCTAAGTGATGACTCTCGCTTATTAGCTAAGATGGCCATTTTACGTGGTGTGACTCCTATTTTCTTTAGCCATGAAGCTCATCAAAGCATAGAGCTACCCACTTTAATTGCAGAACATTTGAAAACCCGAACTTCTGCTTTACCGATTAGCTCTTTGCTGATCACTCAACTTGAATCGGTAGAAGGCAGTGGAGATGTGAATGTCTGCCGGTTACTTAAATTGAGTGATCCAGCAAAGACATCTAAGCCGGAAATGGCGGCTTAGTCATGATGTACTTGTAGGTTGTTATCGGAACATGATTTAGGTGAACAACAATTAACCATCTAAAAAACTTACGGTTATTCTCCCAATAAAAAGTTCCCCCAACTTTTTCTGCTCCACAGGGATTTGGCCTGCCGAAAGGCAGGTCCTTTTTAGAATATTCGCCCCACCCACCCGTTCTAAAGATATTTATCTTTTTAACCATCAATTGCTAATATACAATGCACGTTGTGCTACAAACTAATTCTTTACAAAGCATATTTTAACGATATTATGCTTGCGCAAACGTTTTCCTAGCCATTTTGGTCGCATAAAAGAGGGTATTATGCTGTCGGATATTGACATTTGCCGCGCTACGCAACTAACACCAATAACTCAAGTTGCTCACGCTGCCGGCCTACAACACGATGAATTCCATAGCCAAGGCAAGTACAAAGCAAAAGTTTCACTTAACAGCCTTAAGCGCCTTGAACACAATGTTACTGGTAAATTGGTTATTGTTACTGCCATTACGCCGACACCGCTTGGCGAAGGAAAAACGGTCACTACCATTGGCCTATCCCAAGGTCTTGCCAAACTAAATCGCTCGGTCATGGCATGTATTCGCCAACCTTCCATGGGCCCAGTATTTGGGGTTAAAGGTGGCGCAGCCGGTGGTGGTTATTCACAAGTCGCACCTATGGAAGAGCTCAACCTACACTTAACGGGTGACATTCACGCGGTGACTGCGGCTCACAACCTAGCGGCAGCAGCCATCGATGCTCGTATTTACCATGAGCAGCGTAATGGCTATGAAGACTTCGAAAAACGCAGCGGGCTAACCGCTCTTAGAATTGATGCTAAGAATGTGGTTTGGAAACGTGTCATGGACCACAACGACCGCGCGCTTCGCATGGTTACTGTTGGCAAGAACGACATTGGCAAAACAATTAATGGCTACGAGCGCGAAGATGGCTTCGATATTTCAGCAGCATCTGAGCTTATGGCAATTTTAGCACTCGCCTCTGACTTAAGTGATTTACGCAAGCGCATTGGACGCATCGTGGTCGCTTACAATTTAGATGGAGAGCCCGTCACAACTGAAGATCTGCAAGTCGCAGGGGCAATGGCCGTTAGCATGAAAGAAGCTATAGAGCCAACATTGATGCAAACCCTTGAAGGTGTTCCAACCCTGATACATGCAGGCCCATTCGCTAATATTGCTCATGGTAATTCCTCAATCATTGCAGACAGCATTGCGACTAAGTTGGCTGACTTTACTGTAACAGAAGGCGGCTTCGGCTCAGATATGGGTTTTGAGAAAGCCTGTAATATCAAAGCGCAAGCTTCTGGTAAAGCACCAGACTGTGCGGTGATTGTCGCCACATTACGCGGCCTAAAGGCCAACTCCGGCTTGTATGATTTAAAACCGGGTCAACCTATCCCTGATTCACTGTTTGAGAATGATGAGCAAGCACTGATCGCCGGTTTTGAGAACCTAAAATGGCATATTAACAACGTCAATAAATATGGTGTGCCTGCGGTTGTGGCCATTAACCGTTTCCCACAAGACAGCCAACAAGAGCTTGAACAACTAAAAGCCATGGTGGAATCACTGCCAAACAACGTTGAAGTAGCCATTAGTGAAGGTTTCGGTAAAGGCGGCGAAGGCACAATTGAACTGGCTAAAAAAGTCGTCAAACAGTGTCAGCACGAAACACAGTTCACCCCGCTCTACCGCTTAAACCAAACCACTGAAGAAAAGTTAATGGCGGTTGCTGAAGTAGGCTACGGCGCATCCAACGTTACCTTAAGCTACCAAGCACGTAAGCAGCTCGATCGCTTTATTGAAAACGGTTATGACAACCTTGCAGTCTGTCTCGCTAAAACGCCGCTTTCGATTTCAACCGACGGCAGCGTTAAAGGCGCACCAACCAAGTTCAATGTCCCAATCCGAGAGCTTAAACTCTGTGCTGGCGCGGGATTTATTTACGCGTTATGTGGCAACGTAATGACTATGCCGGGGTTACCTGAAAAGCCTGCATTCATGAATTTAGAC
This sequence comes from Vibrio sp. LaRot3, assembly GCF_027587025.1. Classification (GTDB taxonomy): domain Bacteria; phylum Pseudomonadota; class Gammaproteobacteria; order Enterobacterales; family Vibrionaceae; genus Vibrio. The sequence goes on along the minus strand of NZ_JAPPTI010000002.1, from coordinate 114,799 downwards.
TTAGATGATGAAGGCAACATCATCGGATTAAGTTAGCGATCCGTTAGAGAAAAATAAACCAACAAAGCGAGCCATGTGCTCGCTTTTTAATTCGCATCAACGAGTATGAGCTTAGTACTTAGCCTAACTAGGAAACCCTTCAAATGTAGTGGCTTCTAGCCCATGTTTATGCCAATCCGCCTGCTCACTAATAAATATCCTCGCATCCACAGCCTTTGTTGGCTCTTGGTTGAGGCTACCAGCTGGTACGATTAAAAACTTCCCGCTCTTATTTACATAAGGCAAACCAGACCCACATATCCGACAAAATGCTTTGACGAAGGCTCTATCAGGATGAACATAGCGCCCCATTTGGTCTTCACCCTTAAGCCATTTAATGTTGTTTGTCTGTGTAAAGAGGTTAGCGGCATGCGCACCTCCCGTTAGCTTTCGGCACTGTTCACAATGGCAAAAAAAGAAGTGTTTGAAATCGTCATTCACTTCAAACTGAACTTCACCACAACAGCATCCGCCTGATAATTTCCTAGTCATCCCTGCCCTCCTTCGTCTACTCAACGTATATATTTTGTATTGGTATGCAATTTTTTAGCTCAATCATCTTTCCTTATCTTTAACACAAACACAACTCAGAGAGGTTGGAATGAAAGTAAAGCTCAAATGGTTCGCTCCTATCGTTGCTGTTACCGCGATTGCTGCATCTTTTGTTGGTCAGGCCGATAGTGATATGAAAACCGCGATCAACGCAGACAACACGGCAATTGCTACTTTAGCTGGAGGTTGCTTTTGGTGTACCGAATCGGATCTTGAAAAGCTCCCCGGCGTCATCGATGTGGTTTCAGGTTATTCCGGTGGTGAACAAGTTAACCCGACCTACAAACAAGTTTCCTCGGGTAAGTCCGGTCATATCGAAGTGATTCAAGTAACTTATGACACCGATGCATTAACGTATGAGCAAGTGCTTGATCAGTTTTTCCGTCATATTGACCCAACCGACAGCAAGGGGTCATTTGTAGATAGAGGTCCTCAATATCGACCTGCCATCTTCTATCATGATCCGCAGCAAAAACAGATTGCGTCTAATTTCATGTCTGAAATTGACCAATTAGGGATTTTCAAAAAACCGTTGATGACCGAACTAATTAAGTTCGAAAAGTTCTGGCCTGCAGAAGGTTATCATCAGGATTACTACAAGCGCAGTAAAGTTCGTTACAACTACTACCGTTATGCTTCAGGGCGTGACCAATATTTAGACGACATTTTCGGCGATGATCGTGATGAAAACCCAAAAACCTTGCGTCAATTGATAGATGAAAGTCAGTCACAAGGTAACAATAAAGCCTATTCTAAGCCTTCTGACGATGAAATTAAGTCAAAGCTAACCGAGCTGCAATATTACGTAACACAAGAAGATGGGACTGAGCGCCCATTCAAAAACAAATATTGGGATAATAAACAAGCAGGTATCTACGTTGACATTGTTTCCGGTGAACCTTTATTTTCTTCAACAGACAAGTACCGCTCTGGCACTGGGTGGCCAAGCTTTACTCAACCAATCAATGATGCCTATGTGGTCACGCAAACTGACTATAAGTTGATTTACCCGCGTACCGAAGTACGCAGTCGTTTTGCTGATTCACATTTAGGTCATGTGTTTAAAGATGGCCCAGAACCTACAGGGTTACGTTACTGCATGAACTCAGCAGCTATGCGCTTTGTCGCAAAAGAAGATATGGTCAAAGAGGGGTATGAAGATTACCTTTACTTGTTTGAGGGATAAACTCTATACCAAGGGATTAATCGACAAAAGGCGCACTACTTGAGCGCGCCTTAATCCCTCGTTACTCAATCGTGAGTCTGCGAATCGAAATGTCTATTGATGCATTTCGATGTGAAACGAGGCTTTGGAAATGATTACTTGATTCCATCCAAATTGTAGGTAAGACAGATATTCCTCCATGCGAGTCGGTTCAGATTGTCTTACAACTTAACTATGGCTCAAAACCATAAAAGTGCAAGTTTTGGATAAAAAGTCCTAGAGGCTGTGTTCAAAACTTCGACTTCGCACTAACGGCTCTATATTTACCCATCCAAAAACCTCTATTTAACCTCAGTTCAGGATAAGAAAGTCGAAAAATCCCGAGTTGAAGTTGTTCACTCAAATATGAAAATCAATATTCCATTCTTATCGCTATAGTTAAATGAGCAGGGGCGTATAATTTCAGCCTTCCCCGCGACTAACTAAGAGGCCCCTATCCCCATGACTAAACGAGAGAAAATTAAGCAATCTTTCCTAGCAAAAATGCCCAAGGATGCGATTAACCAATTTCTCTCAAAAGACAAAACGCCACTATCGGTGTTATTTATGTCGCTTATTGTTGGGGTATTAGCTGGGCTCGTCGGCACCTATTTCGAACATGCGGTGCACCTCGTATCCGAAACTCGTACCGAATGGCTTAAAAGTGAAATAGGCAGTGTATTGCCATTATGGCTCGCGGCCTTCTTGATCAGTGCCCTATTGGCTTTTATCGGCTATTACCTTGTTCATCGCTTCGCACCAGAAGCAGCAGGATCGGGTATTCCGGAAATTGAAGGCGCAATGGATGGTATTCGTCCCGTTCGTTGGTGGCGCGTTTTACCCGTTAAGTTTTTTGGTGGTATGGGGGCACTTGGCTCAGGTATGGTGCTTGGCCGCGAAGGTCCAACGGTTCAAATGGGGGGCGCGATTGGTCGAATGGTTACGGATATTTTCCGTGTCAAAAGCGAAGATACCCGCCACTCACTGTTAGCATCTGGCGCGGCGGGCGGCCTTGCGGCGGCTTTCAATGCTCCCCTCGCAGGCATTATGTTTGTTGTCGAAGAGATGCGCCCTCAATTTCGTTATTCTTTGATTTCAATTCGCGCAGTGATCATCTCTGCTATCTCGGCCAACATAGTGTTTCGCTACATCAACGGCCAAGATGCGGTCATCACTATGCCGCAATATCAGCCGCCGGAATTGAACACCTTATGGTTGTTCTTATTACTTGGCGCGTTATTTGGCATTTTCGGTGTCGTGTTCAACCGTCTAGTGACCTTGTCGCAAGATATGTTTGTCAAACTGCACAAGAACGATCGAAAACGTTACCTGTTAACCGGCTCGATGATTGGTGGTTGCTTCGGCTTAATGTTGCTCTACATTCCAGAACTGACTGGTGGCGGCATTTGGCTCATCCCAAATATCACCAATGGTGATTATGGTGCTGCGTTCTTGTTATTACTCTTTGTAGGCCGCATTTTTACCACGCTACTCTGCTTTGGCTCTGGTGCACCTGGCGGTATTTTTGCCCCGATGCTGGCGCTGGGCACTTTATTTGGCTATGCCTTTGGCTTAATCGCGCAGCAATTTTTCCCTGATCTACCCATTACTCCGGGTATGTTTGCTATTGCTGGTATGGGCGCTTTGTTTGCCGGTACGGTGCGTGCTCCTATCACTGGTATTTTATTAGTGATAGAGATGACTAATAATTACTATTTGATCTTGCCTTTGATCATCACCAGCTTAGGTGCGGTAATATTTGCTCAAATGCTCGGCGGGCAACCTATCTATAGCCAACTTCTTCATAGAACCTTAAAAAACGACAAGTTAAGACAGCAAGATTTGCCACCAGACGCAAATTGATAATTGCAACGCAACCGATGAACTTGCTATTATTTGCGCCCAAATTCATGAACTTATAGTAGAAGTTGCATTGTTGTGGCAACTTCTACTATAAGTTCATGCACATCTATCGACTCACGCTGTTTAAGGCAAAAGGAGCGCCTGCTTGAATTGGAGAAGATTGACGCAATTTCAAAATGTGCCACCATCACAAGCGGCCCTCGCATTGGGTATTATCGGCTTGGGACACGCATGGGCGCTCTACATACCTGAAATTGGCGTACTTATTCGTCCATACCTCGCTGGGCTTGGCGCAATGTTACTTGCCCCTGTCCTTATAAAATATCTCACCAATTTAGATATTTTTATCTCTGATTTGCGCCATCCTTTAAGCGGTAGCCTTATGGCGCCGATGAGCATGGCTTTACTCATCTTATGTGACTACCTTGCGGTGATTTCGCCGATCATTGCCTACCCAATCTGGTTTGCAGCGCTGTTTCTTCACATCACCATGATGGTATTGTTTTTCACCTTCCAGCTCTCAAAGTTTAAGATGTCGAATATTGTCCCGAGCTGGTTCTTATACCCAGTGGGGCTCATCAGTAGTTCTTTGGCAGGCACGCAATTTGGGCATACTCTGTTCTCTGAAACTTTGGTGAATGTTTGCATCACCATTTATTTCTTTATGCTGCCTTTGGTGTTGTACCGCTTGGTATTTGAAGGGATGTTGCCTCGCCGCGCCAGACCGACACTCGCGATCATGGCTGCACCAATCAACCTCACCCTCGCGACTTACTTGGTCAACTTCAAACAACCAGACCCAATTTTAACCGGCGCATTAGCTGGCATCGCGATCACGATGACGTTGATGATCTACCTGTGCTATTTCCGCTTAATGCGACTGAAATTTCAGCCATCGATTGCAGCGGTGACCTTCCCATCGGTAATCAGTGCGGTCGCAATGCACCGTCTTACTACCTTTTTTGAGCAATACCATCCGCGCTGGCATTGGTTACATGATTTCGGCCTGTTTGAACTTTCCATCGCTACAATATTGGTACTGTGGGTATCGGCTGGATACGTGAAAATGTATTGGCCTCAACGCTTAAGACGCAAAGCTTAAAGCCATTGGCGAATTTTCTGTAAGATGGTTTCAGTATCGGCTGGTTTAACTAAGTAATCATTGAAGCCCGCCTCGGTCAGTGACGCCACCATTTCGCTACTTGAATCTCCGGTATAGCCAATAATCGGCAGCTGACGAAGCTCCGTATGCATGGTCCGAATCGCTGTCGTGGCTTCCAAACCGTTTAAAGTCGGCATTTCAATATCCATCAATACCAAGTCAAAACGTGATTGAGGTAAGTACTCAAGGGCTTCTTGTCCATTTTTTGCCTGAACCACTTCAAAACCCTGCTGCTGCAATAAAATCGCGGTATAAGCCCGAAAAGAATGATTGTCATCAGCAAGCAATACCCGCTTACCTTGAAAAGTGTTTTCATCATTTGCACGTCGCTCATCAGATACAAGCTGACGACTCATCATCGGTGACTCGAAGAACAACTCATCGGTAACTCGATTGCAATATTTCATCAAGCGTTGCTTTTCCAACGGATAGAAAGCCATCGGTCTTTCTTGACCATGGTAATAACACCACTCTTTATCAAACAGATAAACAATTCTTGCTTCGGTAAAACCCAGTTTCGCTTCTAACTGTTCAAGATGACGCCTGTTTGCCAGTTCACAGTTAATATCAACAAAGATGAGATCGTACTCAAACTCATACTCCCCACGAGCCAACGCCTCTTCTACCTCAAGATGGATAAACTTATACCCTTTGTAGAATGCGGTATCATCCAGCACTCGCGAAATCGCCATCGAACCTCCGACATAAAGTGCCGACTTCGATTTGAGCAAATCCGATTTAATCCCAGCAACTGCATCGGAACTATATAACGGGAAGCTTAAGGTGAATTCCGTGAATTGATTCAGCTCGGATCGGCAGCTGATCTTGCCCCCCATCGCTTGCATCACCTTATAGCAAAATGGCAAGCCAAGTCCGTAACCGCCAGTTTTACCGTAGGTATAAAAGTCTTCAAAAATCTGATTACGCACATCACTGCTCATGCCGATGCCATTATCTCGAAAAATCAGTTCGTTATAGTGCCCGCAATGTTTGAGCTCAACTTCGACTTTAAATTGATCACGCTTACCATAGTAGAAAGCGTTCTTAAGCAAGTTATATAACGCGTACTTAAGCAGCGTATCACTACCGAAGAATGAGAAGTCTTGCTTAAGGTCCATTTGCACACTTTGGCGATGCTGCGGGCTTTGATAAGAGAAGCTATTGAGTGATTTTTGCACCAACTCTCGCATCGAATGTTTGCGGTAGCTAGCATTGGTAATACGGTTTTCATCTATCGATGTCAGCAGTAAATCGATGGTTTCAGTGCCACTACGAATCGCTTCGTTAGCATCGGCTATCACCTCTTTCGCAAGCTTGGCCGATTCGTTCGACAACTCGATTTGTTGTTGATTGCCCTTCGGGTTTGGCAAGAGTGAATCCAGCACATCAATAGTGGCTTTTAACGCACTGAGTGGATTGCGCATTTCATGAGCAATACCTGCCCCAAACGACTTTGCGATAGACACGCGGCTTTCGCTTTCGCTTTGATTACGACGATAAAACACAGTGCCAAACATGTAGTTAAACACGAAGATTGGCACATATTGCCACAGCACCGATTGTTCAAGCGCTTCAATGTGTGGGCCATAAACCAATAGCATTGCAGCAAGCACAGCGATCACAGCCTGCGCGATCACTATAGACGTTCGACAGACCAATAGAATATGGATCAGAGTCGAGGCCATAAACGACATGACCCACACTGTTGACCAATCATTCTTAAACATCATGTAAGAGAAAAAGAATGGCAAACAGACCGAGATACTAATAGAGAAATAAATAGGTAAGTAACGTCGAACAAAATTAGGAACATGGTGACGTAACGCGATCACTAAAAACAGTAAGGAACAAAATATACGCAACCCTAATGATTCATAGGACTGAGGGAACATGTAAGTCCAGACATAATAATACACAGGAAAGCCGAAAAAGCCCATCCAGCCGATTAACGTCAAATTAGGTTCCGCATTTTGATAGACCTTGCGTACCACATCCATAACCATACTCGCGTTCAATAATTAAAGCCCTATAAAAATAGGGCTTGTTATATTTACATTTTACTTAATAAAGGGATGTTTGGGAAATTTTATACAACCAATATCATTTGTACCGAATACTAAGCAACGCCATGAAGTGAGATACGGCTGCCACTGCGATCAGCAGTGACATCCACTCTTAGCGACATCTGCTCTTTCAACTCACTAACGTGCGAAATCAAACCTATCGTTCGACCTCCCTGCTGTAAGTCGATTAGAGTTTGAATGGCTAGATCGAGTGATTCTGGGTCGAGGCTGCCAAAACCTTCATCAATAAACAGCGTATCAAGGCGAATACCGCCGCTGTATGATTGAACAACATCCGAAAGGCCAAGCGCCAAAGCCAGTGCCGCCATAAAGGACTCACCACCTGACAAAGTGGCGACATCACGCAACTTACCTGAGTAACCATCTTCCACCAGCAGATCAAGACCAGAGCCTGCATTGCCTTTCGCGCGCTCTTCTTTGCGACGTAACTCGTAACGCCCTTTACTCATCTTGCGTAAACGTTGAGAGGCTTGAATCAATACATCATCAAGCAGTACACCAAGCACGAAACGGTGCAAACTCACTTTGGCGCCTGTTCGGCCATTAGCAATGTCACTTAACGTGCCGATCACCTGATACTCTTGCTCTAACGCTTGGTTTTGTTTGTACAGCTCGGTCAATCGCAGCTCAACTTTGTGAAGGTTATCGTACTGAGATTTAAACTGTGTGAGCATATTTAGCGCCTGCTGATGCTCTTGTTGTGCGACAACTACCGCTTGTTCAAGCACTTCAAGGTTAGGCGACTGCTGATCCACTAAATCTTGTTCCAATGCCGAAAACGCACCTTTTAAACTTGCCAGTTGTTCCGCGTATTGCTGCAACTGCTGTTCTATCTGCTCCATTTGACTTTGACTCAGCTCTGCATCAACAAGCCCTTGTTCATCATCAAATTGGCTATCACTCAAAGCTTGCTGCCATGCTTGCTGAGCGATCTCGTCTTTATGCTTTGCTTCTTGCAACTGCTTATTGAATGCATCGGCTTGTGTTTGGCTGGTAATTAATTGACTTTGCGCTTGCTCATAAGCAGTCTTAGCAACGCTCTCTGCCTGCTGTAGTGAGAGAATCTGTTGCTGAGTTTTTTGCTGCTCCGCCTGCACATATTGGCTATCTTGCTGACTTAACTCGACATCTTGCATCAAAGTATTCAGAGCTGATTCAACAGAAGCTAAGCGCTGCTTGTCTTCAACCTGCTTTTTCTCGCTCATCACAAGCTGCGACTTAAGCTGACTAAACTGTTGTTCCGAACTGTTTAACTGCGCGTTAATCTGCTCGATATTGAGCTGTTCTAGCTTGTTTATCTCAACCATTAACTGAGCGAGTTCTTGCTGCCATTGCTCTATCGACTTGGCGCCGTCACTCAGCTGTTGTTGCCAACCTTTGACTGCTTGTTCTACTTTAGCAACGTCCATCTGCGCTTGCTGCAAAGCTTGGCTAGCTTGCTCTTGCTGATTCAGGCGTAGCTGCTGCTCTGCACGCGCATCATCGACTTGCTGTTTAGTAATCACTTGCTGGGCAAACTCGGCGGGATTTGGGTGCTCTTTGCTACCACATACCGGACATGGCTGACCAAGCTGCAACGTTTGTGCAAGTACCGCCGCTTGTGCTGAATGCCACGTGTATTCAAGCTGGTCAGCACTGCGTTTGGCCGCCTCAGTTTGTTGTACAGCAAGCTGGTATTCGCCCTGCTTTTGTTGATGAATTTGCTGCAACTGCTGAGCAGCTTGTTGCGTGTTCGCCAATTCATTACATGCGTGGATTTGCTTTTCTATCGCGACGCGTTGCTGAACCATGGCTGGTAATGCAGCCATTTGCTCCTTACTGGTTTGCAAATGAGTTTGCTGCGCTTTGATTTGTCGATCCAATTGCTCAAGCTGTTGAGTGACCTGATTAACGTCCAACTCTGACTGTTTACACGCATTCTGTGCAGTGACCAAATGCGCTTGCTGCTTGTCGCGCTCTGCCAAGCGTTTCGCCACTTCCTGCAAGTTGAATAACTGCTGCTGAAGCGTTGGTACTGCTTGCACGGACTGCGTCGCTTGCTCTAACTTGGCTTGCGCGGATTGTTGAGCCTCTCGCTGGGTAACAACCGTCGCTGCCGCTTGCTGCGTTTGCAGGTCTAACTGTTTTAATGTCTGAGCGCATTGCAGCTTGGTATTGTATGGCAATTTAAGCTCTTGAGCTGCTAACGCATGCTTGCGCTGTAATGCCAAACTGTCCATCTCAGGCTGCTTATCTTGCAGTTGTTGTACTTGCTGGCTCAACTGCTCACGGCGGACAAATTTCGCTTGCAGGTCTGATGCAGATTTATGAGTCGCTTTAGCTTGCTCTAGCACTTTAGCTTTACTGCTTGTCGCAAATTCTGCTTGTTCTAGTTGCGGTGCTAAGTCTTGAAGTTGCTGCTTTAGCTCATCTTCTGTCGCAACGCTCGCTACGTCCAGAGCGCCCTTAATTTGATTATCAAACTCATCCTTTGAGCGTCGAATATGAGCGGCCTTTTCAAACAGAGCACGCTCAATGGCAACGTAGATATGAGTTTGGAACAACTGACCGAAGATCTGTTCGCGCTCTTTAGAATTGGCAATCAATAACTCACGGAACTTACCTTGTGGTAGCACCATGACCTGACGAAACTGTTTTACATCGAGTCCAATCAGTTCCACTACAGCTTTTGCCACCGGAGTCGGCTTATTGGCAATCAGCTGTTCTTCACCGTCTACCAACTGGAACAGGATTGCGTTGTGAGCTTTTTTTGTCGTCCCTTCGCCACGCTTTTTAGGCACTTGCTGCTCAGGAGAGCGCACCACGCGATATTGGTTTTGTCCTAAACTGAAATCAAAACTCACCTCGGCCAAAGCGTCAGCACTGGCGTGATCACATCGCATTTGATCGCCGGTTCGTTCGCTACCGGTCGTTTCGCCATACAAAGCAAAACAGATAGCATCAAGAATCGAACTTTTACCCGACCCTGTTGGGCCATTAATAAGAAAGAGTGGCGCATGGCCCAACGCAGTAAAGTCAATTCGCTCTTTGCCTGCAAAAGGACCAAACGCTTGAATAGTGAGCTTCAACGGCGTCATTATTTGCTCTCCTTATCGGCAGAAAGCTGCTGAATAATGTCGGAAATCGCAGACTCTTGCTGCTCAGTCAACGATTCCTTTTTCGCTTCTAAGAAGAAGTCTTTAAACATATCGAGCTCGCCACGCGCTAACCGTGCTTTACCTATTTCTTGGTCAACACCTACTAACATACCCGGCTTTTCAAGATGCAGTACATTAGGGTAAACCTTACGTAATTTATCCATCGGATCTAAGATGGCGTGTTTATCTTGTAGGCGAACTAATAAGTAGTCGTGTGCGTTAGGATCGGTTTTACCTTGCTGTAAGATCTCATCCATCTCCCCTTCTACGATACGCATCTGATGTGGTGCGATAAGAGGAATGTGCGTAACCGATTTAAAACCGTTCTCATCAAGCTCAACAAGGCTCATGCCTTTATTATGATACTGCTCAGAGAAGCTGTACTTCATTAAAGAGCCAGAGTAGCGAATGTACTCTTCACCCTTTTTCTGTGGTTGATGCAAATGACCTAGCGCGACATAGTCAAACTCAACAAAATGTTGATGACTAACTTGCTCTGACCCGCCAATCGAAAGTGGGCGCTCAGATTCAGATTCAATCGCGCCATCCATGAAGCAGTGGCTAATCAATACGTTCTTTTGCTCGGTATTGCGTTGCTCTAATATCAAGTTTGCCAAGTATTGATGCGCTTGGTCATGATCAGAGACGCTTTGCTGATAATGATGGCGCACTAATTCTGGGTCGTTGTAAGGCATGCCATAAAAAGCCACCTCACCGATGTCGCTGTTGATGACTACAGGTTTAAGCATATCGTCAAAACTGGCAATGATGTGCAAACCCGCACTTTTCATTTGCCCAGCACCAAACGCTAAACGCTGAGCACCATCATGGTTACCGGAAATAAGAATAATAGGTAGGTTTCGCTCTGCGCATACCTTAGCGACGAATTGGTCAAGCAGTTGAATGGCGGCAGTCGGCGGTACTGAACGATCGTAAATGTCCCCGGCTATCACTAAAGCATCGACCGGATTTTCATCAATATATTGGACAATTTGCTCAAGTACAGCTCGCTGATCATCAAGCAATGAGACATTGTGAAACTGACGGCCTAGGTGCCAATCTGAGGTATGAAGAAACTTCATTTGCGCCCTTATTCTTATCGTTAAGGGCGCAATAATAGCATTCTAAAATGTTGCTAACTATCGGCTTTTACACTGAGTAATCGCATTTTCTAGCAGTAGCAAAGCGGTTTGTTCACAAGGCGGTAATTGAGCATCGCTTGTTTCTAGAGGTGTCACGCGTTGACCCCAACGAACATGACCCGCACCCCATGTTAAACCTGCACCAAATGCTGCCAAAAGTAAGTTATCACCCGGCTTCACTTTACCCTGCTCTAGCGCTTCACAAAGCGCAATCGGTACTGTCGCCGCAGAGGTATTACCGTAGTTCTGGATGTTTACAAACGCTTTATCCTGCGCAATACCCGCTAAGTCACACAACGTTTGAATGATGCGAATATTGGCTTGATGCGGAATCACGACATCCACTTGGTCAGTCGTTAATTGACTACGAGTTAGCACACTGTGCGCTGCCGCGCCCATCCCTTTTACTGCACGCTTGAAGATTTCTTTACCAACAAAATTGAAATCCCAATGGCCATTATCAGCCGCAAAGCGATCCATTGACGTACCAAATTTAGGTACTGCCAAAATATCACGACCTTGCGAATCACAACCGAGCTGAGCGTTTTGTAAACCCACTGGCTGGTCGGTCTTACTGAGGATCGCTGCACCTGCGCCATCACCAAATAGCACTGCCGTGTCACGCTGTGTCCAATCGATATAGAACGACAAACGCTCAGCACCAATGATTAACGCATTTTGATAATTACCAGCCTGAATCAAACGCGTTGCAGTTTCCAATGCATAAACAAAGCCTGTACAAGCAGCGTTCAAATCAAATGCTGTCGCACCTTGAATGCCAAGGTTTTGCGATACTTTTGACGCAATATTAGGGATAAGTGAATCCGGAGAACACGTTGCCACTATAATCACATCAATGTCTTGAGCAGTTAATCCTGCACAAGCGATGGCATGCTTAGCGGCAACCGTCGCCATGTCAGATGTTTCTACATGACTAATGCGACGATTTTCAATCCCCGTTCGAGTGCGAATCCACTCGTCGGAAGTATCTAAAAAGGTACTTAAGTCATCATTAGAGAGCGTTGCTGGCGGAACACATTTTCCCCAGCCGGTAATTTCGGCGTAATAGTTGGTCATTGAGAGCCTTTACTTTTTATCATTTATCCCCAAATAGTATATATCTGAGTGGTGCATAGCAATATTCACCCCTATAGCAATATTAGTACAGGCTCGTGGAGTCACTGAAACAGAGGATCGGACGTTGTAATGGAAGAAGTGTATTTTGCGGGAGGTTGCCTATGGGGTGTACAGGAATTTATGCGCCACTTACCCGGCGTGGTGGAAACTGAAGCAGGGCGAGCCAATGGCAACAGCACCTCAACCAATACACCTTACGATGGATACGCGGAATGCGTGAGGACGGTTTATGACCCTAACCAAGTGTCATTAACCCAGCTCATCGGCTACTTTTTCGAAATCATCGATCCTTATAGTATCAACCAGCAAGGTAACGACGTCGGCGAGAAGTATCGTACGGGTATCTACAGTCGCAAACCTCAGCACCTTGAAGTCGCGCAGCGATTTATCGCTGCATGTGAAGACAGTGACAAAATCGCTGTAGAAGTCATTGCTCTTAGCAATTACGTCAAGAGCGACCCTGAGCACCAAGACCGTTTGACTCTACGCCCTGATGATTACTGCCATATTCCGCTAGATTTACTGCACAAATACAAACAACAATAACCTTAAATAAGAGATGGAAACGCTCAAATCCATCGCATAAGCAATTAAAGAGAGAAGTCATGTCAACATTTAATACCCGATGCCCATCTTGCTCTGGGGTGAACCGAGTACCCTTAGAGCGCGTTTCAGAGAGCCCAAACTGCGGAAAATGCCAACAGCCGCTTCTTGATGGCGCACCTATTGAAGCGACGGAGTTGAACTTTGCCGCTCTAATGAACAGCGAACAGCCTGTCGTTGTCGATTTTTGGGCCCCTTGGTGTAACCCTTGTGTTGGATTCGCGCCAGTCTTTGAAGATGTCGCTCAAGAAAGGGCAGAAAATGTACGATTTGTAAAAATAAACACGGAAGACCAACAAAATTTAGCGATGCAACATCAGATTAGAAGCATTCCAACCATTATGGTATTTAAAAACGGCAAAAGAGTAGATGTCATTAATGGCGCACTACCAAAAAGCCAATTTAATCAATGGCTAAACGAAGCTTTGACCAAATAAAACTATCTTTATAACGCACAATCTTAAGCCGACAAACTGCTTGTTTTGTCGGCTTTTTCATATAAATAGTCAGCAAAAATGACGATAAAAAACATTAATCGTCATGAATAAAACTTTTCGTTTTACCAAAACCCTCTAATTGTCCATAGTCGCCGCAAATCCCCCCTAAAATATATTCAACTTGAGGCAAAGACATTGGAAAACACTCTAGCTCCTGCACCTAAAGCTCGCATCGCAGTACCTGTTATCGCGTTAGCTCTTTATGCGGTAGCGTCTGGCTATTTAATGAGCTTAATTCCGCTAATGCTTCCACACTATGGTTTGGACGGCAGTTTAGCGAGTTGGCTAGCCAGTGTGTTTTATGCCGGCCTGCTTGTTGGCGCGATGGTGATTGAACCGCTAGTAAACAAAGTGGGTCACCGTAATGCTTTCATTTACTGCCTTTTGGCGTTTATTGCGACAATTGTTGTGCTACCAACGATTGCTTCAGCATCAGCGTGGTTAGTGGCTCGCTTCATCGCAGGTATCGCTGTTGCAGGTGTATTCGTGATTGTAGAATCTTGGCTACTTCACGGTGACGAAAGTGCGCGCGCAAAACGTTTAGGTCTATACATGGGCTCACTTTACGGTGGTAGCTCACTAGGTCAACTTGGTATTGGCTTTTTGGGTATCACAGGTAGCGTGCCATTCATCGCGATTTTATTGCTACTTAGCTTAGCGATTGTTGTGCTGTTCTTTGGCCGTTCTGACCAACCAGAATCTGGCCACAGCGCGACCTTGTCACTAAAGCAAATGACCAAACTAAACCATGCTGCAATCATTGGTTGTATTGTTTCTGGTTTAACCTTGGGCGCAATTTACGGCTTAATGCCAGTAGAGCTAAGCAATCGCGGTATCGCTCATGATGATTTAGGCGGTTTGATGGCGTTAATCATTTTGGGTGGCATGGCCGTACAACCAATCGTACCTTGGCTTTCTAAGTTTTTAGGTCGCACACTGTTGATGGCTCTGTTTTGCTTATTAGGTGTCGCATCGATCAGCCTAGCCGCTTCAGATAGCAGCATTCATCTTTTGGGCGTGAGCTTATTTGTACTAGGCATGGCAGTGTTCGCCATTTACCCAGTTGCGATCAACTTAGGCTGCGATAAGCTTGACCCAAGCTACATTGTTTCGGTAACGCAAGTCATGCTATTTAGCTACAGCATTGGTTCAGTGGCTGGCCCAGTGATCGCGGATAGCTTTATGTTAGGCACTCAAGGGCTACTGGGTTACTTATTTGCAGCTTTGCTTGCTACTTGCGTGTACATGCTACTAGCAAGTATCAAGGGCAAACGCCAAGCAATGGCTGGCGAATAAGCCAATTGGGGCTTTCCTGAAATAGACTCCAACAATGACAAAAGGGCGCTAAGCGCCCTTTTCTGTTTCCTTGACCGATGACTATTCACACAACTTGCACGCTTTCATGCCACGATTACATCGTTTGGTACTGTTAATACGAATTACCACCACAGATGTCGACTCACTGCCCCCAGCCCTGTTGAGATCCACTGGCTGACAAATAATATCGCACGAGTAACAGACATTCTTACGGCCTAACACATTCAGCCTGAGCGTTCGCTCAACACGGTGGCCCATCATGTTAGTTTTGTACAGCCAACTAGAGAAAGTCTCATGCTGCTTATCTCGAGTAGTGATGTACATTTCGATCGGTTCGCCGAGTAATTTTTTCTCTTCAAACCCGAGCCATTCACATGCCGCTGGGTTTAGGTACTCGATTTCACCATCGATATTGACCGTAATAATCACATCGCCGATCGCATCCACCAATTGCTCGCTAAAGCGGTTTTGTCTTTCAATATTGTCGTAGAGATGCCTAAATCGTTGATAGATTTCGTCTAGCTCTGTAGGTAGGTTAGTTAACTCTTGATTCTTAAAGCCCGACTCATCAGTGATCATTTCAGCTACTTTAGAGGCTGGAATCATTACAAACTGACGGATCATGACCCATGCAACCAAAATGGTCGCGAAGATAAACAAACAGACACTGACCGCGACAATCCAATGATCGCTGATCTGTTTTTCCAATGGGAAATAGACCACAAAGCTGGCTGGCTGAACCACACCACTGGGTAAGATGGCTCGGTATTCAATTTTGATGTCTCGTGCAGTGGCAGCAATATCATGCACGGAAATTTCTACCCCACTTGAATAGCTCACCCGCATTAAGCGGCGACTCGCCGATGTGTATTGAATATCGAACTTGCGCCCTAGCTTTTGGCTAATTTCAGCGACATGCTGTGATGTCACCTCTTTGAACATGGTGAGTTGACCAGCAGAACCATCACGATTGACACCGAGTAACTCATAAGAGCTGTATAGAAATATTCGGCCATCGACAAAGATGAATCCATGGTCACGCGCCATTTCGTATGGGCTATCCATCACTGGCACGAACATATCCACCATCGATTTAAACAGATGATTGGCCGTTTTTGAGTTGGAATAAACTTCTCTACCCCCAACATCCTGTACAAGCACACCAGTGATACCAAACTGCTCTAAATGACGACTTTCGATAACACGGCTTAAGCCATACAGGTTGCGATATTTGGTATAGCTGTAAACCGTATTACTAGTTCGTAAGAATTCGCTTTGCTTGTTGATTTTGAAAAACTCATCTTTTACCAAGCCAAGCACTTGGTATTTGTAGTTTTCTGCAATCTGGTTCTTCCAATATTCTCGCTCACCATTTAGCGCCGTTAATGCAGTTGCACCCGCGACAAACGCCACCACTACCGCGACGGAATAAATTACCCAGCGAATCGTTACATCGAGTGAGGAGCGTATTTTCATGCGGCTACCGTCTCGCAATATTGCTCAACCTCTTGAGCAAGCACCACAAGATGCTGCGATATGTATTCCACACGCTCTGCTGCAAGCTCTGTGTTGTTATCAGCGCTGGCATGCTCGAGATCTTTCGCCACTTCAGAGATGGCTTCGCTACCTAGGTAAAGTGCACTACCCTTAATTCGATGAGCCACATCTTTTAACTCTGGAATATCGTGTTTGTTCCAAGCGCCGTTCAGTTCATCGATGTCCTTTTGATAATTAGACAAGAAAGACTCCAGTATTTCTTTGGCAATATCCATATCTTCTCCGCTCATCATTAGTACCGCAGTCGGAGTAAAGGAAATGTATTCTGGGAATAAACTTGGGGCTTCCAGTTCTGGTTCTTCAAGGGCTTCAAATAGATCTTCAACATCATTTGCCAACGGTTCAGGCTCAGCACTGCTGATGTTTTCTAGTTCAGCTAACAGGCTCTCTAGTGAACTATCTGCAGGTGCGCTGCTACTTGGTTGCTCGTCGCTTACCACTTCATCATCCCACTCGATATGCTCAAGTGGTGGCTGCGAGGCCGTTTGATATTCGTCTTGCGGGTTAACCTCTTCCCCTCCATCAAGCCACTCAATATCAATCTGTTCAGTTGTGACTGTATCTTCTAACTGTGGGGTGACCGATTCAAACTCATCAAGCCAACTCAGATCATCATCTTGCTCCGAGGCTAAATCAATTTGAGCGAGTTCGACTGATTCATCGGTGTCTAATGTCGCTGCCACGCTATTCAGTTTGGCTTCTAATACGTCAAGTGGGCAAGGCTTAGAGATATAGTCATCAAAACCAGCAGAGAGACAACGCTTCGCTGCGCCACTCAGCGCATCGGCGGTAATTGCGATCAGATGAGGCTTACCTTCGATGCGCTGTTCTGCAATCTTCCCCGCTAAGGTAAAACCATCCATCTCTGGCATATGGCAATCTGACAGTACCACATCATAATGGGTGCCGGACTGATACATTTTGTACGCGATTGCACCATTTTCAGCACTATCAAATTCCACACCCAGACGTTTTAGCTGACCACCAATCACCTTACGGTTTACTTCGTTGTCTTCGGCAAAGAGCACTCGTAAGGTAGTGAGATCTTTGCGCGCAAAGTTTTGTGGTGATTGAACTTCTTCTTCGCCATTTGCGGTTTCAATAATCACTCTTTGCACTGGCAACATGATATTGAACAAACTGCCGTGACCAAGCACAGAGCTCACTTTGATCTCACCGCCCATTTCATCGACAATTTCTTTACTGATGCTCAAGCCAAGGCCCGTACCACCAAAGCGACGTGTAATATCGCCATCTGCCTGAACGAATGGATCAAAAAGGCTACCCAGCTTTTCTTTAGAGATACCGATGCCGCTATCGCGCACTTGGAAGCTCAGCAAATCATACTGATTGCCAAACTCATCTTGACGATAGTTTTCCGCAATCATCTGAGCACTAAGCTCAACATAACCTTGTTCAGTAAACTTAATTGAGTTGGAAACTAAATTGTTCAGCACTTGCATTAAACGTGTTGAATCGCAGTAGTAGCTAGCGTGAAGCTGAGAATCGAGTCGACTATGCAGAACCAACTCTTTTGCCTGTGCTTTATGGCGGAAGTTCCCTTCCACACCGGAAAGCAGCGTTGAAAGATCGCAAGTAATGCTTTCTAAAGTCAGTTTACCTGCATCCATCTTAGAGAAATCGAGCACATCGTTGAGCAGCGCCATTAAATTACGCGCCGAACCATTCAAGGTATGCAGCAAATCGGCTTGTTCTTGATCTAACTGGGTAAATGACAGCGCTTCAGCCATTCCCAATACGCCATTCATCGGTGTACGAATCTCATGGCTCATCCGCGCAAGGAAGTCTGATTTCGCCAACGCCATATCTTCTGCTTGGCGTTTTGCGGCTTCTGCTTCTTGCAGTGCTTTTTCTAAAATGGCCTGAGCCTTGGCTCTTTTCTTCAACTGATTGCGATAAAAGACAAGCGCAATCACCACGAGAATCGCAAACGATATACCGACATACAATGACTGGCGGAAAAGTCGCTGTCTTTGCTGTTCTTGATAGTTCGCTTCAACAGCGCGCTGCCATTTTTGACCAATTTCTTGTTGGAAGTTATCACCAAGAACATGGATACCAAGGTTAAGAAAATCTCGCCAACTTTGTTGGTTTTTCGCCAGTGCTATACGTGGCCACAACTCCTCTTTTACATCTTGAGCGATGTGTATTTTCAAACCGTAAAGATTTTTCTTATCCACCAAATAAATACTGTTAAGCAATTTACCGACAAAAGCATCGGCGCGCCCTTCCGCTACCGCTTGAATCGCCTCTTCCGCGGTATCTACATAGATAATTGGGCTACTTGGCAAGATACGTGCAACGATGTCGTTTTCATGCAGGCCGCGCACCAACGCAATACGCAGGCCAAGCAGCTCTGAAATGGCGTAATAGTCCGTTTCGCTGATGATGCCAATCGAGGCTTTATCAATGTCACTGGTAAAGTCTAAGGCAACTGAGCGAGATTCCGTTTTAAACACGCCGGGGAACAAATCGACTTCGTGGTTTTTAACTGCGTCTAGAGCCTCTTGGAAGGAGCGGTAAGGCTGACCAATAAAGGTGATACCTAAACGATCAGAAATGAGGTTAAGCACATCGATGGTGTAACCTTCAAGTTCGAAGTTATCACTAATGAAATACGGTTCTTCACCATTTTCGATATAGGCGTAAGTCAGAAACGGCTTATCAACCAATAGCCATTCTTGCGCTTCAGTCAGTTTCTGGTGGTAGTTACCGATAACCAATTGAATGCTATTGTTATGCCCCTTATTTACCCCTTGCCAAATTTCACTCACAACCGATTGTGAGGTCATTCGAATACCACGGTTAATATCTCGCATTAGCGCACGTTGTTTATCGAGTGTTTTTACGCGTAGCGGAACACCGTGATATTGCTGCTCTAGAATGAAGCTATTTTCTAGCCCCCTCTCTTTGAGTTTTTGCGCAATCTGATCAGTACTCCATGAGTAGATATAGTTGACGTAACGCGCATTGCTTAGGGTGTTGTCGAGATCGTTGTTGTGGTAAACCAGATGCTGTGAATAGTTAAAGTTTTTAGGAAGAAGAGAGGAAGGAATATCCAAAGCAACTGGACGGCCCTTGTGGCGGTCGCCAATACGTTCATACAATGCAGCACCCGTATAAGCAAATGGAATACTATACAAAGCACCTTCACCGTTTCTCGCTGAAGCGCTAAAGCTAATGGCATCAACCTCACCTGACTTTAGCTTCGCCGCCAACATGGTATATGGCTCGCGGAGGATGGTCACATCATAGCTATAACGCGCCCCCCATACTTGCCAATACTGAGTCATGAATTCAGCAAGACGTTGTACACTTTGCGAATCAGGATAAACCGTACTGGCATCCTCTGAAGCGGGAATACCTATTGTTATCGCTTTCTGAAAAGATTGCGCGAGAGCACCAGTACTAGTTAGCACTGAGCCAAATAAGATAAGAGACAAAGTCAATAAACGACGTACAACAGAGTTCAACACAAGCTCGACACCTCTTGGCTATTTAGAGTTACAGTATATTGCCCCAATAAAAAGGTTTCTGTTCTTTAAAGAACAGACTTCTGTATAAAAATAGAAAATAATGTTCGCGTTTCATTTTGTTGAATTTGGTACTGCATGTTTACCGATAAAGCTGCCCTAAATCGCCCTGTTTTGATCATCGACGATAGCCCTATGTATCGCACTGCCGCAAAAGGCATGCTGCAAAAACTCGGCTACTCATCACCGACGATCGACTTCGCGCAGGATGCGAAAGAAGCCATCTCTAAATGTCGAACAAACAACTACTCTTTGGTGTTTTTTGATTACAACTTGGGTAAAAAGGCGAATGGCTATCAACTCATTGATGAGCTGAAACAAAAACAGCTTCTACCCCCTGATTGCGTTAACATCATCGTGACGGCAGATTCCACTCCAGAAGTGGTGCGCGGGTTTATGGAACTGGAGCCAGACGGCTACCTTCTTAAGCCACTTAACTACACCACGCTTAAAGAACGTTTACCGCAGTTTTCCAATAAAAAGCGTCACCTTGGCGATGTGATGACCATCATTGGCAACCAAGATTACCAAAAAGCAATTGATGTCATTGATCAAGCATTCTATAAACAAGACGACATCATCGTCCGCTCTCAGATCCTGAAAGCACAAGCGTTAATCGGTCTTGGAAAGCTAGATGAAGCGCGTAACATTCTAATTAACGTCAAAGATTCTCCTGAGCAATCCTCGGTTAATTTACAACTGGCGAAACTAGCCTTCGACCAACGCCAATACAAACAAGCGATTTTCCTTGCGACACAAGTCAAGCAAGATGCCTTCCGCTCTGCGCAAGCTCATGAATTGTGCGCCGAAATTTATGCAGCACAATCTCAGTACGAGCAAGCTGTAGACGAAGTGGAAGCCGCGCTGGCTATCTCGCCTAAGGTCATTGAACGTCATTTAAAACGTATTGCTTACAACTTAGCGCTGTTTGATTTAAAAAGTGCGATTTCTTCGATTGTCACGATGCAGGCTGAAGTAAAGAACTCGTTCCGCGATAATGTCGACCACTACGTGTTAGGCGCATCGATTACGCTCGACCAAGCGCAATTCCAATCCAATGAAAATCGTGATGTTCATATTGCGTCAGTTGCAAAACTCGTTGACCAGTGGCGTCAGCAATTTGTTCGCGATGAATATAAAGCATTTGAACTGCTTTTGTTTAGCCGTGTGTATCATCTCAAGAGTGACTTCCAAAAAAGCCGAGCTTACTTTAAGCAGTATTTAGACCTGCTAAGCGAGCAGCCTGAGCGTGAAATTACCTTGTATGAAAAAATCGAACTGACCAAGGCGTCGTTTGCTGTGCACGACACAGACCAATATCGCGCCGCAGCAAAACAGGTGACCGAACATCTAAGAAATGCGGGCCATAGCCCTTTAAATCAGCCGATCTTCAGCTACTTCCAACAATACCGAAGTAAAGCAGAACAAGGCTACGCACATATTGTGAAAGTGAAAGAACACGCCAAGCAATATATTGCGTCTAAACATTTTGAAAAGGCTTCGATGCTGCTCAGCAAAGCGGTTTCTAGCAATGTCGTGGATTCAGAGATTTGCTTGCTCACCATGGAAGTGTTGACGCAATCTTGGCCGCTCAATTGGAACCGCAACCAAGTGCTTCGCTACGCACTATTGTGCAAAGAACATTTGCACGGCACTAAATACGAAAAGACCAAACGCTTTTACAAAGCATGTGACACCTTAGCGAAACAGCTAAAATATTCAGACTTAAGAGTGACTGGTTCACTATCGGTATAATATGACACTGAAACATATCCTGATCCTTGAAGATGAGAACTTCCACGCCACGATTTTACAAAAGCTCGTGTGCAGTGTCTGCGATGCCGATGTATCGGTGGTTGCCAACGGTCGTGAAGCATTAGCCCATCTAGAAGTACGACAACCTGACATCATCTTTGTCGACCTCTGCATGCCTGATATGGATGGCGTCGAGTTTATCCGTCACATCGCCCAAACCAAACTGCGCCCATTTATTGTGCTGACTAGCAGCATGACCAATGACGTGCAAAATGCGGTGATCGATATGTCTCACTCATACGGATTTGAACCCATTTCGCGTATTTGTAAACCTGTAAGTAAAGAGGCCGTCAGTCAAATCATCGATCATTGGCAGCATCAGTTTCAAAGCCAGAGCAACGTTACTCCAGTAAAAATGATGCAAGTAAATGAAGAGCACGTTCGCTACGCGTTACTGCATGATGAATTTGAACCATTTTTCCAAGGTCATTACTGCGCCAAAACCGGTAAACTGATAGGTGCAGAAGCGCTGGTTCGTTGGCGTCACCCAGAGTTTGGGCTCATCCCACCGGATCGATTTTTACCAATCGTAATAGAGCAAGGTTTAAGTTACGCGCTCAGTTGTAAGATGCTGCGTTACAGTGTGGAAGAAGCGGTAAAATGGCATCGTGCAGGTCAGCACATTAATGTTTCGATCAATATTTCACCGTCTGACATCGAAAAGGATGACTTTGCAGATAAAGTGCTGCAAATCATCGAACAAGCGCGCTTCCCGGCGAACAAGTTAACCTTAGAAGTGACCGAAGTGGAAGTCACTAAAGATTTAGCGCGTTCACTTGATAACACAAGTCGATTGCGCATGCGCGGCGTGACGCTTTCTATCGATGATTTTGGTACTGGCTATTCGTCGATTAACCAATTAATCAGTAGTCCATTCAGCGAACTTAAAATCGACCGTTTATTTATCGATAAAATGTCGACTAGCCACAAGCATTTTGCCGCGCTCCAATGCATCATCAATTTAGCGCAAAGTTTAGAACTACGTATGGTAGCGGAAGGGATAGAAACCCAAGCTCAAGCGAAAATGTTGGCTAAACTTGGTTGCCATAGCCTGCAAGGCTATTACTTCAACAAACCAATGTCGGCGGAAGCGTTTTTTAACTCTTGTGTCCTCACACAATTGAAACCTCACTCCAAAGCTAATTCAGTAACTGTTTGATTATTTGCTGCTTTGCGAATTACACTTAGTTAACGATACTGTTAACTAAGTGCTCGCGATTGGATACTCTACACCACACCATACAATGGCCGTGCGAACTGCCTACCGAAACCAAAGATGCAATAGTGCTTTGTGCGATTCGCGCTAGCCAGTTCCCCATAGCCAAATCTGAAGCCAAATCAGGTGGTGTCACCTACCTCAAAAAAGGCATTATCGCGATTACCTTTGGTAACGAGAACACCAATACCATGAACTCAGGTATCTATGGTGAAGGCAGTTGGCTTGGTAGCTCGATGATCAACCAATCCGTGCATTTGCATGCTTCCATTGAAGAGCTTGAACCCGTGGAAGTCATCTACTTTCCTAAGGAACGGCTCGATGCACTGGCAGCAACGGATCCATTTGTCTATAAATGGCTCTATCATTGCAGCGTCAAAGCGCAGCAGCAATGGCTTTTTGCCCAGATAACCTCGTTACATGATAGGCAAACCCGAGTCGTATTTACCCTATTGGAAATTGCTAGGCTCATGAAAACCGTAAAAGGCAGCTTTATTAAAGTCAGCGCATCCCAAAAACAACTCAGCGCCATTACGGGTATATCCAGACCACGGCTTAACGAGGTGTTAAAGATGTTAGAGTCTAGCGGCGAGATCAGTATTGAGCGGGGTTCGATTCACCTAATTGATCCTGCAAAGCTACAACAACGGCTTACCGTGCTCGATGGCACTATTCGCTTGAATTGAGTTTTCTAATATGGCGATTTGATTGATTTGGTTTAGGCTTGTGCGGCACCTCTTTGCGCTCGTGCAACAAGTGTCGAATCGCCAACCAAGGATGTGGCAACAGCATTCTAGGCCCAGAATAACGCATCACTAGGCGCATTTGCTCTTTCGGTTCAGGCTTATAGCAATGAATTGGACATTTATTACACGTAGGCTTATTCTGTCCATAAGGACAGCGATCTAAGCGAACCTCTGCATAATCAAGGAGCTGCTGACACGACTCACATAGGCCACTTCGGCTACCGTGATGGGAACGGCAATATATTTGAACCATATATGTGACGGTTTTAAATTCTGTCAGCAATTCACCCGATAGAACTTGAGAAAATGGTTTCCGCATTGAAATGTTGCCTATTGATATAATAGTAACTCTATTCTATTGCTAGAAAAGAAAAATACTTTGATATAGGTAAAGCTAGCACGGCTTATATTAATATTCTCGGCTATAACTCGAGTAAGCTTCGCCTAAATCATGCGGTTTCAAAATCCCGCTATGCCACTAAAATCATAGTTCGTTACACTTTATCGAAATCACTCTAAAACGCCCGCCACATATAACTCCAACCGCAATAAAAGCACTTATTTTGACAATGAGAACTGGTCTTACCTTTTAAAAATCATTGACATAGATTATTTGTATTAAAATTTAAACAGACTATCGAAACTGACTCAAATCAGTGATACATTACCGCCGTTGCATACAAAATAGTGACCAATATCACACATAAAAATAAAGTTAGCTTACGCAATATATTTAAAAATCGAACCAGGTAATCACGATGTCTATTACAAACCTTTCTATAGCCAAGAAGATTTCACTCTCATTCTTGCTTATAGCCCTTATTAACATTGCTTTTGGTGTGTTTCTATCTTCTGAACTGAAAAACATTAAATCAGAGCTGCTGAACTACACCGACGACACTTTACCCGCGATGGAACGCGTTGACGCTATAAGGGACAATCTATCGAGTTGGCGTCGTGGACAATTTGCTGCTTTTACTTTCGATGAACCACACCGAGTACAAAGCATTATCAAGAGTAATATTGAAACCCGCCATGAAATTGCTAAAGAGCTTGAGGCTTACGGTAAAACTGTATGGCCGGGTGTAGAGAAACAAACTTTTGATCTGCTAATGCGTAATTGGGATAAATACCTAATCACCATGGATCAGTACAACGCTGCCATGCTCAACAATGATAAAAAAACAGCGCACCCTATCCTAACCAACTCACTTGGCCAATTTGAGTCTGTCGATCGTGAACTCGGTGAACTGATCGATATCTTAAAGGGCGCAATGGATAGCAATAAAAACAACATTCTTGCGTCCGTTAATGGCCTAAGTAGCTCTTCAATTGTGAGCAATATTGTCATTATTGGCATCATGGTGGCGATGACACTGCTACTAACCAAGCTGATTTGTGGCCCACTAAAACTTGTGGTTGAGCAAGCTCACGCGATTGCGACCGGTGACCTATCAAAAGAGATTAATCGCAAAGCGATTGGTAACGATGAATTAGGTGAACTGGCTGACGCAACGAGCAAGATGCAAAATGACCTGCGCCAAATCATTGATAATGTGATTGCCGCAGTGACCCAACTGAGCAGTGCAGTCGACGAGATGAACCAAATCTCAGAAATTTCAGCAACAGGCATGAAAGATCAACAAGCGCAAATCACGCACATTGCTACGGCGATGACAGAAATGAAAGCCGCTGTAGCTGATGTTGCTCGCACAACGGAAAACACGGCGTCACTTTCTAATGAAGCGAACCTACGTACTCAAAGCGGTGTTCGTGAAACGCAAACCATGGTTGATTCAATCAATGAAGTGGCGAACGTTATCGGTAACGCAGGTGACACAGTTTCTGAACTTGAGCAGCAGTCGCATAAGATCAATGTTGTGGTAGACGTGATTCGTGATATCGCTGACCAAACCAACCTACTGGCACTGAATGCTGCAATTGAAGCTGCGCGTGCTGGTGAATCTGGTCGAGGATTTGCAGTAGTAGCCGATGAAGTTCGTACCCTTGCTGGCCGTACACAAGATTCTACTAGCGAAATTACTGCGATCATTACTGAGCTGCAATCTCTTGCGGTTGATGCGAAATCAGCAACTGAGTTGTCACGCACCAGCATCACCACCTGTGCCGATCAAGGCTTGCAGTCAAAGCAACTGATGAGCAATATCGAAGAGTCTATTTCTGAGATATCAAATATGGGCACTCAAATTGCCACAGCTTGTAACCAACAAGACCTTGTTGCAGAAGAGCTAAACCAAAGCATCGATAACATTCACTTTGCTTCTCAAGAAGTCGCACAAGGCTCAGAGCAAACGGCACAAGCTTGTCGCGAGCTTAGCCAACTGTCTGTGTCGTTAAAAGATGTAATGAGCCGCTTTAAACTAAGTTAACGCTTAGCCTATAGCCACATCAGACTCAACACTGATTTTTACGAGGGTTCTCAAACAGAGCCCTCGATTTTTCATTCCCCCCGACAATAACTCGAACGCGTATGGAGAAATTATGCGTCTAAACAAAACTCTACTATCCATTGCTATTGCCGCTGCGACATTAGCCCCTACTCTACAAACCGTTGCTGCCCCATTAGCGCTAAACAGCACAGCTCAACAACAAGAGCAAATTCAAGCTGCTAACGCATGGTTAGAAGTCAGCCTTGGTCAGTTCTCTGCCAATATTGAGCAATTTAAATCTCATATCAATAAAGACAGCAAAATTTGCGCAGTAATGAAGGCAGATGCTTACGGCAATGGTATTGAAGGCTTGATGCCAACCATTATTGAACACCAGATCCCTTGCGTTGCTGTCGCAAGTAATGCAGAAGCAAAAACGGTTCGTGATAGCGGCTATAAAGGCCAGCTAATGCGTGTTCGCTCTGCTGACATTGGTGAAATCGAAAGCGCGTTGCAATACAACATCGAAGAACTCATTGGCAGCGAAGCGCAAGCTCAAGCACTGTCTAAGCTGGCCAAGAAAGCAGGTAAAGAAGTTAAGGTTCACCTTGCACTTAACGACGGTGGTATGGGCCGTAACGGTGTTGACATGTCGACTGACGCTGGCAAAAAAGAAGCCGTAGAAATCGCATCTCAAGATGGTGTGGCGATCGTGGGCATTATGACTCACTTCCCTAACTACAACTCTGACGACATTCGCGCGAAACTTAAGTCATTCAAACAAAACGCAACTTGGTTGATTGGTAACACGGATCTAGAGCGTGACGATGTACTTCTTCACGTTGCTAACTCTTACACTGCTTTAAACGTACCTGAAGCGCAGCTTGATATGGTTCGCCCTGGCGGCGTTTTGTATGGCGATCTGCCAACTAACCCTGAGTACCCTTCTATCGTATCGTTCAAAACTCGTGTCGCTTCACTGCACGATCTGCCAGATAACGCGACTGTAGGTTATGACAGCAGCTTTACAACAACGAAACCAAGCGTGGTTGCGAACCTGCCTGTCGGTTATTCAGATGGTTACCCACGTAAGATGGGCAACAAAGCTGACGTATTGGTGAACGGTCAACGTGTTAAAGTAGTGGGTGTGACATCAATGAACACCACAATGATCGACGTGTCTGGCGTTAAAGGCGTTAGTGCTGGTGATGAAGTGGTACTATTTGGCGTTCAAAAAGGTGAAGCAATCACAGCCTCTGAAATGGAAAACCATGCTGAACTGATCTTCCCTGAACTTTACACTTTCTGGGGTAACGCAAACCCACGTATCTACGTAAAGTAAATCAGTATTAGCTTGTTGCTAGTTAGCACTTTTCAAAGCGAGCCATGTGCTCGCTTTTTTTGTATCTAAAGTATCGAAACTTAACTAATATTCTGAATTTCGGGCACAAAAAAACCAGCTTTCGCTGGTTATCTTTTCATTCTCATCAAGATGAGGATGGAGGCGCGTCCCGGAGTCGAACCGAGGTCCACGGATTTGCAATCCGCTGCATAGCCACTCTGCCAACGCGCCTAAATTTGCTCTCGCTAGATGCAAGTTTGATGGTGCTCCGACCGGAATTGATGGTCCGACATTTCGGCCGGCCAACGTGTCGACGAAGTTTTAATCTCACACATCTTTCAAATTGTTGATGGTGCCCCGGGCCGGACTTGAACCGGCACAGCGCGAACGCCGAGGGATTTTAAATCCCTTGTGTCTACCAATTCCACCACCAGGGCAACGCAATCATGCGATGGTAACACCATCATCCTCTCGGCTTTGCCTTGAGAACGGTGCGTACTTTACCGGATTCATTCTTGTGGTCAACTATAATTTTGCCATTATTTATCAGTCGGTTACTTTAAACCCAACTCGATCACATCACACTCATAACTGGTAGCAAAAACCACCAACCTTTTTTCAAAATCCCTATGTATGCGCCCAAGCTCTCAAAAAGGATCACAACGATTCATCAAGCAACACATTGATGCCAATTATCAATATTTACATGCCATTTTCGTAAATTAAGTTTTCTATCAGCGTAAACAAATCTAAACCAACCCATTTATTTAACACCAAATCGCTTCAAACCCTTACCAATTGGTGCTCTGTATCTTTCATTACAGTTTCAATACGCATTGAATCCGATCTCATTTTGCCCGACTAAAGCAACATCAACGGGTGCTTTTGATTTATATCATAACTTGGAAGCATTGAGATTCTATTATACGCAACAAGAACTATAAGAATATTTTTGTTTATAGAAAGCCTTGATTCATAAATGGAATGATTATGACAACCGAAAATAAAGATTATAAATTGAGTGAAGATGCGGCACTCAACGATGCATCTTTGAATAAAGACTATTCATATGCTGCCAATTTAATTTCTACGACCGATCCATCCAGTTACATCACCTATGCTAACCACGAGTTTTGCGACATTGCTGGTTATCGTCAGGAAGAACTATTGGGCAAACCCCACAACGTCGTTCGCCACGCAGACATGCCTAAACCAGCCTTCGCACAAATGTGGCAATACTTACAATCTGGTAACAGCTGGATGGGGCTAGTAAAAAACCAGTGTAACGATGAAAAGCACTATTGGGTTTCGGCATTCGTTACCCCAATCAAAGACGCTGAAGATAATATTATTGAGTATCAATCTGTTCGCTCAAAGCCTCAACCAGAGCAAGTTGCTAGAGCGCAATCTCTGTATAAAAAGCTTCGTGAAGGTAAAACACCTCGTCTTCAAAGAGTTGGATTCCACACACTTTCGCTTATTGTAAGCGCGTTATTATGTTTAACGGCATTTGCTCATGCGGTACTACAACCACACTGGCTAGCATTCTGCCTTCTAGCACTTTCACTGCTTATGATTTGTGGTATTGGCTATCAATTCACCCGCTTCAAACGTATGCAAGAGCTATCCAAACAAGCTTACGACAACCCTTTGATGGAAAAGGTGTACACAGGTAAGTTTGACGACTACTCGCAAATGGAATTAGCATTAATGATGCGCAAAGCCGAGTTACGCGCAATCACAGGCCGTGCCACTGAAACCTCTGGGCATATTCTTATCTCCGCTGAAGATGAATTCGGCACAATTCAAACCATCGATCAAAGTTTAAGCCAGCAATGCGCCGAAACAGAACAAGTGGCGACGGCCGTGGAAGAGCTCACTCACTCTATTGCTGAAGTGGCAAACGCTGCATCGGCTGCCTCTATGGTTGCAGAGCAAGCCAACGAACAATCGGCGATTGGTTTAGAGAGTATCGAATCTACCATCGGAGAAGTGAACGTACTGGCAAGCGAGTTAGCGCAATCTCAAACTATTATCAATCGTTTGGCGCAGGACACGCAGAAAATTGATGGCATTTTGGAAGTGATCACCGCGATCTCAGAGCAAACAAACCTATTGGCACTTAATGCCGCGATTGAGGCCGCTCGCGCTGGTGAAGCGGGCCGAGGCTTTGCTGTCGTTGCCGATGAGGTGCGTAACCTTGCTTCAAAAACCGGCTCTTCTGCTAGCGAGATTCATTCCATGATTCGTGGTCTACAAGAAACAGCCGCTAACGCAGTAAGTGCGATGGACCAAGGTATCGAACTCTCTAGCCGCTGTAAAACTCGTGCAGATGAGACTGGCGAAGTCTTGAGAAACATCTCGAATCAACTGAATGGTGTAACCGATAGCAGCCATCAAATTGCTACTGCAGTGGAAGAACAAGCCTCTGTCACTCAAGAGATCAACCGTAACATTACCAACATTAAGCAACTTGCTGATGAAACCTCACAAACATCGCATAGCTCTATTGATAGAACCCGTGAACTGGTCGACAACATTGAAGCGATGCAGCGCTTGATGAAACAATTCCAAGCGCAAGAGACTAAGAAAGCCTAAACGTACAGGCTCGATTATATGGCTCGCTATCGCGAGCCTTTTTTTCGTCTAAAGACTCAAGTTGTGGAGATGACTTAGTGCAAAAATGCGGAGTGCAAAGTACCTCAATGATTTAATAACCTTTACGATTCCAAAGTCTAAAAACAATCAACTGGTCTTCCCTTTTGATTGTTAATACAAACCAGAAATACACAAAAGTTTCAAAAGAAATCACATAAATCAAAATGTGAAACTTACTGTTAAGCTTGGCTTTCAAATTAAACGTAGACTTAACTCGAACTTTGAAAGGAAACTCAACTATGAATGTATTCACTAAGTCTATATTGGCACTCAACCTATGTACCGTTTTTGCTGCTCAAGCATTTGAGCTAACCAGTTCTGATATTCAAGAAGGTCACCCAATGGCCAAGACCTTTGAATATCAAGGCTGGGGATGCGATGGCGATAATTTATCTCCTCAGCTTTCATGGAAAAACCCACCAGAAGGAACAAAAAGTTTCGCAGTAACTGTTTATGACCCTGATGCGCCGACAGAAAGTGGTTTTTGGCATTGGGTTGCATTTAATATTCCCGCCTCTGTTCGAGATCTACCTCGTGGAGTCGATATTAATAAACTAGGCGGTCAAGAAACTCGCATTGATTACAATAGCGTAGGATTTGGAGGGGCGTGCCCACCTGTTGGTGACGGAATGCATCGCTATCAATTTACTGTCTGGGCATTACCAACTGAAAAATTAAACCTTTCACAAGATACACCCGCTGCTGTCGTGGGCTTCAACTTGAATATTATGGCTTTAGATAAAGCTAGGTTAACGGCAACTTACACAAAATAAACTTAGGGGGAGTGATGAGTAATCTGTATCAAGTAACACCATTTCGGGCTGAACAATTACAAAAGCTTCGAAACGTAAGAATGCACTCCCCTTGTATTATCCAAGTTGTCTCTGGAAGTAAGCGCCTGTTTTGGAGAGAGTCTGCGCTGGCTTTAACTCCTTCAAACTTATTGCTTTGCGAAGCTGCGAGTTCATTGAGCTTCGAGAATCTACCAAGCAAAGGACACTTTCTCTCTAGAGTGTTCAGTTTTCATTACCCACCATGTGATGCCACCCTTGATCTGAGTAAGCACAATGCGACCAAATCACCATCGCCAATATATGGTACAGACAAAGCTTTAGAGGTTACGCTAGATCTTTTATCTACTTTAGCTCTTCGTCTCTTTAGTCAAGATACGCAGATTTTTTGGTTAAATGCCTTATATCAACAACTTGCGGAGCGTGGCATTCTGCACCACTTGTTTTCCAAAACAGACATCCCTTTTAGCCAGCGCTTAAGTCGCTACCTTGCGCATAACCCGAGTGATGAAAACACTCTTGAAACATCAGCTCAGCATTTCGCAATAAGTCGCTCAACGTTGATCAGAAAACTAAAGCAAGAAAACACCAAGTACAAAGATGTATTAATTGAAGTTAGGCTCAATCATGCCCTGTACTTAATGCAAAATGACACACGAAATATCGCAATGCTTGCGCAAATGTGTGGCTATCAATCTGAAGGGCGCTTTAGTCAGCGCTTTAAGGAAAAGTTTGGCATAACGCCTAGTGAATACCTAAAAACAATCACCAATTAAAGGTATAAGATCGCGAGTTGATAAGGTAGAAAATATTGAGCTACAGTTTTATATCTCTAAAACAACAAAGCCCCAGCATTTCTGCTGGGGCTTTGTCGAATAATGGAGGCGCCTCCCGGAATCGAACCGAGGTCCACGGATTTGCAATCCGCTGCTTTAGTTATGAGGGAGTAAGATCTATTTAGACCAGACGCATTAAAGAAGCAGTAACTGAAACAATAACAAGCATGAAATCTCACACAACGTGCACCTTACAAATCATTATGAACCAGAACGAGAGATTTGCTAAAGGTCAATAGATACAGATACCTTGTGTTATGGCTAACTTATTCACCTTACGGGAAATGACGATTTAGATAGTTTATGATTTCTGCATCATTGAGTAACACAACTTGTAATTTATCTGCCATTTCCTTAGCCGATTTAGTAAACCCTCCCGAAGTAATCACCATCCCTTGCGCAAAGCCATAATATGCAGCTCCTGAGTGCGCTTGTTGAACCGCAGAAAGACCGACATTCGAACTATATAATTTGGTTTGAACAGCAAAATTGATGTTGTTCGGGTTTCTAATCAAAATATCGACTCCAAAATCGCCAGTTCCTTGAGTAACTTCAGCGTTGAAACTAGTGTTCTGTGAAATCAAGGATGCGACCCTATGTTCGTAGTCAATCCCGTTGACTGCACCGAGTTGGTTAGCGGCAGCTCCAAATACATTCTGTGGCTCCGCACTAGTTGTCAGTGTTGCACTCGGATTTGTCAGATTTGTCGTGTTGTTCTTTGCTTCTAACTCTGCTTTATCCCTGTTAACGTGTTCTAAAGCAGAACTCCAGTTTTGATTAATTATCCATTGAATATATCCATCAAAACTACCATCATGAATCCGTTTATCAAGGAATTGTGTAAACTCTCTGACCTTACTGTCGGGCAAGTGTGTAATTACAACCATTTGTTTATCGATGAAAGCCGCCCCTAAATTAGATAATGGGAATACGAAGCCTTCCATCTTTACCTGAAGAACTTTATCTCCATCTACAAAGTCCCACGTAACCGAAGCGTACTTGCGTGCATCTTGTGGGTTATAATTGTGACCACGATATATTGCTTGATAAAGATCATTGTAGAATGATGACAACTCTGTTCTCCTCTAAGAATTATTAAAGCGTACTGATAAAGAAAAATATTAATTATTTTAAGTACTTAGACATATCTTCAATTGTATTTTTATCACGCTCCATCTCTTTTCTCTCTATCTCATTTCTTCTCAGATGATCTTTGTACTCTGGCGTCGTATTTCGATCATCGATAAGACTAAAAATCTCACTCAGTCCACACCAGCATAAGAATATGGCAAAACCGAGAATATAGTACCCCCCAAGATGAAATAAGACAGACCAAAAACCCTCGTAGAGATCCCAATCGATATACATTATGACTGCTTGCATTAGTGGAAATGGAAAGATCGTCAATCCAAAGCAATGACATGATAGCTTTTCATACCCACGTTGATACGTGACAATCCATCCCACAATCCATATAGCGGTGACCCAATAGACAGTAGTAGAAATAGTGTAGCCAAAAATCTCCATACAAACCTCAACCTTTAGTAAACTTCGTACACTGTACCATATGATGCGGAATTAAAAAAAAATGTACGTTAATTTAAACAACCAAGTTATTTTTAGCCTTTAAGATAACCTCTCAAACCACAATCATTTTCCGAACATATTCGCTGATTGACATATCACGTTCTAGAGCCTTCTGTCGTAATACTTCAGCTTCCACAGGTTTTATGTAAAAACTCACTCTCACCTTACGCTCCTCAAGCTTTGGTCTACCGCCAACAGAACGCTCTACTTCTTCAATACTTGGTAAATCCATCATTTCACTCCTAATTCAATAATCTCGTCATAGATAGCCTCATGCTTCAAACGAGTCTGATTCAACCGATACTCGCCATGCTTATGACCTATCTTGTTAAACCACTCGATACCATCGTTAGTGACTCTATCGAACTGCGTGATCTCCCTAATCTTGAAAACGGGATTGGACCGCTGTTACTTGTTAACTCAGTCTTAGCTTTGTCATACCGCTTTTCATTACGGAAATTGTTTTTGATAATTGCCGCAGACTTATTCACTGCTTTCACAAACTAGTAAGTCTCAATAGTCACTTTCACACTTTGAGCTTTTGGCTTTTTTGGTATAACGATGACGTTTAACTGAATTAGCGAAGCGGGACCCGTTTATGATGGTTTTGATGTGTTCAATTTGAGGGCGCTATGTACTAAACAGGTACAAATAAATTAGGTAACGGAGCTGTGCGATCAAGAAGAATTTCTCTTCCCCCAGAAACGACAAAGCCCCAGCATTTCTGCTGGGGCTTTGTCGAATAATGGAGGCGCCTCCCGGAATCGAACCGAGGTCCACGGATTTGCAATCCGCTGCATAGCCACTCTGCCAAGGCGCCTTACTATTGTATTGAGATGGTGCCCCGGGCCGGACTTGAACCGGCACAACGCGAACGTCGAGGGATTTTAAATCCCTTGTGTCTACCAATTCCACCACCAGGGCACACAAATTACTTTGTGATGCCGTTCAATGAGATAAACACCATCTTTAAATTATGAGCGACACACTAGGTTCCTTATCCATAAACAAAGGATGTGACCTCAACCTTAGTAAGGTTGCGCTCTATCAAAAGAGCAAGTGTCGCAAATGGAGGCGCGTCCCGGAGTCGAACCGAGGTCCACGGATTTGCAATCCGCTGCATAGCCACTCTGCCAACGCGCCTTACCGTTTGAACGCTTTGAATACCCACCGCTGCGTTCGGGTGCTTACTCTACGGATTAGAGAAAAAGAGTCAAACAAAAATCTGCATTTAATGGTTTGTTTGCCGACAAATAGAACAATTAGGTGATGGTTTGATCTAATTGAATAAAAACTGCCGCAATTCTCTCTCGCTAGATAGCGGTTTAATCGTAACCAAGCGCTACGCGCTCTAGCTTCTTCAAACCTTTGACAACCAATTCATAAGAGCGCTCACATAGGTCATGTATAAGACCATCTTCAACATCACCGGGATAATAAACCGTAATCCAGTGACGCTTGTTGGTGTGATAACCCGGTGTAATATCAACAAACTGAGAGGTCAGCACTTCACCATCTTCTGGCTTCACTTTCAAAGTCACATACTCACGCCCTTCTCGCTTCGCAAGAATAGCAAACATTTTACCTTTCACTTTATAGACTAAAGCATCAGGGCCAAAAGGGTAATCCGCTTCCGCCGCCATAAAGGTATCAAGATACTTCGCTAGTTCCTTATTGGTCATCATCCATTCCTATTCAAATTGACCTAACCATCCACACAGTAGCTGATTGAATTGCTCTCGCTGACCAGCAGGAATCGATTCCACCAGCTGAGTTTGCAGTGCGACATGCTTTGATATTAGAGGATCAATAAGGGCAAAACCTTGATCTGTCAGTTGAACTGACACACTGCGTCGATCTTGCTCACTATGAATGCGAGCAATTAAGCCTTTTTGCTCAAGTCGAGTGAGACGATTTGTCATTGCTCCTGATGTCAGCATTAGAGCAGAGATAAGCTCGCTTGGTGTAAGACAATGTGGCGCACCACTACGTAACAAGCTAGCTAGTACATCAAACTCACCCAACTTTAAGCCATGTTGCTTATGAAGCTCAGCGATTTGAGTTTCTAAATGCTTTGTCACGCGCATCATTCGGCCAATAATCGCCATTGGCTGAGTATCTAGCTGCGGCTTTTCTTTAGCCCATTGCTGAATCGCATTTTCAACGGTGTCCATATCTGTCCTAAACAAAGTATCTTCACTTAAAGATACTTTACATTAAGCCACTCGCGCAGTAAATTAGCAAAATATCTTAACGTAAAGATAAATGGTTCAATTATGATTTTGCTTGCCATGATCCCGGCTTTTTTCTGGGGTTCAACTTATGCCGTTACTCAATACGCCCTGCCAGATTGGCCACCAATTCTGTTAGGTGCTTTGCGCGCACTCCCAGCAGGTTTATTGCTACTGGCGATTAAACCAATATGGCCCAAAGGTAAACAATGGCTTCAACTTGCTTGTTTGGGCACGATTAACATTGCGATATTCTTTTGCTTAATTTTTGTCATGGCATTAACTCTGCCTTCTGCTATCTCGAGCGTTGGCATGATGTCACTGCCGGTGTTTGCCATGGCCTATCATTGGTTGGTGCACAAACGCACGCCTAGCCTTGTTCAAATCGTCAGTGGAACGCTGCTGATCATATTTGCATGGCTTCTATTTAACCCTACGCAAATGACCTTAAACCCTCTCGGTCTGCTGGCGATGCTTGCCGCGATAGTCAGCATCGTCATTGGCAGTGATGTGACTAAATCACTCGCCAAACAGATGCATTGGTGGCAAGTACTGGTATGGCAACTGATCATGGGTGGGCTAGTACTGACAATTGCCGCTACGTTCGACGGCGTGCTGCATCCTGAGAATTACGTGAGCGCACTTTCAAATCTCAACGCATTAAACTTAGCCGGATTGGCTTGGGTGATTTTACTCAACACTGCGCTTGGCTATGGTCTTTATGTGTGGGTACTACAAAGAATGACGGTAGTTGAATTTACCTTCGGAGGTATTGCTAACCCAATTGCGGGGATTGTATTCGGGTTAGTACTTATTGGAGACAGTTACAGCCCAAGCCAATACCTATTGATGCTTGGAATGATTGTCATGTCACTGATGCCGCAAATCGTCAGTGGGATTAAAAAAAGTAAAGAGAAGAAAGTGGCGGTTACCACTTTCTCATCAAACGACCAACCAAGTTAGGATGATATGACCAACTGTGGTCAAACATACTTAATAGCTCTGGGTTACCATACTTAGACAGACTGAGCGCATGGAAGCGATTAGAACATGCCTTCAATGCTGCCACTTGCTGCTGCGCCTCTTCCACAGGGCATGGGGCAATAAAATCAGAAATCACAACCATATCTGCATTGCGGTATTGGTCACCTTGCATCAAGTCAACCGTCTGCTTAATAACTGGCTCTAAATCTGTACCGCCATGGAAGCTGTAACTAAGAAAATCACTCGCTTCGCGCAAGCCATCTTGCTTGGTTAGTTGATATGTAATCAGCTGAGTCGAAAATAGAATAACGTAGCAATCTCTATCTTCGGCGAGTGCGATTTGCATTAAGGCATACGCCATCGCTTTGGCACACTGCTCAGGAAAGCCACTCATCGAACCGGATGAATCAATACATACAATGAACGGACCTTTATCAATATCGGCGGTTTTATTGTCTGGCTTATGCGCTCTTACCTTACGTAACGTACGAGATTTACCCTGCATACGGTAGTTCATTAGGCGCTTATCGACGAGGTGCTTGTAAAACACAACCTCTAGTTCAGGATAAGCCAGAAACATGGTCTCATTGGGTAGCAGCTTATTCAGATCATCGCTTTCATGAATGCCAACAATATCATCGGTCGCTTCATCGGACTTCTCTTCCACCATCTGCAAATCATCGGCAGGTGTTTTGAATAAACTAGGGTCACTGACATCGCTCGCCATGCGGCCTAGCTTTTCAGCTATCTCTTGAAGTGTTTTATGTTTTTTTAAAAAGTCAGCATGGCGCTTCATCACGCTTAGATCGGATTTACTCAGCTTGGCTGACGCCATATCCCATAGCCGTCCAACACTACTTGCATCCCCTTCTTGCGTCACTTTATCCATGTTTTTCATGGTTTCCATACGCTGGTATAGGTCTTTAAGCACTTTCTCTTTGTTCACTTCCAGCTCATTCAATTGAGCTTGGCGAACCGCTTCCGACAAGCATTTATACCATTCGTCACAAAAGTAATGGGGGAACATCGGGTTGTGTACCCCTTTGTTATCTTCCATAAGCTGGCGAGCTTGCAAGTAAAAGGTACTATGCCATTCGAGCTGTTTAATGACGTCGGGAATGCGCTCGAAGAACTCCGTTTCACTCCAATGTATGACTTGTTGATACAAGCCAATCTCTTGCTGAAAATACTCGGTATCACACACTTTGGTGATCCGTTGTTTTACGCTACTGCTCCATTTCGCAAGGTGATTCTTTACGGACGCTTTCACGCCATTATTTTCGGCCATCGCAATCACTTGCGAACGGACCATCACCTCATTTACCGCAGTATCAATGATGCCGGAATCGGCGACCATTAACGCCAGGTTTAACCCATCAACACCTAACATCACTAACCCTTAAGCGAAAAACTGTTCAAGATTATTGAATCTAAACACGGTGCGTTCGCACTCGGCTTTTGTCGTCTCTAGCTGTTGAGTCAGTTGCTGTAAACTCGCTTCCATTAGTCGCGGAATCTCTGGGTTTACAAAACCGTGAGGCAGCGCACCGTGGAAATTTGATTTCACCTTACGCAAGTGATGTTCAGCATGGGTTAACTGGGCTAACGCCTGTTCAGATTTGCTTTGCCACTCTTGGTACAAAGAAGCATCGAGACCTTTATTGGTGACCAAAGTCACTAGTACAGCTCGATTGGCTATGTCTTTAATCACCAGATTATTGGCTGCGTCCATCTCAAAACGAATGCGGCACAAGTTGGTATTTTGGTTAACGTAACCATAAACATCACCTTGACCATCTTTAATGACGCGCTCAAGTTCATTCTTAGGCACGTAAACCCAGCGGCTGTCACCTTTCTCTGACTCAGACACCGACATGTTGCTTTGCAGCAAAACGAGCTTAACCAAGTCTGACGCATTGCCGACTCGATATTGCTTCGCTTTCGACGTATCGAAATGATGGATCTGCTTTTTGATTAGCCCTGTTGTCGATTCCATTGACAACGTCATGGCAAATTCTGCTTCTAGCTCTTCTTGAATCTCAGCCAACTCTTCACGACAAACACTGATTTGATGATTCACTTCCTGCTGATCGAACGCGTGTTTTAAAGCAAACTCTTTAATCACACTTTGTACGATGTCTAATGATTCTGGGCTATTCCACAAACAATCTTGCAGTAATAGTAAATCGAGCGGGTTAATTTCATCTCGACCATTAAAGTAGGCACTCGCTTTAAGTAACTTAACTGCTTTTTTCCAACGGCGGTCAGAGACATACATATCCGACTGAGCAAACTCTACACCGGCTTGTTGCGCTTTCTCTTCCAACATGGTTTTCAGTTGGTAAAGCTTTTCAAACACCTCGTTGCTCAATGTTAAGCGTTCTAGCTCTTGTTGCCATTGATGATACTCTTGATCGGTGATCACTAGTTCTTTTGGCACTTCGGCCTCTTGTACTGTGCCTACCGTCAGCATCGACTTGAAGTTCTGCTTATTCTGAATTCGGTTAACGAAAATACGCACTAGCATTCGGTCATATAACGCTTCTAAACCGCTGTCTTCATCTGGTAATTCATTGGATGCAGACACCAACAAACGCATAGGAACGCGCTCAATATCGCTGCCATTTTTAAAGGTCTTTTCGTTGACTACTGTCAGCAAGGTATTAAGTATGGCTGGGCCTGCTTTCCAGATCTCATCGAGAAACACGACCTGCGCGGTGGGTAAGTAACCTTCTGTAAGACGTAGATAACGACCATTATCTTTGAGCTCTTGAATGCTCAAAGGGCCAAAGACTTCTTCCGGAGTGGAAAAACGCGTCATCAAATATTCAAAATAAGAAGAGTGGTCAAACGCTTGGATTAAGCGCTTGGCAATCAGACTTTTTGCGATTCCCGGAGGGCCAAGTAGAAACACACTTTCACCTGCTAGCGCTGCCAGCAAACACATTTTGATCGTGTCTTCACGTTCGTACACCCCGTCAGACAAGGCTTTGGCTAACTTATTAATACGCTCAGACAGCAAAGCTTTATTTGAGTGACTCAATCTAGATGTGTTGTTCAATGTAGAGCTCCTAAGCAGCTTGTCATCTTTAGCTAATCAATGGCAGTTGCCATGAAAACCAAGCGACAAATCGAGAATCGGACCAACCTTTATAGCAGATGGTTTTTAACTGAAAGTCGCTGCAATCAATGTTTGCATTATTGGGATGCACTTCACAGGTGTGATGCCACATAAAGTAACAGCCGATATTATTCACCTTTTATTCGCTCCGAATAATCGCTAATGTAACCTCTGCGCTATAAAACAAAGAATTACAATAAATGACACCATCGAACCAGAAAACCGTGCTTCATCAATGGAAGCGAATTGCCTTAGTCGAAGAAACAGTTGAATTACCAAACGGCGCTCAAATCGTTCACACCACCATCGCGCACCCAGGGGCTGCGGTGATTTTGCCGATTGACGACCAAGGCAGAATCGTTTTGATCAATCAGTTCCGACCTTCTCTTAAAAAATGGCTTATTGAGCTACCAGCCGGCACGCTTGAAAGCAACGAACCCATTGCAGAGTGCGCTGCGCGAGAACTCGAAGAAGAAACCGGATACAGCGCTCAACAGATCATTCCTATGGGGCAAGTGACACCACTCGCCGGATTCTGTGATGAAATTCAATACCTTTTCGTGGCGAAAGGGCTGCAGAAGACTGCTCGTTACCAATGTGATGACGACGAAATCATCGAAGTGATACATTTATCAGTTGATGAACTAGAACAAATGATCATTAATGGAGAGATTAGCGATGCAAAGAGTATCGCCTGTCTTAGCAAAGCCAAGTTGTGTGGCTACATATAGGAATTTTAGATGGATTTTCGTTCTGATACCGTAACTCAACCTACCCCACAAATGCGCCAAGCCATGGCTGAAGCCCCAGTGGGTGATGATGTTTATGGCGACGACCCAACAGTAAATGCTTTGGAGCAATGGGCAGCAGAGCGTCACGGCTTTGAAGCGGCGTTATTTACGACATCTGGCACTCAAGCGAACTTACTCGGTTTGATGGCACACTGCGAACGTGGCGATGAATATTTGTGTGGTCAGCAAGCTCATAACTACAAGTTTGAAGCGGGCGGCGCGGCAGTATTGGGGTCAATTCAACCTCAACCCATTGAGAACAACCCAGATGGTACGATAGATTTAGATAAACTCGCAGCAGCGATTAAACCAGATGATTGCCACTTTGCGAGAACCAAACTACTAAGCCTTGAAAACACCATCAATGGTAAAGTGTTACCTATGAACTATTTGGCTCAAGCGCGTCAATTCGTCGATACGCATAAGCTATCCCTTCACCTTGATGGCGCTCGGGTCTACAACGCTGCGGTGGCGCTCGATATTGATGTCAAAGAAATCGCTCAATATTTCGATTCAATGACCATCTGTCTTTCAAAAGGGCTTGCGGCTCCAGTCGGCTCTCTGCTACTCGGCAATAAAGCGTTTATCGCTAAAGCACGTCGCCTACGTAAAATGGTGGGTGGTGGCATGCGTCAGGCAGGCATTCTTGCGGCGGCGGGCAAACTCGCTCTTACAGAGCAAGTTGCCCAGTTAAACCAAGACCACCTCAATGCCAAACGCTTAGCGGAAGGCCTTGCTGGTATCAAAGGTTTTCACGTTAATCCTGATTTTGTTCAAACCAATATCGTGTTTGCCAAATTAGATAAAGAGATTGATGGCAAAGCCTTGGTGAGCTATTTAGCCGATAACGGTATTACCGCTTCCGCTGGAAATCCGATGCGATTTGTTACCCACAAAGATATTTCCGCGCAAGATATTGAAACCGTCCTCACCGTACTGGCGCAATACCGATAAATCATTCCTTATAATATTGAGCTTCCCCTAAGGGGAAGCTTTAAAATAACAAAAAATCCAATATAAAAGCACTTAAGCAATGCGTACATTCATACTCTTTTCATTCGCACTTCTCGCAAGTACTGTGCAAGCCGAACCATTCGGTGATGCAGCGCTTGGAAAAGTAAAATCGCCAAGTTGCGTATTTTGTCATGGTCAAACTGGCGAGGCGCTAAACCCTAGCTACCCGAACTTAAATGGCCAAAATGCACAGTACCTCTATCAATCGATGTTGGACTACAAAAACGGTAAACGTACCAGCGCAATGGGGCAAATGATGAAAGCTCAATTGAAGCAACTCAATGAGCAAGACTTAAAAGATATTGCCGCTTTCTACGCTGAGCAGAAATAGTCTGCATATTAGAATCTGAAACAGATAAAAACGACAAGGGCTGCCCATTTGGCAGCCCTTGATATTATCTTAGCAAGTCATTACTCGTAGTCTGACGCGTAAGTTTCTTCATAAGTGTGAGAATACAGCTCAAACAGATTACCAAACGGGTCTTCCATGTAGATCATCTGCGCTGGTTTGCTATCGTCTTCTGGGTGGTAACGCATGATATCCATACGCGCTTTGCCGCCAAATTCTTCAACACGTTTAATCACACCATCAAAGTCATCGGTTTGAAGACAGAAGTGGAAGATACCAAGACGAGAGAAATCAACTTCGTGACGCTCTTGACGTTCTTTCATCTCAAACAGCTCAACACCGATACCATCCGTTGTCACAAGGTGGGCAATGTTAAAGCCTTTGAAACCTTCACCGAACACAGCAATACACATACGGCCGATAGCGGTTTCACGCTCTTCGATAACTTTTGTATTGTTCATAACGATACGAAGTCCAAGCGCTTTAGTATAAAACTCAACCGCTTTATCCATATCGCCAACCATGATACCTACGTGATTCATTTTCATAATCTGCTCCAAACTCTCAATGATGTCTTTTGTTTCGATGGATGCAGTATATGGAGATATTTTGATTTCAGAAAATTATCAATAATTATAACTGTAATAATATTTTGTTATTACACTAATCTTACCTCTACAAGGTTTTTAACTCGATTATTCGTCTCCGACCAAGCGAGCAGTAATGTACGATTCGTGAGTGCGGAGATAATCAATATCAGCGAGGTAAGCAAGATGATGGCCGTCGTTGATATTTTCAATAAACCCTGCATGGCCTTGCGCTGCTTGGTCACGCATAAAATCAACTAAGGCTTGTAACCTCTCTATCATTAGCTCTACCAAACCACTTCGTTCTGAGATCGCAAAACCATAAGCATCACAAAACTGCTTTGCTCGTAATGATTGAGAGACGATATCGCCCATTGCGTCAAACTCATTCGTTTTAAAGGGTGCCCAGCAATAGAGGGAATAAGCTAAATCCCATGATCTTGGCGCTGGGTGAGCGGTATCAAAGTCGATGATTCCGACCGTTTGCTCGCCATTTAGCACAACGTTGTATGGCGCATAGTCACCATGACAAACTACCTCCGCAGGTTCTCGCGTAGGCAGCATCCAAACTGGGTCTGTGTTTGATGTGATGAATGACTGCGAAGCGTCATGATACTGGCGCAACAGTCTTGCTGCCGAAACCAACGCAGTCTTCGAGGCAATATTTCCTTGCAGAGGATAATTGGCAACGTCGCCTTCGACATAAGAAAGAACTTCATTGCCATCAGCGTCAAAACCAAATGGATGAGGCGCACCAACAAAACCTAGTTGAGCAATATGCGCCAACAATCCCTGTACCGTCTCAGACCACGCCCCCTTTGGCCTGTATACTTTTTCATTAGAACGATAGATGGCGTTTTCACGCCCACCTTGAAGAGCTTCCATTGCCTACCTCCCCTTGTGTTAACTCAACGTATAAAGCTCACAAGCGAGCTTTACGTCAGGATCGACCGGCAGGTTAGCGCCTCTAAACATCAATGAACATAATGTCTGTGTTATTTATCGGCTCAGGTAACAGTTTGTTTTGGCAGCACTTATTATTTTGCTAGCTCATTGCCATATTCGCCGCCATGACTAAGAGTAGACCAGCAAAAATCTTCTTGATGGTGGCGACAGGCAGGTGATGAGTTGCCTTTGCACCCAATGGGGCAGTAAACCAAGAAGTACAAACAATACCTAATAGCGCTGGTAAATAGACAAAACCAGCAAAGCCATCTTGTAGTGCAAAATGAGCACTACCCGAGCTGATGTAGCCAATAGAACCAAACAGCGCAATCACAATGCCACATGCCGATGCACAGCCAATCGCTTTTTTAATATCAACAGAGAAAAAGGTTAATAGCGGCACCAGCAGCGCCCCCCCACCGATACCAATCATGGCCGACAGACCACC
This sequence comes from Vibrio sp. LaRot3, assembly GCF_027587025.1. Classification (GTDB taxonomy): domain Bacteria; phylum Pseudomonadota; class Gammaproteobacteria; order Enterobacterales; family Vibrionaceae; genus Vibrio. The sequence continues at coordinate 71,100 of NZ_JAPPTI010000002.1, read as the reverse complement.
TGTGATGGTGGTTAAAACGGTTAACACTCCTTTATTTGGCATACTACGTGTTGTTGACTCTCCCCCACTGAAGAACATTTTCAACGAGATGAGTGCAACGCTCACAGCAAAGACCAAACGAACGACATTTTCGGGCAACAAGGCGGCCATAAACCCACTGACCAAAGCACCTAGCGCTACACCTGTCATGATCCAAGGTGCAAGCCCCCAAGGGACATTGCCATTCTTGTGATGGGCAATAGCGGAAGAAGTCGACGTAAACAATATCGAAGCCAAAGAAGTTGCAATGGCTGCCACGACGATCTGCTGCGGAGGAAGTACATCAAAATGAAGCAAAATGAGACTGAGTATAGGAACGATCACTAACCCACCACCAATGCCTAGCAATCCAGCTAAGAAACCAACCACGCTGCCCAATAACGCACAGCATATTATCAATAATACGAGTTCACTCATTCCTTTGATCTCACAATATAATTAGGGTTATTCGAATGTTCCAATCATTCTTAATTAAGGCCAAATAATATAACTGACACTGAATTAAATATTCAAACACTAATCATCATGAATATTATTCATGTAGCACGTGAAAGAATACCACTATTAATTCCCCCCTACTCCATCTATAAAAACGTTACGCACTTAGCAAAACATATTGTCAATGCCTGCACTTTGCTCATCAGGCATACATAACAAATCAATAGTAATTAAATGGGTATTAAGCCCTATAAAAAGCAAGGCGTTAATTCAGCTTTCATCTAAGGAATAGGATATATAATGACTACAGATTTTACATTTGCGATCAACACCATTGGTTTTGATGAGAATTATCGCCCTTCTGACAACACAAGAATCACCACCAACTTTGCTAACTTAGCGCGAGGCGATAGCCGCCAGCAAAACCTGCGCAACGCACTGCAAATGATCGACAATAGCTTTAATGCGTTAGCGCATTGGGATAATCCTCAAGGCGATAGATACTCAATCGAACTTGAGATCGTCTCTGTCGATATGGAAATTGAAGGTAGCGGTGAAGCGTTTCCATCGATTGAAATTTTAAAAACCAATATAATTGATAATAAAACCCAAACCAAAATTGAGGGTATTGTTGGCAATAATTTCTCTTCTTATGTTCGTGATTACGATTTTAGCGTACTGTTACTCGACCATAATAAAGGTCAAAGTGGCTTTAGCGTGCCAAATAATTTTGGCGAACTGCATGGCAAACTATTCAAATATTTTGTCGACTCAGAAGTATACAAAGCTAATTTTAAAAAACGACCAGTAATTTGCTTGAGCGTGTCCGATAATAAAACCTATCATCGCACAGAAAATCAGCACCCCGTATTAGGTTACGAATACCAACCCAACGAATCGTCACTGACTGAACAATATTTCCAAAAGATGGGATTGCAGGTGCGCTACTTTATGCCGCCAAACAGCGTCGCACCTTTAGCTTTTTACTTCTTTGGAGACTTACTAAACGATTACACCAACCTCGAGCTAATCAGTACCATCAGCACAATGGAAACGTTTCAGAAAATCTATCGCCCTGAAATCTACAACGCCAATGCCGTTGCTGGTAAACGCTATCAACCCAACTTGAAGAACCTAGACCATTCATTGACACAAATCGTCTACGACCGCGAAGAACGCAGTTTATTGGCCATTGAACAAGGTAAATTCGCTGAAAAGCACTTTATCCAACCGTATCAAGCCCAGCTTGAGCAATGGTCAGCAAACTACAGCGTTTAAATTTTCAAATCTAGGGCGACATTAAAGATGAAATTACTTCTACCAACATCCACAGCGGGCAGCCTGCCTAAACCCTCATGGCTTGCCCAACCTGAAAAACTTTGGTCTCCATGGAAACTAGAAGATGAAGAGTTAACTGAAGGCAAACACGATGCGCTGCGCGTCTCTCTACATGAGCAACAGCAAGCGGGTATTGATATCGTCAGTGATGGCGAGCAAACCCGTCAGCACTTTGTGACCACCTTCATTGAACAGTTAAGCGGCGTTGACTTTGATAAGCGCAAAACCGTTACGATTCGTAATCGTTATGAAGCAAGCGTACCGACCGTTGTTGGCCCTGTTTCTCGCCAAAGACCCGTGTTTGTCGAAGACGCTAAAGCACTGCGTAAGCAAACAGATAAGCCCATAAAATGGGCGCTACCCGGCCCAATGACCATGATAGATACACTCTACGATGACCATTACCAGAGCCGTGAAAAACTCGCATGGGAATTTGCCAAAATTCTTAACCAAGAAGCGAAAGAACTTGAAGCCGCAGGCGTGGATATCATTCAGTTTGACGAGCCTGCATTCAATGTCTTTTTTGACGATGTGAATGACTGGGGTATCGCAGCTTTAGAGCGTGCAATCGAAGGCTTGAAGTGCGAAACCGCTGTCCACATTTGCTACGGTTACGGCATTAAAGCCAATACCGACTGGAAAAATACCTTAGGCACTGAATGGCGACAGTACGAAGAAGTGTTTCCAAAGCTCCAAAAATCCAACATCGACATCATCTCGTTGGAATGCCATAACTCTCGCGTGCCTATTGAGCTATTAGAGCTTATTCGTGGCAAAAAGGTCATGGTCGGAGCGATTGATGTCGCCACTGACGAAATCGAAACACCTGAAGAAGTCGCTGATACGCTACGTAAAGCACTGCAATTTGTGGATGCTGATAAGCTATACCCATGCACAAACTGCGGCATGGCACCGCTCTCTCGCTCGGTAGCTCGAGGTAAACTCAATGCATTGAGCCAAGGAGCTGCCATTATTAGAAAAGAGTTACAAAAATAGCTGTAGCGAAATTCTAACACTCAGAGAAGCTCGGTAGATGGAATACATCTGCCGAGTACCTTCAGTCTAATCCATAATTTCATAACCTAACTGCTCTAAATAGCGCTTCATAAAATCAGTGCGCTTTTGCGCTTCAACTTTGGCCGCTGTAGTCTGCATAGTATCCACCAAGCGAAACAACTTAGTATAGAAATGATCAACCGTGTACAGCTTATCGTTGGGCTCTCTGCTATCACAAAACGGGTCTTCTGGGTCATACAAATCGACTTGTAATGCTGCGCTCACCAAAATACAGCGAGCTATACCGATAGCGCCTAGAGCATCTAGTCGGTCTGCATCTTGTACTATTTTGGCCTCTAGCGTTTCTGGCGTTACATTGGCGCTGAAGCTATGGGCGACAATCGCATGATGGATTGCTTGGTGGTAGCGAGATGGATAACCAATATCAACTAGAAAACTTAGCGCCTTTTCCGCTGCAATTTCGGAGCTTTTGGCTCTATCAAGGTGATTTTTTGGAAAGGAGAAACAATCATGTAAATAAGCTGCGGGCAAAACAACCTCAAGCTTAGCCCCTTCGACAACGCACAGTTCTTTGGCTGTTTTTACTACCCTTTTCACATGATTCAAATCATGAGCAAGATCTTGCGTCATCTCTGTACTGATAAAATCTAAAAACTGTTTCTCGTAACTTTCTACCACATGACCTCCTACTGAAACCTTCACCAATCCAACCACCGGAATACTAATACAATAGACACGTTAAGCAGAGGTTGAATCTCCAACTTTTCGATTCGCATATCTGATATCTCTTGGCCATCGACGAGAAGGTACACCAGATACATATTACAATTCGGTTAGTTGGTAATTTATAAATATTCCCTCAGAAAAATCGATTGCGAGCCAAAAACTCACACAACCTACTGTATGCGTATGCCATTGATATGATATTCTCCGCCGCTTCCAATTATTGACTAATAACTCGCTAAGTATCTGATCGCGATGAAGTAAGGAAAGGCTGTGACCGAGAACAAACAAACCAAACAACCGACAATGTTCGACAATGTTGTATCAGCGCTTGATGCAAACAACTTTCTAGGCCAAAAGATAATTATTACAATTTGCTGTGTCATCATTCTACTATTTTGGTTTCAACCACTGGTCTACCAAGCACGATGTGAAGATCATGGCCTGCTATTTCTCTACTCTCTGTCTGGAAAGCTCAGCCAATTTGGCTATCAGATAAGAACGCAAAGTGGCCATGAAGGGATGTCAGACGGAACGGTTTACTGGTTCGTATTATGTGGCGTGATCGTATTAACTACATGGTTGAGAACTCGACACTTTAACGTCGCACCTTCTGTTCTTCTGGTATTGTCTACCTCGTTCTTGGTGCTGACGGTCCTTATCGAGTCGTACTTTTGCTTCACGTGGTTTAACCTAACCATGTTTATCGCAAGTTGCATATGTCTCGCGTCGAATCGACATCTTGATAAAATGTATAAGAAAATTGATAGAGTGAAACCAAACCTCTAACCACTTACTCAAAGTATCTGGAGCCACCTTAACCGAACGTCTAAGGTGGCTCATCACTCTCTTAGCTAGTTAACAGATTTCTCCTGATCCAAACACAATATCTGTGTCTGTTTGAATAACGGTTTGAGCCATTATTTTCAGCCCATCAACGATTATATCTAACGGCATCACTGGGTGTGATCCTGTAGTATCTTGCTCTGGAATCAAAGGGATATGCACGAATCCATGTGGAATAGATTGCCCGACTAAATAGTGCTGCACTCCATAAAAAAGATGATTGCAAACAAACGTACCGGCGCTGTTAGATACCTGACAAGCAATCCCCGCTTGTTGCAATTGTTGAGTGATAGCTTTGATTGGTAAAGTAGAAAAGTACGCGGCTGGGCCACCTTCTACGATAGGTTGGTCAATCGGTTGATTCCCGGCATTATCCGCTATTCGGTAATCATCGATATTGATGGCAATACGTTCAGGAGTAATTTCTGCCCGACCAGCAGCTTGACCAAGGGTAATGACATAATCTGGCTTAAGCCGTTCGATTGCCTCAATAACGACTCGGATCGATTCAGATCGTGTTACAGGTACTTGGCAGGTAATAATTTCACCACCGTTTAGCTGCTCACCATCAAGCCGTTTAATCGCTTCTAATGCAGGGTTAACCTTCGCACCACTGAAAGGCTCAAAGCCCGTTATCAGTACCTTTTTCAAATCCGTTTCCTTGTCTTCCATAGAGAAAAGGCTTCCGTTTACTGGGAAGCCTTATGAGTATTGATTTAACACATAGCTAAGCCGCTAACCATACCACAGCAATTAAGCCAACAAAATCTGCTTTAGCTCATCGATATGCTCAATAGTATAACTTGGGTTAATATCCGCAGCGCCTTGCTGCCTAGCATGATTGAACCAACAGGTATCAATGCCAAAGTTAGCGCCACCCAACACATCAGAGTGCAAGTTATCCCCCACCATGAGAACTTTTGTCTTGCAAGGCTGCCCCATCATCTCCATCGCGTGATGGAAAATACCAACATCAGGCTTGGCGACACCAACTTCTTCAGAAATGATCACGTGCTCAAAGGTGTCACTCAATCCCATTTTAGCTAAGCGAACTTGTTGCAGCTCGGTAAAACCATTGGTAATGATGCCTAACTTCGCCTTTCCTCGAACCGCATCGAGAAACTCAGTTACACCGGGGATCATGGTGCAAATATCAGCCATGGCGTCCAAAAAAGCCGAATTGAGCTCAGCTGTGGTCGTATTCAGTTGCTTCGCGTAAGACTCAAAGCGAATATGTTTGATTTGCTCCGCGTCAATCACGCCATCTTGATAATCGACCCAAAGAGGTTTATTGATTTTTTGATACTCGGCAAAGTCTTGCTCGGTAAACTCAACCCCTTTGCGCTTAAACATCAATTGCATGCCTTGGAATGAATCAAAATGAAACAAGGTTTCATCTGCATCAAAAAGAATCCAATCGTACTTCATGGCTCGTCCTACTTATTCAAAATGGGTGTTATTGATGATGAAACACCACGGTGGGCTCACTCTAAACCATGTTTAGCTTTGGCACAAACGAAAAAGGGATTTACAATGTAAACCCCTTTTATTTCATTAAGATAAAATGACTAACGGTAAAATATTTTACCCGTTTGTACATTGAGATAGATCTTATTCGCTTGCTTATAGCCACCGCAGTAGACAAAGTATACCTCTTCATCTTTATAGGTAACTGAGCGCACCCAACCATTGAGCTCTTCAAAATCGAGGGGAATGCAGATCCCTTCTTTTATCAGATCGTCCGTGGTCTTAATAAACACATCAAAGTACTGCTTAAAGTCATCAGAACCTTCAATATACTTACTGATCGTCTCAATGCGTTGCTGCTTAGTGATCGTTGGCGGTACTTCAAGTAGTGCATCCATCGGTACCCATTCTGCGACTTCCGGACCATTTTCTTGGTAAACGTAATAAGGGGAAATACGTCCCCAACCATCTCGTTTTTCGAGTACGTGTAGCTTGTCGCCGCGGTAATGTACGGATTCCACAAATGCATCGTAAGTCGGCGCTTCTCTTACTCCGAGTTTTTCAGGACTAACGTAATAGTCGGTCTTTTCAGGAACAGGTTCAGGAACCGGAATTGGCGCGGTTTGGACTGGCTTAGCGACTGGTTCAGGTTCTTTTTCAACCTGCTGCGCATCTTGGTTCGGTTTGTAATAAAATATGTAGTACCCACCACCAGCAAGTGCAATACCCACCAGTAGCAACACAACCATCAGTACTTTCTTCATTTTACCGTCCAAGTGAAATTAAAGCTTAACTACTATAACGGCAAATTGGTGAAAACTTTAGCCTTGGTTGCTGTCAAATAGCGCATCACACTTAGCGGCGCAGATAAAATCATTCTCATGTAAACCTTTTAGGGAGTGACTCCACCAAGTCACGGTTACTTTCCCCCACTCTAAAACAATCGTTGGATGGTGAAACTCTTCTTCAGCGAGCTCTGCGACTTGATTACTAAAAGCCCAAGCTAACTTAAAATTCTTAAAGCGATAGCTCTTTTCTAGTTGAGCGACATCATTACGCACCACTCTTTGCCAGTCAGCTAGTTGTTTGATGAGTTCCATTTGCTGATCACTGCTGAGTGCTTGAGATTCGCCATTGCACGGCGCGCACTGTTTGCTAGTTAACATCTATCACTCCTTAATTACTGGTTTAAATGACGGCTTTTTGCTCAAACAACGGCGGAAATAGGCCCTGCTGCTGCGCCTTAGCGACTTCTTGCATTAGATCCACCTGACTTAGTTGATACAATTGACTGATCTCCCCCAAGACGAAATAAATCGGCTGCATGATGTCAATCCGATAAGGTGTTCTTAGCACTCGATTAATCGAAAACTCCACACGCTGCGCTTTGTCACTCTCAAGCGCATAACGTGTCTCTCCCGGTGATGAGAGGATGCCGCCACCATAGATTTTTAGCTTACCCCTTTCTTCAACTAAGCCAAACTCAACGGTAAACCAATACAAGCGAGCAAGATAAGCACGCTGCGCAGGCTCAGCAGCTTGACCAAGTTGCCCATACACATGGGTGAAATGGGCAAAATCAGGGTTAGTTAACATTGCGCAGTGGCCATATATCTCGTGAAAGAAATCTGGCTCTTGAAGGTAATCAAACTCATCTCGTGAGCGCAGAAAGGTCGCCACGGGGAAACGCTTAGCGGCCAGTAACGCAAAAAAACGATCAAAGCTAATTAAGGCAGGGACAGGCTCAACTCGCCACCCTGTTGAGGCAAGCAACACTTGGTTAATTTCATATAGGTGAGGCGCTCGCTGAGTAGGAAGATCCAGCAACTTCAAGCCATCAAGGTATGCACGACAAGCCCGAGATTGGACAAGTTGTTGCTGCCGCTGAACGAGATCGCACCAAATCGAATCTTCATTCTCGTCCCATGCGATTCGACCTTCCGTGTCGACTGGCTTAGATTGATACTGAGTCATACTGCACCTACCTAAATTAAAACTCCCTGTTTAAACCTTATGGCAATATCTGGAATTGTTCCGCTATTTCACTCCCGCACAACCATCTATTTTTGTAACAATTTCTTTACAGTTATAATTGTCGATATTCGTTTTTTGGCTGCCTTAGTTTGAAAATGATTAATAACGGTAAATACTTAAATGACACAAGGAGGTGTCGCCTATGTCTGATTCAAGCCCTTGTTGGCTACCATCGGCCAAGCGTATTCAACACTCAAACATACTGTCATTTATGGCCTTTCTATTATCAAAAGGAATTGAAGTCTCAGACTACGATGAACTGCATGCGTGGTCGATAAAACATAGTGATACTTTTTGGCAATCTTGGTGGGAATTTACCCAGGTCATTGGGGAGCAGAACCCACCCATTTGTGAGTTAGCCAAGCCGAAAAGAAAACTTGACCATCAGCCTCTTTCTTCGCGAGACACCTTATGGTTTCCCACAAATAAGCTCAACTACGCACAGAACTTGTTGGAGCTTCACAACATGGCTGACGACGAACTTGCCATCTTGTACCAGCATGAAGCTGGCCTACATGTGAAAATGACGTGGCAATCGCTTAAAGAACAAGTATCTAGCATCCAGCAATGGCTGGTATCCCTTGGTGTAAAATCCGGCGATGTCGTCGCTGGTTATCTGCCTTACAGCTACCACAGCGTTGTCGCTATGCTGGCGACAACAAGCTTAGGTGCTATTTGGACATCTTGCTCACCTGACTTTGGCACGCAAAGCGTGGTGGAAAGGTTCGGCCAAGTCGCGCCCAAAGCGCTATTTACCTGTGCCGAATACCAATTTGGCGGCCAGCACTATGATATGAAGGACAAAATTTCGACATTGCAGGACAAGCTTCACTCCCTCGTGGGGGTTTGCTTTATCGATAAAGCCGCTCATCTAGCTACCAGCATCCCTATCATTAAATGGCGCTCGCTACTCGCGTATTTTCCGGCTAAAAAGCTCAACTATCACCAGACCGATTTCAATCACCCATTATTTGTACTCTATTCCTCCGGAACAACGGGCAAGCCAAAATGCATCATTCATACTGCGGGCGGTACTCTTCTCAATCACCTTAAAGAGCATCAACTTCACTGCGATATCAAACCCGCCGACCGCGTATTTTATTACACTACATGCGGCTGGATGATGTGGAACTGGCATGTCTCAGCCTTGGCGAGTGGCGCTTGCTTGTGCATCTACGATGGCAGCCCAACCTATCCCAATATCGATAGGCTGTGGCAGTTTGCTCGCCAACATGACATCAAATTATTTGGCACATCCGCCAAATACTTAGAAACGCTGCAAAAGCAGAACTACCGACCGAATCAGCACTTTAACTTGCCTGCACTGCGAACCTTATGTTCAACAGGCTCTGTACTCTACCCTGAGCAATTTGATTTCGTGTATCAGCATATCAAGCAAGATGTGCACCTCGCTTCCATCTCAGGCGGTACAGATATTTGTGGATGTTTCGTGTTAGGTAACCCTATCACCGCTGTACATAGAGGCGAATGCCAAGCGGCTGCGCTGGGGATGGACGTTGCAGTGTTTAATTCGCAGGGCGATGCCATCATAGAGCAAAGAGGCGAGCTAGTATGCCGCAATAGCTTTCCTAATCAGCCGCTAGGCTTTTGGGGCGATAAAGATGGCAGCCGCTACCACCAAGCGTATTGGCAACGCTTCCTCAATACATGGCACCATGGCGACGATGTCATGCTGAGCAATACAGGCGGTATGCGCTTTTTTGGCCGAAGTGATGCCACCTTAAACCCCGGAGGGGTGCGTATCGGGACAGGAGAACTCTACCGCCAGGTAAATCAAATAGCCGGAATTGTCGATAGCATTGCCGTCGGTTACCCGATAGAGAACGATGAGAAAATCATATTGCTGGTGGAAATGGAGAAAGGTAAGGCGTTAAGTATCGACAAGATTGAGCAAATAAAGCGATACATTAAAATTCAATGTTCACCAAGGCATGTACCATGGCAGATCCACGCGATCAGCAGCATTCCTAAAACGCGCTCTGGAAAGTTAGTTGAGCTAGCCGTTAAGCAGTTACTGCAAGGTCAGGAGATTGAAAACCTCGGGGCGATAGCCAACCCCGAGGTATTAACAGAAATTTCAGCGATAGGTGAGGCTATTTGCGCGCCACCACCATAAGCACGCGGAACATACCTTGATTGGTTGAAACATCAAACGGTACTGTGCACGTCACTTCTTTAAAACCAATGCCGGTTAATACGCGCTCAACGTAATCTGGACACATGGCCAGCTCATCATCTTGCGCTGAGGCGAGCCAATCCCAGTGAACAAAGTAGCCGCCTTTTTCAAGCAGACTATAAATAATATCAGACACGTCGGCGTAGTTATCAATCAAACCACACACGGATGACGCGACCACCAAATCGAACTGATTACGAAAAGCTGGGTGCATTGCCACTAAACCACGCGTAAGGTGGTCCACCACTGGCTCAACATTATAAAGTGATTTTTTATCCAACTGCTCAATCATGGCTTCTGAGCCATCTAAAGCGACAATGTCTTTTACCCGTTGTGACATTCTTTCACTGAGCAAACCTGTACCGCAGCCAAAATCCAATACGTGTTTGTCGCTAATATCGACCGCTTTAACTAACGTAGAATAGGCTTCTTCTGCAAAGGTAATGGTGGCTGGATCATTTTCCCAGTTTTGGGCGTGTTCATCCCAATCGATAGTCATAATACTCTCCCTGACATCATGCCTACTGAAGGCGATTTCCTCACATTAACCGACAATATATTAATTTTGACGTCTGCCAAACAGACATAGAACCAAACTTCAATTAATATACTTCAACAGCTTAGCGCTGTACTGTTACACGTTTATGTGCGAGAAAAACAATGATTACATACTATTCGCCAAACGCAAAGATGAATAAACATGCTGCATTTATGCGTAAAACACATTTAACGTCAACGAATACTATATAGATCATTTACCCTATTCGATAGCAGGCTATTGTATGAATCTGTCGCAAATTCAGGCTTTTTGCATCGTCGCTGACTCTGGCTCTGTTTCAGAGGCAGCGCGTCAACTCGATTGCAATCGCACCAAACTCAGTATGTCTATCAAGGCATTAGAGAAAGAGCTTAGCACCGAGCTATTTGTACGCACGGGTAACCACCTCTCGCTATCAGAGGCAGGCAAAGCGATTTACAAAGATTGCGAAAACTTGCTGGTCACAGAAGCTCGTATCAAGCAGACTTGCGCTCAAGTCTCTGGCGAGTTCAACGCTGAAGTTTGGATTGCGCGTGATGATTCGTTACCCGATGAAATGTGGCAAGATCTCGCACACCGACTCAATAAACGCTTCCCTGCAACGGCTTTTAACATTGTCTTAGCCTCCTCCGGTGATTTAGCCAACCTAGTTGTCACAGGGCAAGTCGACTTTGCCTTTGGCGTTGATTACGAACGCATTGATGACCCGCACGTTACTTATCAGCCACTAGGCAAAATTCGGATGATGTCGGTATGTAATGCCGCTAACCCGCTAAGCAAAATGCGCCGCGTATCAGACAACGAACTGAGAAACTCAATGCAGGCGGTGATGGTGTATCTGAACGAGAAAGATAACCCCGAGCTGCAACCGCTCTCTTTGCGTCATATTGGTTTTTCCAGCTTTGATTATATTCTCAACACGATTCTCACCGAGAACGCATGGGGCGTGCTACCTGAGCCTTTGATTCGTCACCATTTGAGAAAACAAGAACTCGCTGTGATTAAGCACACCTACGGAATGACCCAAGAAGACTTTTGTATGTTTACTGCGGTGGGTCGTGCCGAGCACCCTGGTATGTCTTGGTTAGCCGATAAACTTAACGAATATCTGTTTGATTTCTAGACCAGACGATAAACACAAGAGCAAAAAACAGCCAGAGCCAATATTATTGACAGCAAAATTTACATGTAACTCATTGATTTAAAACAACACGCACTCATCTCATTGATTTTACACTCGCTACTCGCTCAGAAGTAGTTTGTATATTTGCCCAGATATTTGAAGAATATCAGTAAGATTTTAATTGAGAATTCATCATGTGTGCCCAAACAAGCCAAAATGAAAACCGTATCCTAACCTTCTCAGCCCTGCTCGCATCGGGCTTTGCTGTTGGTGGGCTTGTGCTTGGCTTATGGGTAGGTTCTCTTGTCATAGTATTTGACGGTGTTTATTCGCTAGTTAGCTTACTGTTAACATTATTGTCACTGGCAGCTTCGCGTTACATTAATCGCCCTTCGAAAGATCAGTTCCAATTTGGTAAAGCGGTGATTGAGCCAGTGGTGATTGCGATAAAAGGTGGTGTGATTCTTACCATCGTGGGTTATTCATTGTATTCCGCGGTGAGCTCAATGTTCACTGGCGGACGTGCGGTAGACCCATCAATTGCAACCTTATTCGGTGTCATCAACGTGATTGGCTGTGGTTATGGCTGGTGGTACATCGCCAATAAATCAAAGCAGTTCTCTTCAGGCTTAATTGAAGCAGAAGCAAAACAATGGCAAATGGATACGCTATTGAGTGTGGCGGTAACACTCGGCTTCGTCAGTGCATTTATCTTAACGCTAACCCCATTGGCTCATCTAAGCGTTTATGCCGACCCAATGATGATGATTTTGATGTCATTTTACTTTATCAAAGTGCCATTTGGCATGTTACGCCAAGCCGTAAAAGAGTTACTGATGATGAAACCTAGTGACGCCATTCATCAAGCGGTTAACCAGCAAGTAACCAATATCGACAAGCAAGTTTCGCAACATATGGAGCTCGCTGGCGTAGCCAAAGTTGGCCAAGAGTTAAGAGTGAATATCGACGTTCATTGTGAAAACAAACATGTGGAAGTTGCTGAGATTGAAAAAGCACGCAGACTGTTAAAGCAAAAGCTGTCGCCGCTGGATCTCAACTTACAGCTCACAATGAACATCACTGGTTAATACCTGTAGCCCAAAGCGTTTGCTTTGGGCTTTTTATTTGCAAGATGGTGATAACGCCAGTGAGAACAAAATTAGACAATTAATTCGCTAAGCAATAAAAGTCTATCAGAGCCCTATTTACTACTATTTAATGTAGCCAAACCTCGACTCTTTCAGCAGTTTTTCACTGCTAAATACCATCAATCCTGCAAGAAAACCTTGTATCTGCATCCCTTTAGCTTAATAATTTGCCCATTATGAAACTTGTAGACTAACATCATACTAACGGCTTAATTTTGTTGGCAGGAGGCTGACTTGAAAAAAGCGGATGTAAAATACATCAAGCAGATGAAAGTGCTGATTGTCGACGATTCAAGCACGACTCTACTATTGTTAAAGCAGCAGCTTGTCGCGTTAGGGCTTGAGCACAACCAAATCACAACGGTAGAGCGTTATCAGAGCGCGATCAAAGCCATTGAGTCCAGACATTTTGATGTTCTCATCCTAGATTATCATCTAGAGCAAAACCTAACTGGTTACGAACTGGCCATGTTGCTGTATCGAAACCGATTAATTGGCGATTCCACTGGGGTGTTAATGATCTCTGGTGATGCGAGTCAAGAGACAGTACTGACCGCACTGTCGGGCAAGGTGCGCCATTTTGTAACCAAGCCGCTCAGTAATAGTTCGTTAGCAGAAAAGCTATTGCTGATTCATCGTGAAAGTCAAAAGCTGGCGCAAATCAGTCAATACCTTAGCTCAACCCGAACGTTCGACCCCGCGACGCTATTTGAAATGATCAATCGTTCTGGCTTTAGCATCAGCCTTGAAGCGTACTTAATTGAGCATTTCATGCAGCAAAACCAGTGGGATTTGCTCGACGTTTATATCACGCTCTCTTCTACCTGTTGCCATGCCTCGAAAATGTGTGCGATTGCGCAGCTATTGCACCGAGATAACAACACCACTCAAGCTCTTGAGGAATTGCATAACTTCTTAACAGAGAATCCATTATCGATTCGAGTCATTGATACCATATCTCAACTTTACGCTGAATCAGAGCAGTATGAGAAAGCAGCGATATGGGCAGTGAAAGCGTTTGAACTCACGCCAAGTATTGGTGAGCGCGCATCTCATGCGAGTCAGTTGCTCGCGGTTGCCAACAAAAAAACACCTTTGTACAAAGTCGGGCTTAGCTATGCGCAACACATGTCGATGGCTGATGTTAATTGGTTAAAAACCGTGATTGCCCATTTCCAATCGCTAGAAAAAACCTACCTACTAACCGAGAGCACCACCGCCAAGACGGAGCTATTGCATCATGCGAATCAGTTTATTAACTCGGCAAGTCGACGTTTAACACCCAAAAGAATTCTGCATTTACAGTCGATACATTTGATCTTTCAATGCCATGTACTGGTTCATGAGAATAACGATGCGTTAGGCCATCGAAAATTACTGCAGAGCTTGGCGAATTATTATGATGAGCTGTTTGAGTGCCCAGTGATTGTATTACTTGAATTCTTGCCTGCATTAGACCTATTCGGTGAACGAGAAATCTCGCGCACTTTAGTCAGCGTATTAAAATCACGCGGGGCGAATCCAAATAATATTCAGTTGCCGAAACGCTTCTTCCAGAACGAAGAGTCAGCGTACAACGGTTTTGATTTCCATCAGAACAATAATGAACTCGTGCTGTATCAAGATTTACTTAAGCAGTACCCCCATTCTTCTGAAGCCAAGATTCAATATTTGCATGCTCAGAGCAATCGCTTTGACTGTCTTCACGATGAGCATCTCAACAAATTGCTATCAGAACTTAACAGTTTAGATTTACCACCGAACTGGAACAATTGGGTCGTAACGGGCAAGCAGCACGGCTACTCTGCCCCGCCACCCAATGCTTTTTCATTCGCCGCAACCAAGGATGGGAGTGAGCGATAACAAGTAAGTATTCGTACAACGTCATATTGGAAGGAGATCGCGTATGAGTGTACAAGAGCTAAAAGAAATCTATGAAACCGTAGATGAAATGAGCTTAGACGAAAAACAACAACTAATCGCCTACCTTGAGGAGAGCCGTCAACCGCGCTCCATTATTGATGTGGTCACACAAGAAGAGCTAGATTTAATCTATGCCGCTACCCTAGGAGACCCGCTCAAATGATCACTTCCCATTGTGATAACCAAAACATCATCGCCTGACGCAGTGGTCAGGCGATTTTTTAACGTGTAATCAATACACTTTCAGCAAGCATGCTGCTTAAGCTGGGGTTGCCGCTTGGGCACGCAATGTTTTCGCACTCACGATCCAATCACGTACCGATTGGGGAGACATCACTTTCGGATTACCCAAATCTTTATCATTAGCTAATGCAAGCTCTGGCGGTAATACATCGATAATGAGTTCAAGATCTTTATGAGATTTGACCTCTTTAACAAACACATCAGCCATTTCTTCACTGTAGTCCGCATGTCGCGCTTTCGCCGCTTTAACCAAGCCATCCAATAACACATACCAAGTCGTCATTGGCCCTTGAACGATAGAAGCAGATTCTGCCGCAGAATCAATGAATGCGAATGGCACGGTTGAGATAGGCTGATTCATTTCCATCGTGGCAAAGATCCAATCGGTATCAAAAGAGAAGTCATACACTGTCGGTTTTTGCAAAATTCTCTCTAGCACCGGTTTACTGTAGAGCTTAAACGCAGCTTGAGTGTCTTTGATTCCCTGTTCAAAGATTTGTGCACCGATCATGCGTTGCATGTGACGCAGAGTTTTAATTCCCACGCCCCAGCGCTCTTCCTGCTTAACCAAAATAGAGTCAGGGTGTTTACGGTTGCCCAACACCACTTGCTTTCCTTTCTCCACATATTCATCCAGCAATAAACCAATTTGCCCAAGGTGGACTGAGTTATCTGCATCGGTATAAACCACAGCGTCAGCGCCATTAGCGAGCGCGGTTTGGCAGCCTAGAATGATTGAACCACCTTTGCGCGAATCATCCACACTTGCAAGATTATTCAATGGCCCACTTTTCGCAGGAATGGCGTTGCTTAGCTGTAATACATGCACCTTTTCAGCCACATTTCTAGGCTGTTGATTAGCAATACGTTTTGCAATGTGAGCACTATCGTGTGGGCAACCATCATCGACGGCGTACAGTTGCCAATCAACCAAGGAGTCTTTTACCACCCATTCTAATTGACGAATCTTAGTTCTTAGCGAATCTTCGCCATTTAGATTGGCGGCCGTTTTAGGTTGGAGGCGATTATGTTCCCCCCACATCGCAAACACTACGCCAATATTGGTTGGCTTAGAAAGCCCCAACACTTGTTGACGAGAATGAACCAGCTTAAGTGCCAGTTGGAACTCTAACGGTGCGTTATGCTCTTGAGCGAGAGTAGAGAGCTGGTGTTGGCTAAGATCTTCCAACGCTAAAAGTTGGTCGGCTAAATCAAGCAAACGTTGTTGGTGAGAGTTGTCGGTTAGATCAAAATCGACACGCGAGTTTTTTAATAGCTGATACGCTATTGAGAGAGATGTATCCATACTTATGCCCTAGCTGACGTTGTTATTTCTAGTACCTTTACTTAAAAGGTAGTATGCATATAGTTGAATACAAGTTGTCGGTTTAAATTTTATTGGCAGCGAATATCCGGCGTATATTTAAAGTTTCTGTAGCGCGCTTTATGCGATTGTTTTTGGCTAATATCAAACAAGCCAGCCCAGTTGACTATCTCCGCATCAGTCGCCCATACGTTGGCCATAATCCGCAGATAAGAAGACTCTGCACTAGGAATTGGATCGTACTCATTATTCTTCACTTTCAATACGGATTGACCGTCCACAAACCATTCTAAACTCTCTTTAGACCAGTAAATGGCGTATTTATGGAAGGCTTGAGACGCATCGAAATCGAGGAAGATGAGGGTTTCATGGGTATTTTCATAGCCATCATCATCAGTCCAAAAGTTTAGCTGCACCATGTTGGTGTTAGAACCAAGAAACTCGATGTCTATTTCATTGTGCTTACCATTGCCATTTTCCGGCTTGTCGTAAGGACCCGCGAATAAGAAGAAAGAGGTAATTACGCCCGGGGCTCTGATCGGCTTCATTTCAATTTCATAACAGCCATAGGAATAGAAACCATGGCTTCGAAGCTCACCAGAATAGAAACTGTAATTACCATCTTCGTTTCGGCGTCGATCATTTTTGAGCGCAATAGTCATTCCACGCTTACTAAATGTTATTGCTTCACCCTCCCAGCGGGAAACAAACGGAAAACCGTTCTCCCACCCATCAGCTACCCACCATTTCTGTGAGTCTAAGCTAGTGAGATCATCCTCAAATGCTTGAGTTAACGGGGCTATTGTCATCATTAGGCTTAAAAATAAAACACGGAAAATTTTCATAAGGGTTATATGCATTTTGTTTATTCACTAATAAGCGTAATGCATATTGTGAAGTTTGCACGCCACTAAACCGACTGAGTCAAAAAATCATCTATTGTCGTTGTCATTCCTCTACCACTGGTGCAAAACTGCGCCTTTGAGAAGCTTTTACACCACTGGTGCTTTGTGAATCTAAATTAGAGCGTGAAATCTGTTGCTCTGAGGTATTTTCAGCTGGTACGGCTTCTGCTGGCGACCTTTGATTGATAGGCAGTGAATCATGATCGTGCTCGACGATGTTGCCGCCCAAGTCGATTGGCGTGACCACCGTGATGCCCTTTTCGTCTGTTTGCTGTTTTACTGGCGATTCAGTTTGAGATGGCCCAATAATCAAACCCGAGCTTACTTCTGGCGCTTTTGAAGTCGGTTGCTTCGAAGTCACAGGAACTGAAGTCGCAGAGCCACTAGAACTTTGCTTTACAGGTTGGGGGTTAACCGGTGTCGAACGCTCTGTTTCAATTAGGGGTGTTTTAGTTTGCGGTGCGCTATTACTCTGCGTTTTTTGAGGCGCTGAAGTTTTGAGCTGAGCATCCCCAGCACTCTGTTCCGTTTTCGCTGCTTGGGGTTTGGGTGCGATAGTTAATGAAGGGTCGAAGGTTTGCTTAGCTTTAAAGCCGGCATCTAGCTGGAGCTGTTTTTTCGGTGAGAACTGTTTGAGCTGCGTACCGGATGATTGTGGCTCACTGGTTTGATTGTTCGCAGATTGAATCACTGTGGTCGCCAACTCCGATGAGGGCGCTTTATAACCGAAGTAATTGAGCTTATCTTGCCACACTTCAACAAGTGTAAAGAGCTGTAACCAATGATTATTAAGTATCGCTCCTGCACCGCCCGTTGAGACGTTACTTTGCAAACGTGTATTGGCTTGTTCAAACTCTTGGTGCAGATCAGTTTGCACACTTTCCCAGTTAGACCCTGACATCAAAAAATAGCGCACACTATTTGCCCAGTACTCATAGGCGATCGGGTCTTGATCCTTTTCTGCTGCAATCGCCGCAAGCCCTTCTGCTAGGCCCGCAGCTTGCCACATGGTTTTGACACCAAGCTGCTTTTCTAACGTTAACATTATGGTGCTTTGCAAGTGAAAGCTCGCCGCAGCTTGCGCATAACGCCCTTGGCCAAGCAGTAATGTCGGAGTGGTTAACGCATCCACTACAGGTTTCTCGATCGCCATTAAAGTCGACGATACAAACCAAAGTATCCATATCCATCGCTTCATCGGAATGTCTCCACTAGGCATCGCCCAGGATGATCAAATCGAGAATTGAATTTCACATCTCGGTACTCTTTCGTTTCACCATGTTTATACAGCTTGCCCATCTGTTTATACAATAGGGCTTCTAGCACCCCTGCATTGGTTTTAAGGCTTAAGCCTTTCTCATAGGCACTGGTCATTTCAAAACGACCTTCATACCAGCCGCGTTGCGGGTCATAGAGTTCTTTAACCAGCACCATTAGGCGGTCTGTGTAATCGGTATCCCACAGCGCCCACATTTGAAACGCCACACGAGTAGATACCAAGGCTAAATGATCATGAGATGCCCCATCATCAGCTAACGTAATCCATGGTGTACCTAGCGCGTATATGGCGTCATACACAAAGTATGGTTCACCTGAGACGGTATGCTCACCGCGGGCGGTATATATTCGTTCATTATCCCAACGTTTTTGTTGCACTAAATAAACCGCATCAGCCATTGCAGATAAGGTATTGTTGGTATGAGTAGCATCACTTGAAGAAACATCCCCAACTTTGTCCCAGTTGAACTCCAGCCCCATCCACAGATAAGGCGTGCTGTATACTGGGCGTAATACATTGAAAATTCGAGGGTCTCTTCCATCGAAAATCAGATCAACATCGTAAATCGTTGCCACGTCATAGGGCTCAATGTTCATCGCCTTTTCTGGCACAATTTGCCAATCAAGGTAGCCGTAAGAGGTATATTCCTCAACGCCTAAACGTCCTTCTTTGTAGCGCGTCACTTGCCCCTCGTGTACTGCGCCGCCATACAGTTCACCATCTGCACTGATCAACTCACAAAAATTCCAACGAAGTACCGCTTTATCAACGTATTCGGTAAACTCAGGGGAATGCCTTTTTACGATGGCAAGAGCGATAAGCAAACGGCCTACATCGAGTGATGACCAGCCAATATCTTGATATTCATTACCATAGTTGACCATTTCACCGGTTTGAGTTCCGTACACTTTGTTCGGTACTTGTCCTTGGCTTAATGGCATTTTGTTCAAGAATGTCAGCACCATAGTTAAGCGCTCGTCATATTCTTTGTTGCTAATAAATTCGAACTCTTTGGCCGCCAAAAGCGAGATGAGGTAATCACCAATACCGGACATATTGGTGGTAGGAAAACTATCCAAGTTATTCACTAACCCAGTCGATAACTGAGTATTATTTTTAACGTACTTCCACGCAGTTTGAGCCCACGCAAGTTCTTCTTCCGTTAACGGGCCATGCCTACCTTGCCGCAGCATTTGGGAATGATTGATGGCTGTAATGCCATCATTCACACCTTGATAGACCACCCCACAAGACGAAAGAAGTATTGCTAACGCTAATACAACCCAACTCTTTAGCATCTAGCGCCCTTTACTCTACAGGTTCAATTTTCTTACGCGGTAAACATTGCCCCTCATAACCAAATGGTGACTCTAGTGCCTTTTCCCATAAGCTCGGCGCAACATCATCCTTGTAAGTCAACAATTTACCTTGTTGTTTATACAGAAGAATTTCTAGCGTGATGCCGTTGTTGTTCGAGGTAAAGGTGTTAATTAAACCAGTACCGTTTTCAAATATCCCTTCGTAGAAGCCCTTTTCTCTGTCATAAGCTGTAGAAACATGATCGAACACCAAATCGGTATATGGCGTATCCCACAGAACCCAAATACCCATTGCACCTTTAATTGCAACTGCAGCGAATTGAGGAAGGAAGTCCCCCACTTCTGAAATGGTGTTCCACGCAAAACCATCGGTGTAAATGGTGTCGTAGACGAAGTAAGGTGCGCCTGCTAACTGGTGCTCGGTACGCGCAGTGATGATACCGGTTTGACGATAACGCTCTTCTTGGACACGGTAGATTTGCAAAGCAAACTCTGCCATCCATTCATGGGAGTATGAGCTATCGTGTGGTGAGCGATCAGAAACTAAATCCCACCCCAATTCGATACCATCTAGAACGTAGCTTTCCGTTACAACGTAACTGTGCGCTTTAAGTTTACGTGGGTCTCGAGTGTCATACGGCACGTCATAACCGAACAAGTTGATCGTGGCATATGGCTCAGGCATGGCCGCTTGAGTGGTATCAAAGCCCCAAAGTTCAAACCCTTTCGCAGCGTATTCTTCGTAGCCTAAGCGCCCTTCTTGTAGGTACTGAACCTCTTTACCAGGCTCAAGCAGTGCGCCAAACATGGTGCCGTTTTCGTCGACCACGTTACAGAAGTTCCAACGCAGTACCGCCGAATCGATACTGGTGGCAAATTCAGGATAACGATGCTTAAGAATATGTAGCCAAATCAGCAATCGCCCTAAGTCCAACGCTGAATAGCCGATTTCACCCGGTTGGTTACCGTAGTCCACCTTCGCCGCAGTTTGAGTGTTATATGCTTTATTGGGCAACTCACCCATAAACAAATCGAGCTTATTGAGTGTGGTGAGAATCTTAGTCAAACGAGAGTCGAACTCCTCTTTTTC
This sequence comes from Vibrio sp. LaRot3, assembly GCF_027587025.1. Classification (GTDB taxonomy): domain Bacteria; phylum Pseudomonadota; class Gammaproteobacteria; order Enterobacterales; family Vibrionaceae; genus Vibrio. The sequence continues at coordinate 50,109 of NZ_JAPPTI010000002.1, read as the reverse complement.
AATGATCCCTAGCTCGTACGCACTTGTCATGCCCGCCATATAAGAAGCCGCATCCCACCAAGTGACCGATGGATAGTTATTTACCGCATTCACTAAGCCGGTGTTCTCTTGGTAGTTATTTTCAAAATACTTCCAAGCGATCCGAGCCATGTCCATCTCTTTTTCAGTTAGCTCGCCACTTCTAGGTTGAGGTATATCCCAATGCGTTTTACGGTCAACAATATCCTCTGAAAACTGATTATATTTATTACCACATCCAACCATGGCCAGAGCGATCAAACATAAACTAATCCTGCGCATACACCTTCCTCTGCGTTATTATTTTTATTCCTTAACCATTACTTTCGTCTTATTTTTGGCATCATGGTTATTGCTCACCGATGGTGAGTAGAGGTCCATTCTCTATATAAGCCAATGATTCCAAGACGATGCCATTAGTGTTGGCAGTGATGGCTTTGTTGGTGCGGCCATCCAGTTCATAGCGGCCTGAATACCAACCTTTTTTACTGGAGTAGAGTTCACCCGCTTCTTCCATTAGCAAATCGGTATAATCTGATTCATATAGGGCATACCAACCGAAAGCGGCTTTGGTTGATAAGGTTTTTAGGTGAGATTGGTCTTTACCATCATCAGAAATCGCATTCCATTTTTTACCGTCTGAGAAAACCGTGTTGTAAACAAAGTACGGCGCTTCATCGACGTTATCCTCACTAACCGCCGTCACAATGCCTGTCTCGTCATAACGACGCTCTTGCGCTAGATACACTCGGTGAGCAAAAATTTTCGATACGGAATCGGCCCCAAACTCTATGCTGTCCAAAATGTAGGACTCACTCACCACATAGTTATGGGCGTGGAACTCAGCAGGGTCGCGTTTATCAGTTGGAATGTCGATGCCATAGACGTCAATCAACTCTAAGAAATCAATGTATTTCATTGAGTTGAATACGTCCCGTCCCATTAGGGCTAGGGATTTAGAAGCGTACTCTTCATAACCGATACGGCCTTCTTGTACTCGCTCCATGCTGCCATCTTTCGAACTTGGGCGCGCACCAAACATATAGCCATCCACCAGCATTTCATTGATATTCCAGTGGTTGAGAACATCATTCACTTGCTTATTAAACTCAGGGTATTGCCAGATCAAAATGTTCATTGGTACCAGAATTCGACCGATATCAATCGCCGACCAACCGATGCCGTTCTCCATCGGATTATTCGCATAATCCACCATTTCCAATGTCTGAGTGTTATATGCTTTATTAGGCAAGTGGTCATCTACCAAAGGTAAGCGCGCTAATGTGGTTAATGCTTTTTCCATTCGCATCTTGAATACGCTAGTGCTAACCACATTCAGTTTTTCTGCTGCAATTAGACCCATCAGGTAAGAGGCGGTATCCCACATAGTGGTAGACGGATAACCATCTACGGAATTCACTAACCCCGTATTCTCTTGATAGTTATTTTCAAAGTATTGCCAAGCAATGTTAGCCCACTCAAATTCCTGCGTGGTTAATACACGATTATCTTTAAATGGGATCTCTTCTTCTTGTTCAAAGGTAATGTTACCCAGCACATGGCCTTGCTGACGATTTTCAATACTAAACGCAATGGCCAGTGCCGTGGCCAAACCGAGAATAAATACGATGTGATGTCGAGCAGTTAATAATCCCTGTTTAAACGCCATACTTTAGCTCCTCAGAATTTGTCGCAGATTCTTGGTCTTCATCCGATGAAGGGGGTGTCCAGAATGCGGCGGCCATCATGCCCCACATCGCCATCATGTTGTTAATAATCCAGAATGTGTTAAGCACTAGACCACCGAAAGAATAATTGCCCCACATACCAGTTGAGTGCCCTACCCATGCAAACGCTAGCGAGAACAAGCTCAATAAGAATACCGCTGTTTGTGGTAGCACCAATTTGAAGAAATTACCGGTTTGTCGCTCTTTCGGTGTGGTCGGGAAACTGATTTTTCGCCCGCGTAGAACCGTCCATAACGCTCGCATGTTAACTGGGAAGAAAGACAAGAAGTTGGTTTTACCCTTGTAGCCAGCAACACCCCAAGTTCCGACCATCATTGCCAGCTCGGCAGTCAGTACATAAGGTAAGAAATGCATGTAGAAGGTCACATCATAAGCACTGACTGGTGCTATCGATGTTAAGAAGTAAACAATCGGACAAGCTAAGAAAATGATGTTCCAAATCGCCGATAAGTTAGACCAAAAACTCGCGCCATACATAAGCTTTTGTTTGAACTTAAGCCCTTTACGGAACACTGGATTATCGTTCATAAAGATGTCGATAGAGCCACCGGAATATTTGAAGCGCTGCACCGTCCACGTTTGTAAGTCTTGTGGAGAGAGCATTTTACTTTCCACTTGTGGGTGCATCACTGAACGCCAATTCCGCTCACTGTCTGAGTGCAGGACAATCGAGGTGTATAAATCTTCCGATACGTGGAATTTGTATGGAGTAAACTCGGTATCGAACAGAATTTCATTCCGTAGATTATCTGAAATGTCTTTATCGACCTGTTTCTCTTTGGTCAATCGACGGATCTGTTTTTCCACTTCGTCTTGTTCTTTGGTGATTTGCTCCGCGTAAGCACGTAGCGCCGCTTCCATTACCGCTTCGCGGCGGTGAATCGAGCCCGCACCACAACAGAAAGAAGCGTTGACCCAATTACGGCGTCGCTGAATCACGTCATAAAACATCTGTGGGTCGTTGACGAATGGATCCTCACCTAAGGTGACTGGTCCATACACTTTTTCTATCCCAGTACCGATGAATGACGACCATTTACCCAGCTTACGCGCCAAGAATTTCGGCAAGCGTTCGCCTTCTGGCAAGTCAAAGAACCATTGTGGAGTTTGTACCCATGCAACATTCGGGTCTCGGAAGTAACCTAAAGTATTTTCTAAAATGGAAGGGAAAGGTCTGGTGTCGGCGTCACAAATAACCACGAAATCGCCATAGGTTTGCTCCATCGCATTACGTAAGTTACCCGCTTTAAAACCAATGTTTCCGTCACGAGTGATGTAGCCGACATTCATCTCTTCAGCCATTGCCTTCATTTCGGGGCGGTTACCATCATCGAGAATGTAGATATTGATGTCGATGGGATGCGGATAGCGAATCTTTTGCGCGTCTTCAATACTCAAACGCACAAGATCGGTTTCTTCATCATAACTTGGGAAGAACACGTCTACGCTAATAGGACGATTGTCGTCCGTCTCGTGGACACATTCGGCAATCTTGAATGGCGGTTTACGCTTAGGTTCATCTTCTGTTTTCCATAAGTTGTAGGTAAACAGTATTGAGCCAATAAAAGCACAAGATTCTGCGAAAGCCAAAGGTAATGAAAACCATAGAGCGTCATAATTGAGAGCGAAACTCCAACGCCACCACAAATACCACATGCCAAGAGTCAAGTTACACGTTGCCAAGTACTGATACAGTAATTCACGCGGGATACTGTGGGGTACTGGCTCTGGCGGAACACGATGTTCAAAATTCTTAAAATAATGATCCATCCCTGCTCTCCCTTTTATTATTGTTGCTAGCCAAAACTTCGTTCCTATGAAGATTTACTCACGCTTATGCCGAAGCGTGTTCACAATCGAGCTTTTTCACCATAAGAAAGGTATTCTTTGAGTTCTCAGAAAACAGCTGCACGCGATCCATCAAACTTGACACGATAATGAAACCGCGCCCGGATGTAGTCCAAGTGCTTTCATCACAAGGATCTGGTTCAATAAATGCGCTGTCTAACTTGCTGTCTAACTCCTGTTGAGACATCACGCTGCCATTATCAGAAATGAAGAGTTTCAAAAGCGTATCGTGATCGCCCTTTTCTATCGCGCATTCCACTTCAACGGGTAAGCCCTCTTCACCAGAATAAGCATGCAAATAGGCATTATTCACCATCTCAACCACACACAGCTCTAGTTGGGATGCGAGTTCATCCGACACACCTATTGCTTGCCAATAGTTCATCAGGTCTTCAGATGCAATGCGCGAGGCATCTAACGAGCTGGGATAGATTTTGAAAAAACTGCCTAATTTGCCTGCTTTCATATTATTGGTCTCACTAAGACATGGAGGTCAGCTCATCAGTCACCCGATCTCTAGGGGTGGCGCGCAAGTGTTTCCAATTGAGGTCATTACATGGTTTGCCATCATGCCCAATGCAATAGTTGTTAAAGATGGTCTGCTGATACACCGCCGTATTTTCTGCCACATGGATGTTGTCAAAAATCAGTGATTCTTGAATCTTACTGCCCGCATCGAGCTTACAGTTAGCGCCAATGAGCGCTGGCCCAATGATGGTCGCGCCATCATCAATTTTACAGCCGCTACCAATCACTGCCGGCGGTACGATGTTGCACTTAGTAAGGTCAACCACGCTGTTAATACCTAACCAAACACCCGCTTTGACTTGCGTCCCCGGAATGCGATAACCGGGCACTTTGCCATCCAGAATATCGCGAGTTACCCCCCAGATATCACTGATGTTGCCCACATCTAACCACTGGAAGTTCATATCGATGGCATAAAACGGCACGTGCATTTCGACTAATTTAGGGAAAAGTTCACTACCAATATCAAACTCTTGATCTTTCGGGATGTAATCGAAAATCGCAGGCTCGAAGATGTAAATACCCGTGTTGATTTGGGTTGAAAGCGCTTCTTCTTTACTTGGCTTCTCTTGGAAGCTCGTCACTTGGCCGCGCTGATCCGCCACTACCACACCGTATTTCTCCACTTCATCGGCGATGACATTTTTAGTTACTATGGTAGCGATACCGCCTTTCTGTTTGTGTTGGCGTACCGCAGAGGTCAAATCAAGATCGATCCATGCATCACCACAGACAACAACAAAGGTTTCATCGAAGAATCCAGAAAACTCTTGAATCTTTTTCATTCCCCCAGCCGAGCCTAGCGCTTTGCTCACATACTCGCCGTTAACCAATTCACCTTCATAAGAGTAAGAAAGCTGAACGCCAAAATGGTGGCCGTCACCAAAGTAGCCCTCGATAACTTCTGCAAGATGGCTAGTGTTAATCACGATTTTACTTATGTTGTTTTGCGCGAATAACTCAATCATGGATTCCATTACGGGCTTACCCAAAATAGGAATCATTGGTTTTGGAATCGATTGGGTAATCGGACGGACACGCGTCCCCTTCCCGGCAGCTAAAATCATTCCTTTCATGGTCTTTCCTTAGACGGCTGTTGCTAATGCCGCATCAACACTGTCATAAGTTTTAATTAGGCGATCCATTCGCGTAAGCTTAAACAGATCCAGAACAGGCTTTTGCGCATTGGCGACACTAATTTGCTTATCGCGTAACAACTTATAAACGCCCATCACAGCGCCAAGACCACTGCTATCCATAAATTTCACTGACTGAATATCTAGAACGAGGTGGCCTGCAATACTTCCTTTTATCTCTTCAATTTGGTTTCGAAAGTCTGGAGCGAGCTTGGCATCAAACCTATCTTCATTTATTTGTAGAACTGTGCTGTTGCCTTTTGCACTAATCTCATATCGCATTGGTTATCTCCTTCAATAAAGCCTTTCCATTCTGCCACTAGCACGCTCACGTCATCATCGAAGCACTCTGACTGTCGCCAGTCTTGTACTGATTTAACGACCATTTCGGTTTGCTGCTGAGTGGAGTAGTGATTGAGTGTTTCTATGGTGTTGCGCAGTCCATCTTCAGAAAACTGATCGGCACCATTGTCGGCTTCAGTAATCCCATCAGAGTAAAACCACACTTTATCGCCCGGTTCGAGCTGAATAATCGAGGATTGGTAGTCGATGCCATCGAACGCACCCACCACAAAATTATCATGGCCAATCAATTCAGCTTGGCCGAGAGCGCCGTGGCACCACACCAAAGGTGGATGGCCAGCGCAGCAATAAGACATCAAGCCAGTTTGAGTGTTCAACACCGCATAGATCATGGTGAAATACAGCACACTGTTGTCGCCACTCATGTAGATATTATTGAGCTTTTCGACCACTTCCTCTGGTGGGCATATTTCACTGCCATTTATCCCCTCTTTCATCACGATCGAGGCACTACCCGAGAGAACCGACAAGCTTTGTTGCACAGAGAAAGACATCAGAGCGGAAGAAACGCCGTGCCCGGCTACATCGAAGAGGTAAAACGCAATATGGTTGGGATCAAGCTGCATGTAGCCAAGCATGTCACCACCTATTTGCGCACTGGGAATAGATACATAGCTAAGCTCAACACAAGGGAACTGTTTCGCTTTCGGTAATATCTGTTTGATGAGGTCGCCTGCTGAATCGAGATCTCGCTTAATGGTCTCGTAGGCTTGGTCAAGCTGTTGGTTTTTATTCAGAAGTTCATTATGCAGTGCTAGGCTTCGAAAGCCCGCACGAATCCGTGCTTCAAGTTCTTCAACCGCAGTTTTTTTATCAACGAAATCATCGGCACCGGCATCAATACCGTTGACGATGGATTCTTGATCATTTTTGGAGGAAAGCAGAACAAAGAAAATATAACGACCATAGTTAGAGTTTTTCAGCACTCTACATAGCTCTATGCCGTCCATACCAGGCATCATCCAATCTGATAATACAAATTGGATACTATCCTGCTCTTGCAGCACTTTTAGTGCTTCTTCACCACACATTGCTGTGTGCACTTTATAGCCGCGTTTCTTTAACACCGAACTCATAAAAATGAGGATGGTTCGGCTGTCGTCGACCAACAGAATTTCGTTCATCCTAGCCACATCTCAACTGTATTACTGACGTTTTTCTACTTTCCCATTACAGGACAATAACTTGATGCAATTCATAATTTAGTTGTTTAGCAAGCAAGCTCTATAACTTTAGGTTAGACTCGATCAGTGGCATTGCAAATATTTTCATATATTTTTCTATGTCTTATGTTCAAAGTGGTATTTGAAGCAACACGGATGGCAAGATATTGGAATATCGATTTTTGAGTGTGAATAGTTTGGCTCTTTGCATCACTGCTCTCGTCTGTAGCGGAGCAAGTGCAGACGAGTTTCACGCTCATTCCAGTCAATATGCGCAAAAAGGCCAAAACCAAAGCCTCTCAACTTATGGAGAGCCTAAAGCCAAACCCGCAGAAGTCGATTTAGCCCGACAAGAGTTAGATGAGATATGGAAAGGGGTAAACAGCTCTTTCGCCTTCCCGTTTGAAGAGTGGGAAAACAAAACTTTTCTAGACGGGTTAAGCGGTAATATTGGTTACCATCATCCACTAGCCAAAACAGAATCTGCCAATTTACCCGCAGGCACGACGAGCGGGCCAACCAATACCAACGCCACTGCCACCCTATCTATGAAGTACAGCATTGCTGGTAGTTGGTTTGTTTCGGGAACGGTCTATTACTACATCGATAAAGATCAGCAGCAAGCGTGGAACCCCGATTTTACTTATGTCTTTGGTTATAGTGATTGGAGGCCCTACACGCTCAGTTTGGTCTATGCAAACTACGGTGGTAACCGTTTTAACCCCGAATCGGATCAGCGCATGACCGAGTTTAATCAGGGAACATGGTCTTTGGGGTGGAAGTTCCCCATCACCCCTCCGGTTAAAGATTGGTTTACGTTAACGAAAGAAGGCTCAATTGGTTGTCAGGTTGATTTCAACCATACACCTGAGTATTTCGACCTTGCCTCTATTTCCTATAAAAGGAATCACCAAACCCTCAGCTTGGGCTGTAAATACGCCATTTTTGGCAATTGGTACGTCAATGGCACTGCGTTTTACTATTTTGACAAAGAGCAACAACAACCCTGGAACCCTGATTATACCTACGGTTTCGGCTATTTTGACTGGCGACCGGGTAGCATCACTTTGCAATATAACAATTATTCTGGGAATCGCTGGCACTCTTCAGAACGCGGAGAGAACACCGGACGCTTCAAAGATGGTGCGATTACCCTCGCCTTTAGCTTCGCCTTTTAAGCGTTGAAATCACTGATAAATTAAACTTTCGTGGCAATTCCCTCTCTGCCTACTAATCTAAATCTATAAGCATAGATATGAAATTGGTATCAGTATTGCACTAATACCAATTCAAACACGTCAAAGGCTAGGAGAAGGCTCATGGAAGGAACAAAACACGATGATGTCATTACAGGCACCTCAGAAGGCGATGCAGTAAACAGCCGTGCAGGTAATGATGAGATTTCAACTCAAGCCGGTGACGACTTTGTTGCAGCCGGTGAAGGTAGCGATACGATTTCAGCAGGCGAAGGTAATGATACGGTACTTGGCGATGTTGAATACGAATTGAATCAAGATGATTCGCAATCTGAGAGTAGCGATGACTCTTGGGGCACGTCCCATTCTGTTTATCAATATGATGCAGACCAAGATCAAGAGCAGTCTTCTCACAGCATCAAATTAGAAAATTTTGCGGTCAATCAATCAGTTCAAACATCCACTAGCGCAAGTGGTTTTAGTGGTCATGACCACGTCACTCTGCAAATCACAGACAAAGATGGCAACATCATTGTGAGTCAATTGGTGGCAGTTGATCAAAATGGTCAAATCAATACCGACCTCGACATTCCTGAATACAAGCTACCCGATGGTGGCGAAGTTAATTTCACATTCCTAGACCAAAACGATACGCCTATAAGCCAAGTTAATGATATGGATGTGGCTGTACGTAACATCTTTAACGACACCATTGATGGCGGCGCAGGCGATGACATTCTAAAAGGCCAGCAAGGCGATGACACCATCTTTGGTGGCGAAGGTAACGACTTCCTAGATGGCGATATCAATAACGATACCCTACATGGTGGTACTGGCGATGACGTACTTGTGGGTGGTAGCGGCAACGATACTCTATACGGCGACGAAGGCCACGATACCCTACTCGGTTCAGACGGTGATGACACCATTAGCGGTGGTGACGGCGATGACCTACTGATGGGTGAACTCGGTGACGATACGCTCGTCGGCGGCGACGGTCACGATACTTTGATTGGTGACGATGGCGAAGACAAGCTCTATGGCGGCGAAGGCCACGACAAACTGTTTGGTGGTAAAGATGCCGACTACCTAGAAGGTGGCGCTGGTAATGATGAGCTACACGGCGAGCAAGGTGATGACACCATTTTAGGTGGTGAAGGTAATGACTTTGTACTGGGTGGCGAAGGCCAAGACACCATCTCAGGTGGTGAAGGAGAAGACTTACTACTCGGTGGCGACGGTGATGACGTCATTACTGGTGATGAAGGCCACGACGTATTAGTCGGTGAGCTTGGTGATGACCATCTATCCGGTGGCGAAGGTCACGATATTCTTTATGGCGACAAGGGCGACGATACCTTACTTGGCGGAGCAGGTAATGACCAACTGTTTGGTGGTGAGGGTGACGACACCATTACTGCCGGCGAAGGTGATGACATTGTCCACGCCAACGAAGGGGCTGATGTTATCGACACAGGCGCAGGTGCGGATGAAGTCTATGCGGGCTCAGGTGATGACATCATTACCACAGGTGAAGGCGCAGATACCGTGTTCGGTGAAACAGGCCACAATACTATTGATTCCGGTGAAGGTGACGACACCATTTACACCGATGCAGGCGATGACCAAATCACCTCAGGCACAGGACACGACACCATTTTCGCAGGCGGCGGTGACAACGTGATTGATTCTGGTGAAGGCGACGATTTGATGTACGCTGAATCTGGCGCTGACCAAATCACCACTGGCGCTGGTCATGATACGGTTTTTGCTGGCGATGGCGATAACGTTGTTGATGCTGGGGCAGACCATGACACAGTGTACTCGGGTAGCGGCGCAGATACCGTCAACATAGGAACTGGTCATGATAAAGCCTTTACCGGCGATGGTAGCGACGTGATTCGTGCTGGTGAAGGTAACGACCAAGTCTTTGCGGGCGAAGGCGATGATACCCTTTATGGCGAACAAGGTAACAACCAACTGTTCGGTGAAGCGGGTGATGACACCCTAGTTGCCGGTTTAAACGCGGGCGAACTGTATGGTGGCAGCGGTAAAGATACCCTAACTGGCTCTGAAGAGAGCGACAAACTTTATGGTGGCGGTGATGATGACACCATTACAGCTAACGCAGGCGATGACATCATAGAAGGTAATGCCGGTGACGATACTATCGATGCGGGCACTGGCCATGACACCGTCTTTGGCGGTCAAGGTGACGATCATATTACCGGCGGTGAAGGTAATGATGCGCTGGTTGGTGATACGGGTGACGACACCCTATTAGGCGGCGCGGGCGAAGACGTGTTAGTCGGTGGTGAAGGTGCAGACTTCCTAGATGGCGGCGAAGGTCGCAGCGAAATCTACGGTGAAGATGGCGATGACACCCTACTCAGCTCAGACCAAGATGACTTACTTTCTGGCGGCGCAGGTGACGATACCATTCAATCTGGTCTAGGTGATGACACGGTATTTGCAGGCTCTGGTACCGATAATGTGCAAACAGGTGAAGGTAACGACACGGTTTACGGTGAATCTGGCACAAACACGATTGATACCGGCCTAGGGGATGACGTGGTTTACGGCGGCACAGACTCAGATACCATCACCACTGGTGAAGGTATTGACCAAGTATTTGCTGGCGACGGTGCCGATGACATTGATGCGGGAGCAGGCAACGACCACATCGATTCCGGTGCGGGCGATGACCTTGTTAAAGGTGGCGCTGGTGATGATGCCCTATTTGGCGGCGCTGGTGATGATGAACTGATTGGTGGCGAAGGCTACGACTTCATTGCCGGTGGTGAAGGTAACGACACTATTCGCGATGATGGCCAAGATACCATTTTAGGCGAACAAGGCGACGATACCCTTTACGCTGCCGATACAGGTAGCCACAACATCTTTGGTGGCGAAGGTGATGACACCATCATTGGTAGTGATGTCGCCGATACCCTTTATGGCGGTGCAGATGACGATACCATTACTGGTGGCGCGGGCGATGATGCGCTGTATGCAGGCGATGGTGCAGACACCGTTGATGCTGGTACTGGTGATGACACTGTATATGGCGAAGCTGGCGCAAACACCATTACCTTAGGTGAAGGTGACGACACCCTTTACGGTGGTAGTGGCGCAGATACTGCAACAGGTGGTACCGGTGACGATATCCTATCTGGCGCAGGTGGTAATGATAACCTAAGCGGCCAACAAGGTGCTGACTTAATCGATGCTGGTGAAGGTAACGATACCATCTCGGGTGGTGATGACAACGACCTTCTCTTCGGTGGCGCAGGTAGCGACACTCTATCGGGTGATGCTGGTGATGATGAACTCTACTCAGGTACGGGTAACGACACCCTATCAGGTGGTCTTGGTGACGATAAACTGATTGGTGAAGGCGGTACTAACATTCTGTCCGGTGATCAAGGCGACGATATTCTGCTTGGTGGCAGCGGAGCGGACACTCTAAAAGGTGGCGAAGGCGACGATTACATCGAAGACAGTTCAGACAACAACACCGTAGAAGGTGGTGAAGGTACTGACACTATCCGTCTAACTGGTGCAAATAACGTTGTTGCGGGTGGTGAAGGCGATGACGACATCGAAGTAACAGGCGCAGGAAGCAGCAATATTGATGGCGGCCTAGGTGATGACTCAATTACCGCCTCTGGCGATAACAACGTTATCTCAGGTGGTGACGGTCAAGACACCATCAAAGTAACTGGCGATGGTCTAAACACCATTGATGGCGGTGAAGGTAATGACACGATTACCGCTGAGGGTGGAACTAACCAAGTGAAAGGTGGCCTAGGTAACGACACCATCACCCTATCCGCAGGCACAAACACGGTAGAAGGTGGCGAAGGTAATGACTCGGTGACTACCGGTTCTGGCAACGACACCCTCTACGGTAATGAAGGCCAAGATACCCTAAGCGCAGGCTCTGGCGCAGATAAACTGTATGGCGGCGCAGACAATGACCGACTTTACGGTGGATCGGGTGATGACCAATTAGAAGGCGGAGAAGGCGACGATAAACTCTATGGTCAAAACGACACAGATACCTTAACCGGTGGTCAAGGTAACGATTATCTATCAGGTGGCTCAGGCACTGACACACTTTGGGGTGGCACTGGAGACGACAAGCTCTACGGTGGCGGTTCTGCCGATACCCTATATGGTGAGGAAGGCGATGACACCTTATCTGGTGATGGAGGTAACGACATGCTCTATGGCGCACAAGGAGACGATACGTTGAAAGGCGGTTCAGGTGAAGATTATGTATCAGGTGGCGAAGGCGATGATACGTTAAGCGGTAACGACAATGCCGATACGTTAGACGGTGGTGTAGGTAACGATACCCTATCGGGCGACTCGGGTGATGACATGCTATTTGGTCAAACCGGCGATGACGTTCTTGATGGTGGTAGCGGCGTAGACCAACTGTTTGGTGGCGTAGGTAACGACCAACTAGTATTCGACTCAACGGAGTTAGAATCAGGCGACAGCAGCATGGTTCACTTCAGCGGCGGTGCTGATTTCGACGTACTGCTTGTCGGCGACGACAACCAAAGCCAAATGATCGACATGACTCATAACACCTTCCAAGAATTAGAAGGTGTGCGCATTAACTCTAGCGATACTGAGCTATCACTTGCTCTGGATAAAATTGCCGCCAACAACACCGCAGGTGAAACCGCTGGTCAGTTTGTATGTACAGGCGCAAGCAATATCGACTTGTCCGGTTGGGGATGGCAGCTTACTGAGAGCCACATTCAGATGAGTGATTCTCTGCAAAACATCTATCAAGAAAGCAACATCGAAACTGGCAACCTATATGGCTACCGCTTCGAGAATGATGCAGGCCAAGAAGTGGTATTGTGGAGTGACCTAGACAGCGCCAATATCAAGTTCCCAGACACAACTGACGTTTAAACTTTAGACCATAAAAATCAAACGCCTACCCTCACGGTAGGCGTTTTTGTATGAATACACATCCAAAAATATGCTAATGCGGCGTCAATTTGAAAGCGAACCTCACCTCAATCGACTTCAGCTTTAGCCCTAATTCTCCAAACAAATCTCACGCGTTTTACGTGATATCTGCGCATCATTAGAGATGACAAATTGATAGTATTCATTGCTCATTTCATTGTTATGGACGAATGTTCGCATTTGGCTGAGTAAGCTTTTCGCATCGCTGTAACGGTCGAGATAATTCTGATCGCAGGTATTGACGATATCCATGTCCACCCTTAACTTCGAAAAAGACGTCATCAATTCATCCACTCTCTGCTCTACTTGCGTCAACTTGGCGGTTTCAGAGTATTGTTGTTCTAATCGCGCCCGCTGCTTTTGTATTTCTAAGCTTGATTCTGCTTCTAACAACTGCTGCTTAGCCTGATATTTTTGCAATAACGCTTGCTCCTGTTTATCGCTGGTTTTCTTTAAAGCAAAGTATTGATAGCGATAATTTTTAGCGGATTTTTCGCTCGCAAGCAGTTTGGATTTGAGGCTCTGAGAACGCGCCTCTTCTTCACTCAATTGCTGAGAAAGCGATGCGATTTGCTGTTGATACTCTTGCTCTAGTTTTTGCGCAAGCCCTTCCAATTGGCGTTGGTAGGAAAGCTGATGAGCCTCAGACATCAATTGCTCAAACATCAACTCAGTTGAGAGCAATTCAAGTTGTTCATTCAAAGCCGCTATCTTTTGCTGTTTTTCTTCCAACTCGTTTGAGAATTCAACTTGTTGCTGACTGCTAGATTGCAACAAAGCATAACTGGCACCACCAAGACACGCAGCAACCAGTACTAATGCTACATAACCGAGTGTTTTCATTGCTTACTCCTCAACCAGTTGGCGATAGCACTTCTGTTTACAGTGAGGGCAATGATAAGCATGGCGATCCACTTTCGCGGCGCAATGGGGGCACTTTCCATGTCGTCGGTCATGACTAAACAACAGTAACAGCAAGCCTATTGGGCCCAGCACGTAACCAAGTAAAATGCCCGCAACGGTATTGTTTTTCCAAATACCCACCGCCGTCGTTAGTACAAAGAACAAACCATAAAAACCTAACCAGAAAAGCATATCTTCGTTCATCACGCTTCCCTCATTGCTTTTTGCATTCCGCTAACTAACGGGCTCACGAGGTAATCCCATAACGTTCTTTCCTCACCGATAATCAGCACTTCAGTCAACATCCCCGGATACAACTCGACATTGTGGTTCTGCTCTAGCTCAGACAAACCATGGCGATCAAACTTAATGGTCACCAAATACCCGGGGCTAGCTTCATTACCCTCGCCTTTTGGTAGTACCCTATCCGCAGAGACATGAAGCACCTCACCTTCTACTGGCGGTGTATTGCGGGCGCTATACGCCGTTAACCTAACTCGTGCTAACTGCCCCTGCCTCACCACATCTATATCTTTCGGGGAAACAATGGCCTCAACAATCAACTCATCGCTTTCTGGGACAATTTCCATTAACACTTGCCCCGGCTTAATCACGCCACCAATGCTGGAAATATTCAAACCAACCACGCTGCCCTCAAACTCGCTACGAATCAGTATTCGAGAACGGATATCTTGCGCAGTTTTAATGACTTGCTGTACATCTCTTAGCTCATCGTTAATAGCTTTCAATTGAGTGGAATATTCGCGGTCTAAATCGAGGATCTGGTTTTGATATTTTTGCTCTAACGTTTCAAGCTCGCGAGTAGCGACATCTACCGCCAACGAGATTTCGGCAAGTTCTGCGGTAATCCGAGCACTGTGTCGCTTAAGTTCTAGCATACGCGTTTTAGACACATACCCTTTAGCGACCAAGCCCTTGGTCATGTTGATCTCTTGCTGAACTAAATCACGTTGAGTAGTAATTGCGCGACGCTGAAACTTGCTTCCTTTTATCTTTTCTTGAAACAGCGCGGTCTGCTGCTCATATTGCGATTCGATAAGTTCACGTCTTAGCTGCGCTTGTTCAAACTGCACGCCCTCACTAGAGAGCAGCGTCTCTATCACTAGTCCATCTTCATTTTGCTGCTTTAATTCTTGCGGCCATGTAATGCTTGTTTCCTGCTGAGACAAGGCGCGTAATCTGGCTTGCTGAGCCAATAACGAATAGCTGCGATAAAGGTAACGTCGATAATCGGCTTCCGCTTTGGTGTCTGAAAGTTCAACTAAAGGTTGCCCCTTCTCCACCTTTTCACCTTCTTTGACGAACACCTCTTTTACCCAACCTCCTTGTAGGTGCTGAATCTGCTTTCGCTTACTTTCAACCACGAGACTGCCCTGAGCAACAGAGGCAGAACTGAGCGGCATCGAAGTCGCCCAAGCGAAAAAGCCTCCGACAGTGGCTATAACCACTACGCTGCCAATCATAATTAAGCGTTTTGTACTAAATCCATTTTCCATAACGCCCCCTTAAGCCGTTTTAACCGAGCTAGGTTCAGGTAACTCACCTTCCACCTGTAAACCAAGGAACTGTTCGCACGTTCCGGCCTTTTCGACTCGGCCATCTTTTAACTTGATGACCCAATCCATTTGACGCAAGAAACCCGGGCGATGACTGATCATCACCACGGTAATATGGTTTTCTTTGCAATGTTGCAGAACGATCGCCAAGGCAGTTTCGCCTTCTGGATCAAGGTTTGAGTTTGGTTCATCAAGCACCAATACCCGAGGATTAGAGTAAATGGCCCTTGCCAATCCGATGCGTTGCTTTTGCCCCCCAGAGAGCATTACGCCACCTTCGCCAATATAGGTGTCATAGCCTTCTGGAAGTGCCATGATAAGTTCGTGTATGCAAGCAAGCTTGGCGGCTTTTACCACATCTTGATCGTTCCCCTGAGTGAAGCGACAAATATTTTGCTTAACCGTACCTGCCAATAGCCCAACGTGCTGAGGAAGGTAGCCTATGTATTGACCAAATTGATTGATATCCCACTTTTCGATGGTCGCGCCATCAATTTTGATTTCACCCACCGAGGGTTGATGTATCCCCATCAACAAACTGGCCAGTGTGGATTTCCCTGAGCCTGAGTTTCCCATCACCGCCAGTGCATTACCTGCGCCGAGCTTAAAGTTAACTCCCTGAATAACTGGGCTTTTCGCATTTGGAAACTTCAAGCTAACGTTGTTAAATTGGATCTCACCTTTGGGTTCTGGAAGGAGAGTTTTACTCACTTCAAACCCAGCCTCTACTCGGCTGTTCAAGCTACGCCACGCGCGATACGCGGTGTACCAAGATTTCCAGCCACTAACTGCGCTTTCAAAAGGGCTCAGCACTCGCCCAATAAGAATAGAACTTGCGATCACCGAACCAATACCCAACTGCTGATTGAGCGCTAAGAACACACCCGTCGTAAGCACAGCGACTTGCAGCAAGGTTCTGAAATAACGGCTGATGGCCAACAGTAAACCTGCTCGTGAATTCACTAGCCACTGCAACTTGAGCACATCTGAATTAGTTTTCTCCCATGTTTTACCAACATTGCTACTCATTCCCATCGCTTTCAGTGTTGGAGCGTTGCGTAAGTAATCGTTAAGCTCCATGCTCACTTTCGCTGTGGTTTCTTGCGCCTGTGCACTTAATCTTCGGCCACCAAACATCATCAGCATTGCCAGCCCCATAAACAGCAGCACGCCGACAAGTGCAACAACGCCAATGTAAGGGTGAAGGACAAACAGCAACAACAAAAAGAGTGGCGTAAAAGGAAGGTCTAAAATAGATGAGGTTGACGGAGCAACGAGAAAACCACGAAGAATTGAAAGATCCTGTAATGCATGCTTTTCGATCCGATTCGATTTTGAGGATTCTGCGATACTACTCGCGAGCAAGTCACCGCTTAACTGGGTGTCCAATTTCAAAGCCGAACGTTGCATCAACAATGTGCGAATATGCTCTAGCACTGCCTGAGAAGTCACCAAGAATAGCGTTATGCACAGCAAAGCTATCATGGTTTCAATACTTGCGCTGCCCATCACTCTGTCGAACAGCTGCAAGCTATAAACCGGTACAGCCAATACCAGTAAGTTCACACCTAAACTAAAGAAAATTGCTGCCCAGAATTCTCTGCGCACAGCAACAAACGGATTGATATCCTTGCCTTTCATAGCCCAACCAACTTAGTTGCATATAATTATATAGTTGAGTATAGACTTAGATTTTAATCTCGTTGGTTTTCACCAAAAAAGAGAGACTTAGATTTATACCAATTGATAACGCTGGCTCACTTCATACCCAGTCGCTATGGTGCGATGGCTCTCTTTTATGATCCAGTTTATTGGGTTTCTCACCCAAGGTTGAGGGTCATTTTTCGGGAACTGATTCACCACTTTCAAACCTACCACATTGAGCCCCAACGATTGGCATGTCTCAATGCAGCGCTTTGCATGCCAAGCTTGTGCCACAATTAGAACGTTAATTCCCTGTTGCTGACCTTTGGCACTTTTCGCGACATCAAGAGTTGTTTGGTAATCATCATTTCTAATTGCGTAGTGCGTTACCGTCGCCAAATGGCTGGCGATTTCTTGCTGTGCAAATAAGGGTAAATTGGGGTGCTGCTGATGCAACATAGCAAGTTGCTCTGCTAACTCTATGTTGACACATTCGCTATCACCAAATGAAAACGCTAAAGCAAAGTCTGCCGCTTCATCGGTAGCAAAAGAATCCAAATACAAGGTTTCACGAGACAAATAGTCTTGAATACGCAGCTTGGCTGACTCTTCAAGTTGATACTGAGGAGATTGGTAGTGAAAAAACAGATCAGAAATCGAATTGCAGCTCGGCAAAGTACATTGACCGAAACCCAAGCTCTGAACAAAATCACAGAAATTACGCATAACAGTATATTCCTAACTCATGCTATCCCTAGTTAAAAAGGGCCAATAAGCCAGTACTGTCCGTTGTTGTGGTTATTTTACTTATATGACCCACAAGCTCAAGAAAATTGTTCAAATTATCAACAATAAATTCTTTAGCGCATTTACTAAGATTAATTCCCCCCACTTCTCGCATTATACAAATCTTGTATTATCATTACCTTAGTGGTTATTTGCGAATGGAATTGCATATTAATGTTCAAACAAGCGGTTTGGTGTCTGCTCGGTTGCGCTTTCTCTTTATCTGCTTCATCAGAAACGGAGTCAGACGCTATTGTAGAAAATGAACAACCTGAAATCAGTTTTTATGGCCAACGCAGCATCGGAGGCGTCATTGCAGAGCCTGCCCGATCGCATTCTTTTCACCGCAGAGTGATCGCTCCACAAATCAAAGAAGAAAATGATGACGAAATAAACGAGGAACACAACGATCTAGTTGAACTCAAGCATCATCATGAGCCAATCAAACCGTTAAACAGAAATGAAAAACTGTTAGCAAAAAAAGCCCAATACTATTTTGAGAGAAACAGGCGAGATCACACAGGTCTATGGGACTCAGTGCAAGGCTACCCGCATACAACCATGTGGGACGTCGCAAGCGGCATAGCCGCCACCCTCGCCCTTGAAGCTCTCGGTCTAAAAACCTCAGAACAAACCCATTCAGAGCTAGAAAAAACGCTCGCCACTCTCAATAGCATGCCGCTCTACAAAAACTGGCTACCTAACCGAGAATACAGTACCAAGACAGGTCTTCCTTCTGGTCGATTAAGCCAGTCAAAAAGTAATGGCAACGGATGGTCTGCTTTAGACATCGGCCGCCTACTCATTTGGCTTAAAATCTTGTGTCAACAACACCCCGAATTAGAACCCCAAATTGTTAAACTGATTGATCACTGGAAACTCGATAAAGCGGTCCACAAAGGGACTTTATATGGCGCAAAACTGTATAAAGGTAAAGAATATTACCGACAAGAAGGCCGTCACGGTTACCTACAATACGCAGCGACGGGTTTCGAAATGTTTGATTACTCTGTCCCACTGCCTGATCTCAATAAATACCTAACATCAGTCTCCATAAATGGCTCACCACTCGAAATAGACACACGCAACGTGCCGTTTATGACCAGTGACCCTTACATTCTTGGCAGCATTGAATTTGGGCAAAAAGATGAATGGAATCAGTTAGAAACCATCTATAACCTGCATAAACAGAAGGCCGAACAAAAAGATAAACTGTATAGCTTCGCTGAAGATGCCATGAACAAGAACCCGTGGTTTGCTTACAACAACCTGTTTTATTACGGTAAGCCATGGACTAGTGTGAGCCCAAGTGGAAAAGTCATTGAGAACCCCCAAATACTGAGCCATAAGGTCGCGTTTGGTTTTAGCGTGCTATTTTCAGATGACTACAGTGAGATGCTAGGGCAAGCGGTGTTAGAAAATAGTTTAAACTCGCGCAGCATACCTACTGGTCAATATGAAAATGGCGGAAGTAACACCGCGTTCAATATCAATACCAACTCACTCATTTTAGTGTCACTTTGGTACAAAAGTTATGGCGGTCAACCCATTCTAAAGCCAAGCCCTACCAACCTCTAATTATCTAAACCTTTTACCCTGATTGACGAAAACTCGTCTAGGCTAATAAAAACAATAGATAATTTATAAAGGCTCACAATGTCAGTCAGGCAATCAATTAAACTCCAAATGCTGGTCGCGAGTGCGCTAGTTATTGGTTTTGTTATCGCGTTTGCTTCCATTAACCATTATTACAAAAGCTTGGAAAGCGATTTGCGGAATCTACAAGTCTCTATTTCCAATTCAGAAGCGTTGATGCTAGAAATACGACGCCAAGAACAAGACTTTATCAGCCGGGTAAACCTCAAATATATTCAGCAAGCGACAAATAATATTGAAGTGCTAAAAGAAAGCGTTGAAAAAATCCAACTCTACTTAGATAAATATGATTTTCAAACCCAGTTCCCAACAGACCATATCCAATTAGCGATCGATAATTACGCCCATACACTCAATGAACTAGCTCAGCAAAAAATCTTAATCGAAGGTGAAGATAAAACAGGCCTAATTGAGACCGTCAAAGACTCTTGGTTTAACCTAGAGCGGGTCTTATTGAGCAAAGGAGATGATCGATATCACGAGACGTTGATCAACCTTCAAGAAAGTACCTATTATTTCTTCCGTAATTTTTCTAACGAGCAACTCTCCCTCACCCAACAGCACTTATTTAAACTCTCGTTTCTTTCTTCCGGTGATAGCGAAGTCGTACGCAATGCTATAGCCGACTATCAGAATACCTTTACTCAATTACAACGTGCCTACCAAAGTTTTGGTTATGACCATAACTCCGGTTTGCATGGCAGCCTACGTCGAGAAATACATAATGTCGAAGCGAAGCTTGCATCCATGCATCAAGTAGTTCCGGTTCAAATTGAGCAAAAACTGGATGCCTTAGACAATGAGCTGCACGTTATTTTATCTGCTTTGGTCATCACTTTAGCCGTCATAATGGCTTACGCCACTTGGTCTATCGCCAAATTAGAGAAAAGACTGATGAGCTCAGAGAATGAGGCTCAAAATTCCAATAAAGCCAAAAGCGCATTTTTGGCCAACATGTCCCATGAGATAAGAACGCCATTGAATGGCATCATTGGTATGTCTCAAATTATGTCCGACACTCGTTTAAGCCCCAATCAGCGCGACTACCTCGACACAATTGAAACCTCATCCCAAACCCTGCTGATGCTGATTAACGATATTTTGGACTTGTCTAAAATTGAGTCAGGTCATATTGAAATTACCCCTTATCCATCACACGTAAGAGAAGCCATTTTCGACACCGCCTCCATGATTGCAGGTAAAACGACCGAAAAAGGGTTGCAGCTGAATATTGAAATCGCAGACGACACCCCTTACAACGTCGAACTCGACGAGCATCGTTTACGCCAAGTGCTGATAAACCTGATGTCGAACGCGGTAAAATTCACCAAACAAGGCAGCATTACAATATCGGTCGCCGCCAAATTTATTGATGGTCGAACAGAGCTGACCTTCTCAGTCAAAGACAGTGGAATTGGCATTGATAAAGATAAACAAGCTTCAATCTTCGAGCCCTTTAAGCAAGAAGATGGGTCAATTACGCGTGAATTTGGAGGGACTGGGCTTGGCTTAAGCATTAGTACCCAACTGGTCGAATTAATGGGCGGTAAGCTACAAGTCGAATCCGAAAAAGACCAAGGAAGTCGCTTCTACTTTACCCTCCCCGTAAACATGCTTGAGAGAACACCACGTAAGTCTCACATTGCGACAAAACACGCTTGTATCATTTGTAATGACGAACAAGTAGCCAATCAGCTAGAGAAAAACCTCGTGTTCCATGGCATCGAGAAAACCACCATCATCCAAGATGTTGGCCACGCAATAACATGCGATATCATCTTCCTTTACCATCACGTCGCTGAAGCGACCAAGAAACAGATAGAACAGCTGAGTCAACTGGCACCAAACACACCGCTGATTGTTATTCAACGCCTAGAAACCGCAGACGCAGATTTCAACGACGCGATAGATGGCCTGATCAAATTCCCCATTCTTGGCTCGCGAGTCATGTCTACCATCCAGCAATCAAAAGAAGCCCTCTATGAACGTAAGCTACATCAAACGGACTCGACTACAACAAATGCTGACCATGATGAAAAGCAACCACCAGAAAGGATATTGATTGTCGAAGACAATAACGTGAACCAACAAGTGGTATCGCTATTTTTACGTAAGGCCAACTATCAATTTGATATCGCTCATAATGGCCTAGAAGCGCTCAATAAGGTCAAACAAGGCGCACGTTACCAAATGATGCTGATGGATTGCATGATGCCAGAAATGGATGGTTTTACCGCGACGCAAGAGATCCGCAAGTTTGAGCAGCAAAACAATTTGCCATCAACGCCAATTGTCGCTTTAACTGCGAGTGTGCTCGATCAGGATATAAAAAAATGCATTGATGTAGGAATGGATGATTATCTGTCTAAACCTCTAAAGAAAGACAAATTATATTCCATGCTAGACAAATATATTTAGCCTGTTCAGATGTGATTAGAGTCATAATTCTAGATTTGACGTTGCAGCGGCGGTGACAGAATAACCATCATACTATTCGACAAAATACCGTCACTATTGCGCCAACAAATGCTAATGATAAAACTATCTATTACATAGATTCGTGAAACATCCCTGCTTTAAATTTTTTTCTGAAGCAAAATAAAACCAAATGGGAATTGTCAATTTACACAAAGATCAAACGGTAGTACTTTTTAAGTAAGAATTATAAAGCACCTTCGTTTGCTATCTGGAATACCGAGTTTATTTTGCTGACAGCTCGGAATAATACAAAAGGAGAAGCACGTTCCAGTGCCTCTCCTTTTTTAGTTAATCTATAAATCAATCGCGATGAGAAAAATTACTCAACAATTTCCCAGCTGTGAGTCATCTCAACGCCTTTTCCTAACATTAGGCACACTGAACAATATTTTTCTAAAGAATCGGCACACACTTTATCTACTACTTCGACAGCAAGGTTGTCGCCGCTAACTTCAAAGTGAATGTTCACCTGAGTGAAAATTCGCGGCGCTGTGTCACGGCGTTCTGTAGTGAGCTTAGCCACACACGTCGCAACTTTTTCACCCGCTTCTTTCAGACCATCCACCACGTCGACAGAACTGCACCCACCAGCAGCCATTAATACCATCTCCATTGGGCTTGGTGCGGTTTCTCCACCATTACCATCCATCACAATTGAATGGCCTGACTGCGATTGACCTAGAAACTTAAAACCTTCAACCCATTTAACTTCAGCTTGCATACCTGTTCTCTTTACTTATCTTGTGGAAACACCACACCGACTTGGCGGCGAATCTCTGTTAGGAGCTGTGCAACGAGCAACGATCGCTCCATGCACTCTTTATCCATTGTATTGGTTTTGACTTGCTCAGCGAACGCTTCCGCTTCGTAACGCATACGGTTTTCAAACTGAGGCAGACTAATATCTTCTGGCTGCTCGCCTTTACGAACATGGGTCACTTTCTCCGCTATCGAAATCATATTGATCAACAATGCACCAGCTTCACCTTGAATCTCACTCGGCAAATAGGAGTTGCTTGTTTTGGAGTGTTGTAGCACCACCTCGAATGTGTCATAGCCTAAGATGACACTACCATTGCCATCCACGCCAGATTCTAATAACTGCCCAACGGCATTCACAGTCTTGGGCTTACCAAATAAAGACACCGCCGATGCCAAGCAATAGTACCCAATGTCCATAATTGACCCATTGGCAAATTGAGGATTAAACGTGTTCGGGTTTTCTCCCGCAAGGTACTTATCGTAGCGAGAAGAATACTGGCAATAAGTAATAAACGCTTTACTCAGTTTACCTAACGTCGGTAGCTTTTGTTTAATGAGCTTAAAGTTAGGCGTGTGGCAAGACATAAACGCCTCAAACAATACAACGTTGTTTTCTTTGGCGGTCTGATACATTTGATCAGCAAGGTCAGCGTTGGCAGCGATTGGCTTTTCACAAATCACGTGTTTACCCGCCGCAAGCATTTGAATGCTCTGTGGAGCATGAAGCGAGTTCGGGCTAGCGATATAAATCGCATCCACATCGTTTGAGGCAGCTAATAAATCAAGATCATCAAAGAGCTGTATCGAAGCACCATCTTGGTACTTGTCTGCAAACTGTGCGGCCGAACTTAACGAACGAGAATAAACAGCACTTAACCGATACTCGCCTGACTCCAATGCCCCTTGCACAAACTGATCGGTGATCCAGTTTGTGCCTATTACCCCTAGCCGAATCATAATTTTTCCTTCTAAACCATCATCACAACGCGAATTGCCAACAATATGAGAATCATACCCGAAAGCCTATCGATCAATTGCGCTTTAGTACGGATTTTATCAATAAACTTAGAACTAGAAAGCAACAGCGTAATTAAGCTATACCATAGCCCATCGACAATGAGCGGTGTCCCCACCACCACAGCTTTGCCTACCCAACTACTGCTTACCGCAACAAACTGGCTAAACAGGGCGATAAAAAACAGAGCGATTTTGGGGCTTAAAATGGAAATCAAAAAGCCCTCTCGAGCAGATTGCCACAAACTGGTTTGTTCTCCAGATTTAAGCTTTGCCGCGACTCCCCCTTTTGAACGCAGCGCATTAATACCAAGATAGAGTAAATACGCCGCGCCTGAGTAACTGATGACTTTAAATAGTAGAGGTGACTGCTGTAATACCACCGCTAAGCCGATGATAGTTATAAAGGCGTAAATACCAATGCCAAATGCGTGTGCCCAAGCGGCGACTAAGCCATTCACTCTTCCCCCAGCTAAGCTGTGTTTTGCTACCATGGCTAAGCTTGGCCCGGGAGACATCGCCCCCAAAAGACAAATCGTAAATAGGGATAACCAAATACTAATCGTCACCTTGTTTTCCTTTCCAACATTAAAACAATGTCATCAGATTATGCGAGATATAGAATGAATTGAAATCAAAGTTTCGCATCTTAGCTATGACTTCACTTCATACCAATCGAATAGGTAGAATGAGTCATTACATTGAGAATTTGTTCTCGCATCCATTGATGTGCCGCATCGCCATCAAACTTAGGATGCCACATTAACCAATATTGGTGAGGTGAGGTTGTGAAAGGCAACGCCTTATAGGTTAACGCTGCCTTATTACATAGAGTCAGTGCAATATGCTCAGGTACGATCATCAGCAAGTCACTGGTTAATAGCGTATCGACGGCGACATTAAAAAACGGCACTTTCACCGCAATGCGTCTTTTGTAGCTCTGTTGTTTGAGCTGTAAATCTGCGTGGCTGTCTTTGTCTCCCCCACCAGTGACCTTGAGGTGCGGATAGCGAACAATATCCTCGTTCGAAAGCATCTCAACCAAGCTCAGCGGGTGTTGCTGGCGCATAAGTACAACCGAATAATCTTGTCCGAGTTTAATACTCGATAGGTGCTCAGGTTGATGCGGCAACATGGTTGATGCCAAGTCTATCCCTCTTGGGTGGAGCTCATGGAGATAGTTGGGCTTAAACAGTTGATAACTAAAATCAACACTAGGCGCTTGCTCTGCCAACAATGCGGTAACTTCAGGCACAATAAACTGAGCCACATAATCACTGGATGAGAACACGAACTCCTGTTGCCACTGAGACGGCTCAAATGGCCTGTCGCTCAGCAGTTCATCCACTTCGCCAAGTATCTGATTGAGTTTTGCTTGAATACTCAACGCCCGAGAAGTAGGGACAAGTTGATTGCCCTCTCTCACCAACAATGGGTCTGCGGTAAGCTCCCGCAGCTGAGCAAGCTGTCGGCTGACTGCAGACTGGGTGAGGTTTAATCGCTGCGCCGCTAGGCTTACATGGCACTCTTGTAATAACACTTGTAGTGAGCGCAGCAAATTTAAGTTGATATGACTAATCATTGGTTAAGGTATTAAAAAACTCAGTCAGCACTGTATGAGTGGTTAGATGGCGAAGTTCAGGAAAGCGATGAAGCTGATTGCGAATATCATTCAAGCTTTCCATGGTTGGCGTCTCCACATACAACATCATATCGGTTTCACCACTAATCGCACGGCTCCATTTTACGCCATCAATTTGGTAGATTTTCGCAGCGTAGGACTCACAGAATTTCGTCGAGCTAGAGGTATCAAATTTCAGCGCCAAGTACGCTTTTATCAAGGAAGATTGACCACTTTGACGAACATTGGCGTGATAACCCATTATCACCCCTTCATTCTCTAACTTCTGAATTCTCGCTGTCACGGCCGAGCGTGACAAGTTTACCTGTCGTGCGATATCACTCACTGACATACGAGCATTGTCTTTCAGTATCGCCACTATTTTGCTGTCAAACTGATCCATAGTACCTCTAGTGTTAGGTCAACTTATCCTGTTGATTCTCTGCATATTACATGAGCAGCGCATAGTATGAAAAGCCGCAAAGTGACGGCTTAGAAACAAATTACCGTCAATATGACAGCCAACTCCGACATTTTGCTTAATGATAGGCAACGCTGAGTTCGATAAGCTACTTGTTAGCGGATAATTATGCATGGAGCGCGATGATGGCCAAACTAAAACAAGAAATTACGTTACTTTCCGGTATCGGGCAGCTCTCGACGACTCTGCTCGGTACGGGATTGTTTATGGTTCCTGCAATTGCCGCGGGCATCGCTGGCGCTTATTCTCTATGGGCTTGGCTATTGCTCTTCGTTGCCGTCTTACCTATCGCCCTTACGTTTGCCCATTTAGGTAAGCGTTTCCCCAACGCTGGCGGAACCGCTTTCTTTGTCAGGCAAGCATTCAATCCAAAGCTCGAAAAAACCATTGCTTGGCTTTTCTTGAGTATCATACCTGTTGGGGTTCCCGCTGCCATTGCTTTAGCTGGCGGATTTCTTCAGCCACTGTTGCCTAGCCAGCTTTCTTATCCTTTGGTGTCGCAGCTAATCACGATTGGGCTGTTAGTCATGGTCAACTTATTGGGAAGTCAATCATCTGGTCGATTACAAGCAGGCATAGCCATGGCTATTTTTGCCTTCGTGGTTTGCCTTGTATGGTTTGGCAATGTCACAACAAGTGACATTCAAATGCCAGAGCTAAGCGCAAACAAGCTGCCATCCATTGCCGCCGCTATTGCAGTTATGTTTTGGTGTTTCTTAGGCATTGAAGCGTTCGCCCATATGGGAGAAGAGTTTAAAAACCCTCAACGCGACTTTCCGATTGCACTGATCATCGGTTGCCTCATCGCGGGGGCTACTTATTGGGCGGGCTCTGTGGTTATCTTGAAATACCACGCTTACGGTTCTGCGCAGTTTGATTCAGGTTCTATTCCTTTCATCGCAGATCAGTTGTTTGGCGCGAAATTCCACTGGTTAATCAGTCTGCTGGGCTTTACCGCCTGTTTTGCAAGTATCAACCTTTATACCCAAAGCTTATCGAGAATGTTATGGGTTCAAACCCGAGCGTATCGTCCATCGAGTCGAATAGCCAACCTATCTGCGCAAGGTGTACCGGCCAACGCGACATTCGTCATCGCGGTCGTATTAGCCATCTCATGTGTTGTGGGTGAAGTGAGCGGATTAGATTTAGAGGTATTCGTCAAACTGGCTAATGGTATTTTTGTCTTAGTTTATTTGATCGCCATGCTATCTGCCGTGCAGCTATTCAACGGAAAACATAAATTGATGGCGTTGGTAGCCTCCGTCGTCTGCTTACTTCTGTTTATTTGCTTGGGCTGGTCAATGCTTTATGCCATGACCCTATTTGGTTTATTTTTGTTGGTCGCAAATCGCCAATCACAGGGTAAAACAAGGGCGCATAAAACAGCTTAACCTGACGTTAAAGCTTCTGCATCATTACTGTAAAGCGCGCTCCGCCTAGCGCACTATCATCGACCGCGATGCTCCAGTTTAAGGTTTGGCACACATTGCGAACGATCGTCAAACCGAGACCAAAGCCATTATGGTCTCGGTTTCGGCTTCGGTCCAACCGGCTAAAGGCCATAAAAATCTCTTGGCGTTTATCTTTCGGAATGCCTAAACCATTATCTTCAACATCAATAACGAAATGCTCCTCGCATTCGGTCAATGTCACGGAAATTTGGCCTCGACCATAACGAACCGCGTTTTGTAGCAAGTTATCAATAACTAGATGGCAAAGTGTATTCGAGGCCATCACATAAGCGAAGTTTGAGCCTAAGTTGCATGTAAAATGGCATTCAGCATGAACAATGCGCTCTATTCTCTGCTTGAGTAACTCAACGAGATCAAGCGCATTAGCGTCGATCTTCTCAACGCCAGAGGTGATGGTATTGAGCCGCGAAAGTGTCACCAAGCTATCTGTAAAGCCGGCAATGTCTTCAACGTAGCGGTCTATATCTTGATAAAATACTTGATGGTCTGCGTGCGCATGTTTACGAGCTAGATCGGAAGCAAGTTGTATTCTTGAAAGTGGCGTACGTAGCTCATGCGGAATAGCTTGAGTAAATATCTGATTTTGCTTAACTCTGCGTTCAATTTCTTCCGCCATCGAGTTAAAACTGTTCGCCAAATCACGTACTGGCAATTTGTAATCACTTAGCGTGGCTCGATTGGTCAACTGGCCTTTGCCAAACTCTTGTTGAATACGATTTAAACCAAAGATCTGTTTATGCAGCCGATAGATATAGCAGTACACCATGAGCGCCAAAGCAACGGTAATCACGCTAACTAAGGTCAAAACAAACAGTATCTCGGAATCTTGATACCATTCAACCTGAGGTCTAAAAAACTCTCTTCTTTCGGTGAACCTTAAATAACTATCGGTATTAGGCAGGGGGAAGTATGCCCGAAATAATGCGTCGTCATATTCATAGACGGAGACCCCATCGCTGACAAACAGTTTTTTGCAGCTCAGACAGACTTCTGTAGGCGCTTTAACCAGTTTTAAATCAAATATGTAGAAAGGTTGATGGCCCGTTGTTTCTAACTGTTTGTATAGCGAGTCGACTGTGCCCTTCTGCTCTAAATATTGATTCACAAAAAAACGACCGTCGCTAAGAAATATCTCCGCATTGGTCCTTTCCATGTAATCACTACCCAAATAGAAAAACATGGATATCGTAATGAAGAGACCAGTCATCAAAGTGATGTAAGTTCTCGCGAAAGTTAACCGACGCATATTAAGCAGCCGTTAGCTTATAGCCACGATTTCGAATCGTCGTCACTTTGGCTGTCGTCACATCCGCCTTTTGCAACTTTTTCCTTAACCCTGAAACCCGCATATCAATTGATCGGTCGTTGAAGCTGTATTCTATCCCTCGGGTGGTTTGGCAACACTCTTCGCGCGATACCACTTGATCTAATCGTTCGAGCAACACCGTCAATACTTCAAATTCAGATTGGGTTAAGTCGAGCTCTTTTTCTCGATAACAAGCTTTTTGAGTGGTGGTGCAAAGGCTGAGTCCGTAGCCTTCTAATTGCGTTTTAGATTTTGGAGAGGATAAAGTGGAACGTTGGAGACGCCGAAGAAGGGCTTCAATTCGCGCGACCAGTACATGGCCTCGAATTGGTTTGGTAATGTAATCATCGGCACCAAGTTTGAGAAGACTCACTTCACTCAATTCATCTGTTACTGCGGTCAGCACAAGAATCATACCTTGGTAGTGTTCGCGCACTTCTCGACATATTTGCGCACCATCTTTATCAGGTAGCATGAGATCGAGCAGGACAACATCAGGCTTTAATTCAACAATTTGACTTACTGCGGTTGCCCCAGAGTGTATCACCGTCACTTGATAACCTTCCGCTTCAAGGTACAACTTGGTCAATCGCGCTATTTCGTTATCATCTTCAATCAGCAAAACTTGTACTAAGCTCATAAAAGATTCACCCCATTTATAAAGTCACGCGCAGTATATAGACCAAGCTGCACATTTCAACCGCTCAGTCAGGATTTTCCTCCGGTGACCACTTTTACGCAATGTAAGCCACCTCTTACACAGCCTTACAAACCCGCTTTGAATGACACTCATTTTTGTAATTGCCGCAATATTTCGGGTGAAATGAGCAAATACGCACAAAAAACCACCACTCACTACTAATAAAAAACACAATATCAACCTTGAACTCTATTTCCATATCGCTGCTTGCTTACAAAAGCCAATCATCACTTTTTTGAAAATGGACATTTGTTCCTGTCTCCTTACTATGCAGCCAACTTACTCATAACGATGATATCTAGTCGCTGTTCAATTGGAGAAGCTAATGAAACGTATCTTAACCGCAACCGCGTTTGCAATGACCCTTTCAGCCTGTGGTAGCACCGTCATTATGGACAAATCACCACAAGTAAAAATGCAACCTGAAATCACGGTAAAAACGGATGGGGACTTTTGGGGCTTTGGTTCTGAGGGCATTTTCGATATTGGTGGTAAATATCAAGGTAAATACTCTCGCAGTGCTTCATCTTCAACATGGTTCAACACCTTCTCATTTAAAGATGGTGAGATGGGTGCAGAGATCACCAGAAAAGACAACGGTGCAACTTGGCAGCTTTCTTGTACCGGTGGCGGTTCAACCATCCATTACATGGGGGTGGATTTTGGAGGTAATGACCCTTACGTATGTAAAATCCTTCAAGATGACAAACAAGTTGGTGAATACCGAATCGAACCCAAAGCCACAGCGATTGATCTTGGTTTCGATAAAACTGAACAAGGCACAATCCGCATCGGCGATGTTCATTTTAACCTAAAGACTATTCATACTGGTGACGGTCTACTGATGCCAGTCGATATGCCTTTAGGCTATAGCTTTACGCGCGGCACACAGGAAGTTGCAGCAGTACAAACCAACGGCATGATTACCGTGCAATCATTACCTTCCCTTACTGAAGCTCAACAAGACTTAATTGCTATTGGCACTGTTGCTAGTGCACTAAGCTGGCGTCCAAGTGACGAATAGATCTAACCTTTTTCCCCTGATGGATGCTAGTTAAACTGCGACTTCAGTTTTATCCATCAGGTTTACTCGCCTGGTTCATAATTGGCATTGGGGTTGTAGCTCAGCCCCCTTTTTAACGCACCTCATTAAGCCTCTGCATAAACTGCTTTGGCGTAATCGCCCTCTGACGTTTAAACATACGATTAAAGCTAGCGATATTTTGATAACCTAGCCGCCTCGAAATCTCTTCTAGCGGGACTTGCTTTGTCATAAGTTCGACGGCTTTGTTACTTAACACATACCCTGACACCGCAGTAAAGTTCATACCGATATCATGCAACCTGCGTTGGAACTGTTGAGATGACAACCCTAATAAACTCGACACACGTTCAACCGTTGGTAAGCCATAGTGACAGCTGTAATTGATCACCTCATAGATGACTTTGACCTCATCCCCCGGCTCAGGCATATTCAAAAAGTCATCCAGTTCAGAAAAGCTCATGGCGAGAGGCAGCTTAGGGTCATCACGCATCGAGAATGTCGCTAAGCGCAATTCATCACGAAACCAAATTTCTGTTTTAGAATGACTCCATCCTATATCACAGCCAAAATACGCTCGATACTTTTTATCTTTTGGGCGAGAACCGGGCAACATGACACGCATCGGCTGAAAGCCCTCCCCCACGTAATGCCGGATAATTTTGGTCATCATGACCGCCATTCTAACGCTGTCATGGACTTTACAATGAGGTTCAATAAATGGGTTGTGATAGACCCATTTGATAATGTTACCGCTTTGACTGCCTGATAAATAAGCCCCTGACTGTAAACTGCTTAAACTATAATTAACCCGTCGTAACGCGCCAGACAAATCCACCGCTGAAAACATCCACCGAGTCAGTGGTCCATAATGGCGATAATCAAAATGCACGACAGATTCTAAAACGACATCAGGGTTACCTGTTACTTCAACCAATTGATGAAACCAGTGGTTCACTTCTGAAAGTGGCAATAGCGTCATTGGCTCTTCAAAGACAGAGTCCGGAATGCCTAGCATTCCTGGAGCTAAGCCGTAACGCTTGACCACATTCTTATGTATGTCCCTGAGACCAAAAGCCCGGATAAACCTCACATCGCACATGACAGATTCAATCATTTTTCGTTTCTATTTGATTAAATCTGCCATATCCACTCCATTTTATCAAATAGCCGACACAATGCCCGCGAGATTAGATCACAGGAGCTTTTGATGAGTTTATTGAGCGTCCCATTTGTCGGGACTGGCGCCGACACCGCGTTGCATGTTTTCGCTGGATTAGTATTAGTTTCCACCATAGTCGCAGTTGTCTATGGCTTTTGGCGCTTTCACGAATTACCCATCAACAAAGCCCATAGTAAAGATCACCATCAAATAGGGTTAATCACCGCCTTAACCTGGATAGGCTTTATCTGGCACTGGGTTTGGGTTATCGCTGTCATGCTGGCTTTCATCGATATGGAAAAAGCGATCGTTAATCTTAGAGACACATGGCGTCACGCCCCTGCCTACGAAAAAGAGGAAGAAGAACAATGTTAGAAGGTTTAGCGCTATGGGCACTGTTCATTTACTTGCTACGTTTTGCGGGAATGCCATGGAACAAATTCACTCAGGGGTTTGCGTACATTGGTGGTGGCGCATGGCTGCTGTTTGTATGGGTCGGGCTAATCAACTATACCCCAATGGATCTCTCTGGAGGTTCAGTGGTGCAATCACCTCATATTCAATTGCGCCCTGATTCATCCAATGTCACAGGCAAAGTAGATGAAATCTTTGTCTCGCCAAACCAAAAGATAGAAAAAGGTCAGTTGGTTTACCAAATTGATGACACCAAGTATCAAATCGCATTAAACAAAGCACAATCTGCGGAACATGCTGCAAAAGTCTCTTTAGCGGTTGCCGAGCAGGAAGTGCAAGTTGCAAAAGCACAATACCAAGCGCTGCAGCAAGATTTGCAAACGACCACTAGCCAGCTCGCAACAGCAAACGCCGATTACCAGCTGCAGCAAAAAATGCTAAGACGTTATCAAGAGCAAAATAAAGCGGTTAAAAACACCATCACTGACAGTGACATCGATAAGCAGTTGACTCAAGTTGTCGTGGCAAAGCACAACATTGAAACCATTGAATCTCAGATTAAAACCAA
This sequence comes from Vibrio sp. LaRot3, assembly GCF_027587025.1. Classification (GTDB taxonomy): domain Bacteria; phylum Pseudomonadota; class Gammaproteobacteria; order Enterobacterales; family Vibrionaceae; genus Vibrio. The sequence goes on along the minus strand of NZ_JAPPTI010000002.1, from coordinate 17,528 downwards.
AGAAGTCGAGCTTGAAAAAGCCCAACTTAACATCAGCACTAAACAGCTGAATATTGAAAGCAAACAAGCGGACCTCAATAACGCTACGCAAATTGTCGCCCAAGCGCAGTGGGATTTAGATAGCACCAAAGTCTTTGCTCCTGCAGACGGTTTTGTGACTAACTTTTTACTTCGTGAAGGCCAACGTGTATCAATGATGCCTAGGCTACAAATGTACACGGATGAGAAATACGTATTGATGCGCGTAAACCACCAAGCAGTACGCAATATTCAGCCAGGGCAATCCGCAGAGTTTTCTTCTGCTGTGTATCCGGGCAAGATATTCTCAGCTAAAGTAGAAGGTATTGTAGAAGCGACTGGTGAGTCACAAGGTAATCTATTGGGCTTCGATGAGTCTGTGCGCGCAACGACTGGGAAAAACCTCAACAACAAACACCACTTTGTTCGCCTAAAGATTGAAGAGCCTGAAGGCTATGATATTCCCGTTGGCTCGGTCGGTTTAGCGTGGGTAAGTGCAGAGAAACCTATTGGCTTCTTAGCGTTTTTGGACGTAATTCGAGGTATCATTATTAGAATGAAGTCTCAGCTTTACTTCTTTTACTCCATCTAGCTTTCGCATTGCAAAATGCTAATTAGTGTTCGGAATGTCATTAGCATTTTTACCAAAATTGCATTTTGCAAATCCAAAATGCAATTAAGCGCAGTCAACCGCGTGCAAATTCACGTCACTGTACGCAAAATTGCCCGTTTCAAAGTTGGCACGTATCGTGCTTTTATTCTAGTGACCCTTTTTAAGCCGAGGGTCACCTAGCCAACTGACGTTGTTAGTGAACCAGTTATTTGTTCACAAAAATGTAGCCAATCACATCGTTGTGGTTGGCTTTTTTCTTTTCTGGCCTTTCGAAATTCTTACCTAGATCCAAGATACACCAGCTAACAAAAAGCAAAAAAAAGCGCCCAAGGTAGCTCAGGCGCTTAAGTAAAGCATTGGTGAGAAGTCGACTCTTACATGTTCTTTGGGATTAAGCTAAAACAGAGCTTAGCGCATACTGTTTAAGTTGATGGTTAATAAACTCTACATCGGCACGATAAAAATCATCCAAAGGAATCTTACTCGGCTCTAACCAATAAAATGTCTGCTGGCGTTCTTTATCAAGTGCTACAGGCTCTGCATCGCCAAATGCTCGCATAACCACATAATAGATACGACCGCCATAATCATTTACGTCGCAGTATGTCGCAGCATGCGTAAGATCTTGCATGCCTGTTTCTTCTTTTAATTCTCGAATAGCAGCGTCTGTTCCCGTTTCGTCATCAAGAACTTCGCCGCCAGGGAATTCTAATACTAACCCCTTGTCCGAACGAAAACGCTTTTGAATCAAGATTCGACCTTCTTTTACCACCACTGCCATTGATAAGTGTTTCACATCCCACTCCTTATTCATCAGTTTCGACGTTGTCATGCTACGGGGCAGGCGCTTAATCATCGCCTTGGATATATATTCAAACTTATTGTTTTTCAACGTCTTAATAGGAAGTGCAGCATACGAACATATGCCACTCATTCAATATTAGTGCAAATAGAAAAATAAGACTGTGCACAGCTAGCAAAATTACCACGCAACAAAAGGTAAAATGTGATGAAACTAGCCTTCACGCATTGTGCTATCACGTATCACGCTTGCATTAACTATCATTAAGACCAGTCAACGGCTAATACGATCTTCCTTATCTAACACTCCATAAGAAATAAAATTCAGCCACGAAGGATTTAACAACAGTCAATTAACAATAAAAACCACCGAATATCACATTGCGCAACATATTCAATTGATTTCATTGGTTGTACTTTGTAAGTTTTAGAGGCAGATCGGTTTATATAAGGAATATTAAGATGGAAAGACTGGTCAAATCCGCGCTAAAAATTCGCCAACGTACTTTCGTGACGACGTTTTTTGCTCAAAACGGGTTTAAAATTGATAGAACAGATTTTGATTTTATGATCTTCTCTCTGGAGGAGCTAAAAGTCAGAGTAACGTATGACCTATGTTCAAACGTTCGTTCGATTTCAGTATTAAACACACCAAAAACTATGCCCCGTTTTAAAGAACTCGCCAACGCCTTGGCCGAATAACCTTGCTGCCCCAAAGAGCCTACCTGAGTTGTTGAGGTAGGCTTCGTAAACCAACCGTCATCTAGCCTTTTTCAGGAAAATGCTCTTCATACATTTCCATAAAGTCTTGTCGAATCACTTGCTCTAAATGGGTTGCTTCTTCTGTTGGACAAAATAGCATGATATGAACACACTGCTCACCCGTTGATGTGCTATTAATATGGATATGAGGCTCTGCACCCGGTAAGTCAACGCCGGCGTGCTTTTCTACCACTGAGTTATAACGACGAGCAACTTCACTAAAAGATTGGCAATGTTCTTCTATCTTTGTCGTCATGCTTGGCAGTAAAGGATATAGGTTGACGAAATCACGCACCACAATACTGAAGTTATGGTAAACGTAACGCTTCATGAAGTTGAGGTTTTTCACCGGATAGGTAAAAAACATGCTGTTAGGTAATGTCGCCGTTTTACCGGTGAAATGATATTGACCATGATGGAGATCGATCTCTTGGATCACCGTAGCCATCATGTTGTGTTCAATCACTTCACCACACAATTTACCTACTTCAATCCAATCACCAATACGGAAAGAGCGAGAACTGGCACGCTGAATTGAGCCCGTGAAACAAAGAATGATCTCTTTTGAGGCAACCACTATCGCTACCGCAATGGCAGTTAAGCTTAATGCAAATTCACTGATCTCTGATTGCCATAAAATGAACAATACTAAAACCGTAAACGCAAACGTGCCATTTTTGGTTCGTGACATCCAATTACGCTGTTCTTCTGTTACAAAAGCAACGTCACCGCGTATTTTGGACAAGGTAATGCGCCGGAAAATGGCGATCAGCAATAATATTAAGGCTGAAAAAAGAACTTTATGAGTTAGAAGAAAATCGATTACAACTTTAGCTTTCTCCACGCTCTACTCCTGTAATGCTTGTTATCTTGAGCCATCAATCACTTACAGTGCTGCTGCACGGTAATGATCCCGACCAAACTCCCATATTCTGCTCGAAATATCCAGCGCTGAGGCAAAATCTTATAAATTAATTATATCTAGCCGAAGTAATAAACTGGCCAAAACTCTCACACCAAACGATGACGGTATTGTAATTAACAACATCCACCCCCTGTGGTAGCTCAACACTGAAACGATCGAACGTTTTCACATCCCCCACTTGCACCATCGTAGATTTGTGCTGATTAAAGGCTTGTTCTGTCTCTATAAAGACCGGAGAAAGGTAGAGTTTATAGTCTGGCCCTGGCGCCATCTCACCAACAAATGCGATTTGAGAATCGCTAATCGACACCGAACCCTCTCCCCAATGGAGAAAGTCACTGTCTTGGCGATCTTTTTGAAAGGTTGCAGAAAACTGAGCGTGCTTCGACACCTGCTCTACCGCCTGCATAGAAGGGGATTGAGGTTGAGTTAAGATGGGCAATGCGTAAATACCTAACGCAAAGCCCACCACGATAAACAGTAAATGGGAACAAATAAGCAGTAGCGTTTTCATTCCTTCGCTCCTTGAATGAGATGACTCTCTCAATCGTAGAGCAATCAGAAGATTATCGGTAATTTAGTGCTGTTTTTTCTGACAACTTCACAATTACGTTCACTGCTTGTTCCATACCTTCAATGGTAATGAACTCGTGAATACCGTGGAAGTTATAACCACCAGTGAAAATATTAGGACAAGGTAAGCCCATAAACGATAGGCGTGCGCCGTCTGTACCACCACGAATTGGCTTAATGTCAGGCTGAATATCACACTCCATCATGGCTTGCTTAGCTAGCTCGATAATGTGCGGATGAGGTTCAACCATTTCTTTCATGTTGAAGTACATATCTTGCATTTTCAGCTCTACGCGGCCTTTAGTCAGCTCAGCGTTCAACTGATCAACCTTGCTTTGCATTAAAGCTTTGCGCTCTTCGAGCCCTGCGCGGTCAAAATCACGAATGATGTAACCTAATTCACACCGAGCAACTGCCATTTCCGCCGATTTAAGGTGGTAAAAGCCTTCGTAACCTTCGGTACACTCTGGTGTTTGCTCGCTAGGCATCATCATTTGGAAGCGCGCAGCAATGTTCATGGCATTGACCATTTTGTCTTTTGCCGTGCCTGGGTGCACGTTAACCCCATGTACAATCACATCTGCACTGGTTGCATTGAAGTTTTCGTACTCAAGCTCACCAACCGGGCCACCATCAATGGTGTACGCCCATTCTGCACCAAACTTCTCAACATCAAACAAGTTTGCGCCACGACCAATCTCTTCATCTGGTGTAAAGCCGATGCAGATATCACCGTGTGGGATTTCAGGATTCGCAATCAGCTCAGCCATCGCAGTCAAAATTTCTGCGATACCCGCTTTGTTATCCGCACCAAGTAGTGTTGTACCATCTGTTGTGATCAGGTTGTGACCATGCAGTTTATGTAGATCTGGATATTGAATCGGTGATAGCACTTCATCACCTTTACCCAATGCAATATCACCACCTTGGTAATCTTCGACAATTTGTGGTTTTACGTCTTTACCGGATGCGTCAGGTGCCGTGTCCATGTGAGCAATGAAACCAATTGATGGCACTGGGTAGTCCACGTTGCTTGGAAGACGCGCCATGATATACCCGCTGTCATCCAATGAAACGTCACTCAGGCCAAGTTCGATAAGTTCTTCTTTAAGACTCTCGGCAAAAGTAAACTGCCCCGGTGAACTTGGGCATTGAGGATTCGCTGGGTTTGACTGAGTGTCAAACGTGACATAACGGATAAAGCGAGCAACTAATTCATTCATAAAAGCGTTCTCATTTAAATTCTTCGACCTAATAGTACGCTTTCATATTGTTTGGTTTTTGCTATAAATCAGTTTTTAGCCAATCCGCTCGTCTGGCGAATAAAATTTAACCAAATTTATAAATCTACCACTCAGAATTTAAGCCTAAGTTGCAAATCTATAAAGAAAATATTTCCGGACAAATAAAAACGCCTTGCATAAGCAAGGCGTTGAAAACAAAACAGAGTCATGACTAAAGCAGAATGAAGATACCCGCTAAACATGCACTCATTAAGTTAGCAAGCGTGCCCGCAGCGACTGCTTTCAAACCTAAGTTAGCCACTTCAGAACGGCGATCTGGCGCAATAACACCAATCGAGCCCAATTGAATCGCGATAGAGCCAATGTTGGCAAAACCACACAAAGCAAAAGTCACAATCACTTGAGTATGTTCAGACAACAACGCTTTATGCTCGACAAAATCGATGAATGCAACAAACTCGTTCATGACAACTTTTTGGCCAATGTACGAACCCGCCATTAGAATCTCATTACTTGGTACACCAATCACCCATGCAAGTGGTGCAAAAAGATAACCGAACAAGCCCTGTAACGTAACGCCAGCAAAACCAAACACACCACCTGCGCTTTCAAGACCTGTGTTCACCATCGCAATCACTGACACAAACGCGATTAGCATAGTACCTACCGCAACTGCGACTTTCATACCGCTCATTGCGCCGCTCGCCAAAGCGTCGATCACATTACTGTCTTGCGCTTTATCCATCTCGATATCAGATTGGTCGATTGGCGTATCACGTTCAGGAACAATGATTTTAGCCATCATCAAGCTGCCCGGAGCAGCCATGAAACTTGCCGCAATCAGGTATTTAAGCTCAACCCCTAGACCTGCATAACCACCTAATACACTACCCGCTACTGATGCCATACCACCAGCCATTACAGCAAACAGTTCAGAACGAGTCATTCGAGATAGGAAAGGACGAACAAGAAGAGGAGATTCACCCTGAGAGAGGAAGATGTTGCCCGTTGCAACGAGGGATTCGGCTTTACTTGTGCCTAAGAATTTTTGAATACCGCCACCAATGAATTGGATGACTTTTTGCATGATACCTAAGTAATAGAGGGCAGAAATAACAGCAGAGAAGAAGATAATGATAGGGAGGACACGAACAGCAAAGATAAAACCAGTACTTGCTAAATCGCCAAACAGGAATTTAATACCTTCATCAGCAAAACCCAATAGGCTCGAAACGCCACTACTCAAACTGGTTAACGCGGCTTGCCCAAGCGGGAAATAGAGCACCAAGGCAGCAAAACCGACTTGAAGCATCAAAGCGCGAGAGACTGTTTTCCAATTGATCGCCTTACGACTTTCAGACAACAGTACCGCACACCCGATCAGGGCGAGGACTCCGATTAAACCAAATAATACATTCACTTTAGATCACCTTTACAAGCATTGAATTGGTAGCTGGTCCGGTCCGTGGGGTCATTCACCATTCCGTGTGACGGCTTGTATTGGTTGAGCAGATGCTCATAACCGGGCGGGAAGTATAACGAACAATATGAGAACTTCATCACATATTTTGACGCAAACGATCAAGCGCTCAGCTTTTAATCACGTAAACGTTTGTCATATCCGTCTCGTTAATGAGATTTTAGACTTATTTATTGAAGCGAAGTCACACTCCAAAATGCAAAGGCAACCAAATGCATATAAAAACTGGAAGCGGCTATGATCTATTTCTATTGTTTAACGTAGCTAACGTACTCTTTGAATTCGTTAACAACGTCAAGGCTATACTGAACAAACACAACAACCTTTGCCCCGCCGCCACGTGGGGTATTTTTTTGTCTCAAAAACCGGCAGAGGCGCTTTCAATCACATCTACCCAATTAAACTTTCAAATGAATTGATCTGAGTCTCATCTTACTAATGTACTAATGCAAAGCGATGGCAATGGATATGAAACCTAATGTACAACAGTGGCTTAGTGTATTTTCATTGCATGACAAGGCCAAAGGTATGAAGAACCTTCCTATTTCTTTTAAAGTCAGTATTCCGCTCATTGCGGTATTCCTTACTCTTTTGTTTTCCACGCTGTTCTCTATGTATCAAGCGCACCAACAAAAGACCCTTAACCTTCAGTTGAACTCGCACATTCAGCCTGCTTTTATTGAGCTGGAAGACGCCTACCGGGATCTCTATCAGGTAATGGTTGCAGCGATGAACATCTACCAAGCGAGCAGCGAAGAAAGTATCGCCTACCACACTGAAGAATATTACGACAACGCGAAAAAAGCGGTGCCTCGCATGCAATCACTTCAGCCCCTTTACGATAATGGACTGCTTAGCAATGACACCGTGATGCACTACGAAATGATGGTATCGAATGCAGAAATTTGGCTAGAGCGTTTCAAACCCATGTTTGAAGACCCAAGCACCGCCCACGAGTACTACCTAGAACACAGTGAGTCACTCGAAAAGCAATTTGAGGTGATAAGAGAAAACTTAGGCGTGATACAAGATGAAATTGAATCACAAAAGATCACGCTTGTTGACGAGATCAATGCTTCTATCTCTCGCTCAAACATTGCTATTCAAATCAGCGCAGCGTTCGCTTTTTTTGTTGCGATCGTCGCTTTCTGGATGAACAATCGCTTCGTGGTGAAGCCGATTCAAAACATTGAACATGCAATGGCTGACATTGCCCAAGGTGAAGCAAACCTTGCTCAGCGAATTAGTATTGATAGCAAAGACGAGCTAGGCAGACTGGCAAATTCATTTAACCAGTTCGTATCTCGAATTCATGGTACGGTCGAACAAGTCATTATCTCCTCAAATGCTGTTCGAGCCGAGATGGAAAACATCAAGTCAATTACTCAAGGCTTGGCCAACTTTAGTAGTAATCAGCAACAAGAGAGTGAGACCGTTGCGACGGCTGTATCTGAGATGCTTTCTACCACTGAAAGTGTCAGCGACCACGCCATTGTAGCCGCCGATTCTAGCCGCACTGCCAACTCAGAGGCAGAAACGACCAACCAGACCTTAAGCGCGACTGTGGTATCGATTGAATCGCTATCAGAAGACGTGCGTAACGCTAGTGACGTAATTCATACCCTCTACACCGACGTAGGCAACATTGCGACGGTGCTTGATGTTATCCGCGATATTGCAGAGCAAACTAACCTACTGGCGCTTAACGCCGCCATTGAAGCCGCTCGTGCTGGTGAGCAAGGCCGAGGATTTGCTGTCGTCGCAGACGAAGTTCGCTCATTAGCTAGTCGAACTCAACAAAGCACTGGTGAAATTCAAAACATGATTGAGCGCCTGCAAGAAGGTTCAAAACGCGCGGTATCCGTTATGGATTCAGGCCAGCAAAATACGGGTGAAACCATCACTTCCGCCCAAGAGGCATCTACGTCACTAAATACTATCCGAGCTTCGATTGAAAACGTTAACGATATGAACACTCAGATCGCAATTGCCGCAACGGAGCAAGCGAATGTCGCGAACGAGCTCAACATGAACATTCATAAGATAGCGGACAACAGCCAACAAATGGTTGAGATGGTCGCAAGCGCAGACAACGCCTGTGTCAGCCTATCTGACCAATGCCAACATTTGGATGAATTAGTGGCGGCCTTTAAAGTGTAATGATTAGCCATACACAGCCCATAACAATAAACGCCACTCTTTTCAGAGTGGCGTTTCACTATTCATGGCACAATGCTGTTAAGCTTTACAGTGCAACTATCCAAATAGTTTTCGCTCTATAACTTCACTTAAAGGCATGGGCTTATAGAAGTAGTAGCCTTGGATCAGTTCAATGTTTTGCTCGCGCATAAACATCATTTCATTTACGTGTTCAACGCCCTCTACCACTATCTCAGCACCGGTAACTCGAACCAATTGACTGGTAAGACTAAACATCTCCCGACCGTTTTTGTTCTTTAGATTAAGCACTAAAGATCGGTCGATTTTTACCTTATCAAACTCGTAGCTACTCAAATAACCAATCGATGAGTAACCGGAACCAAAATCATCCAACGCGATACTGATGCCTAACTGCTGTAAACGAGCTAATACACTTGCTGTAGTCTGCTCATCTTGAATCAGCAAGTCCTCTGTAATTTCTAGTTCCACTTGAGAGAAGTCAACGCAGCTTTGCTCAATGAGATTAGTGACAATATCGGCAAAGCCTTCCACTAAAAACGTATCCGGAGAAATGTTAATCGAGACTTTAAAGTCAGGATTCACCGTTAACGGAGCCACTTCTTCTAGCGCCTGCTTAACTACCCAGAGATCAATCTCAGACGTTAAACCCAATTTGGCAAAGCTCGACAAAAACGTCGGCGGGGTAATCACCCCTTTGTTACTTTTGTGTCGAATCAGCACTTCTAAAGAGCTAACTTTACCTCGGCGAATGTCCATTTGAGGTTGATAGAAGAGAACAAACTCACCGTTATTTTGCAGTTCTGCAATATGACGCTGGGCAGATAAATTAGCACTCATTTGAGGTAATAGCCCGACGACTTCTTGCCTTTTCGCAACTTGAGGATAAACAAAAAAATTATCCGATAGCCCCTTAGTGAAAATGGCATTACCACCGACGACTTTGTCCATTTGTTTGAAGAATGGATAGTAAATCGCCACGCCAACCAACAAGATGGCCAACTGCAATACCACTGCCGCCTCATCTCCACCCGTTGCGTGGTAACCACTGAAAAAGACAGGCGTCATCCAACTGATCACACTTGATACAGGCAATACCAAACCGCTCGCGGTAACAAAATAAGCCAAGCTCAAGCCAATCAGAGGGGTTAACAAAAATGGCACGATCAGAACCGGATTAAAAATAATTGGTAAGCCAAACAGTATCGGTTCATTGATGTTAAATATGCTCAAGGTTAAAGCCGCAAGCGCAAGCGTTCGATACGCTTTGTTTTTGGTAAACAGCAGCATGCAAAGTACCAAGCTTAAGGTATTACCTGCCCCGCCAATCCCTGCGTAAATATCGTAAAAATTACTGGTAATGATTGGTAATGGCGTACCAAGCTCATTGTGCAACGCAAAACTTTGCTGGGTCAGTTCATACAACTCACTTTTATATGGAGAAAGTATAATGTGGCCATTGATACCGATTGACCACAATACGTTACGCAGCAACTCGTATGTCAATGCACTCGAAAGCGAACAGGTATCTAAGCTCGGTAGCAGCGACTCTGCACCAATACCCCAATCCACCGCACTTTTCAGCAAAATCCCAGCCATTGAGTAAGTGAATACCAATACAATGGTTGAAACAACAAGGTTCAGGGTTTGATCGACCACATTCGGTAAGTCAGATTCGAGGAACAGTTTCTTACGCGTAAACAAAGCCAATGTTTTACTGACAAACAAAGGAATCAGTACCGCTAACGGGTAGTTGGAAGGCACGACCGTTCCCGGCTGAAGCATGCCCCACTCGTGACAAATAATCACATAAATCAGCAGTGATGAAGTAATGACATTGGCGCGCGACACTCTCTCATAACCAGCCAAGAACTGAGAGAAATAAACCACGAGAAGAATTGGAAAAAGTTTCCACACCAAGGTACTGGTTAGTATGATTTTTTGCCCTAGCCAATCGTACCCTAACAGTTCGAAACCATGGCCAATTAACATACAAAAAGCCGATAGCAAACTGACCGGTAAAAGCATCACAAATACATTACATAGGCCATTGATATAAGCGTTTTCGGAGATATTTGCCAACAAACTATAAAGCGGTTTTATTTTCATTATGGGACTTCAATTTTCGTTATTTGCTCGCGCAAGAGGGTTGCAAATTGAAATGCCGCACCAGTTTCCATGTGGTTTCATATCTAATAGAACATTAGATAGGTTGGTTCATCAACAACGTCATACTGACAGCTTGTATGGTGTTACTAGACACATAAGCAAGCAGGCGCACGTTACAAGCAAACGCTCCGCAGATCCATTGCAATAATTTGTCGTTACGAAAACAGTTATACCTCACTTATCATCATAATTTTTGTTCAAATTCAGACAGCTAATAAAACAAAACCCCGATGTTTCCATCAGGGTTTTGTCATTCGATACACTAGTTGAGTACCATGCGCCGCGTGGTGACTAAACATATATTCGGTTTTTGATCAGTTAAGAAGGCTTGTTTCCCTTCCACTCGTTTTGCCTGAAGTACTACCGTTGTCTCATCCAACTTACCTTGAAACTCCCACTTGCTAAACGCTTCATGGCGAGCATCAGCACAAGAGGTTTGAAGAACATAACTTTCAGTCACCGAGGTATCACATCCACCATTGCTGTTTTTTACACCATGAAAGGTAACGTGGCTTTTTCTATCTCGGTATTGAGTAACCGCTAGCGCATTAAACAAATGGATATCGTTGCCAGATTTGTTGTAAGCCAGCATGCGATGAGGGTTACTTTTCAAACTTGCGAGAGACAGTGCCCTTAACTCGGTGTCGCACATCAAGCTTTGTTCGTCAGCAATCGCATCCATTGATGTTGTGGTTTGCTCCTGAGCGAACACATTAAGGCTTACCAAAAGAGATACGCCAAAGAAAAACGCTTTGTTACCCATACATCAGCACCCTACTCTAATGTTTATCGTTAGCCACAATCGGCATATCGAAATCATATCGTTGACCGCTTTCTTCAATCAAGGTCAGCTGCAACGAAGTATTAGGCTTTAGTTGTTGTTGAACGCCCATAAACATTAAATGGTAACCGCCGGGAGTCAATTCAAAGGTTTGGTTTGGTTCGACTTCGATATAATCCACTTTGCGCATCGCCATTTTGCTATCACGCATAAACATACGATGGAACTCGGTGTGTTTCACCGCAGGTGTCTCCACACCGACAAAACGCAAAGGCTTATCCCCTAAGTTAGTCAGAGAAAAGTAACCTGAGCTGACTTTTATGCCCGGTATCGTCGCTTTGGCATAGGCCTTTTCTACTTTGAGATGCTGATTGACGACAATAGCCCCACCGTGGGTAACATGCTCGGCATTGGGTTTGTGATCAGTATGATGATGGGCGAAACTTGGCGCTGCAATTGCCGCGAATAAACAGGCTAAGGTAAATTTCTTAAACATCAGAAAACTCCCTTTAAATGGTCTTGTTGGACCTAAAATTTAGTTGTTTAGCGTGCGCTCAATTTGCGCCGCCAACTCAATTGGTGTGGTGGTATGGCTCATTGAATCAACCAACTTGCCCGTTCTATCGATAATGTAAAAGCGAGAAGCGTGATCAACCGTGTAAGCTAACTCTGACGATTCCATATCAACCAAATCAAAGTAAACTCCGTATTGACGAGTTAACTCTTGAATTTGCGCCTCTGTCCCGGTGATGCCTTGCATACGTGGGTCAAAATATTTGGCAAACTCTTCAAGTGATTTGAGATCGTCGCGACCCGGATCAACGCTCACGAAAAAGCCCTGAATATCATCGTAATACTTGTTATCAACTTGCTTAAATGCCGCTGACATGACACCCATTGAAGAAGGACACACTTCTGCACAGTTGAGAAAGCCAAAATAGAGCACAACCACTTTGTCTTGATATTGCTTAAGATCCACCGTGCCATCTGCACTATTTAAAGCGAAGTGGCCGCCAAGATCTTTTAGCTGACGAGGCTTTTCGCCAACGGGCAATGTGGTGTTATAAAAATAGAGAGCAAGAATAGCGGCTAGCGCAAAAGCGCCAGCTGCTAATACCCATTTTACTGGATTTTTTGTCATTAAATCATTCCATCAAGCATTGCGGATACAACAGCCGCATGGTGAGAAACAGGAACATCTGGTGAAGAAAAATCGACAGAAATCAGCAAGCAAAACACCATAATACTCACAATGGAGAAGATAGTAAGTTGTTTGCCCCACTGCTCAGCAGGCATCTTTTGAAAGCTTACTTTCGCCAAATACAACCAATATAGGCTCACTAGCCCCATACCCAGAGCATACCAACTGCCCGCATAACCTAAGTAAGTTAATGCAAAAGCAGCAACGGCAAACGCAATGATGTAACCAATAATGTGAGTTCTCGCTTTCGCAATCCCCTCTTTAATTGGTAAGACAGGGATAGAAGCCGCTTTGTAATCGTTAAAACGATAAATGGCGATGGCATAAGAGTGAGGAATCTGCCAAATACAGAACGTAAGGAACAAAATAGCTCCGCCCATATCTAGCTGATTAGTCACAGCGCAGTAGCCGATTACTGGAGGACAAGCTCCAGATAAACCACCGATCAACGTGCCATGTACTGACTGACGCTTGTAGTAAAGGCTATAAAAACCAACATAAACCGCAAAGCCAAGTACACCAAATGCAAAAGCAACCAAAGAGGTATAAAAGTAGAGAGTGGCAAATCCTGCAACACCTAATACGGCTGCAAGGATCAATGCATGAGAAACAGGTACAATTTTCTGCACCAATTCTCGCTGACAGGTACGCTTCATCTTGGCATCGATATCTCTATCGATGTAGTTGTTAAACACGCAACCTGACGCGACAATCAATGTCGTACCGATACATACCGCTGCAAAAATCTGCCAGTCTATCTGTCCTTGAGAAGCAAGGAAGAAGCCAGCAGCCGCGGCAACAAGGTTGCCGCGAATAATGCCCGGTTTCGTCAGTTGTAAATAGTGATTAAACATGAGCTCTTCCGGTTAGTGCCCCATCAGCATGTTGTGATTTAGGTGCTCCATGATCCATAGAGAGCCTATCAATATGATCGCAACTATCACGACCACAAACACCGCTGAAGTGGTGTTCCACATCTGTTCTGAGGATGTATTCATGTGCAAGAAGAAAATCAACTGCACCAAGATTTGCGCCACTGCTGTAATCATGATCACAGCAATAACAAGCGGCTTGTCTCCAATACCGAACATCACCATTGCAAAAGGAATGATGGTCAACAATAGGGAATAAACTAAGCCAGTCACATACTCTTTCACGCTACCGTGAGCTTGGCCGCCTTGGCCTGTGTCCGTTGAGTGTCCCATTACAATACTCCCATCAAGTAAACCACGCTAAACACGCAAATCCAGATAACGTCTAAGAAGTGCCAGAACAAACTCAAGCAGTTCAAACGAGCACGGTTATCTTCGGTAAAACCATCACGCTTAAAGTGGAAGTAAAGGACAATCATCCAAACTAGACCTGCGAACACGTGTAGACCGTGCGTCGCAACCAGTGCATAGAAAGATGACCAATACGCACTGCTGTCAAAAGTCGCACCCGCAACACTAAAGTGGTGGAACTCATACAGCTCCATCACCAAGAAGCCAAGACCGAGCGCAAAGGTAATGCCCAACCAGCGGAACATACCACTCATGTCTTGAACTTGCGCTTTGAGCATTGCCATACCAAAAGTAAAACTACTAAATAGCAGCAATGCCGTACCACCAGCGACAAACCAAAGGTTAAATAGCTCAGAAGGCTCAATAATGCCCGCGAAGCTGTTTGAGAACACTGCGAATACAGCGAACAAAGTACCAAACAGCAGACAGTCACTCAGGATGTAAATCCAGAAACCAAATATGGTATCGCCAGCGTAATCATGATGATCGTGATCATCATGTGCCTCTGGCTCAGCCGGAACAACTTTCGGTTGTTCTAAATCAGATTCAATAATTGCAGTCATAACTCACCTATCCTTATGCCGTTGCATCTGCAGGCTTAAGGTCTGCATCTTTGTCATCGTCGTCTTTCTCACTAGTCTGAGGCTTAACCTCAAACTCAGGGCGCTTAGCGTAAACTTGCGCTAAATGCGGTTCTTCAATCGCTTCAACTTCTGCCACTTCTACATAGAAGTCTTTGCTGCGCTGGAAGCTGTAGACGATCCAAGAAGCAACCATGCCCAATGTGCCAAAGAGAACCATCCACCAGATGTGCCATACAAAGGCAAAACCAAACACCAAAGAGAACGCACTGATAACCACACCAGCCCAAGTATTCTTTGGCATGTGAATGCGCTTGTATTTCTCAGGTTTTTGATACGCTAGGCCATTCTCTTTACGGTAATGATGCTCATCACGATCGTGGATCTTTGGCAATGTCGCAAAGTTGTAGAATGGAGGTGGTGACGACGTCGCCCACTCTAGAGTACGGCCATCCCAAGGGTCACCCGTTGTATCTAGGTTCTGTTTGCGATCGCGGATACTCACGTAGAACTGGTAGAACTGCACAGCAATGCCTGCGGCGATAATGCATACGCCAAACGCAGCAATCCAAAGTAATGGCGCCCATTCAGGGTTATCTGTGACGTTCAAACGACGAGTCATGCCATTAAAGCCAAGAACATAAACCGGCATAAAGGCGACAAAGAAACCAATCGTCCAAAGTGCACATGCTACCTTACCGAGTTTTTCATTCAGCATGTAACCCGTCGCTTTTGGCCACCAGTAGGTGATACCCGCAAAGTAACCAAATACCGCACCACCGATGATTACGTTGTGGAAGTGTGCAATAACAAACAAGCTGTTATGTAGAACAAAGTTCGCTGCTGGAACCGCCAACATAACGCCCGTCATCCCACCGATAGTAAAGGTAATTAAGAAGGCTATCGTCCACCACATACTTGCGCTGAACTCGACGCGCCCTTTGTACATGGTAAACAACCAGTTAAATATCTTAACCCCGGTGGGTATGGATATGATCATGGTGGCGATTCCAAAGAAAGCGTTTACGCTTGCCCCTGCCCCCATAGTAAAGAAGTGGTGTAGCCATACGATGAATGAAAGCACCATGATGACCGCCGTTGCCCAAACGAGCGAGGTATAACCAAACAGACGTTTACGAGCAAACGTCGCACACACTTCAGAGAAAATACCAAACGCAGGCAGAATAAGGATATAAACCTCAGGGTGACCCCATGCCCAAATGAGGTTTACATACATCATTTGGTTGCCGCCCATATCATTGGTGAAGAAATGAGTACCAATGTATCGATCAAGCGTGAGTAGAGTTAACGTCACCGTTAAAATTGGGAAAGCCAAAACAATCAGTGCGTTTGAACATAGTGCTGTCCATGTAAACACTGGCATTTGCATCAGCTTCATACCCGGAGCGCGCATTCGTAGAATCGTCACTACAAAGTTCACACCCGTTAACAGAGTACCAATACCCGATATCTGCAATGACCAGAGCCAATAATCAACCCCAACCCAAGGGCTATATTCCATCCCTGAGAGCGGTGGATACGCTAACCAGCCCGTTGCGGCAAACTCACCAATGAATAGCGACATGTTGATCAAAATGGCACCCACCACAAACAACCAGAAACTCAGTGAGTTCAGGAATGGAAAGGCAACATCTCGCGCTCCGATTTGCAGTGGAACAATGATGTTCATTAAACCAACCACAAGTGGCATGGCAACGAAGAAGATCATAATTACACCATGAGCAGTAAAGATCTGGTCATAGTGTTCGGGAGGAAGATAGGAAGCATCTATTGTGGCGGCCGCTTGTTGCGAGCGCATCAAAATCGCGTCGGAAAAACCACGTACCATCATCACCAATGCCACGATGATATACATGACACCAATGCGTTTATGGTCAACAGAGGTTAACCAGTTTTCCCATAGATATTTCCATTTACCCATGTAAGTGATCAGACCCAACAGACCCGCACCACCAAGAACCACAGCAATCATCACAGGCAGGATTACTGGATCAGAATAAGGGATAACATCCCAGTTCAATTTGCCGAAAATCGCATCCGGCTCGGCATAAACATCGCCTTTATAAGCCATTTTGCGCTCCTGAATGTTTTTCAATAATGTCTTTGAATCTCAGTGGATCTACTGTTGCGTAATAAGTCACTGGGTGAGGCGTCTTGATTTGCTCTTTCGCGTTCGCGGTAAGCTCTGCGTAAGACGCATCATTCAGCACTTGCTGAGAAGACTTCACTTCTGAGATCCACTGCTCAAACGCGGCATCGTCTGTCGCGTGCGCTTTGAAGCGCATGTTGGCAAAACCAAAGCCACTGTAGTTAGCTGACATACCGCGATAAACGCCCTGCTCATTTGCCATTAGGTTGACGCGGTTTTCCATGCCAGCCATCGCATACACTTGGCTACCTAGTTGTGGAATGAAGAAAGAGTTCATGGTGGTATCAGAGGTCACCAAGAATTCAACCGGACGATCGATAGGGAAAGCGACCTCATTGACTGTCGCGACTTGCTGCTCAGGGTAGATAAACAACCACTTCCAGTTCATCGCCACCACTTGAATAGTAAGAGGCTCTTTATCGGAAACTAGCTCTTTGCGCGGGTCTAAAGAATAGGTAGTAAGATAAGTTACCCAGCCCAAAGCTAAAATGATCAAACACGGAACCGCCCAAACCACGATTTCGATCTTAGTGGAATGCTCCCAATCTGGCTTATATTCCGCATCTTTATTGGTATGGCGATATTTGTACGGAAAGTACACCGACATAAACAACACAGGAATAATGATAAGCGCCATCAAAAGCACAGAAGTGATGATTAAAGACTCTTGGGCAAGTCCAATTGGACCTTTAGGGTCAAACAACACCATGTTAGTACTAAAAAGTAGGCCTAATAATACCAGTGAAACA
>NZ_JAPPTI010000019.1 GCF_027587025.1 Vibrio sp. LaRot3 | reverse complement strand
CTCTTACTCTAAGATGTTTTCACATGAGACAGATGAAATAAAAATAAACAATATTTTAATAATTATTTAACATTCATTTGCTAATGTTAATTTTGACATTGCTCGAGTGTCTATAAAGAATTAGAAACTTAACACTTTATACACAAAATTGGGTTATTTTGAAAACCCAAAACTACAATTTGAAAAACTTTTGTCTAAACCCTTTATTAAAATGATATACCGCACAAATTAATAGAACTATCATTTGCACTTATTGCATTTTTAAGATCCTAAAAATAAATACCAGCTAGACAACAAATTCCACAACAATTACAAGGTTAATAATCCTTACATTTAAAAGTGATATTCACCATTCGGGTTTAACGAGTTAAGCCACATCACAACAAAGCCATAAAACCACACAAAAACAATTACTTAATTAAAAAACAAGCAAAATTAGTGAAAGTTTTCACTATGAAACATGTGCATCCCAATAATGACCTTGCTTTTATAATGGTTTAATGTAGATGATCGCTTCATGATGAGACAAAATAAGTCATCATATTATTTGTGGTTATTAAATATAACGAATTGGCTTACTTACAATTAAGCCCAACACAGAATAATAAATTAATCACCATTTAATCTAAGGTCGGATATTAATATCCCATCATATTATCAAAGCCTTACAACACAGCAAGAAAGGCATACAGATGTTAAATGTTGAGCAAGTTGTTACAAAAAAGCGCCTTTGGTTTCCCAAAGGCGCTTTTGCTGTTCATCTTGGCGAGATATGCACTATGTTCTATACAAAACCTTTACTACATGCCATCCGAATTTGGTTTTTACCAAATGAGGAACCAGTGTTTCGCCACTAAAACACACTTTATCAAACTGCGGAACCATCTGACCTTTGCGGAATTCACCTAGATCACCACCTTTTTTACCTGATGGGCAAGTTGAGTACTTCTTGGCTAGAGTCTGGAACTTTGCTCCTTTTTTCAGTTGCTTAATGATGTCTTCAGCTTGTTCTTTATGCTTGACTAAGATGTGGAGTGCAGCAGCAGTATTTGCCATAACAATGTCTCTGTCAGGTTAATTTAGCGCGCGATTGTATCGAATTTACGCACTGGGTTCATCTAAGGTTTGTACCATGATCTCATTTAATCAATGAAACATGACAATCCCTGATCTGCTTCATGGATCATAAATTCATTTGCGTTACCATATTCATTTATAGGATGTCATATCTGAGAGACCAAATGGCGAAAATTAGTAAAGCAAATCAGTCACAAGGTATGCTGATGTTTACACTCACCACCAATAAGCAGCTTTTTGCAATTGGTACGCTTAAGGTGCGTGAAATAGTCCCTTATATGCCGACGACACAAATCCCCTACTCACATCACAACGTGATTGGTACGGTGACGATTCGTGATCTCAACGTTCCTGTTATTGATATGCCTGCGGCTATTGGCTTTCGTCCAATTCAGCCAGAAGAATACAGCTCTTGTTATTTAATCGTGACCGATTGCCTACGCACGGTTGTGGCATTTATGGTTCGTTCGATCGAAAAAATCATAGATTGCGATTGGCGCAATATTGAGCCCTCCCCTCCAACGGCGGGAAACAACGTCTTCGTGACGGGTATTACTCGCTTCGACGAGAAAATCATTCAAATGTTAGATGTTGAGCTTCTGCTTTCCAAAATCTATCCAGACACTGAAGCGGCCAACATTCCGATGCTGACCGATATAGAACGTGAACGCCTCAAAGCCTTGCACATTCTTCTGGTTGATGATTCAAGCATTGCTAGAAAACAGCTCTCAGATGCGCTGGATAGTATCAATATTACTTATGCGATTCGTAAAAATGGCGCGGAAGCACTCGACTACATGCGCGAAGCCTCTCAAGCTGGCAAAGGCATCGATCTATTAGTCAGTGATATTGAAATGCCAGGGCTAGATGGCTACGAGTTAGCGTTTGAAACACAGAATGATCCTGAGCTACGTAAAGCCTACATCATTTTGCACACCTCATTATCAAGTGAGATATGTTTGCAGCGTGCGCAACAAGTGGGTGCTCATGAGGCACTAGAGAAGTTCAACGCAGGCGATTTGATAAAAGCCATGCTTCGCGGCGCAGCGAAACTCAGCCAAGGTACTGAGCTTGCCTAGCTCCCCAAAAGCGCGAACGCATTAGGCATAAGTGAGCCTTTAGTCACCACAAGGTTGTTTTCTATCAAGTAGGATCACAGTTTTTAGGTTTATTCTCTATGCTCACTGTACGCACTCAATCAGTTTGATTAACGTAGCCCTAATCAAGAAGTCATAAAGTAACTAAAAACAATTAGACACTTATTTTTATAACTGACTTAATAAGTTTGAGTTAACATAAACAGATAAGTAATAAAGTAAGACTGCCGCTGAAGATCATGACAGAAGACGATTTTAAGAAGTCGACGGCTAATCTCAAAAAAGCTGTCCCACTAATGATGAAGAATCATGTCGCTGCTACGCCTGCGAACTACGCGCTATGGTATGCCTACGTCGATAATGCGATTCCAAAACTCAATTTCGAGCTTGATACCATTATCGAAAATTTTGGTATCTGCCCTCCCGCCAGTGGCGAACAACTTTACAACAAGCATGTTGCGTCTCGTAACGAAACCAAATTAAGTGACTTACGCGCCAACATTGAGATATTAGTCAACGAAGTGGCTAGCTCAATGTCTGATACTCTGAGCGACACTTCTCAGTTCTCAGAGCTAATAGACCGCAGTTTTAGTAACTTAGAACGCGTTGAAGATGAAAGCATGTCACTGGATGAAGTAATGACAGTCATTCGACAGCTCGTTGCAGAATCTCGTGAAATTCGCCATTCCACCAGCTTTTTAAGCAACCAACTTAGCACCGCGAGTGAAGAGATTGGTCGATTAAAATCTCAACTGGCAGAAGTCCAAAAAGACGCGCTGTTTGACAGCTTATCGGGCTTATACAATCGCCGCTCATTTGATAATGACATCAAAACGCTGTGTTTAAGTGAACAAAGCTTCTGCCTCATTTTGGCGGATATTGATCACTTCAAAAACTACAACGATACCTACGGCCACTTGTTTGGCGATACGGTAATCAAAGGGCTAGCTCGTCGTTTGCACAGCAGTTGCCGCGATGGTATTACCGCCTACCGCTTTGGTGGGGAAGAGTTTGCGCTGATCGTTCCTAATCGCAATGTTCGTGTAGCTCGCCAGTTTGCTGATAGCTTGCGCCGCACCATTGAAAAGCTGTCAATTCGCGATCGTCGCTCTGGTCAGCAAGTCGGCAATATCACCGCCTCTTTCGGGGTCACAGAACGCCTTGAAAACGAGCACTTCGAAGCGGTTATCGAACGCGCCGACAAACTCCTTTACGAAGCAAAACAGCTAGGTCGTAACCGAGTGATGCCACTCTAGCGCGATTAAGCGATTATCCTTCCGGATCTATGACGCGATTTAACTGAGTTAATATCGCGTCAAACTCTACAAGCACTTGCTGCACAACCTCTATTGTTAACTTGCTCTGTTCCAGTAGCAGTTCAATCTGAACAACCCACTCAGATATCCGCTGCAAGTCACTCTGGTGTGGCTTCATTACTTGCAGCTTAGTTAACGCCCTCAAGGCCTGCTTGGTTACGGCTATAGGCTCTTGCGCGGTATCGCTCCAACGCTTCGAAAACACACCTTTCACTATGCCTTCTAATAACACTCGAAATGTCGTGAGCTCATCAATCAGTAAAAACGCTTCACCTTGTTCTGTCTCATGCGGGTATCGTGCACTGCAATGCGCATCGATTGCTAAAGGAACATTAAGATGCAATCCTGCTTGAGCACAGCGATCTACAAGCACAGTCAGTAACCCTTGCTCAGGCATCATCTTTTGTATTTCAATGATTCTGGTGAGGTGATAATCATTCGACACTAAGATCACATCAACCCACTCGCCACGCTCACACAAACCGCTGCGTATAAGTTCACTGCTCGCATTGACTATATTTTGCACCGTATTAATCGAGCGGTTTTCTATAATGATCCGGGCTTGCGGAATGGTTTTCCAGAGGGAGTTAGTGAGCCGAAATTCATCCCATAATGCTTGTGCTTCAGAACGCGTTTGGCCTTTCAATACGCCTCCGCAGAAGACCAAGATGGGTTGCTTGGGTTGTATTAGATGCAAATAATCGTTGAGTGCCGCTATGCGCGAAACGCCCTCTGAAGTGAGAGTATCATCAACTAAGCGCTTGCCTAAAATAAGAATGACTTGCTTCACATTCCTTGATGTTCGATTACTCAATAGCTTCCCTTATCCAACGCATTTTAACCAAGCCCGACTATATTTAGAGTATACCTGACTCGCTTGCTCTCACTAGAGATTAATCTCACCACAGTTCAAAAAAGATCAGGTAACTACCTGATAATTTAGCTAAAAGGAGTACAGGTATGTTGTCTATCTTCGATATATTTAAGATTGGTGTCGGCCCATCAAGCTCCCATACCAACGGCCCAATGCTAGCTGGGTTTGATTTCTTATCTCTCATAGAATCACAACTTGTCGAGGTTTCCCGCGTAAGAGTCGACCTGTTCGGTTCTCTTTCGCTGACGGGCAAAGGCCACCATACAGATAAAGCAGTCATCTTAGGGTTACTTGGCAACAAACCTGACACCATCAAGATCACCAGCGCTAAGCAATCCCTATCAGACACCATCGACAATCATTGTTTGAATCTCGCCGGTAAACAGTCCATTAGCTTTGATTACGATACAGACATCGTTTTCCACTCAAGCAATCTCCCGCTTCATGAAAACGGGATGTCGATTACCGCCTTCGATTCCCAAGCCAAGCCTCTAACAAGCCAAGTGTATTATTCTATTGGCGGGGGCTTCATTGCCACAGAGCAGCAGCTAACCAATAACGAAACCAGTGTACAAATTGATGTCCCTCATCCCTTTAAATCCG
This sequence comes from Vibrio sp. LaRot3, assembly GCF_027587025.1. GTDB lineage: Bacteria > Pseudomonadota > Gammaproteobacteria > Enterobacterales > Vibrionaceae > Vibrio. The sequence goes on along the minus strand of NZ_JAPPTI010000019.1, from coordinate 42,274 downwards.
CCGATGAAATGCTGACCCAAGCGGATTCACTGGGACTTAGCATCGCCACTATGGTGCTACGCAATGAAGTGGTTTTTAGGCCCATGGAAGAAATTGACCAGCAAGCCGATAAATTATGGAAGGTCATTCAACTCTGTATGCAAAGAGGCTTTAATCAAGAAGGCATTCTAGAAGGTGGCCTGCGCGTCACTCGCCGCGCGCCAAGCCTGCATAAGAAACTCAAATCCAATAATGAATTAGAACATGACCCGATGGCAGTAATGGATTGGATCAACCTATTTGCCTTTGCCATTAGTGAGGAAAATGCCGCAGGTGGACAAGTGGTCACCTCACCAACTAACGGTGCCGCTGGGGTTATCCCTGCGGTTTTAACTTACTACCATCAATTTATCTGCCCACTTGATACCAAACAACTTAAAGACTTTTTCGCCGTAGCAGGTGCAATTGGCATTCTTTACAAAATGAATGCTTCCATCTCTGGCGCAGAGGTCGGCTGCCAAGGGGAAATTGGCGTTTCATCATCGATGGCGGCGGCTGGCTTAACTTCACTGCGCGGTGGCAGCAATGAGCAGATCTGCATTGCTGCAGAAATCGCCATGGAGCATTCACTCGGCATGACATGCGACCCAATAGCCGGCTTAGTTCAAGTCCCATGTATTGAGCGCAATGCAATGGGCGCGGTAAAGGCCATCAATGCCTCTCGCATGGCATTAAAGCGCACCAGTAAGTGCGTTATCTCGCTCGATAAAGTGATTGAAACCATGTACCAAACAGGTAAAGACATGAACAGGAAATACCGCGAGACTTCATTAGGTGGCTTAGCGCTGATTCATCTTGCACACCCGTGTGAATGATAATTTTACAAGACAGAAGTTACATAAGAAATCAACTTCATCGTCAGCATAAAAACCCACAAAGCAAACGGTTGGCATCAAAAAAAGCATAATATCCCGCATGGCAATGGGGAAACTTCGTGCATCATCTCGCATTTCTGCGATAATTCCCGCCCTCAAAATTTGTGTTCCAACCCCAAGAGAAAACTATGTGGAATAGACTCAATAAGTCGATGATGTTCTGCCAAATGATGTTTGGCTTATCTTTCTACGGTGTGATGATTATCCTCACGCGCTTCTTCCTAGAAGAACTGCAATACAGTGAAGCCGATACCATGATGGTTGTTGGTGCATTCTCATCCATCGGCCCACTATTTGCTATCGCAGGTGGTTTCATCGCCGACAAATTCTTAGGCGCATACCGCTCGCTGACCATTTCTTACGGTACTTTCGCGACCGGTTACCTTCTACTTATCCTTGGTGCTTCAACCACCAATATTCCAATGAGTTTGGCAGGTATCGCTCTAGCGAGTTACGCTCGTGGCCTTATGTCGCCATCTTACCCTAGCCTTTACAAACGTACTTTTGCTAGCCAAGAAGACTTCGAAAATGGCTACCCAGTAAACTACTCGGTAAACAACGTAGGCGCTCTACTTGGTCAATACCTATTCCCTATGTTTGTTTTGGTGATTGGCTTCCACGGTAGCTTCATGCTGTCTGCGGTTATGGCTGCATTAGCATTCGTTACCCTCGTATTCTTCCGTAAGCCTTTGGTCGGTGTCGCGGCTGATATTGACCAAAAACCAGTATCAACAACCAATTGGCTCGCGTTCTTTGTTCTGTCTGCGGCGATGGTTGGCTTAGTATTCTTCATGTTCAAAAACATGGACATTGGTCAAAACATCGTTTACGCCATTGGCGCGGTTGCGATCTTGTACTTCATTTCTTTGATGTTCAAATCTGGCAAGTCAGACGCACTTAAGATGGGTACCATCCTCATCATGACAGTGCTGACCACTTGCTTCTTTGTATATTACGGTCAAATGATGACATCAATGACTATGGTAACCATCAACACTATGCGTGGTGACCTATTCAATATCATTCCTATTGCACCTGAAGCTTCAATGGCAATGAACCCTCTTTGGTGTATCGTCGCTGGCCCAGTGATTTCCCTAACGTTCTCTTCTCTAGAGAAGAAAGGTATCAACCTATCGACCGCAACCAAGATCGGTCTAGCGTTTATCTTTACCGCTATCGCGTTTGGTATCTTAACAATGGCAGTAATAAACATTGGTGACGACGTAATCATTCGCCCTGAAATCTTCCTAGCGATTCACTTCTTCCAAGCATTTGCAGAAGTCATTGTAGGTAGCTTAGTGGTTGCATTTATCTTAGCGGTTACACCAAAACACATCGAAGGCTTCTCTGTATCACTATTCTCAGTTGCAATGGCACTAAGTGGCATTATTGGTGCGGTGTTCTCTACGTCTATTGCTCTAGAAAAGGGCCAAGAGATCACTCAAGACATCGTTAAAAACGTTTACGGTGAATACTTCCAACTGCTGACTATTCTTGCTGTCATTATGGTGGTCGTTGCGTTTGTTTCTTCTTTCGTTATTCGTAAGATGCTTCAAGCGGCTCGTGAGCAAGAAGAGCAATTGGTTGAAGCAGAAGCTAACTAATCTTGCTAACAACGTTTAGATAAAACCCGAAGTTCGCTTCGGGTTTTTTATTGCCTGTTTTCCACTATCTAGATAGTAGAATAAGCGCCTATCAAGCAAGCGCGACAGCTAATGCAATACGACAAAGAGTTTGCTATGATTCGCGACCGCACAACACTAGGTGGCATCATGAACCGTAAAAAGAAAATCAATCAGATCTTAAAAGCGAAGCAAAAGAAAGCGAACTCAAAATTGCACAAAAACAATAAGCCTCGTTATATTTCCAAAGCTGAGCGCGCCAAAATGGAAGCGGAAGAAAACCAACAGCAAACTGTGGAAGTTAGCGAACCAGAGCAATCTTTAGAAGAAGCGCCAAAAGCCGAGTAGCCTTCCCCCTCGACAAAGGCTATGCTTGGTGAAGTGGTATATAGCGAAGAAAAGCTCATGAGAGACGACACCAAGCAAAAAGTTAAGCAGCTATTGCTAGCGACCAAATATGGCGTTTCAGCCTCAGAAATGCCAACCATCATCCAAGTGCCCGAAGCTCAAGGCTTAGCCATCATTAAACAATTGATTGAAGATGGCGAGGACATCCACTCCCTTGGAGCAAATGAAAACCCCGCCGAACTCGTGCTTTATTCTATAGGGCCAATCGACGAAAGCATTGGCTAACCTTTAACAAACAGTGACTTCACTTTTTGATAAAGGTAATCCCAGCGCTCCTTCATCCCTGTATCCATGCTCACTAAATAGCCTGTCGAACCGGTATAGATATAGTCCACCGATTCATCAAACACGAACCATGCTGCGTAGGTAGGATAGTCACGATAGTTTTGCTTAAATCGTTCAAACACTAATTGCTCTTGTAAATACCCGAATCGACTTCTGAAATGACACGATGTTGGGGAAGTCATTTTTCCATCTGCCGATTCCTTGGCGACAATCGTGACATCACGCGCCTCCATATATCGACCATAGCTGTACGCGATATCTAACGTGTTATATTGCGCGCGATAGTCATAGCCATCCATCTCTTCTCGGGCTGGATTTTCACTCTGCAAAGCGATGTTTAGATTGGGGTACTTTCTGATATGGGTATCAATCTGCTCAATCTGCGCTTCAGGAAACGTATGTTTTACCAAAGCGGTACAAACATGCTCTAGCTTAGCATTGATCACCGCATCCCCATCTAACAAGAGCAAGGGTAAAAACGGAGTCACCAACACGGTAGTAAACGCAATTAGAATTGGGCTTGGCTTTTTGCGGCCCTTGCCTGACTGACGTTGAACCTTTTTCTTAGGAGTGGCAGAAGATGTTTTTACTTCAGCCTTGTTTTTATTTCGGTTTTTCTTTTTTGCCACGATGCTACAACTAAACTATTGAATACAATAAGTAAGGTGACGACCCCGTTAAACTCAGCCATCCATTGGCTAACCTTACCCTCACGGCGGAATTCTATCACAACCACCAGCTGCAAAATGGCAATTAATTGAATCAAGATCAGATAGTTAGGTAAATATGTCAGATAAACCTAAAAGCATATGGGGATATTGGCTAAACGCCGAAGAAACGAAAAAGCCCCAGCATTTCTGCTAGGGCTTAGAATGTGGCGGAGAGATAGGGATTTGAACCCTAGATACGCTATTAACGTATGCCGGTTTTCAAGACCGGTGCTTTCAACCACTCAGCCATCTCTCCGTTGCGTGGCGTATATTAGATATTGGCATGGGTCTTGTAAAGGAATAATTTGCATCTAAGAGTTTGTTTGCTCACTTAGTCGCCAGCAAATAATTGAAACTTGGTAGCACAAAACGACCAAAGTCGCCAAATAGTAGGTCAAAAACTCTAATAGATCACATTCTAATAAAATAGTGTTTTATTGTTAAGTCAATGAAATTATTATAGGTATTAGCATTGAGCAAACGCGTGTACGCCCGAAAGTAATTGCAGATAATTGTGAACTGCTTCAAAATTAGGGAATTAGCGTAGTCTATGTTCTGTATCTGAGGTTTTTATGAAAGTCGCGGACTTATTTAAACATCGTAGTGAAGTAAGCACTAAACAATCTGAGTTTATGCAATGGGTATCGCCTGCAATGCGTGAGTATTGGGGTGAGTTCTTGCACAAGGCAAATAATCGCCAGCTATTTCAACGATTAAAAGATCTGCAACAACCTGCTGTTAATGATGAGCCACCGAAGCCGAAACCTATCGAGCTAAAACCAGAAGCTCAGCAATTGCTTGAAGAACTGGAAACAAAGCTTGATACCGTTATTCACACTGGCGAGTGGATTCATGTATCGCAAGAGCGAATCGATCAATTCGGTCAAGTAACGGAAGACATGCAATGGATTCATACCGATCCTGAGCGCGCTTCTGTCGAATCGCCTTTTAAGACGACCATTGCACACGGTTTTCTAACGCTTGCATTACTGCCTAAAATGACAGACAGCGTCGACCCAGATAACACCCTATTTCCTACGGCAAAGATGGTCGTTAACATCGGCTTAAACCAAGTACGTTTCCCTTATCCTGTAAAGGCGGGGAACCGCGTGCGTGCCGTTAGCACCCTTTCTAAAGTCACTCCTGTACGTAAAGGGCTAGAAATTGAGCGTGAAATCAAAGTTGAAATCGAAGGCATTCGTCGCCCAGCTGCGGTTGTCGTGTCAGTGATTCAACTTCATTTCTAAGCAATCGCTGCATCAGAATGAACAAGGGAGAGCATCATGCTCTCCCTTTTGCTTTCTATTGTTCAGCAGTGTAGCCATAGTCTGCGATGAGTTGTTTCGCAGTATCACTTTTTAAGAACTCAAGAAATGCTTTGCTGTCGTCATCCAATTTATCGTTACGGTGAATAACGAGAAAAGGACGCGCTAACTGATAGCTTCGGTCTGCCACATTTTGATTACTCGGTTTTTCCCCTTCAAAGCGAATCGCCTTCACCGAACTGTCTATCGAGCCAATGGAAATAAACCCAATGGCTTGTTTGTTATGATTGACCAAGGTTTTTACCATGCTGTTGCTATTCACAACTAAGTTATCCGGATTTACGTCCGATACTCGTTGATCGTTCACCACTTTGGTTAGTCCAAGCAAACTTTCAAAGCTGTATTGTGAGCCTGATGATGCCTCTCGGGTTACGACTGCGATTTTTTGATCATGACCACCAAGTTGCTTCCAATTAGTGATCTTGCCTTTATACACGTCATACAACTGCTCGCGGGTGATATTAGCTAGCGGGTTATCGCTGTTCACTACAACCGCTAAGCCATCAAAGGCAATGGTAGAGACGCTGATATTCTCATCTTGCTCGCTCTCTGTAAGGTGACGAGAACTCATGCCCAAATCAGCTACCCCCTTCTTCAACAAGGTAATCCCTGCGGTTGAACCTATGCCCTGAACCGCTACATAGGTTTCTTTATGGTTGGCGTTAAACTCTTCAGCGAGCACATCCATGATACGTGCTACCGAGGTTGACCCACTAATGTTGACTTCACTAGCCTGCGCTGACAAAGAGATAAAAGAAAAAGACAATAACGCAGCAAGTGCGATTCGCATCATAATGTTCTCCAAAATTTCCAACTTGGCCATCCTTGTGATGTGCTACTCAGTGATGACCACTAAACTATAACCAGCCACATGATATGGCGTTTTGATTACAATTTTGTGAAAGGCTATGCAGACGCCACGGTTTATAGACCATAATATGGGAAGCCGCATGGTTGTATTGGAGTCAGTATGGGTTTAGTGAGTTTGTTGCAAAAACAGGTCGAACACCGCGCGCTGTTTGTCTGCCAGCATCGCAATCAAGGGCTACCTCCAGAAATGGGGAAAGCGAACTTTGAGCCTATTGATAACGGCGTGATATTCATAAAACAGCACTACCTTTTAGACTCTAACCATTGTGACTATATGCGTTCAGTGGCGAAGATTGTTTGGGATCATGAAGAAGAAGTGTGGCAGCTTTTTGTCGCAGATGACAAAGAGAATGATGAGTGGAAACCCTACCCTTATTTGGCGCACAGTGGTGACTTAACGACAATCATGCACGAAGTGGAAAAAGATCCTAAAGAGATGTTTTGGTCTTAATTTTCGACCGTATTATCGGCTTTCAGCATGCCACTGGTCATCATTTTTATGTTGTGCTCTAGCAGCTGGTTAAGAAACTCTTCATTAAGCTCAATCCCATGGATGGCAAATAATGAGTGCGGAGCGATGAAAGGGAACACCATTAGCGAAAGATAAGAGACTTTACATAACTTAGCGTCCATCCCCTCTTTCATTCGTTCTTCACCAAACAACTTATCAAACAACACGCTCTGGACTGGCTTAGTGATGTCCATGAACACTCTTTCGATCAAGGTTCGTTGAATTTCTGACGCAGGCATTTGCATTACTTGAGCAATAAGTCGTGGAAATTGAGGAAACTTAATCATTTCTCGATAATACGTGCGCATGATATCAAACACGCTGCCATTGCTGGAATCTTGCATCAGGCGCTTTACTTGTTGCTCCATCGGGGCAAGCGTGTCACGCACCATGGTTTCAAACAGCCCTTCTTTATTGCCAAAATAGTAGCGAATGAGCGCGCTATTCACCCCTGCCTTTTGAGCGACCAAGCGGATAGATACTTTGTCATAGCTCATCACTGTAAATAGATCACGAGCATGTTTAATAAGCAGCTCTCTTGCATTGGTGTCACGGCTTGGTCGGCCAGCTTTGCGTTTTTCCATACATCTTGCTCTAGATTTAGCGCTTTAAAACTATCGGTGTGTGCTTATACAACCAAGCACTTCTCTATTTATCGATAGAGCAGGTTTCACTTTTGAAGCCATCTAAGCCGGGCTTGAGCTTTGATACGCCATCTAACAACTCTAAGCTGCATTCCGGCGAGCCAGATTTACTCATCTTACTCACAAAGTTAAGCTGATATTCTGAACCTTGTTCCGGCACAAATTCGGATAACATGGTGCACCCCATCCCACCAGAATTAGCCGCCACCATTAATTTGATTGGCTCACCCGCTGCAATCGCGACGGTTTTCTCTTCCGTATCGTATTTCCACTCAGCCCAGCCACCAATACCAATTTTGTGCATCACTTGTTTGTAGCCACTGATGCCACGTACATCGCATTGACCATTCTGATCAACATGAAAGAAACGGACAGATGTCCCTGTCATTGTCCCTTCAGCTTGCGCATGTAAGGTGATGTTAGCAAAGTCATCCTGTCCTGCTTGCTCTAACGCGTATTCACTGGCACAACCGCCTACAGTAATAAGCAGTAATAGCACTAATGTTCGAACCATATCGTTCACCTTCTTTTCCGAGCGAATCGTCATCTCAATCAATGTGACTGAGTAATGACGAAACTCATCCATAGAACAATATCTAAGCAATTAGCAGACCATTGTGAGTATCACTTTGTGCAGCTAGTCGCATCTTTTAAGACGACCTCGCCATATTAGGGTACTAAATATCTTCGATAGTCACGCTGCTGTCATTTTTCTTTCATCTAGGTTTGATTAAATGCTGCGAATTCCATTTTTATCTAAGGTTTCTAAATTGGCGACAAAAGGGACAACGCTAAGCGAACACACGTTGCTCAACCCAAAAGCGGTTGAATATCAATGGGTAAGAACTATGTATGTAGAAGGGTATGGTGACAATGAGATTAACCACTACATTCAAACCTGCTTTGGCGGAGATGCTACCTTTGCCGATCTTTTTCGTCGTGTTGCGTTATCTCAAGAGAGCATTTACGTGCTGTTGCGTTACCTTGGCTGCGCGCCATCCAACCGAGAGTTTTAGAAGCTGTCCTCTCTTAACACTGAACATAAAATCATCAAAGCCGTCTTCGTTTCATGTTGCTTTGCAACATGGCATTCTACGTTTGCTTATTTTTTAGATTTGAATCGCATACAGTTAATCTGCGTATGTACTGTAAATACCACAAAAATTAGTATGCCTTGGTGAGTTAGGCAGAAAAAAGCCCAAGCTATGCTCGGGCTCAGGTTACAAAAAACTGTTAGTTTTTGGATAGTAAGGAATCTAGCTAACAGCCAGCTATGCGTAACGCCAACTTGCCCTTTCTTAACTGATCGGCGGCCAAACCAAGAGTGTTAAGAAAAGAACAAAGAGGCGACCAATAGGTCGCCTTTATCATTTTTATTAGCCTTTCACACCGCCGGATGTTAATCCTCCGACCAACCAGCGCTGTGCAAGTAGAAAAACGATTGTAATCGGCAAAGCAGACAATACTGCTGCTGCTGCAAAATCTCCCCACAGATAGTTCTGCGGATATAGATACTGCTGCATACCTACTGCTAGTGTGTACGAATCTACATCAGAAAGCAATAAGGATGCGACAGGAACCTCACCTACTGCCATAATAAATGACAAGATAAACACTACAGCAAGAATCGGCACTGACAGTGGCAATAGCACTAATCTAAAGGCTTGCCATGGAGTTGCACCGTCCAATGCAGCGGCTTCTTCTAGCGATCCATCTATCGTTTCAAAGTAACCTTTGATTGTCCAAACGTGCAGAGCAATGCCCCCTAAATAAGCGAAGATTAGGCCGCCATGAGTGTTCAACCCAAGGAAAGGAATATACTGTCCAAGCTTATCAAACAATGCGTAAAGCGCGACAAGAGCCAATACTGCCGGGAACATCTGGAAAATCATCATTGCTTTAAGAATGGTGTTCTTACCTTTGAACTTCATTCGAGCAAATGCATACGCTGATGTCGTTGAAAGCGCAACAATCAAAATCGAGCTGATACCTGCAACTTTCACTGAGTTCCACAACCACGTAAGTACTGGGAAAGGCGGTGGTGTTACAGAGCCATCCGCATTAGTGACTGAAAAACCTAGTGCAAGCTTCCAGTGCTCCAATGATGGATTTTCAGGAATGATGCTACCAGTTGCGAAGTTACCTTCACGGAAAGAAATCGCCACAATCATGAGTAGTGGGAACATAATTGCCGCAAGAAATAACCACATGAGGGCGTGTGTCGCCCATACACGATATTTTAGAGATTTACCTTGTACCATTGCCATCGGGTTACTCCTTAATCTTGTGCTAGTTTAGTGAATCGTAGGTTGAGTAACGCTAGTGCGCCGACCAACAAGAAAATCAAAGTGGCGATAGCACTTGCTAGACCGAAGTCTTGACCACCCGCACCTTCAAAGGCGATACGATAGGTGTAGTTAACAAGCAAGTCGGTGTAACCCGCAGGCTCTGATGTGCCAATCATGTTTGGTCCGCCTTGAGTCAATAACTGAATCAGTACAAAGTTATTGAAGTTAAAGGCAAACGCAGCGATTAACAGTGGCATCAATGGCTTAATCATAAGCGGCAGAGTAATCGTGCGGAAGTTGTCAAAGAAATTCGCACCATCAATTGCAGACGCTTCGTACAAATCATCTGGTATCGATTTAAGTAGGCCCATACATAGGATCATCATGTAAGGGAAACCAAGCCATGTATTAACAATAAGCACCATCATTTTCGCCAAGAATGGGTCAGAGAACCACGCTGGGCTTAAACCAAACATTGTCTGGAGCACCATGTTGATCTCACCAAAACTTTGGTTAAACAGACCTTTAAAAATCAGAATTGAGATAAATGCTGGTACCGCATAAGGCAAAATCAGTAACACGCGGTAAATGCTGCGTCCTTTCAGCGCTTCCCACTGAACAACGCTGGCTAATACCAAGCCAATCACCCCCGTAAAGACAATGGTCAGTACCGAGAAAACAATAGTCCAAATAAAGATACTGGTGAATGGTTGGCTGATACCCTCATCTTTCCACACACGCTCAAAGTTATCAGTACCGATGCTAACGATGAATCCCGGAGAAACGGTATCACCAACAAACTGACCGGCTTCATCCACTGGTTGGTAGAAACCTTTGTCTAGATTCGGTTTAAGGGTTTCACCCGTTTCGTTATTAAGCAGTGTCTCGCCGTCTTGCTGCAAAGTATACAGAGGAACAACCGCTGCAAACTTACGCAAACCACTCATGCGAATTTCTTCACCACTAGGCATTAATAGGTCAACCTTACCCAGTGAAGAGCGATTCTTGATGATAGTTTTAATCGGTTCTTTTTTACCATTCACTTGATCAACTGGCTTCAGAGCCATGTTCATCTCGCTCAACTGACTTAAGTTAAAGAAATCAGAGGCCAGTGTTTTGCCTTCTTTCTCAACCACAAGTTGATGACCAGAATCGGTCTTGTACAGTGTGAATGGGTAGCTTTGGCCGCTTTGGTAGGTACGATCTAATAACACCTGTTGCGCGCGGTCATAAGAGAGTTGGTTTTTCGCACTGAAATTGGTGAAGGCCAAACCAACCGTGTACACCAAAGGAAACATAATGAATAGAATCATGCCCGCGATACCTGGGTAGATATAGCGATGTGCATAGGTCTTCTTATTTCCGAAGATATATAGGGCTAGGCTGGTAAGTAAAAGAGTAAGAAGAGCAAAGGCGATTTCACCACGTGAATACATCAAAATCGTGGCATAACCATTAACCAGTGCAACTGAGCCTAATAGACCCCACTTGATAAAAACGCTTTTACTCGACGGTAAATAGAGAGTGTTGGATGCCAAAGCATCTGGGCCTTGTACTGACTGCATAGTAGAACCTGCTAGCGAAATACTAAAGAGATGAAGGAGGGACGAATCCCTCCTTGGGAGCATAGAACAGAATTACTTAGTCATCTGCTTTTCTGCATCTGCAAGCGCTGCATCTACAGTTTGACGACCTTCAACAATGTTGATGATGGCATTCTTAGCACTGCCCCAGAATGCGTTCATTTGAGGAATGTTTGGCATGATTTCACCATTCATTGCGTTATCCATTGTTGCTGCAATACGTGTATCCGCATCTAGCTCACGCTGGAATGAGTTAAGAGCAACCGCACCTAGTGGCTTGTCGTCGTTCACTTTACGCAGACCATCGTTCGTCAATAGGTAGTTCTCAATGAACTCTACTGCTAGGTCTTTGTTAGGAGATGCAGTGCTGATACCAGCCGTTAATACCCCTACGAATGGTTTAGATGACTTACCGTTAAACTTAGGAAGTGTCGCAACGCCGTAGTTGATGCCAGATTTCTCAATGTTACCCCACGCCCAAGGGCCGTTGATGGTCATGGCTGTCTTACCTTGGTTGAAGGCAGACTCAGACACTGAGTAATCCATATCAGAAGAGATAACGCCTTTGTCTACAAGGCCTTTAACGAAGTTCATTGCATCTTTAACGCCATCGTTGTTAATGCCTGCATCTTTAACGTCGTAACCTTCTAGACCATATTTAAACGCGTAACCACCGTCAGCTGCCATTAGCGGCCAAGTGAAGTACGGTTCTTTTAAGTTCCACATGATGGCTGTTTTGCCATCTTTCGCTAACTGCTCGTTAATCTTCGCCACTTCTTCCCAGCTTTTTGGTGGGTTTGGCACGAGATCTTTGTTGTAGATTAGAGAAAGTGATTCAACCGCAATTGGGTAACCGATCAATTTGCCGTTGTATTTCACTGCATCCCATGCGAAATCAACGATACCTTCTTTGATTTCTTTTGATGGAGTGATTTCCGTTAATAGACCCGCTTCTGCGTAGCCACCAAAGCGGTCGTGCGCCCAAAATACGATATCAGGGCCATCGCCCGTTGCCGCAGTTTGTGGGAACTTGTCTTGAAGCGCATCAGGGTGTGCCACAGTCACAACAATGCCTGTGTCTTGTTCAAATTGTTTACCTACTTCAGCAAGTCCGTTATAACCTTTGTCACCATTGATCCAAATGGTTAGTTGTCCTTCTTCGATGGCAGCATTAGCACCGAAAGAGCCAAGAGCAACCAGCGTGCCAAGGGCGACTGAGCTTAGCGCTTTTTTCATGTTCATATCCTTTTTATATTTGTGTTGTAGGGTGTTACCGATAGGCTTCACCGGATTTCGTCAAGCATTGTTAAACAAAACCAGAAGCAGCTCATCATCCTAGTTCCTACGCCTTGGGTATGATGAACTATTTTTGTGATCACTATCGACTACTATTTCCAACTCAAATCACAAAAACAAATCGTATTGTGATCATTCTCTATAATTACTCAGGATTTATTTTGAACTCGATCTCCTTACCAATTTTCCTCCCCGTTTCTGCTACTCCCCCCCTACTACCCCTTTAAAAAAAAGCACTGGGAGGATGAACAATGTCCTATAGTTAAGCAAAATTGCACCATCTTAAGTGGAGGGTGAATCCCTTACCGACGTTGTTAAGAGCGACGGTTTTCAAAGCTACGATAAAAATGTTGAAAACAAATCAGTGTTAGTGGATTAATACGGGGCACGCACTGATAAGTTTCGGGGGAGATATTTTTATCTATTTGCTTTGATGGGTGGCAGAACTACAGCCTGGTTCGCCACCCTTATTTCTTACCCTTACCGATTGCAACACAAGTCGGTAAACTCCACCTTACTGAATTCCTACACTTACTGTCTGCGAGATAATTCATATAACGTGCGGGCGGTAATAAATATAAAAATCGAGGACGAGCTAGATGGCGAGTGTTACCTTAAAAAATGTCTGTAAAGCCTATGGCGATGTTTTAATCTCAAAAAACGTAGACTTAGAAATTGAGCAAGGCGAATTTGTCGTATTTGTAGGGCCGTCTGGCTGTGGTAAATCTACCCTACTTCGTTGTATTGCAGGCCTAGAAGATATCACCTCGGGTGATCTATACATCGGCGAACAACGCATGAACGATGTTGAACCATCAAAGCGCGGCGTTGGCATGGTATTCCAATCTTATGCGCTATACCCACACTTAAACCTGTACGACAATATGTCTTTTGGTATGAAGCTAGCCAAAGCAGATAAAGCGGAAACGGATCGCCGAGTTGAACATGCTGCAGAAATTCTTCAACTGAGCCATCTACTAGACCGTCAACCTAAGGCATTATCGGGTGGTCAACGTCAGCGTGTGGCAATTGGCCGTACATTGGTTTCACAGCCGAATGTTTTCTTATTAGACGAGCCTTTATCTAACCTAGACGCAGCACTGCGCGTTCAAATGCGCTCAGAAATCACTAAACTGCAACGCAAACTAGGTTGCACTATGATTTACGTTACGCATGACCAAGTTGAAGCAATGACGATGGCAGATAAAATCGTCGTCCTTGATGCTGGTTTTGTGTCGCAGGTTGGTAAGCCGCTCGAGCTTTATCATTACCCACAAAACCGTTTTGTGGCAGGTTTCATTGGCTCACCAAAGATGAACTTCATGAGTGTGTTCATTGAAGAAGTGGAAGATGACCGCGTAATGGTTCAGCTGGCAAATGGCACCACATTCTGGATCCCAGTGGATGGCCGAACCGTCACTCGTGGCGAGCGCATGTCTTTAGGTGTTCGTCCAGAACACTTGTTACCAGCGACACAAGGTGATGCAACCATTAGCGGTAAAGTCATGATCGTTGAGAAACTTGGTAACGAAACACAAGCTTACCTACACATTGATGCAGCAGATGCCGATGTTATCTACCGCCAACCGGATACGCTAGATATCGATGCTGGTGATACACTAGAAATTGGTATTCCTGCAAATCGCTGCCATCTATTCCACAGTGATGGCAAAGCATGCCAACGCTTACATCGCGAAGCGGGTGTAGAACTACCTAACTAATTGATATAAGAAAGGGAGCAAGTCGCTCCCTTCCCTTTTATGCCGTTTCGACTTTCTTATGCCCATCCTGTAGATGAACAAAATCAACCATATCATCACCAGAGACTTGATACGCCTGACCAAAACCTTTCACAAATAGCCCATTCTCTGCCGTCAGGTTGAACAACACAAAATCTTGAAGTTGACTAAGGCCGTCAATAATCTCGCCAAAGCGTTCTGTCATCTGCGCGATCACTTGATGCCACTGTTCGCTATCACGCTCTACGACTGACGCGACGGCATCAAAGGTAAGTCGCTTACGAGCAAACAACTGTTTTGATGACTCTTCATCTTCAATCATCATTAAAGACACGTTTGGATTTACTTGCAGATTACGTGCATGACGAGCGATCTCTGAAATCAGCACAAAGTATCCATCTTGGTTTTGCACAAATGGCGCGTAACTGACATTCGGACGACCATCAGCATCGACAGTAGCTAACTGTAATGTGCGTCGTTCTTGGCGAAACTCTTTGATTTCAGGTTCAAGGCGGCCTTGTAGGCGCTCCTGTTTTATTTGTTGATTCATTGACTAACTCCTAATCTTTCTATTCTTATTACATCAAGCGGGTTGAGCTCATTCTGGTTTCGACCAAATTATTGGTTAAGTTCCGCTTGCTTGTTTTTAAACTGTTCCACTTGAGCACTGATCAATTGACGCTTGTCATCACGCCCCAAGTAGATTTTGAAAATGTTATTGCCTTGCTCGCAGAAGAACCCAAAATAGTGGCTCTCGCGGCCCATAAACGGCTTACTGACTAGCGCGATATTCTTTATATTATCTAGCCTCAAATGGCCATGTAACTGACCTTCAGTGCCCATTAAGTTGTAATATCCACGCGCCATTTTCCCTCTAGGGAACGGGGCTTTCACCTCAAATATCGAACCAAACGACTGAACAATCGTGGTCACAGGGCCAAAATCAACCAATCCTTCAAGGATAGCTTGCGCATCTACACCAGAAGCGAGTGCTACCATCTCTTTTGGTAACGCTGAAACCACATTGAATTCCGCAACGCCAAGGCGCTCAGCTATCGCAGCGGGTAATAAATTTGGGTCCTGCTCTAATATCAGAGCAACATCATTATGAATGTCTTGCATATCATTTTTACCTATCGACTACTGTTGCCTAATTTTTGCTTACGCTCATTACGCCTTACCACTAGAAAATCAAATGCATAAGCACGCTATATGATTTAATAAAATGTTACTAACCGCAGCAAGGCATTTGCCCTCAAGCCTTATTTTATAAAGCTCAAGCGTGATTGTTTATTAATTGTGACAGATAATAATTTGACGCAAATGAGAATGCAATTGATAATTGATCTCAAATATTTTCTGCGTAATAATTCGCTCACTTTGAACATTAACTATCTTCAATGGGACGAATTGTGAACGTAACTCGATATGTCATTGCTGGCGGGGTGTCTTTAGCCTTACACGCAGCGTTACTATTTGTGACTGACGAACCCAAAGCGTTTGCAATGCCGGCTGGAGCCAAAACACAAATCGTATCTCTAAAATTTGTTACGCCTATTACGCCCGCTGAACCTGCTTCGGCAAAACCAACACCACCTAAGCCTATTGAACCGACACCGGTGAAAAAAACCGTTTCAAAACCCGCTGATGTGTCAAAACCTAAAGTAAAGCCAAAACCAGTAACAAAGAAAACACCTGCGAAAAAAGCTCAGCCTAAAATCGTCAAAAAGCCAGTTAAGCCTGCCGAAAAGGTAGCGCAAAAAACACAACTAAAACCCGCAGAGACCATAAAGAAAGTAGAACCAACCAAAGTCGAACCAGAGAAAATAGCCAGCAAACCCAAACCAACAACCTCTGGTATATCTGCTCAGCCAATCATGGTGAAGAAACCCGCATTCCTAGAGCGACCTTCAGCACCCAAATACCCAAGAATTGCTCGAAAAAGAGGAGTTGAGGGCGTTGCTATGTATGAGATCTGGCTTGATCAAAACGGCAATCAAGTTAAACAAGTTCTAATTTCATCCTCTGGCACAACCGTGCTTGACCAATCAGCGCTTGATGCGATTAAAAAATGGAAATTTTCCCCTCATACGATAGGTAACCAAACCGTTGCCCATCGAGTACAGATACCTGTTCGATTTAAACTGGACTAAACATGCAACAACTTAACGAATTACAGCAACAGTTAGGCCTAATGGCTTGGCCACTTATCATTTGTTCAGCACTCACGTTAATGATCATCACTGAACGCCTCTTTCAAGTGGCCATTAGTTTAGGCGTAGGTAAGCGCGCAATCAGAACAGAATTAACCAAGGTATCGCCAACCAATGGCCAACAACTTGAGCAACTAGCAAAAAAGCTGTCACCTCGCCGCCCACTGCTTTACAAAGGCGTTGCGATGCTATTAGCGCACCACAACTTTGACAAAGTACTTCGAGAAGATGCCGCGGGAATGTGGCTACAAGAAAAACGCCATCAACTTAACTCTGGGCTTCGTCTATTAACTTTAATCGGTGTGATCAGCCCACTCATTGGCTTATTAGGCACTGTGCTTGGCCTTATTGAAATGTTTAAAGGGGTAGCAGTATCAAGTGGCAACATCACCCCTAACGATCTTGCAGAAGGCTTGGGCATTGCAATGCGCACCACAGCGGCGGGCCTAATGATTGCCCTTCCAGCTATTGCGGGCGCGCAGCTATTAGGTTTATGGGCGGATAAGGTCATGGCCAAGCTTGAGCACACGCTCAACTACGTTAACTTATGGTTAGAAGGTATTAGCGTCACCGAAGCAACACCATCTTTTAATACCCTACAGAGTACAAACCCTCAACCGGCCAATGAGGCTTCACTATGATCAAAGCCTCTCAAGAAAAGCAAAACTATGGGTTAACACCCGACCTTACCCCTTTGCTCGATATCATCTTTATCGTCATGGTTTTCTTGATGCTAACTGCCGCGGTCAAACTCGAATCTCTTGAGGTTGACTTACCCACCACTGATTCACAAGCGGTTGCCGAAGTCGACACTCGCTCGATGAGCATCAATATCTTAGATGCCAAACCTCATTGGGCGATTGATGGCAAAGAGTATATCGACTGGGAAAACTTTACCCTCGCACTGCTTGAACAATACAAATCAAATTCACAGCCCATCGTCATTGGTGCTGAGAAAACCGCTGATATTCAGCATTTAGTTAGAGTGCTCGCTTTCTTACAAGAAAATGGCATAGAAGCGACACAGCTTTTGACTGAAGACAAACCGAATAACTAATGAGCTCAACATGAAAAAAACAACATTGATTAAAGGATTAGCCCTCGCCTCTCTCGTAGCATTTGCGCCCGTTTCTTTCGCGAAAGAACGCATCATCAGTGCTGGCGCCGCCGTAACGGAACTTATGATTGCTTTAGGCCAACAAGATCAATTGATCGCTGTGGATGTGACAAGCCAGCTACCTGATGGAGCGCAGCTTCCTAAAGTCGGCTATCACCGACAGCTCTCTGCTGAAGGTCTATTGGCCATGGGACCTACCAAGCTTGTTGGCTCCGATGAGATGGGGCCAGATACCGCTCTAGCACAGCTTAAATCTGCGGGTGTGAGTGTTGATATCGTCAATACAGAAGCTACACCAGAGGGGCTTCTACAACGAGTTGATCAAATCGCTAAGCTCACTCACAGTGAAGCGCAAGCGGCGAAAGTGAAACAAGACATTGAATCTAAAATTGAACTGCTAAACCAAGCAAAAGCCCAACAAACGGAAGTGAAAAAAGTACTGTTCTTACTCATTCACGAAGGTCGCCCTGCCAATGTAGCAGGTAGTAAAACCACACCAAATGCAATCATCGAACTTGCTGGCGGTATTAACCCAGCAGCCAATCAACTCGAGTCATACAAACCGCTTTCTGTTGAAGCCATGCTTGAAATGCAGCCAGACGTAATTTTGGTAAGCGGTCGCAGTTACCAAAAAATGGGCAGCGCTGATGCCATTCTTAAAGCGATGCCAATGCTCTCGGCAACACCAGCAGGCAAAACCAAAAACATCGTCACTATTGATGGTCATGCATTGGTTGGTGGCTTAGGTCTAAAAAGCCTAGAAGAAGCACAACGCCTAAGCGCTATTCTCAGCCAGTAATAAGGTTTGTATGCTGTTAAGACATGTTCCACTGTCGATAACACTGCTGATATTTAGTTTCGCTCTATTGGTGACGGCTGTAAGCTCCGTCACCATAGGACCGATGAACATCAGTTTTATCGATAGCCTCACCAGTTTATTCACGACCAATAACCAACTCGCTCCGCACATTAACCTAGTGATTCACGAAATTCGGTTCCCTCGAACAGTATTGTGTATGTTAGTTGGTGCGATATTGGCTGTCTGCGGCACAGTGATGCAAGGGCTATTTAGAAACCCCCTCGCAGAACCGGGTATAATTGGCGTATCAGCGGGGGCTGCATTGGGTGCTGCCATCGCTATCGTACTATTTGGCGAGATAAGCCAAGCTTACCCGCAATTGATGAACTTTGCCGCGGTACCCATTTTCGCCTTTTTTGGTGGCGCACTAACCACAATTGTTGTGTATCACTTAGGCACAAGCAAGATGGGCACATCTGTGACCATTATGCTATTAGCGGGTGTCGCTATCAGCGCGCTATCTGGTGCGGGGATTGGTTATCTAAACTTCATTGCCGACGACCAAATGCTGCGAGATCTTTCGTTATGGTCGATGGGCTCTTTAGCTGGTGCTAATTGGCAAAACATCCTACTTTGCTCAGCGGCTTTACTTGTCTTACTGTTTTGCTTTATGCGCAAATCTTTGGCTTTAAACGCTCTATTGCTTGGCGAAGCAGAAGCTAATCACCTTGGCATTCCAGTACAAAAGTTAAAGCGTCAGCTAATTTTACTCACCGCTGTAGGTGTTGGTGTGACAGTCAGTGTTTCCGGTATGATCGGCTTTATTGGCCTCGTGATCCCGCATCTTGTTCGCATGCTTTCTGGGCCAGACCATCGAACTTTGATTCCTATCTCTGCGTTGATGGGCGCGTTACTGCTCACTGGTGCTGATATGTTTGCTCGCGTCGCCGTTGCCCCTGCGGAACTGCCTGTAGGTATCGTAACCGCCATTATCGGTGCGCCATTCTTCCTTTACTTGTTATTCCAACAAAAAGGACGCATTTTATGACAAATCACGTCGTTTTAAGCGGTAACAACCTTTCTGTTACCTACGGAAAACGCAAAGTCTTGAATGAAGTCGACATTGAGATCAAAGCCGGTGAAGTAACCGCATTACTTGGTCCAAATGGTGCGGGGAAAAGTACTCTGCTTAAACTACTGTGCGGCGAAATCCCTTCAAACAATGATATTCGGATTTTCGATCAAGCGAAGCAAGATTGGCAAGCGAGCGAACTCGCTAAGCATGTCGGAATGTTGCCTCAACACAGTACGTTAAGCTTTCCTTTCTTGGCTCAAGAAGTGGTTGAGCTAGGGGCAATTCCACTTAATGTACCGAATAAGCACGCCAAAGCATTAGCGGATAAATATATGCTGATGACGGATGTCGCTCATCTTGGGAAAAGACTTTATCCATCTCTGTCGGGGGGAGAAAAGCAAAGACTACATTTAGCGCGTGTTTTGGTCCAACTTGACCAGTCAGAAGGCAAAAAGATTTTAATGTTAGATGAACCCACGTCTGCATTAGATCTCGCCCACCAGCACAACACCCTTAAGATCGCTCGTGATATGGCGAAAAATCACCATGCTGCCGTCGTTGTAGTATTGCATGATCTTAACCTTGCGGCGCAATATTCTGACCGCTTAGTCATTCTGCACCAAGGTAAGCTCGTTTGTGATAATCCACCGTGGCAAGCGCTGACAAGTGAAATGATTGAATCCGTTTACGGCTACCAATCCATTATTTCTGAGCACCCCACTCTTGGCTTCCCCATGGTTTACCCTGCGGAGTAAACGCTTTTATTTACAATGGATACAACAAAGGGCTCTTACGAGCCCTTTGATTTATAACAATTAGTATTGCAACTTACGATACCCAAGCCGTCTGCTTAGAACTATTACTAGCGTGCAGTGATCTTGCATCCATCCAAGCCAGTAGCGCCAAGATTAAACCGATCAGTAATAGACCGAAAACCATGCCTAACTGAATAAGGTTTTTAACAAACTTGTCTTCTGTATAACTTGTATCAACGTACAAATGCGTTTGTTGGTCTTGCTCAGCCACATCAACCACTACGCCATAATCTAATGCGAGAGATTGCTGCTCAGTCACCATCTTAATCACGCCCTCAAGGTAGCGACGCTTGAACGTTTTATCACTGCTTACTGCGTTACCACTACCGCGGTATTCTTTAAGTTTGTCCCATGCTGTTGGCTCGCTGTCATGGTTAACTAAGTGCACAACGACATTCGATTGCGATGCCGCTTGCTTCTGAGCATCGTTCACCGCTTTCATCCACTGAGCAATAACGATATCCACCGCTTCGCCTTTCATTGCCATCAAATCGCTCACTTTGTAACGTTTGACGTAATCATTCTCGCCAACATCTTCAAGATCATGCGCCAGAATTTCTTGCCAGCATGCATCACTTTCACAGCTTTCATCTTCAGACAACGACTGCCAAAGTCTTACCAGTTCCTGCTTACTCTGCTTGAAACCTTTCAGCGTTGGATTAATTTCAACCCACTTAGCCCACTTAGCAATCGCCGCTCTATTGATAGAGACGATGTTGTATTGTGGCTCAAGTGTTTGACCATAAATTCGTGCGTAAGAAGAAAGCATTAAGTAAGCGCTATTGCCAATTCTGCGCTTTGGCACATCATCATTGATATGCCACAGCTTAACAATGAACGGCTCACTGATCGCTTTAATATCCACTTGCGGTAAGGCATCAAACACACCATAGCTAGAACAAACCCCTGAGTTATAGCTAGAGGTATAGTTATCAGCACACACAGCAGCGATTGACTCTATTGAAACTCGCTGACCAACATTAGCCGCTTCAACAAACTGGCTTTGCTTTGCAATAGGATCTAACTCTGGGTGGGACAACATGCCAAAAATAGTCGTAAGCTTAGCTGGCCCCATGAACATGAAGAAGAATAAACTTGAGACAATAAAGCTCAACGCCATATATCTAAGGTGCAAGTTTGCAGATTTGTTGGTCGTCTT
This sequence comes from Vibrio sp. LaRot3, assembly GCF_027587025.1. Taxonomy (GTDB): domain Bacteria; phylum Pseudomonadota; class Gammaproteobacteria; order Enterobacterales; family Vibrionaceae; genus Vibrio. The sequence goes on along the minus strand of NZ_JAPPTI010000019.1, from coordinate 20,901 downwards.
TGCTTGCTGTTCAATCGAATAATACGGCTGAACACTGACTACTTGACCAAGTTCAACACAAACTTCAAAGGACGTGGTTTTATTCAATGGCGTCTTATCCAACCATTGTTCTGGAATCGAATACTCATCGTACTTCTTCCAGTTCGTCGGACGCTGGATACGAATACACTTAATCTCGTGGTAATCGTTGATTGACTCTATCTCACCGCGCATTTTAGTAATGGTGTACTCTTGGCGAACTCGCTTAGCGCCTTTGTTCCACAACCACAATAGAATCACTGTGATAAACAAGTAGAAGAATACGATCACACCAGCGCTATCAGGGCTCGCGTCTTCAATGAAGAAAGCAAAGAGTAGACCTAAAGCAATAACGCCCGCCATCCATCCAAAACCTGGTTTTGCCGGGTCAAAATACCACTGTTCAACTTCTGTCGCTTTTCGCTCACTCAAGACCTCAACATTGGACTTCATTTCTTCCACTTTGATTTCAGACTGAGCAGGTTTGCTCGCTGGATATGTTGAGTTCGGTTCTGTGGCTACCGAAGAATCTAATTCGAACTCGGCACCCGGTTCCACAACATACTGTGCGTCATGTCCTGTTTGCTGTTCACCAGAACCCAACCAGTAGTCTTGAAGTGTTAGAACGTATACCTTGCCGTCATACGAAGCCACTTTACACATAATATTTTCAGGCGGAAACGCGGTCTCTTCCAAGTAGGCTATTATTTCATGATATGGCAACTCAACCATTACGCCGCCAATGGTAATAAGCTGCTCACCCCCACCCATATTTGAACTCAACTCTCTCATAACGAGGTCGCCTTCAATGACAGCGGTGTAGATGGTTTCGGTTGTTTTTATATTATGAACATCTCGAAGAATATCGAGCTCATGAGCACTCGCGGGAGTGGTAAAATCATCATCAAGTAATTCTTTGGTCGCCTGCTTCGCATTTGATTTTTCGCCTTTAAACGACAACATTGCGAACAGAGAAAAGACCAAAATACCGATCTTTAGTATTAAGACAAACTGGTCCATGCATTAGCCTACTGCGTTGTTATTGGTTTTGCTTGGGGTGAAATAAAAAAGGCCTCACATTGTTTATAAAGTAAGGCCTATTTAATAGCGGGCAATAATACGTGACTCACGCTCTCAATTTCTTAAAAGATCAATAAATTATCTATTTTTGTGCAACAGATCACCCAATAATCAGGAATGACAAGGCCGCAGATACCATCAAAGAAAACTCCATGATGTATTGCTGTACATCTATGCACCAAGGCAATGTTGAGTATCTAATAGCGATTCATGATAGAAGACTCGGTTCTTACCGTTTTTCTTGGCGAGATAGAGGTTTTCATCCGCGCCAGTTAAGATTTGGTCTTCCGAGAGGAAATGTGCATTTTTAACCAAACCACCGCTAAACGTCACGTGTATATCATTTTTAGAAGCCACAATCGAAGAGTCGCCGATAACCGACTGAATCTGATGTACAAAACAATTTATGCATTCATCTTTAGGCAAGTTATCCCCGATAGTGACAATAAACTCTTCACCTCCGGTTCGATACACGTGTTCTGGGCCACACGCGTTTTGTAACCTTTCGACGACCGCTTTAAGTACGTCATCTCCACCTTCATGTCCCAATGAATCATTGATGTGCTTAAAATCGTCAACGTCAAACATCAATAGGTAATCAATCGAGCCTGCTTGATGTTTAAGTTGGTGGACTAATGCTCTGCGATTTAACGCTTGAGTTAAAGGGTCATGCAGTGCCATGTGCCTTAATTCGTTGACGGCTTTCTCTCTGCTGGCTTCATAAACGTGCGAGATAACCCATACACATACATAAGCTAGCGAAAAATTCGCCAATACCATCTCTGGGTTGATTACTGTGTTTGAAAGAGCGCCGATAACGATGCACGTTTCAGTGACAAGAAAAACAGCGCTTGTAACTACGGCGACACGTTTACCCAAAGCTAGATAGAAAACTGTTGGCAATGCCAAAGACCATAAAAACAACATACTTTGGATGGTATGTACGGTCGTCCCATATATAACTAGAGTTGCTAAAATAAAAGTGTGGCAAGGTAAAAACCACCCTCTTACTGGCTTAGACTTGATGTCTAGCAGCATCCAGAACGAAAGTGAACAATAACCTAGCTCTAGAACGCCCAACATTGGTGCTTTTACTTCAAAGAAAAATAGATTACCAAGGCCTAATACCAGCGCAGCAAACCCCAAGTTGAGACACAGACCTTTTAACACTCTGCGCCTTAAATTTGCCGTACTATCTAATATTCCTGTCATCTGCCACACCAAACCATTGCAAGATGAGGAAGTCTATCAAAGTTTGAAACAAAAGGAATGGGGTACTATTTAATGCATGGCATAAAAAAAATCCCCCGACACTGTCGAGGGATGTTTAATGACTCATTTGATATCGAGCTTATTCAGCTTTAGGTGCTGCCTGCTCTACCTTCGCTGGCTCGGCGAAAATTTGGGTTGGCTTAGCCACTAGGTTACGGTTTTCTTGATTGACTTCTGCAAGTACCACCTCTAGCGTGTCACCTAAACGGTATACTGTTTCTTTATCAATAAGAACCATACCTTGTTCACCGTTGCACTCTAGACGCTCTTTGTTTGCCAGAATCAACGAAGCAGGAATGAATGCCGCAGCGCCATTTTCTAACAAGCGCACACGCATGCCTGCGCGGTTAATATCGAAGATCTCACCATTAAACTTCGTCTCTTTTGCAGGATCTTCTGCAAGAGTACGTGCATATAACCAGTCACCCACATTGCGCTCAGCAATTTTATGATGCTTACGGTGCAGAGCAAGCTCTTCGCCCACGGTTTCATCTGCCGTTTGAACTGGCTCTTTGCCTAGGATGTGTGCTTTTAACATGCGATGGTTAATCATATCGCCATATTTACGGATTGGTGAGGTCCATGTCGCGTAGATATCAAGACCCATCGCGTAATGCGGCAATGGCTGATTACCAATTTCACTGTACGTTTGGTACTTACGAATGCGGTTATCTAGGTATGAAGTATCTTGCTCACCCAACCAACGACGCATTGCAGCAAAACCTTCTAGAGTTGCAATAGATTCAGCGGTAAATGGCAAATCACCTTGTGGGTTAACCAATTCAATCACGTCAGCAATCTTTTCAGCTTTAATACCCGCATGATGGTTAAACACGCCAGAGTTAAAGCTCGCTTGTAGAGTCTTACCTGCGCAGATATTCGCAGTGATCATTGACTCTTCAACCAAACGGTTTGCACTGCGACGCAAGTCAGCATGAATGGCCACAACATCGTTGTCTTCACTAAGCTCAAAACGGTAGTCAGGACGATCCGGGAATACAACGGCATTCTTCTCACGCCATTCTGCGCGAGCTTGAGCAAACTTATGCAAGTCTGCCACGATTTGTGCGATCTCATCACTTGGCTGCCAATCTTTAGATTCGCCAGTTTCAAGCCAATCTGAGACATGGTCATAAGCCAAGCGAGCATGAGATTTGATGTTCGCAGCGAAGAACTTGATGTCATCGCCAATTACGCCATCTTTCGCTACCGTTACTGTGCAGCATAGCGCTGGGCGAACTTCATCTTGAATCAGAGAGCAAAGCTCATCCGCTAGGTCACGTGGCAACATAGGAATGTTACGGCCCGGCAAGTAAATAGTGAAACCGCGTTCACGCGCTACCTTATCCATCTCAGAGTCTGGCGTAATGTAAGCGGTAGGATCGGCAATCGCGACCGTTAGCTCAAAGCTGCCGTCTTCTAGCTGCTTCGCGTACAAGGCGTCATCCATATCTTTGGTTGACTCGCCATCAATGGTTACAAACGGTACGTGCGTCATATCGACACGTTCTAAATCGGCGTCGTCTTTGATTTCCCAATTATCGATGCCCGCTGGCTCGCTATTCGGCAGATCGTTTTGCGCTAGAGTTACCCACCAAGGCGCAATTTTGTCATCAGCGTCAGTAATCTTCTCAGAGATCTCGGCGAAGAAGCCATTATCACCTTTTAATGGGTGGCGAGTAAGATGAGCAACAACCCAATCACCTTCTTTTAGATCATCACTCTTCAGACCTTTTTGCGTCTTAGCCTTTAGCGATAGTTTTTTCAGCTGCGGATGATCCGGCGTTACGTTAAGTTTGCCTTTAAATAGCTTAACTCGGCCAATGAAACGAGTAATGCCTTGTTCCAATAACTCTTCTGGTTCAGCTTGTTCACGATCTTTCTCAATACGAATGATCGCTTTTACTTTATCGCCATGCATACATTTCTTCATATATGGTGGTGGGATAAAGAAGCTGGTTTTGCTGTCTACTTCTAGAAAGCCAAAGCCTTTTTCAGTTGCTTTGATGGTGCCTTCTTTCTTAGGTAGGTTTTCTTGAATTTGCTGCTTGAGTTGAGCCAGTAGAGGGTTATCTTGGAACATCTTTATTTTTTCACTAACAAAATTGGCGTCACTATAACATTCGCAATCTGACCAAGCTACTGAAAGCACCATTTAGTTCGCCTTATAAACCAACAATAAATGCGCAAATAAGTAACGTTATCCTACTTATGTGACATGGATTAGCCCCAAAACGTCTCTTTCGAGAAAAAATTGTGATGAATTTCAATTTTTTCTGGCTTTTTTTATGCTTTTAAGGAATAATCCGCCTCCCTTAGACGTCCCTAGCGGCTTGATGCGTTTTAACACTTATCCGCATCTGAATGGATTCAGCGATTGAGCTTGGATTTGTATTGGAATTTGTAGAGCTCGTGGGACCTTTTGTTTTTAATTTAGTGGGATCCCAATGACAGATTCTGTAATTCAATTTAGTGAATTAGCACTAAACGACGCCATTCTTTCAGCACTTGATAGCATGGGCTTCGTTTCTCCAACTCCTATCCAAGCAGCAGCTATTCCTCACCTTCTAGAAGGTAAAGATGCCCTAGGTAAAGCTCAAACTGGTACAGGTAAAACAGCAGCATTCTCTCTTCCGTTGCTAAACAAACTAGACCTATCTCAACGTAAGCCACAAGCTATCGTTCTTGCTCCTACTCGTGAGCTAGCGATCCAAGTTGCAGCTGAAATCAAGAACCTAGGTAAGAACATTTCTGGCCTTAAAGTTCTAGAAATCTACGGCGGTGCTTCTATCGTTGACCAAATGCGTGCTCTTAAAAATGGCGCACACATTGTTGTAGGTACTCCTGGCCGTGTTCAAGACCTTATCAACCGTGACCGTCTACACCTAGACGAAGTTGATACGTTCATCCTTGATGAAGCAGATGAAATGCTGAACATGGGCTTTGTTGACGACGTAACAGAAATCATGGAGCACGCTCCTGCATCTGCACAGCGCGTTCTATTCTCTGCAACTATGCCTCCAATGCTGAAAAACATTGTTGAGCGTTTCCTACGTGACCCAATCACTGTCGACGTTGCTGGTAAAAACCACACAGTTGATAAAGTGGAACAACAGTTCTGGGTTGTAAAAGGTGTAGAGAAAGACGAAGCAATGTCTCGTCTACTTGAAACTGAAGAAACTGACGCGTCAATCGTATTCGTACGTACTCGTCAAGATACTGAGCGTCTAGCTGATTGGCTATCTGCACGCGGCTTCAAAGCCGCAGCACTACACGGTGACATCCCTCAGTCACTACGTGAGCGTACGGTAGATCACATCAAGAATGGCGTTATCGATATCCTAGTTGCAACTGATGTTGTTGCTCGTGGCCTTGACGTGCCACGCATCACGCACGTATTCAACTACGACATCCCATTTGATGTTGAGTCATACATTCACCGTATCGGCCGTACAGGCCGTGCTGGTCGTAAAGGTAAAGCGATCCTTCTCGTTCGCACAAACCAAATCCGCATGCTTCGCACTATCGAGCGCGTAACTAAATCATCAATGGAAGAAATCCAACTTCCACTACGTGATGAAGTAGCAGCAGCTCGTCTAGTTAAACTAGGTGCAGAGCTTGAAGCTGATAAAGAGCACAAAGCACTAGACAAGTTCTCTGAGCTTGTAGAGAAGCTACAAGAATCTCTAGAAATCGATGCAGCGACACTTGCAGCGATTCTACTTAAGCGTCAACAAGGTAAGCGCCCTCTATTCTACATCGGCGAAGACCCAATGATTGAAGCGATTGAGCGTGACAAGCAACGTCGTAAAGAACGCCGTGAAGGCGGTCGTGACGGTGGCCGCGATGGCGCTCGTCGTAGCTTCAACAACCAAGACTGGGATACTTACCAGCTTCAAGTTGGTCGTGAGCAAGGCGTTCAAGTTAAAGACATCGTTGGTGCACTAGCTAACGAACTTGGCCTAACGAAAGGTTCTATCGGTGCTATCAAACTAGCGCAAGGTGAAACTTACGTTCAGCTACCAAAAGCAATGAGCTCTGACGCAGCAAGCAAACTAAGCAAGCTACGTATTCGCCAGAAAGAAGTTGGCGCAGTAGTTTGTGACTTCGATGACTTCCGCGAGCCTCGTGGCCGTCGTGACGGTGGTCGCCGTGATGGTGGTCGTGGTCGTCGCGATGGCGGTGGTTACCGTGGTAACCGCGATGGCAACCGTGAAGGCGGCTACCGTGGCAACCGCGACGGTAATCGTGATGGCAACCGTGACGGTAACCGCGAAGGTGGTTTCCGTGGCAACCGTGAAGGTGGCCGTGGTGGTCGCGATGGCGAGCGTCGTTTCGACCGCAACCGTGGTGGCGACAACCGCGGTAACTACCGTGGCGAACGTGGCCATGGCCGTAGCCGTCGCAACGAAGACTAATCTCAGCTTCTACGCTTAGAACTAAAAACAGCCGCTCGATGAGCGGCTGTTTTGTTATCAGTAAAATAATAAACGCCCTCTCACCTTTCTCATATACGAAACGATAGAGTGTAAACTCTAAATGCCGTTTCTCACTTGCGAGCCACAGATCTTGTTTTGAAAGTAAGACAATAGACGCTCATAAATTGGATTCGTATCCTCTCGCCATAACCCTATTAATTACAATGAATTATGGATGTATCATTAAAATATCGGGGAAAAGCGAAAGGCTTTACACTCATTGAAATGGTGGTAGTGATTGTCGTGCTTGCAGTTTTAAGCGTAACGGCAGCCTCTGCTTACCTTAATGTGGCAAAAGAAGCGCGCATCGCCACATTACTGGGGGCGAAAGATGCGTTAGCAACGATCAATTACCAAGTCTATACAAAAGCGGTGTTACAGAACCAACAAGACGTCAATGATGGTAACATGAAGAATATCGACCTTGATAATGATGGCATCAACGATGTCGTTGGACACTTTGGTCTGATCAAATATGTAGAAGCGGCAGAAGAGTTAAGCGGCCTAGATCCAAGATTTACGATCCGCACATGGTATGGCGTAGACCATGTTGGCGAACCTTACTTCTTAATTGGATTTACTGACCGCTCACCAAGCAGCAGCAATTTGTGTTACGTTGAAGTCTACTACCCTGACAGTGGAAACGGCAACGTCATCTATACACCTATCACTGACGATTGCTAAATAAAAAGCACTGATACCGCCAAGGTGTCAGTGCTTCATTTCATTCTATTACTTTGCAATCCTATTTTAGGACGTCGGGCACATATAAGAACCGACAAGCGGTACTTCTAGAGCTTTACCAGTCAAATCACAGCCTTCGTGCTCGACAATCTGCAAAGGCTTATCGGCAATATTAAAATAACGATAATCCGCCATCGAGTTTAGAACTTGGTATCGGTAAGTGAACTCTTCATCAGGATAAATAAACTCTAAACCTTCCAGTCGTTCAATTTCACCGTCACTGCGCAAGGCGAATGTGGTTTCAATGACCCAGTATTCCTCTCGCTCTTGCAGCGACTGTTCTATCATCTCAAGGTGGGCTTCGTAGCACTCGTGCAGCAGTTCCGAAAAATGATATTCCGTTTCTCTTTCCGTCAAATTGATGGGTTGAAAATATAGATGAGGGATACACTCCGTGCCCTGCACATCTTTAAATACAGCGCCAATTTCACCTTGCTGGAAAAGCGAATATTCACTTTTACTTAAAACAAGACGTTGCTTAAACTCGGTATAGTTAATCGTTGCATCGATCATTGATTCAAACCCTTTATTCTAAATCTTCTAAAATCGTTAGCATCTCTTCCAAACCTTGATATCCATAAAGATCAACATCTGAGAAATAGCCTAGATAATTTGTAATCCATCGCTTCATTTCACCTTCGTCATCAAGTTCCTGTGCTAATTCAACTTGCTTAATACAAAGCTGTGCCAACGCGCGAGATTCCTCAACACTTGTTTCTTTTAATAGGTAACTCTGCCAACAAGCGCTCAATTGCTGCATGGATTGGCGAGTTTCGAGATAACGAGTGTTAAAGATTGATACATGGATCACGCTTGCCTCTAGAGCGGGAGACTGAGCCAACAAAAACTGTTCTGTGATTTTATTAACCATCGCAACCGCCTGCTCTTGATCGGCTCGATCATTCAACTTAGCCCATGAAAAACAAAGCCTTGCATATCGAACTGCAAATTGTTCAGGCCAAGATGAGTCAGGAATAATGCTCTCGATGGCTTTCAGATACTCGCGAGTCGAGTAACACTCTCGCTCCGCATATTCCAGCGCTTCTGCTAAACCATCAAGGTAATTCGAATATAAGACATCGCTTTGCTGAGGGTTGTGAACTTCAACTAAAGAGCACACTGCATCATAGAGTACGCTATCGCAAGCCGATGATGTGACTGATAGGTTATTCCAGTTTTTCACAGATTCGATGAGCAGTAACTTTAACGCGCTCAAGCATTCGCGCACAAAGAGCGGCTGTGTTGCAATGGCTTGTGCTCTTTTATTCGGACGAACCACGCCTTCTTCATCGAAGCCACCTTCTCCTTCCCATTCCTCTAACCAATCATCTTCGTCAGCCAAACCGTAGTCATCTGCAGCATAGTAGTCACTATCAACACCTTTAATTCCAAAACGTTGGCAAGCCAAGGCTGCAACGTCAATCGCATCGTCATACAGCCCCCAATCGAAGGCTTGCTGGGTAGCGGCTAACCAATTGTGCAGTTGCTGTTCATCAGAAAAATCGTTTTGTACAAGCTCTTCTTTAACTGTAACAAATGTCTGCTTATGTGCAGATTTAGCGGCAAAGTAACTGTTTTTCTTTGCCAGATAGACCATCTCTTGAATACGGTCGTCCTCACAATCACCTTGATAACGATTTAGCAGACGTCGATAGCACTCTAGCGCTTCCTGATGGCGAGATACATTACCCAGCGCAACACCTAAGTTATACATCGAACGGGCAATATACTGATGGCTGGTTGCATCGGTAAATGCTTTGTTTTGCTCAATAAAATCTTGATAAATAGAAATCGCTCGCTCAGCATGACCTATGGCCAAATAAGACCGAGCGATTGATTGCCACATAGATCGTTGCTGTTTAACGTCCACATCATGAGCTTTAACCAAACTGGTATATCGAACAAAAATATCATCAAGCATAGCGACATCAGAAAGATAGCTCGCCTGTTCTAACATCAGGTCTAGCAAGCCCTGCCAGCTCTCGCCTAATTGCTCTAGCTTAACAGTCGTGGTCGATATTGCATCTAAGTAAGTGGTCGCAAAATCAGCCATTCGTCTATGGTTGTTCACAAGAGAAAAGGCATACAAATGCTGGTAGGCAAGCTCAAGCAAATCTGGTGTCGGTGTCACTCTTATCTGTTGGGACAACTGAGCCCAATCAAACCCTAACTCTGTGATTTGCTCTATCGAAGCGACAAAGTCTTTAGCGCGCTTAATGTGACGATAGATCGCACTTCTAGAATCAACCCGACCTTTGTCGTAAACGCTAAGTAGTTGATTAAATTCATGCTTAGCGCCAACAAAATCACTTTGAGATAACTTCAGACACCCCGCATGAAGACGTGATTCCGCCGCTACCGTTTTCTCTTCAAGATCGCTCTGTTCGATGACTACAGTCAGCTCTGAATAAAGGCTTAGTGCCTTTTCAAACTCGCCTAGATCCGCAAGAAAACCCGCATGGTAACAATTTAACTTATGCAGCGTGACAGGACTGTTAGGGTGTTCAATACTCGTTACGGCATGAATTGCCTGTTTAAAAAACTCATGCCCCTCACAGCCATCGTGAGGAATCCGATGTGCAAGATTAATTGCTTTGTTCAAGTAGGCTTCAAGCACGTTTTTTATAACGTCGGTATCTTCCTCTCCCGAAAAACGTTCAATCAACTGCTGATAAACGTCGTTTTCCGCTCGGCTATCCCCAATATCATCATAGGCGTAAGCCACTCGAATCATCGCATTTGACACCGCTAAAACGGCTGCTGGAGTGGGTTCTTCTGCAAGCTTGCTTTCTAAAAACGCTAAGGTGTTTCTAGCATCAACTAAACGTGAATCTGTCTCTGACATGGTCTATTTCTTTATTTCTATCAATGACACGATTATTTCATTAATTATCAATTATTTTCAGCGATAGACAATAAAATCTGATCTCAGTCATTATCACAAACACTGTAACTTCATGCGGTAAGTTATAACTATGAAAAAACCAAAAACTGCATATTTATCAAATAATTATTCAGGTCAATTTTGTGATCGAATAGTCAATAAGCAGTTACATTACTCCATATACTCGAAGCACAACATTCTCACAGAATGATAATAATAAAGGGACAAGATTCCCTAGCTTCGCAAATACAACTGACATGAACTTTGTTTTTTCTCATAGATAACTTTGGAGAGTTAGTATGAAAACTTGGTCTGTAACATTTGTAGCGAGTGCAGTGGCTCTCGCAGTTAGTAGTAGTGCTTTCGCTTGTACTGGTTTAATTGTCGGTAAAGGAGCTTCAGCAGATGGCAGTATTATGATTGCCCGCAATGAAGACTTCGGTATTAACAACTGGAACAAGCATTTAGAGTTCCGCCCGGCGCAAGACAATGAAGCCGGAGACTGGGACTTAGGTAATGGCCTTGTCGTTCCTATGCCAAAACACTTTTTCGCTTACTCCGCTATTCCGGATTGGGACGCACATACCGTCAATAACGAGGGCAAATTTTACGAAGAGCGCGGCATTAACGAACACAATGTCGCTATTTCGGCGACCACCAGCGCTGAAATAAACGAGCGCGTCGCTAAAATCGACCCGCTCAACGACAACGGTGTTATCGAAGCCGTGATTCCTACTCTGATCCTTCCTCAAGCAACATCCGCCAAACATGCCGTTGATCTCCTCGGTCACTACATCGAAACTTATGGAGCGGGCGAAGGGAATAGCCTATACATTGCTGACGTCAATGAAGCGTGGTTATTTGAAATTGGTTCAGGCCACCACTGGATTGCAGTCAAAGTACCTAACGACAGCTACGCAATGATCGCCAATGGATTGCGTGTTCACGGCGTAAACCTTGATAGTAAGGATGTTGTACACTCAGCCAACCTGTTCGAGTTTGTTCAAGAACAGAAACTCTTAGCAAAACCAAATAAGAAATCTTTCAACTTTGCTAAAGCATTTGGCGTGATTGCTGACGTATATAATGTTGATCGCGAATGGCTGGGTCAGAAAATGCTGACCCCTTCCAAAAAGCAAAAAACAAGAATGGAACAGTATCCTCTATTCTTAAAACCCGATCAGAAAATTTCAGTTAATGATGTGGCGGAAGTATTGAGCGCGACTTATGAAGGCACAAGCCTTGAAGAAAAAGGTCAACGCCCTATTCGCGTCGAAAGACAGCTAGAATCGCATATTATTCAACTGCGTCCTGAGATGCCTCAAGAGCTACAAGGATTGATTTGGCAAAGCTTTGGTGTATTGCCAGAGTCAGTATTAGTCCCGCTATACACTACACTACAAGATTACCCGAAAGCTTACCAAGTCGGTGACGATACTTATAGTGATGAGTCGGCATACTGGCAGTTCCGTAGTTTGACTGCATTGGCAACCGCGAATCAAGACAAGTACCTACCTATGCTTAAAGCAACATGGAATAAGGAAGAGAGCAAACTTTACAAGCAAGTTCAACACCTTGATTCAACGCTAGAAACCGTTTACAAAACCGATAAACAAGCCGCTCTGAACATGGCGTCAGACTTCTCCTATGGTCAGCTGATTCGCACCTTGAACATGGCAACAGACCTAAGATATAAAATGATGACCGACCTGACTAAGAGCACTGAGAAGAAATACTCAGATGAAGAGTTCGAGAAAATCATGAACTTGTAACATCAACTAAAACGGAGCCTTGTGCTCCGTTTTTTAACCTAAATTAAGACTTATCGGATACTTTTCGCGCTATCGATACCGTAAAGATACCCATCTCATCGATTCGTTGTTCTATCTTCTTAAAACCCGCTTGCGCAACGAGCTGATCCATTTCCGCTTGGCTTCGACGTCTCATTACCCATGCTTGGCCATCTCGATGACTCGTCAACGCTCTAGCAATCAACTCTAGCTGAGGATGCCAAGGTTGTCCTGTGTAAACAAGGTAACCGCCCTCTTCCACGTTCTCACCAATACCCGCAAGTGACGTACGAATCATATCGTTATCGGGGAACAACTCGTATAACCCTGACACCACCGCTAAGTTTGGCTTAAACGGCAACTCAGTATAACTTTGCTGAGCAAAAGCATCTGCTTTAACAAAGTTAACGTAGTCATCCATGCCTTTTTCTTCAATTAGCGTGTTCCCATCTCGAACATTAATATCACTGTAATCACGCAATAGCACACTATCTGGCTTGGTCTGCGATTGCTCTATCGCTTCCAAGATATAACGGCCATGGCCTGCTGCAATATCAAGCAATCTCACTTCACCCTGCTCAGTTTTGAGCTCTGCCATTACTTGGTTAAGTAGCTCTTCAAGGTGAACTTTGCGTTGACGAATACCTTTCCAACCTACTGACTGCAAGTAGATCTTATCAATAAGTTTACCAAACTGACCTTCGCCTTGAGGCTGGTTGCGGTAGACATAATCCAAGGTACTTCCGGAATCGAAACCGGTATCAAAACCAAGCTTAATACCCTCAGAAAACCGACTTCCGTAAGCCATTGAAGCTCGATACATATCCCAAAATTTAGCTCTCAAAGAGTTTGCTGGCAAAGGCATCGACAAAGATTCGGCTTCTGCGCAAAATACACCTTCTTTATCCGCATTAATGAGTGATTTAACGTTATGCGGCTTGGCAAATTGCTCGGTGACAAAACGTCGAATTCTCTTAACTACCCCCTCTCTATCACGTTCACCTAACGTGTCATGATAAAAGCCGTGGCAAATATGCAGTTCTTTCGTTTGTGAACCCAAACGATCATAAAAATCTTGTTGCGGTTTCTGCCTTACGACCCAATCTGAGCCTGAGACTAATATCTGTGTCGGTACAGTAATCGCCGCTGCATCTGCAACAATACGTTTCGCCGTATCATGCAAACCGAGCAACATGTTCACCGATATCGGACGAGTGATGAGAGGGTCTTGCTCGTATGAGCGCACTCTCTGCTCATCATGAGTTAAAAATTTGGCTTTTACGTAACTATTTACAAAGAAATTCCCTTTCACTTTTTGCATTAGTCTTAAACTAGGTATCGCAAGAGGGACATATAATTTAATGCTAAAAGCTGGAGAGGCTAGCACTAAAGCTCGAATATCCGGCGCATAGTCATGTACCCAAGTAGAGGCAATTACCGCCCCAACGCTTTGTGCAATCACCACCGTCTCAGACATTATTAAGCCATGGGTTTGTTCTAGGTGAGCCATAAATGTTTGAATGTCTCGAACACTGGTTCCAAAACTTGGGCTATCACCCCTTTCACCTGGAGATTCACCATGACCTCGGGCATCCCACGCGAAGAAATCAAAGTCATCTAAACCCAGCTCGTCAACGAGGTGCGCTATTCTACCGCTATGCTCATGCCCGCGATGAAACATCACCACGGATTTCTTAGTAGAGCCTACCGCTTTGCTAGGCCAGTGACGATACTTCAACTCAACACCATCATGAGTCATAAAAGCATTCATCTCACACACTTGCTCTTCTGCTAACTTATTTACAGTATTCATATATGCTTATGCCTCTTGACTATTTTTAGCGCCGATTTTTATACCGCTACGAATCCGATTGGTGATGGTGACAAGTAAAAGCAGCAATGTAATAGCAAGCACTACATTCACCCACCAAGCTGAAATTACGCCCAACCCCCAAAACAAGCTCAAAGCGCCAAATACGAACGCGCGATCACTCTTACCCATTGGCCCATCGTAACGTCTGTCTGCGCCAACCATTAATCCCAACGCTCCGGTATATTCACTCAAGGTGGCTAAGAAAATAATACTCAATACCAAAATCGGGCTTACCCCGACTAGCAGCGCAAAAGGCACAAATAACGCAGTGTCAGCAATAACATCTGAGAGTTCATTGAAATAAGCACCTAATGGCGATTTCTGACCAAACTCTCGCGCAAGCATGCCATCCATCGCATTAAGTGCCATACGGATAAACATCCAAACAGGGACGATAAAAAACAGTTTTGCGTGTTCGATGTTCAGCGCGAGTAAAGTACCGACTGCGATAGAAACAAGCATGGCAAACAAAGTCACTTGATTTGCAGTGACACCAAACTTGTATAACTGACGAACAATGGGACGGAGTAGATTTTGGAACTTAGACTTCAACACGTAAATAGACACAAATTACGCCTTATTTGTTAATACTTTATAGAATCAATATGATGGCATAATCATACGCAACCGTGTTGGCAATTATTTGAACCAACCCTTGTTTATCACAATTTGGCCCACAAACATGATGGCGATTATTTATACCAATCACAGCACGGTTTTTACTTTGAGTTATGCTCAACAGATCCGACCGCTTCTATAATCTCATTTCCCTTGTACTTCTGTGGTTTACCACGCATTTTCTAGTTGCTACTATGCGCAACAAGTGAGTATCAACCATGAACTCTTTTATCTATCGCCTGATAAGGCTGAATTACGTTTAGGAAATAATGCCATTATTCAACAAGAGTAACGGTATGCTAACTCAATATGAACAGTAGTACCCAGACTCTCCCACAAGACAAAACGGCGACATCAATCAAGGTAAAGAATATTTGCTTAGATATTGGTGAAAAGCAGGTATTGGACAACCTGTCCTTTGACCTACAAGCAAAACGCTTGGGTATTATTGGCCGTAACGGTTCTGGCAAATCTACTTTATCTCGCGTGCTTTCTGGTCTAATTGAAATCTCTTCGGGCGAGCTGACTGTTGCCGGGATCAACCCTTTCAAAGATAGAAAATCAGCAATCAGAGAGATTGGGCTGCTATTTCAAAACCCTGATCACCAAATTATCTTCCCTACGGTTTTAGAAGAAGTCGTTTTTGGCTTACGCCAATTAGGGCAACAGAAAAAACAGGCAGAAGAGGCCGCATTAGAAACGTTGCGAGGATTTGGTAAAGAACACTGGCGAGATGTGCATACCTCAGCGCTTTCACAAGGGCAAAAGCACCTCGTCTGTTTAATGGCCGTAGTAGCAATGAAACCAAACCTCATTATCCTTGATGAGCCATTTGCCGGTTTAGACATTCCAACTAAGAAGCAACTTCAACGCTATCTTGAACAGTTCCCGGGCAGTTTGATTCATATTAGCCATGACCCGAATGATTTAGAAAACTACAACCAGTTACTTTGGCTAGAAGCTGGAAAAATTGCAGCTATCGGCGACAAAGATGAAGTGTTGCCGAAATACCTCGCAGAGATGCACAGAATTGGAGACAGTGATGATATCTCTATCCTCTCCGATTGAGACACGAGCACATAACTGGAGCGCTGGGCTCAAACTAGGTGCACTCTGTTTGGCCACCTTGGTGCTTTTTTATGTTGATAACCTCGTCTTTCATGGCCTATTTCTCGCCTCGGTACTCGTTCTATACGCATTACCGGGAAAAACGTTTTTTACCAGCGGCTTACGATACATCACTGTCGTTTGGCCGTTTATTCTAGTGGTTGGCCTTTGGCACATTTGGACGCAAGAAATCACGCTGGGCGTAACGACAATAATTAGATTGGTCTCTGCTATCGCACTAGCCAACCTCGTTACGATGACGACCCGTTTATCAGACATGATTGATGTGGTTCGCTACCTTGCTCGTCCTTTTCAACGCCTAGGGTTAAACACCAGAGCATTGGAGCTCGCAATCGCTTTAGTTATTCGCATGACGCCTGTGCTACTGACCAAGGGGCAGAACCTCTCTTGGGCATGGAAAGCACGCTCGAACCGACGTTCCGGCTGGCGAATTATATTACCTTTTACTGTGGTCGCACTCGATGACGCAGACCACGTCGCCGAGGCGCTTCGCGCTAGAGGTGGCACTATGGACTTGGAGAAAGACTAACATGGAAAAAAACATCGCTTACACCGCTCTATTTGCGGCTTTAATTGCTGCACTAGGCATGGTGCCTAAAATCACTTTAGCCTTTGGTGTCCCGATCACAGCTCAAAGCCTTGGCATAATGCTATGTGGCACTATCTTAGGCGCTAAACGCGGTGGCCTAGCGGTCCTACTCTTCTTATTGCTTGTCGCTTTAGGGTTGCCATTATTGTCTGGGGGCAATGGGGGTTTAGGCGCTTTCGCATCCCCAGCAGCAGGCTTTCTATTCGGTTGGCCAGTAGCGGCATTTGTCACTGGCTTGATCGTAGAAAAGTGGCGTAGCGGTAACATTGCCGTAGTAGCTACTGTAGCCTCAATTCTTGGTGGCATTGTAGTCATGTATGTTTTCGGTATTGTCGGAATGTCAATCGCTCTTAAGAAAACCGCGCTTGAAGCCGCTGCATTAGTGACTGCGTTTATTCCTGGAGATATCGTGAAAGCGGTTATTGCGGGTCTACTAACCTCTGCGATTGCTAAAGCACGCCCTGCCAGTTTGCTGTCGAGAGCGTAATAAACCTTCGTTTATTAGCCACCATACCTAAATAAATTGCCGCGAGAGTGACGCAAATGAAGACTCTGATCTATACCGACAACGTATCAGCCAACCACATTCTCTACTATGCGTTGGGCAAACTTCGCGGCAAAGAAAACGTCTTCTTCGTCAATGCAAATGAGATTCTTGAGGGGACACTAACAAAAGATGTCAGTCTTTTTGTTATGCCCGGAGGCGCGAGCCGATACAAAGCCGCTAAGCTTAATGGCCCTGCTAATGAATTAATCAAGCAATACATCGCGAAAGGCGGAAGCTACTTGGGAATTTGTGCGGGCGCTTACATGGCTTGTGAGACTACGTATTGGGCTAAAGGTGCTCCTCACGAAATCATTGCGCACAATGAACTCAGACTTTTCCCCGGTGACTCAATCGGCCCTATTGATGCTTATGGCCGAGGGGACAACTACAACGGCACTAACGCTCGTATTGTTACCTTAGAGTATGAAGGCGAACGTATCCCTTCACTTTATATTGGAGGCTGTGTTTTCCAACCTAAAACCGTCAACGGCTATGAAGTATTAGCCACTTTCACTGAACTACCAGGCCAACCTGCCGCCATTGTCAGCGGAAACTACGGAATGGGGAAATGGCTCTTGTCCTCCACCCATCCTGAATACGACAGTGAATCCCTTGAGCTATTAGACTTTAATGTGGTCGGTAATGACTACCAACACTATTCTAACCTTGATAACAGCTCCGTACTCAACCTAGAACTGTTCGAACGATTATTAGACAAACTATAAAAATGGCACTCTTAGCGACTAAGTTACTTAACTAGATAACCTACTTTTGTTAGTGACGGTGTAATAGTAACTGTTGTGTTTATCCAAAGACATTTGGTTCAATAGCATCACTTCTTTGGTTGCTTCAATTGATTCTTTAGCTTGAACAGTAATGTTACCGGACTCTATGTCGACTTGATGCCGAGTAACTAGATACTGTTCTCCAACTGACAAGTTTTCAATTCTCACCGTTAGATCCACTTGCTCTGACGTTTCTCCTAGCACAAACAGTCTTACTGGATATTGCTGTTCATGTTCAGCGCTATTGAGCGTTACATCCTGGACAGCGAAACCAAAAAAGAAGTTTGAAGGATTACGCAACGTATATGGTTTCGCAGAGCTAGAAAAAGCAACTTCATCAACTTTTACCTTGCCATAGTTTCGATTATTACTGTTATAAGTGATTTCACCAGAGTCATAACCGGTAACGACTACAAAGTGGTCTAAAAACCAAGTTGGATTGGAAGATGGATTTCTCTTCACACCCGAAAATACTGGCGATTCATTTTTCAGGCTTTCTTTGAGCCACAAAACATAATCATTAACACCATTACCGCTTTGGTTAATATACGTCGTGTATTTAAAGCCCAGTTTCTTTAACACGGGTTCAATTTCATCGGAATAGAGATCGAGGTGTTTTGGGTTACCCAGTTGATTGATGACTTTCTGGGAATGGTAGTATCCGTAATACAAAGCAATCATTTGAATCGACACTTCACCACACCACCCCACGCGATCCACTCCTGGGGTAAACACATCCCAATTTAGGTTTGGAATGTTTAGCTCTACTCGATTCTCTGTACTGACATAGGGGGCCTGTGCTGCCGCTATCTCACTGTTAATAAAAACCTGTTTGGGCTTTTCATACTTGCATGACACCAAAAACGCCATGGACAACATCAATAAGCTTTTAACCGGAAACCTCATTCAACAACTCGCCCTATCTCGACCACAACAATATGTGAATGAAGGGCAACTTAACACAGCCACCTAAAGTCAGTGACACTAGAACTAATACATCTCTCAGCAATGCGACCTAACCGAAAGTTATTGTAATAAATACTCCTTGTCACTTTCTAAGTAATAACTCACACCTAACAAGCGATAACAAACATAACAATAAACTCGCAAGCCATTAAGAGTCACATTTACCGCTGTCTCAAAAGTCAGCTTTGACAATTAAAGGTATCTTTTTTGTCCGTCAGACGAATAAAACCAACAACACTTCAAATTAGGAAATTTAAACATGGACGCAAAACTCATTGCCCCTTCAATCGCCATCATTTTCTTGTCCGCAACAGCGGTAGCCAACTCAGTTGATGATAGCGTCATCGAACATCAACGAGCTGCATTGCAGGAAAACACGAAAGGTAAAGGCTTTGGCCCTCAATCGCCCCGGGATATAGACAGCCTCATCGGCAGCAACTCACGCAAGTTTGGAGTAGCACCAAACTACTCGAAAATGAATTTGTGTAATATCCATTTCCACAAAAATGCTGAGCACAAAGGTGGCGAATTTAGTAAATATGCAGGCAATGGTGACGGCAAAGGCCATAATACTGGTTACTTATATAACGGCTCGTTAAGCAGCGAAGAACTCAAACCATTTGCAGATAAAAACAGTGACCTAAAGTCAGGAGACACAATCGAAGTTCATTACGTGTTTTCAACAGCACAACTATCACCTGGCGCGACGCTCGGTGCCTGCCTCTCCGATTCGTTGAACAACCCACAACTTCGCGTAGAAACTCAAGTATCAGTGTTAGTGAATGACGACAGTGCTCTAGATTTCAAAAGCTTAACTGAATTTGATCTAAAAGATGGCTATTACCAAGCATTCAACATCCCAACGAACACCGGTAAACCAGTACAATACGCAGGTTCAACAACTGGGCCTAGTTACAACGAAAAAGGCTCTCCCCTTCAAGTAACATGGAGCGTAAGACCAAAAGTAAATAAAGTGAATATCGCTAGTGTAGCCAAGTGGCTAGAAGGAAATGAATTTAACGAAGATCATGCTCACGGTGTCCGAAACCTCGTAATAAACCCCGCGCTTCTTTCTTCAGGTGAATAAGGGAAACGACAAGTTACGAAAGATGGCCTAGACAATAGGCCATCTTTGGGCGCAAATGATACGGGCACAATGAAACGCCCTAAATACCACCTACCTGGGCTCACTCAACGCGAGCCAAGTTACTTCGCTCGATACTTTGGTAATGTTCCACAACGCTTTGAACATCTGAGTCAGTCAATACGTGGATAGGGATTTTTCTAGCCACTTTTTTACCTTTGTGAACCACATCTAAAACAAGTGACTTTTTCTCGTGACGTACTGAGATAATCGCACTATTCGGTATTAGGAAGCTAGAACGCATAGGACCAGGTTTTACCTCGGAATAATCACTATAAAAGGTCAGAAACGCGTAGCTCCTTAGATGAACATGAAGTGCTAATTTCACCAATGCAATACCAAAGCAGACAGGTGCAACCACAATGCCGGCGATTACCAAAAGGACCACTAAAAATCCGTCTGGAAGCAGTCTTTTTTCATCAATCCGAAAAACTTTTACTGGACTTTCAATTACAACTTCACTCACAGCTTTGCTCCTTCAAGAAAACGGCTTTCTGATGCTCATCCATACTTTTTCTAACGCCGATGATTCCTAAAATACCAATAGGAACAAAGAAAACAAAGCCTGCCATCGAGATATAGGCCAATGCCTTAATCCGTAGAGATTGGTAAAGGAAACCAAACAAGCTTAAACCATATCCGACCGTCATAATATGACCAAGCCCTTGGTAATGGGGGTCAGTATATAGTGAAATGACAACAATTAAATTTATGAATAATGACAATATGTACATGATATTCTCTCTACCAAAAAGACGCACTAGCACCAAGCAAGCAATTCTTACTCAGCACCAAACAGACACTAAAACAAGCCAAAATTTTATCGGCATCAATTCCATTTAAGTAGGAGTATTGAATATAGTCTCTTCACCCTTGGGAGTACATCACATAATCAAAAGCCAATTAAGAAAGTTACATTTATAAATTCAAATTGAGATAAAACTCATTAGTAACGACATTTACACTACATATATAATACAAACAA
>NZ_JAPPTI010000018.1 GCF_027587025.1 Vibrio sp. LaRot3 | reverse complement strand
GATGACTGTAGAGCTAATCGCACCAATCGCAATGGACGAAGGTCTTCGTTTCGCGATCCGTGAAGGTGGCCGTACAGTAGGTGCTGGTGTTGTTGCTAAGATCTTCGCTTAATTCTTAGGGATTAACGGAAGTCTTCGTAAAATCTTTGAATAAGATTTGACGAACCAGTAGCAAAAAGGGCATCATTTGATGCCCTTTTTCTTAGCTAAGCATAATGTTTGCTGATTTCTTGTCCAAGCAGATGTGAAGCAGGATTAATTGGTGGATTTTTGTTCGCTGATTAATAAAAAAGAGTACGTCGATTCGTAAGAATTGCCGTTTCATGGATTTGCCCTGCAACAGCGGGGTTGTTGTCGTCTATATTAAGACTTGTGACAGGTTGGTTTTATGAAAGCAAATAATGCTGAAACTCCTGATAGCTCAAATGGCGCAGACATTTTTAAGTGGATTATCACTTTTGCTCTAGCCGCTGCCGCTGTTGTGGGTAATTACCTGTATGGTGAAATGTCTGTAGTGATTCGCGCTGCAGGTGTAGTTGTAGCCATTGCCGCGGCACTTGGTGTTGCAGCTACGACTACGAAAGGTAAAGCAGCAATCAGTTTTGCGAAAGAATCTCGCATGGAAGTTCGTAAAGTGGTTTGGCCAACGCGTCAAGAAACTCTACAAACGACACTGATTGTTTTAGCTGTAAGTATTGTAATGGCTCTAGCACTTTGGGGCATTGACGGCATTATGGTTCGTCTTGTCGCACTAGTGACTGGGGTATAGAGGGTTTTTATTCATGAGTGAAGCTCCAAAAAAACGCTGGTATGTAGTTCAAGCCTTCTCTGGATTTGAAGGTCGTGTAGCTCAATCTCTTCGCGAGCATATCAAAATGCACAGCATGGAAGAGCTATTCGGTGAAGTACTAGTCCCTACTGAAGAAGTAGTGGAGATCCGCGCTGGGCAACGTCGTAAGTCTGAGCGTAAGTTCTTCCCTGGTTACGTCCTAGTTCAGATGATCATGAACGATGAATCATGGCACTTAGTGCGCAGTGTTCCGCGTGTCATGGGCTTCATTGGTGGTACCTCTGATCGTCCTGCTCCTATCTCTGATAAAGAAGCAGATGCGATCCTTAACCGTCTTGAGAAAGCAAGTGAAGCTCCTCGTCCTCGTACTATGTACGAAGCGGGTGAAGTGGTTCGTGTTACTGACGGCCCATTTGCTGACTTTAACGGTACCGTTGAAGAAGTGGATTACGAGAAGAGCCGCATGAAGGTGTCTGTATCGATCTTTGGTCGTGCAACACCAGTTGAGCTTGAATTTGGTCAGGTTGAAAAACTGGACTAAGACTCTTAGTTAAAGAGTATAAAAAATCACCTTTTTAGGGTTGTACAAGGCGCGAATTATGACTATAATTTCGCGCCTTTTTACTTCTTCCGAAGTAAAAAGATTTTAATCAACGGGGAGCTGATCAGTCGATTAGCGCTACTACCCAAAATTTAGGAATTATCATGGCTAAGAAAGTTGAAGCTTACATCAAGCTACAAGTTGCTGCTGGTATGGCGAACCCAAGTCCACCAGTTGGTCCTGCACTAGGTCAACACGGTGTTAACATCATGGAATTCTGTAAAGCGTTCAACGCGAAAACAGAATCTATCGAAAAAGGTCTACCTACTCCAGTTGTTATCACTGTTTACAACGACCGTTCTTTCACGTTCATCACTAAGACTCCACCTGCTGCTGTTCTTCTTAAGAAAGCTGCTGGCGTTAAGTCTGGTTCAGGTCGTCCAAACACTGAAAAAGTTGGTACTGTAACTGACGCTCAAATCCAAGAAATCGCAGAAACTAAAGCTGCTGATATGACTGGTGCTGACATCGAAGCAATGAAGCGTTCTATCGCTGGTACTGCTCGTTCAATGGGCCTAGTGGTAGAGGGTTAATAAGATGGCTAAACTAACTAAGCGCATGCGCGTAATCCGCGAAAAAGTTGACGTAACTAAAGAATACGAAATCAACGAAGCTGTTGCTCTTCTTCAAGAACTAGCGACTGCTAAATTTGTTGAGTCTGTTGACGTTGCAGTTAACCTAGGCATTGATGCTCGTAAATCTGACCAGAACGTACGTGGTGCAACTGTACTACCTCACGGTACTGGCCGCGAAATCCGCGTTGCAGTGTTCACTCAAGGTGCAAACGCTGAAGCAGCTAAAGAAGCTGGCGCAGACATCGTAGGTATGGAAGATCTTGCTGAGCAAGTTAAGAAAGGCGAAATGAACTTCGACGTAGTTGTTGCTTCTCCAGATGCAATGCGCGTTGTAGGTCAACTAGGTACTATCCTAGGTCCTCGCGGTCTAATGCCAAACCCTAAAGTTGGTACTGTAACTCCTAACGTTGCTGAAGCAGTTAAGAACGCTAAAGCTGGTCAGGTTCGTTACCGTAACGACAAAAACGGCATCATCCACACTACTATCGGTAAAGCAAACTTCTCTGCTGAGCAGATCAAAGAGAACCTAGAAGCACTTCTAGTTGCTCTGAAGAAAGCTAAGCCATCTTCAGCGAAAGGTACTTTCCTGAAGAAAGTAAGCATCTCTACTACTATGGGTGCTGGTGTTGCTGTTGATCAGGCTAGCCTGAACACAGTTGCGTAATTAATTTTACGACACACTTATTTACTTAGGCGCAAAGTTCTCGTATAATTTTGCGCCTAATATTTGTGGTTGGGGCTGAACTTTGGTTCTATGAACTATGACCCAGTCTCCGTCCAAGACCGTAGGTGTTTGAGTTTGTTTATCAAACGATAACTTAATAATCCTACGTAGATGGTGCCCGAACTGACAGAAAGCTCTATATTTTATAGTTACCTTTCTTCTGGGAAGCACCTCAATAACTCTCACTGTTGTGATAATAGTGAGTGGTGTAACTACAACCAGGAGTAAATCCAAGATGGCTTTAAACCTTCAAGACAAAAAAGCAATTGTTGCTGAAGTCAACGAAGCAGCCAGTGGTGCACTTTCTGCAGTAATTGCTGACTCTCGTGGCGTTGAAGTGGGCGCGATGACATCACTACGTAAACAGGCTCGTGAAGCTGGTGTTTACATGCGTGTTGTTCGTAACACTCTAGCGCGTCGTGCGGTTGAAGGTACAGACTACGAGTGTCTAACTGACACTTTCACTGGTCCTACTCTAATCGCTTTCTCTAACGAGCACCCAGGTGCTGCAGCGCGTCTTTTCAAAGACTTCGCTAAAGAGAACGACAAATTCGAGATCAAAGCTGCTGCATTCGAAGGCGCAGTTACTGATGCTGACGTACTAGCGACTCTACCAACTTACGACGAAGCAATCGCACGCCTAATGATGTGCATGAAAGAAGCTTCTGCTGGCAAGCTGGTACGTACTTTCGCTGCTATCCGCGATCAAAAAGAAGAAGCTGCGGCGTAAGCCTTGCTTTTTACTTGTTGCAAAATAAACTTATTGTTGACTTAAAAGAGAATTGTTATGTCTATTACTAACGAGCAAATCCTAGACGCAGTTGCAGAAATGTCTGTAATGCAAGTTGTTGAACTAATCGAAGCAATGGAAGAGAAATTCGGTGTTTCTGCTGCTGCTGCTGTTGTAGCTGGCGGCGCTGCTGCAGGCGAAGCTGCTGCTGAGCAAACTGAATTCGACGTAATCCTAACTGCTGCTGGCGGTAACAAAGTTGCTGTAATCAAAGCAGTACGTGGCGCAACTGGCCTAGGTCTTAAAGAAGCTAAAGCTCTTGTAGACGGCGCACCTGCACCTCTAAAAGAAGGCGTTGAGAAAGAAGAAGCTGAAGCTCTTAAAGCTCAACTAGAAGAAGCAGGCGCTTCTGTTGAAGTTAAGTAATTATTACTTAATTTCTTAGCCGAACGGCTAATGGCTGGTGGTTTTATGACCACCGGCCTTTTTGCGCTGTAGGGTCTTGGTGAATTTTCCCGCTGTTTAAGCACCACTACCCGAGCAAAAATCATTAAGTTCTGACGAATTTAATGTCACCACCTTAAACAGTCGTTAGTCACTGTCCCCCCATCTCACATGGCGAAGTCGGACAGTTTGGGTCACTTATCAGCGAGCTGAGGAACCCCATGGTTTACTCTTATACCGAGAAAAAGCGCATCCGTAAGGACTTTGGTACTCGTCCACAAGTTTTGGACATTCCATACCTGCTATCGATCCAGCTCGATTCGTTCGAAAAATTTATCGAACAGGATCCTGAAGGGCAGTACGGTCTAGAGGCTGCTTTCCGTTCTGTATTCCCTATCCAGAGCTACAACGGCAACTCTGAGCTGCAATACGTTAGCTACCGTCTTGGTGAGCCAGTATTTGATGTTAAAGAATGTCAAATCCGTGGCGTAACGTACTCAAAACCACTACGCGTAAAACTACGTCTAGTTATTTTTGATAAAGACGCGCCAGCAGGCACCGTTAAAGACATCAAAGAACAAGAAGTCTACATGGGCGAAATTCCGCTTATGACAGACAATGGTACCTTCGTAATTAATGGTACCGAGAGGGTTATCGTATCCCAGCTGCACAGAAGCCCTGGCGTTTTCTTCGACAGCGATAAAGGTAAGACCCACTCATCAGGTAAAGTTCTATACAACGCACGTATCATTCCTTACCGTGGCTCATGGTTAGACTTTGAGTTCGATCCTAAGGACAACCTGTACGTACGTATCGACCGTCGTCGTAAGCTACCTGCTTCAATCATCCTTCGTGCACTAGGTAAATCGACTGAAGAGATCTTGGATCTGTTCTTCGAGAAAGTGAACTTCGAAGTGAAAGATCAAACTCTACTTATGGAGCTTGTTCCTGATCGTCTACGTGGTGAAACTGCGTCATTCGACATCGAAGCAAATGGCAAGACTTACGTTGAGACTGGTCGTCGTGTAACTGCGCGTCATATTCGTCAACTTGAAAAAGATGGCGTTGAGCACATCGAAGTACCAGTAGAGTACATCGTTGGTAAAGTTGCATCGAAAGATTACATCAATGAAGACACTGGCGAGATCATCGTTGGCGCTAACCAAGAAATTAGCTTGGAAGCTCTAGCGAACCTTTCTCAAGCAGGTCATAAAGCTCTACAGACGTTATTCACTAACGATCTAGACCACGGCCCATTCATGTCAGAAACTGTACGCATCGACAGCACTGTTGATCGTATTTCTGCACTGGTAGAAATCTACCGCATGATGCGTCCTGGCGAGCCACCAACGAAAGAAGCTGCGGAAGCTCTATTCGAAAGCCTATTCTTCTCTGAAGAGCGTTACGATCTATCAACTGTTGGCCGTATGAAGTTCAACAGCTCAATCGGTCGTGAAGATGCACAAGAGCAAGGCACACTAGATGAGCTAGATATCATCGAAGTGATGAAGAAGCTTATCGCTATCCGTAACGGCATCGGTGAAGTGGACGATATCGACCACCTAGGTAACCGTCGTATCCGTTCTGTTGGTGAAATGGCTGAAAACCAATTCCGCGTTGGTCTTGTACGTGTTGAACGTGCAGTGAAAGAGCGCCTAAGCCTTGGTGACCTTGATGCAATCATGCCTCAAGACCTAATCAACGCTAAGCCTATTTCAGCAGCGGTTAAAGAATTCTTTGGCTCTTCACAGCTTTCACAGTTCATGGACCAAAACAACCCTCTATCAGAAGTGACGCACAAGCGTCGTATCTCTGCATTGGGTCCAGGTGGTCTAACTCGTGAACGCGCAGGCTTCGAAGTACGTGACGTACACGTAACTCACTACGGTCGTCTATGTCCAATCGAAACGCCTGAAGGTCCAAACATCGGTCTGATCAACTCACTATCTGCATTTGCACGTTGTAACGAGTACGGTTTCCTTGAGACTCCATACCGTCGTGTAGTAGATGGCGTAGTAACAGACGAAGTAGATTACCTATCTGCGATCGAAGAAGGTCAATACGTTATCGCTCAGGCGAACACGGTTCTGACTGAAGAAGGCACATTTGCTGAAGAGCTAATCACAGCTCGTCAGAAAGGTGAATCTGGTCTTCACCCACGCGAACATGTTAACTACATGGACGTTGCAACAAACCAAGTAGTATCTATCGCTGCATCGCTTATCCCGTTCCTAGAACACGATGATGCGAACCGTGCATTGATGGGTGCGAACATGCAACGTCAGGCCGTTCCAACACTTAAGGCTGACAAGCCTCTAGTTGGTACTGGTATCGAGCGTAACATCGCAGTTGACTCTGGTGTTACAGCAGTAGCTAAACGTGGTGGTACAGTCCAGTCTGTAGATGCTTCTCGTATCGTTGTTAAAGTGAACGAAGAAGAGTTGATCCCTGGTGAAGCAGGTATCGATATCTACAACCTAACTAAATACACTCGTTCGAACCAAAACACGTGTATCAACCAGCGTCCATGTGTGATGCCGGGTGAACCAGTAGCACGTGGCGACGTTCTTGCTGATGGTCCTTCAACAGACCTTGGTGAGCTAGCGCTTGGTCAGAACATGCGTATCGCGTTCATGCCTTGGAACGGTTACAACTTCGAAGACTCGATCTTAGTATCTGAGCGCGTAGTTCAAGAAGACCGCTTCACGACTATCCACATTCAAGAGCTTTCTTGTGTGGCGCGTGATACCAAGCTTGGTGCTGAAGAGATCACAGCTGATATTCCAAACGTAGGTGAGTCTGCTCTATCTAAACTAGATGAGTCAGGTATCGTTTACATTGGTGCAGAAGTGAAAGGCGGTGACATCCTTGTAGGTAAAGTAACGCCTAAAGGTGAAACTCAGCTAACTCCTGAAGAGAAGCTACTACGTGCTATCTTCGGTGAAAAAGCATCAGACGTTAAAGATACGTCTCTACGCGTACCTAACTCTGTTTCAGGTACTATCATCGACGTTCAAGTATTTACTCGTGACGGTGTTGAAAAAGACAAACGTGCACTTGAAATTGAACAGATGCAGCTAAAAGAAGCGAAGAAAGACCTAACTGAAGAATTCCAGATTCTTGAGGGTGGCCTTCTAAACCGTGTTCGCGCTGTACTAATCGAAGGTGGTTACTCTGAAGCGAAACTAGACACTACTGATCGTAAGAAGTGGCTAGAGCTAACGCTAGAAGACGACGCACTACAAACTCAGCTAGAGCAACTTGCTGAGCAGTACGACGAGCTTAAAGCTGACTTCGATAAGAAGTTCGAAACTAAGCGTCGCAAGATCACACAAGGTGATGATCTAGCACCGGGCGTACTGAAGATCGTTAAGGTTTACCTAGCGGTTAAACGTCGCATCCAACCTGGTGATAAGATGGCCGGTCGTCACGGTAACAAGGGTGTAATCTCTAAGATCAACCCTGTTGAAGACATGCCATACGATGAGAAAGGTCAGCCTGTAGACATCGTACTTAACCCACTGGGTGTACCATCGCGTATGAACATCGGTCAGATCCTAGAAGTACACTTAGGTCTGGCAGCGAAAGGTATCGGTGACAAGATCAACCAGATGGTGAAAGAGCAGCAAGAGCTTGCGAAATTCCGTGACTTCCTGCAGAAAGTTTACTCTCTAGGCGACACTCGTCAGAAAGTAGATGTTGCAGCACTAACGGATGATGAAGTTCGTACACTGATCAAGAACCTACGTGGCGGTCTACCAATTGCGACTCCAGTATTTGACGGTGCTCCTGAATCATCAATCAAAGCGCTTCTTGAGCTAGCAGACCTACCAACGTCTGGTCAGCTAACGCTATTTGATGGTCGCACAGGTGATGCGTTTGAGCGTCCTGTAACTGTAGGTTACATGTACATGCTGAAACTGAACCACCTTGTTGATGACAAGATGCACGCTCGTTCAACTGGTTCGTACAGCCTAGTAACTCAGCAACCACTAGGTGGTAAAGCTCAGTTCGGTGGTCAGCGTTTCGGTGAGATGGAAGTATGGGCACTAGAAGCATACGGTGCTGCTTACACGCTTCAAGAAATGCTAACTGTTAAGTCGGATGACGTTAACGGCCGTACTAAGA
The DNA here is from genome assembly GCF_027587025.1 of Vibrio sp. LaRot3. GTDB lineage: Bacteria > Pseudomonadota > Gammaproteobacteria > Enterobacterales > Vibrionaceae > Vibrio. Next base: position 40,359 of record NZ_JAPPTI010000018.1, on the reverse strand, counting down.
TGTACAAGAACATCGTAGACGGAAACCACAGCATGGAACCTGGTATGCCAGAATCGTTCAACGTACTGTTGAAAGAGATTCGCTCGCTAGGTATCAACATCGAGCTAGAAGACGAAGAGTAATCCCTTTTTCTTATAGAGAAAGCTGATTATTTGGTTGAAGGTGCTCACTTTTGCGGGTGAGCCCCTTTTAACTCCTTACAGGAGCTGATTGTGAAAGACTTATTAAACTTTCTAAAAGCGCAGCATAAGACCGAAGAATTTGATGCAATCAAAATCGGTCTATCTTCACCAGACATGATCCGTTCATGGTCTTTCGGTGAAGTTAAAAAACCTGAAACGATCAACTACCGTACGTTCAAACCTGAGCGTGATGGTCTGTTCTGTGCGCGTATCTTTGGTCCAGTAAAAGACTACGAATGTCTTTGTGGCAAATACAAGCGCCTGAAACACCGTGGTGTTATCTGTGAGAAGTGTGGCGTTGAAGTTACACAAACTAAAGTTCGTCGTGACCGCATGGGCCACATCGAGCTTGCATCACCAGTAGCTCACATCTGGTTCCTAAAATCACTACCGTCTCGTATCGGTCTACTAATGGATATCCCTCTACGTGATATCGAACGTGTTCTTTACTTCGAAATGTACGTAGTAACAGAACCGGGTATGACTGATCTAGAGAAGAAACAGATGCTTACTGAAGAAGAGTATCTGGATCGTCTAGAAGAGTGGGGTGATGAATTCACCGCTAAGATGGGTGCTGAAGCGATCAAAGATCTGCTTGGTACTATGGATCTACCTGCTGAAATCGAAGAGATGCGTGAAGAGCTTGGCTCTACCAACTCAGAGACTAAGCGTAAGAAGATCACTAAGCGTCTTAAGCTGGTTGAAGCGTTCGTTCAATCTGGTAACAACCCAGAGTGGATGATCCTAACTGTACTTCCAGTACTACCGCCAGATCTACGTCCTCTAGTTCCACTAGATGGCGGTCGTTTTGCCACTTCTGATCTGAACGACCTATACCGTCGTGTGATCAACCGTAACAACCGTTTGAAGCGTCTTCTAGAGCTAGCTGCTCCGGACATCATCGTACGTAACGAAAAACGTATGCTGCAAGAGTCTGTTGATGCGCTACTAGATAACGGTCGTCGTGGTCGTGCGATCACAGGTTCAAACAAGCGTCCTCTGAAATCTCTTGCTGATATGATCAAGGGTAAACAAGGTCGTTTCCGTCAGAACCTTCTAGGTAAACGTGTAGACTACTCTGGCCGTTCTGTAATCACAGTTGGTCCATACCTACGTCTGCACCAGTGTGGTCTTCCTAAGAAGATGGCACTTGAGCTATTCAAACCATTTATCTACAGCAAGCTAGAGACTCGTGGTCTTGCGACTACAATCAAAGCTGCTAAGAAGATGGTAGAGCGCGAAGAAGCTGTTGTTTGGGATATCCTAGACGAAGTTATCCGCGAACACCCAGTACTATTGAACCGTGCACCTACACTTCACCGTCTAGGTATCCAGGCGTTCGAACCAGTACTAATCGAAGGTAAAGCGATTCAGCTACACCCACTTGTGTGTGCGGCGTACAACGCGGACTTCGATGGTGACCAAATGGCGGTTCACGTACCTCTAACTCTAGAGGCACAGCTTGAAGCTCGTACTCTGATGATGTCGACAAACAACATTCTGTCGCCAGCGTCAGGTGATCCGATCATCGTACCTTCTCAGGACGTTGTATTGGGTCTGTACTACATGACACGTGACAAGATCAACGTGAAAGGTGAAGGCATGTACCTTGCTGGCCCAGAAGAGGCTGAGAAGGCATACCGCACTAAGAGCGCTGAACTACACGCACGCGTTAAAGTACGTATTACTGAAACAGTTAAAGACGAAGATGGCAACAGCACTACTGAGACTAAGATGGTTGATACAACTATCGGTCGTGCAATGCTATGGCAAATCGTTCCTGAAGGCCTACCGTTCAGCATCGTTAACCAAAAACTTGGTAAGAAGCAGATCTCTAACCTTCTAAACGAGGCGTACCGTAAGCTAGGTCTTAAAGACACAGTAATCTTCGCTGACCAAATCATGTACACAGGTTTCGCTTACGCGGCACTTTCTGGTGTATCTGTAGGTATCAACGACATGGTTGTTCCACCTGCGAAATACACTGAAATCGCTGAAGCGGAAGAAGAAGTACGCGAAATCCAAGAGCAGTACCAATCTGGTCTTGTAACAGCGGGCGAACGCTACAACAAAGTGATCGATATTTGGGCATCGACCAACGATCGCGTAGCGAAAGCGATGATGGAGAACCTATCTTCTGAAACGGTTATCAACCGTGACGGTGAAGAAGAGCAACAAGAGTCATTCAACAGCATCTACATGATGGCTGACTCGGGCGCTCGTGGTTCTGCAGCTCAGATTCGTCAGCTAGCTGGTATGCGTGGTCTGATGGCTCGTCCAGATGGTTCGATCATCGAAACGCCGATCACTGCGAACTTTAAAGAAGGTCTAAACGTACTACAGTACTTTATCTCTACCCACGGTGCTCGTAAGGGTCTAGCGGATACAGCACTTAAGACAGCGAACTCGGGTTACCTAACTCGTCGTCTAGTAGACGTAGCACAAGACGTTGTAGTAACTGAACATGACTGTGGCACTCATGAGGGTGTTGACATGATGCCTCACATCGAGGGTGGTGATGTTAAAGTTCCTCTAGCTGAGCTTGCTCTAGGTCGTGTAGTTGCTGAAGACGTTCTTAAGCCAGGTACTGAAGATGTTCTGATCCCACGTAACACTCTAATCGATGAGAAGTGGTGTCAGATCATGGAAGAGAACTCTGTAGACAGCATGAAAGTGCGCTCAGTAGTTACTTGTGATTCAGACTTCGGTTGTTGTGCACAGTGTTACGGTCGTGACCTAGCACGTGGTCACCTAGTGAACCAAGGTGAAGCAGTGGGCGTTATCGCTGCTCAGTCTATCGGTGAGCCGGGTACACAGCTAACGATGCGTACGTTCCACATCGGTGGTGCGGCATCTACTGCAGCAGCAGAGAACAGCATCCAAGCTAAGACAACGGGTACAGTTAAGCTACACAACGCTAAGTTTGTAACGAACAAAGATGGCAAGCTAGTAATCACTTCTCGTGCATCTGAACTTACTATCATTGATGAGTTCGGTCGTACGAAAGAGAAGCACAAACTTCCTTACGGTTCGATGCTAAGCAAAGGCGATAGCGACGCAGTAACTGCTGGTGAAACAGTAGCGAACTGGGAAGCGCACACAATGCCAATCATCACTGAAGTAGCTGGTCGTATCCAGTTCGTAGATATGATTGATGGTGTGACTGTTTCTCGTCAAACTGATGATCTAACAGGTCTATCTTCTTCAGAAGTTACAGATGCTGCGGCTCGTCCATCTGCAGGTAAAGATATGCGTCCAGCTATCAAACTTGTTGATGAACAAGGTAACGACGTAATGATCCCTGGTACTGAAATGCCAGCTCACTACTTCCTACCTGGTAAGGCGATCGTTAACATCGAAGACGGCGCAGAAGTAGGCGTGGGTGATACTCTATCTCGTATCCCTCAGAAATCTGGCGGTAACAAAGATATCACCGGTGGTCTACCACGCGTAGCTGACCTATTCGAAGCTCGTAAGCCGAAAGAGCCTGCGATCCTTGCTGAGCACACAGGTACTGTGAGCTTCGGTAAAGAAACGAAAGGTAAGCGTCGTCTAGTGATCACTCGCGAAGGCAACGAAACTTACGAAGAAATGATTCCTAAGCATCGTCAGCTGAACGTGTTTGAAGGTGAGCGTATCGAACGTGGTGACGTTATTGCAGATGGCCCAGAGTCTCCGCATGACATCCTACGTCTACGTGGCATCCACGCTGTGACACAATACATCGCGAACGAAGTTCAAGAAGTATACCGTCTGCAAGGCGTTAAGATTAACGATAAGCACATCGAGACTATCGTTCGTCAAATGCTACGTAAGTGTACTATTACTCACGCTGGTGACTCTGAGTTCCTACCAGGTGAGCAAGTAGAATACTCACAAGTTAAGATTGCTAACCGTGAACTTGTAGCTGAAGGCAAAGAGCCTGCACGTTTCGAGCGTGAGCTACTAGGTATCACTAAAGCGTCTCTAGCAACTGAGTCGTTCATCTCTGCGGCATCGTTCCAAGAGACAACTCGCGTACTAACAGAAGCTGCGGTTTCTGGTAAGCGTGATGAGCTACGTGGTCTGAAAGAAAACGTAATCGTTGGTCGTCTAATTCCAGCGGGTACAGGTTTCGCTTACCACCAAGATCGTCAAGCTAAGCGTGTTGAAGAGCAAGAAGGTCCATCAGCTGAACAAGCGACAGACAACCTTGCAGCACTGCTTAATGCAGGCTTCTCTTCTGACGAGTAATCGTAAAGAGCAATAGCTTAAAATGATAAAAGGCACCATAGGGTGCCTTTTTTGTTGCCGATAAAATAGGGGAGTGCAAAGAATTCATATCTCTACTGATATTTTTAGCAGCGTTAAAACGCAAAAAGGCTGGCACCACAGTACCAACCTTTTTATATACATCAGCAATGAAAGCTTACTTATGCACCAGGAGGTACGGCTAAGCTATCTGCTATAAGCTGAATGAGGTGATCTTCTACTTCAAATCGAACTTCAATGATTTCACCAATCGCAGATAAGTCATTATCGAAGTCATCTAAGGTGTCGTCTTTGTCGACCGCTGCATATTTGTCAGTAAAATTGAGTAATGGGTCGGTAGTGAGAACGATTTTAGCGTAAGTGCTATTGATGTCGTCTGTCGCTTCAAAGCCTGTAGCGCGCCATTGATCCATCACCATATCGTAAATCTTGAAATGGCCTTCAGAGATGTAGTCGACAAGTTGTTGGCAGAAATTTTGAAGTTCAAGTGGCGTTGGAAGCGAAGAAAGAGTGGCTTTTTGAGTTGCGGGTTGAAGTGCGGCAAGCTGGCAATATTCAACAATCAACTTCTGTCTGGTTTCTAACCAATGATCGATGACTTCACTCGAGCCACCCCATTGTTGCTGTGTCTGTTTGAATTTATTTAGCATGACCATGCCCTCATGATCGGATCACGTACATGTGATCATTAAACTTTGTTTAGCAAAGCGAATATAGATAAACAACCTATTGTCCTTACAAGAATTTGTAGTTTATTACTCGTTCTTCTACAAACTCTGGTATGAAATTAGATTGCCAGTAAAATGGATGAACTGCAAGCAATGAGGGGTGGTAATGTTAAAGAAAGGTGACATAATCCGTACGCAGGATGCTTATTGGTGTGTTGTGTCAGGAAGTGACATTTGGCTAGAGAATGGCGCTTTGCCATTTGGCTCAGCCGAGGTTTTTGGTTTACCCGAGCAGCAAGCAATCTGTGTGGGATACTATCAAGACAAGCCAGTGATGTGGCTGAATGATGAACAAGTCGAACAGACGCTTTCTATGGGTTCTCTCAGGGACTGTCTAGAGTATCCAGAGTCATTATTCCTATTAATGAGCAAAGCCATCCAGTATGGCCACATGACGCAGACGATACGCTTCTGCCCGCAATGTGGTGGCCGTAATCATTTGAACCATAATCAATTGGCTATGCAATGCGGTGAGTGCCGTACTTTGCATTATCCTCGCATCTTTCCTTGTATTATCGTCGCCGTGCGCAAGCAAGGTGAAATCCTACTGGCTCAACACCCTCGTCATCGCAACGGTATGTACACAGTGATTGCTGGTTTTTTGGAAGTCGGTGAAACACTAGAGCAGTGTGTTGCCCGAGAAGTCAAAGAAGAAACGGGTATAGAGGTGAAAAATGTTGAATATTTTGGCAGTCAACCTTGGGCATTTCCATCTAGCATGATGATGGCTTTCACCGCTGAATATGCCAGTGGTGAGTTGATGCCTGATTATCGCGAGTTGACCGATGCGCAGTGGTTTGCATTTGATCAACTGCCACCTGTCGCGCCAAAAGGCACGATTGCACGATCATTAATTGATCTTACGGTATCAGAATAAGCGACTAAATTTATTGAATAAACGGCAAAAAAAACCCTCCGAGAGGGAGGGGGTAAGTAAGATGTCGTTATGAGATGCTGAACACTGAGTGTTCAGTTTATAATTGTAGTTTTCGCTAGCGATGAATTTGTAACACTGTTAGAAGATAGGCGCAAACTAACTATTTAATAAAAAGTTGATAACTTGATCTGGGTTGCAAAGCACCCGGATTTTGCGACTGAAACAGTGTTAGAATAACGCCTCAAAAATAAGGCCTAACGATTGGAAAAGCATAATGACCGAACTTAAAAATGATCGTTATCTGCGTGCGCTGTTAAAGCAACCAGTAGATTACACCCCAGTATGGATGATGCGCCAAGCTGGCCGATACTTACCTGAATACAAAGCAACTCGTGCTGAAGCGGGTGACTTCATGTCATTGTGCCGTAACGCTGAGCTTGCTTCTGAAGTGACACTTCAACCATTACGTCGCTTCCCTCTAGATGCTGCGATTTTATTTTCTGACATCCTGACTATTCCTGATGCGATGGGACTAGGTCTACGTTTTGAAACGGGTGAAGGCCCTGTATTTGATAAGCCGATCACTTGTAAAGCTGACGTAGAAAAGATCGGTATCCCTGATCCAGAAGGTGAATTGCAGTATGTGATGAACGCTGTGCGTCAGATCCGCAAAGATCTTAACGGTGATGTACCGCTGATCGGTTTCTCTGGTAGCCCGTGGACACTAGCGACTTACATGGTTGAAGGTGGTAGCTCAAAAGCATTCACCAAGATCAAAAAGATGATGTATGCAGAGCCACAAACGTTGCACCTTCTACTTGATAAGCTGGCAGACAGCGTGATTGAGTACCTCAATGCACAAATTAAAGCTGGTGCGCAATCTGTCATGGTCTTTGATACTTGGGGTGGTGTGTTAACGCCACGAGACTACAACCTATTCTCGCTACAGTACATGCACAAAATTGTTGATGGCTTGATTCGTGAAAACGATGGTCGTCGTGTGCCTGTGACGCTCTTTACTAAGAATGGCGGCATGTGGCTAGAGCAAATCGCCGCAACGGGCTGTGATGCGGTAGGTCTAGACTGGACGATTAATATTGCCGACGCGAAAGCACGTATTGGCGACAAAGTCGCATTACAAGGCAACATGGATCCATCCATGCTTTATGCGTCACCGGAACGTATTCGTGAAGAAGTGGCGACTATTCTTGAAGGTTACGGAGATGAAGGAACTGGTCATGTATTTAACTTAGGCCATGGTATTCATCTTGATGTGCCGCCAGAAAATGCTGGTGTGTTTGTAGAAGCGGTTCATGATTTGTCGAAACCGTATCACAAATAAGACATAGAAAACTCAAAGCGCCTGATAAGACCAGGCGCTTTTTGTTATCCGGTACACTGTATAACTTCAATGAAAGTTTGACTCAATCAGACAACTTTTATGGAAATTTTGTTCGAAAGGTCAACAGAGCCTCGTTATACTCGTTAGTAAACAGTAAGGGATACCAATTAAACAATGAAGACACGCGATAAAATTGTCCTAGCCGCATTAGAGCTATTTAACGAGCATGGTGAGCGAAACATCACAACCAATCATATCGCGGCACATATTGATATAAGCCCTGGTAACCTTTACTACCACTTTGCCAATAAGCAAGAGATTGTGCGCGAGATCTTTGCGCTTTATTCCAATGAGTTGCTCGAGCGTTTCTCACCAATTCAAGGCCAACAAGAAAGCCTCGTATTATTGAAGCTTTACCTGAATTCTATTTTTACGTTGATGTGGAAGTACCGCTTCTTTTACGCTAATTTGCCGGAGATTTTGCAGCGCGATGAAAAGCTGCATGAGGACTACATCAGCGTTCAAGAAAAGCTGCAAACCAACTTAGTTAATATTATGGCTTCTTTCATAAGTCTTGGCTTGTTAAACGTGACTAAGGCGGAAATGAAGCCATTAGTAAGCACGTTACATCTCATTGCCACTAGCTGGTTGGGCTACCAATCGGCAATGTCGCCAAAAACGCATATTACTGAAGAAGTCATCCATCAAGGCATGCTACAAATGATAGCCGTAGTGAAGCCGCGTGCGACGGCCATGGGTGCTGAGCAGCTTCAACTACTAGAAGATGGCGTTAAAGCCATGCACGCCTAGCTAACGGACCTTTGCTGACCAATATAATGGTTGGCAAGGGTTTATAACCTTTCGCTCTTTGTTTGTTTGATAACAACAGGTTACTTTATCTGTATCACACAAATGGCGAAGGGATTAAAGTAATAGTATGCATTATGATGTTTTTAACGGTGATGCCGATGGTATTATCGCTCTGCTTCAACTTCGATTAGCTTTCCCTAAGTCCACCACCCTTATCACCGGGGTTAAGCGTGATATTCAATTGCTTCAATCCCTTACGATTACCGCTGATGACTCTTTAACTGTGCTGGATATTTCGATGAACCGGAATCGTGAAGCATTGGATAAGGCTTTAGGTGTCGGTGCTGCGGTTTTTTATGCGGATCACCATAAAGCGGATGATATTCCTCAGCATGACAAGTTAGACGCGCATATTGATTTGGACGCCAACACTTGCACCGCACTGATCATTGATCAACTGCTTAATAGCCGCTTTCATTATTGGGCCATCGCGGCAGCTTATGGGGATAATTTGATCGCAAAGGCAGACAAATTAGCGCTAGAGGCTGGATTAACGCGGGAGCAAAGTGAACAGTTGAAACAGCTAGGTACTTTGATCAACTACAACGGCTATGGCAGTCAACTCGAAGATTTACATTTTCATCCTGCGGAATTGTTTAAAAAGCTTTTAGCCTATGATGATCCTTTTGCTGTGATAGCTGATCAAGCGTCGCCGTTTAATCATCTGAAGTTAGCGTATCAAGCGGATATGAACAGCGCTCTATCGACTGAGCCAACTCATCAAACCGAGCAATTTGCTTTATACCAATTGATAGATAGCGCGGCTTCGCGTCGGATATCAGGTGTGTTGGGCAATGAGCTTGCGAACCAAACGCCAAGTCGAGCTCATGCCGTACTGACTGAAAATCGTGATGGTACTTTTATGGTTTCTTTACGAGCCCCACTTGAGAATAAACAGGGAGCAGGGGATATCTGTGCTCAGTTTGAAACGGGCGGAGGGCGAGCGGCGGCTGGTGGGATTAACCGCTTACCTGCGCAGCAAGTAGATGCGTTGATTCAAAAAGTAGAAGCGTATTATCGATGATGGCTTAAGCAGTAAGCCTACTTGAGCCATCGTTTCGGGTTTTGAGTCTTACTGTTGCGGCGAATTTCGAAGTAGAGCGAAGCTTGATCTTGGCCTCCAGTATCACCTGCTAATGCTATCGATTCTCCGGCGATAACCTTGTCGCCTTCCTTCTTAAGCAAGCTTTGGTTAAAGCCATATAACGTCATATCGCCTTTACCGTGATCAAGCAGTACCACCAACCCGTAGCCACGTAAGTAATCAGCAAACACCACAGTTCCGGAATACACCGCTTTTACCGATTGGCCATAATTCGCTTTAATGACCATACCTTTCCAGTTAATTTGCCCGGTTTGGCTGGTGCCATAATTGTGTAAGACGCGTCCTTTAATTGGCCACGGCAGTTTACCTTTTTGGCGGCTTAGACCATCCATCGGTACTGCATTACGTTTTGCGGCTTTGGCTATCTCTGCTTTCAGACGAGCCTCATTGCGCTGCAGTTCAGATAAATAGACCTTGTCACTAGAGATACTCTTCTTAATTTTACTGACCGTTCCTTTACGCTGAGACTGGGTCTTGCTTAGTTGGTTGCGTTTATTGGTCTGTTGAGTCAGCAGCTTTTTGATTTGCTGTTGTTCCAAAGTGAGCTGTTGTTCACTTTGTTCTAATTCTGAAACGGTTTTTTCCAGTTCAGCGATAGTTGCGGCGCGCTGTTTAGCCAAATGTTGGAAGTATTGACTCATGCGGTCTTCTTCAACCCCTTGATTAAGGATATTGGCCGAAGACTTCGCTCGTTGGGTCACATAGTAGGTTTGCAATAACTGTTCAAGCTTATCGCTTTGTTTGGCTTTATCTTGCTCTAACGAATCAATCTTTTTGGTTAAGGCTTTAATGTTGGCATCGGTTTTTTTCAGCGAGGCTTTGGTCTGCTTAATGTCGCGCTCAAGCTGGTTGATAGATAGCTCTTGGTTTTTAAGTGACTTTTGCAGTTGATCGAGTTTGTTTTTCTGCGAGTTTAGCGCTTGTTTCTGGCGAGATATCTCACTGGATACCCCTTTAAGCTCGTTGTTAGAAGTCGCATGAACGGGAGTAGGAGAGAATGCAGCAAGGCAAATGATGAGCGCAAGTGGCTGTACAAGTTTGCGTATAAGTAGAGGATTTGCTCTTAGCGTCATTCGACCGTTCTGTCCTAACTGGTTGATTGGGTGTCAGTATACATAAAGAATTTCTAAGGGAGAAAGGACAAAGTCAAAACTTGTCGCAGGATTCCTATTAATAACCCATATAGATGAAATGCATGGATACAAAAACGCCCAAGCATTGCTCGGGCGTTTTAAGCTGAACGATAAAGTTACTTAACGATAACTTGACCAGACATTTCAGCTGGGATTTCTAGACCAGCAAGGCTTAGCATAGTTGGTGCTAGGTCTGACAGTTTACCGCCTTCAACAAACTCAACTTGTTTGCTACCTACGTACGCTAGAGGTACAGGTAGGTTAGTGTGAGCTGTGTGGATGCCGCCAGTTTCAGGGTCAACCATCATCTCTGCGTTACCGTGGTCAGCTGTTACCAGTAGTTGACCATCAACTTCGTTGATCGCTTCGATAACACGGCCCATGCACTCGTCGATAGCTTCAATTGCTTTCTTCGCTGCTTCGTAAACGCCAGTGTGACCAACCATATCTGGGTTAGGGTAGTTACAGATAATAGTGTCGTACTTACCTGACTTGATCGCTTCAACCAGTTTGTCTGTTAGCTCTGGAGAGCTCATTTCTGGCTGTAGGTCGTAGGTTGCCACTTTTGGAGAAGCAACGATTTGGCGATCTTCACCTTCAAACTCACTCTCAACACCGCCGTTGAAGAAGAAGGTTACGTGCGCGTATTTCTCTGTTTCAGAGATACGGAGCTGAGTTTTACCTTGTTTAGATAACCACTCACCGTAAGTGTTTTCTAGAGAAGCTGGTGGGAATGCGATTGCTAGAGGAATATCCGCTGCGTATTGCGTTAGCATAACGAAGTTGATTGCAGGGAATACTGCGCGCTCGAAGCCGTCAAATGCAGGTACGAAAGTACGAGTGATTTGACGTGCGCGGTCAGCACGGTAGTTCATGAAGATAACTGCGTCGCCGTCTTCAACGATAGCGTCTTCTTGGTCAGCTGTTTTGATTGCTGTTGCTTTAACAAACTCATCGTTTTCGTCACGAGAGTAAGCGGCTTCAAGGCCAGCAACGGCTGAATCGAAAGTGAATTCAGCTTTTGCTTGAGTGATTAGGTCGTAAGCAACTTGAACGCGGTCCCAGTTGTTGTCACGGTCCATAGCGTAGTAACGACCTACTAGAGAGGCGATACGGCCTTTACCTAGTTTAGCGAATAGCTCATCGAAGCGTTTTAGTGAGTTTTCAGCGCTACGTGGTGGCGTGTCACGACCATCTAGGAAACAGTGTAGGTAGATTTTCTCTGCGCCACGTGCCGCTGCCATTTCAACTGCTGCGTAGATGTGGTCTTCGTGAGAGTGAACACCGCCTGGAGACATTAGGCCCATTAGGTGAACAGCTTTACCTGCTTTAACAGCAGAGTCGATAGCTTCAACTAGTGCCGCTGTTTCTCCGAACTCGCCGTCAGCAATAGACTTAGTGATGCGAGTAAGGTCTTGGTATACAACGCGACCTGCACCGATGTTAGTGTGACCAACTTCAGAGTTACCCATTTGACCATCAGGTAGACCTACGTCCATGCCTGAAGCTGCGATTAGAGTGTTTGGGTTGTTGCTAAATAGCTTATCCAAGTTTGGAGTTTCCGCATTTGCAACCGCGTTATTTGCTGTATCTTCACGGTGTCCGTAACCGTCAAGAATTACTAGAGCCAATGGCTTCTTAGCAGACATAGATAAAACCTCGTCAAATTTAAGTAACTTTTTGGTATTGGGCATATTTACCCAATCGCCTTGAAACAAAACTAGCGTAATTTTACTACACTTTTTAACCAAAACTGTAGGTTAAGATCAAATATTGTTTGTGATTTCGCGTAGCTATCTTTCAGCTCGCAGCCTCATGTACCGCAAGACTGCATTGATAATGGGTATTATTCTCACCCAAAAAGTAAGAATGTAAAGATGAAATTACCGATTGAATTGATAGCAATTTGCGTAATTTATCATCTACTGGACCAATATTCCTGTGCCACATACGGCTAAAATCGCCCCTAACCACGCGTAGCGATTCGGTCGACGTTTGGTGTAAATCCAAAGTATAGGCAAAAGCATAATAGGGGTAGTGGACGAAAGTAATGCGACCATACCCACATCGCCTTCTTGTAAAGCGTACAAGATCAGTGTCATCCCAACGGCCATCGCAAGAAAACCATTCAGTGCGGTAATCGCAAATATTCTGATTGTCATTGGGTTGTGCGATCGCGCAAGCTTAGATCCGGTAAAGAAAAAGAGACAATGAGCGCTAAACGCAGTCATCATTCGCAGAGCGGAGGCGGCGACTGGATCAATATCTGTTTGCATCACGGGCTTAGCAATAATCCCGCCTAAAGCTTGGCATAGTGCGGCTAATAGCCCAAGCCCTACACCAATACTTACTTTGCCTTTGATGGTTTCAAGTTGGTTACTATCTTGGCCTCTACGACCAAAAAATATTGCGGTAACCACACCGACGAAGACTAAACTCGCGCCAACGAACTCCCACTGCGTCATACGTTCAGTGAAAAGGAAATAGCCTAATACCGCAGAAAACACCGCATGGCATGAAAAGAGTAGACCAGCTTGTCTTGGCCCCATGCGGTTAAGGCACGCGAACAGTGCAGTATCACCAATAAAGATACCAATTAGGCCAGAGAGTAGCATGGCAGATAAAGCGGACACAGTGACGCTGTCCCAGCCTCCGGTATACCAAGCCATAGAAGCGAGAATTAGGCTAGTGCATCCCATACGCCAGCGGCTATAGGAAAAAGTACCTAAATGTTGAGCGGGGGCGACCGAAAGTAAACTGGCGATAGCCCAAAGAAATGCAGCAGCAAGTGCCAGCCATTCGTATCCCATTAATTGACTCATCCATGTTTGGGATGCCCATGTAACGGGGTGTTACATGGGCGAGGCTGACAATATGCCTTAATTTAGATTGGATAGATAGATCAGACTTTAAAGCGGCCGACCGCTTGGCTCATCTCTTGTGCTGAGTGGTACATGTCGGTTGCACTTTCACTGCTTGAAACCGCTTGTTGCGATAGCACATCAGAGGCATCTTTAATGCCTTGGGTGTTACGGCTGATGTCTTCACTGACGGCACGCTGCTCTTCTGCTGCACTTGCGATTTGCAGTGCCATGTCGTTGATTTGGCTAATTGCGGCAGTGATTTCACTCAAGCTTTCAAATGCTTGTTGTGCATAATCGACGCTGGTATCAGCCAAAGAAGTACTGCTTTGCATGCTTGTCACCGCTTGCTTGGTATTACTTTGCAAGGTTTCAATCATAGTGCGAATTTCTTCAGTTGAACCGTGAGTACGTTGGCTCAATACGCGAACTTCATCAGCAACAACGGCAAAGCCGCGGCCTTGGTCACCAGCACGCGCTGCTTCAATCGCCGCATTCAGTGCAAGCAAGTTGGTTTGCTCAGCGATCTCTTGGATAGTCGATAGAATCTGATTGATGCTTTGCGTGTTGTTTTCTAGTTCAGAAATCACCCCTGCTGCTGCGGTGACTTGCTCAGCAAGATCAACGATCGCTTCACGGTTTTTCTGAATCACTTGTTGGCCAGCTTCACATGCGGTTGAAGAGCTCTGTGATGCACTTGCAGTCAGCTCGGCATGGTTTGCAACTTCTGCGGCAGTTGCTGACATCTCATGGATAGCCGTCGCAATCTGGTTAACATCGTTTTGTTGGTTTTCGACTTGCTGATTCGATTGCTGCGACAATTGGTTAGCTTGATCGGCCAAGTTCGCCAGATTGTCACTGCGGCTAATGATGCTCTTAATCATTTGCTGCATCTGTTCTAAGAAGTGGTTAACGTGCTCAGCCAGTTCTCCAATCTCATCCATGCGTTCAATCTTAATACGCTGGGTTAAGTCACCTTCACCTTGGGATAGCTCTTTTAGTGCGCTTGAAAGTACTTGTAATGGTGCAAGCAGCTTAGTAATGACGTAGGTACTGATTGAAGCGATGATCACATAAAGAATTAGCGACGCTATCGTGGTAAAGCGAACCTGCTCAGAAACAGAAGCGAACGCCATGCCTTCATCGACAACAATACCAAGTGACCATTGAGTGTTAGGCACGCGATCCATGTAAATGAGCTTGTCGCCTTGGTTTGGCCAACCAATAGTAGAAAGCGCAGAGTTATCAATCAGCTGAGCAACTTTATCATTGGTTAACGAAGGGTTGAGTTCGGTAATCGCCTTTTGCGTAAGGCTTTCATCTTGATAAGCCACAATGTTGTTGTTGCCATCAATCAGGAAGGCAAAGCCATCGTTGTCTAGGCTGACGTTTAATACTTCATCGATGATATTAGTCACGGTTAAATCTGCGGCTAACACGCCGTTACGTGCGCCACTAAATGCTTTCGCGAAGCTGACAACAATACTGCCATCAAAATCTTGATAAGGTTCGGTCAGTACTAAACCGTTTGACGATTTCGCATCTTGATACCAAGGGCGAGTACGAGGATCGTAATCTGCTGGCCAATCTTCGGTTTTATCGCCGTAAGAGATGGTGCCATCTTCAAACCCGGCATAAACAGAGAGGAAGTTACCTGCTCGTTTGGTAATGAGCATTTCACGTTCATGATCTTCAGAATCGAGGATGGTTTTTTCGTTCGCCAACATCATGTTACTGCGAATCGCTAACCAATCACTGATATAGCGAGTTGTCGCTACACTGACGTTAGACATTTCGCTATGAATAGCCGAAGAGGTTTCTTGCTTTAACTGGCTAATTGAAATATAGGCTTGAACGCCACTAACTATGGCAATGATGATTGCAATGGCTATTTGAATCTTAAGTTTAATGGTACGTCTCATTGTGTTACCCCGTAAAAGAGACAATGGTAAGAGTATCGATTGTCATTGTTATTATTGAAGGCTGATTGAGTGTAAATGTTTGATTTGTAAGTCGCCTTTTTTGTAGCACGATGCTATATAAAAAACGTATGCAATAACTTGAACTGCTCGATCATTCCCGAAATCGGTCGCAAAAAAGCCTATTTTATATAAAGCTATTTATCAAAAGCGTGATCTTTAGCCAAAATGTAACCAGTGGTAACTGAGTCGCCATTCCATTCAACTGAATGGAATGGCGGGATTGTGGGGGTTAGGTGAAGAGCCATGCAGCAAGGTAGACGATCAATAAGCCAATCACGCCAATGATCACACCTGTTTTGGCCATGTCTTTGCTTTCTACTAGCCCTGTTGAATAAGCCAGTGAATTGGGTGGTGTTGATACTGGTAAAATCATACCGAGTGAGGCGGAGAAGGCGACGACTACGAGCAGCCCTTGTAGTCCACCGACGCTTTCTAAACTCTGCATTGAAACGCCAATTGCGGCGGCGATCGGCATAAGTAGGTTGGCAGTAGCGGTATTCGACATGAAGTTCGCCATTAACCAACAAACAATAGAAAGAGTGACGATTACTGCGGCAGGAGAGAGGGACTCGTAATCAATTGCATGAGCTAACGCTTCCGCTAAGCCCGTTTTATCTAGACCAATACCAATCGCGATACCACCGGCTACAAGCCACAAAACATCCCAGTTTATCTGCTTAAGTTCCGCTTTACCCATGATGCCCGTTAAGGTGAATACTGCCAGTGGAATGATGGATACCACGTAAGTGTTCATACCATGCACTTTAGTGGTCATCCACAGCAAGATGGTGACAGCAAAAGTAATGTAGACCACAATCGCACGCCAGTTTTTTTGGAACTGACCATCGAGCTTCAACACCATTTTGTCTTGTTGAGAAGGGAACAGTTTCTGTAGCAAAAACCACGCGATGGTTAATTGGATGATGACAAAAGGCAGACCCATCATCATCCAAGAAAGAAAGTCGATGGCGTTTTCGCCGGTCAGATATTGCAAGGCAATAGCGTTAGGCGGAGTACCAATTGGCGTAGCGATACCCCCTGTATTTGCCGCGATAGGAATACAGAGTACCAGCGCTTTAATACCAATATCCCCTTTCGGTGCAGAGGCTACAATGGGCCCAAGTAGTGCAAGCATCATTACCGTGGTCGCCGTATTGGACATAAACATCGAGAACACGGCGGTAATCAGCATGAGCCCAAGCATGATGAACTTGGGTTGAGTGCCAAAAGGTTTGAGTAACACCCGCGCAAGGTTATTGTCGAGTTCATATTTTGACGCAGCAATCGCGAGCGCGAACCCACCCATAAAAAGGATGATGATCGGAGAAGAAAAGGCACTGAATATATCGGTGTAGATCATCAGCTCCCCAAGATCATGACCTGCTGGTGGATTACGAAATAGATGTAAGCCTTTATCCGAGATCATGATCAGCTCAAGCGCGATGATCAGTATTGAGGTGGCAAAAACAGGGACAGGTTCCAACACCCACAAAAGGGCTGCGAGTAAAAAAATGGCGAGTAATCGATGTTGGATTAATGTCAGGTCATCTATCGGGATCAAATCGATGGGCATAAATAGCACACCAATCGGAAGCCCAAAGCAGACCAGTAGTTTAATTATCATGCCGGGATGAATCTTGGTCATAGGCAATTATACCCTCACACTTGTGCTTTCAGATACGACAAAGGTGTAGAGTAAAAGATAACCAAATTAGGGTCTTAGACTAAGGTTATAGTTTTGAAAAAGTGGTTAAAAATGTTGCAGATGATTTGTCTTTGGTCAAAAAAATCCCCGAATAATTCGGGGATTTTTAAGCATACTATTCAGCGTCTACTTGGTGAGCGTAAGGGGTGCCCATCACCGTTGGCTGATTGTGTTGCATAGAATCATCAAAACGGATTTTATCTTTAGCAAACAAGTTGATAACGGTTGAGCCTAATTTAAAGCGGCCCATCTCTTCGCCTTTCTTTAGAAGAATCGCTTTGTCACCCTCTGCTGGGTAGTCCCAACGGTAAACTGTGTTGCCACGCGGTGGTGTGACGGTTCCTGCCCAGATAAGTTCGATGCTGCCTACAATGGTTGCACCAACCAACACTTGTGCCATCGGGCCAAACTCAGTATCAAAGATACATACTACGCGCTCGTTACGTGCAAATAGGTTCGGTACATTTTCTGCTGTTAGCGGGTTTACTGAGAACAGATCGCCAGGTACATAAATCATCTGACGTAATACACCATCACATGGCATGTGTACGCGGTGGTAGTCACTTGGTGATAGATAAAGCGTCGCAAATTCACCATCGGTAAATTCTGCTGCTAGCTCAGCATCACCGCCCAGTAGTTCTTGGGCTGTAAAATCGTGGCCTTTTGCTTGAATTAGCTTGCCATCAGTAATTGGGCCAAATTGGCTTACGCAGGCATCAGCAGGGTGCGTAATGACTGATTCACCTTCAGTAATAGGGCGCGCGCCTTCTTTTAGCTCACGTACAAAAAACTCATTGAAGGTTTTAAAGTGCTTTGGATCTGAATGAAGCGCTTCATCCATGTTCACTTTGTATTGTTTGATAAACCAGCGGATGATCGCCGTGGTTAGACCGCCCGCTTTCGCTGAGGCAAGTTTTCCTACTAATCGGGTTAAGCCGTGTTGTGGAATCCAGTATTGCAGTCCAACTTTAATCTTATCCATTGTGTTCAATTCCAATGTTAACTGTCTGTTTCAAACTTTAGGGCGCGAGATGTTACTCAAAAAATCAGCAAAAGTCAGCAGTTGCCGATGGTCGCTGCGTTAAAGATCCGCTTTCTTGTTACGAGAGTACTGACGGTTTGCTTTGTTCTCGAGCATGCTTTCCAGAATACGGTGGTAGTTTTCGAAGCGGACTTCGCTTATCTCACCCTCTTCGACCGCTTCTCGTAGCACACAGCCAGGATCGTCAAGGTGCTTACAGTCTCTAAATTTGCATCCACCAAGGTATGGGCGGAACTCAATAAAGGCTTCTGTAATTTCTTCTGGTTCTAAATGCCATAAACCAAATTCACGAACTCCTGGAGAGTCTATTAGGTCACCACCAGTAGGGATGTGATACAAGCGCGCTGCTGTCGTCGTATGTTGACCAAGGCCGGAGTTTTCTGAAACCGCACCCTCTTCAATATCCAGCTCAGGCATCAGCGCATTGACTAAACTGGATTTACCTACACCAGATTGACCAACAAAAATATTGATGCGGCCATGCAGCTCTTGCTCTAATTCCGCAATGCCTTCTTTGCTCTCTTTACTAACAAAAAGAACTTTGTAGCCAATATGCTCGTATTCACTCATCCAGTCTTGGAACAGCTCACGTTGCTCTTGGTCTAATAAATCAATTTTGTTTAGCACCAACAGTGGGGCGATTTTTAATGTTTCAGCTGCCACTAAGTAACGGTCAATAATGTTCAGAGACAGTTCAGGAAGTACAGAAGAAACAATTACCATTTGATCGATGTTAGCAGCAACGGGTTTTAGACCATCATAGTAATCAGGGCGTGTAAGTACTGAGTGACGCGGCTCAACAGCTTCAACGACACCAGAAATGCCTTCCATTGCTTCGTGGCCCGGACGCCAAATGACGTTATCGCCCGAAACAAGGGTTTCAATACCGCGACGCAAATTGCAGCGCTGAATCTCGCCGGTTTCAGTATCTTCAATATCAGCATGTTGGCCAAAGCGAGTTATGACTAGGCCTTTTTTGGCTGCGCCTAGCATTGACTCATCCCACTGGATGCTTTCGTCTTTTGTCAGCTTCCTTTTTTGGTTGCTGCGTACTCGTCTTACCTGACCTTTAGTTAGCTTTTTCTTTTTTGCCACGATGATCTACTTAATCTGTTTCTCTTAGGTTCGATACCGTAGATTGCTATCTTGGGTATCCGAATTTGGGTATAGTACCTTTTTTAGCGAAAAACCAATAGGCAACGATTTATGTCCTTTAACGATCAGAACTTAATTTGGGTTGATCTTGAGATGACTGGGCTTGATCCAGAAACCCATAAAATTATCGAAATTGCCACTATTGTTACCGATAGTGAACTGAATATTCTGGCAGAAGGGCCGGTGCTTGCTATTCATCAGCCAGAAGAAGAACTGGCGAAGATGGATGATTGGTGTACCAACACACACACCAATAGCGGCTTGGTTGAACGCGTTCGTAACAGCAAAGTAGATGAACAAGAAGCCATTCGCCAAACGGTCGAGTTTTTAGAGAAATGGGTACCAAAAGGTAAATCGCCAATCTGTGGTAACAGTATTGGTCAAGACCGTCGCTTCTTATACAAACACATGGCTGAGTTGGAAGAGTATTTCCACTATCGCTATTTAGATGTCAGTACGTTAAAAGAGTTAACTCGTCGTTGGAAGCCTGAAGTATTGGATGGTTTCTTAAAATCAGGCAGTCACTTAGCGTTAGATGACATTCGTGAGTCTATTGCTGAGTTAAAATACTATCGCCAAACGATCTTTAGTATTTAACGGTAAATTGAGTTCTAAAACGCTGTCTAATGACAGCGTTTTTTTTAGCCGTTAAGGGATAGGTAAGAAGACGAACTGAGCAACACCATGAGCCACTTTGGTGATACTGCGATTGGTTTTGTCTGCGACAATATAAGCCATCATTTCTTGCACCATCACCATCTTAGAGAAAATACGATCAAAGCTCGTATCAAATTGGCCATCAGAAACATCATTGGTTAGTAAGAACAGTTCACCATTTTCATCTTTACGGTGATATAAGCGCCAGACAAACACTTCAATATTTCGAGCACTGTTATATAGCGCCTGTTCGTCTAATGAATCGATAATGAAAAATTCTTGCTGGTGGTTGTAAGAGCGTCGCAACATCTCTGATAAACCGACAATTGCTGCAAATACTCTATCGCCGGCAAAATTATCATCGAAAGAGAGCAAGATTGCTTCGATCCCAGTTTTGCCTTCGAGTTCATCAAAGACTAATGGTGGCAAATCAACTGCATCAGCCTCGCCGAATATTTGCTTCATTCGTTGCTCTACACTTACCCCTTCGGCTTTTTGTAGTTCATCGGGGTTACGGACGTAGAGTTTTCGGGTTAGCTCCATTAACAGAACTTTCTGCTGTTTTGCATGAACGTCCATGACAAAGTCGACGTCGGTTTTGCCTAAATTGCGTACAGGCTTAGGCATAGAGCCACAACCGGACAAAGAAAACATCAGCAAAATGCTCAAAGTGCTGATTAGAAATCGCGGCGAAAAATGAAAAAGTGCCATTGCTTGCTCCATCAAATGCAATTGCAAATGGACAAATAAGAACAATGTCCGAAAATTAAGCAATCTGTTATATATAAAACACAGGCTTTTCACCAGTTAAGATAAGTTTTGAGAATCTATTTACAGCTCCATATCTCATTTGGTGCTGAATTTTTGGTTGGTGAATGTTAGAAAGTATCTGGATTCAAATATGTTTTTGTAATAATAAGCCGTTTATGAATTGCTCAGAATGTATAAGGCTTGTTCGCTTTTGTGTGCTTTTTCATCAAACGAGAAAAAAACACAGATTTTTTGCAGGAAGGACTTGCATCACAAAAAAATGCTCTTATAATTCGCAGCCCTGAACGACGGAAACGTTGTTGATGCGACACTAGCTCAGTTGGTAGAGCGCAACCTTGCCAAGGTTGAGGTCACGAGTTCGAACCTCGTGTGTCGCTCCAAATTAATAAGCTATCATCATGCTTTGAATGGTGAAATACGGACGCGGGGTGGAGCAGCTTGGTAGCTCGTCGGGCTCATAACCCGAAGGTCGTCGGTTCAAATCCGGCCCCCGCAACCAAATTTAGATGAATTGCTGATGCGATTTATCATGCGACACTAGCTCAGTTGGTAGAGCGCAACCTTGCCAAGGTTGAGGTCACGAGTTCGAACCTCGTGTGTCGCTCCACTTTTTTCTTAAGTGGTTAAAATTGCTCTCATTGTGCTTTAACAGTGACAAAATGCGACACTAGCTCAGTTGGTAGAGCGCAACCTTGCCAAGGTTGAGGTCACGAGTTCGAACCTCGTGTGTCGCTCCAACTTCCTTCAAATGAAGACCTCATTTGAACTGGCGGATATATCGCCACGCTCTTTCTAATGCTGAGAAGCATCAATCCCCAAAAAATTGAAGTCCTCCTATTCTTAGGTGGGCGTTTTTATGTCTGTCAGTGATAGGTTTACTGCTTGTCAAACAGCTACAAACGCCTAGTCTTTGGGCTTTCTGCTATCTGTCAACAGACTTATCCACAAAATATACTCTGTGGATAACTTGGTGGGTAACCTGATTTATTGCTTTTGATAACGTTCCGCGAGAAAGATCTTTTTGCTGTAAAGAGAAAGGTTTGTCGTTTGGTGTTTATGGTAAGTCATTGTTTTTGTTGTGTTTAGTGTCGTTTTCTGGCTATCCCTTTACTCCTGAGTTTGATCATTAACTCGCAATTCTTTGATCCTAGTCATTTATTACTATTGTGGTTAACTTTCAAATAAATCCACAAAAGTTCGTTAGGTATGTTGTTTTTCCACATTCGGAATTTTTAGACCAAAATCAAACTATTTAGCTAGAATTGCTGCAATTGTTATGCATCTCGAGGCATTCCTTTTTGAACGATTCGAATCAATCGGGCGTGTTTGTTGTTCGTTGTGTACTTTTCTGACAACTGCGCCATTTGTTGCTCCAATGCCCATTCAATATGTTCATCCAATACATCGCTTAGGCCTCTGCGGCTTTCTAGTGCTTCTACAAGACTGAGAGAATATGGCGCATTACCAATTGCGACCGATAAGTTTCTCAACCATTGTAGGTGTCCAATTCGCCGAATAGCTGAGCCTTCCATGTTTTTTAGAAAGGTGTTTTCATCCCAAAGAAATAGGTTTAGCAAGTCTGGACTTTTGAGGGCATTCCTACGATGGAAGTCATCTTGTTCTGTTAGTGTGGAAAAGCGATTCCATGGGCATACTAGCTGGCAGTCATCACAGCCATAAATTCGATTCCCCATGGGGCGACGAAACTCTTCTGGAATCACGCCGTCAAATTCGATGGTGAGGTAAGAGATACAACGGCGCGCATCAACGATACCCTCTTCGATAATGGCATTCGTCGGGCAAGATGTTATACAAGCGGTGCATTTACCACATTGATCTTCACTTGGTTCATCTACGGGTAGCGGCAAGTCGATCAGCAACTCACCTAAAAAGAACCATGACCCACACTCTTTATCAAGAATCAGTGAGTGCTTACCGCTCCAGCCTAATCCGGCTTTTTGTGCCAGTGGCCTTTCTAGGATAGGGGCTGAGTCAACAAAGGGGCGATAGCCATATTGCCCCACTTCTTGTTCGATTTTTTGGCCAAGCTTTTTCAGTTGATTACGAATCAGCTTGTGGTAGTCGCGCCCCAGTGCATAGCGGCTCACATAAGCTTGAGTAGGGTCGGATAGGTTGGAAGCAAACTCAGCTTCTGGCGGTAGGTAATCCATACGAACACTGATCACACGTACGGTGCCGGGCAGTAACTCATCGGGACGCGCGCGCATCATACCGTGTCTTGCCATCCAATCCATGTCACCGTGATAGCCGTTATCTAGCCATTTTTGTAGCGCCGCTTCATGCTGTTTTAAATCGACATCACAGATCCCAACTTTCTGGAAACCCAGCTCTTTGGCCCAAAGTTTGATCTGATCTGCGAGTTGTTGATAGTTCATGCTAGCGACACTCAATGAAAGGGGGCAGGATCTTACAAGATCTTATAGTTTGAATCTAGCAACGAAATTCGCAAAAAAGTGGCGTTATTTACGATTATTTTCCTTTTACTTGCACAAGAGATCTTGTCTCTCAATTCCAACCCAGTTTACTATTCCTGTTCTTTTGATTTTTATATAGTCATTTATCGAGAAATTTATTCATGAGCACAAAACAATTCGCCCTTAAAGATGAGCAAGCAACGATTCAACTAGGGACGGCTCTAGCCAATCTTTGTTCTCAACAAACCACCATTTATTTGCATGGCGATTTGGGAGCTGGCAAAACGACATTTAGTCGTGGTTTTGTGCGTGCATTAGGCCACCAAGGCAATGTGAAAAGCCCAACTTACACATTGGTAGAACCTTACCAGTTAGATCAATGGCAGGTGTATCACTTTGACTTGTATCGTTTAGCGGATCCTGAAGAACTAGAATTTATGGGAATTCGCGACTATTTCACTCCAGATGCGATTTGTTTAGTTGAGTGGCCAGAAAAAGGGGAAGGCTTGCTGCCGGGCGCTGATTTAGATATTGAACTGCGTTACCAAGGCGAATCTCGAATTGTCTCCCTGTCTGCCAATAATGAATATGGATGTCGTTTGTTAGATCAGTTGGAGCTATGTTGATTCTTAAATCTTTTCGCGCTGTCTGTGTCTCTTTTGCATTTGCTCTTTGTCTTCTTCCAACTTCTGTGTGGGCAAATGCGTTAGAAGGCTTGCGTGTCTGGCCCTCGCCAGATGAAACTCGAGTTGTTATCGATCTGAAAAATGAGGCGGAGTTTAGTTACTTCACCCTCTCTAGCCCAGATCGCTTGGTCGTGGACTTAAAAAAGACCACTCTTAGTACCAAGCTTCCTGTTACGGTGAAAGATAGCCCAGTACTGAAGAAAGTCCGTAAAAGCTCACCTCCAGAAAGTAGTACTTACCGTTTGGTGTTTGAGTTGAAAAAGAAAATACCGGTTCAAATCTTCAAGTTGGCGCCAACACCTGGTGGTCAATATGGCCATCGCTTGGTCGTGGATATTGCCCATGGCAAAGCCAAAGCAACGGCTCCTATTAGTTCTTCAAGTACATCACAAGTAAGCCGAGATGCCTCTCAACTGCATGGCACTGCGGATATCGTCGTGGCGATTGATGCCGGACACGGTGGTGAAGATCCGGGTTCAATCGGTCCATCAAGAAAATACGAGAAACATGCGACATTAGCGATATCGAAAAAAGTCGCGAGCCAAATTAATGCCGTGCCGGGTATGAAAGCGGTGTTAACTCGTCGTGGTGATTATTTTGTGAATCTCAATAAACGTTCTGAGATAGCGCGAAAAAACAAAGCACACTTTTTGGTTTCGATTCACGCCGATGGATTTAGAACCTCAAAGCCTCGCGGTGGTTCGGTGTTTGTATTGAACACTCGCCGTGCAAACACTGAAATCGCACGTTGGGTAGAAAACCACGAGCAACAATCGCAGCTATTGGGCGGTGCGGGCGATTTATTGTCTAAAAATACTAACGACAAAAATGTCAGCCAAACCTTGCTTGATTTGCAATTTAGCCATTCACAGAAAGAGGGCTACAAAGTTGCGACTAAAATACTGCGAGAGATGACTCGTGCCGGTATTCACTTACACAAGAAAGAGCCTGTTAATGCGAGCTTGGCAGTATTAAAGTCGCCTGATATTCCTTCAGTATTGGTTGAGACTGGCTTTATTACTAACCCGACAGAAGAAAGGTTACTGTTCCAACGCAGCCACCAAGACAAACTTGCCAGAGCGCTGACGAAGGCGATCGTGCAATATTTCGAAGCTAATCCACCAGAGGGCACTCTGTTTGCTAACCGTGGCAAAACCATCAAACACAAGGTAGCAAAAGGTGAGTCTCTATCTTTGATTGCGAAGAAATACGGCACGAGCACCAAAGCCATAATGCAATCGAACAAGCTTAAAAGCACCAGCTTAGCAATTGGCCAAGTGCTTACCATCCCGGGAGCGAAAGGCTCTGTTTCAGTACCTGTGGTGAAAAATCCAGTTGAAACGAAGACCATTACTCATGTGGTTCAAAAAGGTGAGTACTTAGGTAAGATTGCAAGCAAATATAAAGTGTCGGTCGCGGCAATCAAGCGCGAGAATAAGCTTAAATCAGATACATTGAAGCTAGGACAAAAACTAAAAATTACCGTGAGTTTGAAAGACCAACCGCTGCGAAAGCATAAAGTTCAACGTGGTGAGTTCTTAGGTAAGATCGCTAAAAAATACGGCGTAAGCGTGAGTAGTCTGCGTAAAGCGAACAACCTTAAATCGGATCAATTGGCCGTTGGGCAGATATTGATCATTCCACACAGTTAGTGAGCGTACAGTAATGACGATCAAAATCTTACCGGCTCGACTTGCCAACCAAATTGCGGCTGGTGAGGTAGTGGAAAGGCCCGCATCGGTCGTGAAGGAGCTGGTTGAAAACAGCTTAGACTCCGGTGCGACTCGTATCGATATCGACATCGAAAAAGGTGGTGCCAAGCTAATCCGTGTTCGTGATAATGGCAAAGGCATCATCAAAGACGAGCTTGGTCTTGCGCTAAGTCGTCATGCGACGTCTAAGATCCATACCCTTGATGATCTTGAAGCCATTATGAGCTTAGGTTTTCGTGGGGAAGCGCTTGCGAGTATCTCTTCAGTCTCACGCTTAACCATGACCTCTCGCCCTGCGACACAAGACCAAGCATGGTCGGCTTACAGTGAAGGTCGAGATATGCAGGTTC
The DNA here is from genome assembly GCF_027587025.1 of Vibrio sp. LaRot3. Classification (GTDB taxonomy): domain Bacteria; phylum Pseudomonadota; class Gammaproteobacteria; order Enterobacterales; family Vibrionaceae; genus Vibrio. The sequence continues at coordinate 14,515 of NZ_JAPPTI010000018.1, read as the reverse complement.
AACTTCAACCGACTGCCCACCCAATAGGTACGTCTGTTGAGGTTTTAGATCTATTCTTCAATACACCGGCACGACGTAAGTTTTTACGAACAGAGAAGACTGAGTTCGCCCATATTGACGAACTATTAAAACGCATTGCTCTGAGCCGCTTTGACGTGACGATTAACTTGCGTCATAACGGTAAGATGGTGAAACAATACCGTGCATCGAAAACTGAAGCTCAAGCAGAGAAGCGTATCGCGGCAGTGTGCGGCAATGCGTTTGTACGTAACATGCTGAAAATAGAGCTAGAGCATCAAGGGTTAAAACTTCATGGCTGGATCACCACGCCGGAAGGTGCTCGCCAGCAAAGTGATCTTCAGTACTGCTACGTCAATGGCCGAATGATGCGTGATAAGTTGATCAATCATGCGATTCGTCAAAGTTATGAAACTAGCTTACGCCCAGATCAATTTGCCACTTACGTATTGTTTATTGAGATCGATCCACATCAAGTCGACGTTAACGTGCATCCAGCGAAACATGAAGTGCGTTTTCATCAAGCTCGCCTCGTGCACGACTTCATCTATCAAGCATTGAGTGATGCTTTGGCGCAAAGCCGCCATATTGATAAGCCAGAGATAAACCAATCGGCGTTTCATGAGCCGAGTGCGCCGGTTAGCCTAGAGCCGCAAAATGTAACTTCATCAGAGAGTTCACCTGTAACCAAGCAAGTTTATCAAGCTGTAGAGCGAGAGCCGGCATATCCCGGTAAATACGTCGCTGATACGTTGCCATCTCAGACAAAAGCAGAGCCTACTCAACCGCCATCGGTACGAGAGCCAGCTCAGCGCAGCGATTGGGTCGAGTCTCGCCCGACATCACAAGGTAGCAAAGCGTCAAGTAGAGAGCGTTATTCAGCGCCGGCACCGTCTAAGCAAGAGGTCGCAGCGTATAAAGAATTGATGCAGACTCCTGAGTTTGAACCATCATTAGATGCAGAACCTTCCACTGAGCAAGCCAATAATATTCATCCGCCTATTGAAGCTCTGGGCAAAGCCATCTGCATGGCATCAGGGCGTTTTGTGATGATGGCCGATAAACAAGGTGCTCGCTTGGTCTCTATGGCTCAAGCGGAATGGTTAAAAAACTTGGGGCAGCTTATTCCATCTGCCCAAGAACCATTAAAAGCTCAACCGCTGTTGGTTCCATTGTCCTTAAAGTTGGAGTCTGAGTTAGTCGATACAGCCATGCGGTTTAATAGTACGTTCACTCAGCTTGGTATTGAGTTTAAAAGTCGAAATAACCAATCTTTGATGGTTATGGGTGTACCTCAACCATTAAGGCAACAAAACTTACAACAGTTGATTCCAGATCTGTTATCTTACGCGGCTCGCGCATCGCAAAGTGAGCAGAACTTGCCAGTCGACGCGTTGTCACAATGGTTGGCAAATCAAGTGACAAGCGTAAAAAGCGACTACACTTTGTCGGAAGCCATTCAAATTGTTGCTCAAATAGAGCAGCTGTGGCAGGACAAGTTACCGCTAAACGATCCTAAATTTGTTCGACCAATCGATTTTACTGCAACGATTTCAGCTTTTAATCTATGAAAACAGAATTACCTTTAGCTCTATTCTTAATGGGGCCAACCGCATCAGGTAAAACGGAATTAGCCATTCGCCTACGTCAGAAATATCCGGTAGAGATCATTTCAGTGGATTCAGCTTTGATTTATCAAGGGATGGATATTGGCACGGCAAAACCTGATGCCGAAGAGCAGGCTCTTGCACCACATCGATTGATCGATATCCTCGATCCTGCGCAAGCCTACTCCGCAGCAGACTTCCGTCGTGATGCGCTCAAAGAGATGAATGACATCGTGGCGCAGGGTAAGATCCCGCTGTTGGTTGGCGGCACAATGCTGTATTACAAAGCATTATTAGAGGGTTTATCGCCACTTCCTGCGGCCAACCCCGAGATTCGCCAACAAATTGAACAAGAAGCATTGACTCTCGGTTGGGACGTGCTGCACGATCAATTACGAGAGATAGATCCCGTTTCTGCGCAGCGTATCCACCCTAATGACCCACAAAGGTTATCTAGAGCGTTGGAAGTTTATCGAATTTCGGGTAAAACTCTTACTGAGTTAACGAAAACCAAGGGTGAGAGCCTGCCGTTTAACGTTAAACAATTTGCAATAGCTCCCAAGGAAAGGGCTGAGCTCCACCGTCGTATCGAACTTAGGTTTGAAAAAATGATCGATGCCGGCTTTGAAGATGAGATGAAGGCGCTATATGCGCGTGATGATCTTCACCCGGATCTTCCATCGATTCGCTGTGTTGGATATCGACAAATGTGGGACTATTTGGACGGTCAGTGCACGTTAGATGAAGCGGTTTTCCGTGGAGTGTGTGCGACTCGTCAATTGGCCAAGCGACAAATTACCTGGTTACGCAGCTGGGATAATTTAACTTGGTTAGATAGTGAAAACATTGAACAATCACTAGAAACTGTTTCAAATGCCATAGCATCGGACGCTTCTAGCTGTGTATAATGTGATCGCTTTTGCGTGAATGTGCCCTGTAAAGGATCTGTTACTTGAATTTTGTTGCATTAGGCTTCATAACAGTAACTCAGGGGTGTTTTTTTATTCGTTTAGCTCAGATGCAACGGCGCACCAAATTTGCAGCTTACCACTAGCTAAATAACTAAAACAAAATTACAAAATAAGGAAAATAAAATGGCTAAGGGGCAGTCTTTACAAGACCCATTCTTAAATGCATTACGTCGTGAACGTATCCCAGTATCAATTTACCTAGTTAACGGTATTAAACTACAAGGTCAAATTGAGTCGTTCGACCAATTCGTTATCTTGCTGAAAAACACTGTTAACCAAATGGTGTACAAGCACGCGATTTCTACTGTTGTACCTGCACGTCCAGTGAGCCACCACAGTGGTGACCGTCCTCAAGGCGGTGATCGTCAGGTAGACAAATCAGAAGAGTAATTCTCTGAAGATACCAATTAGTTTTACATTAAGGAGTTGATTGCTTGTTTGACCGTTATGAAGCCGGTGAGCGAGCCGTACTTGTTCATATCAACTTCACGCAAGAAGGGGAGTGGGAAGATCTCAGCGAGTTTGAAATGCTGGTGTCTTCGGCTGGTGTCTCATCGTTACAAGTTGTAACGGGTAGTCGTCAGTCACCACACCCTAAATACTATGTCGGAGAGGGTAAAGCACAAGAAATTGCTCAAGCTGTGCAATTGGCGAGTGCTGATATTGTGATTTTCAATCACGCCCTCTCTCCTGCCCAAGAACGTAATCTCGAAGCACTCTGTAAATGTCGCGTATTAGATCGTACTGGTTTGATCCTCGATATCTTTGCTCAACGTGCTCGTACCCACGAAGGTAAGTTACAAGTTGAGCTTGCTCAGCTTCGTCATATCTCTACCCGTCTTATTCGTGGCTGGACTCACCTAGAAAGACAAAAAGGTGGTATCGGTTTACGTGGCCCAGGTGAAACTCAGTTAGAAACTGACCGACGTTTATTGCGTGACCGTATAAAAGCTATTCTGCGCCGACTAGACAAGGTTGCAAAACAGCGTGAACAAGGTCGCCGAGCGAGAAATCGCGCAGAAATCCCAACCATCTCGTTAGTGGGTTATACCAACGCAGGTAAATCTACCCTGTTTAACCGCATTACCGAAGCTGGGGTGTACGCAGCCGATCAACTATTCGCAACGTTGGATCCAACTTTGCGGAAAATTGAATTAGACGATGTTGGACCGGCCATATTGGCCGACACCGTAGGTTTTATCCGACATCTACCTCACGATCTTGTGGCGGCATTTAAAGCTACGTTACAAGAGACGCAAGAAGCTGACATTTTGTTACATGTTGTCGATGCCAGTGATGAGCGTTTTCGTGAGAACATGCAAGCTGTTCAGGACGTGCTAGAAGAGATCGATGCCCACGAGGTGCCGAGCCTAGTTGTCATGAACAAGATTGATAATCTTGAAGGTCAGAAGCCCCGTATTGAACTGGATGAGGAAGGTGTTCCTCGCGCGGTTTGGGTTTCGGCAATGGAAGGCCAAGGTATTGAGCTTCTGTTTGAAGCATTAACCGCAAGACTAGCTAGTCAGATGGTTCAATACCAACTGTGCATTCCGCCACAAAATCAAGGGCGATTGCGTAGTACATTCTTCCAAATGAAGTGTATTCAGCAAGAAGAATATGACCAAGACGGAAACTTGTTGATTAATATCCGCATGCAACAAGTAGATTGGTCTAGACTTGAAAAAAGAGAAGGGGCAGTTTTACGTGACTTTATAGTTACTTAAATGACTGCTACAGTATAACGTCATATCAAATGATGGAGCTTTCTAATGGCGTGGAATGAGCCTGGTAATAACAACGGCAACAATGGCCGCGATAATGACCCTTGGGGTAACAATAATCGTGGTAACAAAGGTGGCCGTGAACAAGGACCGCCAGACTTAGACGAAGTCTTTAATAAACTGAGTCAGAAACTGGGTGGAAAGTTTGGTGGTAAAGGTGGCAGTGGGCCGTCTATTGGTAGCGGTGGTGGTGCACTAGGTATTGGTGTAATCGCCGCTATTGCAGTAGCGATCTGGTTCTTTGCTGGTTTTTACACTGTTGGTGAAGCCGAGCGTGGTGTTGTTCAGCGTCTAGGTAAATACGATCGCGTGGTTGATCCTGGTCTGAACTGGCGTCCTCGTTTCATCGACGAAGTCACCAAAGTTAACGTACAAGCAATTCGTTCTTTACGAGCATCGGGTCTAATGCTGACTAAAGATGAAAACGTAGTGACTATTGGCATGGACGTTCAGTACAAGGTTTCTGATCCGTACAAATACTTGTTTGTAGTAACGAATGCGGATGATAGCTTACGCCAAGCTACAGACTCGGCATTGCGTGCGGTTATTGGTGATTCTTTAATGGATAGCATCTTAACCAGTGGTCGTCAGCAGATTACTCAAAGTACAGAGGATACTCTTAACGAGATTATTCAATCTTATGATATGGGTATCGCGATTGTTGATGTGAACTTCCAGTCAGCACGTCCGCCAGAGCAAGTTAAAGATGCATTTGATGATGCCATCGCAGCTCGTGAGGATGAAGAGCGTTTTGAGCGTGAAGCTGAAGCTTACAGCAATGATATTTTGCCTAAAGCAACGGGTCGTGCAGAGCGTTTAAAGAAAGAAGCTCAAGGTTACTCTGAACGTGTTGTAAATGGTGCGACAGGTCAAGTAGCACAGTTTGAGAAACTATTACCTGAATATCAAGCTGCGCCAGAGGTTACGCGTAATCGTCTGTATCTAGATACGATGGAAAAAGTGTACACAAGTACGTCGAAAGTGCTGATTGATTCAGAATCAAGTGGCAACTTGCTTTACTTGCCAATCGATAAGTTGGCTGGCCAAGGCTCATCGTCTTCTAAGCCTCAACAAAATCAAACTAAGCAGACCTCAGTTTACGATCAAATTGAGCTGGAAACACAGCCAGAGACATCTAGTAGCTCTCAAGGTCGTGGCGACAGTTCTCGTCAAGGGAGATATTAATAATGCGTAAGTTAACGATCCCTGTATTGGTGGTTGCTCTTGTAGTTATGCTGATGTCACTATTTGTGATTCCTGAAGGCGAGCGCGGGTTTGTTATCCGTTTTGGTCGAGTACTTGACGACAATGGTGTATCTCGTATCTACGAGCCAGGATTGCATTTTAAGATGCCATTTTTCGATAACGTAAAAACGCTTGATGCGCGTATTCAGACGATGGATGGTCGTTCAGACCGTTTTGTAACGTCTGAGAAAAAAGACGTAATCATCGATTCGTACGTGAAGTGGAAGATCAAAGACTTTGGGCGTTACTACTTAGCTACAGGAGGGGGTAATGCACTCAATGCTGAGAACCTTTTAGAGCGAAAGGTTACCAACGTACTTCGTTCTGAAATCGGTTCTCGTGAGATTAAGCAGATTGTTTCAGGCCCGCGTAATGATGACGTACTACCAGATAGTGCTGACAGTGAAGAAGTAACCACTGAAGCGGCAAAAGAAGCATTAGAGATTGATGGTGAACGTGACAAGATCATGGAAAATGTGCTTTTGGGTACCCGTGAAAGTGCGATGACTGACTTGGGCGTTGAAATTGTTGATTTCCGTATGAAGAAAATCAACCTGCCAGATAACATCAGCGACTCTATCTACAAACGTATGCGCGCCGAGCGTGAATCAGTGGCTCGTAAGCACCGTTCGCAAGGTCGTGAGAAAGCGGAAGTTATCCGTGCTCAAGCTGAGCTTGAAGTGGCAAAAATTCTAGCTGAAGCAGACAGAACGGCTCGTGTGACACGTGGTGAAGCTGACGCTCAAGCTGCGAAGATTTACTCTGATGCTTACAGTAAAGACCCTGAATTCTTTAGTTTTCTTCGTTCACTAAAAGCGTACGAGAAATCGTTTAGCGAGAAGAGTGATATTCTAGTACTGGACCCGAACAGTGAGTTCTTCCAATACATGAATGATGCGAAAGGCGCGAAGTAATCGCAAACCGATAGCAGAAAGGCTCCTATAATAGGAGCCTTTCTTTTTTGCTTCAGTTTAGTAGGAATACAAGATGTCGAATTCCATTTGGCTCGCAATTGGGCTGGTATTGATCGTTGAAGGGCTAGGGCCTTTAATCGCACCTAATGGTTGGCGCAATATGGTGGCTGAGCTTAGTCGTCAGCCAGACAATCAATTACGTCGTATCGGCGGATGCTTAGTGGTAGCGGGCGTAGTGATAGCATACTGTTTTGCGTAGCCGTTTTACCGCGCGTGTTATTTATGTGTATTAGTAATGCGGCGGTGGTGTTTCTTCAGAAGAGTCTGCAAGATTAGAAGAGTCCATATTCTTCACTTTACCTACCACATACTTCATCTGGTCTTGCATTTTAGTAATCAATAACTGCTGTTGGCTCAAGGCTTCGTTAAGTGATTCGATGGTTTGCTCTTGAAATGCCAATTGACACTCTAAATCGTCAATACGCAGTTCTAACTTCTCAACTTTTGTTTCTGTCATGGTCTTAATCTAATTTCCAAGCCTGAGCGATTCCGGCAGAAGTGCCAGTCACTATTCGGTTCTGATCATCAAAGGCCGCATCATACACTACCGCACGAGGAGGACGAGCATCTTTTAATGGTTCGGCTTCAAATCCATATTCTCTTTTTCCTGTCTCAGTGTTCCACACCATAATACGGCTAGATGGCGTGCCAGTGATCAGCTGACTACCATCATCAGAAAAACGTGCGGCAGAAAAAATCAATTGGCGAGAGAAACTGCTTAATCGGCTTAGTTGCTTACCTGTTTTGAGATCCCAAACTACAGCTTGATTGCCACCATCTGAGGTGAAGGCATAAAGGCCATCTCTTTGTAGAGCAACGCGGTTGACTCTTTGCTCATGCTCGAAATCTCTTAGAATTTGGCCAGTCTCGGTGTTCCATAAGTAGGCGTGGTAATCATTACCTCCGGTCAGCGCAAACTTACCATTCGGTGAAAGTGCAACGGAATTGACTTTTTCTTGGTGAGCAAGGAACTCTAAACGGCGTCCGGTGACTAAATTGACATGGATGGCCTTGCCGTTAGAGAGGCCGAGTAGTACTTGCTCGCCATTGTTGGAGATATCGATGTCTCGAATTAGGCCATCTGAGATAGACCATAAACCTTGAGCTTGGGTCCATGCGAGATCCCATACAGCGAAGTTAATCTGGCTAGCGGTAATCGCGTATCGGCCATTATCTGAAATGCGGATTCGTGAGACTGGGTTTTCTTGTTGGTCTTGAGCGCCAAGTTTGGCCAGTTGTTTTGAGTCAACGAGATCCCAAAGTACCAGTTGGTGTTGTTTGGAGTAGATTAAAGCGAAGCGAGCATCACGACTTAATGCAAAACTTGTCGTGCCTTGCGGCTCAAGCTCCCAGCGTTGATCGTTACTTACGGAGAAAAAGCAGCCATTTAACGCTATGCTGACAAAAGCACCCAGAAGAATATTAAAAAATAATCGCATTCAAGTTCCAAATATCCACTTGGATTTCATTTATTTGCTGCCATATTGGTTATATTGGAACAACATACAGATACGCACCAGTTTTTATTTTAGATTTGTGCGCAAAGACAAAATGCCCATTAAATGGAGAATTCAATGAAATCAATGTTTAAAGTGTCGCTGCTTGCGGCCACAGTTATGCTAGCAGTAGGCTGTCAGAAAGAAGAAGAGCCTAAAGCTGAAGTAGCTCCTGCCGCTGCTGAGCAAGTCGAAGTTGCGACAACGCAGTCAGTGAATCTCCAAAATGATGACGACAAAGCGGCTTACGCGATCGGTGTTTCATTTGCGAACTACCTAAGTGCATCACTGGATAAGCCAAGTGAAATTGGCATTAACCTTGATAAGAAGTTGGTACTACAAGGCATTGAGCACGTGTTTGAAGGTAAAGCTGAGCTGACAGAAGAGCAGACTCGTGCAGCACTAGAAAGCCTAGACAAGCGCGTAGCGGATACCATGAAGAAGCTAGCTGAAGAAAAAGCGGCAGCTAACAAGCAAGCGGGTGATGATTTCCGCGCTGAGTTTGCGAAGCAAGAAGGCGTGAAAACGACAGATACGGGTCTGATGTACCAAGTTCTAACACCAACGCAAGGTGAGCAACCGAAAGAGACGGATACCGTTGAAGTACACTACAAAGGTACATTGATTGACGGTACTCAATTTGATAGCTCATACGATCGTAACCAATCGGCGTCATTCCCTCTAAATCGCGTGATCGCTGGTTGGACTGAAGGCGTTCAATTAATGCCTGTGGGTTCTAAGTTTAAGTTCGTTATTCCGCCAGAGCTAGCATACGGTCCTCAAGACACGCCAACGATTCCTGCCAACTCGACTCTAATATTTGAAGTTGAATTGCTAGGTATCGATAACAGCGAAGAAGTTGCTCAATAATCTTCACTGCTATCTCTTATTAAAAGGCTCGGTTTTCCGAGCCTTTTCCGTTTTTGCAGTACCCTAAGGGGGAGGTGCTCACAGTAAATTGCTCAAAACGTTAGCTAAAGCTTGGTAAATATTTGTTCTAAATCACTAGTTGTTCGCATTGCTAGATGTTCTATTCAAAATTTCTGATAAACTTACATCAATTTGTTGATTTTTCGTTCGAAGGCTAAATACAGTGACGACGACAGAAAACCTAAATACGGAGATGTTGCTTGAAATGGAATCCGTCAACGTGATGCCATTTAGTGACCACGATAAGATCATTCTAAAATCCTATGAAGCAGTGGTAGACGGGATAGCGAGCCTGATTGGCCCTTTCTGTGAAATCGTTCTGCACTCATTAGAAGATCTCAATACTTCAGCCATCAAAATTGCTAACGGCGAAAATACTGGCCGTCAGGTGGGCTCTCCCATTACCGATCTAGCATTAAAAATGCTCAAAGATATTGAAGGCTCTGAGCGTAACTTCTCACGTTCATACTTTACTCGCGCCAAAGGCGGCGTATTGATGAAGTCGATCACTGTTGCGATCCGCAACGGTGAGAACCGAGTGATTGGTCTATTGTGTATCAACGTCAACCTTGATGCGCCTTTCTCTCAGGTGTTGCAATCTTTTATGCCAACGCAAGAAGCGAAAGAAGCGGCTTCGTCAGTGAACTTTGCAAGTGACGTAGAAGAGCTGGTGGACCAAACCGTTGAACGCACGATTGAAGAAATCAACGCAGACAAGTCGGTATCAAACAACACTAAGAACCGTCAGATCGTTATGGAGTTGTACGACAAAGGTATCTTCGATATCAAAGACGCCATCAACCGTGTCGCGGATCGTCTCAATATTTCTAAGCACACAGTTTATCTTTACATTCGTCAGCGTAAGACTGAGGACGAAGAGTAATGGCATCTGGCTCAGAGTCACTCCGCTATAGCCTAGTTGTGAACAGCTCGGTGTACGGTAGTCAATCAGCGCGTAGTGCCTATCAATTTGCGGATGCTCTCATTGAGAAGGGGCACACTTTGGTGAGTGTGTTCTTCTATCAAGATGGCGTGACTAATGGTACTGCGCTCAGTGTACCGGCGAATGATGAGTTTGATTTGACGAAAGCTTGGCAACAGCTAGCGGAAAAGCACAATGTGCGTTTAGAAACGTGCGTAGCTGCGGCTCTGCGCCGCGGCATCGTGAGCGAAGATGAAGCTAAGCAACATGGCTTAGCACAAAGTAACCTTGCTCAAGGCTTCCATCAAGCTGGCTTAGGCAGTTTAGCTGAAGCGATGTTAACCCAAGATAGAGTGGTGCAGTTTTGAGTCAGTTAACGTATCTATTTCGCACTGCACCTCATGGCGTCAGCAATGGGCGAGAGGGCATCGATGCGCTATTAGCAGCGTCGGCCTACTGTGAGGATATTACCGTTATATTTTTCGGTGATGGTGTTTATCAGTTGCTGCAAGGTCAGCAGCCTCAGGGGATATTAAGTAAAGATTACGCGCCGATGCTTAAATTGTTCGACTTGTACGATATTGAGCAAGTGTTCGTGTGCGAACAATCTTTGGCTGAACGCGGCTTAAGCCAAGCTGACCTCGTTATAGACGCAGAGCGAGCAAGCCTCGATTCACTCAAACAAAAACTGGCGAAGGCCGGTAAGTTACTCTCTTTTTAAGCCAATATTATTACACAGACTATGCTGCATATCGTAAAAACCACCAGTGCCATCCAAGACATGATCATGCTTTGCCAAGAAGGTGACCAAGTCTTACTGATTGAAGATGCCATTTATGCTGCCAATTCACAGCATGGGCTCTTTTCACTGCTAAAATCATTGCAAGTGTATGTACTTGAAAATGATGCATTGGCTCGTGGTGTCTATAATCGTTTGAGCCCTTCTGTTACTGCGGTCGATTATGCAGGCTTTGTTGAGCTCACAGAGCATCATGCCAATTCTCTAACCTGGAATTGAGCCTCTTTAGTGGGTGTGCGTTTAGATTTACTGTTAGCACCTTCCCATTGAGCAAAAAAGATCTGTATATTTCTTGACACACATCTCACTGCTGCATAGAATTTTGCGTCCCTAATTGCCAATGGCATTTAGGGCTAGATTTTTCACAAAGCTTACTTTCAAGTAAATCAGGAGCTAGTTAATGGCAACTATTAACCAGTTGGTACGTAAGCCACGTGCAAAGCAAGTTGTTAAAAGCAACGTGCCTGCACTAGAAGCGTGCCCACAAAAACGTGGTGTATGTACTCGTGTTTACACTACTACACCTAAAAAACCTAACTCAGCACTTCGTAAAGTTTGTCGTGTACGTCTGACAAACGGCTTCGAAGTGACTTCGTACATCGGCGGTGAAGGCCACAACCTTCAAGAGCACTCAGTTGTTCTAATCCGTGGCGGTCGTGTAAAAGACCTTCCAGGTGTGCGTTACCACACAGTTCGCGGCGCACTAGACTGTGCTGGCGTTAACGACCGTAAACAAGGTCGTTCTAAGTACGGTGTTAAGCGTCCAAAATCTTAATGGTATCCGTTAAGTAAGGCCAAACACTAAATTAATTTTAATTTTTGAAGAAACTGAAAAGTTTTGGATAACCTGAAGAAGACAACGGAGAAAATCCATGCCACGTCGTCGCGTCATCGGTCAGCGTAAGATCCTTCCAGATCCAAAGTTCAAATCTGAACTGCTGGCAAAATTCGTTAACATCCTAATGGTTGACGGTAAGAAATCTACTGCAGAGAAGATTGTTTACACTGCACTAGATGCTATGGCTGAGAAATCTGGTAAAGATCACTTAGCTGTATTTGAAGAAGCTCTTGAAAATGTTCGCCCAGCGGTAGAAGTTAAATCTCGCCGTGTAGGTGGTTCAACTTACCAAGTACCTGTAGAAGTACGTCCGGTTCGCCGTAACGCACTTGCTATGCGTTGGGTAGTTGAAGCTGCGCGTAAGCGTGGTGAAAAATCTATGGCTCAACGCCTAGCTGCTGAAATGCTAGATGCGTCTGAGAACAAAGGTACTGCGGTTAAGAAACGTGAAGACGTTCACCGCATGGCTGACGCAAACAAAGCGTTCGCTCATTACCGTTGGTAATACCTTTTCAGTGCTGCAAGGTTCCTTGCAGCACTTTTTTAGTTCCTATGCGTATGCTAGGAACTATTGCTATATCTAGGGGACCACTTTTTGATATAGCAATAGTCCCTAAGTCTCTAAGTTAAGAGGATTCAATCGTGGCTCGCAAAACTCCTATTGAGCGCTACCGTAACATCGGTATCTGTGCTCACGTAGATGCAGGTAAAACTACCACTACAGAACGTATTCTGTTCTACACTGGTCTCTCTCATAAAATCGGCGAAGTTCACGATGGTGCAGCAACCATGGACTGGATGGAGCAAGAGCAAGAGCGTGGTATTACAATTACATCTGCGGCAACAACGACCTTCTGGCGCGGTATGGAAGCGCAATTCCAAGACCATCGCGTAAACATCATTGATACCCCAGGACACGTAGACTTTACGATTGAAGTAGAACGTTCTCTTCGTGTACTTGATGGTGCAGTGGTTGTGTTCTGTGGCTCATCAGGTGTTGAACCTCAGTCAGAGACAGTATGGCGTCAAGCAGATAAGTACCATGTACCGCGTCTAGTGTTCGTAAACAAAATGGACCGTGCTGGTGCAGACTTCCTACGCGTTGTTGATCAAATCAAGACTCGCCTAGGTGCGACTCCAGTGCCTATCCAGCTGAACATCGGTGCAGAAGATGAGTTCCGTGGTGTTGTTGATCTTATTAAGATGAAAGCAATCAACTGGAACGAAGCTGACCAAGGTATGACTTTCACTTACGAAGACATCCCAGCTGATATGGTTGAGCTAGCGGAAGAGTGGCGCAACAATCTTGTTGAGTCTGCTGCTGAAGCAAGCGAAGAGTTGATGGATAAGTACCTTGAAGAAGGTGAGCTGACTGAAGCTGAAATCAAACAAGCTCTACGTACTCGCACACTAAATAACGAAATCGTACTGGCTACTTGTGGTAGTGCGTTTAAGAACAAAGGTGTACAAGCGGTACTGGATGCAGTTATTGAATACTTGCCATCACCAATCGACGTTCCTGCTATTAAGGGCGTGGATGAAAAAGACAACGAAGTTGAGCGTCACGCAGACGACAACGAACCGTTCTCAGCGCTAGCATTCAAAATCGCAACAGACCCATTTGTAGGTTCGCTAACCTTCATGCGTGTTTACTCTGGTGTAGTAAACTCAGGTGATGCGGTTTACAACTCTGTTAAAGAGAAGAAAGAGCGTTTTGGCCGTATTGTACAGATGCACTCAAACAAGCGTGAAGAAGTTAAAGAAGTTCGCGCGGGTGACATTGCTGCTGCAATCGGTCTTAAAGACGTGACTACAGGTGACACTCTATGTGACCAGAACCACAAAGTGATTCTAGAGCGCATGGAATTCCCTGAGCCAGTAATTCAAATCGCAGTAGAGCCTCGCTCTGTTGCTGATCAAGAAAAAATGGGTATCGCTCTAGGTAAACTAGCAGCTGAAGATCCATCGTTCCGCGTGGAAACGGATGACGAAACGGGTCAGACTCTGATCTCAGGTATGGGTGAACTTCACCTAGATATCATCGTTGACCGTATGAAGCGTGAATTCAGCGTTGACTGTAACGTGGGTAAACCTCAAGTTGCTTACCGCGAAACTATTCGTGGCTCTGCTGAAGTTGAAGGTAAATTCGTTCGTCAGTCAGGCGGCCGTGGTCAATATGGTCATGTCTGGATTAAACTTGAGCCTTCTGAGCAAGGTGAAGGTTTTGTCTTTGTTGACGAAATCGTGGGTGGTGTTGTTCCTAAGGAATACATCAGTTCGGTAGCGAAAGGTATCGAAGAGCAGATGAACAGCGGTGTTGTAGCTGGTTACCCAGTACTAGACATTAAAGCGACTCTGTTTGATGGTTCTTACCACGATGTTGACTCAAACGAGATGGCGTTTAAAATCGCTGGCTCAATGGCATTCAAGAAAGGTTCACTTGAAGCGCAACCTGTGCTTCTAGAGCCAATGATGAATGTAGAAGTAACCACTCCAGAAGACTGGATGGGTGACGTAGTAGGTGATATCAACCGCCGTCGCGGCATGATTGAAGGTATGGATGAAGGTGTGGCTGGTCTTAAGATCATCCGTGCTCAAGTACCTCTATCTGAGATGTTTGGTTATGCCACTGACCTACGTAGTGCTACTCAAGGCCGTGCGTCTTACTCTATGGAGTTTAATGAGTACGCTGAAGTACCTAAAACCTTCGCTGACAAGATTGTCGCGGAGCGTGGTTACTAATCTGACGGATTGTTCTAATAAAGTCGCTGACTTTTTTTAAGAACAATGCGTCCAAATATTGCGCTGACGGACGTTGGCGCATAAAATAGCAATTTCTGGCGCGTCTCGATCAATAATGATCGTGGCGAATCATAACTAGGAAGGAACACGATCGTGTCTAAAGAAAAATTTGAACGTACTAAACCGCACGTT